>NZ_CP156688.1:0-2400000 GCF_040616545.1 Akkermansia muciniphila | reverse complement strand
ACTCATCTTGATGAAATCTTATCAAAACTAACATCTTCGGAAAAAAAACACTATTATTCCCTTCTGGAAAACCCGGAATTGGGGAGGGAACTCAAGAATATCCATACACGCATTCTCTCTCTGTTCGGCCATTCCCAAAAAAAAGTTTCATTCCATTATGGTTTGATCGCACGGTTCTGTCTGAGCAGTCTGATTGAAGCGGATTACACAAGTGCGTCCGGCAGAGGAAGCCACGACAGCATTCCTAAACCGGATTGGGAAGGAATGCAAAACAACCTGAACAAACACCTTGGTTCCTTCAAAACTGAAACACCCATGAACCAAAGTAGGGCTGCCATGTCGCAGGAATGTTTTCAGGCCGCGGGAGGCCGCGTTGGCAAATGGAGCCTTACGCTGCCTACCGGTGCAGGAAAAACCCTTTCAAGTCTCAGATTCGCCTTGGAACATGCGCGGCGGCATCATTTGTCCCGCATCATTTACGTCATTCCCTATACTTCCATTCTTGACCAGACGGCAAATTCAATTAAAGAAGCGCTCGGAGACGAATACAAGGAATGTATTCTGGAACACCATTCCAATCTGGTGCAGGAGACCCTCAATAAAACAGGAGAAGAGGAACCCTGGACGCCGGAAAAAAAAACATGGTACATGGAAGCTACTCAAACATGGAATGTACCCATCATACTCACTACAGCCGTGCAATACCTGAATGCACTATACGCATTCGGCAAGCAGCATATGCGCCGCATGCATTCCCTGGCGAATGCCGTGGTGATTTTTGACGAAGTACAGGCCATCCCCCTCACCTCCCTGCGGCTTTTTGAACATTCTCTGGACTTCCTCTCCGGCATTTGCCACAGCAGCACTATCCGCTGCACCGCAACCCCTCCGGAAGCGCCAACAGAAACAGACGCGCATGATCACCTTGTTGAAACACCTATTATTCCGGACAGTCAAGCCTTCTTCGATCAATTTAACCAATTCCGCCAATGCAAGGTCTACAGTGAAATAAAACCCTCCAATTACTGGACTGTGGAAAGAATGAGAAATTTCATCATGGAGCAGGCTTCCGCAAACGGTCCTACCCTGGTAATCGTCAACACCAAAAGCTTGGCAGCTAAACTGGCCTCCGATTGCCGGAACCTGTATGCCGAGGCTCACATCCTCCACCTCAGCACCAACATGTGCCCCGCCCACAGGAAGGAAATCATTACAAACCAAATTGACAAGGTATCCCTGCAAAAAGCCAGGACCATGGGGAAAACCGTAGTCTGCATCAGCACCGGCCTGATTGAAGCCGGAGTGGATGTGGACTTTGACGTCATCATCCGGAGCGTAGCCGGTCTGGACTCCTGCACGCAGGCGGCAGGCCGCTGCAACAGAGACGCCTCGCGCCCAGGAGGAAAAATCATCCTTATCAATCCTGCAAACAAACTGGAAAAACTGGGATCTTTACCGGAACTTGAAATCGGAAAGGAAATCGCAATGGACCTGATTCGTGATCCTGAAGAGGAGGAAATCTTAGGCAATAAATCCGTTGCCCTTTATTTTAAGGAATTTCACGGCAAGCTCACCCAAACACACAATCATGACCACCTGTCTTACCCGTTCCCATGTTCCGGCCTCTCCACCAACATGGAAGATGCTTTATCCCTGAATTTCAAACTGATGCCAGTTCTACGCCAACAGCCTAAATACGGTTCTCTACGCCTTTTCCAGGCCTTTGCCTCGGCAGCGTATCAATACCATCCCATACAAGAAAACACAATGGCCGTTCTTACCTCATATGGAGAAGGCAAAAAATACCAGAAAATACTTTGGAACATGAATCCCCACACGGAGGAGGAATGGAAACAATGGAATGACTGCCTTCAAAAATCCAGAGCCTATTCCGTCCCCATTTCCAACCAAAATCTGGAAAAATACTTGAATGCGGGAGAGATTATGCGTATACAGGAGAGAATGGATATTTATACTGTTAATGCAGATAAATATGATCCATTCCTGGGCTTTCTCGCACATCCGGGTGACACTTGCGGCGCTCTAACCCTCTCCCAGCCATAGGAATCTTCAACAACTTCACATTCATGCTCAATCAAGTCGAATTTAAGGTTTACGGTAAATATGCTCTTTTCTCCGACCCCCTCACCCGGATAGGCGGAGAAAAATGTTCCTACCAAATCCCCACTTATGAAGCCCTGAAGGGAATTATAAAAGCAATCTACTGGAAACCTACTCTGATCTGGATAATTGATGAAGTGAGGGTAATAGCCCCCATCCGCCTGGTCCCCAAAAACATGAAATTGATTAAATACCATGAGGCAGGCGTGGATTTGTCCGTATATACCTACCTGCAGGATGTGGAATACCAGGTTAAGGCGCACTTTGAATGGAACATGCACCGTCCAGATATGAGCAGGGACCGGATAGATGGCAAACACTATGAAATCGCCCGGCGCATGATTGAACGCGGTGGCCGCCGGGATATCTCCCTGGGCACCCGGGAATGCCAAGCTTACGTGGAGCCATGCCGTTTTGGAGAAGGTAAAAGTTTCTATGACAATTACGGAGAAACCTCCTTTGGCCTGATGTTCCATGGATTCAACTATCCGGACGAGACGGGAAAAGACGAGCTTTCCATACGTTTCTGGCGTCCTGTCATGGAAAATGGAATCGTCCGTTTCATTCGTCCTGAGGAATGCCAAATCGTCAAACATGTGCGTCCCATGGCGGCATGCCCGCCAAAATCCAGCGGACTGGATGATCTGAGCCTGGAAAAATGAAAGGAGAAAAAAAGCGATGAACTGGATGCACGCCTTATATGCTACCTACGAACAAAACCGTGATTACATAGGACGCATTGACAAAGAACCGGCCCAAGGCAACCGAAAGGAGCGCCTTATCACACCTCTTCTGCCGCTGTATCATAGCATGCAGAATGCCCACATCACCATCACCCTGAACAAACAGGGAGAGCTTGTCAATGCCTCTCTCAACAATCCAAACACACAGCCCACCATCATTCCCGTTACGGAAGCTTCCGGAGGCCGCACCAGCGGGGCGTGTCCCCACCCTCTGTGCGACAAGCTCCAATATGTGGCAGGAGACAATACGGACTACTTCCCTCCGGCTGAAACCCCGGCCAAACGGACCAAGCAGCTTAAAATTCTGCTTGAATCTTATGAGCAATATGAACAACAACTGTCGGAATGGGCGGCCTTTGATCCCGACAATATAAAACTGAAAGCCATTCTGGCCTATATCCGTAAAAAATCCCTAATCGCCGACTTGGTTAAAGAGGGAATCCTGCATGTAGGAAATTCCACCAACACCCTGATTCCTACGTGGAAAGGGGACAAACAGGAGATGCCTTCCATCTTTGAAATCCTTGGCGCCTCCACCCAGGAAAATGCGTTCATACGGTGGAAAGTCAACAGCAGGGACGGAAGCCCTGTGGAAGTATACCATGACCCCTCCATGTACGAATCCTGGAGGCGCTATACGGAATCCAAATCTACCAAGCGGGGAATGTGCTACATTCTGGGACAAACCGCACCGCTGGCAGCCAACCATCCGGCACGGATCAGAAACGCCGGAGACAAAGCTAAACTCATTTCCTCCAATGACAGTTCCGGTTACACTTACCGGGGAAAATTCATTGAAGCGGATGAAGCTTGCGGAGTAAGTACGGAAGTCACTCAAAAGGCCCACAGCGCGCTTCGCTGGCTTATCTCCCGCCAGGGCTGGTATGATGGAGATCTTGTCGTTCTTGCATGGTCTCCAGGCTTGCTCAATGTACCCTCCCCCTGCGGCAATGTACAAGAATGGCAACACTACGCGCCTGACCAACCAACTCCGAATGATCAGGTGATCCAACTGGTTAAACAATTCAAAAAAGAACTATCGGGAGGCGGAAAAGAACGTCTGCAAACTTCTCTGAATGAAAATGATATGGACAACCGGGTTCTGGTTCTAAGTTTGAACTCAGCATCTCCGGGACGCATGTCCCTTTCCAGTTTTCAGGAATTCTCTGTCTCTGACTATCTTAACAACCTGCTTGCCTGGCATTCCAGGGCCAGCTGGAAGCAGCATCTCCCCAAAGACAAGGAAGGGAACGACCGCTCCTATATCGGGGCACCATCCATTTCCATGATTGTCAAAGCGGCCTATGGAAGCAAAGTGGATGACAAGCTAAGAAAACATGCCCTTTCTAGGCTGCTTCCCTGCGTTCTTCAAAACCTTCCCATCCCCCCGGACTTGGAAAAACAATGCATCCTCCAGGCCTCCAAACGGCATTCCATGGAATGGTGGGAATGGGAAATGACCCTGGGCGTATCCTGCTCCATCTATCTTTATAATCACCCTCAAACACACACTTCATCCTCAGACATTATGAGCCTTGATTCATCCATCACAGACCGCAGTTACCTCTTCGGCCGTCTTTTAGCCGTTGCGGAAGCTATTGAAGCATTAGCATTAAAGGTCACGGATACCTCCCGCCCTACCAACGCGGAAAAATTCATGCAACGTTTCCAACAGCGTCCAGCTGAAACCTGGCCCATGCTGGAAAAAAGTATTCAGCCTTATAGGAACATTCTGCATAGAAACGGGAAAACTATTCCTTATTTGAAAAAATATGACGAATACCTAGACAATATTATGGATACCTTTCTTCTAGAACAACTTCTGGACAATGCACCGTTAACAGGAGCTTACCTGCTTGGCTACCATTGTCAAAGAGCATTCATTTATAAAACTAAGGAAGAAAAAAACGCTCAATCAGCAGAATAATTCTTACAACCAATTATCAACTCATACCATAGAACAACATCATGAGCCTTAATCATAAAATTGACTTTGCCGTCATCTTCACCGTTACGAATGCCAATCCAAACGGAGATCCGCTTAACGGCAACCGTCCCCGGACGACATTGGAAGGCCTGGGAGAAATCTCCGACGTCTGTCTCAAGAGAAAAATCCGCAACAAGCTGCTGGACATGGGACAGAAAATTTTTGTCCAATCAGATGATAAGCGTGTAGACGATTGTAAAACACTGAAAGAGCGCGCCACCCCCATTCTGAAGCAAAAAGGAACATCTGCCGAACTAGCGCAAAAAGCCTGCCAGGAATGGTATGATGTGCGTGCCTTCGGACAAGTCTTTGCCCTAAAAGATAAAGGGGCAGAAAAAGGAACAGGAGTCTCCATCGGCATCCGTGGCCCGGTGAGCATTCAACCTGCTTTCAGTACGGATACAGTCAACGTCACCAGCACCCAAATCACCAAAAGCGTCAGCAATGATGGAGACGGCAGCAAAAAAACTTCCGACACCATGGGAATGAAATACAGAATAGACAAGGGAACCTATGTCTTCTTTGGAGCAATCAATCCGCAACTGGCCGAGCTGACAGGCTTCTCTGATAAAGACGCATCCCTCCTGAAGCAAGTTCTCCCGCAGATGTTTGAAGGAGACGCCTCCTCTGCCCGCCCGGAAGGCAGCATGTCCGTCCAGAAAGTCATCTGGTGGGAACATAACTGTAAAAGCGGTCAATACTCCTCCGCCAAGGTTCACCACTCCATAGAAATCACCCTGGATGGAACCATTGCAGAAAAATATGATCTTCCCGGTTTGAAGCCTGAAATCATAGAAGGTTTCTAAAACTTTTCCCATCAAGAATGCAAACACCCTTCACTTTTATTAGTGAAGGGTGTTTTTTGTACAAATCTATACCACTGGATGTATCCACAAGCTACAATTCACACACAAATTCAATAACTGATTTTAAATACAAACACACCCTAGGACTCAAAACAAAAAAACCATCATACTATCTTTTTAGAATATCACACAGGGAACACTGTTTCCGGGCCATAGGCTACTTCCCATCATATTTTCCATCTGCCAGAACGACAGAAGTCTCCACCTGTCTTGCCGGAATGGCCCAGTATTTCTTTAACAGTCGTTTTTGTTCTTCTCGCTCCACTACATGGAAACCGTGCTTCTGGTAGAATTCTATGGCCCATACAGCATCTGCCCATGTACCTATTAAAATAGGCTTTTCCTGGTCTTTCTGTAAATACCGCAGGAGTTGGCCTCCCACCCCTTCTCTCCGTGCATCCGTTCTCACATACGCATGGCGTATCAGGTTAACATCTTTCCGGTCCTGAATACCCATGACACCAAGAATATTCAGGTCATCTTCCAAACAATAAAATATGACCCCATCGTTAATCTGTTCCTGCAATTCGTCCATGCTCATATAAGGCTCTTTCCACCTGTCAGCAGGAATCCTGTCCTTATAAGCTATGGAAGAATCATTGATAATTTCATAAATCGTCTCCAATTCTGATTCCAAACACTTCCTGATCATTCTATCAACTCTCTTCAATGTAATTAATACGTAACATTCTAAAATATAATTACTAATTTAGTATATCAAGCGCCTTAATTTTCTGGAAGCTTAATGTTTAACCACATACCAGTCTATTAAAATATCCAATACCATTGTTCAACAAACGCCCTCTTTGGATGGGATTTCAATACCCTTTCTTGATTAACTACTTGTTAATCAGAATTAATTCCATCCTTCCTGATAGTAATAGCTGATCGAATAAAAAACAGAGCACTATACCCTTGTAAGAGCAGCAATTCCTGTCCAACGCTTGTTCCAATTTGGACAAAGTCCATTCACCCATTTTGGGTTCAATCCACGCACCCGTGAGGGTGCGACAGTAACGGGCAATTCTTATACGGATGCCGATGCGGTTTCAATCCACGCACCCGTGAGGGTGCGACAGTACAACGAAGGCGGCGAAGGATTCAAGCCTTTGTTTCAATCCACGCACCCGTGAGGGTGCGACTAGGAGGGAGTTTGTATGGCTCTCACCAGCAAAAGTTTCAATCCACGCACCCGTGAGGGTGCGACGATATTCCGCTTGCACCGACAGGCAGCAGGGTTTTGTTTCAATCCACGCACCCGTGAGGGTGCGACCCCTGAAGATGAAGATAGATTGGCCTCCCTTGCAGTTTCAATCCACGCACCCGTGAGGGTGCGACTCTCTTTCAGTGTTAAATGGGAAGAGAACGGCGTGTTTCAATCCACGCACCCGTGAGGGTGCGACGGCGGAAGGGAATATGCGTTGAAAGTTAGTGGTACAAACGGCTCTTTGCGCCAACCTCTTTCAAGATACATAATCCTTACGCCTTCTATCTTATTGAAGGGAATGTCAATCTGCTGGTTTCAATGACTTACAGGAATCGCCGATCTTCCGGGAAATTCCTGTGAGCTTGAGGTTGGCGCAAGCAGATCATCGGTTCAGCAATTCATGTTGGAATCGCTGATTCACCTCTGGTTAACCAACCTGTTTTTGATGCTAGATGGTCCGTGGCCTATCGTCCAGCAACTTTTTTCCATCACAGTCATTCCGAAAACAAAAGGCCGCTCCATTCAACACGGAGCGACCCTGAAGTGTTTTGCGGCATCAGCGGCCGTCAAAGGCGCCATTAACGCACGCGGGCAATGAGCCAGTGAAGCAGGTCCTTGATGGCAACGCGTTCCTGTTCCATGGAGTCGCGGTGACGGATGGTCACCGTGTCCTTGAGGGAGGCATCGTTTTCTCCGAGGGTTTCAAAGTCCACCGTGATGCAGAAGGGGGTGCCCACTTCATCCTGGCGGCGGTAGCGGCGGCCAACGGCTCCCGTTTCATCATAGAAGACGGGCATCCATGGCTGGAGCGTTTTTTCAATTTCACGGGCGATGCGCACCTGTTCCTCGTTTTTCTTGAGCAGCGGGAAGATGGCGGCCTTGATGGGAGCCATCCGGGGGACAAAGCGAAGCACGGTACGTATGTCTTTCTTGCCCTTGTCATCCACCAGCTCTTCTTCATCAAAGGCTTCACAGATGATGGCCAGAATGGTGCGGTCACACCCGGCGGAGGGTTCCACCACATGGGGAATGAATTTCTCCCGCGTTTCTTCGTCAAAGTATTCCAGCGGACGGCCGGAGCCTTTCTGGTGGCAGCTCAAGTCATAGTCCGTGCGGTAGGCAATGCCTTCCAGTTCCTGGATGCCGAACGGGAATTCATATTCCAGGTCGTAGGTTTTCTTGGAGTAGAAGGCGCGTTCACCATCCGGCACATCCAGCAGATGAATGTGTTCGCGCGGCACGCCCACTTCATCATAGAAGCTGAGGCGGTGTTCCAGCCATTCATCCACCAGGCGCAGGCCGTCTTCCGGACGGCAGAAGTATTCGATTTCCATTTGTTCGAATTCGCGGGAACGGAAGGTGAAGTTGCGCGGGTTGATTTCGTTGCGGAAGGATTTGCCGATCTGGGCAATCCCGAAGGGGAGCTTTACGCGGGAGCTGTCCAGAATGTTCTTGTACTGGCAGAAGATGGACTGGGCCGTTTCCGGACGCAGCCAGCCGGTGGCATTGGGATCGTTTTCATCAGAGGTGGCCCCAATGGTCGTCTTGAACATGAGGTTGAATTCGCGGGCTTCCGTCACCAGGGAACCGTTGGCGGGGTTGTACATGGTGGAGTCCGTGATGGGTTCCATGCGTTCTCCTTGAAGCTCCATTTCCTTGTGGGAGACGTCCTTGCCGGCCAGCTGGGCATAGTACTGGGCTGCCGTCTTGCGGGCCTTGTCCGCCTGTTTTTCAGAGTCCACCAGCACGGAGTATTCCTTTTCCACGCTCCAGGAACCGTCTTTCCTGGCGGCTCCGGTGTAGAAGAAGCCCATGCCGCTCTGTGCCGGGATCTGGTCCGCGCGCAGGCGTTCCTTGGTCAGCAAGCAGTCGCACATCGGGTCGGAAAAGCCGCCCACGTGGCCGGAGGCCACCAGCACGGAGTTATGCGTCAGGATGGAGCCGTCCATGCCCACCATGTCGTCGCGTTCCTGCACGTTTTTGCGCCACCAGTATTCCTTGAGGTTGCGCTTGAGTTCCACACCCATGGGACCGTAGTCCCAGCAACCATTCAGCCCGCCATAGATTTCAGCTGCCTGGAAGATGAAACCCCGCCTTTTGCAGAGGCTCACGATTTTCTCCATTCGGACGGGATCTGTATTGGTTCTGTCTGCCATGATAAGATATATAGATTGGGTTGGCTATGCGGGTTGTATTGATGACCGCAATCAGCGGCCAGTGAAAGCAAAAAGCGTGTCTTCTCAAGAATTCCAGGGGAGAGCCACCCCCTTGAGCAACTGGGAGTCATACCCGGCTTCCACCAGCGTGCGGAAGGCTTCCATCGCCTCCGGAGTTACGGGCTGTTCCGTGGAGAATCCCTGCCGGGGGTATTCCAGTATCCGTTGAAAGTCCCCCACCATGGCGGAGACGACCAGCTCCTGCGGCAGTTCCGGAGTCAAGTATTCCCGGAAGCTTACGGGAGGGGAACTGACCGTTACTCCGGGTTCCGGCCACTGGGCCTGGAGCGTAGCCAGGGTACGCCGTTCCATATACGGTTTTTGCAGGGCTATGAGGCTGACGGGCTCCGGAATGCCGGCCTGTTTCAGGATTTCCCGGGAAAAACGGACGTTTTCCCCGGTGTTGGCGGATTTATTTTCAATGAGTATCCTGTCTTCCGGCACTCCCGCCTTCATGGCCGCCGCCGCAAAGAGTTCCGCCTCCGTCACAGCCCATTCCCCGGTGAACCGCCCGACCCCGCCGGAAAACAGGAGCAGGGGCGCCAGCTTCAGCGCATAAAGTTCCGCCGCATATTCCGCCACCCGCACGTCATTGCTGCCAAGGATGAAGATGAGGTCCGCCGGGTGCAGTTCCTGCTTCACATGGTGGTAGTCCCATAAAATTTCTATCGCTTCTTCCGGAGTCATCAGCCTTATGTACTTAAGAAGCCCCTCCCTGTAAACGCCGGATTCACCACAGGCCGTATTTGCCCCATTCCAGGGCGGCCCATCCTAGCAGCGCATTCGCCACCGCGTGCATGATGATGACGGCGCACAGGTTTTTCTGCCACACGGCAAGGAGGTACGCCAGAGAGCCGTAGATGAAGGCGCCGCAGTAGTCCACCGGCTGGTGCACGGCCATGAAGCACAGGGTGGTTACCCAGTACGCTTTCCAGGTGTTCGTGCCGAAGGGCACTTTCCACGGGTGGTCCAGGTTCACCATCAGGCGCATCAGGTACCCGCGCCAGAAGAGTTCTTCCACCAGAGCCACTACTACCACGGCCCGGAAGAAGCGCAGGGCCAGCGCCGCCAGCCAGCTCCAGGAGCCCGGGGCAAAGACAATGCCGGGATCAAATCCTTCCGGGCGCGCGTCAATTCCCAGCAGGTACCGGTACCATGGCCAGGAGGGGTGGCCGAACCACGCGTCCGGTCCGCCCGGCAGACGGTCCGCCACCATCGCAGGAGCCAGCCAGCACAGGATGCCCAGCACGCCGAAGAGGACGCCCCACACGGCAGGTTTCCATTTCCAGTCCCAGTTAACGGCCTTTCTCCACCAGATGACCAGGGCAAAGCAGACGATGGCCTGCACGGGGTACAGCCATTGCTCCGGCGCCCTTCTCCACCAGGAGGCGGCGGGATGGTCCCATTCCAGGAACGGGCCGCCAAACTGCCACAGCAGGGTAAAGCCCATGAACACCGCAAACGGCGCTACGTACGCCCTTGTTTTCAGGGCCTCCGGGACGGAGTTCATGGACGCGGAGAGGTCAGGAGAGGGTTTTCACGAAACGCTCCAAGCGGTTGCAGGCTTCCTTGATCTGGTCAAAGGCGGTCGCATAGCAGCAGCGCAGGTAGCCTTCCCCGCTTGCACCAAAAGCGGTACCGGGCACGGCGGCCACCTGCTCTTCCATCAGCAGGCGCGTGGCGAATTCCTTGCTGGAAAGGCCGAATTTGGAGATGTCCGGGAAGGCGTAGAATGCGCCGCCGGGCAAATGGCAGTCTATGCCGATTTCATTGAACCGCTTCACCAGGAAGTCCCGGCGCTGGCGGTAGCTTTCCCGCATTTTCAGCATGGCGGAGGTTCCGTTTTCCAGTGCTTCAATGGCCGCCTCCTGGGAGGTGATAGGCGCGCAGAGCATGGAGTACTGGTGAATTTTCATCATGGCGGAGATGAGCGGTTCCGGCCCGCAGGCATAACCCAGGCGGAAGCCCGTCATGGCAAACGCCTTGGAAAAACCGTGCAGCAGCAGCGTGCGTTCCTTCATTCCCGGCAGGGAGGCGATGGAGACATGCGGCTTGCCGTCGTAACGCAGCTCGCTGTAAATTTCATCCGTCAGTACAATCAGGTCGTGCTTGATGCAGATGCGGGCAATTTCCTTGAGCGTTTCCACAGGAGCCACCGCTCCGGTCGGATTGGTGGGGAAGTTGAGCATCAGCACCTTGGTCCGGGGCGTGATGGCGGCTTCCAGCACGGCCGGATTCAGGGCAAACAGGTCCTGCTTGCTCGTAGGCACGGCGGTAGCCACGCCATAGGCCATTTTCACGCTGGGAGCGTAGGAAACGTAGCAAGGTTCATGGTAAAGAACCTCGTCCCCCGGGTTCAGCACGGCGCGCAGAGCCAGGTCAATGGCTTCGCTTACGCCCACCGTCACCAGCACTTCATGCAGGGGGTCGTATTTTACATGGAAGAAGCCTTCCACATATTTGGCGATGGAACGGCGCAGGGATTCCAGCCCGTAGTTGGAGGTGTAGGAGGTATGCCCTTTTTCCAGGGAGTAAATGGCTGCCTCACGGATGTTCCACGGCGTGACGAAGTCCGGTTCCCCCACGCCCAGGGAGATGATGTCCGTCCGGCCTGTGACCAGGTCAAAGAATTCCCGGATGCCGGAACGGGGAATGGAGTCTACCTGCTCCGCTATTTTGTTCTGCCAGTTCATTAATGGTTCCTTTCTGACGGCAGGGGATTACGGAGCGACAACCAGGCGTTCGGCCTGCACGGGGGCCTCAAACACGCAGCCGTTTTTCTTGTAGGTTTTCAGATGGAAGTGCGTGGAAGTAGACAGAACCCCTTCCAGCGTGGACAGTTTTTCCGCCACAAACCGGGCGATGTCCCGCATGCTTTTCCCCTCCACCAGCACCAGCAGGTCAAAGCCGCCGCTCGCCAGATAGCAGGAGGAGACTTCGTCAAAACGGGAGATACGCATCGCCAGGCGGTCAAAGCCGCCGTCACGTTCCGGCGTCATCTTCACCTCAATGAAGGCCGCCACACGGCTGTCGTGTTCGTATTCTTCATTCACCACCGCCTGGTAGCCCAGGATCACGCCTTCCTTTTCCCATTGCTCCCGCTGGGCTCGCACGGCTTCTTCAGTCATGTCAAGACGTTCGGCCAATTCGCCATCGCTCAAGCGGGCTTGAGTCGCCAGTAACTGTAGAAGTGTTGCGGAGGACATAAAATTTCAGGCATAAAAGACCCTTTTATAGCGGACGTGTCAAGAACACATGTTACGCAAGGCTGACATTCATTCTTTCCAGCATGATAAAATATGCTCTTTTTCTTCAAAAAACAACCTCCGGCACGAAAACATAACATGATTAAATTCATAAATTTAAGTATTATTTCAAACATTCGTTGGAATTATTTTCAGAGAATAGTTGCTCTAATCCGCCCTTTGTGCCATAGTAAAGTGCATAGACCTGTAGCGTCCTTTTCTCAAGGAACGCTTGTTTCCAATTTTTATATGACAGTCTGATATTATGAGCATGGCACTTAACCCGGATAGGGCTACCCTGAACTTTCTCAACGCCTTTCCGGAAGAAATCCGTCTGCGCGGCGAGAAGCTCCAAAAGGATGGAGCGGTTACACAGATCTTTGGCAATCATTTGTATATTCAGGGCCGTGTGGAAGACGCCCACGGCGTGCACCGCGTGAATCTGCGCCTCCAGGGCAACAGGTGGTTCGGGGCATGCTCCACGGAGGACGAGGATCTGGCCGGGGCGGCCATGTACGCCGCCATGCTGGAACGCATGTACCGCGGCCAGGACCTGCCGGAATCACCCAATGAACTGAACGACGTCCCCCTGCTGGATATTCTGGAAGAGAAGCTGGGCCGTGAACTGGACGACAAGGAGGCTGATTACGTCAGCAAGCTGGAAAAGCGCTACCGCCGCTTCGCCATTGAGCAGGAAATCCATGACCATGACATGGTGCGCCTGAATCCCCGGTGGGAGATCGTCAGCTATGACCCGCTGGAGCTGTGGCCCGTGCCCCCCACCAACATCCTGGAGTTCTGGAACTACATCGCGTACGCCTTTAACAAGAGGCGCCTGCCCTACCCGGAATTCATGGAGTCCATCACGGACCTGGAAAAAATCCAGCGCAAGATTCATGAATGGGAGCGTTCCCGTGAAGTGGGCACCTGGTATGACCGCATCCAGTCCGTGAATGAACGCCCTCCGCAGCCGCCCCGCGGAGAGCTGTTCATGAGGCTCGTCTCCACCATTAACGAGGGCCACTTTGAATACCGCCATTCCCTGAAGCAGGACTGGATTCCCGTCCGGGAAAAACAGGACCTGGACCATCTGGAAAACCTGCATGAACGCGCCGCCGTGCGCATGGACGCCCAGACGGAAATCCTCCTCGTGGCCCTGTCCGACTACGCCCGTGCGGAAGACGCGCTGACGCTGGACCTGGACCAGGAAGCCGCGTGCGCCCTGATGAACAAGCTTTTCCACCAGCCCGCCCTGAAAGGCTACCTGGTGAACCTGGATGAAAATTACTTCAAGGTGGTGGACGAACCGCTCAAGTGGATTTGCCAGGACGACCCCATTGAGCCGGATTGCTACGCCCTCCAGCTCGCCACGTCCACCGGCATCAACGTCTCCCACTCCGTCCGCCAGCTTCCGGGCCAGCAGGAACTTTACCAGTCTGATGAAACCGTGTTCCCCGGCCCTCCCCGCTGGCTGGAGAGCACGGAAGTGGAACCCCGCTATTCCATTCCCAAACAGGTCATCGACAGCCTTGAAGGGGTGGAATTCCTGCGCAAGATCGGCGCTTCCCTTCCCCCCAGCATGGAAGACCGCGTGGTGGACATCGACCTTCGCGGCACCTTTGACATGAAGATCGTCCGCGGCCTCACCTCCGCGGAAACGGAGCACGTCCTGTGTGAAGTAAGCGCCAGGGACGCTTCCGGCTACCGCACGGAAAAGCTCGGCAAGGACGGCTGGGACGTGGCCCACCAGGAGCCCATGAAGAACAAGGCCCTGCTACGCTTCATCCGTGAACATCTTTATCCCATTCCCGGCCTGCTGGAGGAAATGGGCTTCTCCTATGACCCCCAGGTAGGCGCCTTCAAGGCCCGCGTTACCCGGCAGTTCCCTGAAAAATTTGCGGAATGGGCCAAGCAGCTCCCGGAAGAGCTGACCGTCAACATGGACGAGAAGCTCAAGACATTGCTGGCGGACCCGGTAGCCGCCGCCGTTCGGTTTGAAGTGGTCAACCAGGAAATTGACTGGTTTGACCTCCGCATTGTCATTGACGTGGAAGGCGTGCAGCTTTCCAAGGAACAAATCCGCGCCCTGGTGGCCGCCAGAGGCGGCTACGTCCGCATGGACGACGGAGGCTGGATGCGCCTGGAAATCAAGCTGGACAACGACCAGCGCGACGCCGTCACCCGCCTGGGCCTGGACCCCTTCGACCTCTCCGGGGAAACCCACCGCATGCACGCCATGCAGCTGGCGGACCCGAAGGCCGCAGAAGTGTTCGACCCGAAGGCCTGGAAACGCATCAAGGACCGTACTGCGGAAATCAAAATCGACGTCAAGCCGGACGTCCCCTCCCAGCTTCAGGCCACCCTGCGCCCGTACCAGGTGGACGGCTTCCACTTCCTGGCTTATCTGGCTACGAACGGCTTCGGCGGCATTCTGGCGGACGACATGGGTTTGGGCAAAACCATCCAGTCCATTACGTACGTCCTCTGGCTGCGTGAGGAATTCGCTCGCAAAAACAAATCCAAGAAGAAGGTCGCCGTTCCTCCGGTGCTCATCGTCTGCCCCAAGTCCGTGCTGGATGTCTGGGCCGGGGAAACGGAGAAGTTCGCTCCCGGCGTGCGCGTGCTCGTCATCCGCAGCAAGGACCAGGCCAATCTGGACGACATCCGGAAGAATTACGACATGGTCGTGGTCAACTACGCCCAGCTCCGCGTCTGCGGTGAAACCCTGAACCAGATCAAGTGGCTCACGGTCATCCTGGACGAAGGCCAGCAGATCAAGAACCCGGATTCCAAGGCCGCCAAAGCCGCGCGTGAAATCGTTTCCTACAACCGCCTCGTCCTTTCTGGCACGCCCATTGAAAACCGTCTGCTGGACATGTGGTCCCTCATGGCCTTCTCCATGCCCGGTGTCCTCGGTTCCCGCTCCTACTTCAAGAAACGCTTTGACAAGCGCAAGGACCCGCAGAGCCAGAACCGCCTGGCCGCGCGCCTGAAGCCCTTCCTGCTGCGCCGTACCAAATCCCAGGTGGCCAAGGACCTGCCCCCCAGGACGGAAGAAGAAGTGTACGCCAAGATGGAAGGCATCCAGAGCCAGCTGTACAAGGCGGAACTCCGCCGCATCCAGCAGGCCCTCCTTGGCCTGGACTCTGATGAATCCGTCAAGAAGAACAGCTTCGCCATTCTGCAAGGGCTCATGCGCCTGCGCCAGATCTGCTGCCACCCCGGCTTGGTGGACCCCAAATACGCCAAGGAAGACAGCGCCAAGATGACCGCCCTGTTCTACCTGCTGGACCAGCTCCGGGAAGAAGGGCACAAGGTGCTCGTCTTCTCCCAGTTCGTCTCCATGCTGGAGATCATCAAGAACCGGCTGGAAGCGGAAAACAGGCCGCTTAACTACCTCACCGGGCAGACGAAGGACCGCCGCGGGGAAATTGAAAAATTCCAGACCACCAAGGACCCGTCCGTCTTCCTGCTCTCCCTGAAAGCGGGCGGCGCCGGCCTCAACCTTACCTCCGCCTCCTACGTGGTCCTTTACGACCCGTGGTGGAACCCGGCCGTGGAAAGCCAGGCCATTGACCGTACGCACCGCATCGGCCAGAAGAACAAGGTGATCGCCTACCGCCTGCTGACGAAGGATTCCGTGGAAGAAAAAATCCGCATCCTCCAGCACCAGAAAAACCAGCTCGTCGCCAACGTGCTGGGTGACGAAGGCTTCACCTCCAGCCTGGGCATTGACGACCTCAACTTCATCCTCAACCACGGGGACGACGAAGAAGGCTAGGCCGGCGGCAGTGATTGGAGAGTATCGAGTAGAGAATAGTTATTTCAACTTCCGGACATTGGTCCGCTCATTCTTTCCCTACTCTCTTATCTCTAATCATTAAACACTATAAAAAAGCCCCGCAATCAGTTGCGGGGCTTTTTTATTTCACCATTTAAGGCTGACGGGGTCCGTATGGTAGAGAATCCCGGCCTCGTCCCGTACAAGGAGGGTCAACTGGATGCGCGCCGGCAGGCGCAGCATCTGGAGGCCGTTAAACGCAAAAATCTGTCCCTGGCACAGCAGCGGACGGGAACCGAACAATTCGTCCCCTTCAATCACCTGCGTGCCGTCTTCATGGGAACGGACAGTCCACTTCTTGCCGATGATGCGCACGGCGCCGTCCCCCGTGTTGCGGATGCTCACGTTATAGGGCACGGGAATGCGCCCGTCCTCCCTCACCATCCGCTCCAGCTTTTCATCCCGCGCATACAGGCTGCGCGGCGTAAGACGCACTTCCAGACTGGTCAGGAGGGGAAGAACCATCGGAACACGGATATTATGATTCCACGGGAGCCAGAGCCGCCTTCATCAGCTCCAGCGTTGTCTTGCGGATGGCTTCCACGCCCGCCCGGGTAGGCTTGGCATCCGGGGCCAGCGTCATCTGTTCCTGCAAGGTTGTGAGCAGGTCCATGATTTTCGCAATGTCCCGGCGCTCCTTCATTTCCGGTTCCACTCCGTCCAGAATGTAATGGAAATATTCCGGCACGTCCGGCTGGAAAATGACCTTCGCCTTGTCCTCCGCAAACTTGTTGTCCAGCGCGGCGGTGGCGGCGTCCAGCGCGCGAATCCACCCGCCCAGGCCAATCAGGTTCGCCATGTCGGAATCCCGCAGGGAGGCAAGCTCCTGTTCCACGTCGGACTGGATGAGGGCCAGGTTATTCTTGAAACTGCTCAAATCCCCGTCCTCCGCGTTTTTCAGCAGGCTGGCGGCGTGGCGGTTCACCCGCTCCCCGGCGCCGATCGCCTTCGCGTAGCTGGACAGGTCCAGCGCAATGGGCTTTACTTCGTTCATCTTGCCGCACTGCACAATCACGAAGCCGTCCGCCATCATGCCGCCCAACTGAAGGGCCAGGGAGCAGCGGTCCATGGGCGGCCGTTCCGGGCGGGCGCGCAACGCCACATTTTCCGGAATCTCCGGAAGGCCTTCCAGGTCCTCAAAAATCTTGCGGATGGAAGGCGCGGTAAATTCATTGATGCCCAGTTCCTCGTTCATGTGGGAATCATCCAGCAGGCGTTCCGGAATGGCCGGTTGGCACTCCTTGCCGGACGGCGGCGCCTGAACGTCCAGCACGGCATCCGCCTTCTCCGGGGCTTCCTGCTCCGGAACGGCAAATGCCATTCCTCCCGTGACGGATACGGCTGCGGCCATCAGATACAATCTCTTCATAACAACACTCAAAAAGGTTAAGCAAAACGGAATATGTCTTGACTCTCGCCCTATGGTGTCTTATACGGGCGTCACGTCAAGGAAATCCCCAGCCCCTGACGCAGAAAGATACCAAACACCCTTGTACGCCCCAGCATGTCCTTAAATTACAATTTTATCTGGCTCTTGTGCTATCTTCTGGTCCTTGTCGGTCTGGCCGGATACGGCTTCCACCGCTTAAGCATCGTTT
This sequence comes from Akkermansia muciniphila, assembly GCF_040616545.1. Lineage (NCBI taxonomy): Bacteria > Pseudomonadati > Verrucomicrobiota > Verrucomicrobiia > Verrucomicrobiales > Akkermansiaceae > Akkermansia > Akkermansia muciniphila. The sequence continues at coordinate 2,382,176 of NZ_CP156688.1, read as the reverse complement.
ACCTGTACTGGAAGAACCGCAACAACAAGCCCCAGCCCAAGTCCCATTTCCAGGAACTGCCCGTCGTTACGGTCCAGCTTCCCATGTTCAATGAAAAATTCGTCGTGGACCGCCTTCTGGAATCGGTAGCGGCCCTGGATTATCCGCAGGACAAGCTGGAAATCCAGATTCTGGACGATTCCACGGATGACACCACGGAGCAGTGCTACCGCAAGGTGGAGGAACTGAAGGCCCGCGGCTTTGACGCCGTATGCATCCACCGCACGGACCGCACGGGCTTCAAGGCCGGCGCGCTGGAAGCGGCCACCAAGGTGGCCAAAGGGGAGTTCTTGCTGATTCTGGACGCCGACTTCGTTCCGGAACCGGACCTCCTGCAGAAGACCATCCACTTCTTTACGGATGAAGGCGTGGGCCTCGTCCAGACCCGCTGGGGCCACATCAACCGGGAATACAACCTCCTCACCCGCGTCCAGGGCATGTACCTGGACGGCCATTTCGCCATGGAACAGACGGCGCGCAACCGCTCCGGCCGTTTCTTCACCTTCAACGGCACCGCCGGCATGTGGCGCAAATGCGTCATCGGAGACGCAGGCGGCTGGTCCCATGACACCCTGACGGAGGACATGGACCTTTCCTACCGCGTCCAGCTCAAAGGCTGGCGTTTCATCTACCTGAACGACGTCGTTACCCCGGCGGAACTTCCCGTGGACATGGACGGCTTCAAGTCCCAGCAGCACCGCTGGACCAAGGGTTCCATCCAGGTCTGCCAGAAAATCCTGCTGGACATCTGGCGCTCCAAGGCCCCTCTCAAGGCCAAGGTGGAAGCCACCACGCACCTCACCTGCAATTACTCCTACCTCCTTCTCGCCCTGCTCTGCTTCCTGGTATATCCCATCTGCACGCAGCGTATCCCGGAAAATGAAACGGTGTTCATGTGGTTCGTGAACGTGGCTCTGTTCTTCATGACCAGCGTGGCCGTCTGCATCTTCTACATGAGCGCCCAGATCGTGGTGCGTCCCAAATCCTGGTGGAAGGAACTTCCGTACCTGCCGCTCCTTCTGACGCTGAGCGTGGGCATGGCCGTGAACAACGCCAAGGCCGTTCTGGAAGCCATTTTCGGCCATCAATCCGCCTTTGTCCGCACGCCCAAGTACGGCGTGGACCGGAAGGAAGACAGGCAGCACGTCTCCCAGCTCAAGCGCAACGGCTATAAAGCCATCAAGTCCGTCGTCATTCCCGTGCTGGAAATCGCCTGCGGCACCTTCTTCCTGAACCTGATCATCATCATGATCAGCCAGGGCCATTACCTTTCCCCCATCCTGATGATTCCCTTCCTGGGCTTCTACTACACGGGATTCTGTTCCCTGGGCCGCATGATCTCCAACCTGCTGCCCGCCAGACAAACTGCCAAAGCCAAAAACTGACACCTTCCCCATGCCTGCGCCTCTCTCGCAAGCAGCACGCCTGATTCAACTCGCCGGCGCCGCCTTAGCGGTGTTCGGCGCCCTGGTATCCTGCTCACGGCCGGACTACCAGCCCACCGCCATCGTCAAGGATGGCGCGGTCGTTAGCGTCAGGGACCAGAAAATGGCCGTCATGCGTAACGGCCGCGTTGTAAAAACCTACCCCATCAGCACCTCCAAATTCGGTCTGGGAGATAAGAAGGGAAGCTGCCGCACCCCGCTGGGCGCCCACCGCATCGCATCCAAGATCGGCACCGGGCAACCCAAGGGCATGGTGTTTAAAAGCCGCAAGCCCACCGGGGAATGCGTGGCGCCCAATTCCCCGGGGCGCGATCCCATCGTCACCCGCATCATGTGGCTGGCGGGTATGGAAGCCCGGAACCGTAACGCCCACTCCCGCCTGATTTACATCCATGGCACGGCGGAGGAACGCACCATCGGCACGCCCGCCTCCTACGGCTGCGTACGGATGAAGAGTAATGACGTATACGAGGCTTTCAACCTGCTCCGGACCGGGGACCCCGTCGTGATTGAACGCTGCTCCATTGACGCCTCCCTGAAAGCCCTGGCCCAGTCTGAAAAAACGCAGGATTCCTCCCTGCTGGTCATGGCCCCGGCTCCCGTAGAAGAAATCAACACGGCTTCCGTCATTTCCCACCGCCGCCGCGCGTCCCGTCCGCCTGCCGTAGCGCTCTCCCGCAAACACCCGGCCTCCGCCGGGAAAAAGGTTGCCTCCGCCCGGCGGACAACGGTCCGCAAAACGGCGAAGAGTCCCAAAGCCGCGGCCCGTTCCGCCAGGGGGGCCCGTTACACCCTCGGTTGAACCTTCCTTCCCTGCCGTTCTTCCGGCTTTCCCGTTCCGGCGCCTCCTGACATGGCTGTTTGAACGCATGGTTGCCTGCATCCGTCACATTTGTTAACGTACACTTATGGCGATGATGGAACATGAAGATATCAGCAATGAAAACCTGGCGGGCCACCTCCTGGTCTCCGCCCCCTACCTGGAAGGCGGCGGTTTTTACCACTCCGTAATCTTTCTGAGCCGGGTGGAGGAGGAATTCGTCATCGGCCACATCCTGAACCATCCCGCCGGCATGAACGTGGGGGAAGTGGCGCGCCATACGGACATTCCGGAATCCCTTTACACCGTTCCCATTTTCAAGGGGGGGCCCGTGGAACGCAACCAGCTCATTTTCGCCGCCTTTGCCCGTACGGAGGATAAACTGCGCGTCCAGTTCCATCTTCAGGAAGAACAGGCCCTGGAATACGCCGGGGATCCCCATGTGACCCTGCGCGCGTACGTGGGCCACAGCGGATGGACGCCGTCCCAGCTGCGCCGGGAACTGAATGACCGGGCCTGGTACGTATCCCCCATGGTGCCGGACATCTGCCTGGAGCCGGATTCCTCCAAGGTCTGGGCCATGGCCATGCGGCGCCTTTCCCCGCTGCACCACATCATGAGCCACGCCCCCGCACAGCCCTCCCTGAATTGAACCATCCATCATGAGCATCCAACAGAATCTGGAACACATTCTCTCCCGCATCCGCGCCGCGGAACGCCGCGCCGGGCGTCCGGAAGGGTCCGCACGCCTGGTCGCCGTCAGCAAGACATTTCCCGCCGGGGACGTCAGGGCCTGCCATGATGCGGGCCAGCGCGTTTTTGGGGAAAACAGGGTCCAGGAGGCCCTGGGAAAAATCCCCGCCCTTCCCCCGGATACGGAATGGCATCTCATCGGCCCCCTGCAGCGCAACAAGGTGCGCAAGGCCATGGAGCATTTCACGCTGATCCACGCCGTGGATTCCCTGCGCCTGGCGCAGTTCATGGACACCGTGGCACAGGAGACGGGCAAGCGCCCACGCATCCTGCTGGAGGTGAACGTAGGGGATGAAAACAGCAAATTCGGCTTTTCCCCGGAGGCCCTGGAACGGGAATGGCCGGAGCTGGCCGCCCTGGACCATCTTGAAATCGCAGGCCTCATGTGCATCCCTCCCCCGGTGGAAAATCCGGAGGACGCGCGCCCTTATTTCCGCTGCCTGCGGGAACTTAGGGAGACGCTTTCCAGCAAGGGGGGAGCCCCGCTGACGGAGCTTTCCATGGGCATGAGCCATGACTTTGAAACGGCCGTGGAAGAGGGCGCCACTCTCGTCCGCGTGGGCACCGCCATCTTCGGCGGGCGGTCCTATGCTCCGGTCCCGTGATTTAGTTGGACAGAAGGAAAGGCGGCGTGTAGGTTTGTTCCGGAAGAACGGGAGGGCCCGGACGGTTTACTGATCTCATCAACCCATGCTGACAGGAGGAAAAAATGTGATTCCGCATGCGGTGCGGGATGTAGCGGATGCCGCCGCGGCATTTTCCGCCCGCATTGGCCCGGACCGCCATTTTGATTCCCAGGAAGCCGTGGAGGAGGCCCTGGCGGAATGCTGCTCTCCGCAGAACGTCACCGTCATCGGCATGACGGGTTCCGGCAAATCCTCCACGCTGGATGCCCTGGCCGGGGAACGCTTCTGCTCCCGCGTTTCCAGTGAGGCAACGCTGGTGCGCTGGCAGTACAGGCCCCACCCGGCCCCGCACACCCATGAATGGGTGCTGGACCTTTTTTACCCGTCGGACGCCCTGCTGAACCTTGAGTTCTGGGACACCATCGGCCTGGAGCAGGAGGACGCCCCCCGGAAGCTGAAGCACATCGTCCCCAAATCAGACGCCATCCTCGTGGTCATTTCCGCCAGGGTGGGCAGCCAGGACGTCCTGTGGGACTATCTCCGGACGCTGGAGGAACGGCTCCGTTCCCGCATGGTCCTCGTCATCACGCATGCGGAACTGCTCTCCTTTGACCAGCTCCAGTCCCTGAAGGAGGAGCTGCGCGCCACCTCCCGCGAGCGCCTGGGCGTGCAGCTTCCCCTGTACCCCGTCACCACCGCCGGAGACCGGGCGGGGGAAGGCGTGGAAGCGCTGAGAACCTGCGTGCAGGAGGTCCTGAAACGCAGCCCGCTGACGGACAAGCGCGTGGAGCGCCTCCTGCTGGCCACGGACAGCCTTCTGGAAGAACAGGGGAAGGTGCTCAATGAATTGCACCGCCTTTCCAAGATGGATTCCGGCTTCCTGACCGCCATTGACCGGGAGATTGACCGCATCCAGCTCCAGATGGAGGATGAAATGCCTGCCAGGCTCAAGGCATACGCCCAGTACGTGCAGGACTGCGTGCCGCGGCTGGGGAAAAAGTCGGCCCGGCAGATGGGCCGCTTCCTGTCCATCCGGCGCACGATGATCCTGCACAAGCTCCCTCCCGTTATTGACGAATGGTTTTATGAGCTGGTCAAGGGCGGCATTGAGGAACGGCACGCGTATTACAACAAGGAATTCCTCAACATCTGCCAGACGCACTGGAACCATGTGCGCCCCCGCGTGAAGGAGCAGTGGGACTGCGACATAGGCGATTTCCCCGCTGTCAGGCTCCAGGCGGACCTGGAGGTATACAAGGAGCGCCTGGGCCGCTCCATTTACATGCCCCTGAAGGATTTCGGCATCAAGCCTTGCCTCAGCAAGCTGTTTCTGGACCAGGAGGATGTGATGAGAACGGAACTCAAGCTGATGCTCATCATGGTGATTCTGGGGGCCCTGCTGGGCTGCTTCGGCGAGCACGCGGCTGGGTTCGCCTGCCTGGCCGCGGCCCTGGCTGTCTGGGTGGGCGGAAACGTGGGGCTGGCCTGGATGCAGTTCCGCCTGTCACGCCAGATCGTGGCCGCGGCGGCGGAAATGCACGTTGCCGTGGAATGCGGGCTACGCACGCCCCTGTATGAAGCCATGATCAGCGGCCTTTCCGACTACCGCAAGCTGTACGCGGACATCCGCGGGCAGGTGGCCGGCGGCGTGGAACATCTCCAGCCCCTGCTGAACGCCCGCTACGATTTGTTCTACAAGCTGACGGTCCAGAAGCACCGGTTCCGCATTTAATCCTTTTCCTCCTGCGGGAAGGCGGGTTCACAATCATTCCGCATCCGGCGTGATCACCATGTCCACATGCCTGTCATGGGCTTCCATGGGCAGGTCGTCCAGAAGCTGGCACGGGAAGCAAACTCCCGCCAGCGGCACTCCCGCGGCCGGACCGGCCAGCAGGGTATCATAAAATCCTCCGCCGTACCCCAGCCGCTTGCCGTTCCGCGTGAAGGCGGCTCCCGGCAGCACGATTAAATCCATTTCCCCGGGATGCAGTTCCGGACACGCCGGGCCCGGCTCGCGAATGTCCCAGCACCCCGTCACAAACTCCCCGTGGTGGCACACGCGGTGAAAACTCAGCATCCTGCCCTCATGCACCAGCGGGAAATACCATTCCCGGTCCGGCAGCATGTCCAGCAGGGGCAGCAGGTCCACCTCCCCCGGCCTGGCGGCAAAAATGGCGATGCGGTAAAAATCCCTCTCCCGCGCCAGGGACGCTACCCTCCGGCAGATGGAACGGGACATGGCTTCCAGGGAAGCGGCGTCCAGCGCGCCTATTCTGGCGCGCATCATGCGGCGCACTTCCCGCTTGGCTGCCGCGTGGCCGCCTACGGTTCCGGGTTGGGGTGTTTTTCCTTCCATTCCAGCAGGCTCTTTAAAAATACGCTTTCCAAGGAATTGCGCGGGTGTCCGGATTCCAGCCATGCGGCACCGTCCTCCTCCACGGTCTTCTTCAGCCGTTCCAGCAGTTCCGGAGAGGCGTGTTCCAGCAGGATTTCCTGCTTGTCGGAATCGCGCGTCAGCTCGTTCATGGAACCTTCCGCAATAAGCAGCCCCTTGAAGATGACGCCCACCCGGTCGCACACCTCCTGAACCTGTTCCAGCAGATGGGAGCACAGGAAAACGGTCATGCCGCGCCCCTTCAGATTTTCTATGATGTTCCGGATGTCCCGGGAACCCAGGGGGTCCACGCCTGCGGTCGGTTCATCCAGCACCAGCAGGCGGGGGGACTGGACCAGGGCCTGCGCCATGCCGATGCGCTGGAGCATTCCCTTGGAATACCCGCCCAGCCTCCTGTCAGCCGCATCCGCCAGCCCCACCAGGTCCAGCAGTTCCCGGACTTTCTCCTTCAGGGATTTTCCGCTGAGGCCGCAGAGCTTCCCGTAAAAGGAGACGGTTTCCGCCCCGGTCAGGAACTTGTAAAAGTAGGGGTTTTCCGGCAGAAAGCCCACCTCCTCCTTGCTGTCCGGGGACAGGCTGGACTTGCCGAAGATGGTGCAAAACCCCTCCGTAGGCCTCACCAGCCCCAGCAGCGCCTTCATCAGGGTGGACTTGCCGGAGCCGTTCGGGCCAATGAGGCCGTACACCTCGCCCTGCCGGATGCTCATGTCTATCCCCCGCACGGCATGCACCACGGGCTTGCCAAGACCCGTCTTGAAGGTCTTGTGCAGGTTGACTATTTCTGCGGCGGCGGGCTGGTCCATAAGAACTCGGTCAATGCTTGATCTGCCCCAGGCGGCGCAGAAGAATCTGGCTCATGTCTATTCCCTTGGAGAAGAGGTCCACCGGGAAGTTTTCATTGGGTGAGTGGATGCGCGCATCCGGCAGGCACATGCCCAGCATCAGGGCGTCCGCCCCCAGCACGCGTTTCATTTCCTCAATAATCGGGATGCTTCCGCCTTCCCTCACCAGCACGGGCTTGCTGCCGAAGGCCTCTTCCAGCGCCTGCTGGGCGGCCAGGCCGTACTCGGAATTCGGGTCGCACACGTAGGCGTTCCCGCCGTGGCCGCGCTTGAATTCCACCGTGACGCCCTTGGGGGCATGGCTCTTCACATGCTCTTCCAGCAGGGTTTCAATTTTATCCGGATGCTGGCCCGGTACCAGGCGGCAGGAAATCTTGGCGAAGGCGTGGCTGGGGATGATGGTTTTGCTGCCCTCTCCCTGGTAGCCGCCGCCAATGCCGTTCAGTTCCAGCGTAGGACGGGCGAAGATGCACTCCGCTCCGGTGAATCCGGACTCCGTCACCACGGTTTCCACGCCCGTCAGCGCCGCCAGTTCCACATTGCTCATGCCGGGCACCGTGGCCCACATGCTGCGTTCCCAGGTGGCGATGGGTTCCACGCCGTCGTAAAAACCTCTCACGGCCACGCGGCCGTCCTCGTCATGGAAGGAGGCGATGATCTCCGCAAGGGCCGTGATGGGGTTGGCCACCGCGCCGCCGAAGACGCCGGAATGAAGGTCCGCAGAAGGGCCCTTCACGATAATTTCCGCCCCGGCCAGGCCGCGCAGGCCATAGGAAAACGTGGGGGCGTCCGGAGCGGCCATGCCGGTATCGGAAACCACAATCACGTCACAGGCCAGTTCTTCCCTGTGGTCCTTGATGAATTGGGAAAGGCTGCCGCTGCCCACCTCCTCCTCCCCTTCCAGCAGGAAGATCACGTTCACGGGAAGGTGCCCGCCGTTCTGGCGGAGCAGTTCCTCCACACCCAAGATATGGGCGAACAACTGGCCCTTGTTGTCCGTAGCGCCGCGGGCGTAAATCTTCCCGTCCCGCACCTCCGGTTCAAAGGGGTCGGATTCCCACAGCTCAATCGGGTCCACGGGCTGCACGTCATAGTGGCCGTAAATCAGCACGGTCGGCTTGCCTTCCTCCCGCGGGCTGCGCGCCGTCACAATGGGGTGGAGGTGCGTCTTGTGGGCCGCGGCCTCCAGCCCCATGCCGGACAGCTTGTCCACCAGCCAGTCCGCGCAGTCGCTCACGTCCTGGGCGTGTTCCTTCTGGGCGGAAATGCTGGGAAATCTCAACAAGGTGGCCAATTGATCCAGTCTGTTCATGGCACCATCAGACCATGCCTGCGGCCTCAAATCAATCGGTAAAGTGTGGCATTCCGTGCCGGAACGGGCCTTTTTTCAAAAAAATGAGGCTCCGGTACGGATTCGGGAACAATATTTGATTGCTCTCAAGCGGGATTTGTTTCTTTATATAGGATTATGTTCAGCAAATCCAAAGTGAAGAAAGTGGATTTCGTCACCCTGTCCAAATTTTACGGCAAATACAAGGAAGCCCTCCAACTGGAGCTGATCAACAGCCCGGCCGGACTCAGCCGCCACATTTGCGAGCCGGCCCTCAACCGCCCCGGCCTGGCGATTGCCGGCTTCTACTCCTACTTTGCCAACAAGCGCATCCAGGTCTTCGGCTCCGCGGAGCTGGCCTACCTCCAGAAACTGCCGGAAGGCATGCGCAAATCCCGCATCCAGCGCATGTTCCGGTGCGAGGTGCCGGGCATCGTCTTCTCCCGTGACCAGGACCCGCCCCAGGAAATCGTGGAGCTGGCGGACGAGGCCGGGGTCTGCGTCTTCCGCACCAGCCTGGTCACCATGAAGTTCGTCAACTCCGCCACCATCATTCTGGAAAACGAATTCGCGGAAAGCCTTACTCTGCACGGCTGCATGGTGGACGTCCGCGGCGTGGGCGTCCTCATCCGCGGGAAAAGCGGGGTGGGAAAAAGTGAAACGGCCCTGGGCCTGATTGAACGCGGCGCGGCCCTGGTGGCGGACGACATGGTGTACGTGCGCAACGTAGGCGGGGAGCTGGTGGCCAGCGCCCCGGAAATGAGCCGCGGCTTCATGGAGGTGCGCGGCCTGGGCATCGTCAACATCACCACCCTCTTCGGCCTCAAATCCATCCGCCACAACAAGCGGCTGGACCTCATCGTCACCCTCATTCCCGCCAAGGACCAGGAGGCCCTGGACAGGCTGGGGCTGGAGCGGGAGGGCCTGGACGTCCTGGGGGAAAAAGTGCTCCACGTGCAGCTCTCCGTGGCCCCCGGCAGGGACATTGCCCGCCTGGTGGAAGTGGCCGCCATGGACTACCATCTCAAGGACATGGGCATTGACATGGCCGGGGAGTTCAACCGGCGCCTCATGTCAAACTTCCAGCCTCCTGAAAACCAGGACTGACAAAAAACTCTTGGAAAAAAGCTTCAATTAGTGTACTTACGGTTGTAGCAACCGTTATCACCCCTTACTTCAAATTCCATGGTTACCAAGGAACTCACTATCATCAACAAACTCGGCATTCACGCACGTCCGGCTGCTCAATTCGTCAAACTGGCCAGTAAATTTGATGCAGACATTGTCGTGGAGAAGGATGGCGAAGAAGTTGATGGAAAGAGTATTCTGGGACTGATGATGCTGGCGGTGGGCCATGGCTCCAAGGTCACCATCACGGCGGAAGGGAAAGATGAACAGGAAGCGTTGAACGCGCTGGAAGACCTGATTTCCCGCAAGTTTGAAGAAGATTGAACAGCTCCGGCTCACAGCCATATGAGACCGGGCCATTAGCCCGCAGATGATTCAGGAACCCATTTCCACGGAAGAAACCTGGCTTCAGGGCATTCCCGTTTCCCCCGGCATCGCCCTGGGCAAGATCAAAATTCAGATCAGCGGTTCCAAGGAACCCGTGGCTTATGAAATTTCCCCGGAGGAGGTGGATGCCGAGCTGGTGCGCTTCCACCAGGCTCTGCAGGCCACTGCGGAGCAGATCCGGGCCCTGCGCGAGCGCATGATTCAAATCTCGGGGGAAAAGGACGCCTCCATCTTTGACGCCCATATCCTTCTTCTTCAGGACAAGGTCATTCTCCAGCAGGTCCAGACGGAGCTGCTCCGGCGCCACCAGAACGTGGAGCACATCTTTTATGTGGTCATGCAGAACTACATGGAAGTGCTGCGCCGCGTGGACGATCCCTATCTGCGCGCCAAGACCGCGGACATGGAGGACGTCATGCAGCGGGTCATCAACAACCTCCGCAGCACGGAACCCCTGGAAGACGAGGAAGAGGAGGAAGAGGCCCAGGTGCTGGTGGCCTACGACCTGACCCCGTCCGACACGGCGGCGATGGATGCCAGCCTGATCCACGGGTTCGCCACGGAAATAGGCTCCTCCGTCTCCCACACCGCTATTCTCGCCCGCTCCATGGGCATTCCCGCCGTGGTGGGGCTGGACCAGGCCCTTCTGAAGGTGGAAAGCCACGCCCCCGCCATCCTGGACGGGTACAAGGGCGTGCTCATCCTGAAGCCCACGCAGGAGACGGTGGAATACTACAACCGCCTCCAGGTGGAAAAGGAAAAGGCCTACAAGGCGCTGGAAGCCCTGCGGGATCTCCCCACCATCACCAGGGACGGCCGCAACATCCGCCTTTCCGTCAATGTGGAATTCCCGCATGAATACTCCGGCATCAAGGAAGTGGGGGCGGAAGGCGTGGGCCTGTTCCGCACGGAATTCTTCCTGCTGGGAAACCCCGCGGACATGCCGGATGAAGAGGAACAGACGCGCTATTACAAAAAACTGGCGGAAGGCTGCGCCCCCCACGGCGTGATCTTCCGCACGCTGGACGCCGGAGGGGACAAACTGCCGTGCGAGCGGCTCCGCACGCCGGAACCGAATCCTTTCCTGGGCTGGCGCGGCATCCGCGTCTCCCTCAGCCGCCCGGAACTCTTCAAGCAGCAGCTCCGCGCCATCCTCCGCGCCTGCGCGGACACGCCCGGCTGCGGCATCATGTTCCCGATGATCTCCGGTTATACCGAGGTGATCACGGCCAAGCATCTCCTTCAGGAATGCCGGGAGGAACTGGAAGAGCAAAATATCCCCTATGCGCGGGACCTGAAAGTGGGCATCATGATTGAAGTGCCCAGCGCGGCCATCATGACGGACGTGCTAGCCAGGGAAGTGGACTTCTTCTCCGTGGGCACCAATGACCTGACGCAGTACACCATTGCCGTGGACAGGGTGAACAACCGCGTAGCCAACATGTTCCGCCCCACGCACCCCGCCGTGGTGCGCATCATCGGCATGACGATCACCGCCGGGGAAAAAGCCGGCGTCCCCACGGCCATCTGCGGGGAAATGGCGGGGGACATCACCCTGCTGCCCCTGCTGATAGGGCTGGGAGCCACTTCCATCTCCGTGGGCGTCCACCTGGTCCCCATCATCCGGTACGCCATCCGCAATCTGGACTACGGGAAATGCCGGGAAATGGCCCGGCAGGCCCTGAACGCCCCCAACAGCAGAACCATCGTGGACCTGAGCACGGCCCTCGCCAGGAAATCCTATCCGGCCCTGTTTGAATAAGGGCCGCACCTCCGGGGGGGCTCTACAGGAAAAACGTAAGATTCCATCCCGGCAAACTGCCGCCGGAATACGAATCCTTGACAGAATCCGGCATTTGGTGCGTTATATTAACGTTAACCCTTCTGTTATGCATATTCCCAAAACAGCCGTCTTTCTTGCCATGTTCCTCTCGGGAAGCGCCTTCTTCGCTTCCGCAGCTCCCTCACCTGCATCCCGCGCGGCAGCCCAGAAGCGCCCCAACATCATCCTCTTCCTGGTGGACGACATGGGCTGGCAGGATACCTCCCTGCCCTTCTGGCGGGAAGCGGACGGCACCCCGAAGCCCACTTTCCTGAACAAGCGCTACCGCACGCCCAACATGGAGGCCCTGGGCAAGCAGGGCATGGTATTCACTAACGCCTACGCGCAACCTATCTGTTCCCCCAGCCGGTGCAGCCTCATCTCCGGCATGAACTCCGCCCGCCACCGCGTCACCAACTGGACGCTCCTCCGGGACCAGACCACGGACGCCGGCCACAAGGCGCTGAAGGCCCCTGCGGACTGGAGCATCAATGGCGTCCAGCCGGTGGGCACCAAGGCCTCCGGCACCACCAGCCTTCCCCTGACGGAAGAGAAAATCCAGTACAAGATGGAGAAGCCCTTCACTCCGGTGCTGGGCCTGCCCGCACTGCTCAAAAAACAGGGATACACCACCGTCCACTGCGGAAAGGCCCACTTCGGCTCCAAAAACACCCCGGGGGCCAATCCCAAACTCTTTGGCTTTGACTACAACATCGCCGGCACGGAAATAGGCGGTCCGGCGGACTACCGGGGCTCCCAGAAATACGGCACGGGGAATTTCCACGTCCGCGGTCTGGACGAGAACAATTATTATGAAAACGACGTGTTCCTGACAGAGGCCCTGACGCAGGAAGCGCTGAAACGGCTGGACGCCATCCGGAAGGACCCCAAGGAGGCGGACAAGCCCTTCTACCTGTACATGTCCCATTACGCCATCCACGCCCCCTTTGACGCGCGCGGGTATGACAAGCGCTTTGCGGAAGAATACTCCAACCCGAATGACGGTCACAAATGGTCCGATAACGAGAAGAGGTACTCCGCCCTGATCCAGGGGATGGACAAGAGCCTGGGGGACATCCGGGAATATCTGAAAAAGAACAATCTGGATAAAAACACCGTCATCATCTTCATGGCGGACAACGGCGGCCTGGCCATCAGCGGGCGCATGGGGAACAAGGAATCCAACTACCCGCTGAGCTTCGGCAAGGGCTCCAACCGGGAAGGCGGCATCCGGGAGCCGATGATCGTTTACTGGCCCGGCGTCACCAAGCCGGAAACCGTCTGCACCACTCCCGTCATCATTGAAGACTTCTTCCCCACCATTCTGGAAATGGCGGGAGCCAAAAAGATACAGGCCCCCCAGACTATTGACGGAAAAAGCTTCGTCACCCTGCTGAAAGGCGGCAAAATGAACCCCAACCGCCCCCTGCTCTTCCATACGCCCAACGTGTGGGGGGAAGGAAACGGGAACAACTCCCTTTACTCCCCAAGCACGGCCATGCGCCAGGGGGACTGGAAGCTGATCTACTGGCATCCCAACCAGAAGTTTGAACTCTTCAACATCAAGGAAGACATCAGCGAGGAGCACAATCTGGCAGAACAGCACCCGGAACGCGTGAAAGCCATGGCCAAGACCATGACCGCCCTGCTCAAGGACCGCAAGGCCCAGATGCCTACGTACAAGAAGGGCAACCCCGCCGGAGCCCGGGAAGGCTCCCCCGTGCCGTGGCCGGACCAGGCGGCAGCCAAGCTGTAAAGGCATCTCCACCCCTCCCCGGAAAGCCGCATTATTCCCTTTTCTTTTAAGGAAACAGGGAGTATGGTGCGGCTTTCCTGTTTTTATTCCTTTTCTCTATTCTCTTTACAACGCCATGAAGAACCTTCTTTCCATAGAACAGCTTACCGGAGACGAAATCAAGGACCTGCTCGCGCTGGGCCACAAGCTCAAGGCGGAACGCGGCCATCACGAACATCTGCCCCTGAAAGGCCAGACCTGGGCGCTCATTTTCTCCAAATCCTCCACCCGCACCCGCGTCTCCTTTGAAGTGGGCATCAGCGAACTGGGCGGACGCCCCATGTTCCTTTCCGTCCATGACATCCAGCTGGGGCGCGGAGAACCCATCAAGGACACGGCCCGCGTGCTGGGCCGCATGATCCACGGTGCTGCCATCCGGACCTATGGCCAGCAGGAAGTGGAGGAATTCGCCAGCTTCTCCGGCATTCCCACCATCAACGCCCTGACGGATGAGGAACACCCCTGCCAGATTCTGGCGGACCTGCTCACCATTGAGGAAATCTACGGCCCCGGTTCCTGGAAGGATATGAAGATCGCCTTCGTGGGGGACGGGGACAACAACATGTCCCGCTCCTGGATGTGGGCGGCCAAGCGGCTGGGCTTCACGCTCGCCATCGGCGCGCCGACCAACTACCTGCCTCTGGAAGACTTCCGCAGGCATCTGGACTGCGACAACGTCATCTTCACCACGGACCCCGTGGAAGCCGTCAGGGGGGCTTCCGTCATCAACACGGACGTGTGGCTCTCCATGGGCCAGGAAGCGGAAGGCCTGTCCAAGGAAAAGCACTTCTACCCCTACCAGGTGAACAAGGAGCTTCTGGCGCATGCCGCGCCCAACCACTCCGCCTTCCACTGCCTGCCCGCCTACCGCGGCAAGGAAATCACGGAAGACGTGCTGGAGCACTTCGCGCCCGTCATCTTCCGGGAGGCGGAAAACCGCGTCCACGCCCAGAAGGCCGTTCTCGCCACGCTGGCGGAAGCAAACCGGGCATAACCAGCCTTTCCCTCATCCCAAGCCATGAACTACGAAGAACGCCTGCAAGACCTGCTGGATGAACTGGACCTGTTCCAGGACTGGACGGAACGGTATGAATACATCATCAGCCTGGGCAAGAAGCTGCCGAAGATGGATGAATCCCAGAAAACGGACGACTCCCTCATCAAGGGCTGCCAGTCCCGCGTGTGGCTGCATACGCAGCCGGACAAAGGCGTGCTGAAACTCTCCGCGGACAGTGACTCCCTCATCACCAAGGGGCTCATTGCCGTATTCGTCCGGCTCCTCTCCGGACTGCCGCCGGAGGAAATCCTGAAGGCGGACATGTCCAAGCTGGACAAGACCGGACTGAAGGACCACCTGGCGCCCACCAGGGCGAACGCCCTCAACTCCATGGCCGCCCAGATCAAGCAGGCCGCCATGAACATGGTGGAACACCCCTGATCCCCGTCACGATGACCCACGGCCTTCTCCCGCACCTCTTCCTCCTTTCCGCGGCGTGCTGCGCGTGCATCTCATGCACCAGCGCCCCCAGGGACATGACCATCCGCAGCGTCCCTTCCGGGGCCAGCCTGCGCGTGAACGGGGATTATGTGGGGCAGGCCCCCGTCACCCTCTCCCTGAACAGGCACAAGCCCATTCACGTGGCGGCGGACAAGCCCGGCTGCCTTTCCACGGAAAAAACGTTTTATCCGGAGATGACCACGCAGGGAGCCATTCTGTGGGGGAGCAATAACGAAAAGTCCAAGGACTTCAAGACGGATACCCTGACCATCCGCCTGAAAAAAGCGGAATCCGGAGCTCCGCCCCTGCGGGAGCTGCCCGCGCAGTGGTAGCGGCTGTCCCGCCCGCGCATCACGCGCGACCGTGTCCCGCTTTTTTCTTAATGCGCCGGAAATCCTCCGGATCTGGCAGGCTGGTTCGCCGCAACTCCTGTTACCCTTCCTCCTGCCCGGCGTGCCGGGTCATGACGGCGGAGCCCACTCTTTTCAGGACCAGGGCCGTGCGCGGCAGCAGGTACAGGGAAAGATTCCCGTCTTCATCCGTGAAATGCGGAATGGAGCCGTCCTGCCGGCCAAAACCGCCGAAGCGGGCGCTGTCCGTATCCAGCACCACCCTCCATTCCCCCTTCTGGGGCGCGGGCAGCACGTAATCCATGATCGCGCGGTCCCCCGACCAGTTGAACACAAACAACAGGCCTCCGCGGTGGAACGCCATGACCTGGTTCCCCTCATCAATATTCAGCGGGAACGGCGGCGGATTATTCAGCAGGCGGGCATCCAGGGCCATGCGGACCATCGCCTGGTCAAAGGCATTCAGTAACTTGAACCTGAGGGAGGGATTGTCCACCAGGGACCATTGGCGGCGGCAGTGCTCATAGGACCAGCCGTTGCCTTCACGCGGAAAATCAATCCACTCCGGATGGCCGAACTCGTTGCCCATGAAATTCAGCCAGCCTTCCCCGCCCGTCGCCATGGTTACCAGGCGGATCATCTTGTGCAGCGCCATGCCGCGGTCAACGACCACGCTCTGCTGGTCCACGGCCATCTTCCAGTACATTTCCGCGTCCATCAGGCGGAACGCCAGCGTCTTGTCCCCCACCAGGGCCTGGTCATGGCTCTCGCAGTAAGCCACGTGGGGTTCTCCGTAGCGCCTGTTGGTCAGCGTATACCACATGTCCCCCATGCTCCACTCCTCATCCTTCTTCTCCTTGAGGAGCTTGATCCAGTAATCGGGAATGCCCATGGCCAGCCTGTGGGAAAAGCCCAGGCCCCCCTCATCCACCGGGCGGCACAGCCCCGGCATGCCGGACATGTCCTCCGCAATGGCGATCGCCCCCGGCCTCACCCGCTGAATCAGCGTGGAGGCCAGCTGCAAATAAGCCACGGCGTCCAGGTCCACGGACGGCCCGAAGTACGCGCTCAAATCCCCGAACGGTTCATGCCCGCGGTGGAAATACAGCATGGACGTCACGCCGTCAAAGCGGAAGCCGTCAAAGCGGAACTCCTCCAGCCACCAGCGGACGTTGGACAGCAGGAACTCGATCACCTCGTCCCGGCCATAGTCAAAACAGCAGGAATCCCAGTCCGGATGATGTCCGCGCTCTCCCGGCAGGAAATACATGCCGCCGGAGCCGTCAAAATTGTTCAGCCCCTCCGCCTCATTCTTCACGGCGTGGGAATGCACCACGTCCAGCAGCACGGCGATGTTCAGGCCGTGCGCCTGGTCAATCAGGTACTTCAGGTCCTCCGGCGTGCCGAAGCGTGAGGAAGGAGCAAAGAAGGAGGAGACATGGTAACCGAAGGAACCGTAATAGGGATGCTCCTGCACGGCCATGAGCTGCACGGTATTATAACCCAGGCCGGCGATGCGGGGGAGAACCTCGTCCGCAAACTCACGGTACGTATGCACGCGCCCCTCTTCCCCGCCCATGCCCACATGCGCCTCATAAACGAACGGCACCTCTATCCGGGAAGGGTCAAAACCGTTATTCCGCCACTCATAGGGGTGTTCCGGCATCCACACCTCTCCGGCAAAATCATAAGTGGAGGGGTCCTGCACGGCCCTGGTAATCCAGGCGGGAATACGGTCCTTCCCCGTTCCGTCCGCGCCGATCACATGAACCTTCACCTTCTGCCCGTGGGCCAGCGCATCAGGCGGCAGTGTAATCTCCCACACGCCGCGCTCATTCCGCACCAGCGGGTGGCTCTCCCGGTCCCAGCCGTTGAAATCCCCCGTCAGGAACAAGCCGCGGGCGGCAGGGGCCCATTCCCGGTACGTCCACGCGCTCGTCTCCGGATCACGGTTGAGGCCGTAATAACGGTAACCCTGCGCATACCCCTCCAGAGAACCCGCATGCTGGTTGATCCTTTTCATCTTCAGGTCAAACAAGCGCTGGCGGTCGCGTATCTGGCGGGAATAAGGCTGCAACCATCCGTCCGCCATCACCAAACCGGGAATAGGGGGTCTTCTCATTATCCAATGATACTCCGCCGCAATCAGCAGGGTCAAGGAGAAAGACAATCATCCCCAACCGTCCCCAAACAGGAGGAGTTCCTTACCCGATCTCATTCACGTTTTCCCCATCCAGGAACTGCCGGGTGACGTCAGCGATGAACAGGGAATCATCCCGGGACATGAGATTCAGCTCGTGGCGGCAGCCGTGAATCAGGCGCAGAAACGCGGCGAGCTCATAGCGGAGGCCGTCGCCCTCAAACCTGACAAAATATTTCCTGTTCTTCCGTGGGTCTTCAAAACGCACTTCAAACATCTCCGTTTTCCACCACGGAGAGGGAACATAAATGTAGCCGCGCGTTCCCGTAATGCACAAGTCCCCTTCCCTCTTGGCCCCGATGGCGACTGTGGCGGAGGCCGCCGCATTGGGATAAAGGAAATCCGCCCGTGTAAAAAGGTCCACCCCCGTTTCCGGCTTCCTGCAAGTCGTGAAGCGCAGGCTCCGGCTTTCCGTACCCAGCAGTTTCCCGATCACGAAAACGGGGTAGGCCCCCAGCTCCGTCCACGCTCCCCCCGCCTGCGCGGGATCAAACTCCCTGCTGGAATCATCCTCAATCAATTTGGTGAACGCTGCGTCCACCGCCTTGATGGAACCGATGACCCCGCTTTCCGCCACGCCTGTCAACTGCTGAAAAGCCGGGAAAAACGCCGTCTTCAACGCTTCAAGTAAAACGCAGCCCTTTTCCGCGGCCAGCAGGAACAGCTCTTCCACCTCCTCCCGGGAAAGCGCCAGGGGCTTCTCGCACAGCACATGCCTTCCTTTCAGGAGGGCCCTTTTGGCGAGCTCATAATGCAGGTGATGCGGCACGGCGATGTAAACGGCGTCCACCTTGTCCAGGAACCGTTCATACTCCGTATCATATTCCAGCAGTTCATACGACTCCGCAAACCGGCGCACTTTTCCCTCGTCGCGACCGTAAACGGCCGTTACTTCAATGCCGCTGACGTACTTGGACTCCTGAAGAAAACGGCCCGCTATGCGTCCGTGGCCTGCTATCCCCATGTGGACAATGAAATTCCGGGCGGAACGGAGGTCCGTTGAAGAAACGCCCTTGGTGCGCTCCAGGTAAACCACCTCGCAGTGTTCGCGGAGATAGTCGAACTTCCCCGTCCAGTCGGAACCGATCACGAAAATATCCGCCCCATACTTCTGGATGTCATGGAGCTTCTGCCCTTCCAGCTCCTCCGTGATAATGAGGTCCGCCAGTCCGGTCTTCCGGACGTTTTCCACGCGCTCCGCCAGGCTTTCCATCACATTCAACTTGCCCCGGCTCTGGTCATAGCTGGCCGTGGTCACACCGACGATGAGGCGGTCCCCCAGCGCCCTGGCTCTCCTGAGAAGATTGACGTGCCCCGTATGAAGCAGGTCAAACGTACCGTAGGTAATGACCGTTTTCATGGCTGGGACGCGTCAATCTGCTTTCCGTAAACGTCTATGAAACGGTTGACCGCCGCTTCAAAGGGAACGTGTTCCATCATATGCTTCACGGAAGGATGCTTAAACTGGATACGGTCCGGATAGGACAGGTAGTCGCCATAAAAAAACTGCAGGTACTGGCGCGCGTGGTTGGGCACGGAAAACTTCAATCCCTCAAAATCCATGGAGCCCAGGGGGAAGAACGTTTCATAGGAAAGATGGGTGTTTTTCGTAAAAGTGATGGCGGGGGACAGAAAAATTCCGGGGCAGTCCTTCTCCTCTCCCGGTTCCCTTCCCTCCAGAATCTCCCGGCGGATTTTCTGCTGCACCTCCTCATCCGTCAGATTCATCCTGTCCTTGACCAAGACGACGTCCTTCTTGAAGCCGGAAAGCCGCCTGTCCAGGCGGTCGTGCTGCTCAGCGTTTACAAGAGGCTCGGAATAAAAATGATAGGGATACACGTCAATGTTGAGCGGAGTACCCTCATACCCTATCTGTAAAAAGGCATGCCGCTTCCAGGTAAACCCTTCCTCCCGGGGGAACAGGGAGGGAAGCAACTCCAACAGGCGGTCATACTCCGGCCTCATCATGCTTGCGTCCAGATCGTCATCCCACGGAATAAATCCCCGGTGACGCACGGCGCCCAGCAGAGTGCCGTAATCCAGCCAGTACCTTAGGCCGTTTTCCCGGCATTTCCGCGCAAAAAGGGCCAGCAGAACGGTATTGCCATCCTGAAGCAGTCTCAACTTGCCCGTGGCCGGAGGAACCTGGGAAACGGGATGGTTGTAAATAAGAAGGTTGCGGATATCCTCCAACCTTGCGACAAGGGACAGGTCTTTCTCTTCCCTGAACCTTCCCGCGAACCAGTTGATCATTTTCCGCACACGATAAGGCAACTTACAGAGCACCATATATTTTATATGGTCTAATTTTTCCATATTCAATCCGTTCTGAAAGATTCTTCACACCATCTGCAACCGCGGCGGCCTTATTCCCTTGGAGAGAATGCAGTATAATATACCCCCCGAACTATGCAACGTTTATTCCTTTTCCCGCCACAGGAGAAAAGTCCTTCCCTTTCTCAAGGAAAAGCTTGAAAGGGCCTTTCATTCAGGGAATCCATCCCAGCAGAATATTTCATGCGCGTCAGCAAGCCTTACAGCTTGTCCAGGGCGGAGCGCCCGTAAGCCGTATTGGGATACCTGTCCGCGGCCTCCTCCCAGTACTTCCGGGCCTTGTCCGGATTGTTGAGCATGGAATCGTAAATCACCCCTATCTTGTACAGGAACAGCGCCCGGTCCTCCTTTCGCCATCTTCTGGATTCCAGGCCTTCCTGGAGGATTTTTACGGAATCAGCATACCTGCGCATGTCATTCAGCAAGCCGGATTCCATGAGCCAGGACCGCACCAGCCCCGGATTCTCCTTCCGGTAGCGTTCCAGCAACTCCAGGGCTCCCTGCGCGTCTCCGGAATTCAACATGCGCCGGGAGGCCTCCACCAGCACTTCCTCATCCGTGGTGATGTTGGAGGAATACAGCGTCTTGGTCACCAGATCCCCCATGACGGGCAGCACATACTTGACCACCAGCCATACTTCAAAAGCAATCACCGGAATCAGCGTGACCAGGGACTGGAGGGGGGAAAGGTCAAGGGCCTGCGCCAGAACGGCAAAGAGCCCCAGAGGCAGCATCGCCAGCAGCAGCCGTATAAACGTGCGCCGCGCCAGCAGCAGGATCATTTTCAACATGGCGGTTTTTCCAGAAGGGGAGAAAGAGTCCGGACAGCGCCGGAGAAGAGGGAACTCCTCCGCGGCCCTCCCGGGGGAAAGAGCCGCGGAGGCTTCCGCTTAAAAGTGATAGACGGCTTCCACACCCACGCGGATGCGGAAATCCTCAATCGTGCTCATGCCGGTATAGCGCCGTATATCGGAGCGCGTGTTTCCGGCCCAGTCAAGCTGGATGAAGGGAATGATGCGGAAGCCGCGGCTGGCGTCCACCCCGGTCACGCGGACGGGGGCCGCCAGCTTGACGTTGAACTGGTCAAACCCGTCAACGCCCGCGCCCCAGTAGCTGGAAGAATAGCTGGTGCCGGCGCTCAATTCCAAATCCACCTTTTCATGGATCAGGCCGCTCCAGCGCTTGCCCGCGTTCAAGTCAATGCGCCAGCCTATCATGCCGTAAAAACCGTACTGCACGTCCAGGGAGCCGAAATAGCCGTGGCCGGGATCGTCATACGCCAGGCCGGCGGTTACGGACTGGGCCACGGAATGGGGGGCCTTTCCCATGTGCTTGCTCAAATAACCCGGCAGGCCGCCGTAATTGAATTCATAACCGCCCCGGAAAGACAGGTTGGGAAACAGCTCCTTGACGGCTTTCCAGTTGGCGTCAAAGGCCTCCTTGTCGCTCAGCAGGCCGTCGCAGAAGGCCATGTATTCCGCGCCTATTTCCTGCTTCCAGTCCTTGACCAGGTTGAGGTCCAGCTCACCGCCGATGTTGAAAACGCCGCTGCGGTTGAGCAGGGAGGAAGCCACCACGTCCTTATAGGCATACCGGGAATCATAACCGATATGGGCCGCTCCGCTGAGCGTATCATTATAGGAACTTGCGGGCCGGGGATCATAACCGTATCCGTCATAGGCGCCGGCGGAAACTGCGGCCAGGGCTGAGGCCGCCATGAACAGGGCTGTTGCTTTCATAATGAGCTTAACTTAATCATTTCATCCCCGTGAACGCAAGCAGAATCCCGGAGCGGCGGGGAGAAACGGCCCTCCGGGGCATTCCGGAAAAATTCCACTGAAAAAGACAGGGTCTTCTTGAAAAAGATACCTTTTACCCTATCATGGGGAGGTGATGGACTGGAACGCTGAGCTATACGAAAACAAGCATGATTTTGTTGCGGAATACGGCAAGGACCTGCTCTCCAACGTGCCGGAAAACCCTGGCCTGTCCATTCTGGACCTGGGCTGCGGAACCGGGACCCTTACGCATGCTCTGCTGGGAAAATCGCCCTTCGTCACAGGCATGGACGCCTCCCCGGAAATGATCGCCAAGGCCCGGCAGCTTTACCCCGGAATGGACTTCCGCGTGATGGACGCCTGCCGCATGCCCTGGAACGGCTGGTTTGATATTGTCTTTTCCAACGCCGCCTTTCACTGGATACCGGACCAGGGGGCCCTATTGAAAGCCGTCTTCCGCGTCCTGAAGCCGCAGGGCAGGCTGATCTGTGAATTCGGAGCCCACCGCAACATCCTCCGCATCCGGGAGGCGTTCCAGGCCAGCCTCCTGGAGAGGGAGCTTCCCGTCAAAACCCGTTTTTACTTCCCCACTGTGGAGGAATACCGCTGTCTGCTGGAACAGGCGGGGCTGCACCCGGAAACGGTCTTGGACTTTGACCGCCCCACCCCGCTGAAAGACGGCCCGGACGGCTTGCGCAACTGGGCGCGCCAGTTTTTCCAGGCGGATTTGAAGGACCTGCATGAAAAAAGGCGCATCCGGATTTTTGAGGAAATGGAAGCGGCCCTGCGGAATGAGCTGTGGGACGGCGCCCAATGGGTGGCGGACTACCGCCGCATCAGGGTGACTGCCGTCAAATGAAACAGCCGCCTCCCGCACGGGAGCTCCCGTCCGTGCGGGAGGCCGCTTATATAATGCTTGAGCCTCCACCGGGCATTTTGTACAAAAGCCGCCAATGAGTACGTTCACTCCTTTTGAAGAAAAGATGGAGTCCGCCGGCATTCCGGCCGCGGCCATCAAAGCTTTCTCCCGCTGTTACGAAGCCCTCGTCTCCAACCACTCCGGCATGATTCCGGAAACGGATATCCTCCCCGCGGACCAGGTGGCTGACTGGCAGGAAATCACGGCCTCCACCCCCGCGGCGGACAAGGACCTGATCTCCCAGTGCGTCTGCATCAAGCTCAACGGCGGCCTTGGTACGAGCATGGGCCTCCAGAAGGCAAAAAGCCTGTTGAAGGTGAAGGGCAAGGACACGTTCCTGGACTTGATCGTCAGGCAGGTGAAACACCTGCGCTCCGTCTCCGGCACGCCCGTGCGCCTTCTGCTGATGAACTCCTTCTCCACCAGCGCGGACACGCTGGCCTACCTGGAAAAATACGCGGACGACGGCTTTGCGGACCCCTCCCAGGTGGAGCTGATGCAGAACCGCGTGCCCAAAATCCTGGCGGACGGCCTCACCCCCGCCGCGTATCCGGAACAGCCGGAACTGGAATGGTGCCCGCCCGGCCATGGAGACCTGTACCCGGCCCTGCTGGGCTCCGGCTGGCTGGACCGCCTGCTGGCGGACGGCGTCAAATACGCCTTTGTCTCCAACTCCGACAACCTGGGCGCGCAGCTTGACATGAACTTCCTGCGCTGGTTTGCGGAAAGCGGCGCCCCCTTCGTCATGGAAGTCACCCGCCGCACGGAGGCGGACAAGAAAGGCGGCCACCTGGCCGTCAGGAAGAAGGACGGCCAGTTGATCCTGCGGGAAGTGGCCCAGTGCCCGGAAGCGGACATTCCCGAATTCCAGAACATCTCCAAGCACCGCTACTTCAATACCAACACCCTCTGGATACGCCTGGACGCCCTGAAGGAAATCCTGGACGCCAACGGCGGCGTACTCCCGCTGCCCATGATCCGGAACAGCAAGACGCTCAATCCCCGCGACCCGGAATCAGCCCCCGTGTACCAGCTGGAGACGGCCATGGGCGCCGGCATGGAATGCTTCCCGGGCGCACGGGCCGTCAACGTCCCGCGTTCCCGCTTCTTCCCGGTCAAGACCACGTCCGACCTGTTCCTGCTGCGTTCGGACGCCATCGCCGTGGATGAAAGCGGCAAGGTAGCCCTGGCTCCGGAACGGGAAGGAAAAACTCCCATTGTGGACCTGGACTCCAAGCGGTACAAGCTGGTGGACTCCCTGGACGGACTGGGCCTGCCTTCCCTGATCGGCCTGGACAAACTGACCCTGCGCGGCCGCTTCCACTTCCAGGATGGAGCCATTCTCCAAGGCACATTGCTGATGGAAAACGGTTCCGAAGAAACAAAGGAAATTTCCCCGGGCATCTATGCCGGAGCCTGACCTCCATTCCCCCGCCTCCATACCCGGCCCGGTTCTGCCCGGCCTGGGCGTGGAGGATATACGGCACATTCCCGTGCGGGAAAGGGAACTGCGCTTCACCCGCAACCGTGCAGGCGCCATCCTGGTGGCGGCGGGACTCCTGCTGGCCGTCATTGCCGCCTTCCTCCAGCTCACGGGGTATGATACCATCACCCCGTACCTTCCCGCCCCCCTGTGGGCCATGCAGGCCGCAGCCCTCGTCCCCGCCGTTTTTTGCCTGTATCTGGGGAGCCGCTGCCTGAAATACGCTGCCGTCCTCGTTACCCCGCTGGGTGTGGAGGTCCTGCCTTTCCTGCGGCCCCGCCGCACCATGCGGTGGTACCTCTGGCAGCAAATGGATTCCGTGGACCAGAAGGGCAAACGCCTGAATCTGCATTTGACTGACGGCGCCGCCGTCTCCATCAGTCTGCGCTCCATGACCCCCGCCAGCCGTAACCTGCTGGTCCATGCGGTCCGGCAGCGCGTCAACGCCCTGCAATGCTCCGGTCATGGTAAGGCCTGAAAAACTGGCCGCTCTCAAGGAGCGGATGGAAGCCCTGGGCATCCGTGAACAGGACCTGGAGGAAAGCTTTGTCCGCGGCAGCGGGCACGGGGGCCAGAAGGTGAATAAAACCAACAACTGCGTTTATCTCAAGCACCTCCCCACGGGCATCGCCGTCAAATGCCATGTGGACCGCTCCCGGGAACTCAACCGTTTTCTGGCGCGGCGGGAACTGTGCGATGCCGTGGAGCAGGCACAAACGGGCCAGTGCGCCGCCAGGGCGCGCGTCATCCAGCGCATGCGCAGGCAAAAGGACAGAAGAAGGCGCAGGCGGTCCGGCCCTCCCAGCTCTTCTCCGGAATAAATGGAAAACCGTCAGGAAGCGCCGCAAGCCTTTGCGGCAGCCGAACGGAGGAAGAACCATTTCCCACGGCCTTTGACGAAAGCATCCAGCCGGGAGCGGAGGCCTCCGGCCTTCGCAAATGAATTTCCTCCGAAGTGAAACGGAGGAATACTTTTTAAATCACAACCGCCCCTAGGAATGCGGGAAAATCTCCCGGTACTTCTCCTTCAGCATGGAGAAGACATTGTGGGGAACATAACGGCTCACCTGCCCTTCCCAGCCTTCCGGGCCGATCAGCCCCTTGATCATGCTGGAGGACAATTCCGCCGTATCCCGCGGGGGCATCAGGAACACCGTGCACACCTTGGGGGCCATGTCCGCATTGATATGGCGCATCACGCGTTCATATTCATAATCCTGGGTGGAACGGATGCCGCGCAGCATAAACGTGGCCCCGTGCTCGTTGGCAAAGTCCACCAGAAAGCGGTTGTGGAACTCCGCAATGCGCACGTCCGGCATGTCGGAAAGCGCCACCCGGAGCATGGTCATGCGTTCCTCATGGGAAAACGTGTAGTGCTTGTCCGGATTGTCGCCTATGGCCACAATCAGCTCATCAAACATCCTCGCCCCCTGCTTGATCATCCATAAGTGACCATTGGTCAGAGGGTCGAAACTACCGGCATACACGGCGATGCGCTTCATTCGTGCCATGCTATACGCCCTCCTGCAGAAAATACAATCCTTTTCCATGCGGCGCCCCCGCCCTTTCCGTCCACGCCCGCCCTTTTCAAGACATCTCCTCTTGACACTCCTGCAATAACAGCTAAACAGGAACGCACAGCGCCGCACTCCCAACATGCGGACAGCTGTTCCGCAAATATCCAACTTTCCTCTCATGACAGAACCTTCCTCTTCCTTTCCGGAGCGTCCGCCCCTTCCGTCTTCCTTCATCAGCGTCATCCGCAGCGATCCGCGCCCGGTACTTTCCCCTTCCTGGTGGAGGCACGGGCACATTCCCCTGCTTGCCCTGATTGCCAGCGGCTTTGCCGCGGATTTCATGTTTGGTACATTGGAGGGCCTAGGCATCGGTACTGCGCTGGGTCTGCTGCTATACACGGCGGCCTTTCTGGCCCTGAGAACGGACCTCAGCCGGAAGGAGCAGCTATTCCTTGTCTTCATGGCCGTGCTGAACGCTATGGCGGCAGGCGCCAATCTGTCTCCCGATACCGGGTTCAACCTGCTCATCGGCCTGGGACTTCCCGTGGTGATAACGTTCCTGCCGCGGAAAGAGGGCAACAGCTTTGACCCTGCCAAACGGTACGTCACCTGGTGGGGCTATAAATTTTTCCGGCTGACGCAGGCAAAAGAGGTGGCCGGAAAAGTCCTAGGGAAAATTCCGCTTGCAGGCAGCGTCGTCATCGGAGTGATTCTGTTCCTGATCTTCCTGTCCATCTTTGCGGATGGGAACCCCGTAGTCGCC
The DNA here is from genome assembly GCF_040616545.1 of Akkermansia muciniphila. Taxonomy (NCBI): domain Bacteria; kingdom Pseudomonadati; phylum Verrucomicrobiota; class Verrucomicrobiia; order Verrucomicrobiales; family Akkermansiaceae; genus Akkermansia; species Akkermansia muciniphila. Next base: position 2,355,952 of record NZ_CP156688.1, on the reverse strand, counting down.
GCCGTCAGAACAGCCATGAACAAATGGTTCTGGAGCTATTGCTCCTGGCTGGTCCCGGATATGGGAACGGTAGCGGACATCCTCCTATGGTGCTTGGGAGCCCTGGCATTCGGCATTACAGCCTTGCCGCGCCCCTGCTCTTCCTTTCCGGAACAACATCCCGTGCATCCGGGGCGCCCGTGGCTCCCGTACCTCCCCGCCGTTTCCCTGCTGTTCATCAACCTGGCCTTTCTGGTCAACAACGGCACGGACGTGGCGTTTTTATGGCGGGGGAGCGTTCCTGACGGAATTTCCCAGACCGCCTATCTGCACGACGGAGCGGACTCCATCATGCTGGCGGCCTTTCTTTCCGCCCTTGTTCTGCTGATTCTGTTCCGTCCGGAAGGCTCCGTGCGGGCGTCAAAAACGGGAATCGTCCTGGGCTTCATCCTAGCGGCGCAGACAGGGCTGCTCGCCGCCAGCGTGGGCATGAGGCTGTATTTCCAGATAAAAGATTTCGGTTTTTCTCCCAACCGCGTTACGGCTGGCATCTATCTGCTGATGGGCGCCTGCTTCCTGTATCTTCTCTTCCGCTACATGGCCGGCCATGGAAACTGGCTGCGCTATGGAAAATACTGCGGAGCCATCACCCTCGTTTTTCTGGCCCTGGCCGGACTCCGCAGCCCGTCCCAGCTGAGCGGGGACCTGAACCTGATGACGATGGACGGGCAGCCGGACTGGTATTTCAGCGATGGAGACCTGCCGCGCTTTGAACTCCGGGACAACATCCCCTTTGCCATGGCCGCCTACCGCCGGCTGGGAGGGGAGACGGAAGCCGGAGCCAACGTTTACGCCATGACCCGGGAAGCGCTCAATGCCGAAAGCCGCATTTGGAACTGGCGTTCCCTCAACCTGCGGAAATGGAGAAGGGACCGGCAGAGGATGCAGTTCCGGCAGCTTCCCGAACCCACGGCACAGGCCACCTACGGCACGGATGCGTGGCGTCCTTCCTCCCGGCCCACCGGAATGAGGCCGAACTGACGAAGAAACCAATCTTTACGGCGCGGGGAAGATTTTCATCCCCCGGCTTGTCAAGGAGCCGTATTTTTTGCATCATTCTTTTCCGTTATGCAGAAACGACGCGTCGTCATCCTGGGTTCCACGGGTTCCATCGGAACCAGCGCCCTGAAAGTCGCCCGGGACATTCCGGACAGAATGGAAATCGTGGGGCTGGCCGCCGGCACCAGCGTGAAAGCCCTGGCGCTCCAGGCACGGGAATTCAATGTCCGCAACGTATGCATTTTTGACCCGTCCGGAGCGGACGAACTGGCCCGCGCCCTTCCCGGCGCACGGGTGGAAACGGGAGAGGAAGGCCTGTGCCGCCTGGCGCAGCTTCCAGAGGCGGACATGGTTCTGATCTCCATCGTGGGCACCGCCGGGCTCAAGCCCGCATTAGCCGCCATTGAGGCAGGCAAGGACCTCGCCATCGCCAGCAAGGAAATCCTGGTCATGGCCGGGCAGATCGTCATGGAAAAGGCGCGCAGGGCCGGCGTGCAAGTACTCCCGGTGGACAGCGAACATAACGCCATCTTCCAGTGCCTGAACGGCAACCACGGCGGCCCGGAAGCCGTCTCCCGCCTGATTTTGACGGCGTCCGGCGGCCCCTTCCGCACCTGGAGGAAGGAGGACCTGGAACACGTCACGCTGGAGCAGGCCCTCAAGCACCCCACGTGGAGCATGGGCAGGAAAATCACCATTGACTCCGCCACCCTGTTCAACAAGGGGCTGGAAATGATTGAAGCCCGCTGGCTCTTTGACGTTCCCATGGAAAAAGTGGACGTGATCGTCCACCCGCAGAGCATCGTGCATTCCATGGTGGAATACCGGGACGGAACCGTGCTGGCCCAGATGAGCAGCTCGGACATGTGCTTCCCCATCCAGTACGCCGTCACGTGGCCGGACCGCGTTCCCAACTCCCTCAGGCAGCTCAATTTTGCGGAAATAGGCCAGCTGGTGTTTGAGGCGCCGCGCCCGGACGCCTTCCCCGCGCTGGACCTGGCCCGCAGGGCCGGAGCCAGCAGCAGCACCATGGCCGCCGTATACAATGCCGCCAATGAAGTGGCGGTGGATGCCTTCATCCGGGGAAAAATCACCTTCCCCGGCATCTGGAAGCTGGTGGAATCCGTCATGGACGACCATTCCCCGGCGGACCCCCGCGGTGAGCTAGCCCCCATCCTGGAAGCGGATCAGTGGGCTAGGCGCCGCGCCGCGGAACTGATTCCGTCCATTCCCCGCCCTTCCTGACCCATGACCGCCCGGACTCCCGCCGGAACGCCCCCGCAGGCGGCGCGCATCACCATTCTGGACATCCTCCGGGCGCTGGCCCTGCTGGGCATCGTCATCGTGCATGCGCACGATCACTTCAACTTGTACCTTCCCATTCCTCCGGCGGAGGGATGGCAGGCCGCGGCCAACAGCGCGGCGGACTGGGTTTATGAATACCTCTTTGTCAGCAAATCCTTCCTTCTCTTCTCCTTCCTGTTCGGCCTCAGCTTCTTCATCCAGCTGGACAGGCAGGAGCAGAAGGGCGTCGACTTCCGGAAACGCTTCATGTGGCGGCTGGCGCTCCTGTTTCTGTTTGGGCTGGCGCACACCCTTTTTTATGACGGGGACATCCTCACCATCTTCGGCGTGCTCGGCTTTGCCCTGGTAGCCCTGTACAAACGCGGCACGCCTCTTCTCGTCATCCTCTGCCTGCTGTGCCTGATGCAGCCCATCTCCTTCATGGACACGCTGTCCCGCACCGGGATGGCGGATATATGGCCCCATTCCTCCGGCTGGTTCCAGCCCGCATCCCCGGCGGCAGGCCCTTCGCGGGAATTCCTGTATGAACACGGGAGCTGGAGTGAAGCCGCCCTCTGGAACCTGACGCAGGGACAGACAGGCAAATGGCAGTTCCTCCTGCTCAGCGGCCGCATCTGGCAAACGCTGGGCCTCTTCATCCTGGGAATGCTGGCGGGGAGATGGCATGTCTTTGTGGACACCGCCAACAAACGCCGCCTGTTCCTGCGGATGCTGGGAATCTCCGGAACGCTGTTTCTGGCGCTTCTGCTCGCGCGGCTGTTCCTCCCCACCCGGCTGGACTACCCGCTGGGAGCGGACCTGCGACACCTTCTCGTCCAATGGGAAAACCTCGCCTACGCCGCGGCCTTTGTCTCCGCCGCCGTCCTGCTCTTCACCCATCCCGGACTACCCCTGCCCTTCAGACTGCTCAGCAGCGCCGGCAAATGCACGCTGACGTGCTACGTCACCCAGACGCTGGTATTCACGTTCCTCTTCTTCGGGTGGGGTCTCGGTCTGGCGCAGGACATGGGGCCGTGGGCCTGCCTCTGCGCGGCGGTAGCCGTCTTCCTGCTTCAAGCCTGGGCCTGCCGCCTGTGGCTAAGCTATTTCCTGTACGGCCCCCTGGAATGGCTCTGGCGCACCGCCACCATGTGTCGGATACAGCCATTCAGGAAGGAAAAGGAAACCGGATAACGCTGTAAAAAAGGACTTAACGATCGAATTGTTCCAATCAGAACAGGATGAAAAGAAGCAGGAGAGAACATGCGGGAAGCGTAAGGTAAATACAAACATATGTCTTTTATACAAAACTTCTTCACATCTCTTATATCCTTCTATTTCTGCTTTTGCTTCTTTCCTCATTCCAACCCACTTTTCCTTTCACTAGAATGCCCACTGATAGCAACATTTCATTGACACAGAAGACACTAAAATATTATTGGTATTAAATAATCTTTCTCTTATCCATTTTTGTAAAAATTCCCACTTCTATGAGCTCCAAGTTTTTCAATAATGAGACTGGTCATACTCTCTTTGACAAATTAACCGGCATTGCTTCCCAAATGGCATCGTTTGACAAATTTTTGGCTGTTTCAGGATTTTTCAGATCATCCGGATACTTCAAATTAAGAGAACAATTGAGCGATGTATCTGAAATCAAAATCCTTGTTGGAATTAACATTGATAACATTTTCCGCAAACATAATAAAGCAAATATGTTTTTGGCAGACGCAGCAAAATCCAAAGACATTTATTGTGATCATTTCAACGAGGATGTTATCAATGCAAAATATGATCCTTTGATTGAACGGGGAATTTTGCAAATGCATGAAGACCTGATGTCAGGTCGGCTGGAAATGAAAATCCATGCGACTAAAAACTTGCATGCCAAATTCTACCTATGCCTGCCCAACAATCACAATGAGCATACCGACGGCTGGGTCATCATGGGATCCTCTAACATATCTGATTCAGGATTAGGAATCACCACTCCCCCCAGATATGAATTAAACGTCGCCATGAAGGACTATGACGACGTAAAATACTGTTTATGCGAGTTCCAAAAACTGTGGGATGCGGCAATTCCCCTTTCTCCTGAGGACATAGCAAAATGCACAAAAGAAACCTATCTCGGCATCCAACCAACACCCTATGAACTATATATCAAAGTCCTGATTGATATGTTCGGCGATCAGGTAGAAGAGGATTTCACGCTGCAACTCCCAAAGGATGTCAAAGAACTGAAATACCAAAAAGATGCCGTTATTCAAGGTTATCAAATGCTGCTTCAGCATCATGGTTTATTTCTTGCCGACGTTGTTGGTCTTGGTAAGACCATGATTGCCACCATGATTGCCAAACGTTTTGTTGAAGCCAACGGCAAACGAACCAACATTTTAGTAATCTATCCCCCCGCGTTGGAAGAAAACTGGAAAGAAACCTTCCGTCTGTTCAATATTCAAAAAAACGCCCAATTCATTACAAATGGGAGCCTTTCCAAAATATTGAACGGCAAAAATCAGTATAAGGATAAAGAAGAATTTGATCTTATCATTGTTGATGAAGCTCATGGATTCCGCAACGACGGCTCAGGTAAATACGACGCTCTGCAAAAAATATGCAAATCTTCCTGCTTAAATGAAGGTCTGCTGAATAGCCTGCAAAAGAAGGTCATGCTGTTATCAGCTACACCCCTTAATAACAGCCCGGAAGATTTACTCAATCTGCTTCTTCTCTTCCAAAATAGTCGTAACTGTACTATTGACGGCATTCCCAATCTGGAAGCATTTTTCATCCCATTTATTAAAGAGTACAAGAAATTAATCAAAAATAACAAAGAAAAAGAAACTGACGTAACTAAAAGAGTTGAAAAAATTTATGAAAAGATAAGAGAAAAAGTTATTGATAAAGTCACCGTCCGCCGTACCAGAAACAATATTCTAAATGACTCGTCTTATAAAGAAGATATCGAATCACAAGGAATTATTTTCCCCAAAATTCTTCCTCCTGAAGCGCTCAGCTACCGAATGAATGAAGATACTTGTAATCGCTTCTATTCTACTCTGAGTGCGCTATCTGATGAAAACGTGCCTACACATCTCAATTATGCCCGTTACAGAGCCATAGAATTCCTGAAACCGGAACACCAGTCTCCCAATTACAAGTTAGCAATTCGATCCGGTCCGATTCTCGCGGGAATTTATCGTGTCCATATGGTTAAACGTCTTGAAAGCAGTTTCCACGCTTTCAAAAAATCCCTGACTACTCTGCTCAAAATAACCACGGACATGATTCACATGTTTGAGGCCGACAAGGTGATTATTGCCCCAGAAATAAACATCACGGACCTTCTGGCAAAAGGATGGGGTCTGGACAATATTATAGATTATCTGAACAAAAAAAAGGATTCAAAAAAAGGGAATGTCTTCCCGGCAAATGCTTTTAATTCGTGTTTTTTGGAAAAGCTATGGGAAGACAAACTGCTCCTGGAAGGATTGAAAGCTGACTGGGAGAAGGAAACTGAAGACCCTAAATTTGATCTATTCAAAGATAAGCTTGAAAACGACTTGCTCTCTCAACAGACTAATACTTCCGGTAAACTCGTTTTATTCTCAGAAAGCGTCGATACCCTAACCTACTTGCAGGACCGCTTGACAAATGAACTTGGCCGCAAAGATGTGCTCCTGGTAACGGCAAAAAACAGAAATACTTTAAGAGAAACTATTAAAAAGAATTTCGATGCTAACAGTTCGATTCAGGAAAATCAATACAATATTATCATTACTTCTGATGTATTGGCAGAGGGTGTCAATCTTCATCGTTCTCATGTGATTGTCAACTACGATTCGCCTTGGAATGCTACCAAGCTGATGCAGCGTATCGGACGAGTCAATAGAATAGGCTCTGTTGCCGACTTCATATATAATTACATGTTCTATCCTTCTCAGCCAGGCAACCAAGCAATCAACCTGTACCACAATGCTCTGGTCAAGCTCCAAGGTTTTCACTCAGCCTTCGGCGAAGATGCCCAAATCTATTCACTGGAAGAAATTGTTAAACAGTTCAAACTTTTTGACAGCACCATCAAGGATAGTGTTGACAAAAAAATAGCCCTTCTGCGGGAAATAAGAGATCTCTACAATAACGATAGAGAGCTTTATCACAAAATAAAAAAACTGCCCATGAAAAGCCGAGTGATGCGTGATACAGGCCATCATCGCAGTAAATCTATTGTATTTGTTTCTTCTAACGTAAAAACTGAATTTTATTTGGCAGATAACTCACATGTTGAAGTCATCGGATTCCTTGATGCCGTAGATTACCTTAGAGCCAAACCGGAAGAAAAACCGGCGTCTTTCTCTAACGCAGATAATCATTATCAACACGTCACTCAAGCTCTGGCTAAATATCAGTCTGAATACATTCAGGCGGCAGATACTTCCCCTATAAAGGACATCAAGAGTACACTCAACAAACCGTCACAGGAGGCTCGGAAATTCCTCACTACAATAAAACAAATTCATAAGGATAATCTTCTTCTGATAAAAGAATGCGATACTCTGATCAAGTATATTGACGAAGGTATTTACTCCAAACTTTCACGCCGTATCAGGGACTTGTCCCGTGAATACAAAAACGACCGGGGAAGAATAGCCACAAACGAATACAAGATTCAAAATAGGATCTCGAAACTATTGGACGAATACCGCACGATGAGTAAAGAAGACCGCCATCAGGCTATCAACATTTCCGATCCCCAAATTATTATTTCTGAAACCTTTATCTAAAAATTACCGCTATGTCCTATACCGTTGAACAACTGAGAACCATCTTTCAGACCCCTTTCAATTCCGATTCGTGGACTCACATTCTCCAAAATTTCTTCCATGCCCAAACGCTGAAAAATATTCCTGAAAGAATTGATAACGGCAATACCGCTGATGAAGGCTGGTATCTTGGTCAACTCGAAACGACTGACCATTTTAATATTGGCTTGTTTCATTATCAAATCAACTCCGGCTCTGTTGCCAATAAAAAAGTCGGACTTAGAAACCTTGTGCGGTCTTTTACAAAATGGGCATTTGACGCAGCTCTTGTGGTATTTGACAGCGGTGACCACTGGCGACTTTCTTTCATCAGTGATATCAAAGAGCTGAAGACTGCCCCCAAACGATATACCTATGTATTCGGTGATGGTAATAATTACTATAATACGCCCGTAAGCCGTTTTTTAATTTTGCAACAAAAAGGCATTACTTTTGAATCTCTGATGGAAGCCTTCTCCGTGGAAGCGCTTACCAAACAATTTTATAGAGAATTGTTTGAATGGTACCAGTGGGCGGTAAGCAACGAAGCAGGCATTACTTTCCCAAACAAAACTTCTACTCCTGACGATGATCGGGAAAATATTGATGTCAAAATTATCCGTATGATTACCCGCATCATGTTCGTGTGGTTTATCAAACAGAAGGACTTAGTTCCTAATGCTCTTTTTGATGAAAACAGGCTTAGCTCCATATTAAAAGACTTCGCTCCCAATTCAAAAACCCAGGGGAACTATTACAATGCAATCCTTCAAAATCTCTTTTTTGCCACACTTAATAGAGCTGTCATTGATGAAGAAGGGAAAAAACGTGGTTTTGCAAAAATTGATGGGGATAAAGACTTAAAAACACTCTATCGATATTCGGAATTTTTTTCCATTTCAGAAGAACAAATCATAGACCTGTTCTCTGAAGTTCCTTTCCTCAACGGAGGATTGTTTGAATGCCTTGATAAAATCAAGAGATTCGACGGTGTTGACAATCCTTATTATGATGATGGATTTAGCCGTAACGATAAAAAATCTCCAAATGGCAGCTTCAAATATAGAGCATTCATTCCCAATGAATTATTCTTTAAAAAGGATAAAGGCCTATTCTCCATTCTAAACCGATATAACTTCACTATTGAAGAAAACACTCCCAATGAACAACAGGTCGCCCTTGATCCGGAGCTACTTGGCAAAGTTTTTGAAAACCTTTTAGGTGCTTATAACCCGGAAACCAAAGAAACAGCACGCAACCAGAGCGGCTCTTTCTATACGCCCAGAGAAATTGTCAATTACATGGTGGATGAAAGCCTAAAGGCTTATCTGGGTGATTCGGAACTCGTCCAATCCCTGTTCGCTGATGATTTTGAGAAAGAGCCTTCCCTAGAAGAAAAATATAAAAACATCGCTGACAAGCTGAAACAAATCAAAGTCATTGATCCCGCTTGCGGTTCAGGCGCCTTCCCTATGGGGCTTTTAATCCGCATGGTAGATATTCTTCAAAAAATCCATCCGGAAGAAAGTGTTTATAATCTCAAAATTTCTGTCATTGAAAATTGTCTCTACGGCAGCGACATTCAGAGTATAGCCGCTCAAATTACCAAACTTCGTTTCTTTATCTCTCTTATTTGCGACTGTGAAAAAAATCCTGCTAAAGACAATTTCGGAATACCTACCCTTCCCAACCTGGAAACAAAATTTGTCTCTACCGACTCTCTCCTTTCTCTAAATAGAGAAGACGAAAGTCAACTTAATCTGGATGATAAAAATCTTACGGAATTAAGGGAACAACTCCGGGAGATCAGGCATCGGCACTTCCACTCAAAAACGGCTTCTGAAAAAAAACGTCTCAGAAAGGCAGATGAAAAGAAACGCCTACAAATCATCTCCCGTTTAACTCACTTGAGTATCACTCCCGATGACGGTAAAATTCAGGCAAACGAACGACGTATTGCCGAATTACAAGCAGAACGGCACAAATACGTTCACGAAAACTGGGTCGATTCTACTTCTCAGGAGCTTCAAATGGATTTGCTTGGCTTCGAATCATCTCAAGCAAACAACTCGCTGTTCAAGGTAGATATTAATAAAAAGGAACGCGAACGCATTGATACTCAAATTGCTCAATGCCGTAAAGCCATCAGCCGAGAAAGAGTAAAGAATTCTCCTCAAGGAGATTTGGTAGAGAAGCTTAAAAAACTAATTGACTGGAATCCTTACGACCAGAATGCTGTTTCCTCCTTCTTTGACCCGGAGTGGATGTTTGGGGTAAACGACGGCTTCGATATCGTCATTGGCAATCCGCCTTATATTCAATTGCAAAATAATGGCGGTGAACTCTCTAAACGCTATGAACATTGCGGATTCCAAACCTTCAAAAAAACAGGGGACATCTATTGTTTATTCTACGAACGGGGATGGCAACTTCTAAAAGAAAATGGACACCTCTGCTACATCACCTCCAATAAATGGATGCGTGCTGGATATGGAGATTGCACCAGAGGCTTTTTGTCCAAAAACACTAACCCTATTCTTCTTATCGACTTTGCTGGTGTCAAAATCTTTGAAAGTGCAACAGTTGATACGAACATTCTGCTTTTCTCAAAATCGGGAAATAAACATCAGACAAGATGTGTTGTCACTAGCAGACAAAACAAAGATAGTGTCAAAAAATTGAGCGATTTTGTTCAGCAGAATCATACTATTTGCTCCTTTGAGAGCGATGAAAGCTGGGTCATCCTTTCTCCCATTGAGCAGAGCATCAAACGCAAGATTGAAGCCGTCGGAACGCCACTCAAGGATTGGGATATTCAAATTTACCGTGGTGTATTAACAGGCTGTAATGAAGCTTTCATTATTTCAACCGAGAAAAGGGATGAAATCCTTGCCAATTGCCAAACAGCGAGTGAGAGAAGTAGAACAGCTGAACTAATACGACCGATTTTGCGAGGTCGCGATATCAAACGATACGGGTACGATTGGGCAGGGTTGTGGTTAATTTATATTCCATGGCATTTTCCGTATCAGTTTGATACTAGTATAACCGGAGCATCTGACAAAGCTGAAGAGGCATTTCGAGAACAATATTCCGCTGTTTATGCCCATATGTTGCAATACAAAGAAGCTCTATCTAAACGTAATAAAACTGAAACAGGAATACGATATGAATGGTATGCAATGCAGCGTTGGGGTGCTAAATATTGGGAGGATTTTAGTAAGCCAAAAATTGTATGGGGAAATCTTAACCTTCGTGCAAGTTATACAATGGTAGAAAATGATAGTTTTATCAACGCTCCATCAAATATGTTAGTTCCTGCAAGTAAATTTCTACTTGGTGTTCTCAATTCAAGATTAGCTGATTACTACATAAGGAAGTTGGGAGTCACAAGAAATGGCGGATATTTTGAATATAAACCAATGTTTGTAAATCAGTTACCAGTTCCCAAAAACGTGCCGAATTTTGTCCTAAGTAAATTAAATAGCGTGATTGATATAAATAACGACATCATAATTGATAAAATAATTTACAATATTTATGGATTATCAGAAGATGAAATAGATTATATTGAATCTTTATAACTAATAAGTATTAAGATATTTTAGTAAATCAAAAATTATATGATAAAATTAATGAGAATTAGTAAATCTGAAATATCTTCTTTTTCGTTTTTATCTAATATTAGATGATTCAATGATGCAATGATTCAATGATTGTTTACAAGTCTGTGCTTTTATACTAGGAAGAATTTATCTCTTTTATGTGGTATGCAGTATATTAGTTAAAAAATCCTGCTATTCTTGATAGAGGATGAACGCAATATATCTACAATTTATTAAAGAAATTCGAAATTATATACTTCAGGTCAATCTTCCTGGTTTATTCATTTCACACCATTGATAAACAGTCACAGCCTTTTATAGTTGTCATTTGAACACTGTTGGTAGCGAAGAAAAACAATGTCCCAGATTATTCTATCTAATTTCGAAGAAATTTATATTCCTGAAAATTTAAATATCATTGAATATTTGAATTCATTCGATACGAAAGTTTTGGGTTTAATGAATGATAAATGTATCAATAGAATATACATAAATCAAAGAAAATTAGATCATTTTTTTTGTTCTATAAAATCGATCTCTTCATTTGAAAGATTATATGTTTCATAAATATTTCCAATTATAATTTTAGGTATAGGTATATTTAATACATATATAGAAAACATTCGAATAGCATTTTTACCCAACTGCACAGATAGTGTCCTGTAATACCAATTTATAAGTTTAGAATTTAATGTTGTTATTAAGTGTTCAGGTAGATTCTGACTATTAGATGTAATGAAGTAGGTAGTATTATTACAGAACATAACCTCATTACATTTGCAAAAATTTAAATCTTGGGTAATATCAGCGTAAAATATTTTCGGCTTATAGAAATCCTCCCAATAGCTAATGCTATCTTGCGTTTCAAACCATTCATGACAGGTTTTTTTTCGAGCTTTGATTTTTTCACCATTAACAATATGAGTTTTTCCTGTTTGCTCTAATCGTTCTATGCCGATAGAAAGTAGGTAATTTTTTACAGCAAGATAGTCCTCTATGTTATAATGACATGCGGGGAATGTGGCTATTAACCACAACCCTGCCCAATCGTACCCGTATCGTTTGATATCGCGACCTCGCAAAATCGGTCGTATTAGTTCAGCTGTTCTACTTCTCTCACTCGCTGTTTGGCAATTGGCAAGGATTTCATCCCTTTTCTCGGTTGAAATAATGAAAGCTTCATTACAGCCTGTTAATACACCACGGTAAATTTGAATATCCCAATCCTTGAGTGGCGTTCCGACGGCTTCAATCTTGCGTTTGATGCTCTGCTCAATGGGAGAAAGGATGACCCAGCTTTCATCGCTCTCAAAGGAGCAAATAGTATGATTCTGCTGAACAAAATCGCTCAATTTTTTGATGCTTAAATTTTGAGGAATCAGAAGGCTAGTTAAGCTTCAAGCATTTCTCTACAGGAATATTCTCTTAAATATCTGGCTAAGGTGTTACGATCCACCTTACATATTTTTGCTATTTGACGTTTTGAAACACCTTCTGCCAAAAGTCCTTGTATCAAAGACAGCTTGCCGGACAACTTATATTTGGATGGATCCGATTTTCTGCCTTTAGGCCTTCCAAGGATAACCCCTTCTGCCTTTTTACGCGCCAAGGCCTCCTTGGTACGCTGGCTGATAAGATTACGCTCAATCTCAGCAGATAAGCCGAAAGCGAAAGCAAGAACCTTGCTTTGAATATCATCCCCCAGGCGATAATTATCTTTGATCGTCCAGACTCTGCATTCTCTCCCCATGCAAATGTTGAGAATCTCCATAATCATAAACAGATTTCTACCAAGGCGGGAAAGTTCCGCACAGATGATGAGATCACCTTTCTGAACTCTTTTCAGAAGATTACCCAGTTGCCGTTTATTATAGGCTTTCGTTCCGCTGATCGTTTCTTCTATCCACCCATCAATGCGGATATTTTCGCGCATGCAGAAGTTATTGATTTCAAAGCGCTGATTTTCAACAGTTTGTTTATCACTGCTAACTCTGATATAACCGTAGTTCATGGTCGTTCAATGGGGTTAGGCTTCCAGAAAAATTCCATCATCAATGAAAAACAACGCCAAAATTTCATAAATATTTTTTTAGAAATATGTTTTTCAAACTCATTGTTCTCCTACGTATCACCTTACGAAAGAAGAATTCTCTCATCTTTTTTGACAGCAAAAAAGCCTTCCGCCCCATTTTGCGGAGGCGGAAGGCTTGTAAAACGTATTAATGCACGGAATGCGCCTTATTCGTCATCTTCCGCGTCAAAGGCGGAATCTTCCGAATCAAAGTCTGCATCCAGGTGGGCGGTGAATTTCTTCACGCGCTGCTGGGCGGGGAGCGGGGAAAGCACCATGTGCATGGTGTTGCCGGCCAGGCGCGGAGGCTGGTCCACCTGCGCCATGGTTTTCATGTCCGCAATGACCTTGTTGAACACGTCATAGCCAAGCTCCTGGTGGGCGTTTTCACGACCGCGGAAGCGGAGCTGGAACCGGACTTTATGCCCGTGGTCCAGGAAGCTTTCCGTACGGGCCAGCTTCACGTTGTAATCGTTCGTGTCCGTCCCGATGCGGAGCTTGATTTCCTTGAGCCTGATCGTGCGGCTCTTGTTGTTTTTCTGGAGCTTGGACTGCTGGTACTTGTACCGTCCATAGTCCACCACGCGGCACACGGGCGGATCGGCATTGCCTGCTACTTCCACCAGGTCCAGGCCAACGGCTTTGGCCTTTTCCAGCGCGTCGCGCGTATTCATTACCCCGAGCTGGTCGCCATTGGCGGTCACCACGCGCACGCGTGGAGCGCGAATGCGTTCATTCACACGGGTTTGATCTCCGCGCTCACGGCGGCGATTGTCATTATTCTTCGTTGGCTTGATTGGCACGTCCGGATACTACTAAACTAAATAAAATAACTTGGCAACTCAAATCATGGGGGAAATATGACGTTCCGCAATTTCCCTGACCACAATGTCAGCAAACTGTTCAAAGGGCATCGGCCCCAGGTCTTCCTTGTCCCTGTGGCGGACGGAAACGGTGCCTTCCTCCGCCTCCCGCTGGCCGAGAACCAGCATGTACGGAACACGGTCCAGGCGGGCGTTGCGGATCTTGGCGCCGATCTTGTCCGGCGTTTCATCCACCGTCACGCGCACGCCTCTGGCGGCCAGCGCTTCCCGGTGCGCGCGGGCAACCTCCATCACCTTGTCGGAGATGGGAAGCACGCGCACCTGTTCCGGGGAAAGCCAGGTGGGGAATTTCCCTTCAAAGTGTTCAATCAGCAGGCCCGTGAACCGCTCCATGGAGCCGAAGGGCGCACGGTGCACCATGACGGGGCGGTGCGGCTTGTTGTCCGCTCCGGTGTAATGGAGGTCAAAGCGTTCCGGCAGGTTGTAGTCCACCTGCACGGTGCCAAGCTGCCATTCTCGGCCAATGGCGTCACGCACGATGAAGTCGATCTTGGGGCCGTAGAACGCGGCTTCCCCGGCTTCCTCGCTATAATCCGCGCCCAGCCATTCCGCGGCTTCCCGCAGAGCCTGTTCCGCTTTGTCCCAGTTCTCCGGGGAACCTACGTACTTGTCGCTCTCCGGGTCGCGCATGGAAAGGCGCACGCGGTAGTCCGTCATACCCAGGGTGCCGAAGATGGTTTTCACGATGCCCAGGCACTGGCGGATTTCCCCGGCCAGCTGGTCCGGCGTGCAGAAAATGTGGGCGTCGTCCTGCGTGAAGCCGCGCACGCGCGTCATGCCGCCCAGTTCCCCGCTCTGCTCCCAGCGGTACACGGTGCCGAATTCCGCCAGCCTCACGGGAAGGTCCCGGTAGGAATGGGCGTCATTCGCGTAAATCTTGATGTGGTGCGGGCAGTTCATCGGCTTGAGCATGTAGCCCTCAATGGTGCCGGTTGCCAGTCCGTTAAACAGTTCCGCGCAGGAAGCGCCTTCCTGGCTGAGCTTTTCCATGGCGTCACGCTCCGGAATGGGGGCGTACTGGCTTTCCTGGTAATACGGGAAGTGGCCGGAAGTGCGGTACAGGTCCAGCTTGCCGATGTTGGGCGTGTACACCTGGGAATAACCCAGCTTGTCCAGCTCCTGCGTGATGAAATCCTGAAGGGAGCGGCGGATGAGGGCGCCCTTGGGCTTCCAGAGAATCAGGCCCTGGCCCACGGCCTCGTCAATGCAGAACAGGCCCAGTTCACGGCCCAGCTTGCGGTGGTCCCGGCGGCGCGCTTCCTCCAGCCGTTCCAGATGTTCGTCAAGCTGGGTGCGGTTCGGGAAGCAGGTGCCGTAAATGCGCTGGAGCATGGGGCGGTTCTTGTCCCCCTTGTAGAAGGCGCTCGCCACGCTCATGACCTTGAACGCCTTGCAGTTCCCCGTGCGGCCCACGTGGGGTCCGGCGCACAGGTCCGTAAAATCACCGTTGCGGAACAGGGAAATCTCCTCGTCTTCCGGAATGTCGTTCAGCAGGTCAATCTTGAAGCGGGAAGGCTCGCTGCGGGGCCCCAGGGCGCCCAGTTCCCCGGATTCAGCCATCTTCATGGCCTCCGCACGGGAGATGATTTCCTTCTGGAAAGGCTGGTTTTCCTTCACCACCTTCTTCATTTCCGCCTCAATGCGCTCAAAATCTTCTGTGCTGATGCGGTGGTCCAGTTCCACATCGTAATAAAAACCGTTATCCACGGCAGGACCGCCGGCAAGCTGGGCGTCCGGCCAGATGCGGCAAATGGCCGTAGCCAGAACGTGCGCGCAGGAGTGGCGCAGCCGTTCCAGATCAGACATCTGATGGCGTTCTTCAAGAGTCTTTCTTTCCTTGTGTTCGGACATACGCGCATTAGTTAACCTCCCTTAGGCACTGTTGGCAAATGCAAAAACCCCCTCTCTCCAAAAAATCAAGGCATGGGGCGGCGGAAAATGCAGGAAAAAGGCCGCTGCCGCATTCCGTTGCCCGGCCCCGGCGGCGCCTTTCCTGCGGGGGCATCATTACGTATCCCTCTCACTGTCCTTTCAGAGGGTGGCAAATTTCCACTGCAAGGACGCGGCGGGACTCCCAACGAATGATTTACACCCGCGCCCCTTTATGCCATAGTGGCGCCCAGCGGTTATGAACATCCTTCCCCTCTCCCTTCTCTGCCTCTGCCTGCCCTGCGGCCTCTCCCGGGGCGACCAGCCGCCGCCCGGCTCTCCCCCTGTCCGCTTCCCGGTCAGCATGGACCGGCCCGCGGAAAACAAGGCTCCGGACGCAGGCCCCCTTCCGGACCAGAGCACGCCGTTCAATGCGGCCAAACTGCTGCTCCGCGCCCTTCAGGAAAAAACGGACTGGAAAAATGAACCGTACAAATCCCTCCCCGCCACCTCCCCCTTTGTGGGGCCGCTCAAGCTGAAGAGCATCCTTTCCCGCATGGCGGCGGTCCAGGCTTATGTAACCGCAGCCGCTCCGGAACGCCCCCCCTTTGTGGACGAAGCCTCCATCATCACCCAGGGAGACCTGGCCATGGCCTACATCATGCTGCCGGACAGGACCAACCCGTATGTCTATGCCGCCACCGCCGTGGCCCTGGTGAAAAAGGGCGGCCAGTGGAAGGCCTCCCTGACTCCCGGAAGTTTTGACAATACGTTCCTCCCCTTTGACGAAGGTATCCGGCAGGAAGCGAAAAAAATATCCGCGGAAGCCAAGAAAAAGATATTCGGACTGGCCCATCAATACTCCGTGGCCGCCGTCAAGGGAGCCCTGGAGCACATCAAGCGCTTCCGCGTGGAAGCCGTGAAGGGAAAATCCGATGATGAGATCAAGAACCTGCTTATCCGGACGGTGAAGGGGGATGACCCGGCCCGCATCGCGGCCCTGCTGGTTTCCCCGTACTACATGGAATCCGCCATCACCCAGAGCGCACGGCTCACCCCGGTGGTCAAGGCCATGCGCCTCCAGGACAGAAATGAGGAGAACCGCTATATCCAGCCCACCAACCTCAGTTTCATGGCTTTCCCGAACACCATCCTGGTTCCTCTCCGGCCCCATCCGGACGACCAGACAGACCCGAACAAAACGGATGAGGATGAACAGGAAGCCGCCAATAAGAATAACGCGAAGAAGAACGGCAAGGACATCCACAGCATTGCGGCCATGACCATTCTGCCGCCGCGCATGAGCATGCCGGACATGGACAAGCCCGCTCTCATCTACCGCTACGCCCTGGAAAAAATCAAGGACCCCACGGACGGCTTCCCCGTCTTCAAGATGTACCTGACGGACGCGTTCACCTCATGGAACCTTAAAGCGGATGAATCCACCACTGCCCGCATCATCGCGGACTTCCACCAGACTTATCCTTCCCTGGCTTTCCCCACGCCGGAAGAAGCCGTAACCGCCGCCGGACGCGCCCTGGCCAACCGGGACAGCCTGACCATGGTACGCATGCTGGCCCCGGCCAAATTCGCCTCCGTGAAGGAATTTGAAGATGCGCTCTCCCAGTTGAAAACGGTCATGAACCGGATTCCCGCCCCACGCACCGAGGTGAACGAAAAAAGCGTCCCCGTCATCAAGGCGGCATACGTTCCCGTCACCAGGGACGGCAGCCCCGCCGTCAAGGCCACCATCGGCGTCAGGCCTGCCCCCAAAAACGGATTCTCCGTCAACAACCTGTATTTTACCAAAACGGACAGCGGATGGATGATCACCGGAGCGGACACGGAGCAGCCGCTGGAACTGGACGAACCAAAGCAATCCTAGGAACAGGCTCCGGAATATTCCGCATGCAAACAATCCTTTTTCTTACCATACCATGATGAATCTACCGATACGGCCGCGCCGCAACAGAAAATCCGCCAACATCCGGGGCCTCATCCGGGAAACCTCCCTCTCCCCGGAGCACCTCATTTACCCGGTCTTTGTCCATGAAGGGTCCGCCAACCAGCCCATCACCTCCCTGCCCGGCTGCACGCGCTGGAGCGTCAAGGGACTGGTGGAGGAAGCCAAGCGCCTGATGGACCTGGGCATCCGCACGCTGGACCTTTTCCCGGCCATTCCGGACGGGAAGAAAACCCCGGACGCCTGCGAGGCCTGCAACCCGGACGGACTCATTCCGCGCACCATTTACGCGCTCAAGAGTGAAGTGCCCGGCATCACCGTCATGACGGATGTGGCGCTGGACCCTTACAATTCAGACGGCCATGACGGCCTGGTGGAATTCCGCTCCGACGGCACCATGGAAATCCTTAATGACGACTCCGTGGAGGTTCTCTGCCGCCAGGCCTTGTGCCATGCGGACGCCGGGGCGGACATCGTCTCCCCCAGCGACATGATGGACGGCCGCGTGGCCGCCATCCGCGCCACGCTGGACTCTGAAGCACTGGATGACGTCTCCATCATGGCTTATACCGCCAAATACGCCAGCGCCCTGTACGGGCCGTTCCGCGGCGCTCTGGAAAGCGAACCGAAGGAGGGGGACAAGAAAACGTACCAGATGGACCCCGGCAACATCCGGGAGGCCCTGCGGGAAGCGCAGCTGGATGAAGCGGAAGGCGCCGACATTCTGATGGTGAAGCCCGCCACGCTGTACCTGGACGTCATGGCCGCCATGCGGAAACATGTCACGCTCCCCGTAGCCGCCTACCACGTTAGCGGAGAATATCTGATGATTAAGTCCGCCGTGGCCTCCGGCTGGCTGGATGAACGGGAAACCGTTCTGGAGACTCTAACTTCCATCCGGCGCGCCGGGGCGGACATGATCCTTACGTATTATGCCCCCCAGGCGGCCGAATGGCTTAAACAACAACGCTGACGCCGCACGGCTTCCGCACAGGAGGCGGACGTGCGGTTCAGGACAAAAACTCTCCGCATGTCCACCTCCACGAAAATCATTGTCGGCATCGTAATCGTCGTCGTCATGGGGCTCACCTCCTTCTGGGGCGTTTACGCCCCCACCTTCTCGGAAGCCTATGTACTGCCCGTGCAGATGACCACCGCGGACGGAACCCCGCTGGGAAGCTTCCAGTGCCGCCCGGTAGCCGCTGAAAACGGGAAAACCCTTCTCGTTTTCCGGAACACGGACTTCCTGCGCCAGACCACGGGAGGCATGGTTCATGAAAAAATCATCCTCACCTACAAGGGCACGCCATTCTTTGAAGGCATCGTCCCCGGCCCCATGGAAGCCATAGAAATTCCCTCCGGCAGCCTTCCGGCTCCGTTCCAGCCGATGCAGCAGAACTGAAACGGCCCGCACCGGAAAAACCTCCGGCCCGGAACGGCCCTGTTATGGCATTGTTACTGAAAGGGCGCAGGTTTCCCTATACAAAAGGGGAATCATTGTGGTTTTATAGAATCAAACAATGAGTGATTCAGCATATACCATTCTGATTGCGGAGGATGACGACAGCATCCGGCATGCCCTGACGGACGTGCTGTCCGCTTCCGGCTATGAAGTGCTGGCGGTGGAGGAAGGCCTGGCCGCCATCCGCGCCGTGCGGGAACGCAACTTTGACCTGGCCCTGCTGGACGTAGCCATGCCGGGAGCGGACGGCTTCCAGGTGCTCCAGGTCATGTCTGCGGAGCGCCCCGGCACGCCCGCCATCATGCTGACGGCCCGCGGAGAAGAGGAAGACCGCGTGCAGGGTCTCAAGCTGGGAGCGGACGACTACATCGTCAAGCCATTCAGCATCCGGGAACTGCTGGCCCGCATTGAAGCCGTGCTGCGCAGGTCTCCGGAACGGCCCCGCCAGCTTCGGGAAATCCGCATTCCAGGAGCTTCCCTGGACAGCGCCAACCGGGTGCTTACCTTTGAAGATGGAAAGGAAACCTCCCTGACTGCCCGTGAATTCGAATTCCTCACCTACATGGCCACCCACCCCAACCGCGTCATCACGCGGGACGAACTGCTCCGGCGCGTCTGGGACGTGGACCCGCGGCTGACGGACACGCGCTCCGTGGAAATGACCGTCATGCGCCTGCGGGACAAGCTGGGAGCCACAGGCGCCGCACCGCTGGAAACGCTCAGAAGCCAGGGCTACCGCTGGAATTCATCCTTCGTCTCCTGACCCGTGAACCGGCGCATACGCATCATTCTGCTGGCAATCAGCCTGCTGCTGGTCATCGGCACGCTGGGATGGCTCACCCGCGTCCTGCTGGTGCAGGCGGATGAAACGGGCCATTCCGAACAGAACATCAAGGTGGAGGCCCTGGCCCATGAAGCCAAGCTGGAAATGGACCGCCTGCTGACCTCTTTCATCACCTTTGAACAGGCACGCGGCTACTTTGAATACCAGCCCTTCTACGCCTACAAGCGCCCCTATGACCAGCGCATGGGCATGCCGGAAGCCGGGGAAGCCGCCCGGGGGTCCAACCTCACCTCCTATCTGCCGGACTACGTCACGGCCTACCTCCAGATTTCCCCCTCCGGCCATGTAAGCGGCCCCGCGCTGGCCCCGCAGCTTGCCGAACGGCTGAACAGGCAGAAAGACCTTTACGAACGCCTGAACGCCAAGGTATCCGCCCTCACCTCCGTGCCGTCCAGCGGCAACCTGTGGTCTGACATCCGGAATGAAATCCTGCATGAATCCCCGGAACCGGAGCCAGCGGAAGCAGGAACGCCCGCCCAGGTGGAAACCGTCACCTCCTTCGTTCCCGTGGAAGATGAGGGAAACTTTTACATCCTGCGCCAGGTGCATACCAGCCGCGGCGTATACCTGCAGGGAGCCCTGATGAACATGGACAGCCTGAACAGGCGGCTGCCCTCCCAGGTCACGGAGCTGCTGCCCCATAGCCGGCTGTCCACCTTTGACCCCGCCGCCCCGGCTCCGGAAGAAGCGCGGCAGCCGGGCACGCTCCGCTTTGCCAATGCCCCCCTGGTCTTCCAGCCCGGGGACACCGGAGCCGTCCCCTTGCAGGACCACAAGAAAATGCTGACCTGGACGCTCACGCTCATCTGGAGCATGGTGCTGCTGGGCGCGGCAGGGGTCATCTGGCTCATGCTGGGCACCTTCCGCCTGGAACAGCGCCGCGGGGACTTCGTCTCCGCCGTTACCCATGAACTCAGAACGCCCCTCACCTCCTTTTCCCTGTACACGGAAATGCTGGAAGACGGCATGGTCCCGGAACAGAAAAAACCGGAATACTATGCCAACATGCAGCGGGAATGCCGACGCCTGGAACACCTGATTGACAACGTGCTAGCGTACTCCAAGCTCCAGCGCAACGCCATCCGCCGCACGCGGGACACCCTCACCTGCCAGGAGCTTTTTGAACCCATTGCGGAGAAGATAGAACGCCGCCTCCGGGAGGCTGGCATCAGCTTCTCCTTCGCCCTGGCCCAGCCCATCCGCATCCTCCCCATCCATACGGACGCCGTTTCCGTGGAACAGATCATGGACAACCTGACCTCCAACGCCATTAAATATGCCAAGGGGGAAAACGCGAAAGTCCAGCTCACCGTCCATGCCGACCGTCACAACATCGTCATCCGCTTCCGGGATAATGGCCCGGGCATCTCTCCGAAAAACCGCAAGCTCGTCTTCAAGCCCTTCCGGAGAACGAGGGACGCCACCAACAGCCGGAAACCCGGCGTAGGCCTGGGGCTGGCGCTGGCCAAGGACACCGCCCGCTCCCTGGGTGGAGACCTGAAACTGGAATTCGGCACCCTAGGCGGCGCCAGCTTCCTGCTGACCATTCCCAAATCATGATTTTTTAAAGAGTAACCCTACTTTTTCCCGCAAGGGAGAATCCCCGGAAGAGCTTTGCCGGAAACAGGCTGTTCCATCATACTTGAAGCAGAAGGACTCTTCTTACAAGGGCCGGGAGCCCCTTGCTCCCCGCAGCGCGGCCATCAAAGGACACGGTGGAAAGACATTTCCCGCGGCATGAACGGAAAACGGCCGGATGGGAGCGGAGGCCTCCTGGCCTTCGTACTGAATTCTATCCGGAGTGGAGCGGAGGCGTTTTTATAAGAAGAGGGAATTCGCCTGGCGATTGGATGGAATGCGGCAAAGGCTTTTCTCCCTTCACGGCTGGATTCTTTCTCCCTTTGCCATTCCATCCCGGAAAATCCTCTGCACCCCGCTATGCGCTTGCCTTCATATGACCGATATGTGACATTAAACTACAGCGCACGGCGGGACAAAACTCCCGTTCCTGACAGGAATATCCGCCTCCATCCCGGCACGGCGGAGCGTAAAAAACGCATGGACATGCTATCATGAGTAAAAGGATTTTAATCACCGGAGGCGCCGGCTTCATCGGCTCCCACCTCAGCGAACGGCTGCTGAAAGAAGGCCATGAAGTCATCTGCATGGACAACTTCTTCACGGGCAGCAAGCAAAACGTGCTGCACCTGATGGATCACCCCGGATTTGAATTAATCCGCCATGACGTCACCGTTCCCTGCATGATGGAAGTGGATGAAATCTACAATCTGGCATGCCCCGCTTCCCCCCCCCACTACCAGTTTGACCCCGTCCACACCGTCAAAACCTCCGTGCTGGGCGCCCTGAACATGCTGGGCCTCGCCAAACGCTGCAAGGCCAGAATCCTCCAGGCGTCCACCAGCGAGGTGTACGGAGACCCCGCCGTTCATCCCCAGCCGGAAACGTACTGGGGCAACGTAAATCCCATCGGCGTGCGCTCCTGTTATGACGAAGGCAAAAGATGCGCGGAAACCCTGTTCATGAACTACCACCGGACGCATGGGGTGGACGTCCGCATCATCCGCATTTTCAACACCTATGGCCCGCGCATGAACCCTGGCGACGGCCGCGTGGTCTCCAACTTCATCGTTCAGGCTCTGAAGGGTGAGGACATCACCATTTACGGAACGGGCAGGCAGACCCGCAGTTTCCAGTACGTGGACGACCTGGTGGAAGGCATGGTCCGCATGATGAATACGGAAGGCTTCCCAGGCCCCGTCAACCTGGGCAATCCGGGCGAATTCACCATGCTTGAACTGGCGGAAAAAGTCATTGAAATGACAAGATCCACGTCCAAAACAGTTTTCTGTCCCCTGCCGCAGGACGACCCGGCCCAGCGTAAGCCGGATATCCGGCTGGCAGGTGAAAAGCTTGGCTGGAAGCCGGGCATTCCCCTGGAAAAAGGCCTTGAAAAAACCATCGCCTACTTCCGGAGCATTCTATAGCGCTCCAGAAAAACCATCCGGAAATTCCAGGCTCTGTTCTTATGCAAGCCTGTAACTCCGGCATGCCCGGTGTCCCATTACCCGTTTTTGGCTGGTTACGGAAAACGGTTCAGTTAAAATAAGACGTTATGGAACACGCCGCCGCCCAGGGAATTTATTCCACTCAAGCCGCCGTCCGCAGTTATGAATGCGGGGCGGACGGCCTGATGAAGTCGGAAACGGTTCTGCACTGGTTCCAGGAAATAGCGGAAGCCCACGCCTCCGCCCTTGGCTTCGGTTATGACTTCGTGATGTCCCGAGGGCTGGCGTGGGTGGAAGTGCGCCTGGATGCGGCCATCAGCCGCCGTCCCGGATGGAAGGAAACGGTGGAGCTCCGCACCTGGACCGCACAGGAAACGCCCCTGCTGGCCCGCCGCAATCTGGAAATAAGGGACGCCCAGGGAAACAGCCTCATCACGGCGAGCTGCCTGTGGGCGGTCATTGACGTGCGCCGCAGACGCCCGGTGCCATTGAACAGGCACATTAATGCCTTCCCTGATACGCCGTGCAAAAAAACCGTCGCCCCGGTTTCCGTAGATACGTCCGGTCTTCATCCGGAAATACGGGAATGGACGGCTGAACGCCGTGACACGGACTTCAACCGCCACATCAACAATGCGGCCTACCTGGTCTGGGCTCTGGAAGACCTCCCAAGCTCCTGGCAGGAAGAACACGAATTAACGGGCATGCACCTCCATTTCAAGAAGGAAACCCATGCGGGAGAATCCATGAAATCCCTGCTGTTCCGCCAGGAATCTACCACCTGCCACCACCTCATGCAGGGAGACGAACTGCGCGCGGAAGTAGTGCTGGAATGGAGAGCCGCAAACAGCAGCGCCCATATTTGAGCAAGAGCCTCTAGTGAGGAGAGTGGAGGTTTTAGAGTGGAGAGTGGAGAGGCCCCTTCACCAACGCAACAGGGCCGTTCCGGCTCTTGTCCGAAACGGCCCCATGAGGAAATGGAGAGCGGTACGTCTCCGCTCCACTCTCCACTCTCAAACCTCCACTCTCCTTAGAAATCGTAGCGGTAGCCTACGCTTCCGTTCACCGAGTTGGCTCCGTCCCGGAAGTCCGCGTTGCCGTTGACAAACACCGTTCCCTGCGTTCCCACAGGCACGCTCAGGCCCGCTCCGATTTGAAGCGCGGTCGTTCCTACCTTCGCTCCCCTCACCGTTTGCGTGTAGCCGGGGTTGGCCAGGAAGCCCACGCCCGTCTCGCCGCGGCGGTCTCCCATGTCCTGGGCCACGTTGGCTCGCAATTCCACCAGCGCCTCACGTCCGAAGAGGTTGCTGCCCGCCAGCCCCATCCAGCGGCCGCCAAGCGCCACCGTCCCCGTCGTCCATTCCTGCTTGCCTACATTCAGCCCCGCGTTTCCGGCTCCCGTTTCCGTGTAACCGTCCATGCTTGTCCTGACCACAGAGGCGTTGAGCAACGGCTGGAAGATGCTGCTCTTGTCTTCATTCAGGTAGACGTCGTAGGTGAGTTCGTACATCGCTCCAAAGCCCCAACCGTTGGTGTCGCCCTGCGTGCCGTAGCTGCCTTCTCCGTAGTTGACCGTCCGGTTGAGCTTGGCGTCGTTCCACCCGCTCGTCAGGATCAGCGTGTGGGCCCATCTCTTGCTCTGGTAGCGCCCGAAGAGGTTGGCGTAGTAGCTATCCAGGTGGCCGTCGGCCGTGTCCGCCGCGCTGGCCGTCAGGTCCCCGTAGTTGGCCGTGAAGGCCGCTCCCATCGTGAAGTGGTCGCTGAGGTCCACGTCCATGCCGACGGTTCCGCCCCAGGTGGTGAGCTGGTAGCCGCTTTCATCCCCCTTGGTGTCCAGCTTGCTGTAGGAGCCCGTTCCTTCCATCCACATGTGGAAGTAGGGGAGGTCTTCGTTGATGTAAGCGGGGTTGACGCCCATGAGCGTGGTGCGGTTCCTGATCCATCCCATCTGGTCGCGCAGGGCGTCTTTCTGTGCCGTTCCCAGCGCGTTGACCGTGCTGCCTGCTACGGCGGCCAGCGCCCTGGACGCACCGGATAGATCCGGATTATCCCCCGTAATCATGGTGCTGATGGCATTCATCACCTGCCCCAGCTGGGAAGTGGCGTCCAAATTGCTCCTGGCCTCCCACAATAGCTGGGAGCCGGCCGCAGAGTTATGGGAACCCGCCGCGGGAGTAAAAATATTATCCTGCTGCACCGTGGCATTTAACACAATGTTATTGCCTTCCCGGGCCATGGTCGCATCCTTGTAATATACGGCAAAAAGCCCAGAAGTGCCCACGGACATGGATTCTCCGTCCGCCAGGCCGTCAATGGCGCCCGCCGTCATCAGCACTACGCCGTCCAGGTTTTCATATGTTCCCAGGCCCGTGTTGCCGGTCATGTTGGCAAGCGTGAATTTGGCCCCATCCCCGATGGTGATGGAATCCGCCGTCAGCATGGCGGAGCCGAAGGGGTCCGCCTGGCTCAGGTTGTAAACGAACTCCGTCATGGAGCCGCTCCGGAAATCAACGCTCCCCGCATTCAAGGCAGTATTGGAATCCCCGGCTCCGTTGCCGGCGGCCTCAATGCGCAGGGTTCCGGAGGAACCCACCGTAACATTCCGGTAATCCAGCGTGGGGGAAGCCGCCGTGCCTTTCAGCACCAGCGTGGCGCCTCCGCTCACACCCAGGTCATACGTGGCGCTTCCGGCCTGCATTACCTGGGTCACCTTGCCGGAAACGTCAATGCTCCCTTCTCCATCCAGTGTGCCGGAGAACGAGCCGTTCACGGCGGATGCGGAGGTGATGGACAGAGTGTTGCCGTTCAGCGCCAGCGTTCCGGCGCCGGAGAGGGCCAGAATGGACTTCTCCCCGGTCCCGGACAGGTTCAGCATTCCGTTCA
Organism: Akkermansia muciniphila; assembly: GCF_040616545.1. Classification (NCBI taxonomy): domain Bacteria; kingdom Pseudomonadati; phylum Verrucomicrobiota; class Verrucomicrobiia; order Verrucomicrobiales; family Akkermansiaceae; genus Akkermansia; species Akkermansia muciniphila. The sequence goes on along the minus strand of NZ_CP156688.1, from coordinate 2,330,218 downwards.
GCGTCACGGAGGTTCCGGACAGGCCGGCTTCCCCCGCCATGGCAAGGCTGGAACCTTCCTGAATATTCAGGCGTCCCGTTCCGGAAATGGTGGTCGCCTGGTCCAGGGTGGAATCCCCGGCCGTCTTGAGCGTTCCGCCCGCAGCGATTTGCAGGGACCCGCCCTCCGCTTCATCCGCCAGGGTGGCCGTCGTTGTCCCGCCGATCACGACGCGGGCGGCTTCATCCGCAGAGGCGGAGCCCAGCGTCAGCGTGCCGATATTGTTAGCGCTCCCGTTCAGGGCCAGCGTGCCTTCCCGGGCAACCACCGCATTGGAGGTATTGACATTTCCATTAAGCACCAGCGTCTTTTCTCCTGTCTTGATCAGGTCCACGCCGTCTCCGTTGACGGTCAGGCTGCCGTTGAAGACGGAATTGTCCAGATCGTTCGCCAGTTCAATATCCAGGGAACCGTCCCCGGTGGCATTGACCACCAGGTTGCCCGTGGTATTGGTGCCGGAGGAAAGATGGCGGATGACGGTCTTGTCCGTATTAGCCGCAGGCACGTCAAAGTTCAGGGTCAGGTTCGTGTCCACGATTACCTGGGCATAGGAATTCAGGGCAGGAATCTCCGTGACGGTGGAGCCGTCCACGGACGCAATGTAAATCTGGTCCGTCCTGCCGGAAATGATGATGCTGCCGCCCTCCACGCCCTTGATGCCGAATCCCAGGCTTTCCAGCGTGGCATTGAACGTAAGGTGCTGGTTGAGCCACGCAATCAGGTCGCTGGAAGGCAAGCCGGAAATCGTTCCGTCGGTCAGCAGAATGCCTACGGATTCCATCTCGCGCATGGCGATCAGGATATCCGTATCAATGTCCAGGTGCAGCGTAAGGTCTGAAGCGTCCCCGCCGAAGGAAACGGTGCCTGTGGCCGTGTCATTGAACTGGAGCAGGCTCTTCTGGTCCCCGTCGGCGGCATACGTGGTATTGTTCGCCGCCACATGCAGGGAATTATTCCCCGTCAGCGTCAAGTTCCCTGACAGCCCGGTAATGGCCGTTCCCGCCGTGGTGGTATTAATGCCGCCCACCTTGTCACCGGACAGGCCGCCCAGGTCAATATCCCCGGAATTGGCCTCCGCGTTCACGGTTACTCCGCCGGCAGTGGCGTACGCTCCGGCATTCTGCAAACCACCCTTGGTAATGGTGACATTGTTGGCAATCGCCTGGTTGTTCATGTCCAGAACGGAACCTCCGTTCACGGAAACATTCCCGGTCCCCAGGGAGCCGGCGCCCAGCGCCTTCACCGTGCCGCCGTTCAGGGTGGTTCCCCCCTGGTAATCGTTGGCGGCATTCAGTTCCAGGACCGGAGAGCCGCCGGCCCTGTTCACCACCAGAGCCCCTGCCCCGGTGATCTGCCCGGCCCATGAGCCTGTGGCCTCTCCATTGCCCAACTGAACCGTGCCGCTGGTAATGGCAAGCGTCCCCGTAGCGGTATTGTCCTGCGTCAGCACCAGCGTTCCGGTTCCCGCCTGTTCCACTCCGGCGTTCAGGGCGGCTTCCGCACCCACGGTGGCGTTCATCAGAATGAGGTCATTGGTGTAGGAGAACTTATACTGGGCCGTGCCGCTGGAACCTTTCAGCATCACGCCTTCTCCAAAAAGTTTCCCGTCATTCAGGGTGGCAGCAGTTCCGTTGCCGAATACCCAGGTGTAGACGCTACTGGTATTGCTGTGATTAAAGCTTCCTGTAAATCCGGTCATATCTCCCAGGAGATAGCCAAACGCGCTGGCTCCGCCCATGGCCGTGGTAATCTCCCCGCTTCCGGTGAACGCTCCGCCAAAATAATAGGAATTGCCGCTCCCTCCATTCAGGTAGGTTCCTTTCTCCAGCACATTGATCGTTGCCATGGCGGCGGTATCCGCCGTGTTGGCAGCCTCCAGCCAGAAACCGCGTCCATTCAGGGTTACCGTACCCCTCCCCATGCTGGCAGCGGTGGCAAACTGGATGTCGCGGGCATCATTCGTATTGCCCGGATCATTGTTCAATCCGGAGGCAACCAGTTCCCCGGTAAAGGAGGAATTGTCTCCGGAAATGTAAAAACGGGATTTGGCCGCCTGGTTGTCCAGCTCAATCCGGCCCGCTCCGCTCATGCCGTTGATGACGATGTTGGCGCTGTTCCCGGCTGACATTCCATTGATAGTGCTGGAAATGGCGAGGGTCGCATCCGCACTTACCGAGACTCCCGCGGAAAACCTCGTTTGAACATTTTCAGAGGTAATGGATACGGAGCCTCCGTCTACCGTCAGCGCACCCGCATATACGGCGGCGCCCAGCGTCAACGTGCCGTCTCCGGATTTTTCCATGGCCAGCGCCTTGTAATTATCCACGGAAGCCCACGTTACGGCATTTCCGTTGGTGTCCACCTTGATGGAGCTCTTGCTCGCGGCGGAAATCTGTCCGGAAATATCCGCAGTTACGCCTGTCCCATACTGGAGGGTACCTCCGTCAAACGCCAGGCTGCCGGCTCCGAGAGCGGCGTCATCGCCTATCTCAAGCGTTCCGGCGCCAAGGATCACTTTTCCGGTATAGTTGGTATTGGCCGTATTGATGGTCAGTTTGGCGTTGCCGGTCTTTTCCAGATTACTGTTGCCTTCCAGGGCCCCGCCGCCTTCCGCGGCATTCCATACGTAATCCGTCGTATTCGCCTGCACCATAATAATCGTGGGAGAGACGGCGCCGTCAATGGTCACCGTCTGCAGGGCGTTGCCGTCAATGTCTCCCATGACGACTCCGGAATTATTATTGTACACGCTGTCGTTCTTCCACGGGGAAGAGGCCGGAGCAGTAGCGGACCAGATTCCATCACCGCCCTTCCACTCAAGCAAAGCCACCTGCTCCACCACCAGGGTAAGCTTGCCGTTCTCCGTGCTCCATGAACCCAGAAGATTATCGCCCAGAACAAAGGAACTGGCCGGAACTCCGGTAATGGAGCCCGCATTGATCAGGTCATGGGAACCCTCTGTCCAGGCCACGCCCTCTATCGTTCCCTGCCCCAGAAGCAATTCACTGTTCACCGTCAGCGTTCCGGTTACATTCAGCAGGTACGCGCCGGAAGCCGGGAGGGCGGAGAAATTCAGAAGAGACAAGTTTCCCAGCGTCAGATTGCCCGTAATGGTTCCCGAGGTCCCCAGGGACAGACTTCCTCCACCCGCAATTGCAAGTGTTCCGGAATTCATGTTCAGGGCAGCGGCATTGGAAAGGCTTACATTGGAAAACTGCGTGGCTGCATTCACGGTCATGCCGGATGAACCGCTCACGGTCAGCACATTATTGTAGGTAGCATCGTGCTGGGCCGTCAAATTGCCCCCATTCAGGCTTACCGCGCCGGAACCCAAAGCCGTGGCATTATTCAACTGAACGGTCGCACCATTGGAAATAACCCAATCCGCCGTCATGGAGGCCTGGGCCGCCGTATTCAGGATGAGGGTGCCCGCCAGTCCGTCCGCACCCACGGTCATCGTCTTGGCATCTGCTCCGGCCGTCCCCAAACCGCCGTAAATGTTCATGGTCTTGCCGGTAGCAATTTTGAACAGGGCGCTGGAGTTTAAAACTATTCCATTCCATGCCTGGGCGGCAACTCCCAGGGAAAAATCCCCGCCTATGTCAAACAGGGTATATCCCTCTCCTCCATCACGCAAATTAACGGTGCGGTTGGAACCGTTGCTTTTGGAAACGCTGAATCCATCGGAACCATCCGTAACGGTTATTCCACCAAGTGAAAGCGTATTGAAGGAAGCCTGAAGCGCCTTATTCGTTCCCGTCATGCTGGCCGTATCAAAACGCATGGTGTTTACCGCCGCATTGGCCCATGTTGCCGACCAGTTATTGCCGCCGCCGTAATCCGGAGTCCAGTTGGTATTCAAATGAACGTCCACCGTTCCTCCCAGCCATGTATAGGTTTCCGCAACAGCATGCGGGGAGGAAACGGCAGCCATGCATGAAAGAACGGCGGAAAGCAAGCCAAGGGGAAGATGCAGCTTCATAATAGTGATGTATGTTGAAAACAAAAAACCCTGCTAATCCTAGACAGAGGCCTTTTTATCACTACTATCGAATTAAAAATCCGCCGTCAACATTAAACGTTGAACACGTATGTGTTGCGCATTCCAGGAGGAGACAGTTTTTGCTAAAATCTGGTCTGTATTTTCCTGCCGGAATCGTGTTATACGGTACAGTATGAACATCCAGGCATCACTGTTCTGGTATATTGACGGTTTCCGGCATCAATCGCGGATTTTTAATCCGCCGGAAACGGGAAGTCGTCCTTTCAAGAGAGGAATGGTTTATTTAGAGAGGAATGTTGAGGGTTCAGAGTTGAGAATAGAGCGGAGAGGCCCCTTCACAACGCAACAGGGCCGTCCCGGATAACCCCGGAACGGCCCTGAAGGGATGCAGAGCGGTGCGTCTCCGCTCCACTCTCAACTCTCAAACTTCAACTCTCCTTAAAAGTCATAGCGGTAGCCCACGCTTCCGTTCACCGAGTTGGCTCCGTCCCGGAAGTCCGCGTTGCCGTTGACAAACACCGTCCCCTGCGTTCCCACAGGCACGCTCAGGCCCGCTCCGATTTGAAGCGCGGTCGTTCCTACCTTCGCTCCCCTCACCGTTTGCGTGTAGCCGGGGTTGGCCAGGAAACCTACCCCGGTCTCGCCGCGGCGGTCTCCCATGTCCTGCGCTACGTTGGCTCGGAATTCCACCAGCGCCTCACGCCCGAAGAGGTTGCTGCCCGCCAGCCCCATCCACCGGCCGCCAAGCGCCACCGTCCCCGTCGTCCATTCCTGCTTGCCTACATTCAGGCCCGCATTTCCGGCTCCCGTTTCCGTGTAACCGTCCATACGGGTGGTTACCACCGAGACGTTGGCCAAAGGTTGCAGGATGCTGCTCTTGTCTTCATTCAGGTAGACGTCGTAGGTGAGTTCGTACATCGCTCCAAAGCCCCACCCGTTGGTGTTGCCCTGCGTGCTGTAGCTGCCTTCTCCGTAGTTGACCGTCCGGTTGAGCTTGGCGTCGTTCCACCCGCCCGTCAGGATGAGCGTGTGGGCCCATCTCTTGCTCTGGTAGCGACCGAAGAGGTTGGCGTAGTAGCTGTCCAGGTGGCCGTCGGCCGTGTCCGCCGCGCTGGCCGTCAGGTCCCCGTAGTTGGCCGTGAAGGCCGCTCCCATCGTGAAGTGGTCGCTGAGGTCCACGTCCATGCCGACGGTTCCGCCCCAGGTGGTGAGCTGGTAGCCGCTTTCATCCCCCTTGGTGTCCAGCTTGCTGTAGGAGCCCGTTCCTTCCATCCACATGTGGAAGTAGGGGAGGTCTTCGTTGATGTAGGCAGGGTTGACGCCCATCAGGGTGGTGCGGTTGCGTATCCAGCCCATCTGGTCGCGAAGGGCGTCTTTCTGCGCCGTTCCCAGTGCGTTGACCGTACTTCCCGCGGCGGCGGCCATGGAGCGGGCCGCCCGGGAGCCGTTGCCGGATTGAATGTCGTTTCTGACGGCTTCACGCAGGTCTCCCAGCTGTGTACCCTTGGGGGCGTCTCCGCGGCTATTCCAGAGGAGGTTGGCTCCGGCTTGCGAGTTGGCCGTGTTGGCCGCATCCAGGAAGGCGTTGTCCGTTTTGACCATGCCCGTGACGACGATTTTGCCGCCTTCCGCCCGGATGCCGAATTCCTGGTAGTAGAAGTCGAAGTAGCCCGAGGGGTCGATGGTGGCTCCGTCCGCGGTGACCGTTCCGGCTCCCGTCGCGTCCACGAGCGTGAAGTTGAGGTTGGCCGTCGGGTCCGCCGGGTCGTCATAGTCTCCCAGGCTTCCCAGGGAAACGGTGGTGCCATTCAGGTTGACGTCTCCTGCCTGCACCGTGATGACGGGGCTGGAGAAGAGGTCGTCCCGGTTGGTATTGATAACCAGTTCCAGATGGGAGTTTTGCAGGTTGAGTCCGTTGGCAACGGTGAGCGTCGTGTTGACTGCGCCGGCTCCTTCCCCTACCGGGCTGAGGCGCACATGGGCGCCGCTTCCCGCCGTGAGGCTCTTGTAGGTGACCGAGCCGTTGCCGCCTTCCGCTCCCATCAATTCCAGCGTCCCCTTGGTGACGTTGAGGGCCTGGCCGATCGCACCGTTCCCCTTCAGGGTCTGCGTGCCCGTGCCGTTCATGGTGATGCTGCCTTCTCCGCTGAGCGCGCCTTCATACAGGGCATTCCCGGCGGTGGTGATTTCCAGCGCGGAGCCGTTGTTCAGCGCGCCGCTTCCCGTCAGGCCGGAGATGGTGTTGGCCGCGTTGGCGAGTTCCAGCGTTCCGTTGCCGTCCAGGTCCACCTGCACGCCGTCGAGTTTGGAGGTACCGTTGAGCGACAGGGAGGCATTGTCCGCCACCTGAAGCACCCCGGCTCCGGAGACCGTGCTGTTGGAGAGTTCGGAACCTGCTCCTGTGAGTGTGAGCGTTCCGTTCTTCCCGACGGTGAGGTTGCCTCCGTTTCCTTCATCCGTGAGCGTTCCCGCTTGTGTCTTTCCGGTGATGTCCAGGGAAGAGAGGTCACCGGCGTTGGTGGAGTTGAGCTTGATGGAGCCTACGTCCGCCGTTCCGGAGAGCGTAAGGCCGCCGTCCTGCATTTCCAGCGTCCCGCTGGTGTTCAGGGCTCCGGCAAGTTCCAGGGAGCCTTCTCCCGTCTTGGTGATGTTGGCCGTGCCGCCATTGATGGTTCCGGAGTATTTCGTATCGGGGCCGGACGTATTGGGATCAGTTCCCAGCAGTTCGTTGTTCAGAATGACGGAGGCCGTCTTGTCGTTCGTGCTGGTGATGTTGATGACGCCGGAGGCCGCTCCGGAGAGGTTGTTGATGGTGAGGCCGTCAGCCGTATCGTCCACGCCCGGGAGGTTGAGGGCCAGGTTGCCGTCCACAATGACCGCGCGGTACGGGTCCAGTTCCGAGTTGCTGGAGACGGTTTTGTCTTCGCTGCCCACGGCGTAGATTTGCGTGGCGTCGCCCGTGATGCCGATGGAGCCTCCGTTGATGCCCGTGACGGCAAAGCCGAGGGTTTCCAGCAGCGGGTTGAAGGTGGCCGTGCCGTAGCCCAGCGCTCCGTTGGTGAGGTTGAGCCACGCGGTGCGGTCTCCCGCTCCCCAGCCCTGCATGGCGTTGATGAGGTCGGCGGAGAGGGTGAGGGTGAGCGTTTCAATTTCCAGCTGCGTTCCGTCCGCGTCAAACTGAATCATGGAAGCGCTTCCGGCCAGGTCCTGGGTCTTGGAGACATTGCCTACGCCTACGACGAGGCCGGCGCTATCCAGGCTGGCCGCGCCGCTGATGCCGCTGATGACCGTTCCGGCTTCCGTGACGCTGATGGTTTTAAGCGAGGAGCCGGAGAGGCCGCCCAGCGAGATGGAGGTAACGCCGGAAGCCGCGTTGACGGTGACGTTTTTGGCTCCCTTGTGGTTGTTTCCTCCCGTGAGGGCGCCTCCGGTGATGTTAAGCGCTCCCTTGTAGCCGTCCGCCGTGAGGGCAAGCGTGCCGGAGTTGAGCGTGACAGTGCCCGTATAACCCGCGCTGGCGTTGCCGAGCGTGAGTGTGCCCGTACCGGTCTTCAGAAGACTGCCGGAACCGGTGATAGCTCCGTTGAGGGTGATGTCCCCGCCCGTGGTGTCCACAGTGGCGGTCTTGCCGGAAGCGGCGTTAAGCGCTACTCCGGCAGAGGTTGACCAGGCTGCGGAGGAGTTGAGCGTTCCTTCACCCAGCGTAAGGGTTCCGGAAGCCCCGGTAATGTCCCCGCCCAGCGTGAGCGTTCCATTGCCGGTCAGCGTAATGCCGGAGTTGGAGTCGTTTTCCAGGCTGATGCCGCCCAGCAGGGCTGTTCCGCCGTTGATGTTAAGGTTGCCGGCGAGCGCTCCCTGGCCGTTGGCCCCGCCCAGCTTGACGCTGGCGCTGGTAAGCGTGACGCCCGTGTTGACGTTGACCGCGGAGGCTTGCGTGTTGCTGCCCATCGTGCCGCCGCCGATCTGAAGCGTAGCGATATCAAGGTCTTTCTTCAGGTCCAGCGTAACGCCGTAGGTGACGTCGATCAGGTCGGCATTCAGCGTGCCGTTGACCGTGATGGTTCGGTTGGCCGTGGGCGCTCCGTAGCCGGAGAGAACGATGCTGCCTCCGGCATTGCTGAGGGTGCCGTTGAGAGCGTCATTGCCGTTGGCCGCCTTGACGAGCAGGGAGCCTCCGTCCGTTTTGGCGAGCGTGCCGCCGATGTTTTTGAGCACGCCGGAGAGGGCAGTTTCAGATCCTCCGGAGAGGTTGAGGGTGGAGCCGCCGGCCACCGTGATGGTTCCGGAGAGAACCTTGGTATTGGCGATGTTCTCCAGTGCCACGGAGCCGTTGCCGGAGATATTCCAGTTGAGGCCCAGGTAGCTGTCCTGCCCGGCCGTGTCCACCGTCAGCGTGGTGCCGGCGCCCGTGGCCGCCAGTTTGACGGAATCCCCGGCGTTTTTCTGCACCATGGTTTGCGTCAGCGTCACGTCCCCGGAGGCCTGCAGCGTGCCGCCGCCGAAGATGATGGAGCCCGTTCCCAGCGCTCCATCCGCGTTGATGTCCACGATGCCCCCTTCCAGGGACGTGGAGCCCCCGTAGGTGTTCGTATTGCGGATTTGCAGGGTGCCGTCCCCCCTCTTGGTCAGGATGGTGGTAGCGCCCGTAATGTGCCCGTCTCCCTGGAAGGTATAGGTGTTGTCCGCGCCGCTGTTGGTGACGACGATGGAGGACGGGGCTACGTCACCCGTGATGGTGACGGTTTTGTTGGCCGCCGTATTGTCAAAGAGCAGAGGCTGGCCGTCCGTGGTCGTCGGCGCGGAACCGCTTCCCCCGTAGGTCCAGTTGCTTACGTCGCCCGCGCTCCACGTTCCGGCTCCAGCCGTTCCATTCCAGGTGAGCATGTCTGCGGCGGATTCGATCTTGAGCTGCAGTGTTCTGCCGTCCGCAGAGAGGCCCAGCGTGTAGGTCAGTTCCGGATGGGCGTCATTGATGAGGTCCCCGATGTTGAAGGAGCCCAGCGTGAGGGTTCCGCTTCCCACCGTGAGCAGGGAGTAGTCTCCCGCATCGGTGAGCGTGTCGTAGTTGTTCAGGGTGACGTTGTGCGTTCCTGTGAGTGTCAGTCCCCCGGTGAGCGTCACCAGGGCGTTTCCTCCCGCCGTCAGTCCCGTCATGTCAAAGGTGAAGGCAGAGCCTGCGGCCATAGCCATGTCTCCGGTGACGTTGAGGCGCGAGTAGCTTCCAAGCGTGAGGCTGCCGATGGAACCGCCGTTGCTGGTGATGGCTCCCGTGGAGAGCGCGTCCGCCGTACCGGCTTTTACATTGACTGCGTTGTTGACCGCGTAGTTGCCAATGTCCAGCGTGGCTCCGGAGGAGATGGAAACCGTGCTGGTGCCAAAGGCCGTGGCGCTTCCCGCCGTAAGCGTTCCGGCTTCCACGTTCGTCGCTCCCGTGTAGGTGTTGGCACCGTTGAGCGTGACGTTGCCCGCTCCCTTTTGCGTGATGGTTCCGTTGCCGCTGATAGCGTTGGCCACCGTCCGGTCCCCGGTCACCGCATAGGTGAGGTAGGCGTCCCCATTGCCGCCGAGCGTAACCGCTCCCGTTCCAAGCGTTCCCGCTCCCGTTAACAGGATGGTCCCTTCCTTGATCAGGGTTTGGTTGGTATAGCTGCTGGCCTTGTTCAGCTGCAGCACGCCGTTCCCCTGTTTGACCAGGTTGGCGCCGCTGTCTTCCTTGGCTACGACCACATCCAGCTTCAAATCCGCCGTGTTGGTATCATCCAGCGCAAAATTCCCGCGGGCTATGTCAAAGATGGCCGTACCGCCGCGGAGGGTCAGGGCATTCGCCTGCCCGGTGGAGGGAGCCCCCTCACCTACGGAAAAGACGCTCATTCCGGTAGCGGACTGCTGCGTCACAATGGTATTGGTGCCGCTGAACAAATCAAAGCCGTTTAATCCTCCGCCGGGAATGTTCAGGATAACCCGGCTGTTGTTGAACACCATCCTGGTATTGGCCATGGTCGTGTTGCTGCCGCCAACATTCCAGGTGCCATTGTTCAGAGTCAGCGTGCCGAAGTTCCCGTTGTTGCTGTAGCCGAACGGATCGCCCGCGGTGGTATTCAGCGTGCCCCCGTTCACTATCAGATTTCCGTAAAGGATGGATTCTCCTCCGCCCCCGTTCTTGCCGAGGTTCAGAACAGCTCCTTCACCTACCGTGGTCAGCGCGGTTTTCGTCTGGGCGGTGGAAACCGTCAGGGCCGTTCCGGCTCCCGCCACTTCCAGATTAATGCCGGAGCCGTTGGCCAGATTGGTCCCCAGCGTGTTGGCCCCGCCGGAGACAAAGGCGATCGTGCCTCCGTTAATCGTGGGCATGGTAGCTCCCAGAATATCCGCAATTCCGCCCGTTACGCCTATTTCCAGGCGTCCCGTCCTGTCCACGGTTACCGTTCCGGTACCCAGGGCCATATTCGCCTTCACGGCAACGGTTCCTTCCTTGATGTTCACCGCGCCGGAATAATCGTTATTGGGGCTGTTGAAGGTCACCTTGCCTTCCCCCAGCTTGGTCATGGTGCCGTTCCCGGAAAGCTTGCCTCCGTTGTTGGTCAGCTCCAGATCCTGCCCCACTCCGTTGTTGAAATAGATGGCCTTGGCATTCACGTCCCCCGTCAGGGAAGCCACTCCCGTGTGCGTTCCGTCAAACAGGTAGGTCGTCGTATTGTCCACGGCGCCAATCGGATTGCCGTCCCAGACCACCACGCCGTCCGCCATGCTGACGGAGACGGTCACCGTCTTGTCCCCGGTGTTCACGTTAAAGGTCCCCTGGTACAGGCTGGCCAGCGTTCCGGTCAGGGTCATCGTCCCTGCATCCGCAAAGTTTCCGGCCGTCAGGTTGCCCCAGGAAACCAGCGTATAAGTCCCCGCGGTGATATTCCCGTTGATGTCCAGGCTGACGCCCGCATCCGCGCCCAGGGCCAGATTGCTCACCGTAAGCGCTGCTCCGTCAGCGCTCAGGGCGTTCCCGTCAACCGCCAGCGAGGCGGCGTTCAGCGTCCCGGTCACGTTCTGCTTCCGCAGCGCCGTCACCTTGGCGGTGGAAGCGTTCAGCGTTCCGGCAAGCGCCGTATCCGCATTCAGGTAAAGGTTTGCTCCGGCAAGGTTCAGCGTTCCGGAAAATCCGGATACGTCCCCGCCCAGCGTCAGGGCTCCGGCATTGTTGCGGGTAGTGACTGCCAGCGTTCCCGTTCCGCCCAGGCCGCCGAGCATCTGGAGGCTGTCCCCGCTCAAGATGGTCGCCGTTCCAGTGCCGGACGTTTCCACGGACACCTTGCCGTTGAGGTTTACGTTTACGGTGGCTCCGTTAAAGATGCTCAGCTTCGTAGCCGCATTCGTCCCTTTCAGGGTGATATCCCCGGCCAGGGAGACGCCGCCCGTCACCGTATTGGAATTCAGGTTGCTGAACGTCACGGTGACGTCTTTTCCATTGCCGCCCAGCGTTACGTTGCCCTGCCCCCACGGGGTCAGGGTCTGACCGGAAACGACGGAAGCGTCCCCTATATTGTACGTCAGCTTAATCAGGTTGCCGGTTCCGGCTATTTCCGTGTCGCCGTCATAGGAATTCTTCACCCAGCCCGTTTTAAAACTCCAGCCATTTGCCCCGGCATCGGAAATGATCTTGAGGCCGCCCGTTCCGGTAAGCGTGGATGAAACAGTAGTATTGTCTCCATAAATAGCGCCCCCGATAGAGACAAATCCGCCCGCGGCATCCAGGACGATTTTCATGTCGAAATTCGCGCCGTTTGCATTTCCGTTCCTTACATGCAGGGTGGAGCCGTTCCCCATGGTAAGGGTTCCTGTGCCCGTCACCTTGGCTCTGGCGCCCACTACGTCCATCACGGTATTTTCCCCCAGCGTAATGTTCAGGTTGGAGCTCCATGTTCCGATTTCGTCCGCAAGCATCACGGTACCCTGTTCCACAACCAGCGTTCCTCCTCCCGAAGCATTGAAGGAATTAAGACTTAACGTCAAGGTTCCGGTCCCCGTCTTGGTGACGGTGCCGTTAATTCCTCCGTTCAAGGAGGAATTCCCCGCTCCAATGACCAGGGAACCGGATCCGCTGTTGGTCAATTTGCCACCGTAAGTGCCGGCCGCCAGCAGCAGGCTGCCGTTCCCCGTGCGGGTGATGGTACCCGCCCATCCGGGCAGGGAGGCCCATGTTACGGCATTCCCGTTCGTGTCCACCAGAATGGAGTTGGAAGCCAGGGCATCCGTCTTGATCTGGCCGGAAATGTCCGCCGTCATGCCCGCGCCGTACTTGAGCGCGCCTCCATTAAAGATGATGTTACCGGTGCCTAGGGCTCCGGCATGCTGCATTTCCACCGTGCCGCCGCCCAGCAGAACTTCTCCGGAAAAACCGGCGTTGTCCGTGGCGATGGACAAGGTTCCGGCGCCGGTCTTCTGGAGCTTGGAACTTCCCGCAAGGGAGCCGGTCCCCGTCCACGTGTAGTTGGTCGTCTCCGCATTGACGACGATCAGGCCCGGATCAACCTGTCCGGAGATGTTCACGGTCTGCGGCGCATTGCCGGCCACGTCTCCAAAGACGACTCCGTTGCCGTTGGCAAAGGGCAACCCCGCATTCCAGGGGGAATTCCCCGTTCCTCCCACCGTCCACGTATTGTCTCCGCCGCCTGTCCAGGTCAGGGACGTAACCTGCTCCACGACAAATTTCAGGATATTGTCCGTCGTGCTCCAGTTGCCGATGTATTCGGTCCCCAGCAGAATGGTATTGGCCAAATCCCCGGTGATGCCGCCCGTGGCATTGATCAGATTGTACGTGCCTGCGCTCCAGCTTACGCCGTCACTGTTCCCCAGCAGCAGGCTGCCGTTCACCGTCAGGGCGCCGTTCAGGGCCAGGAGGGGATTGCCGTTCACCGTCATGTGGGTGGCGTCAATCTGCACGGCTGCACCCAGGTTCAGGTTGCCGGTCATCGTATTCTGCCCCGCCAGGGACAAGACGCCGGAATTCATGGTCAGCCCGGCATTATTGTCTACGGCGGAGACGTCCAGGCTCACGCCGGAGGCAAGGGAAAGCCCCTGGTAGCCCGCGGAAATACCGCCGATGGACGCATTCCCCGTCACGGACAGGTTCTTGTTGGTCCCCATTCCGGAGGCATTGCTGACAATGAGGGTGCCCCCCTTCAGCTCCACGCCGCCCGTGAAGGAGGAGGTGTTGGCCAGGGTCAGTGTTCCGGAACCGTCCTTGACCAGACGACCGGTTCCGCGGAACACATTGTCATTGCCCGTGGTCATGTTCCCTGCCCCGGTAATGGTCAGGGTGCCATTCAGCTGAATATAATGAGTGTCGTCAGCAGTGATTGACATAGTGCTACCGGCATTCACCACCTCCACGGCGCCGCCGCCTGCCGCTACCGTCAAGCCGTTCCCGAAGGTTCCGTCGGTTGCCTTGGTAATCTCCAGGCGCCCGTTGTTCAAGGTCCAGTAATCCGTATTGACGGCCATGGAGCCCAGCCCCGCGCCGTCATACGTATATTCCCCCACGCGCAGCACGCCGCCATTGGTGACGGTTACCTTGTAGCGTGTATAATTATCCCCCTTCATGCTGAGGCTGGCTCCCGGAGAGCTTAAATCCAGCGTGGCGTTGTCGATCGTCAGGGTTTTGGATACGGTGCCGCTCCCTACTTTCACGGTAGCCGCCGTTTCAATCTTGAACACGCCGCCGCCCGTAAGGGTCAGGCTGTTGTTTCCGATGTTGAATGCCCCTTCCGCCTGGGTGACGGTCTTTCCGGCCTCAATGGTCAGTGTCAGGTTATCCGCCCCAATCGTCGTGGTCTCATTCCAGGTAACGTCCGTATCAAAAGTCTGGTTGGTCGTAATGGTGAGGGGCTCCGCATGAACGGATGCCGACAAAACGGCGCAACAGGCAAGAAGAGCGGACAACAACTTGAGGGGCAAATGCAGCTTCATAAAGAAAACAATTAATTATAAATATATTGAGAAAGACGTGGTCTTTTAGCAGAAATGAGACATGCTATTAGATGAATGAAATATCGGATTTGAAATCCGGTGTCAATCTGGAAGTGGGGTTTTCAAAGCTTTACCTTGTTTTCCTTTCTTCCAATTATTTTGGTTTGTCCCTCCAATCAATCCATGCAATTCGGTAATAAATCCCATTTAACGCATTGGAAAGTATATTCCCGTGAATGCCTTATCCTCCTTTCCGGCTGCCGGCCGCACAGCATTCCCGCCCCGTCCGGATTTCAAATCCGCCTTGGTTCATGGATGTTTTTTTCCGGCATCAGGTTCCTTTTCCTTTCCGTCATTCCGGCTTTCCAGAGGTGGCTGGGGGCGCCAACTGACTGGTCCGGGCGGGTTCTGCGGCAGGAGCCGCTTCCGTGGTTTCCGGGGAGCCCTCCGGCCCGTTCCATGAAAAACAATATCCTTCCCATAAAAAACATGCTTCCGCTGCGGCTGTATTTTTCCGCTATTCATGGATGCCGGGAACCGGAATGAGGGCGCCTTTCCTACTTGCCCTCCGCACCTCGAATTGCTATCATGAATGGAGCGAGTTTCCCCACCTATTTTTCTCATGGCCATCTTCGGTTCCTCCAATCTATCCGACTCCGGCGACCTGCTGATTTTCAACAAGGCATCCCACAAAACCCTGCTTATGCTCGAAAAGGAACTGGGCAGGGAGCGCATCACCTACCTGGTGGAAGAAGGCCTGCCCCCGGACACATCCATCGCCGCCCATCTGGAATCCACCAGGGCGGACGGCATCCTGTTCCAGGCGGGCTCCAGCGATCCCATCGCCCTGCGCGCCGCTATCATGGAGCGCATTAACGCAGGAAGGCGCGTGGTGTTCCTTCCCGGCCCGGTGGCGCACATCAAGGGCTCCATCAGCCAGATTCCCCCGCGGGTCATCAAGGCCCTGGAAGCGCTCCACATTTCCCCCGTACCGGTTTACGTGGGCTTTTACACCAGCTCCGTGCTGGATGCGGAGGCGGATACGGACGTCCAGGCGGATATCCAGATCCATATTCTCCCCAAGCTGGCCCCCGGCGCTGAAATGGCGCCGCGCCTGACCTCCGCCTGGCTGGAATGCTCCGCCCAGGCTTACGCCACGCTGCCCCAGCTTCACGGCTCCCTGTCCGCCCTGCTGTTCCGCAGCCTCAAGCAGCATTCGGATTGCCGGGTCATTGACGGCATTGACGACACTACGCTGACCTACGGCCAATTGCTGGCCATTTCCGTGGCCTTTGCCAAGCGGCTGAAAAAGATCACCTCCAACCGCCGGGTGGGCATCATCCTGCCGCCCGGCAAGGGCGCGGCCATTGCCAACCTGGGCTGCCTGTTCGCCGGGAAAACGCCGGTGAATTTCAATTATTCAGCCTCGGAAGGTGCTTTTGCCAGTTCCGTAAAACAATCCGGCGTGGACTGGTTCATCACGGCGGACACGTTCATGCGCAAGCTTCAGAATTTCCCATGGCCCCCCCAGCGGGACCTGATCTTCATGGAAAGGGAAATTCCCCTGCTCAAGAGTTCCGCCAAACGCTGGGGCCTGGCCATGAAGTTCCTGACCGCCGGGTTCATGATCAGGAAGCTGGGGCTGGACGCGCCCACGGGCGCGGACGAGGCCGTGCTGATGTTCACCTCCGGTTCCTCCGGAGAACCCAAGGGCGTGCCGCTGACCCACCACAACCTGCTTTCCAACATCTCCCAGTGCTCCTCCCGCATCACGCTCGCGCCGCAGAGCAGGTTCCTGGGGAGCCTGCCCGTGTTCCACTGCTTCGGCATCACCATCGGGCTGTGGTACCCCATGATCGGCGGATATGACATGGTTACCTACCCCTCCCCGCTGGAAGCCAAGCGCCTGGGCGCGCTGATCAAGCAGTACGGCATCAGCCTGGTGGTCACCACGCCCACCTTCCTGCGCGGCTTCATGAAACGGTGTGAGCCGGATACCTTTAAAACCGTGCGCTACCTGATTGTGGGCGCGGAGAAGCTGCCGGACGATCTTTCCGCCGCTTTCCGGGAGAAATTCGGCACCATTCCGTGTGAAGGCTACGGCCTGACGGAGGCCTCCCCCGTCTGCTCCGTCAATTTCATTGACCCGGCTCCCTCCAACCCCGCCGGAGACTTCATTCCCGGCATGAAGAAAGGTTCCGTGGGAGCCCTGCTGCCGGGCATAGCCATACGCATCACCAGCCCTCATACGGGCCGCGTGGTGCCCTCCACCACGTCCGGCATGATCTGGCTGAAAGGGCCGAATATTTTCCCCGGCTACCTGGGAGGGCCTGAAGCGGACCGGGACATTTTCGTGGACGGATGGCTGAAAACCGGGGACATAGGCTCCGCGGACGAATTCGGCTTCCTGAAGATTGAAGGCCGCATTTCCCGCTTTTCCAAGATAGGCGGGGAGATGGTTCCCCATGAAGCGCTGGAGGCCGCCATCATGAACATCTGGAACCTGGACCCGGCGGACGAGGAACGGCGCATAGCCGTCGTCACCATTCCGGACCCCGTGAAGGGGGAGGCCGTGGCCCTGCTCACCACGCTGGTGACGGATTACGTGCACCAGGCGCGCACCCTGATCAGGCACGGCCTGATTGACCAGGGGCTTCCGGCCCTGTGGTGCCCCAAGGAGATTATTCCCGTGGAGCGCATTCCGGTGCTGCCGTCCGGCAAGCTGGACATCAAGCAATGCAGGATGCTGGCTTATGAAGCGCTGAACATCCCCTTTGAACCATAATTTATGGAATTCCCGGAGGAAACGCCCGCAGCCCCCAGGCCCATCACGGTTAAACAGCTTGTCTACCGCCTGAGGGATACGGTGAGCATTGCCGTGGGCACCCAATGGGTGGTGGGGGAACTCAGCAACGTAAAGCACCACACCAGCGGCCACGTTTACTTCACCCTGAAGGAACAGGGGGCGGAAATCTTCTGCGCCTTCTTCAAGGCGGCGGCCTCCAAATGCCCCGTACGGCTCCAGGAAGGGATGAAGGTCCATGTGCTGGGAAGCGCCACCGTGTATCCGGACCGGGGGCAGCTTCAACTGGTCATCAGGCAGGTGAAAGCCGCCGGACAGGGGGACTTGCAGGCCCGTTTCCTGGAATTGAAGGAAAAACTCCAGCGGGAGGGATTGTTTGATGCGGAGCGTAAAAAAGGCATCCCCGCCTTCCCGCGCGCCATCGGCATCATCACCTCCCCCACCGGCGCCGTCATCCAGGACATACGCCATGTGCTGGAACGCCGCGCACCATGGGTGAAGGCCTATCTGCTGCCCGTGCGCGTGCAGGGGGCCGGAGCGGAGCATGAGATAGCCGCGGCGGTCCGCGCCTGGTCCCACGCGGCCCTCAACGGCCTGCCCCCCGTGGACGTGCTTATTGTGGGCCGCGGCGGCGGCTCCATTGAGGACTTGTGGAATTTCAATGAGGAAACGGTAGCGCGCGCGATTTACGAATGCACCGTTCCCGTGATTTCCGCCGTGGGGCATGATACGGATTTCACCATTGCGGATTTTGTGGCGGACCTGCGCGCGCCCACTCCCACCGCCGCGGCGGAACTGGCTACGCCGGACGGCCCCGAATGGCTCCGGAAACTGTCCAGGATGGAGCAGTCCCTGCACGCCTCCGCCCGGCATTCCCTGTTGCGTTCCAAGCTGAAACTGGATGTTTACCTGCGTGGAAAACTGCTGGATGCGGATTCCCTGCTTTCCCCCTATGCCCAGCGCCTGGACGACATGGAGGAGACCCTGCTGAATGCCTCCGCCACGCGCATTTTCCAGAACACACTTCATATCAACCAACTGGAACACCAGCTCCAAATGCGCCACCCGGCGCACCGCAACCGGGAACGCATGCAGCTCCTGGATTCCCTCCGGGCAGGATTGGCCCATGCCGCCGCCGCGCGCATGGCTGAGTTTGCTTCACAACTGGCTCTTCTTCAAGCCCGGGTGGATGCCCACAGCCCGGAGCAAACGTTGCGCCGGGGGTACGCCCTGGTAGAAAACGGGCAAAAACAGCTGATTCGCCAAACGAGCCAGGTCCAGCCCGGGGAAAAATTAAAAGTCCGTGTCTCCGACGGTTGTTTTTTTGTCAAGGATGACACATCACAATAAACTGTCCACAAACACCTAGAATCGCATTTCTTGCACTCAATCTAACAAATTGTGTTTTTTCTGGATTTTACAGGAAGTGAGACCTATCCTAATAGAAGCCTGTCACTGCTCCTATTACCCGGTCCCATAACTTCTGTACATATGCCTTGTAAAAACATCACCCGTTACACTTACGAAACAACAGCCTTCCAGGGCTACCGGTTGGCTATCTGTAAGAACAAGCGTTTGTTCACTCGTTATTTCTCCGATTCTCAATACGGGGGCGCTGACGCGGCGCTTCAGGAAGCGATGAGAGTGAGAGATAACATTTTCAACCTTTTTGAGCAGGGCAACCTTACGGTTAGCCAAATTTTCGCAAAATATACAGTGCGCTCACGCCGGCAGTCCGCTGCGGACCGCCGTGAAAAAATGATCCACGGAAAGAGGACTCTTCAAAAAGCCAAAGTCCGCGGCTAGGGAAACTCATTGAAGCTGTTTCCCGGCTTCAATGCCTTTGCTGAATTATACCGGAAACATTACATTCGGTAAAATGCGGCTCATGCTTCCATTCCGGCAATAATACCGCCCCTGCTCCCGGTGAGCGGCCCCTATGGGCATCCGCCGCAAGGAAAAGACGGAAGCATCAACCTAGGGACTTTCTCCCCCCTCTGCGGTGGAGTATCCGGGAATGCCTGTTGCCGGAACGTCTTACAGGTATGGGGCAGCTTCCGCGCCATATGCCGGAATTTCCATCTTTGCCTCTGGACATTCCTCTCCGGTGAGGGTAACGGAAATTCTGTTATCTGCGGCGCCGGCGGGAGGCGGGCTTTTCCAGTTCTTCAGCCGGAGCTTCCCCTATTTTGGCCAGTACCCTGCGCGCTTCCGTGGTCCTGTTCTGCTTAAGGCACACATTCGCCCAGTTCCGGTGGATTTTCTTGTAAAGCTCCTGTGACTGGATGGAGGCCAGATTGCTCTGGAGCTTGGCCTGGTCTTCCGCGCTCAACGCGTCCCACTCTTCCACCAGCTTTCCATACTGCGCTTCCGAGAGGGCCCACTGTTCCCTGCCGGCGCTTATCTCCGCCTGAAGGTTCAGGATGACGGGCTGGAGGGCCTGGACAAACGCCGTGTTTTCACGGGCCACCTTCATGGCCTGGTCCAGATATTTCATGGCCTGGTCATAATCCTGCGCCTTCAGGAAAGCCGCGGCAACGTTTACATCCTCATAAGCGCGTTTCACCAGGGCCTCCGCCTGTCCGTATTTTTCAAGCTGGGTACGCAGGGCGGCAATGTCCTGGCTCAGGCTGGAGCCGCTGAGAATGCGCGGCGCATCCACGCCCAGCGTCATGGCGGTTCCTTCCGCACGGGAAAGCAGGAGGCCGGCCTCCTTTAAATCCCCCATCTGCATTCTGACCTTCGCCAGGGCCAGCATGGTCTCCGGCGTGCAGTCCATCTCCGTCTCCGCGGCGCGGAAGCAAATCAAGGCGGCTTCCAGCTGGTCAGCCATGGCCTTCAGCTTCGCCTGGGAATACTTCCGGCGCGCATTGAGCGGCATATTCAGCTCATTCAGGATGATGCGTCCCATGTCCGGGCTGGCGGTAAGCCGGAATTTGGTGAGCAGTTCCCGGGCAATGACGCTGCCCGTGGTGCCGGGCTGGCCCGTGGCCTTGTCCGGCAGGGTATCCTGGAGCAGAAGTATTTTCACCATGCTCTTCACGTCCTCCGGCTTCTTCAGCCTGCTCCTCATCACGGGAGAAACGGCCTGCTGGCACAAGGAGGAAAAACGCTCAAATTTGGCTTGGTCATACGCGTAATGGGCCAGCGGTTCCAGGCATGCCAGACGGATGGAAACCTGGTCCTCCGGCGTATTCTTCAGAATCACCTCATAAAGCTTTTCCGCCGTGGCGTCATGCTTGCGGGCGGCAAACTCCCGCGCCCAGTTCAGGCTCACGCCCAGAAGGCGCCCCCTGTCCTCCGCCGTCATGGAGGCGGAATCGGCCAGCTTCTTTTCCAGCAGGGACGCCAGCATGGGTTCGGACTCCTTCAGCATGCCGCGCCTGTCCATTTCCACCGCCAGGAGCCACGTAAAGGAATCCCGCGCTTCCGGGGAGTTCATCCATTCCACCTGCTTGTCCACGGAGGCGGCCAGTTGCGCCAGCTCCGCATCAGAGCCGTTCCAGGAGGCCAGCATGCCCTGCAAGTGCCCCATGGCCTGGGTCTGGCTGTGCACCTCATGAATGGTCGGTTTGAACCATCCTTCAATCGTGGGCCAGTACTGGATGTATCCGAACCAGAGGCCCCCCAGCACCACCAGAAAGAGAACGGGCTTCCAGTAAGACTTTTTTTTACGTGAGGGACGGTAGGGTTTGTTGGAAAAATGGCGCTCGGAACTCATGCAGGCATTGAGCCAAAAAGACGGCACAAATCAAGCAAAATAAACACCTCCCAACGTCTTACGGGAATCAGTGAAAGCTAACGCCGGGAAGACCTGGAGCTTCCGGACGGCCTCCGTCCCGGAGACTCCATGCGCACGCGGGGAAAGCCGGATTCCTTCCAGCAGGCATCCCCTTTCTCTTTCATGCCCAACTCATCATAGCAACGGCCCAGCTGCTTGTAATTTTCCGACCGCTGTTCCCCTTCCAGCATGGGGAGCACCGCTTCAAAGGCTTCCACGGCCTCTTTCCACTGCTCCCCGTCGCACAGGGCGTATGCCTTGCATAAGTAGGACTGGACCAGCAGGCTCTTGCGCTCCGGCCCTTCTCCGCATTTCAGCAGGGAATCCACCGCTCCGGCGTAAGCGTGCAGGGCGCTTTCCCGGTCCCCGGACATATCGCTGGCAAGGCCCAGCGAATAATAAACGCGGCCCAGGGACAGAGTGTCAGAGGCAAAATGGGATTCCCGGAGCTCAAGGGCCTTTTTCAGGTTTTCCCTGGCCTTGTCTCCCTCACCGGCATCCAGCCACGCCTTGCCCAGCCCTTCCCGGGACTGGGCGGAAATGACGGGGGAAGAGGCGCTGTTATTGATAGCTTTCTGAAAATCAGAGCGGGCCTCCGGAGCGGCCTTGCGCATGATGTTGACCCACCCCCTCTGGTCGTACAGCCCGGCCCAGAATGCATGGTCCGCCGGCAGCACGCCGCGGGCGGCGCCTTCCGCCTGGTAAAGATAAGCCAGCGCTTCCTCATAATTCCCCTGTTCCGTGGAAATGCGCGCCAGGCCGCGCAGGGCGTTGAGGCAATCATTCAGCAGGTAGGGGGCGTTTTCCGAACCGGAAAGGCCCTTTAAAAACAATTCCCGCGCCTCTTCCTTCCTGCCGGCTTCCAGCATGGCCTCCCCCATGCTGATGCTCGCCAGGGCCAGGTCACCGGTCGTCTTGTCCGGCTGGGGGCACAGGGCCAGGGCCTTCTTGAAATACGCGCGGGATTCCGGAATGCGCCCCGTGGTGCGGGCCAGCCTGCCCTGGGCGGCCATCAGCCTGGACCTGACCGGAAGGGCGTCCGGCCCCAAATGGGCGGCGGCATCCACGGCGCGCTGAAGGAGGGTATTCGCCTCATCATTCCTGTTCAGCATCTGGTCAATGGAGCTCATGGTCTGGAGGGCCTTCACCAGTTCCGCGGCCATTCCCTCCTTTTCATACCCCTCCACAGCCGTTTTCAAATAATCATAAGCCGGAGAATACCGGTGCACTGACAGAAGGGCCTGCGCCACGGCATCCGCACGGGGCGCCCATGTGCCGTAACGCCCCGCGGCGTAGCCAGCGTCAATCAGTTCCCTGGCCGTGGGCAGCGCGCGGTCCACGCCGTCCCGGCTGATCAGTTCACGGGTAAGGCCCCAGGCCGTCTCCGTGCGCAATTCCGGATCCCTGATCCATGCCAGGCGTTCATCCCGGTTGTCCAGAATGCCGGCCAGGCTTTCACGGGAAGCAAACACGTCCGCCATGAAGCGGGATAAATTCTGCATGGCCTTTTCATCACTCTTCTGCACCACTACCGCAGGGGTAGCCAGCATCCCTTCATCATGGCCTATGCGGTACGCCATGTGGTACGTCAGGAACTCCAGCAGCATCACGAGCACGCACAAGCACAGGGCAATCAGCCACTTGGTGCGCGGGGACAGGGGTTTCAAAGGAGAAGAGGCCTGCATAACAAGTGCATAACGTTACCGGGAGCGCTCTGAATTTCAAGCTTTTTGCATGGAAGGAGCTCCTGCGCCCTTCATGAAGGCAGCAGGAAAACCTCCGTCAACCGTTTCCCTGTCAGCCATCGTGAGCAGGAGAAGCTGCCGCTCTCCGGCTTCCTCTTCCGGAAAAGGCAACGGCGATTCCCGTCAGCCGTTCCTGCGCCTCCGTTCGGATGCCCGGTACAACTGCCAGGCATTCCATAAATTATGCCACAGCACGTAAAACGTGGGTCCCAGCGCGGCAATGGGGCTGGCATACGTCAGCGCCAGATAAATGGACAGCGTGGTATTCTTCTGCCCCAGGGCCTGGCTGCCCTCCGCGGCGCGCGTGCGCCCCCCCAGCAAATGTCCCAGCCCGAAGTTGATCCCGCAGATCAGCAGGGAAACCGCGCCGATCTGCTCCAGCACGCGTTCCGAAATGCCGTCACGGGAGGAAATATCATAAGAAGCGTTCGCCGCGATCAGCACCAGAATCACCACCCAGATGCCAAAAGTGACGTCCTTCAGCTTCCGCGGCCACGCAATGGCCCGCGGATAAAAACGCCGCGCCGCCAGGGCCAGGACCAGCGGCAGCAGCATCACCAGGGAAATATTCTCGGCCACGTTCAGGTAAATCTCAAAGCCCCCCTGCCCCACGACCGCCGGAAGGATGAAGGGAAGCAGGGCGCAAATGACGCCATTGGCCAGCAGGAGGGCGGTCAGCATGAACTCCACGCTGCCTCCCAGCAGCCCCATTACTACCGGAGCCGCCGTAGCCGTGGGCATGATGCCCACGAAGAAGGCGGCCTCCGCCAGATACCCGTCCCCAAAAACGAGGCGGCATACGCCCCAGGCCGCCAGGGCCACGAGCAGGTTGGCCCCCACCAGAAGCCAGTGCGTCCGCTCCGGCTTCATTCGCTTGAAGCGGATGCCCAGGAACGTCACAAACAGCATGACGATCAGCATCCACTTGAATGTCCAGCCATACACGTGCAGGCCGGGCATCATGTACCCCGCAATAAAAGCCGCCACAATGGCAAACGTGCGGATGAGGGACTTGAACATGTGGAATGCGGACGACAGTGAAACGGTTACGCGGGTTTTCCGCACAAATGGATCAGGCCGTCCACCTGGCGGACAATCAGTTCAAACAAATCCTGCACGCTGCCCTTGGGAACCCGGTTGTTCTCCATCAGCTCCATAATCATCCGCAAACGGGTCAGCAGGCCGATCATGATGCTTTCAATAGCCAGCACCGTCCAGAAAATCTGGTACGTGGAAGCGTCCGGAAACATGGTGCGGATGCAGTCATGCAGCCGGCGGCGGATGGGGGAATACACCTCCTTGATATACTCCACCGCTATCTCCGGAGTCTGCACATGGCAGATGCCCAGCAGGCGCAGGTAATGGGGGAAATTGCCCAGGTCTTCCAGCTTCACATGCAGGAGGCCGTGGAAGGAAGGGTAAACATAGGCATGGGCCAGCGCCCGCACCGTGCCTTTTTCCATGGCGTCATCCATCATGGAAATCCGGAAATCCCGCGCCTGCGGCGCATACTTCATCATGACCGCCTTCCAAAGCCCCTCCTTGCCGCCGAAATAATAATTGGCTGAGGCGATGTTGACGGAGGCCTGCTGGGAAATCATGCGCATGGAAGTGCCCGTATAGCCGTGCTCGGCAAACAGGCACTCCGCCGCATCCAGCAATCGTTCCTTGGTTCCTTGCTGTTGTTTCATGGGGGGAGTAGGTGGGGAAAGTCTGGATTACCGGTCAACGCGCGCGGCGCGGACCTGGAGGGAGTGGTTGTGGGCGTCCAGCCCCTCCACCCTGGCGAACTCCGCCACATACGGGGCTGATTTAAGCACGGAATCCCGGTTCATCCGCACCACGCTGGTGCGCCGCTGAAACTGGTCCGCCCGCAGTCCGGAAAAGGACTTGCCGGCCCCTCCGGTGGGCAGCGTATGGCTGGGCCCCGCCAGAAAATCCCCGCAGGCTACTGTGGAAAGAGCGCCGGCGTAAATGGCGCCCGCCGTGCGGATGCCGTCCAGCACGGCGTCTTCATCCCGCGTGACGAGCACCAGGTGCTCCGGGGCAAAGGCGTTCACCAGGTCCACGCCTTCCCGGATGGAAGAGACCAGAAAACCGTAAGCGTGCTTGTCCAGCACCTCCCGGATAATTGCTCCGCGGCTCAGCAGGGCGGCCTGGCGCTCCACCTCCGCCTCTACCTGCTCCAGCAGCGTTTCCGACGTGGTGACAAACACCACCACGCTGTCCGGGCCGTGTTCCCCCTGCGCCAGCAGGTCCGCAGCCAGAAACTCCGCATCCGCGGTCTCATCCGCCAGCACCATCACTTCACTGGGGCCGGGCAGCAAGTCAATGGCGACGGCTCCCACCAGCTGACGCTTGGCCTCCACGACAAAACGGTTGCCGGGGCCGAAAATCTTTTCCACCGGCTTCACGCTCTCCGTCCCCAGCGCCAGGGCAGCGATCGCCTGGGCTCCGCCTGCTTTAATAATCTCCGTAGCGCCGGAAGCCTTCAATGCGTATAAAAGAGCGGGATTCACCCGTCCGTCCGGCCCGCAGGGCGTAGCGGCCACAATCTCCCGCACGCCGGCGGCCTGGGCAAAACCGCCCGTCATGATGGACGTGGACACCAGGGGAGCCTTTCCGCCGGGAATATAAATGCCCACGCGGTCATACGGCAGGAAGCGCTCCGCCACCTCCACTCCCTGCGCGTTTACGCCGGACCAGTCCTGCCTGCGGCTGCGGTCTGAAAAATAATGGATATTGGCCAGGGAGGCGGCAATGGCCTCCTTCACGGAATCCTCCACCGCGGCTTCCGCCTCCGCCAGCTCTTCTTCCGTCACAAACAGGGAGGAAGGGTCCAGCTCCACCTTGTCAAACCTGGCGGCGTAATCAAAAAGGGCCTCGTCCCCGCGCGCGGAAACGTCCCGGATAATAGCATTCACGGTATCCCTTACGGAATCCTCCGGGAGGGCGCGGCGGTTCATCCGGCTTTTCATCTCGTCAAAACAGGTGTCGGAAGGACGGTAAATTTTCATAAAAGATATAATACGGAAAAATGAGAGGAAAGTTTCACAATCTTTAAGCATGCAGTCAAGCCTTCTGTCTTCTTTGATTTCCAAAGGCGCTCCATGAATCCCCCGGACAAAAAATCAAAAGACCAAACCATTCTCCCTTGACCGGCACAAAAAACAGGCATAGCCTTTCTTTCGCAAACATTTGGCCGAACGGCCCACTGTCATGAACATTCACGAATATCAAGCAAAACAACTCTTTGAGCGCTTTGGCGTGGCTACCCCCAAGGGCATCGCCGCCGCTACCGCCCAGGAAGCAGCACAAATAGCCCGGGACATGGGCGTCTCCCAATACGTAGTTAAGGCACAGGTACACGCTGGCGGACGTGGCAAAGGCACCTTCAAAAACGGCTTCAAGGGCGGCGTGCACGTCGTTGACTCCGTGGAAGAAGTGGAAGATGTGGCCGGCAAGATGCTGAACCAGGTTCTGGTTACCAAGCAGACCGGGGAAACCGGCAAGCTGGTCAGCAAGATCATGGTGGCGGAAGCCGTGGACCTGAAAAAGGAATGCTACTTCGCCATTCTCCAGGACCGCGCCCGTGAATGCCCCGTCATCGTAGCCAGCACGGAAGGCGGCATGGACATTGAAGAAGTGGCCGCCACCCGGCCGGAAGCCATCATCCGCGAACACATTGACCCGGCCCTGGGCATCCTACCCTTCCAGGCTCTCAAGATCGCCGTGGCCCTGGGCCTGACCGGCCCCCTGCTCCGCCAGGCCACCAAGCTCATCACCAACGTTTACAAGCTCTTCACCGCCCTGGACTGCTCCCTGGTGGAAATCAACCCCCTCGTGGTCACCACGGACGACCGCGTGTGCGCGCTGGACGCCAAATTCAACTTTGACGACAACGCCCTGTACCGCCACCCGGAAATCATGGAAATGCGGGATGAAACGGAAGAAGACCCCCGTGAAGTGGAAGCCGGCAAGTATGACCTGAACTACATCGGCCTGGATGGCAACATCGGCTGCATGGTGAACGGCGCCGGCCTGGCCATGGCCACGATGGACATCATCAAATACTACGGCGGGGAGCCCGCCAACTTCCTGGACGTAGGCGGTTCCGCCACGGAGGAAATGGTAACCAACGCGTTCCGCATCCTCACCAGCGACAAGAATGTGAAGGCCCTTCTGGTCAACATCTTCGGCGGCATCATGCGCTGTGACGTCATCGCCCAGGGCATTGTGGCCGCGGCGAAAAACATCGACATGAAAATCCCGCTCGTCGTCCGCCTGGAAGGCACCAACGTGGAAATCGGCAAGAAAATCCTCGCAGACAGCGGCATTGCCATCATCCCCGCCGACAACCTGGACGAAGCCGCCCAGAAAGCGGTGGCAGCAGTCAAATAACCCTCACCATTTATTACGACAATGACATCTCTCATTGACAAGAACACCCGTCTGGTCGTGCAAGGCATCACCGGCAGCGCCGGCGCATTCCACGCCAAAAACTGCATGGACTTCGGCACCAACGTCGTCGCCGGCGTAACCCCCGGCAAGGGCGGCCAGCTCTTTGAAGGCAAGGTCCCCGTCTTCGACACCGTGGCGGAAGCCAAAAAGGCCACGGACTGCAACGCCTCCATGATCTTCGTTCCCCCGCCCTTTGCTGCGGACGCCATCATGGAAGCCGCGGACGCGGGCGTGAAGCTCATCGTCTGCATCACGGAAGGCATCCCGGTACAGGACATGCAGAAGGTGAAAGCCTTCCTGAAGGACAAGGACGTGACCCTCATCGGCCCGAACTGCCCCGGCATCGTCAACCCCGCCGCCAACTGCAAGATCGGCATCATGCCGGCCTACATCTTCAAGCCCGGCAGAATCGGCATCGTCTCCCGTTCCGGCACGCTCACCTATGAAGCCGTCTGGCAAGTCACCAACATGGGCCTGGGCCAGAGCATGTGCATCGGCATCGGCGGCGACCCCGTCCACGGCATGACCCAGCAGCAGGCCGTTCAATTCTTCACGGAAGACCCGAACACGGACGCCTTCATCATGATCGGTGAAATCGGCGGTTCCGAAGAAGAAGAAGCCGCCGAATGGATCAAGAACAACTGCAAGAAGCCCGTCGCCGCCTTCATCGCAGGCGCCACGGCTCCCAAGGGACGCCGCATGGGCCACGCAGGAGCCATCGTGGCCGGAGGCAAAGGCACCGCCGCCGCCAAGCAGGAAGCCCTGAAGGAAGCCGGCATCGTGGTGGCCAAGACGCCCGCCCAGATGGGCGCCGCCCTGGCAGAAGCCATGAAGAACAAGGGCATGTAACCCATCCTCTTCATCAATTCACTAATTCACATCCAGGCGCCTTCCCTCACCGGAAGGCGCCTTTTTATGGAGGAATACGGCCATTGATCCCATAGCTCCGGTTTGACTTGGCCTCCAGCCGGAGCTATTCTCTCCGGTAAGGTTTTTTCAAAGAACAGTTATTCAAGCAGCCGTTATGAACATATCCGTTATTCTGGGGCATCCCTACAAGTACAGCTTCAATGCAGCGATTGCCGCAGCAGCGGCGGAGGCATTAAATAAACAGGGTCATCATGTCCTGTTTCACGACCTTTACGGGGAACAATTCAATCCCGTTCTTCCGGACACAGAACTGGTCAGCGACGTTCCGGAAGATACTCTCACGGCCCTCCACCAGCGGGAAATCAGGGAGGCAGACGGAATCGTCATCATCCACCCCAACTGGTGGGGGCAGCCTCCGGCCATCATGAAAGGCTGGATTGACCGCGTACTCCGGGAGGAAGTGGCCTATACCTTCCCCAAAGGAGACAACGGGGGAGGCGTGCCCATCGGCCTGTTAAAAGCAAAAGCGGCGCTCGTCTTCAATACCTCCAATACCCCTGCGGAAAGAGAGCGGCAAATCTTCGGTGATCCTCTGGAACACATCTGGAAAGACTGCGTCTTCAGTTTTTGCGGCGTCAACGTCTTTGAAAGAAAAATGTTCCGCATCATTGCCGACAGCACTCCGGACCTGCGCCGCAAATGGCTGGAAGAAGTCAAGGAAACCGTAGCTAAATATTTCCCGCATCATAAAGAATCTCCCAGCACTTAACCGGAGATCCCTGTAAAAAGTCAAAACTCCATTACGCCAGTCTTTCCATGTATGGAAACCGCCCTCACTGGAAGAAATAAGGGGAACAAAAGCGTTCATGCCCGGTCCCCGGGACATTGCCGATCATTAGAATTTCAACAAACCGGAGTGCTTCCTTATCGCAGCCATTAAACACGATTGCCGCTTCAGAATGCCGGGCTATCCGGAGAAACCTGAATTCCTGCATTGCAAGAAATAAAAAAACCTGATTTTATCAGGCTTTCAACGTTCAACATTATAAAAATAATGGCGGAGCGGGAGGGATTCGAACCCTCGGTACCGGTTTTGCCAGTACGTTCCTTTAGCAAAGGAGTGCTTTCAGCCTCTCAGCCACCGCTCCGTCTTGGGTAATGTGTGGAAAGGAAAGTACACACTTCTCAAAATGATGTCAATACATAAATAACACGGACAGGAATTACTCCAGGCAGTATACGGGTAAGCCAGTTTGTTTTCCTTCCCGGATTTGAGGACGGCTTTCCACTGGAATTTCCCATCCGGATTCATGGAACGCGCCCAGTTGGGGAGGCTGGTCATTTTCCCGCTTTCCGGCATGGAAACCGTACACAAACCGCCAAACAGGGAAAAGGAGGCTCCATCCCAACATGGCAGCCTACGCCGGACGCCCGCACTCCGTTACCACAGCTCAGCAAAAGCAGGGAGATGTTAAACCCCGCAATGCTCGGCAATCACTTCCAGGAAGTCATCCAGATACTTCGCGGCTTTTTGCTCCCCAATGCCATGTACGTTCATGGCCCCGCGACGCGTGGTGGGCTTCAGACGCGCCAACCCCTCCAGGGTGGAATTGTGGAATACGGCATAAGCGGGAATTCCCGCTTCACGGGCCAGTTCATTCCTGAGCTCCTTCAATTTCAAAAACAAGTCTTCGTCAAACTCGCCCAGGGACGTCAAATCCCCCGTGGAGCGCACCCTGGTCTGCCCTGAGGAGGCAGAATCTTTTCCCCTGCGGGCAAAAGGCCAAATCATGGAGGCTACCTTCCGCCCCATCATCACTTCATTACCTTTCGGACTCAGGGTAATCAGGGGACGGTCCGCCTCTCCGCTCATTTTGGTCAGCCCCGCCATCTGCATGGCGCGGAACAACTGGCGGATGTCGTCCTCGCTCCACCGGGCAAGAATCCCATAAGTGCTCAACCGGGACAGGGAGGTTTTCAAAAGTTCCTGGGTTTTCGATCCCTTGAGCATCTGGATGATTTTCGTCTTCCCCCATCTTCCCTGCCAGGAGCCGTCCCCCATGCGCACGGACGCGCGGGCAATTCCGCTCAAGGCCTGGCGGACTACCTTGTTTTCCTCCTCACCCAGGGACTGGCCCTCCTCCACACCCAGCGTCATGCACTGGTCACACCGGCCGCAGGGGGCGCTGTCCTCTTCTCCGAAGTAATTCAAAATCCACTGCTGGCGGCAGCCGGAGGAATAAGCGAATTCCGTCACCGCTTTCAATTTTTCCCGGTCCCTCACCTCCTTTTCCCGCAGGGACTGTTCGTCCAGAGGAATCTTCAAGCCGCTTACGGAGGGATCCGTCACTCTGGTAAGCTTCACCCGCTGTCCCGGAACGTCATGGCGGCTGATTACTCCATTGCGCATGAGAACGGACAAAGCCGCGCCCACCTGCATGGCATTCCGGCATTTAAGGCGTTCCGCCATTTCCTCCAGGGACCACGCCACATCATGGGTCTCCGCACTGCAATGCTTCCGCAGCAGTTCGTACAGCTCCACAATCAGCGGAACGCCGGGATTCACCCCTTCAATGAAAAACTCCTGGGTCCGCAAATCCGCATGGTTGAACAAAAGCTCGCAATAGGCGTCGTCTCCGTCACGGCCCGCACGGCCGGCTTCCTGGTAATAGGCCTCCACGCTGCCGGGAACCTCAAAATGGGCCACGAACCTGACGTCCGCACGGTCAATCCCCATGCCAAACGCATTCGTGGCAATGACAATGTCCGCGT
This sequence comes from Akkermansia muciniphila, assembly GCF_040616545.1. NCBI lineage: Bacteria > Pseudomonadati > Verrucomicrobiota > Verrucomicrobiia > Verrucomicrobiales > Akkermansiaceae > Akkermansia > Akkermansia muciniphila. The sequence continues at coordinate 2,299,784 of NZ_CP156688.1, read as the reverse complement.
GACGGTTCATGAAGGCGTTCTGGGCTTCTTCCCGCTGGGCATCCGTCATGCCCGCATGGTAGGCCGTCACATTCAGGCCAAGGTCGGAAAGGGCCTCATGCACCTGCTCCACCTTCTTGCGGGTGGAGCAATAAATAATTCCCGTCTTATGGAGCTTTACCAGCTCATACAGCCTCTTGTACTTATCCTTGTGCGTATCGCACGCCGTAATGCGGAAATGCAGGTTCTCCCGCGCAAACCCGCGCACGATCGTCACCGGATCATCCAGCCCCAGATGCACCAGAATATCCTCCCGCACACGGGGAGTGGCCGTGGCGGTCAGGGCCGCCACCTGGGGCTGTCCCATCGCTTCAATAGCCCGGCCCAGTTTCAGGTAATCCGGGCGGAAATCATGGCCCCACTGGCTCAGGCAATGCGCCTCGTCAACGGCCATCATATTGATATCCACCTCCGCCAGAGCGCGCATGAATCCCTCATGGCCGAAACGCTCCGGAGCCACGTACACCAGCTTGAACGCCCCCTCCTTCATGCCGGCAAGGCGCTCCTTCTGTTCCGGGAAGCTCAGGGAACTGTTAATCATGGTGGCGGGAATCCCCCTGGCCACAAGAGCGTCCACCTGGTCCTTCATCAGGGCGATCAACGGACTGACCACCAGGCAAACCCCGTCCCGGCAAAGGGCCGGAAGCTGGTAACACAGGGACTTGCCCCCGCCGGTGGGCATCACCACCAGTACATTGCGGCCTTCCATGATGGAGGAAACCACGCGGTCCTGCCCTTCCCTCAAGCCGGAAAAGCCGAAGTGCTCCTTTAATGCCTCCATCGGCGATCTGATCACCTTGAATCCACTCATTTTCTCCGTTCAGTGTGCCACAGGCCATTCCGGGACGCAACGCCTTTCCCTTTTTCCGGCCCCCGGAGTTAACGGACTGTGCATGAAAGGGTCATTTCCCGCGAAAAGAAAAAATGAGATTTTTTTCTCAAATCATCTTACAAACATCTTGACTTTCCCGAAGAAAAACCTATATTTCTTTCACCGCTTACGCGGTACACGACGCAAGTTAAAGCGCCCGTAGCTCAATTGGATAGAGCGTCTGACTACGGATCAGAAGGTTTGGGGTTCGAATCCCTACGGGCGTGCCACTTGCATCACCACCGGTAAATAAAATTGCTCCTGCCTGAACATCATGGCGGGATTTTTTGTCTCTACCGATACATACATATGGGGGCGCCATGGTTTCGACTGGAAGTCTGAGGTGCTGGCTGCATGTGAAGGTTAATCGGCTGGCCTTCTAAAAAGCCGATTAAAAAAATAAATGCAGAGTCTAACGACCTTGCTCTGGCTGCCTAATTAGTTCAGCCGCGTCAGAACCTCAACGCCTGCTAGAGGGGACGACGAATATTCAGCAGGCTGGTGCAATGCGGGGTTGCCGCGCAACGCACGAGACTTCCACAGGCAACTAGCGAGCTTGCCTAGTTGGCGCATGACGAAGCAGCCGCGAAAGCAGCAATATGCGTCTGAACATGGAGATGCCGGCATCAACGGCCTTCAGGACACGGGTTCGACTCCCGTCGCCTCCACCACTTCAAAACAACCGCAAGCGTTTGAAACAGAACGTTTGCGGTTTTTGTTTTTATGAAAGTGCAAGACATTAGGACGGCTTATTAGAAACAATGTCCTGCGGTAAATGGCTTTGTGCCGCGGGTGTGAAACAGCCATCCCCCGCGTAAGGAACCACATCACGAAGAGGACTTTCCACCCTCCAAAAACCGGTGATAAAAATATTTCATGTTTGCCGTATGGATTTTATATGGAAAGCAGCTCTCATGAAGTAAGCCGCCGGAGTTTCCTGAACCGTTTCGGCCTGGCGGCGGCAGGAGTGGCGGCGGCCAACACCGCCTTTTCCGCTACAGAACATGCGGCCGGTACTTTCCCGCATTCCGTCCCGGCGCTGGTTCGCGCCAAAAGAGCGCTCATGATCTCGCTGGACGGGATTTGCGTGGAGGGTTTTCAAAAGGCGCATGCACCCCATTTAAGGGAGTTGATGTCAGAGGGGGCGTTTTCCCTGGATACGCGAGTCGTGATGCCCTCCATCACCCTGCCCAACTGGACGAGCCACCTGACCGGAAGCGGACCGGAGCAGCACGGGGTTTTCGATAATAACTGGACACCGGCAAAGTCCGCCTACCCCGCCGTACGGAAAGACGGAGACGGCTATTACCCCTCCGTGTTCCAGGTTCTGAAGGAAAGCAACCCTTCCTGCAAAACGGCTTTTTATTATAATTGGAAACCTCTTTCCTATCCGTTCAATGAAAAATATCTGGATGAAACGGAGTTCCTGAAGAACGATGCCTATGCCTTCAATTACGAGCAGGCTTTCCGGTTCATGAAGAAACACCGTAACGCCCCTGCCGCTGTCTTTCTGTATTCCGTTCACACGGACCATGCCGGTCACAGGCACGGATGGATGTCCCCCGAATACCTTCAGGCCATTGAAGAGGCGGATCAGCAGATCGGAATCCTTTTTCAGAAATTGAAGCAGGAAGGGTTATACAGGGACACGCATTTTTTGTTTCTGACGGACCACGGAGGCATCGGAAAGGGACATGGAGGGACGAGCGCGGCGGAAATGATTGTTCCATGGGGAATCGCGGGACCGGGAATCAAGCGGAATTTCCAGATTTCCGAACCAAACAATACCACCAATACCGCTCCCATGCTTCTTCATTTATTCGGAGGGACGCCACGGCCGGAATGGACCGGAAAAGTCATTGAAAGCGTTTTTCTGCAGTAATCCCTTCCCACCGCCCGTGCCGGCCAGTGCTCCATGTTTCCAAACTGCATGCCGGCAATTCAGTTTTCCCGAGTTCCCACTCTCCCTTTTTGAATAGTGACGCCATTATCAACCCCAGTCCGTTATACAGGTTCCGGCAATCTTGAGGCGTCAGAAAAAACAGAAGGCGGTTAAAGACGGGGTTCATTCATGGAGACGGACCGGAGGGAACCTGCGGCAAACATTTCCTTTCCGCCACTCACCGGTTTTCTCCGCTTTTGGGCAAAGATCAGGTATTCCCAGCCGGGGTAATGCCGGACCACCTGCCGATGAAGAAAGAATGCTCCCGCAAATATCAGGACCGCCGCAATCATGGGGGAAGGAAGTGCTTCAGGAAGGATTCTCAAGAGGAGCGGCATCAACCAGGGAAGGATCAGGCAATGGACGGCATAAATGAAGAAGAAGAGGGGAGCGCATGCCCGCGCCACGTTACGAAAGAACTTCTTTTCCGCCAGCAGAACGCACAGGGAGCCCAGACCCAGAATCCCCGGAATCCAGCAAGGGATGGTGTGCAGGGTTTCCGTGGAAATGACGCCGCCATGGGTCATCCACGCTATTGCCGCCCACGCGGGGAGGGAAAGGCAACTTGTTTTTTTCAGGAACAGCTTGATTTCGCCCAGCGTCAGGGAGGAAAGGCAGAATCCCAGCATGAAAAAAGCCAGGGAGTCCGCCCAGGGAACCCGTGGAGGGTCGGAAAACAGCGCGTTAACCTCCGGGAACAGCACCACGGAGAAGAGAACGGCAATCGTCGCGGGAATCAGCAGCTTCCTTTTCCCGAGGGCGAATAAAAGCGGGGAGAGCAGGCTCAACGCCATCACATATTTCAGGAACCACAGGGGCCCGTCATAGGGAAAGGTAGTTCCCACCCCCGTCAGCTTCCAGGGGAGGCTGCTCCAGTCCCACGCGCTGGAATGGCCCAGTCTCAAATAAATCCAATGTCTGAAGAGAGCTTCCAAAAAAGCCGCGCCGTTCCACGCCAGATAAAATAGAACGTACCTGCACGGGGAATGGCGCCAGTCGAACATTTTCCTGCGTCCCACAAAGTAGGCTGCCGCCATGAACAGAAAAGGCACCCGCTGGAAGAAGAGAGGGAATTCCACACCGTTCCCGGCAGCATGAAAAAGGACAATGAAGAACAGGCCAACCACCCTGCCCAGGTCAAGCCAGCATTCCCTCGGCGGCGCCCCGGGAACGGGCGCCGGACGGAAAGCCTGCGCCCTTTCCGGTTCCCTGGCCAGACTGCATTCTTCAACCATGGACATTTTCTTTCCGAAAAAAGAATCAGAACGGGCTTTTACAATGCGGTTCCACGGCCCTCATGCCGTCATGCAGCCGCACCGCTCCGTCCCTGTCCTCCCGGGAATCGAACAGGTACAGGGCGTATCCGCCGAATCCGCCTCCCAGGTATTTCTTCGCCAGTTCATCCCCCATGACCGGGAGGGGGGCCATCCCCTCCCGGAGCTGCACGCTATGGTACAGCGCCACTCCCGCGGCCAGTTCATGAACGCTGCGCTCCATCACTCCGGCGCGGGCGATCAGGGAGGATTGGGCAATGCGGGCGTAGTCCCTGCACCCGTCAGCCATTCCCGGCGTATCATGGTCGTGTCCGGTGTGGAAGATCGCCATTTTTCCAGCCAGAAAATCGCCGGTGCTCTTGATGTCCAATACGGGAACGGCGCCGGAACGCCAGACGCACAGCCCCGTTTCCGCAATCACAGCCGGGTCCTGCCAGCCAACCCCCAGGGCCAGTTCAGACCGGACGGGGTCCCTGCCCTGCAGCATGGCCCAGGCTCCGCTGCCTCCCAGACCGGCCCGGAGTTCATAAGGCCAGTGGTCCAGGGAGACAAACGGACTGATGGCGCAGTTGACAATGTACGCCCCCTGCCGCGCATGCCTGGGAACGTCCAGCCAGCCTCCCGCAAAATCCACGCGCAGGGGCACGCTGAGCGGGGCCTTGATTCGGTTCACCAGCTGGGTGGTGGAAATCTGTTCGGAACAGGGAGGCGTCTTGGGGAGCACTACATACCGCGCACCAATCCTTGCGCACAGTTCCCTTTTAAGGTCACCGTAACAGTCATCTTCCGTAACGGCCAGGATGTCGGGCCGTTCTTTCAGAAAAACGTGCTTAAAATCCATTCCCGGTTCCGGATTTTCTCCGCAGACCACCTTGTCCACCATGCACAGGCTTTCCAGAATCACTTTTTTATGTTCGTCCGGAATGGACGGTTTTCTGCGCTTGCTCTTCCAGAGCACCTGCTCGGAGGCGAAGGAGACGATAAGGAAATCCCCCAGCGAACGCGCTTCGCGGAAGAACTGGATATGCCCGGCATGAATAATGTCGTAAAATCCGGAGACGAATATTTTGGTAGCCATCGTTGAAATGTATGAAGGTTGGGTTGTTGCTGTCTGGAGGGGGAAAAATATTAAAATGGAGCGGCGGGAACCGGTGCAGGGGAGGAACCGGCCTCCCTTTCCAGCGCCATTGTTTCCAGTTCCGGGCTCCCTTCCACATAGTCCTCAAACAGAACCGGATATTCCGGCAAAAGCGGCGGGAGGTCTTCCGGGACGTTGATTTTATGCCGTTTTCCCAGTTTTTTCCTTGCCAGGGACTGGAGTTCGCAAAAAGCCATCGGCACCAGGCTGGCGTTGGCGGGCAGGTTCCAGAACCTCGCATCGTCGCTGACAATGATGAATTTCCTGCCTTCTTCCCTGCCCCAGGCAGCCAGCAGGTCATCCATGTTGCCGGGAAGCCGGCCGAAACATGAAACCAGCGTGCAGGGAAGAGAGGGCGCCTTTTCTTCCCTTCCGGAGGCGGCAGCCGGCCTGGCCGCCTTCTGCCGTTGTTTCTCCCGGATAAAGATCCAGGGCAGAACAGAGATTATTTTCCAGCAGCGTTTCATTTGCTTGCGGGGTTCATTGAGAATGCGGTGGAGAAATTCCAGCCGGCACTCCACCATCCAGGCGGGGGCCCTTCTGATATGCCGCCCGGAGGCGAAGTTAAAGACGGCGCCCACGGCCACCATAATTCCCCGCTGAAGATGGGGGCACAGCCTGTTCATGAATATTTCCTGCTTGGGGGCGCCCAGGGAAACCCAGACGATGTCCGGCAGGTATTCATTAATGCGCCCGGCAATAGCCGCGTAGTCAAATTCATCCACGGAGCAGAACGGCAATTCCTCAAAAGGCATGTGCTTCACGCGGGGGTCTTCCCGTTCCAGGGTCCGGCGCAGGGCGTCCAGCGTCTCGCGGTTTCCTCCCAGGAACATCATTCTGTATTTTTTCATGCCGATGGCGTCGCTGAAAATCTGGGCGCCGCAGTATTGGGGCCTGTCCGCATGCAGCAGCCATTTCAGGTAGACGGGCACCCAGCCGCTGTCGCATATGGTCAGGAGCGCCCCGTTCAGCACATTCCTGTATTCCCGGTTGCGCTGCACCTCGGAAAGCACATGCCCGTCCGCCACGCAGATGTACCCCGCGCCTCCGGAACGGAGCACTTCATCCATGCGCCGGAAAACGCGTTCACGGTCAAATTCGTATCTGATGTTGAAGTAGGTCTCCATACGGTTTTCGCTCATGGCCGGTGTTGACGGTCCTTTAAAATTTCGCGGTAAATGCCGGCCATCCTTTCCGCCTTCCGGTTCCAGTCCAGCTCCCTCTGCCTGGCGTCAAACGCTTCATCCATATCCCGCAGAACCTGCCTGTGATGGAAAAAGAAGCGGATGCGTTCCGCAAAGTCCCGGGCGGACCGTCCGGGACGGGTCAGGGGTATCTTGCGTCCCACGGTTTCATCCACGATGGTTCCCATGCCGCAGGTATCAAAGCAGAGCACGGGCAGCCGGTTCATCAGGGCTTCCACAAGCACGGTTGAGGTAGCCTCCATGATGCTGGTAAAGAAAAAGAGATCGCTCTGCCGCATCATGGACAGGATTTCTGCATTGGGTACAATTCCATGCCATATGCACATATGGGAAACTCCCAGATTTTCAGCCTGTTTTATAAACCGTCTCCCCTCTTCAGAAGGGTTCACGCCACATATATGGAGACGCAATCCCTCACAGTCCTTCAACAGGGCAAGCGTAGAAACGGCCAGATGAAGCTGTTTCCGGAAATCTGCCTTGCCCACCCACAAAAGGCTGAACTCTCCCTTTTCATGCAGGATGCGCCGCCCGGAAAGATTGAGCCTGCAACCGGTCTCATTAATCACCACGGCCTGTTTCCCATAGACTTCTTCTATCCTGTTTTTCACCCCTTCCACTGCGGCAACAAGGACGGAGGACCTGGCAACCGCCCGCCTTACATGAGGCTGCCATCTTGACTGGAAGGAATTAATGGCATTTTTCACCCGCACGAAGATGCACTGCCTCCATCCCGCACAGCGTGCATAGGCGGCAGGCACATTTTCCATGCCTCCCACCGGTCCCCACACATAGGGCACGCCCTTGATTTTCCAGAGCAGGCCCGGCTCCCTGAACCCAATCATGTTCAGCTGGTGAATCAGATCAATACGGTTATCCTTCATGATTTGACGCGCCAGGCAGAGAGCTCTCTTCTGCCATTTTCTGTAATGGTAGTAAAAACGCCAGTCCCCCTGGTTCCAGCACATCCGGCGAACCTTTTCCGGCACGGGAAGATAATGGAACACGATGTTGCCCGCCTGGGGGAGGCGGACAAGCTCCCGTTCTATGTTTTCCCGCCATTCCCCTTCCGTAATCACCTGCACCTTGCAGTGCCTGGCCAGGTGGATGACCCAGTTCCACCCCATGCCGGGTTCGCTGCCCCAGTCCGGGTTGACGGCATAAGCGTTAATCAGAATTTGCATCATGGTCTGTCTATTTGATGGAATCAAGGTAGTTCCGGTGCCTTTCCTCTTCTTCCGGAGTGGGAAAGCGGCGGCGGATGACCCTGGCGGGATTGCCGCCCACCACGGTCATGGGCGGCACGTCTCCGGTCACGACGGCTCCCGCCGCGACAATGGCGCCGTCCCCCACGCGAACGCCTCCCAGGATGACGGCTCCGTGCCCAATCCACACGTCGCTGCCGATGACCGTCATGCCGTCCTCCCAGTTCCGGGGGGAATCCCAGACGGCGCATCCGGCCCGGTTAAAGGAATGGTCCCTTTTTCCGATGAATGAAACGCGGGCGGCGCACAACACGCTGTTCCCAAAACGTATATCGCAGGAGACATGGCAGTATGGCCCCAACTGCACCCTGTTCCCGAAAATGATCTGTTTGTGCGGGGAATTCAGATGCACATGCCTTCCTATCCTGGTCATTCCCTTCACGGTGACCCAGCGTTGAACCAGGCGGAACCGTATGAAACTGCGCACTCCGTTGGCCAGGGAACGCAGAAACAGGATGGGCCGGGACCTGCCCGGAGCTGCATTGGCGGAATCATTCATCATAAAATATGTTCCATGAGATGGTTGACGTATTCCCGGAATCCGGCAGGCATCAGGCATTCTTTCAGGCGCGGAGGGGACGGGCTGCCGCCGCGGTCCAGGCAGGTTTTCCGGAGAAGAGAGGCCAGCCCCTTTTCGTCTTCCGGATCAAACAATTCCCCGTTCCAGCCCCGGCGGATCAGGCAGGCGGAGCCGCAGCGCCCGGAAACCAGGCAGAAACACCCGGCAGCCAGCGCATCATTGACAACCGCCCCAAACGGTTCCACCAGGCTGGGCAGAACAAAGACGTCGGCCAGATTGTACCAGGCCGCCAGGCGTTCGCCTTCCAGCCAGCCGGTAAAAATGGCGCGGACCTTTAGCCGGACGGCCAGGTCCCGCAAGGCCGTTTCCAGGCTTCCCGACCCCGCAATCACCAGAACGGCGTCCTCCGGAAAGGCCGCAGCCGCCCTGACCAGGCATTCCAGATTCTTCTCCGGCGCCAGGCGCCCCACGTACAGGACCACCCGTTTACCGTGCAGACCGTATTCCCGCTGCATGGAAAGGCTCATGGGAAGCGCTTCGCGGCATTGTTCCCGGAATGCCCGTTCATCCCTGACAATCGGAAAAAAGACGCCCTTCCCATAATGTTCCCGGTACCAGCAGCAGGCCTCCATATCCGGGAGAATCACATCATCCACCACCGGCATCACCGCCTTCCGCGCCAGCGCATGCACGCGGGACAGTTCATTTCCGCGGATCATGTCCATGCTGTCGTCGCAAATGCTGATGATTTTGAATTTCCAGCGGCAGGCCGCGCGCAGCAGGCATACCTCCAGCGCCAGAATGGAAAACTCCGGAACGATCACCAGATCGGGCCGTCCCTGCCGCAGGATGCGCGCAAGGCCGGAGGGGATGCGCCTCCCCGCCACGCGAACATGGTTCAGGTAATGGGGGCGGAACGCGCAGCGGGCTTCCATTTCCGGCCTGTTGTAGTGGTGGTCCGGAGAATTTTCATATTCAAAAAACGCCTCCATCTCCCCCATCCGGGCCAGCGCATTGAAAAAATCAATGCGGTAAGGCGCCAGGTATTGATGAAAGACCATCAGTTTGCGTTTGTTGCCGTTCATGGTTCAGTGCCTTTTCCTGTAATGTTGCCACGCTTGCCTGAAGAAGCCGGAGGCCGTCTCCCGGACGCCCGCACACCGGAGGGAAAACCGCAAGGGATGTTGAACTGCGCCGCACAGCTCCAGCAGCTCTTGATCGGAACATTGGAAAAGACGGCTTAAACAGCATTTGAGGAAGGGAATTCCGTGGCGGCGGGAATGAAAGGGTATGACGTGCACTCCCTGGCAGCCGCCCAGAAGCTCCCTTTGCCTGCGGTCAATGGGAGAAAACAGGGAGTGGAAATAATAAACGGGGGTCTCCGCATGCAGAAAGGGGGCCAGGCGGTAAAAAGGCGCCCGTTCCGGGTCGTTCCCGTACCGTACCAGCAGGGGATTGATTCGGGCGGCGTCTTCCATTTCCGTTTCCGGAGCAAGGTCAAAATAGCCGTTGAAGGAGAAAACGCGTTCCGCATGCAGCAGGGAGCCGAAGAGAACGGCGGCATAGCCGCCCGAGGAACTGCCCACCATCGTTACCCGGCAGCCTTTCGTCTCGTTTTCAAGCCACCTCAGCACCTTTCCCGGAGAGTTCAGGCGGCTGTTGATGCCGCCCAGGTACCACTGCTTGAAAACGTCCCGGATGAAGATGTGCCTGCCGCAGCCCGGAACCCTGGTTCCGAACCATTCAAACGTATTCCGCAGGGTGACCCGTTCATGGAACCGGGCGCGGTTGTTGGGAAAGTACAGGTCGTTGCTGCTGAAATAAACGGCGCACCGCAAATCATCCCCCTCCGGAGAACGCTCCATGAGGTAATTGTCACGGGTCCGGTACGTCTCCAGCACCTCTTCGTCATCCGTCTGGAACACCCAGTCTATTTCGTTGCTGTCCATAAGAAAGGGAGGAAAACTCGTACATGCATGCAGATCATGGCCCTGCACGCGGCCAGAAGGCCGTCGTGCCTGCGGACGTAGTGGAAGTAATACCTGGGCTGGGCATTCCCCAGCGGGGAATACAAATTGCGGAGCCTGCGCATCAGGGGCACCTTCCGGTCCGTCCAGGCAACAGCCTTGTCATGCCGTTCGCAAGTCCCCATGTAAGCGGGAGCCACCCGCAGCTTTATTCCGCGTTCGCGCGCCGTACGGGAATAATCGTAATCCCCCAGCGCGTGCAGGTAGAACCCGTCCAGAATGCCTATGCGCTCCACCACCCGCCGCGGCACCCACAGAATGTTCCCGTGGCATAATTCGCATTCCCTCAAGGTTCCATCCGGAATAACGGGCTTCCCGCCCGCCGTGCCTCCATAAGTCCACTCATCCGTGCCGGGATGGCAGGTGGTACCGCAGATGACGGCAGCATGTTCCATCCAGCGGGAGGCTTCCAATAGATGGCTTACGGCAAACGGATGCAGCATGGTATCATCATTCAGCCAGAGGTAGAAATCCGCATCTTTCTTCAGGGCGTCCTCCCATGCCGTCCTCATTCCCCGGTTCCAGAACAGGGTTCCGTCCCCCGTGATGACGGAAACGGAGGGGTAAGCCCGCCGCACGGCGTCTCCGGTGCCGTCGGAGGAACCGTCATCCACCAAATGCACGGAGGACTCCAACCCCGCTTCCGGCAGTGCGGAGAACAGGGAGGCGAGGCAGCGGAGCGTTTTTTCCCTGCGGTTATGGCACGTCATCAGGACCGCAAGTTTTTTCCCGGAGGCAGCGTCAGTTTTCATGGAATGCGTATGGAAGGGAGGGGGTTGGAGGAACGGCGGCGGAAGATGCTTTGCACCCATTCGTGAAGCTCGCCGTCCGTCATGGCCCGGAAACGGCTGGAATAGCACATGGCGATCATCATCCACAGGGAGATGTTCATGATATCCAGATTGAAGTTGGTGTCCTCCAGCCATCCCCAGAGCCAGCGGAAGGCCACGAACACCCCCAGCAGCTTCATCCAGCGGTTGCCGGAGCGGTAAATGGCCAGGTAGGAGGCCTGCCAGTAAAATCCCGTGTAAAGGAAAAGCCCCGCCACCCCCGTCCAGGCGAAAATATTGAGGAGGACGGGCTCGCACCAGGCGCGGCGCTTCTGGTCATGGTAGGACTGGCGCTCATCCTGGGACATCTGGAAACTGGTTTCATAACCCTGCGCCGGGGTGCGCCCCAGCAAAATGCAGCCGTCCTTCAGGGAGGATGAGGCCACCTCTTCAAAGACGATGCTGCGGGAATCCGCCAGCAGATCGTCCTCCACGGAATTTCCCGCCGCTCCGGCGTAGGAGCCGACGTCCAGGACATTAAAGACACCGCCCAGCCCGAGGGCGAGAAAGAGGGAGGGAATGAAAAACAGGGCGTACCGCATCATCCTGTAAAAGCAGTCCTTGAGCAAATCCCTGCCGCAATAGACGGCCAGCAGGGACAAAGCCACCAGCGCCTTTAGAATCTGGCTCCTGGCCCCCATGCTGACGCACACCATCAGGCATGCCATGACCAGCACCACCAGCTTCCATTTCCGGGGCAGCAGGGGCAGCCACGGCACCAGCATCAGCAGGGGATTCAGCAGGGAGGCGTAAAAATCCGGATTGAGGGTGAACAGGAACAGGAAAAAAACGGGAATGAACACCTTGAACCAGACGGACAGGACCTGCCGCGTCACCTCCGGCAGGCTGAACACGTAAACCAGCACGGGAATGAAAAGCGTGGGGCCATTCGTCACGAGGGCCCGCGCGGACCAGTAGCCGTCCACGGCGAACACGCCCCGCACGCAGCAAATGAATACCCACAGGAAATAAATGGAGAAGAGGGGATAGACCGGAGCGTCCTCCCGCCGGAAGTACTTCCGCATGATCACGAAGGACACCGCCAGCAGGAGGGCTGAAGAAAGGGAAATGGCCTGTTCCGTACAAACCGGGTGAAGGACGGCGGCGGACGAGTACATGGACAACATGATCATGGCCTTCACCAGGATGACGAAGGGGAGCACCACCCGGATGCTTGAAGGAAGGCGGGATTTCCCGTCAAGGGGCCGGCCTTCATTCGCCTGACATGAAAGGTCCGTGTTACGCATGCGCGCTCCTTTCCATCACCGGGGAATCCTGGCCTTCCTCCGTCCTGCGGATGCGGCGCGCCGGATTTCCCGCCCATACTTCATTGGGAGGAATGGAACGCGTTACCACGGAACGGGCTCCTACAACGGCGTTGTCCCCGATGGAAACGCCTTTCAAAACGAAGGTTCCGGCCCCGAGGAATACGTTGTTCCCGATCCTGACGGGAGCGCACCGGCGCTGAAGCCTGTCCTCCGCCCCACGCCTGGCTTCCGGGTCCAATGCGTGGAAGTCCGTATCCATGATGTGGACGCCGAATCCGGCCTTTACATCGTCGCCGATGGTCACCGACTGCGTGCAGATGATCACGGTATTGCTGATGCCCACCCGGTCGCCGATGCGCAGCACGCCGTCCCGGTCCACGGAGATCAGGCACCGCTGGGAGGAGCGGGAGACGCCGTGGGAGCCGTTCCTCATGGTAAATTCCCTTCCTATGCGGCACGGAACGGAACGGCGGCGGCTTCCCCTGGATATCCTGACGTCCGGAATGCCGAACGAGCAGAGGCCGGGGCCGCAAACCGCGTTGCCGGCATATAGGAGCCACCTGGCATACCCATTGTGAAGCGGGTGCGCACAGACGGCCCAGCAGCGGAGCACGGCTTTTCTGGCCAGGTAAATCAGCTGCTGCATGCGGCGCCCTCCCTTCCCTTTTCTTCGTCCTCCTCCGTCCCGTTCCCGGCCTCTCCGGCGATGCTCCCGTAAATGCGCTTCAGTTGTTCCGCATTCACGGCACGGTCATGCCGCGCCAGGGAGGCCTGTCTTCCGCGGAAGGAAAGACGCCTGCACAGATCCATGTCCCCGAACAGGCGGCACACCAGCATGGCCAGCATTTCCGTCTCTTCAAACCGGTACAGGAAGCCCGTTTCCCCGTGGGACACGGAATCCATCATCCCCCCGGCATAGGACGCGATGCAGGGAGTGCCCACCATCTGGGCTTCCCCCAGGGAATTGGACTCATTTTCAATCATGGAGGGGCAAACGAAGACATGCGCCTTCCGGAACTGGCTGCACATCTGTTCCGCGTCCAGGCGTCCCAGCCAGCGGAAACGGTCCCGGACTCCAAGCCGTTCCATCAGGTTTCCCAAATAACGGGCGTAGCCGTTCCTGCGCCACGCAGGGACTGACAGGAAGTCCGGTCCGGCCACCTGCACCCTGGCGTCAGGATAATGCCGCAGAACCAGGGGAAGGGCTTCCACCACCTTGTGCAGCCCTTTCAGGGGATAGTGGGACTGGCTGAGAAAAATCGTATGCCTTTCGCACGTTCCGGCATCCCATTCATGAAGGTAAAAGGGCTCCCTGAGCGTAGGATGGAGAACATGGTACCGCGCCGCGGGATTCATGGCCCATGCGTGGGAACGGTCCCAGGCGGTACGCCCGATCACATGGCGCACCTTGCTGAACAGCTCCCGTTCATATCTTCCGCGCGCCTTGATCTTCCGCTGCTGGGCAAAAAGCGTGTCACGGCGCAGCAGATCCCGGAAGGCAACGGATTTCACGAGTTCCCGGGGAGGAATGCCGCCCAGATAGAACCCGGCGCAGACGGAAGACAGCCCCTGGATGGAAACGGCCGTGCGTTCCGCCCCGCAGGCATTCACCCAGGCCAGGGAATGCGGATATTCGGAACCGTGGATATGGACCACGTCCGGGCCGAATATGTCCCTGATTTCCCGGAAACAGGGTTCCAGCGCCTTCCTGTAAACTCCCATGTCGGCAGGGGCGGGAACCAGGTAATAGGTCATGGACTCCCCGTCCAGGCGGCGCAGGGTGCGGCCCGGATAAAACATGGCTGCGGCCAGCTTTAAATCCGGGGCGGCCTTCATCAGCTCCTGCGCCCCCGCGTACATCCAGCCCCCCAGGACCGGTTCCGGAAGTCCAAGCATCCGGCAGGGTTCAGGAAACAGGATATTGGACAGCCAGAGCGCTTTCATCCCTTTTTCCGGAGCGTTCATGTTCTTCACCAGTAGCACCCCCCCTCCACACGGCTGGCGTGGCTTACCGTCTCTTCCCTTCCCGGCCTGGCCCACGCGTCATTGAAAAGCCGGAAATAATCATATTTGGGAGCGCCGGGGTTCGCCCCGTAGGCCGGGTCTTCCCAGCGCCTGCCCCGCAAGCCGAACAGCAGTTGAAGGGCCCCGCCGAGATGCACGGCCTGCCTGCCGCGCCTTTTGACATGGGCCGCCAGATGAAAGCCGTAAGCCCCGCATCCGATGAGGCAGACGTCGTAATCCCGGCGGTCTACCTCCCCCTCCATCCATGCCAGGGCTTCAAACCAGTCGGAAAAACGGTCCGGCCCCGCGCCCATGCTCTGGACGGCGGCCAGCGTCTCCAGGGAGAAGGAAGGAAGAACCTCCGGGTTTTCAAAAATCCTTTCCCTGTTCCGTTCGTATTGGAGCGTGATGCTTTCCGCAAAAGGATGGGCCACCAGCACCTTCCTTCCCTCCAGGGCCCTGCTCCATGGCCGGGAAGACCAGTAAGGCTCCAGATTCAGCAGGCGCACGCGGGGAACGTCCCGGATCATGGGCATCACCTCCCGTTCGTACGGAAGCCAGCTTCCCAGGATATCCAGTTCCTTCATGTCGCGGAGCATCAGCTCGCAGAAGCGGGAGAGGCATTCCGGCGTGGCCGGGAAAAAGCCGGACCACTCCCGCATCTGCCTCATGATATTTTTATTCCACCACCACTGGTCCCTCCTGCCCGTGATGTAGTCCAGCGGATTCCTGCCCGCCTTTCCAATTTCCAGATAATTGTGCAGGCAGGACATTTCCGTGCAGCCAAACCGCCCCACCATGGCGGGACGGCCGGAGCGGAGAAGGCGCTCAATCATCGCGGATGCGGCATCCGCGTCCAGCTCGCAGGAAGGGGGGAGCATCTCCTCTCTCACGGAACAGCGGTCAAATACGCGGCGCAGCAAATGCAACCCCTGATACATCAGTGAAGTCATGGCATGAATGGGTTTAATTGCGTCCGCAGGGATTCTCTTCCCGGAGAAAGCGGCGTTTCATGGCCCGGAGTTCCAGCCGGCTGCGCCACGTCTTCCAATTCCTGGCGGCATTCCTGATTCTCGCGGAGCAAGGGAGCTTTTCCTCCGGATCAAAAAAACCCCTCCCGGAAAAATCCACGGATATGCCGTGCCGTTCAAACAGCTCCGCCACCGGCCCGTACCACTTGCCGTGAATAACGCCCGTGAAAATGTAGGGAATGATCTGGTATCCGTCCCGGGAAAACAGGGAGGGGTCCACCGTCAAGAACTCCATGCGGGAATACTTAGCCCTGCGGCTGCCGAAGCATTCGAACTTCCAGGCGGACTCCTCCTTCCTCAACAGGGAAAGCAGCGCCTCCCTGCGCCACAGGGCGCCCTGGCAGCACGCGTACCAGGGGTAATCCGGGTCACTGGTGTAAAGGCCTTCATACCGCGAAGGCTCGCGGGCCGGAATTCCCTCCGGCGTCAGCTGGATGCAGGGAATTTCCGGATGGGCGCGCATCAGCGCCGCGTACCTTTCCACCGCCTCGCCGTCCACCGGCCCCGTCAGGAAGTAATCCTCCTGCATGTACAGCACCGTGTCCGTTTCCAGGGCCTCCAGGGCCCATTTCAGGCATTCGCTCCACGTGGCCCTTCCGCGTCCCGGAATCATCCGGCCCGCGCAGCTCCTCAAGGAAACGACGTTCTTCTCCGGACCGGAGTAGGTCTTGTACTCCGTATTCAAGCAGACCCGGGCGGGGCAATCGGGCCAATAGAGGGACCAGAGCCTGAAAAAAGGCTCCCAGCAGTCCTCAAAGGAATCACAGGTATTGACGAGGATGGAATAGGATTTCATGGAATTATTTGGAAAACTGAATTTTCCTCCAGGCGCTTTTCAGGAAAAAAACAAAGGCGCCGCGTTCCCTGCCGCCCAGGGAAAAAACCCAGAGGAAAAGGAGGAAGACAACCAGGAGCGAGCAGGTGCGGAGCAATACCGGAACGGGAGAAAGCGACGCATCAAGCCGGGACAGGAGGATGCCCGCGGCAAACGTAGCCGCGCTGGGGACAAGGCACGGAGCCAGCACCTGGAAAGAAAAATCCCGCAGGCTGAGGCCAAGGCGCCGCACGCAGATGGAAAGGGCCAGCAGCCCTCCCGGCACGGTGACGAAAAGAATGGCGGCCACATACATCATGAAGGGAGGCCATCCCATCCGGTAGAAGCCCCACGTAGCGCCCAGGAAAAGAATTCCGGACCCGGTTTTCACCAGCGTGTACAGGCGGATGTTCCCCTCCGCGTAAATGGCGGACCCCAGGCTGAGGAAAAGCTGTTCCAGCAAGGTCCTGGCAAGCTGAAGCCTGCAGAACAGGACCGCCCAGGCGGGGACGGAATGAAGCCAGAGCGCCAGGAGCCCCGGAGCCTCCAGAATCAGGGGAATGGCGAAAACCGCCATGAGCAGGTAGGCGAATTTGCAGCCGGACAGGGAGGCCCGCAGCATGAGGCCGCGGTTGCCCGCCCCCTCGCTTTTTGAAATGACCGGATTCAGGGCCTTCAGCATGGTCCCGGAAAAAGCCATCGTTTGCCCGTTGATCTGCTGGGCGACGGCCTGCGCCGCATTGAGGGCAACGCCAAAAAAGTGGTTCAGCACGATGCCGACGCCGTATTCCGACAGCATGCTGCTGGCGGAAACCGTGAAATTCCACCCCGCAAAGCTGCCCATTTCCCGGAAAACGCCGCGTTTCCAGTAACGCCGCGGCGCAATCACGCACTCCGCATAGTTCCTGCGGCAATAAACAAGCATGGCCGTCATGGAAAGGATGGAAATTCCGGCCATCAACACCCCGTACAGAACCAGCTTGTCCGCCGGCACGTGAACGACCGCCAGGGCCGCCCCCAGTTTCAGGAAAGATTCCAGAACGCCTATGACGGCGAAATACAGCATGTTTTCATGGGCGTTCAGCATGGCTTCACAAGGAACGCCCAGGATGCCGAACACGGTGCTGGCGATCATGGCCCAGTAAACGCACCGGGCGGCAAAAACCCGGTCCTCCGGAATATTGAGAACATGCCCGAACAGGAAGGGTGCCGCCGCATACAGCAGGATTCCGACCGCCACGGCGATGGCAAGATGGAGCACCACGCTGATGTTGAACACGATTTTCTGCTTCTCCGGGTCCCCTTCCCCCTCCGCGTAGCTCATGAAGCGCTGGGTAGCCGCCGCCATGCTGGCGTTCAGAAAAGCCAGCATGGCGATCACGCCCGCCACCATGTTGAAAATACCGAAGTCGTCCACTCCCAGGGCATTCAGGACAAGGCGCGTCGCGTACAGGGAAATGAACAGGGTGATGCCCATTTTCATATACAGGAATCCTGTATTCCTGATCACTCTGGAGACGGTGTTCATGAGATGGGGGAAGAAGAAAAATACTGAAGGGCGAATGCCGGAGAAAAGGGGCGGATCAACGGCTCTATCCCTCAGTTTCGGAATACTCGCTGTAATAATGAAAACGGGAATTTTTGAAATTCTCCGCATTGAGGATAAGGGCGACGGCACGGAATTCTCCCTTGTCCGCCAGCCCCTGAATGGCGGGAACGTACTGCTTCTCGATCATTCCGCACCTGACGACATAAAGAACCAGGTCCGCATGGCGCGCCATGAGGGAGGCATCCGCCACGGCCTCATAGGGGCAGCCGTCCAGGATGATGCGGTCATACCGGGCGCGCCAGTACCGGAGCAGCTCTTCAAAACGGCCCTGGGTCAGCAGCGCAACGGGGTTGGGGGGAACGGGGCCTGCGGTCACCAGGTCAAATCCCGGGAACTTCCTGCCGGATTGCAGGACGGAATCCGGAGAAGCCTGCGGATTCATCAGCAGGTGCACGAGGCCCCTGCTGTTCTTCCCTCCGTAAATGGCGGAAAGGGAGGCCTTGCGCAGGTCCCCGTCAATGAGGAGGACTTTTTTTCCGGTCTGGGCATACGCGGCGGCCAGGTTCAGGGCCGTAAACGTCTTCCCCTCTCCCGTCCTTGTGGACGTCAGGAACAGCACCCGGGAAGCTTCCTCCGGGTTGGGCAGCAGCATCAGTTCCGCATTATTGCGGAGAATGTGAAAGCATTCTTCCATCAGGGAGCGGCCATTCATGACCACCAGGGGCAGCTTCGCCCGCTCTTTTCTGGAAAGCAGGGGCAGCGCTCCTGCCAGCGGCAGGTCCGTCAGTCCGGCAAGGTCCTTCTTGTCCCGCACCTTCGTATTCAGGGCGCTTCCGGCCAGCAGGGCCAACAGGCTCACCAAAGCGCCCCCGGCCATGCCGCCCACCGTCATCAGGAACAGTTTGGGCGCTACGGGGGCATTGGAGCCGAACGCAGGTTCCAGAATCCGGGCGCTTGGTTCCGTGGTGGCCAGGGCCAGGGCGTTCTCCTCCCGCTTTTTCAGCAGCATCAGGTAAAGCTCCTCCATGACCTTCTGTTCCCGCAGAAGGGGGACCAGGCCTTCGTCCTTGGAGGCCATGTCCGACAAAAGACGGTTGAGTTCATCCCGCTCCTTTTCCAGTTCGCCCATCCTCACTTCCAGCGCATTGCAGTAATTGGCGATGGAACGGCCAATGGACTCGCGCATCTCCTTCATGTTCTCCGCCAGGGAGGAGACCATGGGGTTCTGCCTTCCCGCGCTGGCGAACAACTTTTTATGCTGGAGGAAATTGTCGTTGAAAAGTTCAATCTGCTTGGCAATTCCCGCATCCTGAATGCCAATGTTGGCGGGAATCATGTCCTGCTCCCGGCTCCGGTCCGCCAGCAGGCCGGCAAGCACCTTCACCTGGATCAGCTCCGTCCTGGTGGAAAAAAGTTCCGTCCCTATCTCCTGCACCCTGTGGAACGTGGCATCCAGCGTCGTGTTCATGTCCTTGACGATCCGGCTGTGGCGCTTGTAGTCAATCACCCGCTTGTCTACGCCGCCGAGCTGGCCGCCGAGCTTTCCAATGCGCTTGACGATGAAATCCTCCGCCCGTGAGGCGGCCAATTGCTTCTCCCGCCGGGAATGGTCGTTGTACACCTCAATAAGGTAATTCAGGGCGTCTTCCGCCTTCTGGGGATGGGAAAGCTTCAACGTCAGCTCCAGCAGGCTGCTTTCCTTGGAATCAGGCCGCGTTACGTTCAGCCGGCCCAGCATTCCGGCGGTGGCTTCCTTCACGGAAACGCGCTCCACGAAAATGGTCCTTCCCACGCTGCCGGAAGAAAAATAAGAAGTAGGGGATACCTTCACCGTGGCGAAGGAAAGCTTCAGCGGGACGCCGAATTTTCCATGCATGACGTTGTCCGCGCCCTCCTTCTCCCGGCAGGACAGGGAAAATTCCCGGCCGTTCAGCGGAGTAACCGCCAGGGAACAGGGCTGAAACTCCCCCTCCCCGCTGAACTCCGCTTTCAGGGGAGTGGTATGGTAAAGTTCCACTTTCCGGATATTCCGCTTTTCCCAGTACGAGACGTCGAGCCCCAGCCCCTTCACCACACGGCCCATCACCTCCGAGGATTTGACCACATAGCTCTCATTCGCAAGATTGGCCTCCCCCGCCTTGAATCCCAGGTCGGAAAGGATGATTTCCGAAACCTGGGCGTTCTTCTGCTTGTCATCCCTCAGCATGATGCGGGCGGTCTTCTGGTACAAATACCCCTGACGGGCGGCGATGGAATAAGCCAGCCCCCCGCCCAGCAGGGCGCACGCCAGAATCCAGGGCCAGCGCCTCCTGGCCGTGGAAAAAATGAACCGGAAGGAAAAAATATCGTTATCCTCAGGCTGTACAACTGAAACGGGCATGGAAGGAAAAATCAGATGAAGCGGCTTACAGGCTGATGGCGATGACGGCAATAAGCAGGGACAGGCCGGAAAGGCCCCAGGCGTAATACTGGGCGCTTTCGCTCCTCATGTTGATCTTGCGGTCTGACGGAGTGACATAAATAATATCATTCTGCCGGATGTAGTAATAAGGGGAGGAGAAAATGGACTTGCTGCGCAGGTCCAGCTTGACGATCTTCCGGTCGTGCTCCATTTCCCGGATCAGCATGATGTCCCGGTTGCCGTCTATATTCAAATCTCCCGCCCGGCTGATGGCGTCAAAAATGGTGACGCGCTGGCCGTCCACCTGGTAGGAGCCGGGATGATTCACTTCCCCCAGCACGGAAAACTTGAAATTCATGATCTGGACATTGACGGAAGCGTCCTTGATGTAATCACTGTTGCGGAGCTTCGCGGAAATGTCGTGGGCAAGCTGGGAGCATGTCTTCCGGGCCGCTTTCATCCTGCCGATGACCGGCAGGACAATGTATCCCTCGTCGTCAACCAGATACCCTTTGGGCCTCGAGTTGCCGGCGTTGTTGGAAATGGAATTGCCCATTTCCGCCATGATGAAGGGAGTAGTGAGTTCCGGCTGCTTGCTGCTGACGGAAATGTAAAGCTGATCGTCCTTTTGAATAGTCGTCTGGTACCTGGTGACTATGTTTTGCCGGGTCTCGCCCGTAATGTCCTGGATATAGAGGACCTCTTTGGGATTAACGCAGGAGGCCAGCAGCACGGCGCACACAGCCAGGGAGGCCAGCCGGAAGATTCCGGAAGAAAAAAGGGAGAAACGGTTCATGATCATGAGGTGCAGGAATATGGATTTAAACAAAAGGGCAGTCAGGACTCTTCCAGCTTGGACGGAAAGAACACGGGCATGGAAGGATCGTTCCTGACGAGAATGTTGCCCGATATGTTCCTGAAAGCGTCCTCGCACTGCCGGATGTCCTTGTGTGCCAGCAACCGGACCACGGTTTGAAAAACGATCCTGGCATCCATGAGGAAGGATACATTCCGGGCATAAACGATGTCATAGCACAGCCGCCTGTAAAACGGGATTCCGTTCCTCCCGTATACCTGGGCCATGCCGGTCAATCCGGGCCGGACGGAACAGCGCGCCATGCGGCAGCGGCCGGTGAAAACATCCAGTTGCTCCGGGATCCAGGGCCGGGGGCCTACAAGGGACATGTCTCCCTTGAGAATATTGATCAATTGGGGCAGTTCATCCAGGGAATAGCGGCGTAAAAAAGTTCCCAGCGGAAAACACCTCAAGTCATCCGGAAGCAGGAGTCCTTCCGCATCACGGGCATCCGTCATTGTCTTGAATTTAAAAACCCGGAACAATTCTCCGCGGTACCCGACGCGCACCTGGGAAAAAAACGGAGACTTTCGCGTATGAGCCAGGAGTATTATGGATATAACGGCCAGAAGAGGCGATACGATTACCAATGCCCACAAGGAAATAATAATATCCAATACTCGTTTTCCAAAAAATTGATACATGGTTCCGGCCGCAAACTACCGGATTTCAAATCCGTTCTTTCCACGTCCCAGTCAAAACGTTATTCATCAATGGTTATAAAACACTTGCATGATGATAAAATTATCCTCCATGACTGCTTATGGAAGCCCTTTTACCTTTACATGCAGCCACAAGTAACTGATCCGCATGAAAAAGTATTAATTTGCCATTGACGGCGGATTTGAAATCCGCACTTTTCATGAACGCAACAACAACAAAACGGAAAAGAGAAAAATATCTCCGTTCTTGAAAAAGGAAGCCGTTTTCCACTCTTACAGGAACAACCAGAATATTCCGGCTCCATTATTCCGCAGTGGTACAGAAACGCAATGGCAAAACAGGAAAATTAAGGGAAAGTAAACCGGAATTTCCGCGAGCCGGGAAATTCTTCCGGAAAAGAATGGCCTTCCGAAGAAATGCATTTAACGCTTCTTCAGGACATGCACCAAAAAGGGTATTCCTTCACGGATCAGAAACCGCCTGAACAGGCCTCAAGACAAAAACCGCGCCTCTAATGGAGCCAGAGGCGGAATGGCATTCCCTGCCGGAGTTGAACCGAGCCTTTGCCGTTGGAGAGACGGCCTTCCTGACCGCTAGAAGAAGGGAACGTTACAGCCGGAATAAAACAGTCTGCTTTTCACAAGCCGCTGGAACTGGCATAGCACTTTCCCGGAAAGAGTCAATGATTTTACCGTATATTTCCTCTTTTTAATCAAACACGGGGTTCCAGCAGGGATCTTCCGCTGCCTTAAAACACAGAAGCGCCTGTTCCGGGGTATTCTTTTCCAGAGCCATGGGAGGAAGCTCATCCCGGCCGAACCAGCGGCTTTCAGAGGTTTCCAGATTGGGGCGGAAGGAACCTCCTTTCTCTTCACATAATACAAAGATTTTACAGACCCCGTAGGCATAGGGAGGCGGATTGTGCCTGTTGCGGTCATGCAGGGCTACCAACCGTACCGCTTCCACTTCCAGTCCGGCTTCTTCCCGTACTTCCTTGACCGTATTATCCCGTACGGACTGGTTCACATCCACCCAGCCGCCCGGCAGGGACCACAAGCCGGAACCTTTTTCCTTCACCATCAAAATTTTACCTTCCCGGAAAATGGCCGCACGGGTATCCATTTTCGGCGTTTGAAATCCGGTTTCACTGCAAAACAATCCCCGGACTGTATCCATATCCAGCCCGGATTTGGCGCTCATGATTTCCGCGGCAATTTCCCTCAATCGTTCGAAACGTTCCAGATCATAGGGGTCTTTCGCATACGTTATCCCCGCCTGGGCCAGGAACTGAAGTTCTACCGCCCATTCCAGCCATTTGGGCGGCAGCGCGTTACTAATCGTTTCACCAGCGTCATCCATGCGTCCACTTTATCACGGGGGGCTGTTCCGGCGAACCTTATTTTCCATCCGGCGCCTTTCCCTGGCGGATTGTTCAATTAAGCCCTCTGGACCATTCCCCGCCCCCATGGCAGATTTCCCCGCATCACCTGCATGATTGATTCATCCAGTCTTTCATGGACCAGGGTACGGGCATTTCCCAGGTTTGCCGTTCCGCATGAAAAAGGCGCCTCATGACGAACAAGACCGCATGGGGCGTTGATCATTTTTCCCCTTTGCTTCCGGCAGCGCCACGGGTTCCCCCAGGAACCGGGGTTCACGCCTCCACAGCCACAAATCCAGCGTCATCCAGATGCGCGCCGCACGCTCCCTGAACCAGCTTTTAATGCGTGAACGGCGGTTGGGAACATCCGGTGCGCTGACGGCCCACGCTTCCATTCCCTCATGTCCGGCAATCGCCAGGGCGCGTTCATTGTGAAAGCCCTGGGAAACGACGATCATGGTTGAAACGCCAAAGACTTCTTTCATTCTCACGACGGAATCCAGCGTCCGCAGTCCCGCAAAGTCACACACAATCCGGTCCTCCGGGACGCCGCGCTCCACCAGGGCCCGCTTCATCCATTCCGGTTCATTGTAGGCGTGGGAGCTGTTGTCCCCGGAAACGACGAAAACCGCCGCCTTCCCGGCCTTCCAAAGTTCCGCCGCCGTATCCATTCTATTATAAAAATATCCGTTGGGGCCTCCCATGAACGTAGGGGAGCACCCCAGCACCAGCGCAGGAGCGCGAACGGGTACGTCTGCGGAGCGCTCAAAAATCCTGCCTTCGGAAGCGGAAAAAATGTACCACTCCGCTGCGGCGGACAATAAAACCATTCCCACAAGAACGCCGCCCGTTATCTTCAACGCCAGCAAGACCGTTCTTTTTCCCCTTCGGCATGAACTGTCCGGCTTTCCAAACCGGCATCTATTGAAAAACTTCATAAGCAGCATTCAGATTTTCCAGCCAGGAATTACCTGCTTTTCCCACTTTCCATTCTTTGTCCGGGCACTCTTTTCACCCAGCGTCTTTCATTGTTTCCCGCATCATAAGCGGAACAATGGAACATAACCAACTTTATTTCTTCTTCAAAAGGGGGTTCAGAAGTTACTGGGGCAGCCACTCAAAAATCCTGATGGAATGCCATGAACAAAAAAGCCCGCTGGCAGCGGGCTTTTATCTACATAGATTTGTAATTTGTATTTAGCGGAGTACCCCCGACCGGACTCGAACCGGTACGTCCTTGCGGACAACAGATTTTAAGTCTGCAGCGTCTACCATTCCGCCACGAGGGCATTTACCGGACGGCACTCTACAGGAATGCCACAGGGATTCAAGCACGAATCCCTGTGGCCTTTAAATCCTAGCCGCAAACTTCCACGACCATGCTGATTTCCACCGCTACGTTGAGCGGAAGCGCGGACACACCTACGGCGGTGCGGCTGTGGCGCCCTATTTCACCGAAGGCTTCCACCAGCAGGTCGGACGCTCCGTTGAGCACCCTGGGATGGTCGTAAAAATCGGGGCCGGCATTCACAAAGCCATTCACGGCCACAATGCGGGAGACTTTTTCCAGGGAGCCCACCGCCTGGATAATGACCGCCAGGCGGTTCAGGATGGCGGCGCGCGCGGCGGCCTGCCCTTCTTCCACGGTTAAATCCTGCCCCACCTTGCCGAAGTATTTGTCCTCACCGTTGACGGAGATGCCGCCGGAGAGGTGAAGCAGGTTTCCCGTGTGCACGCACTGCACGTAGGAGCCTACGGGAGCGGGGGCATCATAGATGGCATAACCAAGGTCGGAAAGGCGTTGACGTATTTTATCCATAATCTAGAGAATTTGACAAAGGTTGGATTTGAAGAACGCACCGGGATTATTTGCATTTCCAGATGCATTTCATGACATTTTGAACAATTTTCAGCCTGTTTGCACGTAAAATGATTGCCATCTACCTCATTTAGTTGCTATTGAAACAACCCGTACATGATGACCGACGAAACTCCTTCCACAGACCCCAAGCAGCAAATTCCGGATCTTTCCGGCTTGGCCGATTTCCAATTCGGTCCGGCCTGGGCAAGACCGGGTGCCCGGCAGGAACGTGCCGCGTCTTATCCGGAACGCAGGTCCGGAGACAGGCAGGGAGGCGACCGCCGGCCGCGGCGGGACAGCCGTGAAGGAAGGCAGCCCCGCGGGGAACGCCGTTTTGACGGTCAGAGTGGCGAAAGAAGATTCAACCGGGATGACCGCACCCGCGGTTCCTTCCGCCCGCGGCGCGACGGAGACCGCCGGGAAGAAGCCCCCCGCCCCCCGATGCCGGAACCCGCAGAAGGCCTGCGCGTGGAGCTGCGCCCCGTGGATTCCGGCCTGGCCGCCCTGCACCAGGAAGTGCAGAAACACCGCCGCACCATCTCCCTGCTGGACCTGGCCAAGGTAGTCATGGGCGCCTATGACCGTTACGACCTGGTGTTCATGAAGCAGGAGAACGGCCCGGACCTGTACCACTGCAAGCACGGCGACGGAGCCTGCTTCATTTCCCGCCAGGAGGCCGTCAAGCATCTCTGGCAGTCTTCCTGGATGCCCAAGTATTATGAATCCGTGGAACAGGAAGTGGAAGCGCCCAAGGGAGATTTCAAGGCGATTGCCAAGTGCTCCCTGAATAATGAACTGGTGGGCCCCGTCAACTGGCACGGCTACCAGTCCGCCCTGATGAACCTGCACCGCACCAAGTTCGCCAACATGCCTTTTGAGGCGTTCCGCTCCAAGATCGTGACGGACAAGAGCGAAGAAGCCGTACAGGCCTGGCAGGACGCCGTCTCCAAGCGCACCGCCTGGAAGCCCGTGCGAGAAGGGGCCGCCGAGGTACTTCTGGAATCCCCCGCCGCCGTAGAGCAGGATTTTGAGTCCAACCATTTTGAGGATTGCTATGACGTCACGGACAAGGTGTTCGTCAACGGAGCCGTGAAGAAGAACCATCTTTCCCCCGGCCTGTGGGCGCACCTGGTCCAATTGTCCGGCACCACGCGCCGCCACCCCAGCATGCTGATCCCAAACCTCTGCCACGGGCTGGCGCGCCACCACATGCCCATTTTCAAATGGAAGGGCAACCATTACACCGGTCCGGCGCGTCCCAAGGCCATGGAGGAAGGCACCGTCCTGTCTGATTCCCTGATGTCCATCGCCACCTGGGCGGCCAGCAATCCGGGCAAGGGCGTGGACGCCATGCTGAAGGAGCTGGCTCCCGTTCCGGACCCGGAAAAAGCCACGGAAGAAGAAATGGCCCAGGCTACGGAAAAACAGCAGAATCTGGTCCGCGACCTGTTCTGGCTGTCCGAACAGGGGTACATTCTGGTTTTCTCCAACAACACCGTCAGCCGTCCGAAGGCCGTTCCGGCCCAGGCCCCCTCTCCCAAGAAGGCCGCCAAGGACAAGCAGAAAACGGAACAGAAACCGCAGGACAAGCCCGCGGAAGCCGCCGCAGAGCAGAAGGCCGATATTCCTTCTTCCGAACCTCCGGCAGCCAAGGAGGAACCGGCTGAACAAACTGACACAATAGCGGAACCCGCAGAAGCTCCCGCCGCTCCCGCGGAGGAAGAGGTTCCTGCGGAAAATGTTCCGGAGGCCGCCGCGGTAAAAGCCTGACGCGTTTCCCGAATTTCCCCGTCATACAGTCCGCAGGATTATCTTGATTCTGCGGACTTTGTCTTGTAGAAGAGAAGGAAATCAACAGGATTTTACATATGATCAGTACAACAATGGCAACCGCTCTTAATGAGCAAATCAAATGGGAAATGTATTCAGCCAACCTTTATCTGGCCATGTCCGCGTACCTGCAGGACGCCGGCCTGACGGGGTTTGCCCACTGGATGCGCGTCCAGTACCAGGAAGAAACCGCCCATGCCTTGAAATTTTACGATTTCCTGCTGGCTCGCGGAGGCCAGTTTACCATGCTGTCCATAGACGCTCCGGCCGCGAGCTGGTCCAACATTCTGGAAATGTTTGAAGAAACGCTGACCCACGAACAGGAAGTCACGCGCCGCATCAATGACCTGGTCCGCCTCGCCAAGGAGGAAAAGGACTTCGCTACGGATATTTTCCTTCACTGGTTTGTCAGTGAACAGGTGGAAGAAGAAGAAACCGTCAAGGACATCATCAGCAAACTGCGCATGATCAAGGGAGAAGGCCAGGGAATGCTGATGATGGACAAGGAGCTGGGCGCCCGCATCTTTACGCCTCCCCCCGCCAATTAACTCCTTCAGCCGCTTTCCCGGCCATTCTCCGGCATGTTTTTCCCATGAAAACGCTTTTCCGGAGAATGGCCGGCAGAATAGTCCGGTGATCAGGGGCGTATGGACATCAAGATAAGAGAGGATGCCGTTCCCGGGTTCATACATGTTGGAGAAAACGCGGCGCCCCCTATCCTTCCATATTTCCTCACGAATATGCCTGCGTCACGGCACAGGCTTTTTCGCCATAGGGTAGTACACGGGAAATGGAACAGGACGCCTGCTTTTGGATGAAGTCAAACGCTGGGCAGATCATGAAACCTGAAATACCCGGCACTCATGGTATTGGAGAATAACGGCATCGGCAGAAGGGTTTACGAGCGTAAACATTTGATAATAGCATCCCGGACAATGCGCCTGGGATATATACTGACTTTTTATTGTAAAAATGAATGATTTTGAAACAGCCCTGGTGAGCCCGGAGAAAAACAGCCTCATTCCGGAGGAGGACAACTGGTTCGGCCCCCTCGTCGGGACCTGGGATATTGAATGGGTGGACGGGCACGGCACGGAGCACGAACGCCACGTGAAAGGGGAATGGATTTTTTCATGGATTCTGGAAGGCATGGCCGTTCAGGATGTGTTCATCTGCCCTTCCCGGGAGGCCCGGAATATCAAAACATACCCGGACGCCGCCTACGGCACGACGATCAGAATTTACAATCCCCAGCACCGCACATGGGACATTTTTTACGGTGCGGCCGGAGAAGCCACGCGGCTGGAAGCGAGAAAGGAAGGCAGCCACATTGTCCTGACGGAAATTACCGGGCAAAAGATGAAATGGATTTTTTCCGAACTTACGGAAAATACGTTCCATTGGAGAAATATGGCCACGGAGGACGGGACGCATTGGTTCCTCCAAGGGGAAGCGTTCGCCTCCAGACGCATCTAGAACACGTTTGTTCACCGGGCATGATTCAATGCCGTCTTTCCCCTTTCCGCGCCCTTCCAGGCCCGTTTAAAGGGGGTTTTCGTCTTTACGCCTTGTCCACGGCACGTGAAGCGGTCCGCCGTAAAAACGTGCCATGGCCGCTGATGCCCGGCAGGCATCCATAAAAACTTCCCAGGAGGGAGATACTGCTCCCCTCTTTTCCGGCACTCCGGCACCGATGGAAAGGCCTCTTTCCAAAGGCGGCAGCATCCCTTTTTGCCTGCCGCCCAGCCTTATAAAACTTTCTTGAAACAGGGCGCCATTTCCCATGGAGAGCCCTTGCATGAGGCCTCTTTCCGGTCCGGGCTTGTCATACTGGCGCGCCCTTTTATGCCAGATTTATGCCGGTTTCCCGGCAGTTCCGGAAAAGACTTTCATTCATCAACAGCTTACGCCTATTTTTAACATGTTATTCACATTCTATCTTCAAAATACAACCATTCTATTAACAATCAACATATTGTATTCCAAATACCATCAAAAGGCTTATTATCTGCAAATGTAAAATTTTAATAAAAATTTATATTTTTGACTTGCCCGAGGAAGGTCCCGGCGGTAGGTTGGCCGAACCGCCGCCAAGCCTGCGGACGGCACCGTCATCAAACCTACCCCCCGACATTCACAACGACCATGAGCTCCATTTCCGAAGAAGCAAACAAGCTGGCGGATTTCATCCTGTTCACGCAGCGTTCCTGCATTCTGAATCTTTCTTCAGAATTGAATGAGGGCAAGGTTTCCTACCCCCAGTTTTTCCTGCTGACTTACCTGGCCAGCGAGGATTTTCTGAGCATGTCCAGCATTGCCCAGAAAATGGGGCATTCCACCGCGGCGGCCACCGGCATGGTGGACAAGCTTCAGGAGATGGGCTACCTGAAGCGCATGAGCGCGGCCAAGGACCGCCGCAAGATCATGGTCGCCATCACCCAGGAGGGGCGCGACCTGGTGGACCGCATGCGCCAGAACATCGTCCGGGACCTGGCCGCCCTGATGGCCGGAGCAGATCCGGACGCACGCCAGACGCTTGCCGATACCGGAAAGTCCATTAAAAAGCGCCGTCTGGCCTGATTTCAGGCTTTCATTGGTTCTTCACCGGGAAAAGGCAGCCGGTTTTTACTGGTTCAGGCGCCCTTTTTTATCAGTTCTCCGGCGTTTAATTGTTTTTTCCAGTTGCCGCAAGGACTTGCGGCGCTCCGGATGGTATCCGGTTCACGGTGTTTACACGGGCCGGGGTCCCTTGTTCCGACTGTGCTTCCATCAGAAGCTACGGCGGAAGGCCGGCATCCCGCGGCTTGAACAAAAACAGCCAGCCGGAAGCGGAGGCCCACGACCTTTGATGCCTGAATTTCTTCCGCAGCGCGGCAGAGGGAAAATTCACCCTTCCTAAAAAGACTTCCGGAGGAGATTGTTTTTGCCTGAATTGGGGCGGCATGCTAAATACTGTCAGTCACGAATGCAATAGACCATGGATCTCCATACTTATTTACGCAATTTTCCGGACGCCCAGGGCCGCTTTGGCGAATATGGCGGCGTTTACCTGCCGGACGAGCTTGTTCCCGCTTTTGAAGAAATTACGGAAGCCTACCAGACGATCGCCCATTCCGCGCAGTTTATTAATGAACTGCGCCGCATCCGCAAGCAGTTCCAGGGCCGTCCCACTCCGGTTTACCATTGCGAGCGCCTTTCCCGCCACCTGGGAACCTCCCAGATTTATCTGAAGCGGGAAGACCTGAACCATACGGGCGCCCACAAGCTGAACCACTGCATGGGGGAAGGCCTTCTTGCCAAGTACATGGGCAAGAAGCGCATTATTGCGGAAACGGGCGCCGGGCAGCACGGCGTGGCGCTGGCTACGGCCGCCGCCTTTTTCGGCCTGGAATGCGAGGTTCACATGGGCGCGGTGGATATTGCCAAGCAGGCTCCCAACGTCACGCGCATGAAGATTCTGGGCGCCAAGGTGGTGCCCGTCACGCACGGCCTCCAGAGCCTGAAGGAGGCCGTGGATTCCGCCTTTGATTCCTACCTGAACAATTACAAGGATTCCATTTACTGCATCGGTTCCGTGGTGGGTCCGCACCCCTTCCCTCAAATGGTGCGCGATTTCCAGATGTGCATTGGCGTGGAGGCCCGGGAACAGTTCCTGGAAATGACGGGACTTCTTCCGGACGCGGTGTGCGCCTGCGTGGGCGGCGGCAGCAATTCCATGGGCATGTTCACCGCCTTCCTGGGAGACCCGCTGGACATTTACGGCGTGGAACCGCTCGGCAAGGGGCCCACGCTCGGGGATCATTCCGCTTCCATTTCCTACGGGAGCAAGGGCGTCCTGCACGGGTTCGAGAGCATCATGCTTCAGGATGAGGACGGCAATCCCGGTCCGGTCCATTCCGTGGCCAGCGGGCTGGATTATCCTTCCGTGGGGCCGGAACACGCCTACCTGCACGACATCGGCCGCGTGAATTACGTCACCGCTACGGATGAAGAAGCCGTGGACGCCTTTTTCAAGCTTTCCCGTTATGAAGGGATTATTCCCGCTCTGGAAAGCTCCCATGCCATTGCCTACGCCATGAAGTGGGCCCGGGAAAACAGGGGAGGCGCCATCCTGGTCAACTGCTCCGGCCGCGGAGACAAGGACGTGGATTACGTCGTGGAGCATTACGGCTACGGGGAAGACCGCCAGTTCCCCGCCTGATTCCATCCCGTACCTCATTTTCAGCGGACGGAGAACGTCCCAACCCTCCGTCCGCTCCCTTCCGCAAGGCCCCACTGCCACGCCCTTTCATGAAAGAACTGTCCAGCCTGGTTCAACGGAGTTTTCACGCCGTTCCGCGGGAAGAAGATTTCCAGACCCTGGCTCTGGGGGCGTCCGGGCGCACCATTGTCCGCATCCGGCTTGACGGCCGCACCTGCATAGGCATCCGCTGGGGCAATGACCGCGCGGATAACGACTCCTTTATTCCCGCGGCCCGGCACCTGCGCGCCCATGGCGTCAGCGTGCCGGAGATTTACGATTATGAACCGCTCGGCCCCGGCTGCGGCGCCGCCCTGGTAGAGGACCTGGGGGATGCCAATCTTCTGGGCTTCCGGGGGGAACCCTGGCCCACCCTGCGCCTGCGCTACATCCGGGCCATGGAACAGCTCCATCTGCTTCATGACTGCCCGTTCCCGGAGGATTTTTCTCTTCAGCCCGCTTTTGACGAGGCCCTGTACCACTGGGAGCAGGCCTATTTTGCGGAACATTTGCTGGGAACCCATCTCGGAATGGAGACGGCCCCCTTCCTGAACCATCCGGCCCTGAAAGAACTGGCGCAGTTCCTGGCCTCCCTTCCTGCACGCCCCGTCCACCGGGACAGCCAGTCCCAGAACGTGCATATCCACGCCGGAAAGACGTGGCTGATTGATTTCCAGGGCATGCGCGGCGGCCGCCCGGAGTATGACCTGGCTTCCCTGGTTTATGACGGTTATGCCCATCTGTCCCCCGCACAGGCGCAGGAGCTGCTCCGGGAGTGGGAAAGGATTACCGGCCACCCCCTGGACGAGCGCATTTTCCGGGCATGCGCCCTGCAGCGGGTCATGCAGATGCTGGGGGCCTACGCCAACATCGGCCACAACCAGGGGAAAACCTGGTACCTCGCCCAGATTCCCGCCGGGCTGGAACACCTCCGGAGGCTTCTGCCCGGCTCCACGCTTGCAGAACCGCTGGCGGCCATGTTAGTATGATTTTTCATTCCGTACCCTGATGACGCTGACTCCCAGATTCCTGCTTGTTCTGTCCCTGTTCCAGATTTCCCTGGGCCTGGGCTGGATTCTGGGATACGTGTTTCTCCCCCCCACCGTTTTTTGTTATGAATGGGCGGCGGAACGTTCCCTGGCCGGAGAGTACCGGCATGTGCATCCGGAAGGACTGAATGCGGAAGACAGCATCGTCCTCCAGCCTTACGATTATTTCAACAACGGGCAGACGGCCCAGCTTCCCGTGGTTTCCCTTCACCGGGAATCCTCCCTGAACAGCTTTGCCACGTATCCGCCCAACCCCATGGATTACACGGTGCTGTTCCGCCACCTGTACGAGCAGGGGGCCAAGAATGTTTACGTGATGGCCCCCCTGGCCTGGGACGAGGAGCCGGACAGCATCGTGAAAGCCGCCGTGGGATATGAGCTGGACCGCTTTCCCCACAAGGCCCTGGGGCGGCAGATGAGCGAGTCCTCCCGCCACGCGCCGCTGCCGCCGGACTGGAAGAAGCTGGCCGTTCCCGCCGCCAACATTGTCGGGAAGGCGGACCGCTTTCCGCGTGCGGACAGACTGGTGGGAGAATCCCCCCAACTGGTGACGGCGGCACGCACCCTGGGCACCATTGTGGAAAATAATGAACTGTTTTCCCCTGCCCCGGAAGACCGGGTGTCTCCCCCTCTTTTTGTCCGCTGGGGCGGGGACATCATCCCCACCCTGCCGCTGGTCGCCGCCCTGAATGCGCTGGACCTGAAGCCCGGCGACGTGAAAATCATCCCGGGAGAAACCCTTTTCCTGGGCAATAAGCGCTCCATCCCACTGGACGAGTACGGCCGCATTCCGCTGGCGGAGCACAGCAGCCCCACCATGCTGGACACGAAGGAGGTGATCGTTCCCGTCATGTCCGGCCTGCGCCCGCCGGATACCACCGCCGTCAGAAAACTGCTTTCCTCCGCGGACGCGGTCATCGTTTCCGAGCCCTCCGCCCTTTCCGAGACTCCGGACGCGCAGGCCCTCCTGTCCGCCCAAACCATCCGCAGCATCATGGGCTCCCTGGCTCCGGCCCCTCCCGTCCTGATTCCGGCGGCTCCGGCCTGGGTGCAGTGGGTCATCGTGCTGGATGTCCTGCTCCTGGCCGTATGGGCCCTGCGTTTCCAGCGCCGCGGCCGCTTCATCATCTGGGGCCTCTGCATGCTGGCGGCTCCGGTTATCGCGTGGTACCTGTTCTCCGTGCATGATACCTGGTTCCCCGTCATGACACCCGTCACGGGGGTGCTGTGCGTAGCCCTGGCGGGGTGCCTGTTCCCGTGGCTCACGCCTCCCTCCGGTAATGCGGATGAAGAAGAGGAGGAAGACGGCGGAACGCCCCCCGCGGACGGCAGCGGAGCGGGCCACGTTCTCCCTCCGGACAACCTGTACCAGGAACCCAACGAGGTGCCTATCCCCCATCATTCCAAAAGATAACATCCCTCCCATGACACAGCGCAAACACATCCTTTTCATCTGCACCGGCAACACGTGCCGCAGCCCCATGGCGGAAGGCCTTTTCCGCAAGCTCTCCGCCGGCCACCCGGAATGGAAGGCCGGTTCCGCAGGAACCTCCGCATGGCACGGGCAGGAGGCCAGCCCGGAAACGCTCCACGTGCTGGAGGCGCACGGCGTCAACCTGTCCTGCCATGAAAGCCGCCCCGTCACGGATGAACTGATGGAGAACGCCACAGCCGTTTATGCCATGACGGAGAGCCACCTGGCCGCGCTGCTTGCCAATTTTCCCGAGCATGCGGATAAAATCAGGCTGGTCACCTGCTATACGGACAACCGCAACATTGCAGACCCGATCGGCTGCGGACAGGCCGCCTACAACAGCGTGGCGTGGCAGTTGACAGCCGCCATCCAGGCCATCATTGCCCGGATGGAGCAGGAGGCCTGACCATTCTTTCTCCTTTTTTCCGCCGTGTCCGCTCCTTCCATACGCATTGACCTGTCCCGGCAGGAGCTGGCGCTGGAAGCATCCGGAAAAGTGCTGTTCCGGTGCCCCGTTTCCAGCGGAAAAGCGGGAACGGGGTTTGAAGAGGGCTCCGGAAAAACGCCCACGGGCCGTTTCCGCATCTGCCGGAAAATAGGAGACGGGGAACCGGAGGATACCATTTTCCTCTCACGCCTTCCGGCCGGCCGCTACCCCGGCGCCATTCCGGAGGGCCTGGACGAACATTCTGACCTCATCCTGTCGCGCATCCTGTGGCTGGACGGCCTGGAGCCGGAAAACGCCAATACGCGGGAACGCTACATCTACATCCACGGCACCAACCATCCGGAACTTCTGGGAACGCCGGAATCCCACGGCTGCATCCGCCTTTCCCCCGCGGACATGCTGGCCCTTTTTGGCCTGGTGGAAGAGGGGACTCCCGTGTTCATCCTGCTCTAAACCATTCTTTTTTAGAGATAATCTAAAAAAGTTATTGGGCAAAACGGAAAATAATTGAACAAAGGAGCGTTTGGGATGTATAAATCATGAAGGTACCGGAATTTGGCTGCCGGCATCTTGTTCCATTAAAAACCACTCATCCCCAATCAATCATGGACGATCCGGTCTTATTATCCCGTATTCAATTCGCTCTCACCATCATGTTCCACTACATCTTTCCGCCGATGACCATCGGCCTGGGGGTGGTTCTGGTGGCTTTGGAAGGCCTCTGGCTGAAAACGAAGAACGAGCTTTACCACAAGCAGGCCAAGTTCTGGACCAAGATTTTCGGCATCATCTTCGCCCTGGGGGTGGCCTCCGGCATTGTGATGGAATTCCAGTTCGGCACCAACTGGGCGGATTATTCCCGCTGCGTGGGCGATATTTTCGGCAGCCCCCTCGCGGCGGAAGGCATTTTCGCCTTCTTCCTGGAATCCGGCTTCCTGGCCATCCTGCTCTTCGGCTGGGACAAGGTAGGGCCCAAAATGCACTTCTTCTCCTCCTGCATGGTCGCCCTGGGCGCCCATTTCAGCGCCATCTGGATCATCGTGGCCAATTCCTGGATGCAGACTCCCGCCGGGTACAAGCTGGTGGAGGTGAACGGAAAAATCCAGGCCCACATCACCAGCTTCTATGACGTGGTCTTCAACCCCTCCACCGTGGACCGCCTGACGCACGCGCTGGCCGGCTGCTGGCTGGCGGGGGCCACGCTCGTCCTCAGCGTTTCCGCCTGGTACATCCTGAAAAAACGTTTTACCGGAGGGGCTGAAAAGAGCTTCAAGGTAGCCCTGGTCATCGGCCTCATCGGCGTGGTGGGCATGGGCATCACGGGAGACTCCAGCGGTAGGGAAGTCGCCATCCACCAGCCCGCCAAATTCGCCGCCATGGAAGGCGTGATGGAAACGGGCGCCCCCCTGCCCCTCCACCTCGTCGGCTGGATGAACCCGTCCACCCATGAAGTCACGGGCATCTCCATCCCGTACCTGCTGACCTTCCTGACCCATCACGACCTGGATACGCCCATTACGGGCATGAATGACATTCCGCAGGACGAACGCCCGCCCATCCTGCCCGTCTTTTACTCCTTCCACATCATGATCCTGATCGGCTGCGCGCTGGCCGCGCTGTTCCTGGTGGGAATATGGGGCTGGAAAAAGGGCTGGCTTTTCCAGAAGCGCTGGCTTCTCTGGTGCTTCGTCTTCTCCGTGCTGGGCCCCCAGATCGCCAACCAGGTGGGCTGGGCCGTGGCTGAAATGGGCCGCCAGCCGTGGATTGTGTACGGCATCCTGAGGACGGAACATGCCGTCTCCCCCACCCTTACTCCGGCGGAAGCCCTTTCCTCCCTCGGCATGTTCGGCGTGATTTACACCCTGCTGCTGGCCCTCTTCCTCTATCAGATCACCCATAAAATCCGCAAGGGCCCGGACCAGGAAGCGGAAGAAGACGACGGAACCGGGGAAGGCAAGCTCCAGGTTCCCTTCATTAAAGACTAATCCCCCACCCCGTTAAAACCATGTTGGACAATCTCACTCTCACAGACCTGCAAATCATCTGGTTCATCCTCGTCGGCGTGCTCTTTTCCGGCTACGCCATCCTGGACGGCTTTGACCTGGGAACAGGAACCCTTCAGCTTTTCATCAAGGGAGATGAAAACAGAAGGCTCACGCTGAACGCCGTCGGCCCCGTGTGGGACGGCAATGAAGTCTGGCTCATCACGGGCGGGGGCGCCCTCTTCGCCGCCTTCCCGTACGTGTACGCCTCCGTTTTCTCCGGGTTTTACCTGGCCTTCATGCTTCTGCTGCTGACCCTGATCTTCCGGGCCGTCTCCATTGAATTCCGGAGCAAGCAGCCCATGAGGTGGTGGCGCAGGGGGTGGGACACCACCTTCTCCATCAGCAGCCTCCTGGCCGCCCTCCTCATCGGCGTAGCCATGGGGAACGTGACCAAGGGCATCCCGCTGGACGACCAGGGCAATTTCACGGGAACCTTCCTCAGCCTGCTGAACCCCTATGCCGTTCTCCTGGGGCTGACGACGGTGGCCCTGTTCGCCATGCACGGCGGCATTTTCCTGCTGATGAAAACGCAGGGGAATCTTCAGGATCAAATTAAAAAACTGCTCAAGCCCTGGATCATCATCTTCACGATTCTGATCATTCTTCACGGAGCGGCCACCCTGCTGTACGTGCCGCACGTAGCGGCGGCCCTGGAACGCTCCCCCTGGATTTACGGCATCGCGGCCCTGGCGGTCATTTCCATCACGGCCATCTGGATCTTCATCCACAGGAACCGTCCGGGCTGGGCCTTCATCGCCTCCTGCTCCACGATGGGCTGCATGATGGCCCTCTTCGGGGCGGCCATGTTCCCCAACCTGCTGTACTCCATGCCCAATCCGGAGAACTCCCTGACGCTCGTCAACGGCTCCTCCACGCGGGAAAGCCTGGTGGTGATGACGTACATCGCCATCCTGGGCGTACCGCTCGTGCTGGCCTACTCCGCCGCCATTTACTGGGTCTTCCGCGGGAAGGTCCAGCTTAACGAACACAGCTATTAATGCCCTGCGGGCAGAGAATAGCGGCCAGTGAACAGATAACAGTTTTAAATCCCGCCCTTCTACATGAACGCCTCCATCTTTTCCAGACTCGCGCCTGAAGAAATCACGGCGCTCCATGAAGCATGGAAGAATGATCCCCTGTCCGTAGATCCCCTGTGGGCAGCCTGGTTTGAGGGGTATGAACTGGGCAGCGGCGGCGCTCCGCAGGAACACGGAGGCGCAGGAAACGGCACGGACGCCTCTCCCTACACCGTGCCGCCGGAAAGCGCGGAATGCCGCGGGCGCGTCAACCAGCTCATCCGCGCGTACCGGGTCATGGGGCACCAGTGCTCCCACTTCAATCCCCTGGCCTCCCCGGACAAGGCGTGCACCCCCGTCAACCTGGAGGAGATGGGATTCCGGGAGGAGGACATGGACCAGCCCGCCAACATCGGCACGTTCATGGACGGCCGGACCTTCACCCTGCGTGAAATCATCAGCCACCTGCAAAAGACCTACTGCGGAGCCGTCGGGTTTGAGTACCACCACATCGACAATCTGGAAATCCGCTCCTGGATTGAAGAAAAGATCAAGCTCCGGGCGAACGGCGTGGATTACGGTCCGGAAGCCAGGCGGGACGCCTTCTTCCACCTCTGCAAGGCGGAACTGTTTGAGGAATTCCTTGGGAAGCGTTTCATCGGGGAAAAACGCTTCTCCCTGGAAGGGGGGGAAGGCGCCATCGTCCTGCTGGACGCGCTCGTCAAGCGGTGCCCCGCCGCCGGCGTCTCCCACATTGAAATGGGCATGGCCCACCGCGGGAGGCTGAACGTGCTGGCCAACATCCTCCACAAGCCGCTGAAAACCATCTTTCACGAATTCACGCCGGACTACCTGCCGGAATCCCCCATCGGCAGGAGCGACGTAAAGTACCACCTGGGCTACGCCACCAGGCGCCACGTGGACGGGCGGGAACTCCACGTGCGCCTCTCCTCCAATCCCAGCCACCTGGAAGCCGTCTATCCCGTGGTGGAAGGCAGGGCCAGAGCCATGCAGCACAATCTGGAAGACGCGGAGCGCAAGCATGTGCTGCCGCTGGTCCTGCATGGAGACGCCGCTTTTGCGGGACAGGGGCTCGTCGCGGAAGTGCTGAACCTCTCCCTGCTGAAAGGCTACCGGACGGGGGGCACCGTGCACCTCATTATCAATAACCAGATCGGCTTCACGACCGGCCCGGACGAGGCCCGCTCTTCCCGCTATGCCACGGACGTGGCGCAGATGCTCCAGTCCCCCATCCTCCATATCAACGGAGAAAGCCCGGAGGACCTGATCTGGGCGGCGGAATTCGCCCTCCAGTTCCGCCAGCAGTTCGGGCGGGACATCATTCTGGACATGTACTGCTACCGCCGCCTGGGACACAATGAAACGGACCAGGCCGCCTTTACCGCGCCCATGCAGACCAAACGGATTGAAGCGCGCCCCACCGCCGCCGCCCTGTACGGAAAGGAACTCAGGGAGCGCGGAGAACTGACGGAACAGCAGGAGCATGACATCCGGGAACACATCTGGAACGGGATGGAACAGGCCTTGCAGCAGATGAAGGAAAACCCGGCGGACTACATCCTTCCCGCCACCTCGCAGGATGCGGATGAAACGCCCATCCCGCGCACCAGCGTGCGCACGGGAATCAGCCCCGAACTGTTCCAAAACGTCGGAAACATCCTGACGGAACTGCCGGACGGATTCACGCCGCATCCCACGCTGGAAAAACGCTTCCTCTCACGCCGCCGGGAGGCCTTCCGCGAAGGCGGCCTGCTGGACTGGGGCATGGCGGAAGCCCTGGCCTGGGGCAGCCTGCTTACGGAAGACCACCCTATCCGCCTGTCCGGCCAGGACTGCCAGCGCGGCACCTTCTCCCACAGGCACGCCGTCCTGCATGATTTCAACGACGGCTCCCTGTACACGCCCCTGGAAAAGCTGAACCACGGCACCACCACGTTCCGCATTTACAACTCCTCCCTGTCGGAAGCCTCCGTCCTGGGCTTTGAATACGGCTACGCGCTGGACAGTCCGGACGCTCTGGTGATGTGGGAAGCCCAGTTCGGGGACTTCGCCAACGGGGCGCAGGTCATCGTGGACCAGTTCATTGCAGCCGCGGAGGCCAAATGGCACCAGAAGAACCGCATCGTGCTGCTGCTTCCCCACGGCTATGAGGGGGCGGGCTCAGAACATTCCAGCGCCCGGATGGAGCGCTATCTCCAGCTCTGTGCGGATGACAACATGCAGGTCATCAACCCCACCACCCCGGCGCAGTATTTCCACGCCCTGCGCCGCCAGGTTCACCAGAACGTGCACAAGCCGCTGGTCGTCTTCACGCCCAAAAGCCTGCTCTCCCGTGCGGAGGCCGTCTCCCCCCACCGGGAATTCCTGGCGCCGTCCCGCTTCCATGAAGTGCTTCCGGACCCGGACGCTCCCGCGCCGGACCAGGTGACGCGCGCCATTTTCTGCACCGGGAAAGTTTATTATGACCTGGCCGCCTACCGGAAGGAGCGGAACATTTCAGATACCGTCATCATCCGGCTGGAACAAATCTACCCGCTGGCCCAGGAACAGCTTACCTACCTGCTGGCCCCCTACCAGAAGGTGCGCGACTTCGTCTGGTGCCAGGAAGAACCTTCCAACATGGGAGCCTGGGGCCACCTGCGGAACAGGCTGGGGCGGCTCTTCGCCACCTCCTTCCGCTACGCGGGCCGCCCGCCCATGGCCTGTCCCGCGGAGGGAGCCAAGGCCCTGCATGCCGCCGCGCAAAAAAGACTTATCGCCACCGCTTTCGGGCCGCGGGCGCAATCCTGAACCATCCTTATCCCATGAGCGACATCCTGATCCCCAACTTCGGAGAATCCATCACCACCGCCACCGTAGCCGCGTGGCACAAGAATGCCGGAGACCCGGTAGCCAAAGGCGACACCCTGGTGACGCTGGAAACGGACAAGGTTTCCACGGACCTGGAAGCGGACGAAAGCGGCGTGCTGGAAATCCTGGTCCCGGAAGGAGCGGAAGCGCCCATCGGGGCGGCTCTGGGCCGCATCTCTCCAACAGCCGCGGCCCCTGCCGAACCGGAGAAGAAAGAAGCCCCCGCACCGCCGGAACCGGAGAAAACCGCCAGGCCGGATGCACGGGAGAAAACCGTTCCCCAGAAGCCCGCCCCCGCAACTGAATCCCCGGAACAAAAACCGGAAAAGGAACCCTCCGCCCCGGAACAGGCTCCCGCCGGGGAGAACAGGAGAGCTGAAAAGAAGGCTTCCCCGCGTTTCATCAGGAAACCCATGAGCCCGCTGCGCCGCACCATCGCGGCCCGGCTGGTGGAAGCCCAGCATCAGGCGGCCATCCTCACCACCTTCAACGAGTGCGACATGTCCGCCGTGATGGAGCTGCGCAAGCAATTCAATGCAAACTACCGGGAACAGTACGGAACCAAGCTGGGCTTCATGAGCTTCTTCATCAAGGCCGTGGTCAAAGCCCTCCAGGAGGTTCCCCAGGTCAACGCCAAAATTGACGGCACGGACATCGTGGAAAACCTGTACTACGATATTTCCGTGGCCATCGGCACGGACAAGGGCCTCGTGGTCCCCGTGCTGCGGGACTGCGACCGGAAAACGCTTCCGGAGCTGGAACTGGAGCTCGCCGCCCTGGCGGAAAAAGTGCGCCAGGGAAACCTGTCCATGCAGGACCTGCAAGGAGGCTGCTTCACCATCTCCAACGGGGGCACGTACGGTTCCCTGCTCTCCACCCCCATCCTGAACCCGCCGCAGAGCGGCATTCTGGGCATGCACGCCATCCAGGAACGCCCCGTTGTCCGGGATGGCCGGATCGTCGCCCGGCCCATGATGTACCTGGCCCTTTCCTACGACCACCGCCTGGTGGACGGCAAGCAGGCCGTGCAATTCCTCATTGCGGTAAAAAACGCCGTGGAGAATCCGGTGTTCGAGCTGTGAGGACCGGTGAGAAAAAGACTGAATACTAAAGAGGAAAGACTGAATGTCTTACCTGTTTTACAGGGGCTCTCCGGAATCAACATCCCTTCATTCCATGGAACGGGAGAACCACTCCTTGCCATAAGCATGGATATGACGCTCCAAATCAGGATTAGTGATTCTGTTACGAATAATCAAGTCCACCTCCACAGGCAGGTTCAACTCCGTGAGACGCGCCTGGAGAGTCAAAAGGAAGGATAAGTCCAGTTCCTCGCCCTCCAGGGCAAGATCAATGTCAGACGCAGGCTTCCACGTTCCCAGGGCGCGAGAACCGAATAAAACGGCTTTCCTAATCTGCGGAGACTGTGAAAGAACTTCCCGGATGCCTGAGCGCACCCTGGCCGTCAGGCCATCGCCCAGTTCCCTTTCTCCGCCGTCATGTTCAGATTTTCCGCACATTGGGCCAGCATGGGAAAGAATCGCTCCTTAATCAGGGAAACCGCCTCTTCCGCGATGGAATCATCATAAGTATGCACAAACAAGCTGCGGCTTTCCAACGCCTGAAGCCAACAATCAATATGACCTATCAAGCCTGCGCCGAACGCCTGCCTGATGGCTTCGCGGGGGCTGTTGACGCTGTAGCCGTCATAAACCAGCTTATCCTTCAGCGTTTTCCAGCACAGCGCAAACGTAAATTCATAAGTCTGCACCAGTCCGGCCATTTCCAGTTCATTGTATTCCGACAACGCGCAAGCATGGCGCAACCGGGAAAAAGCCTTATTCAGGTTTTGAAGCCTTTATTTCCAGCGCAGGTTATCGTTCATCTTTTTAACGGCACAGGAATGGAGAAAAAGAGCCCCGTTCCGGGGCTCTTCCCTTGAAAGCCGTTACATGTGGATGGCGATTCCCTCGGAAGCCAGCATGGATTCATGGATGGCCTCAGACAGCGTGGGATGGGCGAAGATAGTGGCGTGGATGTCCTCATCCGTCAGTTCCGCCTGGATGCCGACACCCAGCGTGGCGATCAGTTCCGTGGCTTCCGGCCCCACGATGTGGGCGCCCAGCAGTTCCCCGTTTTTGGCGCCGTACAGGGTTTTCACGAAGCCGTCCGTCTCTCCGGCGGCCACGGCCTTGCCGATGGCCTGGAAGGGGAACTTGCCCACCTTGTATTCCACGCCCGCTTCCTTGAGCGCGCGTTCCGTCTTGCCTACGGAAGCCACCTGCGGGTAACAGTACGTGCAACTGGGGAAGAAGCCGACCTGCCTGGGCTGGTAGTCCGGATTGAACATGCCTTCCACGGCCTGCACAGCTTCAAAGGTGGCCGTATGCGCCAGCAGCACGCCGCCAATCACGTCGCCCGCCGCGTAAACGCCGGGAATGGACGTGGCGTAGCGGTCATTTACCTTGATGAATCCCTTTTCCGTCAGCTCCAGGCCGGGAGCGGCGGGAACGACCGGCTTCACGCCGATGGCCACCAGGCAAACGTCCGCCGTGATTTCCTCTTCCTGCCCCTTGCTGTTTTTCACGTTGGCCTTGACCTTTCCGTCGCAGGTTTCCGTGACCGATTCCACGGAGGCTCCCGTCATGACCTTGATGCCCTGCTTCTTGAACGCGCGTTCCAGCGTCTGGCAGGAGTCGTCGTCTTCATTGGGAAGCATGCGCGGGAGCGCTTCAATGAGCGTCACCTTGGTGCCGAAAGAGTTGTAAATGTAGGCGAATTCCGTGCCGATGGCACCGGAACCGATGATGATCATGCTTTCAGGCCGCTTTTCCAGCACCATGGCTTCCCTGGAGCCGATGATGGTGGTGCCGTTCAGGGGCAGGCTGGGCACCGTGCGGGTAACGCAGCCGGTGCTGATCAGGATGTTCTTCCCTTCCAGGACGCTCGCCGTTCCATCGGCGGCTTTCACTTCCACCTTGCCGGGAGCGACGATGGAGGCTTCCCCCGCAACGGAGTCCACCTTGTTTTTCTTGAACAGGAAACCCACGCCTCCGGCCAGGCGGTCGCTGACCTTGCGGGAACGGCCGATCACTTCGCTCCAGTCCACGCTGACGCCTTCCACCGTCATGCCGAATTCCTTCGCCCGGCTCGTCACGGTCAGGTACGCTTCCGCGTTTTTCAGAAGCGCCTTGGTGGGAATGCAGCCCCAGTTCAGGCAGGTTCCCCCCACCCGGTCGCGTTCCACGCACACCACGGATTTTCCCAGCTGGGCGGCGCGGATGGCGCCCACATATCCGGCGGGGCCACCGCCAATGACGATGAGATCATATTGCATGAAGATACTATAAAGGCTTCCCCCCTTGCGGGTAAAGAAGGAATATGAACATGGGCCGACTCAAGGGACCGCCCCCAGAGAACAGTTAATAGGTAATAGTTAACTATTAACGGGCAACAGCACAACAACTATTAGCTAATCACTATTAACTCTTAACTATCATTGCTTCCCTTCACCCACTTCACCAGGTTCTGCATTTCTGCGGCAGTGTCCGCGTACAGGCCGTCTGCATAGGTTCCGTGGTCGTACAGGATTTTCCCGTCCACCATGGTGAACACGCAGTCCTTGCCGGAAGCGGCATAAACGGCATGGGACGCTTCGTTGAAGATCGGGCAGAGGTTCGGTTCATCCAGGTCCAGGGCAATCATGTCCGCGGGGGCTCCCGGAACCAGCGTTCCCAGCCCCGGCGTCCGGAAGATGCGGGCGCCCTCCGCCGTAGCCATCTTCAGCGCCTGCATGGCGGGCACCGCCGTGGCGTCCCCGCTATATCCCTTGGCAAGGATGGCAGCCAGCTTCATCGTTTCAAACATGTCCAGGCTGTTATTGCTGCACGCGCCATCCGTCCCCAGGGAGACGGGGATGCCGGCCCGCAGCATGTCCCGCACGCGGGCGAAGCCGGAAGCCAGTTTCAAATTGCTGACCGGGTTGTGGGCGATCGCCGCTCCGGAAGCGGCTACCAGTTCCAGTTCCCCGTCCGTCACATCCACCATGTGGGCCAGCACGGTGCGTTCATTCAGCAGCCCCATGTCCCGGGCATAGCCCACCGGGCGCCTGTCCCCGTGCAGGGAGCGGCACTGCTCCACTTCTCCGGCGGATTCGGACAGGTGGATGTGCAGCATCAAATCCAGTTCCTCCGCCAGCTTCATGGAACGCTTCAGCACGTCGTCACTGGTGGTGTACACGCTGTGCGGCATCAGGGCCACCTGCACCCGGCCACGGCCCGCAAAGCGCGCCGCCTGCTCCCGGTACAGGGCTTCCGCCGCATCCCAGCCGCCGTATGCCGGGGAAGGAAACGCAAAAAGAGCCTCCCCGCCCACACAGCGCATCCCCATGCGATCCGCCTCCTGAAGCACGTTGGTTTCCAGCAGGTAGGAGTCCACAAAAGCCGTCGTTCCCGTCCGCATCATTTCATACATGCCCAGCCGCGCCCCCAGGGAGACGATTCTGTCCGTCAGGCGGGCTTCCACCGGGAAAATATGCCCGGTCAGCCACTCCATCAGCGGCAGGTCATCCGCAAAACCGCGCAAAAAGGTCATCGGAACGTGCGTATGGGCATTGACCAGCCCCGGCATCAGCAGGGCGTTTCCCAGGTCCCTGCGG
Organism: Akkermansia muciniphila; assembly: GCF_040616545.1. NCBI lineage: Bacteria > Pseudomonadati > Verrucomicrobiota > Verrucomicrobiia > Verrucomicrobiales > Akkermansiaceae > Akkermansia > Akkermansia muciniphila. The sequence continues at coordinate 2,255,218 of NZ_CP156688.1, read as the reverse complement.
GAGGCCGGGCTCCATTTGGCTTCCAGCTCCGCGGCGCTTCCCGTTTCCAGAATTTTCCCGTCCCGGACGGCGACGGCCGCATTCCCCTCCGCCGCGGCCTGTTCCGCGCCTGTCAGCATACGGGAAGCGGTCACCAGCAAATCACACGCTTGTTGTTCCATGCCGCTGAATGTACTCCACCGGGTCCGTTCTGGCAACTTCATCTCCCGGTACAAGAGGATTTACCGCAATCAGGGCATTTCATGTTTGACTTCAAAACGGAAAACTGCCAAGAATGAGGGACCGTTAAATTCACCATTTATTCCATATGAACAAGACTATACTGTTAGGTCTGGCCCTTGCGGCCTCCGTGTCTGCCGCCAACGCCTACCACGCCGACAAATACGACGGCCAATTCGGCATGTCCCTGGAAGGAGCTTACGGCATCGCCACCAAGGATGCCATGCCCAACGTGGCCGGCGGCAATCTGAGCATTTTCAATTATATTGAAACCGGCAGCATTGTTCATCAGATTTCCCTGAACGGCGGCATTCTGGCAGGCTCCCACCATCCCAGCGTGCATGACCTGGGCATCAGCGGCCCTTATACCGCCAGCGTCCGCTCCACCTACGTTCCGATGATGGCCGGCTATACGCTGAACCTCCCCATCGGCGATTACACGATGTTCTATCTGGGCGGCAAGGCGGGCGCCACGTACGGAGACATTAAGACCACCATCCACGGCCTGGAAGACGGGAGCCGCTCCCACACCATTTCCACCACCAAGTTTTCCTGGGCGGCCCAGGCCGGCTTCAAGTTCAGCATCTCCAACAGCGCGGACTTCCTGATCGGCTACGAATACTACCAGATTCAGGGCTACAATGATCCCGGCTACCACACCATCAAGCTGGGCTTCTCCTGGAACTTCTAACAATCATTGAGTTCATCACTGCCTCACGGCGGCTCCGTTCACCACGGAGCCGCCTTTTTTTGCCGGGAACACCGTAGCCCGTGCGGCAACTGAATTCCCATGCGGACGGCGGGGCTCCGTGTTTTAAAGATTTTGGTTGCCGCAGGGCATGCGGCTCTCCAGACGCAAGAAGGCCGCTCCATCCTTTGGGAGGGAGCGGCCCCGGAAAGGTCAGGATTTCAGAGAATCCTTATTTGGCAGGCTTGAACGGCTTGGGCGAGGCATAGACTTCATAGTCCTTGATGCGGCCGTTTTCCCGGTTCTGGCGCGGCAGGTAGCGGAAGCCGGAGAGCTTCTGCACCTTGCCCAGGTCCAGCACGATCATGTGCGGGTGCGCGGGGTTGTCCCCCTGCCACTTGGTGTGCCAGTAGGTGGTGGGCTGGTTGTCCATCACCAGGCCCGCCTGGGCGGCTTCCCCCGCCGTCTCATGGGAGTCCGCATAGACCACGGACCACTGTTCACGGGGAAGCAGGTTGCCGGAGGCATCCAGGAAGTTCAGTTCCGCAATGGCGGCGTGGGGGCCGTTGTCATGGGCGTTTTTGCTGACGAGGGCGATGTAGCGCGCCTGGATGGGAGCGCGGAATTTGATTTCCTGCTGGTCCGCCCCCTTGGCGAAGGTTCCCTTGTGCACGAGCTGGCTGGCGGCGGGGGCCACGGGCTTGCCCACGCGGAAGACGTCCGCCATGGCGGGGTCCCTGTTGACTTCGTAAATGGCTTCCTTTACGCCTTTCACCGTGCCGGAACCGCCGTCCACGTCCAGCACCACGATTTCATTTTTCCCGGGTTTGAGGTATTCCCCGGGGCAGTAAAGGGCCTGCTGGGAGCCGATGAACCAGAAGCGGCCCAGATTGTGGCCGTTCACCCACACGACGCCCTTCTTCCAGCCGTCCCGCATGTCCAGGTAGGTATCCTTGGGGTTGGAGACGTTGAAATATCCACGGTGGAACACGGGCTGGTCGCCTCCCGGCTTCTTGCCGGAGAAGGACAGCAGTTCCACCCCCTTGCACGGGAGGTTGTAGATGAGGAAGTTTTCCAGCTTTTTCCCGTCCAGCGTGATGGGGCCGCGGATGCCCTTGCGTTCCCCCTGGATTTGTCCGCCGAAGTTGATGCGGCCCATGTTTTCCACAAAGATGTCCACCGTGTGGAGGCCGGCGGGAATGACCACGTCGCAGGCGTCCTGCTTGTAGCGGCGGTCGGCCGCCCCCTGCCTCTTGCCGTCCACGTAAACGATGGCGCGGTCCTGCATGTTGTTCATCTTCAGCTCGCCCTTCACCGGACCGTTCACCTTGGTCCGGTACAGGATGAAGCCCAGGCTCTGCCCCAGGGCTTCCATGTGCACGGGCTCCTTGCGGATGACGGGCTGCGGCAGGCGGTTGAACATCCCGGCCTTCTCCGTAAACGTGATGGGCGGCAGCTCCATCATTTCCGGCTGGGCGGGCGGTTCCGGGAGCTTGTACGTATCACCGTAATAGTCCTGAATGGTCTGGCGGAAGGTGCGGTAGCGGTCCGTCAGGGTGCCGTTTTCGGAGATGGGGGCGCCGTAGTCGTAATTGGTCACGTCCGGCGTGTAGGCCCCTTCCCAGTTCGCCCCGTTCATGAAGCCGAAGGAGGTGCCGCCGTGCGCCATGAAGAGGTTGGGGGAGACGTTGTTTTCCAGCATCCACTTCAGGTCGCGGTTGAAGCCTTCCGTACTGCCGCCGTTCTTGGGCTTGCCCCAGTGGTCAAACCAGCCCACCCAGAATTCGCCGTTAATGCGGGGCGTCTTGCCCTTGTGCTTTTCCAGGTTGGCAAAGGCGCCCTTGGCTCCGCCACCGAAGTTCATGGCGGGAACGATGCCGGGCAGCGTGCCGTTGTTGATCATCCAGTCGTTCGGGCCGTCCGAGGTGAAGGGCACCACGCCCGGAAGCTCCTTCTGGATGACTTCCAGGTGTTTTTTCACGTAGTCCTTGTCGGAGCCGTAGGAGCCGTATTCATTTTCCACCTGGGCCATGATGATGGGGCCGCCCTTGGTGATTTGCAGCGGTTCCAGCATGGAGCAGACTTTCTTGAGATAAGCCATGGCCGGTTCCAGGAAGCGGGGGTCCTGGGAACGGACCTTCAGGTCTTCATCTTTCAGCAGCCAGCCGGGGAATCCGCCGAATTCCCATTCCGCGCACACGTAGGGACCCGGGCGCACGATGACCCACAGGCCGGCTTTCTGCGCCTCCTTGATGAATTCCACAAAGTCCAGATTGCCGGAAAAGTCCCACTTGCCCGGTTCCGGTTCATGCACGTTCCAGAACAGATAGGTGCAGACGGTGTTCATGCCCATGGCCTTCATGCGCTGGAACCTGTCCTGCCAGTGTTCGCGCGGCACGCGCGGGTAGTGCATTTCCCCGGAGATGATTTTAACGGGTTTTCCGTCCATCAGGAAGTTTTCCTGGTTGGTGGCAAAGACATGCTTGGCGCCGTCATTGGATTCCGGCAGGGGCATGGGAGCGGCCATACACAGGTGGCCGGCCAGAAACAGGGCGGAAAAAAGTGATATTTTCATGATGATGGAGTCAATATACGGTTTTAGGGAATAATGAAGGGAATTATGATGAAAAAACCGCCTCCTTTCAATTTAAAAAGAGGCCGGAGAACTGGTTTTATTACGGGGCGGCGTCATCCGGTCTTTCAAGGCGTATCACCTGATGCCTTTCTTCAAACGGAACGCCGCGGCGCCGGGCCTCCTGCGTTTCCCTCTTCATTTTTTCATCCACCCAGTACAGGTGGGATTCCAGCGGATTGTAAATCCTGGGGGAACAAAACCGCGTGGGGGATTCCGGCCAGCGTATCCAGCGCCAGCAGGCGACGTATGTGTAGGGCTCCCGCCAGCCGGGAATCCAGACGCAGAGTTCATGGATGCGCTTTTGGGCGCGGTGAAGGGCTTTCTTCAAGGCAGCGTCATCCGGGGCATTCCGCTCCGCGTCCAGGGCCGCATCCAGTTCGGCGTCCGCCACGGCAAAGATATTGTTCGTGTTGCCCACGGGATTGCCGCGGGCATCGTACGCCAGTTCGGAAGCAAAGGTTTCATACAGCCGGGGAAACGGCGTCTGGAGCGGCCACGCCCACAGGGCGGCCTGGTACCGTTTTTCAAATACCTTCCGGGAACAGACATTATAGGTCAGGGGATCCAGGCGCAGGTCCACCCCGCATTTCAGGGCCTCCTGCCGGAGGATGGAACAAACGTTGGTCATCAGGGTGGAGGAGTCCGCGAAGGTCAGTTCCACCACCAGCCGTTCCCCCCGTTCATTTTTCAAAACACCGTCTTCCCCCATTGTCCGGTAGCCGGCGCGGGCAAAGTATTCCATGGCTTTTTTCTTGCCGTATTCCGGCGCTTTCAGCGGGAGCGTCAGATCGCCGTATCCCTCCATATAGGAGCCCAGCCTTCTCATATTCCCGCGGAACAGGGTGTCAATCACCATGCCCATATTCACGGAATGCGCCAGCCCGCGGCGGATGTCCGGATTTTTCAACAGCTTGTCCGAACAATTCAGGTACAGGCCGTACGGGGGGCAGGCATAGCCGGCTTCCAGGCTGTATTTGTCTATGTAGCCCTGGTGTACCTCCGGCAGTTCCAGCCTGGTTTCCCATACTTCCGGCTTGCGGACGTTCATCATGTCCAGCTCCCCGCGGCGGAACATTTCAACCGCCTTGTTTTCCAGGTTTACAAATACATGCTCCACCTGGTCCGCATTGCAGGAATGGCGGTAGTATTTCCTGTCCTTCGCCCACCAGTTCTTCACGCGGGCCAGGGTGATGCGCTCGCCTATGCGGATTTTTCCGGGAACCACCACGTAGCCCCCCGTATTCGGCGGCGCCTTCCACTGGTAGCGCTCCAGAAACAGGGAGTTGAAATCATGGTAAAAACCGGGATGGGCCGGATGGAAATCCACACAGGCCATGTAGGGCAACAGCGGCCCGGGGGACGGCAGCGCCAGGGCAATGACGGAATCCCCGTACACCGTAATCTGGTCGTACGTGGAGCGGAACAGAGTTGTCCAGAACGGGTCCCGGGCAAAGCCGGACGTGCGGAGGCAGATATTCAGAAGGAAGTCCTGCGCCTTCACGGGGCGGCCGTCCGAGTATGTGGCTTCCGGGTCCAGATGGTAAAAAACGGTTTTCCCGTCCGCGGATACGGCCCAGCGGTCCGCCAGCCCCGGAATGGGCCGGAAGGTTTCCGGATGCAGCCCCACGAGGGGAAGCCACACGTTGTCAATGGCGGAGTAGTTGAAAAAGTTTTCGCTTCCCGGCCCGAACGCCCGCAGGGTTCCGGGAAACGGCGTATTGATCCACAGCCGGACCTGCCCCCCTTTTACCGCGCGGGGGTCGCCCACGTCCGGCTCCTCCATGCCGGTCTGCCATTCCAATCCCGCCGGAACGTCTTCCAGCGGAAGCAGGCGGATATGGTCTTTCAATTCCAGCCTTTTCCTGATGCGTTCCACGGAACGCTCCTGTTCCGCCAAACGCCGCCCGTCCCCTGCCCCGCGGGAGACGGACAGCAGGCTTTTCTTCCGTTCGCCGCCTGCCAGTTCCCGAAGCAGTTCCCGCTCCACGGACCTGTTCCAACGTTCTACGAATCCGTCAAATACGGCAGGCATTCCCCTGCCGTCCGCCTGCGCGGAGGCTCCATGCCAAACGTCCGCCTCCCGCTGGGAGAAGTAGAATACCCCCCCCAGAAAGACGGCGAGGACCAACGCCCCCAGTATGGATACCCAGCGCAACACAGCTCAGATTACCGCCGCATGTTAACCGATTCCGGAACCTCCGGAAAACAAAAAGCCCATCTTCCGCCCGTGGCTGTTCCCTTCGCCTGAAACAGCCCGCAAGGCGGAAGATGGGGGTGCAATCAACAATTAGTCCTGAAAAGCAATTAGAATTCGACCGTCACGCCGCCAAAGACGCCCAGTCCCCGGGCCTGGCGGGGGCCGAAGTTATAGTCATTCGTGATGATGAAATTCTGGTCAAACAGGTTTTCCACCCGCACATGGAGGGCTACATTGTCCGTTACCTGGTAACGGGCGAACAAACGCGCCGTAAAGAAGTTGTCCAGCCGGGCATAGTTGTAGTCCGTGCGTCCCATGGCGGACGTTACGCCAAAGCCGACCGTCAGTTTTTCAACCGGAGAGGTATAAATCTCCGCGTTGATGGTGTGGCGGGCGGTATTGGCCATCTGGACGGTTTCATAGTTGCCGATGGAATCCCGCTTGGGCATCGTGAAGGTGTAGTTGGCATAATAGCCGCTGTTCCACGCATCCTTGAACTGCCCCTTGAACGCTACTTCCACGCCGTAGGAAGTGGCGTGGGAGAAGTTGTCGTAAGTCGTGTAGGAGTTGGGCCAGGTGCCTACGCTCTTGGTGCCGATTTCATCGTTGATGCGGGTCCAGAACCCGGTTACGGAAGCGTAATGGTTGTCCGCCAGGCGCTGTTCCACGCCCAGGTCTCCGCCCAGGGATTTGGATACGTCCAGGTCCGGATTGCCCACGTAGCCGTAATTGGCGGCGTACTGTTCAAAGTAGGTGGGGGCGCGGAAGCCGGAACCCACGGAACCGAAAATACGGGTGGGGGAGTCCTTGCCCGTCACCTTCCAGGAATTGGAATAACGCCACGTGAAGTGGTTGTTCCAGACGGAATCATGTTCCAGGCGCAGGGCCACGCTGGCGTCAAAGTTGTCCGTGGGCGCCCACATCTGTTCCGCAAAGAAGGCAAGCGTGCTCTGCCATTCATCCTTGGCCACGTAATTGTTTTCGCTCATGTAGTCGGAACGGTCCCAGGCCATGCCGGCGACTGTCTGCCACTTCTTGTTCCATGTCAGGGCATTGCGCCATTCCGTCTGGAAGCGGCGGTTGCGCATCACGTTGGGCTGGAAATCAAAGCCCGGCGTGTGCGTGGAATAATCCATGTTGTAATGCCCTACCATGAAGCTGGTGGACCACAACTTGGTAATTTCCGCATCCACGCGCCCCGTTACCAGGTTGCTGCGGTTCTTGTCTTCCGTGTTGTACAGGTGGGGGTCCGCCACGGCGGGCCACTGGTCGTAGTCCACATAGGGTGTGGGGTATTCAAAGTAGGAATCCAGGCGGCGGTAGGTAAAGCCCACCTTCACCTTGTCGTTGACGTCATAACCCAGGCGCACGGCTTCCTGCCACTGGCGGAAGTCGTTCATGCCTTTCCGGTTGTCATAAATGGCCGGATAAATGGTAGGATCATTTTCCGTGGATTCAAACCCCACGCCCACAAAGTAGGAAAGCTTCTTGATCTTGCCGGAGGAAGTCGCATAGCTGTTGAAGGAATGGAAAGAACCGGCTTCCGCAAAAATCCTGGTCACGGGATCGCCTTCCCCTTCCGGAGTATCCATGGCGACAACGCCGCCAATGGCGCCGGAACCGAAGACGGCGCCCTGCGCTCCCTTCACCACTTCCACATTGCCCACGGTAAAGAGGTTGGTGATGCCCAGCAGCTTGTTGCCGGACATGTTGACATCACTGATGCGCATGCCGTCAACCATGGTCAGGGTGTAGGTTTCCTTGTTCATCCCGCGGATGACGGTGTTGCTCACGGAACCGCGCTGCCAGGTGCCGCCGCCGTCCAGCGTGAAGACGCCGGGCGTCTGGGAAAGGGCTCCCGTCAGGGTTTCAATGCCCGCCTTCTGGAATTCTTCCGGATTGATGACGGAAACGGATACCCCGGACCGGTTGTACGGCACGCCCACAAAGTGGGACGCCATGGTCAGCTCCGGCATGACCTGCATGGTTTCCGTCCTGGTAGCGGGCGGGGAGTCTTCCTTTTTAGCGGACTCGGCAAGAGAGGACTGGCCTGCGAATGCGGCAAGGCCAACGGCAATAGCGCCCATCTGAAGGGCTTTTTTCGTATAAAGCATGGTTGTGGTGCCTTACGTTCGGTAACTCGCCGAACAGTTGGACAACCCCACAGGCTGGTCTTCTGGCTTGCGAGACAAGCTCGCTTACAGTGGCGGTACCGCTCCGGATTCTCACCGGTATTCCCCATCTATTTCCTGCCCGGCTACGGGCATCCCTGAGGTCTGTAACCCTTACCATAAGGGTTCATGGGACGGATGAAATACCAAAGGGGCCGGTATGACAAGCCAAAAAGAATTTTCTTTGAACATTCCGCGGCTTTGAGGGCGTTTCTTCTTTTCAGCCGCCGCGCGCCATCCCGTTTTTCCAAACGGAGCCTTCCATTTTTGTCTTGTCACCCCCGGCGCGTACAGGACATGATGCGCCCATGACGCGCCTTAACCCTTCCTTCCCGCAACGGGGAAGGATTGCCGTTTTCAGCGGAGGTTCCAACTTCCGGAAAAATCGTCCCTTCAAGGCGTTTCCTTCCTTTTCCCGGCACAGGCGCCATCCCGGAACGCCGGCCTCAATTACTACGGCATGAACAGTTTTTCACACGGAGGGGATTTAACATCCCTGGCGGCGGGCGCCGGACGGCCCGAACGGGAGATTCTGGATTTCAGCGTCAACCTGAGGCCGGAGGGAATGCCGGAGTTCATTACCTCCGCCCTGTGGAAGGCCATGGATGCGGCCGCACCCTACCCTTCTCCGGACATGGCGGAGCTGCGGGAACTGGCGGCGGACCATTACGGAGTGCCTTCCGGCTGCTTCGCGTTCGGAAACGGAGCCAACGAACTGATTCACGCCCTTCCGCGCGCGCTGGAGTTGAAACGGGCCGTCATTCCGGAACCCGCTTTTTCCGAATACAGGCTGGCCTGCCTGCGGCACGGCACGGACATTCTTTCTCCGCGGACGGAAGAACGGGATTCCTTCACGCCCTCTCCCTGCCGGCTGGCGGAACAGGCCGAAGATGGAAACGCCGTTTTCCTGGCGAATCCCTGCAATCCGTCCGGCAGCCTGCTGGACGTTCCGGCCCTGCGCCGGGCTGTGCAGTCCCGCCCCGGAGTCATCTGGATTATTGATGAATCCTTCATGGATTATGCGAACGGAACGGAATCACTCCTCCGTGAGGCGGCAGAGCTTCCCAATCTGGTGGTCCTGCGCTCCCTGACCAAATTTTACGGCATGGCCGGCGTCCGGTGCGGCTTTTCCGTCTGCGCCGCTCCGCTGGCGGAACGGCTGAGGCAGTCCCTGCCCGCGTGGAACGTGAATGCCTTTGCGGCGGCGGCTGTGCGGGCCGTGCTGGCACAGCCGGCTTCCTGGGCGGACGGGGAACGCGCCCTAAACCGGGAACGCCGGGAAGATCTGTTCCGCAGGCTTTCCGCCCTCCCGGGCGCCGCCGTGCTCCCGTCCGGAGCCAACTTCCTGCTCTTCCGCCTGGCGGAGGCGCCCTCCGGTCTGGCCGCCCGGCTCCTGAAAAACCACGGCGTCGCGCTGCGCGACTGCTCCAACTATCCGGGACTGGAATCAGGCGGCTGGTTCCGCTCCGGCGTCCGCACGCCGGAGGAACACGCCCTGCTGGAAAAGGCCCTGCGGGCCGAACTGAAGGGGGATAGCCCCGCCATTCTCCGCAAACTGCCCAAACCGGCCCTGATGGTTCAGGGCACCTGCTCCGATGCGGGAAAAAGCGTGCTCACCGCGGCCCTGTGCCGCATTTTTCTTCAGGACGGCTACCGCGTGGCCCCGTTCAAGGCGCAGAACATGGCTCTCAACTCCGGTGTGACCGCGCTGGGGGAGGAGATGGGCCGCGCCCAGATGGTCCAGGCCCAGGCTTGCCGCATTGACCCGGATGCCCGGATGAACCCCATTCTGCTCAAACCCCATTCCAACACCGGGTCCCAGGTGGTCGTGATGGGGCGCGCCGTGGGACACATGGAGGCGCGGGAATATTTTACGGCCAAAAGGCGCTTCTGGCCGGACGTGCGCAAGGCGTACGATTCCCTGGCGGAGGAGTACGACGTCCTCTGCCTGGAAGGGGCCGGCAGCCCCGGAGAAATCAACCTGAAATCCGCAGACGTGGTGAACATGAACATGGCCCGTTACGCGCGCGCCAAAGTTCTGCTGACCGGGGACATTGACCGGGGCGGCGTGTACGCCTCCTTCCTGGGAACGTGGATGACGTTCGCTCCCTGGGAAAAAGAGCTGCTGGCGGGCTTCGTGGTCAACAAATTCCGCGGAGATCCGGAACTGCTTTCCCCGGCGCACGACTACATGCTGGACCGTACGGGCAAGCCCGTGCTGGGCGTCATCCCGATGATACGGAACATCAACATTCCGGAAGAGGACCGGGCCGCGATGCCCTTTGAACAGGACGGGCATGCCAAGCACGCGGACTGCCTGGACGTGGCCGTGGTGATGCCCGCCCATGTCTCCAACTTCACAGACTTCGCCCCGCTGGCGGCGGAGCCGGACGTGCGCCTGCGCCAGGTGCGGACCCGGGAGGAATGGGGAAATCCGGACCTGGCCATCCTGCCCGGCACCAAGAGCGTGGCGGCGGACCTGGCCGGCCTGCGCGCCGCCGGGCTGGAAGAGCCTATCCGCCGGCACGCCGAACAGGGAAAGTGGATTCTGGGCGTTTGCGGCGGCCTGCAAATGCTGGGAATGGACATTCTGGACCCGCTGCACATGGAATCCGCAGAGGAACGAACGCCGGGACTGGGGCTGCTTGAGCTTTCCACCACCTTCGCCGCCGCCAAGACCCTGCTCAACGTGCGCCGGGCACGCACGCCGCTGGCCCCTCCCGCCGCTGGCTATGAAATCCACCACGGCGTTACCCGTCATCAAGGAAGCTGCGCCCCCATCATGTTCCGGGAGGACGGCTCCCCCTGCGGCTACGGCAAAGGCCGTATCTGGGCCACGTACCTGCACGGCGTGCTGGACGGGGACGAGTTCCGCCGCGCGTTCATCAACATGGTCAGGGAGGATTCCGGACTGCCCGCCAATCCCTCCCTGCACTTCTCCTATGACCTGGACGGCGCGCTGGACCGCCTGGCGGACGTGGTCCGGGAGCATCTGGACCTCAAGGCCATTTACCGTATTCTACAACTGAAACGCTGACCCATGCTCCCGTGCCCGTTCATCCTGCCTGCGGCCCTTCTGCTGGATATTCTGGCGGGAGACCCGCCCAACAGGTTTCATCCCGTCTGCCTGATCGGCTGGTGCGCGCGCCATATGGAACCCTTGGCGCGGCGGCTGTGGGGAGGAACGTTCACGGCGGGAATGGCGGCGGCTTTGGGAACCTGCGCCGCCGCATGGTGCGCCTGCGCGGCCTTCCTCCTTCCCTTTTCCTTCTTCCCTTCCCCGTGGATTCTCTGGATTCCCGCCGTTCTGGTCATTTACATCTGCATGGCCCCGAGCGGCCTGGCGGAGCATGCGCGGCTGGTGGCGAACGCCCTGCGGGCCGGGAACGACGGCGCGGCGCGGCACGCCGTCTCCATGATCGTGGGGCGGGACACGGAACGGCTGGACCGTCACGGCATCGCCAGGGCGGCCATTGAAAGCGTGGCGGAAAACCTGACGGACGGAGTCTTCTCCACCTTGTTCTGGGCCACAGCAGGCTGCCTGGCAGGGGGTGCCTCCGGGGCGGCCTTCGCCGCGCTCACGCACCGCGTTTTCAACATCCTGGATGCCATGTGGGGAAAGAAAAACGACCGGTACAGACACTTCGGCACTTTTGCCGCCCGTACGGACGATGCGCTCAACTTCATCCCCGCGCGCCTCATCCTGCCGTGTATTTCCCTGGCGGCCCTGCTGGTGAAAGGAGCCTCCGCCCGCAAGGCGCTCACCACGGGCTGGGCCTTCCGCCGCGCCCATGCCAGCCCAAACTCCGCCTGGAGCGAAGCGGCCTTTGCGGGCGCGCTGGGCCTCCGCATCGGCGGCCCGGTTTCCTACAAGGGGATTCCTGCGGATTACCCGTGGATAGGAACCGGGCGCACGGAAGCTGGCGTCAGTGACCTGGCCCTGGCCATACGGCTCATGTGGATGACCGCCGCCACGGGCACGCTGGTCTTCTCCCTCATTCTTTTCTTCATCCCACGCTTCTGACCATCATGAACAAACTGCATATCCCCCCGCTGGACGAACAGGCCGCCAAAGCCGCCCTGGAGCATCAGAAAATACTGGCCAAGCCCCCGCTCGCCCTGGGAAAACTGGAACCCGTGGCCATCCAGATTGCCGCCATGACCGGCAATCCTGCGCCGCGCCTGAAGGACAAGGCCGTGGTCCTCTTCGCCGCGGACCACCACATTGCCGACCACGGCCTCAGCCTGACGTCCACGGACGTCACCTACATCCAGACCCGCAACTTCCTTCAAGGCGGCGGCACCATCAACGCCTTTACGCGCAACGCGGGAGCCCGCCTTTCCGTGGTGGACGTGGGCGTGAATTACGACTTCGGCGACCTTCCGGGGCTGGTTAAAAGAAAAGTCATGCACGGCGCCAACGACTTCAGCAGGGGGCCGGCCATGACGCGGGAACAGGCGCTGGAATGCCTGCAAACAGGCATCGACATGGCCCGGGAGGAAAAAGCCAAAGGGCTGGACATCGTAGCCGCCGGAGAAATGGGCATCGGCAATACGACGCCCTCCTCCGCTATCGTGGCCGTGCTCACGGGCACCCCGGTGGAAACCGTGACGGGACGCGGTTCCGGCGTCAAGGGGGAAGTCATCCGTAAAAAAATAGAACTCATCGAACAGGGAATAGCCCTGAACAAGCCCGACCCTTCCGACGCCATCGACGTGCTGGCGAAGGTAGGAGGACCGGAAATAGGGGCCATGGCCGGGCTGATGCTGGGGGCGGCCTCACTGCGCGTCCCCATCGTCATTGACGGCTTCATTGCCGGGGCGGCGGCGGCCATCGCCCAGGGCATCCGCCCGGAAGCGGCGCAGTACTTCCTCGGCTCCCACAACTCCGCGGAACCGGGCCACAAGCTCATTATGGACCACATCGGCGTCACCATGTACATGGACCTGGGCCTCTGCCTGGGAGAAGGCACGGGGGCGGCCCTGTTCTTTCCGCTGCTGGACGCCGCCACGCGCGTACTCTCTGAAATGAAAACCCTGCCGGAGCTGGATATCACCGTTCCGCGCTGAATCCCCTCTTTCCTGCACCATGGCCGTCATCACCACCATCCGCTCCGCCTTCGGCTTCCTGACCCGGCTGCCCGTAGGGCCGTGGCCGCTGCAAAACGACCTGAACGGCATCTCCGCATGGCTCCCGCTGGTCGGCCTTGTCGTGGGGGGGCTGGCAGGTGGTCTGACCTGGGCGGCTACCCTGCTCTTCCCCCCGCTGGTCTGCGGCGTCATCGGCTGCGCCTGCTGGGTGGCCCTCACGGGCGGCCTTCATCTGGACGGAGTGGCGGACTGCGGGGACGGACTGCCTGTGGAAGTGCCCCGGGAGCGCAGGCTGGAAATCATGAAAGACTCTCGACTGGGCACCTTCGGCGGCACGGCCCTGTTCTTCAACCTGGCCTTCAAGGGCGCCGCGCTCGCGGCTCTGGCGGCCTGCGGTTCATGGGAGCTGCTGCTCACGGCGTGCGCGCTGGCCGGGCTGCTGGCCCGCAGCCAGATCTTCATCGCCATGCGCTTTCCGGGCGCGCGCCCCGGCGGCATGGGGGAAGCCTTCAAGCAGGGGACGCGCCCCGTTCATGCCCTGGCAGCCGCTGCCGTCACCCTGGCGGCCTGCGCTCTGGCCGGGTGGCACGGGCTGTACGCGCTGCTGGCCGCCCTGGCCGGCTCCACGGCCCTGCTCCTGTATGCCCGCCGCCGCCTGGGCGGCGTCACCGGGGACGTCTTCGGCTGTACCGTAGAATGCACGGAATGGATCGTCCTGCTCACCTTCTGCACCTTATGAAAATTCCGCAAAAATGCCGCGTTCCCGGCCTCAACATCGGCTGCACCTCCTTCATCATCCCGGACTACTACGTCCCCGCCATCAGGGAATGCGTCCATTACGCGGATGACATCGCCCTGCTCCTGCTGGAAGCCGGCGACCGCGGGGAGGGACTTATCACCCCCGCGGAAATACGGGAACTGGCCGCCATCGCCGCGGACGCGGGAGTCAAGTGGAACGTCCACCTGCCCACGGACGGAGGCTTCGCCACGGAGGAATCAGGCCGACGCTACACGGAAAACATCATCCGCGCCATTGACCTGACCCGGGAGCTGGAGCCGCACACCTGGGTCATGCACGTGGTTACGGACCACATTCCCGGTCCGGACATGCGCCCCCATCTTACGGAGCGGGAAACGGAACGCATCCTCCGCAGCCTGGAGCAAATCACGCCCCATTTGCCCGCGCCGGAATGCCTGGCCCTGGAAAATCTGGAACGCCACCCGGCCGACTATCTGGACAAGCTGGTCTCCGCCACGCCCCATTCCCGCTGCTTTGACATAGGCCATGTCTGGAAGGAAGGTCTAAGGCCGGAAAAACTGTTGCCGCTCTGGCTGCCGGACATACGCATGTGCCATCTGCACGGACTGGAAAAACGGGACCACAAATCCCTGCACCACATGCCCGCCGCCACGCTGGACGCCATCCTGCACCCCATGTGGGACATCCGGTTCTCCCCCACCATCACCCTGGAAGTCTTCAGCCTGGACGACTTCCTGAACTCCCACCAGGCCATGCTGGAATCCCATGAACGCTACATCTCCAAACACTGACGCCAACGCCGCACGCATGACGCTCGTCCTGGGCGGCATCAGAAGCGGCAAAAGCCAATACGCCGAACAAATAGCCGCCGGGTTCGGGGAAAAAATCCTGTACGTGGCCACGGCGGAGGTGTGGCCCGGAGCCGGCTCCCTGGAATACCGCGTGCGCAAGCACCGGGAACGGCGCCCAGCAAGCTGGCTTACGCTGGAATCCCCCCGCCATGTGGCCGCCGCCGTGCGGGAATCCGGCCTGCTGGACCAGGTGGACGGCGTCATTCTGGAATGCGTCACCCTGCTTGCCTCCAACACCCTGTACGCCCAGAAGGACCCCACGGACTACGAACCGTTCCAGGAAGCGCTGATTGAGGAAATAGAGGCCCTGAAAGAACTCATTTCCCGCTCACCCGCGCCCTGGGTGCTCGTCTCCTCTGAAACCGGCATGGGCATCAGCCAGGCGGACGCGGAAACGCGCCACTACTGTGACGGGCTGGGAATCGCCAACCAGCTGCTGGCCAAAAGCGCGGACGAAGTTTACTTCATGGTGGCAGGACTTCCCCTGGCCGTGAAAAAACGTTAGGACGTCGGGAGGCCAGCTTTTTCCATGCTTCCTGCGGTAAAAGGGGCCAGAAAATAATAGTTTGGCATTCAAGACCATGCGCATTTCCACATCAAGAAATGCGCCGGGGATTGACCGTGCCGTGCCCCTGTGGTAAGTTGGCCGGGCCTTCATGATTTACGGGAGGCGCTTCCGGGAAGCCCGTGGTGCGGGCAGGAAATAGATGGGGAATCCGGTGTGAATCCGGAGCGGTACCGCCACTGTATATTGCACGGCCTAAAAACCTGCAATGAGCCAGATCGCCAGCCTCGAAGTATTTTATGAACCGCCGGCGAGTATTCCGGCATTCAGACCATACACATGCATTCATCCAACACGCTCCGCTTGAACGGAGCAGACTATGATGGTCCGGCCTCCTTGCAGTCCGGAATGTTCAACACTCCTGAAAAAACACCGTGCCACGCCAGGCACTGGATGCAGGCAATCGCTATGACCCTGGCCTGCCTCGGCATGCTGGGAACGGTGCATGCCCAGGATACTCCCAAGGAAAACCTGGCTGGCGTTTATGACGCCACTGTAGCCAGAACCGCCTCAGATGCGGCCCTGGGAACGGTCTCCGCCACCTTCAGCGTGACGGGGTCCAGCAACGTGCGCGGAATATGGGGGAAATCCGGAACCCTCAGCATTGATGCCATTGGCGGGGATGCTGAATTCAACGTCTCATCCACGCGAAACAACGCCTTCGGCATTGACACCTCCTCCGGAGTCAATCTGGACATCGGCACCCTGGCAGGAACCTTCAACATCTCCGCAGCAAACACGAATGCCACAGGCATCCGGAGCTACGGCAAGATACTTTCCATCGGAACCATCACGGCAAATGCCCGTATCTCCATCACGGCCAATTTCTCCTCCAACGGCATCTATGCCTATCAGGGGCGGCTGGACATCGGCACGATGGCGGGCAACATCTCCGTAGAGCTGGGCACGGGAAATTTTGCCAGGGGCCTGTATGCCTACGGAAACACCATGGACTACCAGGGCCCGCGCTACAAGGACGTCAACATCGGCACCTTCTCCGCCACCGGCAGCATTTCCGCGGCGACGACCGGCGGCTACGGCGCCAGGGGCATCCAGTCCAACTACGGGCAGGTGAACATTACCCGGCTGGACGGTCAAATCACGGCAACCTCCGGTTCCAGTGATACAAGCGAGGACTTTTCCGCCATCGGCATTGAAGCCCGGGAAAACATCACGCTGGGCGACATGGGAGCAACAGGAAGCATTACCGCCACTACCAACGGCATGGATGCCTACGGCCTCTTTGCCGGAGAAGAAGGGGGTTACCAGACCCATTCCAACATCACCATCGGCCATGTGGACGGCGCCATCCGGGCGGAAGCCATGGCCGGAACGGCCGCCGGAGCACGTTCCACCGGTTCCCTGTCCGTGGGAGACATCAGAGGGACCATCTCCGCCTCCTCCACAGGAATTGCGGAAGCCTACGGGCTGCTGGCGGAATTCTCCCTGACCACAGGAATGATCAATGGAACCGTCAGCGCGGCGACTGCCGGGAACACGGCGGCAGCCCTGATGGGTGGCGCCGGCATTACGACGCTCATCGGTTCCACCGGCGTCATTGAAGCAACGGCAACGGGAGAGGGAGCAACGGCCTATGCCCTGTACAGCGGCTCCACGACGGGCTCCAGCTTTTATACGGAAAACACGGCGGACAACATCACCGTCCATGCCGGAGCTTCCATCAGCGGCATCTGGGAACTGGGCGGCTCCGGAGCGGAAGGTTCCGCGGACACCATCACACTGCTGTCCGGCACGGAAGCCGCACCGGGGCTGTTTGACTACACAGTCCGGACAACAGTTAACACCAACAAGTCTGATACGGCCACCCGCCATTCCTCCGTTACGCTCAACGTGGGCAGTGCGGACAACAAAGCCAACTGGACCATCTCCACGGAAAAAGCCGCAGTCCTGTTCAACCGGGTCAACGTGGGCTACGGCTCCACCGTCACCCTGACGGGCAATTCCCAGATTCTCCGTGACGGGGCCGTCATGAACAACATGGGCACCCTGTCCGGCAACGGCACGCTCACCATTGCGGAAGGCATGACGCTGCTCAACGGCACGCTGGTGCAGAACGCAGCGGGAACCGCCCTGGAAGTGGGCTTTGACGGCCTGAACGTGAATCTGGACCTGGCGCAAAACGCTACGGTGGGCACCACGGTGCTCAACACCACGGACTCCGCCTGGGTCGTCACGCTGGACCAGATCAAGGACGGCATCACCGCCATGTACGGAACTAGGGTGGACAACTTCCATCTGGAAAACTACCGCATGAGCTACCGCCTGCAAGGCCAGGTATTCCTGGGTGAAGGCACTCCCATCGTCGTCAAACCCGGAGAAAGCATCTATGTGGGTGAAGGTTCCAAGGTCATCATCGGGGAAAACCTGCCTGAGCACGGCATCGTGCTGGAAGGAGGGGAGGCTGACTTGAGCCAGTCGGACGCCGTCATTTCCTCCGGCGCCGTCAGAGGCGCTTCCGGCCAACTGACGCTGGCGGCCAAGGATGAAAAGGAACAGACCCTCAACTGGGAACACTCCGGCACGGTGGGCTACAACGCCTCCGCCGCTGACGGAGGCGCCTTCGCAAACCTCAACGTCACGGCACAGGATGTGAAGGTTGCCGCCAAGGGTTCCTATGCGGCGGAAAACGTTGTCATCAGCAACAACGCCACCCTCGTTCTGGATGGCAGGGACGCCAGCCTGGGCGTAGAAGGCGGAAGCATCCGCCTGGGTGAAGCCTTCGCTCATCCGGACAATCCGGGGCATCTGGTGCTGAACGGCTCCACTGTTCTGTCCGGCGTGGAAACCAACAGCGGCTCCACCGTCTCCGGTTCCGGCACCTTCAAGGGAGAGGTTACCTATTACGGTAGTGAAATCGTGATCGGCTCCGGCCCCTCCGCAGGCTACCACAACTATGAAGGCGGCCTGAACGCGTGGGGAGGAGTGCAGGAACTCACGTTCATCGTGAACGGCACGACCGCGGCTGACGCTACCAACGGAGGGTGGGACACCTACTCCCAGATGAACGTCTCTTCCTCCTACTATGTGGATGGGGCGCACGTCAATGTGGTCATCGGCGACAACCTGCTCTTCAGCAAGGAACAAAGCTTCTCCCTGTCCCTGGTCAACCTGGACCCGGACACCGTCATTGATCCGGACGGTTCCCTGTGGGACCTGACCAGCATCGACCCCACGCTGAAGGGCCGCACGGACCTGGTCACGGATACCGGCTTCACGGTTTCCGGCGACGGGCTGCACCTGATCTTCAACGGCAAGGTCAACATCAACGCCGTGAAAGCCCTGCGCGGAGAAGAAGCCTCCCGCATTGCCAACACGCTGTGGTCCTCGGTCCGGGTGGTGGACAGCTTCGCCCATACGGCAGCCTCCCAACTGGACTTCCGCGGACCGGGCAAGAGAAACCTCTGGTTTTCCGGACTGGGAGACTTCATGAACGTCTCCTCCGTGTCCGGAGCTTCCGGCTTTGACTACAAGGGCGGCGGTTACGCCGTGGGCGTGGACTATGCCTGGACGAAGAACTGGATATCCGGCGCGGCCTTCGGCCAGACCTTCGGCTCCTTCCACTCTGCGGACAAACAGTTCAAGGCGAACCAGGACGGTCTGATGCTAGCGCTCTACCAGCGTTACCACCACGGCCTGCGCAGCGGAAACAGCCTGGACATTGACGGCTACTTCACCTATGGCAACATGGACAACGATGCGGACGGCACGCTGGGCGGCAGCCCCACCACCGCCTCCTGGAACGATGACGTGTACGGCTTCGGCCTGAAGGGGACCTGGAATATCCGCCTGGGTAATACGGATGTGCTGAAACCCTTCGCAGGCATCGAATTCCTGCACGGTTCCCAGGGTTCCTTCGGAGAACATTCCGGTTCCGGCGCCGCCTGGTACCAGGATGGTTCCGTGCAAAACTGGAGCATCCCCGCCGGCGTCACCTGGCAGAAGCAGATCGCCGTCGGCAAGGGCCAGTACCTGCTGCCGCAGGTAACGGTAGCCTATGCCGGAGACGTCTCCCGCCGCAACGCTTCCGTGAAAACGGACGCCTTCGGCACGCCCTTCCGGGTAGACGGCGTCCATCCGGGACGCCACGCCCTGATTGTCCATGCGGGGCTGAACTGGATCATCTCCAGCGCCTGGAGCGCCGGAGCCTTCTATCATCTGGAACAGAGGGAACACATGACCAACCAGAGCGTTAACGCCACCGTGCGCTACTCGTTCTAAACGTTCTTCCCATTCGGAAACATTCCGGAGGGAATCCACTGCGGATTCCCTCCGTTTTTTTGCGAGGCCCTTATATTTCACAGTAAATTCTTGACTCCATGGCCCTCTTGACGCTTAATTTCACCACTTCACGTGCCGTCGTGGCGGAATGGTAGACGCGCTCGACTCAAAATCGAGTTCCAAAAGAGTGTGGGTTCGAGTCCCACCGGCGGTACCAATAAATAAACCCTGCAAGCTCAATGCTTACAGGGTTTTCTTTATACACTCGGTAGGAGGAAACTAAAATGCCTTTCCTTCCTTGCCATTAATCTTACCAAGCCGTACTCCATGGGATCTCAAGAAATATATTTCTCTTTAGCGTTGCTTCCCGTTTTTGTTCTCTTTTATTACGGTGGATTTTATCTTTCTTCACTTCTCCTCAGGATGCCATTGCCGTTTGCCCACAGAACAAAAAAGACTCGAGTGAAAATAGAAAAATTTTTCAGTTATTTTTTTATGATCACAGGATTTGCTGCTGCTCTGGATTCGTTTCTACTTTCAGTCTGGATGGGATGTTCCGTTAGCATGGCCATCTGTGTTGCAGCCTTTATCCGCCTCTTAATGGTGAAAAAAGAAGAAAAAACTATTTAATCTTTTTCTGCAAGGTAGCCAAGATTCCTATTCATCCTTGCGTGGATTACATCTTGCCACTAATTGCATCCCATTCTATTACCCAGTATACATACGGAAGTCATCCGGTTTCCAGAATCCTTCATTATTTCTCTTTTGACGCCGTAACACCCTTAGTATGATTTTTGAACATTCTTTTTTATGTTCAAAACTTTGTGTCGGTGAGAGTTAAACAAAACTTTCGTCTTTGTTTAACTCTAAAAAAAATACGGCAGTAGAATTACTCATTGTAACTATAGGTCTATTTGAATTCTCATAAATCTATTGTGATCTTTGCAAAATCTATGAAAAATATTGTTCTAATGCAACGTGCTATGCTCCCATAATTGAAAAGCCGCCTCTGGAAAATCAGAGGCGGCATAGATAAATCATTTTTTTTGAATAGTTTTAATGATATTCCTTATTAAAAATTTTATAACTAAACTTATAAGAAACAATATAACTATTAAAATAATAGATATAATGAAACCATTGAATATCCCCTCCATATCTATAATGGCCATTGATATAAAAAAGGAACCATTGAATACAGCTAATAGAGTGCAAAAGTAAGATATGATTTTATTTTTAACAAGTGCTGATATAATAGTAAAAATAAAGTATAAAAATATAATAACCATAATAAAGTTTAGTATGAAAAATAATATTTAGAAAAAACAATTAATAACAAGACATTTATGTCATAACGAAGGAATAGATCCAAAGTAATTAGAAGGTAAACGGACATCATTTGAATTCATATTGTACGGAAACGAATTCATCATTTTTTCTATTTCCTTATCAGCTTGAATTTCAACAGGTGTACGGTCTTCACAACAATTGATTTTTTCTTTCCATTCGTAGACTTGTATCCAATTATCCATGGGCCATCCATTCTCTAAGCTAGGTAGTAAATGAAGGGCAAACGACGTAAGAGAAGTAGTATTTGTGACCATATATGTCACGTCTATGTAATCTTCATCTTGTCCATGCACAACTTCCACATATACGTCACCACGACAACTTCCAACAAAAAAAACAATTCCGTTTTGCAAACTATCTAAAAACCTTGTAACCTCCCTTACTATCCGATCTTTTGAAAAGGAAAATATCATTTCCCATCCTGGAAACTCAATACCAATATTATTCATGTTTTCCCACATTCTACAATATTTCGCATCTTTATTTTTCTCTTTAAAATACTTTTCTATATCCTTTCCAATACTAGAATTCTTAATAGCTCTGGATTCTTCTGATCCATCTGGGTAATTGGTATAGGGTGGTACATTACCAATTAACCAACGTAAGAAATTCAACAAAGCCGTACCCCAGCCAGGGAGATCTGGAGGATGAGTATATCCAGGAACTCCCGTTCCACAGTGAATAGGCATAACACATTGAAGACCTAAAGCATCTATACCATCTACAACATTATTTCTGACGAAACTATATAAATTCCATCCTCCCTCTTCAGTAATAGGATCCCTGTTAATCCACCTGCCGTCAGCCAGATGAATTTCTTTGATTGAGCTCTACCAAATAATTCATAGCATCCAGAGAAATAAAGTATAGATCCCTAGCGGTTAGAAAATTCCCAATCATCCTTACTAGTTTCTCAAAATAGCATTCCCCTAAAAATTATCTACAAGATTATTCATATAATTGCGTAAAAAAATTTATGCGTAAATACTAATCTTTAAATTTATAAAATAAAAAAATCCGGCAAGTTGCAACTTGCCGGATTGTAATCTTAAAGAGATTTTCTCTTTCTCAAACAGCGTATGCCCATGAACACCAAAATTTTATTTATTATATTTCCATATTTATATTCATAATATTTTTCTCCATACCTAAATTTCGGATAGATAACCCGATCAAAGAAATCGACATGAAATTCCATAGATATTTTCACATCAAATTTTGTTAAAAAACTATTAATTTCATCAATATTTTTTTGGGTCACAATAATATCAATATCCTCATCTTCAAGCGAAAAAATAATATGCTGATTGCTATCAATATTTAAACTATCATCTTCCCACCATTCAACAATATACTTTATTCTCTCATTTCCAATTTTATTAATTAAATTCTCATCCATTTCATTTGCATATTTTATTAATAATCCATTCTCCTGTTTCTGATCCTGCCACTGCGCCAAGAAAAGCACCTATGGCAACTGTAACAGGATTAAACTCGCATGCTCCTAAAGCTGCTCCCGATGCCATCCCACCTAGAATACCTCCACCAAAACGACCTCCAGATTGTAACATCGCTTCTCCCCTTTGCTCGGCAGGGGTACTCAATATTGTATATATTTCTACGCCAGCAGAAAACAGAATCAACCCTCGACCTCCATGTTTCATAATTTTCCCGGCAGCAGTAATTTTTGTATTAGTTTTTGATGGATTGGATTTCGCATTAATGAATCCATTCGATTTTCGTTGATCTAAGATTAGTTGTGTAATCGCTTTACCAAAAATAGTTTGTTTTTTTCTAAATTCAAGTTTTATTGCTTCTCTGACGCTACTTGCTTCTTCTTTTGAAAAACCACCTGATTTTAACTGCTGAACTATTTTATCATAATCTACCCTTAAGGCACCAGTTCTTTCAACCTCAACCGCAACAGTAAAAACGATGGGATTACTTTTCTCAATTGCATTCTCAACCTTGATATTAACGTTACCTTTGATTGGAAAACTAATATTGTCCTGTTCAGTATTAGAGGGGGAAGAACTAGGATATGGATTAGAAGGCACGTTGAAAGGAGAAGATCCATATGTTCCATTGATAATACCACCCATTCCTCCATCTATTAAACCTAATAAATCAATAATTTTTATACTATTATTTTGTATAAATTCGTACAGGTTCCACTCTACTTCCTCAGCGATAGGATCCCTGTTAATCCATCTGCCGTCAGCCAGATTGTAATAGCGATAGTTGTAATAGATGAGTGCAAGTTCATCATCGCAATATTCGCTACTCCACTGCATAGGTTGAATCACGTCTCCTTGGGC
Source organism: Akkermansia muciniphila (assembly GCF_040616545.1). Taxonomy (NCBI): domain Bacteria; kingdom Pseudomonadati; phylum Verrucomicrobiota; class Verrucomicrobiia; order Verrucomicrobiales; family Akkermansiaceae; genus Akkermansia; species Akkermansia muciniphila. Next base: position 2,232,134 of record NZ_CP156688.1, on the reverse strand, counting down.
TGTTACTGCACCATAGGGTCCATAACTATAGGCCGTAGCTATTGAACTATCAGCATTAAAGACTTCCCATACATTTTTAGTGAGATCAAAGCCATAGGTATACCACGTATCATCTTTCTGAATTGCCAGGGGACGAGTAGATACAGGCTCCGTAGGATTCCATGTGATCAGCCACAAGCAGGGATGGGAAGAGCGAGTTAGATCGCAACAGGCAATTTGAAGATACCCCCGGTACAGGTAACGCTGATGAAGAGTTACCGAAACCGTCTTTTCTCCGGACTGGCCGGCAGTAGTGACTTCCACTTTCTTTGTGGCACGGCGTCCCATGGAGTCGTAAGTGCAGGTGATGGCAGTTACCGTCTTTTCTTCCGTCTTCGTGAAAGTCACGGGGCGATTTGCCGCGTTGTATACCACTTTCCACGTACCGGTAGAAGTTTTCACCAGCGTCTGATTCCCGTCAGCATCAAAGGCAGGAATAAAAACTTCTCCTTCTCTTTCCTGAATGGACGTGTACTGGTTGAGGTTAGAAGCGCCATAGGAGAGTTCCTTCGTCGCTTCTTCAGCGCTCTTGCGGTTGCCTATATTGTCGTAATCGTAAGAATAAATTCCTTCATCCACAGTTGCCGCTGCCAGTTCACTGCGGGTATTGTAAACAAAGCTGTCATTCGTAATGGTGCCCTTGCGGGCAATCCTCCGTGTGAGCGGATGCCCCAGGCTGTCATAGGTATATTCCCGTTCTACGATTGCCGTACTTCCCTTTTTGTAATACATGCCCGTGATCAGATCACGCTTTTCTTCATAGGTCTGCGTGAACGTTATTCCATTTGGCTTCGTGAGTGCCTGCAGAAGGTTGGTTCCTTCAAGATAGGAAAAACCGAATTGTTTTTCTTCACCTTCGTGCAGGAATCCTGCGGTAGCAATAAGTCCATTCTCCCCATAGCCGGTGAAAACGGTTTGTTCCACAATTCCATCTTTGGCATAAGTGTAGCCGGTACTGCGTCCCAGTTGGTCACGCGTTTCCGTAACCAGGTGGGTTTTGCCTCCGGCTGCCAGGCTATCGGTTTTCTGCTCGCCGTATTCATTGTAACCGATAGTACGCGTTCCGGCAGCATCAGTTATTTGAATGAGCTGGCCGAGATGATTGTACGTATAGGTTTGACTAGGGGTAGAGCCATCATTGAAAGACACCCTGGTCAGTTGCCCCGTGAGGGTGTCGTATTCGCGGATTTCACTTGTTCCCCTCGCGTTGAAAAGACGCTCCGGCAGTCCGAGAACATTGTACGTTTTATCTACATGTGTCCCATCGGCATAGCTCTTGGAAATTTCCAGTCCGGAAGCCTCATGGTAGGTCCACATGGTGGTGTCGCCATCAGTCCTCCCTTCGGGATCGCTGGATACCGTTTCCGAACCGGCCCGGAAAGTCGTCAAAGAGATCAGATGATCCATGGAATCATAGTCAAAGAGAGCAGGTTGAATGGCCGTCCCCCATTCCGCAGCCTTGCGACCCCGACGGTCATAACGATAGTTGGCCGTACTGCCCAAAGAATCGGTAACAGTGGTTGGCTGATCAAAAGGTTGGCCATACATGTAACCGGTACTGTTGCCTGCAGCATTTGTAACTAAAATTTTACGGCCTGCGATGTCAGTCTGCGTCGTAGTTGTATTGCCCCTTGCATCCGTTTGTGCAAGGATCATTCCTGTAGACGTATAGCTCCGGCTTGCCGTAAAGGTTACCCCTGCATGATCCCTCTGAGAGAGCACAATCCCATCTATAATCACTGCTTCAGCCGTGATGTTAGAGGTAGGAATGACGCTCTTTTGGATTCTTTTCGTATTTTCAGCATACTCCTCCCATTCCGTGGAAGTCAAGTTGCGTTCATTGATGTTGACCGATTTTGATACCACTACGGAAGACATCCGAGAAATGAGCTGTTTCCTGATGGAGGTTAAAGGCGCTCCCTGGATATTATAACGGGTCATCACCGTCACCTGGAAAACCCCTTCGTCCGTGTTTTCTACACTATAGAAATATTTTTGCACGGGAGAGTTGGTTGGTCCCGGGTCTTCCACTAAAGCCAGGGTTTGCTTGGTAACGTTGCCAAAGGAGTCGTATTCATAGAGCGTGGGAGCCATGGAGACGGCGCCTTCATGTATTCCCGAATCCCGTTGCGTACGGATGAGCCGTCCCTTTTCATCGTATTCGGAACGATCATACAGGAAACCTACAGTAGTAGGCGTCATTTGTACGATGCTTTGGCCAAAGCCGTTGACGAGGGTCTGGGAAACAATGCTGGACTTGTCTGCCAACGTGACGGTTTCCCTCAGACAATTATTATGAATGTCATATGCATGGTAGAGCTCTCGCTGTCCCGTACCGTAGTCATGGAGTACGGAGCCATCGGGATGCCTTTCCGTGACAAAGACAGCCCCAGCAGGAGTGGTGACGGTTTTTGTCAATCCGTTGTCACTATATGCCGTCGTGGTCATTCGTCCCAGGGTATCCGTTTGGGAAATGGTTCGACCCAGGGCGTCGTATTCGTTGCTTTCCATAGTGGTCATGGGGCCAACATCCCGGCGCGTCTGCAAAATGCGGTCGGCCGCATCACGAATATAGGTGACGATAGTTTCCGGGGTGAGCACCGTATCTCCGTCACGTACTTCCGAACGAATGGTTTCCACAAGCTGATGGGCTGAATTGTAACCATAGGTAGTAATGACCCCATCTTCATCGGTTTCCGAAAGCTTGCCGCAGCACATCCATGTAGCCATACTGATGCGGCCATTGCCGTGTGTGGTTTTGATGCAGCGGCGCTCTTCGTCGTATTCATAGGATTCACTTGAGAGAAGGAGCCATTCCCGTCCATCCCAAATGAATTTCCGTTCGGAAATGACGGTATCGTCGGATGCCATGAAACTTTCTTCCTTCGTACTCTGCCCGGGAACAAGTTCAGCATTAACCTTCGTGATAACGGTACATTTGTGAGCGGCGCCATGCTCCTCTGCCACTTCATACTCATACCAGGCCTGTATCCCGGCCATGTTCTGCGTGAACTTCATTCTTCCGGCGGCATAGGGATAGGCGGCAGCTTCTCCGTAGGTTTCTTCTACACTTATCTGTTTCTGGCTGGAACCGGCAGCAGTAACAGTTTTAGTAACCTTTTCCACGAGAGGTGAGTCTTTATATTCATACGCTTCAGTACTCAACGTGACTTCCACGCCGTTGGTCTGGAGGTAGGACTTTGTCACCTGAACAGGACGATTGTCATAGAAACGCTTGTCGGCATAAGTGGTACGAATAATCTTTTCCTTCCCGCCAGCCCAAGGTTCCGCCTTCAGAATCATGCGGCCTTCGTCGTCATATTCGTAGCGTGTGTAGCCGCCATCCGGGCGGTTGACGCGGGAGACATGGTATTCACTGTTGTATTCATAGGTGGTGATACGTGCAAGAGGTGTCCTGAAGGCCTCCGTTTCACTCACCGTCAGCCAGCCGCCATCCGTGTATTGCTTCACGGAACGGTTGCAAGAGACAGGTTCTACATCGTTGATGCCCTTGATGGATTCTATGCGTTCCACCATCCCGCCGTAGAGTCGGTTGGTTTCAATGGTACGGATGATAGTGTCATCTCCCGTTCCCTTGGTGATAGTGACCCTGCCGGGTTCCTCCCTACGGGTAATAGTATGTGCGGGGAGCCCGCGCTGCTGGCGCGTGATGACGGTCGTACGTATACCTTCCGATTCATAGGTTTTATAGTAAGAAGTTTTGTAGGGAGAGCCCGAAACTTCATAACCGCCGTCTTCCAGTACCGTGACGGCAGAGGGAGCGTACCATTCCATGACGAGGGCGCCAGCCTCCCCTGTGCGGGTGCGCATCAAGCCTTCCACGGCGGTATAACTGCTCACCAGATTGCCCGCATCATCATAGGTATTTTTCACACTCTGGAAATAATCTTCAGCATGGACCACCTTGCCGGAAGCGGAGGCCATACTGACGACAGCGCCGGTTTCTACGGAGAAACGCACTTTCTGCCCATCAGAATCCACCAGGGTCAGAAAAGCAGGATTGCCCGTCGTGCAGGGACTGAATGCTTCATTCAACAACTGCACACGGAAATCACGCTTGCGGGAGATACCCACAGGCTTTGCCACATCAGAACCTGGGTGGATGTTGAAGTAAAGAGCAGCACCCGTGGGAGGCACGATGGTGATGAGGCCGGATGTTTCTTCCAGACTTGCACGCCATGCCCAGGGACTTACATATTTCAATCCCCCGCAAGCTTCCACTGTCTCATTAGCAGCTTTTGCGGAGCGAAAGCCGAAAGCAGCAGGAGTGGGGGAGGGGGTGCCCCCCATCTTCTGGAATTCGGACAGAGGCATACAAATTTTCTTACTGGGATCATCTGGCAATTTTTCCGTAGCAATGGTATATTCATTACCTTCCGAATCAGTACAAGAACCGCATTTGCAGCAGATTTCCTTATCTTCCGGCGGGATGTCGCTGGATGAGGAAGAATTGCTGATGCTGGACGACGAGCTGCTGCTCGAACTGGACGATGAACTGCTGCTCGAACTGGACGACGAACTGCTGCTCGAACTGGACGACGAACTGCTGCTCGAACTGGACGACGAACTGCTGCTCGAACTGGACGACGAACTGCTGCTCGAACTGGACGACGAACTGCTGCTTGAGCTGGACGACGAACTGCTGCTCGAACTGGACGACGAACTGCTGCTTGAGCTGGACGACGAACTGCTGCTCGAACTGGACGACGAACTACTATTGTTCGAAGACGAGGACGACTCGGACGAAGATGATGAATCTTCTCCCGAACTAGAGGAAGAAATCCCCCCACTACCGTCGGAAGTGCTCCAATCATATCCGTCATTTGAAGAACTGCTCGATGACGATGGTGTTAAACCGGTGTCCTCTTCATTGGCCGTCACTATTACAGAATAAATGCATACGGATTTGTTGGGTTCACCAGAAGGCAAGTCGGCATTTTCATGCGTTACCGTAAGCGTGTATACCCCGGGAATGAGCTTAAAGGAGCCGGTCTTGGAGCACTCCTGTTGGCCGCCCATCTCTCCGGGATCAGCGGCAGCAGACGTTAGATCAAGCTCAAATATTCCTCCGGGACCGGAGATAGAGAGCTTGCCCCAATCGTCCACGGTGAGGCTTACCTCGGCAGTAGCCCCTCCCTCTGGAACAATGAAAGAGTCAGTGACGGGAGACAACACATCTCCTGATGTGGCGTTCTCGGATTTGCTGTAACTGTCGGACTTCTCGTAAATAACGCGTCCGACATTCTTGTTTGCTGTAACCATGTTGTTTAGTTTTTTATTTGTTTGTTACTGAGTTAATGGTAGGAGAGATCAGCTTCTGAATGAGCTTGCCGCCCGTTTTCAGAAGAAATTCATTGTTGGATGAATTGCGCATGAGGCAGGGCCTCTGGAATCACATATCCCGTCCATGCCTTTTCCCTGGAGGAGCGGGTATGGACAAAAACAGACTATTTGCGGACAAGAGAAAATATCTCGGGAAAAAGTCCGGAGAGTTCAGAGTAATGAAGCAGATGTGCGCGGGGATGCTCCAACAGAGATTGCCGGTAAACGCCGGAAAGTTTTCCGTAATTGTTATCCAAAAAATATACCCGGCATCCGGCAAGCAGGCCTGCAATGCAGATGTGCAGACGGTCTGAAATGAGGATGTCCAATCCGGACAACACAGTGAGCAGACCCTGTATCAGAAAAACCTGCTCCTGGGAACCGTCCCCCGTGCCACTCCAGAGATCGGAAATATCCTGCCCCAGGACCAATTCCGCAGGCAGAGCGCTCTCCTTGCCCCGGCGCGGCAGGAAAACCCCACGCTGCCAGTAATTTTCCCGGAATACAGGGAAAGAGGATTCCTGCACAGCCTTCCGGATTTTTTCCACGAGAGAAGCAGCCCATGGTTTCAGGCAATGGGAAGCCCCCCCCTCTTCCGGATCAGAAGGTGGAGAATAATCCCGGCAGAAGTGAAGCGCCATGTCGTCTGCCGGAAGAAACTGCGCCCTTTCATTCAGGGAACGGCAGTAGTCCAGTGAGCGTTGTTCCCGGCAGAAAACCAGATGACGTTCATCCAGAACGCGGACGAAGGAATCCACCTGGTAAAAGCTGTGCGGGAGAATGATGCAGCGTTCCACCCGTGCGGAGGTCAACTTGGCCACTTGAACTTCAAGGGACCCATAAAAGGGCACAAACCGTCCTCCCCCGCCGTACACAACATGCTGATGGGATTCATGCCTCACCGGCAGGTGATGGCGGCGGAAAAACTGCCGTGTGGCAATGTCAATAAGCAAATCTCCTATATTACCCTCGTTAGCGCAGTATTGAAACTCACCCAGTTCTATAAGAGCAGGCAGAATGGAACAGGAACCGGTCATGGATGTAACAGGAATGAATTATTTGAGATGATAAGAACCATCCGTATTCCGGACGAAGACCTCTTCTCCCCATTTCTCCCAGCCCAGAGTGATGGAGGAATCCGTCTGCCTCACCACGCGGGCCCGGTCTCCATTGGAGACACGGTAGCCTGACCGACCGTAAATGCGCACCGTATCCATCCATTCCGGATGCATCAGCGTAAGCACCATTTCCCGCGGAGAGGAAGCATTTGCCACATCCACATGCTGCACGGCATCACCCGGTACCAGCCCTCCACGCGTGACGGAGGCATTGGAACGTTGGACCATCAGGAAATGTTTCATTCCTTTCCGGGAGACAAAAGGGGCTATATTGCTGCATCCCAATTCCATCATCAGTTTGTGCAGGAAATTGTCCTCAGACCACGCAATGCGGCTGTGCCCTTCTCCGCCGTAGTATTTCGCCATAATCCGGCGGATGATCTCCGGCTCTGCCTCGCTTTTCCACACCTGTTCCATCACTTCGCGCGACATCACCAGGGAAGAGCCGAACACATAAAAAGGTTCCTTCTGGGGAGAAACTACCCCGCCGTGCTTATAAAGCACCCAGCTCCAATCGCTGTAATAGCAGGAATACCCGTCAGGCACGGTTTCACAAAATTCGTTGATGGTTTTCAGGTAATCCCGGCAGTAAAAATCGTCATCGTCAATCTTGAGGAAAAGCTCAAATCCGGAGGTATCAACCTCTCTTACCGTATCCAGCAGATTGGAAAGCTGGTTGCCGTTGGGAAAACAGCGGATGGTAAGCTTTCCCGCCTCAATGAAATGCTGGAACTGGGGAATGATGAAGGTGTTGACAAAGAATTCGGGAATCCCCTTGACGGCCACAAACAGGTGGAAGTTTCCATAACTCTGGTTCATCATGGAAAAAATTTGGCGCTGAAGATCCTCCGGCCTCTTGTAGGAAGCCAGGCAAAGAGCCATGCGGCGGTTCCGGCCCGGTTCCTGAGACAAATTGATGGGGGATGTACGGGGCTTCTGGTAAAAAAGGTTATGAGGAGTAATGCGCATGCTGAGCTTTCCTTCCGCGCAGGCTGCCTCCATCGTGGTGTCTATAGGCAGCCGCCAGTCCAGAAAGAGGTCGGCAACCTTCTGCCGGCTCCGCACCGGAATAACGACCGCATGTGTTCCCCATACATAGGGGGAATCCAGCGTGCGCGGAGAAGTATGGAGCGGCTCAAAACGCAAATGAGCCGGACAAGTGGGAGGCAATGACGGGCCGGTAGCCAGCTCCAGAAATGGACGCAGTATATCCACTTCCGGATGCCGCAGGAATTCTTCTTCCACAGCTTGCCGTAGTACGGAAGCCTCAACGGTAGGGGTGGAGTCACTCTCACCGAAGATGATGAAATCATCATCTTCAAAAGCAGGATCCAACAGCATCCGGGCAAAGGAAGCGCGCAGAGAACGGACCTTGGGCGTATCCGTCCAGTCCGGAACGCGGCCCAGGAAAGAGGCAAATTCTTCATAGCGCGTATCGCGCAGGGAACTGGTATCCTGCGTGGAGGGATAGGCCACGCACTCAAACCCAAGACTGCTCATTTCCGCGAGACCTTCCATGGTCTCCCCCGGAGTTTGGAGAAAAACGCATTTCATAATGGTCAGGCATGGGTGGAGGTTAATACAGCCAGGAGAGAAGGCTGTCCCGGAGTGGGAGAAAGGCTAAAGCCTCCCTGGCGGAAAACTCCGCCGTCCCGGAAAAGGGATTCCTCCGGCCAGTTATCCCACTTAAGAATCAAACAGGCCTCACCGTTGAGAAAATAACGGCCCGTGCAGCCGCTCTCCTTGCGCAGAAAGCGCCCGTTGCGGAAGAAAAGAACCTCGTCTTCCCAATCAGGGTGGCAACCTTTAAAAACACCGATGGGGGTATCATGGAACAGCATCTCTATATCATGCAGACGCACCGGAGAATACCAGTGGGCCGTAACCAAGTCGTTCTCCCTGTGCGGTGCAGGGGAGGAACTCATGACCAGCCGCCGGGAGGCCATCATCGGGACGCCAAGTTCCACCGCCAAGGCTCCAAAAATAAGGTCTTCACAACCGGTATCCGGCACCTGGGAAGCATGGGTGACAAAAAGCTCCACCAGATGGCGGCTCATCAGGTACCCTGCTCCTCCGCTGGGTGATTTACGTGACTCCACGCACATGTCCCCAATGAGATCATAACGGTCGTCGCACAAGCTTTCCAGACGGTCGAGCGCCAGATAAGTGTCGTCATCACACTTGAAAAGCCAGTCGAAATCATAGTGCTCCAGCGCATACTTATAGAACGCCAGTCCCTTGGACGGAAGATGAGCGTAATCGTCATTCACCCACAGGGCAACCACGTCATCTTCTCCCTCAATGGGTTTCCTGCGGCCAAGGAAAAACTTGCACTCAATGCCGGGAACGGGATGGGAGAGCCACGTCTCCCGGCACGCCTTGCGCCGGTTGGCAGCGTTATTGCAGCTGCAAATGCCTACCAGCACCTTGACTTTCTTCCTTGGTGCAGGAGCCGTCCCTGCCGGATGTTCCGGCAGATGCCTGTCCAGCAGTTCTCCCACAACGCTGTTGCGGGACACATTTTCCCATGCATCCGGCTCCCGGCGCAGCATCTCTCCCCAGAGATGGATGGCCCAGGCGTTGGAGAGTTCCGGACTGCGCAAATTGCAGTCTCCGTTGTAGCATTTGCGCCAGACGGTATAATGCAGCGGATAAAGCCGCGAGGGCTTGGCTGCTTGTTCCAGCAGCCCAAAGTGCTTGAGAGCGCGGGTAAAACCTTCCGGGCCGCAATGCCCCCATGGAGCCTTGCGCCGGCGTTCCGCCACGTCGGGAACGGATCTGGCAAAAACTTCCCTGGCATGAATTTCCTCCGGGGAATCCCAGGGAGCCGGAGATGCCGGATCTTCCGCAAGTCCCCGTAATGCCTCCATCATGGGATGCCGGGGAGGGAAGGCAATGACTCCTACCGCCACCAGCCCCGGCTCCTGCATGCAGAACCACGGCATAACGTCCGGAAACTCGTCGCTCAGGCACGCCACGTCCAAATCCGTCCAGAAACCGCCCTCCCGCACCAGGAATTCATTGCGGAACCAGTCGGCAAAAGGCGCGAGGCTTCCATTCTCATGATGAAACACGGCTTCTTCCGGCAGAATCTCGCGTGCATCCCGGACAAGCGTGCCTTCGAGAACATTGTCGTAATGCTTATAGGTGAAAAGCTGGAAGGAATGGCCGTGATCCAAAAAGGACTTAATGCAAAGCTGAGCCATCAGCGGGAGATTTCCTCCCACCCATAGTCCGGTGATTGTTTGTATCTTCATTTTATTTTTCAGTGGGTTGTGTATGAAATTTATAGTTTTATCCAGTGAGGAAGGTAGACATCCTGGTAGTTTTCAATCACACCGGAGAACCAGTTGCGCGGAGCAACTACCTTGCGTGTTTGCCCCAGCCAGGCGCCCCACCAGGAAAAGGAGGAGCAGGAGATGATAAGTTCCTCCATGGCCGTCATGCGGCGCAGGGCTTTACAGGTATCGTTGCGGTCAATCTCCAGAGAGAAACGTCTGAACTCCGGCACGCGTACAAGCATGTCCGCCGCTGCCGCCGGTTCATCGCTGAATAAAATGAGCCGGTTCACATCCGGGGAAATGTGGGCAAAGGCCCGTTGTAAAAAATCAATGTCGTGGACACGGTGCTTATGGCGGAGCTGCTTGTAATCCCCCAGCCGGATGTGGAGGCCCGCCGTGCGCGGCTCCTTTTCCGCAATGAAGGGGTATGGGGTGGTAGGCAAAGGAGGGCTCCTGCCATGCCGCAGGCTCGTTCACTCCGCATGGAGTGGAGGGCAGAACCCAGTCCCCCAGACGGGAGCGCAACAGGAGCGTAGCATCATTATAATTCCACGGGACGTGACACGGCACTCCCACGCGCAAGGCATGGGCGCAAGCCGCCGCCAGGGTAAACATGACGTTGCCCAGACGCGTACCGGGGAGAAAACAGGGAGAAACATGAAGTTTGTCCATACCTTGAATTTCCCGTTAAGCATTATTCCGGAAGCCTGCCCATCATCTCAAAAACTTCCTTCCAGCTCTCCATGGAGACCTCCAAACCACCCAATTCCAGACCTCTTAACCGTGCCTCCTCCGCCATGTCATCACGCAGATGCGGTTCATACGCCATTTTAGACGCGTAGTAGATGAAGTCCCTCTCGTTGTCGCACAGCCATCCCGTCTTTCCGTGCTCCACCATTTCACGCCACCCTCCACGGTTGTCCACAATAAGCACGCTGCCGCTCGCCATCGCCTCAAAGCCAACCCGCGGCCAGTTTTCCGTGGTGTCCGTAGGTTGCAGTACAATTCGGCAGTGCCGGTAGAAAGCCTGCTGGGAAACCTCCCTCTGGTTATGGGCTATCTGGATCCAGTCAAAGGGGCGCCCGATTTTATTTTCGCTACGCTGGTCAAAACCCAGGAAAAGGCCGTGCTTCAACACGGGAGACACGAAAGTATCATAGATATGCAGTGTGCTGGCCGCGAATTTGTCCGCATCCTGACGCGAGATGCGGCCGCAGCCGAAGAAGTCCGTATCACGCTCCCGGACAAAGGGGAAGGCCTCCGCATGAAAATAGGGGCTGAAGGTCAGGAACTGTATTTGAGAATCACCGTTCAGTTGGCGCAGTACGGGCATAACGTTCCGGCGCACGGCTTCGTTCTGGTAGAGAAACATGGCAATCTCCCCCTTTTGCATGGCTTCCTTTTCTTTGTCAAAGAGCCAGGTCATGCAGTTGACGAAGACGGTTCGTTTCGTGCGTTTACGGATCTCCGGCAGGGCCTGGAGGAACTCGGCATTGCAGAAGCCGAGCACGGGATCGCCGGGCTGAACGGCTGACCAGTCACCCGGGGCATGCATGATAACGCCCAGGGTGGCCATTTCATTGTAGAGGGGCTCCTGGTGGTACTCCCATGAAGGGATAAGGTGGACCTCCATACCCAGTTTGCGCCAGACGATGATTTGATGGTGGAGTTCTGTTCCCGCGCCTCCGTAAAGGCTGGGAAACCCGTTGACAAATAAACGCTTGATTTGAGTGGCCATGATTGTTGTATTGGTTTTCAGTTAGGTAGGGGAAAAGGATAACCGGGGTTCTGTATTTGACTTCCTATATCCGTCCCACAGAACAGATGAGGAAGCCTGGTAAACCGGATGATGGAAACTCTCCCTGCACATCCATGTCCGTGGACGTAGAGCCGGAAAACATCCACCATCCGGGATTGCCTCATGCGGAAACGGATGGACTGTCCGTAAATTGCCTGAAAAACTCCACTGCCGCCGCTCCGGGAATGGTAAACTCCGGATAGTCCGCGCTGGTGAATAATTTGCGGGCCCTGCGGGGATTGACAGCCTCCACAGTCAAAACAACCTTCTCAATCGTTTCAACGGCTTCTGCCCCATTCTCCGTGGAGGATTGGGCGGCAACCGGGACCAGCCGTGCCCAGGCCTGAGTGGCTTTCCATTCATCAGACAGAACGGCAAGGATTGCTACTACCCCGGAGAAAGCCTCCAGCTGCTCCGCAGACAAATCGCGGGCCCTGTAGCGCTGGTTCTGAATAAATCCTGACTCATCCGGAAAAATGGCGGTCAATGTGAACTCTCCCCACTTGCCGGGTTTTGGAAAATAGAATTGAAGCTCCTTCATCATTGTAATATTTCCCTGTTAAGGCTTGCGTCCGGATTGGCTCCATGACGGCCGCCCTGGGCAGACAATCCCGGGGCGGCCGCTTTAAAAGTCTGCGTCACCAGCGCATATTCATCGGAAACCTCCACAGCATCCGTAGGTGCCACAAAAATATATTGGCCGGGATTTCCGGCCTCCAGAAGGGTCACGGTGGAGGCGTCACCAAGGACTGCCTGGACAGTGCATGCTGCCGTACATGTCAACGCATAGGATGCGCCCGGTATGGTATTTACTTTCATCACGCAGATTTAGTAACGGAAAAAAGCGCAAGTCATCCATGTTGATACGTGCAAGTTCCCTGCCTGGAAAACGGAGAAGGCACAGGCCCTAGCCCGGGGAACCGGCATCAAAAATGACACCACCGATAAGAACAACGTACAAACTTGTTTATTTTAAATATTTTATAAAACAATTACAACCACTCGCCACATATTGAAAAATAATCATAACCAATTGATTATGAATCATAATGAACAGACCAACAACCCCAACTCCGGCATCGAAAAAGACCAGGAGTATAAAATTCACCATATATTACAGAATGCCAGTCACTTACTTCTCCAATAACATTTATATGAAAATTGACCACGGTCCGGTCCCCTACAATTGGCTCGAATTTCCGCAGGCCAATACGTATATACAAGAATATGACCTCGTTGCCCGCATCTTCATTGGTTGAAACCGTAGCCAATAAAATCAAACAGATGATTCTCAGCGGCAGCCTGGTCAACATTCTCCCCGGAGAACGGGAACTTGGGAACAGGTTGTCCGTGGGGAGAGAAACCGTGAGAAAGGCCCTGGCCCTTCTGGAGCGGGATGCCTGGATAGCCCCAGCGCGCATCAAGGTGCCGCGGCGCATCCTGAAAACCACGGAAGAAGGGGCGGACTGGAATGTTCCCGCCCATCCTGTTCAGGAGAAAAGGGGCATCATCGGATTCCTGACGCCCCAGCCCCTTAAAAGGCTGGCGCAAAGCGTACTGGCGGAAATCTATACCATCTCCAAGATTCTGGAGGAAGACGGCATCAGCGTCCGCATCTTTGAAGCTCCCTGGATTTTAGGCAACAACCCGGACAAACGGCTCGCCAAGCTGGTGACCAAATCCGAATGCGTCTGCTGGATACTCCACCGCTCCTCGGAACAAACACAGCTCTGGTTCAAGACGCACGGCATCCCCTGCATCGTACGCGGCACTTCCTACCAGAGCAGCAACCTGCCCTATCTGGACCGTCACTGGGCTGCCACCACGCACCATGCGGCGCAGCACCTCTGGAACAAAGGCCACCGGACGGTCGGCCTTTGCCTGCCTCCGGATCCGCTGAAAGGCCATCAACTGATGCAGAAAGGCTTTTTCAGCTTTACGGCACAGGGCTGGAATCCCGTGCTGATCCCCACCCCGTTTGAAACGCCTCTTTTCTTTGAATACCTCGCCAAGGCATTCAGGGAACATCCGGACATGTCCGCCCTGGTAGCCACACGTGGCAACCAGATTGTCCCCCTCCTTTCCTGGGTTGAAGCCCGCTCCCTGAGCATCCCGAACCAGCTCAGCCTTGTAAGCCTGACGTATGAGCCCTTTATGGAGCGCCTGCTCCCCCCGATCACCTATTATGAGGAAAACCAGACAAAAACGGTCCACAAGCTCATCCGGATGCTCCGTGCCCTGACCTCCGGCAAAAGCATCAAGAGCATTTCCGTCATTCCGGAAATCTACCCGGGACAGTCCGTCTCCGTGCGCCATCCCTCCCCCTCCGCTTAATGCGTTTTCAGGAAGGGCCCCCCCGGAACATGAAAATGCCGCAAAAAGGGAAAACGGGGGAACAAACGGAAAACGGCAGGAAAAAAGATAAACTTCCTCTCCGGAGAACGTATGAGGAATACCTGAATCATTAATCCACCGCCCTCTCTCCGTCCATGCGCACCTTCATCTTCTTTCTGCTGGCGCTCCTGGTGCCTTCCCTCCACGCAAAAGAAATCAACGTCATCCTCATTGGCGGACAATCAAACGCCACAGGCCAGGGTTATGTCAAAAACCTCCCGGCCTGCTTTAAAACGGATGAACGTGTTCTCCTGTATTATTCCAGATACCTGAAAGGAACGAAACCCACCGAACAGCTCATTCCCTTGAGCCCGGCATCCGAATCCCCCGACCGCTTTGGCGTGGAATTAAGCCTGGGAACGGCGTTGCAGAAAAAATTTCCTCAGAAGAAATGGGCCATCATCAAGCATGCCTTGAGCGGAAGCAACCTTTTCTGCCAATGGAACCCCGGAAAAACTCCGCAGGACAAGCCGGGGGAAGAATACGTCAAATTTCTCCGCACCGTCCGCAACGGCCTGGAAACTCTGAAAAAACAGGGCCATACCCCCGTCCTGAAGGCCATGGCATGGCAGCAGGGGGAGGGAGATGCCAGGGACATCGCGGGAAAAGAGAATTCCCGAGCCTACGGCAAAAACCTGAACCACCTGATTAACCGCATCAGGGCGGATCTGAATGCGCCTGACCTGGTATTCGTTTACGGCAGCGTTCTTCCCGTGCCCATTCCGGCCCGCTTTCCGGGCAGGGACGAGGTGCGCCAGGGGCAAAAAAATGTAGCGGAACACGCCCGTACCCCGCTTTCCGTCAGCAATGCCGTCTACGTCCCTGCGGATGACCTCCAGCTGCGCAGCATGGATTTCCACACGCCTTATCCCACGGATACCCTGCATCTGGGCACGCACGGAATCCTGACCCTGGGGGAACGCTTTGCCGCCGCCATGGAGAAGGCATGGGGGCAAAAACCCTGATATCTGCGCTCCGGCCTTTCGGACTGGGGACGCCGCCCGGAAGGCCAATAATGTTTGACATCCCTCCGGGCTGCGGATAGGGTCAACTCTGATTTCATCCCCGGTCCGCCCGCACCGCGGAACGGGGCGCGGCAGAACACTCTCTCATCCATCATTACCCATGAACCCACTGAAAGGAGCATGCATCATCGGGCAATCCGGCGGTCCCACTGCCGTTATTAACGCCAGTGCGCTGGGGGCCATCCAAACGGCCCTGCAATGCGAACAGGTCACCCGCGTGCTGGGAGCTGCCAACGGAATTGAGGGGGTGCTTCAGGAACGCCTGTTTGACATGGCCCGGGAAGACCCGGAGGAACTTGAGCTGCTTAAGTACACGCCGGCCTCCGCCTTGGGCTCCTGCCGCTACAGGATGGCTGACCCGGCCGTGGATGATACGGATTACCGCCGCCTGCTGGAAGTGTTCCGGAAATACGGCGTACGTTACTTTTTTTACAACGGCGGCAATGATTCCATGGATACCTGCAACAAGATATCCAAATTCATGCAACAGTCCGGTTATGAATGCCGCGTGATTGGAATCCCCAAAACCATTGACAATGATCTTTACGGCACGGACCACTGTCCCGGCTTCGGCTCCGCCGCCAAATTCATCGCCACCTCCTGCATGGAGGTGCACCAGGACCTCCGCGTGTATGACAAGGGGCGCGTCACCATCGTGGAAATCATGGGCCGCCATGCCGGCTGGCTGGCCGGTTCCGCCGCGCTCGCCACTTATGCAGGCGCCGGGCCGGACCTCGTTTACCTGCCGGAAGTACCCTTCCGCATGGAGGAATTCTGGGAAGACGTGGACCGTATTTACAAGAGGAAAGGAAGTTGCATGGTTGCCGTCTCGGAAGGGGTGCAGTATGCGGACGGTCGCTTTGTGGCGGAATCCGGAGACCGGGACGTCTTCGGCCATATGCAGCTGGGCGGCCTGGGAGCCATGCTGGCGGAATCCGTCAAGCGCCAGACGGGAGCCAAGGTCAGGAGCATAGAACTCTCCCTGCTGCAGCGCTGCGCCTCCCACGTCGCTTCCCGGACAGATATTGATGAAGCATATATGGCCGGTAAAGCCGCCGTGGAAGCCGCCATCTCCGGAGAGACGGACAAGATGGTCGCCTTTGAACGGAACACGGAAAACGGCCAGTATTCCTGCAGGACCAAACTGACCAGCCTGACGGACGTTGCCAACGTGGAAAAACTCGTTCCCCGTGAATGGATCAATGCCCGCGGCAATGGCGTGGAACAGCCGTTCATTGACTACGTGCTGCCGCTGATCCAGGGAGAAACCGCCATGCAGAAGGAATGTTCCCTCCCCCGCTTCGCCAGGCTCAAAAAAGTGCTGGCGGAACCGGAACAGGCCTAACCTTTTCCCTGGGAAAGCAGGCGCCCGGCTTTCCGCATATCCCGGCACTTCAACCATGAGGCGCGGCAAGTTTCATTCCGCCTGCCTGCAAACATCCTTTCCCTTTGAGGGATAAGGATTCAAGAATCCATCTTGAATGAAGAACCGGGGTATTCCATCACACCCCTTTTTTCACTCAAAAGGCTTCCCCTGACTCCCTGTTTTTATTTTCTGAATTGCCACCCGGGCAAACGCGGGGAATATCCGGTTTTTCACGCAAGCGCCCTATTTCAGGGAATCATTTCAGGGGCTGCAAAATGGCAATATACATTTTCAGACTGGGTCCCGTCATTAATCATGTGATTTCAAACATCGCCTTCCCAGACTTCACAAATTTATTTGATTTCCATATATAAATTTTTGGATAAAAATTTATATCCCATTTAAATTCATTTTCTATTTTTACATTAATTTTTAGGAAGAACGTTTTTTCCGGATATTTTTTCTCTATTTAACTGGCATTCCGCTCCTGTGTTCCGGGCAGCTCCCCCCCTGCACCAAGTATAATCCCATAAGGACGGCAAAGCACAAAAGACACATCAATTTTTCTTTTTAAGAAATTCCCTATCAACTTCATATGATAAAGACCATAACTGAAAACAAAGTAAACAAGTTGCCATTTTAATTAACCGTAAAAACAACTCTCTGCACTTCCTTATTTTGCAGTAAAAGAAACCGACTCCGGAAAAAAGTCATGTGCCTGTCCCTCCATTCCGTTACCGACAGGTACTTCACCCTGCTTACAGAAGCTCCCGGCTCCAGTCCCATGAATATGATGAGCCTGGTTTTCCTTTCATACATCATTGTGGAACAGCGTCTTATTTATCCTGTGAAATCAGGTGGCAGGAAACAAGGAAATGAAAAATCTTGCAAACAAGGATGAAAAAAGGCTAAAATGATAAAGAGGTCCAAAATTCGGCACCCTTCTTCCACAGCGCACGAAACAGCCAGGTGCATACTCTTTTTTCCAGCAACCGGAATAGAGACAGCCCGGCCGGTCAATATCCAAATTTTCCCCGCAGGACATGCTTGATTATTTATTTCAACATTTCTATTCCACGCTGGCAATCCTTGCCTTTCTCCTTGTCATCACCATTCTGCGTGCGTGCGGCAAGCAGGGCAGAAGCTGGATTCCCGTCACCACGGCGCCTTTCGGATGCGTGGCCTTCCTGGCCGTCTTCCTCCTGCTGACCGCACTCATCACCTGGATATTCGGCTTTTTCACCGCAGGGTCCACACTGGAGGACATCGCCTTCACCCTGGGATGGCTGCTGGCCGTGGCCGCAGCCCTGGCCGTTATTTTCCGGCTCACTGCCTATTACCTGCGGCGGGATAAGATTGCCAACAGGGGTTACCCGGGAGAATCCCGTAAATTGCTGACTGACCAGCTCCGGAACAAGGGCCTCCTGCTCTTCGTACTGATCGGCGCCATCAGTTGCGCCATTGATATCATCACGGTTCCCTTCCCGGTCCCGGAACTCCCCCCGGGCTCCGCGCTTTCAGCCTCCACCCGCATTCCCCTGCCTCCGGAGATACCCCTGGATGTCCGCATTTCCTCCCGTGTCACCAACAGGTTCTTCGGAGAATGTGATTTTGACCTGACCGTCCGGGAAAAAGACGGGCGCAAACACATCTTTCCGGCCGTCCTGATCAATCCCGGGGGCGGAAGCGCCATCACCATCTACAGGCTGAGGGCGCAGAATAACCGCCAGTATGGCAGCCTGGTGCTTACCAATGAAATAGAAAGCTGCCTGCTCAACCTGGATACCATGCAGATGAAATCCCTGAGCGGCCCCGCTTCCAACTATCCTTTTCCTACCCGGGAAGACCTGCATGGTCCGGACACGGACCTCCGCCTGGAAATCGTGGGGCTTTACCGTGGGCTTTCCTGCACGCGCGGCGTAGAACATACGGAAACCACGCGCGCCAATGTGCTGAAAAACCTGAAGGAGATCCAACCATGACCGGAACGCCCTGAAAGGGGCGTTGACACGGGCTCTTCCGCTACCTTACTGTGGAGCAGTTAAACCAGCCACAGTTATGATCAAAATTACCGCCAAAAGCATTGTCAAACCCGGAGCCAGGGAAGAATTCATCGCTACCGCCCGGGAACTGGTGGAAAAAAGCCGTGCGGAAGCCGGCAATATTTCCTACCACCTGTATGAAGATATGGATGATCCCGATATTCTGACCTTTATTGAAGAATGGAAGGACCAGGCAGCCGTGGACGTACATGCGGATTCAGAGCACTTCCAGCGCATCATTCCCCTCCTGAGCGACCTGACGGAGGAAGCCATTGAAATTTCCCTGTACCGGGAAGTGCTGTAACTCCGGGAAAACGCAGTCTCATTCCCGCCGGAGAAACACAGTGCGCCCCGTCCTCCCGGCGGAGGCGGGGCGCGGGAAGCTTCGCGTCATTTACCGTCAGAACGCAAAGCAACCACACCCGGACCCCCAGAAATCGGAATACCTGGGCCGCGGCGCATTCGCCGCGCCTTCCATCAGCATGAATGCGGAATGCAGGCAGCCGTGCTCATGGCAGTGTGAGGAATGCCGGTGCTCCGGCTGGAAAGGAACGCCCGCCCTGGCCGCCTTCTTCGGGTCCAGGGGCGCGCCGTAACCGCCGAACGCCGCAATGGGGGACCACTCCGGCAGTACCGGAATGGGCGCCGGGTCCAAATCCTTGAACGGTCCCGCGGCATAAACAATCCTGCCGTCCATGATGGTCAGTACGGATTCAATCCCCTTGATCTCCTCCTCCGGAACGGTGAAATAATCTTCGCTCAGCACGGCCATGTCCGCCAGTTGTCCGGGAACAATCGCGCCCTTTCTGCCCGTTTCTGAGGAAAACCAGGTGCTTCCCTGCGTATAAAGCCGGAGGGCTTCTTCACGGGAAAGGCAGTCCTCCTCACGGTACATCGGCTCTCCCCCCACGGTCTTCCCGGTGGTCAGCCAGTACAGGGAAACCCAGGGATTATAGCTCGCCACGCGCGTGGCGTCCGTTCCGGCGCCCACGGGAATGCCCATTTCCAGCATCCTGCGCACGGGCGGCGTATGTTCCGCCGCCTCCTTTCCATAACGGTCCATGAAGTATTCCCCCTGGTACGCCATGCGGCACTGCACGGCAATGCCGCCGCCCAGCGCCTTGACGCGTTCCAGGTTCTTCTCGTCAATAGTCTCGCAGTGGTCGAAGAACCAGTGCAGCCCGTCAAAGGGAATCTCCCGGTTCACCTCCTCATACACGTCCAGAAAACGGGAGATGCTTTCATTGTACGTGGCGTGCAGCCGGAAGGGCCATTTGTTGGCGGCCAGCAGGCTGACCACTCCCTTGAGCTCGGACTCCATGTCTCCGGGAAGGTCCGGACGCGGCTCCAGAAAGTCCTCAAAATCAGCGGCGGAAAAGACGAGCATTTCACCCGCTCCGTTGCAGCGGTAATAATCGTCCCCCTCTCCCGGCTTGGTCATCCTGATCCACCTGGCAAAATCCTCCTTCTCTTCCCTGGGCCTTTGGGTAAACAGGTTGTAGGCAATCCGCACGGTCATTTCCCCGCGCTTGTGCAGCTCTTCAATCACCTGGTAGTCCTCCGGGTAATTCTGATAGCCGCCTCCTGCGTCAATGATGCTGGTCAGGCCCAGGCGGTTGAGTTCTTTCATGAAGTGCCGGGTGGAATTGATCTGGTGCTCCAGGGGCAGTTTGGGGCCCTTGGCCAGCGTGGCATAAAGAATGGTGGCGTTTGGCCGCGCAATCAGCAGGCCGGTGGGATTTCCCTCGCTGTCGTGCTGGATTTCCCCGCCCGGAGGATTGGGCGTATCCTTCGTATACCCGCAGGCGCGCAGGGCGGCCTTGTTGAGCATGGCGCGGCAGTACAGGTGAAGCACAAAAACGGGCGTATCCGGCGCTGCTTCATTGATCTCCTCCAGCGTAGGCATCCGGCGTTCCGCAAACTGGAACTCGCTCCAGCCGCCCACCACGCGCACCCACTGTCCCGGCGGCGTTCTGCGGGCCTGCTCCTTGAGCATGCGCATGGCGTCCGCCAGGGAAGGCACGCCGTCCCAGCGCAGTTCCATATTGTAATTCAGGCCGCCGCGGATCACGTGAAGGTGGGAATCATTCAGGCCGGGAATGACGGTCCTTTTCCCGGCGTCAATTACCCGGGTATCCGGCCCCTTGTACTTGGCCACATCCTCGTCGGAACCCACGGCCAGTATTTTTCCATCCTTGACGGCTACGGCGCGGGCCATCGTGCCGCGTTCATCCAGCGTCGCTACATTGCCGTTTGAAATCATCAAATCGGCGTAAACCTTATCATTGTTTTTCATCGTTTTCCTCATGGTTTGGGGTTGTTCCCGGAACGGTTCCGGCCTGCGTCTTGAAAAGCCAGGGAGACAGCATGCCGCTGATCAGCGGCATGAACACCCAGGTGAGCAGAGCCACCACACAGGCATTGAACAGGAAAAAGGAAAGCCACGCGGGAAGCAGGGCGCGGATGGGCCCTCCCACGGTGACGTTCAGGAGAAAGATGACCAGGCACA
This sequence comes from Akkermansia muciniphila, assembly GCF_040616545.1. NCBI lineage: Bacteria > Pseudomonadati > Verrucomicrobiota > Verrucomicrobiia > Verrucomicrobiales > Akkermansiaceae > Akkermansia > Akkermansia muciniphila. Next base: position 2,211,219 of record NZ_CP156688.1, on the reverse strand, counting down.
CGCCCAGATAGGTAGCCGCCGCCGTCTTGTAGCGCGGCGGCGTCATCATCGGGGTGCCCGGCTGGTTCAGCCAGGCGTCCAGGCCGTTCATCTCCTGGATATGGACTTCCCCCTCCGTATGGGCTCCAAGCAGCTTCATCCAGCGTTCGTACTCCGGGGAGGAAACCAGGGCCTTTCTGGCGGTGGCGCTCGCAAAACGGTCCACCACCACATACTCCCCGTTTCCGTCGGAGGGCCGCAGGACGCTGATGCCCACATGCCCGGGACAGCTCAGCACAAAATTGACGAAATCCCGCATGGCGTGCTCAAACTGGCCTTCATGCCCCGGCAGAATATGCCGGCGCACCACAACGGTCACCTCTTCTGAAGGATTCATGGCGTTCATGCCTGAGGTATATTCAGGATTTTTCCTCCGGCGCACGCTCCGCGTCAACGGAAGGCACGCCGGAAAAACGCTGCGGGCATTCAGGCGTCATGCTTCACTACCTGAGGGGACAGGGCGGACTGGGGAGCATGGTGAACCATCGTGTAGGCGTACTCCACGCCCACGCCGTAAGCGCCGCCCTGCTGCTTGAGCAGATTCATCAAGGCATCGTAATGTTCCTTGTTCTTCCAGTCGCGCTGGAACTCCAGAAGAGCGCCGATGGTCGTCAGCCGCGTGCCGCCCGCCTGGACAATGCGGGAAAGGGCCGCCTTCTGGGCGTCCTTGGAGGTGGCGCCGCAGCAGTCCTCCACCACGTAAATATTATAGCCGTCGCCGATCATTTCAATGGCGGGCCACGCGACGCACACTTCCGTCCAGAGTCCGGTAAGGAGGATATTCTTGCGGCCCGTGGCCTTGATGGCCTTCCGGAACTCATCTGAATCCCAGGAATTCATGGACGTGCGTTCAATAACATGCTGGCCCGGAAAAACATCCAGAAGCTGGGGCCAGACATAACCGGAAAAAGCCTCCGTTTCCACGGCTGTAACCACGGTGGGCACCTGGAACAGCTTGGCGGCCTTCGCCAGCAAAATGACGTTATTGATCAGGTCGGCACGGTTGATGCTGGCTACGCCAAAGGTCATTTGCGGCTGGTGGTCAATGAAAACTACGGCAGCGTCTTCCGGCGTGTAAAGCTGATGATAATGTGAGGATATCAAGGACATCGTCTTATTCTCCTTATAATCTTATTTAATTGGTAAAAGCGGGACATCGGCAGGTCTTGAAACTGCTGGCCCATGGTTGGTTGGAGGCCGGTTTCCCCGTTTTTGTTGACGCCATGGCAGAGTGAGCCAAACCGTTAAAAGCGGCAGGCCTCCTGAAAAGAGGCTCCGTTCCCCGCCGGACCGGAGTTGAAGCGGTAACGGTCCCTTCGGAAAAAAGACAGTCATCGCCCCGTGCAAGACGCCCTCATCTCCGGAAATCACGCCCTTGCCATTCGCGAGCACCCGGAATGGCGCGGAACAATCGCCCGGGCACAGGAGCCCGGCCCCGCCGGAGAGGAAAACCCAACACGCCCCTGCCGGAAGAAACGCCGCTGCGCCACGGGGCGCGAGCCGCTGCGGCGTGATTTAAACTACTTCCCTTCCCCGTGCTTGATGCCTACGGCGTCCAGAATCTTCTCATAACCCGGCAGACGCCTCTGGAAATCCTGAAAATCCTTGTCCTCCTTCCGGCTCCAGCCCGTCTCCGCATAAGCGGCAATCCGGGGGAACACATGACGGTGCAATTTCTCCGCATCCGCAATCCATTCCGTCCAGACCTGGCAGCCCAGGCCGATGACATTCTTCTGATGTTCCGGCTTCAACCCTGCAAAAACGGGTTCAAAGGAATAGGATTTGGACAGGGGGAGCTTGTCGTAACCCTTGTTCATATAAGTCATGTGGGAAGTGGAATTGACCACCTGGTGGCCGTCTTCAACCGCCTTGGCGGCAATCTTGTCGGAGCCGTACCAGAAATGGATAATGGCCTTCCCGTCCAGCTTGCCGAGCGCGGCCCCCTGGCCGCCGTCATTGTGCACGTCGGACCCCAGAATCTCATTCCATCCGATCATCCTTATTCCCTTCTTCGCCAGCATGCCGGAAATCCGGTTCGTAAACATGATCTGAAGGTCCGGGAAATTCCTGATGCCCTTCTTCTTCATGAACTCCTCAATGTGGGGGACGCCCGCCCAGTACTTCTTATAACGCACCTCGTCGCCGCCAATGTGGATGATGCCGCCGGGAAACAGGGCCGCCAGCTCCGTCATGATGTCTCCTAGAAACTGATAGGTCCGCTCGTTGGTGGGGTCAAAGGCGGTTCCGTCATTGAAGCTGACGGGAACCTCCGTCACGGGCTTGGCGGACAACTTCAATTCCGGGTAGGAGAACGTGGCCGCGGCAGAATGCCCCGGAATATCTATTTCCGGTACAATCGTTATATTCCGGTCGGCCGCATAGCGCACGATGCGCCTGATCTGCTCCTGCGTATAAAAACCTTCATGGGGCTTGCCCTCATACTTGCCGCTCCCCCACGTCTCTATCTCCGTATCCCTCCGCTTGCCGCCGATGGACGTCAGCCTGGGATACTTTTTAATCTGGATGCGCCATCCGGCATCGTCGGACAAATGCCAGTGCAGGATATTCATCTTCAGAAGCCCCATCTGGTCAATCAGCCTCTTCACCTCCTCCTCTCCAAAAAAATGCCTTGCTTCATCCAGCATGAAGGCGCGCCACGCAAACCGCGGGTAATCCAGCATGGAAAAAGGCTTCTCCGCCACCGTCCAGCTTACGGCTCCCTTGTCCGCGCCATCGTCAAAAAACGCGGCAGGCAGCATCTGCGCCAGGCTCTGCCCGGCATAGTACACTCCCCTGGGAGCTGCGGCCTTGATCACGATGCTTCCGGGCGCCGCTTCCAGGCGGTACGCCTCCGGCCCGTACTGTTTCAGGGAAGCGTCCTTTTCAATGCGGATGATTCCTGCGCCCCCCTCCCCCGCCAGGGAAAGTCCGGTTCCGCGTGATAAAAACTGCTGCAAAAGACGGGCCTGCCGCAAAAACCCGGCGTCCTTCTCCCGGCACACGATGCGCGTGCCTCCATCCAGCCTCACGGGCTTTGCCGCGTTCCCGTCCGCAACCTTGACGGATACGGGACGGGGAATAATCCGGTCCTGCGCATTCGCGGACAGGCAGCACATTCCGGAGAACAGGAAAAGGAATAAAGGGAAAACACGGCGGAACATCATGTCCAGTATACACCCTTTCCCCCGGGAGTCTTTCTTTTCCTCCCGCCTTTTCCTCAATCCCGTCAAAAGCGGCCCGCAAGCCTCCCGCTCCATGACACGCCATCCCGCCCCGTCCGCCTGAAATGCCATAATGCGCCCCTTGCCTTCCTTTTTCCCGCGGCGTATGATGGAGAACATGAAAAAAGACGATACGCCGGGCCTCTTTGCCGCCTTCGCGGACCGGCCGCTGGCGGACCGCCTGAGACCGATCGCCCTGGAGGAAATCGTGGGCCAGGACCACTTGCTGGGGGAAGGCGGCCCCATCCGGCTCATGGCGGACTCCGGCAAGCTGACCAGCTTTGTCCTGTGGGGACCGCCCGGCTGCGGAAAAACCACGCTGGCGCGCATCCTGGCCACGCGCACGTCCATGCACTTCGTCGCGCTCTCCGCCGTCTTCTCCGGCATGGCGGATTTGAGAAAAGCCTTTGACGAAGCCGCCAAACGGCGGGAATACGGTCAGGGAACCCTCCTGTTCGTGGATGAAATCCACCGGTTCAACCGCGCGCAGCAGGATGGCTTTCTGCCCTACGTGGAAAACGGAACCGTCACGCTGGTGGGGGCCACCACGGAAAACCCCTCTTTTGAACTGAACAGCGCCCTGCTGTCCCGCTGCAAGGTCTTCGTCATGCATTCCCTGGACGCTCCGGCGCTGGAAAGCATCATTGAGCGGGCGGAATCACTTCTCCAGCGCAAGCTGCCGCTCGCTCCGGAGGCGCGCGCCACCCTCATTGAACTGGCGGACGGGGACGGCCGCTACCTCATCAACCTGATGGAAAGCGTCTTTGACCTCTGCAAGCCTGATGAAACGCTGGACACGGCAGCCCTGCTGAAAATCGTCCAGCAGCGCGCCCCGGTTTACGACAAGGACCGGGAAGGCCATTACAACCTCATCAGCGCCCTGCACAAATCCCTGCGCGGCTCTGATACGGACGCGGCCCTGTACTGGGCCGCACGCATGCTCCAGGGCGGAGAAGACCCGCTCTACCTGCTGCGCCGCCTGACCCGCTTCGCCATGGAGGACATCAGCCTGGCGGACCCCGCCGCGCTGCAAATGGCCATTGCCGCGTGGGACACCTATGAACGCCTGGGCTCCCCGGAGGGAGAACTGGCGATCGCGGAACTGGTCATCTACCTGGGCTGCGCCCCCAAATCCAACAGTGCCTACACCGCCTGGGGCGCGGCGCGGAAGGCGGCTAGGGAACACGGCTCCCTGATGCCTCCGGCGCACATCCTGAACGCGCCCACCAAACTGATGAAGGAGCTGGGCTACGGGAAAAATTACGCGTACGACCACGACGCGCCGGACGCCTTCTCCGGCCAGAATTACTTTCCGGACAAGATGCCCCGCCGCCAGTTCTACAAGCCGCCGGAACGGGGCTTTGAGCGGGAAATCAACAAGCGGCTGGCGTACTGGGACAAGCTGCGCCGCCAGCGGGCGGAAGAGGATTCCGGCGGCTCCGGCACGCGGAGAGGCCGGAAAAAGCCCCCCGCTCCGGAGGAACGGGAGCCCTCATGAGGCATCCGCCGGCCATACGGCCACTTCCGCAATCCCCTGCCCCGGCGACAGCCGGATGCGGACATACCTGGCTCCGGCGTCCTCCGGGCACGCTGCGGTCAGCCCCGTCCCATCCTTGTTCAGAACGGTTTTGACGTCCTTCCAGGTGTTGCCGTCCCTGCTGACCTGCACCACGGGGGGCTGCCCCTTCCAGTTTCCGGCGGCCTTCGCCTCCACCCGGTCCAGGCGGAATTCAAACTCCATGTCCAGCTGCCACCACGGCGCCTTGTCATCCGCGGACGGCTTCCATGCGGAAGCGCCGTCCCCGTCGGACGCCTTCATCGCGTCCTGGACATTGGATGAAGCGGAACAGGGCCTCAATGCCGCCAGATTGGCTTTTTCCCCGGTTCCGGACTGGCCGTACCGCGCCAGCTGGGCATCCCTTTCCTGTGCGGTAAAACGCTTGTAGGGCCTGTCCGCCGTTTCCGCGCTCCTGCCCGCCGCGTACGCCGGAGCCTTCCGGGAAACGATTTGGAGGCTGTCCCCCTTCAATCCGGGGGAAGAGGCCTTAATGACCGTTTTCCCGGCATAATAGGACCGGAACTCAATAGCCGCGCAGCCGTCAATGAGGTCAATGTCCGTTCCGGGCGTGAACGTGATGCTCTTGCCGGTGGGGAACTCCCCGGGGCCGGACTCCACCGTGAGCGTCACCGGAACGGCATTGGCTATCTGCCTGCCGGAGGCGTCCGCTACCTTCACGGTCACGTGCACGTCGTCCGTGCCGTCCGCCGGGCTGATCACCTTCTTGTCCGCGGACAGCTTCACCTGCGCCGGAGTTCCCTTCACGGGCCATTCCGGCGGGGGAATGCGTTTGAACTCATTTCTGTACCAGTACCAGGCGCGCTTGGGGATGCGGAAATAATCCACAATGCCCATGCGGCCGCCGGAGGGCCAGATGCTGCCGTGGTCAAACCCGCACCAGACCGCCTCGCCGATGCGCCAGGGATAGCGGACGCCGGCGTCCTTGTCCTTCTTCATGTCCCCCCAGCCCGGCGCGTACGCTCCCGGCCTCTTGCAGCTCACGGAACCGTATTCCGTCACCATGCTGGGCCTTCCGGGCGTCTTCACGCGTGAGCCGTCCCCGTTGAAAGCGGCCAGGTCCCCCAGTTTGTCAAAATTCCCGCGCTGGCCTCCCCCCGCGCACACGGGGCGCGTCGGGTCCAGCTCCTTCACCAGCGCAATGAGCCTGGCGCACAATTCCCTGGACTCCTGCGCATGCTGGGTGAAAAACGGCTCGTTGCTGATGCTCCAGATGACGATGGAAGGATGGTTCCGGAATTGCAGCACCATTTCCCTCACCTGGCGCATGCAGCTTTCCTCAAAAGCGGCCCGGTCCTTTTCATCGGAGGGATAGGCGTCGCAATTCCAGTAGCGGTTGTCCTTCTTAAACCCGCCCATGCCCCAGAAAATGCCTTCATTCAGCATGCACATGCCCTCCCGGTCGCAGGCGTCCAGAAAAGCCTGGGAATGGGGATAATGGGAGCCGCGGATGAAATTAAACCCGGCGTTCTTCATCAGCAGCACGTCACGGCGCGCCCCGGCATCCGTCACGGCATCCCCCCACCCGGCATGGTCCTGGTGCACATTGGCCCCTTGCAGATAAACGGGCTTCCCGTTAATCAGCATCCCCTTGTCCGCCGTCAGCTCCAGAGAGCGGAAACCCAGGGGACTTTCAGTCCGGTCCAGCGTCTTCCCCTTCTCGTCCACCAGCTCCGTCGTCACGCGGTACATGTTGGGCGCTGCCGGACTCCACAATTTGGGTGCGGCCAGCGGAGGCAGGTCCGTCTGAATGCGGTCCGCCCCTCCCGCGGCCAGTTTCACGGGCTTCTCCCCGCGCAAAACCACACGGCCGCCCTTCTCCTCGCGCACGGTGTGGCGCACGGAAAACTTCTTCATTTCCGCGGAATCATTCTTCACCTCCGTCAGGATGCGCACCTTCCCGCGGGAGGGAGTCACTTCCGGCGTCTGCACCCAGACGCCGCAGGCCGGAATATGCACGGGGGAACACACGTGCAGATGCACGTTCCGGTACAGGCCGCCGGAAAAAGTATGCTCCCCGGCCCGCGGGGCGATGCGGGGATTCCAGCGGTTGTCCACGCGCACCTCCACCCAATTCTCTCCGGGCTTCAGGAAAGGCGTCAAATCCGTACGGAATGCCGTATACCCCCCCTCATGGCCGCCCGCGGCCTTCCCGTTCACCACCACCTCCGCTACCTGGAAGGCAGCCCCGCAATCCAGAAAAACCTTTTGCCCCTTCCATTCCTCCGGCATCACCAGCTTCTTGCGGTAGGCTCCCCGGCCCGTGTAAAAGGAGTCGGACATGAAATAGGGCAGGCTGAACGTATGGGGCAGATGCGCCGTCTGCCAGCCGCTCTTTCCGGGTTCGTCTTCCAGCCGGAACTCCCAGCCGCGGTTCCAGACCATTCTCTTGCAGGGGGGGGAAGCTTCCCCAGCGGTAGAAACGCCTTTTTCCGCACCAGCCGCGGAGAGGCTCAGAACGGCGGCGCCCAGCATGCAGGCAACAATCTTGAACATGTGTATGCTACCACTCCGCTGTACTCTTTCTTTCAATCAAAAAACATTTCCGCGCCTTGAAGCGTCCACAACAACAAGCCGTGCACCCCTTCCGGGCTGCACGGCTGGAAAAAGCCTTCATTCGGGAAAAAGGCGCTCCCGCGGATCCGTTACTGCGTAATAATATTCAGTTCCGCCACGGTGGCGCTCTGCTCGCCGCCCTTCACCGGGGACCGGGCGTCCAGCTTGAAATAGCGTGCCTCCACAGGCTTGCCGAAGTCGATGCGCTGAACCGCGGGGTCTTTCCTGATATAATGGTACGTGAACTGGCCTTTCTTCACTTCCTTCCAGTTCTGGCCGTCATCGGAAACGGAGAACGCGTACTGGCTGATCAGGCCCTTGTCCTTGTCCATTCTGGGCGTGTAGATGAACCCGGTGAACTTCATCCTGGTTCCCATGTCCACGGCAATGGAGTGGGGGAAGCCCGGCAGGCCGTTCGTGTACGACGTGTGCCAGTAGGTATCCGGATTCCCGTCAATGGCGAAGTGGGCAAACCCGGTATCCGGCTCTTCCGAGGAAGCGCTCAGAACCTTCCATTCGCCCTGCCCCTTGACGAGGGGGAATTTCCGCTCGCCGGGAGACGTGGGCAGCGTCTTGCCGGACTTCCCGGCGGCGGCCCAGGCCCTGACTTCCCCTTCGGGAAGCTTGAAGGGCTTCCGGTACGTTTTCTCCGACCCCTTGTTGACGGAATACTTCATCTCCGCTCCGGGCGTGGAGGAAACCAGGCTGACCATGCCGTCCCCGTCCCGTTCAATCACGGGGGAATGGGGCACGCCCAGGCCCGCGCGCGCCAGGTTCAGCAGGGCGGGCGTGGGGGCCAGCACAAAGCCCAGGGGGGTGGCCTCGCTCAGCGTCTGGTACTTCGCCAGGGGGCGCGGCCCGCAGGAGGAACCGCCCAGCCCCATCTGGAAGGCGTCCAGATTCACGATCACCTTGTCCTTTTCCGGCAGCTTGTCCAGGCTTTTGGCGTTGTTGAGCTCCTTAGGCGTATAGCGCAGGACGGACACCTCCAGCGGAGCCCTGGGAGAGGCGGAACCCACCCATAGCGCGGGAGCCGCCTTGGGTTTGGACAGAGCCACCCAGTCCGTCTCCATGCGGTTGCCCATGTCCTGGGGCCGGGAATAGGCAAAAAACATATCGTCCACGGAAGTGCGGAAGACGTCCTTCCAGCAGCTCGTGCGGCGGTCCCGGTAATTGTCCCACGGCCCCAGTCCCAGGTACTCCACCTGGTCATAGGCGGCAGGCATCCCGAAAGTGACGCCCAGCCGCAGAAGCTCTTCCCCCTTGGCGGAAGGATACATTCTGACGGAAGCATTGATGATGCCGTTGCCGAACACCGTCCAGGCAACCTCCCCGGAGAAGGAAAGGTCGGAGCCTTTCGTCCGGAATTGCGCCGTGATGCGGGCCACGCCGGGGGAAATGACGGCGGCCTTCACGTCGGAATACTCCGCCTTCATGTTCTGCATCTTCATCTTCCCTTCCACCTTGCCCCTGATCCAGGCGTCGTTGTCCACCGGGGAACGGTACGCCTGGAGCGCCACCGGACAGCCGGGCAGAATCAGGTCCTGGCTGCCGTACCGGAGGGCGGAAAGCATCCCGTCCTTGAAGGAGGCGGAAAAGCCCTTCCCCTGCACCACCACGGGATCGCCCTGGCGCACGGAGACGGCGGGAAGAACCGCCGGAGCCTTCACGGAGGCCTCCTTCTCCACGGTCGGCGGGAACCACTCGTAAGCTTCGCACTCGTCCGCCACGTGCTCCAGTTGCTTGGCTGAAAGCTCCTTCACGTCTTCCGGCAGCTTGAACCGGGCGTCCGCCAGAACCATCAGGGAACACGTCAGCATGGCGGCGGAAGGCAGTTTCACCGTTACGGACTTGCTGGGAGCTATTTCCGGCAGCGCCATGCGCTCCACGGCATGATTGCCGCCGGGCGCGAGGGACACCAGGTAAAGCGCATACCCCTTCAACGGCTTGTGGAAATACTTGTTCAGCACGGTCAGCGAGCCGCCCTTGCGGTCAAAGGCCATGTACTGGTACACCTTCTTCACCTCCTTCGTCTTGGCCGTGGTGTTCCGGTTACCCAGGATAATGCCGTTGTCACAGAAATTGGCCTGGTTGGGCCTGTCCCCGAACATGCCGCCGTAAGCCTGCGTCACGCCCTTGAAGGGCGCGGGCTTGTAAATGCCGTTTCCGGCAGGGTTGGCGCGGAGGGACTGGTCCACAAAATCCCAGATGGCCCCGCCCACCATGCGCGGGGAGGACTCAAAGGCTTCCATGTACTCCTTGAAATTGCCCAGGGCATTCCCCATGGAATGAGCGTACTCGCACACGAAGAAGGGGCGGGAGGTCTTCTGCTTCCCCCAGTTTTCCACCCGGTCCACGGGCGGATACATGGCGGAATCCATATCCACGGCCTTGTGGCCGTGCGGGAATTCGCAGTAATGGAGGGGGCGCGTATCGTCATAGGCCCTGATGGCTTCCGAGGCCGCCACAAAGTTGGGGCCGTTGCCGGACTCGTTGCCCAGGGACCAGAACACAATGGAGGGATGGTTCTTGGAACGGTGCACCATGCTCATGTTGCGCTCCACATGGGCCTTCTTCCAGGAAGGCTTCCGGGAAATATCCATGCCGCTGTTGCGGATGCCGTGGGCTTCGCAGTTGGCCTCGTCCATCACGTACAGGCCGTAGCGGTCGCACAGCTCATAGAAATAGGGATGGTTGGGATAGTGGGAGCAGCGGACGGTGTTGATGTTATGCGCCTTGATGATCTGCACGTCCTTTTCCATCACCTCGCGCGGAATGGCGCGCCCGTAATCCGGATGCGCTTCATGGCGGTTGACGCCCTTGAACTTGACGGCCTTCCCGTTGACCAGCACCGCCCCGTTGTCAGCGATTTCCACGGAACGGAACCCGATGTTGACGGACCGGGGATCCTTCCCGTTCAGGGAATAAGTCACCTTGTACAGGTTGGGCGTTTCCGCCGTCCACGGCTTCACGCCGGGATACTCCTTCTTCAGGGAAACCTGCGCCTCGCCTCCGGCGGGAATGGCGGGGACCTCAAGCGTGCCGGAATCCAGCTTTCCCTTGTTGTCCGTCTGCACGCGGCCGGAGCCGCTCCCGCCCTCCCAGTTCAACCTGGTGGAAACCCCTTCAATGGAATAATCCAGCTTCATTCCGGCGGGGATGTCCTTATTGCCGGAATTGCGGATGGTGAACGTTCCGTCCAGCGTCCCTGCCGCGTAATCCTTCCTGTCCAGTCCTGCCTTCAGAAACAGGTCGCGCACGTGCACCTGCGGCTGGGCAAACAGGGTCACGTCCCGGAAGATGCCGGAAAGGCGCAGGAAATCCTGGTCCTCCAGATAGGAGCCGTCGCTCCAGCGGTACACCTCCACGGCAATCGTGTTCCTGCCCGGCTTCACGTAGGGAGTAAGGTTGAACTCGGCGCCGGTATAGGAATCCTCGGAATAGCCGACTTTGCGGCCATTCACCCACACGTAAAAGGCAGACTCCACTCCGTCAAACCGGATCATCACCTGCTCCCCCTTCCAGGAGGCGGGAAGGTTGAAATCCCGGCGGTAGGAGCCTACGGAATTGCGCTCCTTGTATACCGGCCAGTTCTTGGGCGGTTCCCCCATCACTTTGGGCGGATTCGGCTTGAAAGGATACGGAACGTTCGTGTAAATGGCCGTTCCATAGCCCGCAAGCTGCCAATTGGAAGGCACCTTGATCGTATCCCATCCGGAAACGGAATAGGAAGGCTTGAAGAAATCGGCGGGCCTGTTGTCCGGCGTCATGGAAAACTTGAACTTCCAGTCGCCGTTCAGGCTCAGCGTTTTGTCTGCCGCCGGGAGAACGGAGGCACGGGGAGCCTCCTTGTTGATTCCCGTCACCTCTTCATTTTCCCAGTCCGGGGCCTCCCCCAGCAGGGGAAGGGCCGGGGCCAGGCACATCATGGAAAACAGGAATGCTCGTGCCGTCTTCATCTCTGGATGGGGCTGAAATGCTTACTTATACTTCTTGATGGACGGGTCCTGATAGCGCTCGGAACCCTTCTTCTCTTCCTCACCGGAAGGCTTCAGGGTCCATTTGCAGGAATCCGTATACGTCTTCCCGCCCATGGAGGCCGTGGCCGTGATGGTGTTGACGCCGGGCTTGAGAGTTACTTCAGGCCAGACGGCGCGCTTCAATTCATCCGGCTTGACGCTTCCCGCGGCCTTTCCGTTGACAGTCAGCCTCACCGTTGGGGCATTGCTGTAAACCTTCACGGGCACCGTCTTTTCCGTGCGCTCCGCAAACCTGCGGGACGTAATGTACACGGTCGGCTGCGGGCTCCAATTGGCCCTGTAGAAGAAATAGGCGTCCTTGGGCGTCTTGCGGTCATAGGTCACCAGCCCCTTGTCATTGATGCCGGGGTTTTCCCCCTCAAAGCGGGAGGCGGAGCCGAAGTCAAACATGTTCCAGACGAAGGAGCCCCACACCTCGGGCCTCTCCCTGATGCACTTGTAATTGATCTCATGCGCCTGGGACTGCCATTCCTCCGGATGCCAGAACCCCGTGGGGGACGGCCTCTTTGCCGGATTCTCATGCATGCCCGTGCTGGCGCCATGGCCGTACTCGCTGACGGCGATGCCCATCTTGCCGCCGTAGTCGCGGATGTAGCCGTTCAGGTTGCCCTTCATGGTTTCAGGGCCTCCCCCGTACCAGCCGGGATACGTATTAAACGCGATGTGGTCCGGAATATTGTTCAGTTTCCTGCGGCCCGCCTGGTTGCTGGCCCCTACCGTCATGCGGGAGGGGTCCGTCTCCTTCACGAACTTGTTCAATTCCGTTAACTCGGCCTCCATGTCCACCCCTTTGGAGGAAGACTCCGGCTGGTGGCCTATTTCATTGAAAATACCCCACATGCAGATGGAGGGATGGTTCCAGTGCTGGTAAATCATCTCCCGGGCCTGGAGGCGGTTATTCTCCCGGAACTCCGGCGTATCACGCACCAGGTTGACGTTGGGCACCTCGGACCAGACAACCAGCCCCGTCTTGTCGCACAGGTCGTAAACGTTGCTGGAGGCGGGATAGTGGCCCGTTCTCAAACCGTCCGCCCCCATGTCCGCAATCAGCCTGATATCCCGCGCCTCATCCTCCGGGGAGAGCGCCCAGCCCTTCCCCTTCACATCCTGGTGGCGGCTGACTCCCCTGATCTGCATGGGTTTTCCGTTCAGGACAAAACCTTCCTTGGGATTGATGGAAACGGTCCTCAGCCCGAGCGGCTGCACCATTTCATCCGTCTGGCCGTCCGCCGTCCTGACGGAGGTCTTCACCTGGTAGAGGTAGGGATTCCTGACACCGTTCCAGAGCACGGGATTGGGAATCGCCAGCGTTACGGGAACTTCCAGATTCTTCTTTTCCCCGGCGGCGGCCTTCACTGTCTTTCCGGCCACCTTCCTGCCCTTCATGTCCAGAATTTCCACGGCCACATCCACGTCCCCCGCCTTCCCGTCCGAATTCAGAAGGGTCTTCACCTCCACTTCCGCTTTGGATTTGTCCAGGGACTTCGTGGTAATGAAAACGCCGGGAGAGGCGTAAAAGAGGGGGTCAATGCAGACGCCGTCCGTCTCAATCAGTTCAATGGGCCGGTACAGTCCGCCGAACATGGAAAAATCCCCGCGCTGGGGCGCGATGTGGTCCCGCTGCGTATTGTCCACCAGGACGGAAACCGTATTGGCGCCTTTTTTCAGGAGAGGGGTGATTTCATAGCAAAAGGCGGTGAACGCCCCCTCATGCCTGCCGGCAGGCTTCCCGTTGACGGAAACCTCGGAAACGATGCTGGCGCCCCCGCCGCGGATGAAATACCTCTTGCCCGGCTTGGGAGCCACCGGAAGGGTGCGGGTATAAACGGCGGGGCCGCGCCGGTAAACCTCGCTGTTGACGGACTTGGCGTCTCCGCGCTTCCCCTTCACGCCGTCCGCGGCGTCTTCCGCGTTCCAGGTGTGGGGCACCGTCACTTTCACGGAGGGGCTCCCGTTGAAGCTGTAGTCCCAGGAACCGTTCAAAGGATGGACTTCACGGGCATCAGCCGCCAGGATGGAGCCCAAGGCACAGCACAGCCCGGCACATGATACGTTGAAAGAGAGGATTCTGATGTTCATGATATAGTAGAATAGTGTACCTCATACGTGCAGGCATGTAAAATACTTTCATCCTTCCGGGGGCTTCTTTCCGGCCTAACAAAAATTTAATGATGCCTGGCGGATAGCGTTCATTTTGATATTCAATGCGCGGAATCATGCTTTCTAACATTTTCGGTCCCTGCACCATCAGAAACTTTGATTTTCCGATCGGATCAAAGAAAACATAAGTTACAACATATCCTTGACGGATACGCGTTTTCCGATGGAAAGCATAAGTTTTCTTTACTATAAGGATGGCCTTTTTCATTAAAACCGTGTTTGTACAAACACGATGAACCTGTATGAGAAAAGTACCGAAAACGAATAAACTAAAATATGTTGGAACCGCACTTCTGGAAGGGGAATCAGTCACCCTGACCCAGGCGGCACGGCTTGTATTGGAAATCAAGGAAGCCCTGGGGGATGAAATCTGCACCATCAACCGGTGCAGGGAAGTCGTCACCCTGGGGCTGAACGCCATCAAAAACAAACACCATACCGTCAGCTTCGGTACGGCGGCCACGGAATGCCTGCGTTCCAAAAGCCACCGCCGTCCCCGGACGCTGACGGACATCAAGAGCATCATTCACAAACTCAAAAAGAGCAATCCGGAACTGGAGGAGACTCCCCTCAGGAACCTCACCGTGGAAGAATGCCAGAGCATTCTGATGAACACGTTCACCACGTCGCGCCAGCGGCACAAGGCACGGCTGATCCTGAGCGGCATTTTCTCCTTCTCCGTCAAGCGCGGCTGGTGTGATGAAAATCCCATCCTCCGCGTGGACACCCCGTTCCTGCGGGAACAGGAAATCCCTGCCCTGGGACTGAAGGACGTGACCCTGCTCCTCAAGACGTGCATGGATGAATTTGACGGGAGCTGCGTGGCTGGCGCGGCCCTGATGATTTTTGCAGGCATCCGCCCGCAGGAAGTGGAACGTCTGCTCTGGGAGAACATCGCCATCCGGGACGGCTGCGTGATCCTGAACTCCAAGCACACCAAGACAGGAGGCGCCCGGCACGTCACCATCCTGCCCGTGCTTGCCAAATGGCTCAAATTCTGCCGTGACAGGACCAAGCCGGGGCCGAATACGCCCATCTGCCCCAAGGGCTGGACGATCAAGTGGCGCAAGATCCGCAAAAATGCGGGCTGGGGCGGGAGAAAAAGATCATGGGTGCCGGACTGCCTGCGGCACACCTATGCCAGCTACCATGCCAAGCACTTCAAGGACTACAACCTGTTGCAGATGGAAATGGGGCACCGCTCCTCCTCCCTGCTCCGCACCCGATACCTGAACATGAAAGGGATTTCCCCGCAGACGGCCACGCGCTTCTGGGGACTCACTCCCGCCAAGGTGATTTCAGAAACGGAACCGCCGGAGGAACAGACGCCATAACGGAGAGGGGATGGAGGCTCCGGCTGAGGCGGCCTCCCCCCTTTTCCAGGCAGGCCTGCCCCTATAATTCATAATAGGTGTAGCCGTTCAGTCCGGAACGGAACACTTCCAGCGCCCTCCGGCGTTCGGACGGGGATATTTTCCCATCCGCCACGGCCTGTTCCGCAAACGTGCGGAACTTGTTGATCAGCTCCTTGGGATCATACTCCACGTAGGAAAGGACGTCGGCCACCGTGTCCCCCTCCACCTCATGGGTGTAAACGGGGCGGCCGCCTTCCAGATGCACGCCCACCACGTTTGTATCCCCCAGCAGGTTGTGCAGGTCCCCCAGGGTCTCCTGATAGGCGCCCACCAGGAACACGCCGATGTAGTAATCGTCCTCCCCGGGCTTGATGGCGTGCAGGGGCAGCGCAGTAGCCACGTCCTCCCGGTCAATGAAATGGTCTATCTTCCCGTCGCAGTCGCAGGTAATGTCCGCCAGCACGGCCTTGTTCGTGGGCCGTTCATTCAGGCGGTGCAGAGGCATCACGGGGAAAAGCTGGCGTATGGCCCAGGAATCCGGCAGGGACTGGAACAGGGAAAAATTGCCGTAATAAAAGTCCACCATGGAGCAGGAAAGCTCCCGGAGGTCTTCCGGAATGGTTTCCATCTCCGCCAGCATGCGGGAAATGCGGCTCAGGATGTGCCAGTAATAGGCCTCTCCCAGCCCGCGCTGCCGCAGGGTGGCGTTCCCGTAAAAGAACTGGGCGCGCAGCTGGTCCCGGTAGTAGCAGGCGTCATTGTAGCACTCCTGCATGTTCTTCCTGGCCAGGGTCCGGTCCGTATCCGCAAAAGCCTTCAGCAGCTCCGGAGCATCCTCCGGCAAATCCGGGGGAGGTTCCTCGCCCGGCGCGCTGGTTACATCCAGCACGTTGAACACCAGCACGGAATAATACGCCACCACGGCGCGGCCGGACTCCGTCACCAGCGTGGGGTGGGGCACCTCGTACTTGGTGCACATGTCCCCCACCACCTCCACCACGTCACGGGCGAACTCCGCGATGGAATAGTTGCAGGAGGAATGGAAATTCGTCTTGGACCCGTCATAATCCACAGCCAGGCCCCCGCCCATGTCCAGCGTGCCCAGCGGCGCGCCTTCCTTCACCAGGTCCACGTAAATGCGGGCGGCTTCCGTCAGTCCCTCGCGCACCACGGAAATATTCGGAATCTGGGACCCCTGGTGGTAATGGAGCAGCTTCAGGCAGTCCAGGGAATCCATCTGCTTCAGCTTGTCCACCACCTCCACCACCTGAGCGGCGTTCAGGCCAAAGACGGACTTGTCCCCCGCGGACTCCTGCCACAGGCCGGAACCCTTGGCCGCCAGCTTGATGCGCACGCCCAGATTGGGGCGGATGTCCATCTTCCGGGCGCGTTGCAGGACGGCGTCCAGCTCGGAAGGCATCTCCAGCACGATGAAAATATTCAGCCCCATTTTCTGGGCCGTCAGCGCCAGGTCAATAAACTCGTCATCCTTGTAGCCGTTGCAGATCAGGTAGGCGTTGGGATTATGCATGTGCGCCATGGCCGCAATCAGCTCCGGCTTGGAACCGGCTTCCAGCCCATAATCATACTTGGTGCCGAACTCCGCAATCTCCTCCACCACCTGCCGCTGCTGGTTCACCTTGATGGGATATACGCCCTGGTACTTGCCCTGGTAATCCGCCTCCTTGATCGCCTTGCGGAAGCTCTCGTTCAGCTCCGCAATACGGCTGCGCAGCAGGTCGCGGAAACGGAACAGCACCGGAACGGTAGTGCCGCGCTCATTCAGGCCATCCAGCAGGTCGCACAGGCTGATGTCCTTCTTCCCGCCGTCCTCGTCATTCAGGCGTACGGTGACCTCCCCTTTCTTGTTAATCCGGAAATATCCGTTGCCCCAGTCGTCAATGCCGTACAAATCTGCGGAATCATGATGACTCCAGCCCCGGACTTTCTGCTTGATGCCTTCTTTGGATGCTGCCATGTCAATCTGTCTGGTCAAATGTTCTAGCCCAGGCGGGCCTCAAAATCTTCATAGGAAAAACGGCGTACCGTCTCCACGGAACCGTCCTTTTTCTGGATAGCAATATCCGGATGGCGCACGCCGTTGAAAAACGTCGTCTTCACCATCGTATAATGCGCCATGTCGTCAAAAACAAGCTCGTCGCCCGCGGCGAGGGGTTCCGCAAAGGAATAATCCCCCAACAGGTCTCCCGCCAGGCAGGTGGGCGCCCCCAGGCGGTACGTATGCGCGCCTTCCCCGGCATTCCCCGCCAGGGCGTAGCTTTCTCCCTCCATCCGCACGGCGGGCTGCTGCCCGGAACGCAGGGAGGCGTCCTTTAAAATCTGGAACACGTCCGGACGGTAGGGCATCTCCAGCGTATCCGGCATGTGGGCGGACGCGGAAACGTCCAGAATGGCGTGCTCCACCCCTTCCGAGGAAAAAACATCCAGCACCCTGCACCGGAGCACCCCCGTATGAATGGCGGCGGCTTCCCCCGGTTCCAGCCACACGTCCACGCCGTAGCACGCGCGGATGCCGCGGACAAGCTCCGCCAGCAGATTCCGGTCATAGCCGGGCTTGGTGATCCAGTGGCCGCCGCCCATGTTCAGCCACGTAATCTCCGGGCGGGACAGGATGTGGCCGAAGTGGCGCTCCACCGCGCCGAGCGTAGCCGCCAGGTCTTCCGCGCCCTGCTCGCACAGAGTATGGAAATGAAGGCCGGAAATTCCGGTCAAATCCGCCCCCTGCATCACGTCCGGCGCAATGCCCAGGCGGGAGCCGGGCGCACAGGGATCATACAGGGGCGTATGCCCGGTGGAAAACCGGGGATTGACGCGCAGGCCGCACTTCAGCTCTCCGGAAAGAAAGCGGGGATGCCGCATCACCTCCTCCCGGAAACGGGCCCACTGCGTCAGGCTGTTGAAATCAAGGTGGCTGGAAATCTCCGCCAGCTCCGCCATCTCCTCCGGAGCATACGCCGGGGAATACGTCAGCACGTGTTTTCCGAACCTGCGCCGGGCCAGCCGGGCCTCCCACAGGCCGGACGCGCAGCAGCCGTCCAGCAGGGGCTCCAGGACGTCAAAACAGGGCCAGCAGGAAAAACCTTTCAGGGCCAGCACGATGCGGCACCCCGCAGCCTCCGCCACGTCCCTCAGGATAAGGGCGTTGCGTTCCAGGGCAGTCTGGCTGATGACGAAGGCGGACATAAAGCAACGACAACCTAAGCGATTCCCAACGATTTGCGAGTAAAATTTGAGTAATCCCCCTTCATACCTTCCGGGAGGCGCACGCTGGAGCCTCCCCGGTCCGGCAGAGCGCGCCCTATCAAACGGAAACGTTAAAAAACGCCACAAATCGCCTCTTCCTGCATTCTTTTCCTTGAAATGGGATGTGTTTTCCTCTTTTATAACGTAACCATTGCGATTGCCATGACTAACATTCATCCCTTCACCACCGCAGCAGCCTGCCTCCTGACCGCCGGAGCAGCGCTCTTCACCAGCTCCTGCCAGCCTACCTCTCCGCAGAGCTACGCCCGCCAATTCGCTACCGCCCAGAACGTCTCCGTACACGGGTATAACGGCCGTGAAACGCTGACCAGCAGGGTTTATGCCGACTGGGGCGGCATGCCGGCCAACGCGCGCCGCGCCATGGAGGAATACATCAAGGGGGCTGAATGGAAGACGATGGACTACATCCGCCCGCAATACTTCATCCAGGTGGACCGCTCCTACTGGGCGCTCTGCATTGACAATGACGGCAACCTCATCGGCATTGTTCCCTTCCGCAACGGCAGGGACGCCCGCAAGATGTCCGTCAACAACCACTTCAAGATGCTGGTCAACACCACGGACCAGGCTCCGGCCCTGGGCTATGCCATCCTGAAAAACCTGGCTTATGCGGACGGCCTGCGCGTCAGCACCCGCAAGGCTGACGGCCTGAACACGCCCGTCCCGGCGCCGCCCGCCGTGAAGGTGGTTGTTCCGCCCAAGGAAACCGCTCCGGCAGCCGGAGCCGCCAAGCCTGCGGCCGCTCCCGCCACGGAACCCGCCGCTACGGAAGAAACGCCTGCCGATGACGCAGACTCCGCCGGCACGGAAGAAACGCCCGCTGCGGACAACGCTGCTGAAGACACCGACGCTACGGCGACGGATGACGCCGCTACGGACGACTTTTAAGATGCCTGCCCCTTCCGGGGACACCATCGCCACCATTTCCATCACGCCCCGCCGGCATGCACGGCGGGGTGTTTTTTATCCCTGTTCTTCCGGAACAACGGCAAGTTTCCTGTTACTTTTAAACCATTCCCCATGATGGGGAAAACACCTGTAACCCTTGTGAACAGCCCGGTTCTGAAATTGGTATGCGCTTCGTAAGCCGGGCTGGAAGAGGCTCACATCCCCGTTCATCCCGGTTTGCGGGAAAAACCACGGGAAAGGAGGACACTCTTCCGGTCTCAGCCTGCTGCCGCCAGCGGAAGAAACCCGGCCGCCGGGAAAGACGCAAAGACTCACTCACACATTCAACCGCGGGAAACGGGCATCACTCGTACCCCCTTTGCCAGGCGCTCCGCACGGCGGGGACGGCAAAAAGCCGGATGCCCTGCCAAAAGCGGGACATCCCAATTCGCCTCCTTTCACCGGAGGCACATTCGCCGGGGCCTGGAGGAAAGGAACCGCAGACTCTGCGGCGGAATCTCAATTCCCGGTCTTCTTCACCTGGTCCGGCCACGGAACGGAGCTTCCTTCCGGCGCGCCCAGCTCGTTGCCTTTCTTGTAAGTAGGCATCTGCGCCTTCCGCTCCCGGAGCAATTTACCCATGACGGCGGCCATTTCCTTCGTCTTACGCGGCTCCCTGGAAGCCAGGTTTTCCTTTTCGCCGATATCCTTCTTCAAATTGTACAGTTCGAAGCTCTGGTTCAGGTGGCGGTAAATCAGCTTCCAGTCCCCCTGGCGCAGCGCGGTGGAAGAAGTGTACTGCGGCGCCTGCCGGCTGCCTTCCCCCCAATTGTTCGGCTGGTGGAACAGAATGGGACGGTCCGCGGGGAACCGGGCTCCCTTGAGCAGCGGCACCAGGCTGAGGCCGTCCAGCTTCTGCGGAACCTTTGCGTTCCGGCATCCGGCTATATCCAGAAGGGTGGGGAAAAAGTCGTCAATGACTACCGGAACGGCGCACCGGGAACCGCCCTTGGTCACGCCCGGCCAGGAAACGATCATGGGCTCCCGGATGCCGCCCTCCATGCAGGAGCCCTTGCCGAAGGAAAGGGGATAATTGGCATCCTCATTGCCCAGCCTCCCGGAAATGGCCAGGCCGCCGTTGTCCGACATGAACACCAGCACCGTATTCTTGTCCAGATTGTGCTCCCTGAGGTACTTCATAATATCACCCAGGCTCTTGTCCATCCCCTCGATCAGCCCGGAATAATGCTTCTCCACCGGAGACCACTTGTGACCGTCCGCCGGGTCCTTGTAGGCGTCCGCAAATCTCTTGTCATAAGCGCGCTCGTCCAGCGGGGAATGCAGGGCGTACTGGGCCATGTACAGGTAAAAGGGCTTGTCCGCTTCCTTGGGATTGGTCCTGATGGCCTCCAGGCGTTTGATGGCCTCCAGGGTCAGGGCCTCCGTCAGGAACACGTCGTCCTGGTAGTAATTATTCTCATCCAGCCCGCGCACATGGTTGAACCCCTTCCCGTAATGCTTGGAACCGCGGTAATCCGCCGGGTGGCCTATCTCCGTGCCCGCGATATTGTAATCAAACCCCATATTCAGCGGATTGGACCCCGGCGTTCCCTGGGTGCCAAAATGGGCCTTCCCGCAGTGCACGGTGACGTAGCCGCACTTCTTCAGCATCTCCGGCAGCGTAGCCGCCGTGACAAAGGGGCGCGTCATGTTATAACGCATGTCCTCCCCGGAAATGGGGCGTTTCGTCGTTCCCCTGGCGGGAATCCCTACGGGCTGGAGGCCGTTGAGGGCCCAGTCCGGCGGCTGGAGGCTCTTGCTGTTGCGGTCCGTCGTACCGTTCTGCTCCCGCACCCAGCAGGTCACGCGGTGCCGCGCGGGATTCATGCCGGACATCAGGCTCACCCGGGAAGGCGTGCAGAGGGGGTGGGCGTACGCATCCGTAAACGTCATGCCCTGGGCGGCCAGCTTCTCCATGTTCGGCGTGCGGTAGCGATTGTTCAGGAACGTCTTCTTCGGATTGCCCCGGCTGTCGGACCAGAACGGGTGGGACGTATCCTGCCAGCCCATGTCATCCACCAGGAAAACGATGATATTGGGCTTCTTTCCGGAAACGGGGCGGGAAACATTGCCCTGCGCGAATGCCCCGGCAAGCAGGGAAACCGCGCCGCAGGCGGCGGAGAGGAGACAGGCGGTGAACTTCATGGTTGCAGCATATTTAATACAATCGGCAAAAACCTTTCAACCTAAAAGTACGCACAGGCCACCTCTGGTCTTTCCTCTTTTTTCCGGAAAACGGCATCATGCCCGCGGAAGCGTTGGAAGCGCTTGCAGGCCGCCGGGTTTAGGCTTGATTGGCCCGCTGGCGGAGTATACATTCCTCCCCATCATGTCCGAGCGCAAGAAACCATACCCCTTTGACGTTTTTGAACCCAAGTGGCAGCAGATCTGGGACGAAAGAAAAACCTTCAAAGTAAACAACCCCGGAGAAGAGGGCTTTGACGCGTCCAGACCCAAATACTACGTGCTGGACATGTTCCCCTACCCCAGCGGCGCGGGCCTGCACGTGGGGCACCCGGAAGGGTACACGGCCACGGACATCGTGGCGCGCTTCAAGCGCATGAACGGCTTCAACGTGCTTCACCCCATGGGGTGGGACTCCTTCGGCCTTCCGGCGGAGCAATACGCCATCAAGACCGGGCAGCACCCCTCCGTCACCACCTTCCAGAACATTGACAACTTCCGCCGCCAGCTCAAAATGCTGGGCTTCTCCTATGACTGGGACCGGGAAATAGCCACCACGGACCATGAATACGTGCGGTGGACCCAGTGGATCTTCCTCCAGCTCTACAACTCCTACTACAACAAGGAACTGAAAAAGGCGCGCCCCGTCTCCGAACTGGAGGAACAGGGGATGAGCCGCGAGGAAATCGACCAGCGGCGCCTGGCCTACGTGGCGGAAGCCGCCGTAAACTGGTCCCCGGACCTGGGCACCGTGCTTGCCAATGAAGAAGTGGAGGAATGGAAATCCAAGGGACACCATGTGGAACGCCGCCCCCTGCGCCAGTGGATGCTGCGCATTACGGACTATGCGGAACGCCTGATTGACGAACTGGAACCCCTGGACTGGCCGGAATCCATCAAGCTGCTTCAGCGCAACTGGATCGGCAAATCGGAAGGCGCGGAAGTGGACTTCACCCTGAACGGGGAAACCATCACCGTTTACACCACCCGGCCGGACACCCTCTTTGGCGCCACTTACATGGTCCTCTCCCCGGAACACCCGCTGGTGGACTCCGTCACCACGCCGGAACAAAAGGAAGCCGTGGAACAGTACCGCACCCAGTGCGCCACCAAGAGCGACCTGGAACGCACGGACCTGTCCAAGGAAAAGACGGGTGTCTTCACCGGCGCATACGCCGTCAACCCCGTCAACGGGGAACAGATTCCCGTCTGGATTGCGGACTACGTGCTGATGGGCTACGGCACCGGAGCCATCATGGCCGTGCCGGCCCACGATGAGCGTGACTTCGCCTTCGCCCAGGTCTTCGGCCTGCCGGTGCTCCAGGTGGTCCGGCCCCCCAGTGAAGACATGGACTGGCGCGGCTTCTGCGGCTATGAAGGCACCAGCGTGAACTCCGGCTTCCTGACCGGACTGCCCACCCCGGAAGCCAAGGAAAAAATGACCCTCTGGCTGGAGGAAAACGGCAAGGGGCGCCGCAAGGTCAACTACAAGCTGCGTGACTGGCTCTTCTCCCGCCAGCGCTACTGGGGCGAACCCTTCCCCATCGTCTGGGAAAACGGCCGCCACCGCGCCCTGCCGGAAAACGAACTTCCCCTGCTCCAGCCGGACCTGGACGACTTTGCCCCCACGGGCGACCCGCGCGGCCCGCTGGTCAAGGCCACGGAATGGATTGCCTACACGCCCACGGCCCACCGTGAAACAAACACCATGCCCCAGTGGGCCGGCTCCTGCTGGTACTACCTGCGCTACCTGGACCCGAACAACACGGAACGCTTTGTCAGCCGGGAAGCGGAACAATACTGGATGGGCTCCACCGGAACGCCGGGCGGCATTGACCTGTACGTGGGCGGCACGGAACACGCCGTGCTCCACCTGCTCTACGCCCGCTTCTGGCACAAGGTCCTCTTTGACCTGGGGCACCTCAGCACCAATGAACCGTTCCAGAAACTCGTCAACCAGGGACTGATCCTGGGAGAAGACGGGCAGAAAATGTCCAAATCCCGCGGCAACGTCGTCAACCCGGACGACATCGTCCGTGAATACGGAGCGGACTCCCTGCGCATGTATGAAATGTTCATGGGACCGCTCAAGGACGTGAAGCCCTGGGCCACCAAGGGGGTGGAAGGCATCTCCCGATTCCTGGCCCGCGTCTGGCGCGTGGCCTTCCGCGAAAACCAGGAAGGCGAATGGGAAATCAACCCCAAGCTGGTGGCGGACGCTCCGGAAGCCGACGTGCTCCCCGTGCGCAAGGAACTGCACAAAACCATCCGGAAAGTGACGGACGACATCAATGAAATGTCCTTCAACACCGCCATCGCCAAAATGATGGAATGCACCAACGCCATGACCTCCGCGGACGTGGTGGACGTGCAGGACTACGACACCTTCCTGACCCTCCTGAACCCGTTTGCCCCGCACATCACGGAAGAAATCCACAGCCTCCTTAAAAAACGCTTCCCCACCCTGGCGGAAACGCAGCTCTGCCAGAAAAACTGGCCCGCCTGTGATGAAGACCTGCTGGTGGAAAACACCATCCCCATGGTCATCCAGGTAAACGGCAAGCTCAGGGACAAGCTGGAAGTGGCCCGGGACATCTCCCGTGAAGAACTGGAAAAACTGGCCCTGGCCTCCTCCAAGGTAAAAGTCTTCCTGGACGGCGTCACCGTGCGTAAAGTAATTGTCGTGCCCGGACGCCTCGTCAACATCGTCGCCAACTGAACAACATCTGGAAAGGAACACCCCCCATGACCATGATCGCCCCGTCCCTGCTGGCGGCAGACTTCTCCCGCATTGGGGAGGAAGCGCGCCGCGCCTTTCACTCCGGAGCAGACTGGCTGCACCTGGACATCATGGACGGCCACTTTGTGGACAACATCTCCTTTGGCCCGGAAATATGCGCCGCCGTCAGAAAAGCGGTGGGGCCGGACCACTTTCTGGACGCGCACCTGATGATCGAACGGCCGGACCACTACTTTGACCGATTTGTCAAAGCGGGCGTCAACCTCATCTGCTTCCATGTGGAGCTGGGGGACGAATACTACATTCGCGACACCCTGCGCCGCATCCGCAGGGCCGGCGTAAAAAACGGACTGGCCATCAACCCGGCAACTCCCTTTGAAGCGGTAGCCCCCTTCCTGGGGGAAATAGACCTGCTCCTGGTCATGTCCGTAGTTCCGGGCTTCGGCGGGCAATCCTTCATGCCCTCCGTGCTGGACAAGGTGGAAAAAGCCGCCGAATGGCGCACGGAACACAAAGCGGAATTCCTCATCCAGATGGACGGCGGCATCGGTAAAAACAATGCCGCGCAGTGCGCCCTGGCGGGAGCTGACGTACTGGTGGCGGGTTCCTCCACCTTCAAGGCTCCGGACATGGCCCGCGCCATTGCGGAAATGAAATAACCTGCGGACAGCCCGGCGGCGGCCTATTATTCCGAAACATCAAAAAAATCCGGCATTCCCCTGGGAGTGCCGGATTCTTTCATTCGTGATTTCCTGGTAATCACGCTCTGCGGCGGCGCAGCATCAATGCGGACAGCCCCAGCAGGCCCAGGGAGGCGGCTGACGGTTCCGGAACAGCGGCCAGCGTCACCTCCGCTTTCAACACCGGGCCCCATACGGAACTTTCCGTACTGGTAAAGCCTGTATTCTTATACACATCCCCGATGTCCACACCATCGGCCTCCTTGCCGAGCCTCAATCTGGCGGAGGAAAAACTCACATCAGCCCAATTTGTGGCATCCGTAACCTGAGTCGTTGTAAAAGCCGCGTAATAAGTCACGCCGCTATCAAGCTGCAAATTATTGAACACGGCTTTCTGCCAGGAGGCAGCCCCATCCGCCGCTCCTTCGCCCGCCATGTCAATAGTGGTGGTGGACTGTCCTACAAACGTCGTGCCGTCCTTGGTGGTGGCGGAGGAAAAAATCGTCACATACAGGCCGTCGGTGGCATCCGCCCGGTTCGTCGCCTTGGCAATATCCAGCGATTGCAGGAAAACCGTGGAATTCTGTGAAATGCCCTCTCCGGAAGAAAGCAGCATGTGATCCAGATCAAAGGAAAAACCGTAGTAGGCACCATACCCCCCGGAGGTAAGGGTGGAAAGGTCTTCCTTGGTCGTCGTGCTCAGCACAGTGGCCGCCTGTGCCGTTGCCAGGCCGGCGAGAACACCAAAAATACATAGGAACTTCATAACTTTATTCTTATTATGGATGAAACACGGAAAAGAAAACCGCTACCTGAAAAATAGCGGATTAAGAATCCGGATGGAATAATCAACAATACGAAAATAAACAAACATCTATTATATTCAAGAATATATGCTTATTTCTAACAAATATTTTCTTCAACGGCAATATACGGGGAAATAATGGGTAGGGTTGGAGAAATGCATTTGTTATGAAAAAGTAGTATTGACTCCGGATTCTTAATCCGGGTAAACGCGGGCCGCACCTTCCCTACCCCGCAATTACTGCGCAGCCGTCCCCATCGCATCCCCCTGGCGGGCAAACAACTCCATCCCCTCCGCCGTCTTTTCCAGCAGGTCGGGAGCCAGCCTGACTCTGCCCGGTTCAAAAAAGCACATCACGGTGGAGCCGCCAAAGGCAAAATACCCCTTCTCCGCCCCCCGGAGAGCGGGAGTTTCCGGAAGGTACGTCTCCTCAATCCGCCCCACGCCGGTGGCCCCCACCTCCAGCATGGCCACCTGCCCCCATAACTCCGACTGGACCAGGGTCAGATTCCTCTTATTGGTCCACAGCCACGCCAGCCGGTGGCGCAGGCAGTACGGAGACACGCTCGCCAGCGGACCGCCCAGCTTCTCCCACGCGCCGGGCACGCCGGACACCGGAAAATGAAAACGGTGGTAATCCGTAGGGCACAGGCGGGACAGGACAACGGCGCCTTCCGCATACCGTTCAGCCAGGGCCGCGCTCCCCAGCAAGCCCGGCAGGTCAAAACTCTGCCCCTTTACAAAAACGCCACTGATCCGGTCAGCGCGTTCCCAGCCCATATGCCGGGCATCAGCCGGAAAAACAGCCGTTTCCTCGCCTCCGGCCAGGGGACGCGCGCCCGGCTTCAGGCGGCGGTAAAAAAAATCGTTGAAATGCCTGAACTCCGGAATCCCCTTGAGGGATTCCTCCATATTGATGCCGTACTCCTCCACAAAGGCGGGAATGGAACGCGCGCTGGCAGGCCGGTTCTTCATCCACCCCAGCAGGGAGGAAAACACGCCGCGCTTGATCAGGAGATGCAGGGCCGCCCTGCCCGTGGAAGTACCGTAAATCCATTTAAGGTACTTCTCTCCCAGCACCTGCTCCCGTTCTTCCCTGCCCGTGTAGCGGTTGTAATAGCGTATGCCCTCCATGAAGCACCTAGAGTGTCGTCCGCCTCCCGTTTTGTCCAGCCGAAAGACGGTTCCCCCGGTTTCCTACTTCCCCGGTGCGCGTTCCAGGCCGTCCTCCTCACCGGAATCCTTCTTCTCCGCCGCCCGGTCATACCATTCCTGGGCAAGGTCCAAATTCCGGGCAACTCCGTTGCCGTGTTCATAGCAGGCGCCCAGCAGGTACTGGGCATCCCTGTCATCCTCATGCGCCGCCTTCCGCAGCCAATGCATGAACAAATCTTCATTCTTCTCCACCATCCCTCCCTCCCGGTACTCCAGCGCCAGGGCAAACATGGCTTCCGGTTTCCCCCCGGCCGCCGCGCGCTGTAGCCAGCGAAGGGCCTCGGCATCATCCTTCTCCACACCCAGCCCCTGATGAAAACAATCGTAAAGATAAAAAGCCGCGTCCATGTCTCCTGCCTCCGCCTCCTGCTTCAATCCTGGCAACGCCTTGTGAAACCACTCCTCCGCCCGGTCCGGATCCTTCTCCACGCCGTCCCCCTTCCGGTAAATGCGCCCCAGCTGGAACTGGGCGGCGGGATGGCCCGCCTCCGCCTCCCGGACCAACTTCCGCTTCCATTCCTCCACGGACTTCTTCAGCCTCCCGCTTCTCCATTTCAACGCAGCCAGAAAAACAACCGCCACCAGTACCATCAGAAGAATAGGCGCCCATTCCAGAAAATCATTCAACCAGTCTATGTGCATTTTATCTCTATATTGGATTCCTCCCGCCTTATCCATCACCAACTGTGAACGCGGAAAAATGCCCCATGCCGCAGGAAACTTACCGGACAACTCTTCCTGTTCTAAAAACAGGCTGTCCGTGCATCATCATGAAACCACCTGAAAGCTATTCATCCGGCGCCTTCGGCACACGAAAGCCTCCTTTAAAAATAATAATCAACAAAGAACCATTTAAATCCATCTATTGAAATGAAAAAACCGCCGTTATTTTAGTATCCGCTATATAACTTCATATTCATCCTGCTCACCCATGAGGGTCAACTGCTGTGCCACAAGGCATGGAAGCTGGAGGTGCCGTTTAATCTACGCACCCGTGAGGGTACGACTGACTCCTGGACAGAAGGCTTTTTACGAGTACGGGTTTCAATCCACGCACCCGTGAGGGTGCGACGCCGGTAATTGGATATGGCATCTACCCCGGAAATGTTTCAATCCACGCACCCGTGAGGGTGCGACTAATTTGCAGCCTCATACGTCAACGCCACGGAGCGTTTCAATCCACGCACCCGTGAGGGTGCGACTCTTTAACCTTGTAGCGGACCTGAACAACAACCTGCGGGGTTTCAATCCACGCACCCGTGAGGGTGCGACTACAATCCCTACAAGCAAGGAACCAAGCAGGGAAAGTTTCAATCCACGCACCCGTGAGGGTGCGACCATCATCAGCCGCCCCACGGACCGCAAAAAGCAGTTTCAATCCACGCACCCGTGAGGGTGCGACATGATCCGAGCCATCCTTTGCATGAGGCGTTTATGTTTCAATCCACGCACCCGTGAGGGTGCGACCAGGGCGGAACGCAAGGTGATGGGGCCGGACGGCGTTTCAATCCACGCACCCGTGAGGGTGCGACGCAGGACTATGAACACCAATGATCAACGTTTGATTGTTTCAATCCACGCACCCGTGAGGGTGCGACCCGCCGCAAACGGGGCAAAGTCCATTTACGGGGAGTTTCAATCCACGCACCCGTGAGGGTGCGACAGCCTGGAAGCATACGGGTTGAGTATCAAGCGTGCAAAACGGGATTTGCGCCAACCTGATTCGGAGACCGGATACTGCCAGGTTCAATAGTAGGTGGTTCTTTTGTCAATATTCGTTTCCCAATTACTTACAGCGAGCGCCGGTCTCCCGGGAATTTTCTGTGAGCTTGGGGTTGGCGCAAGGCGGCATCAGATATGGGCCCATGACGGAACATTCCTTGTCCGGTACCTCTCGCTTCCAATTTGATTTATTCATGCTAGCCGTTCCAGCCTGCCGCGTCCAGCAACATCTTTCACGGCTCTTCATACGATGAGCAGCACCATGGCTCCGGCAACAATCAATACCCATCAACTTCTTCCTTATGGAAGCCCCGGCCCTCATTCCCCATATGGGGAAAGCTCCCTCCGCTCCACTTCCGCCATCATTAAAAAAGGGAGCCGCCCTTTCGGACGGCTCCCTCCATAGATGGATAACCGGGAATTCCGAGTCTTACAGGGCCGTCGGGATTTCCTTGCCCAGTTCGGACGCCTTTTTGGCGGAGCCGTCACCGGCAATGCGTTCCAGAATCACGTCCTTGTAGCTCATACCGCCCAGGATGATCGGAAGCACGTGCACGTCATGGGGAACCATCACGTCCAGCACGTAGGCTTCCGGAGATTCAATCATGCGGGTAATGGCCGCCGGAAGTTCTTCTATGCGGAGCACGCGCTCGCACTTGACGCCGAATCCGGCGCAGATGAGCGGATAGTTCGGGTAAATGACGTCTTCCGTCTTGTGGGTGGGATCATAGCTGTCGTGCGGGTCCGCCAGGAAGGTCTGGGCCCGGTTGGAGTCATATTTCAGGTCTTCCCACTGCACCACCATGCCCAGGTGCTGGTTGTTCAGGATGATGCATTTGACGGGCAGGCGCTCCACGTGGATGGTGGCCAGCTCCTGAATGTTCATGAGCATGGAGCCGTCCCCGTCTATGTTCACCACCAGCTTGTCCGGACAGGCCAGGCACACGCCCATGGCGGCGGGAAGGCCGTAGCCCATGGTTCCCAGGCCGCCGGAGGTAGCCAGGCGCCGGGGTTTGTCAAATTTGAAGAATTGGGCGGCGAACATCTGGTGTTGGCCCACGCCCGTGCAGATGACGGGGTCCTTGTCCGCAGTCTGGCGGTAGAGCTCCTCAATGACGGCTTGCGGGGAGATGTAGCCCTTGCGGTCTTCATAGGAGAAGGGGTACTGGGCCTTCCAGTCTTCAATGGTGCGGAACCATTCCGGCGTGCGGGTGAAGCCGGAGGACTTGCGGTCCCAGCCCTTCGCGGCCAGGGCGGCATTGAGAACCTTCAGGGCGTCCTTCACGTTCGCGCGGATGGGGTGCGCCACCTTCTTGTTCTTGTTGATTTCACTGGCGTCAATGTCAATGTGGACGATGGTGGAGTCCGGGCAGAACATGTTCACGGCTCCGGTCACGCGGTCGTCAAACCGGGCGGCCAGGGCGATGACCAGGTCGGCTTCATTCACGGCGTTGTTCGCAAACACGGCTCCGTGCATGCCCAGCCAGCGCAGGGAGAGGGGATGGGTTTCCGGCATGGCCCCGATGCCCATCAGGGTGGTTGCCACGGGGATCTGGGTGCGTTCCGCAAATTCCAGCAGGTCCGCGGAGGCTTCCGCGGAGATGATGCCGCCGCCGGCGTAAATGACGGGACGGCTGGCGTTTTCAATCAGCGGAAGGAGCTCTTCCAGCTTTTCCGTGGGAACGGGCAGCACCGGATTATAGCCGGGCAGGTCCATTTCCATGTCAAAGTCCGGGGAGAACACGGCTTCCTGCACGTCCTTGGGCATGTCAATCACCACCGGGCCGGGACGGCCAGTGGAGGCGATGTAAAAGGCTTCCTTGATGATGCGGGGCAGTTCTTCCGGATCCGTCACCAGATAGCTGTGCTTCACGATGGGGGCGGTCATGCCGAACACGTCCGTTTCCTGGAAGGCGCCGCGGCCGATCAGGGAGCGCATGACCTGCGCCGTGATCGCCACCAGCGGGGTGGAATCCAGATAGGCGTCCGCAATGGAGGTGATCATGTTGGTGGCGCCGGGGCCGGACGTGGAGATGCAAACGCCCACCTTGCCCGTGACGCGGCCATAGCCTTCCGCGCCGAACGCGCCGCCCTGTTCATGGCGGGGCAGGATGGTCCGGATTTTGGGCTGGTGGCTCAGGGCCTGGTGAATCGGCATGCTGGCGCCGCCGGGATAGGCAAAGACGACGTCTACACCTTCACGCACGAGGCATTCCACGAGCACTTCGGCTCCTGTCATGCGGGTTTTCGTCGGGGCGGATGATGTTTTGTCGTTTGTACTCATGTGCAAATAATATTTTATTTGTTCAATAGGAAAACAGGTTCTAGCGCATTCCGCGCGCAATGTGAAGCCTTTTCATTAAAATACGGGAGCATGCCCCGGCATGGCCGGAAGCCCGGAAAGCAGGCCCCGTGGGAAGCCCCGGCGCGGAATCAGGCCAGGGAGGGGCGCCGGACCAGCACGCAGTCCATTCCGGCGGCGGCGGCGGCCTTGATGCCGGGCGCGGCGTCTTCAAAAACCACGCAGCGGCCCGGGTCTGCGCCCAGCAATTCCGCCGCCTTCAGGAACATGTCCGGCGCGGGCTTGCCGTTCTCCACGTCCTCCGGCGTCAGAATCACGTCAAAAAGGCCGGACAGCCCCGCTGCGGCCAGCGTGCGGGAGGCGCCCGGAATGGCGCTGCCCGTGGCGATCGCCTTGGGGGCATCCCCCAGGGAACGGACAAATTCCACCACTTCACGGATAGGCTCCATCCCTTCCTCCTCCAGCATTTCCAGATAAATGCGGCGCTTGTCCGCGGCGGTGGACGCAGCGTCCATCACCAGACCATAGCGGCCGTTTAAAAAACTTACCACGTCATTGGCGGACTTGCCGCCGCAGGAATAAAACTCATCTTCCCGGAACACGGAATCCGGAGCGCCTGCGCGGGCCAGGGCCTTCCGCCATGCCTTGTAATGGAGCGGCATGCTGTCCACCAGGGTGCCGTCCAGGTCAAAAATATACCCTTCATATTTTTTTTCAGGCAAATCCACGCGCTTCTTCATGTCGGGGGCATTTATGCCACATCCCCCTTTTCCGGTAAAGCCCGCAGTCTGCCCGCGCTTAGGAGGAATGCCTTAAAAATTATATCCGGAGCTTGACATTTTGTCCTGTTATTCTAATGTTTCTGCCACCTCGAAACGGAAACCGAACCTTTTTTAGAACATGGCCAATACCAAATCCGCACTCAAGCGCATCCGCCAGACCGCAACCCGCACCGCCCGCAACCGCGCCGTCTCCTCCAAGCTGAAGACCCTCCGCAAGAAGATTGCCACCGCGGTGGAAACGTCTGACAAGGAAGCCGCTACCGCTGCCTACAACACGTTCTCCTCCGCCGTTGACAAGGCCGCCAAGGTAGGCACCATTCCCGCCAACCGCGCCTCCAACTACAAGAGCAAGGCCGCCAAGGCCATCGCAAAAATCGCCTAAGTTTTCACTTCGGTTTTCTGACGATCTTATGGCAAGCCGCTCTGTTCTGCTGAGCGGCTTGTTTTATTTTCCCCTCCCATGCAGCAATCCCGCCTGGATAAAGCCAAACTGATCATTGACCGCCCCGGGGACTTCAAGGTTTGTGAAGCCTGCGGCTCCATCGTGTCCCTGACCACCGCGGTGTGCCCCAACTGCAACGCCTACCGTTTTGACGCCAACGCGGAATACGTGGTGGAACAGGCCGTGCTTCTCGCTTCCCGGGAACAGCGTTCCGTCACTCCGGAAGAC
The DNA here is from genome assembly GCF_040616545.1 of Akkermansia muciniphila. NCBI lineage: Bacteria > Pseudomonadati > Verrucomicrobiota > Verrucomicrobiia > Verrucomicrobiales > Akkermansiaceae > Akkermansia > Akkermansia muciniphila. Next base: position 2,178,939 of record NZ_CP156688.1, on the reverse strand, counting down.
CTGGAAAAGTAAGGCGCCCTGTTCCCGCCGCTCCCCGGCGGGCTTCTTGTTACGCCATCCTGCCCGCCGGACCGTTTTAATGATAAAAGCGGCCTCCGCTTTTACGGAGGCAACGCGCGTTCCCTCTTTCCGCCTTCACCGGGCGGCATGGTTCCCCGCTACTTGCGCAGGTCCGCAATGCGCAGGATAGTGGCCTCAATCAGATTGGCCGGGCAGGAGGCCCCCGCCGTTATCCCCACCTTCAGGGATTTGCCCAGATTCTGCACAACCGGCTCCGTGGTCATGCGGCGCACTTCCCGCGTCTTCGTGTCAAACGCGTCCACGTACTGGATGGACTTGATGCACTCCGCGGATTCAATGAAATACGTGGGCACATGCTCCCTGGCAATATCCACCAGGTGCGTGGTGTTGGAACTGTTGTAGCCGCCCACCACGAACATCACGTCCAGCGGATTCTTCAGCAGCTCGTACAGGGCGTCCTGACGGTCCTGGGTGGCGCCGCAGATCGTGTCGAACACGTAAAAATTATCATCGTCCCCGTCCCGCTGGACGACGGCGTCCTTCACCATCTTCTGGAGCGTCTGCGTCTCCGTCTTCAGCATGGTGGTCTGGTTGGCGATGCCCACTTCCTCCAGGTCCCGGTCCGGATCAAAGCCGGGGGAATAGCACCCTTCAAACCGTTTCAGGAACGCCTCGCGGTCTCCGCGGCCCAGAATGTAGTCGCACAGGATGCGGGCGTCCTCCAGGTCATAGACCACCAGGTATTTCCCCTTTCCCTTTTCTCCCAGGGCTCGGGAGGCCGTGGCGCTGGTTTCCTCATGGGTGGCCTTGCCGTGGATGATGGAGGTAATCCCCATGGCGGCGTAATTCTTCACTCTTTTCCAGACCTTCATCACGTCCCCGCAGGTGGTGTCCACGATCTGCACGCCCTTTTCTTCCAGCGCTTCCATGAAGGAGGTGGGAACGCCGAAGGCCGGAATAATCACCACGTCATCCGCGGCAATCCGGTCATAGGAGGAATCAAGCTGTTTCCAGGGAAGTTTTTGAATGCCCATCTCCTCCAGCTGGCGGTTCACTTCCGGATTGTGGATGATGTCCCCGATCAGGTAGATATTCCGGTCGGGGAACACCCTGCGCGCCGCGTACGCAATGTCAATGGCGCGGCGCACGCCGTTGCAGAACCCGAACTCCCGGGCCAGGAAGAATTCCGTATGGCCCAGGTTGTATACGTTGCCCGCAGACCGGATGTGGGAAATCAATTCACTCTGGTAGTGCTGCTGGATTTCCTTCTCCACCTGTTCCATTACCTCGGCTCGTCTCACATTCACTCTGGCTTTGCGGGTTGAGTCCTGATTCATGCCCACAGCTTCCACACTTTCCTCCTTTCGTCAAGACAATCACAGCTTGCCATCCGGGGCTTTTCACGGTATGCACAGGCCCATGCTGCTGGCGCTGGCCCCCATGAAAGATGTGACGGATCTGGCTTTCCTCAAGACGTTGAAGGACTTGAATTCCCTACCGGATTACTTCATCACGGAGTATTTCAGAACGGTGGCCCACCATAAAAAGATGTCGCCATACATCCTGCGCTCCATTGATGAAAATCCCACGGAACGCCCCATTTACGGGCAGCTCGTAGGCCATGAGCCGGAGTACCTGGCCAGGGACGCGCTGAACCTGATGAAACACGCCTGCGCCGGAGTAGACCTGAACATGGGCTGCCCGGCCCCCCTGGTGTGCAGAAGGAACGCGGGGGGAGGCATGCTGCGCTCCCTGAAGGATATGGACGCGGCCCTGGGAGCCCTCCGGGACGCCCTGCCCGCAGGAGCCTTCACCGTTAAATGCCGCCTGGGATACGAGACTCCGGATGAGTTTGAACGCATCCTTCCCGTGATTGCCGCGCATTCTCCGGACCGGGTGTGCATCCACGCCCGCACCGTGCGGGAAGGCTACCGCTCCCCCGTCCATCCGGAATGGGTGAAATGGGCCGTGGAAGTCCTGGACTGCCCCGTAATCGCCAACGGCAACATTGTGGATGCCGCCACGGCGGACGCCTGGGTGCGGCTGGCGCAGCCCGCGGGCCTGATGATCGGCCGCGCGGCTCTGCGCAATCCCTGGATATTCTCCCAGCTTCACGCCCGCTTCCGGGGCGCTCCCAGGGTCTCCCCCACCTTCCGGGACGTGCTGCACTACATCCACCGCCTTTATGAACGCACGCTGGAAATGCAGGAACATTATGTGGAGGAGAAACACATCCACCGCATGAAAAAATACCTGGTTTACACGGCGCGGGGACTTCCGGATTCCTTTGACCACCACATGAAGAGGGCTAAAACTTCCCATGATTTCATGCGTCTTTGCGAGGATATTCTGGACAACGACACGCCCTTCGCGCCTACGCCGCCGGAGGACACGCACCTGTTTGCCCATTTCCATACCCTGCTTGCGCAAGAGGAAGCTTGTCTACCGCCCGGAATTCGGGTATGAATGCCAGTGTTCATGAACCTGCTGCCTTCTGCCCTTCTCCTGGGACTGACCGCCGCCCTCTGCGCCGCCCATGACGCCATCCCGGACGGCGTGGATTTTTTGCGCGCCTACATGCCCGCGCAGGACAGGGAAACCATCACGGAAGAGCGTCTGGACCGGGAAGTACGGCTGGCGCTGGCGGTCCGCGCCCAGTTTCCCTGGGCGGGCAAGGTGCCGTGGGAGCTTTATGAGAACGACGTGCTCCCGTATGCCGTGGTCAATGAACCGCGGGACGAATGGAGGGAGCAGTTCCACAACCTGTTCGCCCCGCTGGTTTCCGCGTGCAAAACGGGGCGGGAAGCCGCCCTCACCATCGCCTCCAGCATCCAGAAAACCCTGAATGTCCGCTACTCCACGGAAAGAAGGGTTCCCCACCAGGGCGTGAAGGAGTCCCTGGAATCCGGCAAGGTCTCCTGTACGGGCCAGAGCATCCTGCTCGTCTGCGCGCTCCGTTCCGTAGGCATTCCGGCCCGCATGGCCGGAGTCCTTACCTGGAACCACGTGCGCGGCAACCACAACTGGGTGGAAGCCTGGTGTGACGGGGAATGGCAGATGCTGGAATATAATGAAAAGGATTTCAACACCCCGTGGGTGATGTCCGCCATCAGCATGCTGGACCCCCGCAAGCCGGAAAACGCCATTTACGCCACGTCCTGGAAAAAAGAGCCTTCCGGCGAGTTTTTCCCCCTGGTCTGGGAAGCCCGTTACGACGAAAAACGGCGCGCCCTGACCTTTCCCCCGGAAAGCCGGACCGTTCCCGCCGTCCGGATCACGGACCGCTATATGAAACTGGCGTCAGACTGGGTGGCGGCTCAGCCGGAATATGTGCCGGGCAGCAAGCTGATGCTGGACATCAGGGAGGAAAACGGCCCAAAAAAACGCCGCCTGCCCCTGCGCGTGGTCCTCAAGTCGGAAGAAGGGAAAATCCTGGCGGAGGGCACCACCCCAGGACCGTCCGACGATATGAGGAAATTCCTGGAGATACGCCTGCCGGATAACGTCTCCCGGGGCTTTCTGGAATTCATGATGCCGGACGGGACGGTACGCCATGAACCCGTGGCCCATACGGAAGCTCCGGTGCAGATTTTGAATTTCTCCGTAAACGCCCGATGAGGATTCCCCTTTTTTTCAATAATACGGCGCGCAGCGCCAGGGCGGACCGCTTCCGCCGCTGGCTGGACAGGCGCCGGGACCTTTTTGACGTCATTGAACCGGAGAGCCGTGCGGACATGCTGCACCATCTGGCTGCCCGGGCGGCTTCCGGGGCCACCGTCGTAGCCGTGGCGGGAGGGGATGGTACGCTGGGAGCGGCCGCGGAAGCCCTCTGCAATACGGGGACGGCGCTGGCCCCCTTCCCTGCGGGAACCATGAACGTCTTTTCCCGGGAAATAGGAGTACGGCAGGATTTTGACCACGCCCTGCACGTTCTGAACACGGGGCGTTCCAGGGAGGTGGACCTGTTTGCCTTCAACGGACGCCCTTTTCTCCAGATGGCGGGCATCGGCGCGGACGCCCGGGCCGTGGAACTGACCACCTGGGAGATGAAGAAAAAATGGAAGGCCTTCGCCTACGTGATTGCCGGAGCCAGGGTCTGTACGGAACGGCAGCCGCGCCTGACGCTGGCCACGGATGACGGGCGGGTGCTGGAAGGCGGCGCCATCCTCTTCGGCAACGGGCGCAGGTATGGCGGGCCGCTGAATTTCTTTGCGGAAGCAGGCAATGATGACGGACTTCTGGATGCAGTGGTATTCCAGCACTCCATTCCCTCCATCATCGGGGAATGCCTGATGGCCGCTGTCCATGGCGGCTTCCATTCCCGGAGGCACGGCCGCTTTGAATACATCCAGATGACCGGGGGAACCGTCACCTCCGCCGGGCAGGCCGCCTGTGAACTGGACGGGGATTACGCGGGAAACGCGCCGGTCCGGATCACGCGGCACGGCACGCTGAAGGTCCTCGTCCCTTGAAACGGCCCCATTCAGGCGGCCATTTCCTGTGCCGCTTCAACTCAGTAAAAAGTTGGCAAACGTATTCAGCATGCAGGAAAGGCGGTCCATCTGACTTGCCGGAAACCCGGTAAAGGCCAGGATAATGGCAATATCCATCAGCCCCGCCACGGCAATCCATTTGATGATGGCCGGCAAAGGAGACAGAGAGGGTTGATATATATTCCATTCTTCCGCTACAAAGGAAAAATCCTCCCCCGAATCAAAACGGCGGAACTGCTCCTTTAATTCCTCAACCATCATTTCATGCGGGCACACAAACCCATGGGTGGAATCCCCCACTTCGCAATAATACAACCCGTTGCCCACGGGAACGGACTGTATGTGCATTCCATTCCTGCCATCAAGGGAAATATGGGCGTTATGAGAAGCGTCCCCGTACCGGAGGAACATTTCATCCAAGCTGCCGCACGTTTCTCCGTTAAACAGATAACGATGGGAGGCTGTCATTTTTTTATTTATAAAAATGAAACCCCGCAAGGCAAGATTTTTTGACAGGGGAAACAGGGCATCCCTGTCATACCGGCGGAGGCGGCGCAAAAAGGCCGTACCGCAAGCGGTACGGCCTGAAAGGAAGGAGGAATCTTCCGCAAGGAAAACGTTACATGCCCATGATCTGATAGCCGCCGTCCACGTAAATCACCTGTCCGGTGATTGCGGCGGAGCCATCGCTGGCCAGGAACACGCCGGTGGCGCCCAGTTCCTCGCCCGTGCAGGAACGGCCCAGGGGGGCGTGTTCCTCATACACCTTGAACATGGTGCTGAAACCGGACACGCCGCGCGCCGCAAGCGTCTGCATGGGGCCGGCGCTGATGCAGTTGACGCGGATGCCGCGGGCGCGGCCCAGGTCGTACGCCAGATAACGGGTGCAGGCTTCCAGAGCGGCCTTGGACACGCCCATCAGGTTGTAATTCGGCACCACCTTTTCTGAACCCAGGTAGGACATCGCCAGAATACTGCCGTTGTCGGACATCATGGGCTCCACGGCGCGGGAAAGGGCCACCAGGGAGTAGGCGGAAATATCCAGGGAAATCTTGAACGCGTCGCGTCCCGTTTCCAGGAAACTGCCGCCCAGGGCTTCCTTCGGGGCAAAAGCCACGGAATGCAGCATGCAGTCTACCTTGTCCGTATGCTTCCGGACATTTTCAAAGAATGCATTGATGGATTCATCATCGCTGACATCCAGATCGTAGACGGGGGCATCCTCGCCGAAGTTTTCATGGACCAGCTTGAGCACGCCGTCCTTGAGGCGTTCACCCTGGTAATTGAAGATGAGCTTTGCGCCCGCTTCATGCCATGCCTTGGCAATTGCGAACGCGATACTGCGCTTGTTCGCCACGCCGACTACGACACCAACTTTGCCTTCGAGTAATTTACTTGACATAATGGTAAGTGGATACTGCCCTATTTTCCTGCTTTTGACAAGAAAAACGGACGTCACCTGCGCTTCCTCAGGCGCCTGTCTGCTGGCGGCAGGCCTTGACCGTATTGGCCATCAGCATGGCGATGGTCATCGGTCCCACGCCGCCGGGCACGGGAGTGATGGCCCGGCATTTGGGAGCCACTTCATCATAGGCCACGTCCCCCACAATCCGGTAGCCGCGCTTGGCAGCGGCGTCTTCCACGCGGTTGATGCCCACGTCCACCACCACGGCGCCGTCCTTCACAAAATCAGCCGTTACAAAAGCGGGCCTGCCAATGGCCGCCACGATGATGTCCGCAGAGCGGCAGATCTCCGGCAGATTCTCCGTACGGGAATGGGCCACAGTCACGGTAGCGTTCGCCTGCTTGGACATCAGCAGATGGGCCATCGGCTTGCCTACGATCATGCTGCGGCCAATGACCACGGCATTCGCCCCGGCTGTTTCAATACCCGCCGCCTGCAGCAGCCTGATGCAGCCCAGAGGGGTGCAGGGCACAAACCCGGTTTCATCCTCCAGCACCAGCTTGGCGACGTTTTCCGGATGGAAGCCGTCCACGTCCTTGGCAGGGTCAATTTCCAGCACCACGGCCGCCTCGTCAATATGGGGGGGAGGCGGGCTCTGCACCAGGATGCCATGGATGGACGGGTCCGCATTCAAGTCACGGACCACCTGCAGCAGTTCTTCCTGGGAGGCGTCGGAAGGCAGAACGATTTTCCGGGAATTCATTCCCAGTTCCGCGCATTTCTTTACCTTGGAATTAACGTACACCTGGGAGGCGGGGTCTTCCCCCACCAGCACCACGGCCAGACCGGGAGTGATTCCCTGTTCCCTGAGCCGCTCAATATCCCTTCCAACCTCTTCCAGCACCTGGGAGGCTACTTGTTTTCCGTCGATGATTTGCATAATAATGATTCTTTAAGTGGTGGAAAATCCGGAAGCCCCTGCCGCATCAGCCCGGCCAGCAGGCTCGCATACTCCGCCACCTGCTCCTCCGTTACGTCCGGAGGAATGAACAGGCGCTTTTTCCATAAAATGTTCACGTTGGAGCACGGCTTGGGAATGGCGTAACGGTCCCAGGCCTTGTTCAGCCGCCAGCAGCTTTCATACTCTATGCACACGGGGACGATGGGCAGGCCGGACTGGGAGGCCATTTTAATGATGCCGTGGTGCACCTCATAAATGGGGCCCTGGGGGCCGTCCGGGGTAAGGCAGAAACAGACGTCGCCTTCCTGAAGCTTCCGCATCATCTCTATATAGGCCAGGGCGCCGCGCCGTCCGGAAGAACCGCGCACGGAGTCCAGGCCAAAGTGCCTGCAAATGGACTCCACCAGGGCCCCGTCCTTGCTGGCGCTGGTCAGCACGCACATCTTGAGCGGCTTCTGGGCCAGGGACCAGGCATAACCCGGCACGGTCGTGCGGTTGTGCCAGAGGGCCACAAGAAAAGGCGTCGTGTAGACGTCGTCGTGCTCCTCCTTGATGGAACGGATATTAAGGCTCATGCAAAGAGGCTGGAGCACGGACCACAGGCCGAAGCCGGCCAGCCTGGTCCACCAGCGGGAACGCTTCTCGGATGTTTTGCGAACAGTAGGTTTGAGTATGAACATGAATCCTCGGCAATATCACATGAATCCGTCCACAGTAACCCGGGCCGGAGAAGGTGTTGAGGGGGCGGGATGGACCATCCCGCGGGAGGGGGCGGCCTGCATTCCCGGACGCTCCGCACGCGGCTCCACTTCCTGGAGCATGGGACCGGAACTGTCCTGGGGGGATGACGGGGAACCGGAAATTTTTACGGAAAGAACGATGTCACGACCTTCCTGCGTGGCGCCGGACGGGATGCGGACTCCGTTCACCATGTAGGAGGGAATTTTGAAGACCAGTTCTCCCGCCAGTTCAGTTCCGTCGCTGGCCACGAAGCCCGTCACTCCCAGGAAGCCCTGCTCAAACAGGGAAATTTCCGTCAGGGAAACGGAGCGGTCCGTGCCGTCGCTTTCCAGAAGGAAGGAGCCGGACGTAAAGACGGGGGAGGAATAAGGAAGCTTTATTTCCGAGTTCTGGGCAGTCATGGCCGCCAGCAGGCGGAAGACGGGCAGCCTGAGCATGTTCGCCTTGACGACGGAACCGCTGTACCCCTTCACGGAAGGCCTTTTTTGCTCCGCCATGACGGGCAGGCCGAAGTCTACCTTCAATTCATGCTTTTCATCCACTTCCTGGTCCCCCATCTGCACCTTGAGGAAGGAGGAAAAATCGTTCCCCACCAGGGAATGGAGTTCAAAATTCCTCCCCGTGAGGGTCCACGCCTGGTGGCGGAAATCAATGCCAAGGGGGAAATTCCCCGTAATCATGAAGGTACTCACCTCCGCAGGCTTGTTGAGCAAGCGCCCCTTGTCCAGAAAGCCGGAAAAGGTAAGCTGCCTGATGCCGTTTCCGTTTAAAATAAGGGAACCGGCATCCATGCTCATCAGCGGCCAGCCCTTGATTTTCAGTTTCTGCTGTGACAGGTCCAGCACGTATTCCGGTTCCGCGCCGGCTCCGGACGTGCGGATATAGGCCTCCGCCGTCAGGAAAAAGGGCCCGTCATTACGTTCCAGGGTGAATTCCTCCGTCTGGTGGGCATAACCTACTTCCAGGCGCGGAGCGGTATAACGCCGGAAGACGAAAGGCAGCTCCCTGCCCGTCTGCGGCACGGCAAATTTGGCGAATCCGGGACGCAGGGCCACCACGGCCTTGGCCACGTTCATGCTCTCCCCCTTGATTTTCCCCATGAACAGGGAGGTGGCGGAGATTTCCCCGGAGATGCCTTCCAGAATTACGAAGGACAGGCAGGAATCCTCCGGAAAGGCTACCTTGATACGGGAGGCCTTCATGGAAAGGCCGTCCATCGCCATGCCGGAGATTTCCACCTTCCCCCCCCACGCGGCGGAAAGGTCCGATTGCAGGCGGCTGGTGAATTCCTCCGTGTTGAATGACGTCAGCCGGTACATGTACGTTCCCGCCAGAGCGCCCACGGCCAGCAGGACCGCAATGCAGAGGGCGATCAGAAAACGCTTGTTTTTCAGCACAGCCTGTTTGGCGTCATTACGGTCGTCATGATAGGTGCGGCGGCGTTTTTCCACCCGGATGACCTTGGTGCCGTCCGGGCGCACCACCACTTCCCTTTTCCGCTCCACGCCCCGGGAGTCCGAGGCATGCAGCTGGCGCATGATATTGTCGGTCCCCTGGGAGGAAGAAGAGGACTCAGGATCGGAATCGCTGTTCTTCAATGATTATAATCCGGTTTAAGGTTATTCGGCATTGCTCAGGGCGGGAAGGGGCGCCAGACCTGCCGGGACATCCCCGTCTGGAACGGAGGTGCTCGGCGTGTAAAGCTGCTTGCCGCCCGGGTCCACCACTTCCGCCTTCACCATGATGATGATGGCCTTGCGCTGTTCCTTGGCGCCCTTGGAGCGGAACAGGCGTCCCACCCAGGGAATATCGCCCAGAATGGGGATTTTATCCTCATACGTGATGGACGTGGATTTTTTCAGGGAGCCGATGACGAGCGTGCTGCCGGTGGCGATGCGCACGGGAGCGGTCAGGCGGCGCGTGGAGAATACGGGCTGCAGGATAAAGTTGTCGGAAGCTTTCACCATGACGATGTCTTCCTTCGGGTTCTTCTCCCGGGAGGCCACAGGAATGAAGAGCGGCGTGCCGTAGTTGATGAAGCCGTCAAATTCCACGATTTCAGGCACAACCGTCATTTCCACGATGGACTTGTCATCACTGATGCCGGTCACTTCCACGTTGAACAGCGTGCCAAGCTGCCTTGTTTCAAAGGCGGAGGGATGCGCCGGGGTCATGGGCATGACCTGGAGGCGGTCCCCGTTGTCGTCGTCATAGTTGCCCCAGTCGTCGCCGTTATTGTTATTATTGTTGCCCGTGCTGTTGGGGACTTCGGGCGGATCATATTCCGTGGGATAAATCAGTTCCCTGCCGCTGAAGAACGTGGCTTTTTCACCGGGCCGCACAATGACGGAAGGATGCTGCATGATGTCCGTGCCCTTCTTCTGGCTCAGGCCGCGCATAATCATGGTAACGTCCGCCTGGCTCCACATGCCGCGCATGGTGAGGATGCTGGGGGCGCCGCCGGGAACGTAGGCCACGCCCGTGCTTCTGGCGGAAGAACCGCGCTCAATCATGCCGTCAATGCTGTCTTCCGTAAAGACCTGGTTGCCGGACCTCAGACCGCCCACCACTCCTCCGGGAACGGCGGCTCCCGCCACCTGGGCGGCGCTGTCCAGCACGGTGTTGTTATAGTCGTTCTTGTTGGTTCCCGCACCGCCCATGAACCATTTGGACGGGTCCAGGTTCAGGTTCACGATCCAGTTGAAGCCCAATTCTTCCAGGTCCGTCTGGTTCACTTCCAGGAACGTGGCGCTGACAACCACCTGAAGGGGCTGTTCCGCGCTCTTGGAGGCCACCAGCTCCTCCAGCAGGCTCAAGTCCCGGGGGGTCCCATGGAAAAGGAGGGTGGAGTTGCCTGAATTGTACTTGATGAAGCTGCCCTCCGGGAATTTCACCCCCAGGGAGGCCAGGGCCTTCTGCGGGTCCACCCGTTTCAGGGTCATGCCGGAGGAGCCTGAATCCCCGGAAGCGAAGGGGTCCGCATTTTCCGTATCGGAGGATTCGGACAAGCCGGAGAAGAAGCCCGGCGGAAGGGTGATGGACTTGGTCACCATGTAGGTGGTGCCGTCCGCACTGGATACCAGTTCCGCGCCAAAGGCGTTCGTGCGCAGCAGGAGGCCGGAAGCGCGCGCCACATATTCCAGGGCGTCGCGGAGCGGCACGTTTTGAAGATTCAGCGTAATTTTCTTTTCAGCGACTTCCCTGGCGGAACTGCTGTCCGGCGGCCCCGGGTCCACGGAGATGTTCACGCCGCGCTCCGCCGTGGTCATGGCCGTGGTGTCATGCGTCCTGGCCTGGCTGCGCAGGTAGTCCACGGCTTCCTCCACCGTAGCGCCGTCCAGCTGCACGCGCGGCAGGCGGATCATGCCCAGCTTCTGGTCCACGTTCACCACGGGATTGTCCAGCGGCTCGGAGAAGGAGGAAGGTTCCTCCGGCGTTTCCGTCAGGGGCGCGGGCCGCTCCCACAGCCGGGAGACCTCCGCCAGCGCGTTCCCGCGCATTTCATCCCGTGCGGCGTCAAAGTAAGTGGTTCTGGCGCGGTTCACCAGCTCCATGCCGCGCCGCGCCGCCGTATTGTAGGGGTCCGCCTGGAGGACGGAGGTGAATTCCTTCAGGGCCGCATCATACTGGCCCAGTTCATAATAACCGTAAGCCAGATGGAGCAGGCGGTTCACCTCCTCCACATTCTTGACGTGTTCCGGGGAAAGGGCCGGATTCGTCCTCACCGGGTCCTGGGCCATCTCCAGCGTACGCTTGGCGAGCGCATGCGTCGGGGTGGTTTTCAGGGCGTCCTGCAGCAGCTTGACGGCCTCGTCATAACGCCCCACCTTGATGTACTCCTGGGCCACCGCCACGCTGACGTCCGCAATGCTGGTTTCCAGAAAACGGCGCCGCTTCTCCATGTTGGGGGACTTGGGCAGCGTGGAAAGGCTCCTGCGGTAATTTTCCAGGGCTTCCTGATACTTGCCTTCGGAATACTGCTGACGTGCCTGCCCCAGCAGCAGCATGGAAGCCTGGGCCTGCTCTTCCATCCGGGCCGCGGCCCGCCGGGAGGCCCCTGCCCCTTCCTGCGCCAGCCCCTGGCCGGCGCCAATACCGGCCACGGCAAGAGCCAGAGCAATTTGCTGAATGGCAGACATGGAGTGAGGGAAACGTCTAGTCATAGGAATTTCCGGGACTATACAGAATTAAAAACGGCCCGTCATTATAAAAACGCCCAGCAGAGCAAAAAATATCGGAAAAGGCGCGCGGGCCTTTCCATGAGGATGCCCCTTTAAACGGGAGACAGTTCCAGCACGCCCACATGCCCCGGTTTCAGGGGGTGCGGAAGCCCGCGTTCCATCAGTTCCTTCCGGTCAAATTCCTTCTCCTGCGCCTGCCCGTCCATCAAGTCCCTGACCCGCACCCGGTCCGTCTGGATGCCGCACCAGCCAAAGGCGTGCTGGGGGATGGAAATGCGCAGATTGTAGAAGTTGATGTCCGGTGAAAGGTTGCCCACGACCAGCACGGTGGCCTTCGCATGGGCATCATGGCGGAGCATGGCGTATACCCAGTGGCCGGAGGTGTCTTCCGCAGGTTCCCTGCCGAACGTGGTATTCTTCATGTTGGCCCAGTTCAAGCCGTAAAAATCCCCCCGGTCCAGCGCCGGATGCTGGATCAGGGGAAGCAGGCGCCGGTGGAAGTCCCTCAGTTCCGCGGAATCCTCCGGCAGCAGGGAGGCGTCAAACCGCCCGTCCGCCACCCAGGGCTGGAGCTGCGGCAGGCAGGTATAGTCAAAAATGCTGGTGCGCCCGTCATGGCCGCCGTAACCGCCGGGGCTTTCCGCCCGTTCCCCCACTTCCTGCCCGTTGTACACCAGCACGGGACCGCGGCCGGAAGCGTACACCAGCGTCATGACCGCAGGCAGAATGACGCGCCCCACGCCACCCCAGGAGAGCGGGGAGCACACGCGCGTTTCATCATGGTTCTCCACATAGCGGACGCCGTTGGTCATGTACTTGGGGTTGCTGCGGAAAAGACGGTCAAAATCGTTGGCCCAGTTATTCTCCGTGTACATATGGAGCGCCAGATGGTAGCAATCGGAATCGTAAACGGCATTGAACCCGGCTTCCAGCAGCGCGGCGCAGGGATCGCCGGGAGTGGTCTTCATGTGGTCGTTGTACGCCTCCGCCATGAAAAACACGTCCGGCAGACGGACGCGGGAACGGGAAATGGCCCATTTCCAGAAGGCCATGGGGATCATTTGGGCCATGTCGCACCTGAAACCGCCGATGCCCAGGCCCTGCCAGAAGGAAAGGATGTCGTCCATGATGCGCCACGTCTTGGGCACGTGCTGCTTGGGGCTGGTCCAGTCCGGCAGCAGGCGGAGGGCCGGCAGTCCGGCCATGAAGTTATAGCCGTAGTTGAGCTTGACCGTCTCGTACCAGTCGTACTTGCTGGGGTTCCATGTCACGGCATTGTTCCCCGTCACGCGGCCGAAGGTCATTTCCCCTTCAAACAGGCCGTCCGGCAGATGCAGGGGGGGGCCGTCCCCCGGACTGTTGGAGGTCAGGTAAAAATACCCCTGCTCCGGAGAGAAAAACGTATGGTGGTCGTCCCCTTCCCCGAAATCGTCATGCCCGTCCCAGTCCGCCAGGTACGCGCGGGAAACATGGTTGGGGATAAAGTCGATCAACGGCACCAGCCCCACCGTCCGGCAGCGTTTCACGAGTGCCTTGAACTCCTCCATTCTTTTTTCCGGCGTGGAGGCCAGGTCCGGGTCCACGTCAAAATAATCCACTACCGCATAGGGACTGCCGGCCAGGCCTTTTACGATGGATTCCGGCTGGGCGGGCAGCTCGGGATAGGCCGTCTGCGTGGCGTGCCTCAGCACCCCGGTCAGCCAGATATGAGTAAAGCCCATCCGGGCTACTTCCCTCAGGGCCCTGTCCGTCACGCCGTTGAACGTTCCGCACCCGTTCGTCTCCCGGGTCCCCCAGTCCACTCCATGGGTTTCCATGTTGGAAAAATGGCGGACAAACAGTTGATAAATGACCGGGCGCATGAGCTGAAAGGTTGAGGTCTTGCGGCCTATAATGCTAACTTTTCCAGGTACTCTGCAAGTGTATTCTGTTCCACCGGGGCAATTTGCCCCAGAAGAAGAAGGGCCTCCTTCCGCGTCCGGAGCGTTCCCTCCAACTGAAGTTCCTGCAAACGGGACAGCCAGTTTTTGAAACCGGGCCCCGGGGGCAGGCCCAGGTTCACCAGGTCACGGCCAGTCACCAGCGGAGGAGGCACCAGGGGAGCGTTCCGGTAGGAATCCATGGCGTCCCTGACAAACTGCCAGTTGTCCATCAAGCCGTTGGAGGAAAGGCAGTCCAGGCGGTGAAGCTCCAGTTCATCCCGGAAACGGGGGGCGCTCATGAACATCCGCAGGGTGGATTTTTTCATCTGCTGCACATTCATGAAGCGCATGTGGCGCTCCACCATGGCGCTCACCGCATCCACCACGGCGTTGGAATACTTCAGCCGCCTTAAAATCTCCCGTGCCATGACAGCCCCCTTTTTGTCATGGCCGGAAAAACGGATGCGCCCCGTTTCATCCACCTGGCGGCAGGGGGGCTTCCCTACATCATGTAGCAGCACGCCCAGCGCCAGCTCCAGGGAGACGGGGGCGCCGTCCTTCCCCAGCGCGTCCAGCATCATCAGGGTATGGGTGTACACGTCCCCCTCCGGATGCCACTGGGGGGGCTGCGTGCAGCCGATCATGGCGTACAGCTCCGGAATGGCATGCTTCATCAGCCCCGTTTCCACCAGCATTTCCACGCCCCTCCTCCTTCCGGGCGACAGGAGAATCCTGTCCAGCTCTTCCCGGATGCGCTCCGGAGCAATGCGGGCCAGCAGAGGGGCGTTCCTGCAAATGGCGGCATAAGTATCCGCCTCCACCTTCACTTCCCTGGTAACGGCAAAACGGACGGCGCGCATCAGGCGCAGGGAATCCTCCTCAAAACGGAGATCCGGCTCACCGATGCACCTCAGCACCCGGTCCCTTATGTCCGCCACGCCGCCCACATAATCCACCACGCGGCCCGGAGGATTGGAAAAAGGCTCTTCAAACAGGCCGTTCATGGTAAAATCACGGCGGCGCGCGTCTTCCTCCGCGTCCGTGAAGCAGACGGATTCCGGACGCCTTCCGTCACGGTAGAGGCCGTCCCTGCGGAACGTAGCCACTTCAAAGCAAAAGCCGTCACGGCGCACCAGCACCACACCGAAGGCGGCGCCCACCTCCCAGGCTCCGGGAAACAGGCGCAGCACCTCCTCCGGACGGGCGGAGGTGGCAATGTCAATATCCTTTACCGGGTACCCCAGCAGCCGGTCCCGGACACAGCCCCCTACAAAGTACACCGTATGCCCGGCCCCGGCCAGCACGCGCGCCACAGCCTCAGCGGCCTTTCTCAACGGAAGATTCTCCATGAAGAGGGCTATTCGGGCATGGGCCGCAGGGGCGGCGCGGCAAGAGGGGCGGCCGGCGCGGCAGCGGGTTGCGGCACAGCCGGAACGCGCGTCTCCGGAGAATTGATTTTGGCAGGCAGCGGCGCAGGCCTGGCGGCGGGAGGAGCGGCGGGGGCCTTTTTATCCTCCGCCTTTCCATTCTTTTTCCCTTCAAACTTGCCCATGACGGCGTACAGGTTGGCGTCAAACAGCATGTCCGGCGTGCCGCGCATCAGGATTTTTCCCTTGGGGTCCAGCAGGTACACCTGCGGCGTGTGCCTCACGCGGTAATCCTTGAATGCCGCCGCTTTCTCATCAATCAGGGAGGGGATGTCCAAATTCAAATTCAACAGGGCCTTCTTCACATTCTCACTGCTCCCCGGAGCCACCGGCATCACCGTCAGGCCCGGAAATTCTCCCCGGAGGGAAGCGGCCTTCCCCAGAAACTGGACGGAACGCGCGTCCCTCGGGTCCCAGAACACCACCAGAACGGGCTTCTCCCCGCCGGGGAGCTTCACTTCCGCCCCCGTGGTGGAGGAAGGCAGGCTGATTCCGGGTCCGGTCTGCCCGATGTTGAGATTGCGTATTTCATACAGCTCCTCCTGCACCAGATTCCGGACCGGAACCGGGCCGAAGCTGGAATCATAACACTTGATGATGGCATCCTTCAACAGCTTTCCGCGGGCCGCCACCAGCCGGACGTCATCCTGGAGCATCCCCGTCGTTTCCTTCATCACCATGGCCAGCCCCAGGGCTGCCAGCCCCTGGTCCTCCGGGAACTGGCTGTAGTCCTTGATCTGTTCCAGAATGACCCGGCAGCGCAACTCGCGGGAATTGCTCAGCGCATACGCCGCCTTCCCGGCCCCTTTTTCCCGGAACAGGGTGTTTTCCAGGGCGTCCAGGCAGAGCACCACAATCTTCCTGGCTGACTCTCCGTTGGGAAACGCCTGCGCCACAGCCTCCGGATGGTCCAGAAACCAGAGCACGGTCGGAAGCAGGTAGGGCTTTTGAGTCTCCGGCTTTTGCAGATCCCGGCCCACCTGCCTCCACAATTCCCGCGCCACCGGAACGGCGTCCGGACGGCTCTTCATCAGTTCCTCTCTTTTACCATCGCTTTCAGCCGTCTTGAATGCGGACTCCCAGTCGGACTGCCTCATTTGCCAATCCGCCAGCGCATTCTTCATGCCGGCTTCATCCGCCGGAGCCCATCCAAGCAGGCTGCATGCACCGGCTATCACGCAAAACGCTCTCTTCATACCCAGCCACTATGCCCTGACGCGCGCGCGCCGTCAATCAAACCCCGCGGCAAACCGTCAAACATTCTTCCTTCCAGCCTTTTACGGCGCGGAACGCGCCATTTGAAGACGAACAAACCCCGGCGAATCCCTTCGCCGGGGCTGCTGTTCAACTAACTACCTATGAAGACGGTTGAATCCTTTAGTGGATGAAGTGCTCTCTCTTTCACTGCACCCGGATCATAACCGTTATGGGTGAGACAGCCGGGCCGGAAATACGTTCAAACATTCCGTTTTTGTATGACACAAGGCTGGAAACACCTCTGCTCCCCTGCATGAAAAAGCGGCTGCGGAATTCCTTCCGCAGCCGCTCCAACTAACTACCTATGAAATCAGGGTTATTCCTGATGGCCAGGAAGGCTCTCGTTCCTCCCTTGCCGGACAACCCTGTCCTTTAAACATACCTGCATCCGGAGCACGCTCAAGGTTTTTCTTTCCTTTTCCCGCAAAATTCCGGATTCCCGCCGCCTTACGCGGCCACAAAGTTCCGTTCGTCGTTCGTCAGGGCGCGCACCTGCACGGCCATGAACCTCATTTCATTAAGCATGTTCAGGTAAAGCAGGGAGGAACGGGTGCGCGTCTGGTTGCGCTGGGCGCGCTTGATCTGCCGCTTGGTGGCTCTTGCCACCAGCTGAAGAAGCTGTTCCTGCGCCACCATCGTATAATCAAACTGGATATACGTTCCCGTCTGGAGCATCTTGCAGTACTCGTCCAGCAGCTTCATCAGGGCCGTATGCACCTCCTTCAGGTCATCCACCTGGTCAATGGTGAACGGCGTATGGTTGTTGTCCACATAAGTGAAAATGGACTCGGAAAACTGCGCCAGGCTCTGCGTGGCTTCATTCAAATGCTCCAGGGCCTGCACGAAATGGTAGCCCATGTCCAGGGAGCGGGACTGCATTTTGTACAGGATGGGGAGAATGTCGTACTTGTGGTGCTCGCTGCTGGAGAGGGCCAGCCGTTCCGCGGCGTCCGCCAGTTCCTTCAGGGCCTTCCGGTCACTCTGGAAGAAGTTTTCCATGGTGTCATTGTAAATCTCCCGCAGCTTCAGCGTGCTGTCCACCACCTGGTGGCTGCACACGTCCAGAATATTTTCTTCCGTAATCTGGTCAAAGCGCTCCACGGAAAGCTTGTTTTCCCGCTTGCGGTGCATGATGGTGGATTTCACCAGGATGACGACTACCAGGGCCAGAAGCCCGAAGATGGCGTACACCTGCCCGTAGTGCAGGACGGTGGCCATGACGGCGGCCAGCGTAAAGGCGGCCAGGCCGGTCATGAACCAGCCGGAAATTACCGTCAGTACGCCGGTCACGCGGTAAACCGCGCTTTCCCGGCCCCACGCCTTGTCCGCCAGGGAGGAACCCATGGCTACCATGAACGTCACGTACGTGGTGGAAAGGGGGAGCTGCTTCCCGGTGGCCCACGCGATCAGCAGGGAGGCCACCGTCAGGTTCACCGTGGCGCGGATCAGGTCAAACGCCACGCGGTCCTTGGGATTCAGAGGCTGGGGGGCCGCATCCCACTGGTGGTTCATGCGCACCAGCATGCGGGCGGGTATGAGCTTCTTCACCCCGCGCCCAAGCGCAATGGCGCTGCGCACGATGGCGCGTGCCGGGGGAACGGAGCCGAAGCGTTCTATGCCGCCTTCACCCTGCCGGGAAAGCTCCACTCCGGTGGCGATTACCGTCTTGGCCTTTTTAGAGAACCACAGCGCGAAGATCATCATGCAGCCCGCGGCAAAAAGAATATAATGGTTCACCGGGGCTCCCTGCCCGGGCATCAGGCACTCCATGGCGGTGATGGAAGAGGCGGAGCCCCCCGCCGCCACCACGCCGCTGGCGTACTGGAAGGAATCCAGGCCGCCCATGAACACGCCGATGAAGTTCACCAGGTCGTTCCCCGCAAACGCCAGGGCCAGGGAGAAGGTGCCCGCCAGTACGGTCAGGCGCAGGATGTTCGTCATGAACAGGTGCTGAAGCAGGAACATGAGCACGGAAAAACCGCCGAAGGCCGCCAGCAGGGACATGCCCAGGTTCTGGTCCACATACTGAATAAATTCAGGTTCCATCAAGGTGGACTCCTTCAAGCCCTTGAACACGGCGAAGTAGGCTATCGCCGTCATGGCAATGCCGCACCAGAAGCAGCCGAACCATTTGAACCGGGACTGGTACTTGAACGTGAACGCCAGCCGGGAAATCCACATGACGATGGTGCCCACCGTAAAGGCGATGGCTACGGAAAGAAGAATGCCGGTGACGATTTCAAACGCCTTGTCCGTGTTGATGAAGTCCCACACGGACTGCGTCATGTGGAACTGGGAAATCTTGAAGATGGCGGTGGCTACGGCGGACCCCAGAATGCCGAACACCAGGGAAACGGTGGTGGACGTGGGAAGGCCGAAGGTATTAAAGGTATCCAGGAGAATCACCTCACTGATCATCACCCCCAGGAAGAGCAGCATCACTTCGTGATAACTGAACATGTCCGGGTGGAAGATGCCGTTCCGGGCCACTTCCATCATGCCGCCGGAAAAGCAGGCGCCCACCAGCACGCCGATGGAGGCCACGGTCAGGATCACCCGTACCGGGGCAGCCTTGGAACCAATGGCGGAGTTGAGGAAGTTGACGGCATCATTTGCTACGCCGTTGATCAAGTCAAATGCCGCCAGAAGCAGCAGGGCTACGATGATAATCCAGTAAATTGAGTCCATAACTGTCTCTTGTGATCGGTGGGCGGAGGGCGTCCGCGAGCTGCACCACCGCCTCTTTACACGGAAACGGACGATTTTGCCACTGTTTTGTTACAGAAAAATCCTTTCGCCTTTTCAACGGGAACGCGGGAGGAAATCCAGCTCTCCGGGATCAGGCCAGCGGTGCCGCGGGTAACGCCCCGCCAGGTCTTTTTTCATCTGCCCGTAGCCGTTCCGCCAGAAGCTTTCCAGGGACCCCGTCACCTGCCACGGCCTCTGGCTGGGGGCCAGCACCTCCACCTTCACGGCCATGGCCCCGTTGGCAATGCGCGGGGATTCCGCCACGCCGAACAGGCGCTGCACCGTCAGGCCGATCACCGGCGTGGAATCCTCCCCGTACCTGACCTTGGCGTGCTGGCCGTTGGACAGCGTCATGCTTACCGGGGCATAATCCTCCAGCGCCTTCGCCTGCCAGCCGGAAAGCCAGTCCTGCAGTACCGGAAGAATCTCCCTCTCCTTGATATCCTTGTAGCCCACGGCCCCCTCGCAAGCCAGGGAGATGGCCACCAGCTTGTCCTCCTCTGAAAAACGGGGCAGTTCCAGCTCCGGCATCCACACGCTCAAACCGTTCAGGCGGCGGATCCACTGCTCCACGGAATCATCCCACTTCACCAGCTTCAAGGTGCCGTCCACCACCTTCTGCGCCAGGATGGGTGCGGCCAGTTCCGGGGGCGCGTCTCCGCGGTCCCGGTCTTCCAGCACCAGGTCCTCATACATCAGCCTCCGGCGCAGGCGCACGCGGCGCAGCACGGCGTCAAAGACGGCCTCCTCCCCGCCGGAAAAACGTTCCGGCCAGACGGCGCGCAGCTCCTCCGGGTCAATGAGCGTGCAGCGGCCCACTCGGGTTTCCACCGCCTTTCCGGACAATTCCGCTACTTCCGCGGCCACAAAATGCTCCCCGTGGAAAACCACGCTGCCCTCCGCCAGCCTGCCCCCCACGCCTCCGGTGATGCGGCACGTGTTGGCGGCCACGCCGTTCCGGACGCCCACATGGTCCGCAAAACTCTCCATCATCGCGCGGACCACGGCGGGACGCGCCGCCGTGAAATCCGGCTCCGGCACGTCACGGAACTTTCCCCGGCTGCCGATGGACAGAAGCTGCCTGTACGCCATCCACGCCTCCCGCGCTCCGCGGGCGGAGATTCCCCAGCGGGTGCAGGCCCCCGCATCAAACCCGGCGGCCACGGCCTTTTCCACCGCGCGCCACTCCGCCTGAAAATCCGTATAATCCCCGGAATCCCGCAGATTGTCATTCAAGCCGCCCTTCATCGCTACTCCCTCCCCCTGCATCAGGGCCGCAATGGCGGCCAGCTCCACCACGCACTGTTCATCCTGCCCGGCCACAATCAGGCGCGCCAGCCGCGGCGGCAGGGGAAAAGCCGTCATCCTCCTTCCCACGTCCGTCAGGCTGCCGTCCTCCTCCGTGGCGCCCAGGGCGGCAAGCAGGTTCACGGCACGCCGCATCACCAGCTCATCCGGCGTATCCAGCCAGCGGAAGCCCTCCGGCGCGGTAATGTCCCATGCGGCCAGATTCAGCACGGCTCCCGCCAAATCCACCCGGAAACATTCGGGCGGGTCAAAATCCGCCTTCCGCGCCTGCTCCGCCTCACTCCACAGCCGGAAGCAGCGGCCCGGGGCCACGCGCCCGGCACGGCCCATGCGCTGGGCGGCGGACGCCTTGGAAATCTTCGTCAGGTGCAGCGTATCCATGCCCCGGTACGGGTCCCAGCCGGACCGGCGCACCAGCCCGGAATCAATCACGGTGCGCACCCCCTCAATCGTCAGGGAAGTTTCCGCCACATTGGTGGAGACGATGACGCGGGGATTCTCCCCCTGCTCCACGGCGCGGTTCTGCTGTTCCGGGGTCAACGCTCCGTAAAGGGGAAAAACGTCCCGGCCGCCCATCCACGGCCTGCCCGCCAGCAGCTCCGCCGTCTTCCGGATTTCATACACGCCCGGCATGAACACCAGCACGTCCCCGCAGTCCCCGGCCTTCACCGCCTCCCGCACGGCGTCCGCCGCCTGCTCCCAGACGGGAGGGGGAGCCACCCTGCCCCTTCCATCGCTGACCAGGCGGGGAGCGCGGTACACGGTTTCCACGGGGTACTGCCTGCCGTGCGCCTCCAGCACCTGGCAGGAATCCCCCATATACTCCCGCAGGCCGGATATTTCCAGCGTGGCGGACATCACCACCACGGCCAGGTCCCGGCGCGGGCCTTCCTGCAAATCCAGCACGCGCCCCAGGGATAAATCCCCGGAAAGGCTCCGCTCATGAAATTCATCAAACACCACGGCGCTCACCCCTTCCAGGCCGGGCCGCTCCGTCAGCCAGCGCTCCAGCATGCCGTCCGTCACGTAGGCAATGCGGGTCCGGGAGGAAATGTGCCGTTCAAAACGCACCACGTACCCTACTTCCCTCCCCAGCTCCGCCCCGCGCAGACGGGCCACATGGCGCGCCAGCAGGCGCGCGGCCATGCGCCGCGGCTGAACCACCACAATGAGGCCGCGCTCCCCAAGCCCGGCGTCATCCAACATGGGAGGAACGCCGGTGGACTTGCCGGAGCCCGTGGGCGCTTTCAGCAGAATGCGCGGCGAGGCGGCCTGAAGCGCATCCAGCAATTCTGCGCGGATTTCCTCAATGGGAAGGGATGGAGGAACCATACCGGCTTTTACAGGGGAATCCATTCCGCCGGGACGGTTCAGCCGATGAAGGCCAGCAGGAGCCAGAAGAACGGAATGGTAAAGGAGGGGCTGTCAATCAGGTCAAACATGCCGCCAATCCCCGGAAGCAGGGAGCCGGAATCCTTGATAGCCAGGCTGCGCTTGACCAGGGAGCCTGCCAGGTCCCCGTAAACGGACAGCAGGAAAATGAAGGAGGTGCAGCCCGCCAGCACCAGCACCTGGGCCGTGGACAGGGCGGAGACCCTGAACATCGGGAAAACCAGCCCGATGGCCGCCGCATTCGTCAGCACCCAGGAGCCCAGGATGCCCTCCCACGTCTTCTTGGGGCTGATATGGGGGATGAGCCTGCGGGAGAACAAGCGCCCCCCCAGCAGGAACCCGCTGACATAGGCAAAAATGTCCGCCAGCTTCGTCACCAGGATGACCCACAGCACGCACATGACGATGGCCGGATAAACATACCCTACCCTCATATAAGCCAGATGCAGGGCCAGGATGGTAAAGGCGAACAGCCAGCCGGGATAAATGAAAGAAAGCAGCGTGGTGGCCACGGAACGGAGCGCACGGCTGCCCACCACCGGATTCTTCATCTCACGGATGAAGGAAATCACCACCAGGAGAACAGGAGCGCCAAGGGCCAGCATCAGGGGGAAAGGAATAAGGAAAGGCCCCTCCTGCATGGTGGCGGTGGCCCGGAACTTGGTCATCCAGCACGCCAGGGACAGGAGCACCGGATACGCCGCGCCAAAGAAAAAGCTCAAATTCGGCTGGGACGCCTTTCTGGAACGCAGCAGCATATGCCGCCACTCCCAGGCGGAC
Source organism: Akkermansia muciniphila (assembly GCF_040616545.1). Lineage (NCBI taxonomy): Bacteria > Pseudomonadati > Verrucomicrobiota > Verrucomicrobiia > Verrucomicrobiales > Akkermansiaceae > Akkermansia > Akkermansia muciniphila. The sequence continues at coordinate 2,156,303 of NZ_CP156688.1, read as the reverse complement.
AAAATGCAGAAAATGCAAACGAGCCCGTAATAACCAAGTTCATTGTCCCACCACAGGGCGCCCGCCAGCAAACCCAGCAGAATCACGGTGCTGAACGAACGCTTCAGCAGAACGCCCATGTTGCTTCCGGAAGGGTTCTTGTCCTGATCTGGTGTTCTCATCTCACGCGAAGTGTACAGAAAACCTCCGTGACCTCAACACTGAAATGCTTCTTTCCGCCGCCTCCGCGGCAGGAAACGCCCGCTCCCCTTCCTGTCAGCCGCGCCGCAAACACGGGAAAAGCTCCTTCCGCCCCTTTCACCCCTGAACCGCCATGGCGGAAGGGATCAGGAAACCGCTGTTAAAAAGCTCCGCGGCATGCGTAAACACGCCGCCCCGCCTCCCGGCAGCCTTAATATGACAAATGCCGGACTTCCTCACAGAAATTCAAACTTTATGGTGTACAGGTTCTCCAATGAATTTACCCCTTTTCCCTCTCCTCCTTTCCGTGCTCCCCCAGACGGTTTCCGGCGCGGCGCGCGGCATTATTTCCGGACGGACGAAGCCTCTTCCCCCCGTCCGGCTTCTCTTTTCCCCATCCGGAAACCCGGCGCATCAAATAGCGTCATGTAGACGTTTTATAAGATAGACAAACACCTCCAAATCAGTAAAAATTACATCCCAGCACTAGCTTTTCTCCCTGAGGGGGAAAACTGCACCATTTTCCGTTATGAACATGCACTCATTCCGTTGGATTCGACTCACAGCATTCTCGGCCCTGGCCGCGGCAGCCATCACCTCCTGCGCCTCTGCGGCCACGGATTTCAACCAGGTGGGCAAGCAAATGTCCCTCCTGCTCCAGAACTTCCACTTCTCCCGCAAGGAATTCAGCGACGAACTGTCCGGCAAATTCCTGGAAACCTACCTTCGCAAGGTAGACCCCAACAAGATTTTCTTCACTCAGCAGGACGTGGACGCCCTCAAGAAAAAATACGGCAAGGAACTGGACGACTACCTGATGTCCGGCCAGATGATGGACGCGGCACAGGCCATGCACGCCCTGTACCGCCAGCGCGCCATGCAACGCATCGCCTATGCGCGGGACCTGCTGAAAAAGGGCGGCTTTACCTTTGACAAGGACAGGAGCATTGAACGCTCCCGCCGCAAAACCGCCGCCTGGCCCAAGGATGAGGCGGAAATGCAGCTGGTCTGGAAAGACATGGTGGAGGAACAGCTCCTGTCTGAAATCCTGCGCCGTGAAACCGTGGCGCGCCTGGCCAAGGAACAGAACAAGCCGGACCCCCTGGCCAATGAAAAGCCCGCGGAGGAAAAACTGCTCATGCGTTATGAGCGCATCCAGCGCAACATCCAGGAAACGGATCTGGAAGACGTGGCGGAAACCCTGCTCAGCGCGGTGGCCATGACCTATGACCCCCATACGGACTACATGGGCGCCCGCCAGGTGGACCGCTTCAAGATTTCCATGGGCACGGAGCTCACCGGCATCGGCGCCCTGCTGGGCAGCGAGGACGACGGCTCCACCAAAATCACCGGCATCGTCGTGGGCGGTCCGGCGGACAAATCCGGGGAAATCAAGCTGAATGACCGCATCGTGGCCATTGACTCCAACAACTCCGGGGAAATGGTGGACATCCTGTTCCTGAAGCTGGACAAGGTGGTGGACATGATCCGCGGGGCTGAAAATACGCAGATGCGCATGAAGGTGGAACCTGCGGACGCCCCCGGACAGGCCAAGATCATCACGATGACCCGGTCCAAGGTGCCGTTGAAGGATGAACTGGCCAAGGGAGAAATCATTGAACTCTCCGGAGCTCCGGAAGGGCAGAACCGCATCGGCGTGCTGAGCCTCCCCTCTTTTTATGCGGACATGGAAGGCGGCGACCGCCGCTGCGCCAAGGACGTCAAGAAAATCCTGGAACGGATGAACAAGGAAAACGTGGACGGCCTGGTCATTGACCTGCGCAGCAACGGCGGCGGCTCCCTGGAAGAAGTGCGCCTGATGACGGGCTTCTTTACCGGAAACGGTCCCGTGGTGCAGATCAAGGACACCCGCGGCAACGTGGACATCAAATCCGCCCACAACCGCCAGAAGCTCTTTAACGGCCCCATCGTGGTGCTCATCAACAAGCTCAGCGCCTCCGCCTCTGAAATTCTGGCGGCGGCCCTCCAGGACTACGGCCGCGCCGTCATCGTGGGGGATGAATCCACCTTCGGAAAAGGGTCCGTGCAGCAGCCGGTGGACATCGGCCAGTACCTGCCCTTCTTTGCCGCCAGGGACCGCGCCGGCCTCCTGAAAGTCACCACGCAGAAATTCTACCGCGTGGCGGGCGGCTCCACCCAGCTCAAGGGCGTGGAAAGCGACATCCAGCTCCCCACCGCTACGGCGGCGTTTGAACTGGGGGAAGACATCCTGGACTACGCCATGCCCTATGACCAGATCACGCCCTGCACCAACTACAAAAAGGACTCCTCCATCGCGGCCATGCTGCCCGAGCTGAAGGAAGCCAGCGCAAAGCGCGTGGAAAAAGACCGCGACCTCCAGCTTGCCAAGGAAGACATCTCCATGATGAAGCAGCGCATCAAGGAAAACAAGCTCTCCCTGAACAAGAAAGCCAGGGAGCAGGAAAACGCCACCCTGGAAGCGCGCCGCAAATCCATCAACAAGGAACGCAAGTCCCGCTTTGCGGAAATGGCCAAGGAAGACGCCACCAGGTACAAGATTTACCGCCTGACGCTGGATGACGTCAACGCCAAGGAACTTCCCCTGGCGGACCCTGAAAAGGACAATGAACAGTTCATGCACCTGGCGGAAGACCCCACGGCGGAACTGGATGATTCCCCGGAATATCCCTCCGGCCTGGATCCCGAACTCCGGGAAGGCATCAACATCGTCCAGGACATGCTGAAGCTGGAATCCGCCGGAAAATAACGGCCATTCCACATCCCTCTCCAGGCGCCCCGGTTTTCTCCAGAAACCGGGGCGCCTCTTTTTCCGGGGAAATACCGGGCCCGGTACATCCTGAAACGGTCCGGAGTGAATCCGGGGCTTGCCAGCCGGGGTGAAATAAGGCAGAATCCCTGCCCGTCAGCAATGAGCACCACCATGAATACGACATATAAAATTGCCATCGGCGCAGACCACGCCGGAGTCGACCTCAAGGAAACCGTAGTAGAACTCCTCAAGGCATGGGGCCATGAAGTGACCGACATGGGTACCATGACCAAGAATTCCTGCGACTATTCCGACTACGCCAATGCAGTCGCAAGCAGCATTGCTGACGGTACCAACGACCGCGGCATCCTCATCTGCCGGTCCGGAATCGGCATGAGCATCGCCGCCAACCGCTGGGTGGGCGTGCGCGCCGCCCTCTGCCGCACGGCTCCCGCCGCGGCCCTCTCCCGCCAGCACAATGACTCCAACCTGCTGTGCCTGGCCTCCGCCTATGTGGACAATGAAAGCGTGGAAGACGTTCTGGACGCATGGCTGCACGCAGACTTTGAAGGCGGACGCCATGAACGCCGCGTCGTCAAATCCTCCGGCAGCCCCCTGCAGTGGACGGACCCGGAACTGGCCGCGTTCATCCAGGAGGAAGGCCGCCGTGAAAGCAACAACATTGAGCTGATCGCCTCTGAAAACTTCGCCTCCCCCTCCGTCCGGGAAGCCCAGAGCTCCCTGCTGACCAACAAATATGCGGAAGGCTACCCCGGCAAGCGCTGGTACGGCGGCTGCGAGGTGGTGGACAAGGTGGAACAGCTCGCCATTGACCGCGTGCTGAAAATCTTCGGCGGGGACCATGCCAACGTGCAGCCCCACTCCGGCTCCCAGGCCAACATGGCCGTTTACTTCTCCGTGCTCAAGCCTGGCGACACCATCCTGACGATGGACCTTTCCCACGGCGGCCACCTCACCCACGGCCACCGTGCCAACTTCTCCGGCAAGCTGTACAACGTGGTTCACTACGGCGTCTCCCAGGAAACGGAAGCCATTGACTACGATGCCCTGGAAAAACTGGCCATGGAAGTGAAGCCCCAGATGATCACGGCAGGCGCCAGCGCCTACTCCCGCACGATCGACTTTGAACGCATGGGCCAGATCGCCAAGGCCTGCGGCGCGTACCTCTTTGTGGACATGGCCCACATCGCCGGCCTGGTGGCCGGGGGCCAGCACCCGAACCCGGTCCCCTATGCGGACTTCGTCTCCTCCACCACGCACAAATCCCTGCGCGGCCCGCGCGGCGGCTTCGTGATCTGCAAGGAGGAATACGCCAAGAAGCTGGATGCGGCCGTGTTCCCCGGCATGCAGGGCGGCCCGCTCATGCATGTGGTCGCCGCCAAGGCGGCCTGCTTCGGTGAAGCGCTCAAGCCGGAATTCAAGGACTACGCCGCCCAGGTGGTGAAAAACGCCAAGGCCATGGCGGACAAGATGACGGAGCTCGGCTTCCGTGTCGTCTCCAACGGCACGGACAACCACGTATTCATGGTGGACCTCCGCAACAAGGGCATCAACGGCGCGGACGCCCAGGAAGCCCTGGACCGCGTGGGCATCACCGTGAACAAGAACGCCATCCCGTTTGACACGGGCTCCCCCATGAAGCCCTCCGGCATCCGCATCGGTACGCCCGCCGTAACCACCCGCGGCATGAAGGAAAAGGATGTGGAACAAGTGGCGGAATTCATCGCCCGCGCCCTGGCCCTGTACGTGGGCGACCAGGTCTGCCCGAATCCGGACGGCTTTGCCCAGCTCAAGGAAGAAGTCTCTGCCTTCAATCGCAACTTCCGCCTGCCTCATTAAGAGAATTGCCTTTTCACGTTCAAGCCGTCCCATTGCTGGCAATGGGACGGCTTGCGCTTTTCATGGGAATAATGAGAACGGGAGGGGACTGCATCAAAGGGCCTTCCGGTCCGGCACCCAGCGCTCTGCTAACGGGGATCTGCCGGAATGTTTCCTCCTCCCACTGTAGCCGCCATATAACAGGCGGCTACATCGGCAATGCCGTGGCCGTTGGAAAGAGGCGCATTCTGCCTGGGGATGCGGTACCGGCCGCCCACCAATCCTCCGCCATACGTACTGACCCGATCACAGTAAGTGGTTATATGGTCCAGCACGCCGGCAGCGGCCGTCAAATGGGCTGCACCCAGCACCCGCAAGGAATTACCGGATAAACCCGCAGCATTGACCGCAACGCCGCCAACCAAGAGAGGAGACGGTACATTGGCCGCCACACCGAATTGGGCCATGCCGCCGCCCAGGGAATGCCCGGTGGCCCGCAAGGACACTATTCCCGGCACATTATTCAACAAATGGCGGATCAGCCCCGCCGCCCTAATGTAGCAAATATCACAGGAATACAACTGGAAAATATCCGTCAATACATTGGGGGCAAAGACACCCCAATGTCCCGTATCCGTCCCGCGAAACGCCACATACACATTGCAGCCACCGTTCCCGTCGGCCTCTTGCTTGATGTAGCCATTAAACCCATGGCGCACATGGACATGCCCGCTGGCGGGATCGTAGCCGGTTGCACCGCCAAAAGGAGAGAAAGCATGATTCAGGGAGGCCAATGGAACGCCCGGCAGAAGGGCTGCGTCAGGATGCGGCGCCATTCCCATCAGGTACCCTCCAGCACCCGGATTAAGGTAGGCGTACCGGGAAAAAGTGACCCAAGTGGGAATGCGGGCAGGATAATGCGTATTATCCCTGTAATGAAGGCGGCAACTTAACCTGGCCGTGACAATGCCGGCCAATATCTGGACCAGAGCGGAATGCCGGGTCAGAGGCAACCCCGAAATTCTTTCCATGATGTAATTATAATGAGGAAGCGCCGCATGGCCTTCCTGAACGAGAAAGGCATCCAGCCTGCGTCTCCCATCCCGGTGGGAAAAATACCTGGTCGCAATAAAATCAAGCAGGTGCCTGAGATGAAGTAATGGAGTCATGGTATTTATCGAATTGAATTTTGAACATAATTCAGCACATCACGTTCTTCATCCGTGAGTGTGCCTCCCAGCTCCTCTTTCCTTGACAAAATCTCCCGGGAGAACAGGAGAACATCCTGATACAGGGACGCGATCTGGTTCTGTTCCAGTTGGTCCAGGGCTTCAAACCCCTTCAGCTTGCCCAGCTGGGTTTCCACCCACTCCCGGATTTTCCCTTCGTCGGGTTCAGACGCGGAGTCCGCAAACTTTTCCCACTCCTCCAGCCAGGTATTCGGGATTTCCACTTCAGCCAGAGCCTGGAGCACTTGCTGCTCCAGATCATCCAGCTTGCCTTCCAGCCGTTCCATTTTTTCCAGGAACTGCTTTTCATCCGGTTCCGGAAAATGGAAGGATGAATCATTATTTTTCTCGTCAGACATGATGTTTCAACATGGGTTGCGGTTTACCGCCGCATCCGGAAGGGATGCGTCCAACGGCAAACGCTGCATGGATACCCTGGCCTCCTGCGTCCGGAAAGAAAACAGGGGCTTTCCCAATACGGGGAACCATCATTCACAACAGCCATGCGCGCCTTGCAGCGGCATGGAGAGGCACGGCATGAACAAATGCCATTTACAAAGCCATGCGGGAAGCCGGCTATTTCCCCTCCCCGCCCAAACGGCTTTCCATGGACATCAGGGTGCACTTGGCGGCAAGCCATGCGTCCCGGGCCCTGAGAACCTCCATTTTATCACCCGTATTGGAGGCGCAGGCTTTTTCCGCCAGCCGGAAGGCCTGTTCCAGAGACTTGGCCAGCTCCTTCTGGATGGCAATGGCATCTTCCGGAGAGGCGGCATTGTCACGGCGGAATTCCAGCAAATTCACGTTGGCCCGGATTACGGCATCCCAGTGGGCAAGGCCGGACTTGTACTGTTCCTGCGCCAGTTCAGCCATGCTGGACAAAAGCTGTTCCCTTTCCTTGAGGAGGGAATTCAAGGTTTCTTCCGCCGGAGAAGCGGACGAAAAGCAGGCAAGACAGAGTATGGTCAGGGTAGTTTTCATCATTCCCCTTTTATCCCCACCGTCACCCTTGTCAAGATGGAAATGAACGTATCCTTCTGAAACAGAGAAGTTCCTGCGGAAGACAAGCAGCTTGTCGCGAACAAACACGCTTACCGCCCGGAAGAATTTCCCCCACGGGGACTCTTCTCCTTATCCTGCCTTTCTCCATCTTCCGGGACCGCTCACGCACCGCCAGCCTTCCGGACCGGAGCGGACCATTCCTTGCCGCTCACGTCCGTCAGCACCACAGAGACCGGACCTTCCGGAACCACGGGCAGCGCGGCGGGGAGCGTCACGCCGGCCTTCGCCCCCAGCGGAATAACCAGACCGAAAGCTCCCGGCTTGATCCGCGCGATATAACTATTTTCAATAGCGGAAGGAGGGAGGGCGGAAAGCTCGTCCGCCTCCATCTTCCACAGGGTATTTCCCTGTCCGTCCGTCAGCCGGACGCGGACCAGGAAGGAACCGTAGGTGTCCACGCCCTCCGTGCGGTATACGTTGAAGCGCAGGCCATCCTCGGACAGGGAAGCCCCGCTTACTTCCAGCAGAGGCTTCACGGACTTGTTATGGAGCGGCCCCCAAACCCCGCCATGGAAGAACTGGTTGGTTCCCAGCGTGACGAACATCATGAACACGGCGGACCAGATGGAAACCTTAGCCAGCTTCCGGTACCCCAGCGGCAGCGGACCGGACGCCACCCACGCAAACAGGGAGGCCCGGCGAGTGCAGCATGGGAGCTGCGCCAGCTTGCGGTCCAGGGAGCAGGAACCGCCACCCGTCAGGAAGAGGAGAAGCCCGGCGCACATTCCCAGAATGCCTATCTGCCATTCATCCAGGCAGGTGGTCCCCAGCCACCCGGAACCCAGCAGAATCCCCAGCGCCAGGGAGAAAACGCCTACGGCCGCCAGACGCGTCAGCAGCCCCAGCATGAGCATTAGCCCTACCAGGAATTCAATGATGGTGAACGCCGCCATGAACCACCAGAGTTCAGACGGGTGCGTCACCAGATACTCAATGACCGGCTTGATTCCCAGAGCATTGGGCAGAAAATGGTTGAATTTGACGCCGATGTAGCCCGGGTCTTCCGGGATCAGCTTGTTTTCCAGAACTAGGCGGCGCCAGAAAGCGGAGAAATACGTCCAGCCCACCACCAGGCGGAGAGGAAGGGCTATCACCGCGGCCCAGCGGTAGGCCTCAGGCTGGAGGGAGGAATCATGGAAACGTTCTTCTTTCATCTGGTCAAATTCTACAGTATTCTGTTATCCTATTTCCACCGGGAAAAAATCAAAGGATAAAATGCGCGTCCGTGACAGCGGACGTGTCAGCGCCTACCGCGCGGCCATGCCGTCCCACACCGGAAAGTAATAATGCAGGGAGGGCGCCGGTTCATTCAGCAGGCGGTAGTGCCACCATTCCGGGGAATAATTGGCAAACCCCTGTTTTTCAAATGCCTTTTTCAGAATCATCCGGTTCCGGTGCTGGACCGGAGTCACCAGGGGGCTGTCCGTAGCGGAGCTGGGGTCCAGCAGGTCATGATGGCCGCCCATGTCCACAGGCTTTCCGGTTTTGGCGTACAGCAGGGAGACGTCCACGGCCACGCCGCGGGAATGTTCCGAGAAATCGCGCACATAGTGGTCCCCGAATACCTTTGCCTTGTCAATGTTCGGGTAATACCTGGCCTTCATCTTCTGGTCACCCGCGTCCGCGCCCCATTTGCAGATGTCCAGCACGGCGGTATGGGGACGGTAGGCGTCATAAATTTCCAGCACATAGCCCTGCCTGTACAGGTCTTCCGAGACTTTTTTCAGGGCGCGCGCCGTCTGCGTGCGCAGGATGGCGCGCCTGCCGTGGTAGCCGTCCAGCGGACGCCCCACAAAGTTGTCATAACCGGCATACTTCAGGTTGGTTTTCACCAGCGGGGCCACCTGGTCCACATAAACAAAGCCCGGCTGCATCACGGGCTGGAGCGGCTGGTTGAACGCGGGCTTGAAGTCCCCGGTGCCGGAACAGGAAGCCAGTAACATAAAAATGCCGCATGCCGCGGCCACGCAGGTCTTCATGACCCTGGAGCGTAGCACGGCATGCGGCGTAAATCCGGTCAGGATTCCGTCATTTCCAGGAATCCCTTGATCTTGCTGATGCGCGTGGGGTGGCGCAGCTTGCGGAGGGCCTTGGCTTCAATCTGGCGGATACGTTCGCGCGTGACGCTGAACTGGCGGCCCACTTCCTCCAGAGTGCGAGGGCTGCCGTCCCGGAGGCCGAAGCGCTGTTCAATGACCTCGCGCTCGCGGTCCGTGAGGGTGTCCAGCACATCCTTGATCTTTTCCTTCAGGAAGGAGAAGGAGGCTTCCTCCATGGGGTTTTCCGCTGCCTTGTCCTCAATGAAGTCGCCAAAGGAGGTATCGTCGGAATCCCCTACAGGGGCTTGCAGGGAAATGGGCTGCTGGGCCATCTTCAGCACGGAACGCACGCGTTCCACGGGAAGGTGGATTTCCTCCGCGATTTCCTCCGGCGTGGGTTCGCGCCCGTATTCCTGCACCAATTGTTTCTGAACACGCATCAGTTTGTTGATGGTTTCAATCATGTGCACGGGAATGCGGATGGTGCGGGCCTGGTCCGCAATAGAACGGGTAATGGCCTGGCGGATCCACCAGGTGGCGTACGTGGAGAATTTGTAGCCGCGGCGGTATTCAAACTTTTCCACCGCCTTCATCAGGCCCATGTTGCCCTCCTGGATCAGGTCCAGGAAGGAAAGGCCGCGGTTGGTATACTTCTTGGCAATGGAGATGACCAGGCGCAGGTTGGCTTCCACCATCTCGTCCTTGGCCCTGCGGGCTTCGCGGAGCCATTTGCGGAGTTCCTGGTAGGCTTCCGTCATTTCATCCGCCGTCATCCACATGCGCAGTTCCAGCTCCGCAAGGTGTTCCTTCTGTTCCTTGTTTTCCGGGTCCTGGGCCACCTTCTTCTGCATGCGGAGCACGCGGTCGCGGGCCTCGTCAATCATGGAGCAGAAATCTTCAATCACCTTGTGCTTGAAGTACAGGCGGCCGAAGAGCTTCACCAGCACGCCGGCAATCTTGTCAAACTCCGCCTGGCGCGCTTTCACGGATTTGGCGGCCTCCCGGCTGCGGTACAGCTTGCGGAAGGCGCTGGAAGCGTCCTGATGGGTCTGCTGGATCTGGGCGCAGAGCTGGGCGAGGCCCTTCATGTAGCGTTCCCGCGAGTCAATCTTCTTGTCCAGGATGACGCGGTCAAAGCGTTCCTCGTTGTCAAGCAGGCGGTAGGCCACGTCCAGATAGGCGTTCGCAATGAAGCCGAAGCGGTGCACGCAGCGCTGGACGTTCTGTTCCGCGTCCTCAATCCTCTTGGAGATGGCCACTTCCTCTTCACGGGTGAGCAGGGAAACCTGGCCCATCTGCTTCAGGTACATGCGGACGGGATCGTCCAGAATGTCCATCTTGGCTTCCAGCTTTTCCTCTTCGTCCTCTTCCTCCGTGTTGATGCGGGTGCGGTCCGTGTAGCTGTCCACGTCGGACGCGTCAATGATGTCAAACGCCATGCTGCGCAGGCGGTCCATGATGGCCTCGTAATCCTGCTGGTCAACAATGTCGTTGGGAAGGGAGTCATTAATGTCGTCAAAGGTCAGGTATCCCTGCTCCTTGGCAAGCTTGATCAGTTCACGGATTTTTTCCTGGATTTCCGGGGCGTCAATCGGATTCGTGATCTTGCGGCTGGCAGCCCTCTTGCGTTCCTCTTCCAGGATTTCGCTCAATTTCTTGGGAGCTTCCGCCTTGGCGGACTTCTTCTCCGCAGGTTTCTTTTCCGCAGGCTTGGCCGGGGTCTTCCCGGCTGCGGCAGGGGCAGCCGTTTTTTTGGCCGGAGCGGCGGCGGGGGCCTTTTTAGCAGGTACCGCAGTCTTCTTGGCCGCAGAGGCCGGGGCAGCCTTTTTCACCGGGGCCTTCTTTTCCGCAGCGGGCTTGGCGGCTGCGGGCTTTTTGGCCGCCGGAGCGGCAGCCTTGGCGGGGGCTTTTTTGGCAGGTGCCGCCTTGGGAGTGGTTTTGGAAGTTTTTGCGGCAGGCTTGGCCGCTATTTTTTCCTTGGATTCAGAAGCTTTTTTGCTGGCGGAAGTCTTCTTGGGAGAAGAGGAGGATGGGTCACCGGATTTGGACATATCTTGAAAAGAAGAGGGCACAATTCACCATTATACAATACCCGGAGGTATCGAAGCACTACATTGTACCTAGTAAACGCTTCAAGTCAACACTAAGTTTGGATAACTCCAGCTTTCTGGCGGCATCCGTGGAGGGGTCCGCAATCTCCGCTTTCAGGGAGGCGATGTGCCTTTCCAGCGCAGCCTTCGCAATGCCGGAACAGGCCTCCTGAACGCTCCTGTCCACATCCGGAATGGGCACCGGGTCCAGATTCAGCAGGTGCAGGGCGTCCCGTTCCGGCTGGGGAAGGGACGCCAGAAAGGCCTGGATGGCCGCGGGACTGTCCGGAGAAGGCAGCCGGGCCAGGATTTTTTTCAGGATTTCCCCGCCTTGCAGCATCCGCATGGGTTCCAGCAATTCCTCAATGCGGTCCACGATGAGGCTTTGCGCCCGCGCGTTCTGAAGGGACAACTCGCAGAGCACGGCCACCGCCCGGTTCATCTTCACGGGAGGCAGCACCTGCGGAACATCCTGCTCCGGCGCGGAACGGCCCGCGGACTGGGTCTTTTCCCTCTCCCGGCGCCTGCCCGCCGTTCTCACCGCGCCGCGCAGGTTGTCCGCCGTCATGCGCATGCGCGCGGCGATGTCCGCCGTGGCCAGGTCACGCGCCACAGGGTCGCTCATGCAGGCCAGCAGGGACGTCAGCTCACGGGCAAAGGCGGCGCTGGAGCCGGCGTCATTCAGCAGCCCCCGTTCCCGGGCGCGTTCAATGCGGACTTCAAAGAAGGAATGAGCCTGCTCCACCATTTCCGAAAAAACTTCCTTCCCTTCCCTCTTCATGAAGGAGTCCGGATCATCCCCCGCGGGCAAATTCACCAGAAAAATATCCTTGCCGAAGGGGGCCAGTTCCCTGAACGCGCGGTCCGCCGCCGCCATGCCCGCCTTGTCCGCGTCAAAGCACAGCACAATCCGGGAGGCATAGCGTGAAAGAATCCTGGCGTGCTCCGGCGTGAACGCCGTCCCCAGCGGAGCCACGGCAAAGGAAAGCCCCGCTTCATGGCAGGCGATGACGTCAATCTGCCCTTCGCACAACAGGGCCTTTCCCGTCTTCCCCATGGGGCCGCGCGCCCTGTCCAGCGCAAACACCACGTCCCCTTTCTTGAAAATGGCCGTCTCCGGGGAGTTGACATACTTGCCCACGTTTTCCTGGGCGCGCAGGATGCGGCCGGAGAACGCCACGCACTCCCCGTACACGTTGTTGATGGGGAACATCAGCCTGTCCCGGAAACGGGCGTACAGGTCCCCCCTCTCTCCGCGGTTGGCAAGGCCCGCATCTATCAGCACCTGGTCCGGCAGGCCCTCCGTGCCTGCCCAGGCCAGGAACTCCCGGGAGGAATCCGGCGCCCAGCCCACCTGCCAGCGCTTGGCCATGTCCGCCCCGTAGCCGCGGGAATTCAGGTAGGCCCTGGCCTCCGCCGCCTTTGGCGAACGGAGCAGAAGCTTGTGGAAAAATTCAGCCGCCTTCTTGTGGGCTACCAGCAGGGCGGTGCGCGCCTTGCGCCGCTTTTCCTCCGCGGCGTCATACACCTCTTCCGCAATGGTGATTCCGGCTTTTTCCGCCAGACGCCGCACGGTATCCGCAAAGCCCAGGTTCTCCATCTTCATCACGAAGGTGATGGCGGACCCCCCTTCCCCGCAGCCGAAGCATTTGAAGTTCTGCCGGGTCTGGTCCACGATGAAGGAAGGCGTTTTCTCATTGTGGAACGGGCAGCACGCCTTCCAGCGGGACCCTGCCCTTTTCAGGGAAAGGTAGGAACCCACCACATCTACAATGTTCGTGGCTTCCAGAACGCGCCGGATGCTGTCTTCATCAATCCTTCCCATAAGGCGCGGTCAGTTTATCACAGAATTCCTATAAGGACAATTAGTAGTTGAAATATTAGCAATGATTACTACCTAAAAATCACCATATAATTACTATTCTCTTTCTTCTTCTCCATTTTCAAACCATTTAAATTCCGATTTATTTTTTGTTTTATCCAATACAACATGAGCACCTATTCGGTAGTGATATTTAGCTTTCTTACATGTCAAATATTTCAATTTATCATAATCATTTTTATAATAATTTTTATTTGGTTTTAATTTTTTAACTTCAATTACAATCAAATTTGAGTATTCATCATTATTCCCTCGAATATGAATCACTAAATCAGGTCGTATACTTTTATTATAATCAACATCTCCTAAACAACTTTCCCTTTTTCCACATTCTTCACATTCTTTAAATGCTTTCTTTGGATCATCTTCAAATCTATTATATTCAGAATCAACTACATAACCTTTTAATACAATCAATTTCTCAATTTCTAATGCACGTTGTAAATAATATCCTAAACGAAAAGTAATAGTCCATTCGGATTTTTCAAACAGATCGCTATCATTTTCCCATATTTTATCCACACATCCATAAATAATTTTTTTCAATTTTTCGAAAATTTCAGAATCTTCCATAATAACATATTATGGAATAAAAAAGATCAACAATCAACTATTAAATAGCTAACTTCTTTTAATAAAGATAGAAAATCATCCACTCATGGCAAGGCGAATGTATTTCCCCATTGAGCGCGGGCGCGGAACGTGTTAGCTTGCAGGCATGAAGCATATTCACCTTCTGTTGCTGGCTCTGCTGGCCCTGTTTGCCGGGTCCCCGTTCCGGGCGGCCGCGGAGGAATCCTTCCGCGACCGGGTAGTAGTCATCCCCGTGGGAGAAGACTCCCTGACCAGCAAGCAGAGCTTCGGCTTCATGAACCGCATCCTGAAGCGTGCGCAGGAGGAACAGGCGCGGGCCGTGGTGTTTGACCTGAACACGCCCGGCGGCCTGGCCTGGGAAACCAGCGAGATGATGATGAAAAGCATCCAGCCGCTGACCATTCCCACCTATGCCTATGTGAACCCCAAGGCCATGTCCGCCGGAGCGCTTATCTCCGCGGCGTGCGACAAGATTTACATGGCGCCCGTCTCCTCCATCGGCGCGGCGGGCATCATCACCTCCTCCGGGGAGGAAATGGACCCCGTCATGCGCAAGAAGGCGGAAAGCGCCTTCTGGGCCTTCACCCGCTCCGTAGTCACGGAAAAGGGCTACCGCCCGGAGGTGGTGAAGGCCATGATGATTCCGTCTGACAAGGACCAGCAGTTCGGCCCCGTCAAGCTGGAAAAAGGCGCGCTCCTGACCCTGACGGGCAAGGAAGCCGCCACGCGGCTGGAAGACGGCAAGCCCCTGCTGGCCCAGGGAACGGCCACCTCCGTCACGGACCTGCTGGCCCAGGAGAAGGTGGACGCCCCCGCGGTCACGGCGGAGCCCACCGCCTTTGAACGCATCGGCCTCTGGATTGCATGGGCCTCCCCCGTGTTGATCCTGCTGGGCATCGGCGGCATTTACATGGAATTCAAGACTCCGGGGTTCGGCATCGGCGGCATCGTGGCCATTGCCGCGTTCGCCCTCTTCTTCTTCGGCAATAACATTGCGGGGAACCTGGCGGGGTATGAAACGGCGGCCCTGCTCATTCTGGGCGTGGTCCTGCTGTGCGTGGAATTCTTCGTCATCCCCGGCACCTTCATTGCGGCCATTGCGGGCGGCATCTGCATCTTCCTGGCCCTGTTCGGCGGCATGATCAGCTCCTGGGAATGGGACCACGTCATCCGTGACGGACAGTGGGACGACGTTAACACGCTGGCAATGGTCCTGGGCATTCCCCTGCTGAAACTCGCCCTGGGCCTGACCGGGGGAGCCATCCTCATTGCCGTGCTGATGAAGTACCTGCCGGATTCCATCCTGATGCGCCGCGTGACGAACGCCACGGTCAGCGGCGGCCCCGCCGGGGAGGCCGTCAACCTTCCGCGCGTGCAGGTAGGCGACCGGGGGAACGCCGTAACGGAGCTGAAGCCCAACGGCAAGGCCATGATCCATGGCGAAATATGCGAGGTTTTCTCTCGACAAGGCATACTGATTAAGGGTACCCCTGTGCGCGTCGTGGACATCCGTCCGTTCGACCTCGTCGTCGTCAGGGACGACTCCCCCGCCGGGGACTGACTTCACCACGCTCTTCACTCACTGCCATGCCTCTCACCGTTGGACTCATTTCCCTGGGCTGCCCCAAGAACCTGATCGACTCTGAAATCATGATCGGCCACATGCAGAAGGCCGGCATGGCCATGACCCCGGAGCCGGAACTGGCGGACGTGATGGTGGTCAACACCTGCGCCTTCATTGACCAGGCCAAGCAGGAAGCCATCGACGCCATTCTGGACGTCGTGCGCGCCCGGGAAAGCGGAGCCTATCCGGAAAACCAGAAGCTGATTGTAGCGGGCTGCCTGTCCCAGCGCTTCCAGAAGGAACTCCCTGCCCTGCTGCCGGAGGTGGACGCCTTCATCGGCCCGGACCAGATCACCAAACTCCCGGAAATCATCACGGAAGTAATGGAGCGGACCGCTCCGGACAAAAATTTTATTGAAGGCAAATGCAAGTACGTGCCGGACTGGGACACGCCGCGCTACCGCCTCACCCCCTCCCATACGGCCTACATCAAGATAGCGGAAGGGTGCAACCACGGCTGCGCCTACTGCATCATCCCCATGATCCGGGGGCGCCACCGCAGCCGTTCCCAGCAGGACGTGGTGCGTGAAGCGGAAGCCCTCATCCGGTCCGGAGTAAAGGAAATCTGCCTGATTGCCCAGGACATTACCTATTACGGCATGGACAAATGGACGGACGCCCGCCCCAACCGCCGCAGCGCGGTGGATTCTTCCCGCGGGGAATCCCTGGCCACCCTAATCCGCGCCCTGAACGCCATTGAAGGGGAATTCTGGATCCGCCTGCTTTACACCCATCCCGCCCACTGGGGCGACGAGCTGACCGCCGCCATTGCGGAGAGCCCCAAGGTGGCCCGCTACGTGGACATCCCCCTCCAGCACATTTCCAACAACATGCTCAGCGCCATGCAGCGCGTGACGGACGGGGACTACATCCGCAACCTCCTGCGGGACATCCGGAAAGCCGTTCCGGGAATCGCCATCCGCACCACCTTCATCACCGGATTCCCCGGAGAGACGGAGGACGACCATCAGGAACTGATGGAGTTCATTGAAGAATTCCGCTTTGAACGGGCCGGTATTTTCACCTTCTCACGGGAGGAGGGAACCAAGGCCTACAAGATGCCCAACCAGGTGCACCACCGCACCAAGGCGCGCCGCTATAATGAGGCCACCCTGCTGCTGACCCGCATTGCCTCGGAAACGGGCCAGGACCAGATCGGCAAAAAAATCCGCGTGCTGGTGGACGCGCCCGGCGTCGCCAGAACGGAATGGGACGCCCCGGACATTGACGGAACCGTCTCCGTCCCCCTCACCCTGCCCGTCGGTGAATTCGCCACGGTCACTGTAACGGACGCCGTGGCGTATGAGCTGACGGCGGAATAGGCATCAGCCAATCAGACAGGGGAGAACAAGGTTCAAAGAAACTAGCGCAAGCGGGTAATAAATCCATCCCCGCTCTCCGGCGTCTGCGCCCAAGGCGCGCTTATTGTTTCACGCTGGATTCCGGGAGAGGCGCACTGACCGGAGGGGGTTCCTGCGGCGCGGCTCCCGAAGGTGACGGGGAAGCGGAGGCCGGCACCGGAACCAGGGAGGTATCCATGCGGGACATATCCAGCTCACGGGAAGCCGCTGCGGCTTCCGGGCTGACGGCGCCCATATTGGCGGGCAGCGGAAGCAGGGCTCCGTCCGGCCCTACCATGTCTGGAGCGGTGACGGGATAAAAGCCCATCATTTCCTGCGGATTGACTACTTCGGACAGGCTTACGTATCCCTGGCTGCCGTCCTCAAATTCCACCTTGGCGAACAAATCTCCGCAAACCAGCACCTTGGCTGTTTTCACGCCTCCCTTGACGGTTCCGCTCGTGGAAAAATTATTCTCCGGATTCTGCTCGAACACCATCAGCTTCTCCTTCTTGAACGTGACGGATTCCCCCGGCTTGTAAGAAGCCTGGTCCGCCCTGTGTTTGGCCGCCATTTTCTTGGACGTGATGCCCACGGGGTCCAGCGCCGAACTCTGGCGCTCCCAGGCATTCATATGCTTGTTCGGGCCGCAGGAGGCCAGAAGCGCCAGCAGGGCGGAAGGGAGAAGTGCCAATTTCATTTGCGTATGATTTTAACTGCCACAGATTGCGGATGGAAGCAGAATTTGCGCCTGTTTGCGCAGGATGCCATTTCAAAAAGAAAAATCCCGTCTTTCATGCCTATGCGCGTTCCGTTCATGCCAGGCAGCCAGGAAAACTTCTGTGCGCTCTTCCTGCGGAAACCCCGGAATCATGGCGCAAAGGCAACGTATTAGGCTTGCCGCATTCCTCCGGGAGATGCTATTCTGCCACTCACGGTTTCCACGGCTGGCACAGGTCCATCCGGGAAACCGTTCAAGCATGCGTTCTGATATGGATGAAAAGAGATTAGCCGGCGTAGTTCTGCCATTGTTCTCCCTGCGCCGCAACAACGACCACGGCATCGGGGACCTGACGGCCCTGCGCCAGTGGATTGACTGGGCGGCAGACGCCCATGTGGGATTTCTCCAGCTCCTGCCCGTCAATGCCCTGGGGCGGGACGAATGCCCTTCCCCCTATTCCGCCATCAGCTCCATTGCCCTGGAGCCCCTGTACCTTTCCCTGGAACCCTGGACCATCCCCGGCCTGGAAGAACGCGTCTTCAATGAAACCGGGGATACGCTGCCGTGGGAACAGCCCTCCGGCCCCAACCTGGTGGACTACCCCAAGGTCAGGTTCTGGAAAATGTGGATTCTGCGGGAAGCGTGGAACAATTTCAAGACCAAGCCGGAATATGAAGGCATCATGCCCAAGTTCCGGGAATGGGTGAAGGAACAGGGGAGCTGGCTGGAAGACTTTGTCTGCTTCCAGGTTCTCTGCGACCTGTTCGGCACGGAGATCTGGTGGCACTGGCCAGAGCAGGACCCCGCGCGGGCCAAGGCCATCGCCGCCGATTACGAGGAGGAAAAGGACTTTGCCCGCTGGCTTCAGTGGCTCTGTGAAAAGCAGTGGGAATTCATCCGGATTTACGCGGACGAACGCAACGTGAAACTGATGGGGGACATCCCCATAGGCGTTTCCCTGAGCAGCGCGGACGTCTTCTTTGAACGCTACCTGTTTGATACGGACTGGTGCGGCGGCGCCCCGGCGGAAGGCAATTACGCGGAGGACCCGTTCACGGGAAAATGGGGGCAGAACTGGGGCATTCCCCTGTACAAATGGGACGTCATGGCCCAGGACAATTTTGCCTGGTGGAGACGCCGGGTGAAGTACTGCACCAAGATTTTCAGCATGTACAGGATTGACCACATCCTGGGCTTTTACCGCATTTACTCCTTCCCGTGGAAACCCACGGAAAACGGGGTTTTCCTGCCCCTTACCCTTGAACAGGCGGCCCAGAGAACGGGCGGCAGGCTCCCCGGCTTCAAGCCGCGCGGGGATGACAACGCCGTGGAGCGCAACCTGAACCTGACGGACGGAGACCTTTACCTGCGCCTCCTGCTCTCCGCCGCCCCCGGCGTCAGCGTGGTGGGGGAAGACCTGGGATGTGTGCCGGATTACGTGCGCCCGAACATGCGCCAGCTTAACATTCCCGGCTTCAAGATACCCCACTGGGAAATCAGGACGGACGGCACCATCACTCCCGGAAAGGAATACCATGAATGCTCCTTTGCGGCGTTCGGCACGCATGACTTTGAAACCATCATGCGGACCTGGAATGACAGCTACGCCAAGATTGAGCGTGCACGGAAACTGGGCCTGTGGGAGGGCACCTCTCCCAAAACGCCGTCCGGACCGGAGCAGGAAAGCATTGTGCACCAGGCGGAAGACGGAGCGCGCCTGCTGAAATGGTTTGCGGACTTCGCGGGCATGCAGCCGGAAACATGGCTCTCCTACTGGAACCTGGAGATCAAGACGGCCATGTACAATGCCCTGTTCCGTTCCAACTCCCGTTATGCGGCCATCCTCTGGCCCGCCCTCTTTGACGTCAACAAGCGCCTGAACATTCCCGGCACCACGGGAGGCTCCAACTGGCGGGAGCGCATGCCCTTCAAGGCCGTGGAAGCCTATGACATGCCCCAGACCGCATGGCTGCGCAACGTGATCGGCGGCTCTGACCGCACGCCGCTGCAGGGGGAAGACGCCATCAGGGCGCTCAAGGAATCCAGCAGGCGCCTCTTCCCGAAGGTCACCGTCAACAATGAACGCTTCCTGAAACGGATGCTGATGTGGCCCAACGGAAAATCCCTGTAAGTTCCGGCCAGTTTCCGGAGGGCCCTCAAGACCTTGCAGCGCTTCACGGCCTTTAAGGGAATAATCCCGGAAATGGATAATCCCCGGAGCTTCCTTTAACTGTTCCTTCCTTTGCATCCGTCCTTGCCTCCTGCCGGAAAAGCTTCCATACTCCCCGCATGACCTGGAGCTGGAACAAACTGTCCCCCGCCAAATGGGAAGACGCGTGGAGCGAACGCATTGCCGGAAATCCCAATGCCTCCATCACCATCATCAAGGGGGGCAAGACCATCAGAATTACCGTTTACTGTGACCAGGAAGAAGACGCCCTGACCCTGAAGCAATATTTTGGCGGCTCCGTCCGGGAAATCAAGACGCGGGACTGGGTAGCGGCCCAGAACCGGGAGGAACGCGCTCCGCTCAAAATAAGAAATTCCCTGGTCATCACGGAACAGAGCTCCGCAGAAAAGCTTGCCGCCCTGCGGCAACAATTCCCCGGACGCCGTATTCTGAGCGTTCCGGCGGAAATGGCCTTCGGCACCGGAGACCATGCCACCACGTCCGCCTGCCTGCGCTTCATTGCCGACTTTGCGCACTCCCGCAAGGGAACAGCCTGGACCATGACGGACATCGGCTGCGGAACCGCCGTACTGGCGATTGCGGCGCTGAAACTGGGGGCGGAGCACGCCGCAGCCTTCGATTTTGACCCCATGGCGGTTGAGGTGGCCCGGCACAACATGGAACGCAACGCCGTCACGCCTGAACAACTGGATTTATTTGTCGGAGACGTTTTTGAATGGACGCCCACAGCCCGGCAAAAGGGTAGCCTGGTCGTCGCCAACCTGTTTTCCACCATCCTGCAAAAGGCTTTTCCCCATATCATCGCGGCCATGAAGAAGGATGCCGTGCTGGTCATTTCCGGGATTCTGGCCTCCCAATGGAAAGAAACGAAGGCGGCGGCGGAACATCACGGCCTCTCCTTTGATCGGGTCATCAAACGCGGCAAATGGGTCACGGCCAAAGGCGGAATGGCGAAGTAGGGCGTTCCTTCACGGGCGCTGGAATAACGTTTGTCCCGGCAGGACGTACCTTCACAAGCCAGCGGAATACATCTTTCCCCTGCACAAAATCAATCCGTCCTGCGGGCTTTACACTTCACCTTCACCCCTCCCGGAAAGCCTCACTCCTCCGCGTTTTCGCGGGCAGTAAACAGCTTCTCCACGTACTTGGCCAGCATGTCCACTTCCAGATTTACCGGCTGGCCGGAGACGGCGCGTTGCAGGTTCGTGCGGCCAAAGGTATGGGGCGTAATCCAGAATTCCAGCAGGGAGCCGTTCAGATTGGCGATTGTCAGGGAAATGCCGTCAATGGTGATGGAGCCCTTGTCAATGCAGTAGCGGGCCAGTTCATCCGGAATGCGGACTTCCAGGCGGTGGTCCTGTCCCACGGGTTCCAGAGCCGTAACCGTCCCGGTATTGTCCACATGCCCCATCACAAAGTGTCCGCCGAAGCGGTCCATGGCGGACATGGCGCGCTCCAGGTTCACCAGGCCCCCGGGCTGGAGGTTCCCCAGGCTGGTGACGCGGAGGGTCTGGGAAAGCAGGTCAAAGGAGACCCGCTCCCCGTCCAGCGCGTCCACGGTCAGGCAGCAGCCGTTGACGGCTACGGAATCACCCAGGGAAAGTTCACGGCCGAACGGAATTACCAGCGTCAGCCTGGCTCCGCCGTTGATGGGCGTAAACCCTTCCACGGTTCCTGTTGTTTCAACGAGTCCGGTAAACATAAAAGTAACGTCCGGCTCCGGCCCTTAATGGCCGAAGCAGGTGAAGAAGATGAACACGACAGCCGTCGGGAAGGCCGCCCAGGCAAACAGCCACAGGGGATTGATGCCCTTGAAGTACTTGCCCAGAATAGCCTGCCCCGCCGGGTTGGGGGCGTTGGCGATGACCGTCAGGCCGCCGCCCGTCACGGCGCCGGCCACCACGGAGTATTTGACGGCTTCCGGCAGGTTGGGCACCGTGGACGCCAGGAAGGTGACGGCGGCGTTATCATTGAACGCCGTCAGCAGCGTGGCGCCGATCATGGCGTAGTCCCCCAGGCGCGTCAGCACCGGTTCCAGCCACCAGGCCTGCACGCCGCCCAGAATGACCAGGCCCGCCAGGAAGAAGCCCACCATCATGGGAACACGCAGGGACATCTGGTTCTGGTACTGGGGGGTGGCCACCGTAAAGCCGATGAAGAAGAGGAAACTGCCGATGAACATGACCGGTTCATGGGCAAAGAGGACCGTCCAGGTCAGGAAGCAGACGTGCGCCAGCGTCACCCACGCCGGAATCTTGTCATTGCGGTCTTCCCAGGACTGGGGAACGGCGTCGTCAAACTCGTTGAACTCGCGCTGCTGGGCGGCCAGGCGGCCGAACTCCTTGCGGAAGAGGAAGAAGTAGGCCAGGTTGGAAATGATGATGGCGGAAACAGCCTTCCAGCCGAAGTGCTGGATCATGTGCGCAAGACCCCAGTCCCACTTTTCCGCCACCATCACCACGGGCGGCGCGGCAAAATGCGTCAGGGTGCCGCCTATGGAGATGTTCACGAAGAGCAGCCCCAGCGTTGCGTACATCAGGGTCTTCTTCGGCTTGAGGTCGTAAAACTTCTTGCTCAGGATCAGGGCGCCGATCGTCATGGCGGCAGGTTCCGTAATCAGGGAACCGAGCAGGGGAGCAAGGGTCATCACAGAAATCCACCAGGCCCCGGGCGAAGATTTTCCGAGTTTGGCGCCGTAGTTGACCACGGATTCCGCCAGCTTGAAGATGGGCCGGGAAGAGGCGATGATCATGATGATCATCACGAACATGGGCTCCGTGAAGGAGCAGTCGTAATTCAAATAGGCTGAGAAGTCCTCAAAGGAATAATACTTCCAGCACACGAACATGAAGGGGATGATCCAGATGCCGAACACGGCTTCCACCTCCCCCAGGAAATGGAAAATGGCGGAGGCGAAGGAGACCGGCAGGCGCTCCTCCGGGTGCATCACACGGAAGTTGGTTTCCTTGAGCTTTTCCTTGTAGCGCAGCGCCAGCTTGTGGGAATAGCGTTCAAAGCGCCCTGCCAGGAAGGTATGGATAATGGCGCCCATAAAGACGAGCGTCACGGCCAGGTTGAAACCGCCGGACTGCTCGTTGCGTTCGGTAAGCACCTGCATCAGGCTGGCATCCGGCGGAGCGGGCTTGTACTGGTTCAGGGGAATGGGAAAATGGCTGTACTGGGACTCTCCCCCCACTTCCGTGGCGGGATACGCGGGTTCCGTCACTCGTACAGAAGCCTCGGCGGCCGATGCACCCAGAAAAAAGGCGGCGGCGGCCACGGTAGTGAGCAGCCCCGCACGGCGCGCCAGAACTTTGAAGAAATGACAAATACAGCTCATGTCTGCGGACACACTAAACACCTCCCCTTTTTTCGGCGAGCGGAAAATGAGTCTGTATGCTTTTTAACGGGAACGGGTTCAGTCCGGAAAAATCCGTACGGAACTGAAAGGGAGCGCATGCGGCAGGGAAAGCCTGTCATGCCTGCCTGAGTTTAAGGTTGAACAGGAAACTTAAAAATAGTAGTTGCAGGTATGCGCTCCGTCTCAGGCCTCCTTTCCATTCTCATGATTGCAGCCGGTGCCGCATGGGCCGAACTTCCTCCCGACCTGCCACCTGCCGCGCCCCTGCCCCTGGCGCCCGGCCCGGTCATCGGAGGCTCCATCAAGGGAGACCCGGCTGCCGGCGTCGTTCCCGTGCGGGAACTGATTGAAGCCAACCGCAGGGATGAAAACATCCCCATGGCGGAACCCATTCCCGGAGAAACGGGAGCCTCCATTCCCTCCGCGGAATCCATCCCGAATGCGGAGCCTATCCCCGGAGAAACGCACCTGCGCGCCCCGGTCCAGCCCGCGGGCCCGGCCCCGGTCATCCCTCCCACGGCTTTCTCGCCCGTTCCGGTTCCCCAGCATGAAACCCGCGTTGCCATCCTGGGCTATCATGACTTCAGCCGCACCCTGCCCGCTACGGAAATGCGCATGAATACGGATGTGTTCCGCGCCCAGATGCAGGCGCTGAAAGCCAGCGGCGTGCCCGTCATTTCCATGAAGGAGTTCCTGGAATGGAAACTCGGCAGCAGGCAGCTTCCCGCCAAATGCGTAATGATCACCATTGACGACGGCTGGAAGAGCGTCTACACGGACGCCTACCCCATCCTGAAGGAAACGGGATTCCCTTTCACCGTTTTCCCTTACACCAAATTCATTACGGGCCGCGGCTCCGCCATGAGCCATGACCAGATCCAGGAAATGCTGGACAACGGCGCCACGCTGGGCAGCCACTCCGTCAGCCACCTGTACCCCAAATCCTGGCGCGCCGCCCAGCGGAAGGGAACGCAGGGCGTGCTGGACCTGGCGGAGGCGGAAATAGCCGCTTCCCGGAAAATCCTCCAGGAAAGGTTTCCCGGCTCCGCCGTGGAGGCTTACTGCTATCCGGGCGGCTTCGTCCTGCCGGACATGATCACGAAAGCGGAGGAAGCCGGATTCCAGGCGGCCTTCACCGTCATTCCCAAAAAAGTGACCAAGGACACGGACCGCTGGCGCGTGCACCGCTACATGGTCTTCGGCAAGGATCCCAAGACCTTCACCAGGGCCCTGAACTTCAATGCCCCCACCGCTCCGGAAACTCCGTCGGCCACGCCCGGCAACAATCACGGAAACACGCTGGATTCCTATCCCGCTCCGGCCCAGCCCGTCTATCCGGCGGCCAATACCGTGGTGAAGAGCCAGAGCCCGGACATCTCCATTTCCCTGGCCCGTGAACCCGCCTTTGACCCCAAGCAGGTGGAAATGCGCGTCTCCGGCTTCGGCCTAGTCAACGCCCAGTTTGACCCCAAGGAGAAAATCCTGAAGTGGACGCCCTCCCGCCCCCTGCGCCTCAGCCCCGTAACGGTGCAGGTACGGTGGAAGAACCTCTCCGCCAACCTCTGGCAGACGGCCACCTGGCAATTCGGCATTGCGGAGCAGGAAATGCACTTCATTCCCCAGAATGTCGTGAAGTAAATAAATAACCGCAGGAGTGCCGCGACCTCTTGCGGCAAATCCTGTTCCCCGGCCCTCGTAAAACCCTGGAGGCGGAAAAATCCCCCCTGATTCCCCGGCTGCGCTTTGAAAAACCTTCTCCTTGCTCCGGAAAGGCTCTTCCTGAAATAAAGCCCCGTCTTTTCCGCCATCCACCGGAGGGGCGCATCCCGTCGCGGGATTAACCACACCCCCGCGGACTGCATCCGGATTCCAAATTCCTCCCGCTCCGTATTCATTACCGTCCCCTGCGGGATTCATTGTTAGAATTAACTAACATTCATAAGTTGAGGAGACTTCCGCATCAACACGGAAAGCTCCCCCGGAATGCCAAAAAAACTGACATTTGGCTTGCCCGCATGGTGTGAAGTGGCATAATCATTCGGCACCATTATCAGGTTCAGCCAGGCACGGACATCCACATGAAGACGAGCACTAAAACTTTCGCCATTGCAGATACAGCCGCTAACGCAGACTATCTCACCAATACTTCCGAACCGCTCGGAGAAACGATGACCCTGAATGTGGGCCCCTCCCACCCCGCCACCCACGGCGTGCTGCGCCTGGTGCTGGAACTTGATGGTGAAGAAATCATTACGTGTGATCCCGTACTGGGCCACCTGCACCGCGGCATGGAAAAGATCGGGGAGACCATCCAGTACAACCAGTTCGTCCCGTACACTGACCGCTTTGACTACCTGGCCCCCCTGTCCAACAACATCGCCTATGCCTGCGCGGTGGAAAAACTGCTGGGCTGGGAACTGCCGCCCCGCGGGCAGGCCCTGCGCGTGCTGGCCCTGGAGCTTTCCCGCTTTTCCTCCCATATCCTGGGCGTGGGCGTGTACGGCATGGACGTAGGCGCCATGACCGTCTTCCTGTACTGCTATGAGGAACGTGAAAAAATCCACAACTTTTACGAACAGCTCACCGGGGCGCGCTTCACTTCCTCCTACACCCGCATCGGCGGCCAGACGCGCGACGTGCCCAATGAAATGCTGAAGGAAGTGCTGGTGTTCTGTGATGAAGCCGCCAAGACCCTGGATGAAACGGAAGCCCTGCTGCTCCGGAACAAGATTTTCATTGACCGTCTCCAGGGCGTGGGCACCATCAGCCGTGAAAAGGCGCTCTCCTGGGCCCTGACTGGGGCCAACCTGCGCGCCAGCGGCATCAAGCGGGACCTGCGCAAGACCAATCCCTACCTGGGTTACGAAAATTACGAGTTTGACGTCCCCGTGGGGGAACACGGCGACTGCTACGACCGCTTTACCGTGCGCATTGAAGAAATGCGCCAGTCCCTGCGCATCATCCGCCAGGTGATTGAAACCATGCCGGACGGCCCCATCAACATGGTGGACACCAAGGGCACGCTGCCTGAAAAGAAGAAGGTGATGACGGACATGGAATCCCTGATCCGCCAGTTCATGACCACCACCATGGGCGTGAACGCTCCCGCCGGGCAGGTTTACTTTGCCGCGGAAAACCCGAAGGGGGAACTGGGCTTCTTCCTGGACTCCAAGGGAGGCGGCCTTCCCAACCGCCTGCGCATGCGCTCCCCCTCCTTCTGCAACCTGTCCATCCTGCCGGAACTGCTGAAAGGCCACCTGGTTTCCGACGTTCCGGCCATTCTCGGCTCCTTCGACTTCGTGATGGGCGAATGCGACCGCTAAACACACGCTCCCTTTTTCCTTTCCAACTCAAACACCAAATTTCCTTCCCATGTCCGATTACGCTGAAAACGCCATCGACGCGACTATTGCCCACCAGCCCAGCCCGGGCGAACGGTTTTACCCGCCTTTTGAAGTAACGCCGGAGCTTGACGCCGCCGCAAGCGAATACATCACGCATTATCCGGAAGGCAAGCAGAAGTCCGCCGTGCTCCCCATCCTGCATGAAATCCAGAAAAAATTCGGCTTCATCTGCGCAGACGCCATCACCTGGACGGGGGAAAAGCTGAACATTTCCGCCGCCCACGTGCTGGGAGTGGTCACCTTCTATCCCGGCCTGCGCCAGATGTGCCCCGGCAGGACCCACTTCCGTGTATGCCGCACCCTTTCCTGCGCCATGGCGGGAGCGGACAGCCTGTTTGACACCATCTGCACGCGCCTGGGCATTGACAAGAGCGGCATTGACCACCACCACCCCATCGGCGTCAGCCCGGACGGCCTGTGGAGCGTGGAGGGAGTGGAATGCCTGGCCAACTGCGGCTTCGGACCCAACATGATGGTCAACGACCTCCTGTATGAAAAAGTCACTCCGGAACTGCTGGAGGAAGTGATCGCCAAGCACCAGAACGCCTAACCCTTTCCACCCCGCACCAGATTTTCGCCATGAGCATCACCTATCTTCCCGGTAAAGAACCCCACCCCAGGGAAACGCGCCGCATCCTGAAAAACGTCAACCGCGAAGGCTGGAACACGTCCATTGACTGCTACCTGGCCGACGGCGGCTATGAAGAACTGAAAAAGGCGCTCGGCATGGAGCCGAAGGCCGTCATTGACGAGGTGAAGAAATCCGGCCTGCGCGGCCGCGGCGGCGCGGGCTTCCCCACCGGCGTGAAATGGACCTTCATCCCGCCGAACAACACCAAGCCCGTTTACCTGGTCTGCAACTGCGACGAATCCGAACCCGGCACCTTCAAGGACCGCTACATCGTCCACCAGGACCCCCACCAGCTCATTGAAGGAATGGTCATCTCCAGCTACGCGGTGGGCGCGCATCTGGCTTACATCTACATGCGGGAGGAATTCCCCATTGCCGCGGAAATCATGCTCAAGGCCCTTCAGGAAGCGCGTGAGCGCGGCTTTTTGGGCAACAACATCCAGGGGGCCGGCTACGATCTGGAAATCCACCTGCACCGCGGCGCGGGCGCCTACATCTGCGGCGAAGAAACGGCCCTGCTCAACTCTCTGGAGGGGGTCCGCCCCTACCCGCGCATCAAGCCCCCCTACTTCCCGGCCGCCATCGGCCTGTACGGCTGCCCCACCATCGTGAACAACGTGGAATCCCTCTGCCAGGTAAAGCACGTCATCGCCATGGGTGGAGAAGCCTACAGCCAGGAAGGCGCCAAGCGCTCCCCCGGCACCCGCATCATCGGCGTTTCCGGGGATGTGAAACGCCCGGGATTCTATGAAATCGTCTCCGGCTCCATGACCTTCGGCGAACTGCTGTACGACGTCTGCGGAGGCCCCCGGGACGGCCGAGAATTCAAGGCCGTGATTCCCGGCGGCTCCTCCTCCAAGGTCATGCGCACGGATGCGGAATACAAGGTGCAGAACCCGGACGGCACCGTGGGCAAAATCTCCTTCTTCGACATTCCTCTGGACCTGGACAGCATCGCCCAGCACGGCTCCATGTCCGGCTCCGGCGCGGTCATCGTCATGGATGACTCCCGTTCCATGCCCTGGGCCATGAACAACATCAACCGCTTCTACGCCCATGAATCCTGCGGCCAGTGCACCCCCTGCCGGGAAGGCTGCCCGTGGATGATGAAGCTCAGCACCCGCATTCTGGAAGGCAAGGCCGCCCCGTCAGACGTGGACCTGCTCATTGAAGTGGCCAACCAGATTGAAGGAAAAACCGTCTGCGCCTTCGGCGAAGCCGCTTCCTGGCCCACCCAGGCCATGGTTTCCAAGTTCAAGGAGGAATTCGTGGCCTTGACGGACCCCTTCAACGCCTGCCTGCCCCACACCAGGGAAGGCAGGGAGCAAACCCGTTTCCTCACCCGCTAACAGCAGCACGCAACACCAGTTTTCAATACCATTTCCCTCCCATCCGTCATCATGAGTGAAGAAGCTTCCAAACTCCCCAAAGACATTGCCGCCGCTGAAGGCAAGGTGAACGTCCAGATCAACGGAACGTGGCACCGGTTCCCGCGCGGCACGCGGATTGCAGACGCCTGCCGTTCCGTAGGCGTGCCCATCCCGTGCTTCTGCTACCACCCCAAGCTGGCCGTCGTCGGCTCCTGCCGCATGTGCATGGTGGAACAGGGAATGCCGCCCAGGCTGGCTCCGGGCCAGACGCCCTCCTATGACGAAAACGGCTACCAGCGCATCCAGTGGATGCCGCGCCCCATCATCTCCTGCGCCAATACGGTGGCGGAAAACATGGGCATCCGCACGGACAGCCCGCTGGCCAGCGAGGCGCGCCGCGGCGTGATGGAATTCCTGCTCACCAGCCACCCGCTGGACTGCCCCATCTGCGACCAGGCCGGAGAATGCAAGCTCCAGGAATACTCCAACGACTACGGCCAGGTGGAAGGCCGCTATGAGGAAAAGAAAACCAAGAAGGGCAAGAACCTGAGCATCGGCCCGCGCGTGAACCTGGACCAGGAGCGCTGCGTGCTCTGCGGCCGCTGCGTGCGCTTCATGCGCGACATCATGCACGACGAGGTGCTCACTATGTCTCAGCGCGGCACCTTCAACGCCATCACGGTCTATCCCGGCCGCGAACTGGACAGCAACTACTCCCTGAACACCGTGGACATCTGCCCGGTGGGCGCCCTCACCTCCAAGGACTTCCGCTTCAAAATGCGCGTCTGGTTCCTGAAGGAAACCAAGACCATTGACGTGGACTGCGGCACAGGCACCAACATCACCCTCTGGACGCGTGAAGAAAAGGTGTACCGCATCACCCCGCGTCCGAACGACGCCGTGAACTCCTGCTGGATGCCGGACTCCCACCGCCTGAACTACAAGTACATCAACGCGGAAACGCGTATTCCCCAGCCCGTCATCCGCACGGACGCGGGGGCGCCGCACCGCCCGTCCACCTGGGAACCCGCCCTGGCCTCCGTCACGGAAGCCGTCAAGCGCGTCGCCCCGCACCAGATCGCCATCATCGCCTCCGGGCGCATGACCAATGAAGAACTTTACATGGTCCGCCACCTGGCCGCGCAAATAGGCACGGACATGGTGGACATCGTCCCCCGCATGGGCGAAAGCGACGGCATGCTGATCGCCGCGGACCGCAACCCGAACACGAACGGGGCCAAGCTGGTGCTGGGCATTGAACCCGGTTCCAGGCTGGCCGCCATCCGCGACGGCGTGCGCAACGGCTCCGTCAAGGGCATCCTTGCTCTGGGGGAAGACCTCACCGCTCCGGAAGCCGGCTTCACGGCGGAAGACCTGAAAAAGCTGGATTACCTGTTCATGACCGCCCACAGCGCGAATGAAACGGCGCGCCATGCGGACCTGGTTCTTCCGGGCGTCACCTACGCTGAAAAATTCGGCACCATGATCAACGTCACGGGCCGCATCCAGCGCCTGAACCGCGCCATCCAGCCCGTGGGCTACGCCAGGGATGACTGGCAGATTCTCCGGGACATCACCCTCCTGCTGGGCGGCAACCCCGCGCTGAAAGACTTCAACTCCGCCCTGGATGTCCTCACCGTCATGAGCACGGAATACGACGCCCTCAACGGCGTCACCTGGGGCTCCATCGGAGACGGGGGCCAGCCCATTCTGGAAACCGGCGTCACCATCCCCGTGGTGGAACGCGAACAAAGCCAGGGCCGCTAATCACACTTCACACGCACACAACCCGTTAATCCGCCATGTTTGATTCGATTCTAACCTTTTGCGACGAGGTGCTCAGCAACCCTGTGTGGTTCTACATCATCACCCTGCTGATCAAGATCGTCATCTGCTTCGCCATCACCATTCTGTTCATTCCGGTCTGCGTGTACATTGAACGCCGGGTGGCCGCCTGGATCCAGGACCGCGTGGGCCCCAACCGCGCCGGCATCCCGTTGAGCATCTTCCGCCGCTTCGGCGCGAAATCCGACCTGCCGTTCAAAAAGACGCTGGACTACTTCGGCCTGCCCCATGACGGAAAAATCGCCAACCTGTGCCGTTTCTTCCGCCTGGACCGGGACATCCCCATCTTCGGCCTCGTGCAGCCCATGGTGGACGGCGGCAAGCTGTTCCTGAAGCAGGACTTTACGCCCCCCTTCGTGCGCCGCGTGTACTTCTGGATTGCTCCCATCCTGGTGCTGGCCCCCCCGCTGATGACGGCGGCCGTGGTCCCCTTCGCCGGAGACCTCCACACCTCCTACGGCAACGTGAACATGGCGGTGGCCAACCTTAGCGTAGGCCCCCTGTGGATGTTCGCCATTTCCTCCCTCTCCGTATACGGGCTGGTGCTGGCCGGCTGGTCCTCCAACTCCAAATTCCCCTTCCTGGGCGGCGTGCGCTCCTCCGCCCAGATGATCTCCTATGAAATCAGCATGGGCCTGTCCATCATCCCCGTGCTGATGATTTACAGCACGCTGGACCTCTCCAACATCGTGGAATACCAGGCCGCCAACGGCTGGCTCATGCTCCCCGTGTGGGGCGAGGGCCTGAGCTGGCAGCGCTGGATCCTGCTGGTTCCCATCGCCATCAGCTTCATCATCTTCCTGACCTCCATCTTCGCGGAAGCCAACCGCACGCCCTTTGACATGTCCGAATGTGAAACGGACCTGGTGGGCGGCTACCACACGGAATACTCCTCCATGAAGTTCGCGCAGTTCTTCATGGGCGAATACGCCGCCATGGTGGTGGGCTCCTCCCTGGTCATCACCCTGTTCCTGGGCGGCTGGTCCATCGGCTTCGGCCTGGACGGGTGGCTGAACGAACATGTGGCCAACTGGGTGGCAGTCATCTGCCAGCTCATCGCGTACGTGCTCAAGCTCCTCTTCTTCGTCTTCTTCTTCGTCTGGGTGCGCTGGACGCTTCCCCGCTTCCGTTACGACCAGGTGATGAAACTCGGTTGGATGGTCTTCTTTGAACTGGCCGTCATCAACATCTTCATCACGGCCGCCATCCTTTACTTCGTCAAGTAATCACTTCATCCCGACAACATCACTATTATGGCCTTCAAAACGATCAAGCGCCCGAAGATTTCCCTCGGAGAGCGGTTCTACTTGCAATCCATCCTTGGCGGTCTCTGGATCACCATCAAGCACCTTGTTCTGGCCCTGCTGGGCAAATCCCGCAACAAGAAGGAACTGGCCGGTTCCGGCATCGGCGTCACGATGCAGTACCCGGAATTCCGCTGGGACAAGCACCTGCCTGAATACTACCGCGGGGCTCCCGTCCTGGTGAAGGGGGAAGACGGCCGCGAACGCTGCGTCTCCTGCCAGCTCTGCGAATTCATCTGCCCGGCCCGCGCCATCACCATCACCCCCGGAACCATCAAGGAAGGCCCCTGGGGCAAGGTGGAAAAAGCGCCCAAGGAATTCCAGATCGACATGCTCCGCTGCATCTACTGCGGCATGTGCGAGGAAGCCTGCCCTGAACAGGCCATCTTCATGAGCCAGGACTACCTGTTCACCCCCACGGACAAGGCCCAGGCCATCCACAACAAGGCCAAGCTTTACGAAATGGGCGGCACCCGCAAGGGGCTGGTCAACAAGTGGAACCAATACAAATAACTTACCCCGAAACCCTCACTCCAATTTCCGTACGTTATGAACATTTTTGCCAGTGACATACTCTTTTACATCTTCGGGGCCTTGGCCGTGATCCTGTCCCTGATGGTCGTCTTCATGCGCAACCCCGTCTCCTCCGCCATGATGATGGCCCTCTCCTTCGGAGCCACGGCCGCCATCATGATCGGGCTGGGCGCCCACTTCCTGGGCATTCTCCAGATTCTGGTCTACGCCGGAGCTATCATGGTGCTCTTCGCGTTCATCATCATGCTGCTGAACGTAAAGCGGGAAACCTCCCCCTTCCGGCGTCCCGTTTCCGTCGCCATCGGCGTCATCATTGCCGCCCTCTTCCTCGGCCAGCTCATCGGCATCATCTACTCCCTGCCCGGCGCGAAGGAAACGCACCGCTGCCCGATGGCCACCGCGGAACAGGCATGGAACGATCTGAAGATCGGCCGGGACAGCGCCAATTCCGGGAAAACGGGAACCAACGGTCTTCCCGGGGAATGCGCGCAGAAACCCTGCGTTGCTTCCGGCGGATGCACACGAGGATCGGACTATGCCATCACCAAGGCATCTCTTGACCAATTGCTCCATTCCACCTGTGGCATAGCACCGTCCATCACCCTCCCTCCCCTCTCCCCCCAGTGTTCCGCGCACCTCTACCCGGAAGGCACCACCATCCGCGCGGAAATAGACAACGGGGAATTCCCGGACACCGCCCTGCTGGGCCGCACCCTGTTTGACAAATACAACCGGAGCCTGGTCATTGCCGGGCTGGCCCTGCTGGTGGCCTCCATCGGCGTCGTGGTCCTGAGCCGCCGCCCCTCCGGAAAATAAAAGAACCCTTATCAAGCCTAATCATCATGATACCTCTTACGCAATACCTGATCCTCTCCGGCGTCCTGTTTGCCATCGGCCTGCTGGGGGTGATTGTCCGGCGTGACATCATCGTCATCTTCATGTGCCTGGAAATGATGCTCAGCGCGGCCAACCTCTCCCTGGTGGCGTTTTCACGCGCCCAGGGCACCATGGGGCTGCCCAACTATGACGGCCAGGCCCTGTCCATCTTCATCCTGACCATCGCCGCGGCGGAAGTAGCCATCGGGCTGGCCCTCATCGTCTCCCTGTACCGGGCCCGGCGCACGGCCAGCACGCAGGACCTCAACACGCTGAAAGACTAAGAGCAACACACCACTCCACGAACATGTTTAATATTGATATTCAATACACCTGGCTTCTGCTCTTCTTGCCGCTGGTCGTAGCCGCCTTTGACTGGTTCCTGCTGACCAGGCGCCCGAACGTCGCGGCGCTCACCTCCACCTTCTCCTGCCTGGCGACCTTTGTCCTTTCCCTGGGCCTGCTGGACCAGACCGGCTCGGACTCCTTCTCCTGGCTTCCGATCTCCGACGTCTTTTCCGTTGACCTGGGCTTCGTGCTGGACCCCCTTTCCACCCGCATGATGCTGGTAGTCACGGGCATCGGCCTGCTGGTCCACATCTTCTCCCTGAGCTACATGGCGGACGACAAGGCGAAAACGCGCTACTTCGCGTGCCTGAGCCTCTTCATGTTCTCCATGACGGGCATCGTCCTGGCGAACAACATCGCCATGACCTTCATCTTCTGGGAGCTGGTGGGCCTTTCCTCCTACCTGCTCATCGGCCACTGGTACACCAGGGACGCCGCCGCGAACGCCGCCAAAAAAGCCTTCATCTGCAACCGCGTGGGGGACTTCGGCTTCCTGATCGGCATCCTGACCCTCTGGGCGCTGACCAATACGCTGGACTTCAGCCTGATGGAAATGCCCGCGGGCCTCAGTGAAACCCTGCTGAACATCACGGTGCTGTGCCTCTTCTGCGGGGCGGTGGGCAAATCCGCCCAATTCCCGCTGCACGTCTGGCTGCCGGACGCCATGGAAGGCCCCACCCCCGTTTCCGCCCTGATCCATGCCGCCACCATGGTGGCCGCCGGGGTGTACATGATGGTGCGCGTCCAGTATTCCATAGGCGTGGAAGCCTTCCCCGCCCTGGCCTGCAACGTCATCGCCATTATCGGCGCCGTCACGGCCGTCATCGCCGCCTTCATGGCCACCCAGCAGAATGACATCAAGCGCGTGCTGGCTTACTCCACCCTCTCCCAGCTGGGCTACATGGTCATGGCCCTGGGACTGCTGGCCGGGGAAGCGGCCATGTTCCACCTCTTCACCCACGCCTGGTTCAAGGCCCTGCTCTTCCTGGGCGCGGGCGCCATCATCTTCGCCTGCCACCATGAGCAGGACATCTGGAAAATGGGCGGCATCATGAAGCGCATGAAGCTGACCTCCCTCACCTTCATCATCGCCACCATGGCGCTGGTCGCCATTCCGTTCACGTCCGGCTTCTTCTCCAAGGAAGCCATCCTGGAAGCCGCCCTGCACAAAAACCCGGTCTTCTTCTGGATCGGCGCGGGCGTGGCCCTGCTGACCACCTTCTACATGATGCGCGTCATCTTCGTGGTCTTCTTCGGCAAGAGCCGCAGCCACAGCTCGGAACACGCCAGGGAAGTGGGCGGCCTCATGCTGGTTCCCCTGCTGATTCTGGCCGTGCTGGCCCTTATTTCCGGTTACGGCTTCATCGCCGACAGGCTGGTCCCCTTCAACGGATTCGTTTCCGAAAGCTTCCACATGGGCATGCCCTTCTATGTCTCCATGGGCGCGCTGGTGCTCGGCATCCTGCTGGCCGCGGTCTTCTATGCGGGCTCTCCGGCCTCCGACAAGCTCTCCGGCAATGCCGTCTCCCGCGCCCTCGCCAACCGCCTCTACATTGACTGGTTCTATGACAAGGTGCTGGTCAGGGGCATCCAGGGCACCCTGGCCGCCATCATCGACTTCATGGACCAGTTCATCATCTCCGGCCTCATCGTGGGCGGCCTGGCGCGGCTGACCGCCGCCGCAGGCTCCCTGCTGCGCCGCCTTCAGTCCGGCAGCATGGCCGCCTACACGGCCCTCTTCGGCATCGGCCTGCTCCTGGTCATCTACTTCACCGTCTTCTATTCCTGCTAACCTACCAACCAATCACACACCATGCTTATCTGGCTTGTTCTCATTCCTCTGATTGCCACGGCCCTCATCGGCCTGTGCAAGGCGCCCGCACGCCCGACAGCCCTGCTCAGCGCCGCGCTGACGCTGGCCCTCGGCATCTGGGCCCTGGTTAGCTTTGACGGCTGTCCCTCCTGCTGGTCCCGCTTTGAGGGGATGGACCTCCAGCTCACGCTGGCCCCGGCCCTGGCCAAAGTGATGCTGCTGCTGACCATCCTGGTGACCTTCGCCACCGTACTGGGCACCAACCCGCCCAAGGGGGGGGAAGCCTCCTGGTACAACTCCGCCCTGCTGATTTCCGCAGGCGCCACCGGAGCTTTCCTGTCAGACAACATCATCTCCTTCTTCGCCTTCCATGAGCTGGCCCTGATCCCCACCTTCGTGATGATCGGCCTGTACGGGCGGGGCGACCGCCGCACCACGGCCTGGCGCGCCACGCTTTACCTGGGGCTTGCCTCCATGGTGCTGCTGGCGGCCCTGCTGATGATCGGCACGCAGGCGGGCTTCACCTTCTCCGGATTGAAAGACTTCATGGCCGGCGGCCGGGAACTCGCCCACGCGGAACTCATCGGCGCCCTGCTCATCGCCGGCTTCGGCACGCTGATTTCCCTCTTCCCCTTCCACTCCTGGGCAGCTCCCGCCTATGCCTCCGCCCCCGCTCCGGTGGCGATGATGCATGCGGGCGTGCTTAAGAAGTTCGGCCTGTACGGCCTCTTCATGTTCCAGCCGCTGATGGAAACAGGCTTCCTTCCCTGGACGAACATCCTCCTTGTCCTGCTCGTCTGCAACGTCATCTGGGTGGGTTACGTGACCGTCAACCAGAAGAGGCTGGACCTGCTCCTGGGCAACTCCTCCGTGATGCACATGGGCTACATCTTCCTGGCCTTCGCCGCCCTGGTGGCCTCCGGTTCCGCGCAAGCCAATCCCTGGGCGCTGAAAGGGGCCGCCCTGCTGATGCTGGCCCACGGCCTGACCATCGCGCTGCTCTTCCTGCTCTGCGGACAGATTGAAAAGCAGACCGGCACGCTGGAAATCAACTCCCTGGGCGGCCTGAGCGTTAAACTGCCGCGCATGGCCTTCGTCTTCGGCCTGGCGGGCATGGCCTCCATCGGCCTCCCCGGCCTCGCCAACTTCCCGGGGGAATTCATGGTCTTCTTCTCCGGATTCGCCGGATTTAACGACAGCTTCGGCCCCGTCCAGATCGCCACCATCCTGTGCCTCTGGGGCCTGGTCATCGGCGCCGTGTACATGCTGAGGGCCTACCGCAACATCTTCCAGGGGGATCTCTCCAAGGCCGCAGCCTACGCCACGGAACTGCTGCCTTCCGAACGGGCGGCCAACTACTTCCTGACCATCACCCTGGCGGTCTTCGGCTTCTTCCCCACGCTGGTGCTCCAGTTCTTCTCCTGATTCCCCTTCCGAATACAATTCAAGTTTAACCTGACCTTCTTTTACCCATGCAAGCGTATATTCCGGAATTCATCCTGGCCGGCCTGGCGATGCTTCTGCTCCTGGCCGAGACCTTCTGCAAAAAGACGCCCAAATTCGTTTTCGGGCTGATTGGCGCGGCGGGCGCCCTGGCGATGCTCCCCTTCTACATGGGGGGGCTCTATGACAACGTCTACATCATCCTGGCGCTTGTCGCCACGGCAGTCACCCTGCTGCTGTCCGTGGACTTCCGGGCCGTCATCAACCTCTCTTCCAATGACTCCAAGTCCCAGGACGGCACGGGGGAATTCTACATCCTGCCCCTGCTGGCCTGCGTGGGCATCACCTCCCTGTGCAAGGCTTCCAACCTGGTGGAACTGTTCGTTTCCCTGGAAGTGCTCACGCTGAGCTCCTTCATCATGGTGGGCTACTTCCGCCGGAACCTGGGCTCCACGGAAGCGGGCATCAAGTACCTGATCCTGGGCGCCGTCAGCACGGGCTTCCTCGTCTTCGGCCTGGCCTGGTACTTCGGCGTTACGGGTACCTTCATCTATGACGGAGCGATCGTCAACCAGGCGCTGGCGGGCCAGACGGCCCCCGCCATGTACCTGGCCCTCGCCATGCTGCTGCTCGGCACGGCCTTTAAAATCGGCGCGGTCCCCATGCAATTGTGGATTCCGGACGTATACCAGGGTGCTCCCACTCCGGTGACGGCTTTCCTCTCCGTGGCCTCCAAGGTGGCCGGCTTCGCCCTGCTCAGCATCATCCTGGCTCCCTTCGCCTCCCTGCCTCCCGTTGAATTCGTCATA
The DNA here is from genome assembly GCF_040616545.1 of Akkermansia muciniphila. NCBI lineage: Bacteria > Pseudomonadati > Verrucomicrobiota > Verrucomicrobiia > Verrucomicrobiales > Akkermansiaceae > Akkermansia > Akkermansia muciniphila. Next base: position 2,119,022 of record NZ_CP156688.1, on the reverse strand, counting down.
GCCCTGATGGCTGCGGCTACGCTGCTGGTGGGCAACCTGGGCGCCATTCCGCAGACCAACCTGAAGCGCATGATGGGTTACTCCTCCATCGCCCAGGCCGGCTTTATCCTGCCTCTCTTCATCGGCACCGTGGACGGCCGGCTTGCTCCAAACGCCCCGTTCTACCTGGCCGTGTACCTGGTCATGACCTTCGGCGCCTTCTTCGCCCTCGCCATGATCCGCATCCAGCGCGGGAGCGAGGAAATCTCCGCCTTCCGCGGCCTGGGCAAGACCAATCCCCGGCTGGCGCTGGCAGTCACCATCATGTTCGCCTCCCTGGCGGGCGTGCCGCTGACGGCCGGCTTCTTCGCCAAAATGATCTCCTTCGTGCATGTCATCAACACTGGCCTGTACCTGGGCTGGATGCTCCCCATCATGATCATCTGCGCGGCCTCCGGCTTCTATTACTACTTCAAGGTCATCCGCTCCATGTACTGGGACAAGCCCGCGGAAGACGCGGAACCCGTGCAGGTGCCCGTCATTTCCGGCGTCATGCTGGCCGCCTTCTCCGTCTTCATCGTGCTGGGCGGCCTGATGCCCCTCTTCATGAATCCCATCCGGTAAAGAAAAATCCCTTTCCGTTCATCATCCCGAAGGCCGTCTCCGCATCCCGCTGGGGCGGCCTTCTTTTTCCCGTACGCCTCCCGGAACGCCGCAGACATTGGCGGGACCTGAAATAAATTGACCGGCAGCGGACAAATGGGAGGAGGAGAGGAACAGCCTGCCGGGCGTGGTATTTTAATTGCCTCCAGGGCTCGCGGCGCGCCTCTGGTCTTATCCCGTTCTCCGGGGGATTCCAGCCAAAAAATCTTGCAAAAAATGCTGCTTCCATGTGAGATTCCTTTCGTCCCGGACGTAATTAGTCCGTACTAATCATTTGCCTGCCTTTCCACCGGACGGGGCACGGCCAACCATTAAACGACCATTCAAAAACCATGCGCCTTTTCTCCGCCACAGCCGTCATCTGCGCCGCCCTGCTCTCCGGCGCCGCCTTCCTGCACGCCCAGGACCCGGAACTTCTGATGAAACGCCAGTGCCGTTCCGTCCATGTCATGCAGCAGGGCCATCCCGCGCAGGCAAGCGCCCTGTACAATGAAGTAAAGGCCAAGACGTCCGTTCCCGGCACCTACTTCTGCGCCATGAACTTTGATGACGGCTACATCGGCTTCCAGGAGCAGTCCAACGGGAAAAAAGTGATTATCTTTTCCATCTGGGACCCGGTGGCCCATGGGGACAACCCCAACAGCGTGCCGGAAGAGGAACGCACCAAGCTGGTGAAACTGGGTGAAAACGCACGCGCAGGCCGCTTTGGCGGAGAGGGAACGGGCGGCCAGAGCTTCGTGGACTATCCCTGGACCGTCGGGGAGAACATGCGCTTCCTCGTCTGCGTTAAAAAGATGGGGAAATTCAAGGAAATCAGCGGATTTTACTATAACAACAAGGACAAGGCATGGGAGCTCATCTCCAAATGGAAAACCCATTCGTCGGAAAAGGAACTCTCCTTCTCCGTCGGCTTTGTGGAAGACTTCATGCGCAACTTTAAATCCGCCAAAAAAGCCCGCGGCGCCTTCTTCGGCCCCAGCTTCGCGTACAAGGACGGCAAATGGTTCCCCAACACCAGCGTCACGTTCACGGGAGACCCCACCCCCTCCACCAACGTCATGGCGGACATCCAGCCCAACGGCTCCGTGCTGCTCCAGACGGGAGGGGATACGAAAATGACGGATTTCAAACTGTTCCAGAACCGCCCCCTGCCCCAGGATGCAAACCCTGTACAGCCTGATGAACAGGTCACCCGGCTCGTTCAGGAAAACACCAAATAATCATGTCCCTCACCGGCTGGCTAACCATGATCATTTCCATCGGCGGCGTCCTGGCCGTCGCCGCATGGGCGTACTACAAGGTGCTCTCCACACCCCGGGAGACGGAGCACCTGGGCAGCCCCACGCCGCCCATGCCGGAAGACGAGGGAGAATAAGATTCCCATCACCGGAATTCCTCCGGAACCGCCAAATCCGCTCACGGAACGCACTCCTGCCAAAAGCCCGGAATTCCGTGCCCGGTTTTTCTCTTACCCGTCAGTCGGAGGAAGGATGAAGCCCAGCCGGTCAATGCCGTACCTGGCGCATTCCTGCCACAGGGATTTTTCCAGAGCTTCCGCGGTCTGGCGGCGGTCTTCCTCCGGCATGTTTTCAAAATATTCCGGCCCCAGATGTTCGCTGATGGCCTTGTCCGCCATGCGCGTCACCAGGTCAGCCCAGAAAATATTGTCGCGGTATTCGTCCAGGCAATCCTGGTAGAAAGCGTTTTCCTCATATTCCCGGGTAAAGGCATAGCCCCCCAGATCGTCCGCATAGGCAATGCGGCCTTTCAGCCTGGGCGTGGAGGAAAGCTCCTCCATCAGGCGGGAGATGAGTTTTCCCCATGCGGCCAGGCGCGCTTCCGCCCCGTCCTGCTGGTTGGCTGCGGCCACGGCGGCGGCCATGGAAAGCATTTCCGCCAGATCGCGTGCCTCGTCGTCGGAGAATCTCAATGTCAGCGGCATGGAATCAGATCAATCCGAGTTTCATCCTGCCCTCCTCACTGACCATCTCCTGGTTCCAGGGGGGGTCCCACACCATTTCCACATCCGCGGCTTCCACGCCTTCCAGGGCTTCAATACGGTCCTTGGCCTCCATCACCAGATGCGGGCCCATGCCGCAGCCGGGAGCCGTCAGGGTCATCTTGACCGCCACGTGGTGCAGGCCGTTTTCCAGTTCAATTACGGTCACGTCGTAAATCAGGCCCAGGTTGACGATGTCCACGGGAATTTCCGGATCGTACACGCATTTCAGCGTATCCCAGACGCGTTCTTCAAGCGTGGCGTTCTCGTCCAGCGCGGCTGTCTCCGGAGTGGGTTCCGCCGCCTCCGCACCCAGGGCGTCCGCGTTCTCCCTGGAGATGCGGGCCAGGCCATGATCCGTAGCCACAGTATAGGAGCCGCCCAGGATCTGGGTGATGTACACGCGTTCCCCTTCCGGCAGCGTGAGCACATCCCCACTGGGGATCTGCACCGCCGTCACTTCTCTTTTGAGTTCTACTACCTGGTTCAGCATAAATCCTTGCGATTAAAGGAACATCCGGCTACGGACATGCGCCGGAAGGAACGGCAGCCGCAGGAGCAGTGCGCCCCCGGCATCCGGAATCTTCCGCGCAGGAGCAACATAAGGCGTATTTGCATCACCGTCGAGGTCAAAAACTGTTCTGCCCCGACCGGAAACGCCCTTCATGACAGGAAAGCGCATGCCGCAATGTTTTGGAAAAGCCGCCGGAAGCGTAAAGCTTCGTTCTTGCCTAGCGGCGGGAAAAGGTGTAAAAGGTCCGGGCTGTCCAGGCTGCCGTCAGTCAGGGACGGGCTACACGCGCATCTTCAACCTACCATTCCATGTTAGATTACTTACGTAAACATACAATTGTCATCATGGCAGCCATGGCCCTGGTGTTTGTGGGCCTCATGTTCATCGGCGGGGACGTAAGCGGCGGCTCCGTGACCGGCATGTTCAAGCAAACCTTCGTTTCCGTGGACGGCAAGTCTTACGGAGAAAAGGATTACAATAACATGGGCAAGACCGGCCTGTCCGTGGCTTTTTCCTTCCCCACCACCTTCGGCCCGCTGCTCCAGGACAATTTCAGCTCGGAAGACAATTTGCGCGAACTCTGCCACCTGCTGAAAACGAATAATCCCAACGCCGCTTTCCTGGCCTACCGCGGCATCATCCGCAGGGAGGCGAGCCGCCTGGGCCTGACGCCCAGCACCACGGAGATTGACGACGCCATCTGCAACATCCCGGAATTCCAGGATGAAAAGGGCGTCTTCGATCCCCGGAAGTATGACAACTTCATTTCCATGCGCGGCAACATGGGCAAGAAGATTCAGGAGGAACTTCTGCGCGGCCTGATGGAAGACACCATCAGCCTGGTGCGCATCAAGGACGTGCTGACAGGAGGAATCTCCGTGGAAGCCGGTTTTTCCGAAGCCGTGGCGGAGTCCAACAACCAGCAGATCACGGTCAATACCGCCTTCCTGGAAAAGAGCGCCTTCCGCCCCAAGACAGACCCGGGAGAAGAGGAAATCAAGACCTTCTGGGACAAGCACAAGGAAAATTACAAGAATGAGGAAGCCCGCTTCTTCACCGTTTATACTTTCACCCCCGCCGGCGACACGCAGGCGCCCAAGTCCGGGGACATTTCCAACGCCACCATGGAGACCATGAACCTGGTGGAAAATGACATCTGGGAACCGCTGAACGCCACCAACGGCAGGAACATGGACCAGGTCATTGCAGAAGCCCTGGCCAAGACTCCCGGCGTCTGCAAGATGGAGAAGAAGTCCTATGCGGCTGTCACGCGCAAAAACGCGCCCCAGGAAATCAACCAGCCGATCAACCAGTCCGCCTCCGACGGACGCAGCGCCACCCTGCTGGACGTAACCTTTTCCCTGGCGGACGCCCCGGCCCTGAATGCGGACGCGGACGCCAAGGCCATTGAAGAAGCGCGCGCCAAGACCGGAGCCGAACAGATCAGCACCATGCAGGTTCTGGAAAACGGCCAGGTGGTCCTGGTCCGCCTGGAGGGCATTACCCCGGTGAAAGCCCTTCCTTATGAGACCGCCCGCAACAACGCCCGCGCCGACCTGCTGGAAAGCATGACCGTGGAATCCATGAACAAGGCTGCCGCAGAACTCAATACGGAGCTGCAGAAGGCGGAGAAACCCGTGGAACAATTCAATGCCATCGCCGGGAAAGCCGGGGCCAAGACCGCTACTTACGGCCCCTTCATCCATCCGGACGTCCTCCTGAGCGGCGTCAACATACAAAACGCCAAAAGCCAGGAAGAACTCCAGGCCATGCTGGAACGGGCCATGAATTCCCGCCTGGCTCCGCCCAGGGAACTTCCGGATCCTAAAAAAGTGTTCCTGGCAACCTCCGTCATCAACCCCGGCCAGATGGCCCAGCCTATCTACACGGGGGACGGCATCCTGCTGACCCAGCTCGTCAAGCGGGAACTGGAGGATACGCCGGAGTTCCAGATCAAAGCCACCCAGCAGATTGCTCCGGACCTGACCGCCCAGGCCAAATCCATGATCATGCTGGACTGGCTGAAGGCATGCATCGCCCAGTACAAGGTGGAGATAGCCCCCATCCTGAACCAGGAACGCTAAAGCCACCCTTTTCATGGCAGCCGTCATCCCGCCCGTGTCCGATTACACAGGTGGAATGTCGCCAAATCCCCTTTCCCATGATGGCCCGGCACCGGGCCATCATTTTTATTGCCCTTTTTTCCAGCACTCCTGACCCACGCCCTCTTCATCCATGAGCGCCCTCCCCTCCCAGTCCAGGTACATCATCGGAACGGAAGCCTGTGAACGCTTCAGTTTCTACGGCATGAAGTCCATCCTCATGCTGTACATGACGGGCCACCTGCTGATGAGCGACAACTGGGCCACCGCCACTCTTCATGTTTTCGTGGGGATGGTTTACCTGCTTCCCCTGGCGGGCGCATGGCTGGCGGACAAGGTATGGGGACGGTACAGGACCATTCTTTATATTTCCCTGCTTTACTGCGTAGGCCACGGCGTCCTGGCGACGGCGGACCTTTTCCATACCATTGAAGCGCGCCGTTACATTCTGATGGCAGGCCTGTTCATCATCGCGCTGGGGGCCGGAGGCATCAAGCCCTGCGTCTCCGCCTTCATGGGGGACCAGATTCCAAACAAATCCCCGCAGTTGATGACCAAGGCCTTCAACGCCTTTTACTGGGCCATCAACCTGGGTTCCTTCTTTTCCTTCCTGGTTATTCCGGCCATGGAACAGCATTACGGCTACAGCTGGGCATTCGCCGTTCCGGGCATTTTCATGGGCATCGCCACCTTCGTCTTCTGGCTGGGCCGCAGGAAGTACCACAAAACGCCCCCAGCCCGGAACAGCGGCCATGCCGGCTTCTGGAAAGTTCTTTTTACCATCCTCTTCCGCGGAGGCTGGAAAAGCGCAGAGCAACGTTACGGGTCCTCCGCCGTAGAGGATAGCCGCCATATCCTGAAGATTCTTTCCATTTTCGCCTTCGTCATCCCGTTCTGGTCCATTTTCGACCAGACGGCTTCCTCCTGGGTAGCCCAGGGGAACGCCATGTCCCCCATCCCCATTCCCCTGCCGGGAGGAAAAACCTGGTCCATCGGACCGGAAGAAATCCAGGCGGCGAATCCCGTGTTCGTGATGATTTTCATTCCGCTCATCACCGTGTTCGTCTATCCCCATGTCGTCAGGCTGGCCAAGCCCCTGGTGCGGCTGGGCACGGGCATCGCGCTGAGTTCCGTCACTTTCCTGATTGTGGCGTGGCTGCAGTACAGGCTGGAAACGGGCGCCTCCATGTCCATCGCATGGCAGTTGATTCCCTACTGCGTACTCACCATTTCCGAGATTCTGGTCAGCACCACGGGCCTCGAATTCGCCTATACACAGGCCCCGGCGCATTTGAAAAGCGTCATCACCAGCTTCTGGAACCTTACCATCTTTGCAGGCAACATGCTGGTGGCCGCCATCACCTTTTTCCTGTCCAATGGAGAATCCGCCAACGCCATCTCTACGGACCGCTTCATCCTGTACGCCGTACTCGCCGCCGTGGTGGCGGTGGCCTACTCCTTCCGGGCGCGCAGGTACGGGAAAACGGAATAAGGGGAAACATTCCGCGCGCGGAAATGACAGGGCTTTTCCGGCTCCGGGAAACAGCAGACACAATAATGTCTTGAAACAGACAGCCGGACCGTGCGAAATCAAGACACGGCCCGCCCACCGCTGTCAGCGGGCATACTTTCGGGAAAGTATTGGAAATACAAATTACAGAAAAGATATGAGGCGAACGGGGGATTTGCCCCTGTTCCCTGCCTTGACGGAAAAGTTGCTTCCGAACAACCTTATCGGCAGCATATTTCCAGTCCGGCACAAGACGAGATATCTTTGCTTCATGTTTAATACTTCATTTAAATCGGCCTCGGTCTTGTAAACGACCGGTACTTTACGTACCGGTTGTCCCCTTTTTGTTTGCTCCCGGATGATTCCTTCCGGGAGGAAGTTCCGTATTATTGGAATTTCAACGTTAATCTACCTGCCGCAATGATGGCGCCACTGTGCCCTCACGGCACACAACATTTACTAAGTTAATGAGTAACAAAAATAAAACAATTCACGAATTCGATTTCAATTTCATCTGCGATTATTTCTCCCGCCTGGAACGGCAGGGCCCCGGAAGCCCGGAGGCGACCCTCAAGGCTCTCAGCTTCATTGGCAATCTGACCGGGCAATCCCGCATCGCCGACCTCGGCTGCGGCACGGGCGGACAGACCATGACGCTGGCCGCACATGTCCAGGGCAGCATTACAGGGCTTGACCTGTTCCCGGATTTCATCCGCATCTTCAACCGTCAGGCAAAACGCTCAGGCTTGCAGGACAGGGTAAAAGGCATCGTCGGTTCCATGGACAACCTTCCTTTTGCAGAAGAAGAGCTGGACCTGGTCTGGTCGGAAGGGGCCATTTACAACATCGGCTTTGAACGCGGGCTGAACGAATGGCACAAGTACCTGAAACCGGGAGGCTACCTGGCCATTTCCGAAAGCTCGTGGTTTACCGCGGAACGTCCGGAAGAGATTCATCGCTTCTGGATGGATATGTATCCGGAGATAGACACGATACCCAACAAGACAGCCCAGATACAGAAGGCAGGGTACGTTCCCGTGGCTTCCTTCATTCTGCCGGAAAACTGCTGGACGGAGCATTATTACGCCCCGCAGCCTCCGGTTCAGGAGATGTTCCTTCATCAATATCCTGAAAATGAAGCCGCCGCGGAATTAGTCGCATCCCTGCGCCATGAAGCGGAATTATACCGCAGGTACAAGGAATTCTACGGCTACGTGTTTTACATCGCAAAGAAGACGGAACAATGATTCCTCTACATGCTTACGGCTGGAATGACCAGTTAGAGCGGCTCAAGCAGGCATCAGCGTACCGCGCCCTGCCCCATGGCCGCATCGCCATCGTGCACAGGACGTGTTATGAAATCGTTGCTGAAAATGGAGTGTTCCAGTGCGAATTAAGGGGAAACATGATGTATGAAAAATCAGCCTTTGAACTGCCCTGTACGGGTGACTGGGTGATTTTCCAGCCCTTCGATGAAACGAAGGGAATCATCGTCGATTTACTGCCCCGTGAACGGACCTTGCACCGCAGGAAAAGCGGAACGGTTTCCGACAGGCAGGCCATCGCCTCTTACGTGGACAGGGCATTCATTGTGCAAAGCCTTGATGATAATTTCAATATCCGCAGAGCCGAGCGTTTCATGGTTCAGATATTGGAAGAAGGGATCAACCCCGTATTGGTGCTGAACAAGGCCGATTTAGGGTTTGACAGGCAGGGCATTGAAGAACAGGTCAAACGCCTGGGGCGCCGGATGCCTGTATTTTTTACAAGCATCCATGAACCCCATACGATTCTCCGGCTCCGGGAATTCATCCCGGAAGGGGAAACGGTCGTGTTTGTGGGTTCTTCAGGCGTCGGGAAAAGTTCCCTGGTGAACGCGCTGTGCGGAAAACCGCTCCTAGCCACGTCCCACATAAGCTCGTCCACAGGCAAAGGGCGGCATACGTCCACACGCCGGGAGATGGTGCTGATGGACGGTTCAGGCGTTTTAATAGACACTCCAGGCGTCCGGGAATTCGGCCTGGCCACCGGCCAGTCCGGTTCTCTTGCAGAAGCGCTGGATATTTCCTATTTCTCGGCGGCGTGCCGTTTCAAGGATTGCGGGCATATCCATGAACCCGGCTGCGCCGTTCTGGAAGCGGTGAACAGCGGCCTGCTGGACCGTGAGGTGTATGAAAGCTACCTGAAACTCCGGAGAGAAGCGGAGTACTTTTCCACTTCGGAACATGAAAAGCGCAAGAAGGGAAAATCCCTTTCCAAACTGGTAGAGGAAGTGAAGAAGCGGAAACCCAAATTCTAACTTCCACTGGAACGGTGCAGGCATTCCTGAAACGGGAATGCCTGCACTCCTTGTTTTACCCGCAATGGCGGTCAAACCAATATTCCATTAAACAGCTCCCGCGGGCCTACCCCCTGATGTCAATGTCCAGATGGGCGAGCAGCCCTTCCAGACCATGCCGGGAAAAGACCGCCTTTTTCAGCTTGCACATGGAGGGATTGATCGAAAAATTGAAGGAGGTTGTAAAATCGGCTTTCTCCAAATTGGTTCCGACAAAAGAAACCCGTTCCAGGTCACAGCGGTCAAAAACGGATTCCGCCATGTCGGCGTCATTAAAGTACCCCTCATACATCTTGCAGCCGCGGAAAACGGTTTTCCGCAATCTGGCCTCTACAAAGCTGGCATAATCAAGACGCGAGTTTTCAAAGACCAGGCTGTCCGAAAACCTGTCAATGTCCGTAAAGTCTGCGCCGGTCATCTTGCAATCCGTAAAGGCAACATCCCGGAGGGCTTCCTTGAAGCAGGCCAACGTGAAATTGCACGCCCTGAACTCGCACTTCTCAAAATCGGTATTCCGGATGACCAGCTTTGAAAAGTCACACGCAATGAATATGCAATCATAATATTCATCATCCAGCTCCATCTCATGGAAATCCACTTTTTCAAAGGTCTCGTTTTCAGTCATATCATGTTGATGGGAGTTGCCGCGCCATGTTGTTTCCATGTTCCGTAATCTCCAGTTTCCGGGAAGCAAAAGGCAGGAGAATCATTCCTCCACGCCTTTCCGCATTACTTCAGTTTTCTTCCTGCTTTTTAGCAGAAAAACTGCCTGCCCGCAAGCGGTCCCGCCTCCGCGTATGAATGCAGGTTCGGCTGACGCCCTGCGGAAAAAGGTAAAACCATTCCGGATGCTCCCTGCCGCCGCCAAAACACGCGTTGCCCTATCCATTTGCTATCCACCTGTTCCCATCCGTATAGTTCCAAACAAGCCACCGCTACACCCCGAATCTTGAATACGGCGCCCTTTTCCAACATGGTTTAGGCGCCTTTAAAAACCGGATGCCTCCTCCCGCCAAGACAGCCTTTCCGGAATTCTCCTCCAGCCGTATATCTTCATTCACCGGCTTCATGAACCCCGGTAATAAATATGACACAGAACCAAAATATACTCGCCTACTCCTCAGCCCATTACGGAGGTTACGTCATGTGTACCGTTCCCAATACCTATCGGGATGAGATGGACAGGCAAACGTCCCACCCCTCCTGCGGGTTTTACGCAGCTTCCTACGTCCTTAATTGCTTCAATCCTGATGCCGCATGGACAAATATGGAGCTTTTTAAATTGGCCGTTCAATATCCCCTCACCAATCGTGCAGAGGGCTGTTTAAGCGAGGTAGGGGAAGTTTTCCATCCCCACGATTTTGCCCGTTTCATCAATAAGAGAGCCAAAGGAACCTGCTCCGCCGCCTGCCAGTTATTTCATGAACAAACCATCTGGGGCACCATTAATCAGGGAGGGTATGCACTCGTTCCTTTTCAAGTTATCAATGATAAGCAAAACGAAAAACACGGTTTCCCCAAAACTGGCGTCCAGTGGACGGACCTTCCGCATGCACATTGGTGCGTTATTGCCGGATATGCAACAACGGATAACTCCAAACTGCTCGCCAAGCACTGGGGAGAAAACCGGTTATTTGATATAGATGAACTCGGTAACAGCAATCAAGGGTGTTATCCCCCCCAGCAAACCAATAACATCACACCACAGCGTGCCTCCAAAGTGCATTTGCTGCAGAGCCAAATCATCACCATCCTGCCCGCACAAGCTTCGCCAAGCCGCCAGAGAGGCTGCGCCTGCTGACCTGCAAGGCATCTTCATCGGTCTCCCGCTCTAAAAAAGCCAGCCCATGGAAACGGATTTTCCATCCAGTGAAGCAGGGGGGCATGCAGGCCCGGATAGAGGGACCGTTTCATGAGGAAGGAGCCCTGGGAAACGGTCCCGGTTTAAAAAATGCCACGGCGCCTGCCTTCGTGAACAGCGTTCTGGATTCCAGACAGGTTGCCGAAGGCCATTTCCGGACACTGCCCCCCCTTCCATAGAAGGAAAGGATATGGACGAAGGTCAGGAGATACGGCAGTCGTTGAGCAGCTCGTCCATGTAGAAGGTCATTTCCGCCAGGGCCTCACGGTATTCCGTCTGGGGGAGGAGCCACAGGATTTCACGGGCAGCCTCGTTTTTCTCCAGGGCCACCTGGATCGCCTTGTCCAGGGCCTCTGCAAAAACGGGGTTGTCCTGAAAGGCGGAGTAATCAATCACTTCACGGTTTTCAATGGCGTCCCTGAGGGTGGCTTCCACGTTCCTGTCCCCGCATTCCAGCAGATTGAAGATGGGGAGAGTCAGCTTGCCCTTGGTGGCGTCCGTGTGGAGCGTTTTGCCGGCGTCGTCTTCATCGCCCACCATGTCCAGGCAGTCGTCGTAAATCTGGTAGGACACGCCCAGCAGGTCTCCCAGCTGGTACAGGGATTTTTCCACTTCCGGGGCCACTCCGGAGATCCAGGCCGCGCCGCCCGTAGCGGCGGAGAACAGGGAGGCGGTTTTTTTCCGGATGATTTCAAAGTATTCATCGCGGGTCATGCTCAGGTCATACAGGCGGCTGGACTGGGCCACTTCCCCCTGGCACACGTCCCTGACGGTGTTCGCCAGCCTGCGGCAGAATTCCGTGCTGCCGAATTCGGTGCCCAGCACCATGGCATGGGAAAAGAGCACGTCCCCCAGCAGTACGGCCAGGCTGTTGCCCCACAGGGCATTGGCGGTGGCCTCGTCACGGCGCTTGTCGGCCTCGTCAATCACGTCATCGTGCACGAGTGAGGCCAGATGCACCATTTCCAGCAGGGCTCCCAGCCGGATGTGGGCTTCCTTGACGCCGCCCGTGGCGCCGGCTACCAGCAGAACCAGGGCAGGCCGGAGCATTTTCCCCTTGGATTGGCACACTGTTTCCATGTAGTCGGTGACTTCCGGGTCAAAACAGGATGCCTGGGCTTCCACAAACTCAGAAACCTGCTTCAATTCCGGTTTGACCAGTTGAAGATAGTGCTTCTGGGATCGTAATTTGGAAAAGAACGGGATAGACATGATATGGGACGAGGGCCGGCGCTGGTCAGCGCCGCACGGATTGTGACATATTTGGAGTTCTCTAGCAATGTATTTCACAGGTCATCTCTGCATGGCTGCGCGCCAGGCCATTAAAGCAGCGCCGCCGGATGCAGGGAAGTCTCCGGAGATAGGGCTCACTTTGGCCTTGAGCCGGGAGGTTTTCCTCCTACACTGCCCATCATGAAAGCCTTGGTCTATGATTGCAGCGCAGGCATCAGCGGAGACATGAACCTGGCCGCCCTGATTGATCTGGGCGTGGACCGGGAAAACCTGGAACGGGAGCTGTCCAAACTGCACGTGCACGGGGAATGGAGACTGGAGTGCAGGCGGGCCGCGCAGTCCGGCATCCAGGGAACGCGGGTTGACGTGGTGACGGAGGAGGAAAGCCATTCCGGCCACGGGCACGCACATCATCACCGGACCATGGCAGATATCCGCAAACTTATTGAGTCAAGCGGCCTTTCAGACGCCGTGAAGCGGACGGCCCTTTCCATTTTCACCCTGCTGGCGGAGGCGGAAGCCCAGGTGCACGGCACCACGCCGGAGGAAGTCCATTTTCATGAAGTGGGTGCGGTGGATTCCATCATTGACATCACGGGCGCCGCCATCTGCCTGGAGCTGCTCCGGGCGGACGCCATCTTCACCGGCCCGGTGGAGCTGGGCTCCGGCACCGTAAGGTGCCAGCACGGGACAATGCCGGTTCCGGCCCCCGCCACGGCCCTGCTGGCACGCCATTTCCAGGCCACCCTGAACGGAACCGCCCATGAGGCCACCACCCCCACCGGAGCCGCTTTCATCGCCGCCATGGCACAGCCCGTCCCCGCCCCGCTGGCTGGCCGCATCACCGGAACCGGCTACGGCATAGGCCACCGCGAGGGGCTCCCCCTGCCGAATATTCTCCGGGTAATGCTGGTGGAAACGGAAGAAGCGGAACCCGCTCCGGAATTGCTGACGGAGCTGTGCGCCAATATAGACGACATGACGCCGGAACAGACCGCCTACCTGGCGGAAAAGCTGATCGACGCCGGCGCGCTGGACGCCTGGCAGGAGTCCATCTGCATGAAGAAGGGACGCCTGGCGGTGAAGGTCTGCGCCCTGTGCCTGCCGGAACAGGCGGACCGCGTGCGGGAGACATTCTTCCTGCACAGCAGCACGCCGGGGATACGCCAGCACGCGGCAAGCCGCCACATTCTGCGGAGGGAGAGCGCCCCCGTGGGCACTCCGCACGGAACAGTCCACGTAAAGACCTCGTTCATGAACGGACGCCCCCATCACAGGAAGGCGGAATTTGAAGATTGCCGGACTCTGGCGGAAGCCACCGGGTTGTCCCTGGAACAGTGCCAATTGATGGGGCTTTTTCCCCCTCCCTCCCATGACGACGCCTCCACAGACCCCGTTTGAACGGCTGCGCTCCGTCCTGCTTCCCAGGGAGCGCATCGCCGTGGCCCTGTCCGGCGGGCTGGACAGCAGCGTACTTCTGGCCGCCGCCGCAAAGGTGCTGGGGCCGGACCGCTGCCTGGCCCTGACCGCACAAACGCCTTACGTAATGGAAGAGGAAATGCGGGACGGCACGGAGCTGTGCCGCAGCCTGAAGGTCAGGCAGGAAAAGCTCACCTTCCCCATCCCCGCCTCCATTGCGGACAATCCTCCCCTGCGCTGCTACCTGTGCAAGCACGCCCTGTTTTCCGCCCTGAAGGCCAGAGCCGGGGAAGCGGGCTTCCCCCTGCTGGCGGACGGCTCCAACATGGATGACCTGGGCGACTACCGCCCCGGGCGCAAGGCCCTGCAGGAGCTGGGCATCCTGAATCCTTTTCTGGAAGCCGCCATGGGCAAGGCGGACATCCGCCAGCTGGCACGGGAACTGGGCCTGCCGGAGTCCGTCAGCGGAAAGCCGGCCTACGCCTGCCTGCTGACCCGGCTGGAGCACAACCGTCCCGTCACTGAAGCCATGCTGAGACGCGTGGACAAGGCGGAAACGTTCCTCCGTTCCCTGGGGCTGAAAGGCTGCCGAGTCCGAGTCCACGGGGATGACCTGGCGCGCATTGAACTTCCGGAGGCGGAACGCCGCCTGTTCCTGGACACGGAGCTTGCCGGGCCCGTAGCCCGCCGCCTGCGGGAACTGGGCTTCCGCCACATTACCCTGGACCTGGAAGGGTATTCCAGAGGCAGCATGAATGAACCGTCATGAACGAGATTACCGACATCCTGCATCAGCTTAAGGAAGGACGCCTTTCCATGGAGGAAGCGGCGGAAAGAATCCGGAGCGCCACAGCCCCCGCCGCCGCCCATACGGATATTGATTATGACCGGCTGGCGCGCACCGGATGCCCGGAAGTGATTTACGGCGCCGGAAAGACTCCGGGCCAGATTGAAGAGATAGCCCGCAGCCTGCTTGCCGCCGGGCAGAACGTGCTGGCCACGCGCCTGGACGGGGAAGCCCAGGACCATCTGCGCCGCGCCTTTCCGGAGGCGGACATGCGCCCGGAAGCGCGCCTCATGCGCATCATCCTGCGGCCTGCACCGCAGACGGCAGGCTTCATCGGCATCGTCAGCGCGGGCACCTCTGACCAGTCCGTGGCGGAGGAAGCCGCGCTGACGGCGGAGTTCCTGGGCAGCCGCGTGCTCCGGTACCGGGACTGCGGCGTGGCGGGGCTGCACCGCCTGGTTTCCCACCTGGATTCCATCCGCCGGGCCACCGTGCTGGTAGCCGTGGCGGGCATGGAGGGGGCGCTCCCCAGCGTGCTTGCGGGCCTGGTGAAGTCCCCCGTAATCGCCGTGCCCACCAGCGTGGGGTACGGAGCCAATTTCCGCGGAGTCACCACCCTGCTCGCCATGATGAATTCCTGCGCCAACGGCGTGTCCGTGGTCAACATAGACAACGGCTTCGGCGCCGGGTTCAACGCCCACCTGGTGAACAGCCTCGCGTCCCCTTCCCGCTGAATGCCGCACCTGGGCACCCTTCCATGACGGAACCTCCGGTATCCGCCATGGACAGAATCCCCCAATAGGGGTTAAATGGCCCGGAAGCATCCCTACCATCCCGTCATGACCAGATTTCCCCTTTTCCACGCCCTTTCCTGCTCCCTGCTGGCCCTGGCTTCCCAGGCGCTGGGGTGGCAGCCATCCGGAGAGGCCGTGCCCGCCGCTCCCCAGGAATTCCGCGCCGCGTGGATTTCCACCGTCCACAATATTGACTGGCCCTCCCGTTCCGGACTTTCCGGAGCGGCCCAGCGTGCGGAACTGCTGACGATCCTGAATACCTGCGCGCAGTTGAAGCTGAATGCCGTGTTCCTCCAGGTGCGGCCGAACGCGGACGCCCTGTACCAATCCTCCCTGGAGCCGTGGAGCCAGTGGCTCTCCGGTCCCGGCGTCAATCCGGGGTATGACCCTCTTGCTTTCGCCATCCAGGAGGCCCACCGCCGCGGCATTGAACTGCACGCCTGGTTCAACCCCTTCCGGGCGAAGGCCAATGTGAAGCACGCCGTGGGGCGCAACCACATTTCCCTCACGCGCCCGGACCTGATGAAGCGCCACGGCTCCGTGCTGCTGATGAATCCCAGCGCCTCCGCCTCACGGGACCACGCGCTGAAGGTCATCCTGGACGTCGTGCGCCGCTACGATGTTGACGGCGTACACCTGGACGACTATTTCTATCCTTATCCTTCTCCCGGCCATCCCTGGTCCCCCCGCAGTTTCAGTGACGGGAAGACACCCTCCCAGCGGCGGGCTTATATTGATGACTTCGTGGAGGACATGTACAAGTCCGTCAAATCCTCCAAGCCCTGGGTGCGCGTGGGCATCAGCCCGTTCGGCATCTGGCGCCCCGGCGTTCCCGGCGGCATTGAGGCCGGAGTGGACGCCTACGAACACCTTGCCTGCGACGCCCGCAAGTGGCTTTCCAAAGGCTGGGTGGATTACCTTGCCCCGCAGCTTTACTGGCGGTGCAGCCCGTCCAAGCAGAGTTTTCCGGCCCTGATGCAGTGGTGGGCCGCCCAGAACACGAGCCGCCCGGTGTGGCCCGGCATCGCCACCGCGCGCATCATGAGCAGCGAGGACCCGGGGCGCCCCGCCTCTGAGATCGCCGCTCAGGTCAACTATTCCCGCTCCCTGGCCAGAAGCGCCCCCGGGCAGTGCTTCTGGAGCGTCAAATCCATCATGCGGAATGCCGGAGGCATCCAGAAATACCTGAACAGGCTGTACCCCTCCATGGCCGTTCCGCCCGCCATGCCCTGGTGCGGGACCGGCGCTCCGGGACAGCCGCGGAACTTTTACGTGGCGGACAACGGCTCCACCGTCACCCTTTCCTGGCAGCCGTCCGGCAGTCCTTCCCGGAAATGGGCCGTCCAGGCGCGCTACGGCAGCCAGTGGGCCACGCGCATCCTGCTGCCGGGCAGCCAGACCCGGGTGACATTGCCCAAATCCTTCCTGGGGGATGCGGGGTCCGTCGCCGTCAGGGGCATCAGCGCCTACGGGGCCCAGGGCCCCGCCGCGGCCGCCAGAAGGTAGAAAACTTCCCCCCTCCGGTGAAAAAGAGTAAAAAATGCCCGATGCTCCAGGTTTTTTGAACAACTCCAAATCCATCCATGTCCAAACTTCCATGAATTCCCGTGGCGCGGACATGAACAGAAGGCGTTTCATCGCCCTTTCCTCACTGGCGGCGCTGGGAACAATCAGCCAGGCCCGGGCAACAGGGCCATCCATACAACCACAGCACAAGATGACTAAAAAGCAAGATCCCTCCACGGTCGGCTATGCCGACGGCAAGTACGTGTTACCGCCCCTTCCGTACGCCTACGACGCGCTTGAACCCATGCTGGATGAAAAGACCGTGCGCATCCATCATGACAAGCACCATGCGGCCTATGTCGCCGGCGCCAACGCCGCGGCCGAAAAACTCCGTGAAATTGCGGACGGCAAGCTGGACGCTTCCGCCACCACCAACTGGGTGCGCAACCTGTCCTTCAACGTTTCCGGCCACGTTCTTCACACCATTTACTGGACCAACATGACGCCGGACCCCAAGAAGGAGCCGCAGGGCCCCCTGGTGGACGCCATCAAGGAAAAATTCGGTTCCCTGGAAGCCATGATGAAGGAATTCAAGGCCGCCTCCCAGGGAGTGGAAGGCTCCGGCTGGGGCATCCTGGGCGTGGACCCCATCAGCAAGACGCTGGTGATCTGCGGCGCGGAAAAGCACCAGAACCTGGAAATTCCCGGCCTTGTCCCCATCCTCGTCTGCGACGTCTGGGAACACGCCTATTACCTGAAGCACCAGAACCTCCGGGCGGACTATATTGAAGACTTCTGCCGCCTCATCAACTGGGACGACGTGGAACGCCGCTACCAGGAAGCCATGGCTTCCTGACCGGTTCCGGCAGACATTGATTTTTCTTTTTCCCAACGGCACGGGCCTTCTGCGGTCCGTGCCGTTTTTTAGCGTACTTCCACCCGGCTCTTGCATCCGGCGGAGCAATAGGGCATACTGCCGTGGACTAATTATCTATCACCACGCGCATGAAAAAAGTTTTCGTCTCGGGCTGTTATGACATCGTCCACGCCGGTCACATCCAGTTTTTTGAAGAAGCCCGCGCCCTGGGGGACTACCTGATCGTCTCCTTCGCCTCGGAACCCGTGCTGTGGCACCACAAACAGCGCAAGCCGTCCATTCCGGACGAGCACAAGAAGGTGCTGCTGGAGAGCCTGCGCATGGTGGACAAGGTCATTCTGGGCACGGGCATGAAGAAGGGCCTGGATTTTGAAGAGGAATTTCTTCAGGAAAAACCGGACGTCCTGGCCGTGACGGAGGACGACCTTTACAGCGGCATCAAGAAGGAGCTGTGCGCCCGCGTGGGCGCGAATTACGTGGTGCTTCCCAAGACGCCTCCCAAATTCGCCCCCGTTTCCACCACCATGCTGGTGAACCGGATCAAGGCCCCTTCCTCCGTCCCGCTCCGCGTGGACTTCGCCGGAGGCTGGCTGGACGTTCCCCGCTACGCCAGAAAAGGCTCCTATGTGGTCAACTGCGCCATCACCCCCATGGTCTCCCTCTGCGAATGGCCGTATGAAAAACGTTCCGGGCTGGGCGGCAGCGGCGCGTGGGCCATGCTGGAGGGGCGCGACCCGGTCGCTTCCGAGCTCGCCCTGGGCGTCGGCTGGCAGGACCCCGCCGTCATTGCGGAAACGGGTCTGTGCGTGTGGCGCTCCGGCAGTTCCCCCGTGCTGGACGTGAAGGGCACGGGCGACTTCCTGGAAGGGAGAATGGCCATTCTGTACACGGGCGAGGAACATGACACGCCCAGAATGGCGGACGAACAGCGGGACTACGTGCGCATCTCCCAATCCTCCCTCATTGCCCGCACCGGCGTGCTGGAACGCAACATCAACACCCTGGCCGCAGGCGTGGCCCTGTACTACAGCGTTCAGCTTGACGAAGGAATGCAGCCCCTGCCGGACATCCCGAACGCCCTTGCCAAAAAATACCTGGGCGGCGGCTACGGAGGCTACGCCCTGTACCTCTTCTCCTGCCGGGACGACCGCGACCAGGCCGTCAAGGACCACCCGGCCATGAAGCGCGTGGAGCCGTACTGCCGCCAACTGTTCAAGTAAGCCGTCTTTCTTCATGTCCCTGATGCGGAACAGCCTGGTAGCCTCCGGCGCCATTTTCGCCTGCCGTCTGACTGGCATGGCCAGGGAAATCGTGTATACTTCCCTGTTCGGCGCCACGGGAGTGCTGGACGCCTTTTACACGGCCTTCCGAATCCCCAACCTGTTGAGGGACCTGTTTGCGGAAGGAGCCCTGTCCCAGTCCTACACCAGCGTGGCCTCCAAAACACGGGAGGCGGAAGGGGACTCGGCCGCCTGGGAACTGACCAACAAGGTGGCCACCCAGCTTTCCACGCTGATGGTCGCCATCGTGACGCTGGGCATCCTGTTTGCCGGGCCCGTCATGGAGGCCCTTTACAGCGGGGACCATTCCCTGACGGACCAGCTGTTTGCCACGGACTTGAGCCGCATCATGTGGCCCTTCATCGGCTTCGCCTCCCTGTCCGCCCTCGTCATGGGGGCGCTGAACATGGTTGGGGTGTTCGGATTGCCCATGCTGGCCTCCGCCGCCTTCAACGTCACCTCCATCCTGTTCGGCCTGCTGATCGGGTACTTCATTGACCCCACTTTCGGCCCCAGGGCTTTGTACGGTTTTGCCTGCGGCGTCACGATCGGTGGGGCGGCCCAGATTGCCGTGCAGCTTCCCAAACTGCGCAAAACCGGCTTCCGGTGGAAGCCCAATTTCCATTGGGACGATCCGCGCGTGCGTAAAATCTGGGGGCTCATGCTCCCCTCCGTGCTGGCTTCCGGCGTTACGCAATTCACCATCTTCATCAATACGGGCTTCGCCCTGGACCTCCAGAAAGGCTCCGTCACCGCCCTGACCACGGCGTTCCGCCTCTGGCAGCTTCCCGTGGGCCTCTTCGGCGTGGCTACGGGCATGGTGGTTCTCCCCGCCGTTTCCCGCATGATGGTGGGGGACGGCAGAAAGGAAGTGGCCGTCCACATCGCCAAGGGGCTGCGGCTGGTGGCGTTTTTTGCGGTGCCCGCCTTCCTGATCCTCTTCATCCTGGGAACGGAATTCGTCTCCTCCGTGTACCAGTGGGGCCGCTTCAACCAGGAGGCCGTGCGCTACACCGGGGAGGTACTGGGCGCCTACTCCCTGGGCCTGCTGGGCTATGCCGGAACCAAGGTGGTGCAGCCCGTCTTCCTGGCTCTGGAAAAACGCTGGGTTCCCCTGATTGCCGCCGCCGTGGCGCTGGCCATCAGCATCGGCCTCAACTACTGGTTTGTCTACGGCCTGCATAAAAACGCGGCGTGGCTGGCGCTGACCACCTCCGTGGTAACCACCTTCAACTTCCTCTTTTACTTCCTTTACCTGCGCCGCCAGCTGGGCGGGGTGGACGGCCGGACGCTGGTTTCCGGCCTGGGCCGCATCCTGGCGGCGGGAGCCCTGCTGGGAGCCGTGTGCTGGGTGGGTAAAACGTGGTTCCTCCAGGGTTTCCTGGACTGGTCCTTCCCGGCCAGGCTCCTAGGCATCTCCCTGGTCTGCGGCTGCGCCGGAATTGTTTACCTGGCGACGGCCTTCCTGCTGAAAACGCCGGAACTGGACGCCGTGCGCGCCAAATTCATGAAACGCTGACGGGAAACTTCCCTTCCGTGAAAGGAGGCACCCTCCCAGCAAGAAAAAGAATGGCCTCATCAAGCATTCTCCTTGCCAGGGGTGCGCTCACTTAGTAAAGTTTTTCCGCCTGTGCGGGGAATAGCCTGTTTTCCGCCAGGGCATTCAAAATTCTACGATCGCACCACAACAATGGACATGATTTCCCCCAGCATTGCTGCATTGACCCCTTCCCTGACCCTCAAGGTGACCAACCGGGCCAAGGCTATGAAGGCCGCCGGTGAAGAAGTTTACGGTTTGGCAGGCGGTGAACCGGAAATGGACACCCCTGAAAACATCAAGCAGGCAGCCATCACGGCCCTGAATAACGGAGCTACCAAGTACACTCCTTCCGCCGGCCTGCCCGCACTCCGCCAGGCCATTGCCGACAAGCTCAAGAGGGAAAACAACCTGGAATACGATCCCAGCCAGATCACCGTGGGCGCCGGAGCCAAGCACGCCTGCTTCAACGCCATCATGGCGACCGTCTCCGAAGGGGACGAAGTCATCATTCCCTCCCCGTACTGGGTCAGCTATCCGGAAATGGTCCGCATGTGCGGCGGCATCCCCGTCATTGTGGAAACCACGCCGGAAAACGGCTGGAAGCTCACTGCGGAACAGTTTGAGGAAGCCATGACCCCCCGCACCAAGATGGTGATCCTCACCACGCCGAACAACCCGACCGGAGCCGTTTATTCAGAAGAAGAACTGCGCGCCCTAGGTGAAGTGGCCCTGAGCGAAGACATCCTCATCCTGGCCGACGAAATTTACGAACACCTCGTGTACGGGGACACCAGGCACGTCAGCATCGCTTCCCTGAGCCCGGAACTGTACGACCTGACCATCACCATCAACGGCTTCTCCAAGGGCTATGCCATGACCGGCTGGCGCATGGGCTACTCCGCCGCTCCGGCCCCCATTGCCAAGGCCATCCAGATGATTCAGGACCACACCACCTCCAACGTCTGCACCTTCGCGCAGTACGGAGGCATTGAAGCCCTCACGGGAGACCAGAGCTTCATCAGCGACATGCGTGACGAATACGACATGCGCCGCCAGTACGTCCTCTCCCGCCTCAACGCCATTCCCAACGTCAGCGTCGTGGAACCGCAGGGAGCCTTCTACTTCTTTGTGGACACCAGCAAGCTGGGACTCACCTCCCTGAACCTGTGTGACAAGCTTCTGGAACGCTACAAGGTGGCGGCCGTCCCCGGCATCGCCTTCGGCAATGACAAGGCCATCCGCATCAGCTACTGCACCACGCTGGACATTCTGAAGGAAGCGCTGGACCGCTTTGAAGAATTCTGCAAGGCACACTAAGCTTCAAATACTAACCTTTCCAACCTTCAGGACCGCTTCATGAATGAAGCGGTCCTTTTTTATTCCTCATGAGAAGGCTTTCCGCCCATCCATGAGAAACCGGAACTCTCACTCCAACAGGAGGCATCCCGGCTCGGCGCCAGCAAGGGGGGGACCCGTCGGCAACGGGATGGCATGGCCCCATTCCGCGTCCGCCAGCTACGTCCCCCACGTTTACCGTAAAAACCCGGAGACATGTGCCGTTCGCGACCGGTCCGCGGAAAAAGCCGCCTATTTTTACGGTCCCCCTGTTTCCTGGAATGGATTCCCCTACCAGGGTAAATGAATAAGCAGGAAAGCCTTTCCGGGAGGACCAGCAGAAACGGAACACCCGGCAAGCGGAAACTTGCCGGGTGGAAGAAGAGAGATGAAGTCTTTTGTGCTTAAAAGCTCCGCGTGTACCCCAGATTGATCGTCCAGGGACGATCGTATTTGTCCCCGTAGACGTATTCGTAATCCAGGTGCACCTGATCGCGGGCGCTGAGCTGCCATGCCACGCCGCAACCGGCCATGCCGCGGATTCCATCCGTATTCGGACGCCACTGGTTGCCGGCGGCCTTTACTTCACCGCCATTGCTTGCTTGCTGCGCAACGCCGGTTTTCACGTAGCCCTGCACCAACTGGCAGCCTCCGTTGACGCTCCATGTGCGTCCGGCCCGCAGACGTCCGGCAAATTGCCAGATGTCAGCTGCGCTTCCCGTCACATCCAGGCCTGCGTTCGTGACGACATGCGTAGAACCGGAGTGGAGCCATGCGATTTGCACGGAGGGTTCCAGGAACCATCCTTTGGCGCAGCTCCACTGCCGCCCGGCTTCCAGGCTCATTCCCAACCCCCAGTTGTCGTAGCTGCCCCGTTCCGTGCCTCCGGGCTGGACCGCGGTCCATGAAGCGTTGTAACCCGTCCCTTTGAGAACCGCGTCCGCAAACCACCCCCTGCTGTGCAGCCATGAGGCGTAAAGGCCTCCGTAGCCGCTGTCCGTGCTGCCCTTGCTTCCCCAGCCATCATGGAAGCTGCGGTCACTTCGACGATAGCCTCCGAAGAGGCCGGCGGCCAGCATGCTGTTTCTTCCGGACGCAACAATCCAGTCCGCGCCGCTGTCTGCCCCATAATGGTATTCCGTAAAGCCGCAGACTCCGGCAATGCCCAGGTCCGTATCCGTGCGCCCGGAAGCCGTGCGCGCCCAGTAGTGCCCCCTGGGAGCCTCTCCGGCATTCTTGTCCTGTTGGGCCTGCTGCCTGTAAAAGTCCGCTCCCATGCGCAGGTCTCCCATGCGTTTGGAAAGAGTGTCAAGCTGTTCGAACCATCCCGTACTCATGCACCCAAGCACATTGAGCAGCACACCGCCCAGGTTGTTATATCCCTGCGGCGACAGGTCGTACCCATTGCCTGTAGCGTTGATTTTAAGACCGTAGGAGTAGAAACCCGCATCCAGCGTTCCGGTGAAGAGCGTTGCCGCATCACTGCCTTCCGCCAGGCTGCCCCATGTGACCATGTCGGATATGAAGGACGGGGAGGAGGGAATGTCGCCTTGCAGGACGAAATGAACCGTGTGCGTGCCGGAAGCCTCCCCGGCTATGGCGATGCGGTCGCTTGTCCCGGCGACCAGATTGATGTTCATTGTAAAGGCCTGCGAGCCGGAGAGGGAGCCGAGCTTCAATGTGTCACGTCCGGTTCCTTCAAAGGCCACATGTCCTCCGTCGCCGTTCAGGCCTCCCGAAAGCAGGAAATCCTTCCCTGAATTCGAGGTATTGGTCAATCGGAGCGTTCCGGTGTTGGCTAGTGCCGATTCCACCTGTGCGCTGGTGGAGACATGCATGGCGCCCGTGTTGGAGAACGCCTGGTCGCCCTTGAGCAAACCTTGCAGAATAAACCCTTCGCTGTTGGTTTGTGCGGTGGCGCCCGTGTCGAACGCTGCGCCTTCTTTGACCTCCAGGATTCCGGCGCTGAAGAGGTTGTCCGCACCGGCAGTAACCAGGCCGGAGTTGATGAGGGTCCCCCCCGTGTGGTTCGCGGCGGAGGTGATGGTGATGCCGGTCGCGTCGCTGTTCAGTTGCAGCGCGCCGCTGCCTGTGATCCGGGCGCTGAGCGTCCGGTCGCTGTTCGGATCGGCCGGAGCGGCCAGAATCCAGGTTTTCCCATCGTGGATACTCAATTCCTTGAGCCCGTAGGTGAGGTGGATCCCCGTCTGGCCGCTGTGCTCGTTGGTGCCGGCTACGGCAATATAGCCGTAGGTCGCGGTAACGGTATCCTGATAGGCGACTTCGCGTTCCTCTCCACTGGTGATGGCTTCGCCCGTATCAGCGTCCACCAGGTCCAGAATAGTTGTGTTCGCGACATTTCCGGCTTGTACCACCAGCAGGGCGTCTGCGTTGATGGTGCCGTCCAGGGCCAGTTCCTGAAGATCGCGGTCCAGGAAGCCCGGCTGAGGAGTGATGCTGTCCAGACTGTCTTTCAGGCCGGAGACGGCCAGCGTGGATGCCGACGTGATGTCAAGACTGCCGGAGACGGAAAGCTGGTGTTCCAGCCGGGAGGCGTCACCGTCTACATGGACAGTAAGCGTTCCTCCGGCCAGATGCAGCTTGCTGATGGAGAAGTTTTCCGTGACGGAGAGTTCGGAGCCGCTTCCAAGGCGCAAAGTTGCGGTGCCGAGCACGGCCTGCCCCGTGGCGTCCGGACGGAGCCGGGTATCGGTCAAGGAGATGGTTCCGGCAAATCCGGTCAGCGAATCCGAGAGGGCTACGACGCCGGCGGACTGAATGTCCAGCGTGCCGGAACCAGTGATGTACGCGCCAGAGCCGGTCCGTATCTGTTCCATGCCGTTAATCAGGATGCTGCCTTCGTTGAGAGCCACTCCGTTCGTGAACAGATTGGTTCCGGTATTCCTCAGGTCGAGGGCTCCCTGTCCGGTTTTGAGCGTCGTGTCGGCGGCTGTGACGTTTCCATTCAGAACAAGTGTGCCACCGGTATCTACCGTGCCGTTGAGGACGATAGAGGCGGCGTTGATCTCACTGGCGGCGCCTTTGCTTCGAAGGGTGGCTCCGGTATTGAGCGTAAAGGAGGTTACCATATCCGTCATGCTCCCCGTGCGTCCGAAAATGACTCCGTCCCTGAGTTCCAGCATACCTCCGCAGACAGTGGTCTTTCCCCGGAAGTCGTTGTAACGGCTGGCGACCAGATGGGCATCCGTACCCTGATAGCGTGTTCCGCTGAAGACGACTGTTCCGGAGGTGTCTTGATCAGCCCCTCCGTCATCCGTATACCGGTTGATCGTGAGCATGATCGAATAATTCCCTGCGGTGATCGGGTCGTCAAATTGGATGTTCCGTCCTTCTCCGGCCGCCAACTGCAAAGAGCCTTGCGTTTCAAAATGAATGGCGTTGGCTGTTCCTCCGTCTACGGTAAATGTTCCGTTATCGCTGCGCGTGAAGGTTCCCCCTGTCATGTTGCCGCTGAAAAGCACGTCGCGGGTCTGCGCCAGGAATTGGTGGGTGGGGTTGGACGTATTTTTGATCAGGATGGCTCCCCCTGCCGTGGGCGCGTAATTGTCCGTGAAATTCGCCCCGTCCTCAATGGTCAGCTGTTGATTTCCCAGGTAAATCGCGCCGCCGCGGCCGGAAGACGCCTGAATGTAATTCCCGATGAAGGAAACGTTGGCTCCCAGAATGCAGGTGCCACCTGAAGACATCCAGATTGCGCCTCCGTCACCGGATGATGCGGAGATGTAATTGCCCGTAAAGCTTGCATCAGCACCAACGGTGAGGGACGCAGGCCCCGCATTTGCCCGCACCGCAATCGCTCCTCCGGCCCCTTTTCCCGTTCCGGCGGCCGAGATGTAATTCCCGGTGAAGGAGGCCCTGTCTCCCAGCGTGACGGAGGCGTCTCCGATCGTGATGTAGGTACTGACCGCTCCCCCTTCGCTGGCAGCTCCGTCCGCCGAGGTGGAAATATGGTTGCCGCTGAAAGTCGCGCGGTCTCCCAGGGTAATGGAAGTGGCGTTTCTGTCGGCTCCTATCGCTCCTCCGTAGCTGGACTTGCCGGCCTGGACGTAGTTGTCGGTAAACGTGGCATCATCGCCTATTTCAATGGAGGAGGAACCGCCCTTGGTGAATATTGCGCCGCCACAGCCGCCTGCCGTGGCTGAAGCCAAAACATAGTTGGCATGGAAAACGGCGCCGTTGCCCAGAGTGATGCGGGCGTCGTTGGAGAACGCCAGAATCGCGCCTCCTGTGACGGTTCCGCTTGAGGAAGATGCGTAATTTCCAGTGAAGACAATATGATCAGCCAGCGTGACTGAAGCGAGACCCTGGCCCTGAACGGCAATCGCGCCGCCGCCCGGAGCGGTGGAACCATCGTAGATTCCCGTATTGTTGCGGAACGTGACCGCTCCGGTAAGATTCAGGGTGGCATTGCTGCCGAATCCCTCCACACGCAGAACCCGGTTGCCCGCATTCTCCCAGATGATGGAATTCATGTTCGCGCTATGGTCTCCTTTCTTCAGGAAAAACATGGGAGTTGTTCCCAGTCCAGCCAGATCCAGCGTGCGCGCTACCGCCGCGTTGCCGGACTGAACGCTAATGAGAAGATTCAAGCCTCCGGTCAGCGTGGAGTCGTCGTTATGCAGGACAACCGTGTCTTCGGCACGCAGCAAACCGGATGCCCTCAATTCTTCAAACGTGCCGTACAGGTTGCTGCCCGGCATGGTGGACTGGGTGTTGTTCACAGAGTAGTCCGCACCGGATGCGGCCGGGAAGGTGCAGATGAACAGGCCGGCAAGCAAGTAGCGGAGCAAAGAGGAAGGAAGGTGTGGTCTCATGGTATTGAATGGATGTGGAACGGATGAGTCGATTTGGAGCAATTTTCAGAAGTTATACGCGTGAAAGGCTATATTCGGCTATGGCCGGGGAATCGGCAGCGGCACGCGGAGAGGAAGTGGTCATGGAGGATGAATGTTCTTCAGGGAGGGGAACTGCAAGCGCAGCAAAACAGGATAAGTTTAGCATGAGGAAAAATATTGACGCTGAGTTGTTCATGGATACAAATGTCATGTTTTCCAGTAAGGAATGAATGCAAATTAGCGGATTTCCAATCCGGAGACAGGGCCCATACGCCAACAGCCTGAAAGAAGAATCGTCCCTGGAACGGGAGATAATATCAATGCAACTAACCCACAACATTTTGAGGACAAGCTTTTTTGTTCCTTGAAAAATCCTGATGCCAACAGGAAGGATAGGAAAATTCCCATCTGTTTCTTTCCCGGAGGCACGTCTTCCGGCTATTCAAATTTTCTGTCTATGGCGGAAAGAATTTTGTATTAAATGCTTTTTTTCAAATTTATAGCTTGTCTCCGGATTGGAAATCCGATTTTGACACAAATAATTGATTTTGAGATGCATAGACATCGTTTCAACACGGAGGTAGAAAGAAACAATGAAAATGAAAGCAAAAGGGAAAGAAGAACCTGCAGAACAAACCCCCGCGCCATAGTCCCAAGCGTAAAATCAGCGCAGAACTCTCCAAACTGGTTATGGAGCTCCGAAGAATTAGCAACACTGGAACCCGGCGGCTCAATGTGGACTTCCCTTGAATCATGGCATCAGGCTCGCTCTGGGGACAATCCACAAAATACCTATTATCTCCGGAGCAAAGCCTCTTTTGAAGCAGGGGAAGAAAAGTCATTGGCCCGTCATGAACGCATCTCTTCCTGCGGAAGGAATTCAAAGGGATACCTGAAAAATCACCCCGGGCGCGGATCAAGATACAGCAACGGGCGACTGCTCAAGATACAGGGTCATGAAACTCTATAAAAGTTAAACAGCGGTCAATACGCCTCTATTCTTAAAGTGCCTTTTGGCAGAAATGCCATTCCCCATTCGGCATATTCAGGCAGACGGTTCTTGGCAGCACCGGAACTTTCCCGGCTCAAAAAACTGTGGGACGAAGGCCTGATTATCCCGTTCTACCAAAACGCAGACAAGATACGGAAAGAAGCCGGACACTGCCGGAAAAAGAACGTCCTCACCCCGCAACATGAGAGCTTTCCTCCCTGAAGAATTTGTACCGGGATGCCAAAAGCATGGAACGGTGAAGTAAGCCGTATTTCATTCCCAGGAGAGGCCCATCCATGGGGCGGTCCTTTTATTCTTCAGAGGACGGCCTGTTTTCCGCTTCCGACACCCGGCACCAGAATTCCCCCTTGTCCAGCCCCGGCATCAAGGGCTTATAGCCGTGCTGCCGCAGAAAAGAATCATCATCCCGTGAACTGGTGTGGATGATATCCGGCAGACCCTGCTCAATGTAATTATATTGCTCCCTGACCATTTCTTCCGACGGGAAATTCTGGAGGAACCAATATCTTCCGCAGGGCTTCCAGTCCCAGGTAATGCCGAAGCCCCTGTCCAGCCAGCCCAGATACAGGACGGAGGCTCCGGAAAACGGGGCCAGCCGTTCCCGGACGGCGGGGGAATGAAGATCCCTGCCGTTCCAGACAAAATCTCCTTTCCGGACGGCCCCCGTCAGCCCGGCAGCCATTCCGGCTCCCGTGAGGCAGACAATGGCCAGCGTTCCGGCCGCCATCCGCGGCAGGCGCAGGGAAAAGCGCCGTTCCGCCTGGGCCACGAAGAAGATGGTCACCCAGATCATCATGGGTGAAAGGATGGAGTTGTAATAGTAGTTGTACACGCTGAACATCTCCACCTTGAAGAAGATATACAACAGGGCCGTGAACAGGAGCGCTTTTTGCGTTTTTAACTGACGCCATCCCGCTATTGCCAGAGCCCAGATGACAGCCGCCCACATCAATATGTCGGACAGGCAGCGGACCGGAGCCGGCCTCAGGAGTTTGGCCCACCACGTAGCCTCCTGGGCCACCGTTCCATAACGCACGGAGCACAACAGGTATTCATTCATCGCTTCTTTCCAAACGCCGTGGAATACCAGCCAAGCCGAACAGGGAACCACCACGGCCAGGAGCCCGGCTGCCGTCATCCCCAGAGCCGCCGCCGCCTCTTTTTTCCATCCGTTCCACCACAGCCACAGGCACAGAACCCCGCTTAAGGCGCACACGGGAAAGGCTATGGAAAACTTCATCATGAAGGCAGCCCCGGCAAATACCCCGGCTACTCCGGACAGGAACAGCAGGCTGCGCCTGTCCCGCATCCGGAAATACCGCACCAGCCCGTAAACCACGGCCGCCATCCCTGGCCAGCACAGTTCCTCCACCCCGCCCCCGCGCTGGAAGGGGAATGAATCAAACAGAAACAGGCACAGCAGCATGGAAGCCAGCAGGCTGCCGCGCCGTGACAGATAAAAGCGCGCCGTCCTGCAAGCCAGTAAAAGCGTCGTAAAAAGGGTTACGCACTGAATGAGGAATATTCCGGCAAATGAATGTCCGTCAATCCAGGCGGCGGCGTAATAAATCCACACCAGCAGGGGACCCTTGCTGTCCGCCATTTCCACATAGGGGAGAAGGCCATGAAGGAGTCCGCGTCCGAACATGAAGAAAATGGAAGGGTCCGGAGAAGGATAAAAGGAATACAAGGGGGACGTATCCGAACACGCACCCACCACCATAACAGACCAAATAAGGAGCGCTAACGGAATTTTCCACCCCAAGGGAGCTAAGGGATTATTTTTTCCTGCCATAGGCTGAACAACAAACGGGATTGTGCGGATTAGGAATCCGAAGTCAATATTACTTTTTCATCACAAATACATTTCTCCAATACTATCCATTATTTTCCCGTATATTGCCGTTGAAGAAAATATTTGTTAGAGAAGTATCATATACTCTTGATTATAATATATTTTTGTTTACTTTTTGCGTTGTTGGTTATCGCATTCGGATTCCTAATCCGCGAACACCCTGACACGAAAATGCACGCCATGCCTCGCAACCGGGTTGCCCTGCGTTGAAAGCCATGATTAAATGGATTTCATATGAATACCCCCGTTCTCAATGACAACCTGCGCACTGCCACGGAAGCCCTCTGCAACATGCTTGCCAAGGAAGACCAGGTTGTGGCCGCCAAGGCGAAAATCGGCCTCTTTTTCCAGAACCCCGAGGCAACCAAGCTTTTTGAAGAAGTGAATGCCTACGGCGAAGAACTGCGCAACAAGCACCTGGCCGGCATGCCCCCCACGGAAGAAGAAATTGCCAAGTTTGATTCCCTGCGTGAAAACGTGATCAAGAACGACGCGGCACGCGGCTTCCTGGAAGCGCGCCAGACCATTGACGAACTCCTGAACACCATCAACCAGTACCTGGGCATGTCCATTGATCTTGGCCATGCCCCCACTCCGGAAGAAATTGAAGAAGCCCGCCAGCGCGCGATGAGTTCCGAGTCTTCCTGCTCCTGCGGCGGCAGCTGCGACAAGGATAGCTGCGACTGTGACGGCAATTGCGATCATGACCACGATCACAAGGACGGCGGCTGCGGGTGCGGCCACCACTAAAACGACGCTCTTTCCATTTGACGCCAAACGGCTTCACTCCCGGAGTGAAGCCGTTTTTCTATTTCCGGAGCCGCCAGAGAACACCCTTCCTTTTCTGTCAGGGCGGCCAAGACGCTTGAACGGGATACGGGGGCATGTTAGCCTCATTCTAAGGAATCATGACTTTCTCCAACCGCACAACTTCCCTTCCGTTTTTTAAGACGGATTTTCCCTTGTTCCTGGCCCCGATGGCCGGGGTGACGGACCCTGTTTTCCGCACCATCTGCAAGGAACTGGGGGCTGACGTGATGGTCACGGAGTTCGTCTCCGCGGAAGGCATTCTCCAGGCATGGGAAAGAAACCGCCGGTACACGAAGATAGAAGACGCCCACCGCCCCATAGGGATTCAGCTTTTCGGCGCGGACGGAGAGCACATGGGAGAAGCCGCCCGGATTATTCTGGACCATGATAAGCCGGATTTCATTGACATCAATTTCGGCTGCCCGGTTCCCAAGGTCGTGGGCAAGAATGGCGGCTCCTCCCTGCTGAAGGACCTGCCCCTGCTGGCCTCCGTAGCGGCAGGGGTGGTGAAAGCGGTAGGGGACCGCATTCCCGTCACGGCCAAAATACGCATTGGCTGGGATTTCCAGAATTTGTGCGCCATGGACGCGTGCCACCTGCTGGAGGAAGAGGGCATTTCCATGATTACCATCCATGGGCGCACCCGCTCCCAGCAGTATTCCGGCACGGCCAACTGGGACATTATTGACGAATGCGCGCGGGCCATCTCCGTTCCCGTCATCGGAAACGGGGATATTTCCACCCCGCAGGGGGTGGCCTATGTGAAGGAAAATACAGCCGTGAGCGGCGTGATGATTGGCCGGGCGGCCATGGAGAACCCATGGATTTTCGGAGACGCCAGGTATTACCTGCTGCACAGGGCCATGCCCCCGGCTAGGGACCCGCAGGAAAAGACGGCCCTGATCCTGCGCCATACCCGCATGGCCCTGGATTCCGGCCATTACGGGGATGAGCTCCACACCATGCGCCACATGAGGTCACGAATTCTGGCTTATACCAAGGGCTTTCCCGGCGCCAAGGAAATGCGCGCGCGCCTGGTGCGCGTCTCCAGCATGGCGGAACTGGAAGACCTGCTCTCCGCCATGCCGCGCCAGCGGTCCTGAGAGAAGGAGAACTCCCGCACGCCAGGATATTCTACAGGCCCGGAAAGCGGCGCGCATGGAATTTCCTTTTCCCCTACTCCTCTTCCTCCTGAAAAAAAATGCCCTTTTGAGGGAAGCTAAGTTGACTTTACGGCGCGAACCTGTCAGAAATAGGGGAGTATCCTGCCGCTCCGTTTCGGCAGACTTCCAACCATAGACTCCAGAGATCGACGTGTACTCCAACGAATCATATCTCATCGAACTTCTTACGCAGGCCGGCTATCTGAATGAAGAGATTCTTCAATATGCGCGCAGTCAAAAATCTCCCACCCAGGATCTGGTTGATTTCCTTATCCAGGCCAATTATCTTACGGAAGATGTCATCGCCCAGGTGGCGGCGTCCAATTCCCTGCTGCCCGTCGTGGATCTGGGGCCCATGCACATTCCCCAGGAAGTGCGCGAACTGATCACGCCGGAGCTGGCGCGGCGCTTCCGGGCCATTCCCATTTCCGACGACGGTTTTTCCATCAACATCGCCATTGACGATCCGCTGAACCTGGAGACCATGGACAGCCTGCCCCAGCTGATGGGGCGCGACATTATTTTCAGCGTAGCCACCCACAGCGCGGTGGAAAGCCGCCTGAAGGAGTTTTACCGCGACCTGACCGTTCCGGCGGACGCCGCCGGCAGTGAGGGGGAAGACGGAGACGCCCCCATCATCCGCCTGGTGCAGCAGATGCTGACGGACGCCTTCAAGATGCGCGCGTCAGACATTCACATTGAGCCCATGGAAAACCGGCTCCGCATCCGCTACCGCGTAGACGGCAAGCTGGTGGAAGTAGCCACCCACCCCAAGAAGCTGCTCAGCCCCATCATCGCCCGCCTGAAGGTGATGAGCACCACCATGAGCATTGCGGAAAAGCGCATGCCCCAGGACGGCCGAATCCAGATGAACATCGGCGGCAAGCAGGTTGACCTTCGTGTGTCTTCCGTCCCCAGCAACCACGGGGAAAGCATCGTCATGCGTATTCTGGACAAGTCAGCCCTGGTGCTGGGCCTGCCCCAGCTCGGCTTCTTCTCTGATGATGAAGCCGTGTTTGACCGCCTCATCACCCTGCCGGACGGCATCATCCTGGTGACGGGCCCCACCGGGTCCGGTAAGACCACCACCCTTTACGCGTGCTTGAACCACATCAACCGTCCGGATAAAAAGATCATCACGGTGGAAGACCCCGTGGAATACGAGCTCTCCGGCATCAACCAGGTGATGGTGAAGGCGGACATCGGCATGACCTTCGCCGCCGCCCTGCGCGCCATGCTCCGCCAGGCCCCCAATATCATCATGATCGGGGAAATTCGAGACATGGAAACGGCCAGCATCGCCATCAACGCCTCCCTGACGGGCCACCTGGTGTTCTCCACCCTTCACACCAATGACGCTCCCAGCGCCGTGGCCCGTCTGGCGGACATCGGCATCAAGCGCTTCCTGATCGCCTCATCCGTCCGCGCCATCATGGCCCAGCGCCTTGTCCGCAAGCTGTGCGACCGCTGCAAGGTGGACGGCGTGCTGACGGAGAAGCAGGCGCATACGCTGAACATTGACATGTCACGCCTTACTCCGGGACAGATCAAGGCCCCCCACGGCTGCGACTTCTGCCGCGGCGGCGGGTTCAAGGGACGAATGGGTCTCTTTGAAATTTTTGAGATCGACGACGAAGTGCGCCGCATGATCAACGAGAACCTGACCTCCCCCCAGCTGCGCAAGCGCGCCCGGGAACTCGGCATGAGAACCCTGAGAGAGGACGGCGTGCGCAAGGTGCTGGCCGGGCTGACCTCTCCGGAAGAAGTCCTCAATGTCACCATGGGAGACGCCAACTGATTTTTCCCCGCAATTCATTCTGATTATTATGGACACCAATCTTACACTGGAACTTTTCATCGGCCGGGGAATGATCGACAAATCCCTGGCGAAGGATATCAAGGAGGAAATGACCGTCTCCGGCAAGGAGTTGCCGGAAGTGCTCGCGGATTTCGGCATCATTGGCAGCAAGGACGATATCTGGCAGATGATCGCCAGCGACCTGGGCACGGAATTCATCACCCTGGACAATTTCAAACCGGACCCGAACGTGCAGAATATGATGCCGGCCACACTCGTGCGCCTGCACGGCGCCCTGCCCGTGCGGCACGGCCCGGAAGGCCTGTACGTTTGCCTGGTGGACCCCCTGAACCCGCAAACGGTGGAAGACCTGCGCTTCGCCCTGGGCCAGAACATCCACGTTCTCATAGCTCCGGATTACCAGATTTCCGAACGCATCAATGAGCTGTACGGCGGAGAAACCGCCGCCATGAAAGACCTGATGCAGGAACTCAACAATCTGGAAGTCAGCAACGAGACGGAGGATTCCGCCGCAGCGCCCGTTATCCGCTTTGTGGACCTGGTCATCACGCAGGCCATTAAGGAAAAAGCCTCCGACATTCACTTTGAGCCTTTTGAAAAGGAATTCAAAATCCGCTACCGCGTGGACGGCTCCCTGTATGAAATGCAGCCTCCCCCCGTGCACCTGTCCGTGCCGGTCATTTCCCGCGTCAAGGTCATGGCGAACATGAACATCGCGGAACGCCGCGTTCCACAGGACGGCCGAATCGTCAAGCAGATAGGGAACCGCTCGGTGGACATGCGTGTTTCCTCCCTCCCCACCCAGTACGGGGAATCCGTGGTGCTCCGCGTACTGGACCGCTCTTCCGTCAACCTGAACCTGGATAACCTGGGGCTGCCCACCCACATTCACGAATATATTCTGGACACGGTTCGCAAGCCTAACGGTATTTTCATTGTCACCGGTCCTACCGGCGCTGGCAAGACCACCACGCTGTACGCCGCCCTGCGGGAAATCAATACTATTGATTCCAAGGTGCTGACGGCGGAAGACCCCGTGGAATATGACATTGACGGCATTATCCAGATCCCGATCAATGAAGCCATCGGCCTGGATTTCCCGATGGTCCTCCGTGCCTTCCTGCGACAGGACCCGGACCGCATTCTGGTGGGGGAAATGCGAGACATGGCGACCGCCCAAATTGCCATCCAGGCATCCCTGACGGGCCACTTGGTGCTCTCCACCCTGCACACGAACGACTCCGCAGGCGCCATTACACGACTGGTGGACATGGGCTGTGAACCTTTCCTGGTGGCGGCCTCCCTGGAAGGGGTGCTGGCCCAGCGCCTGGTGCGTACCATCTGCCCGGACTGCCGCACGCCGTACGAACCCTCCTCCTCCATCCTCTCCCAGCTTGGCGTATCTCCCTATGAACTGGGAGACAAGCACTTTTACACGGGCCGGGGCTGTGACAAGTGCTCCAATTCCGGTTACAAGGGCCGGCAGGGGATTTATGAGCTGCTGGATATCAACGACACCCTGCGGGACATGATCACGGACCGCGCTCCCTCCGTGGTGCTGAAGCAGAAGGCCATTGAAATGGGCATGTCCACCCTGCGTGAAGACGGTTTGAGAAACATTTACAACGGCAATACCACCATTGAAGAAGTGCTGAAGTACACTTAATGGACAGCCGGACACCGCACTCCCATTTCAACCACCAAGCAGAAAACACTTAAAACACCACATATATGCCTAAATATCAATATACAGCACTTGACCATAAAGGCGACCAGAAAACGGGTACCCTGGAGGCCAATTCCGAAGCGGAGGCCATGGAATCCATCCGGGCGCATGGCCTGTACCCCACCCAAATCGTAGAAGCGGGCAAGGGCAAGATCCAGCAAACAGCCGCCGCCAAGAAGAAGGCCACGGGAGCCAAAAAACAGAAAGGCAGGGTAGGCGCCAGGATCAAGGCGAAGGCCCTGATGATTTTCACCCGCCAGCTGGCCACCCTGATTGACGCCGGGCTGCCCCTGCTCCAGAGCTTGAACGTGCTGGCCAAGCAGGAAGCCAACCCCAACCTGCGTGTGACCATTGAAGCCCTGGGGGATTCCGTTCAGGGCGGCTCCACCTTCTCGGAAGCCCTGGCCCAGCACCCCAAAATCTTTGACCGCCTGTTCGTGAACATGGTGAAGGCCGGTGAACTGGGCGGTGTGCTGGAAGTCGTGCTGAACCGCCTGGCGGAATACCAGGAAAAGGCGCAGAAACTGAAGAGCAAGGTAATCACCGCCATGGTGTACCCCTCCATCGTCCTGTTCATTGCGGTAGGCATCGTGATCTTCCTGATGCTGGTCATCGTTCCCAAGTTCAAGGCCATGTTCGCGGAACAAGGCAGTGAGCTTCCCGCCATTTCCGAGTTCGTGTTCGGCATCAGTGACTGGTTCATGGCCGCTCCGTTCTTTGTGCCGAATGCCGTTATTCTGGCCGCCGTCATCGCCATCCTGTACGCCGTCTTCACGGCCATGAGCAAGACGCCCAACGGACGCCGCAAGATTGACACGGCCCTGCTGACCATGCCCGTCATCGGTAACGTGCAGAGCAAAAGCGCCATCGCCCGCTTCGCCCGTACCTTCGGCACGCTGGTCACTTCCGGCGTTCCCATTCTCCAGGCGCTCACCATCACCAAGGACACTGCCGGGAACATGATCGTGGGAGACGCCATCGGCCTTATCCATGATTCCGTGAAGGAAGGTGAATCCGTGGTTACGCCCATGTCTTCCTCCAAGCTTTTCCCGCCCATGGTGATCTCCATGGTGGACGTGGGTGAAGAAACCGGGCAGCTTCCGGACATGCTCCTCAAGATTGCGGACGTTTACGATGATGAAGTGGACAACGCCGTGGGGGCCATGACCTCCATGCTGGAACCCATCATGATCGTGTTCCTGGCCGTGGTTGTGGGCGGCATCGTGTTCGCCATGTTCCTGCCCCTTCTGCAGGTCATTGAGAAAATGGGTTAACCCTCCTCCAGAAGCAGACCAGATGAAGATTCGCTCCGCATACAGCCGCCTCCGGGCGGCACAGGGCTTCACCCTCATGGAAATCCTGGTGGTGATGGTCATCATCGTGGTGCTTGCCACGCTGACCATCTCCATCTACACCTGGCTTGAAACCCGGAAGAACGAACAGGCCACGGAATCCATCGTCCGCAAGATTGAAATGGGGCTGGAGAGCTACCACAGCGACCATGACCGCTACCCCTACGGTACGGAAGCCCCCTTCAACAACCACGGAGTAGCCGTGGCGAACGGCGAGGAGTACAGCTCCAACGTGGTATACATGGCCCTCTTCGGCGACCACAAGAATGAAGGCATGCCTTCCAGGGATACCACCATTTACAATGATGAGCTGAATCCCGCCACCCAGCCCAAGAGCAACCCGACCGTCCGGGAAGTC
The DNA here is from genome assembly GCF_040616545.1 of Akkermansia muciniphila. NCBI lineage: Bacteria > Pseudomonadati > Verrucomicrobiota > Verrucomicrobiia > Verrucomicrobiales > Akkermansiaceae > Akkermansia > Akkermansia muciniphila. Next base: position 2,082,334 of record NZ_CP156688.1, on the reverse strand, counting down.
CATGTGAAGGGCAAGGACGGCAGGCCCGTCACGCTTTACATCCTGGCGGACCCGTGGGGCTCCCCCTACCGCTACCGCCTGGGCAGCGAGCAGGCCATCCCCTCCAAATCCGCCAGCGCAAAGAACCTGAAAATGGGCAACGGCATGAATCCGGATTACGATTTCTGGTCCTTCGGCAAGGACGGAGACAGTGACCTGAAAGACCCGCACGCCCCTGAAAACGAGGATGACATCGGCAACCTGCCGAAATTCTGATTCTTCCGTTTTTTCCACGCGCAGCGCCTTTTTCAGCGGCCTTCCCTTCCGCCCTGCGGAGGGAAGGCCGCTCTGCGTACAGGGCACTATTTTCTGGCATCCGGAAAGCCCCTGGCGTATGATGCGGGCACTGCCATGAAACGAATTTCCCTGATCGTTCCCTGCCTGAATGAAGAGCAGGCCATTCCGGCGTTCAAACAAGAGGTGGACCGGGTTTTCAAGGAACACCTGGAGGGATACGCCCTGGAACTTATCTTTGTGGATGACGGCTCCACAGACCGCACCCTGGAGATAATCAAGGAGCTGGCGGAACATTCCCCGGAGGTGAAGTTTATTTCCTTTTCCCGCAACTTCGGGAAGGAAGCGGCCATTTACGCGGGGCTGGAAGCGGCCACGGGTGATTATGCAGCCGTCATGGACGTGGACCTTCAGGACCCGCCCTCCCTGCTGCCGCAGATGGTGAAAGCCATTGACGAGGAAGGGTACGACTGCGCCGGAACGCGCCGCGTCACCCGGAAGGGGGAACCGCCGCTGCGTTCTTTCTTTGCGCGCGCCTTTTACAAGACGATTCACCGGATATCGGACACCCACATCGTGGACGGCGCCCGGGATTACAAGCTAATGACGCGCCCCGTGCTGGAGGCCCTGCTTTCCCTGAAGGAGTACAACCGCTTTTCCAAAGGCCTGTATGAATGGGTGGGCTTCCGCACCAAATGGTTTGAGTATGAGAATGTGGAGCGGGTGGCGGGAGAAACCAAATGGTCCTTCTTCAAACTGTTCCTTTACTCCATTGAAGGCATTGTGGCCTTCTCCACAGCCCCCCTGGCCCTGGCCTCCATCATGGGGGTGATGCTTTCCTTCATTTCCTTTCTTGCCATCATCGCGCTGACGGTCCGGGAGTTGATCTGGCCCCATTCCGCCTATGGCTGGACTTCCATGGTCTGCGTTTTCTGCCTGATGGGCGGCATCGTCCTGCTGTGCCTGGGCATCCTGGGCCAGTACCTGGCCAAGACCTATACGGAGGTCAAAAAACGCCCCATCTACATCGCCAGGGAACGCTCCATCAGTCCCTCCAAATAAAATTTCCATGGATACCGAGCCTGATTTCAGCATCGTTACGCCCAGCTATAATTACGCCAGCTACGTGCGGGAGTGCATTGAAAGCGTCAGGAACCAGGAAGGCGCCACGTTTGAGCACATCATCCAGGACGCCGGCTCCACGGACGGAACGCTGGACATCCTGAACTCCTACCCGCACCTGAAATTGCATGTGGAGAAGGATTCCGGCATGTCTGAGGGCATCAACCGCGGCTTCCGGAGGGCGCGCGGCAAGTGGGTCATGTGGCTGAATACGGACGACAGGCTGCTGCCTGGGGCTCTGGCAGCCGTCAAGGCCTTTGCGGATTCCCGCCCGGATGCGGACATCGTGCACGGGGCCTGGAACTTCATTGATGCGGACGGGGCCGTCCAGCGGCCCATGAAAGCCCTGCCCTACAGCCTCCGCATGCACATCTGGTACGGCACGTACCTGGCCTCCACCGCGCTGTTCCTGCGCAGGAGCACCACGATTGAGGAAGGATTCCTGCTGGACGAACGGTTCCGGTACGACATGGACGGGGAGTATTACGCCCGCCTGGGCCGTGCCGGAAAAAAGTTCGTCCATTACAACAGGCTGCTGGCGGATTTCCGCTGGCACGGCGACAACCTGAGCGCCCCCAATGTGGAGCTCCGGGACATGGACGCCGAATTAAAGCGCCAGAAGCAGCACAGCGAGGACGCCGCCATCAAGCGCATTTACGGTTATTCCTTTTCCAGGCACAGCTGCAACAATATCCTGGACGGCCTGATGCGCGAGGCCTACCGGATGAAAAAAGCCTTCCTGTACCTGACCACTCCCTGGGAAAAATAATTTGCCTTTTCCCGGTTTTCCTCCCTTCCCTGCGGCCGCGGGGCATGCCTGCCCCATGGAGGCTCATCCTTCTGCGGGGCATACCCCAGGCAAGGCAAGAGCCGCAGCCTTATCACAAGCCGCGGCTCTGGCAAACCGGAGGTAAAAAGGGCAACGCCTCAGTTAAGGCTGTCAAACAGCTCTTCTTCACGGAAGAACCGTACCAGTTCCACGGCGGCGGATTCGCGGCTGTCGGAAGCATGGCAGATATTCATCATGCTGTCCGTTCCGTAATCCCCGCGGATGGTGCCCTTCTGCGCCTTCTGGGAGTTGGTGGGCCCCAGCAGCTCACGCACGCGCACGATCACGCCCGGTCCCTTCAGGGCGATGGCGATAACCGGGGAGCTGGTCATGAAATCAAGCAGTTTCGGGAACAGCAGTTCCCCGTTGACCACAAGGTCCAGAATATGGGAGTAATGTTCCCGGAGAATAGGCTCGTCAAGCTGGATCATCTTAATGCCGCGCAGGCGAAACCCCTCGGACAAAAAACGTTTTAAAATGGTGCCGGAAAGGTTTTTCCGCACGCAATCGGGTTTGAGCAGAACCAGCGTTGTTTCTTCTTGAGTGTTTGGCATAAAATTAGCGAAGTTTCAGGATGAAGTGAGGGAATTACACCCTAATCCCCGGCAGGTCAAGGATAATTGCGCAACTGGTCTTCTCCGCCGGGCGGGGAATTCGTCACAGGCTTCTCTTGTAGGAATCGCACCGGTTCTTCCATCCGGCAAGCCAGCGGGCCTCCCCGCGCCCTGCCGGACTGTTGTCCACGCGCCGCTGAAGCACCCTTTTAGCCGCCTCCGCAAACTCCGCAGCAGCAGGCTGTCCGGGAGCAGCGGGGCGCATCTCTTCCAGCACCTGCATGAGCCCCCAGCCCTGGCCGCGGTACCTTTCTGCGGGATTGGTCCCCTCCCCCTTGAAATTCACGTAGTCAATCAGCGCATACATGCCGTTGGGCGCCATCGCCACGGCATTGTACCGCGCCGCCATCTCCGCCGGACGCCGGGACTGGCTCTTGATGCGCCCCAGGGCGGCCACGGACCTGCTGATGATAAAATCCGCCTGCATCTGAAGGGCCGCGGGACTGGACAGCCACTGCCGCATCCGTTCGGGCAGGCCGCCGCGGACGTCCGCCGCTTCAAACTCCCCCCTGGTGCGCCACGGGGCCGCGCCGGAAAACCATTCCGGCACGCGGGCGCCCCTTTTCCGGCAAAACCGGACAAAGGAAGGGAAGCTTTCCTCAAACCTTTCCCTGACTCCGGCGGGGAACCAGATGAAATGCCCGATGCCCAGCGAGGGGAACGCCTCCCCCCGGTTCCAGGAGACCAGCCCCCTGACGGTTCCGGCACATTCGTTCTGCCAGATTTTCCGCGCGATTTTCGCCTTCACTTCCCCCGCGTCCGGAGCTGCCTGCACCCAGCCGGGCAAGCAGCACGCCAGCATCAGAATACCGCCTGCCATTTTTCCATGCATGGAGGTACTTTCCTTCCCCGGCGGGGACAAGTCAAGCCGCTTCAATTTCTCGTGCCAAGGACGGAGGCTCATGCTATACTTGCTCCGCACGGCATGATTCTGGCGTTCAACAAACCTTACGGAGTCCTTTCCCAATTCACGCGGGAGGCGCCCCACCACCGGACACTGGCGGAATTCGGCTTCCCCTCCGGCGTGTATCCCGTCGGCAGGCTGGACGCAGATTCTGAAGGCCTTCTCCTTTTGTCCGATGAGAAATCCCTGGTGGACCGCCTCCTGAACCCCGCCAACCGGCACCCCCGAACTTACTGGAGCCAGGTGGAAGGCACCCCTTCCGCCGCGGACCTGCTCCCGCTGGAACGCGGGGGGCTCTCCATCCAGGGGTACCGCACGCTCCCCTGCCGGGTGCGCCTCATGGGCAGGGAACCGGACGTGCCGCCACGGAATCCCCCCGTGCGCTACCGCGCCGCCATCCCTACCTCCTGGCTGGAGCTGACTCTGGTGGAAGGTAAAAACCGCCAGGTGCGGCGCATGACTGCCGTCATCGGCTTTCCTACGCTCCGGCTCCTGCGCGCCAGGATAGGCAGGTTCCCGCTGGACGGCTTGGAACCCGGCTCATGGAAGGAGCTGACTTCCCGTGAACGAAGGGAGCTCATGCCGTAATATAGGCTTGCTTATGGACAGGGGGAGCCTTTATATGTCTTTCCGCATCAGGAGATCCTATCCAAACATTTTTACATGAAAGCCGAACTCGTCGAACAAGCCTCCAAAATCATTTCCGAGCCCCAGATGCTGATCAACGTGGTTTCCCGCCGCGTCGCCCAGCTCAATAATGGCCGCGCTCCCTTGGTCCCCACCACCCCCCACATGGGTAACGCGAACATTGCCCTGACGGAAATCGTTGAAGGCAAGCTTGTCTACCATGCAGAGTCAGACAGCCTTGAAGAAGGCAACCAGTAAAAAGCATACCCTCCCTACTGCCGTTCCGGCCCGGATTTCCGCACGGAGCATTCCATTTCAACCAGGCCCCGGCTCTTCCAGCCCGGGGCCTTTTCATCCCTCCCCCTCTCCGCCATGAGTTCCGACATCTCCACCAACAAGAAAGCCCGCCGGGATTATGAAATCCTGGACACCTACGAATGCGGCATGGAGCTCAAGGGAACGGAGGTCAAATCCATCCGCTCCGGCAAGGTGAACATAGCGGATTCCTTCGCCAGGGTGGAAAACGGCCAGATGCTCCTGTACGGCTGCGACATCCAGCCGTGGGAAACCGCCGGAGAATTCTTCCAGCACCAGTCCCGCCGCCCGCGCCGCCTGCTGCTCCACAAACGGGAAATTTTCAAGCTGGAGCAACAGACCTCCCAGAAAGGGTGCTCCCTGGTAGCCCTGAAACTGTACTGGAAAAACGGCAAGGTAAAACTGGCCCTGGGCCTGGGCAAGGGCAAGACCCACCGCGACCAGCGCTATGACCTGAAAGCCCGCGTGGAAATGCGGGAGGCCCAGCGGGAAGTGGCGCGCATCAACCGCCGCTGATTCAAATGGCGCCCAAACGGCCCCTCTTTCCGGAAGCGTCCTTTAGAGCTTCCAGTCCACAGGCAGTTCCACCGTACCACCTTTCTTGTCGTCATAACGGATGAAGCCGTGCTCTGCCCCGTACCAGTGCACGTCCCGCGTCACCTTCACATCAAAGCAGCAGTAGCGGGCAATCTCCATCAGTACATCCGTATTGCCCGTCTGCACGTACTCCGCCCACCACTTGAGGGCCTGGGTGCCTACGGCCGTTTTTGAAGAACCGATGGAGGCGGCCGCTACGGAATCCAGCTTCACGCGCACGCCTCCCCGCTGTTCGATGTCCCTGCAAAGGTCCAGATTGTTGGTGATGTCCACCAAGTTCCACATCGTATAGCGCTGAAGCACGCCGTAGTCGAAATGCTCGTGATTGTACCCCACCACCAGGTCGGCCTGGCGGAGCTGGAGGATCAGGTCATCAACCATCTCCTCGGAATAAATCGTGTACTTGCCGGAGGCCGTGGAATAAGTCACTCCCACGGAAACGCGCATGTCCGCCGTATTGTGCCAGCCGCCCACCTCCGCCGCGGAATGACGGGTTTCCAAGTCAAAATACACGATATCTCTCATCGGAAGGAAACGTACATGATTTGCCACTTTTGGACAAGTCTCACTTGAACGGAAGGCGCGTTTGTGGTGAGAATAGGTGCATGCACCCCCGTTTCCACATCGTCATGTTCCATCCGGAAATTCCGCATAACACGGGAGCGGCCGGGCGGCTGGCGCTGGCTACGGGGTCCAGGCTGCACCTGATCAGACCGCTGGGGTTCAGCCTGGATGAAAAGCACGTGCGCCGCACGGGCCTGGACTACTGGGCCAAAGTGGACCTCCGCGTATGGGAAAGCCTGGAGGAGCTGCAACGGGCGGCGGCCCCCGGCGCGCGGTTCTGGTACCTGACCACCAAGGCGCGCCGCTCCCACTGGGATGCGGAGCTCCGGGAGGGGGATTACCTGGTCTTTGGCCCGGAATCCCGCGGGCTGCCGGAAAGCCTGCTGAAAGAACACGCTGACACGGCCCTGACCATTCCCATGCCCGGGGAAGGCTCTCGCAGCCTGAACCTCTCCACTGCCGTAGCCATTGTCCTTTACGAAGGGCTGCGCCAGGCGGGCATTTAATACGGAAAACACCGGGGGCCTCCCTATTGCCCGTTCCATTCCGGCAGGCTGGGAACATGAATATCCCGGTCAGGAAGAAGCGGAATCCGCGCCTTTCCGGCGCCAGGGGCGCACCAGGTAAAAGAGAACCAGGGAGGCCACGGCCCCGCAGGTATCGCAGAACATGTCCTTCTGGGCATCCCAAATGTCTCCCTGGGAGCCGAGAAAGTCATTGGCGTCATTCCCGCCCACCATAACCGCGTACTGCCATTCAATGATCTCATAGGCAGCCGCCACGGCCATCACGAAGAAGAGGCCGAATATCCCCGCAAGCACCTTCCCCGCATATTGCCTGCGCACCAGGTATTCCGCCACGGGAAAAGCATAAAACCCCACCGTGAAGTGAGCCACGCGGTCAAAAGGGTTCCGGTGCGCCCCGACAAGTTCCCGGAACCATTCGAAAGGCACTTCCGCAAAGGTGTAATGCGCGCCCACCGTGTGGCACGCCAGCCAGAAAAACATCAGCGTATAGGACCAGTTGCTGAAGCGGAATTTCCGGAATCCCGCCGCCAGGAAAACCACCACCAGCGCCACGGGAATCACCTCCGCCACCCAGACGGAACGGGAGCTGGGTGAAATCCCCAGAGCTATGAACAACAGGGCGAATACGGACAGCAGGTAGAATGGATAGTTTTTCATGAGAGAGAAAGGGAGCGGGAATGATGCAAAAAAGGCGCCGGAGATGAACATCCAGCGCCTTTTCCGTTAAAAAACCTTGTTACCGCATATCAATAGTAGGAACAGGAATGCGGTCCTTGGGCCCCGTGTAGAGGGTCAGCGGCCTGTACAGCGTGTTGTCCTCCATCTGCTCCAGCACCTGGGCCACCCAGCCGCAGCAGCGGGCGATGGAGAAAATGGCCGTGAACAGCCTGGTGGGAATGCCGATGCTGTAATAAACCGTGGCGGAATAAAAATCCACGTTCGCATTAAGTCCCTTCCGCTCGCGGACGAGCTTGGCGATGCGTTCCGACATGCGAATCCACTTGGGCTCCCCGATTCTGGAGGAAAGGCGGATGGCCATGCGGCGCAGGTGCGGAGCGCGGGGGTCCAGCACGCGGTACACGCGGTGCCCCATGCCCATGATTTTTTCCCTCCGCGCCAGCTTGTCCTCAATGTAGGGGTCCACCTTGTCCTCCGTGCCTATTTCCTTGAGCATTTCAATCACGCCTTCATTGGCGCCCCCGTGAAGCGGCCCCTTCAGCGTGCCGATAGCCGCCGTAATGGCGGAATACATGTCTGAAAGAGTGGCGATGCAGACGCGCGCCGCAAAGGTGGAGGCGTTCATGCCGTGGTCCGCATGCAGGATGTAGGCCACGTCCAGGATATGGGCTTCATCCGGGTTGGGCTCTTCCCCTTTCAGCAGCCACAGGAAATGTTCCGACTCGCTCAGATCCTCCCGCACGGGCGGAAGGTCCAGCCCCTGGCACAAACGGTAATAGTACGCCACCATCACGGGAACCTTGGCAATCAGGCTGAGGCCTATTTCCTTCAACTGTCCGGCGTCCTTCGTCCGGTCGTCATACATGCCGAGCATGGACACCGCCGTACGGAGGGCGGACATGGGCCGTGCGGATTTGGTGGCCGTTTTAAAGAAATCCAGAATGGGCTGGGGAAGGTCGCGGTCGGAACGCAGGCGCTTCTTGATGGCCTCCAGCTCCTGCCGGTTGGGCAGACGCTTGTTGAGAAGCAGGTAAACCACTTCCTCAAAACAGCACATCTCCACCAGATCATCAATATCGTAGCCCAGATACAGCAACCGTCCTTCCTCACCGCGCACATCACTCAAGGCGGATTCATTGGCGATGATTCCTTTTAAACCTTTGGGATATGTGGGCTGTTGCGAAGAAGTGTCATTACTCATGTTAAAAAAATGCTACTGGGGATGAAGATTACCGATTAAAAGTCTAACAATCTTCCAGAAAGTCAAACCTTAATTACGCCTTCACAGCCCAGGCGGGACGTTTGGCGCAAGTGATGTGGGGAGCCCTTACATACAACGGCTCCGCCGGCCCTTTCAGAAATTTCTCCCGGTGGTCCGGGGCCAGGGCCTGCCATGCGGTCCCCAGCGCCTCCGCGTCGGGAACCGCCGGAACGGTGCCCGCCATCTCCCTGGCAGCCAGGGTTTCCGCCGTTTCCGTGGAATAAACGGGGATGCCGTTTTTCAGGCATTCCGCCACACGGTTACGGACCTGTTCCGCGAGAAGCACCTCCGGGGGCGCCGTCAGAAAACCGCGCTCCAGCCTGCCCCATGTCCACCCGCCCCGCCGGGCGTCGGACATCACGAAAGCCTCATCATCATGAATGCCCAGGCCGTTCCAGGAGCTGAACGCCGCCACGCGGGAGCCGTGCACCAGGGAAAGGCCGTCCGCCACGGCAAGCGCCACGCGGATTCCGCCGTAGGCGCCCGGACCAGCCCCCACCGCTATTTCCTTCAAAAGCCGGCCTTCCAGGGAATCCAGAACCTGCCGGACCGCCTCAAAAATGGCGGAGGAATGGTTGCGCTCAGCTCTCCATTCCACGCGGCGCAGCAGTTCCCCTCCGCTCCAAGCCGCGGCGGAAGACTGCGCACAGGAAGTTTCCAGAACCAGCAGAGCATCTTGCATGCGGCGGATTATACAGAAAGTTCCGGCGCGCATAAAACATTTTTTCCTCCGGTTCCCGGAAGGAGCAAATTTGGTTCGCATTTCTCCAAAAGCCCCCTTATGCTGGTCCCGCACCTCCCCACCGCATGCCCAAGGCACCCAAACACACACCGCCGCGCCAGGACTGGCGCCGGTATGCAGAAACCGCCCGGAAGCCGCGCTCCGCGGCAAGCCTGGGCGACATGATGAGGCAATGCAACCGCGACGCCTGGGACAAGACCTACCGCGCCCAGGTTTCCTCCGAATGCTGGGAGGATGAATGCCAGGAATTCACCTTCATGGACCTTCCGCGCAAGACCCGGTTCATCAGGCATGCGGTGGCCACCTTCCTTCTCCTTCCTCTGGCCCTGATTACGGCCATGTCCCTGTGCGACCAGCTGGCCCACGCCTCCGGCAGCCTCAACATCCTGTTCTCCATCCCTGTCTGGTATGCCCTGCTGGGAGCGTCCGTATGGGTGGTGCTTGGCAGCAGCAGGCTGTTCACCTCCTCCCTGCTGTACCTGTATGTGCTGGGCCATGAACTGACGCACGTGCTGGCGGTCCTTTGCAGCCGCGGCTCCGTCCATCACTTCAAGGCGGACCTGGACGGGGGCTACATCCAGACGGATAAAAACAACCTGTTCATCTCCCTTTCCCCGTATTTCCTGCCTCTCTGGGCAATGCTGTGGGGCCTGGCATGGGGGCTGGCGTACATCTTCTGGCCCACGGTTACCTGCCAGGCCCTGCTTTACTCCGGCCTGGGCTTCTGGTGGTGCTTCCACCTGTTCTGGACGGCATGGATCATCCCCAAGGACCAGCCGGACCTGGCGGACAATGGAACCTTCTTCTCCCTTATCCTGGTTTACTTTGCCAACCTGCTTCTGTTCCTGGTGCTGCTGCGCCTGTTCAACGCCGTAAGCCTTCACCGCTTTCTGGCGGACTGCGTCCAGAACGCGGAAAGGCTTTGGGATGCGCTCAGGGACCTGGTCATGCTGGCTGCCGGGCTGTTCCTGTGAAAAATATTCTTTTCCTTACCGGGAATGATGAACGGCAGAAGGTGGAAAGGAATCCAACCTTTCAGCAAAAAGGAGTTCCCATGCACACCGCACATTTGATTACCCTGACCATAGCAGCAATTTCCCTGATGGGCTGCAACCCCAAGGAAACCGTGAACGCTCTAACCTCCGATCAAAACGTCACCCAGCAAATGGCCGTGAGATTTGCGGAGAACATGGTCGGCCTGCCGCGGGCCCTCGTCGTTTCAGACGCCAGAAAAGCGGCCCCGGGGGACAAAGTCACCGTCAAGGGGGCGGTGATTGGCGACGAGCCGGTTTTCTCAAAAAATATTGCCTCCTTCACCATCGGGGATCCGGCCCAGCTCCTGACCAACATGAAGGAGCGGGGAGTTTGGTCCACAGGTACGGTACCGGTGGAAATACGGAAAAACAATACGATGACCGTCCAGTTTGTGGATGACCAGGGACAGCCCATCAAACACTCCGCCAAAGGCGTGAACGGGCTGAAGGAACGTGACGCCGTCATCATTACCGGGACCATTGACCCCCATTCCACCCCGGAAAACCCGGTGCTGAACATTGAAAGCATCGTGGTGGAATAATACCTCTTCTGTGCCAAACCCTGATTCATGTCAAACGGTTCAGGCGTTTTGCGCCTGAACCGTTTTTCATACCAGGATGCGCGCATGGGATTTGATCCAGCATCTTTGGGAATGATAGCGCTGGCCGCCACGTCGGCGGCAGCGGGCGCTGCCTCCGCCTCCGCCCAGAAAAAAAGCGCGGACGCTACCGGAAAAGCAGCGGAGGCCAATGCGGCCACCCTCAGGAATGAGGCGGAACTCCAGAAACAGGCGGGCATGGAAAACGCCAGGCGCATGCAGCAGGACGCCGCCCGGCAGATGGGGGACGCCCGTCTGGACGCCGCCCGGTCTTCCCTGCTGAGGGAGGGATCCGTGCCCGTCACGGAACAGGCACTGGCCACGCGCCTGCAAACCCGGATTCAGGATGAAGCCGCGGAAGCCATGAGAAACGCGCAATCCCTGCACAACCGCGCAAACATGGAGCAGTACCTGGGCCGCGCCAACGCAAGAGCCCAGAAAACCGCGGCGGCAGGCACCCTGCTTTCCGGCTTTGCCCAGGGAGCCAATACCCTGCTGAAATGGTAATGCGGCCCTACCGCAGCCGGAGACAAATCAGCGGGAACTGGAATCCTGCCGGGGTTCCCCCTGCGGAGCCGGAAGGGCCGCGGGCATCACGCCGCCCACCCCTATTTTAATATCCACGGGAACCGGCCTGATGCGGGAAGGCCCCTGATACAGGACAGCCACCTCCATGAACCTGGGCGCTCCCTTGAACAGAAAAGACTTCCCCCTGTCTTCATTATGGGCGTAGTCGCAGGTAAGAAGGGGCTTCACCCTGTTGCCCTTCATATCGTGAAACACAAAATCCTGCGCGCGGAACATATTCTCCGCATACACCTCGGAATAAACCATGAACTTCCATTCCTCCCCCGGTTCGTTCGCCGGGGCATGGCGCTTGCGCCCTTCCAGCCTGGTCACTTTCAGCGTCACCGTCTCCATCTGGGCCATGTCCGCTATCTCCACCCGGTTATTTTCCAGAGCCCTCCGCACGGCAATGGGGTCCGGCGCAGGAATGGACACGCCGCTCTCCTTCAGCTCCACTCTTCCGAAATCCAGGGACTCCAGTCCACGACACAGGGGAAGAAAAAGAGTACCGCTCACCTGAATCCAGCGGGCGCCGCGGGACGGAACGTCCTTTAAATTAATGTGGATGGCCGCCTTCCTCAAGCGCTTGTCCCTGATCCGCTTCTCCTCCAGCCGGACGGAACGGATTCTCAGGCGGACGCCATTGGAATCAGTAACTGTCAATTCCTGTTCAGGCTGCTCCGGCACCAGCATCTCCGGACCGGGAAACACGCAGTACAGGTCAATATGCGTCTTGAGAAAATTAAAAGGCTCCCCCATCACCAGAGACATGGAAGACAACCCGATAATCGGCTCCTTCAAACCGGTTCCGGCATAAGGGACATTCTTCACGGGAATATCCGCCCCCATCAGCACTCCCGCACAGCAGCAGGAGGTTATAACAAACCTTTTCATCAACTTATTCCGGATTAGCAGCCGGGAAAGGCAGAACCTCCCAGGCCGATTTTCATATCCACAGGCACTTTGCGGAACATGCGTTTATTCCAGTAGGAGACCACCACGCGCACGGAACGGCTGCGGGGGGAGACACGGTAGCTCCTCCCCCACAGCCGCATCTTCCTGCCCCGGCGGCTCAACGTGCCCTGGCCCTTCAGGGCCTGTCCGTTTTCATCCCTGACATGGAAGGAATTGAAATAGAAATCACTCCTCCCCTCCACCTGCAACTTCCAAAGTTCATAGGACTTTTTCAGGGTAAGGGCCACCTTGTCCTTACGCGGCTTTTCAAGAGGCAGTTCCACCGTAGCCTCTTTCTCCCGCAACGGAAGAACCACGGGGGACAGCTCCACCAGGTCATCCGCAAAAGCGCACAGCAAAAATCCCCGGATGCGGACCCACTCCGCACCGGGATTGGGACGCTGGATGGCCATAGTGATCCAGACGGGATCACCATGCCCCACGTCAAACGCCCTGTCTGCATCAGCAGAAACCCTGTATATTTTCAGAACCTTTCCCGTTGAATCCGTACAGAAAAGCTCCTTCGGAACCTCTTCATAAAAAACGGGGCCTCCCAACTGATCCTCATACGAGCACGAAAGCCCCACCAGCAACTGGGGAATAACACTGTCCACAGAATCCTCAATCAGGACTCTCAGGAAGGACAAATTCAACACCGCCTCACGGAGCAACGGAACATCCGTTGACGCAGCAACGGGCTGAATGGCTGCACACGCAAGCAGGAAACAGGCAGAAAAACAATTCATGGAGTTAGTTACGGAGAAAATCTAACAAATAATTCCATTCATACAAGAAAAATAATCATGATTGCCATGGAATCTCTTCAATGAATTATTTTATTACGTTTCCATATACACAAAAACCCATATTATTATAAAATAACTTATAGGACACCCCATATGTTCCACCTTGGCGTTTTCAAAAACTCCCGCTCTTTTCCTTGCCTCTCTTCCTGTCTCTCCACTCCCATGGTGAAATGGGATACGGTTCAGCCCATAAGCCCTTTTTTCCGGCTTTGGCTTCTGATTCATAAGCGGCCAGCTTTTTACTGGTTGAATATTTATAACGCCATGCCCACCCTTCCTTCACCATCTCATCATTCACGCGCGATGCTCCACACAGGACCAGCCCCAGGATGCGGCCATACTGGTCAACCCCGGCATATTGGACCGTAACCGTTTCTCCCCAAACAAGCTTTTCCAGATAAGCCTTTGCCTCTTCCCCTCCGGCCTGTCCGTATTCCGGAGCGTCAATCCCTTTAAGCTGCACCCGGTGCGTGCGCTTTCCCTCCGGCCCCTTCTCCAAAAGAATGACCGTGTCACCGTCAACAACATTGATGACAATTCCCCGGAGGGTTTCCGCATACGTGACGCCCATGCCTAGCAGAAAAAGAAGGAGCAATCTCATGAGCATGAATGGTAACATAATAACTTTCGGTCCACAATAACAAAGGAGCATCCACTTTTCCGTAAAATCAAAACTTTCCCTGTTCAGGCGATAAAATCCCACCTTGAGTTTCGAGAAACAGCCTCATTCCAGCGTTCCTGGACTGTTGAATCTTTCAGATAAAGGTCAACATTCCCGATCGCCCTTTTTGGCAGCAACCAAAATCGTTGATATGAGGCATTCTCCATCCAAATGAACTAAAAAATTTATAAAAACTTGCTAATTCCAGACAGTAATCTATTTTCTGTTGCATAGCAGTTATAAGACTCCGGTCATTACAGGCAAATGTAGCTCCGAAACAAAGTTCAGCATAGCCACGGTTGATGCTATGGGTTTGAGTTTCATAATTCACTTACTATCTGAATTTTAGAATATTTAAGCAACAACCAGACGCAAAACCAATGGGAAGGGGAAAATATTTTATATTTATTTTTGCATGCGCCATGATGAATGTCACAGATGCTCATGCGGAGAACAGAATGTTGGAAATCACATCCCAAACAGAAAACCCATCAGCTGATTGTATCATTAAAAAATTAAATAAAAAAAAGGATAAGGCACGAAAAGAAATCGGAATAGGAGAAATCGTAACACTGACATTAACCCGCAAAGGAGGCAAGCCCTTAAATAAAAATACGAAGGTTACCTGGACTAAAAAAGGTAATGGCGCAACGTTAAAGGGCCGAGGAACTACTGCAACCTTGACGGCTGACTTGATCATGGAAAATAATAATGTTACCGTCAAAGCAGAAGCTGATGATTTTCCTCCAGCAGAAATCACTTTTAACATTAAAAAACCTACTCACTTAACAGGAAAAAAGGGAGAAGAATCCGGCAAGCAATCAAATATTGGCTTTGGCATTATTGGAAGCATTATTATTACTGTGCATCCAACTTCGGTCAGTTTTGCCAGGTGTGGCATCATCGAAAAAGATGGCGGTACCGTCATTGATCCGAAAGCTCGTCCACCATTTGACGTTAACGATCATGATCCGGGCAATAACGGCAATCCGCCCAATGCGCGCAACGAAATCTTTGATAAAGTAACTTTGGTTATGTTCTTTAACACCATTTCTAAATTAAACGGAACGTGCAGATGGACATGGTTATGCAATTATGAAGCAACTCAAATCAAGAAACGCATTGAACAAATCCAGCAGACATTTGCCGTCACACGGACAAATGATCCTAAATTCCCAAAACAGAAAAATTGTTCCGGCACCATTACAAAATTCAAAGTTCTTTTTTCGGTAAAAGCTACAGAACAAACATTATAAATTTTTATCATAAGATGATGAAGCTATTAATATCGGTTGGATTCCTCATTTTTTCCATCTATCCCGCCATGGCAAAAATACAATTATTTGACTCCAGCCTCGTCAAACCCGATTATCCCGATGTTTTAAAAAACATTCAAGCACCTGCGTCAACATTAAAAAAACTTCTTGATGACGGTCAATCAGGAAAATTTTTCAAGGAAGCAGCTGTAGAACTCGAACGCATCAGGGAGCTTGCGGCAGAGAATGAATTCCCAAGTGAAGAAACCCGTAAAAACACTCCCTGGATTTTTTATTTCATCGCCAATACTCCTCTTGTTGTCATAGATTCAGCCGAGCAGGCAAGGAGCGCCATCAACAACCATGACGTAGATCTTTATCTTAAGGAGGAAGCCCTGGAAATGCTCACCATTTCAACTTATCGTGACCTTTTTCCCGATGGTAAAGCATCAAGAGAATTGATGGCATCCTACGGAGCTGCCATCATGCGCAGCTTCCTCAACGGCACCAAATCAAAATCCTACTCGGACAAGCCGATATTCGTTTCCGATGAAGAAGTAAAAGCCATGCTGAAGAGAGACATCAAGATCATGGAAAACACATTTTCTGAAATTGCTCAAATCCAAAAAAAAGGAACGGGGGCGGAAACAGACAAAAAGATAAATGACGTCTCTGGAGACATGAACAAACGGATTAACGACAACGGCCAACAATTCCAAGATCACACCGTTATGGTCAACACGCAAACCTCCCGAAACCTTCTGCTAAAGAATATTATTGAACGCTCGGAGAAGAATTTCATGATTCTTCTTACTGATTTATTTCCCGGCAAAAAAACAGAGATTCGAAAATATATTAAGATGGCAGGATATTCGGACCAAGAGATTCGTAAATTTATCGAGCGCACCTTGGAAAAAGATTGAAAGGCCAAATTGCTCAATAGAACACTTGGCACTCGAAACTAAAATCAATCCGGAGTTAGCATCAACTTACTTTCCTAAATCAATTCATTACGAAAGCTTTCGTTTTTCGGATGGGCCACCATTGAGAATAGCGGGTATTCTCTCCGTTTTTACCTGCTGTTCCCTGCAACGTACAACGAGACAAGCCAAGCATGGTTTGTCTTCTTCCACTCAGCCGTCAACGGGCATACCTTGTGAAAAGTACAAAATGTACCCTTGAATGTAGCTCAACCTAGCAGATCATGATGATGCATTAGGGGAATGCAATAAATAGAAAATCCTCACAAGCATTTAACTTGTAAGGCTTTATAAGTGGCGTCCCCGGTAGGAATCGAACCTACATCTAGTCTTTAGGAGAGACCCGTTCTATCCATTGAACTACGGGGACCGGACATTGTCCGTGCAGGACAATAAACGGGAAGATTCCTCCGCTCAAGCAAAAAGCGGGGCGATTGCGCCATGGACCTTGATTTTAAAGCGTTTTTTCCTAGGATGTTTTTTGTGAGATTCTTTCCCGCTGCCTGCCTTCTTTCTCTTCTCCACCCTTCCCTGGCCGCATGCGGCCAGGGAAGGGACAGCCTGCCGGATGCAAGGCCGGCCATACGTGCCATTTACCAGCCCGCTCCTACCCCGGATCAAATAGAATTAGGTCCGGAAAAAGTGAAGTATTACCCACTCCGCCTTTACTGGGAATGGGAACGGCATACTCCCCGGATCCTGTCCCTGCTTTTGCCGGAAGCGGCCCAGAATTATGAAATGGCCGCTGTGGACTGTCCTTCATGGGAGCCGGAACGCGCAGTCGCCCTCATAGGAAACGAACTCCACTGGGCGGTAGCGGCAGAAGGCAACAAAACGGATTATTTTATCAGCAGCACTCCCCTCTGGAAGAGCTGGTGGGCCTCCCTTCTTGAAAAGTATCTTCCGGATTATTTTCCGGAAAATACATTCCCTGCATGGCTGCACCACTCTGCCGCTCTGCTGAATGCATGGAAGGATCAAAAAATCCGCCGTCTGCATTGGCAGGAGTATAGCAGGAATTACGTTCGCCGCGGCGTTGCCATCCTGCCGCATGCTCTGGCGCAGGAACTTAAAACCACCTGGAAGAAGTGCCTGGAAACCGCCGTGCTGGACATTCCTGCGGAGATGTTTGCGTGCTGTGACCAGGGATATTCCTTTTACTCCACAACTCCCGGCCTGATTGCCACGGAATTGCATTATTACCGCGGTCCTTTACCCCTGAAACGCCGAATGTTCCACATTTTCCATCTTCTTGTGGACGCGGCGAGCATGAATGATTTTACGCCCGAAACTCAATTCATGATTAATGAGTTATGTTCCGATACCCGCAGAATAGCCGGAGAAATGAAAATAGTTCCCCCACGCAGTTTTTACTGGCGAGAGTTGAACGCGAAATTTTATTCTTCACTTCCCGACTCGGCAAATAACTTTTGGGAAGGGAAAAAGCCCTCTTTACGCCCGGACAAGTCCGTTGAAGCATACCTTCGGAAAGAATGCATGATGCTGCCCCTTTCAACAAATCCGGTCTGGAAGGATTTGTTCCCCAACGCTCCGGAACACGCCACAGCCTGGATGAACATTTATTCGGACGGCCAGTGCGGGGGCGCCTATATCCACCAGGGATTCCTCCACACGGCCACCACGTATCTGGGACGGCATTCCCGCCTCCTGTACGATTTCAGCCGGATGGACCATCCGCCCGCCATGACGCCCTATGACTTGTGGTGGGACGGGGAAGAGATGAGAGTCCGGCGTTCCTTTTTGAAACTGGAACCTGCCGCGGAACGGGAATTAAAGGAATATCTCCATTTGCTTTCCCGCTTCCGGGGCGGCACGAATCATCAGGAAGCCTTCTCCGGCCTGCTGTTCAGCACGGACCTGGGCCACAAAGACCTGATTTTGCAAGCTCTTAGAGAAGAATTCATGGAAGATGAGGATTCCTGTCCCCCCGTTCAGTCATCCGTGCTCGACCACGTTTATTCGTTCTGGACTTCGGGAGACGTCAACTATCTTCAGGAAGGCTCCGACCAATTGAATCAGCTCCGGAAAGACAGGGAGGAATTGGAACGGTATATGGAAAAACATCCTGCGGAACAGTAAATCCGCTCTTCCGTAAGCGGAACTGGGCGCACAAAAGCCTTGAGCCGGGAACGGAAGGGCCGTAGCGTTAAAGGCACCATCCCCGTCTTCCAGCCATGCTCAATTTCGTTTACGACAACAAGACCACGCTCATTTTCGGAAAAGGCACCCAGCATGAAGCGGGCGCCCTTCTCAAACCGTTCGGCAAAAAAGTCCTGCTCCACTACGGGGGCGGCAGCATCAAGCGTTCCGGCCTTTATGACGCCGTCACAGCTTCCCTGAAAGCCGCCGGGGTGGAGTATGAGGAACTGGGCGGCGTCCAGCCGAACCCCACGCTTCCCCTGGTGTATGAAGGCATCCGCCTCTGCCGGGAACACGGCTTGGGCCTCGTGCTGGCCGTGGGGGGAGGAAGCGTGATTGATTCCGCCAAGGCGATTGCCCTGGGCGTTCCTCATGAAGGAGACGTATGGGATCTTTATCTTTCCAAGAAACAGCCGCAGGCGGACCCACTTCCCGTCGCCACCGTGCTGACCATTCCCGCCGCAGGCAGCGAGAGCAGCCCGAATACCGTCATTACCAATGAAGAGACCAGGCGCAAACTGGGGTACGGCGCCCCCCAGCTGCGCCCCGTATTCAGCATCATCAATCCGGAATTGTTTTTCACGCTCCCGCACCGCCAGATGGCCAACGGCGTCAGCGATATGATGAGCCATATTTTTGAGCGCTATTTCACCAGAACCCTGCATACGGACCTGTCCGACGGCCTGTGTGAAGCCACCCTGCGCACCATCATGAGAAACGCCCGCATCCTGAACGGGAACCTGCATGATTACGACGCCTGGGCGGAGATCGCCTTTTCCGGCAACATCGCCCATAACAACCTGCTGGGCGTGGGCCGTGAACAGGATTGGGGATGCCATGCCATGGAGCACGAATTGAGCGCCCTGTATCATGTGGACCACGGCGCGGGCCTGGCCGTCGTCACCCCGGCATGGATGAAGTATGTTTCCCCCAAGCACCGGGAGATGTTCGTGCAGTTCTCCGTGAATGTGATGGGCGCGGAAGGCTCCTTCCGGGAACCGGATGCCCTCATCCGGGAAGGCATTTCCCGCCTGGAACGTTTTTACCGGGAGCTGGGGCTTCCAACAGCCATGGAAGAGCTGGGCATCCGGCCCGAAGACTTCCCCCTGATGGCGGAACAGGCCATCAGCGTGCGCGGCCCCATCGGCGGGTTGGAAAAGCTGGACGCCCGGGATGTAGAAGCCATTTACCGCCTGGCGTGTAAAGACAGGCTGCCTGAGTGACGGAAGCCCCGTCCATTTACAGGCATTAAGACAATTTCCCGCATTTTGTAACCTACTTGTAACTTGCCAAATATTTTCCGGGGAAGTATTCTGGCTGAATGAACAGAATCTTTTCCGCGCTTTTTCTGGCGGCGGGCATGCTGGCTTCCGGAATGGCTTCCGCAGCATCCTCCGGCACCTCCCCGCAGGAACAGGAGGGACAAGCCGCCAGGGATGCGGACAAGGCTTCCTCCCCTGCCGGACAACAGAGGAAGCAGTCCACGGAGGCGATCGAAAAGCTTTTGGAGAAAAGGCTGTTCAAACAGGCTGCCGAACAGTCCTTAAAACAGCTTAACGAATACGATGACCAGTACAGCGGAGCGGATTTACTTCTCTACTACCAGGCGCTCAAGCGACTGAACGCCCTGGACGATTCCCTGAACCTGGATACCATCCTGCAAGAGCAGATGAAGCGCCACGGGAATAATCCGCAGTTCCTGATGGATGCCGCCCTCCTGTATCAGGACGCCTTCCATACGTTCAAGCTGGTGGACGGGGCCTATATCCGCGGCAGTGAGCCATGGGACGGGGAATATTCCGGAGAGGCGCGGGACCGGGTGCAGGCCCTCCGGTGCCTTTTCAAGGCCATGCAGCTGGCGCAGAAGGGCGGGGATATGAAGCTTCTGGGGCAACTGCGCTTCCTGACGGCGCAGGCTTTATTGATCAGAAGCAGCCGCTACAATTCCCCTTCCCCCTTCCAGGCTTACGCCGCCCTGGGCAACCTGACCAGCCTGAAGGAACTGCCGGATTACGTTTCCAGGGAGGAAGCCTCCCCCTTCCGGAACGTCGGAACGGTGCCCGTCACGGTTAATCCGGAGACGGGAAAACCGGAGGTGGTTTTCTACCATGCCTCTTCCTCCTGGGAGACAGCGAAGAATGACGGGGAGCGCATGCGCTGGCTGCTGGATGCCGCCATTCAGGCAGACCCGGAAATGGCCAACCAGATCAACTGTTATACGGCGTCCTGGTGCCAGCAGCTGTTTTCCTATTCCAATACGGCTCCCGACCAGGAATTCGTGTACGGCCCCGGCAACGCGGGCGCCGTGGCGGGCATCAATCCGGCGGAATTGAAGACGAACCAGACCGTGGTTAAAACGGACCGCACAGGCAAGGGTAAATTCATGCTCGTCACCCTTCCCCCGGATTACGATTTCATCAGGATTGCCTCCACCGTCACGCCCGCCCCCTATCCGAAGTATTACATTACCGCTTCCAATCTGGCCGCCGATGAATTCCTGTCACGCAACCAGAGGCCGCACGCAGCGGAAACACTGGCAACGGCCTTGAAAAACTGGAACGCGCAGTCCTGGGATCAACAGGACAAGGAAGGATTCCTGCGCATGGCTGATAACCTGAAGAAACGCATTGCCGCCATCACGGAACCCAACGGAACTTTTGACGCGGACAAGAGAATCCTGTTATCCGGAGAACCCGTTACGGTTTCCTTCTCCTACCGTAACGCCGCCCGTGCCCGCGTTACGGCCCGTTCCGTGGATATGCGGCGGTGGCAGCAGGAACGGATGAACAAGGTGCAGTCCTCCAGTACGCTGGGCAAGGCGTACAGGAAGAAGTATTCCAGTATGGGGACTCTTCTTTTCAATTTATTGCATGACAAGTCATACGCGGACTACCTGGGGGAAGAAATCAAGGGGCCGGATGCAGCTCTGGACCCGGGAGACCGGCACCTGAACCGGATCGCCCAGATTCCCGTTCCTACGGAGCAGCCCGGCTGGTACCTGCTTACCGTTACGCTGGACAACGGTTACCGCTTCCACCGCTTCCTCACCCTGTCGGACATGGTGCTGGTGCGCCGTTCCGTTCCGGAAGGCAACCTCTGGTTCCTGGCGGACGCCAAAACAGGAACGCCCGTGGAAGGGGCTGACCTGCGCCTGCTGCGCTACCGGGAAGATAAAACGCTTAAAAAGCATCAGGTGAAAGGGACCACGGACAAGGACGGAGCCCTGATTGAAACCATTCTGTCCCCGGACAGGCAAAATCCCTTTTATTCCATGTTCCTGGGCATCGCCTCCAGGGGGAACAGCTACGTGATCGCGGGGCTGGAGGGTTATGGCTGGGAATCCGGCAACCAGCTCATGGGCACTGACAACAAAGCCTCCGATCCCTATTCCTGCTTTTTCCTGGAAAGCCAGCCCGTGTACCGCCCCGGGCAGACGGCCCGCTTTAAGGGCGTTCTCTTCCGTCCGGACATCGCGAATCCCGGAACGCAGGATTGCGCCGGGAAAAAACTGACGCTGACCATCACGGACCCCACGGGAGACAAGAGTGTTTTTCCGCCAAAAACTGTCACTACGGATTCCACGGGCTGCTTTGAACTGGAACTGCTCATCCCGGCAGGAGCCCAGCTGGGACAGTATTCCGCCAGCCTGCAGCTGCAAGATTCCGCCGACCCTGATTTCAGGCTGTACGCCCCGCTTTTCCGGATGGAAGAGTACAAGAAACCGGAATTTTCCGTCAAGATGGACGCGCCCTCCAAGCCCATCCGCCTGGGACAGTCCATCCCCGTCTCCATCCAGGCGGATTATTATGCGGGCGGCCCCGTGAGTGAAGGGAAGGCCACCATCACCATTACCCGGACGCTGGGAGCGGACGTCTGGACGCCTTATTGGAAATGGGGCTGGCTGTATGACCGCTCCTTCAGCCCGTATTACATCCCCTTCTCCCTTGACGCACCCCTCACCGTCCTGGAAAAAACAGTGCCGCTGGACAAGGATGGAAAAGCATCCGTGGAACTTTCCACGGCGCAGGATGCACGGGATTTCGCCTCCCGGAACATCACTTACCGCGTCTCCGCCAGTGTTACGGACGCTTCCCTGCGGGAAATTTCCGCTTCCGGCCAGGTAATCGCCACTTCCCGCCCGTTCAACATCTTCACCTCCCTGAACCGCGGCTACGCGCCTACCGGAACGTCGGTGCAGGCCACCATCACCGCGGCCACGGCGGACGGAGTCAAGATAAACGCCGCCACGGGAACGACGGTGTTGCAGCATATCAAGGCGGACGGCAGCCGCCAGGCTCTGGAAACCTGGAACATCACCACCGGAAAGGAAGGGGAGGCCTCCCTTTCCTTCCAGACCAGGGAATCAGGGCTGTACGCCCTCTCCACCACGCTGGAGGACGGGCAAGGGAACAAGGTGCAGGAATCCTTCCAGTTCCTTTCCTACGGAAAAGGAAAACATAATCCATTTAAAATCAACCCTCTTGACATCACTCCGGATAAGAGGGAATACGCTCCGGGAGATACGGCCAAATTGCTCGTTACGTCGGACTACCCGGACGCCCGCGTCTGGACCTTCCTGCGCAACTCCTGGAAAAACGAGTCCCGCCGCCTGGTTTCCCTGGACAGGCAGACTGCCCTGGTGGAGTGCCCGCTCTCCCGTGAAGACATGCCCAACATAGGCGTGAACGCCTTCACCGTCAGGAACGGGGAACTTCACCAGGCCTCTGCGGAGCTGCTGCTGCCTCCGGACAGCCAGATACTTTCTCCTTCCGTCACGCCGGGCAAACCCCAATACCAGCCCGCGGAACAGGGAAGCGTAACGGTCCAGGTGAAAGGCCCGGACGGCAAGCCCGTGAAAAACGGCATCGTGACCCTGGCCGTTTATGACAAGGCGCTGGAATACATCGCCCGCCCCAACATCACGGATATAGCCAAAACCGTTTGGGGCAGACTGAATGGAACCACCTTCCTCAACCTGAAAAAAATGACGGCCTCGGGAACCTCACAGGACAGGGGGCCGGACCAGCCTTATTTCCAATCCCTGCTGTTTTACGGCAGATATGGATATATGACGCAGACTAGCGCGTTCGCTTGGGGAGGCCCTCCGTCCGGAAATTCTGCCATCCTCAGCAAGTCGAAGAGCCGCGTCCTGGCTGAAGGAGCAGCCCCGGCCGCAGCGCCGGCTCCGGTAATGCAGTCCAAGGCCGCAGACGAAGAAAGCATGGAGAATGATTCCTTTGCCGCCGGACAAGGGAACACGGATGCACCGGAAAACGCCTCCCCTGCCATTCAACTGCGCACCAACTTTGCGGACTGCATCAAGTGGTGCGGCACGCTCAAGACAGATGGGGAGGGGAACGTCACCGTACCCGTGGAAATGCCGGACAACCTGACCACCTGGAAGGCCGCCGCCTGGGTCATCACTTCCAGCCTGCAGGTGGGGCAGGCCTCTGCTGAATTCCTGACGACGAAGGATTTCATGGTCAGCATGCAGGCCCCGCGCTTCTTTGTGGAAAAAGACGTGGTCATGCTCAGCGCCCTGGTCCGCAACCGGACGGACAAAGCCGTCCGCGCCCGTGTTTCCATTTCCCTGAAAGACGGCTGCCTGGAACTTCTCCCGGCTGACGCTCCGGCGGTGAAGGGGCTTGCCGCGGACACGGACAACTCCGCGGTGCGGGAAGTGGATGTGCCCGCCCAGGGCCAGGCAGTCGTCAACTGGTGGACCGCCGCCATCCGGGAGGGAACCGCTACCGTCGCCATGGAAGCGGCGGCGGGTTCCGCCGGGGACGCCATGCAGATGAACTTCCCCGTGCTGGTGCACGGCATGAAGCAGCTCCACGCGGACAGCGCCGTGGTGCTGCCCGGAGAACAGGAACAGCAGCTCTCCATCACCCTGCCGCAGCAGCGGCGCAGGGAAGAAAGCGAACTGGTCGTCAAGGTCTCCCCCAGCATCGCCCTGAGCATGGTGGAGGCCCTGCCCTACCTGGCGGAATATCCCTATGGCTGCGTGGAGCAGACGCTCAACCGCTTCCTGCCCGCCCTCGTGGTGACGAACACGCTCAAGCAGCTGGGGCTGAACCCCGGCGCGGCGCTGGAAAGCCACCGCAACCTGAATCCCCAGACAATCCGGGACAAGGCCTTTTATGACGGCGTCATGAAGAGGCTGGAACGCAACCCCGTGTATGATGAAGCCGCTCTGAAGAAGCTGGCCGCCAAGGGAATTGCCTCCCTCCGGGAGAAACAGCTCTCCAACGGTTCCTGGGGATGGTTTGGAGGAGCCAATGAGGGAGACCCCGTCATGACGGCCCATGTGGCCCATGGCCTCAAGCTGGCCTCAAACACGGTCAAGGTACCGGAGGGCATGCTTTCCGGCGCCGTCCGCTGGCTGGAAAACTACCAAGCGGCCCAGGCAAGCCTTCTGGCGAAGGGAGACGAGTACCGGAAGCTGGAACAACTGCCGGACGGCCCCGGGAAGAAGGAGGCCATCCGCAAACTGGGGGATTACCGCCTGACGGCTTCAGCAACGGACGCCCTGGTTTATTCCGTGCTGGTGGAAGGAGGCGTCATCAACCTTCCCATGGAACGCTACCTCTTCCGTGACAGGCTGGAGCTCCCCGTCATCAGCCAGATCCAACTGGCGGAAATCCTGCTGGACGCCCACCGCATGGACGATTTCAAAAAGGTGATGCCCATCATCTCCCAGTTCCTTCAGCAGGACGACTCCCTGCAAACCGCCTGGCTGCGCCTCCCGAACGAAGGTTACTGGTGGCGCTGGTACGGAAGCGACGTAGCCACGCAGGCGGCCTACCTGAAGCTGATGGCCAAAAGCGACCCCAACAATCCCGTCACGGCGCGCCTGGCCAAATGGCTGCTCAACAACCGCTCCAACGGCTCCTACTGGAACTCCACCAAGGACACGGCGGACTGCCTGGAAGCCCTGTCAGCCTATCTTTTCCAAACCAGGGAAGGCATGGAGGACATGGAAGCGGAAATCCTTTACGACGGCGTCCCGGTCAAAACGATTGCAAGCACTAAGGAAACCCTGTTCACCTTTGACAACGTCTTCCGCATGAGCGGAAAAGACCTGGCGGACGGCAAACACGCCATCACCATCCGCAGGAAGCAAGGCAAGGGCAACATTTACGCCAACTCCACGCTCACCTACTTTTCCCTGGAAGACCCCATCCCCGCCGCCGGGAATGCCGTTACCGTGGAGCGCGCCTACTACCGCATCCAAAAGGAAACCGTGAAGGACGGCGCGGTCAGGGATACCCAGACGGACAGCGGGGAACTCGTCTCCCAGGGGAAGGACGTGACCCGCCGCACCCTGCTGCAACATGGAGACGTCATCGCCAGCGGCGACATCATTGAAGTGGTGATGACCGTGAAGACGAAGAACGACGTGGAATACCTCATGCTCCTGGACCCCAAGCCCGCAGGGTGCGAATCACAGGAAACCGCCAGCGGATACGCCTGGATGGGAACCGTCTCCGGCTACAAGGAAATAGGGGATGAGGAAATACGCATCTTCCTCTCCTCCCTGCCGATGGGGAGCTACCAAATCAGCCACCGCCTCCGCGCGGAACGCCCGGGGCGTTTCAGCGCCCTTCCCGCGGTGATTGAAGCCATGTACGCTCCGGAACTCCGCGGCAACAGCCGGGAACACAAGATAGGCATCTCCATGCCTGCCGAATAGCAATCCCGTCCGTCCCGCCTTTTACCCCGGCGCCCGGAACGAACTGTTCCGGGCGTTTTTTAATTCCTCCGGATTACGGCATTCCCGGGAACCCTTCCTGAAAAATATTCCCTGGCTCCTCATTTCCACCCCCCGTCCGCACATGAAAAACGCTTGCAATCCGTTTGCGGAAGCGGAGAATGCGTTGCCCGCCGCGCAGCGGGCCATGCCATGGAATCCGGAACCTTGAAGGGACATATTGCCATGGGGACGGCGGCCGTCATCTGGGGCCTCATGTCTCCCGTCAGCAAACTGGTGATGCAGCTGGGGGAAGTAAGCTCCGCCTCACTGGCTACATTCCGCCTGCTGGGCGCGGCCATCCTGTTCTGGCTGGCTTCCGCCTTCGTGCCCGCGGAAACCATTGAACGGAAGGACCGGATCACCCTGTTTTACGCCTCCCTGTTCGGCATCATCTTCAACCAAATGGCCTTCACGGTGGGCGTGGGCTTCACCTCCCCGGCGGATGCGGCCATCATCACCACCATCACCCCGGTGCTGACCATGATTCTGGCGGCCTTCGTCCTCCGGGAAATGATCACCGGGAAAAAAATCATCGGCGTCTGCGCCAGCGCCGTCGGAGCCATTCTGCTGATTTCCGGCAGCGGGGCGCGGGCGGCGGCCTTTCCGGGAGACAACAACCTGCTGGGGGACATTCTTTGCCTGGCCTCCCAATGCAGTGTGGCCGTGTACTTCGTCTTCTTTAAAAACCTGATTGGCAAGTACTCTCCCGTCACCCTGATGAAATGGATGTTCACGTATGCCGTGGCCGTCTGCCTCCCTTTCACTTTCCGGGAGGTGGCGTCCATCCATTATTCCGCCCTGCCCGCGCAGACGTGGCTG
The DNA here is from genome assembly GCF_040616545.1 of Akkermansia muciniphila. Taxonomy (NCBI): domain Bacteria; kingdom Pseudomonadati; phylum Verrucomicrobiota; class Verrucomicrobiia; order Verrucomicrobiales; family Akkermansiaceae; genus Akkermansia; species Akkermansia muciniphila. Next base: position 2,055,689 of record NZ_CP156688.1, on the reverse strand, counting down.
GGCATCGCCTATGTGGTGGCGCTGGCTACGTTCGTCAGTTACATCTGCCTGTCCTTCGCCCAGCAGCGGCTGAAACCCACCGCCGTCAGCATGTATAACTACTGCCAGCCGGTGATTGCCTCCTCCGTGGCGGTGCTGTGGGGCATGGACCACTTCGGGTGGATGAAGGCCCTCTCCGTCCTGCTCGTATTCACGGGCGTGCTTCTGGTTACCAGAACCGGGAAAAAAGCCGCCGTTCAGGAACCGTAATGATCGGGAAGGCCGGAAAACAGCCTTCCGCAACCGTCCGCCAGCACACAGAAATGAATGCGCTTGTTTTGGGAGGAACGGGATTTCTGGGAACCCGTCTGGTGAACGCCCTGCTGAAAAACGGCCACCGGGTTTCCATCGCCGCACGGGGGATTACCCGTGACGCCTTTGGGAACCGCGTGCACCGTATACGGGTTGACCGGACGGCCCCATGTTCCATGGCTGCGGCACTCCGGGAAACAAGCTATGATGTGGTTTACGACAACTTGGCTTATGGTGCCCGGGACGTTTCCACAGTTCTGGATGCTGTCTCCTGCGGCCTTTACGTGATGGCGTCTTCCGCCGCCGTTTACACGCTCCGCCCCGGTCTCCGGGAAGAGGATTTCCGTGCAGAAACATACTCACCCTCCCGGACCGGGCATGAAAACATCTCTTACGCGGAGGGGAAACGCGCCGCAGAAAGCGTCCTGGCGCGGGAATACGCCTCCCGGAAAACCCTCGCCGTGCGCTTCCCGGTCATCATGGGACCGGAAGACAACACCCGCAGGCTGCAATTTTATGTGGAGCACCTGCTGGCGGAACGTCCCATGATGATTGACAACCCGGACAGCCGAATGAGCTTCATTCCCGTGGAGGAAGCAGCGCGCCTGCTGGCCTTTGCGGCGGAAAACCAGGCGCAGGGAACCCTCAATGCCGCCAGTGAAGGAACCGTTTCCCTGAGGGAAATGCTGGCTTATATGGAGGCGCGGACGGGAAAGGCGCCTGTTCTTGACGAGAGAGGAGACCCGGCGCCCTACAATGGAATAGGAGATTACAGCCTCTGCCTGGACCGTGCAGAAAAATCCGGATTCCGGTTCTCCCACGTCAGGGACTGGATGTTCAGATTGCTGGATTCCGCTCTTTCCGGGAAATAAGTTACAGGCATAAGAGCATGAGGAGAAAGAGCTGTTCCCCGTATGCCGCCGCTTCCATCGTGCTGAATCCGGATGCCGCCATGCCCCATCCCCGGCAGTCATGAAAAAATGTATGGGAAAATCCGTCCCGGTGATGTAGCATGCTCCCGTATTCTCCGCTCTTTCCCCGGTCTCCGGGGAGTTCAGCTTTTATACCATGAACCGACTTTTCTTATCCTGGGACAAACCGGCCTGCCGGAGCGTAGCGGAGCGCCTGCTTTCCCTGGGAGAGCATTTTCACCGGCATCTGGTGCTGGTTCCCACGCGGGAATCCGGCAGGCAGTTGAGGGAATACCTTGCCTCCATTTCCGACGGCCAGGCCGTTTTCTCCCCCCAGGTGATTCCGGCGGACCAGTTTCCCCGGATGGAGGAAAAGGAGGAAACGGCCTCCGGCCTGGAAGAACTGGCCGCGTACCTTCAAGCGCTCGGTACTTCTCCCCACCGCCTTTATCCGCGCCTGTTCCCCCGGAACATGCCGGAGGATTTCTCCAGCATGCTGGAAATGGCCGGCAGCCTGCAATGCCTGAAACACGCCATGGCGAACCAGGGCATTTCCTGCGGCATGGCGCAGGAATCCTGCGCGGGCCGCGACGAACGCTGGACGGACATGGACCGCCTGTCGGAATACTGCGCGGAACAGTTGAAAGGCTGGCAGCTTGCGGACAGAACCGCCGTGGAAGCCCGGGCTCCGGCCCATCTCGTGGCCGCACTGCGTGAAACGGGGGGCCGCATCATCCTGGCATGCGTGGCGGACGTTCCGCGCCCCCTGCGCCAGGCCCTCCAGCACGCGGAACAAAACGGAGTTCCCGTAGAGATATGGATCCACGCGCCGGAGGAGGAAGCCGCCTCCTTTGATTCATGGGGCTCCCCCATTCCGGAATTCTGGAGCCACTGCCCCATTCCCATCCTTGACGCCCAGATCAGAATCACGGCCAATCCCTCCCGGCTGGCCGGAGAAACGTGCCGGATCATCGCCGGCACGGCGGCAGGAGGAACGCCGGACGTGGCCCTGGGCGTGTGCGATCCGGACATGAACGTGGCACTGGACGCCAGCCTGCGGGAGTACGGCTGGGGGCTCCACAATCCGGAAGGAAAGCCCTTCGCCGGAACCGGCGTCATGGACCTGCTCCGCCATCTCCGGCAGGCCCTGGAAGAAAAGGGGGCGGCCCGCCCCGTCTTCAGCCTGGCGCGTTCCTCCCTGCTGTGCGCCTCCCTGGGCATCCATAACCAGCAGTACTGCTGCGCCGCGCTGGATAAAATCCAGCAGAAGTTTCTTCCGGAATCGGAAGAGTACCTGCTTTCCAGGCTGAAGGAATTTTATCCCGCCGCCCTCCCCTCCATCCGGGCTGTTCTGGCATGGAGGGACCGGATGACGGAGCCCGGCATGCTGGGAGAACGGCTGCTGGAATGGTTCCCGGCCCTGGCGGAGGCCTACGGGCCGGAAACGGAGGCCATGGAAATGCTTCATTCCTGCCTTTCCGGCCTCGTGCGGCTGCAGCAGCGCTCAACCGCCTTTTCCAGGCCGGAAACGGCCCTCCAGCTGCTGATGAAGTGCCTTCAGCCCCTGCGCGTCAAAAACAGGAGGAAGGCGCACGCCGTGCTGGATTCCCTGGGGTGGATGGAAGTCCACTTCCGCCCGGAAAAACACCTCATCCTGACGGGCCTGAATGAAGGGACCGTGCCGGAAGGCGGCGTTTCCGACCAGTTCATGCCGGAGGAGCTCCGGGAAGCCCTGGGCATTGATTCCTTCAACCGGAAAAAGGCCAGGGACAGCTTCCTGCTGACCGCCCTGCTCCATTCCCGCAAACGGGAGGGAAGCCTCACCATCGTCCTCTCCCGCACCAGCAGCAGAAATGATCCGCTGACGCCCTCCTCCCTGCTCATGCGCTGCCCGGAGGCGGAACTGCCGCGCCGCGTGGAACAGCTTTTCCGGGAAATCAGCGAGGCCCCCGCGCCGCTCCCCTACCGCCGCGGCAACTGGCACCTCCAGCCCGCGGAAGGGTGGAAAGCCGCCACGGACATAGGCACAATGGCGCCCGGTTACAAAAATCCCTGGAAGGAGAAGGGCCTGCCCTTCTCCCCCTCCGTCCTTAAAAGGTTCCTGGCCTGTCCCATGCGCTTCTGGATGAGGGAAGCCCTGCACATGAATGAGGAGGAGTTCCTGCCGGACAAGGAGGACATGGCCGTCAACGAACTGGGCACCATGCTTCACGACGTGCTGGAATGCTTCTGTCGGGAGCACGCCTCCCTGAAAGACGGCATGAGCGCCGCCGCCCTTCAGGACGCCATCACGGAGGTACTGGAAGAAACCTTCCGGAAGCAATACGGTTCCAATCCCCTCATGCCCCTGCTTCTGCAAAAGCGCTCCATGGAGCAGAGGCTTTCCGTTTACGCGGTCCAGCACCTGCAGGACCTTCAGGACGGCTGGTGCTGCGCCGCCTTTGAACACCAGGTGGAAGACTGGTCCCTGGGCGGCTTCCCCATGAAGTTCCGCATTGACCGCATTGACCGCCACGCGGACGGCCGCGTGCGCGTCATTGACTACAAGACGGGGGCGGCCGCCTCCTGTGAAAGAAAGCATCTGGAAACCATCGGACGCCCGGATGCCCTGTCCCTGCTTTCCCCCGCCCTGCGCCCTTATACCAGACGCCAGAAAAACGGCAGGCTGGTGCACGCGCGCTGGAAGGACCTCCAACTGCCCGTCTACGTGCTGTGGGCCACGGAAGCCTATGGCGGACATCCTTCCGCGGCGTATTACGCCCTTCCCGCCAACCCTCTGGACATCGGCCTTTCCGCCTGGGACACGCTTCACGACCCCATGCCCGGCTATGAAGAATGCGCGCTGGACAGCGCCCGCGCCTGGACGGCGGAGCTGATGAAGCTTCTTCATGAAGGCCGCGGCCTCATCACTGCGGAGGAGCTGGGCTGGAACCCGCCCTCCTATGACGTGTTTAAGGACCTGATGGCCTCCCGGCGGGAAACCCTTCAGGACCTGCTGGGCCTTAACTTCACCCCCCACCTTCCCTTCTGAAATGTCCTCCCTGACCAACATGCTGATCTCCGCATCCGCCGGAACGGGAAAAACCTACCAGCTTTCCCTGCGCTTTCTGGGGCTGCTGGCCCTGAACCACGGGAACCATCCGGAACGGCTCATCGCCATCACCTTCACCCGGAAGGCGGCGGGAGAATTCAAGGACCGCATCCTGACGGACCTGGCGGCGGGCGCCACGGATGAGGCGGGAGCGGCACGGCTGAAAGAACAGCTATGGACGGTCATCAAGGGAACGCCCGGGGAACCCGGCATCTGGCCCGGAGCGCCGGATTCATGGCGGGCAGAGAACCTTCACCGCGAGCGTTTCCGCCACCTGCTCCGCATCCTGGTGCAGAATCTGGCGCGCCTCAACCTCTGCACCATTGACAGCCTGTTCGCCCAGATCGCCTCCGCCAGCACCTTTGAACTGGGCGTCAGCGGATTCAGCATGATTGACCCCACGGCGGAAAAACTGGCGCGCCGCGAAGCCCTGCTCTCCCTGTACCGGGAATGTTCCGGGGACCGGGAACGGAGGCAGAACTTTGAAGACGCCTTCCTCTCCGGAGCGGATTCCGATGCGGAAGCCGCGGATGCGGAGGATTCCATGATGCGGCGTCTCCATACCTACCACGAACTTTTTCTGGATGAACCGGACGCCGGAACCTGGGGAAACCCCGCCGCGCTGGGCTTTACGCCGGAAGAACTGGCCCCCCCCGTTCCCCTGGAACAGTTTGACGCCCTCCTGCATGCCCTGGCCTTCAGGGCGCAGGAAGCCCCCGCGCCGGAAGGAAAAAACGGAGCCAAAAGCAAGGAGATGTTCCTGCGCTTCCTGAACGGCTTCTCCCGGTACGCCAGGCTGGGCCGCGTGCGCTTCCGCACGGAGGGAGGTTCCGCCTGGAACATCACCATGGAAGAGGCGCGTGAGAAATTCCGGGATTTCTGGTCCCCCCCATTGGAAGAGCTCATCCAGAGCTGGCTGCGCATGGAGGTGCTGCAGGCGCTGCACCGCACCCGCGCCACGCACGGGCTGATAAGCCTCTTTGAAGGCAAATATTCCTCCCTGGTCCGCAGCAAGGGGAGATTCCTGTTCCACGACGTCACGCGCATGCTGGGGGACGGAGTCATGACGCCGGAGCTGAAAAGAGACCTGCAATACCGCATGTACTGCCGGTATGACCATTGGATGCTGGATGAATTCCAGGACACGTCCCAGTCCCAGTGGCGCGTCATCAAGCCCTTTCTGGAAGACCTGACGGAATCCAAGGCCGGGAATGAAGGCAGCATCTTTGTGGTGGGGGACATCAAGCAGAGCGTGTACCAGTGGCGCGGCGGGGACCCGGAGCTTTTCCGCTCCGTCTCCATCCAGCTTGACCTGGAAGAACGCGGCATGTCCACCTCCTACCGCTCCGTGCAGCCCGTACTGGACCTGGTAAACGATGTTTGCGACTACGCCCGGACAGCCCCGGACTGCGAACCCGCCGCCCTGGAGCAATGGGGGGAATATCCGGAGCACCAGAGCGCGCCGCACCTGGAGGGGAAGCCGGGAGCCGCCCAAATCTGGCAGACGCCCAAGGCGGAGGCTTCCACGGCCAACGACCTGGTGTGCCAGGCGGCGGCAGACATTCTGGAACGCACGGGAGCCCTGCGCCGCGGCCTGGAGACCGCCATTCTGGTCAGCACGAAAAACCAGGCTCTGGCCATTAAAACCTGGCTGGCGGACCACGGCATTCCCGCGGAGGTATGCGACGACGTTCCCGTGGGCGTGGACTCCCCCCTGGGGAAAAACCTGCTGTACTTTTTCCGTTGGCTGCTCATGCCTGGAGACCCTTTTACCGCGGGGCTGCTCACCCATTCCCCCCTCCAGCCCCTGGTCACGCTGGAACGGCGGGAAGGCATGGGCTGGCAGGGCTGGCGCCTTCTGCTGGAACGGGACGGCTACGCCACCGTCATGGAAGAGGTGGAACGCAGGCTGGCCCTGGGAGGGGCGGTCCTGACGGAATTCCACCGGGACCGCCTGGCCGTCTGGAAGAATGAGGCGGAACAGGTGGATGAAAAGGGCATTTCCCTGGATGAATGGATCAGGCACATGGAAGACCTGACCCGCCGGGAAGACCCCGCCGGCGGCATCGTCCGCATCATGACCATTCACAAATCCAAGGGCCTGGGATTTGACATCGTCATTCTGCCGCAGATCGGCAGGGACGCCCCTTTTGCGGATGGAAGGCACCTGACCCACTTTGTCAAAAAGAACCGGGAAGGAGAAATAGAGGGCATTGTGCTGGCTCCTGCCAGGCACGTTTACACGAACGTTCCGCAGCTTGAGACGCTTTACCGGGAATGGCGCGCCCGGCAGCAGTTTGACGGATTCTGCAAGCTGTACGTGGCGCTCACCCGCGCCAAACGGGCTACTTATGTCATTCTCCCGTACAAGGAAGACAAGGGGGAAACGGTTGCGGACTCCATGTGGAAGGTTGTCCGTTCTGCGGCACGGGCCTGTGAAAAAGGCACGGAGGAAACCCTTCCGGAATCCGGAGCGGAATGCCTGTATTCCTGCGGCCATCCCGAATGGTACGGGGAGTTCACGGAAACGGTACGGGAGCGGACGGAAGAAGAGATGCCCGAATGGCCCATGCAACAGCCGGTTATCAGGGAACGGATATCCCCCTCCGGTCCGGCTGCGTCAGAAAATGCGGCCCATGAAGGGAAGCATGCCGCGGATGTGGAATCCGCCGCGTTCGGTTCAGCCGTTCACGCCGTCTTTGAGCGGATCACCCGCTGGAATGAGGAGAATAAGCCGGAATGGGCCCTTCATCCCGCCACGGAAGCGGAACGCACCGTAGCCGCCTGCCTGGAGGCGCCCTCCATCCGGGAGCTCTTCACCCCCCCTGAAACGGCGTGCATCATGAAGGAACAGCGCATTGAGGCCATTGACGGGAACAGCTGGATTTCCGGCGTGATTGACAGGCTGATCCTTCATGAAGGAAGCGCCTGCATCGTGGACTTCAAAACGGACCACGCGGAATCCCCTGAACAACTGAAGGAACGCCACTCCGGCCAGTTGAACGCCTATGCCCGCATCGTATCCAGAATTACCGGAATACCACCGGAACATATCACGTGCATCATCGTTTCCACTCACTTGAAGGAAACCATCCGCGTTTAAGGACTCCGGCCCCCTCCGCACACTTCCCCTGCCGCTCCGCCTGCGTTCCTGTGTTAATCCGTACGGGAAAAAACCTCGCGCAGCCTGGCGAACCGGAATGGAAAACAGGCACCCCGAAGACATCCTTGCCTGAAAAACCGCCCAACAGGGACAGATGCATTCTCCGCTGAAAGGGGTGCCGGACGTCACGATAAAAGAACCGGAGCAGTTAACGCCAGGGTCAACAAGCCGTGCCGGAAGTTGTCTCCGGGGGAGAAAGGCATGCGCCGCCCGAAACGTTCCGCCGCCCGTTTTCTTCATGGGGCGTTTGAGCCGTGGAATGGCAGCCCTCCGATAAGAAGCCAAGCTTCCGCCGCCACTACGTTACCACAACGAAAAATGAAAATCCGCTCCATACCGTTGTTCCCTGCACCCTGCGTTGCCGCTCATACCGCCTTGCAGCCTGAAGGCTCCGGCATTTATGAGAATCCCTTGGGGCGAATATGCCGCCTTGCGTTTAAAGGATTATTCCATGAACCAAATAGCGTGTATCCGCCATATTTATCTTGATTGGCCGCGGACAGGCAATTACATTGAAGAGCAATTTACATTCGGGATTTATATCAACACCCGGAGGAAGCTCCGTCTTCCGAGTTGATAACAGATATTTGCGTCTCTGTTACAAAAAATGAACATGAAATACTTGAATCAAGAGATAGAACATGAATTAACAAGCCGGGGAGCAAAACTCGTACGCTTTGTCAGCATAGCGCATTTAGACGAAAAGCAAAACAGAAAACTCCCTAACGCCATTGTTTTTGCATTTCCGCTGACCGCGGATTATGTCACGAAGGTAGTTGATACTCCCGATTACGTACAGGCGCGGATAGAGGATCATTATAATTTTGATGATGATGAATATACGCAAACTGAACATAAGGCGGGAGAAGTTGCGGATGAATTAACCAGGTTCATTGCCGGAAGAGGTTATCAAGCCAAATCCCAATCCGATGCAGGATTGGCGGCTGAAGAAGTATTCAATTTTGAGGTAAAAGAATCTGTTTTGCCTCATAAAAAAGTTGCCTTGCTTGGCGGATTAGGGTGGATTGGGAGAAACAACTTGTTGATTACTCCTGAATACGGAGCGGCGCAATGTCTTGGCACGGTTTTAACCGATGCGCCGTTGGAAACCGTACTGCACGAACCTTTTTTACCTAAGTGCGGCAATTGCAATATTTGCAGGAAAATTTGCGAGAAACAGGTTTTGAAAGGGAAAACGTGGAGCCCGGCCATTTCAAGAGATGAAATAGTTGATGTATATGGATGCAGCACCTGTTTGAAGTGCCTGGTACATTGTCCCTGGACTCAAAAGCATACAAGGAAATCCGCTAACAAAATCAATCGTTAAGCAAACGTCCCCGTCAGATAAATTGAATGTTGAGGAACTCCAAAAGCCGGGTTCCTCCCCCCCTCAGTAAAAACAGGATGACCGCCTTCCCCCGGAAAGGGAAAACTCTCCCTGTGGATGCTTTGCCGGCCCTGTCTCAATCTTTCGGGATAGGGATATATTGTTCCATTTCAAGTTGATAAGCACCTTTGCAGCTTCTCTGAACGCGAGTTTTCAATCTGGGGTTATATATCTCAGAAAGAAGGTTAAAAACCGGAATTTCATGGAGATGGATGGGTAAGAAAAACAACGCCGCATTAACAGATATTATATTCGCCTGGAGCTTCCAGGAAAACGGACTTCCCGGGAAAGAATAATCAATGCTCCGAAACAGCTACCCGGATACTTTCAATCCCCAGATAGCGGGCAACGGAACGGTTGATGAATTCATCAGGGTCACCCCTGCCCATGCGCCACATGACGGAGACATAAGGAGCCAGCGGCACGGGCTCATAAGGGGGAACCACAATGTTCTTCTCGCCCTTTTCCAGTTCATGGCGGATGAAGATTATCCGTTCCCCGCACTGGCGGTGGATGCGCGGGAAGGCGTCCAGATACCCGGAGCATACCCACAAGGCCAGACTCCCCGCAGCGGCCAGGAGGCAGGCCGGAATCCAGCGCCGCCGCACGGTATCCAGCCACACTCCGTACAGCCCCAGAATGCCCGTCATCATCAGTACGGTGGCGGAGAACATGGCATGCCAGGCGGGAATGACGCGCACAAAAAAGCTGACCGCCATGGCATGCGCCACCAGCATCAACAGCAGGGAAACGCACATGCGCCGTCCGGAAGCTCCCTTCCACCAGCTCCACCCTCTCCTCCACGTCAGCAGAGCCAGGGCGGCCACCGCCACAACCAGCAGAAATCTAGGCAGCAGCATGAATTCGTAAAAGGCGTTCATCAGCTCCGGGACGGCGCTGAAACGTTCCGCCCAGGAATGAAGAACAGCAGCGCCGCCCGCCGTTTCCGAATGAAGACGCGCCGCGTTGCCGGGGGCCAGCAAAAGACAGGCGCCGCCCAAGGCATGAAAACCCCAGCCAAACAGGAACCAGCGGGGAAGAATCATCCCCCTCCAGCGCGCATACACCCAGTACAGGAACAGCATGCCCAGGGAAGCGGGAACCTGGTTCTCATTAGTCATTCCGGCGGCAAAAGCCACGAGGCTTATCCAGAGCCACGACAGGGGCCTGTCCGGAATCCGGGACGTTCCGGCCAGCAAGCCGCGGTACAGGCACAGGAACCCCAGCCAGACGGCGGCGGACCAGGCATAATTAGTTCCTCCGGACAGCCAGAACATCGTGATGCCGGGCCTGGAGGAAGAAGTGAGCAGAAGAAGGGCCCCCACGGAGAACAGCAGCGCATCCCTCCAGTCCCCGGGATTCACCCTCCTTCCCCGCGCCAGATAAAACATCATCAGCGCCAGGGAAAGAATCACGAAGGGATTGACGGCCAGAAAAAGCCACTTTCCCGCCGTGGCCGTAAAGATAGCCAGGAATTCCCCCAGGCGGGGATTCCAGTTCATGTACGACCACCAGCACCGTTCCAGCACGGGCTGGAAGGCCAGGCGGTGGTCCGCCCCGAAGACGGAATGCATGAAGCTGTCCCCGGTCAAGGGGGTCCACCAGGTAAGCAGCATGGCGTACGCAAGGAGCGCCAGCACCACCGCCCGGAACAGGAAACGCACCGCCAGTGACTGCTTCATGGAATCAAGCCGGAGATGGGGCGTTTAATCCGTCACGGCCTTGAACACCGGGGCGGGCAGCTTATCCGGCTTTTTGCCGAAGAAGTCCCCAACGTCCTTGAATGTCACAAACAGGAAGAAGCCCATCAGCACAAAGACGAAGCCGAACTGGACGAATTCCAGCACCTTCACATTCAGGGGACGCCTGAAGACCAGCTCAATGGTGTTCATCACCACGTGGCCGCCATCCACCACCGGAAGGGGCAGAATGTTCAGGATAGCCAGGTTCACGTTCAGCACCACGGCAAACCACAGGGCCAGCTTCCAGCCTTCCTCCAGGGAGAACATCTTGTAAAACTGGTTGGCAATTCCCACGGGGCCGGAGAGGTGCTCCACGCCCACGCTGCTGCCGGGGGCGACCACCTTCGCCAGGGTATCCCCCATCCATTTCAAGCTCTGCTTGATCTGAGCCCACGGAGTGGGATGCACGGTTACGTCACGCCCCACGGAGCTCAGGTCCCAGGTCACGCCCAGAATGGGCTGTGCGCCCTTGAGCACGGAACCGTCCGAGCCGTTGTGCCAGTTTTCCGGAAGCCTTCCCTGGATGCTCACCTGCCTTGCAGCGCCGTCTCTGGCCGTCACATCCAGCAGGAGCGGTTCATTCTTCTTCAGCAGGACATCCAGCGCCGCGGGGCTCCAGATGCGCACCCCGTTGGCCGCCGTCACCACATCGCCCGGCTTCAGCCCGGCCTGGGCCGCGGGAGAGTTGGGAAGCACTTCCCCCACGACGCAGGGCATGGCCTGCATCAGCCCCACCTGGCGCATGCCGGAGCGCTGCCACCAGGAGGTTTCCGGAATCCGGAAGCCGCAGGAAATATCCATTTCCCCCTCATGGCCCGGCCTCTGCACCGTAAAGACCACCTGGTCATGCTCGCCAAGCATGATCAGTTCACGCACGCCTTCCATATTGCCCGCCCATTTGTCCACCGGGCGGCCGTCCACCTTCACAATCTTGTCACCGGGCAGAATGCCGGACTGCGCCGCAGGACTGTCCGGAGCAACGAAGCCTACCGTCGTCACCCCCATTTCCACATCCGGCTTGCCCACCATCCAGACGGCCACGGCAAAAAACACGGCCAGCAGAAAAGAGGCGATGGGGCCGGCGGCGGCCACAATGATCTTGTCCAGAGGAGTGACGGGCTTCAAATCCTTGGGGAGTTCCACGCTCCCTTCAATGGCCTCCATAGGAGCCATCTGCGGCAGGGAGACAAAGCCCCCGGCGGGGATCCAGCCCAGTCCCCACTGAACGCCGTTAATGGTTTTTTTCCAGATGGGACGCCCAAACCAGATTTGGAACCTGTCCACATACAGGCCGCGCCAGCGGGCGGCGAAAAAATGCCCCAGTTCATGAATGAAAATCATGAAGTTAAACAACATCACCACGCCAAAAATAATGCCGATGGTGGTAAGAACGGAAAGAACGTTATCCATGGTAGTGCTTTGTTGTTAAGCGTATCATGGCACTTCCCGGCGAACAAGCTTCAAGGATGTCCTAATGACAAAGGACGGGTTTGATTCTGAACAGACGGCAGAAACGCCAGAACAGCCGGAGAGGACTGTCTCCAAATTTTCCATGCCGGGCGTTCCGGGCAAATGCTGAAAGGGCTGGCCTGCCGGGAAAAAGACGGCAGGTTCCTTAAAATGGACGGCCAATGGAACGCCAGGTTATTTTATCCTGCACTATTCCGCCAGCCGGTACAGGCCGTGCAGGGCCTCCCTTCCGCACAACATGGAGGTATGCCGGGATAAAACGCATCCCGCAAGAATTTGGAAGTAGTCCTGTGCAAGATGGCCATGCGCGGGAAGGGGGCCTGAAATGGGCCGTTCCTAACAAAATGCCGTAGCCTGTCTCCCTGTCCGGCTGTCTGGACAGCCTCTCCAAGGAAAGCCCCCTGATCCGCAAAAACTATCCCGCTTCCATCCCTTCCCTGGTGCCGGTTGACGCCAACAGGAACAAGAACCGCTTCCGGAACAGGGATGGACTGATACGGAAGAAGGAGGAACTGGCCAGCGCGGCAAAGGAAAAGACACGTCTCCCGAACCCGAATAAACGAAGCATCCCCGCCGGAGTTCCACAGCTTTTTCCCGCACCCGGACATGAAAACGCAAAACAGCCCCGGAAGATAATCTTCCGGGGCTGTTTGTTAATGTTTACTGAACAGATGGACTCTGCTGCGTCTTAGGCGCGGAGAGCGGCACCATCCTTGGCTTCAATGGCCTTCTTTGCTTGCGCGAAGATGGCGTCAAAAGCCTTTTCGTCAGAGACGGCCAAGTCGGCAAGAACCTTGCGGTCCAGATCGACGTTGGCGGCTTTCAGGCCTTCCATAAAGCGGGAATAGGTCAGACCGCGGTCGCGGACGGCAGCGGAGATACGGGCGATCCAGAGACGGCGGAATTGTCCCTTCCGGCGCTTGCGGTCACGGTATTCATACTGCCAAGCCTTGTAAACGGCGTCCTTGGCGTAGCGGAAGAGTTTGCTGCGGAAACCGCGGAAACCCTTGGCACGCAAGAGGATGCGCTTACGGCGCTTGCGAGAGGCCGGTCCATTAGTGGCACGTGGCATAGCTTATTTCTATTTCTATCTTGAACAGACTGTTCTTCCTCACCTCCCTGCAGTCTCGCCTGTTCTTATCTTCTCATTGGAAGAAGGCTGCATGAAGGCCCCCCGTTCAGCGGGGGGAAAGCTCGGCGTTGGTCGAGCGTTTCCGCGGTTTAGGCGAAAGGCAGGTTCTGCTTGACTGCCCAGACTTGCGTTTCGTCCACCAGAGCCACCTTGCCAAGCTGACGCTTGCGCTTGCTGGATTTCTTCTGGAGGATGTGGCGCTTACCCTGTTTACGGCGCAGTACCTTGCCCGTGCCGGTAACCTTGAAACGCTTGGCGACTGCCTTGCGGGTTTTGTTGATACCACCTTTGCGGGTCATGGTGGAAGGAGTATAGGCGCCAATCCGCTCTTGGCAAGCGGAAAATGGGACTGAATCATTTTTCCGGATAAAATCCGCCTGTTCCCTGCCTGCCCAGCTCCGGGGAAGAAGGAAGGGAGATGACGCTTTCCCCTGCCGGGACCGCATGGGCGTTTCCGTTGACGTACAGGGTATAGGGCATCGTGCTCCGCACGGCGATGCTCTTTTTACCGTCAAAGACAATATCCGTGGTTACGGGGCCGAACGCCAGGCGTCGGATTCCATGCCTCCCCTTCTCCGGGCGCAATCTCCACCGGACTTCCCGCCGCGCGGCGCTGACTTCATGAAAGCCCAGCACGTTTTCAATAAACAGGGAAACGGGCCCCAGGGCGGACCACCCGCAGAAATCCGGCCTGACGCGGCGACCGTGCTCAATGGAAGGACGGTTGGCGGAAGGGCTGTAGCACTCCCAGATGGTATGGGGCTCAACTTCATGATAGGTTTTCAGCTGCTGCATGAGAACCTTTTCCGCCAATTCATCCGCCAGGTCCGTATAGCCGTAGCGTTCCAGCGCCTTGGTCGCCATATAGGCGGTAGGCAGCCAGACGGCCCCGCGCCAGTAATTGCCGGTTTCCGCGTCAAAATCCCTGTCGCTCCTTGCCAGCGTGGGCCAGGGGAAATCTCCGCCGAATTCGCCGGCCTTTTTCACATGCTCCACCATGCGGGCGGCCTGCTCCGGCGTAGCTACCCCGGCCAGCAGCGGCCAGAAGGAGGCGATTGTTTTCACGCGGCAGGGCTTTTTGGAGGCAATATCCACATCATAATAAAAACCGTCTTCCTCATCCCAGTACAGTTCATTGATTTTTCCGGCCAGGGCCCGGTACTCCTTTTCCCACGCCAGGGCTTCTTCCTTTTTCCCCAGGGAAGAATACAGTTTCCCGATGCAAAGGGCGGACAGAGCCTGCTGGGAAATGGCGTCCACCCACAGGATCTTGTCATAGCCGCCGGAATCACGCCCGCGCGGCGTATTGTCCATCCCGCTGGCTCCCCCTGTCCATGTGAAGCCCTCCCGGCCAACCACGCCCCGGTGAATGGGATTGCTGCTGTAGGGCACCTTCTCCCCCTTGGGAGCCGTGTTGAACCAGCGGAAGTGGCTCTGGAGAAACTGCTCCCGCAGAAGGATGTCATTCACCCGGTCCGTGTCTCCGGAAAACTGGTAATTCTCCCATTCCAGCCACGCGAACAGGGGCGGATTGTCCCTCAGGTGGATGCGCAGCGGCGTAGACGCTCCCCGGTGCATGGGGTAATAGAAATTGTCCAGGCTTTCCTTGCCGGGAAAGGACTTGGGCGCATATTTGGAAAACAGGGCCATGAAGCAGGTATCCCAAATCCAGATATCCGTTTCATAACAGTTTTCATCCAGATAGGGGGAGGCGGGCAGCCCTTCCGGCCCTTTCCTCACCCGGCCTGCGGCAATCTCCCACGTTTTTCCGTACAAGTCCACCAATTCGGCATTGGGATAAACGGGGAGGGGAATTTCCTCCCTCCATTCCGTGGCGACCGTATCCGCATGAGGAGCAGCCATGGAAAAAGAACCCGGCATGAGAGCCCCGGCCACCAGGGCTGCAAGCAGGCTACAGCAATTTGTGGAGATCATCGTCAACCGCATGAAGGGTATACGCCCGCCGGGCGGCAATTCATTCACGGCCTTTCCTTCTTTTTCCCGCGGGCGCCCTTCACTCCGGCCCAGCACAAAAGCCCTCCGATTCCGGAAGACGACAAATGCGCCCTGCCAGGACGCATTAACGCTCAGGGAAAGGACATCGTTTACCCCCCTCCCGTTCCGGAACACCGGACAATCACGTTCCCGGAGGGGGAACGAGGCATTCCTCAAGAAGTGCCCTGTCCTTTTTTACCGCCTTCACGCATTTGCCTGATTTCATCCCGGATCAGGGCGGCGCGTTCAAACTCCAGATGGGAGGCCGCTTCCTTCATTTCCGCCTCCAGCCTGGCGATGCGTTCTTCCAGCCCGTACCCGGCCTCGTCTTCCGCCACGCGGAAGGACTCTTCATCCTCCTCCGCGTACAGCTTCAACTGCCCCTGCTCGGACCGGCTCACGGTCTGCGGAACAATGCCGTGCTCCCGGTTGTACTTCTCCTGGATGCTCCGGCGGTAGTCCGTCAGCTCAATCAGCCGTTTAATGGAATCCGTCATGACATCCGCAAACAGGACGCACTCCCCGTTCAAATGGCGCGCGGCCCGGCCCGCCGTCTGCACCAGGGACGTTTCATTGCGCAGGAACCCTTCCTTGTCCGCATCCAGGATGCACACCAGGGAGACTTCCGGCAAATCCAGCCCTTCCCTGAGGAGGTTGATGCCCACCAGAACGTCTATCTTCCGCGCGCGCAGGGCACGCAGGATTTCCACGCGCTCAATGGCGTCTACATCCGCATGGATGTAGGAGACTTTCAGCCCCACCCCCTTCAGGTACTCCGTCAGGTCCTCCGCCGTCTTCTTGGTCAGCGTCGTGACCAGCACGCGTTCATTTTTGGCAACGCGCTCGTTGCACAGGGCGATCGTCTCGTCAATCTGCCCTTTCAGCGGGCGGATGGTGATCTTCGGTTCCAGCAGGCCGGTGGGGCGGATAATCTGCTCCACAATCAGGGGGGTGGAACGCTTGGTGGGGTCAAACTTCTCCACCGGTTCCGTGGACGGGCTGGGGGTGACGCGGATGTCCTTGGGGGAGGTGAAGAGAATTCCCTTGAACCCCTCCGGCGCCTTTTCCCCGGACCTGGCGGCGCGGCGCACGGGAATGTAAGTCCTGTTGTCCGCACGGCAGTTCACCAGCTCAAACGGCCCCGGCGTGGCGGAGGCGTACACGATCTGGTTCTGCCTTTCCATGAACTCATGGAATTTCAGCGGCCTGTTGTCCAGGGCGCTGGGCAGGCGGAAGCCGTGCTCCACCAGAATGTTTTTCCGGCTGCGGTCCCCTTCGTACATGCCGCCCAGCTGGGGCACGGCCACATGGCTTTCATCAATCAGGGTCAGGGAATCCTTGGGGAAGAAGTCCAGCAGGGTGGACGGGGAACTGCCCGGCAGGCGCCCGGAAAGATGGCGGGAATAGTTCTCAATCCCCTTGCAGAAGCCCAGTTCCTCAATCAGCTCCAAATCGTAATCCGTACGCAGTTTCAGGCGCTGCGCCTCAATGAGGTTTCCATGCCTTTCAAACCAGCCTACGCGGTCTTCCAGCTCCTCCCGGATGGCTTTCAGCGCCGCGGCGCGCTTTTCCGGAGCGGCCACGTACTGCTTGGCCGGGAAAAAGGTGTAGCTGCCCAGCCGTTCCCGGACGCGCCCGGAATTGGAATCAATCAGGGAAACCCGCTCCACCTCGTCCCCGAAAAACTCCACGCGGATCGCCTCCCCTTCCGAGTAGGCCGGAAACACCTCCACCACCTCCCCGCGCACGCGGAACGTACCGCGGGTAAAATCAAAATCCTGCCGTTCAAACAGGCGCTCCACCAGTTGCCGCAGGAACACGTCCCGGTCCATGATGTCCCCCTCACGGATGCGCAGCGTCAGGTTCCGGTAATCCTCCGGCGTAGACAGGCCGTAAATGCAGGAGACGGACGCCACCACAATCACGTCCCGGCGCGTCATCAGGGAATTCATGGCGTTCAGGCTCAGGCGGTCCAGCTCGTCATTAATGGCGGAATCCTTTTCAATATAAGTGTCGGAGCTGGCGATGTACGCCTCCGGCTGGTAATAGTCGAAATAGGAAACGTAATAATCCACCGCGTTATTTGGGAAAAAGCTTTTCAGCTCCGAATGAAGCTGCGCGGCGAGCGTCTTGTTGTGGGAAATCACCAGCGTGGGCCTGTTCATCCGGGCGATCAGATTCGCCATCGTGAACGTCTTGCCGCTCCCGGTCACCCCCAGCAGGCCCTGGTGCTTGTTGCCCGCCTCCAGAGACTTGAGCAGCTTGCCGATGGCCTGCTCCTGGTCCCCGGAGGGCTTGAAGGAGGAATTTAATTCAAAAGACGACATACGCTGTGCCGCCAGTATAATCCCGCCGCCCCGCCGGGCTAGGACAATGTTTGACAATTCCACCCTGCTGACCCAGTATATGCGGCATGTACATTCCCACGCAGGAAGAACGGTATGCAAAAAAAGGGTTCGTCTCCCTCATCCTGTGCGTCGTGGTCCCCTCCTGCCTGTACGTCTCCCTCCTGTCCAAACAGCTCATGATGGTGCGCGGGCATGAATGGGAAGCCATCATGAAAATCTTCCTGGCGTTCACGTACCCGCTGGCGGCGCTCATCGCCATGGCGGGCATCCCGTTCTTCTGGTGGTCCGTGGGCGTCTCCCTGGCGGTTCACGCGGGAATCATCACCTGGCTGAAGGTGACCCCCCGGCTGTCCCCTAAAAAGGCCATCTGCATTGCCCTGTGCGTAGGGATGCTGGATTTTCTGTTTGTGAAGATATTCCCCTTTCCGGCGCAAATCATGGGCTGAACATGCCCTGCGGAACGCCCGGAATATTCCGCCCTCCGGTTCAGGACTGTTTTTTAGCCAGGGCAATAATCTGCCTCTTGATTTCGCGCGCCGCTTTTTTGGAATCCGCCTGGTAGGCCTCATACGTAAAGCACTGCGCCCCGGAACCGTCGCTGGCGGTCAGCACCAGCTTGGGATAAAACTTGCCTTTCTTCAGGGCTTCCTTCACGGGAGCGGCCACCGCGGACTTTCCTTCCTTCACCGGAAGATAAACCAGCACGCACCGCTTCCCCACGGCTTCAAGAAACCCTTCCGTCACGCCGGCGGCCAGCGGGCAGGTGGTGGCCGTGTTGGTATAAAGATAGGCCACGGGCTTCTTTTGCTCCTGCGCCGTTTTCAGCGCCTCTTCCATCCGGTCCGGGGTAAACGCGCTTTTGGGCAGCCTGACATCCGCCCGTGAATGGGGGAATGCGGCCAGAAGACAGACGCTCAACAGGGTAATTAACATTTTCATAGGCAGCCACCATACGGGCTGCCCCGGGGCATGTCAAAGACAAAGCCCCCTCCTGTTTAATCTTGAACGCCAGGGCGCGGTATGGCAGAGTGCGCCCAAGCATTCGTCGCGCCTGTGGCGAAATTGGTAGACGCGCCAGACTTAGGATCTGGTGTTGAAAAACGTGCAGGTTCGATTCCTGTCGGGCGCACCATTTTCATCTTGCTCATTACCGGGAGGGGAAGACTTATGCCCAAACAGCATCCTCCCTTGCCCCGGTTTTTTATCTGAATTTAATTACTAAAAGCTCTGTAATGGTTACAGGTGCAGCGCTTGCAGAGAAAACACCATATTCCTGGCCTCCTTCACGTTCAGAATTGGGAACATTAACGTACTTCTTCTTGATCCTGATGCAGTTAAAAGACCTGCGCGAGGAAAAATTCAAGCAGGAAAACTTCATACCCCATGTACTGTTGAAGGTATATTCAATGAATTCATGCAGCTGTCCGGTAGTTCCAATCCCTTCTTCACTTGCTCCCTGCCGGGCTGCCATTAAATTAATATCTGAGGGATAGGATACGCCAGGATCAGGAAGCAGGCCACCAGCCGTATTATTTATTTGAATGGGTTGTGTTTGATTCTGTTTCAGTCCCCGATACAAGATGATTTCATCATCATTATCCGGTTGAACAGGATTAGCATTCCTTCTCCGAAGATAGGAAAGAAGATCCAGATACTGTCAGGGTTACAGCCACAAGGAAGTATTTTCTGATTAGGCGGCGCAGCACCGTTACAAGGGCTGTGCCGTCTTTTCACGATTCTCAGTTTCTTTCTGTTCCGGCTGCGGGTCCGTATGCGGACAGGGTTACCGTTGGTATCTGCTTCATCTTTTCTTTAATCAATTCCCGTTCTTCCTCTGTTACCCTCACAATGATTTACACCTTGCGCTTTCGGGTTTCCATTTGTTCACCCTCTTTGTGTAATATAGCGTTTTGGGCAGATTTTCTAGCCGCTTTGAGATAATTTCCCCTCACTACCTACAACACTGCACAAGCCGATTTTTCCAACTTTTTAAACAGTTTTTTCATTTCTTAATACGGGGAATTTCTTAAAATTCCAAATGAAAAACTGATTTTAAGCAAAAAATATTGCAGCACATAACGGCTGCAATTCATCATTCATTTTATGCGTTAATAAAATACATAGCACAATAAAACAGGACCTGCTTCCTTCTTGAAATCCATTGCCCCTGACAGGCTGAAAGGATATAATGGATTCCGAACAATCATTTGCAAAAAAATCATAAAAACATGTCACACAACAACCGCTTTACAGTCTAAATAGATAGAGAGAAGAAAACAAAGGCGAATACTTGGGGGTAAAATGCAGGAAAACAAGGAAGAACTAAACGCTCATATTCAAAGTGCCGTTTCCGGTGACAAGCAATCCATTGAAACCTTGTTGACAGGTGTGCAGGATACCATTTTCAATTTGTCATTAAGAATGCTGGGAACAATACCCGACGCGGAGGACGCAACACAGGACATACTCATACGAATTATGACGAACCTCTCTACATTCAGATTCGAGAGTAAGTTTTCAACATGGGTATACCGTCTTGCGAGCAATTATCTGATTGACTATAAAAAATCAATGCTTGCCCGCCATCCGTTAGATTTTGATTACTATTCATACGACCTGAAAGCAAGCTATACGGAAAATACGGACGAGTTGATAATGGGTGTAACTAACGAAGCAATGGCGCAAGAGTTAAAATTATCCTGTACGAACGTAATGCTGCAATGTTTTGACCCACAAACGCGCTGCATATTCATTCTAGGAGCTATGTTCAAAATTGACAGCCGTCTTGCGGGAGAAATTCTTGGTATTACGCCGGAAAACTATCGGCAAAAATTATCACGCGCCCGAAAGAAAATGGCGGAATTTCTTTCTTATCACTGCGGATTGACTGATACCGGTTTTTGCTCCTGCAAGAAACGGATTGGTTATGCAATGCAGCACAACCGTATCAATCCCCGGAAATTGGAATATGCACACTTAGAGCATTGCAACGAAAATGCGCTGTTAAGCTGTATGGAACATATGGAAGCCCTTGAAGAAATGGCTGATGTATTCGCGGATTTACCGAACTACCGTTCTCCCGTATCAGCGAAAACGATTTTATGCAAGCTGTTGAAATCCCCGAGGATGAAAGCGATACAGGATTACTAAAAAGAGGAGGTATTTATGGAACTGCAAAAAACATTCATTTTTCTAAAAGACTTGGAAAAAAATAATTCATTGGAATGGATGAAAAGCCATAGGGAACAGTATTTAGAAGCAAAAAATGAATTTGCTTTGTTCATTCAAGACTTAATTCATCGGATTGCAAAGTTTGACCCGTCTGTTGCCTGTTTACGCGCAGAAGATTTGACCTACCGGCTCAATAAGGACACCCGGTTTAGCAAGAATAAAACGCCTTATCACACAGCATTCAGAGCACACATATCTACTGCCGGAAAAAAGCCGATTCCCGCAGGCTATTATATTTGTATCAGCCCGTCAGCCTCTTTTTTAGGCGGCGGCGTGTTTGCAACACAGTTTCCACAGGCCACCACATTAGTACGTGATTATATTCTCCAAAATGCAGAAGAATTTCAACGCATTATAAATACGCATGAATTTGCTGCCAACTTTTCCATTGAGGGGGATAAGCTGAAAAATGTGCCGCGCGGATACGATAAGGAACACCCCTTATCCGAATATATGAAGCATAAGTCTTGGGATATTGAGTATCATGTGAGCTATCAGCAGCTTCTTGAAAATGATATTTCGTTTATTGCTCAAAAATTTCAACTGATGAAACCGTTTAACGACTTTCTTAACGAAGCATTGAAAGAATTTACTTTGCCGCGTCCCCAACGCTAACATCATAGAAATAGAAGAATTGCCTACCGGTAACTTTGGAATAGATCATGAGGCTTTATAGGGTGTGTGTTATGCCCCCCCGCATGCCCACGCTCATTTCCTGAATTTTTTCAAGAAGGGGGCGACGAACGCCGTTCCCAGCCCGACCAGGGCAATCAGGGAGAAGGACCACCTCAGTGAGGAAGCATGGGCAATGTGGCCGATGACCGGAGGCCCCAGCAGGAAGCCCAGAAAGCCGATGGTGGAGACGGAGGCCAGAGCCACGCTGGGAATCATTTTTTTGGATTTTCCCGCCAGGCTGTAGCACAGGGGAACGATGGAGGAGGTACCGAACCCCACCAGCAGGAAGCCCAGCGTAGCGGACCACAGCACGGGGAACAGGACGGAAACCAGCAGCCCGGCTGCAATGAGAATGCCGCTGGCGCGGAGCACCCGCACGGGGCCGAAGCGCATCACCATGCGGTCCGCCGTAAAGCGCCCCAGGGCCATGGTGCTCATGAAGGCCACGTACCCCACCTGGACCAGTCCCGGTCCGGGCTGCACCACGCTTTCAAAGTATACGCCGCTCCAGTCAAACATGGTCCCCTCACTCACCATGCTCCCGAAGGCGATCAGGCCGATGACCAGCACATATGCGTCCATGCTCCGGAACATGCCGCCGCCCTGGGTGGAGGAACGCCGCGCGTCCCGCGGCAGGAGAGTACGGGAAAATACGGCCAGAATGACCATGCACATCAGGAAAATGGCGATGAAGTGCGTTTCCGTGGATACCTTCCAGTCCACCATCAGCGCTCCCAGCAGAGCGCCGAAGAATCCCGCCAGGCTCCACAAGCCATGGAACCGCGCCATGATGCTGCACTGGTACAGCCGCTCCACCCCCACGCCCTGCGTATTAACGGATATGTTGGTTAAATTCGCGGCCACCCCAAAGAAAAACAGCCCCGCCGCCAGTTCCCAGAAGGAGGCCGCCATGCCCAGATAGACAAGCACGGCGGGATAAAAGACGGAAGCCGCCATCAGTATCCTGCGGCTGCCGTAGCGGCCCACCAGGTAGCCGGACAGCGCCATGGCGGACATTTGCCCCACCGGAACGGCAAAGAGCACGGAGCCAAGGTCGGCGTCATTCAGCCCCAGCGCATTCTTGATGTCCGGAATACGGCACGCCCAGCTGGCGAATACCAGGCCCTGTAGAAAATAAAAGGTGCTGACCGACAGGCGGTATACGCCTTGCGTCGTTTTGGGAAGAGGCAGATTCATGCTGGATTTCCTGGTCACGCAAACGCTATCCCCATTCCCTTTCCCTGGCAAGAGAAATCATCTTTCATACAATAAGAATTCATCCGCAAAAGTGATATACAGGCAAGGAATAAGCCTTAAGGAGATTTCCCCGCCATGGAATTTTTCAAGGCCTTTTCCTTTCTTCCACATAAAAAACGCCGCGTTCCCCACGGAGCACGGCGTTTGATGAAATGGAATAAGGAAAGATCAGCGGGGATCGTGGTGCCAGTTCAGGGCACCCTTGCCCAGCGCGTACAGGTAGGCCACCAGCAGAATGCCGATAAAGATGCACATGGCCGTGAAGGATTCCGGATTCATCATCACGTAGTCCCGGAAGTTGACGGCCCAGGGATAGAGGAATACCACTTCCAGGTCAAAGATGACGAAGAGCATGGCCACCATGTAGAATTTCACGGAGAACATCGGAGCGCCTTCCCCCATGGGAATCATCCCGCATTCATATGGAACATCCGCAGGTTTGCGCACGGAAGAACGCTTGCCCATCAAGATACTGAGCAACAAGATAATGCCGGCCAGCCCCAGGGCTGCCACCACCTGCACAAGCACTGAAAAGAATTCCTGATTCATGACGTCTGGCACGGGTATACCACATCAACCCGGAAAAGCAAAACTAAAAAGGGCAACGGCGCTTCCCGCTGACAGGGGCTCCCCTTTCTTCCCGGAACCGGAAACGGCATGACGGTTCATCATTCCCATGCCCCTGCGTTCTTTGATCCCGCCAAGGTTCAGCCGCCGTGCGGAACGTGGGAGTCCAATACCTTTCCAAGCACCTGCATGACTCCGTTTTCCTCATTGGACGGAGCTTCAAACGCAGCCATGGCGCGGATTTCCGGCACGGCGTTCGCCACGGCATAACTGAACCGGGCCTGGCGCATCATTTCCGCATCATTCATCTGGTCGCCAAAGACCATGGTTTCCTCCGGGGAAATGCCCAATTTACGCTGGATCAGCTCCAGCGCGCTTCCCTTGTCCGCCCCTTTCCGGCTGATGTCCATCCACTTTTCTCCGGAGACGGCCACCTGGAAGCCATGTTCCAGATGCTTCAAGCGCGGATAGCTGTTTTTCTTTGCTCCCCGGAAATCATACACGGCAATTTTCAGCAGCCTGTCCCCCCGCACGTCCAGCAGGTTCTCCACCTCCCTGCACCGGGTGTAGTACCTGCGGGCCTCCCGGACGAATTCCGGCTGCTTGTCTTCAATATACGCGGAATCCCGGCCTGCGAGGACGATGCACGTGCCCTCAATGTTCCTGACCATTCCTATTATCTGCGCCACCGTTTCCGGGGCCATGTCCAGCACCAGCCATTCCTCCCCTCCGGATGCCGCATAGGCACCGTTCTCTGCGATGAACAGCATCCGGTCAGCCACGGGAGCAAAGGTCCGGCGCAGTCCGTCATACTGGCGCCCGCTGGCCGCGGCAAAGCGGATGCCGCGGCGTTCAAGCTTTTCAAACAGGCTGAAAAACGCAGGGTCCAGTTCCCCCTTTCCATTGAGCAGCGTGCCGTCCATATCGGACGCAATGAGTTTGACGGAATCCATAACGTTGAATGGATCATCGTTCCCCGGTTCTTCCAAGGCAAGACCGGCTTCAGACAGCGCACAGCCGTGGAGGAAAAGACCTCCGCGGCAATAAATTCCCTTCCTCCACTCCGTCCATGGAAAACTGGTGATTCCTGCATTTTCCATTCCGTGGCCGGAAACATGCAAATGAGGACAATTTAAAGTCAGCCGCACACCCGCAATGCCTAACGCGTCATACCGGATTGTGAATCCGGCGGAAGATTTTTTTCCACCCGGTAGGGAAAAGAAGCCCATGGATAAAGACAACTACGGGGATGAGGGGAAATATGGTGTCATGCCTTAACCGCCCTGGCCTGCATGGGGCAGTACTATGTGATTTATTAAAATTCAATTGATTGGATTATGTCCGGATTCACAATCCGCCATTCAAATTCCTGCCCGGTCCGCTCCGGGCCTTACTTGCGCATACCATTTTTTCATTGCCCGAAGTTACGGATTCCTGCATCATAGCTTCTCGCAGTTGACCTGCTTATGATACACATGACATTAAGAAAAAAGACCCTCTGGTTTTTTGGAGCTTTGAGCGTTTTTGCCGCCCTTGTCGCGGGATCCACTATTTTCTGGTTCCTCAGGAATGACCCCACTCCCGCGGAGTGGAAATTCAACCCCCTGTGGACAAAAGCGGAAAAAGAACAGATTCTTGCCGTAGCGGACTTCACGGAGCATCGCAGTCCGGAGCGCTTCATCTTCCGAGGGCTTTGTCCCAATTCCCGCCATATTGACTGGCACATGTTTTCCGAGGTTTCCATGCGCCAGTACATGCAGGAGGAAATCAGGGAGAGGCTCCAGATGATCCGGAATACGGTGGAGCGGGCGGACGGACGCTGCCGCACTTCCTCCCATGAAACCCTCCTGCACCTGGCTGCCGGGCTGGGACAGGTGCAGCTGCTGAACCGCCTCCTGCAACGCAATGCGGACCCGAACCTCCAGATCATCCTGCCGCAACATGCCATTCCATCCATACCGGGTTCCGAGCAGGGGGATACTCCCCTGACCGACGCGTGCCATCCCGGAATGGATGACACCCATCCCCTCCCGGTGCACAACAGGCTTTCCTGCCTCAACCTGCTGGTTCAGTACGGCGCGGATGTGGACAAACCGGGCCCGATGGGATGGCCTCCGCTGGTCATGACCTGCGTGGCCGGCATCGGAGGGGCGCCGTATGAGGAGGCGGCTCTTTTTCTTCTCAAATGCGGGGCGGATATTTCCCTCCAGCCGGAATTGAGGGGTAAAAAAACCAGTCTGCTGACCTGGGCCGCCGCCGCCGGATACCCCCTTCTGGTCCGCAAGCTTTGCGAGGCCGGGTATGATCCCAATTTCCGCGGGGAGATGACCCCACCCCTCCTTTCCCTGAACCTGAACAGGCCGAAAACCGCGCTGCAAATAGCCCATACCCTGCTGGAATACGGGGCGGACGTCAACACGGCCATGCCCATGACCACAGCCCCGCCGGATTCCGCGGGAGACACGGCCCTGCTGAACCTGTGCCGCCAACTGGCTTTTATTGATGTATCCCACCTCCCTCAAATCAGGGAACTGGTCAACCTCTTTATCAGCGAGGGGGCGGACGTCAACCATCAAAACGCAGCCGGGGAAACGCCCCTGATGCTGTGCTGCCGGGACATGCTGCTGGGGGACGATACCCTGGACCGGCTGAAGCTGGGCATTGCACGGCTTCTGCTGGACCACCAGGCAGACCCTGCCCTGCGGGACAAGTACGGCCGCACGGCCCTCCAGCAGATCGGCAACCGGTCAAACGACCACCTGCACCAGGTTCTGAAACACCTGCCGGAGTTAAGCACCTCCCCGCTTCCGCAGAGCGGAAGCCGCTAGGCCCGGCTTCCCCCCTGCGCGGGCGCCTCTCATTTCACCCGGGCGTTCACCGTATCCAGCAGAACGCCCGCGTCCGGCTTGGTCCCGGTGCTGATGAAATGGATGTAACTGGCCCCGTTGGGAGACTGGTTCACCATTTTCAGCGTGCCCGCCTTTTTCCCGTCCAGGGAAACCACAGCCTGGGAGCCCTGCCAGAGAATGGAGACCTCATGCCACGCTCCGGGCGTAAAAGGCACTTTTTTCATGCCAAGCAGCAGATGGGGGGCGGGCTTCAGCTTGATGGGGAAGGTAAACAGGGCGTAGTCCTTCGTGGTGGTGTCACAGGCATTGAACAAGCGGTCCGTCAGGGAAACCTGAAGGCCGGAATCGTCCGCCTGGTCCCCGTCCGCCACCCGGAAACGGAATTTGACCAGCCCCGTGGTCCCGTTCGGGAAGTTCCAGGTAGCGCCCCCGTTCTGGTAATCCACCTTGGATTTCTCATTAACCAGTTCGGGATCATTCAGGCGCCTGATTTGCAGCACTTTCTTTTCCCCGCCGGAGGGGTCCGGAACCAGTTCCGCGGAGGGCTTCCGGTTGTAGCTGCAATGGCCTTTTTTCTGCGGAATATAGGTATGGATAGTCCACTGGGCGTCCAAATCCCTGCCCGTCTGCGTGGCGCGCGTTTTGGCGGCCACCCAGCGGCGGTCCACAATGACCAGGCGGCGGTGGTTTTTGTGCTGCCCCAGGGAAATGAGAATGCGGTTTTTGTCCAGCTGCACCATTTCACTCTGGTGCTTGCCGCGGTCTTCCGGACCGTCCAGCGTGGCGTAGCCGGGATGGTTGCGGTGTTCATCCAGAATGATTTCACGGAATCCGTACCAGGTCTTGCCCTCGTCATCGGAGAGGGCGATGTGGTGGGAATCACGGTTGGTAAACACATCCTCCCACGTTCCGTTGCCTGCCGTGGCGTTTTCCGGCAGGGCCATCGTGTTGGTCCACAGGGAGACGATGGTTCCGTCATCCAGGCGTCCCAGCGTGTTCATGGTCAGGGTGCCGAAGAAGCGGGACGGCTCCGGCTTGCTCCACGTCTCCCCGTAATCCCTGGAGAACGCCTGCCACGCCTGGTCCTGGGAGGTGCGGGCCAGCGCCCACAGGGTGCCGTCCTTCATTTCCAGCACCGTGGCTTCCACGGCATTGTTGAACCATCTGACGCCCTGGTGGGGCGGCTTGGCTTCATGCCTGGGAGAGGTAACGCCATTTTTGGACACGCGCCAGGTGAGCCCGCCGTCATCGGAAATGTGGAACTTGGTGCCGCCACCCATGTTGTGGAACGGCACAATCACCCTCTTGCCCTTGTTGACAAAAGTGGGCGTGCGCATGATGCCGCCCAGTTTTTTCAGATTTTTCTGCTTCTCCGGATTCTTCCAGTCCTCCTCCAGCTTGCCGTCATTCGTGACCGCAAACCACTTGCCGTCCAGGCCTCCCTTGGAAAGGAAGATAAACCCTCCGATGGGCTGCACGCGGATGAATTCCCTGGTGAGGGGATTGCGCGCAATCGCCGGGGATTCCTTGGGAATGCCTCCATAGTTGGGCGGGTAGCCGGCAGGGGCCTCCTTCATTTCCCAGGTTTTCCCGTTATCCTTGCTGACCAGGTAATCCGGCTCCTTGCGGGTGCCGGAGTAATGGCGGATTTCACGGGAATTCACGCGGATGAGGCCTCGTCCGGCATCGGACGGCGGCGTGGCTACAACTTCAGGCTCCGGAGCGGGAACGGCGGCCTGCTGGGCATAACAGCAGCAGACAGAACCGGCAAGCAAGGCAAACAACAGGCTTTTCATAAAACGGATACTCAGACTAAAGGCGGTATATTCTTACGGAACGGGCTATCCCTTCAAGCCCAAATCCCTCCTTATTCAAAAAGACCACTGTCAGGCCTGCTTCCCGGCGGGTTTTCCACCGCGGTACTTCGCATCCATCTTTTTCAGCAGTGCGGCCAGCTCCTTTTCCAGCGCCTCGTACCCCCTGGCATTGGGGTGCACCACGTCTTTCATGAATTCATTTTTGGGAGAAACGCCGTCCGCGGAAAGGAACGCCTTCCCCGGATCGGCAAAGAAGACGTTTTTCCCATTGTGAAGCTTCGCCAGCAGCTTGTTCGTCTCCCTCACCGGGTCCGCCAGGTCTTTCTCTTTCCTGGGCAGAATGCCCAGCAGCAGGATTTTGGAAGAAGGGCACTTCCGGCGCACCAGGAGCACGAACGCCTTGATATTGTCCGCACACGCCTGCGGCGTATCCTTCCGGTGGCCCAGATTATTGGTTCCCAGCAGCACGATGACGACCCGCGGGGAGATGCCATCCAGTTCCCCGTTCTGCACGCGGTAATAGGCATTGTCCACATAATCAAAACCAAAGCCCATGTTGGTCACCGCATGAGGGCCGAACAGCTGATCCCAGGATGCCCCTCCCGCCTTCCTGCCGTCTCCGGAGGGCTCCCCGCCCCAATGATGGGTGATGCTGTCCCCGATCATCACATACTCCGGCTTGACGGACCGGTTCCGCTTTTTGACGGCCTCATGACGGGCATTCCAGTCATACGGATCCCGCTGGTGGGGTTCCGGCTTCAGGGTGGAAGGCAGAGCGGGCGCCGGAGCGGAAGTTGCAGGAAACGCCAGAAGGGCGCCCAGCATCACGGTAAGCGTATACAACTGGAAATTCATGACGGAACGGCTGAATTGGAATCCAGTGTAGGGAAATCCTCCCACACATCAAGGCTGCATGCGGCGGCATCCCTTCCCGGATGGAAAATACCACTGTTTTAACGGTTGGCCCCGCCGCGCCGGCATACCGGGAAGCTCACTGTTCCATTCCCCTTTTACCGGACTACGGAGCTTCCCTTGTACTTGCCGTCCATTTTTTTCAGAAGCAAACTCAGTTCCTTTCCCAGCACATCGTATCCCTTGGCACCGGGATGCAAGCCATCCACCAGCAGGCCGCGCTTTGGAGACACGCCATCTTTTGCCAGAAACCCTGTGCCCGGATTGGCAAAAAACACCGTGCTTCCATCAGCCAGACCAGATATTATTTGATTAGTTTCCATAATCAGGGGCGCCAGTTCCTTTTCCTTCCTGGGCAAAATGCCCAGGAGCAGGATTTTGGAAGAGGGGCACTTCTCGCGCACCAGGCTCACGAAAGCCTTAAGGTTATCCGCACATGCCCGGGGAGTATCCTTCCTGCCGCCAATATTGTTGGTTCCCAAAAGCACGATGATCACGCGCGGAGAGATTCCGTCCAATTCACCAAGCTGCACACGGTAGTAGGCATTGTCCACATAATCAGAGCCAAAACCCATATTGGTCACCGTATGCGGAGAAAAAAGATTCTCCCACGCCGCTTTTCCCGCCCCCAGGGCCCTTTTATCCCCGGAAGGCTCCCCCCCCCAGCGGTGGGTAATGCTGTCACCAAAGATGACATATTCCGGCTTAACCGTCCGGTTCCGCTGCATTACGGCCTGATGGCGTGCATTCCAGCCATAGACGGCGCGCTCGTTTACTTGAGGCTTCAGCGTAGAAGGCAGCTCATCCGCGCAGACTCCGGAAAATAAGGCCATCCAGGAAACGCCAGCCAGCAATAAACATCTTAATAAATGGGAACCCGGCATTGTTAAAATATTGTGGCCGCGCCCCGGAAAGTAAAGAAAAACTATTTCCCCCGCTTCCGCGCTCCCGTTTTTTCCTCATTCCCATTCCGGAACGGCTGGATTCTTGAAACAGGCCAGGCTCCCCGCCCCGGTAACCGGACCCGGAAGAATTGGCCTTGTTGCCCCCGCAAATTCCCGGTATAGTCAAGCGGCGCGGAGTTTCGCCGTTTCCGGCCCTTTCAAAGGCCGGGGCCGTCCTCTCCGTTTTTCCACACCATATCCTATTTATGATCAGCATGGCAAAAGACTTGAAGGCATCCCCCGCCCTCCCCCAGGAATGGCAGGGATTCAAGCCCGGAGCATGGACGGAGTCCATCGACGTACGGGATTTCATCCAGAACAATTACACGCCTTATTCCGGCAATGAAGATTTTCTTTCCGGGCCATCCCGGCGCACGCTTCAACTCTGGGAGGAACTGAAAGTCCTGCTGAAACAGGAAACGGACAACGGCGGCGTGCTGGATGCGGACGAGGAAGTGGTTTCCTCCATCGTCTCCCACAAGCCCGGCTACATTGACAAGGAGCTGGAGGTGGTGGTGGGCCTGCAGACGGACGCCCCCCTGAAACGCGCCCTGATGCCCTTCGGCGGCCTGCGCATGGCCCAGCAGGCCCTGGAAGCCTACGGGTTCAAGATGTGCGAAAAGACTGCGGACATTTTCAACAAGATACGCAAGACGCACAACGAGGGCGTTTTTGACGCCTACACCTCAGACATCCGCGCGGCCCGTTCCGCCGGCATCATCACCGGGCTTCCGGACGCCTACGGCCGCGGGCGCATCATCGGGGACTACCGCCGCGTGGCCCTGTACGGCACGGACAAACTGGCCGCCGAACGCCGCAAGGACCTCAAACGCCATGAGAATATCCCCCTCACGGACGAGGTCATCCGCCTGCGCGAGGAAATGAGCGAGCAAATCCGCGCCCTGGAGGAACTCGCCCGGATGGGCGCCTCCTACGGCTGCGATCTGGCCCGCCCCGCCGCAAATGCCCGTGAAGCCGTCCAGTGGACCTACCTGGGCTACCTGGCTGCCGTGAAAGAACAGAACGGAGCCGCCATGTCCCTGGGCCGCGTCTCCACCTTCTTTGACATCTACTTCACCCGGGACCTGGAGCAGGGCCTCCTTACGGAGGAGGAGGCGCAGGAAATCATGGACCAGTTCGTGATGAAACTGCGCATCGTCCGCTTCATCCGCACGCCCGACTACAACAACCTTTTCTCCGGGGACCCCACCTGGGTAACGGAATCCATCGGCGGCATGGGGGAAGACGGCCGCACCCTGGTCACCCGCAGCTCCTTCCGCATGCTCCAGACCCTGTACAACCTGGGTCCCGCTCCGGAACCGAACCTGACCGTGCTGTGGGCCGGGAACCTGCCGGAAGCCTTCAAGAGCTTCTGCGCCAGGGTCTCCATTGAGACGTCCTCCGTCCAGTATGAGAACGATGACCTGATGCGCCCGCACTGGGGTGACGACTACGGCATCGCGTGCTGCGTATCCGCCATGCGCATCGGCAAGCAGATGCAGTTCTTCGGCGCGCGCGCCAACCTGGCCAAATGCCTGCTGTATGCCCTGAACGGCGGCATGGATGAACTCAAGGGCAAACAGGTGGCCCCGCCCTCCCCGCGCTATACGGAGGAGATTCTGAAGTATGATGAAGTGATGGCCCTGTACGACAAGATGCAGGACTGGCTTGCCAAGACCTATATTGACGCCCTGAACATCATCCACTACATGCACGACAAGTACTGCTATGAACGCATTGAAATGGCGCTGCATGATCCTGAAATCCTGCGAACGATGGCTACGGGCATCGCCGGGCTCTCCGTGGCCGCGGACTCCCTGTCCG
The DNA here is from genome assembly GCF_040616545.1 of Akkermansia muciniphila. Classification (NCBI taxonomy): domain Bacteria; kingdom Pseudomonadati; phylum Verrucomicrobiota; class Verrucomicrobiia; order Verrucomicrobiales; family Akkermansiaceae; genus Akkermansia; species Akkermansia muciniphila. Next base: position 2,024,083 of record NZ_CP156688.1, on the reverse strand, counting down.
CCATTAAATACGCCACGGTGAAGGCCATCCGCAATGAAGACGGCCTTATTGTGGATTTCAGGACGGAAGGTGAATTCCCGTGCTACGGGAACAATGATCCGCGCGTGGACGAGATCGCATGCGGCCTGGTCACCGGGTTCATGGAAAAACTGCGCAAGCTCCACACCTACCGCGGCTCCCTGCCCACCCAGTCCATCCTGACCATTACCTCCAACGTGGTTTACGGCAAGAAGACGGGCAATACGCCGGACGGCCGCCGCGCCGGGGAACCCTTCGCGCCCGGGGCCAACCCGATGCACGGCAGGGATAAAAACGGAGCCGTGGCCTCCATGCTTTCCGTCGCCAAGCTGTCCTATGACGACTCCCTGGACGGCATTTCCTACACCTTCTCCATCGTGCCGCAGGCCCTGGGCAAGGAAGAAGGGGAACGCCGCGCCAAGCTCGTCTCCCTGCTGGACGCCTACTTTGCCGCCACAGGGCACCACATTAACGTGAACGTGCTGGAACGGGAAACCCTGCTGGACGCCATGGACCACCCGGAAAAATACCCGCAGCTGACCATCCGCGTTTCCGGCTATGCCGTGAACTTCATCAAGCTCACCCGCGAACAGCAGGAGGAGGTTCTCAACCGAACCTTCCACACCCGTTAACCCAGCCAGGAAGCGGATGCCCCAGGCTTTTCCCCAGAACCCGGTTCCGGGCGGTGAATCCGCCGCCGCGGGACTGGTCCATTCCGTGGAATCCTGCGGCACCGTGGACGGTCCCGGCATCCGCTTCGTCCTCTTCCTGTCCGGGTGCAGCCTGCGCTGCCGCTACTGCCACAATCCGGATACCTCCTGTGTGCGCCGGGGCCGGAACAGAAGCGCGGCGGACGTTCTGGAAGAAATAGCCCGTTACCGGGATTTCCTGCTGGCGGCGGGCGGGGGCGTCACCCTGTCCGGAGGCGATCCCCTCTTTCAGCCGGATTTTTCCAAAGCCGTGCTGAAGGGATGCAAAGGCCTGGGGCTGCACACCTGCCTGGACACCTCCGGCCATCTGGGCCGGAATGCGGATGAAGACATGCTGGCGAACACGGACCTGGTCCTGCTGGACATCAAGGCATGGAACCCGGAACGGTACAAGGCCCTGACAGGCGGGGAACTGCGCCCTACCCTGCAATTCGCGGAGCGCCTGGCCGCCCTCCGCAAACCCGCCTGGCTCCGGTACGTGCTGGTTCCGGGCCTCACGGACAACATGGAAGACATCGCGGAGCTCTCCCGCTATGCGGCGCGCCTGGGCAACGTGGAGCGCGTGGACGTGCTCCCCTTCCACCAGATGGGACGCTTCAAGTGGGATGAACTGAATCTGGAATATACCTTGAAGGACGTCCCGGAACCGTCCGCGGAACTGACGGAACAGGCCCGCCATATTTTCCGCCGGGAAGAAAATTTAAGAAATATAGTATATTAGAAATACAAAAAATCTACTCAATCCTTAGAATTATTCAGAACATTCATTGCACCTTTGACCATCTCAAGTAAAATTTCTACTTTACTTTCAGCTCTTAAAGCTCGTTCACGCCATATTCTGACGTCTAGAGCCAAACCTTCTTCCCTGGCGCTCAAAAGAATGGAAACCACAGATTCCCTGATATGTGGAGGTACTTTTTCTCCCTATTCCAAACGGACTATAGTGGCCACATTATATCCGGATAATTCTGCAAGACGACCCAATGTCAAATGGGTATCATTCCTCAATTTTTTTAAATTAATACCTTTAGTCATAATTTAATTTTTAAGGAAAACCTATCTTCATTATAGACAGAGGAATAAGTCTTTTTCTATAAATATCCTTAAATGCTAGACGTATTTATCCCGTGCAAGGCCTCCAACACCTCCTGCACGGAGATATGGCGGTTGCAGGGAACGTCACGGTCGCATTCCCTCAGGAAGCAGGGGGAACAGCACTGGTGGCTGTACAGGGAACGGTTGAAAAGGCCCATGGGCCGGCAAATATCCGGAAGACGGGTGGAAAACAAGGTCACCACCGGAAGACCGCGGAAGGAGCAGAGGGCCGGAATATCTCCATCCACCGCCACGGCCGCAGCCGCGTTATCCATGACGGGGAACAACGCTTCCGGCATTCCTGCCGCCAGTTCCACATTCAGGCGCTCCGCCAGGGCGGCGGCGCGATCACGGTCTTCCTCCAGGGCTGCCAGTACGGCCCTGCGCGGCAGGAGGGGGACAAGTTCCGCCCACTGCTCTTCGCTCCATTCATTGGCCGGCCCCAGGCTGGAGAACGGAGCAATCAGAATGGGAGCGTCTTCTGGAGCCTGCTCCTTTTTCACCGGGAACACGGCAGGCTGCCACGCGTCCAGCCCGTGCCGGCTGCCGAGCTCCAGATAAGTCTGCACCCGGTGCATGGGGGGAGCGGCGCGCAGCACGGGAGCCGTTACCCGGAATTTGTATTTCCGGGCTCCGGGGTGCGTATCCAACCCGGAGAACATCATGGGACCGTATGGCTCCAGCGCCTTCAGGGTCTCCATGTCCTGGTCCAGCATGATGCCCATGTCCAGCGGGCCGTCATTGTAGAATTCATCCGCATCCAGCGCCTGCCGGAGCTGCTCCAGGGAATCGTGCGGCAGCACATGGCTGACTTCCGGCATGGTCTTCCATACCCCTGCCTGGGCGGACGTGCAGATGACGCTCACCTGCACGTCGCACCGGGCGGCTTTCAGCGCCCGGATCAGCGGAACAGTCACCAGGGCTTCATCCAGGGCCTTCGGCACGGCCACCAGGATGCGGTACGGCTTCAGTTCCATGTTTTCCAGAAGCCGGGACGTTTTTTCATCCCGGGGAGGAAAGCGGTCAATGGATTTCCAGCGGTGGTGCATCCAGAATACGTCCAGCACGGACTTGCCGATCAAGGTTTCCAGGGCCCGGTTCACTTCCATGGTGTCTCCCGCCAGGGAGCCGTCGGAACGGGAAAAATCAACCACGTTCCCCATATCGGATATCCAGTGCCCCGGAGAATCCGTGCGCACCGCTATCGCCACCATGCCTGCCCCGGTCCTTTTTTTCAGCAGGGCCGGCAGCGGAGTGGTACCGGTCACCTTCCCGAAGAACGGGACGTGCACCCCCTCCCAGACAAACTGGTCGCTCAGCACTCCAAGGGCCGCGCCTTCCTTCAGCAGCTTCATGGGAGCCTTGATTCCTCCCTCCTTGGAAAACATCTGCGTCCCCCTCTCCGTGCGGCGCCTATACATGTATTCCTCCATCAGCGGATTGTCAAACTGGCGGTACATGGACCCGTAACGCTCCACCTCCGGGAAAAACACGCGTATCCGTGCCAGGGCTTCCCAATTGCCGGAATGGGCTATGGCGCATACCTGCCCCCGCCCTTCCAGCACGGGAGCTGCAAATTCCTCATGCCCCCTGATGGCAACGCATTTTTTCAACTGCTCATCCGTCAGGGTGGCCGTCTTCGCGGAGCACAGGAAATTGGCGATCGTCCTTTTGAAATTTTCCCGGCTCAATTGATGCAGCTTCTTCCCGCGCAACGCCGGGTCCAGCACAATGCGCAGGTTCCTCTCCACGATTTTCCGCCGCTGCGGCAGCAGATACCACGCCGCGCCGCCCGCCACGCGTCCCAGACGGTAAAGCGTTTTCATGCCGATGAGCTTCAGCAGCCCCTCCATCAGCAGAAATCCTTTCATCCCCAGATGATGGGAAAACGTATTCCGGGGAGCCGGAGAGGAATCGGATGCGGAGGAACTAGTCATAAGAAAACCGGAACGGATTTTATACGAATCCCTTCCGGTCCACAAACCCTTTATTCTTCCGTCTGCGCCTTCATTCCCCATTCAGGAGCTTATCATCCGGGGAAGTTCCTGCCTTCGGTTTATTCCTTGGCCGCCAGCAGCCCCAGGAGACCTCAACAGCCATTTAATCAGGAACCAGCCCCCGGAGAGACCATGAAAAACCGGGCAGGACCCCCTGTTCAATCCATGCCGGGTTCTCCTATTCCTCTGCATTCCGTTTCATTTCCACTTTCAGGCGCACAAACCTTCTGGAAGCTCCGGCGGACGCCCGCGGGTCTTTCACCGTTACGGGCGTGGGCGTTTGCTCCGCTTCCTCCGGGAGTTCCACGGGAAGGTCTTCCCAGTTCTCCAAATCGTCGGAAAACTGGGCGGTATAGGCCACCACGCCTGCGGCGTCAGGGTTGGGGGTAAAAGTCATGGTCAGCACAGGTCCTTCTTCCATTCCGTGCGTAATCAGGGCTTTCTCCCCTTTTCTTCCGTTCAGCCGGTCCGGTTTCAGCATGTCTCCGCCCAGGGCAAACTCCATCAGGTTGGCAATTCCGTCTCCGTCCGGGTCCGCCGTTTGCGCCGCCAGGGTTTCATCATCGGCATCGTCCCCTCCCAGATTGGAGGCAATCCAGGCATCCCACGCCGTGCCGGGGGAAATTCTGTCCGCCCCCGTATCAAAGACGATGACTTCATACGGCTGCATCGTCACCGTCACCGCAGTATCCGGAGAAAGGGATTTGCCCGTAAGTTCCGGATGAGACGCCTGGTCCGCATGAACGGCGCGTAAAGACACCGGATCGTTATTGGCCGCCGGAATGTCCAGGACCTGGCGCAGCGTGAACGTATAGGAGTGAGGCGCCTTGGAGGAATTGCGCAGGGCCAGCGTGGCCTTGTCCCGGTTCCAGGACGCCCAGCCGTAGATGCCTCCCCGGTCTTCCTCCGCCCGGCTGGCGTCCCAGGGGTCGCGCCCTACCCAGTGAACGTCCGGCAGCACATCCCGGTTGCTGCGGAACCAGGCGATGCACCGGGCCAGCTCCGCCCAATGCTCCGCCGTCATCAGATCCTTGTCCAGATAAAGCTCCTGGAGGGAGGAGCCGCACGCGGCGGAGAGGCGCATTTCCCATTTTACGCTTTCCAGCTCCTTGGACATCGCATCCGGCCCGCCGTGGGAGGAATGGATAACGCCGTGGAACATCAGGGAGTTGAGGGTACAAAGGGGAGATTTGGAGACAAAGGTGGCATAAATCTGATCGTCCCGGTAGGTCAGCCATTTGTTCCGGTTCCCGTTGCCGTCCGCGTCTCCGTCTCCCCGTTCCTGGTAGTCGTTCCCGTCACGCCAGGTGGAATCCGCGTACATGAACCAGAAGGGGGAGGCCCAGGTTCCCACCGTACAGTTGAAGTAGAGGTCCTGCCGTTCCGTGCGCAGTTCCCGGATCACATTGATGATGCCTTCCGCATCGGAACCGATCCCGTCAAATTTGAAGTACCTCATATCATAATTCCGCACCATGAATTTGCAGCGGTCCGTAAACCCTTCAAAATAAATGGAATTGGACAGGTTGAAGGCCGGCGCCTCCGGATGCTGGGCTTTCCATGCCTTCAGGCGGGAGCCCTGGGCCGGGGCATAACCGCCCGTCGGCCCCAGCCATGCGCCGATGCCCGCCCCCTGTTTCAGGCACTCCGCGTTCAGGGTGCTGAAACCGTCCGGAAAGCCGGGATGGAAGTTCCAAAGGGAGTCAAAGTCATCCCAGCCGTCGTCCCAGACGAAGGCGTCCACGGAAATCCCATGGGCATCAAACAGGTTTTTCTTCCATGCCTCCACGACGGGCAGGCACTGGGATTCCTGCATCCTGTTCTGCCAGCTTCCGCCATTGCGGTTGATGTTAAGCTCATACCAGGAATTGTAATGCACCATGGAACGGTAGGGCACGGCGCGCTGGCGTTCCGTGTAAACCAGTACGGAGCGGCGCTCCTGGCCCGGAGCCAGCACGCCGATGACGGAGGATATTTCCCACACGCGCAATGTTTCGGAGGCGTCCGGCTCCAGAGTAGCGGAACAGGGCCAGCGGCCCTGAACCAGCCAGGGATCATTGGCGGCCTCCTCCTCTACCAGCGAAGGGGAAAGGGAATGCCCCACCGTGCCGGAGCTGGTGATGGTCTCCGTTTTCGTTTCCACCCAGTAACGGAGACGGTACGTTCCGGCCGCAGGAACCTGAAGCGTATAGGAATTGCCGGAGGAGGCCGATCCGGTGTAACCGGGATGAATGTCCTGGGAGACCACGGCGCCTCCTTCATCCAGAAGCTGGACGCCCACCATGTTCAGCCGGTGGGTTCCGGAGGCGTACCTGAAGGTAACGGTATCCGTTCCGGCGGACGCATAGCTGACCGCGCCTTCACAGGTAGTCAGGCGGTCCATGCCCGGAGCCGTGCCGTCCAGAGCGGTCATGCCCTCCGGAATGATGGAGGAATCCGCAAGCTCCGTCCAGGAAGCGGGCGTCCAGGCAAAAGGATTCCAATCCACGCCGGAACCGGAAGGGAGGGTTACGGAATTGATGCCCGTAGGCGTTTCCAGGCCGCAGAATATATCCGGGCTGGTTACCGGATTACCGCTTTTGGCCGTCCCCCGGACCACGACGGCCCCGCCATTGGGCAGCACGGGGTAGCGCATGGCAATCACGCTGTTCGCTTCCAGCGCCTCCGTGGAGGAGATATTCATTTCCGTGCGCAGGTAATGGGAACCATCGTGCAGCACGGCACGCCAGCGCACCGTGACGGCATCCCTGACGAACGTGGCGTCCAGATAGCGGGAAGGAAGCCTGTCAGCCGCTTTTACCGCCTTTTTGTCCCCCGGATCATATCCGGTGGAAATGGATTGAAGCGTCATATCCTCGGAACGCAGGGAAGCCCCGTCTTTCAGATTGATGATGAAGAGCGTGCCTTCAGAAGCCGCTACGGCTTTTCCCTGAACGGATATGCCGCCCAGGGACAGAAGCCCCGCCTTCCGGTCATGCACATAGCTGGCGCGGAGCAGCGCATTGGACAAGGCATAGGCCGTCTGACCGCCGGAAGATGCTTCCGAGAGAGCGGCCCGGCCCGGAGCGGTACCGGGATAAACCGGGACGGCGTCAATACGGCATGCCAGCACCGCCAGCAGGAACAGGGAGAAAATAGTCTTCATCTTATGAAAGGGGAGAACTGAACGGCCGGTAGCAAAAAGCGGACACTCCCTCCGGAATGTCCGCCTCATTCAATCTCTAATCCATGGTTCCGGAAGATCAGCTCCGGCGGCGGCGCATCATTAATGCAGCCAGCCCCACCAGCCCCAAAGAGACCGTGGCCGGTTCCGGAACGGGCCGGGTCTGCTCCAGGATGGATTTGATGGAGCCGGCATCCAGAACCGCATCATCCACAGTCAGGCCGGAAACCGTACCGGAAAGGCCGGAAGAACCCAGGATCAACTCGGAGAAAGCATTGCCATTCAAACCAAATCCGGAGGCGGTCAGGACTTCCTCTCCGTTGATATACAAGGTGAAATTGCCGGAATTGCGGCCACCTGCCGTACTAATGGCAATATGAAATGCTTCCCCTGCTCCAATGCTGGCAGACGTGGTACCCTTGGAACTGGCGGAAGTCACGGAGTTGGAAGCGTTGACGGTCTGCTGGCAAATTTGCAGCCGGCCATCCGTGCCCACCATCACGCCCCAGCCATTCAAAGACCCGGAATGTCCGCCATTGGATTTTTTAGTTTCAACAGATATCAGGGAAGAAAGGCTTGACGGCAGGGAATCCAAAGTTACCCACATCATGATGGTCCCCGTACCGGGGCTGGTATTGCTGGAGGGACTTTCAATCAAGCCGCTCAGAGCTGAATTATTAATGGACGGGCCAGAGCCCAGGGAATACTCCTCCTGGCTGGTGAAAACAGTTGCGGCGGAAGCGGCTGTTCCCAATCCAAGAGAGAGGATGGAGATGAATAATGTTTTCTTCATGACACGTGAATGTGATATGGATTTTCCGTAATGCTGAAAACGCCCGGCGTTGGCTCGGCATTGCCAAATTCAATATCGGATTTGGAATCCGTTACATGGGCCGGAGATGGAAAAATAACCCTCCGCTCCGCTTCCCCAGACGTTTCAGGCACGAAGACCGGGTTGCCCTCCGCTCCCTGTTGGCCGCTTCCGTTCAAGCTGTGGCAGATGGCCTTCCACCGTATTTTCTGATGCCCGCGCTGCCGGAAATAAGAACCTCCTTGCCCTTATAAAGAAATGTTTCCCAGGTCTTCCGCAGAAAGGCCGCAAGCCCTGTTCCCGGTATCCTGCGCCCGGAAATGCCGGGATAAATTTGCATTAAATGATTTTTAATCAAATTTTTGGGTTGACTCCGGATTCCAAATCCGTCCCGATGCACTAGCTTCTCTCCCTCAAAATGCAAGAGTGTTCCCCGGCGGCACAATTTTCTTTTTACTCAAGAAATGACTTTACAATTCTTAACCAAACGGTATATTCCGTTCCCCGAACCGAACACCAAACCGGAGTTACACACCATGAAAGTTCTTTCTTCCTTAGCCTCTATGAAGCGCCGCCACGCAGACTGCCAGATCGTGAAGCGCAAGGGCACGTTGTATGTGATTTGCAAGAGCAATCCCAAGTTCAAAGCCCGCCAGGGCGCCACGGCAGGTACGCGTCTTTCCAAGAAGGGCGTCAAGTAACCCCTGGCCCAGCACAGATTTCAAGAAGACCGCCGCCCGCCGGGTGCCGGTCTTTTTTTGCTGACAGAGCACCTTCTCACACGTCCATGCAGCTTCCCTCCGTCCAAACCAGATTTCTGGACCTTCCCGGCTCCTTTTCCCTGCGGAACGGAACCGTGCTGGACAAGGTACGCGTGGCCTACGAGCAGTACGGCTCCCTGACGCCGGAAAAGGATAACGTGATCCTCCTGTTTCACGCCCTTTCCGGCAGCCAGCACGCCTACGGCTATAATCCGGAAGTGCCGGGCATCGGCTCCCTCTGGAAGCCGGAAAACCATGAAGGCTGGTGGAACAGCATCATTGGCCCCGGCCGTCCGCTGGATACGGACCGCTTCTGCATCATCTGCGCCAATTATCTGGGCGGCTGCTACGGCACCACCGGCCCCGCCAGCCCCTGCCCTGCGGACGGCCTGCCCTACGGCTCCCGCTTCCCGCACGTGGAGGCGGCGGACCAGGCACGCCTTCAGGCACTCCTGCTGGACAGCCTGGGAATAGACCGCGTTCATCTGGTGGGGCCCTCCGTGGGCGGCCTGATCGCCCTCAGCTTCGCCTGCCAGTTCCCGGAACGGGTCCGGAGCTTCATTTCCATCGGCTCCGGCTACCGGGCTTCCATTGAACACCGCCTGTCCCTGTTTGAACAAATCCTGGCCATTGAACTTGATCCGGATTTCCGCGGCGGGGATTATTACCAGGGCCCGGCTCCCAAAAAGGGGCTGGCGTTCGCGCGCATCATCGGCCACAAGGCGTTCGTGTACCAGGAAGGGCTGGAACAGCGCGCCAGAAAGGAGGTGGGCGGCCAATCCGGCCTGCTTACGTGGATGACGCCCACCCGCAGCACGCAAAGCTACATGCTGCACCAGGGAACCAAGTTTGCGGAGCGTTTTGACGCCAACGCCTACATCCGCATTGCGGACATGTGGGCGGAGTTCGACATCCGGGACCATGCGGCGGACGGCGCTTTCAGCACTGCCCTGGCGGGCTTCCGGCGCGCGGGGATTCCGGCTCTTGTCTTTTCCATTGATACAGACTGCTGCTTCCGTCCGGCGGAACAGAAGGATTTTGCGGAACAGCTCAAAGCCGCGGGCATTCCCGTGGAGTTCCACACCATTGTTTCCACCAAGGGACACGATTCCTTCCTGCTGGAACCGGAGCTTTATGCGGAACCTGTCCGCAGGGTTCTGGGGTGAGGGAGAGTTTTCATTCAGAAACCGCGGCTTTGCCCGGCGGTTCAAGACAGTGCCCGGACGCTCCGGATGACAGACCAGGTGCAAAAGCAGGAAAACCGTTTGCGGTTGAACGCCCTTGTAAGAACTTCAAAAAATTGAAACTCCGTACTTTGCCGCAGCGCCGCGCTCATTCAGGCAAGTCCGGAAGACGGATTGACAATCTCCATTTCCGGCTTTAGTCTGCCCACCAAGGCCATGGATGCTTCCGGGCGTCTATGGGAACCAGCAGGCGCCCGCCGCTTACCGGAAGAGAAGGATATGAGTTACTATTTTATTGTCACGGTTTCTTTAACCGGGGATGCCCATTCCCCGTACGATTCCTATGTCAGGGAAGTCAAACCCATTGTTGAAAAGCACGGCGGAGAATACCTGGTCAGGACCAGCGAGGTCATTCCGTTGACCGACGGCTGGAAGCCGGACCGTGTGATTGTCATCCGGTTTCCCTCCCGGGAAAAGCTGGAACGCTGCTTTGCCTCGGAAGAGTACCGGCAGATCAAATCCCTGCGGGAGGATTCCGTGAAGAGCCACGCCATCATCGTGAAAGGAACGGATGGTGATGAAGCTCTGTGAAGGACTGCACCAGATCAGGGTTGATTTCCAGGTGACGCCGGAAATCAAGCGTTTTGCGTATATCTACCTTATTGAGGGAACCGCCTGCTACCTGGTTGATTCCGGCGTTGGCGGAAGCGAGAAGGCCATTTTTTCCTACATGGAGAAAATCGGGCGCAGGCCGGAAGAGATCAGAGGGATTTTCCTGACGCACGCGCACCCGGACCACATCGGCAGCGCATCCGTCATCAGGGAACTCACGGGCTGCACCGTTTACGCAAGCCGGGGGGAGCGGCGGTGGATTGAGAATATTGACCTGCAATTCCAGGAGCGCCCCATTCCCAATTTTCACGCGCTGGCGGGGGCATCCACTCAAGTGGATGCCGTCGTCACGGACGGAGACGTCATCACGCCGGAACCGGGCATGGAAATCAAGGTTATAGGCTCCAGGGGACATTCCTGCGACGGCGTCTCCTACTGGCTGCGGAACCGGGAGATCCTGTTTACCGGAGACGCCATTCCCGTGTGGAATGACGTTCCCATTTACATCAACAGGGACTGGAGCATGGATACCCTGCACCGCCTGGCGAGTCTTTCCCCGGTACGGTTTTACTGCCCCGCATGGGACAAGGTTTACACAGGCCGGGAAGGCGCGGAAGCCATCTCCCGGGCGCTGGACCTCATTGAAGAGATCCAGAGGGGCGTGGATGCCGTGATGAAGGACCGGCCCGCGACGGACAGGGCCGCACTGATCAGTCAAATCTGCACGAAACTGGGCATGGAAAGATTTTTAGGAAATCCCCTCTTTGCCGGAACAATCGCGTCCCACCTGCCCTCCGGGATGCAGGACATTTCTTCACGGGAATCTTAAATAAAAAACGGAATTATCCCTTTTAGTCTTGTCGCCCCCCCTACTTCTTAGGGGAGGAAACAAAAAAGGTTCCCTTTTTTGAAGGGAGCCTTTTTGCAAATAAATTTCTATAGAGGTTTTTAGGTTTGCTGTAGATTCGCTATTATTATTGCGGAACCCTGTAGCGAGATTTCAGTAAATACAGCAATTGAAGGTGTATAAATCTATCACCATGAAGAATTTGTACATCGATAGGAAATACCTCCTTTGTTGCGCTTATAAAAACATTATCGGGACGAGCATCAACAATTTTTGTTCCACATGGGTGCTTATATACATTTCTTCCTTCATATATAAAACCTAAAGATTTCATATAGCGTTCTATTTCAGCAACTGATGCAGGCTGTCCATCTACAAGAGGTTGCGAAATGAAAATTTTTGCTAATTTGTTAATTTTCTTCTGACGCCCAATAATAGATACTACATCAATGGAATCATAGAATATATAATTAGAAAACCATAAATTTTCTAAATAATCTTTCAGATTTGCGCGTGCTCCATATCCATTATTAGACTTAGTGAGCTTAAATATAATCCCATGAGAATCTTTTATTGAGGTAAACGTATCATGTTCGTCACCTCCTTCATGAGATTCATAAGTCTCTGTGAGGGTTCTTGCGAACTTACCGTAAGAAATGAACCTTTTACGGTGCTTTGCCCAGCAGAACAAAACAGCTTGCTCGCTTCTTTGGAATAAGTCCGTTTGATTTGTTCGCCTGCTGCTCCCGCAGGCCTGCTGTACCAAACAGAAGAGTTCTTCAAGCGGCGTTTTAACATTTCTTGTCTCGTAAGTACTTTGTTCATAATTCATTATTTCCTTCGTAATATCATCAATGAATTAATTTTCTGAAAAGAGAGATAAGATATGCTCTATGAGCATTTTACACCCTTTTTAGCCTTTCGGCAACTGTTTTCTCTATCCACTCTTCAAGCGATAACCCCTCTTTCACCGCCCGTCGAGCTACTTCATTCAGCATGGAGTTTTTGAGACGCACGCTTATAGAGGATTCGAGTTCCGCAGGATAGTCCTTACTCATTAGATGACGCAATGAGCCTTGTACGTTCTTAGGGATTCTTTGACGGGCAAACCAGTTATGAACCACGGTAGTTTGGACTCCAAGAGCCTTGGCTATTTCGGCACGGCTAATGGAATGTTCATTGAGCCATTGGCCTAATTTTTTAGTGTCCACATAGTCCGGTTCAGGCTTGGAATTGCTCGTAAACATGCGGTTTGATTATCTGATAGAACCTAGTTCATAGAAAGAAAGAGCTTGCGTTGTTCGCATTTGTTATGTTAATAACTCGCATATGATGATTATTGCGATTCACAATTGAGACTCTAAAGGAGGAATCTTTGTTGGCAATCGTGACTTCATTATGACTTCAACTCATAAACGACCATGAAGAGAAACTTATTTATAACGTACGCATTAGGCCTATTGTCCTGTACTTTTTCAGCCCAAGCATCCAATGACCCTTGGGATTATTATAGGGTAGGAGGTAATTATAGTTCCGCATATTCAACACGGTATGATTCCAATTTTGGAATGAGTATCAAAGGTATGTATGGATTCCACTCAGGAAATGATTATGGAATAGATATGCCAGACCTGTACGGTGCCCAATTAGGACTTCACGCTAACATTCCATCGGGTTCTGTTTTCCATGAATTATCTTTCAATCTCGGCGCGCTTACAGGTTCTAAAACCTACGGAGGGGAGTTAAAATGGAAACAACAAGTATTCCCCTTCACCGCTGGATATTCTTTCAATGTCCCCTTATCTGATTCTGCCACTTTCTATTTAGGCGGCAAAATTGGTTTTCACTATTATAAACAGGAACTCTCTGGTGGAGGAGAAAAAGCTTCTGAGTCTGATTCTAGTGGAACTTACTCGGCATTAATCGGTTTTAAATTTGCTGTTGCAGAAAAAACAGACATCGTTATTGGATATGAAATAGCGAAATACTGGTCAGATGTTGACCCATACCACTTTATCACAGTTGGCTTTAACTGGTCATTCTAATTTTCGGCGGTGAATTAACGGGCCTCCTTCCTTTCGGGGAAGGAGGCGATTCTTTGATTTGCATTGACTGGCCGTCACCTTGTTGCAGGGTGGCGGCTTTTCATTTCCAGCACAACCCCATCAACACCTCAAAGGCTTCATTTTCGTTCCTGTAACATTGTCTGAAACAGAATTCATCCACATATTTCTGTAGGTGTTTGAGAGAGACATGGTGAAATATTCCATGAATACCTCTTTTCAGTAAGGCCCAAAAGCTTTCAATTCCATTAGTGTGAACCCCATTGCCCGCACTAAACATGACATTATGGTCAATCATGATGCGGGTAAGATTCTTATTGTTAGGATAGTTCAGAATATTGTAGCCCTTGAACTGGTCAGTCATGACTTTGGTATTAGGTTTACAAACCTTGCTAAGGACATTGAACAATTGTTTGCCCGTCAATTGTTTTCCTTCTTCATTCCTATTAGCAACGACGGCATGAACTTTCCCAGTTCCCCTTTCCCTGACTCCAATAACAGGAACTTTAGCTGTCCCTCTTCCTCTAGGATTTTTCGGCAAGTCGTCATCATCCCCATGTTCATTCTTCTTCCGGGGTTTTCCTCCAACATAGGTTTCGTCAATCTCAACAATCGCCTCAAAAGTTTCTCCTACCTCTCTTTTTGCCATTGCCCCTCTAATCTTGTGCATCATTCTCCAAGCGGTTTTATAGGAAACACCTAATTCCCTTTTCAATTGCATGGCTGAAATCCCTTTTTTAGACAAACAAACCATATTAATAGCATACAACCAATGCCTCAAAGGCATTCTTGTTTCCTCAAAAATGGTTCCCTTGAAAATAGAGAATTCCATCTTACAGTTGTTGCAATAGGCATTGCGGCAATTATAGTGAGCGTGATAAACCTTCTCCGTTTTCCCACAAAACGGGCAAACTATTTTCCCCTCAAACCGTTTTTCAATGAGATATTTTGCAACACTCTCATCATCAGGGAATTTTTCAATGAATTCGCGGTACGTCATGTTCTACTCCTTTCTTTTTCTAGGAGTAGTGTAATGGATTATGGGGGATTTACAAGATTAAAGTAAATAGTTCCGTAAAAAAATAACCAAATTCCGGTGAACCCAAACCGGGACCGGACTGTCCTACTCCTATGACTGATACTCATTACACCTCCGAAACGGAGAACGTCGGACAGTTCCGCTGTGAGAGCACCTATATTCCCTCCAATATCACCTTTGCCACCGACCTGCCCGCTTCCTTTGAAGGCCGCGCAGAGTTTCCCTCCCCCGGCGTGATGCTCGGTTCCACGCTTGCCTCCTGCATGATCAGCCTGGTTTCCGTAGTTGCGGCCAGAAAGGGCGTGGACCTGAAGGGCATGCGCATCCTGGCGCGCGCGGTGGAATCCTCCAAGGGGATTGAAAAGATTGAGCTGAAGGCCATCATGCCCCTGGAAGGCACCCACCCCCTCCGCTCCATGCTGGAAAAGACGGCCCTGAGCTGCCCGGTGCACCAGGCGCTCCGCCCGGACCTGGAAACGCCCATTGAATGGGAATGGAAGTAATGGAAAGAGCCAATTAATACTTAACGTCTTATCTGAAAATTACGAAGAAGGCCGTTCCGGAATCCTCCGGAACGGCCTTGTTTTTAGCTGAGTTTCCCTTCTTTTAGAAGTTGTAGCGGTAGCCGATGCTTCCGTTGATGGAGCTGGAGCCGCTGCGGATGTCCGCATTCCCGTCCGCAAAGATGACGCTCTGCGTGCCCACCGGGATGCTCAGGCCCACGCCAACCTGGAAGGCCGTAGCCCCCACCTTGGCGCCGTATACCGGGCGCGTGTAGGAGGGGTCCGCCAGGAAGCCCACATTGGCCTGCCCGCGGCGGTCGCCCATGTCCTGGGAGACATTCGCCCGGACTTCTCCCAAGGCTTCCCGCCCGAAGAGGTTGGAGCCAAGGAGGCCGGAAAGCCTGGCGCCCACCGCAACGGCCGCCGTCGTCAGCTTCTGCTCTTCCACCCTCAGGCCGGCGTTTCCGGCGGAACCGCTTTCACTGTAACCGTCCATGCGCGTCGTCACGATGGAGGCGTTGAACAGGGGCTGGAGAATCACGCTCTTGTCTTCATTGAGGGCGATGTCGTACGCCAGTTCATACATGGCGCCGAAGCCGGACCCGGTCGTGCTGCCGTGGGCCTGGTAGGAGCCTGTGCCGTAGTCCACCGTGCGCGTGAGTTTGGCGTCATTCCAGCCGCCCGTCAGGATCAGCAGGTGGGACCACTTGCGGGACTGGTAGCGGGCGAACAGGTTGACGTAGTAGCTGTCCAGGTCTCCGTCCGCCGTATCCGCCGCGTTCGCGGTCAGGCTTCCGTAGTTGGCCGTGAACGCCGCGCCCGCGGTGAGGTGGTCGTTGATATCCACGTCCATGCCCACCGTTCCGCCCCAGGTGGAGAGCTTGTAGCCGCTCTCATCCCCCTTGGCGTCCAGCTTGGCGTAAGACCCGGTGCCCTGCATCCACATATGGAAGTACGGCATGTCTTCATTAATGTATGCGGGATTCACGCCCATCTGCGCCACGCGGTTGCGTATCCAGCCCATCTGGTCACGCAGGGAGTCCCGCTGGGCAATACCCAGGCTGGTGACCGTACTGCCCGCGGCGGCGGCCAGCTTGCGTGCCGCTCCGGAGTAGTCCCCGCTGTTCTGGGAGAGCAGAACGGAGGTGTACAGGTCGCGCAGGGTGGTTCCCTCCTCCATGTGGTAGCGGGAGTTCCAGAGCAGGTCAGCCCCGGTGGACGCATTCCGCGTGAGGGAGGAGTCACGGAAGATGTTTTCCGTGCGCGCCGTTCCAGTGAGGATGATGGCCGTCATGCTGTCATTGGTGGCCAGGTGCAGGTTTTCATACAGGGAGCTGAGGATCATGTCCTGAAGGGTGACGTTGTCTCCCAGGGAGACCAGGGCGCCGTCCGTCGTCTTGAACAGTTCCATGTTCAGCGTTTCCGTATTCCCGGTGACCAGGGTATCCAGGTTGCTCATGACCAGCGTGACTTCTCCCGTTCCGTCACCCAGCGTGATGTTTCCGCTGGACGTGACGAACGGGTTGCCCAGCCCATCCACCGTAGTGGAGGAGGTGGTGATGGTCACCGTGCTGTTCCCCGTTACGCTCAGGCCGTCCGTGCCCAGCGTGAGCTGGGTCTTGGGATCAGTTGCGCTGCCGATGTTGAGCGTGCCGCCGTTCACGGTGATGCCCTTGTAGGCCGCCTGCGCCGGATTGCCCCCTTCCGCCGGGGCTCCGGCCAGGGTCAGCGCACCGCCGCCGGTCACGTTCAGGTTGTAGCCGGCGTTGCCCGCGCCCTTGATGGTTTGCACGCTGCCGTTTCCGGATTTGAAGTTGAGCGTTCCGGAAGCCCCGTCCAGCGTACCGGTGAAGGTATGGGAGGCGGAGGAGTCCACCGTCATTTCCGCACCGCTCAGCTTCAGGGCGCCTCCGCCCGTCAGGCCGGAGACCGTGTTCACGGAACCGGCCGCGGTGGACAGCGCGGAACCTTCACGGACGTCCAGCAGAACGCCGTCCAGGGAGGAGCCGTTGCCCAGCGTCAGGGAGGAGTCCGTTCCGTCCCCGCCCAGGGTCAGCGTGCCGTCCCCGGAGATGGTCACGTCCGTCACATGGCTGCCGGCCTGCTGGCCGGTGACTACGAGCTGGGCGCCTTTACCCAGGTCCAGGGTGCCGCCGCCCGTGCCGGAGGCCAGGTTTTCCACCGTCGTTACACGGGAAGCGCCGTCATTCCTGCCGCCCAGCGTGATGTCTCCGCCGGCCAGTTCCAGCGTGGTGAGGCTGTTGCCCGTGCCGTTCAGGACAATGTTCCCTTCCGTGGAGCTCAGCTTGGAGTCATTACCCGTAAAGCTGCCTTCCACCGTGAGGGTTTCCGCGCCTTTCTTAATGAAGTCCACATGGTCGCCGCTGATGGTGCCGCCGTAGCTGTTGCTGCCGGCGTCCACGTTCTGGATCAGGTCCACCACGGCATGGTTGGCCGCCGCATCCGCCGCCGTATTCGTCACCACCAGGGCGCCGTTGCTGCCGATCAGGTTGCTAACTTTCAGGCCGTCTCCGTTCCGGGAGGCGTCCGGGGCTCCGTCCAGGCTTATATTAAGCGTGGTTCCGTTGATGCCCACGGCCTTGTAGGGGTCCAAGGCGGCGTAGTCGGTGATGTTGGGGTTGTCGGAATTGGGGGTGGTATCCACCAGGTAGACCAGGTCCGTATTGCCGCTGACCATCAGCGTTCCGTCCGCACCCAGGACTTCCGTCACCGCGTAGCCCAGGGAGGCCAGCAGCGGGGAGAAGCCGATCTGCTTGTAATTGTCCACCGTCAGCGTTCCCGTGGTCAGCACCAGTCCCACGCCGTCCGCGGAATCCCGGTTGGCGGAGAGCAGGTCCAGAACGCCCTGGTTGCTGAGGTTGATGGTCGTGGTGGCGGCGGAGAGCGTCAGGCTGTCCGCGTCAATGACGCCCTGCCCGGTTGCTCCGCCCGCGGTCAGGCTGCCGCTGTCCAGCTTGAGCGTCACCGTTTTGCCCGTCATGTCCAGAGGGCCGGAGATCCCGGTAAGCCGGGAGAAGTCCTCCATGACGATGGAGCTGACGAGACTGCCGGACAAGCCTCCCAGATTGATGGTGTTCAGGGTGCCCTGCGTTCCGGCGGAGGCTGCCACTTCCACGTTTCCGGTGGTCTTGGCGCCCGCGTTTGCCAGGCTTCCCTTCGTGATCAGGATGACGTTGGCCGCATTCTGGGAGGCCAGGTCAAGAACGCCGTTGTTGACGGTGACCCGCCCGGATCCCAGGGAATCAGCCCCCGCCAGAGTGACGGTGCCCGTTCCGGAAAGGGTGGTGGCCCCGGTAAATCCGGTGTTGCCAGCCGCCAGCGTTATATTCCCGGTGGTGTCAATGACCAGGGAACCGGCTCCGGAGAGGGTTCCGGCCCAGGCGCTTCCTTCACCCAGCCGCGCCGTGGCGCCGCCTGCAATGGAGAGGGCGCCCAGGAAGGTGTTAGCCCCGGTGAGTTCCAGCGTTCCGGAGTTCACGGATACCGTGCCGCCGGCCGTGCCGCTGATGACGCCGCCATAGGAGAAGTCACGGGCAAAGGCCAGCGTGGAGTTGTTCTGGATGTCTATGCTGTCCCCCAGCTTGGTCACATTGGCGGAGTTCACCGTGACCGTGCCGCGGTGCACCTTGAGCTGGCCGTCCAGGTTGACGCCGCCCGTCAGGGTGATGTTGCCCGCGCCCTGGGTGGAGAACGCCGTGCCGCTCAAATCGCCGCTGAGGGTGAAGTCCTTGGTGGCAAAAATCTGGTTGCCCGTAAAGACCATGTCATTGGCAAAGGTTCCCCCGGCCGTCCCGTTCCATTCCGTACGGACATTGGAATCCGCCAGGTTCACGGTGCCGTCCGCTCCCATGGTCACGTTGTTCAACTGGAAGTACCCGGCTGTCACGGACAGGGTTCCCTGGAATTCCGTGCTCATGTTCAGGACATTGGCTCCGTAGTTGGTTCCCAGCCCCACGGAAATGGTACCGGTCCCGGAGGCGTTCAGGTTGAGCGCCGTGTTGTCATTGGCGCCGCTGACCGTCAGAACGGAGCCGGAGGCCAGCTCCACGGTTTTTCCGTTGGCCAGGGCCTTGGCGGCGGTAGCCGTCACGTTTTCACCCAGGATGAGGGAGCCGTCCGTCCACGTCATGTTATCCGCGGTGAATGCCGTGGCGAAGGCGCCGGAAGCCAGATTGAGGCTGCCGCCCTGCAGGTTGATCATGCCCATGCCCGGCTGGACGTCCGCCGTTGCCAGCGTGAGCGTGCCGCCCGTAACGGTGACGGCTCCGGAACCCAGGGAGTTGGCGACCTGAGCCACCAGCTCGCCCTGCTGGATGGAGATGGCTCCCGCCCAGCCCGTGTTGTCCAGATTCAGGGTCAGCTTGCCTTCGCCGCGCTTGGTCAGCGTGCCCTGGGCAATTTTCCCGGTGCCGTCCGAGGCGAAGACATAGTCGCTGCCCGCGGCGTTGTTCACCGTGATGGAGGCCGGATTCACCGCCCCGGACAGGGTAACGGTGCCAGCACCGGAGCTGTTGAAGACCAGGTTCTGCCCGGCGGCCGTATCCGCAGAGCCGTCAATGCCCCACTGGGCGCCCGTGTTCGTGTCGCTCCAGGTCATGCCTTCCGTTCCCTGCCAGATCCACACGTCCCCGGCGGAAGTCACCACCAGCTTGAGGGTGGTGCCCGTCTGGACCAGTTCGTAAATCAGCGTTTCGTCTCCGGTGTATCCGGCCCAGTTGAAGATGGCGCTTCCGGCGTCAAGCCCGCTTGCCGCGGAGATGAGCGTGTATTCCCCCGCTTCCGTAATGCCTTCAAGGCCGTTCAGGGTGAGGGTGAAGGTTCCGGCGCCAAAGGCGCCGCCCACCTCCATGGAGGAACTGATGTCCATCGTCAGGGTGGAGCTGTTCGCCAGATTCAGCGCGCCGGCGGTAGTCATGCGGGTGTTGGCGGCCATCGTGATATTCCCCAGAGCGGTGGCTCCGGTGGAAGTCAGGGCCAGCGTTCCTCCGCGGATGTCCGTGAGCCCGGTATAACTGACCGTACCGCCCAGCGTCAGCGTTTCATCGCTGACCTTGGTCAGGGACAGGGCTCCGGTGGTGTCATAGGAGATGGTGGTGGCTCCGTAGGCAATGGCAACGCCCTGGTCCGTGAGCGTCCCGTTGTACGTGCCGGAACCCACCGTCAGCGTGCGTGCGCCGCCCACGGCGCCCACCTGGGAGTTGGCCGTGCCGTCCAGGGAGGCGATTTCAATATCTCCCAGCACGCGCATGAAGGCGAATCCCGTGGTATCCGTGCCGGACGTGAGGGTCACCCCGCCCTGCGCCATGGAGGTGCGCATGTCAAGCCCCGTGCTGTACCCGTTGGAGGCGTTCATGGTGATCATGCCGGTAAATCCGGAGGCGTCGCCACCGATGATGAGTTTGCCGTTGGAGTTGTACCTGCCGTCACCAGCTCCGCGGCTGTAAGTCAGGGAGCCTGCGCCTGTGAGCGTTCCGGTGAAGCCCATTTCCTTGGCCCAGTTGTCCCGGCCTACCAGGGAAGCCGCCCCGTTGACGGTCACGGTTCCCGTAAAGTTATGCTGGTAATTGGTGGCGTTTGCCTGGGAGGCGTCCACCCATTTCACGGAGACCGCATCAGACGCCGCCGTGCCCAGAATCAGGTCAGAGCCGATGGTGTGGTGGGCGCTGTTGCCCGCAATGATCAGGGACGTGCCGTTCTGCAAGGTGACGGAGGAACCGGCGCTCCCCCAATTGATGGCGGTAGAGCCGCCCCCTATCTGGACGTTGCCTTCCTGCACGATCAGATGGCCGGAGTTGGCCCCCGTCAATTTCAGCAGCCCCGTACCGGTTTTCCGGACGGAACCGGCTCCCGTGATGTTATTGCCGAAGGTAAGGTCGGAAGGAGTTACCAGATTGATGAAAGAGTTGTTATCCGCGGCAAGGGAGAAGGCCGGGTTGGTCACGGTTCCCAGATTCACCGTGACCGTCGCGCCGTTGGCCGCTCCCAGGAAGGAACCCGCGCCCCAGGTGATGCCCGTGGCAGGCAGGTCCGTATCATACCCGAACGCCAGAACGCCCTGGTTCACGGCTACGGTGGTTCCCGTGCCGAGCACGGAAGCGGAGCCCAGCACCAGGGTTCCCGTGCCTTCCTTGGTGACGGCGGTATTGGCGATTGCGCCCGTCCCCGTCAGTTCATAGCGGGTGGTGGAGTTGCGGACCAGCATGGAACCGGGGGAGACCTCGGAATCAAGCTGCACCACGGAGGTGGCGACTCCGGCCTGGTCTGCAAAGGAAACCGCCAGGCCGTCCGCATACGTGGCGGGAGCGCCTCCATCCGTCCAGATGTTTTCCGCGCTCCAGACGCCATTTTCGCCACCTGCCCACAGAAGGAGGGTTTCCGCGGTGAAAACAAGGTCCCTGCCGTTGTTGGAAACGGTGATGGTTCCCGCCACGCCGTCCGCAAAGACGGCCTTGATGGAAGAGATGTTGGTCAGCCCGGTGGTGGAGAGCACGGACATTCCGTCCGTCAAGGCGCCAAATCCGGTAAGGTCCAGATTCAATTCCCCTTCCGCGGAGAGGGCGAAGGCGCCATTCACATTGATTCCCGTTCCGGCTCCCCCGGCCAGCGCCAGCGTGCTGGAGCCGTCCACGTTCAGGCTCCCCGTAAAGAAGGAGTTCTGGAACATGGTCACGATGTCGAAGCCGGTGATGACCGTATTGGAGAAGGAGATGGCCTGGTCCACCGTATTGCCGTAACCGCCCAGAAGAAGGGAGGACGTGCCTCCCACCGTGCCTTCCGACACACCCAGCGTGCTACCCGTGCGGAACGCGGCTTTTTTGACGGTGAGGGTGGCGTTCCCGTTCACGGCGGACCTTGCGCCGCCGCCGCCCGCATAAAGGGCTCCCGTGTAAGCGCCGCCGTCCAGGGTCAGGCTGGAATTGCCCTTGACCGTGGAAGTTCCGGCAGTGCCGTAGCCGCCGCCGTAAATGGCCCCGGTAAAGATGGCGTCACTGCCCGCGGTGATGCTGACGTTGGAGTCTCCGTTGATCGTATACGTTCCTGAACTGCCCGAGTAGGAACCGCCCACGATGCTCTTGACGAAGGTGCCCGTGGCAGTCCCCAGGTCAATCGTCACATTGGTGCTTCCGGTGATAGTGGCGCTGGAAGTGGAGTTGGCTTCATAAGCGCTGCCGCCGATGATGAAGCCCCTGGCTACGGAATTGAGCGAGACGGCTTCATCCGTGACGCTCTGCATGCTGCGCACAACGACGAAGGTGCTGCCGTCAATGGTGTTGGTGGAGTTATGGGCCGCCGTACCGCCGCCTATCACGCTCCCCTTCACCACGGCATTGCCGTCCACGGACACGTAAATATTCCCCGTGATGCCGGCCCCCTGGCCGTCCTTGTAGTTGCCGCCTACCACCCAGTTGACGGAGGTATCCCCCTGAATCTGGGTATGGACATCTCCCGTGATGTTCCACTTGCCGGTGCCGCTCCAGTTGTTGGCATAACTGCCGCCGATGATCAGGTTGTAGTTGCCCGCCAGAACGTCCGTCCAGATGCCGGTGGTGATTTCCGTGGCCGTTGCATTGGTTGCCGTATTGTAATAGCCGCCAGCCAGAGTGACTCCCGTCAGGTCTCCCGTTCCGGTCACGACGTTCACGGAGCCGAAGCCCTCCTGCATGGATGCGGCGCGGATGTTGTACAGGGCCAGCGCCTGCTGGTCCGCCAGCGTTCCGGCGCCGGAGGAGGGGGCGCTTCCCAGCCCCCAGGCGGAATCCCATGCGGTATCATACGCGCCGGACCCGGTGAAGGTAATAACCGTTTTCCCGTCAACGGTGGTGATGGTGTACAGGGAGGCGTCAATGTCCGCCAGCGTGAAGCCCGTCCCCAGGTCAACGCCCAGGTTGTAGGAGGTATTCACCAGGGCTTCGGAACCGAACAGGTCCTGGAATTCCTGGAAACCGGAGAAATCAATCAGGCCGGAAGTCAGCGTCACGTTCTGAAGCACGGTGCCCACGTTGTCCATGGAGGTGTAGTACAGGCGGCCGCCGTCCACGGTTACATCGCCCGTAATCGTCCCCGTGCCGTTGGCGAGGATGCCCATCGTTTCCCCCACCGTGACGGCGTTCTGGAAATTCATGGTCCCTGCGGAGGCGGAGATGGTTCCGTTCCCCGTCAGCCCAGTCACGTTCATGGTTCCACTGCCCGCATCCAGCCTGCCCCCCGCAAGGACGGCATTGATGTCGCCCGCCTTGGAAAGTACGGCACCGGAGTTGACGGTGTAGGTTCCCGTAAGCGCTACGTTTTCGGAAAGGTGCACCCAGCCTGATTGCGCCACGAAGTTGCCCGCGCCCGTGATGGAGTTGTCAATGACGTCCGCCGCTTCTCCCGCCGTACCGTAATAAGTGAGGTACTGGCTGCCGGAGGAAGTAGTGACGGCGGCGGTGCCGAGGGACCCGGAAGCGTTGATGCCCAGGGAAGTTGAATTACGCGTGATGGCGATGGTGCCGCCGATCTGGTTTTCCGTACCGGTGAGGGTGTAGTAAGTGTACTCGCTGTCGGCGCCGCTGATGGAGAATCCGGAGGCCGCCGTAAGCACGCCCGTGAATTTGATATTCTTGCCGTACTGCGTGGTCAGGTTCACTCCGGTGCCGAACGTGGCTGCTCCGGAGAAGGTGAAGCCATCCCCGTTGATGGAGTTGGCGTCATAGTTATAATATCCGGAAACGGCCGGACCGTCCTGTACGGTCAGCGTAGTGCCGTCCCCCATGACCAGCTTCTGGGACCAGTTGACATTGCCGGAAAAAAGGGAGAGCGTGCCGCTGCTGATTTTAAGGGTGGCATCCGCGGCGGCGGCTGGGGCCAGGGCCACGGTCTTGTCGGAATTGCCCAGGGTGAACGTACCGCCCCCCGTGTAATCAACCGTCACGGTGCCGCCAAAGCTGCCGCCGTAGGAGGAGGAGTCTCCGGTGATGGTCAGCGTGGTTCCCTCCCCGGTAATCAGGGCCGCGGCGTTGTTGTGCTCCAGCTTGCTGATGGAGGTGTCCACGCCCGCTTTCAGGACGGAAGCGCCCGTCGCATACCCATAGCCGCCCAACTTGATCGTGGCGTTCTGAGCCGCCAGCGCGTGGTTGAGGTTCAGGATGTTGTTCTGCGTTCCCCCTGTCGTGTTGGAATAGAGGGAAATGATTCCGTTGAAGGTGCCCGCCCCGTTCAGGGTGAGGGTGGAGAGAGCCGTGCCTCCGCTGGCGGCCCGGTTCACCGTCAGCACGGCTTCCGGGGCATCCCCGTTCAGGTTCGTGATCGTGGCGTTGCCCGCTCCGGCAAATTGCAATGTTGTGGAAGCCGTGACGGTGCCGATGTCATAAGTGGCGTTCCCTCCCGCCGCCACATTCACCTGTGTCCCGTTAAAAGCGACATCCGCGGCATAAGTCTGTGATACTGTTATTAGAAGACCAGAAACTCCTGCAAAGGTGGCAGTTCCAAGAGTTACTCCTGAGAAGGAGGTCAGCAGGGCGGCCAGCAGATTCAAGGGAAGGTGTAATTTCATGTAACGTTTGACAATTAATGGGTTATTCAATCATAAAAGAACCTTTCCCACAACACGGCAAGGGGAATATGATTGTGAATATAAATAAGGAATTCGCAATCCGCTGTCAAAGGAAAAGAATCAGCTGCAACGGTTTTCTACCGGAAGGGAAATGCTCCCGGTAACCAGATTTTTCCGGTTTTCTCTGGAGGGATTATTTTTTAAATAGATAACACATTGATTATTAATCAAATTTAATAATTGAATTTTGAATAATATGTGAATAAAGAGCCGGCGGATTGCGAATTCGCATTTGCCCTTTTAATGGCAGGATAAAATAAAAAGATGCCCTGCAACAGGTTATGAAGAACACTGCTTGGGGATTGAGGAAGAATGGCTGAATATGCCTCTGGTCCATTTTTCAAAATTTCCCACCCCCGCAGCTTTGTAAAGCGTCTGAGCAGGACTCCGGGGCACGGCCTCGCACAGACGGACCACTGAACCGGCATCCGTCTGAAACGCACGAAAAGTGAATGATGAAGCCGAACGAATTCTTACAAGGTCTTACAAGGGGCGGGAGACCTTGTGCCCGGCAGAGTACCCGTCACGGGCACGGCGGGGCAATAGGCCACAGCTTGAATGGAATACGGCCAGCAGGGAACGGAGGTTTGATTCGTGCCACTTTCAGATTCACTCACCCTGCGGGCTTCAAGATCCGCTTCTCTTCAACCGGATGAACACGTTTTCCCGGCCTCCATCAATGAACATCTTACAAAGCTCAACATAAGTAACTTACATATTCATCCCTTCCGGGAACCAAGGACCATTTTCTCCATTTCCAGCCATGTGACGGATTAGGAATCCGATGTCAATCCTACTATTATGATAGGGATTATTTTAAGGTAAATTCCTCTTTTAAAATAGAACACTGAACGGCACCCCTCTCCCCTTTCAGAGCCCTATGCCGGATCTTTTCTTTTTTGCTGCGGCAAACTTTTTAAGAACTTAAAAATAGTTACTTACAGAGAAATCCATATTTCCAAACATCAATCACACTACCCTTATTTTTCCGATTGATACCTGTTTCAGTCTCTCTTTACGACTGAAGAAAAAATGCGGATTCCTAATCCGCTACTAGGTTCGTGTTGTTACAACACATTCACTACTGATTATTATTATGAGAATGACCATACCTTTGCCGCTGCGCCGCAGCCTGCTGGCCTCCGTGCTGATTCCCGTTTCCTTGTCCTTTTCCGCCTCCGCTGCGGATTTCATGGTAGACGCCGCCCAGACTTCCGACCCGGCCCATAACATCTATACCACTCTGGATGATCTGGCCCGCTCCGGCTCCCTGGCTGCCGGGGATACGGTGGTTCTGAATAATGACGACGCTTCCTTGACGACCGGCTTGACCGTTCCGGTCAACTTCCGTTCGGATGATCCGGACACGCCGCGCACGGTGAACTTATCCGGACTGGGGAAAAACCCCATGTACAATCTTACAGAGGGAGAGTATACGCTGGATATGGATTCCGTCATCTGGGCCAATGCCAACAGAGGGGTGATTCAGGCGCAAGGCGGCGATATATCCCTGGAACTCACCGGTCATGTCCAATTCCTTAATAATAGCGTTTTATCTGGCACCGGCCTCAATGCCGGAGGGGCGATTTATGTGAGTGGAGACCATTCAATAATGGCCCTGGGAGACCACGCAATCTTCCACGGCAATCATGCCTACGGCTACGGCTTTAACTACGGCACCAGCTACGGCGGAGCAATCTATATGGGTGGAAGCAATTCAACAATACTGACTTTTGGAGACGATGCTTCCTTTTCCGGCAATTACGCCTACGGCTCCTTCGATGGCGCCGGCGGAGCGATTTATATGAAAGGAAACAACATATCCCTAACCATCAGGAACGGAGCCTCATTCACCAATAATTATGCTTTCGTTAATGGCGGGGCTATTTTCCTGGATGGGAACAATACCGACAAGTTCAGCCGCTTTCTGGCCTTCACTCATGACGTTTTCTTCAGCGGAAACATGACCGGGGGAACGTTCACTCAACACAATGACGGCTCCTTCTCCGTGGAAAACGGCGTTGCCAACGCCATTCATGTATATGGAACCAGCCATCTTCAACTGGCAGCCGCCCAAGGAAGGGAGGTTCGCTTCAATGACCCCATCACCAGTTCAACCTACGGCATCATCAAGGAAAACGTCACCCTCTCCCTCAACCAATACACGGACGACGACGGCATCTCCCACGCTACGGACGGCACCGTCATCTTCAGCGGGGAACTCTACCAGGGGGACGACGCCCACCTTGTGGCCAGCCGCTACAGCGATTTCAAGGGCCAAACCACCCTCTACGGCGGCACCCTCATCCTGGAACACAATGTCGTCTTCGGCAACTCCCAGCTCAGGGACGATACTTCCATGACCCTGGAACACGGAACCCTGGAAATCACCGGGAGCAGCGTCATCAACGCCGCCTCCTTCACCATCGCCAACGGGGACGCCGTCCTTCGTCCCGGGACCAGCGCCTTCATCAATGCCAAGGACGTGGATCTCTCCCGCGGCTTTGTTTTTGACATGCAAAAGCAGGCGCAGGAAGCCGCCTCCCTGGCAAACACCAACGGACTCTCCATCTCCGCCTCCGGTTCCTTCACCCTGGGCGGCTCTATAGGGATTATGGACACGGGAATATCCGCCGATTATTTCTATGCGGACAATTCCTGGGAGCAACAGCGCACCTTCATCATCCTGACGGACGCCAGCCAGACCCACACGGATGACTTCTCCGGCGCCCATTCACTGGCTACCGGCTCCGACCGGGTGGACAGCCCCTATGCCTATACGGGCTCCTGGAGCCACCAGTGGGTGGATGCCGACGGAGACGGCTTCCCGGAACAACTCCAACTGGTCTGGACTCCCGCCGAGGACTCCGCTATCCGGGACATCCTGCCGGAACTGGCAGGGACTCTGGCCATGAACTCCATGTGGTCCAGCGCCGCCAACGCTCTTGGGATGTCCAGGGCCGCCCTGGGCCATCTGGATGCCCTGCGCTTTATCGCCGGACCGGAAAACAACTACTGGGTCAAGGGCATGGGGGATTTCCTCAACCACGCTTCCGAGGGAACCCGTGACGGCTTTGACTACCACGGCGGCGGCTATTCCGTGGGAGCGGACAGGAAAATCACTTCCCACACCGTTCTTGGCCTGGGCTTCGGTGACCTGTACGGCAAGATGAACGGGCGCCACTTTGCGGGGGATATTGACCAGCAGACGCGCACCGGCATGCTCTACGGGGGCTGGCACAAGGTTCTCAACCGGAAGAATACCCTGCTGGTGACGGGAACGGCAGGCTATGGCTGGACGGACAACAAGATGAATTCCTTCCATACGGGCGGACGGTCCCGCGGCAAGTGGACCAACGAAACCCTGTTTGGAACGCTGACCGGGAAGTGGAGCCGCCGGGTAGACGAGACCGTGGCGATGGAGGTCATGCTGGGGCTGGAGTATACGGACGTGACGCAGGAGGCGTTTACGGAAACGGGCTGGGACGCGAGGCGCTTTGAAAAGGGGCGCCTGAAGAATATGAGCGTGCCTGTAGGGGTGGGCCTGACGCACCGCAGTGAGCTGAAAGGGAGGGAATGGATCAACAGCGCGATGGTGAGCTACGTGCCGGACGTGTACCGTGAGAACCCGGGAGCGCAGGCGGAGCGGCTGCTCAACGGGTACCGGTGGGAAGCGCAGGGAACGTCTCCGGACCGGAATGCGGTGAGGGTGAACGTGAACAGCGCATTACAGCTGAATGCGCGCTGGAGGACGTATGCGGGGTACGAGTTTGAGGGAAGGAGCAAGGCCACGGCCCACCGGTTTAACGCCGGAGTCAGTTACGCTTATTGACAGAGCCTGATTGCAGGCGCCGGAAAACCGTTAAATTTACTTTATCTTTGACGGAAGACCAGCAACAAAGAGGCTGTGCAGAACGACTGCACAGCCTCTTTTTAACGTTAACGGGGAATGTTATTTTACTTTCCGGTCCATTTGCCCAGGAATTCCGCCGCATCCTTCCCTTCTGCAATGTGCCTGAGCAGGGCGCTGCCGAGAACGGCGGCGTCCGGGCGGGCGTCTTCCGGCAGGACATCCAGCTGGTCCGGCGTCTGGAGGCCGAAGCCCAGCGCCAGCGGCACGTCGAATACGGACCGGGCGCGGCGCATGGTTTCCGTGACGCTCTGCGTCAGGTCCACTTTCCCCCCCGTGGTGCCCAGCATGGAGACCACGTAAACGAAGCCGGAGGTATGGGGCTTGTATTCCCGCATGCGTTCCACGGAGGTGTTTGGGGCCACCAGCGTGACGAGCGTCAGGCCGCGGGGCTCAAAGGCCTCCCTGAAGATGCCGGATTCTTCCAGCGGCATGTCCGGAATGACGAAGCCGCTAACCCCGGCTTCCGCCGCATCCCGGGCAAGCCGTTCCAGCCCGTACTGGTAAAAGGGGTTCACGTACCCCATCAGCGCCAGTTTGGCGGAAAAGCGGTCCTTGCGGGCCTTCAGGCCGTCCAGAATCCATTTCAGGCTGACGCCGCGGGCCAGAGCGTCCCGCGAGGCCTGTTCAATGAACGGGCCGTCCGCCACGGGGTCCGAGAAGGGAACGCCTATTTCAATGATGTCCGCCCCGGCTCCGTCAATCCGTTCCAGATGGGTCCAGAAAGATTCCTTGTCCGGAAATCCGGCGGTGATGAAGGGGATGACGGCTCGCCTGCCGAGGGCATGGGCATGCTCCACGGCTTCCTGCAACGGTGATTTCTGCATGTTGTTCATGGAATATTGCTGCTTAAAGGTTCAGATATTTTTTAACGATGCTCAGATCCTTGTCCCCACGGCCGGAGAGGTTCACCAGCACGTCCCCCCCCTGCGGCAGTTCCTCTGCATGGTCCAGCACCCATGCCACGGCATGGGAGGATTCCAGAGCGGGGATGATGCCTTCCTCCTGAGTCAGGGTCTGGAAGGCGTTCAGCGCAGAGGCGTCACAGATGACGCCGTAATGCACCCGGCCGATTTCCGCCAGGTGGGAGTGCTCCGGCCCCACGCCGGGGTAGTCCAGCCCGGCGGAGATGGAGTGGGACGGCTGTATCTGCCCGTCTTCATCCTGCAAAAGCATGGTCACATGGCCGTGCAGCACGCCGGGGCTGCCCAGGTTGATGGGGGCGGAGTTGTAGCACCCGGGTTCCCCGGTGCCTCCGGCCTCCACGCCCACCAGGCGCACGCCTTCATCTTCCACAAAGGGGTGGAGCATGCCGATGGCGTTGGAGCCGCCGCCCACGCAAGCCACCACCACGTCCGGAAGCCTTCCGGCGCGTTCCAGCATCTGGGCGCGGGACTCCGTGCCGATGACGGACTGGAGCTGTTTGACCAGCGTGGGGAATGGATGGGGGCCCGCCGCCGTGCCGAAGCAGTACAGGGTGTCCTCCTGATGGGAAATCCAGTAGCGAAGGGCCTCGTTGATGGCGTCCTTCAAGGTGCGGGAACCGCTTTCAATCGGGAACACGCGGGCACCCAGCAGCTTCATGCGCATCACGTTCATGGATTGGCGCTCCACATCCTCCGCCCCCATGAAGATGGTGCAGTCCATCTTGAGCCGGGCCGCCGCCGTAGCCGTGGCCACGCCGTGCTGCCCCGCCCCGGTCTCCGCAATGAGGCGGGTTTTCCCCATCATCTTGGCCAGCAGGGCCTGCCCCAGCGCGTTATTGATCTTGTGCGCTCCGGTGTGCAGCAGGTCCTCCCGCTTCAGCCACAGGCGGAAACCCAGTTTTTCCGAGAGGTGGGGACAGAACGTGAGGGGCGTTTCACGGCCCGCGTAATTGACCAGCAGGTCCTGGAGCGCGTCCCGGTACTCGCGGGACGGCATGATGGCGGCCATGGCTTCCTCCAGCTCCATGAGCGGGGGGCGCAGCGCTTCCGGTACGAAGCGGCCGCCGAAGTTGCCGAAATATCCTTTTTTGTTCATGCGATGTGGTAAGGGGTGTAGGAGATGAGAGGTTTGAGGGCCGCCAGCAGTTTCTGCGGGCTTTTCTGGCCGGGAATGGCTTCCACGCCGGAGTTCAGGTCAATGCCGTTCGGGGTGCACTGTTCCAGCGCCTTGTTCAGTGAGGCGGAGGAAAGGCCGCCCGCCAGGAACCAGGGCCGGGGGGACTGGAGGGCCGCCAGGGCGTTCCAGTCCAGGGGGACGCCGTGGCCGCCGCCGCGGCTGCCTGCATCCAGCAGGAACCAGGCGCAGCTGTCCGCCCACAGTTCCATTTCCTTCTGAAGGGCCTCCAGGGATTCATACCGGTCCGGCCACAGCACGCGGATGACCTTTTCCGGGCCTATGCGGCGGGCGCATTCCAGGGACTGGGCGCCGTGGAGCTGGGCGAATTCCAGACGGGCCGTCTTCATGGTTTCCATGATTTCCTCCGCATCCTGGTTCACGAAGACGCCCACGCGGCGCACCAGCGCGGAATCCAGCGCGGCGGCGCGTTCCGGCGCAATGTAGCGCGGACTGCCGGGATGGAATATGAACCCGCAGAAGTGGGCCCCCATCCCCATGGCGGTTGACAAGTCACTCTGGCGGGTAATCCCGCACACCTTGATTGCGAATGAATGTTTCTTCATCTTGTTTCTTCTAAAATTGCGGCCAGGGTTTCACCCGGCTTTCCGCCGTCCATCAGGGCGGTGCCCATCAGTACGGCCTGGAAGCCCGCTTCCGCGGCTTCCCTGAGATGCGCTCCCGTGCTCATGGCGCTGGCGGCGATCCACGCTTCCCCCTCCCGGCGGAGTTTGCCCATCTCCAGACAGGCCCGCCTGTCCGTCTTCAAGGTATCCAGGTCACGGGCGTTCACCTGGATGATGCGCGCCCCGGATTCCCTGGCAATTTCCAGGTCCGCCCCGTCAAAGACCTCCACCACGGCGTGCATGCCGTAGGCTTCCGCCTGTTCCCGCAGGATGCGGAGGGTCCGGGCATCCGGCGTCAGGCGCACGATGAGCAGCAGGGCGGAGGCCGGGGTGGAGGCCGTCTCCATCACCTGGAGCTGGTGGAAGATGAAGTCCTTGCGCAGCAGGGGGAGCCCCGCGCGGTGCATGCGTTCCAGGTACCCGATGCGGCCGCCGAAGAACCGCTCCTCCGTCAGCACGGAGATGCAGGAGGCGCCCGCAGCGGCATATTGTTCCGCCACTTCCTCCGGCTTCAACCCGGTGGCAATGACGCCGCGGGACGGGGAGGATTGCTTGAACTCCGCAATCACGGCCACGGGCTGCCCGGCGGGGGGAGCCGCAATGGCCTTCAGAAAGTCCGGCCTGCGCCCCTTCCAGGGCCGGGGCAGTTCCCGCCGGGACGCCAGGTCCGTGAGCAGGGCTATTTCCTCCGCCTTGGCTTCCCTGAACCGGTCAAGCAACATGGAGCGTTCTCCTTCCTACTCCGGCGCAAACGGCCTCACGGGCCTTCGCCATGCAGACGGAGAGGTCCATGTGGTCCTCCAGCAGGAACATGGCCACCCCCACGTTCAGAATCACCATGTCCATCATGGCCCGGGGGCCCTTGCCGTACAGGATGTCCTTCAGCACGGCTACGGCTTCCTTCTTGGAATGGACGGCCAGCTCCTCCGGGTCACAGGGGGAGATGCCGTAATCCGCAGGGTCCAGCGTCATGGGGGTGAGCTTTCCGTTATGGACGATCATCATCTTGGTGGGCCCCAGGGGCGTCACCTCGTCATACCCGCCTGCCCCGTACACTACGGCCGCCTTCCGGATATGGGACTGCCGGAGCGTTTCCGCCAGCAGTTCCACCAGTTCCGGACGGGCCACGCCCAGCAGAATGTGCGTGGGGCGCGCCGGGTTGATCAGGGGCCCCAGCAGGTTGAACAGCGTGCGGATGCCCAGCTCCCTGCGGATGGGCCCCACGTTGCGGAATGCCGGGTGGAAATTGGGGGCGAACAGGAAGGCGAAGTTCCGCTCGTCCAGCAGGTGCTGGACATCCTCCGGAGCCACGTCCAGCGGGAAGCCCAGGCCTTCCAGGGCATCCGCGGAACCGCAGGAGGAGGACACGGCGCGGTTGCCGTGCTTCACTACCTTGTACCCCATTCCGGCCAGCGTCAGGGACGTGGCGGTGGAGCAGTTGAAGGAGCTGCGGCCGTCTCCACCCGTGCCCACTACGTCTATGCAATCCCCTTCCAGCCCTTCCACGCGGTTGGCGCGGCCCAGGGCGATGCCTACGGCGTGGGCCATTTCCAGCGGGGTTTCCCCCTTCATGCGGAGGCCCATCAGGAAGCACCCGGCCTGGGCCGGAGACATGCGGCCGTCCATGATGTCCGCGAATCCGGCGGCGGCCATGTCAGCCGTCAGGTCCTGCCCGGCAGCCAGCGCGTCCAGAATGAGGCTGATCCTCTTTTCCTTCTGGCCGGAGGGGACGACGTTGTCCGGGAAATTCCCCAGGAGCTGGAGGCCGTCCGGCGTCAGGATGGATTCCGGATGGAACTGGATGCCCACCCACGGGCGGTCATTGTACCGCAGAGCCATGACTTCCCCTTCCGGTCCGCGGGAGGTGACGGTAAAGCGGGGGTTGGGCTCGTCCTCCTTGGACTGGACTACCAGGGAATGGTAGCGGCCCACGGTCATGGGGTTGGGGAGCCCGGTAAACAGCCCCTTGCCGTCATGGATGATGTCAGAGCTTTTCCCGTGCATCACGTACGGGGCGCGGGAAACCTCCGCCCCGGCAAAGCAGCCCAGAAGCTGGTGCCCCAGGCAGACGCCCAGCACGGGGATATTCGCGGGAAGGCGTTCCAGGAACTCCAGGCAAAGCCCGGCGTTGCGCGGATGGCTGGGACCGGGAGAAATGCACACGGCCTCCAGGTCCGGGCTGGCCGCCAGGTCCAGAATGCGGGGATCGTCATTCGTGTACACCACGGGCTTGCGCCCCAGGGCGTAAAATGCCTGCACCAGATTCCACGAGAAGGAATCGTAATTATCAATGAACAGAAACATGGTCTTCTCCTTTCAATATCACGTCAATAATCTTGCCCTTGTTCATGCACTCCTGCCATTCCGCGGCGGGGTCCGAATCATACACGATGCCGGCGCCGGCCTGCCAGTGGATGCGGCCGTCCTTCACCCACATGCTGCGGATGGTAATGCCGGAATCCATATGGACGCCGCCCTTGTCCAGGCCCAGCCAGCCGATGCACCCGGCGTACGGGCCGCGCGGCAGGGGCTCTTCTTCCGCCAGAATCTCCATGGCGCGCACCTTGGGGGCGCCGCTGACCGTTCCGGCGGGGAAGGCCGCGCCGAGGATGTCCAGGGCATCCAGCCCGTCGTTCACCTGGGCAGTCACGCGGGAAGTCATGTGCATTACATGGGAAAAACGTTCAATCTCCATCAGGCGTTCCAGCTTTACGGAACCGGGCTTGGCGACGCGGCCCAGGTCATTGCGGCCCAGGTCCACCAGCATCACGTGTTCCGAGCATTCCTTGGGATCTTTTAACAGGTCCGCTGCCAGGGCGGCGTCCTCCTCGTCATCCCTGCCGCGCTTGCGCGTCCCGGCAATGGGGGAGAGCTGAAGCTTGCCGTCCGTGCAGCGCACCATCAGTTCCGGGGAGGAGCCGAACAGCGCGACCTCCGGCAGGCGCATGAAAAACATGTACGGGGAGGGATTAATGCTGCGCATGCGGCGGTACAGCGTGAAGGCGTCTCCGTGAAATTCCGCGGAGGCCTGGGAGGAAAGAACCACCTGGATGGCTTCTCCGTCATGCAGCAGTTCCTTGATATGCTCCACGCCCTTCATGTAGCTCGCCTGGTCCGGGGTGCGGGAGACCTCCCCGATGGAAGGTTCTTCCGTTTCATGCAGGGCGGCATGGGACAGGTCCCGGTGTTCCCCCAGGCTGATCTGGGTGAGGCGGTTGTACAAATGGTCAAACACGATGACGGTTCCGGCCAGTACCAGGCAGGACTCCGCTGAAGAAGGGCTGATGGCCTGCGCCAGCTTGGGCTGGAACAGGGCGGCGGTTTCATAACCGAAGTAACCGTACAGGGCCCGCGTGATGGGGGCCTGCCTCTTGTCGTCCCCCACCAGTTCCAGACGCTGCATCAGGGCGCGCAGGCCGTCCAGGTAAGGCAGGCCGTCCAGCTCCTTCAGGGAGGCCAGGCGGTCGTCGCTGATGGAGAGGGAAAGTTTGGCCTCCACACAGGAAACGGTCATCAGGTAATCACAGGCGATGACGCTGTAGCGGCCCCACCTGCCGTCCACTTCCGCGCTTTCCAGCAGAAGGCCGGGGGTTTGTTCCTGGGTGAGGCTCAGGAACAGGCTGATGGGCGTCTCCAGGTCCGCGCTCAGGCGGCGGCTGCGCTGTTGGAGGGTGATGATGGATGGTGGTTGCATGAATGGTTCATTGTATAAGTTGAAAATAAAAAAACTGCTTTGACTCGCGGAGGAATCAAAGCAGTTCTTGAAAAATGGTCA
The DNA here is from genome assembly GCF_040616545.1 of Akkermansia muciniphila. Classification (NCBI taxonomy): domain Bacteria; kingdom Pseudomonadati; phylum Verrucomicrobiota; class Verrucomicrobiia; order Verrucomicrobiales; family Akkermansiaceae; genus Akkermansia; species Akkermansia muciniphila. The sequence goes on along the minus strand of NZ_CP156688.1, from coordinate 1,989,256 downwards.
TAGCTGAATGCTACTACTGCACCTCGGGATTCCCCCGTCCGGACATGGGTACGCGCCACCAATAGCCGTTGCCATCATAACGGTTCTTGCTAAAAAAGGGCTGTACGGTGCTGAATTGCATCTGCGCGTTTATTACTCCTCCGCCCCGCTCTTGTCAACGGAACTTTCCCGTGATGACAAAAAACAGCTACCCTCTACCTCCCGGGCCAAAGAAACAAGATGCCTCTCCCGAGTTCTCCAAAGGAACCGCCTGTCATTCTCCCGCCGGAGGAACGGCACTGCAACTATGGAGTTGCAGCTTTATCACTTCTTTTTCCTGTACAGCTTGTCATGCTCCTGGCGGTGTTTTCCCTTATACAGGAAATCAGTCTTGTTGTCCCTGCCGACGGTGCGATCAATCAGGCTGGGAATGTCTTCTTTTGAATATCCGGCTTCCAGAATGAAATTCTCCACCTTTCCGTATTGACCGGGGAATTCGGAGACGAGCAATTCCATGAAGGATTTTTCAAGATCCCTGACTTCGTCTTTAAATACTTCATTTCTCGTCTCGATAAAAGAACGGTGACGCGAACCCTCCCGCATCATCTTGAGGATTTCCTGAACAGGAAGATGTCTGATTCTTTCTATTTCACGCTTCCGGAATTCTTTTTCCTTGTCGGAAAGAGGCGGTACGGGATTTCCCTGTGCGTCCCGCTGGTAGGGGTTGGGCTCCTGCGCGTTTTTGTACTGTTTCAGGATGCGGGCATAATAGGGAAGAAACAGGCGCCGGATGATCTGCTTTTTGACGGGTTCCTTGATTTTGTGCGTATTCCGGACCAGACCGATATATTTCTCCATGAGGAGGCAGGCTTCGGACTTGCGGTGAATATCAATCCTATCATCATCCATATAAACATCCGGTTCTATTTCCCGGTACGTTTTGTAGGTAAAAAGGGGTGCCGAAACTACCAGATAATAATTCCATATTTTCTCTTTCAACTCGGTATCAATATTATCCCGAGTCGTCAAACTGAAGGTGAGCGTATGTTTTCTAGCCCCGTTATAAAAGGATTTGAGCCGCATGTCCTTCAGAAACCCGGCGAGTTCCCGGATGGTGGCGGAGGGCTGCTTGTACTGCTCAAGGCATGCCGGGCTCTCCAGGGGAGGATCGGAGTAGGCCTGATTGCCCTTCCCGATCATCAGGCAGACAACACACGTGCATATAGGTGATAACAGGTTCATTACTCTTTAATCCTCATCGCTGGTTCTTTTAAACGTGATGCCAAATTTTTCAACAACCGTTTTTGTTGTATTTTGATCGACAGCTTCAATGTGATACTTTTGATTTGTTCTACCTAAAAAGATGGAATCCTCTTGTTCGCTTCCTTTTCCTCCCTCTCCACAATGAATATGGAAGTTACATACAAACCAAAAAATTTGAGGATTATGTCCGGAGTCGCGAATCGTTTGAAGAACTTCCTGTTTCTCTCGAGTATCCCCCATCATATCATAAAAATTATTTTTATCCTGAATGGGAGCGGCTATGTTGCACGTTGCATGTTCCATTGCCAGTTCCGGTTTCGGCTGCGGAGGTTTTCCATTTTTTCCATCCCACATAAGCCCCCCATCCCGCTCAATAATCCTGATTTCCTTGAAACTGACATTAGTAGGAAAAAGAGTTACTTTAATAAATCCCAAAACACCGTGTTCTCCCCTGGGTATTTTAAAATCGGCCGTATTGGCGGAAAAGCCATGACCCAAGTCCATCTGCCCCTCATGCTTCACCTTCGCCGTCTTTTTAGGAACTCTGATATTGACGGTGATTTTAGCTTGCTTGCCTCCGCTGGTTTTGGCTGTAACGGTGACACGGGCATCTTTGGTTAAATCTTTTCTGGCTGTCAGGGTGATCTTTTGTGAACCTTTGAATGGATTAGTGTCTGTCTGCAGGAAGCCGTCTCCTTTGATGTTCCAGGTAAGCTCTTCAATATTTCCCTTGGGCTTGCCGATAAGAAGTAAGGTAATATTCTCTCCGACGCCTATATTTTTCCTTTTTCTGTCTTCTTCCTTGCCCTCTTCACCTCCTCCCTTGATGTAATAGTCCGCAGAACATAATTCTGTCCGGGATTTGATCCGGAGAGGCTCGTAAGATTCTTCTTCCGTTTCCTCAATGTCATCATCCTTTTCATCTGCAGCCCCCAAGAAACTGAAGCTGAATGAAGCTGCCAGGAAACAGCACAGAAGCCGGAAGAAGGAGAGAGATGAAGAAAGACGAGTAAACATACCCTATCTGGCTTTTAGTAAAGTACATACTAATACCATTTTTGTAAATAAAAATAAGATCAGTTTTTTGGAAGAGTCATCTTTGTTCTGAACCTTTCCGATGCAGTGGGTAGAAGCACAGACAGAAATTTGACCATTGACCATCAGAGCCTAAAAATCATATCCCCTCCATTAAAAAAGGGAGCACCGCCAATTCCGCGGGGCTCCCTCTGTTTTTCATGAAGGAATCTTCCTGTTTAGAACAGCGTCACGGCGATGTTCACGCCGGCGGTGACGATGGCCACCATGCTCATGAGCTTGATCAGGATGTTCAGGGACGGTCCGGACGTATCCTTAAAGGGGTCCCCCACGGTGTCGCCGATGACGGCGGCCTTATGGCTTTCCGAACCCTTGCCGCCCACGTGGCCCTGTTCAATGTATTTCTTGGCATTGTCCCATGCGCCGCCGGAGTTCGCCATGAACACGGCCAGCACGAAGCCGGAGGCCAGGCCGCCGGCCAGCAGGCCGAACACGCCGGGAACGCCGAACACAAGGCCCATGCAGATGGGAGTGATGACAGCCAGCACGGACGGCCAGATCATTTCATGCTGCGCGCCCGCCGTGGAGATTTCCACGCAGCGCACGTAATCCGGCTCCGCTTCTCCGGTCAGGATGCCCTTGATTTCCTTAAACTGGCGGCGCACTTCCTTCACCATCTTCTCCGCGGCGCGGCCCACGGCGTTCATGGTCAGGCCGCAGAACAGGAAGGACATCATGGCACCCACGAAGAGGCCCATGAGCACCTTCGGGTTCATCAGGGTCACCTGGAAATAGCCCATGAAATCCGCCAGGGAAGCGGTGGTGATCTTGGAGACCTCCACGCTCACGGCGTCATTAATCTTGTAAACGGTGTTGCCCGTGGCTTCACTCCAGTGGAGGATGGAAATTTTCAGTTCTTCAATGTAGGAGGCCAGCAGCGCCAGCGCGGTCAGCGCGGCGGAACCGATGGCGAAGCCCTTGCCTGTGGCGGCGGTCGTATTGCCCAGGGCATCCAGAGCGTCCGTGCGGCGGCGCACTTCCGGGTCCAGCTTGCTCATTTCCGCATTGCCCCCGGCGTTGTCGGAAATGGGGCCGTAGGCGTCCGTCGCCAGGGTGAGGCCCAGCGTGGAAAGCATGCCGACGGCGGCAATGCCGATGCCGTACAGCCCCTTGCTCATTTCAGCTCCAGTGAAATGCCAGTCTCCGGAAGCCATGCCGTAAGCCAGAACAGTGCCCACCACGATGGTGATGACGGGAATGCAGGTGGAAATCATGCCGATGCCGATGCCGGAAATAATGACCGTGGCAGGCCCCGTCTTCGCGCTGTGGGCAATCTTGCGGCAGGGGTAGGAATCATGGGAGGTGTAATGCTCCGTGCTCTTCCCGATGACGATGCCTACTGCCAGGCCGGTGACGATGGCGCCCCAGATGCCCGCCCAGTTATCCAGGCCGATGAGCTGGAGCAGGAAGGCGGAGGCAATGGCGATCAGGAAGGAACTCAGGTTGATGCCGCGGTTCAGGGCGGCCATCAGCTCCGTCTGGGAGGCGCCGCGCTTCACACGCACCGCGTATACGCCCAGCAGGGAAAGAATGGTGCCCAGGGCCGCAATCAGCATGGGCGTGAGAACGGCTTTGATCGCCATTTCCGGCACGGCCATGTAAGCCGCCGCGCCAAGGGCGGCGGAAGCCAGGATGGAACCGCAGTAGGACTCGTAAAGGTCCGCGCCCATGCCAGCCACGTCCCCCACGTTGTCGCCCACGTTATCCGCGATGGTGGCGGGGTTGCGGGGATCGTCCTCCGGAATGCCGGCTTCCACCTTCCCGACCAGGTCAGCCCCCACGTCCGCGGCCTTCGTGAAAATGCCGCCGCCCACGCGGGCGAACAGGGCCTGGAGGGAGGCCCCCATGCCGAAGGTCAGCATGGTGGTGGTGATGACGACCAGGCGCATGGAAAGCTCCATGTCTCCGTAAAACCAGTCCAGCACCCAGTACCAGGCGCCGATGTCAAGCATGGCAAGGCCCACCACGGTCAGGCCGAGCACGGCGCCGGAGCGGAAGGCGATCTGAAGGCCGGCGTCCAGGGAATGGCGGCAGGCGTTCGCCACGCGGCCGGAGGCGTATGTGGCCGTCTTCATGCCGATGTAACCGGCCAGGCCGGAGAAAAAGCCGCCGGAAATGAAAGCGAACGGAACCCAGGGATTCTGGATGTGGAGGCAGTACGCCAGAAAAGCGAATACAACGGTGATCAGCACAAAGAAAATGGCGACGATCTTGTATTGCTGCCGCAGGTACGCCATGGCGCCGCTGCGAACGTGTTTGGCGATCATCTTCATGACCTCGTTCCCCTCATCCTGGGCTTTCATACGGTAAAAGAAGACGCCCGCAAAAACGAGAGCCAGCACCGAAGCCGACGGAATGAGCCAAAATAAATCCTGGATGGTTATCATTGTCAGTACACTTTAAATTAAAGTGGAAGGATCGTACCACCTGCTCCACTTTACTCCAAGAAAAAACCCCCGTTCCGGATGGAAAATTCACCTTCCTGCGGAAAGACCAGACCAACGGGAAAACCAGGGGGTATTTCCGGAAGAAACAAGGGGCGCCCCAATTAATCCAATTCCCTGTCCGGAGCCCCCTGCGGCCTGCTCCGGACAGGCAGGAAAGCCTTTTTACGGCTCTTTCCCCGCTTCCCCCCCTCCCCGGATGGGAAAGCGCCCGGGATCAAGCCCATCCAACACATGCGCCAGCACTGCGGATGGGAACAGACCGGAAGCGTGCCCCTGCCGGAGAACGGGATCATGAGAGGAAGAGTGGAAGGAAAAAAGCCTCCCATCAGCAGGAGCTGCGGCTACCTGTCCGCCATTCCATCAATAACGGAAAGCTCCTCCGGCGTGAACCGGGCATGTTCCAGCGCTTTCAGGCAATCCCTGATCTGGGAAGGGCGGCTGGCGCCTATCAGGGCCGTGGTCACCACGGAGTCCCTCAGCACCCAGGCCAGAGCCATCTGCGCGAGGCTCTGCCCGCGGCTCCGGGCCAGTTCAGCCAGCCGGCGGATTTTACCTTCATGCTCCCGGACACGCTCTTCCGTTAAAAAAACGGAGGAACCCGCCGCGCGGGAATCCGCGGGAATGCCCTCCAGATAGCGGTCCGTCAACATGCCCTGGGCCAGCGGGGAAAAGGCCACGCAGCCGGTGCCCGTCTCCCTGATAGCCTGGAAAACGGCCTCCTCCGGCTCACGGTTGAACATGTTGTAACGGAGCTGGTGCACCAGGCATGGCACACGGGCCTCCCGGAGCATGGCGCAGATCTGCCTGGTCTGTTCCGCCGGGAATTTGGAAATGCCGGCATACAGGGCCTTGCCGGATTGCACCGCCGTGACAAGGGCTCCCGCCGTTTCCTCCACCGGAGTCTCCGGATCATACCGGTGCGCATAAAAAATATCCACGTAATCCAGCTTCATGCGGGAGAGGGACTGGTCCAGGCTGGCAAGCATGTGCTTGCGGGAACCCCAGTCCCCGTACGGCCCCTCCCACATCAGATGCCCTGCCTTGGTAGCGATGACAAGCTCATCACGGAAACGGGACAAATCCTGCATGAAAATGCGGCCGAAGCATTCTTCCGCGGAACCGGGAGGCGGTCCGTAATTATTTGCCAAGTCAAAATACGTGATGCCGGCGTCAAAGGCGCCGTGGATAAGCCGCCGCGCATTCTCAAAATCATCGGCAGAACCGAAATTATGCCAAAGCCCCAGGGAAACAGGGGGAAGCAGCAGCCCGCTGTGCCCGCAGCGGCGGTAGTCCAGATGGCTGTAACGGCCGGGATCAGGAAGATAACTCATCATCAGGAAGGATTGGAAGATTTCCGGGCATGGGACGGGCGTTCATGCCGTACGCCGGAACGCCATGCCTCCGTGCGGTATTTGGATGCCAGCAATTCCGCCACACGGGCGTTCATGCCGGGAAAAAGCTCCGCTTCCACGGACAGTGAATGTTCCTCCGCCAGGCGGGAGGCCAGCTTCTCGTCCCAACCGGAGAGGAGGGAGCAATTCTGGATGCTGCCCTGGTGGAGAACGCCGCCGCGGACTCTCCGCTGCCCGCCCCCGGCCAGCTTCTCTCCGCCGGGAAGTACAAGATCACTCGTCACGGGGCTGGAAAAACAGGCGCGGCCTCCGTCGGGAGCGTCTCCGTCCAGCATCACGCACTCCACGCCGCAATCCTTCAGGACGCGGGCCAGCGCCCCGTGAATCCAGCGGTAAAGCGTGGCGCTGGAAGGCCGTTCCGTTCCGTCGCTGCGGTGCATGGCCAGAGTGAAGGGAATGTCATTCCGGTGGTCTACAATGCCTCCGCCTGTCCAGCGGCGGACAAAATGGAGTTCCTGCGCCGGAAAAATGCCGCGCGCCGTGGCTTCCGCGTCAAAATAGCCGTAGGTCACGGTCGGCCGCGCCCACCGGTACACCCGCAATACGGGCTTCTTCCCCCACTCCAGGAGGGCCTCATCCACGGCCATGGCCTCCTCCCCGCATCTGGCTACCGGATCACGCCACAGCACCAGCTCCGGGAGGGGGGACAAATTGCCGACGACATTTGCGAATCCCGACATATCGTAATGAACAAGTAAATAATGACAGGAGGGGTCCGGGCTGGAGCGGCGCCGGAAAACTCCGCGCCCTCCGGCCCTCAAGGACGGGCCTAGTGGCTCACGGGGAGTGCGACGCGCTGGGTGAACGACCGGGTGTAACGTTCAAAGAACTCCTCCGGAGAGGGCGCGGGACGCTTCTTCTGCCGTATCTGGTCCACCAGGGCCATGCCTTCATCCGTAACCACCGTCATGGAAATGGTCACGGCGGTGACGCGGCCTGACTTCAAATCGTCAATGTTCACGCTGCTCCCGATGATATTCAGCCGGTTGCCGTACACATCCATCTGGGTGCAGGAACCCAGGCGGTTGGCCCCGGTTGTCATGACGGGAACCAGCACGGACGCGCGCTGCGTGGCATCCTTGTCAGACTTGTTGCTTCCGGAATTGCCGATCTTCTTCTGGTAATCCACCTCAAAAATCAGCGTCATTTCCACCACGTTTTCCACCAGGAAATTGGCGGGGATGGTTTCATCCTGCTGATAACGGGTATAAGCGGACCAGAGGTCCTGCTGGCCCAGAAGATTCTGGACGGTATCCTCCGCGCTGATCAAGTTGCGGTACAGGGAATAAACGGGAAAACCGTCAGACTCCGCCGTGGCGTCCTGGTCCAAAATCTGGTCACGGTACAGCAGCTTGTAACCCACGCAGTTAATATCCCCGATGATACGGTCATTCCTCATGTCCATGCTGGACTTGGCAGGGTTACGGTCCGTGGGGGTGGTAAAGAAAATCAACTGGGAGGCATTCGTGATCTTGGCACCTTCCGGCCCCATGGTCATCAGGTTCACGCGGGCTTCATCCAGACCGGAGGAACGGCCTTTTTTCTTGGATGCCGTAGTCTTGCCGGCACGAGAAACCAGGTCGCTGTCCCGCTGCACCAGCATCCATTCAAAGGGATTGCCGGGGCGGAACTGCATGCTCTCAAAATCCTTGGTCATGGTATCCATGGCCGTGCGGGCAAGCGTGGTAGTCCGCACATCCTGGAGCACCCATCTCCAGATATCCACCCCGCGGGAGGTGAGAGCCACAATCACCAGCACCAGCACGGTGGTGATGGTCATGGCGGCCAGAAGCTCAATCAGGGTAAACGCGCCGGATTTGATTTTGGCAAATGTCTTCATGATATTTCAGATGTCTCGGATAATTCCCGTTAACGGCGGAAGGCGAGATTGCGCGTAAAGACGGGCGTCTTCAAATTCTCCCAGGTCACGTTCTGCAAACGCTCGGGGTCCGTATTCAGAAGCTGGAAAAACTCCGCCTGGTACAGGACTTCCGCCCCCCAGGGCAAATTCAGGCCGCCGCCTTTTTCCGGCGTGTAAACGTACAGGGAAGGCTCCGTAATCACCTTGCCGCGGTTGTAGGGATTGTAGATCGTCCCGTACTTGGGCGCCAGCTTGTACCCGTAAGCGTTGGAATCCATGCGCTCCACCACAAGCTGGGTCATGCGCACGGCGAAGACGGGCCCCACGAGCGCCTTGAAATCCTCCCAGCGGTCCTTGTTGTTCGCCAGGCAAACGCCCGTCACTACCGCCGTATTCCTGCCGGGGATGCTGCCGCCTTCCTCCAGCCAGGGCTGGGGCGTGCCGTCCTTGCGGGCGCCTTTGGTCAGGTCAGCCCTGTAATTGTAAACGAGGATGGTCGTAGCGGGCTTGGACGTAAACTCCATCCAGTAAAATGCCTTGTCAAAAGCGGAAATGTATCTGGTGGAGGAAGACTTTCTGGCATTGGGAGCGGCGCGCTCCGAATTGCGGAGCTCCCCGAGTTCCGCCGTCAGGGCGTGAACAATGCGGTCCGCCTCACGGATGGTCAGGGCGGCCTGTACCGTCCTTCTGGCGGGAATGAACATGGCCATGAACACCACGATCAGCACGGCAACTACGCCGATCGCCAGCACCACTTCCGTCAGGGTGAACCCCTTGGCACGAGACTGTCTCATAGAATTGGTCAACATAAAATGGAAAATCCGTTAAAGTATAATTAGTTGGGAATCACCTGCTCCGTCGTTCTCAGCCGGCTGATATTGCCCTTGGGATAAATCACGATGCCGCCTGCCAGGCCCGGCTTGCCGTCCACCATCGGGGAAGGCTTCTCCTCCTTGCCGTTACCGGCGGAACCGGAAACCACCACCAGGCGGGTGGGGGCGTTCGGCTGGGACATGCGGCCCTCCTCGTCAAACTCAATGAAATAAATATCCGTCATCCTGTTGCCGGGAAGATTGACGGTATCCTGCCCGTCACGGCTGGCAAAGCCGCGGGCCACGGACTTTCCGCCCTTGGTCTTTTTGGAACCTTCCAGAAGAGTGCTGTAAGTGGGGCTGATGTAGAACCCGGCGGGAAGCGTCTGCAAGCGGTTGACCAGGTGCCATTTTCCGGTGCGCGTATTCTTGGACATCACGCCCAGGGTGCGCATGTTGCGGGCCTCGTCCTCAGGAGTGCTGACAATAATCAGGCGGCTCCACGTCCCCTTGCCCATGGCGTCCAGCCGGGCTTCCTGCACCATGCCGTCAACCATCTCCACGGCGGACTGAAGGCCCTGCCCCCTGCCCCCGCCTCTTAACATGCTGGCGGCCAGCGCCATCATAGCAACCATAATGGTGATGACGACAATCAGTTCCACCAGGGTAAACCCCTTGCTCCCTGACGAAGAACAGCGTGACGCCGCTCCGGAATGCTTGGAAAAATTTCTCATACAGATAATGCAGGATTGAACAACGATTTTTGGCATGCTACCCGTTTCACGCGGGCACGGCAATCATTTTTTGAGAAACGGGAATGCCGGATATGCTCCCGTCCAAACAAAAATCCGGCGGGGTTTCACCACCCGATCATTCCCGGCGCCATGAACCATCCGGAAGAAAGGAATTTTCGGCTGATTCAATCCACACAACTCAAGAAGCATAGGGAGGAAAAAGCCCTTGAACCACCTTTGAAAGGCCGATTTTCCAGAGTTCACTCACCACTCCTCCTGCAACCGGATGGCAGGCAACGCTCCCATGATGACCGCAACAGTTTAACGGTTCATCCTTTCTCGGAAAAGAAACCTTAAACAGGAGCAGAGAACCAGCCATCTTCCCCTTCATCCGGGAAAACTGTTCCTTCGTGCCGGATGATACTCCTGTTTCCTCCCGTGATGGACTCCATGGAAGTGGCCTCCATTCTGACCACCCTGTACCGGGAGAAAAATGCCTGTTCCGGCAAAACGGGTTACCGTTATCAGGAAATCGTCCGCAACATTGCCGTAGTGGAACTCCTGTTCGGCACCGGCATCCAGGTATACACCATTTGGTATTTGCAGTTCGAGGGCGAGGGAACGCTGACAATGGATAACGGCATCACCTTCCTGCCCAACGACCACTACCTGCTCGAAAACGAGAAGTTCCGGCTATACTATAAGCCGAAGAGCGACGAGGCGCACAACTTCATCGTAGTAGTTGAAGACAATTTCGACAATTCCTACGAATTGGAATTTGACTTCAATAATCGGATCGGGAAGGACGACCAAACTGTTATCCCCATCGGCAATTTCAAGCCACTGCCATGATGATGCGTGTTTTCATGGCAATGTTCTTTTCCTTTTTGGTGGTCTGTTCCGTGTCTGCACAGGACAGCCGTCATGAGGGGACAAACGGGCAGGCGGCAATCTACCGCCTGCCATCTTTCGAGCGTGCAGTGCGCTGCACGAAATACTTTGAGGGCTGGCACTCGGAGAAACACCATTTGTATGTAGGATGGGGACACAAACTCTTGCCGGGCGAAAGGTACTCGGCACGCACCATAACTAAAAGGCAGGCGGATGCGCTCCGAAGCAAAGACCTGCGGAAGTTCTGCGCGATGTTCCGGGAATTCGGGCGTGACAGTCTGCTCCTTGCCACCCTCGCTTACAATGTCGGACCATACCGACTTTTGGGTAGCGGAAAGATGCCCAAAAGCACGCTGATTCGCAAATTGGAGGCTGGCGACCGGAATATTTATCGGGAGTATATAGCTTTTTGCAACTACAAGGAGAAACGGCACACCATGCTACTTAAACGGAGGAAGGCGGAGTTTACGCTGCTGTATATCCCTTGATATAATTATAAAAGGGGCTGTTAGTTTTGACACAACCCATTTACGTTATTTAGATTCATTGAAAGCAGCCTTAACATTAACATAATCCCACTCCAATTGACCATTCTCTCTTTTTTGCATAGCTCTATGCACACCTCGCCATCGTACTATTTCAGGGCATTTGTCTCGATTTACAACAGTAGAGTTGTAAAATACTATGATTTCCAATTCATCAGAGACTGCCTTTTTACATTCAAAGTCAATATAACTTTGATAATCCACGCTATTACCTCGAGCACAAGAGCAGGTATAGTTATTGTAACTGTCACAATAGTAACAACTACCAGCTCTCAGATTTTTTGTGTGTTCACCAACGATCAAGACAAAAGTCTTAGATTCATTCATGCGATACGCTAATGATCGTTTTATTGAACACTTCAAACTTGTATCTCGAGCTTGTGTTAAGTCGTGGGCATCAGAGAATGATAGACCATACTTACTGCTATTATTCCAATAATGCAGCATTTTTACAGCCTTATCATCATGATCCCAATCACCAGCAATATAAGTTTTAGTACGGCTCATGTTAAAAATGTTTTTTTATGTTATATAAATCAATTTTTCTGATAGTATCCTCTGTTAGAACGATTGTTACAGGTTTACCGATTTGCGTATCAGAATATTTTAATGTACACAAGATACATCTTAATAGTTGTTCTTCATTCTTGTCACTATTCCCGGCTATTCGTGTTATTCCTCCTCCTATTAAAGGTAGAGAAATTGGATAATATGCGTAAGCACGGCTAATCTCTTTCCACATAGTTATGAGACATGATTCATATTCTTCATGAGTTATTCGAGCCTCATTCTTATCAAAATGAGTAAGAGCCAATAGCATATACCTATTATCCTCATTCTCAACATAAGGAATTATATTACCGAGCGGATAACATACCCTATTATGTTTTGTTCTACTCTTCAATACACCAACATAACTTTCTATCTCCTGTTCTACATTCGATATATCCGATACGTATTGGTTGAGAAAAATTCCATTTAAGGATTTTTTAGCAATTACGATGTCATCAACTTTTGTATCATAATATTCATTAAACGGTATTACTCTCCAACCATTAGTCTTAAATAAATCTCCAGTAGTTATCGTAACGTCAATATTTCGGATTTTAATTTTTAAATTCTTTGAATTAATTAATCCTTTTGTTATCCCAACAATAAAACATATCAAAAATAGAGTTCCTGCGATAATTATGAGCTTTATGCCCCAAGAAATAGAATCATCAAAATCTTCTAACGAAAGACCAGATATTGCTGCAATAGTTTCAATAGCAGCAACAATAGAAATGGCAACAGTGAAGCTGTCAATCCACAAACTTTTATTTAGTAATTTCCTTATGATCATTAATGTTAATGTTCAAAAAGAAAGCGTTATTATAATAAAAGAAAATCTCATTAAAATTCGAAAAATATTTCCAAATTTTCGACTATATTTTAAAATACTGCCATATTAAATAGTTATTAATTATTTGAACTGGTAATGCTAAAGAATAGTACTACAAATTTCACTTTTGTTAGAATATTATTTTTTTAGATTTTTGCAAATGTATTTTTATGTTACGAAAATATCAATTTTATCAATTAAAAAATCTAACAAATATTTATTGCGTATCTTTTTTATAATAAATCATTATTACCTACCTCAATTCTACCCATACGCCGCGGTGGTCGCTGGCTTGGCGAGAGGGGGGAGAGTCAAGGATGCCCATGGGGGGCTTGCGGCCAAGGCGCTTTTTCAGAGTATTGTTGATGAAGAGATGGTCAAAGGAGTGGTAGGTGTCACCGTCTTCGTAGTAGATGGTCCAGGTCTCTCCGCGGGAATCCCTGGGTTTCAGGCGGTTTAAACGATATTCCGTTTTCGCCGGACCCTGGATGACCTGTACGGCGCTGTCCGCCGGGCCGTCATTGAAATCTCCGTACAAAAGGAGTGGCATTCCGTCCTGGGAGGCGATGACTTTATTCAAGTAGTCCCGCAAGGCGTAGGCCTCCCTGCGCCGCGTGTCTTCCGCAGAGCCGTCGCGGCTGAGGCGGGATTTCAAATGAATGCCCATCAGGCGGAAGAGGCGCCCATCCGGCGTTTTCACCGTGGCGTCCAGAATGCCGCGCAGCATTGTTTTTTTCCGTTTGGATTCTCCCGGTACAGGCATGTCCGTGACGGAACGGTTGTCCACGATGGGATATTTGGAGAGGAGAGCCAGCCCCCGGTCTTCTCCGTTCCGCATGACCAGCACCTTGTGCGGCAGTTGAATGCCTTTTCTTTTCAGCCGCATCTGCAAGTCGCGCACGGCGGCTTCTCCACCCATTTCAGACAGCCCCACTATTTCCGCCCCGGATTGCCGGACCAGTTCCGCCAGGGCTTCCCGCGCCTCCACGGGCTTGTATTTTACCTGGAAGTTGCTTCTCCGCGGGTCTTCCGGAACAAAGTAGTTGCCCGCGTTCATGGTCAGCATCCGGACAGGCTCCCCCTTGTCCGGGATTTCCACTTTTTCCGGAACAGATGACTGCCGCGCTTCCCCCGGCTGGGCAGGGACGGCCTCCGGCATATCCAGAAGCGGTTTCCATTCCGTCAGCCCGTAGCCCAGCACCGCACATAGTACAATCAGGGCGGCAATGACGGAGGATCCCCTGCGTTTTGACGTTTTCCTGATCATGCCCGTTGTCTTGAAAGATTTTCTCCATGGAGGACGTAGTGAATACAAAGGTCCAGCCTCGTAAAATTTTCAGCTTATTACTCGGCTTTCACTTCACTTTCATCCGTAATTCATGATAAACCATGAATGTGCCTCCATTGCAACCCCAGAACGAGTCCCAGCCTGACGAACAGTCACTTTCCCAATACGCGGAACATACCAGGAAAAGCCTGATTGCGCGCCTGGAGAATTGGGAGGACCAGCGCACGTGGGATGAATTTTACCGCACCTACTGGCGGCTGATTTATTCCGTAGCCCTGAAGGCCGGTTTGAGGGAGGATGAAGCCTGGGACGTGGTGCAGGAGACCATCCTTTCCATCGCCAAGCAGAGCAAGAAGAATATTTACAAGCCGGAACAGGGTTCCTTCAAGCTCTGGCTCTGGAATATGACCCGCTGGCGCATCAACGACCAGTTCCGCAAACGGAAGAAGGATACGGCCATGCTGATGAGTCCGGACGCCACGGAGACCCAGGAGCATCCCATTGACAAGATTCCGGACGAAGGGAAGAATAATTTTGACCAGGTGTGGGAACGGGAGTGGCAGAATAACCTGCTGCAGGCGGCTCTGGAGCGCGTCAAGGCGAAGGTATCCCCCAAGCAGTTCCAGATTTTTGATTACTACGTGCTGCGGGAGTGGGATGCTGCCAAAGTCCGCAGACAGCTTGGCGTCACCATCGCCCAAGTGTACCTGGCGAAGCACCGCGTGGGGAGCGCGCTGAAGAAAGAGCTGCAATTCCTTCAATCCCAGGAAGAAGAGAAGGAGAGGTAGCCGCGGGCGCCTGCGCCGGGATTGGAGCATTTCCTGCTTTTCCCCTGCCGTCCGCCTTTTCAGGAATGATTCCTTTATTTTGCCTCTTGCCAAGGCAGGCGTTTTGTCGTTAGATAACGGCAACTGCAATGCCGCCCTCACGCAACAGACATTCCGCCCAGAAGGTTTTTACCTGGGATAAGATCAAGATGGCCCTGGCGGCGGCGGAAGAGGGTTTTTATATCTGGAATATCAAGACGGGCGTCATCCATTATACGGACCGCTGCCTGACGATGATGGGGGCCAGCCGCAAGGAGAAGGCTCCCAATATTTTTACCCAGCCGGAGCTGACCATCCATGAGGAGGACCAGGCGTTCTTTTCCCAGGAGGTGCGCCGTTATCTGGACGGCCATTCCCACATGCCCATGCGCATTGAGATCCGGATGAAGAAGCTCAATTCCAAGAGCTGGAGCTGGGTCCGCATCAACGGACTGGCGCGCAGGGACAAGCAACGCCGCCCCGTCATGCTGGTGGGCGTATGGGTGAATATTACCCGGCGGAAAACGGCGGAGCTGCGCGCGGCGGAGGACAGGGACCTGTTCCACACCCTGATTGAGCACATTCCGGACAGCATTTATTTCAAGAACCGGGAATCGCGCTTCGTCCTAGCGAACACGGCCACGGCCAATAAATTGGGCGTCCCCACCCCGGCGGACCTGACGGGCCGGACGGACGGTTACTTTTTCGATCAGACGATGTCCGATATTTCCCGCAAGGAGGAGCTGGACATTATGGCGACCGGACGCCCCATCCGCGCGCGCCTGCACCATGAGACATGGCTCCACAAGGATGATTCCTGGAGCCAGATCAGCAAGTTCCCGTGGTATGGCCGCAACGGAGACCTCAAGGGCATCGTGGGCATTTCCAGCGACGTCACCAAACTGGTGAAGACGGAGATCAAGGCCACGGAGACAGCCCGCATTCTGGAAGAACGGAACAAGTCCCTGGAGAAGGAAATAGATTTGGCGCGGGAAATCCAGTTCGCGCTGCTTCCGTATGAGATTCCTTCCCGCTCCCATACGGAACACGGCCTGACGCGCCATGTGGATTTCCACCACATTTTCACTCCTTCAGAAGGGGTGGCGGGCGACTGGTTTGATGCCTTTCCCGTGGGCAATTCCGGCGTAGGCGCCATCGTCTGCGACGTGATGGGCCACGGCATCCGCGCCGCCCTTATCGCCTCCATGCTCCGCGGCCTGATGGAGCAGTTGTCCCATCTGGCGGACAATCCGGCGGCGTTCCTTACCTCCCTGAACCACCAGCTGGCCAAGATTCTGCAACGGGCGAACACCACCATGTTCGCCTCCGCCGTTTACGTTTACCTGGACCTGGAAACCGGCGTCATGACCGCCTCCACGGCGGGGCATCCGCACCCCATCATCCTGGGGCCGGACGGCGTTGCCCGCAAGATGCCCTTGCCAAAGAGCATCGCCATGGGCCTGCTGGATGACGCCACCTACCAGAACGCCCAGTTCCCGCTGCTGGCAGGTTCCCGCGTCCTGATGTATACGGACGGCCTGACGGAAGCCGCCAACCCGGAAGGGGAGGAGCTGGGCGTGCACAGGCTGATTGATTATTTCAACAGCTCCTCTCCCAGGAGCACCAAGGATTTCGTGCACCAGGCGCTCACCTGCGTGGCCAAATTCACGGGCTGCACCAATCAGGCGGACGATATCTGCATGCTGGGCATCAGCTATTCCGAGCACGAGGAAAAACCCGGTCACTGACGGGCGCACGCGGCAAGGAGCCCGCAAGCATTGTCCATCCCCGCCAACGGCAAGGGGAAGTCATGTTGTTCCGGGGCTTTCTTCCGGGGAGAACCTGAAGTTGCGCCAGAACGGGACGCTCAGCATCCAGACGGAGAAGAGGGCTTCCAGCCCTCCCGCCATGATGATCGTCGTGGAGACTCCCCAGGCATCCACCACCGCGCCCCAGCCCATGGCAGCCAGGGGCTGCACTCCGATGGTGACAATGCTGAACAGCCCCAGAATGGCGGATTTGCGTTCCGGAGGGGCCAGAAGCTGCACGGCGGAAGAGGAGGTCACGAAGAGGGAGGATGTGGCCAGCCCGGCAAAGAAAAAGCATACGGCCTGTATTTCCACCACGGGGATGATGCCCGCCACGCACAGCGCGCTTCCCATCCACAGCGTGCCTGAGGAGAGCTTGGCCCCCACCCTGTCACTTTTGCGCGCAAACGGCAGGACAAAGAGGATGCTGACCATGGCCCCGGCCCCTACCGCGCCCAGAATGAGGCCGGTATTCCGGGGGTTCCCGTGCATCAGCGCCGGAACAATCTGGTAAAGGGACTGCCCGCAGATGTTCTGAATCAGCGCGCTGATCATGATGAAGAGCAGGCTGCGCGAGGAGAGGACGGCCTTGAGCCCGGAGGCTTTCCTCCCGGCTCCGCGCTGTTTTCTGGGAGCGCAGGCATCCGTGATGCGCCCTTTCAGGGAAACCAGGCAGCCAATCAACGGCAGGCTTGCCACCACGTTGCCGCCAAAAGCGGTTCCGGCCCCCCATTCCGCAATGATGTATCCGGCCAGTGCCGGGCCTATGGCGCGGCAGGTATTGAATACCAGAGAGTACATGCCCACGGCTTCCTGCAATTGCCTGCGGGGGATCAGGTCTCCCACAAAGGCCTGCTGCGTGGGGAAGCCCACCGTCTGGTTGACGCCCATCACCAGCCCGGCGGCATACAGGTGCCATAGCTGGAGCATGCCAAGAATCGTGAGCAGAAACAGGCCGACAGCCACCAGCCACTGGACGCACTGCACGGCAATCAGCAGTTTTCTGCGGTCAAAGCGGTCTCCCAGCCCCGCCAGCAGCATGCCGCCCAGAAAGAAGGGGAGCGCATTGAGCGCCGCCAGCAATCCTACCGCCGTAGCGGAGCCGCCGGAAATTTCATAGACGAGGATGCCCATGGCCGTGACCTGCAGCCACATCCCGATCAGGGCGGCTGCCTGTCCGGACCAGAAGATTTGCAGGTTCCTTACCTGAAGGGGCTTGAAGAAGCCCAGCCAGTCATTCAGCCATTTCATCAGCCCCTTCATCGTAGCCCCCTCCGCCGGAACCGTCCAGACGCGAGTGCGGCAACGCTCCCCTCCTCCTCCTCTGGGTTCCGTTTATTCCCCAGCCGTGTAACAGGCCGGGTAGTCCTTGGAGGGCAGCCACACGGGGAGGTTTTTCATCCTGTCCATGGCGCGTTCGGAGACAGGCATGCGCCAGATTTTAAAGAAAGGCCCCATGTTCTTTCCCGTGACTTTGGAGAAAGCGCTCATGACCCATTCCCATTTCTTTTCATCGCTCAGCTTGCCGTTGTCATACGGCTTGTCATGGAACTGGAGGGCCACTTGCCGGAAGGCGTCAAAGCCCAGGTAGTACATCAGTTCCACCCAGAAGAAGAGCTGAACCTTGTTGGGCGCTTCATTGTAGGTCTGGCCGCCGGAGAAGTATTTTTTCATCTCCGCGCTCATTCCGTACGGCCCCATGCCGCCACCCCAGCAGGATTCAAAGTTTTTCCCGGTTCCCATGACTTCACAGACCATGGAGAAGATGTTGACGGAGACTTCCGTCTGCCCCTCCATCGTAAACGGGGGGGACTGGTGGTTATGCCCCAGTTCATGCCACAGCCCCCAGCTTCCGGACTGGATGATGGAGCCGCTGGCTATGGAGTCCGTCCAGTCCTTCGTGCCCATGGCGGGGTACCCGGAATGCCCGGCCCCGGCGGAAATCTGCCTGTCCACGACAAAGCGCATGGGGTGGTGCAGGCGGTCCGGCTTGGTGTCCCACCCCATGATCCAATCCTGGAGCCCCATGTTTTTTTGCAGGAATTCAGCCGCTTTCTGAACGTCCGGGCACCGTTTCAGTTGCTCCAGGGGCATCGTGACAATGAGGCGGGGCATGGAGATTTCCCCCCACGGCGCCCTGGCGTTTTCCAATTGCGCGGCCCATTGTTCCGGAGTGGTTTTCCCCATGATGAACAGGGGCGCCGGAACGGCTCCGGAAATCTGCACCTTGAAAACTTTCCCGCGCTTTGAACGCTGGCCCACATTCACGTATACCAGGCCGCCCATCGGGTTCGCCATTTTCACGCGGCCCCGGTCCGCCGGAACCTGCATGGTTATTTCCGGAACCCGCTTCCATTCGTCCAGTTTTTGCAGGCTGTCCGTATGGCACCCTATGCGGACGCTGATGGAGCTGTCCTTGGGCGCGCCGGACAGGGAGAAAGAGATTTCCGCCCCGGGAGGCGCATAAAGCCCCGTGCTGTGCCAGCCGCCGATGTTGGAGTCTATCTCCACCGTACGCCGGACAAGCTGGGCGCCATCTTCCGGAACGCCGGGGAAATCCTTTGCCGCCGGGCAGGCCTTCAGCCCGGAGGGCTTGGCGTCCTTCCATTCACGGCACTTTTCCAGAAGCTCCTGCATGCGCCGGGCATCATTCCCGCTCTTCCACGGGGCGGCGCCCGTGGGGAATTCCTCCATTCCCGCCATCTTTTCAGCTTTGTCCCATGACCAGGTTTCCAGCGGCTTGTCCGCATCCATGGGGATTTCATCCTTGCTGGGGGTGGCGTAGACGGAAAGCTCCGGCATCACGTTTTTCACGGGCAGGGGGAAGAGCCCTTCCGGTTCCTCTTCCTCCACGGGAACGGGCTCCTCCTGCCTGCGGGCCTGTTCCTCACGCTCGCGCCGTTCGAGCTCCTCCCTCCTCTGTTTCTCCCTTTCGTCCTGTGCCGCCTGCTCCCGGAGCTTCCGGGCCGCTTCCGCGGACTCACGGGTTTTCTTCTCCATGGCCGCATCCCTGGCCTTCTGAGCCTCCTGCCGTTCCTTTTCCTTCTTTTCCCGGATTTCCCGCTCCCGCTTTATCCTCTGCTTTTCAGCAGCTTCCCTGGCCGCCTTTTCCTTCACTTTGCGTTCCGCCGCCAGTTCCCGGGCCGCTTCCCTTTTCTCCACATTATCCCGGTACAGATAATACCCGGCCCCGGCCCCGCAAACCAGCAGCAGCACTAAAAACCACCCCACGGCGGAACCTCTGAATACATTACGGGAGAAAGAAGGATTGTTCATGTGATCGGAACTTGGAATGAATCGTCATCATTTCCTCATTGCAGGCATTCCTTGTCAATCTGATTCTTCCTTTTCCACAGGCATTTTTCATGGAAGAATACGCCAAAGCGGCTGCCAGGGATCAGCCTCCCGCGCCCGGTCTTCAGAAGTCCGCTTCCGGAATATCCGTATTCATGCGGAAATGGGGGAGCGCCCCGTGCATCAGGCCGTCCAGCACGCCGCGGGTGCGCGGTTCCGGGCTGATGTATCCATGGCCGCAGGCGACCATGGCTTTCACCTCCGCCGCCGCATTGGAGGGACAGCACCGGAACGCCTCCGGCAAATGCCGCATGGCGTCCAGGTCATTGTGCCCGTCTCCGAAGATGGCGGCACGGACGGGCGGCACGCCGAACCGGGAAGCCACAAAAGCCAGCGCGGTTCCCTTGTTATAGTCACGGTGGCTGAAGCGCAGGTAGGGTCCGGCACGCTGCGTCACGATTTCCTCATACGGGCCCACCCTGTCCCGGATGACGCAGGAGACGTCGTCCAGACCGCAGGCGTCATTCACCACCAGGGAAAAGGCGTCATTGTCCTGCCTCCGCAGCTCCAGCCCGGAAAAACGGCCTTCCAGATGAGCCATCAGCTCCTCCAGCATGCCGCCGTAACGGCTGAACAGGTCATCATGGGCCACCGCGCAGGCGTCATTCCACGGAAGTCCGGGCATCAGCCTTCCTTCCGCGTCAGCCAGATGCACGTTGCGCTCCATCGTGACCGTAAAGTCCGGGGCAAACGCCTCCGGGTCATCATGGAACAGGTCCATCAGCCCTTCCCTCAAGTAAACGGGGTCCCGCCCCGTATTGATGCCCCACAACGCTCCGTACCGTGCACGGAGTTCACGCATGATGCTGAAAAACACGCGCCTTTCCTCCGCGGGACCGCCCATCGTGAACAGGGTATCGTCAAAGTCGAAGGAAAAAAGGTACCGGGCCTGCTCCGGCAACGGGAGAGAGCGGACCGGCAGAAAACGCATCAATTCCATTTCAGGCCAGCCCTCCCTTCACCCCGGCATGGCTTTCCGCACGCACAACGGGTTCCGCCAGGGGAATATCCTCCTCCACCGGCTCCGCCGAAGGGATATGCTCATCCACGGGCTCTGCGGACGGAATGGTTTCCGGAACAGGTTCCGCCTGGGGAATGTCTTCCTGCCGCGGCCGGGGCTGCTCCGGACGCGCAGGAGCGGGGCGCGCTGCCGGAACGGCAGACGGGGGACGGGCGGCGGGAGCCTTCCTTTCTGCGGAGGAAGCGGGGACTTTAGCCCGGGCCCCCACTCCGGCACGCACCTGGCGGGCAATCGGAGTGTTCATGTCCACGGCATACGTGGCGGGCAGGCTTCCTGCGGGAATTTCCTCTCCCGGCTTGCGCATGTGGATTTCCACCCTGCGGTTGGCCGCCTGCGCATTCTGGTCACCCCTGGTGGAGACCACCGGACGGGAAGCCCCGCACGCGCGGATGTACAGCCTGCTTTCCCCGTTCGGGCGCGTCAGGGCAATGCCGTTATCCTTCAGCCACTGGCGCACGGCATTAGCCCGCATCAGGGAGAGCACGGCGTTGTATTCTTCAGAACCGAAGCTGTCCGTGTGCCCTTCCACAATGAAGATCGTATCCGGATTTTTCATCATCAGCCCGGCGAGCTGGAGCATGCTGAGACGGGCGGAATTTTTCATCACCGCCTTGTTGTATTCAAACAGAAGGTCCGCGCCCAGCCTGCTGTATCCGCTGTCTTTCCCCAGGGAAGACTGGGCCATCAACTGGGAGAGGGACTTGCTGCCGTCCGGCAGGTGGGAATCGTCCTGGCCGCCCGCACCCTTGAGCTTGTTGTTATACCATTCGTCCGGGTTGACCATGTCCGGCTCCGCCGTCTTGATCGTCGCCGGGCTGGGAGAGGTTTTCAATGCCTCCGGGGGAGAAGGTTCCGGCAGTCCCTGCGCGATGGCCTTCATATCCACCTGCGGCATTTTGGGGGAGAGGGATTCCGGCACGGACGGAGCTACCGGATCAGCGGAGAAGCTGGTTTCCCCGGGAGCGATCACCACGTCTTCCAGCACCATGTCCTCCAGATCCGGCAATTCCGGGGGGGTATCCTGAAGCTGCTCGATGTCCGGCGTTTCAACGGCTTCCGCCACCTCCGGAGCCGGGCGGTCATCCGCTCTCAGCACAATTTTCTCAGGCACGGGCATCCGGTCCGCCGGAAGCGCGGGCGCCTTATGCACATGGATGCCCAGGTCAAACCAGCTCAGAACGATGAAGCCCAGGTAGTGCACCAGCACGGCGGCAAGAAGGGCGCCCACCGCCACGGCGGCCAGATGGCGCGGCGCAGGCAGGATGAAACGGCTGCGCCTGCGGCGGTTCTCGCGGAGTTCACGGGTGTTTTCCTGATTGGCACTCACGGGATCATCAGCAAAGGGGAAGGCCCGGTTCATGAACCGGAAGGCGCCGTGCCCGTAGCGGGCGCACTGTAGGATTCATGGGACAACACCCTGGGCATGGGCATGCGCGTATTCTCGTGAATCCATTCCGCAATGCCAGCCTGGAGCTCGTCATCCCCCGCGTAGACATTGACCTTGTAGGTTTTCTCAAATTTCTCCCCCTTCTTTCCTTCAATGGAGTGAAGGAAGGTCCGTTCCCGGGTGCCGTAGGGCTCCCCTTCACGGATGGATTCATACAACTGTTTTTTCTCGTTTTTCAGGGAATCGTAAATGCTCAGGCAGTCCTCCAGGGTGGAGAAGAAGTACTGGTTCGTACAGACCACCATGACCGGATAATCCAGCTTCAGGGCGTCATCCACCGGAGCCACGTCAAACGTGCTGAAATTGGCCCGCCAGTCCACGCCGGCGTCCAGAAGCCAATAAGCGGCATAGCAGAGGGGTTTGCCCCAGTCCTGCTCCATCTCCCGCACAGCCACGGTTTTAAGGGACGGGAAGCAGTCCATGCTGACCATGCAGCGGATGCGCGGGTCTTCAGACGCGGCTTTCAGCAGTACGGCGGCGCCAAAGCCCTGCCCCACGGCGGCCACGGGCGGCAGCCCCCCCTCTTTCCGGGAGACGGCGTCCAGCAGAGCCGTCACGTCCGCATATTCCTTCAATCCGTAGGTGCAGAATTTCCGGGCGTTATCCTTCCCGCGCGGATTCCATACCAGGCACGTGTACCCGGCCCCGGTCAGGCCTTCCGCCAGCGGCAGGGAACCCTTCACCCCCTGGTCCCAGGAAGTGGCTATCACGACCAGCTCCGGCTTTGCCTCCAGATGCGGCATGTTGCCGCGCAGCTTCAGGGCATCCCGCACGCGGCTCTGGCGCGGGGACAGGGCCTCCGGACGACCCGGACGCACCAGATAGCCTTCAATGGCCGTGCCGTCCGCGGAGACGGCCTCCACAGGCTCCATCGCCAGGGAATCCGCCACAGGAGAATCGGCAGCCTCATCCCCGCCCACGGGAACGAGCAGCGGGGTGGACACATACCAGGCAAACCACACCAGGACGCCCACCGCCGCAAGAATGAGCAGAAAAAACAGTTGAACAAGACGTTTGAACATGAAAAGACGGTGCCTGCAAGGCAGTTATCGGAAAGGTTCTATCCCATCCTGCTTACGTTGACAACCCCCAACTTCTATCAGGCTAATATCCTCCGCCATCCTGCCGCACCCTCCCGGCGGCCAAATAACGCTTTATTTCCCTTCCCCGATCTGGCATCCTTACCCCACCTTCCTTTTTCATGGCAATCCAGGCCCGACATTTCCGCCAATGGTCCGCGTTCCTCCTCCTGCTTGCGCTGGGAGGAACGGCGGCCTGGTTCCTGATGCCCCGGGAGTGGTCCCAGATGCAGTGGGAGATTCCCGGCACGCCGTCCGAATATCCTCTGGCCCAGCTCCTGCGCCCGTGGCTCATCCTGGTGGGGTGTTTTCTTCCGGCGCTGGGCATGTTCCTGTACAACCGGGCGGGCATCATGGACAGGTACGTGGCGCGCACCTGGTTCACGGCCTTCATCATGTGCACGGCCATCCTGACGCTGATTTACATCATCGGGGATTTTGCGGACAACGTGGGGGACCTGATGAACCTGGATTCCCCCCTCGCAGGCACCTTCCGCTTTTACCTGAGCCAGCTGCCCATGATCCTGAACCTGATCCTTCCCTATACGCTCCTTCTGGGAACGCTCTGGGCGCTTACCAAGCTCTCCTCCTCCTCGGAAATCACGGGCATGCTGCAATCCGGAAGGTCCCTGCTCCGGATCAATGCCCCGGTCATCATCGGCGCCGTGTTCGCGGCCATCTATTTCGGTATCTTCGGGTTCCACTGGGCGCCCAATTCCACGCTGTACAGGAAACTCATGTTCTCCTCCCTGAGCCAGAACAAAAATGACGACTCCTCCCGCAGCTCCATTTACAAGAACGATGCGGAGTCCCGCATCTGGTACCTGGGCAATCCTCCCGGCATCGACTCCCCCGGAGAACCGTTCAGGCAGGTGCGCGTGGAACAGTTCAGCGCGCCCGGCAAGATGGAATACGAGCTGTTTGCAGATGAGGCCTCCTGGGACCCGGCTTCCAGAACATGGACGTTCCGCCATGCCATCAGGAGAAATTATTCCCAGGAGGAGCCCCGGCAACTGAACGACGTGCCCGTTTTTGAAGGCCTGGAGTACCGGACGCTGAAAGAGCAGTATTCCGAAACTCCGTGGCAGCTGATCTCCCCCAACGTACGCGTGGACACCCAGGGAACTCCCGCCCTCCAGGAAATCCTCAAGGCCGGCACCATGAACGCCAAGTACCTCAGGAGCCTGCAAACGGAATGGCACGTCAGGATAGCCCGCATGTTCTCCTGCATCATCCTGACATTCATCGCCATCCCCTCCGCCATCACGTTCCAGAGGCGGTCCACCATGTCCGGCATCGGCATCGCCCTGTTCCTGGCGGCGGCCATGCTGTTCCTGTATGAGTTCTTCCCCACCCTGGCCTCCGCAGGCTACCTCCCCACCTGGCTGGGAGCGTGGATGCCCAACATCATCTATACCATCATCGCCATCCGCCTGTTCCAGACCAAGCTGGCCCACAGAAGCTTCATGGAGATGCTGAAAGGCTTGAAAAAGACGCCCGCCCATGACCAACCCTGACCATCCTGTCGCCGTCCAAAAAGCCCGCGAACTGCTCCGGCAGGCAAAAGCCGTGATTTTTGACTTCGACGGGCTGCTGGTGGATACGGAGTACGCCATTTATTCCTCCTGGGAACGCGTGTTCTCCTCCTGCGGCCATTCCCTGCCCCTGGATCTGTTCAACCAGTGCCTGGGCAGCGGCTACACCCACTGGAACCCCGGAGACCATCTGGAACAACTGACAGGACGCACCTACGACTGGGAAGACATCAACGCCCGCAGGCAGGAGGAAATCGTCCGCGACCTGGAGCACGCCGGGCTTCTGCCCGGCGCGTGTGAACTCATCCGCCGCCTGGCGGCAGCCGGAACGCCCATGGGGGTGGCCTCCAGTTCATCCCACCGCTGGGTGGATGGCTGGCTGAATAAACTGGGCATCATGCCTTTTTTCCAAACCGTCGTCTGCCGTGACGACGGCCTTCCCGTCAAGCCGGACCCGGCCCTGTTCCTGAAAGCGGCGGAAAACCTGGGCGTGCCGCCCGCACAATGCCTGGTGCTGGAAGACTCCCAGAACGGCACCACGGCTGCGTTCCGTGCAGGCATTCCCGTCATCTCCATTCCGAACCGGGTGACGGAGCAAGCGGATTTTTCCCAGGCAACCAGCAAAATCCGTTCACTGGCAGAGCTTCTTTAGGAATCCGCTCCTTCTTTTCCCTGTTCTTGCTTCTTGACGGAATTCCCTCCATGCCTTATGTAAGGAGGATGGCTTCCCAACGCATTCCATTATATCACTACCGGGTCAAAGACAAGATTGTGGGCCCCGTCTCCCTGGCGGACCTCCATGCCCTGCTTACTTCCAAGAAGATTCTCCCTGACACCATGATCCGGGAGGAGAATTCCCAGGGCTGGATGCCGCTCACGGCGGAACTGCGCCGGCATGAGCGCCTGGCGCGCCTCAGGGCCTCCGCATTCATGCTTTCCTGCCGGCCGCCCAAAAGCTGCCTTCTGTTTTACATTATTGCCCTTCTTCTTCTGGCGTGCGGCGTGGCGCACTCCATCATGCTCCGCTCCATTCTTTACATGGAAGTGCTGTTCATCCCCGCCACGGCGTTTTTCATGGGGAAGGTGCTGATGTACCTGCACCTCCTCACCGGGGGCATGAGGAAGATGCCCGCGGAAGAACCGGAACGCTGACCGGGCGGGAAATGTTCCCTGCTTTAAATCAAGCTCTTCCGTAGTCCCCCCCTCGGCCCCGCAGGACGCTGCCCCGGAAGCCTGAAATGAAAAAACCACCGGAACCCTGACGGTCCCGGCGGTTTAAAATTTACCGTGCAGGAGAATTACTTGTTCAGCTCCGCAACGGCCGCTTCCAGGCTGGGCACGTCTTCTATGGAAATGACCGTGGCATCCTTGCAGATGCGGCCCATCATGCCGGCCAGCGTTTTGCCCGGCCCCAGTTCAATGAACAAGCGGTGCCCCTGATCCACCAGCTTCTGCATGGAGGCCGTCCAGCGCACGGAACCGCATACCTGGTGTTCCAGCACGTTGCGGATGTCGTCCGGGCCTTCCACCACGCGGGCTTCATAGTTGCAGTAAACGGGCATGGAGGGCGTGCCGAAGGAGACATTCTTAAGTTCCTCTGCCAGTTTCACCATGGCGCTGTGCATCAGGCGGGAGTGGTAGGCGCCCGCCACGTTGAGCTTCTTGGCGATCTTGCACCCGGCGGCTTTGGCTCCGGCAATGGCCTTGTCCACGCCTTCCTCCGTGCCGGAAACGACCGTCTGGCCCGGGCAGTTGAAGTTGGCTACGTCCACATCGCATTCCTGGGCGAGCTTGATGACGTTTTCATCCGTCCCGCCAATCATGGCGGCCATGGTGCCCTTTGTGGCGTTGCAGGCTTCCTCCATGAAAGCGCCGCGCTTCTGGACCAAGCGCAGGCCTTCCTCAAAGGAGTAGGTTCCAGCGGCGGCATGTGCCGTGAATTCACCCAGGGAAAGACCGGCAGCGGCCACGGGGTTCAGGGAAGGCACCAGTTCCTTCAGGACGGCCAGGCAGGCCAGGCCGTGCACGTAGAGAGCGGGCTGGCAGTTGCAGGTGCGCGTCAGTTCTTCGCCGGGGCCTTCAAACATGATGGAGGAGAGGGATTCCCCAAGCGCCTTGTCCGCCTGCTCAATCAGGGCCCTGGCGGCAGGATACTGGTCATACAAATCTTTACCCATGCCCACTTTCTGGGCACCTTGTCCGGAAAACAATAGTACTGCGTCCATAGTTAAGGCGTGAATTATACCGTTCCGCGGAGAAAGAAGCAAGAGCGATCTTGACGCCTTAATCCGGGCTTAAACACCTTACGTTCAATGTGAATAAAAATCCGCCCCGGTCTCAGCAGGAGGCCGGGGCGGAGGGTTAAACCGGATGGTTCAGGAGAACGGCCTTAGGCCGTGGCTTCCGTGGTAGCGGGAGCTTCTTCCTTTTCAGCCGTTTCACGGGGCAGATCGATGATTTCGATCATGGCCACGAGAGCGGAGTCCGTGAGGCGCTGGCCCAGCTTGATGATGCGGGTATAACCGCCCTTGCGTTCCGCACAGAGGGGAGCGATTTCATCAAACAGGCGCTTGACGGCGGTCGTGTTATGAATGGTGGCGGTAGCCAGGCGGCGGGAGTGCACGTCACCGCGCTTGGCAAGCGTAATGAGCTTTTCCACGTAGGGACGGAGGGCCTTGGCCTTCGCCAGGGTGGTGGTGATGCGTCCGTTGAGGATGAGGCTGCATGCCTGGTTGGCGAGCAAAGCCCTGCGGTGAGAAGCGTTGCGCTGAAGCTTGGAGGTTTTTACACCGTGTCTCATGATGATATTTTTCTATGTGTGTTGGTTTTGTGAGATTTAGTCGTCGTCGTCTTCGATGTTGGCGGCAATCAGGTCTGCCAGGCCCACGGGGCTTTCCTCTTCCAGACCCAGGCGCGGCTTGGCCTGCGGCACGGGGCCGGTAAGCAGGGAGGGATCCACCTGGACGCCCAGGGAAAGGCCCAGTTCCAGCAGCTTGTCCTTGATCTCGTTGAGGGATTTTTTGCCGAAGTTGCGGTACTTGAGCATTTCGCTTTCGCTCTTCATGGCGAGCTGGCCAACGGTAGTGATGTTGGCGTTGTTGAGGCAGTTGGCGGCGCGCACGGAAAGCTCGATTTCGTTGACGCTCATGTTGAGCAGCTTGCGCAGGCGGGCCGTTTCCTCGTCCTGGACGGCGGAAGGCGCTTCTTCAAAGTTGACCTGCTTGTCGTCATAGTTGACGAACACGTCCAGGTGGTGGCGCAGAATGGCGGAGGCCTGGAGCATGGCGTCTGCCGGGGCAATGCGGCCGTCCGTCCAGACTTCAAGCGTCAGCTTGTCATAGTCGGTCATCTGGCCCACACGGGTATTCTGAACGGAATACTTCACACGGGTGACCGGGGAGAAAATGGAGTCGATCGGGATCACGCCGATGGGCATGTCCGGCACCTTGTTTTCGTCGCCGGTGGAGAAGCCGCGGCCGACGCGCACCTGGAATTCACATTCAAACAGGGTATCCTGGTCCAGGGTGCAGATGATCTGATCGGGGTTGACCACTTGGTAGGTGGTGTCGTCGGCGATGTCGGCGGCGGTCACGACGCCCTGCTTGTGCACGCGCAGGGAGAGCAGGCGCGGTTCCTTGCCGTTGTGCTTGAACTTGACTTTTTTCAGGTTCAGCACAATTTCCGTCACGTCTTCCACCACACCGGGCAGAGAGGAGAATTCATGCTGCGCGCCGGCGATGCGGACGGAGGTGATGGCGGCGCCTTCAAGAGAGCCCAGAAGAACGCGGCGCAGGGAGTTGCCGAGCGTGTGGCCGTAACCGTTTTCAAACGGTTCCGCGACGAAGGTCAGATGATTCGCATCATTCGGGTCTTCAATTTTTTCCAGACGGCTGGGGACTTCAAAGCGGGCCAGCGTGGTCACGGCCGTTTCTTCTGCAGTAGTGGTTTCGTTTTCCGACATAATCGTATGTAATGTACCGGGTTTCCCTCCAGCACGGGCACGGCGGAGAACCCGCCTGAAGGACCTACGGCATGTTTTGGAAACGCCCGTGCGGGGAGCAATTTAACGATCTGTTTTCAACAATCAACTCTTTTCATGTCCTCCCGCAAATTTTCTGTGACTTAACGTGCGTCATCTGGCATAGTGGACGCAAACCTACACAACAATTGCATGAAGCATCCTGATTTTTTGGACAATAGGGATTTCACGGGGGAAGACCAGCGGCGCCCGTCCACCATGTCCATGGACAACAGCTACCAGGCTCTGGAAGGAATCGTCAAAAAGCTCTCCGAGGTAGCCTCCACCCGGCACGATCCCCGCTACCTCCAGGAATATATCAAGACGGGCATCAACATGGCGCAGTCCGCCGCTTCCGACCATGATTTCACCGTCCTGATCCGCTCCGGGCGGGAGATGTACCGCGCCAACTGCGTTTTTGCGCCGTACCGCCACATCCGCAAGATTTCCGTTTTCGGCTCCGCCCGCATCAGGGAGGACGAGCCCGCCTATGAAACGGCGCGGGATTTTGCCAGGGAGGCCAGCGACCAGGGTTACCTGGTCATTACGGGGGGCGGCCCCGGCATCATGCAGGCGGCCAATGAAGGCGCCGGGGAGGAACGCTCCTTCGGCCTGAACATCACCCTGCCGTATGAGCAGACCTCCAACCACGTGGTGGCCCACAGCGACAAGCTGATCAATTTTTACTATTTCTTTGTCAGAAAGCTGAATTTCGTGGCGGAAAGCGACGCCATGGTGGCGCTCCCCGGCGGCTTCGGCACCATGGACGAGGTGTTTGAAACCCTCACCCTGATCCAGACGGGAAAGGCCACCATTTACCCCGTCGTGCTGCTGGACTCCCCCGGCAAGACCTTCTGGCTGAACTGGCTGGCCTTCATCCGCGTGGAGCTGGTGGATTCCGGCCTGATTTCCGAGGATGACCTGCACCTGATCCACGTCACCAAGAACCCGGCGGAGGCCATGGAGCACATTGACCGGTTCTACCGCATTTTCCACTCCTACCGTTTTATCAAGGATACCATCGTCATCCGCCTGAACACGCACCTGCCCGCCCAGTGGGTGGAGCATCTGGAACGGGACTTCCAGGACCTGATCCTGCCCGGAGGAAAGATGGTGCAGACCGGGCCCCTGCCCGACGAGGCGGACGAGCCCCATCTGAACCGCCTGCCCCGCCTCGTCTTCCCCATCAAGCGCGGCAATTACGGCAGGCTGAGGCTGCTGATCGACCGCATCAACCAGACGCCCAGCAGGACTTATTCCCCCCCGTCCCATGTCTGAAGCCTTTCCCGCGTGGCTGGTTCCCCTGGTCTTCGGCCTGATGGGAGCGTGCATAGGTTCCTTCCTGAACGTGGTCATTTACCGGGTGCCCCTGGGCATTTCCGTGAATGACCCGGCGCGTTCCTTCTGTCCGGAATGCGGGGAACCCATCCCGTGGTACCTGAACATCCCGGTACTGAGCTGGCTGGTTCTCAGGGGAAAATCCGCCTGCTGCGGAACCCCTGTCAGCTTCCGCTACTGCCTGGTGGAGCTGCTCACGGCCCTGCTCTTCGCGGCCATGGGATGGAAGTATGCGGACGCCTCCGCGGGGGCCGCCGTCCTGCTTTGCGCATGGAGCGCCATAGCCATCGTCATCATCTTCATTGACGCGGAGCATCTGATCGTCTTCCGCACCCAGACGCTCATCGGCGCCGCGGCAGGGGTGGGGGCCTGCTCCCTTTATCCTTTTCTCCTGCCGGACAATGACGTCATGACCTGGACGGACGCCTTCACGGCGGCGGTGCTGGGAGGCGCCGCCGGATATGCCGTCATCAGGCTGGTGATTGAACTGGGCAAGCTCCTGTTCGGGACCTGGAAGCAGCATTTTGACGCTCCGGCCCCGTGGAGCCTGAGGGAACCGGAATCAGAGCAGGAGGAATTGCAGCTCATCATTGACGGGCAGTCTCATGACTGGTCCATGCTTTTCCACCGCGCCTCTGACAAGGCCGTCATTTCCGGAGGCTCCGTCACTATTGACGGGAACGTTCTTCCGCCCGGCGCCGTCACCCTGCGCCAGGACAGGATAGAGCTGGAGAACGGTGACGTTTTCCAGCTGGAAGACCTGGAAAGCGTGGAGGGGAGCCTGACGGATATTCATGCGCAGCGGGAGGCCATGGGGTCCGGAGACGCGTGGATTCTGATGATGGCCGGATGCGTGGGCGGCTGGCAGGGCGCCGTGTTCTGCCTTTTCATCGGCTCCCTGCTGGGGATTGTGCAGGCAGTCATTTCACGCATGGGTTTCGGCCGGAATCTCCCCTTCGGTCCCGCGTTGCTCAGCGCCGCCTTCATCTGGCTGCTGGGGGGCGACCGGTGGTGGCTGGCCTATATCCGCTTCATTTCCGGAGAATAATTTTTTCCGCATGACACGGCTGTAACCGCAACCTTCCGGGATTGCGGTCTTTTTTATCAATCCCTTTCACTCTCAGCCGTTTTCCAATCCGGCGCCAAAGCCGGATTGACGGCAATGCCCTAGCCTGTTCCGGCGTCCCTGCCGGAGGCGCATACGTTTTTATTTTGCAACCAGGACGGAAACCGGGTGTTCATCCTAGCAAAGGGAGGCGCCTCCGCCGTTCAAACCGCCGCAGGGCAGCGCTCCTTTCCGAAACGCATTAACCTCACCACTCAAAGATATGACCAAGCAAATATTGATCGCCGCGGCCTTTGCCGCATGCTCCGCGTTCGCCCAGGACGCACCGCCGCCCCCGGCACCGGACTCCCCTTCCGACGCTCCGGGAATGCAGCCGCCCCCTGAACGAAGGGGAGGCCCCCGCAACCGGGCAGGAGGCCCGAACCGCCAGGGTCCCCGTCCGCAACAGGCCGAACTCCGGCTGAAGAGGATTGATCCCGGCATCATGATCATCGGTGAAGAACTGGTGATGGCCAAGTACGATACCGACAAGGACGGCAAGCTTTCCGACGAGGAAATAGCCGTTCTGCAGGCGGACGTCAAGAAAGCCCAGGAAGCGAAGAAAGCCGCTATCCTGAAGAAGTTTGACAAGGACGGAGACGGCAAACTTTCCAAGGAGGAGAGGAAGGCCATGCAGGACGAATGGCTGAAGGACAATCCGGAAGCCGCCAAGCGCATGGAGGAGATGAAGGCCCGCCAGGAAGCCCGCAAGGCCGAGATGCTGAAGAAATATGACAAGGACGGAGACGGCAAGCTTTCCGACGAAGAAAAGAAAGCCATGCGTGACGACTGGGCCAAGGACCATCCGGAAGCCGCCAAGCGCATGGAGGAAATGAAGGCCCGCCAGGAAGCCCACGCCGCCAGAATGGTCAAGGAGTTTGACAAGGACGGCGACGGCAAGCTTTCCCCGGAAGAGCTCCAGGCCATTCCGCCCCATCACGGGAAACCCGGTCCGCACCATGCGGCCCCCGGCGGTCCCAAGGGACCGGAAGCGCCCGGAATGGACGGTCCGCGCCGTCCCGGAGGCCCCAGGGCTGAAGTCCCCCGCGCACCCAGGGGACCGGAAGGCCGCAGAGGCGGTGAAGGACGCCGTGGAGACGGAGACCGCGGCCCCCGCGGCAACCGTCCGGACGGCCCCCGCCCCCAGTTGGACCCCAACCGCGCCCCGATCATGGCCGCCGGCTGGATACTGATCGAAGAGAAGTATGACGCCGACAAGGACGGCAAGCTGAATGAAGCTGAAATGGCGCAGCTTAATGCGGACGCCTCCAAGGCTCTGGAAGCCCGCCGCGCCGCCCGCAGGGAAGCCAGAAAGGCGGCCCGCGGCAATAACGACATGCCTCCCCCTCCCGCCCCGGTGCAGGAAGACGGGGATGATGAATAAGTTCACCCGCAGCAACGCATAGCAGAAACAGAGAGACGGCCCCGTCTGCCTTACGGCAGGCGGGGTTTTTCTTATCAGGGAAAAGGAATTAGGGGTTATAGGAATCATAGGGAACTTTAGGGATTATAGGGAATTCCCCTCTTACCCCTCTTACCCCTCTTACCCCTCTTACCCCTCTTACCCCTCTTACCCCTCTTACCCCTCTTACCCCTCCCCTCTTACCCCTCTTACCCCTCTTACCCCTCTTACCCTCTTACCCCTCTTACCCCTCTTACCCCTCTTACCCCTCTTACCCCTCTTACCCCTCTTACCCCTCTTACCCCTCTTACCCCTCTTACCCCTCTTACCCCTCTTACCCCTCTTACCCCTCTTACCCAGCAAACTCTCGGACTTACTTAACCCTTCCCCTTCCTTCCACCAAGAAACGGACCGGGGGAGGCATGCAGCTTCCCCCGGTCAGAGTTAATGAATCAATTTCCTGCCGCCCCTCAGGCTCCGGCCTTCATGGCTTCCTTCACTTCCGCGTGCAGACCATGCTTCCTGGAGAACAGGAGGGCCGCCGGGGAGGCGATGAAGATGGAGGAGTACGTGCCGATCAGGATACCCGCGGAGATCGTCCAGGCGAAGTCTTCCATGGAAGGACCGCCGAAGAAGTACAGGCACACCAGCACGGACAGCGTGGAGAGGGAGGTCAGGAGGGTACGGGAGAGCGTCTGGTTGATGGCCTCATTCATGATGTTTTCCGCACTTTCATTCGGGTCCGAGAACCGGAGGAATTCACGGATGCGGTCAAACACGATGATCTTGTCATTGATGGAGTAGCCGGCCACCGTTAACAGCGCGCCGATGTGGATGACGTTCAGCTCCGTTCCGCTGATGATCACCAGCCCCAGCACCAGCAGCACGTCATGCGTCAGGGCGATAACGGCACCGATGGCGAAGGTCCATTCAAACCGCACCGTCAGGTAAACCATGATGCCCAGAATGCCGAAGAAGAGGGCCCAGGCGGAAGTGATGAGCGTGTCGTAACCCATGGACTGGCCAATGGTTTCTTCACTGAACGGGGCATCCTTCAACACGGGAAAGGCTTTGTTCAACGCGTTGGTGATGGCCGTCTTGTCCTGGGCGTTGTCAGAAAAGTTGACCAGGATGTTCACCTTGCTGCTGTCCGTGGATTCAGCCACTTCCTGCACGGTGGCCTTCTGGGTCAGGGCCAGCTTGTTGACCACGCTCTCAGCTTCCCGGAAGGATACCTCATTCTTGTTCACCAGGTAGGAGATGGAGGAACCGCCGGTGAAGTCCATGCCCAGGCAGTCCTTGCCCTTCATGGCGCCCACCGCCAGGCAGATTAACAGGAGGATGGCGGACAGGGAGCAGGACCATACCTTCTGGCCCATGAAGTTGATGTTGCTCTTGTTCTTGAAGAGGTTCAGGAATTTGACGTCCTTCATCATGCCCACCGTATCCGCCCAGTAGAACAGGACGCGGGTGACCAGGATGGCCCCGATCATGGAGGTAATAACGCCCACCGTCAGCGTGACGGCAAAGCCCTTGATGGTGCCGGTAGCCATCCAGTACAGGATGACGGCGGTAATGAGGGAGGTGATGTTGGAGTCAAAAATGGCGGAGAAGGCCTTGTCAAAGGAGTTGCGGATGGCCACGCGGAAGGGGCGCCCGGCTTCCTTTTCTTCCCGCAGGCGTTCATAGATCAGCACGTTCGCGTCCACCGCCACGCCCAGGGTCAGCACGATACCGGCAATGCCCGGCAGCGTCAGTTCAAAGCCGAAGATGGACATGGCCCCCAGCAGAAGCAGGGCGTTGATCGTCAGGCCCATGATAGCCACCAGCCCGGCAAAGCGGTAGTAGATGATCATCATGATGAAGCACAGGATCAGGCCCGTAATGCCCGCGTATTCCCCCTGAAGCAGGGCCGTATGGCCCAGGGAGGCGGAGATTTCACTGGCGGATTCAAAGTTGAGCTTGTTGGTCAGGGGGTTGGAAAGCACCTTCGTCAGCGCTTCCGCCTCCCCGGGGGCATCCAGCCCGCTGATTTCAAAGCTCTTGGAAAGGATGGCCTGGACCGTGGGGGCGCTCTTGACCACGTCATCCAGCACAATGGCCATGCGGTCATGGCCCAGCTGCATACGGGAGGTGAGGTTGTACATCTTGTCCGCCCCCTCGTTGCTGAGGGTGACGTTGACATGGCCGGGACGGGCCAGGTCCACCCCGGCGCGGACAATGTCCTTGCCCGTCAGGGATTCACGCTTTTCCAGAAAGATTTTTTCCTTAACGTCTTCGCCCTTGCCATTCTTGAAGGTGTATTCATACAGGCGGTAGCCGGGAACGCGGATGCGGCCCTCCGCCACCAGTTCATTGTTGCGCGGATGGACGGGGAGAATTTGCAGCTTGGCGACCTTCGTCAGAATGGCCTTGGTTTCCTCGCGCTTGGCGGGGTCCGCGGCGGGAATCTGCACTTCAATGAGGTTCAGGTTGTCCTTCTTCTTCGGGCGGATGATGACGTCATTGGCCCCGGTGCTGTTAAGGCGTTCCGTCAGGATGACGCACGCCTGTTCCATGGCCTGGTCCGTCAGCGGAATGGGCTTGCCGTCATCCCCGATGTTCGGTTCCACGCTCAGCGTGAAGGAGACGCCCCCGGCAATGTCAATGCCGTACTTCAGGCCCTGCTGGAAGAGGGAGAAGAGGGAGAAGGACGCGATGCCGATGATGAAGATCGTCCCGGCGTTGCGCTTGACCCTGTCCTGGTCGGAACCCAGGTACCAGAAAAACACGCCCAGCAATACCAGACCGCCGATGAAAATGAAAAGAGGGTTGCTGAAGAGATCGTAAATAAACGCGAGGGGAGCGGACGTTCCGCCGGCCGCGGGTAGAGTATCGGCAGATGCCAGGAGATTCATAGACATTTCAATCCGGATTGGGTGTGAGTAATACGGCAAGGGATTGTGGAGAATTTCACCAGCAGGTCAAGCCTTCTGTGCGTGTACCCGTTAAGAGGAAGGGCGCCCCCGCGGAACGCCGGAAAAGGCGCCGCTCCACGGGCATGAAAAACCCGGTTTCCGCAGGGAAACCGGGTTAAAGGGAAAACCGGAAACGCTGAAATTACATGCCGGCCACCGTTTCCACGGGGACCGAGGCGGGCGTCACGGGAGTGACGATTACAGGCGCGGAAAGAGGCGCGGAATCCGGAACAGCCGGGGAAGGAGACATGGAAGGCGCGTGACCGGAGGCCGCGCGGCCGCGGCGCATGAGTTCGGAAACGGTCACCAGTTCGTACCCGCGGTTTTTCAGCCCTTTCACTATGGCGTCAACAGCCGCCACCGTGGAGGCGTGGATGTCATGCACCAGGATGATGGAGCCGGGCTTGGCGCCGTTTACGGCGCGGGCGGCCACCACGGAGGAGCCGGGCTTGCGCCAGTCATTCGTATCCACATCCCACATGATGGTGGTGAAGCCGAAGCGCTGGCGCGCCCAGGAGGCCACGCCGGCGTTCGTGTAACCGCCGGGGGGGCGCATGACCACGGGAACCACGCCGCAGGCGTTGCGGATGGCTTCATTGGTGCTCTGGAGCTGGGATTCCGCCTTTTCACGGGAAACCTTGCTCAGGTAAACGTGGTTCCACGTATGGTTGCCCACTTCATGGCCTTCATTGACCATGCGCTGGACCACCTGCGGGTGGGCCTTGACGTTGCAGCCCTGCATGAAGAAGGTTCCTTTCACGTTGTTGGCGCGGAGGATGTCCAGCACCCTGGGAGTCAGCGTCCCGTGGGGGCCGTCATCAAAGGTGAGGGCCACCACCTTGTCCGGCACGGCCACGCGGTTCACCGTAACGCCGGGAATGCGGGGGGAAAGGGGGGTGTCATTGTAGGACGGGCTCACGGACGGCGGCGGCACAGACTTGTCAGGCAGTTTCACGGCGGGGCGGTCCGGCTTCTTTCCGGGGGCCGTCACCGGGGAAAAGGAGGTCTTTACCGGGGCGCCGGGCTGGACCGGCCGCTCAGTCTGGTCCTGGTGGGAACAGGCGGACAGCCCAAGCGCCAGGGCGCATGCAAGGAATAAACGTTTCTTCATAACAGGTTTTTGGAGGATTTACGCCCATCCCGCCTACTTGTCACGTCCTAAATCATCCATCTGTGCGGCATGAAAAAGACGCCTCCCGGCTTGAGAGGCGCCATGCGTGCGGGAATACCCCGGAATGGAGGAGGGGCCTACTCCGGGCTGTCCATGTCAATGTAGCTGACGGATACCGTCCTGCGGGGGTTGGCGGGGTCCCTCACTTCCACCTTCATCCTCTTGAAGAACCAGGAGCCGTCCTTCAGCTTCATCACGGAATCAATCATGAACCGTTTGGCCAGCTCCCCGCGGCCGTCAATGCCGTCCACCTGCCACATGGCGCCGTTTTCCTTGTCAATCCAGACGCGCACCCAGGCATACTGCCCCACCTTGGGGTTGGGGTTGGGAATCTGGACGATCCAGCAGTCCCGGCCCTTTACCGTGCTTGCCGCGTCGTCCCGGACGATCTTGGCCTGGGGCCAGTACAGGTAGCGCATGGAGAGGTCTTCATACGTCACGTCCGTCCCGGCAATGGGGACCGCGTACTGAGAGACCGGCAGAACGCCGGATTTCCCGCCTTTCCAAGAGAGGATTTCCTGGCCGCGGTCCTTGAACTTCAGGTCAAACCTGTTCCAGGCATTGTCCAGCTGGTACTGGAAGGCAATCAGGTTGCCGCGCAGGCTCATGGAAAAGGGAACCTTCACGCTGCGCCTGCGTATCTGCCCCTTCACGTCCTTGTTTTCCTGAAGGGTCGCCCCCTGGCGCACCCTTTTCAGCAGCTGCCCGGCGTCCGGGGCCGCCTGCTGGGAGAATGAAGGAGCCAGGGAAAGGACCACGGCGGCCATCCCTGAAAGGAAAGCGGAAAATAAAGAACGTCTGCTCAGCATGAACTGCTCATATCACTCCGGAAACGCGGAAAAAAACCTTTTCTCAGTCACCGGACGGCGTCCATGACATTTTGCGCCGATTTTGCTCGACTAGGTTATACAAAACGACAAGATGTGCCCAACGACATCTATTGATCCATCAATTATGGAAACGCCTGCATTCTTGAAGCCCATCCAGTCCTACCCTGGGGAAATCGTCCAGTTCATTGAAAGAATTCCGGGAGTGGACGTAACCGGAGACCGGGAAACCGTGCTGGAACGGCTGGAACCGTACCACCGCGCGGAAGTGGAAGCCCTGGGCTGGCGGTGGAAGGACCTGCGCCGCGCCGAGCAGGTGCACGGCACCAAGGCGGCCCTGGTGGGGGACATCGGCTCCAATTATCCCGTGGAGGGCGCGGACAGCCTGATCTGTTCCGGGGTTTCCGACTGCGTGCTTGCCATTTACGTGGCGGACTGCGCCGCCGTCTGGCTGTACGACAAGGAACACTGCCACCGCTCCCTGATCCATTCAGGAAAGGCGGGAACCGCCGGCAACATTGTGGCCAACACCATCAAGTCCATGAAAAAATGCCTGGGGGTGGACCCGGCCAACCTGATCGCCGTCATTTCCCCCTGCATCCGTCCCCCCCACTACGAGGAAGACATCCCCACGGCCATCAAGGCCCAGCTTCTGGAGGAAGGGGTGCCGGAAGACCAGATTCATGACTCCGGCCTGGACACGGCGTCCGATACCAAGCGTTTTTATTCCTACCGCGTGGAAAAAGGCCAGACGGGCCGCATGCTGGCCCTCTTCGGTCCGGACCACGCCACGCGCCCGCACCCGATCATTCTTTAACCGCGGGAAGGCCCGGCCTTCCCCTCCCCTTGTATCCAGCGCATCACGGTTCCGCCGTGGTGCGCTTTTTTTCCGTATGCCCCATACCCGTTGGCGCTGGAGGGCACGGCCGCGCAATCCCGCAGGGGACAAGGCCGCAGCCCGCCGCGGCAGGACCGTTCCGGTTACGCCGGACCCGACAATCCGAGTTGCCGTTCCCGCATTCAAACATCATTACATTTGCAATCATGGCAGTAACAATCAGCGACAACTATCAGGTAAAATACACCAGGAAATGGGGCACCCTGCTCCAGCAGCACGCCTCCCGGCTGGACAAGTACGTCAGCGTCATGCGCGACTTGAGCGGCAAGGTGGTCTTTCTGGACCAATTCGGCGTTCTGGACTTCACGGAAAAAACAACCCGCGTGGGCCAGACCGTTCTGAACGAGGCGCCCACCACGCGCCGCTCCATGCGTCCGCGCACCTTCACCAAGGCCATCGGCTACGATGAATTCGACGCAACCCGCCTGGGCGACATGGACCTTCCCGTCAGCAAGACGATCGAAGGCCTCCAGGCCGCCGCCGGGCGCCGCATGGACGACGTGATGATTTCCGGCTTTCTGGACACGAATTACGTGGGCGAGGACGGCATGACCGCCGTTCCGTTCAAGGAAAGCCAGCAGATCCCCGTGGACCACGTGGACAGCGGCACCAAGGGAGCCAGCAACCTCACCGTGGCCAAGCTGCGCGCGGCTCTCCAGCTTTTTGAGGAAAATGAAGCCTGGAACCAGGACGCCCCGCAGTTCGGCGACCAGCTCGTCATTGCGGTCACCAGTTCCCAGATCATGAGCCTGCTGCGGGAAACGGAGGTCAGCAGTTATGACTTCAATAACGTGAAAGCCCTGGTGGAAGGGAAGATAGATACCTTCATGGGCTTCAAGTTCATCCGCACCCAGCGGCTGCCCAAGGCGGACAACGGCACCCGTTCCTGCCTGGCCTGGGTGAAGAGCAAGGCGCAGTTCGGCATCTGGAATGACTTCAAGGTGAAGCTTTCCGTGCGTGACGACATGGAGGAAGCCCTCCAGATCCGCGCCAAATTCGCCTGCGGAGCCACCCGCCTCCAGGAAGAAGGCTTTGTCAAAATCCTGTGTGACGAAGGGGTTAGTTAATTCCGGACCACGTTAACCTTGAACCCCTCCCCTCTTTCATGAAGGGAGGCGCCCCGGACCCGCCCTGCGGTCCGGGGCTTTCGTTTTTCCGCCGGTACGCGCGCACGCTCCCAAAACGTAAATTTGACTTTCCCGGCATACCGGATACATTGCCCGGATGAACTGGAAGCGCTTTCATCTGGTACTCTGCATGTTCCTGCTGGCGGCATGCGCCACGGCACGCGGAGAGAAAACACGCGTTCTGATCGTGGACGGCTTTTCCAACCACGACTGGCAGCGCACGACCGCCTGCCTCCGGATGCTGCTGGAGAAGGAGGGCAGTTATTCCGTGGACGTGAGCACCTTCCCGGCCCGGGCTCCGGAGGCGGAGCGGGAGGCATGGAAGCCGGATTTCAAAAGCTACGACGTGGTCATCCAGAATACCAATGGCGGAACGAACGGTCCCGAATGGGGCGCCGGGGCGAAAAAAGCCCTGGAGCATTACCTCACGGACGGAGGCGGCATGCTGGCCTTTCACTCCGCCAACAACGCCTTTCCCCGGTGGCCGGAATACAACCGCATGATCGGGCTGGGATGGAGGCCGCGGGATTACGGCACCTCCCTGGTCATTACGGATGACGAAACCATCCTGCGCCTTCCACCTGGCGAGGGGGGCCCCACGTCCCACGGCGACCGCGTGGATGCGCTGGTCACGCGCCTGGGAGAACATCCCATCCATGCGGAACTGCCGCGCCGCTGGAGAACGACGGACATTGAAGTGTACCGCTACGTACGCGGCCCGGCGGAACAAGTCCAGGTGCTTTCCTATGCGCGCGATCCGCTGACGGGCCTCAATTTCCCGGTGGAATGGACGGTCCAATACGGAAAAGGGCGCGTGTACACCTCCACGCTGGGCCACGTCTGGCCGGGAGACGCCAATCTGAAGGGGATTCAATGCGCCGCCTTCCAGACCCTGTTGTTCCGCGCCCTGGACTGGCTGGCGGGAAAACCGGTCCGCTACGCCGTTCCCGGAGATTTTCCGGACCGGGAAAAACCTTCCCTGCGCCCCCTCCCCCATATCCTCCTTCAGATGGTTTCCCCCTGAACGGGCACGCATTTACGCATGCCGCCCAGCGCTTTTGCACCCGGAGCCGGCCCATGTTCCCGCTCCGGTGGCGTAGCGTTGCGCCTCCATGGAAAAGCTGACATTTTCCGTGCGCCAAAATGGGGTAATGTCATCAATAGAAGATTGACCTTCCTTCCTTAGCTGGGATAGTAGGATGTATGCAGCAGATTTTACGTGAACATCAAACCTATCCGCCGAAAATCGTTGCGTCCGTCACCTCCTGGGAGCTGTGGAAAACGCTGAAAGGAAAAGATTTAACGGACCAGTGCGACTGTGTGGAACTGCGTGTGGACGCCCTTCCTCCGGAACTCGCGCCTGAGGAGGTCATGAAGTTCAGGCCGGAAATGCCCCTGCTGGTCACCGTACGCTGCCATGAGGAAGGGGGGCTGCGCCGCATTCCGGAGGAAGAACGCTTCTCCCTGCTGCGGGCGTACCTGCCGTACGCTACCGCCATTGACATTGAAATCAAGGCCATGCGCCACGCCAGGGAACTGATTATGGAAGCCGGGGAGCGGGACGTGCTTATCATCGGCTCCACTCATGACTTCCAGATCACGCCCGGCGTGGACTACCTGCGGGAACTGGAAAAAAGGGCGCGCGCCCATAAGGCGGACATCGTCAAATTTGCGTTCACCCCGTGCCTTGCCTCGGACATCCAGACAGGCGTGCAGCTCTTCACCAAGCCAAAGGGACCTATTGCCGTGATGGGCATGGGACCCATGGGGCCCGTCTCCCGCCTGCTGTACTCCCAGCTTGGCAGCCGCCTGGTATACGGCTACCTGGGAGACCGGGAAACGGCTCCGGGCCAGTGGCACGTCTCCCTCATCAAGGAAACCCTCCGCCATCTCGGCCCCATTCTCCGCTGATACCCGCGCCTCTTCTTCCACTCTCTCATGAACATCATTACTTCCGCCTTTCTGGCGGCACGCCCCAAGACGCTCACCGCCTCCCTGATTCCGGTGTGGGCAGGCTGCATGGTGGTGCAGAAACTGACGGGTAACTGGGACCTGCGCCTGGCCCTCCTGACCTTTGCCGCGTGCCTGTGCCTCCAGATTGCCTGCAACTTTTTCAATGACGCCATTGACAACGCCAAGCACGCGGACACGGACAAGCGCACCGGCCCCGTGCGCATGACGGCCAGCGGGGCGCTCTCCTACGGAACGGTCATGCTCACAGGCGCCGCCTTCCTGCTAGGGGCCTGCCTGCTGGCCCTTCCCCTCATTGAACTGCGCGGGTGGCCCATCATCGCCATCGGCATTCCCTCTCTCTACTTCACCTACGGGTACACGGGCGGCCCGTGGCCGCTGGCTTACAAGGGTCTGGGGGAAATATTCGTCATCCTCTTCTTCGGCCTAGTGGCCGTTCTGGGCACCATCCTGGTGCAGATCGGCACGGCACCGGTGGTTCCCGGCACGCTGGTGGAATCCCTGGCGGTGTACAACGCCGGCATCGTGGTAGGCATTCAATGCGGCCTCCTGTGCGCCGTCATGATCGCCGTCAACAACATACGCGACAGGAAGGAGGACCTCACCACGGGCAAGCGCACGCTGGCCGTCCGGCTGGGGGAGGGAAAGGCGCGCGCCATGGCCCAGTCCTTCATTCTGGCGGCGTACATCACGCTGCCCACCTCCAGCCGGGCTCTTCACCTGAACCTGTCCCACACGTGGTGGATGTGGATTCCCGCCATCCTCTTCGGCGGCTACCTGATGCTCCTGATCCGCAAAACGCCTGCGGACAAACGCATGAACAAGGTCCTGGCCCTCTCCTCCGTGCACCTGCTCCTGTACCTGGCTACATACACAATTCTGCCCCCGCACTGAAAAAGCCTCCCTTTTTCCAACGTAGTAACCTGTGTATTCATGAATCTGCTAAAATTCATTCCCGTTTTTCTCATTCTGCCCGTCTTCTTCTCCTGCACTCAAAAAAGCACCCTGGAAATCGCCACCGGCAAGGTGACGACAATCAAGCTGGGCAACGTGGTCCGCATCAAGGAAATCAACGT
The DNA here is from genome assembly GCF_040616545.1 of Akkermansia muciniphila. Taxonomy (NCBI): domain Bacteria; kingdom Pseudomonadati; phylum Verrucomicrobiota; class Verrucomicrobiia; order Verrucomicrobiales; family Akkermansiaceae; genus Akkermansia; species Akkermansia muciniphila. The sequence goes on along the minus strand of NZ_CP156688.1, from coordinate 1,946,608 downwards.
GCTGACCTCCGCTGATGACGGCACCTTCGCCAACATGGCGGGCACGGCGGCGGAAGCCATGACGCCCGGCATCATCGGCATGGGCACCTCCAAACTGGCGTCCGCCACCGGCTCCATCGTGGACGGCAGGGTGGAAGCAACCAAAATGATCCGCGTGCGCGTCAAGCTCAAGGACACGAACGAGCTGGTGGAAGTCCAGCAGGAAGTAACGCCCACCTTTACCTTGAAAATAGGCCAGGAAGTAGTCATCACGCAGGGCAGCACGCCCGGCAACGTCTGGCCTGATTAAACGGAGATGAACCACGCCGCGGCATCCGCCCCGCCGCACCGGGGCCTTCTGGTTAAAAGCGCCGGCATCCTGGCGGCCGCCTCTCCCCTGTGCGCATGGAGCTATTGGAACAGCCTGCCCTCCGCAGCCCTGCTGGCCCCGTTGTTTTTCACAACCCTGCTTGCCGGAACCATCCGGGCCATGGGAAAAAACGTCCGGGAAACGCTGGGCCCCGTTCTTCCGGCGGTACGGCTCTCCCTGGCCGCAGGGTTGGCCTTCACGGCTGTCCTTCTGCTTTCCCAGAGCGCCTTTGCGTGGCTGCCGGAGGTACTGGCCGGCATGGGACTCATGCCGCCCGCATGGATCATTCCGCTGGGGCACCTGAACCTGCTGGTTTCTTTCTGCGCGCTTCTCCTGCTTACCCTTGCGGCGGCCTGGGCGTGCCTTCTCTGCATGGGAAAAGGCGGAATACGCCCCGTTGCGGGAAAACCGCGTCCGGAATCCCGCGCCTGACTCCCCCTCCGGAACACGGCGCCCGGCAAAGGAAACGCGGCGGCATTCTCAGCTCTCCCGCATCAGGCGGAACACGTCCTCCGGCTTCATGCCCGCGGCGCGCATCTCCTGAAGGCTCAGGCTCCGGTCTCTCTTGGCAAGCCTCTTTCCGGCGGCATCCTTCACCAGCCGGTGATGGTACCACTGCGGCACGGGGAGCCCCAGCAGGGCCTGGAGCGTACGGTGAATACCGGTAACGGGGAGCAAATCCTCCCCCCGGCTCACATGGGTGACCCCCTGGGCCGCATCATCCACCACCACGGCAATGTGGTAGCTGGCCGGGCAATCCTTGCGCCCCAGAATCACGTCCCCCAGCTCCTCCGGGCGGCAAACCTGGCCGCCGAACCGCATGTCCCTCCACAACAGAGGTCCCGTAATACGCGCGGCGGCGCGGCAGTCCAGCCGCCATGAAAAGGGCCTGCCGGACTTGAGAAGCTCCTTCCTGCGCCCCTTGTCAAGCTGGCGGCAGATTCCCGGATAAATATCCACCTGCCCCCCCTGCGGCGCGCCGCCCATGGCGGCCACTTCTTCCGCAATCTCCCGGCGCGTGCAGAAACAGGGATAAAGCACCCCGCGGTCCTTCAGCACCTGGAGGGCGTTTTCATAAGCGATGAAGCGGGAGGACTGGATCATCATGGGGCCGTCAAAACGGATGCCCAGCCAATCCAGGTCTTCCAGAATCCCCTCCACAAAACCGGGACGGCACCGCGTCTGGTCAATATCCTCCATCCTCAGCACGCACCTTCCGGAAAAACGGTCCGCCAGGGAACGGGCCTCCCACGCGGCCAGGGCATGCCCCAGATGGAGACGCCCCGTAGGGCTGGGGGCAAACCTTGTTACTATGGGGGATTCCATGCGGCGCATTCCACCATAAAAAAGCGCAGGCGCCTTTTCAAACCCTTTCCGGAAAATTATTGCGGCTTGACAGAAAGGGGCCGGGAAAGTAGGAGAGTTGGGCCCTCTCCCGGTAAATTCACCTTTCACTACATGCCTTCCCTCTTCAACTTCAACTCCGCCGCCGTCATGGGCTGGATGGAGACGGCAGCCACCCAGCAATGGATTGTGGGCATTCTGCTGCTCCTCCTCTTCATCTGCTTCATCAAGGAATGGATGCCCGTGGAAATAACCGCCCTGGCCGGAACCGCCGTGCTCATGCTTACGGGCATCCTGAGTACCAGCGACGTTCTGTCCAGCTTTGCCAACAGCGGCCCGCTGACCGTGGTATGCATGTTCATCCTGAGCGCCTCCCTGGAAAGAACGGGGCTCATTGGAGACCTCTCCAAACTCTTCAACAAGGTAGCCAAAGGCAGGGAACTGACCGCCCTGCTGGTCATCACGCTGGGGGCGTTCATGGTCTCCCCCTTCGTCAACAACACGCCCGTGGTCGTCATCCTGATGCCCATTGTCCTGGCCTTCTGCCGGGACCACAACATCGCGGCCTCCAAGCTGCTCATCCCCCTCTCCTACGCCACCATCCTGGGTGGCACCTGCTCCGTGGTGGGCACCTCCACCAACGTCGTGGTGCTGGGCCAGGTACAGAAACTGGGCTATGAAGGCATCCAGATGTTCACGGTGACGCCCATGGGGCTGCTTTATGCTGCGGCGGGGCTGCTCTACCTCTGGACGGTGGGCCGCAAATGGCTGCCCACCCGCCCCACCCTGTCCACCATGCTGCCGGGCGGCATCCAGCGGGACTTCCTGCTCCAGGTCAGAATCCCCTCAGGCTCCCCCCACATCGGCACCACTCCCGTCAGCCTGATGCAGTCCGAACTGCTGGGCACCAAAATCGTGGAAGTGCGCCGCAAGGGCTTCTCCATGCAGGAGGAACTACAGCACATCAACCTGGAGGAAGGCGACCGCATCCTCTTCCTGTGCAACGCCAGGAAAGTCAACCAGGTCCGGGAGGCCAAGGGCGTGGACCTGGGCTGGGACGACAGCCGCGGCCTGGAAACCCTGGAACAGCGCGACGTGCAAATCGTGGAAGGCATGATCGCCAACAACTCGGAATTCGCCGGACTCTCCCTGTCCGAGCTCAAATTGCGCCAGCGGTTCAACATCTTCGTGCTCGCCATCCACAGGCAGGGCAGGAACATCACGGACATGGGACCGGACACCAAGCTGGCCGCCGGGGACACCCTGCTGCTGGAAGGGCCGCAGGAAGGCATGAACCGCATCCTGACCAAGCAGCGCATCATCCCCCTGAGCCAGCGCCCCGCGGATGCGCACAACCGCAGCAAGCAGGGCTGGGCCATCTTCGCCATGGGGCTGTTCATCCTCATCGGCCTGCTGGGTTCCTTTGAACAATACGGGGACTTCTTCAAATTCTTCGCCCGCTTCAACCCCTTCTACCTGGCGTTCATCGGCGCCCTGATCGTCGTCATCTCCGGCTGCATCAAACCCAAGGAAGCATACCAGGCGGTGGACTGGGGCATCATCTTCCTGATTCTGGGCATGCTCTGCGTAGGGGACGCCATGAGCAAAACCGGGCTCGCCAAGGCCATTGCCTTCGGCGTGGTGGACAACATAGGGCCCATGGGGTGCCTGGTGGCCATCTCCGGCCTGTACCTGATCTGCTCCATCATGACGGAAATGATCTCCAACAACGCCGTGGCCGCCGTCATGGGGCCGCTGGCCTATGAAATGGCCCTGCAATTTGACGCCAACCCCATCCCCTTCATCCTGGCCGTCATGTTCGGCGCCAGCGCCAGCTTCTCCACCCCCATCGGCTACCAGACCAATACCTACGTCTACAATGCCGGCGGTTACAAATTCAAGGACTTCGTCAAGGTGGGCCTCCCCCTCAACATCCTCCTGTGGATCATCTTCACCTGCACCGTCGGCTGGTTGTACCCTCTTAAATAGAGGCGCGTGTTTTCTGGAAAAAAGCCAGGGAAAGCACCCCTGGCTTTTTTATGGATGAGGAAACGGACGAACCGGTTTTTCCGGGTCATGGGACCCTGACCGCAGAACAAGGAGAAAGCATCCCGTCCAATCTTTCCAGAACAACCGGGAAGCGGAGAAAAAAGGCACACGGGATTTCGGGAATCCAGCACCCGGAAGCCTTACTCCCGCATCAGCGCCACGCGCATGGACTGGCACTTGAGCAGGGCGGCAAAGGCGGCGTAATCCGTTTCCCGGTCGGAGGAAACCAGGCAATACTGGTACCGCGGCAGGCAGGCGTCTTCCTGCGCGGCATTGCGCAGGCGCAGGGAGATCACCTCGTCTTCATCCGTCTGGCGGCCGCAGAGGCGGTTTCTCAGCTCCTCCTGCGGCACGTAGATATAAACGTCCGTATAGCATTTGGGAAGAATGCCGTCCACGCAGGCGCGGATCTGCTCCGCCCCCTGAACGTCAATGTCCATCACCACGCTTTTACCCTGCTCCAGAAGGTTCAGGATGTCCGCCTTCAACGTCCCGTAATGGTTGCCGTGCACCTCCGCATGTTCCAGAAAATGCCCTTTCTGCACCCTGTCCGTGAATTCTTCAGGAGTCAGGAAGTGGTAGTCCACCCCGTCCGCCTCACCCTGCCGGGGCTGGCGCGTGGTGCAGGAGATGCTGTACACGCACAGCCCGTCTTCCGTCGCGCGGCGGCACAGGGTCGTTTTTCCGGAACCGGACGGTCCGGATACTACCAGCAAAGATCCCAATGGCTGTTTCATGGCTGTCATTCGATGTTCTGAACCTGTTCCCTGATTTTTTCCAGCTCCGTCTTGGCGGAAACCACCAGATGGGACAGCGTGGAGTCATTCGCCTTGGAACCGATGGTATTGAATTCCCGGAAGATTTCCTGGCAGAGGAAGTCCAGGGGCCTGCCCGCGGGAGCGGAGGACGCGCACAGGGTGCGGAACTGGTCAAAGTGGGAGGAAAGACGCGTGATTTCCTCGGAAATGTCGCACTTGTCCGCAAACAGGGCCACCTCCCGGATGATGCGTTCATCGTCCGCAGAGACGGACAGGTCGGCATCCGCCAGGCGCTTGAGCATGGCTTCACGCAGTCTTGCGGGGACGGACGGGGCGTGTTCCGCAATCTTGAGACGGAATTGTTCCAGCGTGTCCAGCTTGCCCAGCACATCCGTTTTCAGGTTGGCGCCTTCCGCCGCGCGCATGGCGATGAAGTCTTTCAAGGCACCCTTGAGGGCCTCTTCCACCACCGGCCAGGCTTCTTCCGGAGACAGGGCAGTTTCCGCTGCGGAGGTGATGATTTCCAGCCTCAGCAGGTCGGACGCCTGAAGGGGCATGGGCTGCCCGGCCAGGTCAGCCGCGCGGTTCAGCAACCCTGCCAGGGAGGCCAGTTTTTTTTCATCAAGCTGGAGGGAGCCGTCCGCTTCCTCCAGCCGTTCCACGGAGACGGAAACGCCCACGCGGCCGCGGGAAACGGCCCCCTGAACGATGGAGCGCACGGAGGCATCCCATTCCGCATAGCTGCGGGGCACGTTAACGGCAATTTCCGTCTGCTTGCGGTTTACTCCGGAGATTTCAACAAGAATGTTGTAACGGTCTGTCTGGGCAACGGCTCTACCAAAGCCGGTCATGCTGTTCATGGATACGGTTCAGATTGGGATTAAGAATGGGAGTAGGCTTTTTTCACCTCGTCAGCCACGATGGAGAGGCCCTTGCGCAACAGGTCCTCCGCCTGGGTGAAGCTGATGCGGATGCATTCATGCCGGTGCGGCCAGGGTTCACCTTCCTCCGGAAGGGCAAAGAAAAAGTGATGGCCCGGATTCACAAAGCAGCCGCGCGCCTTGCACCGTTCATAGAGTTCCTGGCACGTGATGGGCAGCCCCTCAAACCAGAGCCACAGGAACATGGCTCCTTCACTCTTGTGGACGCGCCACGGGATGGATTCTCCAAAGAGTTCAGGCAGCAGGGAGAGGGCGAATTCCGCCTGGCGGCGGTAGAACGGCGTGAGGGTTTCACGGCACACGCGTTCCAGCGTGCCGTCTTCCAGATAAGGGGTTACCAGCGCCTGGCCCAGGTTGTTCGGGCACAGGGAGGAGGTGGTGACCATGCTGACCACCGCCCGGATGATGTCCGGACGCGCAATGACAATTCCGGTGCGCGTGCCGGGCAATCCGATCTTGGACAGGCTCATGGTCAGGATCATGTTTTCGTCCCACGCCGGATTTACGGGCACAAAGCAGATGTTGGGCAGCGGCGGTCCGTACGCGTTGTCAATCATCAGGGGCACCCCGGCGCGGGCGGCCATTTCCCGCAGGCGGTCCAGCTCTTCATCCGTCACCACGTTGCCGGTGGGGTTGGTGGGGCGGGACATGCAGATGGCGGCCGTTTCCGGGCGGATGTCCAGGCGGTCAAAGTCAATCACGTACTTGAACGTATGGCCGTCCAGCATGCGGATGCCGGGCCGGATGCCCCGGAACATCACGCCGCCGCACAGGGACTGGGACTGGTAGCCCACATAATCCGGGCACAGGGGGAAGAGGATTTCACGCACGCAGCCGTCCTTGCAGGGACCCGCGAGCATGTTGAAGAGCGTGAAGCAGGCCATCTGGCCACCCTGGGTGATCGCCACGTTCTCCGGCTTCAGGTTCCAGCCGCAGCGTTCATTGAGGAAACGGACCAGGGCGCGGATGAAGCCGGGGTCCCCGCCCGGATGGGCGTAATGCCCTACGAGCACGTCAAATTTTCCATTCCGCACCAGCTCCGCCATGCTGCGGCGCCAGAGTTCCGTTACCTCCGGAATGACGGCGGGACTGCCGCCGTTCAGCTGGCACAGGCCGGCATCCCCCGAATGGAGGGCCTTGAATAAATCCTCCATCAAATCGTCAATACCCGTTCTGGCCGTCAGGTGGCCTCCGATCTCCGATAATTGCATCATGCCGCGGGCATTGTAGCCGCATGCGCGTTTTATGCGAGAAAAATCATTGTTCGGCAGGGCGCATGAACAGTTTGACTTTCCCCCCCGTTAATGTTCATAATCCCCGGCATGTTCAACATCGTGCGATTTACCAGGCGTACCTGTCCGGCGCTGGCCCTTGCGCTGGCCCTTACCTCATGCGACAGCGGCACGAATGAAGCCCTGACCTCCTTCATTACGGGCAATTCCTCTTCGGAACACCAGCAGCTCCAGGCCCAGCTCCAGCAGACGAAGGACGCCCTGGCCCAGCTTGACCAGGAGATCAGCCAGGCGGAATCCCATGACGCGCGCGTGAATTACAATCTTCAAAAGCGCCTTTCCAATCCGGGCAAAATCGCCACTCCCTTCACGGTGAAGGATATTGACGTCCTGCCGTCCAAGCGGCGCGACTTCGAGCACCTGTGCTTTGACATTGAAGACATGCGCAAGACGCTGGCGCAGCGCAAGCAGGAGTTTCACGCCCTGCAATACCAGTACAACGCGTATGCCGCCAAACTGGCGGAATTCAAGCAGTCCCACCCGGTAGACTAATCCCACTCCCCTGACCCATCCCATGACTGACTCACCTTCCCCGCAACAGCCGTCCGGCGAAACGCTCCCGCCTTCCGAAGATGAAACCCGCTTCGCCCCCAGGGAGGACAGGAACGGCGACGGAGAAAACAAGGACGGCTCTTCCGCCCCTAAAAAACGCCTGAAAACATCCATGGACGTCGTCTCCGAACACGCCGCGGAAGAGGAATCAGCCCAGCAGGAGGAGGCGCAGAAGAAAGCCAGGGGGGACGCCCTGTTCTGGAACCTGTGCCTGGGACTGTTCGGCATCATCGTCATCGGGGCCGGATACATCGTTTATGAAAAATTTTCCCAGCTTCCCGATCCGGTGAGGGACGCCCGGGAAGCGCTGGAAGCCAACCATGCCGCCCTCCTGAAAAAGCAGGAACAGTTCAGGGAATTACGGAACAAGACTGCTCCCAAGGAACAGCTTCTCAGCCTGCTGGACATTTTTGAAAACACGGCGACCGACCTGGATGAGACGCAGAAGTCCATTGAGAAGGAAAAAATGCGCGTGGCCGGCATCCGGGGGGAAATCCGCTCCTACTTTGAACGATACCGCCAGGATGCCCGCGCGAAGGCCCGCGGCCGCAAGTTTGACATCCTCAGAACGGCCCATTCCGGAAAGACCTACCTGAACGTGGAAATCACCCGCGTGGAGAACGAGTTTGTGCGCATCATGCACGAGCAGGGCAGCACTTCCATTCCCGCCGGAGACCTTCCGGACGATATCCGGGAAATGCTGGCTTACGGCGACCCGCTGAACATTACGGCCATGAACCAGACGGACGCCTCCTTTCAGGCCCCCGTCATCCGCCGGGCTCCCGTCCCGGCTCCCGCTCCCGCCCCGGCTCCCCAGCCCGCCAAGAAGAAAGTGGTGGTGGAAGACCTGGATCCGCCCTCCGGCAAGCCGCAGATTGAAACGCCCACCCATACGGGAGATTCGGACTCCTCCTCTTCCGGCGGCATGTGGGTGCCTCCTGCCCATTCTCCGCTACCCCCCATGTAACTGATTTATCTCCAAATCATGAAAACAATCATCATCCCCGTCGTGGCCGCGCTCGTTGCCGGAATTGCCGGAGCTTCCGAAGCGTGGAGCACCAATCCTGCGGAAGCCATGCAGCAGGCCGCGGCCCAGAAGAAGGGCGTTATGCTGGAATTCACCGGTTCCGACTGGTGCGGCGCCTGCATCATGCAAAAGAAGCAGGCCCTTTCCCTCCCCAAGGTGCAGGAAGGCATCACCGCCGCCTTTATTCCCGTGGAACTGGATTTCCCGCGTAAAAAGCAGCAGGACGAACAGACCAAGGCCATGCTGGAAACCTACAAGAAATCCTACGGCATCACCGGGTTCCCCACGCTGGTCTACACAGACGCCCAGGGACGCCCCGTCCACACCGTCGTAGGCTATGCCAACCCGGACCAGGTCATGAAAGATGCGGCCAAGGCGGCGGAAGCTCTAAAAACCCAGCAGGCCCTGACAAACAAGCTGGCGGGCAGCCTCACGGACGAGCAGCGCCGGGACGCCCTGGTCCAATTGCTGAAGACGGTTCCCCAGTCCAGCATCCCCGCTTTCTACAAGCCGTCCCTGGAAGAACTGGCCAAACTGGACCCGGAGGATGCTTCCGGCATCCGCGCGGAACTGAACAGGAAAGAACTGCTCCATACCCAGAGAGAAGAGCTGGCCGATACGTTCCGTCAGAAAAACGTCCACATCCTGGCGGAACAAAAGCCTGACGAAGCCCTTTCCCTTATGGACGGCTACCTGAAGAAGGACGGGCTCCTGCCGGAAGTCAAACAGGCCGTCCTCATGCAAAAGGTGAACCTGCTCATGCAGCAAAACAGGGTGAATGAACTGGAACAGCCCCTTAAAGAAGCCGTCGCGCTTCTCCCGGACAGCTTTGAAGGAAAGATGTGCGGCAGGCTTCTGGAAAAACTGCCTGAGATCAAGAAGGAACGGGGCCAGCTGAAGCCGGGGGAAGAGCCCCCGCTCCCTCCCGGAGCCATCCGGGCCACTAAAATGATCATTCCCCCGGCTCCTGCAAAGAAATAACCCATCCTTTCCTGCCGGGTACCGGGTTCCCCCTGCCCGGCGGGTCCGCACATGGATCTTTCCACCAACCACATCCTCACCGTCTTCCTGCTCACTACGCTGGCAGGCCTTGCTACCGGGATAGGAGGCTTCATCGCCTTCTTCATGAAGAGGACGGACACGAAGACGCTTACCTTCGCCCTGGGGTTTTCCGGGGGAGTGATGGTGTACATTTCCCTGGTGGAGCTGCTGGGGGAGGCCCAGCACCGGCTGATGGAATTTGAAGGCCACACGGCAGGCGCCTGGATCGCCATTGCCTCCTTCTTCGGAGGCATCGCCGTGGCGGCCCTGATCGACTACCTGGTGCCTGAAGACGAAAACCCGCACGAAGCGCGCGGCCCGGAGGATATCCACGGCCAGGCCAGCGGGGAATTCTCCTCCGCCAAGATTAAAAGGTCCGGCATCCTCTTTGCCCTGGCTATCGGCATCCATAACTTCCCGGAAGGGATCGCCACCTTTGCCGCCGGGCTGGATTCCCTGACGCTGGGCACGTCCATCGCCCTGGCCGTGGCCGTCCACAACATTCCGGAAGGAATCGCCGTGGCGGTTCCCCTTTACTACGGCACGGGCAACCGTAAAAAGGCCCTCTTCTACTCCTTCCTGTCCGGGCTGGCGGAACCGGTGGGCGCGGCCATCGCCATGCTCTTCCTGTTCCACTTCCTCACGCCTACCGTGCTGGCCATCCTCTTTGCCTCCGTGGCGGGCATCATGGTATTCATTTCCTTTGACGAACTGCTGCCTATGGCGGAACGCTGGGGCCACCATCACATTTCCATCATGGGCATCATTGCCGGCATGCTGCTGATGGCCGTCGTGCTGATCTGAACCTGCTCCTGGCGGGGAAAATTTTCCGTGTCCTGAAAACACGCCGCATTGAGCATTTCCCGGCATCAGGGGGTCTAACCGGAAACCCCCTTTCTCCTCCATGCCGGACACCCCTGCTACCCCTGCTACCCCTGCTACCCCTGCTACCCCTGCTACCCCTGCTACCCCTGCTACCCCTGCTACCCCTGCTACCCCTGCTACCCCTGCTACCCCTGCTACCCCTGCTACCCCTGCTACCCCTGCTGCTTCCTCTGCTCCCGCCGCTCCGGCACCTTCCCCCGCCCTTCCTTCCCCTTCATCCCCCCTTGCCTGCTGGAAAAAAGGGTTCCGGCATTATGCGGATTTCCGGGGCTGCGCCTCCCGCGCGGAATTCTGGTGGTTCATGGCGCTTCCCCTCCTGGCCCTGATTCCGGCCCTGGCGGGGTACATCCTGACGGACTGGCTCCATATTCCGGATACAAGGTTGAGCATTTACGGAGACGCGCTGACCATCCTCCTGTGGGCGGCCCTGATCGTTCCCTGCGCCGCGGCGGCATTCAGGCGCCTGCATGACACGGGCAGAAGCGGCTTCTGGGTTCTTTCCCTGCTGCTTCCCTTCGGCCTGGGGCACCTGATCTTTTTCTACCTGACGCTGGGTGAAAGCAAGACGGCCGGCAACAAGTACTGCCGCCGGACGGACATACCTCCCGCGAGCGCTCCCGTCACTGCCGGAGACACGCCTGAAAAGCCCTTCACGCCGTTTTACCTTTACTGGCTCATCAGCCTCAGGAAGCTGACCACGCTGGCCGGACGCGCCTCCCGTGCGGAGTTCTGGTCCTTCTTCCTCCTTTCCGTGCTTCTGTTCCTGCCGCTGGGCTACAGCATGATCGACGTGGACAGCAATCCGCTGGGGTTCTATGTTTCCCCTTCCCGGCAAATTCTGGCGTACACCACCCATCCGCAGGATGCCCTCATCCTGCTGGCCCACGCCTGTTTCAATCCCACCTTTTACTTTTTCTACCAGTCCGGGGAGCTGAGCATGCTTTCCCTGGAGCTTCTGGCCACCGTGGCCGGGCTCAACATCCTGTTCAACATACCGGTGGCCGTACGGCGCCTGCATGACAGCAACCTGAGCGGAAAATTCATCCTGATTCCCATCCTGATTTTCATCGTCACCTTCGTGCTGGTTTTCCTGCTGCGCCTGATTCCGGGGGATATGGCCCCTTACGTGGCCTATCTGGCCATGGCCTCCAATCTGATGGACCTGTTTTCCATCCTCTTCCTGTCCATGATGCTGCTCAAAAGCTCTTCCGGCGCCAATGACTACGGCGTGCTTCCGCAAAAAATAACCGTATCCTGAGAACAGGATACGGTTGAAAAGCAATCAAGCCGCACAGGCAGCGGCTTTTGCCTGAAGGCGCGGAGCGTCAGTCCCCGAAGCACACGCCCAGGTCACGCGCCGTGCGCACAAGCTGGCAGTCCGGGTCCACCAGCTTCAGGGTCTTCACGGCCTCCTCAATGGGGACGGCCGTCATCTTGGTCCCCCGCAGGGCCACCATGCAGCTGAACTTGCCCTTTTCCACCAGTTCCACGGCGTAACTGCCGAACCGGACGCCCAGAATGCGGTCATAGGCGCAAGGGGAGCCGCCGCGCTGGATGTGGCCCAGCACGCAGGAGCGGGTTTCAATACCTGTAGCTTCCTCCAGTTTTTTAGAGATCACTTTGCCGATGCCTCCCAGGCGTACTTCCCCCTGGGTCTTTTCATCCAGCAGCACCAGTTCATCCGCCAGGCGCGCGCCTTCGGACACCACCACCAGAATTTCCCGCTGCCCGGCAGCCTTGCGCGCCTTGATGCATTCCACCACATTTTCAATGGAGAACGGAATTTCCGGCAGCAGAATCACATCCGCGCTTCCGGCGATGCCGCCTTCCAGGGCAATCCACCCCGCATGGCGCCCCATCACTTCCACCACCATCATGCGCTGGTGCGCGTTCGCCGTGGTTTCCAGGCGGTCCAGGGATTCGGAGACGATGGAAACGGCGCTGTAGAAGCCGAAGGTCACGTCCGTCGCGCCCAGGTCGTTGTCAATGGTCTTGGGCACTCCCACCACGGGAAGGCCTATTTCAGAAAGCAAAAGGGCCGTGGACTGGGAGCCGTCCCCGCCGACGACGATCAGGGCATCCAGGCCCAGCCGCCGGATGGTGGCTTTTGTCTTTTCCAGCACGGCGGGCTCAATCGCCCCTTTCTGGTCCACGCCCACCTTGATGGCGAAGTTTCCCTTGTTCACGGTTCCCAGGATGGTGCCTCCCTTGGCGCGCAATCCGCGGCATCCGGCAGGGGTCAGCCATTCAAACCGTTCATCATCCTCCGTGGACAGAAGTCCCTCAAACCCATCGTAAAAACCGACAACGTTCCAGCCGCGGCGGGAAGCCGCGCCCACGACACCTTCAATAACTGCATTCAACCCGGGAGAGTCACCCCCGCTATTCAAAACACCGATGTTCATATTCGGTGTTTCTTATAGCAGAAAATTGCGGGGCCGTCTACTTCCTATCGCTTCTCTGCTCCAGATTTCACGGGAAGCTGGACGAACTCCTTGGGGTCCTTCATGTCCATGCCGGAAGCCTGCCAGTTTTCCCACACCCGCCAGCCGCTGGTCATCATCTGCTTGGCCAGGGGGTAACGTTGCGCAGAGCCCAGCACCACAATGATCATGCGCTGGGGGTAAATCACCTCCGTGCCCGTCTGGGGACTGCGGCGGGAAATGGCGTTGCGCGTGACGCTGAGCAGCAGGCAGGGGCCGGCGGCGCGGGAGGTGCCCGCCTTGATGCCGTCCACGCCGGGGGAGCTCATGAGCTTGTTGTTGTTGGAGATGTCGTACATCGTCATTCCCTTGGTCTGGGACTGCACGCCGATGCGGCGGCTCGCCTGGGAGACAATGTAGCAGAAGGCCGGATTCTGCATGCTGTACGCGCCCAGCAGGGCCATGTCCAGCGCGCAGGATTCGGAAACGGAGTTGCCCGCATCCAGCCCGTGGGGGGCGGTGAAGCGCGTCTTGGACATCTTCAGGGAGCGGGCCAGATTGTTCATTTCCGTCACGAAGGCGCCAATGGGGGAGCCGCCGCCACGGCGGGAGACCAAATCACGGCCCACAAAGGAGGCGACCGTCAGGGCGGACACGTTGTCCGAGCCCAGCAGGGTGGAGTACAGCGCGTCCCGAAGCGTCAGGCGGTCGCCCGGCTGAAGGTCCATGGGATTGCCGGCGCGGAGTCCGAACGCCTCCTGGGGAACGGCGATGAAGGTGTCCAGCGGCAGGCGCGTGCGGGCCACCCAGTCCAGCGCGACCATGGCGGTGGCTACCTGGGAAAGGCTGGCTACTGGCCTTCTGGCTTCCGCATTGGAGCTGAAAAGGAGTTTGCCGGAATTGGCCTCAATGGCGATGTAACTGGGCTTTTCCTGCGCCCGGGCGGAGAACTGGAATACACAGGCCAGGGTCAGGAGGAATAGAGATAGCTTTTTCATGGCGGGACCGGCGGGATAGTGCCCGTTCCCCCCGCATTTGGAAAGTCTAAAATGTTTTCCATGCACCACTTATATGTCATGACACGGAAAAACGCATTGACCTTTCGCCTCCTATCCTATTTGTTGGAGGAAGCCGTCCCCTCCAACGGGAGCATTACGACCTGCCCAGCGCCATGACCAGCATTCAATTCTTCTACAGCCGGGACTTCCCGGGAAACGCCCTGCGCTCCAACGCCCGCCAGGCGCTGGAGCATCTGGGCATGAATGTGGAAATACAGGAGACGGAAGCCTCTCCGGGACAGGCTGAATGCACGCTGCCCGCCCTCGCCATTGACGGGGAAATCGTCGTTTCCGGCGTGGAGCCTTCCGTGCGTGAGCTGGAACTCCTCCTTGAAGACCGCGCGCGGATGCAGGAAGAGGAATCCTTCTGTGGAGCGTGCGGCATGGAGTGCGGCGGCATGAATGGTGCGGAGGGCTGCGCCGGGTGCGGGAAGAACGGAGGGCACCCCGGCATGGCGGGCAAAATCATCGGCTTTGTGATCCTGCTCATCATCCTGTTCACGGCGGTAAAAATCCTCTCCTGACCATTCCCCGTGCGCAGAAAGCGCCGCTCATGGATGTGCCTTCCCCTCCCCACGGCGGCTTTCCAAGCGGCAGGCCCACTCTTCTTCCGTCCACGTGAGCAGGCTTGATAATTTCTTGAATTCCCCTCTCCAGCAGGACACAGTAGCGGCATGCGCTCCTTCTTCGGTTCCATTCTCCTGATTCTGGTGCTGGCCGCCCTTGGCGCCACCATTTATTACCACTGGTCCACCAATTCCCACCTGGAATTCGAACTCCGCAATCCTGACGAACCGGAGAAAACCATCCAGGTCATCAACATGGAAAAGCGCGCCGCCTCTCCTCAACCCGCCCCTGCCGCGGAAGAACCCATCCCCTTTGCGGAAGAGATTCCGTCCCCCGCGCCCGCCCCGGCGGAAGCCGCGGAATCCTAACCCCTCCCCTCTGTTCCATTTCATGAAACCGGTCATCGGATACACGCTGGGCGACCAGTCGGGCATAGGCCCGGAAGTCATTTCCGCCGCGCTCGCCTCCGGAGAGCTCCCGGAGGAAGCGGAATACCGCCTCATCGGCGCCAGAACGGACGTTCCGGTGGGAAGGCCTAATCCTGAATCCGCCAAATACGCCTTTGAACATCTGGAACAGGCCGCACAAGCCCTCCGGGAAGGGACCGTTGCCGCCGTGGTTACCGCCCCCGTCTGCAAGGAGACCCTGCATGAAGCAGGTTTCCGCTGGCCGGGGCAGACGGAATTCTTTGCGGAACGCCTGGAAACGGACAATTACGCCATGTGCCTGACCGGAAAACGGCTGACAGTGGGCCTGGCAACCATCCATACGTCCCTTCAAAGCGTGCCGTCCCTGCTGAACACCGCGGAACTGGTCCGCATCGGGACCCTGCTGAAGGATTTCTGCCTCCGCAAGGGAATCCGCCGCCCGCGCATCGCCCTGGCGGCCCTGAACCCCCATGCGGGAGAGCACGGGGCCTTCGGGAATGAGGACGGAGCCATCATTGCCCCGGCCGTGGAACAACTGGGCATTTTATGCCCGGATGCCGTGTTTGACGGCCCTGCCGTCCCGGACTGCGTGTACCGTGACGCCGTGGAAGGCTGCTATGACGCCGTGCTGGCCCCGTACCATGACCAGGGTCTGATTCCGCTGAAACTGGTGGACTTCCACACCGCCGTCAACGTCACCCTGGGCCTTCCGCGTCCCCGGCTGAGTCCTGACCACGGAACCGCTTTCAACCTGGCGGGCACCGGAAAGGCCAATCCTTCCAGCACCATCCATGCCTTCCAACTGGCCGTCCGGATGGCGCAGCCGCGTTAACGGCTCTCTTCCTTCCGGAGTTTTTCCCGCCACACCCGGGCGGCCCGTTCCGGAGCAGACACCCAGTATTGGAACGTTTCCTCCGCAGGGAGGCTCTCATCCTCCCACAGGATCAGAGAAATGGTCAGTATGTCTATGACGGAGCGTTCCAGGGCATCCCTGTCATGTTCCCGCTTCTGGAACCAGCACCATTGTTCCGGC
This sequence comes from Akkermansia muciniphila, assembly GCF_040616545.1. Taxonomy (NCBI): domain Bacteria; kingdom Pseudomonadati; phylum Verrucomicrobiota; class Verrucomicrobiia; order Verrucomicrobiales; family Akkermansiaceae; genus Akkermansia; species Akkermansia muciniphila. The sequence continues at coordinate 1,930,861 of NZ_CP156688.1, read as the reverse complement.
GTCAGCGGAGGAAGTTGGGAAAGCCTTTCCGTTTCCTCCACCTGCCGGTCCGCATAACGCCGGATCAGTAAAAACTTTCTCTCCCGGGAAATCCGGGAGACCGTGTCCTCCAGCAGTTCCAGAACCCCGTCATTCCAGCAGCATAACAGCGTCTCTTCCAGACTGCCGTTGGCCAGCGGGTCGTGGTCCATCTCATAAGACAGGGAAGATTCAGGCTTCCATTTCCAGGCCAGCAGCTTTTCATAGGAATCGCCATCGGGGGACGACGGCAGGGGAAGTTCCGCCTGAGCTATGAAATCATCCAGGGAGTCTATCGCCGTCTTGGACGCCCACATCATCCTACGTAACGCGGAAAATCCTTCTTCCGCTTCTTCATGGGTAATAACGCCATCTTCCTCCAGCTCCAGTAATGTTACTATCTCCTCCTTCTTTTTCTGTTTCCTGCTCTCCGCTATCCTCCTGAACAGCCGGACCTCCGCATCAGACATCCGGCACCACTCCCGCGTGGAAGGTTCACCGGACATGAACGCCTCCCGCCACGCCTTTTCCAGCCGGTCCGCCTCCCGGCTCAATTCCTTCACCGCTTTTTTACAGGAGGGGGAATCCTTCACCCGGCTGCCGACCATCTCCACGGCTTTGGTAAACGTATCGTCCCCCACCACATCCACCATCCGGACGCCGGAACGGGCGCTACCGCAGCAAAGGCACCCGGCAAGAAGCGCCACGCAAAACAATTTCATCATGAACGGATCATTGTCAACCGCACACGGAAAGTCAACCCCTTCCGGGCTTTGCCTCCTTTATTCCCACCCAAGGCGGGAATAAAATGCGGGAAACGGGCCGTTCCCCAAAACAAGGTAAAAAATAGGCTTGCTTTCTGGCGGCAATCATTGCACCTTACTTGCCCGCAAGGTGCGCACCGTTCGCACGACACATTTCTAATTATCACAAGACCATGAGAAATTACGAAGCTCTTATCGTATTCAACATGAAGGGTACGGAAACCCCCGTTGAGGAGTTGATCAATACCGTAGCCGCTACGATGAAGGAAGAAGGCGCCGACATCACCAAGACCGAAAACGCCGGACGCCGTGAATTCGCCTATGAATCCAACCACCTTTCCGCCGGCCAGTATGTGACTTACACGTTCTCCGCGGAACCTTCCGCCATCAGAACCATCCGCGAACGCCTTCGCCTGAATCCCCAGATTCACCTTCAGTACTACAAGGTGATCGCCTAAATCCGGCACATGCGGACGAAGCATCCGCTCCTTGCTTTTTTACTGAAAGGACCGCCTCTTTACGGAGGCGGTCCTTTTCTTTACGGGTAATTTACTCTTCAAAAACGCACGCTTGCTCCTCTTTAATAGACATTGGCCGCTTTTGAGGCGATGTTCCGCAGCAACTGGCGGATGGGGGCAACAGGAGGCAGATTTTCCACGCCGTATTCCCTGGCAATTTTTTCCATGTGGGGAAAGCTGATCCACGTGCTGCCTTCCTTATCTTCCCACACGGCAATGCGCAGGGGCAGTTCCGTAGCAATGCCCGGATTTCCGAGCATCAGATTGGTGCCTACCTTGGGGGAGCCAAAAATGACCACCTTGGAGGGAGGCATTTCCAGCCCCGCCTCACGGGCATTTTTTCCGTGGTCAATCCTGGCGAAGACGGGAATGGATTTTCCCTCCAGAATCTTTTCAATGCGTTCCATGGTTTCATCCACGCCGAACACGCTTTCATAAAGATACAGGGAATTGTCATCCAGCTGGCCGGAGCCGAGCTTGGGATCCAGCGCTCCGGCAATGCGGCGCGCCAGGTTGGTCAGGTCCACGCCTTCCTTGTTCGCCGTCAGGGTCACGCACACCAGTTCGGAAGGGGCCGTGAACCGGCAGATGTAGGAGGAAAAGCCGGGAACGCCGCCCTTGATGTCCATCAGGCCCTTGTGGTGCGGGAACTGCCAGCCCGCCATGGCCGGGACGATTTTTCCATTGTCCAGGCGGATGGGCTTGTAAATCATGTCCCGGTGCTTTTCATCCTTCACCAGGATGGAGCCGGCCAGGCAAATGTCCCAGAAGCTGATTTCCTGCGGAGTGGACCAGATGTCGGAAAAGCCGCGCAAGGAGGAGCGCGCAGGCGGAGGAACGGATTTCACGGCCCCGTCCTTCACGGCATATCCCGCCGCCGTTTCCGCCGGGTTCACATATCCCACACGGGATTTGAAGAGGGTATGCTCATTGTCATGCCCACGCACGTTATCCTGCTGTATGGCTCCCAGATCCTTGCCGAACACCGTGTGCTGAAGGCCCAGGGGCTGGAACTGGTTTTCCCGGACAAATTCTTCATAAGGCATGCCCGCTACCGCATCAATGACCATGGACAGGAGCAGGAAGTTCGTGGCGCTCTGGCGCACGTCCGTTCCGGAGGGGAATTCCAGGCCGTTCAGCCTGACCAGGGAAAGGAGTTCTCCCGGATCATAATCCCTACTCATGTCAAACTGGGGGGATTTCCTGTAATCCGGAATGCCGGAAGAGTGCTGCAACAGCTGGAGCACGGAGACGTTCTGCCAGGCTTCCGGCAGCCCCGCCACGTAGCGGGAAATCTTGTCATGGATGTCCATTTTCCCTTTCTCCACCAGCTGGAAGGCGGCTATGGCGGCATATCCCTGGGAGATTTCCGCCGCGGGCCACAGGGTGTTGGTGGAAGCGAGAAGGCCGGTTTCCGCATTGGACACGCCGTAACCCACTACGCGGGGAATGTAGGGGGCCTGGACAATCGCAAGGGTCATGCCGGGAATTTTTTCCTCCTGCATGAAATCGTAAATCAACTGGTCCATGGACTGGCCCAGGTATTCTACCCTGGAGTCTCCACGCCCCTGGGACGGGAGATGAATGGCTGCTGAATCTTGAGTGGACATGTTATTGGGGGTTTTGTTTGCATGCGCGGGGATGCCGCCCAGCATGCACGCGCATGCGAGTATCTCCCCTGTTAACCTGAACGAATTATTCATGGCGCCTGTTTTATAAGACCCTATTTCCTGCATACGGTTCATTCAGCTTGTCATCAGCATTCCCAAAATGCCGCAGAAAAAATACAACACCACCCTCTTCCCTCCTCCGGGGAAGAGTTCCGCCAGGCCAGGTTCCCGCCACGGAAGGATTACAGGGACACGAAGTTTTCCAGCAGCTTTACGCCCAGCTTCTGGCTTTTTTCCGGATGGAACTGGGTGGCTACCAGATTCCCGCGCCTGATGGCGGCGGCAAAGCGCACGCCGTACGTGCAGAAGGCGGCCGCCAGGGAGTCATCCTCCGGACGGGGATAATAGGAATGCACAAAGTAGAAGTACGGGTCCTCCCCCATGCCCTTCCAGACAGGGTCCGCAGGATCGGAGAGGGTGAGCCGGTTCCATCCCATGTGGGGCACCTTGAGTTCCGATTCCGGGAAACGGACAACGCTTCCCTTGAAGATGCCCAGCCCGGGCACCTCCCCGTCTTCCTCACCGCTTTCAAAAAGGACCTGGTAACCTACGCAGATGCCCAGGAACGGCCTGTCCCGTTCTATCCAAGTCCGGATCAGCGGCACCAGCTCCTGGCGGCGCAGTTTTTCCGCGCAGTCCCCAAAGGCCCCCACGCCCGGCAGCACCAGATGGGTGACGCCTGCCGCATCTTCCGGCGTGCGGACCAGATGCCCGTTCACGCCGGCGGCCTCAAAGGTGTTCAGAACGCTGCGGAGGTTGCCCGCGCCGTAATCAATCACGCCGAGTTTCATGGACTTACAGCATTCCCTTGGTTGAAGGAAGGGTTCCGGCAGCCCTGGGATCAATGGCGGCAGCCTGGCGCAGCGCGCGGGCAATGCCCTTGAAGATGGATTCCGCGATGTGGTGGCCGTCCCGGCCGTAAAGCACTTCCACGTGCAGGTTGCAGCGCAGGTTGTTGGCCAGGGCGCGGCAGAATTCCTCACAGAGGGTCAGCGGAAAGTTGGGAGCGTCCGGCAGGCCGCCCTCCGGAATGCGGAAGACCACGTACGGGCGGTTGCTCAGGTCCATCACCACGCGCGTCAGGGTTTCATCCATAGGCAGGTAGGAACAGCCGTAGCGGGCAATTCCCGTCTTGTCCCCCAGGGCGTTTTTGATGCATTCACCCAGAACGATTCCCACGTCCTCCACCGTGTGGTGGGCGTCCACGTCCAGGTCTCCCCTGGCTTGAAGAGTGAGATCCGTCAGGGAATGGCGGGCCAGCAAATCCAGCATGTGGTCAAAAAACGCATGGCCCGTGGCGATGGCGGCGCATCCCGTGCCGTCCAGGTTCAGTTCCATGCTGATGTCCGTTTCACCGGTGACCCGTTTGCAAGAAGCGTTCCTCATGCGACTCTTCTATACCGAAGCCGCTACGGAAGAAAGCAGGAAATACCCCATGGGGAAAGATTTGCCCCCTTTTTTCCTCAAAAACGGCATGGCCCGGTAAAAGGGCCATGACGCAGGGCCTCCGCCGTCAGAAAAAGTCCCGGGAGGCTTTGCAGGTTGAAGGAACGGAATGGGCCTGACAAACAGGGCGGACTGAGTTTTTATTTAATCCGTCCTGTCCGTGAAGCCCGTTCCCGCGGCGCTTTCCGGAGGATATTTTCTACGGGAAGGAGCCGGATTATTTTTTCTTGGCCTTGGCGGCGGCAGCCCGCTCTTCCTGGCGCTTCTTGTCCCGGTCTTCACGGGCCTTGCGCGCGGCTTCCGCGCGTTCCGCGCGTTCACGGGCGCGTTGTTCCTGAAGGCCCACGCGCACCGTTTCCGTCAGTTCCTCATAGTATTCCCGGGGAACCTGGGCGGTGCGTACATCCGCAAGGGCCTCCATGGCCTCGTCAAATTTCTTCTCGTCACACAGGGTCCAGGCCTTTTCCAGAGCGGCGGAGCCGGCGCCTTTTTCCGGTTCCTGGTTTTTCAGGCGTTCCGCATCCGTGTTGGCAACCAGCTTGACGTCCCTCATGGCTTCCAGGGAACCCGCCGTAGGTTCATACCAGCGGTCCCCGCGCTCCTTGACCTTCTTGCGGTAGGCCCGGTGCACTTCCGTGAGCTGGTTTTCACGCTCGCGGATGGCGGTCTGCTTTTTCTGGAAAGCTTCCATCAGGAGCTGGCGCTGCTCTTTCGTCAGCTTGGGATCCCCGCGGCGCTTTTCCTCCTCTTTTCTCAACGTTTCACGTTCCTTTTCCAGAGATTTTTCCTTGGCGGCTATCATGACCTCCAGCCTCCGGTTAAGCTGGCCGGAGATTCTAACGGCATCCGGATAGGCGTCCGCCAGGGCGGCGGAGCCGGGGTAGCCGTCGCGCAAGCGGTCATACACGGCCATGGCCTGGTAGGGATTGCGGGCGGCAAGCGCCTTGAAGCGCTTCAGCAGTTTGCCGGCCTCATGGTCGTACTTGGTGCGCACGGTCACTTCCGCCTCATCCTTGGCTTCCTGCGCGGCCTGGGCGCCTTCCACCAGCTTCTTTTCCTCCAGCAGGACCACCACCCTGGCCCGCGCCTTCACGGCGGCGTCATGGGCCAGCCCCTGGGGATTCTTCTTGATGACCTTGTCCAGATCGGCCACGGCGCTCTCCAGCTCCCTGGCGTTCATGGCTTCCGGCTTGGCGTACGTCTTGGCGATCTTGGCGGCCTCCAGTTCATCCGGAGTTGCCTTCTTGATGGATTCAATCAATTCCCTCTTGATGGTCAGGGAATCCTTGATTCCTCCGGCCACGGGAACCAGGAGGCTCACGCTTTCCGGGGTTTCCACCTCCACGGTGCAATCCTTGTAAATGGTTCCATCCTTGAGTTTTACTTCATCCGCCGCAGCAAGCGGAACGAGTGCGGCCAGCGCCAACATGAGGGACTTGTTCATAAATCTAAGGCTTTTTCCAAATTGATCTGACGAGTACGTATCCTGCACTTTACCAGAAGACGCCATCTTGGCGACAAAAAAAAGCCCGGAGCCGTAAAAACGGTTCCGGGCCCTGAGAGATAAAATCAGTCTGTCAGGCTTACTTGGCAGCGGGGGCTTCTTCAGCAGCCGGAGCGGCTTCCTCCGTGGAAACGCGGGGGGCTTCCACGATGGCCACGATCACGTCGCCGGCCAGTTCCGTGTTCACGCCGGAGGGCAGCTTGAGATCGGCAATGCGGAGGGTCTCACCCAGCTTCAGGCCGGAGATGTCAGCCGTGACGGCTTCAGGCAGGTTCTTCACCTGGCAGGTGATGGCCAGTTCATGAATGGTCTGGTCCAGCACGCCGCCCAGGGCTACGCCGGCAGCTTCACCTTCCAGAATGACGGGAACGATGGAGTGGATGACCGTGGTATCGGTAACGGCCTGGAAGTCCACATGCACGCAGGAGTTGGTGATGGGGTTGTGCTGCACTTCCTTGAGAAGAGCCTTCACGATCTTGCCGTCGATGTCCAGAGCCACCAGAATGTGTTCGGAAACGGCGGAAGCCAGCATGCGGGAGAATTCGCGGGCGTCAACCTGTACATTGACGTTGTCAAAACCGGGACCGTAAACCACGCCGGGGACCAGGCCCTGGCTGCGGAGTTGCTTCAGATTACCGGAGCCGCAGGCTCTCGTTTCGGCCTTGAGGGAATGGGATGTAGCCATGTCTTATAGAGGCAATATTGAGTGTTGATTGATAATGTTTCCTAATCGGGTTCAGGCAGAGGCCCCGCCGGGATTTCTGAACCCGCGTAAACCGATACTCAGGTCAGGGCGCAGGACTCTGCACTAAAATTGTCTAAATGTCAAACAATGATGATACGGATTCTCCGTCATGAATGCGCCGCACGGCATGACCCAGCAGGTCTCCCACGCTGATGCAGTCCACCTTGGGGCCATGGGCCATGGGAACGGTGTCCGACGTGAGGACGCGTTCAATGCAGGAGCCGGCAATGCGCTCGCGGGCCATGTCTCCCAGCACGCCGTGGGACACGCAGGCAAATACGCGCTGGGCGCCGCGTTCCTTCAGGATGTTGGCGGCGGCGCACAGGGTGCCGGCGGTTTCCGTCATGTCGTCAATGAGGACGGCGTCACGGCCTTCCACGTCACCGATGACGTTCATGGCTTCCACATGGGTGGCATTGACGCGGTGCTTGGCTACGATGGCCAGTTCCGCGCCCAGGGCGTCCGAATAGGCGCGGGCCATTTTCACGCCGCCTACGTCCGGGGAGACGACGACGAGCTTCTGGAGGTCCTTCACGTAGTTTTCACGCAGGTGGCGGATCAGGACGGGAGCAGCGTAAAGGTGGTCCACCGGAATATCAAAGAAGCCCTGGATCTGGGCGGCGTGCAGGTCCATGGTGAGCACGCGGTCCACGCCGGCAGCGGTGAGGAGGTTGGCCACCAGCTTGGCGGTAATGGGAACGCGGGGCTGGTCCTTGCGGTCCTGCCGGGCGTACCCGAAGAAGGGCACCACCGCGGTGATGCGTCCGGCGCTGGCGCGGCGGGCGGCGTCCACCATCACGCACAATTCCATAATATTATGGTTGGTGGGGGGGCAGGTGGGCTGAATGAGAAAGACATCCTTGCCGCGGATGTTTTCATTTATCTTTACAAAACTTTCCCCATCGGGGAAAGTGTTCACCGTGACGTCCGTCAACTGAATGCCTACGCTTTGCGAAATGCGCTCCGCAAGTTCTCTGTGTGCTGTACCGCTGATAATCTTCATACCGGAAACTGAAAAGCGGACGCATTCTGAACACAGGTCCACATAATCGCAATACTTAATTCTCACAATTTGATTTTTCTCCATGATGGGTTCATCCGCTCCAGATGCAAAAGAGAGATTTCTAACCGTTCCCATGGCCGCCGTCCTGGCCGCCTGCGCCATCCTGCTGGCGTGGTCGTACCTGGCGTTTCCGGAATTCGGCTCCTCCGGGAATGACAACAGCATCCAGTGGCTCATTTCCTCCTGGAACAAGCAGACGGATTATGAACACGGCTGGCTGGTAGTCCCCATCATCGCCTTCATGCTGTACCACGCCAGGAAGAAGGTAGCGGAAGCCGCCAAGCGCATCGACTGGCGCGGACTGGTTCTTTTCATCCCGGCATGCCTGCTGCTGGCCCTCTCCTACCGTGTGGGGCAGCCCCGCGTGGCCGTAGGGGCGCTCCCCCTGATCCTGCTGGGAGGCGCCTGGTATCTTGCCGGGCCGCAGGTAGCCAGGCTGCTTGCCTTCCCCCTGCTTTTCTTCTGGCTGTGCATTCCCCTGCCTTCCTTCCAGCAGGCCACGGTGGAGCTGCAAATCCTTGCCACGGAGCTGGGGCACCTGGGGGGGGCCCTTTTCGGGGTGGATACATACCTGCAAGGCACCAATATCCGCTCCACGGACGGCCATTGGGACGCCTTCAACATTTCAGGGGGGTGCAGCGGCATGCGCTCCCTGATGGCCCTGCTCATGCTGTCCGCCGCGTGGGCCTACCTGTCCGACCTGAAGTTCTGGAAGAAATGCGTGCTTTTTCTCAGCGCCATTCCCCTGGCCGTCATCGGCAACGGCGTCCGCATCACCAGCATTGTGGTAATGGCGGAATACGGAGACCCCGGGTTTGCGGCTAAAACCTGGCACGACTGGTCCGGCCTGCTGTTTTTCTTCCCCATCTGCCTGGCGGGCCTGGCGGCCGTCCACTCCCTGCTGGCCGGGGAGCTGATCTGGAAGCCGTCCCGGCGCAAAAAGCTGGTCGTTAAAATGAACAAGTCCCACTAAGCGTTTCCGCCGCCATGAATATTAAAACGCTCAAGATTCTCATCCTTCCCTTTTTCCTGGCCGTCATGCTCGGCGGCATTTACCTGATGCCGCGCAAGGGAGAGGTGCAGGACTCATCCATCAGCATGAACCTTCCCACCGGCATGAATCCGGACGGCTGGCACGGCACGCGCCGGCAGGAGTCTGAACAGGAACGGGGCATTCTGGCCCCGGACACGGAATTCTCCAAGGCGGACTACGTGCAGGAAATCCCCATCAGCCTGGACACGCCGGAAACCGCGCCCGTGCTGTGCCGGGTCTCCATCGTCAAATCCGGCCACGACCTGAACAACTCCATCCACCGCCCGGAACGCTGCCTCCCGGCCCAGGGCCATTTCAACCTGACGGGAACCAGGGTGGAGGTGCCCGTGGAAGGCCACGGAACCATCAGGATGACCAAGCTGAAGTCCCAGCAGAACATTACTCCGGGCGAGCCGCGGCCCATCATTCTGGACAGCATGCACTATTACGTGTTCATCGGCCACCGCCACATGACGGAAGACCACCTTGCCCGCACCCTGATGGACATGAGGGACAGGGTCCTGTACGGGGAGGACCAGCGCTGGTGCTATTTCCAGATATCCACCGCATACGGGGACCAGATCAAGGTGCCGGAGGAGGAAGCCCGGAAACAGACGGAACGCCTCATCAGCCAGCTTCTCTCCCGGCTGGTCAAGTGGAATGAACTGGACAGGTAGCACATGCCCGGCCTGCGGCGGTCAGTCCGCAAGCCTGCCTTCCAGCCATGCGGAAGCCGCCTGAAAGAGGCTGGGCGTTTCTTCCGCGGGGGCTTCATACAGCATGGGCGCGGGACGCCGGTGGGAGTAAAGATGCCCGGAGAGGTCCCGCCGGTATCCGGAGAAGGCCAGGTTCACGTCCGCTCCGGCGCAATGGCCCCAGCGGCCGCCAATCCTGGGCACCACGTCCATGAAACCGCCGCCGTCCCGCAGGTAGGCATTTCCCCACCATTCCACGCACGCCGGGCGCACGCTTTTCTGCCGCCGCGCCACGGCGTCTATCGTCAGGAGGCAGAGCGGAGCGGCCTGCACGGACTGCCTGCGGGCCACTTCCACCGCGCAGGAGCCGCCGTAACTGTGCCCCACCAGCACCACGGGCAGCCCGGGATGTTCCCGGCGCAGCGCTTCCAGCTCCTCCGCAATGTTCCCGCACCTGTCCCGGAACACGCCCCAGCCTCCACCGTCCCAGTGGTAATAGGCCGTGGCATGGGCCACCCCCGGCAGAAAGCCGGAAAACCTCCGTTCCACACGGCTCAGGCAGCCCGCCACCGCGTCCCCGAAACCGCCGATGAACACGGTCAGATAACCGGGAACGCTTCCGCGCGGAAGCAGGTTTAACGTCCTTTGAACATGCATGTCTGGCGCCATGATGGAGAAATCACGTCAATATCCAAGCCCATAGGACGTTCTGGCTTGATAAAACCGGAAAACTGTCCAAATGTGATGGTATGCAAGTAATCATTCACCAATGGGCCTTCAATGGAAGCTTTGAACAGCTTGCCTCCCTGCCCCGCCAGGAACTCGTCAACGACTGGTTTGGATACGACGTGGAGCCAAGCGCGGAGTTCGCCTTTGCCACGGACGGCCAGTACCTCTGGTTCCTGGCTTCCCGGAGCAAGGAAGCTACCGTGCATCCGGACGCGCGGCCCGGTCAGTTCCAGCCGGAATTATGGCGGTATGACCTGGCTGAATGGTTCATGGCCGCCGGGGACGGCACCAATTACTGGGAATTCAACCTTGCCCCCAACGGCGCCTGGTGGGCCTGCGCCTTTTCCGACACGCGCCGCGCCAATGAGGATATTCCGGCCCCGCTGGCCGTGGATACCGAGTGCATCCTGACGGATGAAGGCTGGTGCGCCATGGCCCGCATTCCGCTGAATGAGTTGCGCGGCGTGGACGTCCGTGACTGCAAGCTGGCGGCCACGTTCATCCTGGACACCCCGGACCAGATTTTCCTGACCACCGCGGACGACCTTTCCGGCACGCCGGATTTCCACCGCCCGGACAGCTTCTGCACCCCCATTCTCAAGTAACTGCATGTCTTTGGAAGAAGACATTTCCCGCATCCTGGGGCCTGAAAAGGTTTCCGGAGATCCGGAGGTGCTGGCCGCGCACGCCGGGGACAAATGGTATGCCTCCGTGCTTCCGGAAGCCGTCGTTTTCCCGGAGAGCACGGAGGACGTCTCCCTGCTCCTGCGCTACGCCTCCTCCATGAACATTCCCGTCACGGCCCGCGGCGGCGGCGTGGGATATGTGGGGGGCTGCGTTCCCGTGCGCGGCGGCATCAGCCTTTCCCTGGAACGGATGAACCGCATTCTGGAAATTTCCCCGGAAGACGGCGTGGCTGTGGTGGAACCCGGCGTCATCACGGCGGACCTTCAGCGGGAAGTCCGCGCCCTGGGGTGGTTCTACCCCCCGGACCCGGCTTCCAGGAAGGAATGCAGCCTGGGCGGGAACATCGCTACGAACGCCGGAGGCCCCCGGTGCCTGAAATACGGAGTCACCAAGGCCTATGTGCTGGGCCTCACCGTAGTCCTGGCCAGCGGAGAAGTGGTGGAATGCGGCGGACGCACCCACAAGAATAAAACGGGGTTTGACCTGGGGGACCTTTTCATCGGCTCGGAAGGGATGCTGGGCGTCATTACCCGGGCCATTCTGCGCATCATCCCCCATCCGGAAGCGTTCGGCGCGCTGAGCGCCAGCTTTCCGCAGTTTCCCATGGCCGCGGCGGCCGTGCAGCGCATCCTGAACAGCGGGCACCTTCCCTCCGCGCTGGAAATCACGGACAGCTTCACCCTCCGCGCCGCCCGCGCCTACCTGGGGGACAGCGCCCTGCCCTCCGGCAGCCGCGGCCACCTGATTGTGGAAGTGGACGGCAGGCAGGCCGCCGTGAAGGAGGAGCTGGATTCCCTGTGCGCCCTGCTGGAGGAGTGCGGCGCCACGGACATCCTGCGCGCAGACACGGAGGCGGAGGCGGAAGCCGTCTGGCAGCTGCGGCGTGAATTTTCCTACAGCCTGAAAGCCACCGGCATGACCAAGCTTAATGAAGACATCGTCATTCCCCGGTCCCGCCTGGTGGACCTGGTGGAGTTCTGCGAGGCCATGAACCGGGAGACCGGGCTGGACATCGCGTGCTTCGGCCATTCCGGGGACGGCAACATCCACACCAACATCATGGTGGACGATTACACGGACTCGGAAAAGAAGGCCCTGGCGGACGCCTGCGTGGACAGACTGTTCCACTGGGTGCTGGAACACGGGGGGACCATCACCGGGGAGCACGGCATCGGCCTGGCGAAGGCCAAATGGTTCCGGGAAGCCGTGGGAGAAGGAGCCTTCCATCTGCACGAGCTGGTGAAATCCGCCCTGGACCCCCGGAATTTGCTGAATCCGGGCAAAATGGGGCTCCCGTAACGTAAAATAGGCTTCCAAGATGCTCCCGGACGGGGCATCATGGCCACCGCATTCCATGAACAGCCCGCACAAGTCCATCCTAGCCGCCCTTTACGACCGTTTTCCGGCCGCAAACGCCGTCCTGGTGTTTATTCTGGACCATCCCCTGGCCTGGTTTACGCCCAAATGGCGCAGGAAAGGCCGCATGGCCCTGAAGGCGGTGCGCCGCTACATCAATTACAACCGCGACCTTCTGCCGCCCGAACGCCTGGCGGAGTTTGAAGAAAGCCGCAACCTGCTGAAAACGGCCCTCCGCAGGGGGGACAGGCAGCAGGTGGAAACCACCACCTCAAAATTGGAATCCACACTGGAATCCATCCCCGGCGCGCTCCCCTCCGGCCTGGCGGAAAACGTGGAAGTCCTGTTCGTGATCCTGGCCATTTTCCTGGGCCTGCGCTGTTACGTGGTGCAGCCCTTCCGCATCCCCACCGGCTCCATGCAACCCTCCCTGAACGGCATCCGGGCCGTCCCACAGGAAGGAGACCCCACCCTGATGCAGAAAATAGGGGACATGGTGATGTACGGCGGCTCCTATGTGCATGAAACGGCTTCCAAAGAAAAGAAGATCGTCCGTTTTGAACCCGCCACCAAATACCTTCTTCTCACCGTCACCAACGTGGTGTTTGACGACGGCTCCAGGCTGGAAATTCCGGCGGCGGAGGCGGAAACGCGCCGCTATTTCCTCAACCAGGAACCGCGTTTCGAGTCCGAGCGGCACACGCCGTTCAGAAGCTACCTGCCGGGGGATACGATCGTCAACGCCCGCTTTGACGCCGGGGACCTGATTGTAGTGAACAAGATGGCCTACCACTTCCGCAAGCCGGAACGCGGGGAAGTCTTCGTCTTTGACACGCGCGGCATTGAAGGCATTGCCAACAAGGGCAGCAGCACCGGACAGGAGGGCGGCACCCATTACGTCAAACGCCTCGCCGGCGTACCGGGGGATTCCCTTTCCATCCAGGATTCCCAGCTGATCGTGAACGGAAAACCGGCCACGGAATGGACCATCCGGAGGGTGGCCTCCGGACAGCCCCCCTACCAGCCCTGCGGCTATGTGGCCCTTCCCGCCCCGCTGAGCCTGCTGGACGGCAGGGCCTACATCACGGAAGGCGGCACCGTGCACCTTTCCAATGACAAAAAACGCCCCTACCTGCGCGAATACGTGGCCCTGGGCGACAATTCCACCCGTGAAAACTCCTTTGACTCCCGGTACTGGGGGCCCGTTCATCAATACAACATCGTAGGCCCCGCCAGTTTCTGCCTGTGGCCCTTTACCTCCCATTGGGGGCTTATCCCCTGATTCCCCGCCCTTCCGCAGGCACGCTTTCCCCGTCAAGACATGACTCAAGCCCAGACTATCACCAGCAAGGCCAAATCCAACCTGGCCTTCGCTCTCATTGACCTTCCTGAAGAAGAACGCCGCCATATGGCGGAATTTTACGCCTTCTGCCGCACTGTGGACGACATCGTGGACGAACCGGGCATGACGCCCCGTGAACGCCATGACGCCCTGAACCGCTGGATAGATGTCATCAACGGAGGGGAAGGCCTGGAACTGACGGAGCTGGAGGAAGACATCATCGCCCTGATCCAGGACCTGGAGCTGGACACCACCCCCATGCTGCACCTGATTGAAGGCTGCCGTTCCGACATCTGCCAGCAGCAGCCCCTGAACCGCGACGAATTGCTGGACTATACCTATTGCGTGGCCTGCTGCGTGGGCCTCACCTCCGCCCGCATCATGGGCGCGGGGGAAGCCTCCTACCCGTACGCCATCGCCCTGGGACATGCCCTCCAGATGGTGAACATCATCCGGGACGTGGCGGAAGACTGCAACAAATCCAACCGCATCTACCTGCCCAGGGAGGACATGGACCGCTTCGGCTATTCCCTGGAAGACCTGCGCGCCCGGGTGTACTCCCCCCAGCTCCGGGAACTGCTGCAATATGAAGCGGACCTGGCGGAAAAGTTTTTTACGGAAGCGGAGGAGGAATACAACCGCCTCAGCACGGAGGACAAGGCGGCGCTCGTTCCCGCCCAGGCCATGGCGCTCATTTACCACACCATCCTGGACAAGATGAAGGCGGGCGGCTTCCGCGTCTTTGACATCCGCTACCACGTCAATACCTTCCACAAGCTCTGGCTTCTGTTCCGCATCAAGCTGGACATTGACCCCCAATCCTATTACGACAAGTCCAAGGCGTACTATGACAAGCTCGTGGGCTTCCTCTCCAAGCCTATCAGGAAGGATGAGAAATAGAAATTCCCTGCCCACCCCGGCGGGAAGAAGACGGACGTAAAGGGAGAAGGCGCGGGAAAACCTCCCGGTTTATGGAGCCGCCGTGTTCCGGCCTCCGGGAAAGAGGCATGAAAATGGGCTGCCTCCCCCAGGGAAACAGCCCCATTCCCCTCATCGTGAGGCGCTCCTCATCATGCCGCCCTTCGGCGTCTCAACAGGAGCCCGGCCAAACCCAGCAGGCCCAGCGAGGCCGCCGCCGGTTCGGGAACCATCAGTTCCCCGTCCACGGAAATGCCCACCCTGGCGTTATTATTATCGTTCCCTCCCCCGGCGCCCACTACGGCATAGAGCTTTCCGTTTCCGTTCTTTTTCATGTCCTCCAGTTGTTCCGGGGTAAGGTCGTAATGGACGTCCCACGGATTGCCGTCATTGTTTTTCGTACCCCGGCATAATTCCACCATCTCGCCGTCCTTGGTCTCATACCACACGGAGTACGTATACGTACCTCCCGTTCCGGAGGGAGAAAGGTTCATGCTGAAAGACAGGCCGGAATAATCCTGGATGTTTTCAATGGTCATTTTCAAGCCGAAGCACACCCCCGCCGTACCGGGCATGCTGGGAAGGCTGATGGTCTGGTCTTCCGGATTGGCGGAAGCGCTGCCCCAGCGCATGTCTCCGTTCCCGGTAGTGGTGTACCAGCCGTCATTGCGGGAACCGAGCCAGCTCTTGACGTCGTTTCCCGTGATTCCGCTGCCGGACAGCCGGCCTGCGGAATTGTAGCCCTGGCCCGTAATCGTGTCGATTTCAGGAACCAGTTCAATGGTTGCTGCGGCGGCCATGGCCGTCAAGGCGGCCGCGGCCGCGCAGATCATGTATAGTAGCTTCTTCATATCCTGCTGAATAAGTGGATAACTGCATACTGCCGGATTTGGAATCCGTTACATGGGACGGAGATGGAAAAACACCCCTCCTCTCCGCTTCCCCAGACGTTTCAGGCACGAAGGCCGGGTTGCCCTCCGCTCCCTGTTGGCCGCTTCCGTTCAAGCTGTGGCAGATGGCCTTCCACCGTATTTTCTGATGCCCGCGCTGCCGGAAATAAGAACCTCCCTGCCCTTATAAAGAAATGTTTCCCAGGTCTTCCGCAGAAAGGCCGCAAGCCCTGTTGCCGGTATCCGGCGCCCGGAAATGCCGGAATAAATTTGCATTAAATGATTTTTAATCAAATTTTTGGGTTGACTCCGGATTCCAAATCCGTTGAAAAAATTAACTGATTGATTCTTTGGATATAACGTCATTATTTCCGGAGAATTCAGGAGAGAAAGCAGAGTGAGGCAGAGGCATTTTTTCATAAAAAATGACAATAAGAGCTTCTCGGCATCGTGAATACGCCATGAGAAGGAACGCCACCTTTCCCTTCCTCCCGCTACAGGAAGCCGGATTTGCCGATTCGCCCCCTCTTCAACCAAATTTCCGTTCCGGCGGAGTCAGGGGAAGAAAAAAACCATTCCTGCCGGAAAGAACCAGAAAATTATCCCGGCGCAGGAGTCTTCAACGGTGCCGGGAAACATGCACGGTCACGGAGACGCTGTCCGTGCGGGGCAGAATAAATTTGTGCAGGGTGACGATCACATGGCGCGCGCCGAACTCATGCAGGCAAACCTTCCCCATGTCCTCCGCCAGTGTTTCCACCAGCTTGCGGGGGTGTGCCAGGGCCTCCGCCCTGAGGGCGCGGGCGATGGAATCATAACAGACGGTCTTTGAAAAATCGTCATTCAGGCCGGAAAGGGCTTCATCCGGATAAAAGGTGATGTCCGCCTTCAGGGTCTGCATGGAAGCCCGCTCCTCCTCCGGCACGCCGATGAAGGTATCCAGTTCCAGGCCGTTGATGTTGATGGAATCCTGCGTATCGGACGGCAGAGCATAACGGCGCATCAGCGTGCGCAGGACAAGCAGGTCCGGAACGATGATGTCCGGCCTGACCTTGGAGAGCTGGGCCGCGTCATTGTAGCCCGTCAGCACGGCTATGGACGTGATGCCCGCATGGTGGGCCGTCTCCACGTCATGCTGCATGTCCCCGATAAACGCCGTTTCATGGGCATGCAGGCCATGCTGGGCCAGCAGGGTGTGGATGTGGGTGTCCTTGTGGCGGATGCCCGCATGAATGGCTTCAAAATATTCCATCATGCCCAGGTCACGGCACTGGATGTCAAATTCCTTGGCGTCCACGCTGGTGAGGATAAAACAGCGCACGCCGCGCGCGCGGCAGAATTCCAGGAATTCCCGCGCATGGGGGAGCACTTCCACCGGAGCATTGGAGACGCGGAAGGCGTACCGGAAATGGTCTTCCAGTTCATTCAGGTCCGCCTGGGGCAGAACGCGGGCGTAATAGTCCGGGTAGGGAAGCTGGAACTCCGCGCGGAATTCATCCCTGTTCATGCAGGGTTTTCCGTACTGGGAAAAAACGTAGTTGGAAGCGTCCAGCGTCAGGGCCAGGTCGTCCACCAGGGTGCCGGACCAGTCGAAAATGAGATTCTTGAACATGGGAATGCGTATCGGGTGAAAATCAGTCCAGAGCGTACCGCATGGCGGCCAGGCCGAAGAAGGCGGCCGTCTCCACCCGCAGGACGATGGGCCCCAGCGTGACAGGGGCGAATCCAGCCTCCAGCGCCAGGGCCGTTTCCCGGTCCGTAAAATCACCCTCCGGCCCCACCAGCAGGGAGGCGCGCCGCACGGAGCGGGCACGGGCTTCCTCCAGCACGTCCCTGACCGGGCGGACGCCGGGCACCAGGGAGGCAATTACATTCAGGCCTTCCGGCGCGCCGTGCCCCAGCCATTCCGCAAAAGGAACGGGCGCCGCCACCTCAGGCAGCGTGTTCTGGCCGCACTGCTTGCAGGCCTCCAGGGCGATGCGCTGCCATTTCTGCCTCTTAGCCCCGGCTTCACGGGCGTTCAGCCGTACAATCGTGCGGTCCGTCAGGAGCGGAACGATGGCGGAAACGCCCAGTTCCACGGCCTTCTGGATGATGAGGTCCATATTGGCCCCCTTCGGGACGGCCTGGCACAGGGTCAGATGGGCCACCGCCGGAGAGGGAGGGCATTCCTCACCCGGAACCAGCAGCACGCCGGAGCTGCGGGGAGGCTCCGCCACCACGGCATGGGCGGCGCGGCCGCAGCCGTCAAAAACGATGCAGGAGTCCCCCTGTTTCAGGCGCAGGACCTTGGCGGCATGGTGCGCCTCATCCCCCCGCAGCTCCCAGGAGGGGGCTGTCCATTCAGAAGCGGGGAGATAAAAACGGGCCATGTGTTAAATGGAAAAACGGGCCTTACTTGCTCTTCAGATAGCGCGCCGCCTTGTCGGCAAACGCCACGCAGGCCGGCTGGTTGCGCTTTTCATCCAGGGTGGAGGTGAAGGCGTTCAGCTTGTCCATCTGGTCCTTGGTAAGCTTGGTGGGAACTTCCACCTCCACTTCCACCAGCATGTCCCCCACGTCCGAGCCGCGCAGGGCTTTCATCCCCTTGCCGCGCAGGCGGAAGATCATGCCGTTCTGCGTGCCTTCCGGCAGCTTGATGGTGGCGGCGCCTTCCAGTGTGGGAACTTTCAGCTTGCCGCCGGAAACGGCCAGGGAGAGCGGCACCGGAACCGTGCAGCTCAGGTCATTGCCCTCCCGCTGGAAAATATCGTGCGGCTTCACGTCAATGAATACGTGCAGGTCCCCGGTGGGGCCTCCGTGCACGCCGGCATCCCCTTCCCCGGCAATGCGGAGCTGGCTGCCCGTGGCGACGCCCGCGGGAATGCGGATGGTGATGTGGGAGTCTTCCCTCACACGGCCTTCCCCGCGGCAGACGGGGCACGGGTCCGAGATGATTTCCCCGGTGCCGTGGCACGTGGGGCAGGTGGATTGCTGGACGAAAAAGCCGCTCTGCTGGGTGATGATGCCGCGCCCCTGGCAGGTTGGGCACGTCTTGAAGGATTCCTTCCCGTCCCGGGCTCCGGAGCCATGGCAGGCCTTGCAGGTCACCAGGCGTTCAATTTCCAGCTTCTTGGTGCAGCCCTTGGCCGCTTCTTCCAGGGTAATGTCCAGATCGTAGCGCAGATCGGAGCCGGGCCTCTTGGAGGACCTTTTCTGGCCCCCGTGGCCGCCGGCACCTCCGAACATGTCCGCAAAGCCGCCCATGCCGGAAAACATCTGGGCGAAGATATCCATCGGGTCCTGGAACCCTCCACCGGAATAACTTCCGCCGCCCGCAGCGGGGCCGCCCTGTTCAAAGGCAGCGTGGCCAAAGCGGTCATAGGCGGCCTTCTTGTCCGCATCGGAGAGTACCTCGTAGGCCTCTCCCAGTTCCTTGAACTTCTCTTCCGCGGAAGGGTCGTCCGGATTGCGGTCCGGGTGGTACTTCAAGGCCAGCTTGCGGTAGGCCTTCTTGATCTCATCATCAGTGGCGTCCTTGGAAACGCCCAGGATCTCGTAATAATCTTTCTTAGCCATGTGGCGTGAATGTTAAAAAACGGTCAAACTTGCGGTTCGGGTTCCGGAGTCTGGGCCACCACGACGTTCGCCGGGCGCAGGAGCCTGTCTTTCAGCTTGTACCCCTTGCGGATGACGCGCAGGACGGTGCCCTCAGGCTGGTCGGAAGGTTCGCGCTGGAGTGCCTCCTCCGTGGCGTGGTCAAACATGCTGCCTACAACGGGCTCCACGGGAGTTACGCCGTTGCTTGCGAGAAATTCATCCAGCTGCTTTTTCACCATGTTCATGCCGATGTAAATCATGGAACCGGTGTCCGCACTGGCGGCGGCCATGCCCATTTCAAAATTGTCAATTACGGGAAGCAGCTCCTCCAGCAGGCGCTGGTTGGCGAACTTGGCGCATTCCTCTTTTTCCTTCACCATGCGCTTGCGGTAATTATCATACTCCGCTGCGGTGCGCATGGCGGTATCCCGCCACTTCATCAATTCATCTTCCAAGGACGGTTCCGCATCCTTCTGTTCTGCAGGGGCATCCTGAACCTGTTCCGGAATTTCCTTCTCTTCCTCATCCACGTTCTTCTTTTCCTTTTCTTCCTTGCTCATGCGGCCAATGTAAATACTTTTACCGAATGCGTCAACGGCCCCGTAAGACATGGATGACGTTTGACGCGTGATGACTGGAACCTGATACAACTCATCTATGCAGAAAAGGGAATGGCGGCCTTTCCGCCAGCCGTTTCAGGCTTCCGGAGCGTCCGCCGCAGGCAGCAGCCGGGCAAGCTTTTCCGCGCACCCGTCCGGCAACTCCACCATTTTCAGCCGTGCGGACTCTCCGCGCAGCAGGGAGATGGAAGACCTGGGAACGTCCAGCCAGGAGGACAGGAAAAGAATGACGGCCTTGTTCGCCTTTCCCTCCACGGGAGGGGCGGCGATGCGGAGTTTCAGCACGCGCCCGGCGCGGGGATCATCCTCCCAGCCCGCGGCCCCGCTCTTTTTTGCGTTGGGGATGACTTTCAGGGCCAGTTTCATGCCGTTTCCGGTCCGGATTCCGTGCGCTGCCTGGCTACCAGGTCCGCGTACCTGATCAGCCCTCCGCCGAACAGGTCCAGAGCGCTCCCCGCCGTGGCGTCCATGGCGCCCCCGCTCAGGGCGTCTATCTCGTCAAAATCCCGGATATGGCTGATTCCCCCGGCATACGTCATGGGCCGGCGGCGCCAGCTCCCCAGCAGCTTCACCAGTTCCCGGTCAATCCCGGTGCAGAGTCCCTCCACGTCCGCGGCGTGAATGAGGAACTCCGCGCAGTGCTCCGCCAGCATGTCCAGCGTCTGCGCCGTCACCCGGAGCTCCGTCAGGGTCTGCCACCGGTTCATGGCCACGGCCCAGCCGCCCGGAACCCTCCGGCAGCTCAAATCCAGCACCAGATGTTCCGCCCCCACGGCGGAGACAAGGTCCTTCAGCTTATCCTGCAAAAACGTTCCCTCCGCGTCAAACAGGCAGGAGGTGACAATCACGTGGCTGGCTCCGGCGGAAATCCACTCCTCCGCATTTTCCGGCACAATCCCGCCGCCCACCTGAAGGCCGCCCGGCCACGCCGCCAGGGCTTCCCGCGCCGCCAGGTCATTGCCCGGCCCCAGCTTGATCACGTGGCCGCCGGACAGGCCGTCCCGGCGGTACAGCTCCGCATACCATGCGGCGCCGCGGTCGGAAACGAAATTGGTGCGCAGGGAGGCCGCATCCTGCGTCAGGGAGCCGCCCACGATCTGCTTCACCCGCCCGTCATGTAAATCAATGCATGGTCTGAATCTCGTCACCCGGCCACTTTGCCCGGACGGCCCCCCCGCGTCAAGAAGGGATTCCCCTCCCTTCCCCCGGGAGAAACGGGCGCGGAAATTTACACAAAACCGGCCCGTGCATGCGCTCTACCGGGTAACCTCCCCTGAACACCGTTCCAAAAGACCATGAAAAACAACCCCGTTAAAAACCACATTCTTTCCTACTGCGCCGGGAGCGCCCTGTTTACCCTCCTGGCCTTTTCCGCCTCCGTGGCGGAGGCCGGAATCCATGTCCACGGAGAAATCCGCCTCCCGGCGGGTGGACAGGCCACTTTCCTGTATGATTCCGCCGGATTCCCCATCTGGGGTTACGCTCCGTGCGGACGCCCCGTTTACGCCTATTCCCCCGGAGGCGCGCCCATTTATGCCATCAGAGGCATTTACCGGGGGTGCTACGTACCTACGTGGAATCCCAGGCCGCACTACCACGGCCCCTGCTGGCCCGCCGGAATCTGCCGGGGGCATCATGCGGCCCATCCCCGTTACGGAATGGCGTGCCCACCTCCCCGGCCGCACTACCGGCCCTGCCGCCCCCGGCGGCCGTATGGCGGACGCCCGCCCCATTTCCACCGCCACCGGTAAAACAACGGACTGCCGAAGAGATGCGGAAGCAAGGAGGAACAGCCATAAGCCGTCACGCCTCCCCCATGCATGGAAGGGAGACAGAGTTCCGTTATTCCGGGAAGGAAAGGCCGTACCACCCTTCCCCGATCAGCTTCACCAGCGTGAAAGAATATTCCCCCTTGCGGTTGGGCTCCTTGCTGCGGGAAAGCAGGACGCGCATGCGGAGCATTTCCAGCCCGTCATTGGCGTTCAGCACCCGGTAGGGGGAGTGCTCCATTTCCTCATTAATCCTGAACAGCATGAACAGGCGCTTGCCCATCTCCGATTTCCGGGGAACATGCACCATGGGGCGCGCAATGCTGCGCTCCTCCGAGCCGTTCATTCCGGGAGCGATCAGCTTGAACGCGTAATCATCCTTGTTTTCAGACACGCGGTCACGGACCATCCACACGCGGAATTCCGCAATGTCCTCACCTTTCCCGCGCACAAAATCCTCCCAGTCCACCGGCTGGTAGCGGGCGAACTGCTGCCAGTCCAGCTTCCAGGAGCCGTCCTGTTCATCCTTGAAGAAGCAGAACTCCATGTCCGGCGTTCTCTCAAACCCGATCAGGAGCTGGGCGCAGGGGATGCCTTCCACCTCCAGCACGGCAAAGCTTTTAGGCCCGGTGGGCCTGCTGGCGATCACTTCCGGGGGGGAGACGGCGTAATGCCTGACCATCAGGGGAAGGGATTTCAGGGAATTCCACACGAAAGAGGATTTCTGGACCACATCACTGGCGCTCAAATATTTCTGCGCCTCCACCAGGCAGTTCTTCAACAGATCCTGGCGCTCCATGGGGGGAATGTAAAGCGGTGGCCAGAAACTGTAGTCCACCTTGTCCTTCAGAGCGGCCTGCAATCCCCCGGACAACATCTCCGGAGTGGCGCAAATCCGCGCGGCGGCGCCTGAATCCCGGGCCGCCTGGCGCTTCTGGAGCCAGAAGAAAAGACCGCCGAAAAACAGGCCCAGCGCCATCATGAAGAAGATGACGGAAAGAATGCGGCCCAGCGCGCCGCCCGCTTTTCCGCCGTTCCCGCGCGCGGAAGGGGAAAGGGGCGGCCTATTTTCAGATAAATCACTCATTTTAAAACGAAAATGTCCACAGAAAACAACTGCGGAAGGATGTTCAAACACTACCGGAACGCCAAACGCAACGCAACGATAAAAAACAGACACATTTTTTTATCCGTTCCGGAGAAAATTGTTTCACATCCACAGGACGGTGATGTACATTAAACCGGACGAGTTTCAAGAGCTCCCGCCTTACCTTTCACCCCCCCTCTTTTTTAACGCCATGTTTGGATCATTTACTACCGTTCCGGCCCCCAAGGGCAACAAGAATCCTGAATCCACCCCCAGCTGGATGGACGTAGCCAAAAGCCAGGACACTCCCGAACCCGTTGCGGAAGCCGTTCCCTCCCCCGCCTCCTATGCCCCCACCACCCGCGTCCAGCAGCTTACCCGCAACGTGCTGAATTCCGATGTGGAGGTGGTAGGCTCCCTGCGCTTTTCCGACGACCTGCTGATTGACGGCACCGTTGAAGGCGACATCTCCTCCGAAGGCGTGCTCTCCGTAGGCCAGAATGCCGTCATCCGTGCGGAAATCAACACCAAGTCCGTCATCATCCACGGCAAGGTCATCGGCAACGTTACGGTCACGGACCGCGTGGAACTGAAAAGCACCGCGGAACTGGTGGGCGACATCCAGGCGGCGTCCCTCGCCATTGAAGGCGGCGCCATCTTCATCGGCCACTCCACCGTAGGCGCCCCCACGGTAGGCACCGCCGGAGCTTCCGCCGCCAAAAAGGCAGCCCCCGTCCATACCTTCGCCCCGGAACCGGAAGCCGCCGCTCCGGCCAGCCAGAGCACGCTGGACATTGACGCGGAATAAAAGCTTTTAACCAGCCATTTTCAGGGGCGCCAAGGGAACGGACCGTTCTTTTGCCGCCCCTCTTTGTTCCATGAACCCTCCCTTCCAGCCCGTTCCGCGAACCAGCAGCGCGCCCTCCGGAAAAATCACGCGCCCTGCCCCGGCTCCGCCGTGGACACTCCCGGCAGCGACGGAAACCCGGCCCGCCCCCACGCGGGAAGTAGAGTGCTTCTCCTGCCGCCGGAGCACATCCGTTCCCGTCACCGCCGTTTCCGCCAGATGCGGGCACTGCTCTGCCTACATCAAGCTGGACGACGTCATTCTGCACAGCAGGACGCACAGAACCAGGGTGCAGACCTGCGGAAGCGTCACCGTGCAGGCCAATGCAGACCTGAAGGGACTGAACGTAGAATGCCGGGACCTGGTCTTATACGGAAGGGCGTCCGGCGACTTTCTGTGCCGGGGCGTCTGCAAGATCAAAACGGACCAGCACATCTCCGGCTCCATCTCAGCCCGCAGGCTGGTGGTGGAGAAGAAGACGACAGTGCTGGTTACAGGAGCCATTCACGTGGAAAACATCTGGATACAGGGGTCCCTGGAAGGAACGCTTACGGCGGATGAAACCGTTACCATCCACCGGCACGCCAAATTCCTGGGGGACATCACGGCGCGCCGCCTCATCATTGAGGAAGGGGGCGCCCACCAGGGCTCTTTCACCCGGCTTACGTGACATGAACCTCCCCATCTCCATCCGCGGCGCACGCCAGCACAACCTCCGGAACCTGGACCTGGACCTTCCGTCCAACAAGCTGATCGTGTTCAGCGGCCCTTCCGGTTCCGGGAAATCCTCCCTGGCGTTCGACACGCTGTTCTCCGAATCCCGCCGGCGTTTCCTGGACTGTCTTTCAGCCCGCGCACGGCAGGGCATGGAACAGCCGGAAAAACCGGAGGTGGACAGCATCACCGGGCTGCCCCCGGCCCTGTGCCTGGAACAATCCGTCCGGCAGCAGAGCTCCCGCACCCTGCTGGGCAGCATCACGGAAATTCTGGATTACCTCCGTATCCTGTATGCCGCCGCGGGCACGCCCCATGACCCGGAAACAGGCAAGGAACTGGTGCGGAAAAGCCCGGACCGGATCACGGAGGAACTCGTCTCCCTGCCGGAACAAACGCGCCTGGTGCTGGCGGCTCCGGCGGAAGCCCTGCTGGCCCAGGACCCGGCGGCCACGCTGGGGGATTTTCAGCGCCAGGGCTTTCTGCGGGTTTACTGGAACGGGAAAATGCGGGATATTGAGGAAATAGAATCCCCCTCCCCGTCCCCGCCGGACGCTGCCCTGGTCATTGACCGCATCATCGTCAGAGGGGAAGGCACGGCCTCCCGCGTGGCGGACTCCCTGCAAACGGCTCTCCGCATCAACCCGGACGAGGTGCGGGCCATCATTACCCGCCCGGGAGGGGAACCAGCCGTACAGGCCTTCCATACCCGTTACCGCAATCCGGAAACGGGCTTCCTGCTCCCCCAGCTTACGCCCCGCCATTTTTCCTTCAACTCCCCCCTGGGCGCCTGTCCGGCCTGCCAGGGGTCCGGGCTTAACGACCAGGAAGACGCCCCGTGCCCGGCATGCGGAGGCCTCAGGCTCTCCCCGCTGGCGCTGGCCGTGACCATGCGCACCCCCAGCCGGGCCTACAACCTGGCGGAACTGACGGCCCTGCCGCTGGAAGACATGGCCGGGGAAGCGGAGCGGCTGGAAACGCCGGCCTCACTGGCAGCGGCCCTGAACCCGCTCATGGCGGAAATCAACAAGCGCATCCGCTTTCTGAATGAACTGGGCCTTTCCTACCTTTCCCTGGACCGTCAGGCGAACACCCTCTCCGGCGGGGAACTGCAGCGGGCGCGCCTGGCCTCCCAACTGGGGGGAGCCCTTTCCGGTGTGCTCTACATTCTGGACGAGCCTACGGCGGGGCTGCACCCTTCCGATACGGACCGCCTTCTGCATGCGCTCCAGTCCCTCCGGGACCAGGGCAACACCGTCCTGGTGGTGGAGCACGATGAACAAATCCTGAACGCGGCGGACCACCTGGTGGACATGGGGCCCGGCTCCGGGGCCAACGGAGGGCGCATCCTGGCCCAGGGAACCCTCCCGGAAATTCTGGAAAACGCGGAGAGCCCCACCGGGGCATGGCTCTCCGGCAAACGGAACATGCCCGCCTCCGCGCACAGCGCGCTTCCCGCCAGCCGCCTGATCCTGGCGGGAGCGTCCAAACACAACCTCAACAACGTCACCCTGAACATTCCGGTGGGCACGCTGACCTGCATCTCCGGCCCCTCCGGGTCCGGAAAATCCACCCTTGTCCGGGACTGCCTCATTCCTGCCGTCAAACAGGACCTGACCGGAAAAAGGGGAGTTCCGCGGATTGTGCAGGGATCGGAACACCTCAACCGCCTCGTCGTCATTGACCAGTCCCCCATTGGTAAAACACCGCGCTCCACGCCGGCCACGGCCACGGGGCTGCTTCAGGTGCTGCGCCCCCTTTACGCCCAGCTCCCCCTTTCCAAGCAGAGGGGGTATACGGCGGCGCGCTTTTCCCCCAACATCCGCGGAGGGCGCTGCGAACGGTGCCTGGGAACGGGCATGATTGAAGTGGACATGAACTTCCTGGGCAACGTCACGATGCCCTGCGACGCCTGCCAGGGCCAATGCTACAACCGGGAAACCCTGGAAGTTACCTGGAAGGGAAAATCCATCGCCCAGGCGCTGGCGCTGACCGTGGATGAAGCGGCGGACTTCTTCTCCTCCCTCCCCAAAGCCACCGCCATTCTCAAAAGCATGCAGGACGTGGGGCTGGGGTACCTCAGCCTCAACCGCCGGGCGGACACGCTCTCCGGAGGGGAATCCCAGCGCATTAAAATAGCGGCGGAACTAGCCAAGGCCCCGGCCTGGAAGCTGGCGGAAGACGGCAAGCGCGCCCTGTTCATTCTGGATGAACCTACCAGCGGCCTTCACTTCAATGAAGTGGCCCTTCTCCTGACAGCCCTTTTCCGCCTGAGGGCCGCCGGGCATACCGTCCTCTGCGTAGAACACCACAAGGATCTGCTGAACGCGGCGGATTACCTGGTGGACATGGGCCCCGGAGCCGGAAGGCATGGCGGGAACATTGTGGCGGAAGGCTCTCCCGCCGCCGTGGCGGCCATGCCGGAAGCGCCCACTTCCCGCTGGCTTTCTTCCCATTAAAATTGGGAAAATCTACTCTGATCTTGACCCGGCTCCGATTCTTCTATAACGGTAGGGGAATCTCTCTTTTTGTCCGCTTATGAACCTCCGTTTCCTCCCTGTGGCGTTTCTTGCCGTGTTCCTGTCTCCTGAAATAGCCTGCGCCGTTCCGGTATTCCTTGAAAACGTCTCTGAATCCTCCGGCTGGTATGACTGCAACAAAAAAACCAAATGGGACTGGGGCAGTATTTCAAACCGTCCGTCTGAATACTATAAGCTGCCTCTGGACAGCCAGCTCTGCTGGGCGGCCGCGGCGTCCAACGTCCTGCAATGGTGGCAGGATACGCGGAGCGACCGGGCCCCGGCCACGCCCAACGGAAAATCCGCCACTTATGCAGCCATGCCGGAAGTCGGCCAGCTTGCTATCTACTACACCATCGCGAACAACTGGACGGACGCCGGAGGTTCCGTGGAACAGGCCTACAACTGGTGGTTCAACGGCAGCACGCTTCCTTCCGTCTTCTTCCCCACCGACTCCCAAATCAGAGACCAGCCCGTCTTTTCACCAGCTTCCCCGGGCGGATACTGGAAGGAGCTGGATATGAACGTCACCTATACTCCGGATGGCGGAGGCGTGGCGGACACTCCCCTGTTCAATTCCTACACCTTCTACAACCATGACGACAGGGACGGAGTCTATGGAATCCTGAAAAACAACATCAACAATAACTGGGGAACCACGCTCACCATCGGCCAGGAAGGAAGGGGCCACGCCATCACCATGTGGGGATACGATACGGATGCGAACGGCAATCTGATTGTCTACCTGACGGACTCCGATGACTACGCCGTGGGCATGTTCCGTCAGAAAGTGGTGGTGGACGATCAAAAGTACGTTTATCTGACCAGCCTGGATGGAGAAAAGGATGTGTACGGCTATTCCTATGAAGAGCTGGGACTGACCGGGTGCCAGGTGGGGGAAATCCAGGGCTTCACGGCGCCTTTGGGGGACCTCAGAATTCCGGAGCCCGCCACCGGGGTTCTGGCCCTCTGCGGGTTGTTCCTTCCGCTGTGGCGGCGCAGGCGGCGCCTGTGAACAGGGCAGGCTTAAACTCCCGCCCATTCAAAACGAGCCTTGATTATTGCTGGGAAAATGTGCAGAATTGTCAAACGCACGGTTCAGGAGAGCATGAATTGTTCCCATGCTCTCCCAGTGCGGTACCTGTGAAATGAATGACGCTTCCAACAACCGCGGCGAGCTGGAAAACACCGTCTCGACTTACTCCGTCGATATAGAAACACTCCAGCAAACAGCCCTGAAAGGTGACCCGCAGGCCCTGTTCCAGCTGGCGATCAGTTATGAACAGGGGCGCGGGGTTGTGGAAAACCAGCAGGAAGCCTTCTACTGCTACCAGCAGGCCGCGGAGCTCGGCCACGTTACGGCCCAGCTCAACCTCGGCTGGGCCTATTCCAACGGCATAGGCGCTCCGCAGGATAATGACAAGGCCTTTTACTGGTATCAGAAAGCCGCGGAACAGGGGCACCCCACCGCGCAATTCGACCTCGGGTTCTGCTACATCAACGGGCTGGGCGTGGAAAAAGATGAACACCAGGCCATCAGCTGGTACAAAAAAGCGGCGGAACAGGGCCATGCGGTGGCCCAGCTCAACCTCGGCTGGATTTACGCCAACAGCAACAGCCAGAAAAACTGGGAACAGGCCGTGTACTGGTACCAGCAGGCCGCGGAACAGGGAGACCCCCGCGCCCAGTACAACCTGGCCTGGTGCTATGGCAACGGCAGCGGCACCCCAAAAAATCCGCAAAAAGCGGCCTACTGGTATGAGGAGGCGGCCACACAGAACCACGCCACGGCCCAGTATAACCTGGGGTGGTGTTATGAAAACGGATTCGGCGTGCAGCCCAATCTGGACAAGGCGCTGGTGTGGTACCACAAATCAGCCCTTCAGGGCCAGATCACGGCCCAATACACGCTGGGCTGGTGTTACGGCAACGGCCGGGGCATGGAAGTGGACATGGCCAAGGCCGTCTACTGGTACACCAAAGCCGCCGAACAAGGCCACACAACGGCCCAGCTTAATCTGGGATGGTGCCACCTCAACGGCAAGGGAACGCCCGTCAACCGGGAAGAAGCCTTGAAATGGTATCTTAAGGCGGCGGAACAGGGCAACGCCACCGCCATGTTCAATGTGGGCAACTGCTACGCCCACGGCTACGGCATTGAGCAGAATGACGAACAGGCGGCCGCCTGGTACCAGAAAGCCGTCAAACACGGCAATAAAAAAGCCGCCAGCGCCCTGCGCCACCTTGCCTCCAAGCAGGAAAAAGAAAAGAGCCCGGACGCCCAGGCCTGAAAGCTGCAAGGGAATAGCTTCTGTCCCGGAATAAACGTTTCTCACCAGGGCCTGGAAACCGCGTTGTGGCGGCCCAAGCCTGAAGGATGAAAAAGCCCCAGCAACAAATGAATCCCCCCGGTTTCCGGAACCGCGGCCATCAGGGGACACGGGAAAAGGACATATCCCCACAGCTTGAACGGGACACAGCCAGCTGGGCATGAAGGCTTGGTCCCTGCCTCTTTCAGATTCACTCACCCTGCGGGCTTCAAGCTTCGCTTTCCGTCCAACCGGGCGCACCCGGTTTCCCGGCCTTCATTAAACACTGTTCTTCATCGCCTCAACGCCTTCCCTTCCGGCCACCTCCCGCGGGGCCTTTCCTGGAAAGCCGTTCCACCGCCTCCGGCAGCCGGGCCGCACCGTCGCCGCCCAGCGCCGCATCAATATCTTCCAGCGCGTGAATCAGGTCAATCACCTCCCGCCGGGGCAATGCTCCCCCGGCAGCCACGCAAAAATGGGTGCGGCAAGCCAGGGGCCTGCCCTCATAAATCATGCACCTTCCCTGCCCGTTCAGAAACGGGCAGCTACCGTCCGGGGACAATTCCACGCGCGTACGTCCGGCGGCACGCCATGCCTTCCAGGCCACCCACGCCTCCCCCAGCGTCACGTGGGGAGTCTCCCCGGTCAGGCGGAACCGGCAGCAATCCGCCGTTCCCGTACAGGAACGCAGCGCCCCGGAGGCACGGGCAGACCCTTCCCCCAGCAAACGGCGCACCTCCGTTAACAATTCAGCGGAGGGGGCGCACCCCTCCGCCTTTCCATGACGGCACTTGCTGGACGCCATGATTAATGATTCCTTACCGCGTCAGGCCGTCAGCCTTCGCCTGGTTCCAATACGCGTACTCGGAGCGGTTGAAATCAACATACTCCGGAGACAAGTCCGTGGTATACACCGTGTGGGAAAACTCACCGCGGTTCAAATTAATCTCCACCAGGAAGGCGGGCACCTGCACAGCCTGGCGCAGGTCGTCGGACGGCGTATCCGCCTGCATGCCGCCGCGGCACGCGGGAAGTCCGGCTATGTCGATGTCGATCTTCTCTTCATCCACCTTCGCGCCGCAGTAACCCACGGCATGGATGATACGGCCCCAGTTCGGGTCGTTACCGTTCCAGGAACTCTTCACCAGAGAGGATTTGGCGACGGCTTCCGCCGCCTTCTTCGCTTCCTCCTCCGTGCGGCCTCCGGTCACGCGCACGGTCACAAACTTAGTCACGCGCTCGCCGTCCTGCACAATGTGCTTGGCCAGCTCCAACATCACATGGGCCAGAGCCTGCTGGAACGCGTAAATGTCTTCCGGGGATTCCAGCTTCACGCCGGACGCGCCGTTAGCCATCACCAGCACCGTGTCATTCGTGCTCATGTCGCCGTCAATGGTGATGCAGTTAAAGGAACCCTTCACGCCGGACTGCACGCACAGCTCCAGCACGTCGCGGGAAATGCCCGCATCCGTCGTAATGAAGCACAGCATGGTAGCCATGCAGGGATTGATCATGCCCGCGCCCTTGCAACACGCGCCGATGCGCACGGGCATGCCCTGAACCATGAACTCAATGGCGATGATCTTTTCCTTCGTATCGCTGGTCATCACGGCCTGGGCTACTTCATGGCCCTTGTCGCGTGAAAGGCCCTCCGTCAATTCCGGGAACTTAGGGTAAATGCGCATCATGGGCATCGGCAAGCCGATCACCCCGGTGGAGCACACGGCCACTTCCGCAGGCTTAAGCCCCAGAAGTTCCGCGATACTCCGGCATTCCCCCTTCGCGTCTTCCACCCCCTGGGCTCCGGTACAGGCGTTCGCATTCCCGCTGTTCGCCACAATGGCGCGGATATCCCCCTTCCGGAGGTGCTCCCGGCTCACCTTTACGCAAGCGGCCTGCACGCGGTTGGTCGTGAACGTGCCTGCGGAAACGCAGGGTTCCGTGGAATAAATCAGGGCCAGGTCCAGACGCGTGGCCGTAGGCTTCTTGATGCCGCAGCTTACGGCGCTTCCCAAAAAACCCTGGGGCGCGCAAACGCCCCCGTCAACCGGAATATAGGATGAATCATTCATCGTCTTGAAGTACCTTTCAGCGTATCAAAAAACTACAGGACCCACAAGCCTTCCGTTTCATCAAACCCGCACATGATATTGAAGGACTGGACGGCCTGGCCGCCGGCGCCCTTCACCACGTTATCCTCCGCGCTCATCAGAATCACGCGGTTCGTGCGGGGATCATACGCCCAGCCGATGTCCACGCAATTCGTGCGGGTCACATTCTTGGTATCCGCAGGCTGGTTGCGCCCCAGCAGGCGCACGAACGGAGCATCTGCATAAGCTTCCTCCAAAAGCCGGCCCACGAACTCGGCATCCGCCCCTTTCTTCACCTTGGCCGTGATGGTGGAGCAGATGCCCGTATTCACCGGAATCAGGTGCGGAGTGAAGGACATCACCACCGTTTCCCCGGCGGCATGGGAAAGCTCCTGCTCAATCTCGCTCAAATGGCGATGCTTCGGCACGCCGTAGGCATGGAAGCTTTCATTGCACTCACAAAACAGGAGGGGAATGGAAGCCTTGCGTCCGGCGCCGCTCACGCCGCTGCCGGAACAGACAACCACGTCCTCCGGCTCCAGCAGACCAGCCTTGAACAGGGGAATCAGGGGAAGAAGAATGCTGGTGGGATAACAGCCGGGAGAAGCGACGATGCGCGCTCCGGCTATCTCCGCCCGGCGCCACTCCGGCAGGCCGTACACGGCCTCCTGCATCAGGGCCGTATCCGGATGGGCGTTCCCGTAATACTCCTCATACACGTCCGGGGAATCCAGGCGGAAATCCGCGCTCAGGTCAATCACGCGCACGCCCCGGTCCACCAGGCCGCGGGCATAGGAAGCGGCCACGCCGTGAGGCAGCGCCAGAAAGGCCACCTCCGCCCCCGTGGCGGCAATGGCCTCCACATCGGAATCCGTAAACTTCAAGTCGGAACCCGGAACCTGCCGGAAACGGGGAAACACCTCCCACAGCGGCTGCCCGGCATACTGGCGGGAGGTAGCGCACACCAGCTTCACCCCGCGGTGATTCAACAGGATGCGCAACAACTCCTGCCCGGTGTAGCCACTGGCTCCGACGACTGCTACTTGAACTTGCTTCATGACAAAAAAGGTATGCTATGAAAAAAGACTCTTGCCAACACTAAAGTTTTCCTATATACACCTCGCCGTCGCAAGACACGGCCCCGGTCGGTCCGATTTTATCGGGTTGTAGCGCAGTCTGGTAGCGCACCTGCATGGGGTGCAGGGGGTCGCAGGTTCGAATCCTGTCAACCCGACCACTTTTAACCGCTGTAAGTTGAAAAGCTTACGGCGGTTTTTGTTTTCCGGCATATTGAATATAATTGGCCGCCCGTTCATGGCTTTTTCCGCATCACGGTGATCCGGCTCTTTATATTCACGCGCCTGCGTAGATGCAGAAGAATTCGGGAAAAGGGAAAAGCACACGGAATCACTATATCCTGTCCCTGCTCCTCTCCCGCCTGACGTTGCGCGCGGGATGACCTCTCTTTGAAATACATGCAAACTCCTTCCGCAAGGTGCCCGTCCTGGAACAGGTTCCAAGTCATCAGCAGATACGTTCCTGAGTAAAAACAGCACGTCACCAGCCGGGATTATCCCGAACCAGCAAATAACAATCATGAATGAAATGATCACAATTAATGGAATCCTCATGGCCACGCAGAATGAATTTTCTGCCCATGCGGGAAACGCAAACATGCACGTCACCGCGCAGGAAAAGGAAAAATGGAATTCCGGCGGTCAAGGCTCTAAAGGAGACAAGGGAGATCCGGGCCCGCAAGGCCCTCAGGGCCCCAAAGGGGATCCCGGCATCCAGGGCCCAGCCGGTCCACAAGGCCCCAAAGGGGACAAGGGAGACAAAGGTGACGCTGGTCCCGAAGGACCGCAAGGTTCCAGTGTGCCTCCGGGCTGCTTCATGTGGTTCTGCGGCAGCACAGCCCCGAACGGCTGGCTGGAATGCAACGGAGCAACCCTCCAAATCAGCCAATACCAGCAATTATTTGCGGCAATCGGCACTACTTACGGCGGCGACGGCGTGACGACCTTCACCCTTCCCGATTTAACTAGAGACAACGGGTTGTTTATCCGGGGAACGTCCCCGAACAGAACAATAGGGAGCACTCAGGGAGACACCATCCGCAACATTTCGGGGCAGATACCTACAACGCCAGTGACATCAGGAGGCACTACGCCCGGCACGGGAGCATTCAAACAAACAACAGCGATTGCGGAGGACTGGTGTGGAATGGCTTCCTATAAAAGTCACAGAATAACCAATATCATTTTTGACGCATCTGAGGTTGTTCCGACCGCTGAAGAAAACCGTCCCGTCAATATAGCTTTCATGCCTGTGATCAAATATTAAGACCGATTCCGGAGACAACCCTTCAGACTGTTTCAACCGCTGCAAGATGCAATACTTGCAGCGGTTTTTCTTTCTCATCCATAAAAGTCACACATATTCTTCATGAAGTAAAATAATTGTTCCCAAAACAAAAGGTCTCATCCTTTAGCTGAAAACTTCTTTTACATTGTTAGCTTCTTCAGCCTTTGCTATAAACGGGCGGCCCGCTAATCAGACGGCATATTAAGACACTCTGATGAAATGTCCTGATGGAAATTTGGCCTCATGATACAGGAAATAACGCACATGAAAAAAATCCTGCCGTTTTTCACCCTTTTACTGGTTTCCCTTTTCCCTGTACAGGGGGCCAACGTTCCCAGCGGCAGCATTCCCTTTGAATTGGGACCAGCCAGCCGTATTTACGTGAAAGGAAGCGTCAACGGCAGCCGTCCCCTGCGCTTTCTTTTCGATACCGGGGCCACCTCCATGGTCATCAGCACCAATTCCCTGAAAGGCGTTCCCATGGAATTCAACGAGACCGTCGTCAACCATGGCGCCACGGGGTCCGATGAAGTACGCGGAAGCACGGAGAACAAATTCACCATCGGGGGACAAGTCATGGAGCACGTTCCCTTTATTGCCATTCCCTACTCGCCGGACCAGTGGGACGGCGTGCTGGGCCTTTGGTTCATCAATCAGCAGGTGACGGAGGTAAATTACACGGACCGGAAGATTTACCTGTATCCGCACGGTTCCTATACGCCGCCGCCCAACGCCATCCGTCTCAAGATTGAATACGTGATGGGTATTCCAGTCGTTCCCGGCCAGGTGACGGTCAACGGAAAAACCCACCAGCTCCGACTGTCCGTGGATACCGGGTCCGACCGCGTTCTGGACCTCAACACTCCCTTCGTCAAAAAACATCATTTGCTGGGCAGCCAAAAGCCATTTTGCATTTCCCGCATTTCCAGCTCGGATTCCCATACCGGAGTTCTGGAAAACGTCATGTTCGACAGCATCCAACTGGGCGGCTGCAAGCTCCCCCTGATCCCCGGAGCTTTTTCCACTGTTACGGCAGGAACCCAGAGCAGCGCGGAAATGGATGGCGTCATGGGCAACAACCTGCTGAAACGCTTCAACATGGTCTATGATTCCCGGGAAGGGTATATTTACCTGGTTCCCAACAATCTGCTTTACACCCCGTTTTATGATTGCCTGCTCCGCCCCCAGCCGGACGCAGCCTGTTCTTCGGGGAAGTAAGGCATTCCTTCACCACCCCTACCGGGCGCTTCCGCGCAGGTTGATGATGCGCGTGCATAGGTCCACCAGCCTGTTCCCCATGCGGGAATGCAGAACCCGGTAAATGCCGAAGAGGGCGCACCGCACGCGGAGGTCGTTCCCCTTGGCAATGTGTCTCAGCAGGCGGAAGGGAGACCCCGGGGATTTGACGAAGTCCCGCCATTCATATTTGTCCAGCAGCGCGCGCACGGCGTCCAGGGCCTTCTTTTTTTCCGCCGCCGTCTGGTTCAGCAGATTGGAGGAGAATAGCTGAATACTGCCGTTCAGCCAGTTTAACACCGTAATCCTGGCTTTTTCCAGACAGCCCAGTTCCCGGTAGGAGGCGGCAATCAGGTCAATGCGTTCCAGCGCCGGATAGAATCCGGAGCCCTTTTTATCCGGGGCCTTGTGCACGTTCACCAGGGAATCCGGACGCGTGGGCCGGTAGATATACAGACAGTCCGGTATTTTCACGATGTTCCGCACATAAGGCTGGAGCAGGTTGTTGAAGAGGGCGTCACTTCCCTGACGCATCCCCGCCCTGAAGCGCAGACCCGTTTTTTTCAGGAATTCCGCCCGGTAAAGCTTGTCCCAGCACAGTTCGCTGAACGGCCCCATGGCGGCAAAGTCATAGTGGCTGCAGTGCCATTCCGGGCATTGCAGACCGTTGAGCATGCTCCACCGCACGGAAAGGGGCATGTCTCCGGCAACCGTGGCCCCCATGCAGGCCAGGTCTGCTCCGTACTGCTCCGCCGCCAGATAAAGCCGCTGGAACATGACAGGTGAAATGTAGTCATCCGGGTCCACAAAACCGATGTACGTTCCGGAAGCCGCGTCCAGCCCGGCATTCCGCGCGGCCGCTACGCCAGCATTGGGCTGGTCAATGACGATGAACCTGTCATCCGCCGCTTCATATTCCCGCAGAATATCCAGCGTTCCGTCCCGGGAACCGTCGTTGATGCAGATGATTTCTATGTCCCGGAGCGTCTGGGCGCAGACGGTATCCAGGCATTTTTTCATGAATCCGGCCACGTTGTAGCAGGGAATGATAATGGAAACGAGGGGCATGGTTTTAAAAAGATTGGTGTGGTTGAGTAGAAGTTAATTCACGAAACAGGTCCATCCAGCGCGCGGCAATGGCATCCAGGGCATAGTGCGCCGCTTTTTCGCGGGCGGCGGCTCCCATGCTGCGCCTCAGCTCCGGCTGCTCCATCAGCCGGATGATGGCCAGGGAGAGCTGTTCCACATCTCCGGGAGGAACCAGAAGCCCGTCCACCTCCGGGGAAATCACGTCGCGCGGGCCGCACGGGCATTCAAAGGCCACGCACGGTACGCCGCACGCCATGGCCTCCACCAGCACCATGCCGAAGCCTTCAAACAGGGAGGAAAAGACGAGCATGGAGGATTGCAGCAGCCTGCCCTGCACATCGCCCGTCACGCCGCGCAGGAATACTTTGCCTTGCAGTCCTTTTTCCCGTACCAGCCGTTCCAGGGCACCTCGTTCCGGGCCATCCCCCCAGATGTCCAGTTTCCAGTCCGGATGAACCGCGGCCACTTTTTCCCAGGCCTGAATCAGAAGGTCGAAGCCCTTCACGGGAACAAGCCTTCCCACGGCCGCCGCACGGCGGCATTCCAGGGCGGCGGACCGTTCCGGACGCAGAATGCACGGATTAGGGATGACATGCACGCCAGTTTTCCCCCGCCAGTTTTCCTCCCGGTCCTGCCGGGTGAGCACCACCGTGGCGTCATAGCTTCCCTGGCCGAGGCCGAATTCATAAAAGTCGGAAACCGCGGCCACCAGCCGGGCGCGCAGTCCGCCCTGAAGGCGGGCGTAATCTTTCCGGTACGTTCCGGAGTAATGAAATTCACGCACCGTTTTCCAGGGCCTGTTGCGGGAAAGCCGCAGAATCATGAATTTTTCCGACTGTCCCACGGAAATAACAATGTCTGGCTTCAGTTCGTCCAGCACGTTGCGCAAGGCCACGGCATGCTTTCTGCGCCTGACCAGAATGCCTTTCAGGACGTAGAGGAATCCCTTCCAGTCGTCCTCATAATAATTCACGCCCAGATGAACCACCCTGACACCCTGCGGGAGGGAGGAAGCGGTCTGCCGGGAATCATTGGCGGTGACCAGCACCACCTCATTGCCGGGAATCGCGGCCAATGCCGCCGCCTTGGCGCGCGTCACGGCCTGAATGCCGCCCGCCGCGTCCAGATCATCCAGCACGTAGGCAATTTTCATTTTCCGGCCCCCTTTCCTTTTCTGTTTTTTACCAGAATCAGGCACATCAGCGCCACACCTAGCGGAACGGCTGCCAGCGTCAGGAAAAGCCGGGGGGATTCCCGCAGAAAACGGGAATTCCGGACCAGCAGGGAGGCGGACACGTAGTGCACGGCCTCCATGAAACGCCTGCTCCGGGTGGGCTGGTACTGCATGCCCTCCTTCCGCAGGAAGGCAAATCCCCGCGGATTCAGCACATATTGCCGGAACATGTTCCTGGAGGAGCCGTCTTCCCGGTATTCCACCAGGCAAAGCACCTTGTTCATGGTCAGCAGGGGGGCTATCCGGTCCGCCAGCATGTACTTGTAGCCCAGCCCCACGTACTTTTCACCGGGGAAGACGGGATAAGGCGGCAGCTGTTTCATCAGCGCCGTCCGGTATACCAGCTTTTTGTCCCCGCGCCCTCCCGCCGCGTAAAATCCGTTCAGCGTCGTTTCTCCGGCATCTTCCTCAAACGGCGTGCCGATGAGTTCCCCCGTGACGGCGTCCGCATCCAGCCCAGCCATTCCGGCCACCCGGTCACTTCCGTGCAGCTCCCAGAATTCCAGGATGGAGGCCACGGCGTCCTCCGGCATCCGGTCATCGGAATCCAGGCAGACATTCAGCTCTGTAGCCATCAATTCATAGGCGGCATTATGAGCGGCATGCATGCCTCCGTTTTCCTGGTAATGGTACTGTATTTCCAGTTCTCCGGCCTGCATCCACACCTTCACCATGTCTCCGGTCCCGTCGGAGGAGCCGTCGTCCACCACCAGCCAGATGAAATCACGGCACGTCTGTTTCCGCAGGCTTTCATAACAACGGCGCAGGCAATCCGCCCGGTTGAACGCGGGGGTAAAAACGGTCAGCAGCGGCTTCATGCCCCACCTCCCTGTTCCAGATAAATTTCCTGAAGCTTTTCCGCGTTATGGACGATGTCCAGCCCGGCCGCCCGAACGGCTTCCGAGGTGTCCGTGCGGCGCCAGCCGTCCGTTATTTCCAGGATTTTTTCCACCCACGCGCCGAGGGGTTCCCTGAGGGAAAGAAAGTTCACATGGCCCGGCGCCACCGCGCCGTCTTCCGGCACCCGGTCGGAGGCCACCACGGGCAGTCCGGCGGCCTGCGCCTCCAGCATGGCAATGCCGAAGCCTTCAAACCAGGAGGGGAACGCAAAGACATCCATCCCCTGCAACAGGGCGGCCACGTCATCCCTGCCGCCCAGCAGGCGGACTTTCCCGCCCCACTCCGGGTTCCGCGCTTCCGCCCGTATCTTTTCCTCCCCTTCCCCGCCGCTTCCCACCAGCACCAGCAGGGATTCCGGCTGCACGGCCAGCAGGGCGCGGAACACGCGCAGCAGGAATTCATGATTCTTGGGCCAAGAGAAATTGCCCGTATGACCCACCACCAGCTTTCCATCCCACCCCATTTTCTTCCTCACCTGCTCCCGCACTTCCGGGGAGTACCTGAATTTTTCCGCATCAATGGCATTCCGCACCACAATGGCGTCCCGCACGCCCCGCCGCCCGAACAGCCAGCAGCCGCACAGTTCATTGCATGTGAACCGGTGCGTCAGGTACGGGCGCATGAGGTGCTTCAGCAGGAACCGCTGGAGCGAGTTCCTGTCCACCCCCAGCGGGGAGCTGTGGGCATGCGCCGCAATGAAGGGGAGCTTCCGCGCCGCCGCTTCCCGGTATACCCAGTAGCCCAGCTCGGAACAATGGCCGTGCACCAGCCTGTATTCCGGGTG
The DNA here is from genome assembly GCF_040616545.1 of Akkermansia muciniphila. NCBI lineage: Bacteria > Pseudomonadati > Verrucomicrobiota > Verrucomicrobiia > Verrucomicrobiales > Akkermansiaceae > Akkermansia > Akkermansia muciniphila. Next base: position 1,892,342 of record NZ_CP156688.1, on the reverse strand, counting down.
CGCGTCAAAAAACTCCGCCACCTTCTTCCGGTACTCCGCCAGGCCGGACAGGGTAATGGGGGGCAGCCTGTAAATCCTGCCGCCCAGGCTCCGTATCTCCTCTTCATAAATGCCGGGAGCCTCCCGGTGCACCAGAAAGTCAAACTGGAGCCTGCTGCGGTCGATATGGCGGTAATAATTCATCACCATCGTTTCCGCGCCGCCGCGGTTCATAATGGTGAATACCATGAGCACACGTTGAGGATTCATTTTGCCAGGATTCGTTTAATGGCTGCGAGAAGCAGGTACAAACCGGGCACAAAGCCCAGTTTCGCGTTCAGGAAAAACACCTTCCAGTGCGGCGGCAGGGGGGCCAGGGGCAGGCTTTTCACCGCCGCCCGGCACCAGTCCCGTTTCAGGAGGGTACGGAGCATGCCGCATTTCACCAGGGCGGACCCCGGGGCGTCGCAGATGTTCAGGCCCAGGAAAATGAGGGAAACGGCCCTGCGGTTCCGCAACGCGCGTTCAGCCTCCGGAGAGGCCCCGTTTTCCTGCACATGCCGGACCATCCTCCGGAAGAGTTCCTCCCACTGGATGGTCAGAGCAGGCTTGTACCGCTTGGTCAGGGCTCCCGCCGCCGTCTTCCTGTAATGGTAGAAGGTGGTGGGGATATACACCGCCCTGCGGGCCGCGCCAAACAGGGAAAGGTTGCATAGCACGTCTTCCGCGGAGCCGATGAGGGCCGTATCCACAAAGGACGCCTTCCCCTCCCGGAACAGGGCGCGCCTGTAAAGCTTGCCCCAGGCCGTGCCGTAGGAATCCAGCCGTTCCGGACAAGCCAGTTCGGCCCCGTCCGGCCCCAGAAGCCTGTTCCTCAGCCAGACCATGGCTTCCCCTTCAAATACCCGTTCCTCCGGCCAGAACCGCACCGGGGAGGAAGCCGTTTCATATTCCCTGGCATAGCTCCAGAAGACGATGTCCGCTTCCCGCCGCTCCATGGCTTCCACGGCGTCCGCGCACGCATGCCCGTCCAGCCAGTCGTCCGCGTCCACAAACATCACATATTCCCCCTCCGCCAGTTCCAGCCCGGCATTGCGGGAGGCGGAAAGCCCGGAGTTCGTGCGGCAAACCACCTTCACACGGTCATCCCTGCGGGCCAATTCTTCCAGCATCCCCCCGGTGCCGTCCGTGGAGCCGTCATTCACGCAGATCACCTGGATGTTCCGGTACGTCTGGTTCAGAATGCTTTCCATGCAGCGGGACAGGTAGGCCTCCGCATTATAAACGGGAACAATGACGGAAATCATGAACGGCCTCCCTTCTTTTCTTCCAGCACGCGGGTGAACAGGGCATCCCACCGGGCCGCCACCGTCTCCGCCGCGTAGCGCTTCACATTCTCCCGCGTCTTCGCGGCCATGGAGGCGCGCAACGCGTCATCCCCCATCAGGCGTTCCAGCGCGGAGGCCAGTTCCGGAACGTTCCCCGCTTCCGCCAGCAGGCCGTCCTCCCCGTGGCGGATAATGTCCCCGGGACCGCGGGGGCAGTCAAAGGCCACGCACGGCACGCCGCACGCCATCGCCTCCGCCAGCATCATGCCGAATCCTTCATAGCGGGAAGACATCGCACAGATGGAAGAGGCCAGGTACTCCCGCATGATTTCCCGCGTGGGCGGATGCAGCAGGAAGCACCCTTCCAGCCCTGCGGCCCGTATTTCTTTTCTCAGTTCTCCTCCGTCCTTTTCCGCTCCGAACAAATCCAGTTTCCAATCCGGGAATTTTCCGTGTACTTCCTTCCATGCACGGAGCAGCGCCCCATAATTTTTCTGGGGAGAAATCTTGCCGACGGCAATCACCCGCCTTTCCTGCCCGGAAGAAGGAACATCCGGATAAAACGGCAGCGGATTGGGAATCACCTCCACATTGTCCATGGGCCATTCCTCCCTGTTTCCGGGGGTGAGCACCACAAAGCGGGAGAACATTCCCCCCAGCAGGCGCATGGCGGCAAATTCCACACCCATGAGGACCGGGAATTTCTTCCCTTCCGCCTGAATCAGCCGGGACACATGGCGTTCATAAACCACCGGGCACCGGAACCCCTTCACCAGAAAGGGAATCCAGAATCCCTTGAACCCGTCGTCACAGACGGCTATCACGTCCGGGCGTACCTTGCGCACCGCCTCCCTGATTCCGCGCGCCCAGGCCGTCAAACGGGCGGCGGGGCCGCCCTGCATGCGCACGTCATGAAGGCGAATGCCCGGGAAAAAGTCGTAAAAGGGCTCCCTGCCCTCTTCGTTCAGCGTCAGCACGTGGATTTCATCCCCGTATTTTTCCGCAAGCAGGCGTGTGCGGACGGAGAGCACGCGCTCCAGCCCTCCCGCTCCGGCAATTCCATTGGTGATGTACAGCAGGCGTCTTCCCATGTCAGATCAATTCCTCCAGTTTCAGGATTTCATCACGGTTGCCGTAGTCCCTCCTGCGGCATTCCGCAGAGAGGCTTTCCAGACGCGCGGCGTCGTTCAGCAGGCGGAACAGCTCCACGGCGGCGCCCTCCTCCTCATTCGGAATAATCAGGCCGTCCACGCCGTCTTCCAGATGCCCGGCAGAGGTCGGGAACCGGGTGACCGCCACGGGGCGCCCCAGAATCTGCGCCTCCCTCACCGCCACGGCCTTTCCTTCATACCGGGACGGCTGGACGTACAGGTCGCAGGCAGCCATATACGGGTAGGGATTGGCCTTCTTCCCCAGAATGATGACGTGCTCCTCCATGCCGCAGTCTCTTATTTCCCGGCGCAGGGACGCTTCATCCCCGTAGCCGATGAGATGCCAGCGGAGCCGCTCCATGCCCAGGCCCACAAGGCGCGCGGCCAGCCTGACGGCGCGGTCCATCCCCTTGGCATGGGAAAACCTTCCCACGGTGCACAGGCAGGGGGAGCCGCCCATCACGCCGGAGACGTCCTCCAGCGCCGCCTGCTCCCGCACCGCTTCCGGGGAAACGATGTTTTCCATCTGCACCAGCCTGCCTTCCAGCTCCGGGAAGCGGGACAGGAAGCCCCTTCCCGCCTGCGGGGAGATGGAGATGATGTGGTCATAAGCGCGCCACACCGGAAGTTCCCGTTCCACATTGATGCCTATGGAAGAGTAGTCCGTATGAATCCAGGCTATTTTCCTGCGGGCGCGCACCTTGTCCCGAACGATGCGGTGGGGCGTCAGGAAGCTGATGGCAAGATCGTACACGCCCAGCTTCTTCAGGGAGGGGAGGAAGGGGGAGACCGCCGCCGCCGCATCGTCAAAGACGGCGTAGTTTTCCGGGCCGTCCAGCCGCTTTCCAAACCTTGCGGAGCGCCATTTGGCCCACAGGCGCGCTCCGGCAATGCCCAGCTTCCCTTCCAGCAGAATATCTTTCAGAGGCCGGGAAATGGCGCGGTAGGCGGGCAGCTCCGGCAGCAGGTTCACCTTGGACGGAATCAGCGGCATCAGCTCCCCGGAATGGCGGTAAACGAACAGGTCCACCTGGAAGCGGGAGGCGTCCAGCGCGTCCAGCAGCCCCAGGAGGGCGCGTTCCGCTCCCCCCAGCTCCATGTACTGAATAGCTATAAAGATACGTTTCATCTGCATACCAGCGTGCGCATGTGGCCCATCAGGCCGCGGAAGGGCCCCGTCCGGAACAGGAGAAGGACGTACAGCCCCAGCGGAACGGCAACGGAAATGCCCCCCCACAGGAACAGATCGGCCAGGGGGGAGGAAAAATAGGAACGGGAACAGAGAGGGTACGTCAGCACATACCCCGCCGCCGCCAGCAGCAGGTACCATCCGTACGTGATGAAGTACCGCCTCAGCGGCTGGTGGAACACATGCTTGTACACCAAGCGGGGGAATTGCCAGACGCCGATGGAAAGAAGGCTGAGCGTCGCCGCCAGCAACACGCCCGCAATGCCCCACCACTGCACCAGCGTGACGGACAGGATAACGTTGATCACGCCCTGGAGAAGGGGGGAGTAGCGGTCCTGGTGGAAGATGCCCGCCTTGGTCTTGAACACCATGGCGGAGCGCCGCATGCCCACCACGAAGAAGTTCAGGATGATGACGAAGGAGCACGCGCCGGACAAGATGTAGTCCGGTCCCAGCCACCAGGAGATGAACGGGTTCAGCGTGTTCAGCAGAACGATGGAGGCCACCCCGCAAATCAGGAAGTTGATCAGGAAGACCCTTCTGAAAATTTCATACACATGGCCCCTGTCCTCACTGGCAATCAGGTTTCCCACGCTTTCCGCCATGCTGTTGATCACCTGCATGATGAAGGTGGAGATGGTACCCACCACCAGCATGTAGTTGGAATAGAAGCCCACCGCCGCCAGCCCCACGAAGCTGGAGATGACGATGTTGCTGGTGGAGTGCATGAAGTACCCGCCCACGCTGTGCAGGAACAGCGCCTTGACGTTGACCACAATCTGGCTTTTCGTCACGGCGTCCAGCGCATACGCCATCCTGCTCTTCACGTAGGGGTACAGGGCGTCCACCTTGCGCACCATGGCCACGTTGAACCCCGCCAGGAACAGGGATTCCACCACCAGGTACAGCACGTAGTTGGCCGTATAGTACAGGATGGCCAGCTTGGACAGGTTCAGTCCCACCTGGTACACGAAGTTGATGGTCCCCAGCCTGTAGTTCTTCTGGTCCGCATTGATCAGGGAATTCTTGTACGCCGTCAGGTACGGCAGGATGGAGTTGAAGACGAAGATGAAATACACCAGCGTCAGGTAGTCCAGGTGCCCCTCGTCCTTGATGAAGCAACCCAGGAACGGGTACAGGCCCAGGCACAGGACAAGCACGGCGGCGGCAATGATGCGGTACACCTTGCGGTAAAATTGCAGCAGGGCCAGAATCCGCGGCTGGTCATTCTCCGCCAGCGGCTTGTAAAGGTGGAAAACCACGCTGGTTCCAAAGCCGGATTCCAGCAGCGTGACAGCGGCCAGGATGTTGGTCAGCAAGCCGTTGAGGCCCAGGTACTCCACCCCGATCTCATTGACGAACAGCTTGCGCGTCACAAAGCCCAGCAGGGTCATCGTGACCATCAGGCTGATGGTCACCAGAAAATTCTTGCCGGAGTTCAGCGTCCTCATGCCCCGCGTTCCTCCCGGTTCAGTTCCACGCCCAGCCGCAAGGCCATTCCCTGGGCAAAGGGCATCAGATTCCACACGTCGGAATACATGCCTATTCCCTTGGTGTCCCCCTGGCACATGTCCAGCACCCCGTTGCGGCGCGTCACCCCCATCAGCGCTTTTTCCGCACGGAATGCGGCTTCCAGAAAACGCTCTTCCCCGGAGATGCGGAAGGCCGTCAGCAGCAGCAGGCCCAGCAGGGCCGTTCCGGAGGATTCAAAGACGGATTCCGGCCTGGCGGCCATCCAGCCGAAGCCGCCGTTCTTTTTCTGCAGGGGAAGCAGTTCTTCCGCCAGGGACAGAATGCGCCGCGCCATTCCTTCCGCCTCCGGCCTGCCGTGCAGGGTCATCAGGCGGTACAGCTCACACAGGCCCAGCGCATACCATCCGATGCCGCGGGACCAGTCATACAGCCCCAGCGGGTAGCCGCGCTCCATCTCAAACCCGTGGGCCGGGAAGGAGGAATCCGGCAGCAGGGCCACATCATATTCCTCCACCTGCCTCACCGCCAGGTTCCAGTATTCCTCATTCCCCGTACGCGCCGCGCAGGCGGCGGCCAGCGGACACGCCAGGCCGATGGTATCCACGTAACGCATGCCGGGCTGCCTGCGCCTGTAGGCCAGGGTTCCCGCCTCCGTCCGGAGGGATTCCAGCAGCGCGGCGGAAGCCTCCGCCACCTGCTCCGCCCCGCGGCAGCCGGCTTCCAGAACGGCGTAATCCAGCAGCAGGCGGTCTACTTCCCACCGTTCCGGATCCGGGGCCTCCAGATAATTTTTCACCAGTTCATGTTCTTCCAGCCTGCGGCACAGCGTTTCTTTCAACGCCTTATCCCCCCTGTCCGCGGCATAGGCATTCAGGCCCAGGAAAAGTCCTGCCGCCTGCCATCCCTGGATGGCGGTATCCGCATACGTTCCGCGCACCATTTCCCACAGGATGCGCCTGCCCTGGTCCTTCCTGGGCACGGCGGGCATGCGCCGCGTCCATGACAAGGCCGTCCGGGCAAGGGCCTCCTGCCACGCGCGCCGGTCCTGCCAGCGCCCGATGCGCACGCGGCCCGCCAGCGTTCCCATGAAGCGCCAGGCATCCACGCAGACCACAGCCAGGGCCAGCAGGAGCAGGACAGATGCTATGGAAACATAAAAAGTCATGGCCGTTTCAACAGGGCTGCCAATTCCTGCGGCAGACGGTTCAGGCGTTCCCGGTACGCGGGAAGCTTCTCCGCATACGCGGATTTCATCTCATCCTCACGTTCCATCATCCGGACAAATGCCTTACACAGTTCATCCGGGGCGTCCAGCGCCTGCACGGGCAGCACATGGCAGTCTTCCGTTCCGAACAAATCACGGGCAATCCCCCGGGCCTTCACGGAATAGCCCACCACCAGCGCCGGAACGCCCGTGGAATACGCGGCAATGGAGGCGTGCGTGCGCGCGGCCACCAGAAAACGGCACCGGGCAATGTATCCCTTCAATTCCTCGCAGGGAGCATCCCCGACCATCACGACGCGGCCCGTATGCCGGAAACGGCCGTACAGTTCCTCCAGCGGTTTCCGGTCATCATTGCCGGGCCACACCACATGGGGAATCAGGGCCACGTTCATATCCGTAGCGTCCAGCACGTATTCCATGAGCCGCGCGTAATTTTCCATCACGGCTCCGGCCCTCCCCTCATGGCCGATGACCAGGGGACTGACGTTGACGCCAACCATGCCCCCCTCCTTCCATCCTTCCGGAAAGGCAGCCTCCCCTACGGGCAGGGCGAACGCAGGGTCCGGATACAGCACCGTGCGGGAGCACCCGCATTCCCGCAGGGCGTCACAAGTGAGAGATTCCCGCGCCACAATCAGGTCAAAAGCCTTGAGGTCCTCCAGCATGGCCCCCTTCATGTCCTCCCGTTCCAGGGAGCACCCCCACAGGACGGCAGGCGCCCCGGCACGGCGCAGCAGGTCATTCTGCAAATAGATATGCACGGGCTCCCCGTAACAGTAATTGTCCCCTCCGCCGCACAGGGCCAGGGAGGCGTCCCGCCCCTCTTCCGCAATGCCGCGGAAGGCAAGCCGGTCAAAGGCATCCCGCACGCCCATCACATGCCGCCGCATCCACGCCGCCGCATATCCGGCGGAACATCTCCGGATGGGCCTCTGTTCCGGCAGCACGCGCACCGTCCGGTCCAGGCCGTAGCGCCTGTCTTCCCCGCACGCGGAGGAAAACAAAACGCCCTCTTCAGGCCGGAGCAGCAGCATCGTGGACCTGACGATCGCCTCGCAGCCGTGGTTGCCGCTTCCTCCATGGGGATATAAAAGAATCTTATGCATGCCAATCCTATCTATTTTTTCCGGCCCAGGGCCCCTTCCATCAGCAGGAACAGGCTGAAGGGCCAGCGGTTGAACAAACAAACGCTCATCCATTTAGGGCAATGGAACACATCGGGATAAGCGCGCAACAGGTTGTTTTCCGGCGTTCCTACAATGGACCGCACCGCCCGCATGCGCCCCATGAGGCCGTAGTGCTCCCGGAAACGGTATATTTCAAACAGGGAGTTGTACACCAGCCCCCACCAGCGGAACGCCAGGTACCTCTCCACCTTCTCCCCCTCCAGCCTCCGGGTGTGGAAATACTTCCGTTCCAAGCGGAACTGCCGGACAATCCAGATGAATTTTTCCGGGACAAACCGTGTGGACAGGGTTCCTTCCTCCGCCCTGCGGTAAAAGTAACCGGCCTTGTCCACCGTTCTCAAACGCCTGATGTATTTCAGGTACGCCATGTTGAACATCAGGTCTTCCCCGTAGGAGACGTCTTCCGGAAAACGGATGGAGTGCCGAGCCAGCAGGGTGCGCCTGTACAGCTTCACCACCGGGCCAAAAAGCAGGAAGGAGCGGAACAGCCGTACCCAGGCTTCCTCCTCTCCGGGCCTGGCATCCAGTTCCACGGGCTGCGGCACCGTCACTTCATCCTTCTTCCCGTCGCGGACGGAGCGCAGCCCCTCCACCACCAGGTCGCAGGCCCCGTCCTCCACGGCGGAGACCAGTTCCTGAAGGTAGGTGGACGTCACCCAGTCATCCCCGTCAATGAAGCACAGCCAGCGCCCGTCCGTTTCCCTCATGCCGCGGTTTCTGGCGGCGGAGACTCCCATGTTCCTGTCCAGATGGATGACCCGGACGCGCCTGTCCCCGGAAGCCAGCCTGTCGCACAGCGGACCGCTCCCGTCCGTGGAACCGTCATCCACCAGGCAGACGTCAAAATCCGTGAAGGTCTGTCCCAGCACGGAGCCCACGCATTTTTCAAGAAAACGCGCGGCGTTGAATACGGGAATAATAACGGATACGGAGGGCATGGCTATTCAACGCGTTTCTTCAAAAAGCAGTTTCACGGCATTCATCTGTTTATCCAGGTCAAACCGGCTTCCCCCGCGGAGCGCCCGCCCGCGGTAGTCCCGGTGGTCAGCCTTTCCCGTCAGAATATCTTCCAGGGCACGGTAAAGCCCCAGCACATGGTTCTCCGCAACCAGGCCGAATTCCCCGTCTCCCAGTTGTTCCCGGACTCCGGCGCACAGCGTGGCCGCCACGGGCGTGCCGAGGATCAGGCTCTCGGAAATCACGGTGGAATACCCCTCGCTCCGGGAGGAGCAGACCAGCCAGTCCGCCGCCTTCACGTAGGGATACGGGTTTTCCCGGTGTCCCAGCAGCGTGATCCTGTCCTGCAAATTCCCCTCCGCGATCATGGTTTCCAGCATTTCCCTCTCCGGGCCCTCTCCCAGAATCCAGAGATGGAAGGAGAAGCCCTCCCGCGCCAGGTAGCGGCAGGCCGTCACCAGCCGGTCAAAACCCTTCTGCGGAACAAGCCGCCCAGAGGCGCAGAAAAGCACCGTCCCGTCCGGACGTTCCGGAACGGATTCCACGGCTTTATCCCTGATGCGCGGAACATCCACGGGGTTGTAAACCACCCGCGCATCCTGCAAAGGCCCCACCAGCTCCAGCAGGGATTCCCGGACATTCCGGGAGACGCAGGCCACCGTGTCAAAACAGCGGTAGACGGCTTTTTCCTCTTCAGCGTTCCGGTAGGCGGGAAGCGTCCAGTGGTTGGCGCCCAGGTCAATGTGAACCCAGGCCAGCTTACGGCTTCCGGCATGGCGGGAGCCGCCGGCTATCCGCGTGGCGTAGCCTTCAATGAAGGCGACTTCCACATCATAAGTTCCGCGGATGAACAGGCGGTAGAAGACGGAGGGGGGGAAATGCCTGTAAACCAGCAATTTCAGCCCGTTCCTGACCTTGACCCGCAGGCGGCTCCACGGGCCGTCCTCCTCCCGGAGGGCATCAAATAAAAACCGGACGGAGACATTCCGGGGGTAGCCCGACGGAATGTCCTCCTTCTTAATGGAATAAACGACCACCTCCCACTGGTCCCCGTTCCAGCGGTTCAGCAGGGTTTGCAGAATCTTTTCCGCCCCTCCGCCGGACAGGCTGTTGACAAAAAACGCTACTTTCTTCATGCCATTCCCTCCAATACCTGTTCCACCTTCCGCACGGCGCGTTCATAAACAACCGCATCGCCTCCCAGCGCGGCCCTCTCCCGCCAGAATTCGCAGGATTCCCTGCCGGATAAAAAGTCTTCCATTCCGGCAGCCAGCGCATCTTCATCATTCTCCACGATGCGCCCGAACCTTCCCATGCCAAGCTGTTCCCGCACGCCGGAACACTCCACGGCCAGCACGGGCACGCCCAACGCCAGCGCCTCCGTGACCACGGTGCTCATTCCCTCACTGCGGGAACTGCACACGAATACATCAGCTGAGGCCATCCACGGGTAGGGATTCCCCAGGAAACCGGGCATCAGCACGGAGTCCGCCACGCCCAGGGCGGCAGCCTGCCCTTCCAGCTCCCGCCTCCGGCTCCCTTCCCCCAGAATCACCAGCTCCGCCTGCCATCCCCGCTCCCTCAACCGGGCCAGCGCGGCAACCAGACGGTCAAAGCCCTTCTGCTCCTCCAGACGCCCCACGGAAATAAAGCGGAAATGCTTCTTTTCCGGCACGTCCCCCGCGGCGGCTCCGGAACGCACGGCATCCCGGTCCACCGGGTTGTGCAGAACCACGGAACCCGCATGCGCCCCAAAGCGCCGTTCAAACGCCTCCCGGACGGTTTGCGACACATGCACCACGGTTTGAAAACGGGCATACGCCTTTTTTTCCTCCTCCAGAGACCGGAACACCACCCCCTGCGTCCAGGGCCGCGCTTCCAGGTCCACGTGAACCCAGGCGATTTTCCGGGATTTTCCCTCCGGCACGGCCGCCAGAAGGCGCGTAGGCAGCCCTTCCGTAAAAGCCACCTCCACATCATAATCCCCGGCAACGCCCCACTTGTAAATCCAGGCCGCCGGCAAAAAGCGGTACACCAGCGCGTACCTGATCCGGTAAAGCAATCCCCGGCCCCCTACGATGGAGCGGTAACGCGCATGCTTCCCCACTTCCTCCCGGTACGGGCCACAATCCACCACCGTGCACACCGTCACGTCAAACCGGTCCCGGTCCAGGCCGCGCACCAGGCCGGAGAGAATTTTCTCCGCCCCTCCCCCGGCCAGGGATTCCACCAGAAACAGGACTTTTAAACGGGCGCGCGGCATAAACGGTCTCCTAAAGCGAATTATTTTCCCCGCAGGGGGAGGAAGTATCCAGGCTCCTGTACACGGCCGCCTTCCGGGAAGAACGGCCCTGGGGCTCCACATCGCACAGGACAATGCCCATGCGCTTCAGTTCCCCGTTTTTCCATATCTTCTGGAGTCCGGCCAGATCACGCTTCTTCACGCAGCCGGCCCGCATGACGTACAGCGTGGCGTCAGCCAGCCGGGCGGCAATGCGGGCATCCGCCAGGGAGGAATAGGGAACGCAGTCCATGAAGATGAAATCATACTGTTCCTTCAGTTCCTCCATCAGCTTCCGGATGCGGTCATGCAGCAGCAGCCGGGAGGGATGGTCCGGCAGCGTTCCGGCAAACAGATAATCCAGATGATCGGAAACGGAGGACTTCTCCACCAGGGAACGCCAGCCGCCTTCCCCCGCCTGTTCCAGATCGCCCATGCCGGGCTTCCCGGCCCCGCCCAGCAGGGAGCTGAGCGTCCCCTTCCTCAAATCCATATCCATCAGCAGGACCTTCTTTCCGGCCACGGCAAGAGACACGGCCAGATTCACGGAGAGGTAGGTTTTCCCTTCCCCGGAACAGGAGGACGTAACCAGGACGCTGAGGGGCTTTCCACCGTTCTCGTCGGAAAGGGACACCATGCGCTCCGCCAGCAGGGGGAAGCATTCGGACAATTCGGAAGGCTCTTCCAGATTCACCACAATCTCCTGGTTTTTCAGCTTCCGCGGCTTGCGGGGCAGTTCCCCGTAAACGGGAATGGAGGTGAGGGTTTCTATCTCCTCCCGGCGCTTCACGTTGGAATCCAGCACCGCCGCAATCACGCACAGGAGCACCGGAATAGCCATCCCCGCCAGAAAACCCACCATCAGGATTTTAGCCACATTCGGCTCCAGCGGTCCGTTCCCGCCGCGCACGGCGTCCACCATCCGGGCATTGTCTTCCGTAGCGGCCAGGGCCAGGGAATTTTCCTCCCTCTTGTTCAGCAGGAAGACGTACAGGGATTCCCGGACGCGCTGCTCCCGCTCAATGTGGTTGACGTCCCGTTCCCGGCTGGAAACGGTCCTGATATGCTCCCGCGTCATTTCATGCTGGTCCTCCACGTTCTTCTTCTTGACCAGCAGGGACGTATAGTAATTATTCACGGAACGCCTCAGCGCATCCTTCAGGGAGCTCAAGTTGGCTTCCAGCTCCCGGACAATCGGGTTGTTGTCCCCGGCGTTCACCTTCAGGCTCGTTCTTTTCAGCAGGGTGTCATTGAAAACGCCTATCTGGTCCCGGATGCCCATATCCGCTATCTTTGCATTGATGGGCACCAGCCTGGAATCATGCTCAGCCTCCTGCTCCAGGTAATTTTTCAGGTATTCAATGGATTTGATCTCCAGGTCCAGCTCCCTCAGGTCCTTCTTGTCATTAATGCTGTTCTCATATTCCTCCGTGAGGGCGGTGGACAGGTCCGTCAGTACATTGGTCTCCCTTTTCAGGTCTTCAATGGACAGGTCATTTTTCTGCATTTCCTCGCTGATGACGTCCAGACGCTCCTCAATGAACTGGTTCGTTTTCATTCCGCGCGTGTTTTTCTCCTTCAGGGAGGCCTCATTGTAAAAATGGACGATGCTGTGCAGAATCCGCTCCGCCTTCACCAGATTGTTGCAGCGCATGGAAATATTGATCAGGTTGTTCTTTCCGCTCGCCTTTTTGACGGTCAGGCCGCCCGCCAGGCCCAGCGCCGCCTGCCTGACCGAGGTTCTTCTGACAATCACGGGAACATTCAGGCTGGCGTCATTAAACCGGGGCGTTTTCTCCACAATGAACGTCTGGGAGTCAAATTGAACCTCCTTGCCGAAGGAGCCGGTTTTCTCCTCATGCCCGGAATCGCCCACATTTTTCTCCACCCGGAATTCCTCTCCGGACAAGGGAACCACCTGGAACTTGGCGTCAGCCGCCGCGCCCTCCTGCGTGAACCGCACCGCAATGGGTGAGTCCTGGTAAATCTCCACCTTGCGGAACTTGTTCTTCTTCCAGTAGGTGACGTCCAGCTTCAGGTGCCGGACCACGGTTTCCAGCAGGGAGTGGGAGGAAAGCAGGAAGATTTCATTGTCCAGATTGGTGGTGGCCGTATTCACAATCCCATTGGTGGAGGCCAGAACCGTGGTGGCCACGGATTCCTTCGGATAATCCTCCTTGACGAGGATGGTGGTGGCCTTCCCGTAAACCTGGGGCTGCCTGGCCGCGTACAGATAGGCCAGGGGCAGGCAGACGGCCAGGGAGAGCACGCACCAGTACCAGTTCCGGACAATCCGCCCCATGATGGCCTTCGGGCTGGGGAGCAGGGATGGCGGCGCACTGCCGCCGCCGTCCAGGGATTCCGTCTTGTTGGAGAGGGCTTTCATGGGATTAAATGCAGAAGGCCAGAATGACCATGGCAATGGAGGTGCCGGAAATGAGGTAGGGGTAAATCTGGAGCTGCTCGCTGCGGGTATTCACCTTCCTGTCTGACGGAGTAACGTAAATGACGTCATTCTGCTGGATGTAATAGTAGGGGGAGTGGAACAGTTTGCTGCTCCGCAGGTCCACCTTGGACGCGATGCGCTCCCCGTCCGCCTCCCGGATGATGTAAATGTCACGGTTGCCGTCCATGTTCAGGTCCCCGGCCTTGCTCAGCGCCTCCAGCAGGGTCAGGCGTTCCCCCTTGATTTCATAGCTGCCCGGCTTGGACACTTCCCCGAGAACGGAGAATTTGAAGTTCATCAGGCGCACGCTGACCGCCGGGTCCTTGATGTAGCCTTCCTTGAGGATCTCGTTTTCAATATCCGTAGCGAGCTGGATGCAGGTCTTGCCCACAGCCCTGATTCTCCCCAGAACGGGGAACACGATGTCCCCGTCCGTATTCACGAAGTAGCCGCGCTCGTCATCACGGGGGCTGGAGACGCTGCCGCTGTCCTTGTTGAACATCTGCGCGAGCGTAGGATTCTTGCTGCTGACGGAAATGAAAAGGCGGTCGTCCCTCTTGATGACGATCTTATACTCCTTCCCGATGGCCGCTTTCTGGTCCAGCACGAGATCCTGGACGTAGTTGACTTCTTCAGGCTTGACGCAGGCGGGAAGCGCGCCCAGCAGGAGGCCCGCCACGAGAAGGCGGCTCCAAAGGGCGGGACGATAGAACAAATTAAGGTATTTCATTGGATGGATTGAGTAGGTGTTAGATGGAGAGGGGCTTTTTCAGGTCCAGGTAGTCGTATTTCTGGTAAGGGGAGTTATTGCTTTTGTATTCGGGGATTAATTGCTTCATGGCGCGGATGGTTTCCTCCAGGTGGTTGGATTCCGCATGGCGCACCAGTTCTTCAAAGGCCTGCTTCAGCTCGGACATGTCATATTTCCGGGTCTCGAAAATACGGATGCGCTGGTGCGGGGTTTCTAGCGTGTGTTCATAGTCCGTCAGAAGTTCTTCATAAAGTTTTTCGCCGGGCCGCAGTCCGGTGAAGACAATGCGGATATCCTTCAGCGGGGAGAGCCCGGCCAGGCGGATCATCTTTTCAGCCAGCTCCACGATTCTGACCTGCTCTCCCATGTCAAAGACGAAAATCTCCCCGCCCTTCCCCATCGCGTTGGCCTGAAGAATCAGGTGGCAGGCTTCCGGAATGGTCATGAAATAGCGGATCATTTCAGGATGGGTTACGGTTACGGGACCTCCCTTTCTGATTTGTTCCTTGAACAAGGGGATCACGGAACCGGCGCTTCCCAGCACATTGCCGAACCGCGTGGTAATAAACACGGTGGAGCCTTCCCCGTGCTTCTGCGCCAGGTGTTCCCCCAGGCTCTGCACGTACATTTCAGCCAGGCGCTTGGTGGCCCCCATGACGCTGGTGGGGTTCACCGCCTTGTCCGTGGAGACCATGACGAAGCGCTGCACCCCGTACCTGGCGGCCAGGGAGGCCAGGTGCATGGCGCCCTTCACGTTATTGACCACGGCTATGCACGGGTTTTCCTCCATCAGGGGAACGTGCTTGTAGGCGGCGGCATGGAAAATCAAATCCGGACGGTGCAGCTTCATGCACTCCTCCAACTGGCGGCGGTGGCAGACATTCGTAATGGAAGTGGCAACGGGAATCCGGGGATACAACTTTTCCACCTCCCGGCGCACCAGCCACAGGGGCGTTTCCGCATGGTCCAGCAGCACGATCCGGCCCGGGGCAAACGGGCACACCTGCCTGACCAGTTCACTGCCTATGGACCCCGCCGCGCCCGTCACCATCACCACCTTCCCCCTGATCCCTCCGGAAATCTTTTCCGTGTCAATGCTGATTTCCTCCCGTTCCATCAGGTCCTCAATCTGCACTTCATCCACGGCAACGCCGGAATACTCGCGGAACGACTGGATCAGGTCGTGGGAAACCATCAGTTCTATCCCCTTTTCCAGGCACACGTCCGCCAGTTTCTTTTCTCCCAGAATCTCATCCTTCCCCACAAAAATAACCCCTGACGCCTGAAATACATTCAAGGCCGTCTCCACCTCCGCGGCCTCCTTGATCAACCGTATGGGAATCCCCTTGATTTCCTTGCCGTCCGCCTCCGGAGCGGAAGTCAGGATGCCCACCACTTCATATTCCTCACTTTTCAGGCTTCTGATGAGAGAGGCTTTCAGGAGGCAGGCGTCCAGCTTGCCCACCAGCGCAATCCTCTTGCGCCCGGTCGTGGTGATGGAAGAAATGGATTCGCTGGAATTAAGGTGTTCCAGCCATCTTCTTCCGCCGATGCACGCCATGCGGCAGCCGACCAGAACCATGAAGGTGAAGACGAAATTAAAGATGGCGCAGACAACGTGCCCCTTATAATACGTGGGCCAGAGCACAATGTTAAAGAGGCACAGCAGCATGCTGGACAGCAGAATGGCCGCCATCAGCCTCTGCAAGTCTTTCATGGTCGTAAACCGGACCAGGGTTTTGTAAACGCCGGACCTCCAAAGCATCGTGCCCGTAACGGCAAGGTCAAAGAGAAGGGCCGTACCCAAGTGCTTGTCCACCCAGTCCCCCTTGTAAAGCCATTCTCCATAGTAGCAGGCGAACACGGTGACCATGGAAGAAAGCCCCAAGTCCAGCAGGAAGACGAATTTACCGCTGGCATTCAGGATGTAGTGCCGTGCGTAATAAAGGAACTTTGAAACAGGGTTATGAGTCTCAGTCATCAGCACAAAGGTTAAAGATTAAGCAGGACGCCGGTGATGCGGTCCATGTCCTCCCCGGTCAGGGAAGCGCCGGAAGGCAGGCACAGGCCCTGCTCAAACAGGCGGTCCGACACGCCGGAACCGTAAAACGGGCAGGAGCGGAATACGGGCTGCAAATGCATGGGCTTCCAGAGGGGGCGGCTCTCCACGCCGGCTTTCTGGAGCGCCAGCCGCAGCTCTTCCCGGTCAAAACGGGCCTCCTCCGGATTGATCTGCACGCAGGTCAGCCAGTGGTTGGAATGGTAGCGGGCATCCGGATTTTCCAGCAGGGTCAGCCCCGGCACGCCGGAAAGGCGGCGGCGGTATTCCTCATGAATGCCGCGCCTTTTTTCCAGAAAGGCAGGCAGGGAGAGCATCTGCCCACGGCCTATGCCCGCGCACACGTTGCTGAGACGGTAATTATAACCGATGTGCGTGTGTTCATAATGCGGCGCCTGGTCACGGGCCTGGGTGGCGTAAAACTTGACCCTGTTCCGGGATTCCTCATCCGGGCAGCAGAGGGCGCCCCCGCCGGAGGTAGTGATGATCTTGTTCCCGTTAAAGGAAAAAGCGCCGTAGGTCCCGAACACCCCGCACTTGCGCCCCCGGTACTCGGAACCGAGCGCTTCCGCGGCGTCTTCCAGTACGGGAATGCCGTACTTCCCGGCAATCTCCATGATCTCCTCCATGCGGGCGGGCATCCCGTACAGGTCCACCGGAATGATGGCTTTAGGGGTGCGGCCCGTCTGCCTGATGCGGTCCCGGACGGCTTCCTCCAGCAGTTCCGGGGACATGTTCCAGGTACTCTCCTCACTGTCCACAAACACGGGTGAAGCGCCCTGGTAAATGATGGGATTGGCGGAGGCGGCAAACGTCATGGACTGGCAGAGGACTTCATCCCCCGGCCCCACTCCCAGCATCACCAGGCCCAGATGAAGGGCGGAGGTGCCGGACGCCAGGGCCACCACATGGGTTTCCCCCAGGTATTCCTCCAGCTCCCGTTCAAAAGCGTCCACGTTCGGCCCTACCGTCGTCACCCATTTTGATTCAAAGGCTTCACGCACGAACTTTTCTTCCGCCTCCCCCGTGCTGGCCAGGGAGAGCCAGATGGTGGATTTCTTTTCCTGCGCCGGAGACGGCTTCTTTTTCAGCACCGCGGGACAGCCCGCATACGTTCCGCCCTCCAGGGCGTCACGCACCAGCGTGGAATTGGCGCCCAGAACCACGTTTTCCTTCACCGTACGGCACGGAAGCACCACGGACGCAGCGCCCAGGAAGTTGGCATTCCCCAGCGTCACGCCTCCGGATACCTTGCAGCCGTTGGCCACCACATTCCAGTTCCCCAGCGTCACGTCATGGCCGATCAGGGAGCCGCAGCTGAACAGGTTGAAATCCCCCATGGCCACGTGGCAGCTGAAGATGTGGCCAAAGCTGATGATGTTCCCCTTCCCCATGGCTACCCGGTCACGGTCATAGAATTTCACGTCCGGGGCAATGATGTTGGGAAAATCCAGCAACGGATTGTCCAGCAGGCCGGAAATGCGTTCCAGGGCCCTGGGGGAAGCAATGGCGATCACGACGGAAAGAGGCTCCTTCCAGGCGTTCAGCTCTTCCACCGTGCCCAGCACGCGGCCATATTCGTTTTCCGTTCCGGCGGGAACCCCGTCATCAAAGAAGCCGATCAAATTCCAGGAGGGAGACTCCCCGTTGATTGCCCTGAGGCAGCAGGCCGTTTCCCTGCCGAAGCCCCCGGCGCCTATAATCGCTATATTTTTCTTCATTTTCCGGAACCTGTGAATTTTTCCATGGTGGCGCTTCCTTCAGCGCTGATTCCCTGGCGTTGAACAACCTTCGCCAGCGTTAAAAAGATGATGCGGACATCCAGAAGGAAGCTCAGGTGGTCCACGTACCAGACGTCCAGTTCAAACTTGCGCTCCCAGCTGATGGAGTTGCGCCCGTTCACCTGGGCCCAGCCCGTAATGCCGGGCCTCACGTCATGGCGGCGCGCCTGCTCCTCCGTGTACAGGGGCAGGTATTCCGGCAGCAGGGGCCGCGGGCCGATGAAGCTCATCTGCCCCGCCAGCACATTGAACAACTGCGGCAGTTCATCCAGGGAGAGGGAACGCACCAGCCGCCCTGTGCGCGTCAGGCGCCGCTCGTCCGGCAGCAGTTCCCCGCGGGCGTCCCTTTCATCCGTCATCGTCTTGAATTTGGCAATCCGGAACAACTTGCCGTGGCGGCCGGGCCGCGTTTGCCGGAAAAACGGCGTGCCGTGGTTCGCCAGGGCCAGAAGCGCCATCAGCGCCAGAAACGGAACCAGCAGAACCGCCAGGACAGCCAGGGCGATGAGAAAATCCAGCGCCCTCTTGATGCAATTCCCGTAAATCATGCCGCTACCCTCCCGTAAAAATGGAGCAGGGCTTCCCAAACGATCCGGCAGGTAAACCTGCTTTCCACCTGCCGGGCCGCCTCCGCGCCCATCTTCCTGCGCCGTTCCGGGTCATCCCTGAGGGAGGCCATGGCGCAGCGCAGCGCCTTTTCATCCCGGGCCGGGACCAGCAGGCCGTTCACGCCGTCCTTCACAATCTCATTGCACCCGCAGATGTCCGTGGCGATGGCGGGCAGCTCCATGGCTCCCGCCTGCAGCAGGGAATTGGGGAAACCCTCCCGGTAGCTGGGCAGCACAAACACGTCCGCGGCTTCCAGCCAGGGGCGGATATCCTCCTGGAAACCGGGGCGGAACACGCCGGGCACATCCAGTTCTTCCCCGGCGTAATCCTCCGTCCAGCCCACGAGCGCCAGAAAAACGGGCGCCCCCTTCTCCTCTGCGCGCAGGGCGGAAAACGCGGCAAGCAACTCACGGATGCCCTTGTCTCCCGTAATCCTCCCCACAAAAACGTACAGCACGGCGTTCTCCGGCAGTTCCAGCCGCTCCCTCATTTCCCTCCGGCAGCCGGAACGGCGGAAATAGTCCGTATCTATGCCGTTGATATTGCCGTGGGCCAGGATTTCCAGCGGCTTGCCCGTCACCTTCTCCTCCACCAGCAGCTTCCTGACGCCCTCCCCCTCCGGAATGACGTGCGTGGCAAACAGGCAGATGAGGCGGTCCATCTGCTTCAGCAGGCATTTGAAGGCTCCCTTCCGGTAGGGGAAAATCAGGCCGGTGAAGGTATGGACCCGGACCGGAACACGGGCAAAGGCCGCCGCCATCATGCTCAGCAGTCCGGCCTTGGGCGTGAGGGAGTGCACCCCCCACGGGCGTTCCCTGCGGAACAGCAGGAACAGGCGCCACAGGCTCTTCAAATCCTTCCACAGGGAAATGGACCGTTCCATCTCAAGCTCCACGGTAGGCACGCCCTCGCGGCGGCGGATGCGTTCATGTTCCTCACCGGGGGAAGCCACGGCAAGAACGTCAAAGAACCCGTTCAGGTAATTCAACTGTCCCCTGAGCAGCAGGTCCAGGGAGATGGAGGCCGCCGCCACCCTGATGATCTTCTTTTTCATGCGTTGTAAATATTCATGTAAAAGGTGAAGAGGTAGATCGCCGGGATAAAGCAGGCCAGCTTCTTTTCCTGGTCCGCCCAGAACCTTTGCTTGAAAAAGGGATAGATGAAGACAAAGCCCATCAGGAACCAGGAGAGCTGCGCGAACCTGTTGCTGAACGCCGCGTACATGCAGAGAATCCAGAACGCATTGGCCGCAATGTAAATGTTCAGCAGCCACGTGTACATCACGTCCCGGTATTCCTCCCTGAACAGGAAGTAACAGCCGGAGGCAATGGGCAGAGCGCTGTAAATCAGGAAATCCCAGCGGAAGCCGACGCTGCTGAACAAGGCGGAGGAAGCCTTCAGTTCATCAGCCTGGTTGATGTAAAGGGTCAGGCGCGGATCATCGAAAAAGCCGGAGGAGGCGATCATTTCCCCAATGGCGGGCCCGGCCAGAATGACGGCGAGGATGCAGCCCAGCCACGCCGCCACGTAATACCGCGTGTCCGTCACAAACCAGGCCAGGGCGCCAGCGGCGGCCAGCAGCATCATGGACTTATGCAGGCTGACGGCCAGCACGGCGAACAGCAGCAGCATCTTGAGGTTTTTCCGGAACGTCAGGCCCAGAATCATCACGGAGGCGGCCATGCCGTTGCGGATGCCGTTGACGCCATACACCCAGAAGGTGAACATGGCGCACGCAATCAGGAACGGGATGAACCACCTGGCGCCGAAAATCCTGTAACTGGCCAGCGCCAGCGCTCCCACATACACCGCGGCACAGGTCAGGAAGTAGTCATGCACGTTGCCGTGCTGCACCCATGCATGCAGAATGACGGCAAAGAGCCATTCCCCCTTCATCCCCGTCAGCTGGGCTTTCCAGTCCCCGGCTTCCCCCTCCTGAAGGGTCCGGAATTCCGCGGCGTAATTGATGGTGTCTCCAAACTCCCCGCTTACGGGCCGCGCTCCCATGTACAAGATCAGGGCGAGCACGAACAAAATCCCGGCCATACTGTCCAGCCGGGCCGCGGAATGGGAATAGATGCCTCCCGTTCCCGCCTGATACACGGCAAACAGCACAAAAAAAAGAACAGTCCAGTTAAATAATGCTGTGTATACGGAAATGGGAACAAAGTCAAAACACATGCCAAGGCAAAAAAGGACGCGGACGCATTCTAACGGATTATCAGTCCGTTTGAAGATATGAGCTCGGGAAAGCCATTAAATTCAACATCTTAGGAAGATGGCAAAAACGCCCCGTTTTCTGGGGCAAAAATCCAAAAACATCTTAAGCTTTATATTGTCAGAATCTTCGATTGACAGCGGACTGATAATCCGGTTTCATATTTTACTTCTAAAAAACGTTTTTTTCTTTCATATATCATTACATATTGAATATAAAGAAAATAGCAAATGGCACTAATTATCCGGCAATACAGAAAACAGCTTTTCAGCATTGTTTGATGCGTCCGGATGGCCTATCGTTCCCTCCGGTCCGGGCCATGTTTCTCACGTTCCTGCCAGACAGGCACCCTTTTCATGGCGGCGGAGCCTTTAACAACCACCAGGCCCATCGGCATCCCCATGCAGACCCTCCTTCATCCCGCTCCGGAGACACCCCTCGTCAGCATCATCGTTCCCGTGTACAATCTGGAAACGTGCGTTTCCGCCTGCCTGGACAGCCTGCTGGCCCAGACCTGGCCATCGCTGGAAATTATTACGGTCAATGACGGCTCCACGGACGGAACGGCGCGTATCCTGGACGCGTACTCGGAACGGCGCCCCGGCATCAGGGTCATCACCCAGGATAACGCAGGGGTGGACGCCGCCCGCTACGCCGGCATGGACGCGGCCACGGGGGAATATGTCATGTTTGTGGACGGGGATGACGCCATTTTTCCGGACAGCGTGGAGGCCATGGTTCAAATGGCCGTCCGGGAACGGGCGGACATCGTCATCGGAGACTACGTGCGCCATCTGGACCGCTTCGGCCTTTTCCGCCGGAAGGACGGCCATATCCCGCACAGCCGGGTGGTGGAAAGGGAGGAGTTCCTCTCCTCCTACTACTCCGGCTTCTTCGGCATGGACCGCCACGGCCTCTTCTATACGTACGGGAAAATGTGCATCAAGCTTTACAGGAGGGAATTCCTGCTGGACAACCGTCCCGCCCCCAGCGGGCTGAGGTACGCGGAAGACCAGTTGTTCAACCTTCAGGTCTTTCCCGCCGCGGAACGGATAGCCGTGCTGGCAAGGGAGGTGTATATCTATAAATTCGGGGGAGTGACGGGCAACTTGTCCCTCTCCCTGTTTGACGACATGCTGCTCCTTCATTCCACCAAACTGTCCATGACGGACCGGGAAGACTGGAAGAAAAGCGAGCTGGGGGCCTTCCTGAACAACGTGCGCAGTTTTCTGGCTACTCTGGCGGTTTCCGGAAAGCTGACGGCCCGCAGCATGCCGGAGGCTCTTGAAAAACTGAACGGCAGTGCCATCTGGCGCCAGGCGCTGGAAGCCCACCCCTCCCTGAATGACCCGTTTTTCTCCGCCATGCGCCGGAATGACGCCGCGGCGGCCTACGGGGAGCTCAACCGCCATACCATCCTGAAAAAAATAGCCTACCGGATGCGCAGGGCCATCCTGAAGCTGGTGCGCTGAATACGTTTCCGCGCCGGGAACCTGCCCCGTGCTCCCCGCCTTCCTTCCATGGAGGGAAGCGGCCCCCGGAAGAGACAATTTTTTATTGCGTTCCGGGCGGGTAAATCATATACCCCACCGGTTCAGCCGCTGCTGGTTCCCCTTACACGCCATGCCTTTCCCTCCTTTCCTGAAATACCTTGGAGTCCTGCTGACGGGCTGGCTCCTCCTGTGCTCCGGCGCGGGAGCGGCGGAAAACGGTAAAATCCTGATGGTCACGGAAGCGACCTTCCCACCCTATGAATTCTGGGAAGGGAACACCATCATGGGCATTGATCCGGAAATCATGCGGGAAGTGGCGCGGCGCACCGGCAGGGAGCTGGTCATTGAGGACATGAGCTTTGACTCCGTGATTACGGCGGTGGTTTCCGGAAAGGCGGACGTAGCGGCCTCCGGCATCACGGTCACTCCGGAACGCCGGGGAAAGGTGGACTTTTCCATCCCCTACATGGAAGCGGCGCAGGTCATCATTGTGCCCAAAGGCTCCCCCATCCGGAGCAGGGAGGACATCCGCGGCAAAAGAATAGGCGTGCAGCACGGAGCCACCGGAGATACCTACGTTACCCGGAACATCCAGCAGCCGGAACGCTTCCCCAACGGAGCGCTGGCCGTGGCGGCCGTAGCGGCCGGCAAGGTGGACGCGGCCGTGATTGACCAGGACCCGGCCAGCATGTACGCGGCCGGCAACGACCGGCTGGAAATCCTGCCGGAGCCCCTCACCTCCGAGAGCTACGCCATTGCCGTGCGCAAAGGGAATCCGGAACTTCTCCAGGACATCAACACCGCCATAGCGGACATGAAAGCCTCCGGCAGGCTGGAGGAGATACGGGCCAGATACGCGGCCATGCAGGTGAAATCCGCCGCGGAGGCCGGAAAACACGCCGCAGGCGGAAACTGGCTGGAAAACGCGTGGCTGGACCTGAAAAGCTCCTTTGACGTCAATTTCATGCAGGAGGGGCGCTGGAAATACCTGGCCAACGGCTTCCTGGTCACGCTGGAAGTCTCCTTCTTCTCCGTCCTGCTGGGCATCCTGATGGGCTTTGTGGTGGCCGTCATCCGCGCCACGCATGACAAGACGGGCAGCCTGCGCTTCCTGAACGCCCTCTGCAAACTGTACCTGACGGTGATCCGCGGCACCCCGGTGGTGGTGCAGCTGCTGATCATCTACTTTGTGATCTTCGGCACGGTGGACGTCAGCAAGGTGCTGGTGGCCGTGGTGGCCTTCGGCTTCAACTCCGGGGCCTACGTGGCGGAGATCATCCGCGGCGGCATCATGTCCATTGACAAGGGGCAGTTTGAAGCCGGGCGCAGCCTGGGCCTGGGATACTCCCAGACCATGGTTTTCATTATCCTGCCCCAGGCCTTCAAGAACGTGCTTCCCGCGCTGGGGAACGAGTTCATTGTGCTGCTTAAGGAAACCAGCGTTTCCGGCTACATTGCCCTTCAGGACCTGACCAAGGGCGGGGACATCATCCGCAGCCAGACTTACACCGCCTTCATGCCCCTGACGGCGGTAGCCCTGATTTACCTCTCCGTGGTCATGCTGTTCAGCTGGCTGCTCGGCAAACTGGAAAGGAGACTGAAAAACAATGAATGAACAGCCCGGGAACACGCCCATGTTCCAGATCAGCCATCTGGTGAAGGAATTCAATGCCGTGCATGCGGTGAATGACGTCACCACGCAGATTCACCAGGGGGAAGTGGTCTTCATCGTGGGCCCCTCCGGCTCCGGAAAAAGCACCTTCCTGCGCTGCCTGAACCTGCTGGAGGAGCCTACCTCCGGGGAAATCCGCTTCAAGGGGGAACCGATCACCGCCCCCCATGCGGACGTCAACAAATTCCGCCAGCACGTGGGCATGGTTTTCCAGCACTTCAACCTGTTTCCGCACCTGACCATTCTGGAAAACATCACCATAGCCCCCGTTAAAACGGGCCGCTCCACCAGGAAGGAAGCCGTGGAACAGGCGGAGGCCCTGCTCCGGCGCATCGGCCTGTACGACAAGCGGAACTCCTATCCCCTCCAGCTTTCCGGGGGGCAGAAGCAGCGCATCGCCATCGTGCGCGCGCTGGTCATGAATCCGGACGTGATCCTGTTTGACGAGCCCACATCCGCCCTGGATCCGGAAATGGTGGGGGAAGTGCTTTCCCTGATGAAGGACCTGGCGCAGGGCGGCCTGACCATGGTGGTGGTCACCCATGAAATAGGCTTCGCGCGCGAGGTAGCCTCCCGCATCCTGTTCATGGACCAGGGAAAAATCGTGGAGGAGGGGCCTCCGGCCCAGCTCATTGACCATCCCTCCAACCCCCGGTTGAAGGAATTCTTCTCCAAGGTGCTCTGATGCCCTTTTACTCCCGGACTGTTCCGTCCAGCCCCATCTTCATGTCCACCGGGAGGGGGACCATCCCCATGTCTTCCTTGCGGTATAGCCTGATTTTCAGCTTGCCGAGGTCCGTCCCGGCATCCACCGCCATGGACTGCCCGGTTCCGGAACGGCCGGAATCGCGGGAGATGATACCGCTGACGAAATCCGTCTTCAATGGTTTTCCATCCCCGTCCATCAGCTCCCAGGAAGTGATCCGGTAACCCTTGTCATTCCAGAGCATGGCTTCCAGCAGCCATTTTTCCCCCATGCGGCGGGAAACCTTCACGGACAGTTCCTCCGTTCCCGCATCTCCCGCCACCGCCAGGTCTCCGGCGCATTCCTGCGGTTCTTCCTCCGGTCCGGCAAGAGTCACAGGGAATGAGACTGCCCCTTCACTGAGGGAAAAATCATAAACCGGGCTGGGAACCTCACGCGTTACGGGGAGGCGGAAGGTGCCATGCAGCCGAATCCATTCAGCCTCCGGAGAAGGAAGCTCCGGGCATTCCCCCTTGAGCATGGTTACTCTTATCTTCCCCCTTTTCCTGGTGTGCAAATTCCACACGTCAAAGGTTACAGCGCCCAGTTTCCTTCCCGTGGAGTCCTCCGCCTCCAGGCTCTGCCCGCCCGCCTGGCCATTCCCGTTCAGATCAAACGGCTCAGCCACCCCAAAGTTCAGCGCAAAAGACAATTTAACGGCCCGGGGCGCCTGCTCCTCCGCCTCCCCGGCTTCCCCGCAGCTGATTTCCATGCTCCTGAGCCCCGTTTCCACAGGAATCTTTGGGGCGCCGCCATCACCGGCCAGGGCGCCGAGGGCGCAACACATCATCCAGCAGGCTAATCCGGCAGTCTTCATTTTTTCCCCTCCTTTTTCTCCCCACCCTTCCGGACGGGTTCCACGATGCCACCCATGCCCGCCTTGAAGGACACGGGCACCATCACCTCCTGCAAGCCGGAGGCATATTTTACGGCCATCTTGAACCGGTCCTTGCTCTCTGTGCCCATCCAGATGTTCTGCAGCCAGTAATACTGGCCGTAACTGCCATGGAATGCCTCGTAAGATTTGGAAACGTCACCCGGACGGCCGTCCACCGTAAAAAATTCCAGCTCCTTGATTCCGCAGGGTACGGGGGTCTTCACCAGGATAACGGCCGCAACTCCCTCCCTGCCCTTCCGGCGGTTCGGGCGGCACCATTCCACCGTGACGGAAGCGCGCACGTCACTCTCCTTCCCCAGGGCGGCGCCTTTCAATACGATGGACGTTTTTTCTCCATCTTTCAGGGAGAGCGTTACTTTTTCCGACAGTTTTTCCGTACAGGACACGGCTACAGGCATGCGGCCCCGCACGGACATCCACACGGAGCGGGGGGCCGGCCTCCATTTCTCCCCCCGGATATGGAGGTTTGCCCGGAAAGCGGCAGACTTGTCACAGTTCTCCGCCGTGCAAAAAGACAGCAGAGGATTCGGCATGCGGGTGCCGCGGGAATCCGCCACTTCCGGCTTTTCCCCGTCCTGGCGCACATACGCCACCCGCCAGGGAGGGTTACACTGAAGCCTTAGATTCCACTGGACGCAGAGCCCGGGAGAAAGCCCGGACTCGCCCAGCTCTCCATACTGGAACTGAAGACTGTCAAACTGCGCCTGCACCCGGGGCCGGGAAAGGATTTCCGCGTGCAGCGCTCCCGTCATGCAGGCTGCCGGCAGCAGCATCATTAATAAACGCAACATCGCAAAAAGGCAGAGGTTGATTCAATATAAGCCGCTTAACCGCCAATACAATCAAATAGAACAACAAACAGGCGCAGGAGCGGAATCCCCATTACTTTTTCTTGTCCCTGATCTCTCCCCTCATCCCCAGCCTGACGTCCACAGGCACGGCGACGGGTTCCAGCGGAACGTTGTAAATCATCCGGAACCGGAGCTTTTGGAGATTCTCCGGAGCTTCAAACTGAAAACGTTTTGTCCATGACCTGGAATTGGAACTCATGCTGGAGCTTCCCCCTCTCTCATCGGCCTCCAGAACTTCATCCTTCTCATTGAGAATTTCAAATTGGTCCAGGTCAAACGGGGTTTCCACCGCCAGCCCCAATTTTACTTCCACCATCTTCTTCCCATTCCTTTCAAACGAACGGCATTCCTCAATGAAAAACCTGCCTGCGGGTACGCTTTCAGGGATGACGATGTCTTCCCCCGCCTCTTCCTCCCGGTCATCATTACCCGGCAGCGGGGCATGCATTTCAACCCCTTGTTGCAGAGGCAGCTCATGAACCGTACTCTTCATGGAACGGGAGACGGGCACGCGGAAGACGCCCTTCAGCCGGACCCAGGAGGCGGAGGGAGAAGGAAATTCTCCCGCAACTCCATTGACGGATGTCTTCACCACCCCCTTTTCACTCCGGGGATACATACTGCTCATCTCAAACTCCACCGGAGCCAGTTTCCTGCCTGTGGAATCCGTCGCCTCCAGATACTGGAGGCGGTCATTATACTGGCTTAAAAAGCCCAATGGCTCCCTGACGCTGAAGTTCACAGTGAATTTCAGCTTCAGCCCGGATTCCTGCGGCTGGCCATTGATCCACACTTTGTCTCTTTCCACCCCGACGGAAGTAAAAACAGCCTCCACCGGATTTTTCCCTTCCGGCTTTCCTCCGCCCCAGGCGGCCACTCCTGAAACCATGGCGGCGCACAGCAGCGCCCGGGTACACATCATGCTCCAACTCTCCATGCTAATCCTCCCTGTTCCGGTTATCCGGTTGTTTCACTTCTCCAAACATCCCGCACCGGACATGGACGGGAACCATGATTTTTTTTAATCCTGCCGCATATTTAACGGAGACCTTCAGTTCTTCCATCTTATCCTCCTGCATCCGGAAATACCGTTCCCATTCATAATGCTTAAGGGAACTTCCGTAGCTGGAACCGTAATTCTCCGCCAGCAGCGGAGCGCCATCCATCGAGTACAGTTCAAAGTCCAGAAAGCCGAGCAGTGCGGAAGAAGTCATGCTGATCCTTAGCGTACGGGCTTCCCCTCCGGCTTCACCCTCCTCATAATAGCCTTTCAATTCCACCTTCACGTCCTTTCCGTCCACTCCGGCATTCCTGAGAACCAGCGGAACGGAAAAATCCTTTACCGCCACCTTGAGCGCAACACTTTCCGAGACGGCGGAATCACTGGACATGATGAAGGGGATCTCCCCCCTGGCTTCCACCCATCCGGCGCCTTCCGCAGGGAGCCAGGAATCCGTTTGCAGGGAAACCGTTCCGGCCCTGCGGGCCTGTTCCGATGAATGGGATGCGCTGTAACTGAAACGGCGGACGGCGCAGGAACTTCCTTCCGAATCCGCCAGAGTCAGCCTGGCGCCGGACTCTTCACCATCAACCACTTTCCATGAAGGGGATGTTTCCGCTATCTTCAACTCCATGGAAAACGACCAGGACGGAGTTAAAGACGGCCGCACGTTCCGCAGATTCGTTTCCCATCCGTCCAGGGAAACGGAGACGGCAGGTTCTTCAGGACTTTCCTTTCCGGCGGCGCCGGAAAAAGCGGCCAGGCAGAGAAGAGCCAGGGTGGTCAGGCAATAATGACACATAGGCAGGGGGTTGGGACTTTCCCACCATAGCAGGTTTCCCGGACAGGACAAGTTGAAAACGGCCCGCCATCAAAGAACCGTCCCCAATTCCAACAAAACGCTACGTGGCTTTCTTTTCCGCTTCCGCCCGTATTTCCCCTCCCACTCCAAACCTGACGTCCACGGGAACGGTAACATACTCCGGCGCTGTCTTGTAAATCAGCCGGACTCTGCATTTGCCCTGATCCATCTTTTCCGGGGGAGAAAACGTAAAATCAGCGTACCAGCATTGTGACTGTTCATCAATGTCGGACCTGTTGGGACTCGTGTACTCCATCACCTCCCCCTTCCCGTCGAGAAGCTCGATTTTTTCCAGCCTAAACCGATGATTGGCGTCCAGGCAAATGCGCAGGGCGAGCTGCTTTTCTCCATCGCCCCTCTTCCACTCACACTTCCCCACATAAAGCTCTCCCAGGGGCAGCTCATTTGACTTTACCACATCATCCGCATTCCTGGCATAACCCTCCTCACTGCCCGGCAGCGGAATAAGAGAAGAAGCCTCCGCCTTGAAGGGGAGTTCATAGACGGGACTTTCCAGCATGCGCACCACCGGAACCCTCAGGTTCCCCTTCATCCGGACCTGCGTACAGCCGGCAGGCGGCAGGCAGACAGCCGCGCCCTGAATTTCCGCATAACTCACCCCTTTCTCCTCCCGTCCGTTCAGCCAGCCCGTATGAAACTCCACAGGAGACAATTCCCTGCCGTCCATATCCCACATCTTCACAGATTGCCTTTCCGCAACGGAGCGGGTTTCAAAGTCCCAGGGTTCAGGAATAAAAAGCACCGCCTGGCACTTCCACTGCAAATCTCCTGTTCTTTCCCCATTTTCCGAACTCCGCTCCAGGCCCGCCTTCGTAAAGGCTATTTCCACCTTTTTCTCCTCCTTTTCACTGCCGGCGCCCCGGCATGGCTGCCAAGCCGCCAGGCAGGCGCAGATGCCGAACCATAAATAACGCATCGCATTCATCATCCTTGTCCACCTGAAGTTTCTCCGGCCATTCCGGACAGGCCTATTTTCATATCCACAGGTACATCCACCTGCTCCAGTCCGGTCATATAATTCACAAAAACCTGTATTTCCCCCTGTTCACCGGGGTCCAGCCCGTAATTCCACTCCCACTCCCATGAAGAGCGGCCGCCGGAACCGGGAGATTGGCTGCTGCACCAGTTCCTTCCTATAACGGGAGTGCCGTCCGGCTTCATAAGCGTCACGCCTTTCACGCCAAGGAGGCGTGGAGAGCTCAGTTTCACACTCATATAGATCTCCCCGGAACTCTTGTTAAGGGACCATTCCAGGGTCACGGCAGTCTTGACATCCCCCGTCCGGCCGTCATCCATCAACCCGCCGCCTTTCAGAACGAGAGGCCTTTCCTCCTTTTTCTCCTTCATGGAGAAAAGCGCCCCTTCAGACAGCATTTCTTTTTCCCCGGTGACAAGAGAAACATTTCCTGTCACGCTCACCCAGCGGGCGGCCGGGGAGGGGAGCCAATTCTCCATTTCCATCGCGAGTTCCGGATCACTGGAACTCAGAGAATCCCGATAATCAGACGGGGCGCCGGACGCGCCGGAGGAATCACCTATCTTCAGATGAACGCCATCCTTCCGGCAGCCTATGATTTTACCAGGAGCAGGAACGGAAAAGCCCAAAACCACCATGAATTTTTTCCGCGTTTTTTTCATTCCCGGCTTCCATGGGGTTTCACTTGCAGCCGACAAAAGAGACACGGAAACCATCTTTTCCGGCGGAACTTCATCACTCCGCGCGGGAACGTTTGCCGACAGGCAAACCGCGGAGAAGACGGGAATAAGTTTCATCAGGGCAGTTTTCACAATACTTCACGCTAGCATTTCTTTTTCAAGGAGCAAGGGCAAAATGAAGACGGCAGGAATTCACCGCCGTTCCATGCCTCCGACAACTCCGGAACCGTGATCTCCGCCATCTTTTACAGCGCAATATCCACGCGATAGGCCCCGTCGATCAGCACATAATCACACCCGTGCCGCCTGCACTGTTCCAGGTTATCCCGGTTTTCCCGCAGCAGCCTTTCCCGTGTGCAGGAGGCGTCCTCCAGCCGCCGCTCCATCACGTTTGCGTGGTTCATGATATCATGGTAATGCCGGCGAATATAGTCCTCTGAAAAAATCAGGCACACATACCGAATCTGCTTCAGACTGGCGGAGTCAAAATCCTTTTTCCAGTCAAACGGGATGTAGCAGCCTTCCACCACCAGATTCTGCCTGTTCTCGACCGCGGTTTTTACGATTTCCCGGATGATGTTCCAGAGGAAGGGCGTCAGCTCTTCATCGGAACTTTCAGGCGTGAGAGAGCACATTCCGCTGCGTATCAGCCCCATTTTTAAATGGTCAATGGACAAATAGGGATAGGAGTACTTTTCCAGCACCCGCTGCGCCGCAAGCGTTTTTCCCGTATGCGAACCGCCGCCAATCAGTAAAACCATCGGAAATCCCTCCATGACGGGCGTCCGGGACGCCTAAAATTCCAGTTGCTCCGCAAGCTTGACCTCGGCAAACATGCCGTTCAATCCGGCCATATAGGCATCATGCACGACGTTCGCCGGGATGGAATTCCCCATGATCTCCAGATCCCTGGCGGCGCAGGCGTCATAAAGCAGCGTCACCGGAATGCCGTAATCCTTCGCGGCGCGCACCGTGGTATCAATGCACATATGGGTCATCATTCCGCAAACCACCAGTTCATCCATTCCCGCCGCCTGTAAAAGCTCCTGAAGATTCGTCTGGAAAAAGCTGTTGGGGGCGTGCTTGACCACAACCGCCTCCCCTTCCATGGGGGCAATATCCGGATGGATTTCAGAGCCGGAGGTGCCCGGAAGGAAAAAGGCGGCGCCGGGGCGGGTGTTGATATGCCGGACAAAGATAACCGGGCATTCCTTTTCCCGGAACCGGTTTAACACGGCCCTGACCCGTTCAAGGGCTTGAACGGAACCAACCAGTTCACAACGCCCACCGGGAAAGTAATCATTTTGAACGTCAATAATCAGTAATGCACGCATAAGTTTCTGCCTCCGCCATAATTTTACCGCCGGGCGTTTTTCCAGTGTATTACTGAACCCCTCCGTTGTCAAATACGGGCGGGCACGGCCGCACGCTCCCGGGCCGCCCCCTGCCCCGGCTGATGCCGGAAGGAAAAAACACCGCGCCGCAGACTCATTTGGCACATTCCCGGCCTTCAGGACAACGGCTTCAGGATTGGTTCCATTCAGAGGAGCATCCACGGGGTACCGGACATTGCCAGCAAGCCTCCGCCGTTTCCGGCGGAGGCTTGCTGGATGGCGCCCTTGCGGGCGAAGCATGCGGGAAGGCCCTACTTGTTGTAGGAGGATTCCACGCGCGCCGCTACGTCACGGTAGCCGTATTCGGCATCATAAATCTGCTGGAAGGCCGCCAGGGATTCCTCCTTCCGGCCCAGCTTTTCATCAAGCAGGCCGATCATGTAAAGGATTTCCTTCTTGGTGTCATTCATTTCAATCAGCTCCTTGTTGGCTTCCTCCAACTGGCGCAGGGCCATGTCATGCATGTTCTTGGCATCATAGCACTTGCCAAGCAGCAGCATGGCGCGGATGCGGATATGGGGGTTGTTGCGCGCGCGCTGGAGCTCCGGAATGGCTTCCGTATAGCTTCCGCAGTCAAAGAGGGCCTGGCCAAGCTCAAAACGCGTCTGCGGGTCCGTGGGGTTGTTTTCCACGCGCTGGCGGTACAGGGCCACCTGCTGTTCAGCGGCGTCCTTGCTGAACTGGGCCAGCTGTTCCTGAAGTTCTTTGTTGTCAGGTTCCGCGGCGGCGCGTTTGCGAATTTCCTCCACCTGGGCCTTGCGGTAGCGCTCGTTCATTTCCGAAGCCTTGTTTTCCAGGGAAATGTCATTGTTGCTGAGGCTGAACGCATAGTTGTAGAAGGAATAGGCATTTGCCCAGTCTTCCATTTGTTCATAGACGCCGGCGATGTCGCGCACGACGGCCAGATCCTGCTGGTTCTGCGCATAACGGGCGGAAAGGAGTCCCAGGCGTTCTTCCAGTTCAGCGCGGGTGAGGCCCTTTTTGTCGCTCTTGTCCAGGGCATTCGTTTCCGCGGAGTTCTTCATCACGTCCTTGAAGCTCTTGGCTTCCTCCCACTTCTGCTGCTGCATCGTGGCGCGCGCCATACAGTCCTTTTCACTCTTCACGGCCAGGCTGTCCGTGGGGTCCAGCTTCACGATGTCATGGTACACCTCGGCCGCTTCCGCCGGCATGTCACGGGAAACGTAATGGGAGGCCAGCATATGGAGCATTTTCTTGTTGCCGGGATGGCCCTGGCGGACGGTTTCCAGCGCAAAGGCGGCCAGGTCCGGGAAGTCCACGTCCATGGCGGCGGTGAACAGGGCCTCGTTCACGGGGATGCTGTACGGATCATTTTCCAGTTCGTCTTCCAGGGAGGAGAGCTGGGTGGCCGCATCCTTCTTGGAGGAGGTGAGCTTGCTGGTGCTCATTTTCATGCCGCTGAACAGGCCGGCCTTCTTGGCTGACGGATTCAGCTTGATTTCACAGGCGCGCAGTGCCTTGCGGCCTTCCAGAAAGCCGGGGAGCTGCTTCACCAGGGCCTTGAGCAGGCTGACGGCGTAAGGATAATTGTTCATGTCCACCGCCTGGCGGGCGCGCACCCAAAATTCGGCCTGCTGCGGGGTCAACTGATCTTCTTTAATCGTTTCAATCATGGAACTGTTTAAGCGTAAATGGTGAGCAACGAGAGCGTTCCAAACAGGAAGCCCCCGCATGTAATAGTTTAATGCTATCAGCAGGGGAGGCATACTTCAACCTTGTTTTTTGTTCCCGTTAGGAAAAAATACGCCGCATGAGACTGGATGCTCTTTTATCCCGCTACGGGTACTGTTCCAGGCGGGAGGCGCTGGGCTGGATCAAACGCCACTCCATCACCTTCAAGGGGGAGCCATGCACCGCCCCCACGGATAAGGTACAGCCGGACGGCATTCTGCTGGACGGGGAACCGGTGGAATTCCCGGACGGCCTGTACGCGGCCCTTTACAAGCCCCTGGGGTACACATGCAGCCATGACGGAGAGGAGGGGGACGTGATTTACGACCTGCTGCCCTTCCAGTGGCGGCACAGGAACCCCGCGGTTTCTTCCGTAGGGCGGCTGGACAAGGAGACGTCCGGCCTGCTTCTCATCACGGATGACGGGAAGTTCATCCACCGGATGACATCCCCCAAACACCACGTTCCCAAGGTTTATGAAGCCGTTACGGAGGAGGACATTCCGGCGGAGGCCGTGGAGCTGTTCGCCTCCGGCGCTTTCACGCTGGCCGGGGAGGACCGCCCCTGCGCCCCCGCGGCCCTGGAAATCCTGGAACCGCGCCGCGCCCGGCTGACGCTGACGGAAGGAAAGTACCACCAGGTGCGCCGCATGCTGGCCGCCGTGGGCGCTCCCGTGGCTTCCCTGTGCCGCATTTCCATCGGCTCCCTGCGCCTGGACGGGCTGAATCTGGAACCGGGGGAATGGACTCCCATCCGCCCGGACGCGCTGTAAGCCCCTGCCCGCGCCATGTGGATACCCATTTCCGACGCTCCGATCGC
The DNA here is from genome assembly GCF_040616545.1 of Akkermansia muciniphila. Taxonomy (NCBI): domain Bacteria; kingdom Pseudomonadati; phylum Verrucomicrobiota; class Verrucomicrobiia; order Verrucomicrobiales; family Akkermansiaceae; genus Akkermansia; species Akkermansia muciniphila. Next base: position 1,858,605 of record NZ_CP156688.1, on the reverse strand, counting down.
CTGCTTTCCGCACTTTGAGGTGGCGGCGGAGTCCGGGGACTGGATCGTGGCGGACAAGGGGGCCCCTCTCATCGTCCATCCTTCCAACGGGAAGAAGGAACCCAATCTGCTGGAAGGCGTGGAAGCCCTGCTCATCTATGAAATCACCAATGGAGCAGCGCTTTCCCTGGTCAACAGGCTGGACCGGGAAACCAGCGGCCTGACGCTGATCGCCAAGAACAAGGCGGCGGCGCGCCAACTGGGCAGGGCCATGCAGAGGCGCCTGATGCACAAGGAATACCTGGCCATCGTCCGGGGACGGCCGGAATGGACGGAAACAGCCTGCGACGCCCCCATCCTGCGGCAGGGAGACGTGGCGGAAAGCCGCATCTGGGTCAAACAAGCTGTGCACCCCGCCGGGAAGGAATGCTCCACCGTCTTCCGGGTGGAGCGGGCATGGAATACTTCCCACGGCCCACTGGCGTTGGTCCGGTGCATTCCGGTAACGGGCCGCATGCATCAGATACGCGTGCATCTGGCGCACCTGGGCCACCCCATCCTGGGAGACAAGATTTACGGCCCTTCCGAGGAGTGCTACCTGGACTACATCCAGCACGGATGGAGCCGGGAGCTGGAAGAAAAACTCATTCTGCCGCGCCATGCGCTGCACGCCTGCCGGCTGGAGTTCCCCTTTGACGAACAAATGTTCACCGTGGAAGCGCCCCTGCCGGAAGACATGCGCAGGCTGCTTGAGGCCGGAACCCGGGAAGATTCCGTCAAACGACCGGAATGACCTCGTCCCGGTCAAAGCGGACCTTCGCCAGACGGGCGTACTTGTCCGCCTCTTCATCCCGGTAGCCCAGGGCCAGGGCGCAGAGCGCGTAATACGGGGAGTCTTCCAGCTTCAGAATGCGGTCATACGCCGCGGGGTCCATCCCTTCCAGAGCGCAGGTATCCACCCGGAGATCAGCGGCGCAGCTCATCATGAAGCCCAGGGCGATGTATACCTGCCGTTCCAGCCAGGCTTTCAGCACTTCCGGGGACTTGGAGTCCACCAGTTCAAAAATGCGGGCGCGGTACTGGTCCAGGGATTCCATGGTGACGCCGCGCACTTCCACGATGCGTTCCAGATAACGCTGCACGTCTTCCGGCTTGAAGTCCCTGCGGGCGCAGAAGACCACCAAATGGGAGGCGTCCGTGACCTGGGACTGGTTCCAGGAAGCCTTGCGGAGCTCCGCCCGCACGGCGGGGTCCTGCACGTCAAGGAACTTCCACATCTGAAGCCCAAGGGAGGAGGGGCTTAAGTGAAGGGATTCCAGAAGGGCCTCCCAGTCATCCGCCGGAATGCGGCGGTCCGGGTTGAATATCTTGGTGGCGTAACGCCATTCCAGCGTCTTGATTAATTCCTGAGCGTTCATCTTTGTTATAAGGCTTATTGGTGCAGGGCTTCCTGCGGATACCCGGCGCCGGACGACGCTCTCATGAAGGCACCCGCCATGGTTGGTCCCGTATCATTGCATCTTCCTTCTTTCCCCACCGGAATGCAAGCCAAGGTTCCGGCACAACCGCGGCGGCTCCCCTCTTATGGAAAAACTCTTTTCCTGCCGATGAAGCAAAAGGAGCGCCCGCTCTTCCGTCCGGCAACGCAATTTCTCTGTGGCAGCAGGACAGGCAACAGAAAATTTCCCTCCGCTGCGCTCCAGCAGGAATCCAGCTATAAAGACCGGAAAACCGCGCTGCGGTCAGACGGAAAGAGAAGCTTGAGCCCCGCAGGGTAAGTGAATCTGAAAGAGGCACGAACCAAACCTTCGTTCCCGGTTGGAGGTTTCCGTTCAAACCATGGCGTATTGTCCTTCTACCGCGCCTTTTGATGGCCGTGCTGCTGGGGCAACGGCCTCCGGGCCCTTGTAAGCAAAACTCCTCGCTTTGCCCCGGAAGAGATTTAAATGCGAAGGCCGGGAGGCCTCCGTTCCCAGCTGGCGGCTCCTTGCCAAACCAAGGTATATTTCCCTTCTACCGTGTTTCCTGATGGCCGCGCTGGCGGGAACAAGAGCTTGCAGAGCCTGCAATCCCGGAGAAATTCCCCCCCTGCCCCACTTAGGAAACTTCACATGGCTTCCCCTGCGAAGCACAGGGGAAACACCCTCTTCCGGAAATCAGAGGAACTTGACCGGCATGTAGTCCCCGGTCTGCTGGATCGTGAAGCTGATGCCCAGGCCGAATTCACTTTTATTCCCGTTTTTGCGCACGAACGCGCCCACGCCCAGGTACCAGGAACCCATGTTGTGGTACACGTTGTATTCCTGGATGTCCAGCTTGCCGTCCAGCAGGGAGAAGCGCCACTTGCCGCTGAAGGCCCAGGCTTCCGAAAAGCGCTGAAGGAGGCGCAAATCCAGCTGGCTGCTGTCTTCCAGCAGGGAGTGCTGGTTCAGATAACGGTGCCCAACCACGATTTCCGTGGAACGCCACGGCATGAAGCGCAGGGAGTTGTTATATTCATGGCAGCCGGAAATCTTATCCTTCCCCAGGATGGGTGCCTGCATTTCCGACCGGTATTCCATCCACGGGACGGGATTCCAGCGCATGAAGGAAAAGAGGTTGGAAAAGTCCCGCTGGTTAACCGGATCATACAGGTACGCATCCATGAACACGTCCCAGGAGAACCAGCGGTGGGAGTTGGCGTCACGGCTGGTCATCAGCATATTGCGCAGGCCGTAGCGGAATACCAGGCCCGTGGGCAGGGAATCAATTTCCGTGTACCGGCCCAGGCTCAGGGACGTCGGGTTGGTGGTGGGGGTGTCCCCGTCTATCTGGGGGTAAAGCTCATTCAGGCGGTTGGTCTTCACGTATGCCAGCGTAAAGTGGGGCTGCACGATGTGGTTCATGCCGTTCAGCCCCATGGAATCACTGTACACGGAGGAATAACGGCGGGAAAATTTGAAATCCGCATCCGTGCCCGCATAAAAAATTCCCTGGTTGAGCGGCTTGTAGTCATCCACGCCGTAATACCCCGTGTACCCCCCGCCCAGCTTGGGCGTCACGTTCAGGAAGCCCATGATTTTCTGGGAAGCGGAAATCTCATGGTAGGAGTGGAACCGGCTGAAACTGTCCGTCATCAGCATGCGGGCCCAGTAATCATAAGAGGTGGTTCCGGGCTCCATATAGTCCAGCATGTCCCGGATTTCCGTCCTCATGAAGGGGGGAACGTACTGCTTGAGGAAAGCGAAGCTGGTGCGGCTTTCATACATGACGGGGGAACGGAAAACGGGGGACTTGATGCGTTCATAACTGAACTCCGTCCGCTGGTCCGCCATGTAAAAGTTGTTGGGAACGAAACGCTGCAGCAGGGAAAAATCATTGGTGTCATCCGTGCGGGAGAGAAGCACCGTGTTATCCGGAGAAGAGTTGCGCTGGTAGATTTCCGGATAGAAGTCACGGAGCATGTACTCGTCGCTCAGCATGTTGACGTTGGCCTTCAGCCGCCAGTCCGTGCGTCCGTTTACCCGGTGGGACCACATCTGCTGAAGCGCGAACCGCCAGCGGTCCGGGTCCAGCCCTTCCCGGGATTCATCGTCCCCGGCGTTAATCTTCACCCCCTTGTCATGGGTCTTGTAAAAGGAGAGCCCCGTCATGTCCGGACAATCCTTTTCCAGCAGCACGTCGCGGATGTCCAACCCGTAGGCAAAGCCGCGCCGGGTACGGTAATCCAGATGCAGGGTGCCCAGGTAGTCCGCGGAGGGCATGCCGTTGTCCGACCATTTTTTGCCCATCAGGAACCCGTATTCATTCAGAAGGTAAGGCCCCCAGATGGACCGCATGCCAGGCAACGGAAGGTAGCCCACTTCCGGATTCAGGGAATGGCTGAGGTAGGGAAAGTAAAAGAAGGGCACGCCCCCGTAATACAGGGTCAGGTTCTTGAAGGAAAACCTGTCTTCCGGATAAACGCGTATCCTGTCCGCGGAAATCCAGGTGAGGGGGTCGCTGACGTCCTCCGCCGTAACGGAGGCGTTCAGGGCTTCCAGATAGGTATTGCCCGCGGCGTCCTTCCGGGATTCAAACTTCCCGCTGCGCAGGATCAGGCCTTCCATCTTCGCCTTGATGGCATCCGTGAGAAGCACCTCGTTCTTCCAGTCAAATTCCGCGGTATTGGCGCGGATCAGGCTGTTGGTCCGCGTTCTGCTATCACTCTGGTAAATGGCCAGGTTGCCTTTCAGAAAGACCTTGTTCTGGTCCAGGTCCGCCTGGGCGTAATCCGCAAATACTTCCACTCCCGTATCCGCTACCATGTGCACGCGCGGACCTTCAAAAATGACCTTCCTGGATTTCTCCACCCTGATGGGGCCGTCATTGGTGATGGAGATATTGGAAGGGATCTGCGGCATGAGCGTGCCGGAAAGCAGATTTCCCGCCATCTCCTCCCGCGGGGTTTCCTCCCCGGCCTTGGCGGGTGAGGAAGCGGGGGACTGCCCTGCGGGCGTTTCTGCAAACAGGGGAGCTCCGGCAATCAGAGCCGCCGCACCCCATAGCTTTGCATTCATCCCAATCATGGCTAGTCCACAGAACACTATGAGAAAGGACAAAAGACAAGCCTAATGTCACATTTCTCCGCCAGTGGAGCAGAAATTTACCGGGTCAGAACGCCGTTGGCGATGATGCCCCAGTCAGCGGCATTGCCGTCTCCGGCGTCATCCACGCGGATTTCCAGCTTCTTGCCGCCCTCCACAGCCACCTTCACGGGAATGGAGGAACCGTCCTTGAGCACGGGAGATTCAACAAGCTTTTTACCGTCCAGATACACGCCGAACCTGACGCTGCCGCGGGAGCCGAAGGGCAGCCCCACATCAGCGCGGAATTCCTTCCAGCGGCCATCCAGGTCATAGGAAAAGACGGCCGGAGCGTGCGCCAGGATGAAGTGGTCCGGCTTCCCGATCGTCCGGAAAAAGGGCACAGGCCCCAGATCAGACGGGAAAAGGGCGTCCCACAGGGGAACGGCCCAGCCCACCTGCGCCACGGAGGGCTTGCAGTCATTCAGGCTGACGCTGACGGTCTCTGCCGGAATCTGGGCCGGGGTAGCCTCCAGGGAAGGGTCCTGACGCTCCAGGGCGCGCTTCCAGATGGGGAGCCATTCCTTCACCTCCGGACGGGAGCCATGCTTGCGCTCCACCTCCGCGAGGGCTTTCCCGGCCTCATTCATGTTGCCGCGTATCCACAGGTTCTGCACGTCTCCGAAGTAAACGGCCTGGGCCAGGGACGGGGCCTTGGCGCCCTGCGCGTCCATCCACACGGGCAACGTAATCATGCTGCGGGTGCTGTCGCAATTCAGCACCGCCACCCGCATCTCAATAAAGCCGCCCTTATAGCCGGGCCGGCAGATGGTGAGGTCAAATTCTCCCTTTTCATTCAGGGAAGCCCCCACGGCATTGGAATCATAATCCGAACCGCCGGGAGGGTCCAGATGAACCACAATGCCGTAAGCAGGCCGCGTCAGGCGCACCCGGCCCTTCAGCCGCAGGCCGTCCTTGACGGGAATGGCCTCCAGCCGTTCATAGGAACCCGGAACGTACTTGCCGATCATGCGCCCGTAGGAGGCGTCAGCGGGAAGCTCCGTCTCCACCCCGTTGAACAGCGGCACGCTGGCCAGCTTCAGGGCGTCCGTAGGGGCCAGATAAGCGCCCTTCCCCTCGTTACGCAGTTCATTGCCGTACGAGGAATTGCCGTGCCCCATCAGGGAATCCCCCGCATCGGGGTAATCCCATCCGTTGCCCGTATGGGGAAGGCCGAAGGAGTGCCCCAGTTCATGGGCCGTGCCGCCGATGTAAATGGTGGCGTTCTTTCCTTTGGTCACCTTGAAGCGGCCGCCCTGCATCATCTCCGTATCCAGGAAGCTGGCAGGGTCCAGCCCCTCCTGGTCACAGGTCCAGCCCGTTCCCTGGTGGCTGAAGCCGCCCCCGTAATAAGGCCCCACGCCGTCCGGAAGCTGGCACACGATCAGCACGTGCTCCTTTTCCATGTCAATCCCCTTGGACGCCAGCACTTTCTTGGCGGCTTCACGGGAGACGGGGCCGGAACTCTGCACGTTCATCTCGCTCATGGGCTTGTCCACATAGGCATCATGGATGACCAGCTTGCCCCGGTCATCCAGGTCAAGCTGGAACGTAAGCGGGGGAAAACCGTTGGCCTTCATCTGGTCCGCGTAATAAGCCTGGATGTTTTTCAGGATGTGGTCATACCGTTCCCGGTATCCGTCCAGCGCGGGCCTGTCCTTGAACGTTACGTAAACCACGTGCAATTTTCTGGAGGATCTGGGCTTGCCCTGATGGAAGGCTTCCAGCGCCTTCCACGCGGCGCGGGCCGTGGCGGCATCCCGGGGATTCACGGTCCAGCTCACGGGCAGTCGGGTAAAACCCGCCCCCTCCGCGGGAGCGGAGGCCGGAGGCTGTGAGGCGGCTGCCTCCTCCTTCTCCCGGGCAGGAGCGTTCCACACGCCGGTCCCCAGGGCCAGCAACAAGACAAAAAAGCGTTTTGACATAAGATCCATGAACCGATGTCAGGATATACGGGTAAAGCGCAGGTGTTTTATCACCATATCATTCACCAGGCGGTTCATATTCTCGGAAAAAGAGTCGTACACCACCTCCACGCGGCAGGGGCCCGGCGTCATCACCGCCTCCACCGCCGTGGAATAAATGAAATATTCCCAGTTGCCGGAGCGGGACGTATGGGGGAAAGCCAGCGTGCCGGCGCGCCGCCCGTTCAGGTACAGGCTGCGCAGGGCGCAGGTGTTCCCGTCTGAAACGTCATACGTGCCGTTGGCAAAAAAGGCGTCCACCCTGTACACGCCGGGCCGGTCTATGTTCACGTTATAGCACAGGGCGTCCGGAGACTCCGTAACGCGGGAAAACCAGACCTCATCCCCGCTCAGCCCGCAGGGGCGCGTCTCCATGCGGGAATCCGCAGAAGGATAATCATTGGGTTCATTAAGGTAGGACTCCCTGCCGTCCAGCGCAACCGCCATCACCTGGAAATACACGTCCCCCCGGCTGGGAGAAGGCATGTAATGGCAATGCTCCGTCTGGGACACCGGAATGCCGTTCCGGTAAACGCGGTAATAATCCGCGCCGTTCACGGCCTCCCACGCGATGCCATGGCGGCTGGCCTTCCATTCCGGAGCCGCCAGGCTGCCGCCCATGTGGGCCAGGTTCACCTGCCCCGCCCCTTCCTCTCCCGGAACCAGTTCCAGCTCCACCAGCACACGGCCCTTCATGTCTGCGGAAAGCGCCGGGCGCCCCTCCCGCCCGTTCACCAGGCAGCGCGCTATCTGGTGCCCGCGGCCCTTCAGGCGCACGTCTACCGTCATGCCGCGGTATTCCAGCCCGGACAACTCATGGACTCCCTCAAAGGACTCCGGAACGCAGGGACGGAATTCCAGGGAATCCGGCAGGAGCCGGATGCCGAACAGCCCCTTGTAAAAACTGCCCAGCATCCCGGCAATACTCCAGAGCTGGCTGTCCGAACTGAGCAGCAGGCCTTCATCCAGCCCCGTTTCCAGAAGAATATTCTCCTTGTTGGTACCGCACAGCAGGGCGGCGCGCACCATGCAGGCGAACGCCAGGGCCAGGGCGGACTCATTCTCCACCGCGGCGGCGGCCTGCGCATAATACCCCTCCAGGAACGGCCACATGGCGCGGTTATGGTAGGGAGGCACGCCGTCCGGCATCTGGGGGTGGAAACAGGGAATGCCGTAAACGCAGTGGGGGAGGACGGCCACCATGCCGGCGGCATGGGAACCGTGCGCCTGCCCCAGAAGCACGCAGAGCAAATTGCCCAGGGAGTCCACCTTTTCCGACAGCACGGGATACCCGCGCCCATACAGGTACTGCCCGTACAGGGCATGCCCTGGAATCCGGAAAAACCGCTCAATCACGGCGGAGAGGGCCGCGCTTTTTTCCTCCCACTCCCGCGCCTTTTCTTCCTGCCCCAGCTCCCGGAACATGCGGGACAGCGTTCGCCGGGCCTCCACATGAAGAACCATGGTGGAAAGGCTGCATGAATCCCCGATGTCCGCGGAAGTCATCCACGCGGGATAGCTCTGTTCCCGCCAGTCCAGGAAGGAAGACTCCCCCTTCACCAGCCCCCCTGTGGCCGCAAGCACCTCTTCATCCCGCAGGCATGTCTTTTCCAGCACGCGGCAGGAACGGGACAGCCAGCCGGCATCCCCCGTGAGGCAGTAAACCTCCCACGCGGCCATTCCCCACACCACGCGGTCTGAGGAAATGGGCCAGGAGCCGCCCGTTCCGGTATCCTGCTCCACCTCCCCGTTCCGCACCCGTGCATTCAGGCTCTTCATGCAGGCATGAACGTTCCACAGGCCCAGCCCCAGGTGGGTGGCATAGGAAATATCCCGCGTCCACACGGTGGGCCAGTTGGCGCCTGTACGGAACGTCCCCTCCCCGTTGAGCAGGGAGGAGGCCTCATTCAGCGCCAGGCTGTAAGCCTTGTTAAGCACTTCAAAGCTTCCCCGGTAATGCGGGGCATTTCCGGTCTCCGGCAGGATGCGCCATTCTGAATAACGGCCGTTTTTCATCGTCTTCACCTGCCCGTCCGGCTGCACTTCCGCCCAGTGCGCGGCATCCTGGCGCACGGAATTCCCGGTCAGCGTGAACGCCTCCCCCCGGTATAGTATACGGTCTTGATCCATAAATAAACGGACGCTGCGTCCATCCTCCTTCTTAACATGGCGGGAAACTTCTGTCCCGCAGAAAATGAGGCTTACGGAGGTTCCCGGGCACAAAAAAACCGGGCTTCCCGGAAAAGGGAAGCCCGGCGCAAGAGCAAATCAACTTTAATGCTTCAACAGAGAGGAAACGGCGTCACGTTCTTCCTTCAGTTCATTGACGGTGGCGTCAATCTTTTCCTGGGAGAACGCGTCGATCGGGAGGCCCTGCACGATTTCCCAGCCGCCGTCCTTGGTGGTGCGGACCGGGAAGGAGCAGATGAGGCCCTTTTCAATGCCATAGGAGCCATCGGAACAGACGGCCACGGAGTACCAGTCGCCTTCCGGGGTCTGGGTAGCCAGGCTGCGGACGGTGTCCACGGCGGCGGAGGCGGCGGAGGCGGCGGAGGAAGCGCCGCGGGCCTTGATGATGGCGGCGCCGCGCTGCTGCACGGTGGTGATGAAGTCGCCCTTGAGCCATTCCGTATCCTTGATGACTTCCGTCACGGGCTTGCCGCCGATCTTGGCGTTGGTGAAGTCCGGATACTGGGTGGAGGAGTGGTTGCCCCAGATGGTCATGTTGGTCACTTCCGTCACATGGACGCCGGCCTTCTCGGCAAGCTGGCTCTTGGCGCGGTTTTCATCCAGGCGGGTCATGGCGAAGAAACGGTCGGCGGGAACGCCGGTGGCGTTGTGCATGGCGATCAGGGCATTCGTATTGCAGGGGTTGCCGACGACCAGCACGCGCACGTCCTTGGCGGCGCTGCGGGCGATGGCCTGCCCCTGGCCGATGAACACCTTGCCGTTGATATCCAGCAGGTCCTTGCGTTCCATGCCTGCCTTGCGGGGAACGGAACCTACCAGGAGGCACCAATCCGCGCCGGAGAAGGCTTCATCCGGATCGGAAGTGGGAACGATTTCATTGACCAGCGGGAACGCGGCATCACGCAGTTCCATTACCACCCCTTCCAGTGCATTCATGGCCGGGGGAATTTCCAGCAGGCGCAGGTTGATCGGCTGGTCCGGTCCCAGCATGCTGCCGGAAGCAATGCGGAACAGCAGGGAATAGGCGATTTGGCCGGCGGCTCCTGTAACGGTAACGGTGATAGGTGTTTTCATAACGTTCAAATTAAAAATAAACAGATCTTTTCTGTCTGGTCGTGGTTATATCACACGGAAGAGAGGCGCTCAATCAGGAACTTTTTATTTTGACAGAAAAAATCCTCTCCCCCATTATGCTTGAACATCAGCCTCGCAGCCCCTATCCTTTAAGGCAACCGATTTTTTACCATATATTTGCACTGACACCATGAATTTAACGATCATCGGCAGTGGCTACGTGGGGCTTACCACGGGCACCTGTTTTGCGGAAATGGGCCACCACGTCATCTGCGTGGACAATAATACAGAAAAAATACGCACCCTCCAATCCGGGTCCATTCCCATTTACGAGCCCAAGCTGGAAGAACTCGTGAAAAAAAACGTGGCCGTGGGACGGCTGGAATTTTCCCCTTCCATTGCGGATTCCATCGCGGAAAGTGAAGTCATCTTCATTGCCGTGCCTACCCCCCCCAATACGGACGGCTCCGTGGACCTGACCTACATTGAAAAAGTGGCGCGGGAAATAGCCCAGGTGCTGAAACCGGAAATGGGTTACAAGGTCATTGTGGACAAATCCACCGTTCCGGTTAAAACCGGGGAAAAAGTGCGCCAGACCATCAAGCGCTATGCAGGCCCCGGCGTGGAATTCGACATCGTCTCCAACCCGGAATTCCTGAGGGAAGGCTGCGCGGTGGATGACCTGCTGCACCCGGACCGCATCGTCATCGGCGCCAACTCGGAACGCGCCATGAACGTCATCAAGCGCGTTTACCAGCCCATCCTGGCCCCCATTCTGGAAACGGACGTCAACTCCGCGGAACTCATCAAGCACGCGGCCAACTCCTTCCTGGCCCTGAAAATCTCCTACATCAACGCCGTCGCCAAAGTCTGTGAAAAAACGGGCGCGGACGTGGAGCTGGTGGCGGAAGGCATCGGCATGGACAAGCGCATCTCACGCCACTTCCTCAACGCGGGCCTGGGGTACGGCGGCTCCTGCTTCCCGAAGGACGTCAAGGCCTTCATCAACATCAGCCGCACGCTGGGCATCCCCTTCACCCTGCTGGAGGAGGTGGAACACATCAACAACACCCAGCACGTCCACTTCCTGGACCAGATACGGGAACGCCTGTGGGTGCTCAAGGATAAAAAAATTGCCGTTTGGGGCCTGGCGTTCAAGCAGAACACGGACGACATCCGGGAATCCATTGCCCTGAAACTCTGTGAAAAACTCCGCAAGGAGGGAGCGGTAGTCACCGCCACGGACCCCAAAGCCATGCACACCGCCGCCCCCATTCTGGAACCGCTGGGCGTCACGCTGGTGGAAGACATGTATGAATGCGCCCGGGATGCGGAAGTGTTGATCATCGCCACGGAATGGAGCGAATACGCCAATGCGGACCTCCAGAAGCTGGCGGACGTCATGCGCAACCGCATCATCTTTGACGGAAGGAACATCCTCTCCCCGGCCAATATCAAGGCCATGGGCTTTGAATACCACTCCGTGGGCCGCCCCCCCATTGAAGAGGCATAACGCCGCCCGGGCATGATCCCGGTTCTACGCAGCATCCTTGCAAAAAGGCCCCCGGAGCGCGGAATGCTCCGGGGGCCTTTGTCATGTATTCGCTAATCCTGTTGGCCGATCAAAAATCAAACTGCAATCCCGCCCGCAGGTAAAAACCGGGATCGTAATGGTACTTCTCCAGTTCATGGCTCCCGTTGCTGGTCTTGATGGTGCCGGAATTCCCGAAGGAAAAGCCCACGTCCGTCACGATGCGGGGATGTACGCTCCCCCAACGGCCCAGCCCTATCTCCGCGCCTACGCCGGCCACGCCGGAAATCCACTCAAACTGGCGGACGCGGCGGTCATGGTGGATCGTCCATGTCCCGGAAACCACGGAAACGAACGGCCCCCACGTCAAGCCTTCGCTCACTTTATTGATGTAGGAAAGGCGGGCGCCTTCCAGCTGGAGTATCCAGTTGCGCGTTGCTTTCCATTCGAACTGGATAAGGGGGAGGATAGGGAAATCCCCCAACTGGGGATAGCAGCCTACGCCGATGCCGTAGCTGAACCGGTCATTCAAGGGACCCGCGAGAAGAGCATGGCCGCCAAAAAAGATATTATGGGTTGTCCAGGTATCGAAATCCGTAGAAATCTGCGGCGTCACGCCAAAAACCAAGCGGGTCTTCCCCGTAAGCTTGTAGGAAGCAGTCGCATTCAGCCAGACCGTGTACAGCTCGTTCACATCCATATCGCGAGCGCCTTCTCCGTTAAACCAGCTCAAACGAAGGGCCGTCGTGGCGGAAAAGCCCCAGGAACCGCTGGACATCCGGCACAGATTCAGGTCCGTCATCCAGTTCTGCACGTTCACGCTCCCATGACCGTTTCTGGAATCCATGGGGCCAAGCAGCTCAAAATAGGACTGCGTGGGGAAAATGGGTTTGGAAGCGGTCTCCCCTACCGGAGCGGGAGAGCTGTTGTACCCTCCGGAATAGGCTTCCGCATAATAGCCGGTATCATAACCGTCTGAGGAATCGGAATCCGGATAAGGCTGGGTATTCGCTTGGGCGATCACGGCCACGCCGGCCGCAAGAGAGAGACTCGACAAAAATCGAAGGGACATGCCGGGAAAGTATACATACGCTCACACGCGGTCAATCAAAAGATATACAGATGACCAATTAATTGCTACCGCGCCCGAACAGAATCGCAACCAACATCATCACGAGTACAAGAAGCAAGTACCACCGGGCCGCTTTGCTGCTCCGCACGCACGCCCCCGCACAAACAAGAGACACGACAAAACAAACCGCCGCCGCCAAAAGCACCACCCGCGCCAGCATGGGAAAATCCAGAGCCCCTGCCCCCGCCGCAAGAAGCGTCCCTACCACATACCCGCCAAACGACCACCTCAACCCCGCTAGCCAGGAAAAAGCTGATGTCTTCTGCCGACTCTCACTCACGCATCTACTGTGCCCTGCATCCCTCGAATTTCAAGCTGAAAGGCCACCCCGTATACTTCAAACTTTTCAACTTATTCTCCCGTAATAAATTAAAACAATTCTTCCATTCATTTCCTGTTGATTAGGAATAGAAAACATTTCCGCATGCAATCCTCAAAAAATCCAATAATTTCTGAGCCGTCAAGCTTTATTAAATGGTCGGGAAGACAGGATTGTAGATATTAATAATTAGATAAGTACAGCAATATGTACCCCTGATATTCGGAATAATCTTTCTTTGTCATACAAGGATATCTACTAAACCAAAGATCACAAAGAGATATATACCAGCTCTCAAAAAACGCACAAGCATTCTTTTCTGACCTCCATACTCGCCCCTTAGAAAAAAGCTTTCTCTGACCTCTACGATCATTCGCAGAGATATTTTTCCAAGTCGCCCATATTATATCTGGTAAATCCCTGACGCCCCAGATAATCCTTCGGTTGCATTTTCCGAATTTTTCCCAACCTTACCCCTTCACAAACATACGTTCTCATACGATCCCGTTTCATCCCGAAATAAGAAGCAGCTGTTTTCAAATCACACCATTCCGGGTTCACAGGGGGAGTTGAATATTCTTGTCGGATCGCCATCTTGGACAATTCCTTCGTCAGCCAATCAGACCAGTCCTTCAACAGCTCAATACTCACGGGAGCTTTCCCATCACCTCTGGCTACCAGGAGATTCAAAGGATTTTCTTCAGATTGATGGTGTATATCCCTCATGGTCGTAATTGTGAGAAAGGAACAAGACAACATATAACGTTGCCTTGAGGTACTTGATTCCTGCCCTTTTATCATGAATAAGCCAAACATGGCTATATCTCATAACATGAATCCCTCCCGCAATTATCTGAAAACATCCTGTTTCTTGTACACCACATTATCTCTTATACAGCCTGTCGTCTCTAAATCACCGAAAATGAGCTCCATGAAATGTCGGAGCCGTTCAACCATCGCCTCAAACTCTTCCACCTCGTCGAACAGCATGGGATTCATCTGCTCATAGTCCTTCATCTGTGCTTGATAACGAATGCCTTTGTGTGATTCATAGACATCGTTTCAACTCTGAAGTAGAAAGGAGCAATGAAAATGGATTCAAATGGGAGGAAAAAATGGATTGAGTACTATGAGAAAACAGGCGATGCATGCTTGACTTGCCTGCGCTGTGGAATAAGTCGTCCAACCTTGAGAAAATGGTCGAAACGTTATCTTGAAAAGGGAGAAGAAGGCCTTACAGAGAAAACTCGGCGGCCGCACCATAGCCCCAAACGTAAAATCAACGAAGAACTTACAAATCTCGTCATGGATCTTCGAAGGACTCGAAATATTGGAGCCCGGCGGCTGCAATGTGAACTTCTTTTGAATCATGACATCAGGCTCTCTCTTGGCACAATCCACAAAATACTCACATTCTCCGAGGCAAAGCCGCTTTTGAAGCAGGGGAAGAAAAGTCATTAGCGTCGTTATGAAGCCTCGCTTCCTGGGGAAAGAATCCAAATGGATACCTGCAAAATTGGCCCGAGCATGTATCAATATACAGCGATAGACGACTGCTCAAGATAAGGGTCATGAAACTCTATAAAAGACGCACAGCGGCCAATACGCTTCTCTTTTTAGAGGATCTTCTGGAAGAAATGCCCTTTCCCATTCAACGCATTCAGACAGAGGGTTAGAATTCTTTGCAGAAAGCGTCCAGAAAAAACTCATGGAGCTGCAATCAAATTCAGACCTAACAAGCCAAGGCGTCCTCATTTGAACGGGAAGGTCAAAAGATCACAGAAAACAGACAGGATCGAATTTTATGCATTGAATGACTTGCCATTCGAACAATTGGCGGAAGAGTTGGAATGCTGGCAGACAACTTATAATTACCGCAGGCCACATGGATCGTTAGGAGGAAAAACTTCTATGCAGAGAGTATGTGAGCTGTATGAAAAAACACCCTACAGCGACGAAGTTTTTTTATGCTTACGATGCATCCAAAGAAATCCTTCGAGTTGCAGATGATAAGATTGACTTGAGGGTGATGAAATTGAAACGATGTCTATGAATCACACAAATTGAAAAACCTTCTCCCTCATGCCTATGCCAGCCATCCTGACTACATTCCCAGGCTGGTTCTTGGCTCCTTCTGCGGTGTCCGTTCGCGGGAAATAGCCTGTATGGAATTGAAGAACATTCACATGGAAGGCAAGGAACTCATGATCCTCCACATGAAAACAAAAACTGAGGAACCCCGCCATCACTTGGCGGCAATACTGGTTCGCTTTCGGAAACACGGCAAAAGGCCCCATAATCCCGACTGAAAACACAAACCACCGCATCTGGACCATGAGTCGATGGATGAAAAACTCTCAACTCATCACCATCTACATTTATATGTTAACTATTCAAATTCAGATGAAAACTCCCTTTTTTACGCGATTAGAAATCCTAATATATTCACAATGGTGACAATCAAACAAATCCGAATACAAAAACTTCTCTTAACCGGACACTAATCATCCTCCACACAAATACGATCTTCGCTATTTTTGCTTAAACAAATCGCCCCTGTAAAAGGATTTTGTATCATTTCCAGAGCGATATGAGCCGAGGTCATTTCTGCAATCGACAATTTTTTTCCTATATTCGACGCGGTTTCCTTGAGATTGACTACACGCCGTTGCACATTTCTCATGGATACGTCTGCATATGTTTTTTCCAAAAGAGCCCCCGTTTTCAAATCCCGCAAGCACTTTTCGAAACCTCCTCCCATTTTGCGGGCAAAGCCAAAATACAAGCCTTCAGCCGGTTGGGCTACCTCAAGCCTTTCGATTCCACCATCGAAAATCCCTATCAGAACGTCATTTCCCAAAGTCTCCAGCCGTAGAATCTTTAAAGGAACGCCATTTTTTCCAAATGCCTTGAATTCCAGTCCCCTCCATCCCCGGACAAGAACGGATCGCATCAAAAATCCGGTACTGCGCATTTCGGAGAGAGTTCGTTCTCCCATACCATTGCTTTTTTGTTCCGGCTTTCCCAAAAGCTTTCTTCTTACGAAAAAGCTTTTCTTGAAAGCCCGGTCAACAACGCTTTCGATGATGGCCGCATCATGCTGATAATCGATGTCAAATACTCGCCCTATGCTCATGGCGCCATCCAGCAACGCGAAAATGAAATTGACATCCACATGAAAGAACCGTGTGCTTTCCTGCGGCAGCATATCTTCACGTACGACAAGATATTGAAAAGGGACATCGTAAAGCAGGCTCCACAGGGCAAGTTTGCTTTCTATTTCTTCAGGAATTTCAAATCCGGAAGAAACGGCATTCATGAGACCTCCACGCTTCGCTATATACTGGGGGGTCAGGAAATCAAACAGATTATCGAAACTCTCTTCTCTTTTTGTCCAGCTCTCAGGCATTTGATTGTTGTTCCCCTATCAGTTCTTTTGTCAAATCAGTCAAACGGCTTAACAGGATATCTTTCATATCGGCATTATTCATCATACGGCAAGCTCCATCAATATGACTCAAAAGCAGAGCATGATTGCTCCGGTCGATCGCTTCTCTTTTGTTGACGCTTCTCCATGCATCCAGTGCTGCGGTAAAGGAACCCGACTGCATGGCGAGCAGACGTCCCAGTGTAAAAGCCGAAGCATAAGAAATGTCGAACATGCCCATTTCCGGTTCGTATATGAGCCGTGAATCCGAAAAAAACTGCGTCCGGTTTTTTCTCGTTTTTTGTTCACAGGAAGCAAAAGGACTTTTATACCAGGATACCGTTCGACCACCGTCCCGCAGAGAATGGTTCAACGGGACAAATCCTTTGGAAATGAGATTGTGAACAGGAGGTGGCGTATTCCCGGAAGTTTTGGCTATCAGAGGATCGACGTCCAATCCCTGAAAAACGGTTTTGAAATCAAAATCATCCTGCCTGCAGTGAAAACTCCATGAAGTCAGAACGAAAAGACGTACATGGCTGTACTCTTTAGAATCCCTGATTCTTTGGCGTAAACGAACATCGTTAAAAAAATTCTCGAATCCCTGGATAGATACAACGTAAGCCGTATTTTTCACACCTTCTTCACCCGTAACGGAACAGGGATACCGGTTGCTCACGAGAACGGAAAGCCACTCATCAATCTGAACCGCCTCTATCGCCTTGTTGTCGCGACAGACGCCTCTTGCGTGTGCAGTATAGGGCAAATCGTCCAAGGCTGGGCACACATCGCAAAACAATTCCGCAGGTACATCAAGGACCGTACAGGGTTCTTCCTGGCCACCTTCGCCAAGAGCCGGACAATAAACGCCGTCAGGAGGGGGAAATGCTTCCCTTCGCGGCATTACCGTCACAACGGCACCCTCAGTTTCGTCAAAAAGCAGCAAAGTTATCCAAGGCGAATCGGGAGCGTTGCCAAAGTTGCGCTCCCAGGGATAGGTGCGGCGCGTAAAAATGATATGAGGCAGCACCATGTCAAATTTTCCGAAACAATCTCTCGGCGGATAGACGGAATAAATTTCATGAGGCAGCAGGGATGACGGATCCGCATCGCAATGAAAGGTAAAGCGGGCTGTTTCTATGGTGCAATCCGGTATATTCGTGCTTTGAGATACCTCTACATGGTATTCTCCTCCGGGCAAATTCGGCCGGATTCGAGCGGCCAGCTGTATTCTTCCTGTATCCATATCTCTTCCTGTTATTCTGTGCCAATAGCTTGAATTTCCGGTGTGCTGAACAGAATTTCATCCAAATTTTCACCCCAGCGGTCCAGTTTCAAATCTTCCTCCCGATAAACGCCAAATTCCTTCGCAAGCATCGATAAACAGTTGTACCGCAATCCTCCTGTTTTGACGATGGAATCCGATATCTGCCGCAGCCGGTTCTCGTCAGGGTAAATTTTGGGCCTAATAGGAGACGGATGAGTCCATGAGAAAATCAAAGGAGGTAGCATTTCATTCTTGCACAGCTCAGCCACATCATAACTTCCAGCAGGATATTCCGGCAGAATTCCTTCAGGTTCAACATCCGGGCAGCATAAGACAATGCCTGTCGGCACGTTCTTTTGAAGTGTGTCGGTATCGTTGATCTCCGGTTTTCGCTGTGCCCACAGAGCCCTGGGCAGATTGGAAAGAATGGCCTTCCCCTGCATCCGGACCACGGCACCCGCCGCACTGCGCACTTTGACCGTCAGCTCGCTTGTATAATGACTGATTCCCATGGGAACAACTCCCAGCCCCCCGTACTCCCCCCGTACCTCGTCTTCCAGCCGCAGAGAACTGCAGGGGAGGCGAGAAATAATTTCAATGGACAGATATTTGGCACTGACGATTTTTTCTCCGCTGTTCCTGTTTTCACGAACAATGCCGTCTGCCACACGTATACCTATATACTGAGCCTCGTTTGCATTGCCTGTCTTTGCCTGAGGGAGGAAGGATTCCGCAAATTCCGGCCATTTGATGGGGATCTCCAAGGCCTTGCCCTCACCGAAGGAAATGGTAAATGAGATAACCCACCATTTGACATGGGCTTTCCCGCCAAACGGCGGACCCCAAAGATCGAGATTGGCGGAAAGTTCAAGAGTAAACGTCCTGTAAAACGGAAAAAAATCCCAGCGGAAACTCGCTCCTATACTGACATAAAGAGAAAGCGAATAGGCGAAGGGCTTCCACTGCATGAAGAAGTCAACGCGAGCCCGAAACCAGGCTTTTAAACGCCCCATCTCAAAAGTCAGGGCTAGGCACCCTCCCATCATCAGGCACGAAGGCGTCAGAGCAAAATAAAAACTGGCTGTCAGAGACAGGTTTTTGCTGATTTTCCAATCTACTCCGATTCGATCTACCTTGGGATAATGAGGTATCAGGAACCCTTCCCTGTATCCGCCCAGCGTCAGGATGAAATCACCGCTATGTTCGTTTTTTCCAAACCACGTCACAAAGGCAAAACCGCCACGAAGTTTGCACCCTTTGTCAAGAACGAAAGACTCGCTTGTAAGTACTCCCAATATACTCACGACCCCGCAATCAGGCGCGATGACCACTTTCAGGGCAAGCTCCGCATATGCGACCTTTGTAGAACTCCGGGGAGGGAGCGAGACACTGGCCAAGCCCAGCAGGGAAATCTCAAGATGGTCGCCAAACATGACATTGGCCAGCAGAAAGGCGTCCACTAACCCGAAGGAGGTAAAACGTACGCCGACAGAGGCAAAGTATTGTCCCCGCTGCGGCTTGATAGACGCATTCATGGCCTTGAGAATCTCTCCCGGCGACATTTCCTTTTTCAGGGGTCCCTGCTGCATGGCTGCAGCCACAAACGGAAACTTTTTTACATCCTTCACCTCTGCGGGCAGGATAATGGTCCGGTTATAACCAAACCCTCCCGCCAATCCCGTTATATAAAAAATGGAAGGCCCTCCCAGCGGGTAATTAAGCAGTAAAAAGATAAAAAGAGAGGGATCTCCA
This sequence comes from Akkermansia muciniphila, assembly GCF_040616545.1. Lineage (NCBI taxonomy): Bacteria > Pseudomonadati > Verrucomicrobiota > Verrucomicrobiia > Verrucomicrobiales > Akkermansiaceae > Akkermansia > Akkermansia muciniphila. Next base: position 1,839,366 of record NZ_CP156688.1, on the reverse strand, counting down.
TCATCAAAAACTCCATAGGAACCCAATGCAGTTAATTGAAAATTTCCGACTCGAACGGAAATCTCGCCCGTATACAAGGACATCTTCTTTTCTTTTGCAACATAAAGTCCCCCGGACAATAACAGGGGAGGTCTCGATACCGTAACGGCAAGCCCCTGGATGCCGAAATCGACTGGCTTGCTCTTTTTCAAGGGAATGCTCAAATAAAGACCTAAAAATTCGAGCAATAATACGGACAGCCGGAGACCACCGTCGACCTGAACCGTCACGCATCCATCCCCCATGGCAAAGCCTAATCGCGCCAAATGTAAGGGGCCAGCATCCTTGTTGACATCCAGCCACTTAACGGAAGATATACTTTCTTGCCTGACATCACTGGCAAGCGACATGGAACGATTATCCGGCGACGGAAGCAACTCAAAAGGAATTTTTTGCCCGAATAGACCTACTTCCAGATCGGCACCCAGGGCTGCTTTCTTTTCTCGCGCGACGGTCACGGAAAAATATCCCAGACGGATGTAATCCTCCGCCTTCAATCCCTCTCCGATCACCGGCAGTTTGTTCAACTGGAAAACACTGTTGATTTCCAGCTTAAAACAGAACTCCCGCGACAACCCCGAGGAATGGGAAGAAATGGTCAGAGCCCCATAATTTTTTGTCGCGATGAGAAAGGTGAACCGCTTTGCTTTGAAATGGTAGTCAAAGGCGATTTTTGTCAAAGAAAGATCAAAATGGGAAACAGCCTCCGGAATGTCGACGCTCAGGGGCGTATTCGAAAAATGTTGAGATAAAAGGGCGGGACTTATTCCCCCGCCTTCCTCCGCATTCCAGGCGGCCGATATAATACTTTCCTGCCGGGAAGCCTGGAAAAGCAGACGGAAAGGCAAATCGCCGATTCGTATATCACCGGCGATCTGCACACTGATAGATAAATTTTGTTGAGGAATTTCCAAAATTTACACTTTTCTTGTAACTGCCCGGTATACTTGTTTTGAAACTAAGCGTTATCTTTCAGGTAAGTCGGAATATCCACAATATCCATCCGGGACAGGATCTTCACGCGATCCGTATTCCAAACAGAAAGAGACAATTTTTCCACATTGAAGAAAGATTGGCCCTCCGGGAAAATATTGCTGAAATCCACATTGAGTTGAATAGCATATTCGACGGGGGCTTCCGGCGACAGAAGCAAGAAGGCTTGTTTCAAGCAAATCTTGATAGACTCGGGATCAAACGCGGGTTTGGTTGCATCCTTTTTACTGCCTGCTTCCCCGACTTCCTTTATTGAGTCTTCCAGCGCTTTGGCATCCAATCCGGAAGCATTCGGATCAAACCCTTTCAACAGGTTATTGATTTCACCTGCTATATCCTTTATACTCATCCCCTCATTGCTGTCCTTGTCTGTCGGAATCACCAGGAAAGTATTTTTCCCATCTACCCTGGCAAACATTGCCATCAGGCCTGTGCCTATGAGCTTGAATGAAATGCCGGCCTGAATATTCATGCTGCTGCCTGCCGTCCCTAGCTGTGTATCCTGGCGGGATACCAATTGATTGCCTTGAGTGCCCTTATCGGAGGCTCTTTGTAGTTCTTTCTTCATCATATTGTACTCTTTCCATGCTTGTTTGACGGATCGACCCGAAAAACACTATACCTAAAATAACATGTAAATAAATAATTGTCAAAATTAATAAATATGTTATTCTAAAATAAACACAGAATATGTTCCACGAATCAGGAATATTTTGTTTTCAAAATTCCCAATAAAACAAAAAACCAAAAAATCGTATGAATGAGTACATCACCGATCTTGAACGTGAAATGATCAAACAGGCACTGGCCAATGCCGGCCGTGTAAAGATTGATTTATCAAATGATCTGCACTATGCCTTTTTTCTGGAACAGAATGGAGGGCTTGACCGTATGGCACGTGTTGCCCCGACTTATCTGTCCATGGCGCAGCAACAGCGACGCTCCTTCCTCGACGGAATATTCCTTGAGGAAACGCCGGCACAAAGCGTATTGGGTCTTGTTGATTACGAATATATTAGTAATGCGGCAATTTTGCAGATCCAAACCGAAACCGGTAAACCCGCTTGGAATATTTTTTCCAACTCCATTGCAACCTACATTGCTCCCAGAGCGATGGAAAAAATGACTCCCAAAATCTCCAACTGCAATACGGGAAAACTGATTTACTCTGACACTGTCTATTTTGACACCCCGGACTCAGATCATCAATATGTCTCGAAGGCCAAGAAAATATTCCCGTTGGCGGAAGGGCGGAATGAAACGGAATATCGCGCAACTACTTATTTTGAAAATATCAGCGTCAATTCCAAAGGAGAAGGCAGGATCAACGGCACCTTCATTGTCTCCAGTATTTTCACATACAATACGAGCGACGACATCGAGAGAATTACCGTTAACAGTCCACAACCGATAAATGGTAACAAACGCACGGGGGAGGATGCCAAGATCGTCCATATTTCTTATTCCAGTCAGGTTATGAAGAATCCCGATTATACGTACAAAATATACCTGCCTTCCGACATCAAGGAAATGCCTGTTCGCATTCCGTTGGAAATTGAAGTAGAATTACGCAATGGTTCCTGTTTTTACAGCGAAGGAGAAAAAGGGTACTTGGATGAAGACTGCGATCCGACTGTAATATTGTCCCGGTTTTACCAGAATAAAGTCATTCAGAGCGGGGCTGCCCCTCTTATCATTGATTGGAAAGATTTTTCAGAAAATAATATTAAGATCATAAAAACAGACAAAAACAATAATCCCATTGCGCTGAGACTGACATTCCCCGAAGAATGGAAAAGCAAACTTCTTTCCGATGCTGTCGTCACACAAACAACCGATGCGGATTTATATATGAGCTTAATGTTGAATATGAAAACCCCTAAATATGGAAACGTCTATGTGGCTCTTCTGATCGGCAGCGATATGGAGCCAACCCACCCGGGAACTAATACCGCCTATATGCCGCGCTTACGTTATGCCTGGGACTGTTTTGACAAAAACGCCCTGATTTCAACTGTAAACGGACAAAAACGAGCCGTCGAGATCAATAAGGGAGATCAAATTTTGACGCGAAACGGGAAAACAGCCAAAGTCATCAATATCGTCCGGTGCCCTAGAAACACGATGCTGAGCGTGAAAACGGAAAACGGAGGTCTCCTCGTAACGCCCAGTCATATCATTTGCACAGATAAAGGCTGCTGTCCCGCCTCTCTCCTGGTTCCGGGCAACAACGTCCGGGCATGGAATGAAAAAACGAATAAGGAATTCCTGACCAAAGTTACATCGGTGACGGCAGAAGAATACGAAGGAGATGCCTACAATTTCCAGTTTGATTCCACGACGGAAATTATCGCCAATGGGCTTTTTGTCGGAGACGCACTCATGGAACAAAACATCTCCCGGCAAACAGAAGAAATTGTCCGCCCCACATACTCTCATGAACTTCAATCCGTCTTGTCAGAAATCAAAAAACTGTGCAAATAGCGAGCTTCCCGCTTTTGTAAAAGGAGACGTTCCCGAATGTCCCGCCTTACACTACTTCGCCGTCAAGGCTCTCTCCTGTTTTGCCGGATTCTCTCATGAAGAGGCGCAAATAATTGCCGAATACGCTCAATTCCTCGGTGATAATGCTACATCTGCGGGACTGCCAGTAGAAGAAATTACGGAAGAATTAAATGAGAAGAAACTGTATTTTAACAGTGAGACAGGCATTCTCGTGCCCATCATTCCTACGAGCATGAAAACGTGGTACAATGAAACGGAGATTGAGACAAAAATTCCATGGTTTGGTGCTTCTGCCGGAGATAAACGTACTTATGATACCATAACGGATATCCTGCGCCCCTTTCACTTCTATCCCCCTTCATCCCCTTCAAATCCCGGAGATCCGCCCGTTGTTCGGTTCAATCCCTCAAATCTCCACAACCGTTTGACGGAGATTGAAAAAGAAGCGCAAAAAGCGGAAGGGCATCCCGGTACAGATCTGTTGATGAAAATCGGAGTTTATATCCATATTCTTGCCGACACGATGCTGCATGAACGCTTTTGCGCCGAACGGACATGGCAAAATTTAAAAAGACTGGTTACCGCGCTTGATGAAAACGGTAATAGAATAATCTATACTCCCTATAAGGATTATGGTTTCTCGACCTTGGAAAAATATCCGTGCGGCATCCAGCAAATCGGAAAAGTCGTTCATGATAGCTACGTCGATTATGAATATATATTCCCACGGGGAGTTCATGAACTTGCCGACAAACTCGATTATTCGGGGCATCTTACTCCCGTTAATTCGCATCGTTATACGGATGCATGCGAGATAATATTGCGTTTTTTGACAAATTGCATACCCGATTCTTCATTTGACGAAACAAATTGGAAACAAACATTGAAACCAAAGCTACGAAGTGTTTTCGCAACGGGCAACGGAACTTTCAATGAACTGAAAAAAGCCTGGAAAAAAGAATTCAACTATGCATACGAATACGATGCCGGCGCGGTCTATAAACGGTTGATGGAGGGCGACTCTTCAAAAACAACCGATCCGGAACGACTTAAGGAATTTTATGATTACACCCTTTTACTCTACAACATCAAACAGGAAATATAAGCATTATGAGCATCGAAATAATTCCCCAGTGGAATACGAACGGAACCGCACATCTGACACTTATCGCGGAATATCCGGAGTCTGATAAAGATTTGCAGCTGGTTCTCGAACTGAGCAATGAAACAACATCCAGAAAGATTTTCTCCAGAACATATATTGCAAAGAAGAAAATCATCGGTGAAATTCCGAATGTAAAAATGGCAACGCCGGACGACGATACCGTCTATCGGCTCTCTGCCGTTTTACGCGAAAAGGAACAGGAAGAATCCGCCCCGGAAGAACCGACTCCTGTTTTAGACAGTCTTCACATGAGCATCATCGGAACAAAACAATGCTTTGAATATCCTCTTTACCATTTTACGATAAAAGGATTATACGATAATTCCACAAAAAAACAGTGGGTAAACCTTAAGGCATCTGTCCCATTGGTTCCTCTCCCTGAATACAAAATCATCAGAATAGATGCTCCGGCTTTGCAGTATGTCGTCTCCGGGCAACCTGTAAAATATACAGGCCCTCTCATATTCAGGAAACAGACCGCATTCTCTTCTCCGGCCTGTTTCGATCTTGCAGAATTCAGTTCCGCAACAAAAGCGGACAGCCCTTCTTTAATCTTTACCGCATGCTGCTACATTAAAAAACGAGGCCGCCAAAGTCCGGTTGAAATGGTACTGTTTTATTTCGATAGCCGTTACTGGCATTGGTAATGGAAAAAAAAGTTTCTCTTCTCGTTCCCGTCAGGGTGCGTGCCATGATGATTGGAGAGTCTTCGAAAAAGAAGATGTTCTCCGGTTTGTCCTATGATTTTTCCAAACTGGATGAAGAACCGTTATCCCAGATTATTGAAAAACACATCTTCTCCGAACGGGAACAGGAAGACCCCGGCATACATCTGCATTGGGGGTTGCCCGCAGGGCTGACAAATGGCATCCAGGATGAGCAAAGTGAAGATATAACGTATCCGACAGTCCCCAACCGTTGGCTGGTAACGCGGTTATGGACGAAGGAGGGTCATGAGAAAATTTCCACAAAATCCTTCATCATCCGGAGCGACATTCTTAACAGTAATTCGGAAAGAAAAAATTTCAGCAGTCCCACCTATCCCTTCACAAAGGATATTGATCAGCCGTACCGTTATCTGGGTCAATATGCGGATGCCTCCCTAAGCCCTGATGCTGCTGCCTTTTCCGAACGCATAAGATTGACGGCGACAGCCCCGGCCAATCCGTTTTTTGCCGCTTTCGCCCCGATGTGCCGCAATGTTTTTGCGTTTTATGACGATTTGTCGGACGACGACCTGGCTGGCGCACATATCTGTTATGCTGTCTCCGGCTGGTATGAAGACGCCGTCGAGGAAGAACCCATCGCAAGTATCAGCGGGATAAAAGAACTGGAAGAGAAATGGGGGTTAACCGTCAAAGCCGCCCGCAAACCGGACCGGATGATTTGCCACGGGTTTATAGACAATCTCGAATGGAGGGGTAGCCATATCTATTACCCATCAGGCGTCCCATCCGACCCTGAGCCGGGAGAACCGGAAATACGGCCCAGGTTGGCCCTCGGCAATTCTTCAGCAGAGGCACTGGCTGCCCTCGCCGGGCGCGGCCATGGCAACGATGAACGCCTGTTTCATTTGTTCATGCAAAATTCTCTTTCCGGACTGATGGAAAGCAATGGACTCACCCTTGCCGAACGGGAAATGCACGAAACCGCGTTTACCCCGATCAAACCGCCGGATATTATCGGAATCAGACGTAAAAAAAACAGAGAAGAGGCAGCTCCCCCCGATACCCGCACAATGGGTAAAATCGCAGCGATTAGAAAGCGGCAGCGCCTGTTATTCGACAAATACAGGGAATTCCTGCAATCACAACGGGAAGCGTTCGAAACATGGTATTTATATACATTCGCCATGGAGGACAGATACCGGGCTCTATACCTCAAGCGTCTGCAGCAACAATTTCAACGCCTCCCTGTAGTAGGCTCGTGTCTGAAGCAGGGAACGGAAAACCTTGAGTCTCGCATAAAGGCTCTTGATCCCGGCCCCGACTACGAAACCGCAGAAGAGCCTGATCAATGTTTTTATGTGCCCAATGAACCTGTCATGGTTATTTCCCAGCTGGCTCATAAAGATACACAGGAGAGTGGTATCCTGACTTGCCGAATCACTGGTCAGACAATTCAGTCACTGACGCTTCTCCTTGAAGGAAAAAGTGTATTCATCAAAGGCAATTCCCTATATGAAACAATGCGTCTTGGTATCAATGTCCCGGACGATGTTCCGGACCTTGTGACGGAGGCCGTACTGCTCTCCCCCGGATTTGCAGAAATAGCGGCAAAGAAAGCATTTACTCTCGGCGGGATTTCCCCCTCGAAGGAACAAACAGAAACTTTGGCCCGAACCATCAGAGTGCTCCAGCAAAATGATGGGGAAGCAAAAGAAAAAGGATTTTCGGGAGAATTTCCCGATTCTGCCGCCTGCGGATTCCACTCTCCTTCATGGCGTCCTCTCTTCATCGAATGGCAGGCCTGTTATTACCCCGATAACGAACTTTTAAAAAAGCAGCCTGATTTCAAAAACTGGCAATTAGAAAATGGAGACTACACCTTTACCGGAAAGGATGATCTGATCAATCTCCATAACGAACGAATCATAGAAGGGCGTATGCTCATCTCTGACAATGCGGATCATCAGTTGTCCTCCATGGTACAAACAAATCTCCCCCCGGGCAACCAGGCGGAACTGCTTGCTCAGGCACGGGAAAAAAGCCTGCTCTCCCAAGCACTCAGCGGATTTCACAACACTCTTCTGATGAAAAACGAATCATTCCCGCTGGCTCTTTTTACAACAGATGACGAGGAACAGTATATCATTGACGCCATTTCCGGACTCTCTCCCGAAGTGCTTGGAACAAAACCGGTTTTCGATAAATTGTACGCTCCAATACGAGGTGGTTTCCTTTCCCTGCACCAAATACGCATCATCGACACATGGGGACGCTACCAGGATATAAAGCAGCCGGATTGGTACGTAGGCGAAAGCCTGAGGCAAAAAGAAAAACGCCTCCCTCTCAGGTACGCCATGCTGCCCCCGCGGCTTCCGCAGGCGTCCCGTCTGCGGGCTTACTGGACCTGCTCCGGGAAAGGCAGGGAAAAGGAAGAAGCCGGTTTTGTGGAAACGGCGTCGCCGATTTGCGGATTCCTTCTCCCCAACCGTATAGACCACAGCCTGATGGCCTACTATCCGAACGGAACTCTGGCCGGAAGTTTAAATTTGACGGAGACAGGTACCGGAATCATCTGGAAAAGCCCGCCGGGAGCCCCATTCTCCTCAATCATACCGGAAAACCTTGATCCGGAAATGTACCAGATCATGAAGAATTTGCATGATAGCACCCCCTTCGTGTTGAAGCAATTGATCTCCTATATCAACAAACTTTTTTATCTCATCCACACCCCCGTCCACAAGATGCATGCCGCTGATTTCATGGGCCGCCCCATTGCAGTCTCCCGCATCTCTCTCAAAATGGAACAATTGGGCAGAACGGAATGGTACAGGCACAATGAAGAAACCGGGCAGAGGGACAAATCACACGAAACAGATGTCGAAGAGGCGGTCCTGCCTCTGGATCTGGGGCTTCGTACAGATATGCGGGACGGCATGATCGGTTTTTTCCTGAATGGTGACTACAAACAAATGCATATACATGGAGAAATCGTTTCCGGCGACAGCGATCCCTACTTTATCAAAAGCAATCGAATTTCCATACCGCTCAAGCCCACAGCCGAGCCTGACATGATCACCGTTTTACTGGAACCTTGGTCTGACATCAACATCATCACGGGCCTCCTCCCTGTAAAAACACTGCGCCTGCCGGAAGAGCTGGTCAGCCAAACGGTAAAAAAAATGAGCATGACCTGTCTGGCGGCGCCGATCATCACCAACATAAAGGACCTCTCCATTCCCGTGCCGCGTTCCGAGAACACCGATTTTATATGGAGCAGTCTGGAAAACGATACGCAATGGAAGAACATACTTCTGGAACCCGTAGACGGGCAAGCCTTTGCCCATGAATATCCCCAGAAAGCCGTAGAAGGTTTTATAGAAATGAAATATAAGGAGGAACCGAAAAAATGATCTATACTCCCAATGGAATTATCCTTGGATTTCATGAAACGGAATTTGCCGTCAACGATTCAAGTGAAAATAATATGACTGAAGCGCAGCTTCATTTTTCGGTTATGAATCCGAACAGGAGCAAAAAAATAATCTTCTCCAATTCCTTGCAGGCTCCGAAGTCCAAAATTCAGCTATTCATTGATATAGGTGAGGGGGAACACAATATGTTCACACCCGATGATAAAAAGGGATACGGAACCATAATATGTCACGGAGAGTTTCAAGCGACTGGCTGGAAAGAGCATGAGACCTTTCCAAACAAATTATACTGTGACATTACACCTGCAGGCAACAGCCCTGTCAGTCTGGAAGCGCTGGAAGCCATTCGCTTCACCTGGACCGGGATAGCCTCCACATCATGCCAGGGCTTTTGCTCCATCATGGTCAAATTTTCCCATATCAAGGGGGTGCCCGACAAAACCGTGTTATGCGAATTGTTCAAGAAAAAAACGGATCTGCGCATTCTGCAATTCGAGGCGTCTCCCGGAACAGCCGCATTCGGACAGACAATAACCCTGCATTGGAAAATACAAAAAGCAACCAAAGGGTATCTGTATCCCGGTGATTTTGACATTTTTTCGGAAGAACAAAAAGGAGCCTCATCACAGGATGTTGTTTTCGACAAGGATAGTGGTAGTTATTATCTGAACATTTCCTCAGCAGATTGCAGCACATGCAGAAAGGTAGATCTCTTCGCTGCCCTGCCTCTCATCTCCGACTTGTCCGTCAAAAACAAAGAGGCCAAATGGGAAGTCCATTTCGCATATTTGGTTGAATTCTCTACCGGTGATTCCTTTGAAAAAGTCGATCCCGTCGGCCAGCAGGTTCTCACACCGGACATAAGCCATATCTCACTCAGAGCAACAAGCAGCGAGGGAACTATTCAGCGTGACATCCATCTGCCGCCAGTCTCTGAAATCATTTCTATCATCAAGGAAACAACAACCTTTAAAACACACAGGATCATCACTATCAAGTGGACGACCCAGCTACTTGCGAGCGTTACATTAAAATCGTGGGATACCGCACTTTACACCATTTCCGACGTTCCCTCGGGAGAGTGGGAACAGGCTTATCCATTAACGATGAACTGCCAATTTGCCATTTATTATGAAACAACAAAGGGAACCAAGGGCTCCATCATTATTTAACGAAAAAACTGGGACGGATTGTCCTCTGTTTCTCAATATTTCGCCGAATCATCTTTTTTCCAGCCATAAGGAACCTCGTGTTGTCAAAAACAGACTTGTTTTTCAAATTCGTAATACTTCCTTAACACAATCGGTGGAACTATATAATGATGAGGAACGCGAATATTCTGACTTCAAAAACATCGATGAAGCAGAAATCAGACCGGGCCTCAGCATGATCTATCTGGTTTTCCTTTTGGGAGAGGCCGAAACATGCCTGACGACAGAAGCCCAATTCTCTCTTGCTCAAACGTACAGGCAGGAAAATTTTCTGGTGAGTCGTCCCTATCCCGGTCATCTCATTCTCTACCCGGAAAAAACGCTATCCATACCGCCCTGTGGGCAAATAGAACTTGTTCTGGATGAATTGTCCACCAACCTTCCTGCAGGAAGCATTACCTCTTGCGAAGCAAAGTTCATCAATATCCAACAGGATATTTTTTATTTTTGTCTGCCTGTTTATAAAAAAAGTATTCCACTCGGTATCAGGCAATTTGAAATAGTAGAAGGAACTGGGAAAGCCGGATTCCGCGATACGGTCAAATTTAAATATATGGCTTGGGGAGCCGATACCTGTCTTATCACTCCCGGTGATATTGTCTTGGAACAGAAAGCAAAGGAAGAAGACAATATTTATGAAACTATCCTTTTGAAAAAAACATTGTTCACACTCATCGCAAGATGCGAAGACGAACAAATATCCCAATCTCTCGAAATAAAGCCATTGCGAGCTGAAATTGTGAATTTTAAAGTCTCGGCCACTCCCAAAGGCTCAAACTATGAAGCCACGCTGACCTTTACCGTCAAGAATACTCGCCATGTTTTTATAACACATGCAGGACGCATTAAAGTGGAAGACGGGAAAGAACATGTTCTCACTCTTCTTCAAAGCAAAGCAAAAGAAAAGTACACGTTGACTGTAGAAAACGAAGACGGCCTGCTCACAGAATCCCGCAGTACCTAATACTCATAGTCAATTATTGAAAAACCAGATTTCCCTACCTTCCCAAAAAAACAAGTGCCCAGATAATCCTGATGAAAATGATCGTTCAATCGATCATACAGATTCTCGATAATCGGCTTATTTTTACATAAAAACCGTTAGAAAATGAAGGACTCTCTTCCCGGAACCGTCGGATATCAGGCGCAGGGCAACTCCCGTTCCATCATGGCAAAGCACTACCGCAAGGCAAAAGGCAAAAAAGACGCCCAGGCATGGTTCGCCACCACTCCCATCTACATATCAGCAGAAGACATGCTGGCCGAACTCCAGAAAATCACCCTCAAGCTGGAAGCCATGGACCTCGCCCGTAAGGACTCGGACGCGGGCAGCGTCGTCTGGGCCAGCCAGGCCACCCTTGCCAAACGTTATGACATGTCCAAGTCCAACATGTGCCGCCTCCTCCTTGGCGGCGTCTCCGGTAAAAAAATCCGCACCTGCCAGCCCAACGGCGGCGTCCGTAAATACAACGTCGCAGACGTGGACGCCTACCTCATTTCCATTACCCCCTCCGGCGGCTGACAATCCCCCCCATCGCGCCCCACACGTCCGGCACCGGAATTTTCTTCCCTTTCTCATTGGCATTCTTAATCTATATGAGAGAAAATACCTTTAACGGAGAAAGTCTCTCTTCCATGATGGAGACCGGGGAAACCGCCTACCAGACCAACTCCCTGAACCAGTACACCGTCATTACGGAAGGGAGCGCGGCGCCATTCCACCCCACCTATGACGCCAGCGGGAACCAGACCCTCATCCAGACGGACACAGGCATCTGGGAAGTCGTATATAACTTCCATAACCAGCCCGTCAAATTCACGCAGGGCGGCACCGTCATCACCTGCGGCTATGACTTACATGGGCCGCAGATGGTTTACCAAGGTTACGGAAAATGGCACCGTCACAGCGCATGAACGCTACCTCTACCGGGGCTACCAGCAAATCGCCACGGTAGACCTCTTGCACCCGTCGTCACACAATCCAGGCGCATACTTTTCTTCTTTCCCAGAAACTCCAGAAACACTTTGAACGCCCTCTTCTGACCGTCCGAATATTTCTGTTTTCCGGTACTCCGGTAATTATCCAGATACTCTTTAACAGACGGCACTTTATCCGCCATGGAAAAAGCACTGCGAGCCGCTTGCAATGCCTGAGCCTTCCCAACATTGCCTTTGGCTGCACGCTCCATATTATCCGCCGTCAACTGAGCCAGCTTTTTGGCATCCGAAGATTTCATGCCATCCGTAGGCTTCAGCTTCACTTTGGTGGATTTGACGATTTCCTTGCCATCGGCATCCCGCCATTTGGCAAACCACGTTCCTTTTCTTTCTTTCAACCAGGCCATAACATTCAAATTTTCTTAGGGGTACATCGAGGGGTACATTTTGTACCCCAAAGTGTACCCCTAGCCATAATGCGCTATTCGGCACAATTCAAACTAAAACTGCGTAAGCCGTTGCTATCTAAGCATAATTCGGCACCCTTAAAAAGAAGAATTTGGTCGGGAAGACAGGATTCGAACCTGCGACATCCTGCTCCCAAAGCAGGCGCTCCACCAGGCTGAGCTACTTCCCGTATAAAAGGAGGGGGGATTAAAAAATTGGGAGAAAAAAATGGTGGCTCGGGACGGGATCGAACCGCCGACACGGGGATTTTCAATCCCCTGCTCTACCGACTGAGCTACCGAGCCACTTGCTTGCACGCAGAGCGTGATTGCGGGGCAGAATCTAGCACCGCATCTCCCGTATTGCAACCACAAAATATCATTTTTCCAATTTTCCTGCGTTTTGCCGTGTTCGGCGGCAGGAAGTTCTTCCCAGTCAATCAGGAGGAAGCCTGGGCCAGAATGCCGCTCAGCACCAGCGGGAAGATCAGCGCCACCCAGGAGAGGGTGTACAGCATGAGGGGAGGCATGTTCCTTTTCAACCTGTCCAGCACGAACATGAATACTCCCGCCATGGCCAGACCGTAATAGATCCACGCATCCCCGGTGTATTCCCGCGCGGCCGCGGCCAGGCAGAAGACCACGTAAATGACAATCACTCCCATCCAGACCAGGGATACCATGTCCCGGGCGGCGGATTCCTGCTCCTCTTCATCATCTTCTTCTATCCACCTCCTCCGGCTGAACATGCTCAGCATGACCAGGGCCACCAGATACCAGGTGGGCGTGGATAACTGGCCGCTCCACCCTCCGCCCATGGTGCCGTAAAAGTAGGCAGGGATTCCGGCGCCGGTGGCAAAGGAGACGGAGGCAAAGAATGACCCCATGACAAACGCGGAAGACAGGATTCCCTTTTTGTGCGGATTGGTGGAGAAGTACAGGAACAGCAAACTGCAAATACCCGGCAGCAGGGCGAATTGGAAGATGACCACACCCAGCTGGAAGAACATGATCCACAGTCCCGTGATGGCGGCCACCACAATGAGGAGGGAAATGACGAAGCAGTGTTTTTTGGCAAACAGCAGGCATTCGTCAGAGTACACCGCAGGGCCTCCCCGGAATACCTTCATGACCCGGTCCAGCATGTTGACGCACCAGACGGCCACAAATAGAAACTGGTACAGCCAGGGAGAAGAGACTACCACCAGATGGGACTGGCTGACGGCAAAAGCCCACGCAATGGCTGCAGAAGGAATCTCCAGTCCCATCAGGGAAAACCACGCCCACCAGGGGGGTCTCTTCAGCACCTGCTCCATTTTCCGTTCCATCATCCCCATAACCGCCCTCCGGGCAAGTCCGTCCACCGTCATTCACAGACTTCCGCATTTTTATGCGGGGATGCTTGACATGCAATAAAACGCGCCTATACTGGTGCTCCCCTTGCGTCGGAAACGCAATACATCACCATGAAGAAAGATATTCATCCCCAGTACAATCCGGTGGTCTTCGTTGACATTACCACCGGACGCCGCTTCATCACCCATTCCACGGTTCGTTCCCCCAAGACGGAAGTTATTGACGGGGTTGAACATTTCGTGGTTTCCTGCGGTATCACCTCCGATTCCCACCCGTTCTTCACCGGCAAGAACCAGTTTGTGGACACCGAAGGCCGCATTGACAAGTTCCAGAAGCGCTTCGGCTCCGTCCGGCGCAGCGGCGGCAAGCCCAAGCTCAACAAGTAAGGCTTGTTCCAACAGTTTTCCCACCCCGTTTCCTTCCCGGAAAACGGGGTTTTTATTTGCAGGCTTCTCTTTATTCCTTTTTCCTGCTTCACTGGCGGCGGCATGATGTTGACACCGGACCATTTCGATAGCCAGTCTGCGGAGCTTCTGCGTTCCGGGCGCCCCGTCCTCGCCGGCATCAGCGGCGGGCGGGATTCCATGGCTCTTCTTTCCCTCTTGTCCGGCATGCAGGGGTGCAATTTGATTGCCTGCCACGTGCACCACGGCTTGCGTCCGGAGGCGGAGGAGGAGGCGCAGTTCGTGCGCCAGTATGCTTCCTCCCTGGGAGTTCGCTGTGTGTGGGAGCGGGCGGACGTCCGCGCCACGGCCCGCGCCGGGGGCATGTCCGTTGAAGAAGCGGCCCGCCACGCACGGCAGGCACTGTTCCTGAAGTGGTCCGCAGCCCATCCGGGCGCGCTCGTAGCACTGGCCCACCACCGGAACGACCAGCAGGAGACAGCCCTCCTTCACCTGTGCCGCGGCGCTTCCGGCATTCACGGCATGTCTCCCGTTTCCACGTGGGCCAACGGGCTGACCGTCGTACGGCCTCTGCTGAGTGTTTCCCGGGAGGAGATCACCGCGTACCTGGCCCATCACCGCATTCCGTGGAGGGAGGACGCCAGCAACCAGTCCACGGAGTACACCAGGAATGCCCTGCGCCATGAGGTTATCCCCAGGCTGGATGCCCTGTTCCGGCGGAATACCAGCCTTTCCTTTTCACGCGCCTGCCGGGTGGAGAACCAAATCCGCACGGCGCTTTCCCAGGCCCTGGATTCCATGAACCTGACGGACCCGCAGGGGCGCCTGTTCCTGCCGAAGGTGAATCGGCTCCCCGCGGAGCTGAGGCAATGCGCCGTCCATGATTACCTGCGCCGCCAGAATGTTCCCGATCTGACGGAGAATGCGGTCCTCCGGGTGATGAATATCCTGGATACGGACGGCCCTTCCCGCACTTCCCTGCCCGGTGGCAAGCTGGCCGTGCGCAAGGAGAAACGCCTGCTGGTGAAGGACGCGCCGCGCCCCATCAATAAAGGGGAGCAACCCCCTGTGGATACAGCAGGTGGAATTTGATGGCTTCATTCCCCACTACCAGCGCGGTGCCGAACATCCGGTCTTCATCCGTCAACCGCGGAAGCTGGGCAATCGGGAAGAGCAGCCCGCCCAGAATGAGGCCGTAGTTGTACACGGAGGGCATCATGCAGATCAGTTTTTTGGAGATGTCCGCCGCATCCAGGGTCGGGAAGACCCACACGTCACTGGGTTGCAGCATGGAGTTGCGGTGCACGCGCACGCTGTAGGAGTCCGACGAGAGGGCGGCGTCAATCTGGATTTCCCCTTCCACGGAGATTTCATTGTTCAGGCATTCCTTCTGCACCATGCTCCGGGCCAGCGCGGTAGCGGCCCTGGTGCGGTCCGCGGCCAGTTCCGGCACGGAGCCGTCCGTGGACGCGCTCAGCATGGCGACACGGACGCTTTTGCCGAGCATGTGCCGGGCCATTTTGGCCGTTTCCACGGCAAAGTAGGCCATGTTTTCCACCGTGGGGTCAGGCGTTACGCCCGTATCCGCCAGGAAGTAGATGCCGCGGCCGCCGAATTTTCTGGCAAATTCGGGAACCAGCACAATGGAGATGGCAAAAAGGGGCTTGGTGGGAACGGGGTCCTGCCGGTATTTGTTCACGGCGCGGAAGACGGAGGCCACCCTTTTCATGTTCCCGGCCACAATGGCGTCCGCCTGGCCGTAAAGGACCATCATGGCGGCAAAGTGGACCGGCTCGGAGACGATTTCACGCGTGTTCATGGGCAGTCCGTTGCCGAACATTTGCTCCGCGCGTTCATAGCGGTCGCAGAACATTTGAAGATCGGAGCTTTTTTCCGGTTCAATGATGCGGACGAATTTCAGGGAAATTCCATTCATTTCCGCCATTCTACGGATGACTTCCTTGCGGCCCAGCAGGATGGGCACACCGGCCTTTTCCGCCACGAAGCGCTCAGACACGCGCAGCACGCGCACGTCCTCCCCTTCCGGAAAAACAATGCGCTTGGGATGACGCTTCAGGTTGTCCAGGAGCGGTCCTGTGAAATCATTCAGCGGGGAAAAGCCTTGCCAGTCACTCATATGTCACGTGTCCTATTCAACGCGACTCTAAAAAATCCTGTCCATAAAATCAACCCATAAAGTCAAAGACGGCAAATAATCGGCAAATACGTCCTCCGGATTGAACCGCCCGCGCCGCCGTGCTAACATGGGCTTTCCCCCATGTACTGCGATTACCATACCCATACCCCCCTGTGCCTGCACGCCTCCGGCACCCCGCAGGAATATGTGCAGTCAGCCGTGCGCGCCGGACTGCGGGAGTACGGCATTTCAGACCACGCCCCCATGCCCGGCGAGCCTTTTGACGACTGGCGCATGAAGCAGGCGGACATGCCTGCTTACCTGGACTGGCTTACGGAGGCGCGGGAGCTAGCCGCGCCGCACGGCCTGACGGTCCGCACCGCGCTGGAATGCGACTGGTTCCCCGGCATTGAGCCGTGGATAGAGCATTTGCGGAGCCTGCACGGGTGGGATTACCTGATCGGCTCCGTCCATTACCTGGGGGAGAAGGAGGAGTTTGACAATCCCTACAAGATGGATTTCTGGAACCGGACGGCCGTGGAGGACGCCTGGGGGCAGTACTGGGAACGCTACCGGGACATGGCGGCTTCCGGCCTGTTCCAAATCATGGGCCATGCGGACCTGATCAAGAAATTCGGGTTCCGTCCTGCCGGAGACCTGCGCCCTTATTATGAACCTGCGCTGGAAGCCATCCGGGAATCCGGTGCATGCCTGGAACTTAATACCGCCGGCTGGCGCAACAAGTGCGCCGAGCAGTATCCGGACGCGCAGTTCCTGAACATGGCGGCGGAGATGGGCATTCCCCTTACCATCAGTTCAGACGCCCACAAGCCGGAGGATGTGGGCCGGGATTTTGAGCATGCCGCGGAACTGGCCCGCCAGGCCGGATTCCGCCACCTGGCCACCTTTCACGCAGGCCGCATGGAGCTGTTCCCCCTGCCTGGGGCCTGACCTTCCCCGTTGCAGGAAAGAAGGCTTTTCCGCAGTCCGCCGCGTCACCTCCCGGAACAGCCGCAGGCTTGCAGGCTGTGCCGGAAACCGCCCGCAGGCTGCCGGAAGAAAAGAGGAGGAGTCCCGGCAAGCAGCCACTACCCCACGCGCATGTTGGGCTTGGTGGGGATGGGAACGGGACGCGGCGGAACGGGGTAAGGCCTGGGCGGACGGGGAGGAAGGGGCCTGATAATTACGGGAGGGGGAGGATAGTTCCACGTCCTGATGATCGGGGGGACGATGATGCGCTCCGTTCTCGGCTGGCTGGCTACGTCCCGCACTTCCCCCTGCAGCTGGGAGACCTGCTTGTTCAGGTCCGCAATCTTTTTCTGGGTTCCGTCTTTCAGGGCCAGGTACTTCTTTTCCAGGTCCTGCCAGTATTGTTCCGCGGTTTCCCTTTTTTTGCGGATGGCGCTTACCTGGTCCTGATACGCCCCGGCTCTCGCGCGGAAGACGCGGGCTTCCTCCGGCAGCCCCACACGGTCCGCCTCCAGGGCATTCCATTGCAGGGCCATGACTTCCGCTTCCACCTTGGTGAGTTCACCCATCAGTAAAAACATGCGGGCGATGTCCGCCCCTTCCAGATACCGGGGGTGGCGTTCCGCCTCAGACAGGGATTCCCGGATTTTCCTGGCTTCCTCATCTGCCGCCTTCCTGGCCTCTTCCGCCTTCTTTTTCCGCGCCGCATCCTCCAGGCGCCGCCGGCCCAGCCTGGCCTCCACCTCCTCCGGCGTCATCTTATAGTCCTTTTGCTGGTCGTCCGTCAGTTCCTTGTACGGAACCTTGGCTACGCCGTCCGTGTACTGGACGCTGACAAAGTCATCCCCGGAGGATACCACGCTGGCATCCTTAAGCACCCTTCCGGACCTCAGGGTCATGTCTTCCGCCAGAGCGGCGGGCAACAGGGCGCACAACAGTAAAAAACAGGTTCCATGCTTCATTTGATTCTCCCCTTCTACGTTGGTAAGAGGCGCAGGGGAAGGAATTTATTCAAAAAAAATAGGACCAGAGGTTAATTCTGGCGCAGCGGCCCGCTTTTCGTTAGCATTACGCGAATCCTTTATATTCGTATGAGTCTTTATTCTTCATCCTGGAGCCCCCTACCCTCTCTTCCCGATCCGGAAGGTTTCGCCGGCATGTATGCAGGAACCCACGGAGAAACAATGATTTGTGCCGGAGGCACCAATTTTCCGGATAAACCCATGCTTGAAGGCGGATCCAAAACGTGGACGGACCGCATTTTTACGCTGGCGCCAGAGGCCGCAGCCTGGACAGAGGCCGGAACGCTCCCCTTTCCCTATGCTTACGGAGCCTCCGCCAGCATGGAAGAGGGGCTGCTCTGCATCGGCGGGTGTGACAAGTCACGCCACCGGAAAGACGTTTACCTGCTGCGCGCGGCAAACGGCGCGGTGACCGCAACTCCCTTCCCCTTCCTCCCCATTGCCCTGGCTTATACGGCCGCCGCCGTTCTGGACGGAAAGGTTTACCTGACGGGAGGCTGTGAGCGCCCGGGGGAACAGGACTGCACCAACCGGCTGTTCATGCTGGACGCGCGCCAGCCGGACCAGGGCTGGCAGGAGCTGCCCCCCCTGCCGGGCCGCGGCCGCTTCCTGCACCAGATGGCCGCAGTGGACGGAGTTCTTTACGTGCTGGGCGGCATCGGCCTGAAGGAGCAGGACGGCAAACAGGCCAGGGAACTGCTGGCGGAAGCCTGGAGCTTCACCCCGGAACACGGCTGGTCCCGCCTGCCGGAGATGCCTTACGCCATTGCAGCCGCCCCCACTCCCGCCCCGGTTTCCCGGTCCGGGGTGATTTACCTGCTTGGCGGAGACGACGGCTCCGGGAAAAAGTACACCCCGCAGACCAATCCCGGTTTCAACAACCAGTCCCTGTGCCTGGATACGGCTTCCATGACCTGGCACGACGGCGGTCCCATCGCGGCCCCCCGGGCGGTACTTCCATGCTGTGCGTGGCAGGGCGGTTTTACCGCCGTAAACGGGGAACTTAAACCCGGCAGGCGTTCCCATGAAGTGTGGGGCATCACCCTTTCCTGATTTTTCCTCCCATCCCAAACAGTATTTCCCAGCATATGCACCTCTCACGTCACCTTACCCGATTCTCCAGGACCTGGGGCTCCGCTCTCGCCGCCCTGGTGCTGATTGCGGCCCCCGCCGCCCATGCCTCTTTTTCCGTGGAAGTCCAGCCCGCCGGCACCATCCCGGACCTGCCGGACCCGGTAGGCCGCGCCGGCATGGTTGCCGGAACCGTTACGGAGAATGACGGCACCCAGTCCATCATTGCCGCGGGCGGGGCCAACTTCCCCCAAGCCGCGCCGGGCGCCGCCACTCCGGAGGAACGCGGCCCCAAGGTGTATTACCAGGATATTTTCAAACTCCGCAACGGCCAATGGAGCAAGGCCGGAACACTTCCTGTTCCGCTGGGTTATGCCGCCTTCGGCAGTGTTGGCAAGGGGCTGGCGGTAGCCGGCGGCCATAACGCGGAAGGCATCCTGACGGACGCCCTGCTGATCAAGGCGGACGGTTCCGTGGAGAAGCTGCCTCCCCTCCCCGTTCCCATCACGGAAGCCGCCTGCGCCTTCCACGGGAACAAGCTGTTTGTCATCGGCGGACGGGACGCGGAACAGCCGGAAGCAGCGCTCAACACCATTTACATGCTGGATACCACGCCGGATACGGCCAAAATGAAGTGGCAGCTGCTGCCGCCCTTCCACGGACCGGGCCGCATTCTTTCCACTGCCGCCATTTGTGACGGCACGCTGTTCATCGCGGGCGGCTGCACCCTTTCCAAAAACGCCTCCGGAGAAACCGCCAGAACGTACCTTTCCGACCTGATTGATTACAACATGACGTCCAACAATTCCTCCGAGTGGGGCGCCATGAGCAAGCAGCCGCTCGCCGGACCGGGAACGCCCGTGGCCGCCGCCGCAGGACCGGCCCCGGTGCGTGAAAACGCCATCCTCCTGATCGGCGGGGATAAGCGCGGCAACGCGCCGGACACGTCCAAACCTGTGGTCCAGTCCAGGGACATCCTGGCCTATGACGTCATCAAGAACACCTGGACGCATGAGGGGGAATGGCCCGTCGGCATCGCCACGGCGCCCGCCATCGTCAAGGGGACCGAAATCATGACCATCAGCGGGGAGACCGCTCCGGGGGTGCGGACCGCCGTGAACGCCTCCGCCACTGCGGGCTACCATTTTGAAATGAGCATGGTGGATTACGCCGTCCTCATCCTGACCGTGATCGTGATGGCCATCATCATCGTCTCCGCCATGCGCCACGGCGTTAAAAACGTCTCCGCCGTCACGGACCCGAACACCAGGCCCGGCCTGTGGGCCTGGGTGGCCGTGATCGTCCTGTGGTTCGTGGTGATGCTGAATTACTTTGACCGCCAGCTTCTCTCCGCCCTGCATGAACCCATCGTCCGGGACATCCCGCAGACGGAGGCCCAGTTCGGCATGGTTACCTCCGTCTTCCTGCTGATTTACGCCCTGCTCAGCCCCGTGGGGGGCTTTCTGGCGGACCGTTACAGCCGCCGCCTGATGATCCTGTGCTCCCTTGTCGTCTGGTCCGTAGTCACGTGGTGGACCGGCCACGCGGAGGATTACACGTCCCTGCTCATTGCGCGCGGCGCCATGGGAATCAGTGAGGCCTTTTACATTCCCGCCGCCCTGGCCCTGATTACGGACTACCACCGGGGCAGCACTCGCTCCATCGCCACGGGCCTGCACATGAGCGGCATTTACGTGGGCATGGCCGTGGCGGGCTTCGGCGCCACCATGGCGTCATGGACGGGCTGGCGCATGACCTTCGCCCTGTTCGGCCTGATCGGCGTGGCGTACGCCATCGTCCTCATCCTGTTCCTGAAGGATCCCGGCAGGGCCCCGGCGGATACGGCCCTGGCGCGGAAGCCCTCCAAGCCGGAGGAAAAGACCGTGCTGATCAATGTGGACAATGACGAGCAGGTCATCAAGGAACCCGCCTCCAATCTTTCCACCGGAGCCGTCCTCTCCAGCCTGTTGAGCGGTCGCCCCATGTGGATGCTCCTGGCCGTGGTGGCCTTTGCAGGCGCCGGCAACTGGTTCCTGCTCACCTGGTACCCCACCCTGCTGCAGGATAAATACCAGCTTTCCTCCGCGGAGGCCGGCCCCGCCGCCACCCTGTGGAGCTCCGTAGCCAAGTACGTGGCCGTGCTGGGCGGCGCCATCCTGGCGGACATGTGGTACAAGCGCAACAAGCGCGCCCGCGCCCTGGTGCCCGGCATCACCTTCACCATCTCCGGCCCGCTGGTGGTGCTGGCGCTGCTGCCCGGCATCTTCGGCTGGGACATTGCGGTACCCCTCGTGCTCATGCTGGGGCTGGTCGCTACGCAGGGGCTGGCGCAAGGATCGCTGGACGCCACCCTCATGCCTGTGCTACGCTCCCATATTGACGAGCGGTATTCCGCAACCGGCTACGGCCTCCTGAACCTCACGTCTGCGGGCGTGGGCGCCCTCATCTCCTTCTTCGGGGGATGGTTCAAGGACCAGGGCGTTCCGCTGACCACCACGCTGGCGGCGTCAGGCTGCCTGATGCTGTTCTGCGGCTTGCTGCTCCTGACGCTTCCGCGCCCCCAGCGCTGACAGCTTCAATTCTCCCTACCCCCACCCCGCCTGATGAAGAATACCGCACGCCTCTGCCTGGTGACGGGAGCCCTGTGCTCCCTCTCCCTCCTTTCCACGGCCCAGGGCCGCACCTGGACCAGCGTCCAGGGAAAAAGCCTGGAAGCCGAGTTCGTCAAGCTGGACGGCCAGAAAGCCGTGCTGAAACGTTCCGGCGGCCAGACCGTCTCCATCCCCCTGGCCCAGCTTTCCCAGGGGGACCGGGATTTCATTGCGGAACAGGGAAAGGGAAACTCCTCCGCCAATCCCGCGGACAATTACCACCTGCCGTGGCCCCGGACCGTCAAATGCCCGGACAATTTCAAGGTGGAAACCATCAAGGAGGAAAAAGGGGAGTATATTTATGAAACGCCCCATTTCCGCTTTATTTGCGACGCCCGGCTGGGCGCGGGCATGATCAAGCGGCTGGGGCTTCTGTTTGAAGCCACCCACCTGGCGAACAAGTCCCTGCCCATCGGCAACATTCCCCCGCACGACGATTCCGCCAAATTCCCCGCCTACCTGTACGAGAAGTTCAGCACGTACCTGGAGAACGGCGGGCGTGAAGGCACGGCAGGCATTTTCCTGGGGACCACGCGCCCCGGAGACCGCGGCAGAATCCTGGTTCCGTTTGATTCCCTGGGCGTCAAGACCATGGGGAGCACGTACATCATTGACCGTGACAAGGATTCCTCCACCCTCATCCATGAACTGACCCACCAGCTCATGTCCCCGCAGGCCAAGCAGGCAAGCTGGTTCTGTGAAGGCTCCGCGGAATACATGGGGATGACCCCGTATTCCGGAGGCCGTTTCAACTTCGGGGCCAACCGCTCCCACATCGTCGCCCGCGTGACGGAATACGGCAAGAAAAACACCGGGGGCCGCGCCCTGGGGGATGACTTTGAAGCGCCCGGCCTGGAGGCGTACATGAACATGCCCTATGACCAGTTCACGGGGGAGAACGCCAACCTGCATTACGGGCTGGCCGCCCTGATGGCGTATTATTTTTACCACATGGACGGCAAGGGGGACGGCCAGCGCATCAAGAATTACATGAAGGCCATCCAGTCCGGCGCCAGGGAGAAGGAAGCGCAGAAACTCCTCCTGGACGGCCGCAGCTATGCGGAGCTGGCCAAGGAGATTGAACAGAAATGGCGCAAGGCAGGCATTAAAATCCGCTTCCGCACCTCTTCCTGAGCCCCGCTCCGTGTGCCCCGTCCGGAATGCTGCGGACAGTCTGTGCCCTGAAAAACCGTTGACATGGCAGGGAAAGGCGGCACACTCCCTGACAGCAGGGGTTATCAGACAAGCATGGCAGAAGACGCTTCCATATCCGCCCTGATGGACAGGGTGGCCCGGACCGCACCCTTCCACCGGGAGCTGGCCAAACTGGGCACGGAGGAACAGGCGGTTTTCGACCACACTTCCCTGCCGGGCGTCCCGTTTGTGGCGGCCTTGTGCATCCGCGCCATTCCGGAAACCGCCCGCGCCTGGGTGGTAACGCCCCATCTGAGGGCGCAGGAATCCATCGCTGCGCAGTTGGAAACCTGGGGAGTCAGGAACATCCTGTTCGTCCCGGAAAAAGAAGTGGCGCTTGGGGAGGAAGTAGGCGATCCGGAACTTGCCGCAGAACGGCTGAATGTCCTTCACCGCATTGCTTCCGGAAGCCTGGGCAAGCAGACTATCGTGGTGACGGAAGGCAGCCTGAATGACGAGGTTCCCTCCGTCAACGGCATGCAGAACCAGGGGATGACCCTGAAAACGGGAGAAACTCATGCCCCCGACGAGTTGATCAATCTGTTTACGGAGGCAGGCTTTGAAGGGGTTCCGCAGGTCATTTCCCGCGGGCAGTGGTCGCGCCGCGGCGGCATTCTGGACATTTTTCCGCTCCAGTCCTCCCACCCCGTGCGCCTGGAGTTTTTTGACGACGAGATTGAATCCATCCGGGAATTCGACGTAGATTCCCAGATTTCCTTCCGGAAGGTGGAGCACGTCAACCTGGTGCTGGCGGAGGCGGCGGGCGTGGAAACCCTCCGGGACTGGATCAAACCGGGAGACGTGGTAATCACCGCCCCCTTCTGCAAGGAGCGCGGGAACGCCTGCATCCTCACCGCCCCGCCGGAGAACGCGGAGGGGGAGGAGGATTTTTCCCTGGCCATCCATGAGAACCCCCTGGGCAGCTTTGACGCCGGGGACTTCGTGATGCAGGAGATGCGCCGGGAGCTGGCGGAACGCCAGATCCGCGAGTGGCTGGACCGGAAGTGGAATGTCAGCATGTTCTTTCCCAATGAAGGGGAGGAGGAGCGCTTCCGGGACATCTGCGCCGGAACTCCCGCGCTGCTTTCCATCACGGCCCTGCGCGGGGACCTGCCCGCGGGCTTCAGCATTCCGGGCGCAAAAACGGCCGTGCTTTCTTCCTCGGAATTGTTCGGCAGGTACCAGTCCGCCACCGCACGCCGCCGCGCCAGCCGGGAAGACAAGGCGCGCAAGGCCCGTGCGCAGGCCTCCCTGAAGGACATCAACCCCGGGGACCTGGTGGTGCACACCAGCTACGGCATCGGCAAGTTCATCAATATTTCCACCTCTCCGGATTCCGGAGACGAGGAAATGAACATCCTCTACCGGGATAATACCATCCTGCACGTTCCCCTCAGCCAGGCGCACCTGGTTTCACGTTACATCGGCCTGGGGAGCAAGACGCCGGAACTCAACAAGCTGGGGGACGCCAAATGGCAGCGCGCCAAAAAGTCCGCGGAACGCTCCGTGGCGGATTACGCCGCCCAGCTCCTGAACGTGCAGGCGGAACGCCAGACGGGGAAAGGCTACAGCCACCCGCCGGACAGCAAATGGATGTGGGAGTTTGAAAGCTCCTTCCCCTTCCGGGAGACGCAGGACCAGCTCCGCGCCATCGCCCAGACGAAGGCGGACATGGAAGGCCCCCGCCCCATGGACCGCCTGATTTGCGGGGACGTGGGCTTCGGCAAGACGGAGGTGGCCATCCGCGCCGCCTTCAAGTGCGTGACGGGCGGGCGCCAGGTGGCCGTGCTGGTGCCCACCACCGTGCTGGCGGAACAGCATTTCCGGACGTTCAAGTCACGCATGAGCGAATATCCCGTGCGGATTGAAATGCTCAGCCGCTTCAGCAGCGCGGCGGACGTCCGCTCCACGCTGGAAGGGCTGAGGACGGGGGCCGTGGACATCGTCATCGGCACGCACCGCCTTATTTCGGACGACGTCTCCATCAAGAATCTGGGCCTGGTGGTGATTGACGAGGAACAGCGGTTCGGCGTCAGGCACAAGGAAAAGTTCAAGGAACGCTTCAAGGGAATCGACGTGCTCACGCTGTCCGCCACGCCCATTCCACGCACGCTGTACATTGCCCTGATGGGCGCGCGGGACATGAGTTCCATTGAGACGCCGCCCGTCAACCGCCAGCCCGTGCAGACGAGCGTATGCCCCTACGACGAGCGCATCATGAAGAAGGCCATGGAGCGTGAACTGGAACGCGGCGGCCAGATTTTCCTGCTGCACAACCGGGTCAAGACCATTGAACTGTTCCGGGACCGCATCCAGGCCCTGGTTCCCAAGGCCCGCATCGTCATCGGCCACGGGCAGATGCCCAAGGACGAGCTGGAAAAGGTCATGCGCACCTTCGTGAACGGTGATGCGGACATCCTGCTGGCGACCACCATCATTGAATCCGGCATCGACATCCCGAACGCCAACACCATCATCATTGACCGCGCGGACCGCTTCGGCCTGGCGGACCTGTACCAGCTCCGCGGCCGCGTGGGCCGCGCCGGGCACCGCGCCTACGCGTACCTCATGCTCCCCCGGTCCGCCGCCACCACGGGAGACGCCCGCAAGCGCGTCTCCGCCATCAAGCAGTACACGGAGCTGGGTTCCGGCTTCAAGATAGCCATGCGGGACCTGGAAATCCGCGGCGCGGGCAACCTGCTGGGCACCCAGCAGAGCGGCCACATCGCCGCCATCGGCTTTGACCTGTACTGCCAGCTTCTCCAGCAGTCCATCTCCCACATGCAGGTCAAGCACACGGCCCCCCGCCCGGATGCGGCCCTGAGAACGGATTTCATCGTGAACAGCGAGACGCAGTTCGCCGCCAAATCGCGCAAGGATTATCTGGGAGCCTTCCTGCCCCGGGAGTATATCAGCGACGCCGCCCTGCGCATCGCCGCGTACAAGGACCTGGCGGCCGTCCGCACCCTGAAGGAGGCGGACGCCCTGCTCCGCGCGTGGGAAGACCGCTTCGGACCTGCACCGGAAACGGTGCATCATCTTCTGGATTCCCACAAAATCAAGATACTGGCCTCCAAGGCCAACATCTCCATGGTGGAGATCAGCGGCCAGCGCCTGATGCTGACCAGGAACGGGGACTTCATCCTGCTGTCCAACAAGTTCCCGCGGCTGGCAAGCGTCAGTCCCGCAGACAAGCTCCGGGAGGCGCTGGAAATGCTGAAGAACATTTAACAGGGGTCCGCTTTTTCCTCCGGACGCTTTCCTTGTAATGAAACGGCGTGCCGGGACGTATTCCATGAAAGGAGACGTTATGAAGAACCTGATCATCCTCAGCAGCATTGCCGTACTGGCCGCATCCGGAACCGTGCGGGCGGGGGAACCCTCCGCCGCCATGGCATCCCCGGACGGCCTGCTCACCTGGAACCTGGAGGCCCGGGACGGAAAGGCCGGACATTCCCTGAATAAAAAGGGCCGGGTTGTTCTGGAGCCTTCCGCGCTCGGCATCGTGGCGGACGGCGCCGGCGTGGCGGACGGCATCACGGGATGGAGCGTGGAAAAGGTGCGGGAAAACGTTCGCGAGACCTTTGAAACGCGCGGCAAGTATCCGACCGCCTCCGTCAATTTTAACGAGTACGTGGCTTCCGGGGACAACTCCGCCCTGCGCCTCCGCGCCCGCGTCTTCAATAACGGGGTAGCCTTCCGCTATGAATGGACGGAGGACATGAAGAAAAAGCCCTTGCTCCACATCGGGGAGGAAAAAACTTCCTTCACGTTCCCGGAGCAGGCCGTCCTGTGGACCCAGGACGCCTCCTCCGCCCTGGGTCCCTGCGAGGGGGTATGGTCCCCGGCCAGAATAGCAGATTTCAAGAAAGACCCCGGCAATCCCCGCAGCCATATCCGCACCATGCCGGTTACGGCGGAACTGCCGGGCGGAGGCTTCGCCCTGGTCCAGGAAGCCGCCAACTTCAACAAGCAGTGGAGCGGCATTAAATTCTCCCTTGAGGACGGCTCCTGCCGGGCCGTGCATTTCCAGAACCCGAGCGGCTTTGCCGTCCCTTCTTCCGTGGAGATGCCCTGGCGGGTCATTCTGGTGAATGACGATCTCAACGGCCTGGTCCGGAACGACATTATCCTCTCCCTAGCTCCGGAACCGGACAAAAATCTTTTCCTGGAAGGGGCCAAAACGCCCTGGATCAAGCCGGGCCGCTCCACCTGGACCTGGTGGGACCGGGGAAAAGTCCTTGAAGACGACCAGTACGCGTTTGTGGATATGGCCTCCGGCTTCGGCTGGGAATACCACCTGGTGGATGAAGGGTGGAAGAAATGGGGAAAGACCCTCCCGGAAAGCATGGAGAAGATCGCCCGGCTGGTCCGCTACGCTGCGGATAAGAAGGTAGGCATCTGGGTATGGGTGCGCTGGTCCGACGTCAACGATCCCGCCAACAACTGGGAAAGCATGCGCAGCTTTTTCAGCGCCCTTGCCAAAACGGGCATCAGGGGAATCAAGATAGACTTCATGGATTCCGCCTCACAGGAACGCCTGGCTTTTTATGACGCCGTGGCGGAGAACCTGGCGAAGAACAAGCTGATGGTCAACTTCCACGGCGCCAATACCCCCACCGGGGAGGAACGCGCCTGGCCGCATGAAATGAGCCGGGAGGGCATCTACGGAGGGGAACAGAACATCTGGGCGGCCATCGGCGGCCGGCACTACTGCGCGCTGCCCTTCACACGCCTCGTTTCCGGGCATGCCGACTTCACGGGCGGCTACTTCGGCCACGGGGAAAAATTGCGCGGCTCCTCCTGGCCCCTCCAGATGGCGGCCAACATCATTTACACGTCCCCCATCCTGCACTGGGTTTCCAGCCCTGCGGACATGGAAGCGGCCTTTCCACAGGGCTCCCCGGAACGCGACGCCGTCCGGAATATTCCCTCCGTGTGGGATGAAACCATCGTCCTGCCGCCGTCCGCCATCGGGGAATGCGCCGCCTTCGCCCGGCGCTCCGGGGACCAGTGGTACATTGCCCTGATGAACGGGGACGGACAGGAACGCACGGTCTCCATCCCCCTGAAGTTCCTGGACAGAAATACGGCGTACCGGGCCACCATCCTCCGCGACCTGCCTGAAAGAAACGACGGCTGGAAGGTGGAAACAGGGGAATTTTCTTCCAAAGACACCCTCCCCTTCACCATGCGCGTGAAGGGCGGCGGCATGGCGCGCCTGGTTCCCGCGGGCAGGTAATATTCCCTGCCGCCGGAACGGCAACTCCCGTCATCCGGAAACCACGTGGAAGCGGAGAAAGGTCAGCTCCTGACGGGTTCCCCGGCTGCTTCCTCCCTGGTGCTCCACGCCGGGAGCCACTGAACGTCCCGGAGGCGGTAGCCGCGCTTCACCAGTTCCCGGTGCAGGCCGGGGAGGTGGGCCGCCCCGTAGAAAATGCCTATTTTGCGCACGTCCCCGCCGCCCCACAGGTCAAACACTTCCATGCACTTGGCATTCCGCCCTTCCAGAATCACGGTATTCTCCAGGTCATCCGGGGCATTGGCAAAAATGCGCATCAGTTCATTTTTCAGCCCCTTTTTATTTCCGGAAAGCAAATCCAGCATCATGCCGAATTGATTAGGCTGGTAGGCGCCGGGCTTCTCCACCAGGGAAGACAAAAAGGATTTAAACATCAGCCCGGCAAAGCTTTCCCCCCTCCTGGCCTGCGCCAGCCGGAATTCCTCCAGCGTCATGTCCGCATGGACAAAACGGGGCGCGGAATAATCAATGCCCTGGTACTGGGTCTGCAAGCCCACCGCGTCACTCAATTTTTGATAGGCGCTGCCCAGCAATCCCAGCAGGAAGGATTTTTCCTCCTCAGCGCTTTTTCTCCTCCATTCCACGATCCGGTTCCATTCACGCGCCTCTTCCAGCGTCAGGCCGCCCAGCGGCTTGCTGCGGTCCAGCTTGCGGCGCAGTTCCTGCTCCCGCTGGAGCCCCTCCCCGCCGATCATTTCAAACAGCACCACATCATACCCGCTGAACAGCTTGTTCAGGCGCGCATAGTAGGCCGCCTCCGCCACATGGATAGCTCCGATGAGCGCCACTTCCCTGCCTTCCCCATCCACATAGGAAGCCACGGGCGTGGACAGGCTCTGCCGGTCGCGGGAGGATGTTTCCAGAAGCATGTACTTTCCGGGGTATCCCCCCGGTTCCACTTTTTCCGCAGCGGGGGCGTCCGCCGCAAGCACGGGAGAGCACCACAGGAAAACAGCCGGAAGGCAGCGCAGCATCTTCATACGTGTTCAGCCTAGCCGGAGCCGCCCGCAGAGCAAGCCAAAAAAGGGACTGCCGCACCTTTCCCCCCGGCAGCCGGAAGGCAAAAAATTCCCCGCACCCGGAGACGGGAACGGGGAATGAAGGGATTGATTCAAGGCTGCCGGGCGGAAAAACGCCCCGAAGCCGTGAACGGCTACTTCTGGCAGCAGCAGCCGCACTTGTCCGTCAGGGCGCCCACGCCGGGGAGCACCTTGCCTTCCAGCAGTTCCAGGGAGGCGCCGCCGCCCGTGGAACAGAAGGAAAGCTTGTCCTGGACCTTGAATTTCTTGGCCGCCGTCACGGAGTCGCCGCCGCCTACGATGGAAATGGCGGAGGAATCCGCCAGGGCTTCCGCGATTTCCTTGGTGCCCTTGGCGAAGCAGTCCATTTCAAACACGCCCATCGGGCCGTTCCACAGAACGGTCTTGGCGCCCTTGATGATGGCGGAGAATTCTTCAATGGCCTTGTCGCCAATGTCAATGGCCATGCCGCCTTCCGGCACCTTGCCGCCTTCCGCGAAGGGAGCCGTGCAGAAGGTTTCCGCGCCGTCTTCAAACTTCATGGCTACGCGCACGTCAGCCGGAAGCAGGAACTTCACGCCCTTGGCCTTGGCTTCCGCCAGGATTTCACGGGCCAGGTCCAGCTTGTCGCCTTCAATCTTGGAAGCGCCCAGGTCGTAACCTTCAGCCGCCAGGAACGTGTTGGCCATGGCTCCGCCGATGAGGAAGGTATCAGCCTTTTCCATCAGCTTGGAAAGCACTTCAATCTTGTCTGACACCTTGGCGCCGCCCATGATTACCACGAAGGGTTTTTCCGGGTGTTCCAGCTTGCCTTCCAGGTATTCCAGTTCGCGTTCAATCAGGAAGCCCATGGCGCTCTTTTCCGCAAAATGCGTCACGCCTTCCGTGGAAGCGTGGGCGCGGTGCGCGGTGCCGAACGCATCATTCACGAACAGCGTGGCGTTGCCCAGGAGAGCCTTGGCGAATTCCGGATCGTTTTTCTTTTCACCGGGGTAGAAGCGGACGTTTTCCAGCAGGACCACGTCACCGTCCTTCATGGCGGCGCGGGCGGCTTCCGCTTCCGGGCCGATGGCGGCGGGAACGAATTTCACTTCCTTGCCGAGCAGTTCGGAAAGGCGGGCCGCAACGGGCTTCAGGGAGAAAGCGGCATCAGGTTCGTTTTTGGGACGGCCCAGATGGGAGGTCAGGACGACGCGTGCGCCCTGGTCCAGCAGGAACTTGATGGTGGGAAGAGCCGCAACGATGCGGGCGTCATTGGTGATTTCCCCATCCTTGAGGGGAACGTTGAAGTCAACGCGCATCAGGACTTCCTTGCCCTTGGCATCAAGGTCACGTACAGTAAGTTTAGCCATATCGGTCTATATTGTTTGGTTCAATGGAATAAAAAAGGGAGGGCATTTCTGCCCTCCCGGATAAATCCCCGGCCGCCTGGACAAATCCGGTTCATGAACCGGAGGGTTGGTGCAGGCAACCGGCAAGACTTGTCGTGCAACTGAAGAGCAAGCGTTGTTCCGGAGAACTTACTTGCCGCAGGAGCAGCCGCAGCCCAGGCTGTCGCCCAGCTTCTTCATGGCTTCAGCGGCGCGGTTGGAGTAACCCCATTCGTTGTCGTACCAGCCGCAGACCTTCACCAGGTTGCCGCCGACCACATACGTGAAGCCGGAGTCAAAGATGCAGGAGTGGGGGTCGGAAACGATGTCCTGGAGAACCAGGGCTTCCTCGGAGTAGTCCATAATGCCCTTCAGCGGGCCTTCAGCGGCTTCCTTCATGGCGGCGTTCACTTCTTCCACAGTCACGTTCTTCTTGAGAACGGCCACGAAGTCGGTCAGGGAACCGGTCGGGGTCGGCACGCGGAAGGAGGCGCCGTTCAGGGAGCCCTTCAGGTTCGGCATCACTTCACCGATGGCCTTGGCGGCGCCGGTGGTGGTGGGGATGATGTTGATCGCGGCGGCGCGGGCGCGGCGGGGATCGGAGTGCGGAAGGTCCAGGATGCGCTGGTCATTCGTGTAGGAGTGAATGGTGCTCATCATGCCCTTTTCAATGCCGAACTTGTCGTCCAGCACCTTCACCATCGGAGCAAGGCAGTTGGTGGTGCAGGAAGCGTTGGAAACGATGTCGTGCTTGGCGGGATCGTATTCGCTGTCGTTGATGCCCAGAACGAAGGTCAGGTCCGGATCCGGAGAGGGAGCGGAAATGAGCACCTTCTTGGCGCCGGCGGCCAGGTGCTTCTTGGCGGCGTCACGCTTGGTGAACAGGCCGGTGGATTCCAGAACGACGTCCACGCCCAGGTCCTTCCAGGGAAGGTTGGCGGGGTCGCGTTCCACGGTGATGAGGATCTTGTGACCGTCAACAACCAGATATTCGCCGTCGATGGAGATTTCGCCGTCAAACTTGCCCTGCGTGGAGTCATACTTGAGCAGGTGGGCGATCATTTCAATGGGGGTCAAGTCATTGATGGCAACAACCTTGTTGCGTTCTTCCTTGGACATGGCGCGCAGTACGTTGCGACCAATACGTCCAAAACCGTTAATAGCATATTTGGCCATAAGATTGAGGGCTTCAGATTTGATTAATTATTAGTCCAGGGCTTATTTAAGCACCATGGACGCCGTAAGTTTAAAAACGATTCAACCAGCCGTCAACACTATTGTTCCCCCATCATGGCAGTATGTGCCCGCACCCATGCAGGCGCGGGAGCCTCCCAGGCGCACAATGCTCCCCCATGGAAGTCAAATGCTTGCGGAAGCGCCCCTCCGCCGGGACGGTCAGTTCATGGAACGCAGGGCGGCGCGGATCAGCTCGTCCGCATCCGCGTCCGGATGGTCCTTCAAATGGGCGGCAATCGCCTTGCGGGACTCCACCTGCTTGAACCCCAGGGCAATCAGCGCCAGCTCCGCGTCCCCGGCAGCCTGGGAGGTGGCCCCCTGGGCCTGGGCCTCCCACGTGGCGGCCAGCCCTACCTTGTCCTTCAGCTCCAGAACGATGCGCTCCGCCGTTTTCTTGCCCACGCCCTTGGCCCGGGCAATGCCGGAGACGTCCCCGCTGACGACCGCCTGCTTGAATTGCTCCACGGACAGGGAGCCCAGGATGGCGATGGCCGTGGCCGGGCCGATGCCGGAAACGCGGTCAATGAGCAGCAGGAAAATATCCCGCTCCGCATCCGTGGCGAAGCCGTACAGCACCTGCATGTTCTCGCGGACATGCAGGTAGGTCTTCAGCGTCAGCTCCCTGCCGGGCAGAGGATTCAGCCTGTCAAAGGTGGACAGGGGCACAATCACCTCATACCCCACGCCGTGTACATCCAGAATCAACCGCTGGGGGTAGGATTCCGCCACCGTGCCGCGCAGAAAAGCTATCATGCCCATAACGTGACACAATCGCGCCCGCGCTCAAGCCAAAAACGCATCTGTCCGGCATCCGCCGCCATCATCTTTTCCGGAGCACGTGCAGCCGGATATGCTCCAGGTCCTCCCGGTTATAAAAACAGCGCACGCGGAATCCGCGGGTAGTCTTCATCCGGCACCTGTATTCCCGTAGCAGGCCCTTTTTCACGAGCCTGTAAATATAACTCCGCACCACTCCCAGCATGCTGACGGCCGTAGCCATGTCCACATGGCACGGAGGAACGCGGCGGCGCACAGGCTCCCGCCTGGCGAGAATACGCTCCACATCCAGCCTGCGCCAGTACAGCGCCAGGGACCCCGTGCCCTTCCGGACCACGCGGAAACGGGCGCCGTGGCGGTGCAGGTACTGGCGCGCGGCGGATGCGCTGCAGCAGAGCTGTGACGCAATGGCGGAAGTTTCCACAAACGCGCCGCCGCATTCCGCGTAGGGCAGTCCGGATTTGGGATTCGTCCCCTTGCGGCGCGTTTTCACATGCGCCGGGAAGCTCAGCTTGGGGTTGTTAATATATTCGCGGCCTCCTACTCCGATGAATGTTTTCTTAAAATGGTATATCATGGTTTATGGGATTTCACATTGGAAATACAAAGCTCCACGCAGACAGTCCGCATGAAACTCTAACATTTTTGGAAGATTCCAAAAATGCATTGAGCGCACGAATGTTCAACATTTTTCTTTGTTTTTCTGTTTTTCACATTCATACTGAACTCATTTCATCGCAATATATGCCCGGAAGCCGGATGATCCAACCACTTGAAAAGGGCCTACGCCTCTGGCGGGAAGTGCATGTCCGTCAACTCTTTCCGCTCGGCAAGCCTTCCATTCCGGTGAATGCGGAGCCCCCAGGCAGGGAAAAATTCTTTCCACCGGCGTTTCACTGACGCCGTACAGTTACATGGGAATTTTTTTCCAGCTATGATTTTACCATATCCCGCCTGCCATGCACGGTCCATTTCACGGCAGGGTACGGAAAAACCCATGAAAAACAGCCTCCCCTCCCACCAGGCCTCCATACGCAGGGGCTTCTCCGACCACACCCACGCCGCATTTTTCCAGAAGTTCAACAGGATCTTCCGGAATCAGGACAATAAAAAACCCGGCTTCCTTGAGGGAAGCCGGGCCTGGAAAAATGCTTCAGGGCAGGAGTTTGGCGGGCCGTCCTTCAAAAATCCCGCGCTGGGGAACGAAAATACGGTCATTGGGCTGGATGGGGATACCCCTGTCCCGGATGGAGAAGTAGTCATACGTCACGGTTTTTCCCCCGCGCGTCACCTGAATATAACGGGAGCCGAAGTCCGTAATGTCCCCCGCGCCTACAATCGCTTCCAGCAAAGTCATGCCGCGCCGCCACAGAACGTTTTTCTTCATGGCCACGCCGCCGCTCACCAGCACAATGTGCTCCGTCAGGTGCATGTCGGAACTTTGCACTTTCACCAGGAAAGTGGGGGCCGTATACAATTCCGCCTTTTTATAGGCAGCCATCAGCATGTCTTCTATCTGGCGGGCCGTCTTGCCCACCACGCGCAACACATCCTGCCCCGCCGGAAGCTGGGGCATGCGTATCGTCCCGTTGCCGTCCAGCAGATACTGTCCGGAGATGGCTGTAGCGTCATCATTGGGAATGCCGCGCACCTGGATTTCAATGGTCCCGTGCGCAGGCACGGCATCCGGAGACTGGGCGGAGGCCAGCCCCGCCGCACCCAGCAGGAGACAGAGGATGGAACAGATAATTTTTTTCA
This sequence comes from Akkermansia muciniphila, assembly GCF_040616545.1. Classification (NCBI taxonomy): domain Bacteria; kingdom Pseudomonadati; phylum Verrucomicrobiota; class Verrucomicrobiia; order Verrucomicrobiales; family Akkermansiaceae; genus Akkermansia; species Akkermansia muciniphila. The sequence continues at coordinate 1,804,704 of NZ_CP156688.1, read as the reverse complement.
TGGGAGCAATGGAGTTAGTACAAATCTTCACTATCATGGGACTGGTTGGCGGCCAGCTCCTTGGCCTTGCCGGAACGTTCCGCCTTCTTCATGGAAGAGGCGTCCACGTTCCCGCCGGAGGAACCGCCATCCGCGGAATAATAGGAATAGTAAGTAGTGTAGTATTGATACTGATGATCGGACGTAATGTCCACATTATTCATTACCACCCCGGCCAGGTTGCCGCCTACGGATTCAATCACCTGCTTCTGCCTCAGCAGGGCTTTCAACGGCAGCTTGCGCGGCTGCACCACCATGAGGGTCATGTCCACCTCGCTTACGATGACGGCGGAGTCACTGACGCCCAGGATGGGCGGGGAGTCCACCAGCACCATGTCAAAGCGCTGTTTCACCTCCTGGAGAAGCTCGCTGAATTTGCGGGAGTTCAGCGTTCCGGACGGGTCAAAGGGCGTGGGGCCCGCAGGCATCACGTACAGGTTTTCAATGGGCGTCTGAAAAATCACTTCCTCCAGCGGGTAGTCTTCCAACAGGTAGGAGGTCAGCCCCACCTCATTATCCAGTTCATAGTACCGGTGAAGTTTGGAGCGGCGCAGGTCCGCGTCAATCATCAGGGTGGCGTAACCGCCCTGGGCGCAGATGTAGGCCAGGTTGCACAAGGTGGTGGTCTTGCCTTCCCCGGCGCTGCCGGAAACGAACGTCAGGGAAATTTCCTCCAGTCCCTTCTTGTTGAATTCTATGTTTGTCCGCAGGATCCGGTAAGCTTCCGCATCCGGCCCCATCACGTCGGAAGAATGGAGAATGGGAACATTCTTGGGAATGATGCCCAGCACGGGAACCTGAAGAGCCCGTTCCACATCCTCCATGGTTTTGACGGACGTGTCCATGAATTCCAGAAAGAGGGCCAGGCCGATGCCCAGCAGCAGCCCTACGCTCGCGCCCACCGCCAGATTGATGGTGATGCTCGGCTTATAGGCAACGGCGGGATATTCCGGCAGATCATACATTTCAACCGCATCACGGGGAACGCGCATCCGGGCAATTTCATCCGTATACCGGGAAGACAGGTCCTTGAGCTGGTCCAGAGCGGCGTCATAATCACGGCTGGCCTGCTCATACATGGGCACTTTCAAGACATGATCCTGGAGGGCTTTTTCCTTAAGCGCCACGGTTTCCTCCCATTGCTTCCGGCTTGCGGAAACCATTTCCAGCTTGCTTTTAAGCGAAGAGCGCAGCCCGATCAGCTCCTTGTTCAGCTTCTCGGACAGAATTCTTTCCGTTTCCACCAGCGCCAGCATCTTGGGGTGCCTGGGACCGATGTTCTGGGCTTTCAGGTTTTCCTTCTCCTTGAGCTTTTCGGAAAATTCCGCATAGGTTTCACGCAGAGCCTTGGCGCCCACGGATTCGGCATTCAGCAGGTCGGAGCTGATCACGTAATCCAGCAGCTTGTCATCAGGCAGGCGCTGCAGCTCCTGCACGTAGGAAGCCAGTTCCTTTTCATCCTTTTCAAAGGCCATGGCCTGGGATTTGGCGTTCCGGAAGTCTTCCTCTTCCATCCCGGCCGTCAATGTGTTCCGGTTTTCACCGTTCCTCCAGGTAGTGGGCAGGTAGGAGCTCTCCGCAATCAGCTTCTTGAGAGCCATCATTTTTTCATTAACGGTGTCTTCCTGTTCCCGGAGGACGTCCTTCAAACTTTTAATAGCGGTTTCAACCAGACGGTTTTCACGCATTTCACGGTCCTGCTTGTAGGCTTCCGGAACCGTTTTGGCGATGTTCTGCACCAGTTTGGGATCCGGACCGGAGACAATCACATCCACCAGGTCCGTCGCGCGCACGGGAGCCACCTTGATCATGTTGGCCAGGTTGGAGGCGGCCTTTTCATCCGTCATTCCCCACTCCGCGGCAAGGTTCAGTTTTTTGGATACTATCTTCAGTACTTCGGTTGAAGTCAGCACAGAGTACTGCATGGGAATGTAGTTGGCCGTGACGTTGGAGGTGGCGACCACGTCCCCCCCCTGGCCGATTTCCATGACGGGCTTGGGCAGCTTGATCTGGAACTGGCACCTCGTCTGATAAGCCGGAGGCATCAGGAAAGTCACCACCACGGAAATGACCAAAACCAGAAGGAAAACCAGGAAGACCTCCTTCCAGCGATTTTTTAAAACCTGCAAATAATCAATATTGCGTACAATCCGATCGCCGTTCTGCTGATCCTGGGAATTCATGAAAGATAGATAGGTAGTAAGATAAAAACTCCTCTAATTGTGAACGCAAATTCGCAATTAGAGGAGTGTAAGCATTAATCGTCGGTCAAGACTTAGAAGCTGTAATTCATTCCGAAGGAGAACACGTTACGGTTGTAGGCGGGCATGGGATAGTTGTAGCCGCTGTAGGAGCCGTTGGTGTAGGAATACTGGGCCGTAAGGGCCAGGGCATTGGTCAGCATCAGCTTGATGCCGACCGTAGCGTTGAAGGTCAGCGTCGTCGTGTCACTGTTGCCGCTGGAGCTCGGGTTCGTGTAGTCGCTGGAAATCAGGTTCACGCCGGCATCCAGGCTGACGCGGTGCGTCAGTTTCAGGGTGCTGTTTACACCGAAGCGCCACGTTTCATTGGAGTAGTAGCTGGCGCCGCTGTTGGGGATGTACGTATTCGTCGCTTCGTTGGAGTAACGGACGAACATGCCGATCATGAAACGATCGCTCATGCGGTGGTTCAAACCGAATTCAGCGGAAGGATACGTCTTGGTGCCGTAACCGTCCACATACTTGAACTGGGGGCCTACGCGCAGCGTTGCGGACGTGTTTTCAGCCACGGCGTATTCAGCGCCGGCCATGACGAAGTTGGAGAATTCATTGTTGCCGTATTCGCGGTGGCAGTAGGAACCGTTCCAGCTCAGGGAGAGGGCCAGGCGTTCCGTCCACTTGTAACGGTTGGTGAAATCCATGCCCACATAGTCACGGTTGTCTGTCTTGGCGGAATCCTCCTGATACTCAATCATGGAGAAGTTGGCGCCCAGCGTCGTGGAGTAGCGGGAAGTCCATGCCTTGCTCACGGAGTTGGCAATGCCATTGGCATAGTTCGGTTCCGGCTGCCACGCAAAGGACACGCTGCCGTTGTAGCGGAGGGTCTGGTCAAAGCTGTGGGAAAGATTGGCTGACAGCGTGGAGTTGGAGAGGGATTCGTTCGTGTCCCCCTGAAGGTCCTTCAGGTAGAAAATGCCGCCAAGCTTGGCAGAGAAGGAGTACTGCGTCACGGAGTCGTAATTGGCCAGGGAGGCGCCGATGTCCGTGCTGATGAAAGCGGCTTCCTGCTGGTCGTAGTTGGAGGCGTTGACGTTGTCGTCATAACCGCCGGCCAGGTTGAACGACCATTTCAGAGGAATGGATTCTTCCAGGCCAACCGGCCCTGCCAGCGTGTACAGGGACTGCCCGTTGGCGTGAACGGCAAGCATGCCGGCAGCCATCAGGGAGAGGTAAAAAAGACTCTTCATGCGATTGATAAATGATCGGGTTAATTTCCAGCAGGATTGGACACAGGGGACGGGCTCGTAGGAGTGCCGCCCACGGGAAGGCCACCCGGCAGCAGCAGGGCGCCGCCGGAAGCTTCTTCACCAGGCTTCACCAGGCCGTTGGCCTGAGTGGTTACGCCCTGAAGGGGATTGTCAGGAGTGGCGGCCGCCACGCTCACCGCAATGGAGGGAACGGTATTGGCCACCATGGAGTTGCCCAGAGCCTTCGTCACCGCTTCACAAATGGGGGAGACGGACGCATACGGATGGGGCTGGACGGCAACAGCGGAAGCCACGATGTTGCGCACCTGCGCTTCCGTGATCTGCGTTCCGTAACTCCGGACGGCGGAAGAGGCGATAGCCGGGGAATCTGCCGGGAAAGCGCCTGCGGCCATGGATACCATGGAGCCCATGGCGGAGTCGGACACGCCTGCCTTGACGGCGGCGTTCAGCACTTCGGCCACGGCCTTCATATCCAGAGCTCCGGCCTTCAGACCAGCCTGGACGACACCTGCCATTTTCTTCATAAAAGCCTTGTCGGAAGCAGAGGCTTTAACCTTGTTAACAGCCGGAGCGGCTGCCGGAGAAGCAGCTTGCTGAGCCACACCGGGGAGGGTGCCCGCAAACGCAAGTGCCAGCGCACTGAGCGCCGTCTTTGTCATGAACCTGGCTTTCATAAGGAAACTATCTAGCAGGTGAATTTAATAAAAAATGGAGCGGGTAACGGGAATCGAACCCGTGTGATCAGCTTGGAAGGCTGGAGCTTTACCATTAAGCTATACCCGCACAACGGAGGCATTATGTTCAAGCCTTGGGAATAAGACAAGTTTTTTTTCATTACCGCGTCAAAATAACAAAAAAGAAGACACGATTTTTCTGTGGTCTTGACATACCGGGTTTCTACCGCTAAATAAGCACCCGCATTCCATGCGGGCGTCGTTCAATGGTAGGACGCGAGCTTCCCAAGCTTGAGACGTGGGTTCGATCCCCATCGCCCGTACCAGTTTTATACCGCAGGCAGTTGTCTTTCAACGCCTGCGGTTTTTATTTACTCTTCCGTTCTGCGGGCGCCGCCGCCCCCTGCCTTCTGGAAAAAGCCCAGCTCCTTTCCGTTTCCCGCTCCTCCGGGAAAGGCTTCCGGAGAACAGGGCATGGCCTTGCTTTTCCGCCCCGCCGGGAGCATGCACGCTTCCGGCGGGGTCTCCAAACACAGGCGTTTACCAGCCAAGCACGAATTTCCGCTGAATTTTCGCCAGCAGAAGCACCTTGCGGATCATCGTGCGGGTTTCATTAAGCAGGTTGAGGTAAAGAAGAGCCCGCCGCATGTCGGACACGTCTTCCGCCCGCAGGATGATCTGCTGCTTGACCGCCTCCGCGAATTCCTCATCCAGGGCGTCCATGCCGGCCAGGCATTCGTCCAGCCCGGCGTAGTCATTGCTTTCCATCATGTCCCGGAAGCGCGGGTACAGGGAGGAAACGCGGTTGTTCATTCCCCGCAGGTGTTCTATCCTGCCCAGGTCCAGGCCTTCATGGTTGTTGTCAATGTAGGCGTAGCTGGCCGTAGTAATGTTGGAGAGGGATTCAAAGACGGAGGTGGCGTATTCCACCATCTGCACGTAGCGCTTTCCGCGGTCCGCCTCCTCATCCGGGAGTTCCCGCACCACGGGCATGACTTCCATTGCCATCCTCTCGCCCAGGGAGCGGCGGATGCCGCGAGCCTCCTTCCGGAGCTTTTTCAGCCGCTTACGGTCCTCCACGTTCAGGGCTTCCAGGTTCATTTCATAGATTTCCGCCATGCGCTTCATCAGCTCAATGATTTCTTCATTGTAGCGGGCGGCAGCGGCGGGATCCCGGTAATTGGCGCCCTGTGCCAAAGCCGCGGCCTGGGTTCTCTTTTTGTGAAGCCTGGCGCTTTTCAGCAGCAGGAAGGCCGCCAGCCCGCACATGGCAATGATGCCGAAGAGGCCGCCGTATACAATGCACGCCGCCACGATGCAGCACATGGTGAATGCGGCAAAGGCCGTGAAGAACCATCCGGAGATTACCGTAATCACCCCCGTAATGCGGTACACCGCGCTGTCACGCCCCCAGGCCTTGTCCGCCAGGGAGGAACCCATCGCCACCATGAACGTCACATACGTAGTGGAGAGGGGGAGCCGCAGGGAGGTAGCCAGGGAGATGAGCAGCGCCGCCACCGTCAGATTCACGGAGGCGCGGATCAGGTCAAAGGAGGCCCCGTCATCCGGCCCTTCCGCCACGGGCCGGAAGCGTTTTTCAATGAATCTTCCCACGCAGGCGGGCATGATTTTTTCCACCGCGCGGGAGGCATGCAGCGCATAACGCACGGCCATGCGGGCCGGGGGAACGGAGCCGAACCGTTCCACGCCCCCGCCCTGCCTCGCCAGATTGACCTCCGTGTCCGTCACGGTCCGCGCCTTTTTGGAGAAGATGAGGGCGAGCACCATGATCACGCCCGCGCCCAGCAGGTAGCGCCAGTCCGCCGTGACGGGGGCCATCAGGCCGCCCATGGTCAGCGTGGAGAGGTCCGCGCCCTGCGCCGCGGCGGCGGAGGCTATCTCCATGGAGGACTGCCCTGCCATGAAGACGCCGATGAAGTTGACCAGGTCATTCCCGGCAAAGGAAAGGGCCAGCGCCATGGTGCCCGCCAGAACGGCTATTTTTAGGATGTTCACTTTGCAGAGGTTCTGGAGCACGGCCATCAGGACGGTCCAGAATACCAGGCTGTAGCACACGTACAGCCAGATGTGGGCGTCCAGGTGCCGGACCATGTCCTTGGTGACCAGCGTACTGCCTTTCAGCCCCTTGAAGATGGCGAAGTACGTGATGGCCGTCAGGGCCGCGCCGCACCAGGCGGCCCCCAGGTATTTGAAGGATTTCCTGTAGTTGAAGGAGAAGATGAGGCGGGATATCCACATGACCGTTATCCCGCAGATGAAGGCGACGAAGACGGAGGAAAAGATGCCGGAGATGATGGCCAGCGCCTTGGAGGAGTTGATGTAGCTGGACAGTTCCTGCGCCGCCCCCGGCTCTCCGGACCAGATTTTAAACAGGGCCACCGCCACGGCGCCCCCCAGGAGTTCAAAGACGATGGAAACCGTGGTGGAGGTGGGCAGGCCGAAGGTGTTGAAGACGTCCAGCAGAATCACGTCCGTCAGCATTACCGCCAGGAAGATCAGCATGATGTCATGAAAGGTGAACTGGGCCGGCATGAACACGCCGCTCCGGGCAATTTCCATCATGCCGCTGGAGAACAGGGAACCGATGATGATGCCCAGCGCCGCTACCAGCAGGATTGTCCTGCGCGGAGCGGCCTTGGAGCCGACGGCGGAGTTCAGGAAGTTGGCCGCGTCATTGGAGACCCCTACCACGAGGTCAAAGCAGGAGAGTACCAGAATCAGTCCTATGATGAAGTAATAGAGTGGGTCCATATGCGTAATAAACGGCCCTCTATTACAGGAGGCCGCTTCCGCACGCCCGTTTTAAAACGTGACTATTCCGTCACATTAACGCAACAATATGATGTTGAACAAAATATCACATTACTACGCATGATGCCCGCAAACCCTTCCGTTTCTTGCAGGCCAACTCCGGAGCCTGATTTTCCGCAGATTCTCCGGCAGTCAGGGCCATCTTCCTGAAACCCCTCCAAACAAAAAGGCTCCCCGGAAAACCGGGGAGCCTTGAAGTCGATTGCTGTGTCTCGCAGAAACGGACGGGGCTTACATCATGCCCATGCCGCCCATTCCTCCCATGCCGCCCATGTCGGGAGCGCCGGAGCCGCATCCGCAGCCCTTCTTCTCGGGCTTGTCGGCAATGACGCATTCCGTGGTGAGCAGCAGGCCGGCGATGGAGGCCGCGTTCTGCAGGGCGGAACGGGTCACCTTGGTGGGGTCCACCACACCGGCGGTAAGCAGGTCTTCATACTTGTCCGTGGCTACGTTGTAGCCGTCCGCCGCCTTCTTCATGCCTTTTACCTTGGCAACGATGAGGGCGCCTTCACGCCCGGCATTGCTGGCCAGCTGGCGGAGCGGGGCTTCCACCGCACGGTAGACGATCTGGGCGCCGGTTTCTTCGTCGCCTTCCAGCTTGAGGGTGTCAATGGACTTCTGGGCGCGGATGAGGGCCACACCGCCGCCGGGAACAATGCCTTCTTCCACCGCAGCGCGGGTGGCGTGCAGGGCGTCGTCCACACGGGCCTTCTTTTCCTTCATTTCCGTTTCCGTAGCGGCACCCACATGGATGACGGCCACGCCGCCGGCCAGCTTCGCCAGGCGTTCCTGGAGCTTTTCACGGTCGTAGTCGGACGTGGTGTCCTTGATCTGGTGGCGGATCTGGGAAATGCGGGCTTCAATGTCGGCAGACTTGCCGGCGCCTTCCACGATGACGGTTTCATCCTTGGAGACAACCACGCGCTTGGCCTGGCCGAGGTCTTCAATGCCCACGTTTTCCAGCTTGATGCCCAGGTCTTCCGTGATGCACTTGCCGCCGGTGAGGATGGCGATGTCTTCCATCATGGCCTTGCGCCGGTCGCCGAAGCCGGGGGCCTTCACCGCGCAGATGTTCAGCACGCCGCGCAGGCGGTTGACCACCAGGGTGGCGAGGGCTTCGCCTTCAATGTCTTCCGCAATGACCAGGAAGGGACGGCCCGTCTTGGCCACTTTTTCAAGCAGCGGAAGGAAGTCCTTCAGGTTGTTGATCTTCTTTTCGTGAATCAGGATGTAGGGGTTTTCCAGCACCGCTTCCATCGTTTCCGCGTTGGTCACGAAGTAGGGGGACAGGTAGCCCTTGTCAAACTGCATGCCTTCCACCACGTCCAGCGTGGTTTCAATGCCCTTGGCTTCTTCCACGGTGATGGTGCCGTCCTTGCCGACCTTGTCCATGGCTTCCGCGATGATGTGGCCGATTTCCGCGTCCCAGTTGGCGGAAACGGTGGCAACCTGGGCCACTTCCTTGCTGGAGTCAACGGGCTTGCTGATCTTCTTGAGTTCCGCAACCACGGCGTCCGCGGCCTTCATGATGCCCCTCTGCAGGGAGATGGGGTTGGCCCCGGCGGTGACGTTGCGCAGGCCTTCGCGGTAAATGCTTTCAGCCAGCACGGTGGCGGTGGTGGTGCCGTCCCCGGCCACGTCGTTGGTCTTGGAGGAGACTTCACGGACAAGCTGGGCGCCCATGTTTTCAAACGGGTCTTCCAGTTCGATTTCCTTGGCGACGGTTACGCCGTCCTTGGTGATGAGGGGGGAACCGAATTTCTTGTCGATCACCACGTTGCGGCCGGCAGGGCCCAGCGTGCTCTTGACAGCCTTGGCAATCTGTTCCACGCCGCGGAGGAGGGCCTGGCGGGCGGTTTCGTCAAATTGGATTTGTTTAGCCATAATATCAGGTTATTTAAAAATGGTGTTGAGTGAGTGTTGTGCAAGTTAGCCAATGATGGCCAGAATGTCGTTTTCAGACAGGATGAGGTAGTCTTCTCCGTCCAGCTTGATTTCCGTACCGCCGTATTTGGAAATGAGAACGCGGTCGCCCGGCTTCACGGTAAATTCAATCAAGGCGCCCTTGTCGTCCCGGCCGCCGGTGCCTACGGAGATTACTTCGGCTTCCTGGGGTTTTTCCTTGGCGGTATCCGGCAGGAACAGGCCGCCGGCCGTCTTGGTTTCAGCTTCAATGCGCTTGACCAGCACACGTTGTCCTAGGGGTTTGATGTTTGCCATAGTATGTTGTTTTTGTGTTGTTATAGATGAATATATGGATGTAATGTTCCGGAGGAGGGGAATTGCTTCCCCTCCTCCGGGAAGGGGTTATTTCTCGTCGTCGACGATTTCGGCGTCCACCACGCGGCCTTTGGCCTTGCGGGGGCCGTCGGAAGGTTCTTCCTCAGGAGCGGCGCCCGGCATGGGACCGGCTGCGCCGGCGGATTGCTGCTGGGCGGCTTCCGCTGCCTTGTACAGGGCTTCCAGGCGGGATTCAAGGTCTTCCTTGCCTGCCTTGATGGCCGTGTATTCCTTCTTGGAGATGGCTTCCTTCAGGTGCATCACCTTGTCTTCAATTTCACGCTTGAGGTCGGCGGGAATCTTGTCTCCCATGTCCTTGAGCTGGCGTTCCACGGAGAAGCAGAGGGTGTCCGCCTGGTTGACGGTGTCAATTTCCTCGGCGCGCTTCTTGTCTTCTTCCGCATGGGCTTCCGCATCACGCTTGGCACGTTCGATTTCATCCTTGGAAAGGCCGCTGGAACCCTGGATGGAGATCTTCTGTTCCTTGCCGGTGCCCTTGTCCTTGGCGGAGACGTGCAGGATGCCGTTGGCGTCAATGTCAAAGGTCACTTCAATCTGCGGTTCGCCGCGGCGCGCCGGGGAGATGCCGTCCAGCTTGAAGTTGCCCAGAAGCTTGTTGTCGTCAAACATCTTGCGTTCCCCCTGGCACACGCGGATGTCCACGGCAGGCTGGTTGTCAGCCGCGGTGGAGAACACTTGGCTCTTGCGCACCGGGATGGTCGTGTTGCGCTCGATCATCGGCGTGGCGATGCCGCCCATCGTTTCAATGGACAGGGTCAGCGGAGTCACGTCCAGCAGAAGTACGTCGTTCACGTCCCCCTGGAGCACGCCCCCCTGAATGGCGGCGCCTATGGCTACCACTTCATCCGGGTTCACGCCCTTGTGGGGTTCCTTGCCGGCCAGCGTATGGGCCTCTTCCTGAACGGCGGGCATGCGGGTCATGCCGCCCACCAGCACCAGTTCGTCAATGTCGCCGGTTTTCAGGCCGGAAGCGGCAATGCAGTCCAGGACGGGCTTGCGGGTGCGGTCCAGCAGGTCGCCCGTGAGCTGTTCCAGCTTGGAACGGCTCAGCGTAAGCTGAATGTGCTTGGGGCCGGAGGAGTCCGCCGTGATGAACGGCAGGCTGATGTCATAGCTCTGGGTGGAGGAAAGGGCAATCTTGGCCTTTTCAGCTTCTTCCTTGATGCGCTGGATGGCGTCAGGCTGGTTGGAGAGGTCCATGCCGGAGTCCTTCTTGAATTCCTCCATGATCCAGGTGATGATCGCGTTGTCCCAGTCGTCGCCGCCCAGGTGGGTATCGCCGTCGGAGGCTTTCACTTCAAACACGCCGTCACCGATTTCCAGCACGGAAATATCAAAGGTGCCGCCGCCAAGGTCGTATACGGCTATGTTTTCATTGGACTTCTTGTCCAGGCCATAGGCCAGGGCAGCCGCCGTCGGTTCATTGATGATGCGGCGCACCTTCAGGCCGGCGATTTCACCGGCGGCCTTGGTCGCGTTGCGCTGGGCGTCATTGAAATAGGCCGGAACGGTAATGACGGCTTCCGAGATCGTTTCACCCAGCTTGGATTCCGCATCAGCCTTCAGCTTGGCAAGGACCATGGAAGCGATTTCCTGCGGGGAAAAGGTCTTCTTTTCACCGCCCACATCCACGCGGATATAGGCATCCCCGTTGGGAGCTTCCACGATTTCATAAGGCACCTTCTTGTCTTCTTCCGTCAGCTCGCTGTACTTGCGGCCAATGAGGCGCTTGGAGGAAAACACGGTGTTTTTCGGGTTGGTCACCGCCTGACGTTTGGCGGCCTGCCCCACGAGGCGTTCACCGCTCTTGGTGAAGGCAACAATGGAGGGAGTGGTGCGCGCACCTTCGCTGTTTTCAAGTACGGTACCCTGACCGCCTTCCATTACAGCCATGCACGAGTTGGTCGTGCCCAAGTCGATTCCTAATATTTTAGCCATATTGTTATCTTAGATTGTTTTGAATGGTTTTCGTTGAGATTTGGTTTACCCATGACCTGATGTGTCATGCAGGCGAACTCATGTTCTTGCCTTCCTTGTTGCAAATGGCGTGCCAGCCCATAACGGGACCGACTAAAATATATCATAAGCAATCATCTATCAATATATTAAAGCATATTCATTCACATATTCCCTTTTTTAAACGGCACGAATAATGAGACATCTTGTCACACCAAAAAGAGACAAAATGTCACACGCGGTCATTTTGTCCCATCCACCGCCCGGACCAGATACCAACAGACCCTTCACGAAGCCTCCCCGCAGGAGGAAGACTCCGGCTGCGTTCCGGTGCCGCATGCGCCGTAAGCCAGGCGTTTCATGAAATCCTTGTACAGCACCGTTTCCATGCGGCCATCCGCGTATTCCACCACTGCGCTCATGGTTTCCACCCAGTCCCCGCAATTCAGGTAGCGCACTTCTCCCACCATGGTATCCGCCGGATGGTGCACGTGCCCGGCGATGATGCCGTCACACTGCCTCCTGACGGCCAGGCCCTGAAGCTGCTCCTCATATTTTCCGATGAAATTGACGGCGGATTTCACCCTCCCCTTGATGGCCCGGGAAACGGAATAATATTCCCTGCCCCGCCACGCGCGGTACCTGTTATAAAAGCGGTTGACCATCAGCAGGACATCGTATCCCAGGGAGCCGAGCACCGCCAGCCACCGGTGATTGGTGGAAATGGAGTCAAACCCGTCCCCGTGCACGCACAGGTAACGCCTGCCGTCCGCCGCCCGGTGCACATATTCCTTACCCATCTTCAACCCGCCCAGATGAAAGGGAAGGAATTTTTCCAGAATATCGTCATGGTTCCCGCGCAGGTACAGCACTTCCACATTCTCCTGCTCCATTTTTTTCAGCAGGGTACGGATCAGGCGCGTATGCCGCCTGCGCCAGCGGCTGCCGCGGGACAGCGCCCAGGCATCCACCACATCCCCCACCAGAACTATTTTCTCCGCCCGCACATGCTTCAGGAACCTCCGGCATTCGTCCGCCTTGCAGTCTTTCGTCCCCAGATGGAGGTCTGACAGAAAAACCGTGCGGCATTCCAGAACGGCGTCCCGCGGGGGGCGGGCATAACCCGTTCCGTTTTCCTCCCGCGCCACGGAGGCCAGCAGTTCTTCAAACCTGTCATGGATGGCATCCCATGCCCTGGCGCTCACAGTCTTGCGGGCCTGCGCCCCGAGCCTGCCGCCCAGTTCCCTGTCCGTAAGCAGGCGGCGCATGCAGGAATAAAACCCCTCCGCGTTCCCCTTCTCCGCCTGAAGGCCGTTGATGCCGTCCAGCACCACGTCCGCGGAAGCGGCGTACCGGTAGCTGACCGTAGCCAGTCCGCTGGCCATGCCTTCCAGCAGGACGTTCCCGAAAGTCTCCGTCTCGCTCGGGAACAGCAGCACATCCATCCCGGCGTAATGGCGCGCCAGGTCTTCCCCACTGCGCATTCCGCAAAAAACGGCGTCGGGAAATTCACTGCGGAGGCTGCTCATCATGGGGCCGTCCCCCACTACCACCATTTTCATGCCGCAGTCCGGAAATTCCCGCTGCAGGCGCGTATACAGGCCCAGTACCGCCACCAGGTTCTTTTCCCGTGCCAGGCGCCCCACCACGCCAAACACCACTTCATCCCTCCACACGCCCCAGGATTGACGGAGAGAGGCATCCCGCCGGGCAGGATCAAACAAGGCGGCATCCACCCCGCGCCCCATCACGGAGAGGCGTTCAAACCCCAGCCCTTCCAGCGTACGGCGCATCTCTTCCGTGGGCACTACCGTCATCCCCGCCTGGTTGTGCAGCTTGCGCAGGTAATTCACGGCGGCGTTTTCCAGCCCGGAGAAATGGTAATCCTTCATGTACTGGTGGAAGTTGGTGTGGAATCCCATCACCACGGGAATCTCCAGAGCGCGGGCGGCCTTGACGGCGGACGCCCCCATGGGGCTTTCCGTGGCTACGTAAACCACATCCGGCCTCTTCTTCATCCATCTGGCGCGGAACCTGTCTGCGGAAGGCAGCCCTATCTTCACTTCATGGTACATGGGAAGGGAGAGGGACGGCATGGCCGTCTCCCCGGGATTGGAAGCCCCGTCCCGCTCCGACGCCCGCAGCACATGCACCAGGTGCCCCCGCGCCCTGAGTTCCCGGACCAGACGCCCCAGAGTCATGGCCACTCCATTCACATCAGGCTCATACGTATCCGTTGCCACGTCAATTCTCATGCGCCGGAACCATGAACCGGAAGGCGCCTTCAAACAAGACGCGGAAGGAAACGAAACCGTCACGGAACGCCCTTCTCCTGCGCCAGGGCCGGAACCGGAGAAACGGCCGCATCTCCATTGCCTTTACATGAATCCCTGCTTTCAACACTGTGCGCCTCTGCAAAAACCTGATGATTCATTGAATATCAGCCTTTCCAAAATCATCTTTATCCACCCGCGCATTATAAATCCGCAGTCAACCAAATTTTTTGAGAAAAAATGATTTTCATCGTATTTGAAGATGAAAAAATGATCGCTCCCTCCAATACCTCCGGCTTCTGAAATTTTTACTAATAATTTATATTGAATAATATATATCTATCATTATTCACTTCTCCATGTGAGCCGGATTTATAATCCGCCAATATGAGCTCATACGGAACGCGTGAAACGGAAGTGAAGGCATATTCAGGAAGATTTTTAATAAAAACAAGAATGATTCCCATGTGTTAATATCATAAAACAGGACGAATAATTCCAAAAATTCTCCTACCCGGAAATCCCAAACGGAACCCTCCTTCATGGCGTCCTCTCCCTTATCTACTGTTTCTCAAACTGATTTAAACAACCCGGATTAGGAATCCGGCGTCAATACTAGTTTTTCATATCGAGTTCTTTTCTCCAATTACATCCAGTATTTCCCCGTATTGGAGCCTTGATTGAATATATTTGTTAGTACGATGCATAAATTCTTGAATATAATGATTGTTCATCTTATTTTGGCGCTGTTGGCTATTTCATCCGGATTCCTAATTCGCTATTGAAACAACTGACCCCACCCCCTACCCCATGAAATTGATAGATTGCTACCGCTATGCGGCCATGCTTTATGCATCCGCCTGTTGTACTGCGTCACCGCTGTACGGCCCTCTGGAAACAGGATTGCAGGAATCCCAGCTTTTAAACTCCCTGAAATCCTGCAAATCCCTGGAAGGACCTGGAACGGAGGCCTACCTGAGCCGCACCGGGCTGAACGGCGCGTACAAGACGAAAAAGCCCATCGGCGGCCTCTTCTTTTCCCTTCATTTTGAATATAACAAGGACGGAGGGCTGAGGGCCGTTTCCTTTTATTCCAACACCAAAGCAGGCAAAGATGAGTACGATACGCGCCTGAAATCCCTGTACAAGCGCATGCTGAACGGCCTGACGGGCCTTTACGGGCCGCCCATGAACCTGCCGGACTGGATAGAAAAGGATTCACTGCCCACGGACCGCGTGCTGTACATGCACATGTGGCGCATCCAGCCCGGCTGCTTCCTGATGGCCGGACTGGCCAATACGGGAGCCACCGGCTACATGCCCGTTTTCCGGATATCCCCGCCTGCCGGAATGCCTGCCAAGTCCAAGAAAGACAGGGACAAGCTCAAATCCGAGTGGGCCGCCATGCCCGAATTCTACGAGTTCACGAAGGCGGAACGCTTCCTTGCCAACGCGGTGTTCGCCATGTCCCACAAAAAATATCCGGACGCCCTCCAGCTTTTCCAAAAGGCCGCAGACCTGGGCAGCCCCAACGGCTACTGGGGGCTGGCCCACCTGTACCGCCTGGGCCCGGCCGGCGTGGAAAAGAATCCCAGCCTGGCAGATGAATATACCAGAAAAGCGGCTCTGATGGGTTTTGCCCGCGCTGCCATGAAAATCGGAAAAACATGGGAGCAATTCTGCAAAAAACAGGATTTCAGCGAGGCGGAGGCCAAGGAATGGCACGGCAGGAACCTTCGCGCCGCCAGAGCCGGCTACGCCTCCGAGCAATATAATCTGGGCATCATTTACCAGCACGGCTTCGGCGTGGAAAAAAACCTGTCTACCGCCAGGGAATGGCTGGAAAAAGCGGCCTCCCAGGACCACTCCCAGGCAAAAGCGGCGTTAAAAACGCTTCCGGAAGGCGGAACCGCCGAACCTTCCTGACCAGTCTCCCAACAACCAGCTCCCCCCAAACCAAGCCGGCTGCCGCTTCCCCGGAAGCATATGCAGCCGCTCCGGCATTCCCTATGAAATGCCAGACCGGCAGGGAAGCGGCCCCAAACCGCTTCCCTGCCAAAAAGCCGGAACGTATTCAGCCGCGCAGCGGAAGCGCCGGCAGCATCAGCAGATGCGCGGAAGCTGCATCCCGGAAGGCATGCCCAGCACCCGCTCCACGCCCAGACGCCCCGTCATCAGGAGAGGGGCCGTTCTAAATTCTTCCACACGCCCTATGGAACATGTCCCGGCGGAGACGGCGCAGCCGCGCATCAGGCGCAGGGCCTCTTCCTCATATTCCCGGGGCAGAATAGCCAGATAACGGCCTTCACAGGCCACCTGGAGGGGATCCAGCCCCAGCAGGCCGCAGGCCGCGCGAACATCCTCCCGCACAGGAATGGACGTTTCATTCAGCCGCACCGTCAGGCCGGAGGACTCCGCAATTTCTGAAAGGGTGGCGGTCAGGCCGCCACGGGTTACGTCACGCAGGCAATGCACGGGAATCCCCGCCCGGACGAGAGCCGCCACGGATTCATGCAGCGCGGCGGAATCGCTCGCCAGGCCATCCCCGAAGGACAATCCCGCCCGCAGGCTCATAATCGTCATGCCATGCCTGCCCAGGTCCCCGCT
This sequence comes from Akkermansia muciniphila, assembly GCF_040616545.1. Classification (NCBI taxonomy): domain Bacteria; kingdom Pseudomonadati; phylum Verrucomicrobiota; class Verrucomicrobiia; order Verrucomicrobiales; family Akkermansiaceae; genus Akkermansia; species Akkermansia muciniphila. Next base: position 1,788,553 of record NZ_CP156688.1, on the reverse strand, counting down.
CAGGAGGACGGAATCTCCCGGGCGCACGGAAGAAGGGCTGATCTCCAGCCCATGGCGGACCACGCCCACTCCGGCCGTATTAATGTAAATGCCGTCGCCCCTGCCGCGTTCCACCACCTTCGTATCCCCCGTCACAATGCGGACGCCGGCCGCGCGCGCCGCCGCGGCCATGTCCTGCACCACGCAGGCCAGCACCTCTAACGGAAGGCCCTCTTCCAGAATAAAGCCTGCCGTCAGGTACAGGGGGTCCGCCCCGCTCATGGAGAGATCATTCACCGTGCCGTGTACGGCCAGGGAACCGATCGTTCCCCCCGGAAACTCCAGAGGCTCCACCACAAAGCTGTCCGTCGTCATCGCCAGCCGCCCCGGCGGAAAATCCAGCACGGCGGCGTCATTCTGCACGCCCCCCGCCGGGGAGCCAAAGGCCTCCAGGAACACGGAGCGGATCAGGTCATTCATCAGCCGCCCGCCGCCGCCGTGGGCCATCTGGATACGGTCGGAAACAGGTTCAGGAACAGGACATTCAAACATGGGTCAACTTCTTTTATAACGGTAATAGGCCGCGCAGGCCCCTTCCCCGGACACCATGGGCGCGCCCAGCGGAGCCAGCGGTGTGCAGGAGGCGCCGAAAAAGGGGCATTCCTCCGGACGGATAAGCCCCCGCAACACCTGGCCGGCCAGGCAGCCGGAAGCTTCATCCGCGCCATGGACGCCTCTCCGGCACCGGAAACGCAAGGCGGCGTCCATCCCCTCCCACGCCCGGCGCACCTTCATACCGCCGGAGGGAATCAGCCCCAGACCGCGCCAGTGGCGGTCTTCCGGTTCAAAAACTTCCTCCATCCTTTTCCGCGCCGTCTTGTTCCCCTCCGGCTTTACATAGCGCGCATAGGCATTCTGCACGGCACACTCCCCGGCCTCCAGCTGGCGGACGCACATCAGGATGCCGCGGAGCAAATCCGGCGCTTCAAACCCCGTCACCGCCATCGGCACCCGGTAACGGGCGGCCAGACGGCCATAATCCCCCTCCCCCGTAATGGCGCAGACATGGCCGGGAGCCAGAAAGGCGTCCGGCCTCCCCTCATCCTGGTCCATCAGCCATTCCAGCGCCGGAGGAACCTGCACATGGGCGCAGAGCACGGAAAAATTGGCATACCCCAGCGCGCGGGCCTGCTGCATGGCCAGGGCTGTAGCCGGAGCCGTGGTCTCAAACCCAACGGCGAAAAACACCACTTCCAGCCCAGGATGGCTCCCGGCCAGGGCTACGGCCTCCAGCGGAGAATACATCAGCCGCACATCCCCTCCCCGCGCCTTGGCGGAAAACAGGTCACCGCCGGAACCCGGCACCCTCATCATATCCCCGTAACTGCACAAGGCCACGCCGGGCCTCAGGCTCAGCTCCACGGCCTGGTCAATCAGATCCACGGCGGTAACGCAAACCGGGCAGCCGGGACCGTGAATCAGGCGCAATTCCGGAGGAAGAAGCTCCTCCAGCCCCAGGGACGCGATGGCGTGCGTCTGGCCGCCGCACACCTCCATCACCGCCCACGGGCGCGTCACGGCATGGCGCAGCTCTTCAAGCAACCGCTGAACTTCCTCCTGCATAAACCATTGAAACGTTTAATCCGGCAAAGGACGCTCCCTTACACGGGATCGGTATTCTCCACAATCTCCCGCATTTCCCTCCGGGTTTGCAGCGCGGTCTCCTCATCCAGCACGCTCAGGGCCATGCCCACATGCACGATGACGTAATCTCCCAGGGCGGCCTCCGGCACACACGCCAGGTTCACCTCACGGGTCACGCCGCCGAAGTCCACCACGCCCAGCCTGAACAGGGGGTCCGTTTCATTAACGCTCACAATCTTTCCGGGAACAGCCAGACACATATCTTATCCTTTCCATTGGCGCACGACCGCCGCCGCCTGCCCCAGGGAGATTCCCCCGTCATTGCAGGGAACGCGCTGCGGCAGGGACAATCGGCACTTTCTAGACTGGGCCATTCCCGCCAGGCCTTCAAGCAAAAAGGCATTCTGGAAACATCCTCCGCCCAGCACCAGACGGTCCAGGCAGAAATGCTCCGCCACGTCAAAGGCCAGGTTCACCAGGCTTTCATGAAACTTCCGGGCGATGCAGCCGCGGGAAACGCCGTTCAGCAGGTCATCATCCACGGCTTTCAGCAACGGGCGCCAGTCCAGTTCCAGCAGCCCGCCATCCTCATGCATGATCCATTCATACGGATCTCCCTGAATCTCTTCCGTGACAGCCGCCGCGGCCCATGACTCCAGCAACATGGCGGCATGTCCTTCACACCCCGCCACGCCGTCAAAGCCGCACCAGAAGGCCATGGCGTCAAACAGGCGCCCCATGGAAGAAGTGGCCGGAGCGTGAATATTCCGGCCCATCATGGCCTCCAGCGCCTCCCGCTTCTGCCGGGTCATTCCGCCCTCCAGACGACGGTCAAGCCCATCCGTCCTCCAGGGGGCCATCTGCCGCGCCAGGGAACAGGCGCACCGGGCAGGCTCCCGCACCGCTTCATCCCCGCCGGGCAGCAGAAACGGCCTGAGCCGCGCCACCCTCCGGGGTCCTCCCGCCTCCTCCATGACAAAAAACTCTCCGCCCCATACCGTTCCGTCCGTGCCGAAGCCCGTCCCGTCCCAAGCCGCGCCTAAAGCGGGAAACGGAGTCTCATTCTCCGCGGCGCAGGCCAGTACATGGGCATGGTGGTGCTGCACGGGAACCAATTCCACATTCCATTCCCTGGCCAGCCGCCTGCCCAGGGCGAAAGAAGGGCCGTCCGGGTGGGCATCCACGGCAATCACCTGCGGCACTCCACCCAGCGTATGGCTCAGGGTCTCCACCGTCCGTTCAAAGGCGTTCAGGGAAGCCGCGCTGTCCAGATCCCCCAGATGCTGGCTCATAACGGCCACGCCGTCCTTCAGCCAGCAAACGGTATTCTTCAGCCCGGAACCCAGCGCGAGCACATGCGGAGCCTCCGGAGACGTGCGCCATACAGGCCGGGGAGCGTACCCGCGGGCACGGCGCACCACCATGGCTTTTCCATCCGCCACGCGGACCACGGAATCATCCACGGGACGCACGACCGGACGGTCGTGCACAAAAAAAACATCCGCCACATGGCCCAGCTTCTGCAAACCCTCCTCCACGGAAATGCACAGGGGCTCTCCGCTCAGGTTCCCGCTGGTCACCACCAGCGGCTTCTCCCACACATCCATCAGCAGGGCATGCACGGGGGAGGACGGAAGCATCACCCCCACAAAACGGCTGAACATGCACACGGAGGGAGCCAAATCCACCTCCTTCCTTCCAGGCGCCAGCACAATGGGGGCCGCCGGAGAAACCAGCAGGCGTTTTTCCTCCTCCGACAAGCGGCACAGCTTTTCCGCCGCGGCCACATCCGGCACCATCACGGCAAAGGGCTTGGCGTCACGCCCCTTCAGCCGCCGGAGACGCCGGACGGCGGCTTCCGAAGAAGCGTCCGCCAGAAGCTGGAATCCGCCCACGCCCAGCAGGGCAACAATCAGCCCGTCCGCCAGCACCCACGCCACCTGCTCCGCAGGAGTATCAAACCCGTGGCCGAAGCCCAACTCTGCGCCATCCGAAAACAGCACCTTCATGGAGGGGCCGCAGGACGGGCACGCAATAGGCTGGGCATGGAAACGCCTGTCCTCCACATCCCCGTACTCCTTCAGGCACTCCGGGCACATCCGGAACTTCTTCATGCTGGTGCCCGCACGGTCATACGGCAGCTTCTCAATGATGGAATAACGGGGGCCGCAATGCGTGCAATTGGTAAAGGGATAATGATACCTCCGGGAAGAAGGGTCGCGCATCTCCTTCAGGCACTCCGGACACGGGGCCAGGTCCGGCAGCATCATCGGAACGCCGCGGGGGGAGGAATCGCTCTCCACGATGCGGAACTCTTCAAACCCGGCAGGCTCGCACACGGTCCGTTCCACGCCGTACACACGGGCATGCTCCGGGAGGCTCTTCATCAGAGCGGCAAGAAAACGTTCCGGAACGCCGGGCTTCCCCTCCACATGGATATCCACGCCGGACTCCGTATTGCGGACAAACCCCTTCAGCCCCAGCTGCGATGCCAAACGGTACACATGGGGCCGGAAACCGACCCCCTGGACCATGCCGGCTATCTCAAACTTCAATGCCGCAGCGGCCTGTTCAATGGTGGTGGTGGCCATGATTCTGAATCCTGCCTTCCCGGACGCGGCGCGCGCGTTCCACAATCTCCTCACACCAGGCGTCCATGCCTTCTCCGGTCTTGGAAGATAACTCTACAACGTGCGCATGATGGGCTACCTTGTTCAGGGCCGCCAGAGCGGCATCACGGTCAAAATCCACGGCATCTGCCAGATCTGACTTGGTCACCAGGGCCACATCCGCGGAATGGAACATGGGCGGGTACTTCAGCGGCTTGTCCTCCCCTTCCGTCACGGAAAGCAAAACCACGCGCATGCCTTCCCCCAGGTCATAGGAAGCCGGGCATACCAGGTTACCCACATTCTCAATCACCAGCACGTCCAGTTCATCCAGGGGCATCTTCTTCATGGCCTCCGCAATCATGCGGGCGTCCAGATGACACATAGTGCCCGTGGTAATCTGCACCACGGGAATATCCGCACGGCTCAGGCGTTCCGCATCATTATCCGTAGCCAGATCACCCACGATCACCCCCATGCGCACACGGTTACGGAGCATCTCCGCCGTCTTTTGCAGCAGGGAGGTTTTCCCGGAGCCCGGAGAAGAAAAAACATTGATGACCAGCAGGTTCTTTGCCGCAAAAAAACCTCTGTTCCGCTCCGCCAGCCGGTCATTGGCATCCAGCACGGGAACATGGACGTCCATACCGTGGCCGTGACTTTCATGGGTGTGCTCACCTCCGCATCCGCATTCTTTACACATAATCAATACTGATATTAGATTCAGAAAAAGGGAATTTTTCTCATTTATCCTACGTCATACCGGAACTACGGCAAGAGGAATCTTTCCTTTTTCCGGCACGTAATACCTCCCAGGAAAAACCGCCCGGAACCGTTCTTCCGTCCAAATCCCGCCCGGAGCTCCTGCGGACAGCCGCTGTTCCCAACCCATCGGCAGCATCAAAAAAGGAAGAGGGACGCACCAGCTCCCGGAAAAAAGGGAGCAAAAAGAACAAGCCGTTCCCCTGCATCAAGAAGCATCACCAAAAAATAACTGGTTACCAATTAATTTTACCCGGTTCTTCCTTAAAAGAACACCTGTCCTCCCTTGGATGGGCATACAGGCGCTTTTCCGTTGAACTTCCTTCATCATCAGGATGTGGGCTTGCCAAGGCATCAGAATCTTGTAAACTATTTCGTCCTCAGTTAACATCCTTTAATTCAGGTTATGCCAGACGCTCGCTTTCAACCACTTCCCGGATTCCGTGACTTTGCCCCGGCGGACTGCGCCGTGCGCAACTACCTCTTTAACGCATGGAAGAGGGTGGCGCACCGCTATGGATTCCTGGAATGGGAAGGCCCCACTGTAGAAGCCACGGAGCTCTATCTTAAAAAGAGCGGAGGCGAACTGCCCACCCAGCTTTTCCGCTTTACGGACCAGGGCGGCCGGGATATTACCATCCGCCCGGAACTTACCGCCTCCCTGGGCCGCATTGCCGCCGCCTACCAGCGGGAATACACCAAGCCGCTCAAGTGGTTTGAAATAGGCTCCTGCTTCCGTTATGAAAAACCCCAGAAAGGACGCCTGCGTGAATTCTACCAGTTCAACGCGGATATTCTGGGGGAAGGTTCCGTCTGGGCGGACTCCGAACTGATTGCCCTGGCCATCGACTGCATGAGGGAGCTGGGTTTTACACAGAACGACTTCATCGTGCGTGTCTCCGACCGCGAAGCCTGGATCAGGTTTGCCGCGGAACACGGCGTTCAGGAACAGGACATTCCCGCCTTCCTGGGCATTGTGGACAAATTTGAACGTGACCGCCCGGAAGAATGCCAGCGCAAGCTGGACGCCTTCAACATCAGCCGCGGAGACCTGGTGGCCTTCATTGAGAACCCGCCCGCCGGAGCCTCCGAACGCTACGACCTCCTGCTGAAAGACCTGGAAGCCCGCGGACTGGACGGCTATGTGAAGCTGGACCTCTCCGTGGTGCGCGGTCTGGCCTATTACACGGGGCTGGTTTTTGAAATCTTTGATACGAAGCGCAGCCTGCGCGCCGTAGCCGGAGGCGGCCGCTACGACACGTTGGTGGGCGCCCTCTCCAACAACGCGGTAGGCATGCCCGCCACCGGATTTGCCATGGGAGACGCCGTCATCACCCACCTCATTGACCAGACCCCGCATGCCAAGGCGCTGAAAGACGCCGCCCTGGCCGCAGCGGGCTGCGACGTTTTCCTGGTGCAGGCTTCCGAAAACCGCCGTGCGGAAGTGCTCTCCATCGCCTCCGCACTCCGGGACCAGGGTTACAGCGTGGACCTTCCCCTTACCCTCACCAAGGTCAACGGCCAATTGCAGAAAGCCGCCAAATCCGGCGCGCGCGCGGCCCTGATTGTGGGGGACGACTTCCCTTCCCTGGAACTGCGCGACCTGGGCGCGCGCGCCTCATCCTCCGTCGCTATGGACGACCTGTTTGACGCTCTGGCCTCCATGACGGGCCGCGACTGATATTTCCCTCCCCTCCTTCCATTTTCAACAAAGATGAACTCATACCGCACTCATACCTGCAGCGAATTGCGCGCTGCGAACATTGGCAAGCCGACCACCCTCATCGGCTGGGTAGACTCCGTCCGTGACCACGGCGGCGTCATATTTATCGACTTGCGCGACCGTACGGGCATCACCCAGGTAGTCTTTCACCCGGAAGTCAACCAGGACGTGGCCAGGGCCTCCCAGCAGCTCCGCTCCGAGGACATGATCCAGATTTCCGGCTCCGTAGCGGCCCGTCTGAAAACGGACACGGTGGACACCACGAATACGGACCTGCCCACCGGGGAAATTGAAGTCTCCGCAGACACTCTGAACGTCATCAACAAGGCGGAAGTGCTCCCCTTCCAGCTGGACCGGGCCCTCTCCAATGAAGACCTGCGGCTCAAATACCGCTTTCTGGACCTGCGGCGCCCCGCCATGATCCGCAACATGCAGATCCGCCACCGCGTGACCAAAACCACGCGCGATTATCTGGATGAACACGGCTTCCTGGAAATTGAAACGCCCATCCTCTCCAAATCCACCCCGGAAGGCGCGCGCGACTTCCTAGTCCCTTCCCGCCTGGCACCGGGCAAATTCTACGCCCTGCCCCAGGCTCCGCAGCAGTACAAGCAACTGCTCATGGTAGCAGGCATGGAACGCTACTTCCAGATCGCCCGCTGCTTCCGTGACGAAGACCTGCGCGCGGACCGCCAGCTGGAATTCACCCAGGTGGACATTGAAGCCTCCTTCATCACGCCGGAAGACATCTACAACCTGGTGGAAGGCCTGCTCAAACGCGTGTACAAGGAAGCCCTGGACGTGGACATCCCCACCCCCTTCCCCCGCATGACGTGGAGGGAAGCCATGGACCAGTATGGTTCCGACAAGCCGGAACGCCGCTTCGGCATGAAGCTGACGGACGTCTCCTCCATCTTTGAAAACAGCGGCTTCAAGGTATTCTCCTCCGCCGTGAAAAATGGCGGCGTGGTCAAGGCCATTAACGCCAAGGGCTTCGGCTCCGCCTCCGTCGGCCAGATTGACGCCCTCACGAAAACCGCCGTGGAAGCCGGAGCCAAGGGCCTGGCCTACATCAAGGTGCGGGAAGAGGACTGGAGAAGCCCCATCTCCAAATTCCTTTCCGATGAAGAAAAGCAAAAGCTCACGGAAGCCCTGAACATTGAAACGGGAGACCTTGTTCTCTTTGCGGCCGGCCCGTGGGAACCCTCCTGCGACATCCTGGGCCGCGTGCGCCTGCAATGCGCCGACTTCATGGAGCTGCTCAAGGACAACACGGAACGCGACTTCCTGTGGGTCATTGAATTCCCCCTGCTGGGCCGGGATGAGGAAGAACAGCGCTGGGTGGCCATCCACCACCCCTTCACCCGCCCCGTCAAGGAAGACGAGGAAAAACTGCTCAAGGGAGAACTCTCCGCAGACCTGCGCGCCCAGGCGTACGACGTGGTGCTTAACGGCACGGAACTGGGCGGCGGCTCCATCCGGATTCATGAACGCGACTTGCAGTCCGCCATGTTCAAGGCCCTGGGCATCACGGAAGAACAGGCCCGCGAACAATTCGGCCATATCCTGGACGCGTTCAGCTTTGGCGCTCCGCCCCACGGCGGCCTTGCCCTGGGCCTGGACCGCCTGGTCATGATGATCTGCAATGCGGAATCCATCCGTGAAGTCATCGCGTTCCCGAAAAACAACCGTGGAGCGGACCTGATGAGCGACTCCCCCGCCGCGGCGGAAGAACGCCAGCTGCGCGACATTCACATCCAGGTAAAGCTGCCCGCTAAAAAATAACCGGATTCTTTAAACCAAAACGCCCGGATGGAGAACTTCCATCCGGGGATTTTTCATGCAGGGATATCCGGAACCATGCCTGTCATGATGGATGGCAGGCCCTTCCTATGAACCTTGCCTGCCGCCCGTCAGACGGCGGCGGATATCCGCAATCTGCCGCAAATTCTTCATCACGGGCAAACGGTGGCGCTTGTCCAGCGGAGGCGGCGGAGGATTGCCCGTGGTCACCATGGTAAAACGCTGGTACCCTTTTACCTCTGGATAACGCCCCCAGTAATAGGCCGTCCACCCGCTATCCGGGGCATCCGGGCCAAAAGGGGGATAAATCATGTGCCGTTCCTCCCCCGGATACAAATTAAAGGCACTGGTGCCGATTACAATATCCTCCGGCGCGTCCGGCAGCAGCTCCAGCCCGCGGACATACTCACGGATTTTTACGGCCGCATGCGCCTTCACGGCATACAGGCAGCCGTAAACGCGCTGTTCCACAGAACCGCTGCCCCAGAACACCATGTCCCTGCGCCTTGCAAAGCGCCGCAGGTCTTCGCCGGATATCATCACCGTATCCGCATCTATCTTCACCAGCGTATCCCCATCATCACCTGCGCTCCGGAGCATTTCATCCAGCATCCCTTCAATGCAGGCCTTCCCCCGCAAATTGCCGCCCCTTTCCCAGGAAGACACGCGCCATTCCGCCCCCAGCTTCTCCGCCTGCGCCCTCACCTCCTCCGGACACGGATGCGCCCCGTCGTCAATCACGGCCAGCCGGGCCTCCGGAAGGGCATGACGGACGCACAGCAGATTCTCGCCGACCAGGGCGGCATCTCCCGAATACACGAACAAATGCACGTGGATAGTTGCTTTTTCCTTCTTCATCTAAACTCTATTGCTGGAATTCTTTTTCTGCCTGCATCAATCATGGCAGGAATCACCTGCTGCCTCCATCCGCTGCAGCGGGCCTTGTTCCGGAAACTCCGGACGGGACCCCGGCTGGGAAAAAGGAGAGACGGGCACCCCGTTCCCGCTGCGCGCTTCCTGCCTCAGCCTCAACGCGCCCAGCTTGATTCTGGAAACCATATTGCCCAGGGCATTCGCCCGGGAAGGAATCAGCCATTTTCCAAGGACTCCTTGACGGAAAAAATCCGTATCCGCCGCCAGCGCCTCACCCGGCGTCAGGCCGAAAAACAGCCTCACCCACAGTGCCATCAATCCCCGGCTGATGCGGGAATCACTATCTGCATCAATCCTCAGCAGGCCATCTTTCAGGGACAGGCGCAGCCATACCCGGTACTGGCATCCCCGCAGAAGACAAGCTTCCGTCTTCCATTCTTCCGCAAAAGGGGGCAATTGCTCCCCCTGGCGCATCAAAAAACCATACAGGGCGCCTTCTCCCGGCAGAGCATTTAACTCCTTCAGCAGGGCATTCCGCCTTCCTTCAAAACAATCCATACATTTCTATCCGTTATCTGTTAAAACAACTCGGGCCGTTCCTGAAACCACTTGGAAACCACTCCAAACGATATCTGCGACGGCCCGGGCACCTACCCTTTCAGCACGCACTCGTCCCGGGACGCCACGACGGAACCGGACCCGATTTCAATATTCAAAATGCGGCAGGGATGCTGGCGCTGTTCCGAGGCGCAATGCTGCAATCCCTGAATCAATACCCTCAGGTCGCCCTCCCGGTCATTCAGCCTCCAGCCGGAAATAAGCAAACGGAGGCACCGGACTTTCTCATCTCCATTCGTCTGGAACCAGATGAACATCGTCTCATCCGTAACCATGCGGCAGCCCTTTCCCGTGAGCCTGAACATTCGGGAATTCACCGGATACTCCATACTGTCCCAGAAAATCTCCTTCATGCCACAATCGGCAGGCCCCTTCACGGTAATCTTTCCTCCGGGAAACCATCCCATGTGAAACAACAAATACCGCATCAGGGAGGCGCGCCTTAACGCACAATCCTCCTGGTGAGTACCCAGGCCGAGCGACTTTCTGGCCCCACAAAACTTGCTGCCCCGGTCAATGGTTAGCCTGACCTTATAACTTCCCGATGTATTCTTCCTCAATTCGATTGATCTATAGATGGACATGCAAATATTCATACAATATCCAAAAACTATATATATAAAATCAAACGGGCCTAGAAGAAAAATGTTAGAAAACAACATAACATAAGTAAATGCAACAATATCAGAAAACTATGTCGTGAAGAAAAATCAAGATATTCAACGTTTTGGACGTTTTGGGGGCTGCATGAAGGAATATCCCGCCCAATTTTTATCCCTTCCGGTAGCAGGAAAACAGAACATCCTTGCACATATCGTTACGGCAAGCTCCTGTAAAAATCCCACATAGCCAACCGGGGACGAATCGTCAAGCAACTTTCACACTATTTACGGGCACGCCAAAAGGCCACTCCTGTCTAACAGACAGAAATGACCCAGCTCCTTTCACGCAACAGGCAGGAAAAGCTTCTTTATTTTTCCGGAACCGGAATAGCCTGCACCCTGAATGGCTCTTAATCCTGGAACGCTGGAGGGTTCCCAGGGAGCGCGCTTCAAATACCGGTGCAATACAAAAGTATCTTCCTTCCGGATGCCTTCCACGGATGTCCATGCATATTCTCCATATACCGTTCGGTGGGTCCGTGGGTCAAAAAACTCCACCAATGCCACAACATCACTCGAAGGGTGTTTAAGAGTACCGGTCCTTTTATCCACGGCATATTGATAGATGCCTTTAACACCATGCACCACAACCGTTGATCCCCTCGGCACGACCGGAAGACGGGCTCCTTTTCTCCAATTCTGTTCATCTTTCTGGTCCCACAATCCCTGAAACCTTAAGTATTGCTTAAAATCATCCCCATACAATTCACGCATATCCGGATTATAAATCACCGGGTAATAGCGCACATGCATATCACATTGCAACTTCAATGGACGCTTCACATAATCGCAATACGGCTTCTCCCCATTCAAAATACGGCAGGCGTTTTGAATGCTCTTGCACAAGTTAAAATTCCATGACAACAACGACACTAATACCGTACTGCAGTCCTTGGGCACAAGAAATCACAACCAACATTACCCTTTAAATAAAGGAGCAATTTCTCTCCATATGCATCCTAAATTTTATCTATCCGATTTAAATTTCCACTTGAAGACAACATGGGCTCTCCATATAAAATAGAGAGCCCATATTACGAAAAAATATTAGAATATTAATTATTGTATAATAATTTTTTAGGAGCGTACATCCATGGAAAATACATACTCATCCTTGATTGGACGATAAATACCTTAAAAAAATCATACAATGGTTTATTGTAAAAATAAGTATATCCTAATTTTTCGTATGCTCCTCTCTTTTTTATATAATTGAATACACAGATAGATCCATCTAAATCCATATCAATTTGAAACAATCCGATATCATAACCTGATGGACATGAAATGAGAATCATATGCGAATTTAAGCCAAACCATATTTCAGGATACTTTTCATTATGTGTATATGCTTCAAAAAAATCATATGCGGAAGCATGCACAGTAATAGCGGTTTTCTTATAAAAGGATATATCTTTATCCTCTTCCAGAGAATCTATTTTTTGAGGATTATATAACTCATGTAAGGTAATGTCGCTTCCCAGAGAATTACTAACAGCAGCTAAACAAATGCAAATTATAATGTATATATTGATCATTTTATATTCTAAACTAAACACTATTTATCATTGTAAGATCGTCCATTCTTACTTAACTATAACCCTCGGTTATAGTTTATCTTGGGACCTATATACTTAACTAACCATTAAAGTTATTTTTGAGGGTAGGAATATTCCTACCCTCAAATTTTTATCATTCTATTATTATACCATTACTAATTTCTACATGTGACTGTAAGTCACTCCAATCATCTAAAATTCCTTCAAATTCGATTCTATCTCCAACTTTGTATTTTAGACCTTTTTCCTTCTCACTTTTTTTCAAAATAACTAATACCTCAGGAGAAGAAAAGGAAATGTCATTAGAGGAATAACTCATTCCTCCAAAGGAAACTGTATTGGAAGACCCCATTACAACAGACATACTCAATGTCCCAAATGTTGTCTCAATTTCACTTACCTTACCTTTCCATCTGACTTTCTTCCCTTCAAAATCCTTCCATTTGTCCTTTTTAAAAATCTCAGTTGCATCACTGTTATTTCCATAAATCTTCCCTACTTCACTCCAAGTAAGTTCAGATAATGGTATCTTGGATGTGTCTTTTTCTTCTGGTTCTACATCGCAGGAGGTCATTCCTACCATTACTATCACAGATGCCGCCAGAGGCAAAATACGTAACTTCTTCATAATTATTATTTTTTGTTGTTCTAATATCCTAAAACAGGATAATACCTCAGAAGTGTTATCGTAGAACCCTCTTATTGTAAACAACAAAATATCCTAATTCGGGTTATTTTATTCACTATGGTAGACTTATGAGATGCTCAGAAAAAGGGATAACCCCCAAGAGGAAAAGCTTCGCACCTATCTCAGGAACCAACGTAAGAAGATGGGATTGTCTCAAGTAGAACTCTCTGAGATGTGTGAATTACCTCAGTCATTCGTCTCCAAGTATGAAACAGGCGAAAGGTATTTGACCTTTATTGAGGTCCTAATGATCTGCAAATTGCTCAAAATCAATATTTTAGACTTATCTAGAGAAGTAGAATCTTGACTCCTAAACACACCATACTAAAATCGCTTGATGTCTTTACATATTCAAGGATATACACTAAAAGGAAATCCAATAGGAAGCCCTATTTTGGGAGGATTCGGATTTTCCCAACCTATCATAAAAGATGGATATACTTTTCACATTTTATATACTGAATTAAATTTTAATAATCGTACTCGATTTAATTGGAGTGATGTAATTGTTAATCCTACTCAAATGAATTCATTAATTGAACAATATAATAAAACACATATTTTTACGAAAAATTACATTTTTGAAAAAATCATACTCACGGCCGAAGAAGGAATTGCCTTTTCTAAAATAACACAGAAAGACAAGGAAGATGTATTTAATCTTCCTCCTCTACATATATTTCGATTGGACTAGATTTATCATCCCATATTCCATAATAAGGATCTACAAAATGAAGACCAGATGTTGTTGATCTGTATTTTTTAATTTCACCATTTTTTATTCGAAAAAAATAACCTCTATAGAATCCTCTCTCTTCAAAGGTTAAATATTTTTCATTTCCTTTAAAGTTTGGAGAATAAAATTTTAAAAATCTTCCATTATTATCTAAGTCTTGAATATAGATAACTTTTTCTTGGAGTAATTCTTCATATAGTTTTTTAGAAATTGTAATACCTCTAAGTTTTTGTGAACCTTCTTCTACAAGATACTTATTATTATGATAAGTTCTTTCAAGTTCAGTAATTTTTCTATTCTCATCATTATTAATAGGATAGGCAACCATTTCTAGTGATTCGTTTTTCATAGAAACTACTTACCTTCAATTTTTTAAAATCATTTTACCAAATCACAGTACATCAATCTTTTACCATCCATCATCTCAATAGTTTTACCTAGGAAATCTAGAACATTTTCCTTAGAAGTATTGTATCTAAAGGAAAACTCATGGACATATCTATTGAGATGTTTTTCACTCATATAATGGTAAATTCCATAATAACCTCTTTTCAAAATCGCCCAAAAGCTTTCAATACCATTGGTATGCACAATACCTCTAACAAATTCCTTAACAGAATGATTGATTTTGTGATGGGTAAAGTCGGTTAATCCATTATAGGATTTCCATGTATCAGTCATAATAGTAGAACCTTTTTCTATATTGTCATTGATGAATCCATGAAGGGTTTCCTGCTTATTATCCTTAATAACATTGGAAACAACTTTTCCTTTTCTGCTTCTACCACCTACTACAATTAATTTACCAGAAGGACCACGTCCCCAACCACGCTGTTGACTCTTCTTTTTATTCTTCTCCAAACCTCCAACATAGGTTTCATCAATCTCAATAATACCATCTAATTTATTCTTGGTAGTCTTCATCCAAACTTCCCGGATACGTTGGCACAAAAACCATGCAGTCTTCTGAGTAACACCAAGGATTTTACCCACCTGGATAGAGGAAATACCTTTACGGTTAACTCTCATCAAATACATGCAAAACAACCATTTATGTAATGGTAATTTTGATTCCTCAAGGATTGTTCCAAACCTTACACTGAAAAACTTTCTGCATGATCTACACCTGTAAGGCATTGGAGAATGGTTTTTGCACTCATGGATATTATCAGAAGAACAATGTGGACAGACAATTTGACCGTTCCAACGTTTCTTCTCAAAATATTTTCTAGCAGACTCCTCATCTGGAAACATCTGAAAGAATTCGTACAAACTGAGATCATTTTTATCCATAATTTCCTTTGGCTGATAAGGAAATTTTGTCGTGTTTTGATTAGTTTGTACGCATTTATTTTTAGTGATTTGTGTATTATTTTTGGTTACAATTTTCTTACCCATATAGAGCGAGTAGAAAATTGTCCTTAAAATTGAATGATATAAAAATTAATGGAAATTGACTGAATGGATAATGGGGTTAACGATGATTAAACGGGATGGTTAATCAAGTATGTAGGTCCCTTTATCTTATTTAAGGGTATTCACATTTCCAATCATTCTTCTTCCAAAGCCATATCTTCATAGTAATGTAAATTACCAGATTCATTCAGAAAAGCATCAGGAAGATAATTCAAATAGTCCATTTCTTCATGGCAGATACATCGGCTCCCTATCTCTTTCAACAAACGTTCTCTCAATGGTAAATAATAGTCCCAATAATCATACTCTCTTCCTCCGTTATTTCGATTGAAATGACGCCAGGATGGATATAGTTTTACAGGATGGCATATGTCCCCTTGAAGACCTAACGAGTACTGTGTGACATGATCAAATTTCAAAAAGAAATGTGTTGAGCGTTTTTCAGAAGACAGGAAAGATTTCCTTTTTTTAATTTGAGGCAGTAAACTCTCAATTACATTTTTTAATTTTCCCGCGCTGTCTTCTGTAAGCATCAAAATATATACTAGCCTTCCTGACTCAATATCTTCTTCATTTTCCAACAAATAGACAGTACCGGAAAAACACCAGTTAGCACTTAAACCATACTGTTCCGGATCAACTTTAATCAAATAAATGGAAAATGCTGAATCAATTGTATATAATTTCTTGAATTCCTTATCTTTCTCTATTACTTGTTCAAGCCCTTCAAGAAGGGCTTTCTGAACAGGTGAATCTTTACCCAGGATTAGTTGTATTTCAAATTCCGAACATCCTATTTTGTATCCAAACTTAATGCTCATTCCAGGAAGGTAATTCCAGTATCTATCTTTTTCCCTAATCATGCTAAGGTCTATATTCATACAGCATGCGTCTGCATAATTATCATAGGAGTTATATTTATCCCCATCCAGATATTCATATACGAGAATCTGGCGCGCCTGTTAAGTTACTTCCATCATATTCCCTTTTCCGCACGGCAAACAAATAATCATATCTAAATTCAATTCTTACACCCAAGATTGGAGTATTCAATATCCTCCATTTACCGATTTTCTAAAAATTCATTATTACTCAAAAAATCAACTACCAACTTTGTTTAATAAATGGGTCGTATTCCAAGCTTCCTATGTCAAAATGAGTTTTGGGATCATTTTCCTGAACGGTTGTATCACAGCCATAATCGATCAGATCATCCATCAGCCCTATCACTTCCCTCGCGGGTGTGCCTGGTACCGTAAAATCTCTAAAAGAAACACCAAATATTCTTGAATTCATTCCATAGTAAGAAAAGTATCCCGACGACATGAAAAATTCACTTAAAAGGAAAAATTCAGTGCTATCAATACCTTTGGAGGGCACTTGTAATTTCCAGAAACTCGTTAGGACCTTATAAATTGAATTTAAAACTCCTGTTGAAATTGGATTTGAATATTCCTCTATTTCCCATGAAGCTGATTTTAGATTCTTCCACTCTTTCACGAGCTCCATGAGAACCTCGGAATTTTTCTCTTCAAGCAGTTTCTCCTCCAAACATTTAATTTTCCCTCGGACGGCCAATTCAGAATACCATTTTTCCGATGAGCCGGGAACTTTCAAGTAAGGTTTCCAAACAAAAATTCTATTATTCTTAATAACTAAAAAGATGTATGATATTTCAGTATGTATGCTTGCATAGAAAACGTCATACTGTCCATCACATTTTCTCAATATTTCTCTATAAATATTTAAAGGAAGGCTTCCTGTCTCCAAGGCCGTATTCTCAGAATAGGGTATGTAAGAGTATACTGATTTTTTCAATATACTCATATTATCATTTAATAATTTTGCCCTGTCTTCAAATACCTGCAGGCATATTGCTTCAAATTCTGCAGTAGACGCAGCAGAAGCACATTGGAAAAAAACACCAGCAACTAGTAAGTACAGTCTGTTCACAATCAATTTATCCTTTCTTTCTTTTTATGTAATTCTCATATGTGTCCCTACTGTTAACCCTTGCATTATATTCATATGATAGAATACTACCATCACTTCTTTCAACTGTTGACATAATAATAATACCACCAGGCATGGCTACTTGCGGATTCGAATGCTTGATTCCCTGTCTAGCAGTTCTTTCATCTGCGCCACTAAAATTTGGATCGTGATCCGTATGTGTGTGAATATAAGCTACTACAGTATCACCTTTATCACAACCAGGAACAGCTAAGGCATTCACATCTTCAGGATTATATGTTGTACCCACTTTTCCTACATAAAATTTTCTTTTTGAATCACAACACACCCTCACACCATATTCCCATTTTCCTAATTTTGCTTCATATTCCAACAACTCATTTAACAGTTTTTTATCATTTCCTGCGAATTCTTTTAATATTCTTATTCTTTCTTTATTTTTTTGAGACTCACTTTTTCGTTCATTAAATTTAGGCATCTTTTTTAAATTCGGGGGTTCATATCCAGCATCAAGAATTTTCTTATAGGAGTTATTCATGGCTTCCATTACGGATTTCAGTCCTGCTATTTTTGCTTCTTCTATAGAGTCATATGTTTGCCTCAACCCACAGATATCAATATTCATGACAGGGCAATTTGATACAAAACCGTATAAATTTTCCCCACCTTCTTCACCAACCGGATCCCTGGAAATCCATCTTCCATTCTGCGGATTGTAGTGCCGGTAGTTGTAGTAGATTAATCCTAAATCCTCGTCACAGTATTCACTGGAGTAGCGGAACGGCATTGACTGTGCCCATGAACCTTTCTTCGTCAACGTTTCTCCGTAGGGAGCATATTCAAACTGAGCCTGCTGGCTTCCGGATGCATCGAACAAAGAGCTTACATTTTTGAACAGGTCATGGGCTGCATAACGCGTAGACGCCACACTCCTATCTGCGTTATGTGTGCATATGGCAAGCACGCGTGTCGCCACTGGTTCCGAGGGATCCCATAACCATGTATCCAGCAAAGGAAGATTCGAAATATTTTGCGTGCTATCCATGCTTGCTACCAAAAGATATCCCATATACACAAATCTGGTAGACTTAGTCAAGTGGCCTCCATCATATTCCAGTTTTTCCATGCGCCGTCCAAGATAGTCATACACACATTCCACCTTTTTGCTTCCTTGTGTAAAGACCACTGGACGATTATCCGCATTATACTGGACAGCCCAGACTCCTGTGGAAGTTTTTACACTGGTCTGATTGCCATCAGTATCGTATGTAGGTGTGAAGATCATACCGGAATGTGCCGCGCTCTCATACAGGCTCAGTCTATTGCTATCATAAGAACTAGAAGCTCCACGTCTGACTGCGGCCACACGGTTACCGAGGTTGTCATAGGTATAGCTGAAAGAGCCACCGGGACTCATCATATCTTCCGCTAATTCTCCACGCGCATTGTAGCCATATGTATGACGGCGCGAAAGAGTGGAGGAGCCTACATAATCTTCCCGTATAGAGGGACGCTGCATATTGTCCCAGGTATAGGCATGCTTGATCATGGGCTCTATGGAAGTTCCTTTCACATAGGTCAGGGACGAAACCAATGGAAGATTGGCATGGAACTCCGTTTTTCGGATCATTTCATTCGGATAGGTTAGTTCGTTCAGCCAACCTGTATTTATATCATAGCCGTAAGTGAAGGATTTTCCATTAAGCGACACTACAGAAAGACGATCCAACGTATCATAACTCAATGAAACCTCCTGCACCGCCGTCCCATCCAGGGATAGTGCATAACCTGACGGACGCCCCAAAGAGTCACGCGAATAGGATAAGGTACTATCTACCAACCAATGGGAGGTTTCGGAGGCAACATCTTCAAAACCGGAGTATTCCATTCTCCTGGAGCCGGAAGCATCCTGTATTGTGGCTATACGGTCTCTCTCATCATAGGTAAGGGATACGGACGGAGTTCCATCACTATGTGTTATAGAGACTAATTTACCTATAACTTCATCATACCGGTAAACGGATTCCACGCCCCGGGACTGCCTTCGTGTTACAAGACGCTCCCATTCATCAAAACTATAAGAGGTCCTGGTACCGTCTGCATAAGTCTTATCCAATAAAAAACCGCTTACGTGATCATAGTTCCAGCGCGTCACATCGCCTCCGGACTCTGGAACCGTATCCAGAATCCCATCAGGGGAACGATACGTGTAAAGCGCCACAACATGATCGCGGTCATCATATTCCCACTTCATCGGCTGAACGGCACTTCCATATTGGCGAATCAACCGGTTGCGGGAATCATATTCATAATATTTCTTTTTACCATCCGGAGTAGTAACGCAACTGGGAAGCCCCGTTACACCATCATATGTAGTGACGGTTATCTCCCCATTTTGGTCTGTTCTCTGAATTTCTCTTCCAGAAAGGTCATACTCAATGACCATGTTTTTTCCACGCGCATCCTGAATGGTAAGCGTATTTCCGGAAGACCCATAAGTACGTTTGTACTTGGTAATAGTGCCATCCGTTTCCTTTTTCCGGACAATATCTCCATTTAGAACAACCGTCTCTTCCTCTTTATCACACCCATTCCTTCCCCTTAGAATACGGATATTCCCGCTCTCATTGTACGTTTTTTCCCAGGACCATCGTGCATAAACATCCTTATGTAGTGTCAGGGAAACCAAAGACGAACTTTTACGGGAAACCAGCTCATAAGTATCCTCAGTCAAATCGGAAGCATCCTGTCTGGGAAGAGTCTCACGGGAGACCTTGAATACCATCTGGGAGGCTTCCTGAGGAACTCCGGATGGCACCACAGATAAAAGATGAAAGTACGTTTCAAACAAGCGGTCTCCGGGAAGGGTCGCATCCTCTGTAGACCACGCCTTTCTGCTGAAGCGCAGATTGCCTAATTCATCATATTTGTACGTATAGTTGACGCTATCATCACCGATCCAATGCACTACCTGCCCTTTCTCATTATACATGGTGAGATTTCTCGTGCTGATACCATAACCCGTTTCAGGAGAAATAGTTGCTTTCTCTACCATTTTAAAACGTCCACCACCATCTTCTACGGTGCTTTCCACTCTTACCCGACAATCAGGATCCAAATGGGCATTTTTTCTGATCCCGACATCCTCATTCGCCTCATACGCATAATAACGTCCTTCCTGTCCCGTGCCGGATTCTTCCGCTACCAATCCCGACGGAAAAAGCCGGGTGGACAGGGTTGAACCAGTAAATGTAGTTTCTGTAGTCGTAAGACCGTCCGGAGAATAGGAATATGAAGTTAAACGCCCCAATTCATCAGTTCTTGAAATGATACGTCCCAATATATCATATTCATTTACTACATTGTTAATATGACTCCCCATGGAAGTAGTGATTGAAAGAATTCTTCCTGCGCCGTCATAGGTAAAATTCGTAACCGTATCGGGACAAGTAACCGTCATTTCATCACCATTCCAACTTTCTACAGGAACAGCAGCGTCCCGTTCCATGCGAACCAAACGCTTAACCCCATTATAAGTATACCGCGTTTGCAGCCCTCTTACATCCGTCTCCCACAAAGGACCGGCACAGCTCCACTCAGCAGAAGAATAAAGTCCGTTGGCATAATCCGTACGAATTACCCGGTGAGATTCATCATAAGTCATCTGTTTAAAATCAACAGAAACAAAATTTCCCAATACATGGACCAGATAATCCGTCGCTATTTCATTACCGTTTTCTGCATAATAATGAACGGTTCTCGTAGACTTTCCAGATACAATTCCATGCTCTCCTTGCAGTGTTTCCGTACATTTCCATAATGACTGATAATCAGAACACAGCGCATATTCATAATGAATTTCCGTTCCGTCAATTTCTTTTTTCTTTTTTATTTTCCCCTGTGCATAAACACAAGAAGGATGATTCACATACCATTCCGTTGATGCAGAATTGGTAGGTCTGGTCTGTCCACACCCGGTTTGAGAAGTTGTCTTTGATGCAGTCTCACCTGAATTTGAATAAACATTTGAAATAGCGTACATTTGTACCGTCTTTTCACCATTGCTCAAATTCGCAACTTCCCGTATCACCCGCCTGTCATTAAATTTCTCGGAAGAATAAGTATAACTAATTTTCTTCTGAATATCTCCATACCACGGCTCCGTCCGTTGAATCACGTTCCCGTTGGAATCATACTCCATCTCCACTACGGAACCGTCCGGGCGCGTTTCCCTGATGCGTTTGCCATAATTGGGGGAAGAAGGATCGCTGCCGTATCCGTACGTCCATGTCCTTTCCAGCGGGGTTTCATATCCTTCCGTGCGAGATAGAAGGACGTCTCCGTACAACCGGCGCTGGTACACTTCCTTTTCTGCGGAACACAGCACGGCGTTCTCGGTTCCCGCTACACCGCTGTATACATACTTGAATTTTTCCTTCTTGTCCGTGTAGTAGCCTCCCGCCACCATGGACTGTCCGTTAAGGTCCTTGGCTATCATGTTTTCATGGCCGTCCGCAGGGCGGCATCTGGTGACAATGCTGATAGCGTCATCTCCCTCGCCTTTCACCAGCGTCAGGTCGTCCGGGTAAAGGCCGGCACGCCATTCACTGATAAAACCGCCCGGTTCTTCAATGCGCAATGTCTTCAGCATCATCTGAGTCACCTCCGGATTTTCTTCATCCACGGCACGGGCGATCATCGTCTCCGTATCCGAGAACGTCCAGGACAGCTTCCACGTCTTGATGGGAACGGCTCCATTGCGGATGATATACATTCCGTCGTTGCGTCGTCCCTCCACGTCTGCGGCGGCATACCATTTGATGTTCTGCACATCGCTCAGGTCCAGCAATCCGTCCGCCTTGTTCCACACCTGTTTCAGCATGAACAGGGAAAGCGCATTGAACGCTTCTACCGCGCTGTTGGGCTCGTTATAGGCATCCTGCCGGACTACCTGAAGTTCCTCAGCCAATTCCGCGAAGGTGATTTTCACGCCGAGCGGCGTCACGATATGGTCAAATACGGCGGAATTGGGACGGAAGCGCATGGTCATGCCGCCTTCCTGAGCTTCTTCCAGATAGGAAATGCCATCCACGGTAACGCGCCGCATCCTGTCCTGGAACATCTGAGTACCGCCAAGCACCTCTGCCCCGGAAACATTTGGAGAGGCAAAGCTGTAATAGCGCGGAAACCCTTTTTCCGTCTTCACCACCGCCCGGGAAACGTCTTCCGGTTCTTCCGGACGGCTGATGGACGCATTGGTGGTTTCAGTCACTTCCAGACGGCGCTGGGAAATGTGTTCGTACTGAAAGGCGGTCCCCCAGCATAACCCGGCATCCATCATGTTCAGGTTCAGCATCAGGCGCCCTCCACTCAATTCCGGCCATTTGGGAAAACGGCCGAATTCAATGGAGAAGTCCACGCTGTTGTTGTCCGTACTTCCCGTACCGGAGTCGCCTTCGGAACACGGGCATGGGTATTCCGTCTCCGGCCCTATGGGAGTGACGGGGTACCAGGTATTGGGCCACGGCATCGGGGACGGTTCATCGTTGGAGGCGAATGTCACGGGATGGCTGGGCATTCCGCCGGGCTGTTCCGGAGCGGATAATTGATTATCAATTTCTTTCATTTTTTATTGTCATTGACGCATCTGCCGGAAATGAGGGAAACGCCGCCATGGATTTTCCCTGGCTTCATTCCCGACAGATGCTTTGGGTTAAGTTCAGGCGGCAGGCCGGCGATCCACGGAGACAGGACGGCTACAGATGGCGTTCCGCAGGCATCTCATGACGGAAAGGCGGACGGAACGCGCCACCTTGTCCTGATACCGCCGGCTCATGGATACCATGTCCATGTCCGCCAGGGATTCCGCAGACGGGAAAGACGTCCAGTTGTAATGTCCCCACAGGGGGCCTCCCGCACCACGTGTCCAGGCTCTGGCAAGCAGCGGCGCGCCATCCGGAAACAGGGCGGTAAAGGCCCCCAGGATAACGGCGCCTTCCGGACATTTCATCACGGAGGAGGATTGCTCCAGATGCTGGAGAATGGCCCTCAGCACAGCAGGCTTCAGGGCGTAAAGTTCATTGCACAGCAGGCCGGACCGCAGGCAGGTCCCGCACAGCCCCGCACCGGAACGGGCAAATTCCCTCAGGAAAGCGGCATTCAGAATGAGGTTGTCCGGTTTGGTGCGCACCAGCACATCATGTTCATGGCGCACCGCCTGAGCCATCAGCTCCAGAATGGCAGCTGCATGTTCGGAGGATGTCCCGGTCTTTTTCAGCACCTTCCACTCTACGGACATGTTCCGCAGCACTTCCTTCACGGTCTCCGGGCACCGTGCCCGGTCATCGTCCAGAACAATAACGGACGCTTCCGGAACGGCACGGCGGATGCCCTGCACGGCTTCCACCAGCAGAGGCGCGTTGTTTGCCTTGCAGGGGATGAAAAAAACAATCCCCGGCTGCTCCGCAGAAACAGGCTGCGGAGAATTTGATATGGATTCATTCATACAGATAATGGTTGAGTTGTAATGAAATGATGCTTTGCATCGGCGCCATTCTTTACTGCCACCCTGAATGAACACACGTTATTTCAATGGGCCTTGAGTGTTGATTTCAAGATTATTGAGCAATATCCACGATGGCAGGAATGCCCCTGTTCCCCCATCCATGGACACTTTCCCGCCATCCATGTTTTTTCAAATCCTTCCTTCAACAGAAAGAGGATGATTTCCTCTTCCCCTTTTCCCGGCACCACTTTCCTCTTCATCATATTAAACAGCCAAAAGATTGGCATTCCTATCCCAATGGGCCTCACTCCGGACGGAGCCCCCGCTCCTATTAAAAATACAAGGCCGGTTTAAATGACAGTCATCATGCCATTTAAACCGGCCTGTGTCAGCAGGATGTTCATCCCGGAGGGTGCCGGGCAGTACATCCGCCAATCCTGCCGCAAGATTTACCGCTTCATTTACCGGAATCCGCAGGAGCAGGGCCTTCCAGGACGGCCGTCGCGCCCCGTCTGGACGGAGGAGCCACTTCAAGGAATTTCTCTTTAACCATCTCGTGCTCGTTCTCCGGATGGTCAATCAGGGAGATCACACGGTCCACCGCCTCACACGCTTCCGGATGCATTTCTTCCTTGGCCTCTCTCACGGCGCTGCACGCCGTCCACCTGAATTCCTCCGTATGGGCGTCCGCCTGCTTCATGACGGGCGCCAGAATCATGCCTTGGTAAATGGTGGCGCCAATAATAACCACCAGGGCAATGCACCCGCATGTCAGCGCCCCTTTGGCGGAACCATAGGTCCTGTCATCACTCCTCTTTACCGCCACCGCCCCCAGAATAATGGCCAGGATGGCACAGAGAAGACCGGGAACAATGGCCACCCATCCCAGACATGGCAAAAAGGCGAGCAACGCTAAAAACAGTCCTACAATGCCCAGAATTAATGCAAGGATAGCTGAAACGGTATCGGGAACGGAACGGCGGGTATCCGAATAGTTTATTTTGTTCATCTTTCATTTTTTCATTGGATTTCCAGACACGGAAACATCCCAATGTTAAAGAAAGCGCGCAAAATCTGTCAAGGAACCTCCCTGTTGCCCCTTTTCCCTCGTTTCCGCCAAAAACATCGCCGCCATAGGTCACAACGACGGCCTGATACCTTTCAATGTGCTAAAAATAAATGCCATGATTACATCATCCACCAAACCGCCTCCCCTCTTTCACACCTTTTCCGGCATACCGTCTTTATGACAAAAAACGTATGACACAACCGTTCATCTACAGCCGTCAGATAATTATTTTCTCTGTTCCTTCCGCGGATTTTCCACTCCAGAGCACCAGTTCTCCTGTCTCAAGTGCATGCTCCTTTTCCGCCAGGACCATGCCAGATAAACCACGGCCGCTCCACCATTCAGCAACCCGAAGATGAACCAGAACGGAGCGCCCCGGTTCCATTCCCACGCGGCATGCACATCTCCACGGGCCATTTCCACATAACCGCGCGTCATGCCGCACAGTGGACATTCCCGGTGCGGCACGGCAACGGAATGCGCTATGGATTTCATCCCGTCCGGACTGACCACCAGGGCCAGAACGGACGGCACCAGCAACAGGCAGGACAGGATAGCCCACACAGGCAACCCTACCCTCCTGATTATCCAGTTATCACGGCATGAACGCCACGCAGGCCGCACGTCATTCATCGCCATACTTTCTTGGAAGCCTTCCTGCTCCTACAGCTCCTGGGAAACGTTTTCCTCATTCACCGGGGAGGAGCTCTCAGCATCCCGGAGCCTCTTCAACTGCTCCTGGTTCTGCTGCTCCAGCTGCTGGAGTTCCTTCTGGACCTCCTGCGCTTTCTTTTCCACATAATCCTGGTGCTTTTCCACATAAACGGCGGCGGTACTGGCCATCCAGGCCTGTACAATGCCAGCTCCGGCAGATACAGCCAAAGCAATGATGGCAACGACAAGGGCTCCCTTGGGAGAGCCTTTGCTCACGGCCACAATGCTCATGATCAGCGCAATAATGGCAAGCAGCACCGCAGGAACCAGGGCAATCCAGCCCAGGCAGGGGAAGAAGCCAATCAACGCCAGCACCAGGGCAATAATGCCAAGGACCAGAGCCGCCGTGCAGGAGGGGGAACCGCTGCAGCAGGGCGGCGGGGAGGAAGAATCAGGAGCATTCATCATATTATTCTTATGGAGTTCACGGAAGGTTCCCCTTTGGAACCTTCATCCTTTCCCATTACTGGAAGACAGCTTTCCTGTCAAGGTGCAAGCTCTGCCATTCCGGACATCCGGCTGTCATCTCACACGCCTTACAGCATCAGGTATCCCGCCGCCACGGCGGCTGTTCCCAGCGCGGCGCTGAGCAGCATCAGTTTCCTCTTCCTCCGGTTTCTCCACATCAGCAGGACACCGGTCACATAAAGCGCCGCCAAGGTAAGGGCGGCTCCATACCCCAGCACAGTAAACAACCATCCCGCCTTTCCCTTGTGGGCCAGCATCAGCTTGGGATAGATGCCGGGCTCCACCACCTCCGCCCGGAGGGAAGCGCCTTCCCTGAGAAATAAAACATGCGTATCCGTCATGGACCCCAGAATGTGGTTCCCCTTGAACGGCCTTACCTTCCCTCCCGGCAATACTACTCCGCGGCGTTCCAGCTCCCCGCAGGAATCCGCATAGGGCGCCTGGTCGGAAGCATTCAGCTCATACACGGCCACACGGGAAGTAAAATTCTGGTCCACCCCGCCCATGTACAACAGGCCTGTCACGGCATACACCATGATCATGGGCAGGAAAAACAGGCTCAGGACCAAGTGAAGGGAATGGGAGGACAGCGCTTTCATCGTCATTTCAGGAATCGTCTCATGATCCGTGCAGCAGGTCCGCCAGCCCGCGGCCCAGCTGCTCAATTTGCCCGGTCCGGTGGGCTGCCGTCACTGTAATGCGCAACCGGGCAGTTCCGCGCGGCACGGTGGGGTAGCGTATGGCAGGGGCCAGAAAACCCCTTTCCAGTAAAGCTTCCGATGCCGCCAGGGCGGCCTCGTTCTCACCGATCACTACCGGGAAAATGGAGGAAACAGGCCTGCCGGGCATTCCCAGCGCGGCGGACAGCGCATCCGCCAGCACGGAAACATGGCGGCGCAGCTCCTGCCCCTCCGCGCTGCGGATCACCTCCACCGCGGCCAGCGCGGCCGCAGCCAGCGCGGGAGGAGGGGCTGTGGAATAAATCAGGGACCGTGCGGAATTGACCATCACGTCCGCCCAGGCGCGGGAACAGGCCACATAGCCGCCGCTCACACCGGCTGCCTTGCTGAGGGTGCCCATCTGGAAATCTATCCGGGAGGAAACTCCCAGCTCCTCCCCCAGTCCGGCCCCGTGTTCCCCCAGCACGCCAAATCCATGCGCTTCATCCACCAGCAGCAGGGCGCCGAATTCATCTTTCAAGCGCACCATCTCCCGGAGGGGGGCCCGGTCCCCGTCCATGCTGAAAACGGATTCCGTCACCACCAGAATCCCGCGGGAAGGATTATTCTCCCGCAGGTACTCCAGCTTCTTCCTCAGGGACTTCATGTCATTATGCAGGAACGTGGCCAGGCGGGCGCCGGACAAACGCGCGCCGTCAATCAGGCTGGCATGGGACAGCTTGTCCATCAGCACCGTATCCTCCCGGTCCACAATAGAGGTAATCACCCCCAGGGAGGTGGCATAGCCGGAGGAAAAACTAATGGCTGCTTCCGTTCCCTTCAACGCCGCCAGCGCCTCCTCCAGCCGGGAATGCGTCCGGCGCGTTCCCGTCACCAGGCGGGACGCCATGGCCCCCGCACCGCCATCACGCGCTGCGCGGGAAAACGCCTCCGCCAGGGCCGGATGATGCGCCAGCCCCAGGTAATCATTGCTCGCCAGGTTGACCACCTCGCGCCCATCCTCCATGCGGGCCATGCCGCCGGGCAGGCACTCCACATTCCGCAAAACGCGCAGCAGCCCCGCGGACTTCAATTCTGATAAAAACTGTTCAGGATTCTTCATAAGCGTTCACGTTGCAGGAATGCCCATCATCCACGGCCAGGCTCAGCACCACATTATGGCCGCCCATGGACGCGGCGGATTTGACCAGCAGCCGTCTTCCCCGCAAAGGCAATTCCTCCGCAGCGGAAGCCCCGCCGCCGGGGGAACTCACCCATTCCGGATTGGGAGGCAGAACACCCTCCCTGGTAAAAGCCAGCATCAGGGCCAGCTCCAGAATGCCGCTGCCGCCAATGGCATGGCCCGTCCACGGCTTCATCATCCTTAAATCCGGCAAACAGCTTCCAAAAACCCGTTTCAGCGCGGCACGTTCGGAAGCGGCATTACCCGCCGTCCCGCTGGCATGGGGACACACGGTCAGGGGGACGCTCCCATCCCAATTCCGCAGGGCGCCCTCCAGCAGGGCGGCCATGCCCTTTCCATCCTCCGGCATTCCCAAAGGGCTGTAGGCATCGGAATTCACCAGATAATCCTTTACGTAAATACCGGGTTCGTCAGACATCTCCAGCGCTATGGCCGCTCCCCCCTCGGAAATGCACATGCCGTCGGCGCAGGGGCCATAGGGATCATTCACCCCGTTGCGGGAAAGCATGCCGGAGGCCCAGTACGTCCCCAGCAATTCCCGGCACAGGGGCAAATCCAGGCCAATCGCCAGTGCCCGCCCGGCAATCCCCTGCCGCATCAGCATGGCGGCCATGCCCACAGCATCCAGCCCGGCGGCACATCCGCTCGCCAGCACGTGATAAGGCCCGTGAATGCCCATTTCAATGCTGACGCAGGAAGCAAGCTCGCTGTGCAGGGAATTGGGAACCGCCAGAATCTTCATGGCCCGCCGCCCGGGCCACGGGCTCAGCCAGCCGGAGGCATTCCCGCGGGAACTCCCCACAATCAGGGCCGCGTCTTTCAGTTCCTCCCCACTCCACCCGGCTTCCTCCACAGCCTGCCGCGCCAGCAGCAATGCCAGTTGGGATGCGGGGCCGTTCCTGCGGCTGCATAAAAGTTTCCTGTCCGGAATCCATCCGCTCAACACCTCCGCCCAGGGATGGCCCTCTCCCCACAATTCCCGCAACGGCCTCAATACCCTGCGCCCCTTCCTTACCCCGTCCAGATGGGCTGCCGCCCCCATGCCAAACCCGGAAGCCAGCCCCAGGCCGCAAACCCGCGGCTCCGGACTCCCGTGACTTTTACCCCCCTCAATCATGTCGACGGCCAGGCTACCTCCGCGCCGGGGCAAACTCAAGCCTGCGGTACGTCAGGAACAGAACGGAAATACGGCACCGCTGGCGCCTTGCAACAAAGCCTCCTCCTGTGGCAATCTGGCCTCATGACCCTTCAGGCCTCCGGATTCTTCTCTCTCCTCTTTACCGTCTTTTGCCTCCCCGCGTTCTGCTCCCCCGCCGCACAGCCGGAATTCCACGCGGCAGACTGGGCGGTACTCCGCTCTCCCCGGAATGACCAGCGGCACGTTTCCTCCCGGGGAATCGTGCAAACAATGCTGGAGGGCATCCGCCCGGCGTGCGGGTTTTCCCCGGAGATGGCCCCGGAAGCCTTCCCCGCCTGGCGGGACAAAGTTCGGGAAGCCATGAAAAAGCTGATGAAATTTCCCCTTCATGCCCACCTCCCGGCGCCCGTCCTCGTTGAAGCCGTACAGAGGGACCGCTACCGGGCAGAAAAATGGGAAGCCTACCCCTTCCCGGGAGCCGCCGTACCGTTTCTGGTACTCATCCCGGATGCGGCTTCAGCAGAAAACCCGGTTCCCGTGGTTTTCTGCATCCCCGGTTCCGATCAAACCAAGGAAGAACTGGCTGCGGAAACATCCACAGACCTCTCGCAGCCTCCCGTGGAGCAGCCGGGAAACAACGCCATGGCGTACCACTATGTGAAGCAGGGCTGGGCGGCCGTTGTGGTAGATAATGCCGGGACGGGAGAGGAGGGAGACGCCGAGCACGCCGCAGGCCGTTCCTCCCACGATTATGAAAACCTGGCCCGTTTCCTGCTGGAAATGGGCTGGAGCTGGCTGGGCTACACCTCCTACACGGACCAATGCATTCTGGACTGGGTAAAAACACGCCCCTGGGCACAGAAAAACCGCATCATCCTGAGCGGCTTCTCCCTGGGCACGGAACCCATGATGGTGCTGGGCATCCTGAATCCGGACATCTTTGCATTTGTGTATAATGACTTCCTGTGCCGCACCCTGGAACGCGCCAAAGTCATGACCGTGCCGGACAACAGGGGCGTGCGCTCCGCGCCCAACTCCATCCGCCACCTCATACCGGGATTCTGGCAGCAATTTGACTTTCCGGACATTGTGGCCGCTCTTGCCCCCCGCCCCGTCATCTGCACGGAAGGAGGGCTGGACAGGGATTTCAAACTCATTTCCGGCGCCTACCGTATGGCCGGGGCTCCGGAGCATTTCCAATACCGCCACCAGCCCAAATTTGCGGATGCGGGCCGCCGCTGGCAGGGCAGCCGCCTGCCGGCAGGGCTGGACCGGAACGCCTTTTTCCGCCTCGCCAATGTGGATCCCCGCAACCACTTCTTTAAAAAAGACCTCGTCATTCCCTGGATCAAGAGCCTTTTGAGCAAGGAACAAAAATAGAAGGGGGCCATTCCGGCCTGAACGCCATACGGGCCGGAGCAGCCGGAACACGGCTTCCCTGCCGTTACGGATGCAGGGACATTCTGCGGTACATTTTCAGGCAGAGACGGCCCAGTTTCCCGAAAAAGCCAACGACCGCCCGGGCTCCCCTGTTGACGTCCACCATCTTGAATAAATAGCGCCGTACGGAATCCACGAGAGAACAGGCCAGATAAACCGCCACAGCCATCGCAACCACCTTCACCACCATCATCACGGGGGAGGAAGACGCGCATTTGCCGAACAGATCCCATAAAAACAATCTGCCCAGCAAAAGGTTGCAATGGATCACATAAACACTGAACGAGGCCGCCGCCAGCCATGAAATACAGGCAATCGCCCTGCGGGAGGAAAAACGCATGCGGGAAAAAATCAGGAACAGGGAAACCGCCGTCCCTACAATGAACGGAGAATTATAGGCAATGAACATCCCGCCTCCCCTCACCTGGCCAATTACGAGAGGGGATACCACGTCAAGAATCATCTTGAACGACCAGACAAAAAAGACGCATCCGGCATAAAGCGCCCACAGCGTGCCCGTCTTCATCCCTGTAAAAAAGCCATACTTCTTGATATACATACCCAGCATATAGAGAATGCCCAGCCACCAGACGGAATACCCCCCGCTTACAGGAAACACATCCTTGTGAATCAGGGTAGGAATTACGGAAAACAGAACCAGTACGGTGACAAGGAGATATTGAAACTGTAGTTTGGTAAGCTGGCGCCCCAGGACATTAAGAAACGGAATAAAGAAAAACAGCCCCACATACGCCGTCACGTACCAGTACTGGCCCGTCAAAACAGGGAAAAACGAGCTCAAAATACTTTCAAGATGAACCGCCTGGGGTAGAAACAGCATCGCCAGCGCCAGACTGCCTGCCGTATAAAAAATCACCTGGAACCATAAAGTGACCACACGTTCATACTTGAATGATCCCTCACAGCACACATACCCCGTAATCAGCGCATAGCAGTTCACCCCGCAATAAGCCGCGATCTCCAGCAACCATCCCACCCTGTGAAGGGCGGAATCATAATTCTCCAGCGGCAAAACATGAGTAGCCCCCACAAGATGAAGAATTAAAACCATCATCATGGCGGCAATGCGCAAAGCGTCTATTCCATAATTTCTCGACAGGGGAATATCCAAACCAACATACGAAGGAGGGTTTTCTTTTCCTTGATTATCAGCCGCAGGCAAGCTCATAAGGGCATTTCAGCGGATTTCTTATCCGAATAAAAGCTATAAATTTAAGAAAAAACGTTTAATGTAAATTCCTCCTGCTGTTTCTGTGTGCCGCACGTCCGGGGAAGAGGGCCTTACGGCATTCATGCATGCCCTTCCTCCACAATCAAAGGCCGGATATGGCAAGGCACGGGCATCCGCCTGGCGGACGGACGGAATGCGCGGCAGGAAGTCTGAAAAGCAGGCGTTTCCGAAGACGGACGAACTTACTCCTTATTCCCGGACCACGAAGCCATAAGGGACCGCAGGAAGGGAAATGCACCACGGGCAGGCAGGTAGCCTCCAACCTGGAATGAAGATTTCCCGGGCCCCATGGTTAAACACCCTCTGAAGCGCAGCGGAGGGAATTGATCCCTTCATCCCTTTCCGTATCCTGCGCCCATTTTCCCAGCTTCCGGACACGTGGCGGATAAGAAATCCGCAACTCATCATCAGACAATCCGGCTGTCCAGATCAAACGCCTGGCCGGAAACCGCCGTGAGAATTTCCTGCAAAAACAGCAGGAATGCCGCGGCCTTTTCCGGCGTATTAAACCTGCCCAGCACATGCCGGGATAAAGCCGCCTCCTTCACACTCTCCCTCAGCCCCGCGGTCATCTCCGTCAGCATGAACCCCGGCAGCACCAGGTTCACGCGGATTCCTTCCCTTCCCCATTCCCGCGCCAGGCTCTTCACCAACCCTTCCAGGGCGGACTTGGAAGCGGCATAAGCCGCCTGGGAGGGCGACGGGCGAAGCGCCGCATAGGAACCGATCATCACCACCTGCCCTTCCCGTTTCTCCCGTATCATAGCTGCGGCGGCACAGCGGGCGCACCAGGCGGCTCCTGTCACATTCACGTTCATCACCTCGTCCCATTCCTTCTCCGTCTGTTTCAGGAATGGCCTGTCCCTGGTGATTCCGGCGGCGCAGACCGCCAGATCATAGGCGGGATGCCCGTCAAACCAGCGGCGCACGGCGGAGCGGTCCTCCACATCCAGCTCCGCATGGGACGGCGCATCCGCCTCCCAGCCGGCAGCGGTAAAGCATTCCACGGCGGCCCGCGCCAAACCGCCGTGACCGCCGCTGATGAACAACCTTCCCATACCGGAATCTTTCCAGAACCATCAGAGCCTCACTTGGGGTCCACCCACCGTCCGTATTCCTTGATCAGGTCCACCAGCCGCTCCACGGCCTCCTCCTGGGGAATGTTGAACTTGACGGGGGTATGCTTCACGTACAGGTTGATCTTGTTCGGAGCGCCGCCCACATAGCCGAAATCGGCATCCGCCATTTCACCGGGCCCGTTCACAATGCACCCCATCACGGCAATCTTCACGCCCTTCAAATGCTCCGTGGCTTTCCGGATGCGGGCGGTAGCCTCCTGAATATTGTAGAGGGTGCGCCCGCAGGACGGGCAGGAAACATAATCCGCCCGGGTCAGGCGCGTTCCGGTAGCCTGTAAAATATTGAATCCCAGGAAGGAAGCCAGCCGCGGATCGGACTCTCCCTGAATCAGCAGCGCATCCCCAATGCCGTCGCTCAGCAGGGAGCCGATATTGCGCGCAGCCACCAGCGGCACGTCTTCATCGGAAACGGAACCGGGAACCAGCGTATCCTTCAGCAGAACCAGGTGCCTGTCTTCAATGCGGGACGCCAGCAGGCGGAAGGCATAAACGGGTTCCATGTCCAGGCCGTTCTTCACGGTGACAATGGACGGCTCCGCCAATTCTTTTAGCGGCTCAAGGTCATCGTCGCGCCGGGGGTCCACCTCAATGGCATCCAGCTGGCCATAAGCCAGTTCCGGCATCATGTCCCCCATCGCCTCCCGTTCCGTCTGAAGGGAGTAAAACCCGGCATCCGGCACAACCACCCGCACGGGCTGGTCCCAGCCCAGGCGCACGCCGTAGCACATCGCCAATCCCCCCTGCCTTTTGGAAAACTTCAGGGGATCGAACCCCAGTTCAGGTTCAGGAAAGGAAGAAGGAGGATCATCGGAACGTTCCGACGGCTGGAACGGATTGGACAGGCGGTAGGCCACCGGCACTTCCCGCACGGCGTCCTCCGTCAGGGAGACGCGCAGGGTATCCCCAATGCCGTCCATCAGCAGGGAACCGATGCCCACGGCGCTCTTGATGCGTCCATCCTCGCCCCCTCCGGCTTCCGTCACCCCCAGATGAATGGGATAATTCCAGTCCGGGCCCAGCGCATTCAGGCGCTCCACCAGCAGGCGGTAGGCGGCCACCATCACCTTCACGTTGGAGGCCTTCATGGAAAACACCAGGGAATGGTAATCCAGGTCGCGGGCAATCCGGGCAAACTCAATCGCGCTCTCCACCATCCCCTCCGGGGTATCTCCAAAACGGTTCAAAATGCGGTCGGACAGGGAACCGTGATTGGACCCGATGCGCATGGCACGCCCATGTTCCCGGCAAAACAGCACCAGGGGAGTAAACTCCTCCCGCAGGCGTTCCAGCTCCTCGTTATATTCCGCGTCCGAATATTCCCGCACTTCAAACTTCTTCTTGTCGATGAAATTGCCGGGATTAATGCGTATCTTCTCCACCCATTTGGCGGCCTCCATCGCGGCATCCGGCTTGAAATGAATATCCGCCACCAGCGGCACATGACAGCCCGCGGCGCGCAATTCACGGGATATGTTTTCCAGATTGGCGGCATACGCCTTGGTCTGGGCCGTCAGGCGGATAATCTCGCACCCGGCGGCGGCCAGTTCCAGAGCCTCCTTCACGCAGGCGTCCGTATCCCGCGTATCAGACGTCAGCATGGACTGGACCCGGATGGGATTGGACCCGCCCACCCCCACATTCCCCACCATGACCTCCCGGGTCACGCGGCGCGTATATCGATAAGGACTCGGACAATAGGAAGACTGCATGCAACCACTCTACCGCGCCGCGCCGCGCTGTCAACCATCCTTCAAAACAGAACATCTCTTCACCACGCCCGGTAAAAGCGGAAAAACCGGTGGTGCATACGCTGAATGCCTTCTTCCCGTCCGGAAGCATTCCGTCAGGGGAAAGCTTTTCTCACATCCCCAGGGACTGCACGATAAACAAAACAACGGACCCTATATACACCGCCCCCAGCACAAGTGCGGAACAGCACAGGAACAAACGGTATCCGGCGCCCACAGCCAGCCTTCTCAAGGGAGATTCCGGATGCCGCCGCACCCGCCACGCGCATAGTAAAAAGAACGCAGCCGCCCCCGCAGACACGAGCAGGGCAGCCTTTAACAAGGGGGGGTAATAATCAAACACCACCCGGTTACGCCCCTCGTCCAGACGCACCGCCATCAATTCCCCCACTTTTTCAATGGGCGCTTCCACGCCGTTGCGTTCGGCTTTCCATCCCCGGTCGTAAACCACTGGAATCATTAACGCCTCTTCCTTTCCAGCGGACAAAACGGCCTCCACATGCCCTCCCCATCCCCGTGCCTCCAGCCCGTACTTATCCTGTTCCCTGCCCAGCACCGGCACTTCCTGCTCCGGCACGCGCGCCTCAGCCGCCAGAAGAGGGGCCTCCACCGGACGGCGCAGAATTCCCTCCACTACGGTTTCCCCGGCTCTGCCCGCCTGCTTCAATTCCAAAACTCCGTTATAAGTGCGCCCCGTCCAGCCCGGCTTCCCCTGCGCCACTGCCATCACAGGGACGGCCAGCCCATTGACCCGGAAGTCATCAATATCCGTTTGCGGAAATCCGTACACAGCGCCGGAACATTCCGCAATCTTCCCCCTGTATCCATCACCATCCTTCTCCGTCTGCACTTCCACGGGAACGTACAGGGCCCCTTCCCCAGATGGACAAAGAGCGGCATGCAAGGCATTGAGATTCGTGAATACATCAGCCTCCGCATCAAGCCTCAGTCCCAGAGCGTTTTGGGGAACCACCAGCCCCCACCGGGCGCCCGGAAGCCTGTACAAGTGCATCCCGTGCCCGGAAAGCACCCTTTCCATTCCTTCCACGGGACGGGACGCCAGCATAAATCCATTCCCCAGCAGCAAATCTGAGAACAGGGTTCCCCCTTGTCCGTACGTGCGCGTGAATTCATCCCGGTACCCCAGGTTTTTCAGAAAACGGAAATGGGCTATGCTCGTGGTATGCCGGAAATTGCTGATGCTAGGCACCGGCCCCAGGCAGGCGGAATTCTCCACCAGCAGGCGGTCCC
The DNA here is from genome assembly GCF_040616545.1 of Akkermansia muciniphila. NCBI lineage: Bacteria > Pseudomonadati > Verrucomicrobiota > Verrucomicrobiia > Verrucomicrobiales > Akkermansiaceae > Akkermansia > Akkermansia muciniphila. Next base: position 1,752,920 of record NZ_CP156688.1, on the reverse strand, counting down.
TGTCCTTCACGCGCAGAAGCCCGGCGCACCCGTCCATGCGGCGCGCCAGCCACTCCGCATGGAGAGCCTGGACAGCGGCTTTCTCCTCTTCTCCCCGCTTCCAGAATGCGGCAGCCCCCACGGGCAGCCCCAGCATCATCACGGCGGCGATGGACCATGCCAGCTTCCCGCCTTCCGCATGCCGCCAGCAGAACCATGCACACGCAAAAAACAGCAGGGGCAGCAGGCGCACCGCCAAATCCGCATCCGTCACGGAAAGGACAAGCAGGGAAACGGCAAAAGCCGCCGCGGGAAGGCCCAGGCACAGCCCCCAGCCCCAGTTGCGCCCCGCCGGTTCCGGCAGCCTGCCGCCGGACAAAATCCAGGCGCAAAAAGAGACTGCCACCAGATTGGGGATGAACCCGAACCGGACGGGAAAATCCACATAGCTCCACAGATGGGCGGCCCGGTGAAGGGGTTCAATGAATGCGGGAAGCACGGACGCGCCCAGCAGGAGAAGGAACAACCGCCTCCCCCGGTCCGATGAAGAAGCCTCCTTCCTCCCATAGGCCAGATAGACGGCCGCCAGGGAGGCGCAGGCCATTCCCGGCAGGCACGCATACAGGCGTTCCAGGAATTTGGGAGGGTCAAACGGCCACGTCAGTTCAAAAAACGTGGGCGCAGTCATGAACAGGGAGCGCATGGAATCCCGGCTCATGTCCATCATCGGCAACCAGTAGTAGCAGGTAGCCAGCGTCACCGCCGCCGTGTACCAGAACACGCGGGCCAGGCGCACGCGGCGTTCCTCCGTTCCTTTCAGGGGCAGCGTATAGGCCCAGGCGAACAGCCAGCCAAGGACAACAGCCATGAATGCGCTGTACAGGGAAGTGGCCAGCAGAAAAAGCCCCACGGCGTACAGCCACCCCTTTCCCCCGTTTACCAGCCGGTAAAGGCCCAGGGCAAACAGGGGGAACATGGCCGCATGGTCCAGAAACTGCATGAATCCGTACTTGGTCTGGAAAAATCCCCCCAGCGCATATCCCGCCGTCAGGAGCACGGTCCAGCACACGGACAGGGAGGGAAACACGCGCCTCAGGAACCAGGAGGCCGTCAGGCAGATGCACATCACATCCGCCAGCATCACCCAGACCATGTCCTTCAACAGGAAGGAGTCCCCCATGGCTACGGCAATCCAGGTGGAGGGAACCAGCAGCTGGTGCGGCAGCGTGGGGCTCACGCGAATACCCGCACCGGAATTGACATCATAAAAAAAGGACCCGTCACACATGCCGCTCATCAGGGCGGACGCGTAATACTTCAAGGTGGGATAAACGAGCTGCCCGTTATCCATGTATTCCAGAAAATGGCCTCCAAGCGGCCAAATACCCCGCACCGCCAGAAACAGGAACAATGCCGCCAGGGCAAACGCCATGGAGGCCAGAGACGTCAATACCGGACGGGATGAAGCGGGTTCCATGGGAGCGGTCAGCGGACAAAAGGTTCAGCGGTCTGCACCAGTTTCAGGGCGCGGGCGCACTCCTCCACGTCATGGACACGGTGGATACCGGCGCCGTGCAGATGGCCCCACACCGTCATCACGGCGGTGCCCAGCGGGGCGCGCCCCTGCTCCACACTTCCCAGAATGGCGCCCAGCATGCGCTTGCGGGAAAGGCCCAGCAGCACCGGGCGCCCCGCCACCTGAAGCTTGTCCATATTGGACAGCAGGGCCAGATTGTGTTCCACCGTCTTGCCGAAGCCGATGCCGGGATCCCAGCAAATCTGTTCCGGAACAAGCCCGCGCGCCAGCAGAAAATCATAACGTTCCTCAAAATAACTGCGCACCTCCCCCACCACGTCACCATAGGAAGGCGCCTCCTGCATCGTCTCCGGCGTTCCCTGCATGTGCATCACCACCACGCCGCAACGCGCCGCGGCGCACAGCTCCGCCATTCCCTCCTCCTGCAATCCGGAAATATCATTGATCACGTCCGCCCCGGCTTCCAGCACGGCTTCTGCCACGGCTGCATGGCGGGTATCCACGGAAATCACGGCCTCCGTGCACGGGCGCAATTCCCGCACCACGGGAAGCACCCGGTCCAGTTCCTCCTCCACGGAAACCTCCGCGGCCCCCGGCCTGGTGGACTCCCCGCCTATATCCAGAATCAGAGCGCCCTGCCGTTCAAGCTCCTTCGCATGGGAGACGGCGCGTTCCAGCGTATGGAACCGCCCTCCGTCGGAAAAGGAATCCGGAGTCACATTCACTATTCCCATCAGCACGCCTCCGCGCTCCACATTCAATAGGTCTCGCCTTACAAGCCAGTTCATCTAATTACGTTCTTGTCAAAGGCACTATACATCACTTTAATAAGTCAGAAACACTTTTTTCATCATGAAAATATCGCCCCTGCTTCTCATCGTTCCCCTGGCCATGACATCTGGAGCCCTGGCTGCCGGCCAGGACGATTTCAATGTCCAGACCTCCTCCTCCCGCCTGGTCAAGCATGAAGACGGATCACGCAGCTATTTTGAAAAGACCAACGAAGGCAAGGGGATGAAAAAAACGACTTACAATACCCATAACGTGCTGGTTTCCGTAACGCTTTACACCCGGGGCAAATACAACCAGCTTCTCTCCTGCCTCATCTTCGACGGGCAGAAAAACGAGCTGTTCTACGTAAGCTACGGCTACAACCAGAACGCAGAGCTGGTGGAAGAACGGATGTTCGACTCCAAGACCAAGGAACTCGTGCGCCGCTTCCTTTACAGGTATGACGCCATGGGCAACCGTAGCAAGCCCGTGTGCATCACCCTGGTTAAAGACAACAAAAACGTGGAGAAATACGGCAAGGAAACCGCTCCGGAAAAGGACCCCTTTGCCGCCGACTTCGAAAAGAAGAACAAGTAGGCTCCGGAATACCGGGGAAAACTGTTCCACCCCACCACCTTTCAACCGGTCCCATCCCCGTGATGCCCGTCCGGTTTTACCTTTCATGCCGCGTGAAGCAGGCCGGAGGGATACGCACCTCTCCCAACAAGGGAGGAACGCGCACGAATGTCCTGTTTAAGTCTAAAACACGGCTCCCCGCGTCAACCGCCTCAATCCGTCCTGTACCGGAAACGGGGGCGGATTCAGGAACGCCCCGTCAACAGAGCGGGGAGTCTTATTCCTCGTCGCTGGCCTCCAGCCTGTTCCGCCAGCGGCGGGCCACCCAGGGACGCACCAGTCCGTAAAGCAGGTAAATGGAGAAAATGACCGCGGGCATCACCCACGGGAACTTGAAAATACAGATGACCGCCAGCACAATGAGCACGATCGCGTACATCGTTCCCCGCGTACGCATGTTGATATGCTTGAAGCTGGGATAAACCACCCGGCTCATCATCAGGACGGACACTCCCGCCATCGCCAGCGCAATCACGTACTTGAACACGCCCAGGTCCATGGCTCCGTCCGGAGCCCTGCCCGCCAGGTACATCACCAGGTACATGGTGGAAACCACGGCTCCCGCCGCCATCGGAACGGGCAGGCCCACAAAATCGCTGCTCTGCCCCTCCTTCCGGGGAGCGGCCGCCATGCAGTTGAACCGCGCCAGGCGCAGGGCGGCGCACAGCAGGTACAGGATGCCGATGCCCCAACCCACCTCCGGCGGAGAAAGCTGGAACAGGACGGCCTTGGCCACCAGCAGCGCCGGGGCGATGCCGAAGGAGACGATGTCCGCCAGGGAGTCAAACTCCCGTCCAAACGGGCCGTCCTGCCCGCGCATGCGCGCGATGCGGCCGTCAAACAAATCAAACAGGCACGCCGCGAAAATCAGGAACGTGGCATTCTGGTAATAGGAAAAGGCCGCCACGGCGTCGCTGTCCGCCTGGTTGATCCCTTCAAAAATCGTCAGAATGGCGAAAAATCCGCACACCAGGTTCCCTGCCGTAAACAGGTTCGGCAGAATGGGAATCTCAGGTTCGTCCGGAAAAATCTTCTTGTCCATGATCAGTATCCAGTGGGGCGCCCCTGTACGGGGCTAATCATTAATAATATTGCGGGCCGCCGCAGCCAGGGCCTGGGGATCTGCATCCTGCGGGGCGGAACCGCGGGCCTGGTCCGCACGGCCGCCCCCCTTGCCTCCGGCAAGAGCGGAAACCTCACGGATCATGTCTCCGGCGGACAATCCGTCCGCAATGGCATCTTTGCCACAATAAGCGCCCAGGAGCAAGGAAGAACTGTCCACGCACAGCAGGAAGGCGGCGCCCGCATACTGGCGCTTTTTCAGACCGTTCAGTAATTCCTGGAGCAATTCCCCGGCGCCCTCCGCCACCTGGATCAGGGAGGCGGGGTCATCGGAAAGCCATTCATTCAGCAGGGCGTCAGCCCTGGCGGCGGACTGCCCGGCGCGGGCCTTCTTAAGCTTCTTTTCCGCCTCCAGGGCCGTCTGCTTGAAATGCTCCACGGAGGCGTCAAAACGCGCCAGGGAATCATTCACCGTCCGAATGTCGGAAGCGCCCAGGGCGGACAGCCCCGGCTTGCCTTCAATCGTGGGGACCGGGACCTGTTCCAGCCCCATATCCGCCAGTTCCCCATTCACCTCCTTGATTTTTTCCACCGCCCTGGCGATTTCCAGGCTTTTGGCGACGACGTGCTGGCGGATCATTTCCAGAGCCGCGTCTCCCGTCATGGCCTCAATGCGGCGCACGCCGGAGGCGATGGCCCCCTCGCTCTTGATCTTGAACAGGCCTATATCCTTCGTATTGGCAATGTGCGTGCCGCCGCAGAACTCCATGGAAACGCCGTCCAGTTCATTCCGGCAGCCGCCCACCTGGACCACGCGCACCACGTCCCCGTACTTGTCGCCAAAGAACTGGGCAATCGCGGAATTTCCCTTCACGTCCGCATAGGCGCGTTCCGTGCAGTGAACCGGCAGGGCCTCCTCAATCCAGCCGTTCACCTTCTCTTCAATCCGGCGGAGCTGGTCCGGCGTGACGGCGCCGCTGTTAAAGTCAAAGCGCAGGCGGTCTTCCGAAACGTAGGAACCCTGCTGGGCCGCATCCGGGCTCACCACCTGGTGCAGGGCGCAGTGAAGAAGGTGGGTGGCGGTATGGTGCGCCTCCACACGGCGGCGGCGTTCCGCGTCAATGCTCAGATGCACGCGGTCCCCCGGCTTCACGGCCAGCCCCTCGCGGGCTTCCACCACATGGGCGCGGGCATTCCCGATCTGCTGGACGGCCATCACATGGTAGCTGTCCCCGCCTATTTCAATCAACCCGGCATCGGAAACCTGGCCGCCCATCTCCGCGTAAAACGGAGTCTTGTCCGTAATGATGAACAGGGAATCCCCCTGGCGGCTCACTTCCAACACCGTGGCGGCGCATTCGTCCACATCGTACCCCGTGAACTCCGTCACGGCATCCGTCTTCAAATCCAGGGCGCGGACCACCTCGCTCTTGCGGGCGGCGCGGGCGCGTTCCCGTTGCTCATTCATCAGCCTGTTGAACCCGTCCATGTCAATTTCCAGCCCGCGTTCTTCCGCAAGCAGGGCCGTCAGGTCAATCGGGAAACCGTACGTATCATACAGCTTGAACGCAAACTCCCCGCTCACCTTTCCGGCGGAAGCCGTTTCCGCATCAAACAATTCCAGGCCGCGGTCCAGCGTTTCATTAAAGCTGGCCTCTTCACGGTTCAGCACCTCCTTCACGGTGGCGGCGCGGGTGGCGAGCTCAGGGAACACCTGGCCGAAGGATTCCACCAGCGTATCCACCAGTTCCGCCAGGAACGGCTGGGTGAAGCCCAGGCGCCGGCCGTAGCGCACGGCACGGCGCAGAATGCGGCGCAGCACGTAATTACGGCCGTTGTTGCCAGGCAAAATGCCGTCCGCTATGGAAAAACTGAGCGTGCGCAGATGGTCCGCAATCACGCGGAAGGCAATCGCCTCCTGAAGGGAATCATCCTGCGCGCCCACCTTCTTGGAACCGGGCGCCGGATACACGTCCGCATACTTGCGTCCGCTTAAAACCTCCAGACGGTCAAACAGGGGACGGAACACGTCCGTGGCGTAATTGGACGGCTTGCGGGAAAAATCCTTGAACCCGTCCGTGCACTGCATGATGGAGCACGCGCGTTCAAAGCCCATGCCCGTATCCACATGGCACGCCGGAAGATTGCGCATGGAACCGTTGCTCTCCGCATTATACTGGATGAACACCAGGTTCCAGATTTCTATGCACTGGTCGGAATCCTTGTTCACCAGGCTCCCCTTCGTATCCCCCTTCGGGGTCAGGTCCACGTGCAGCTCGGAACAGGGGCCGCAGGGGCCGGTTTCACCCATCATCCAGAAATTATCCTTCACGTTCCCGTGCACGATCTGCACGTCCGGGTCCAGACCGCGGGAACGGAACAGCTCCGCCCAGTAATCCCAGGCCTCCTGGTCAAACTCTCCGGGATCGCCCTTGCTCTTGTCCGGCGAGTATACGGTGGCGTACAGCCGTTCCGCCGGGAACCCCCACCGTTCCACCACCAGCTCCCAGGCCCACTGGATGGCCTCCTTCTTGAAATAATCCCCAAAGGACCAATTCCCCAGCATTTCAAAAAACGTATGGTGGTAGGAATCATAACCCACATCCTCCAGGTCGTTGTGCTTGCCGCCGGCGCGGATGCACTTCTGAGTGTCCGTGGCGCGGGCAGGCGTCCACGGCGGGGTCCATACCCCCAGGAAATACGGAACAAACTGGTTCATGCCGGCATTAGTGAACAACAATCCGGGGCTCTGGGGCATCAAAGAAGCAGAGGGCACGACCGTGTGCTGTTTCTCGCGGAAAAAGTCCAGAAAGCTTTGGCGTATCTCGGTGGCGGTCATCATATCAATAATAGGAAAAGTAAAAGTCGCCGGATTATGCCTGTTCCGCCCCCGTTAGTAAACCGCTAATTCCTTCTCCGTCATGCCGGACGTATTTTTACTTGTAAAAAATTATACACTTGTATAAATAGAGACATGAAAAAACTGGTGATCCTCCTGATTCTTCTTGCGGCGGCAGGAGCGGCAGCCTGGTTCATCTACCGGGAAGCTCCGTCCGGGCCTGAGGATAAAGCCGTCCTTTACGGCAACGTGGACCTGCGCCAGGTGGACCTGGCCTTCCTGATCTCCGAACGGATTGACTCCGTGCTGGTGGATGAGGGAGACACCGTGGTCCCCGGGCAGAAACTTGCCACGCTGGAAACGGTGCGCCTGCAGCAGGCTGTGGATGAAGCGCGCCAGACGGCGGAGGCCGCGCGCCAGAACTACCTGCGCGTTAAAAACGGCCCGCGCGCGGAGGAAATAGCCCAGGCGCGGTCAAACGTGGAAGCGGCGGAAGCCACGCTGAACAACGCCGCAGTGCGCAGCAAGAGACTAGTGGCACTGGCTGACACCAAATCCATCTCCCGGCAGGAGGCGGACGACGCCGTAGCCTCCCAGCAAGTGGCGGCGGCCAACCTGGACGTAGCCAGAAAACAGCTGGAACTGCTGCTGGCGGGCTCCCGCGCGGAAGACATTGCCCAGTCCCTGGCCCAGTATAACCAGGCGAAGGCCAACCTGGTCATCAGGGAACAGAACCTGAAGGACGCCGTGCTTTACGCCCCAAGCAACGCCGTGGTGCGCAACCGGATTCTGGAAAAGGGGGACATGGCCTCCCCGCAGAAACCCGTGTACAACCTCTCCCTGAACCACACCAAATGGGTCAGGGCCTATCTGACCGAATCCCAGCTGGGAAAGGTAAAACCCGGCTTTTCCGCCACCGTCCATAACGACAGCTTCCCGGATACGGACTTCAAGGGAACGGTGGGCTTCATCTCCTCCGTGGCGGAATTCACGCCCAAGAACGTGGAAACGCCGGACCTCCGGACCGCCCTGGTATATGAAGTGCGCATCATCGTGGACGATCCGGACAACCGGCTGCGGCTGGGCGCCCCCGCCACGGTCACCATCCCGCTGGACCAAGCCGCCGGGCAGCGGGCTCTGGAACAGCCCAGGCCATGAACGCGGACTCCCAGCCCCTGATTGACTGCCGGAACGTCCGTAAAATGTTTCCGGACCCGGCGGGCGTTCCCTTTGCGGCGGTGGACGGCGTCTCCTTCCGCCTTTCCCCCGGGGAAATCGTGGGCCTGCTGGGGCCGGACGGCGCGGGAAAAACCACCCTCATCCGCCTCATCACCGGACTGATGAAGCCGCATGAAGGCTCCATTTCCGTACTCAATCTGGACTCCGTCAAAAAAGCGCGGGCCATTCAGGCCTCCATCGGGTACATGCCGCAGAAATTCGGTCTTTACGAGGATCTTACCGTGAGGGAAAACATGGAGCTTTACGCCCGCATGCACGGCGTCTCCGGTCAGGACCGGGAAAAACGCTTCCGCAGCCTGCTCTCCATGACCAGCCTGGAGCGCTTCACCACGCGCCTGGCGGGCAAGCTCTCCGGCGGCATGAAGCAGAAGCTGGGGCTGTGCTGTTCCCTGGTCTCCTCCCCGCCCCTGATCCTGCTGGATGAACCCACCGTGGGGGTGGACCCGCTCTCACGCCGGGAACTCTGGAACATCCTGGGGCAGTTCTCCCGTGAGGAAGGCGTGGGCGTGCTGGTCAGCACCTCCTACATGGATGAATCCGCCTACTGCAACCGCACCCTCATCATGTACAAGGGGGGCCTGCTGATGGATGCTCCGCCCGCGGACGTCATCGCCCGCGCGGAGGGCATGTGCATCACCGTACGCACGCCGGAAGGCATCCACGCGCGCCAGTTCCAGAGCAGGCTGGCCGCCCTGCCCGGAATCATCAACGCCACTCCACAGGGAGGCACCGTGCGCATCATCCTGCCGCGTGACCACCCCACGCGGCAGAAGCTGGAGGAATACCACCCGCAGCCGGGGCAGCCGGATTTTTCCGACGGCTTCATGACCCTGCTGGCCGGACAGACGGACCTCACCCCGCAGGACATCCCCGCTCCCGCGGAAACACCTCCTCCCGACCAGGGGACCGGCGGAGAAACCATCATCCAGGTAACGGACCTTGTACGCAAATTCGGCAGCTTCACCGCCGTCAACCACGTCAGCTTCTCCGTCAGCCGGGGGCAGGTATTCGGCCTGCTGGGACCAAATGGAGCCGGAAAAAGCACCACGTTCCGCATGCTTTGCGGCCTCCTGCCCGCAACCGGAGGCACCCTTAACGTGGCCGGAGCGGACCTGAGAACCGCCGCCGCCCGCGCGCGGAGAAGAGTGGGGTACGTGGCCCAGAAATTCTCCATGTACGGCATGCTCACCACGCGGCAGAACCTGGAATTCTTTGCCGGAGCCTATGGCATGGCCGGAAAGGAACGGCGGGACGCCATCCGCTCCATGGAAGAAGAATTCCACCTCACCCCGTACATGAATGCCCCCGCAGCCCACCTGCCCGGCGGCTACAAGCAGCGCCTGAGCATGGCGTGCGGCCTGCTCCACTCCCCGGACATCCTCTTCCTGGACGAACCCACCTCAGGCGCGGACCCCCTGGCCCGGCGCGACTTCTGGCTGCGCATCAACTCCCTGGCGGAAAAAGGCGTCACCATCATCATCACCACCCACTTTCTGGGGGAAGCGGAATTCTGCGACAACATGCTCATCATGATGGACGGAACCACGCTGGCGGAAGGCTCTCCGGATGAAATACGCAACTATGCCCCGCCCCGCAAGGACGGCGCCCCGGCCTCCCTGGAAGACGCCTTCCTGGCCATCACGGAGGAACACATGCGGAAGGGAGGGGAAAAATCATGACGGCCTCCCTCAAACGCATCGGCGCCCTCATCGTCAAGGAACTCCACCAGGTGGTGAGGGACCCCGGCAACATCGGCATCGCCGTCATTCTCCCCGCCGTGCTCCTGCTCCTCTTCGGCTACGGCATGAGCATGGACATCAAAAACGTGCGCATCGCGTACCTGGCCGTTCCGGCCTCCAGCGAATCCACCAACCTGGAAACGCGCCTCACCCTCTCCAAATACTTCCAGACCACCCGCGTCTTCTCCTCCCGCGAGGCGGAAGAAAAGCTGCGCACCCATCAGGCGGACGCCTTCATCGCCCTGCAAAGCGACGCCCCGGACACGCTCAACGGCGGCGTCACGAAAGTCCAGATCGTCGTCAACGGAGTCAACGCCAACCAGGCCACCCTCATCCGCAACTACCTCCAGGCCGTTGTGGGCTCCTGGGCGGCCTCCCTGGACAGACAGTCCGCCCCCGTGCTGGACGTGCAGACGCGCACCCGCTTCAATGAAGCCAACGACAGCCACTACTACCTGGTTCCCGGCGTCATCGTCACCATCATGACCATGATCGGGGCGCTCCTCACCTCCCTGGTCATGGCGCGGGAATATGAACGGGGCACGCTGGAAAGCCTCTTCGTCACCCCCGTGGGCAGCGGGGAAATCCTCACCGCCAAGGCGGCCACCAACTTCCTGCTGGGCATGGTCAGCCTGGCCATCTCCATGGTCTTCGCCGCCTTCGTCTTTGACATTCCCATCCGCGGCTCCCTCACCCTGCTGCTGGCGGTCTCCGCCCTCTTCCTGATCGTAGCCCTGGGGCTGGGCCTCGTCATCTCCACCGCCACGAAAAACCAGTTCCTGGCCTGCCAGTTCGCCATCATGGGCACCTTCATGCCGGCCCTCATGCTCTCCGGCTTCCTGTATGACATCCTGAACATGCCGCCCGCCGTGCGCGCCCTCACCTACATGATCCCGGCGCGCTACTACGTCACCCTGCTCCAGACCCTCTTCCTGGCCGGGGACATCCCCTCCGTCATCATCCCGTGCTGCATCACGCTGGGCGTCTTTGCCGTCGTCCTCATGGGCATCGCCCGCCTGAAAGCCCCCAAATCCCTAGAATAACGCCATGGACTTCTTCGTCAGAATAGCCTCCCTCGTCAAAAAGGAACTGCTGGCCGTCCTCCGGGACAAAAAAAGCCGCATGGCCCTCATCATCCCGCCCGTCATCCAGATCTGCATCTTCGGATACGCGGCTACCATGAACGTCACGCGCGTGCCTTACGCCGTGCTGGACAAGGACGGCGGGGAAGCGGCCGCCCAGTACATCGCGGACCTGGAAGGCACCGGCATCTTCCGGCGGCAGGCCACGGCAGCCACGGAAAAGGACATCGACCGCATGATCGACAACCGGGACATTGTCGTAGGGCTCACCATTCCGCCGGACTTCTCCCGCAACCTCCAGACGGGCCGCCCCGCCTCCCTCCAGCTCATCGCGGACGGGCGCAACGCAAACACGGCAGCCATCGCCCTCGGCTACGCCCAGCAAATCGCCTCCGGCTTCGGCGCGGACCTGGCCGTCAAAAACGGCGCCGCCACCCCGGTGGAAATAGAAGCCCGCTCCTGGTTCAACCCCAACCTCATCACGCGCTGGTTCATCGTGCCCGGCCTCATTGCCGTCCTCGCCCTGATCAACTCCATCCTATCCGGCGCGCTCTCCATCGCCCGGGAACGGGAGGAAGGCACCTTTGACCAGCTTCTGGTAGCCCCGTACAACCCGGGGGAAATCCTGCTGGGCAAAGGCATCGCCACGGTCATCACCGGTTCCATGCAGGCCGTCTTCGTGGTGCTGGTAGCCATGTTCTGGTTCCGCATCCCCTTCCAGGGCTCCATCTGGCTGCTTGCCGCGGCCATTCTGCTCTTCATCATCACCGCAGCGGCCATCGGGCTGTGCATCTCCTCCTTCGCCCAATCCCTCCAGCAGGCCATTGTGGGAACCTTCCTGCTCCTGGTGCCCATGGTCATGCTCTCCGGCTTCGCCACCCCCATCTCCAGCATGCCGGACATCTTCCAGGACCTCACCCTGCTCAACCCCATGAGGTACGGCCTGGAGCTCATCCAGCGCATCTTCCTGGAAGGGGCCGGATTCCTGGACCTCTGGCCGCTCTTCGGGGCCATTCTCATCGTAACGGCGGTATCCGTATTCGCCGCCATCTTCTCCTTCCATCACAAAATCTCCTGACGGAAAACTCCACGGGAAACTCTCCCTTCCCGGCCCCCGGAACATCCCGGCGCCCTTTTGCCCTTAGTCTTTCGTCTTGAACATTTTCATCACGCCAATCCCGTCACCCGCATAAAAATACTTGCATCCGGCCCGGTTTTTCTATTCTATCTCCTTCGTTCTCCTTGAGAACATGGGCTCGTCGTTCAATGGATAGGACATCGGTTTCCGGTACCGACGATGTAGGTTCGATTCCTACCGGGCCTACCACCCACATCACACCGCAAGCCGTTGTTAATCACAGCTTGCGGATTTTATTTTCTTGAAAGGAAAAGACATGGAGACATCTTCTAGCGGCATTCCTTCAATCCGGATATGCCCATTCCGGGTCTTCTTTCTGAATCCAATGCTCTCGGGTATTGAGCCGTCCTTTTCCAGGCCGGAAGGCCCCAGGCTTCATTCCCCGGAGCAAAAGGAGGCGGTATCATGGCTCCTTCAAGCTTCCTGACCCGCTGGAATCCCGGGGGGCCTGGAGACGGCTTCACCCGTATATTCGCGGAGAACGGAAGCCACCAGTATTCTGTATTGTTCAAAAAGCGCTTCACGCCCCCTCTTCTGGCAGGCTCTGTGATTCATGCGCCTGCGCCATTCGGCGGCAGCCTCTTCATTTTCCCAGAGGGAAAGGCTGAGCAGCCTGCCCTCCTCCTTCAGGCTTGAAAAACGTTCCGCACTGATGAAACCCGGCATTCCCTCCAACTCGGATTTCAGCGCGCCCGCTAAACGGAGATATTCCTCATGGCCCTCCTTCCTGGGTGTTACCTCAAAAAGCACTGCTACTCTCGCGGGCTTTCCCTTCTTGTGGACGTCATCAGTGGCTTCCCGCCGCTCTGCAATCTTCTCCATGCTGATTCTTTTATTCCTGTTATACTAATCCTTGTTTGAAATTCCGCTGCCGCATGCAGGAACAATGCGTCAGGGTTTTCTTTAAAGGGCCGTTCCCTTTTTCGGCATGAAAAGACGGGTCAGATCGGCTCCTTCAAGTTCCAGAAGCCTGATCTTTGCAGGAATTCCGCCCGCATAGCCTGTCAGGCTCCCGCCTGTGCCCACCACCCGGTGGCATGGGATGATGATGGAAATGGGATTATGCCCCACCGCTCCTCCCACCGCCTGCGCAGACATCCCCTTTTTATTCCCGCGCATGGCTATCTTCCGGGCAATTTCTCCGTAAGTAGTTACTTCCCCATAGGGAATTTCGCAGAGCATCCTCCACACGGCCTGGCGGAACTCTCCACCCACGGGGGCCAGGGGTAATTCACTTATCCGGGGCTTCCCTCCTGCAAAATACCTGTCCAGCCAGTCTTTTGCCGCGGCAAATACAGGCAGACCGTCTCTTTCCTCCATGTTCCCGCTGACGGTATCGCCAAAATACTTCTGGCCTTCCAGCCACAGGCCTGCAAGGTTCCCACCGTCGCTGGCCAGCGTAAGCATTCCCAGGGGGGATGAATAATGTGTCGAATAATATTCCATGTTTCTTACTTCTTTAATGAATTCCATAAATTGACGGCGGCATAGCCGCGCCACGGCCTCCAGCTTTCAGCCAGGGCAAGAATTTCCTTCTGCGTACGCGGAGCAAGCGCCCTTCCGATGCCTTGATCGGCTGAAGGAAAAGCGTCCGTCCACCCGAGCGCCCGCATGGCAATGTACTGCGCCGTCCACGCTCCAATGCCGGGCAGCTTCATCAGCCTTTTCATTTCTGTCTCAGGGTCCGCCCGGAAACTGAAATCAATCGCTCCTTCTTCAAACGCGCGGGCCAGTTCCACAACCGCCCTGCTCCCGGCTTCTGTCATTCCGGAGATGCCCAATCCAGCGCTTTCCGGACTCTTGAGGGAAAGAACCCTCCCCGGCGCGGGAAACACATGGGTCAGTCCCTCCATTCCGGTCCGCACAGGCTCGCCAAGGCCCCGCGCCAATCTCCCTGCCAGGGTATTCGCGGCCTTCATGGAAACCCGCTGTCCCAACACTGTCCGGACCGCCAGCTCATAAGGATCAAAGCAGCCGGGCAACCGGGTGCCGGGAACATACAGTCCCGGAGACAGCCTGTTCATGGAAGCCAGCGTTTCATCCACTGCGGCCGGGTCACCATACAAGTCAAACAAATGCCGTACCCTGGCAAGCACCTGGGACAACACGGGAAGCAGAGACCTCGCAATCACCACGACCAGGGCATTTTTCACGGGACGGTGGCCTACCCGTATCCAGCCATAGACATCCTTGTGCCTTCCGGTTGCAAGGCGCACGGTGCGGCCATATTCGCCGCTGCCTACCGCCTCCACACCGGGAATGGCCCGCAGCGCGAGGAAATCAAGCAATTTCTCCCACTGGTAGGGAGGACGGTAAGGCAGCGTCAGCGTTATCCCGGAACCTTCCTCCTCTTCTCCCTTCCCCAGCTTCCGCAATGCCGCAGGGGAAAGCCTGTATTCTTTTTTGAACAATTCATTGAACCGCCGCAAACTGCCGAACCCCGCGCTCATGGCAACGTCCAGAACCGAAAGCCTCGTGCTCGTCAGGAGATTCTTCGCCAGCAGAAGGCGGAGAGTCTGCAAATACTGAATGGGGGAAACATTGAACTCTGCGGCAAAAGCCCGGCGCAAATGCCGGCCGGTACAGCCCAGGTGCGCGGCAAGCTCTTCCAGGCTTTCCATGTCACCGCAATTCTCCTCCAGGAAATTGGCCGCCCGGCGCGCCAGGGAAGAGGCGGCATCCACCGGGGCGGTCCCGGGCGCAAGCTCCGGGCGGCATTGCAGGCAAGGCCGGAATCCGGCCCGTTCCGCTTCCGCCGCCGTGGCGTAATAGGTGCAATTCCCGGGCCTGGGCAACTTTGCCCGGCATATGGGCCGGCAATAAATGCCCGTAGATACAACCCCCACGAAGAAATGGCCGTCAAACCGGGCATCCTTGGATTTAAAAGCGGCATACCAGGCCTTTTCATTTCCTTTCATGGTTTTGGCAAACTCCACGTTTGAGACTCACTATAGCAAACCTCAGGAATGATTCTCGCCATTTTCGGACATGCATCCAAAAAAATTATTTTGACATCGGGAAAACAATTATATAACCAATTACGTAATCAGTTACATTTTTAACAACCCAACAAAAGCCGGAAACATGGATTTTTTCAACCAGACAGGCAAAATGGCCATTGGAAGCAGACTGCGGATGCTGACGGACAAAATAACGAATGACGCCGCACAGATCTTCCGGATGTACGGTGTGGACATCCGCCCCAAATGGTTTCCCGTATTCTTCGTCCTGTCGCGGGGAGAGGCCAAGACCATTACCTCCATGGCAAAGGAAATCGGGCACTCCCACCCGTCAGTCAGCAACATCGTCAAGGAAATGGGGGCCAGGGGACTGGTAAAAGAAAAAAAGGACAAAACGGACGGGCGGAGAAACCTCATCATGCTATCCGCCAAAGGAAAGAAAATGTCCGATATCATGGCGGAACAGTATCCCGACGTGGAAGCCGCCGTGGAGCAAATTTCCCGTCAGACCCGGAACGATCTGTGGCGCGCGATTGAAGAATGGGAAGGCCTGCTGGCGGAAAAAACGCTGCTGGAACGGGTGAAGGAGGCCAAAAAGGAACGGGAAGGCAGGGACATCGCCATCGTTCCCTACGAGCCCCGCTACCAGGCCGCTTTCAAGACGCTCAATGAAGAATGGATTACGGCGCACTGGCAGATGGAAGAACCGGACCATCACGCGCTGGACCACCCGCAGGAGCACATTCTGGACAAGGGCGGCCACATTTTCGTGGCGCTTTATAAGGAGGAGCCGGTCGGCGTGTGCGCCCTGTGCAAAAAGGATGACCCCGTTCATCAGTATGAGCTGGCCAAACTTGCCGTCAGCCCCAACGCGCAGGGCAAAGGCATCGGCATGCTGCTGTGCCGGACCGTCATCGCCAAGGCGAAAGAGCTGGGCTGCAAAAAAATCTTTCTGGAAAGCAATACCCTGCTGCGCCCGGCCATCCAGCTCTACAGAAAGGCGGGGTTCAAGGAAGTTGAGATTTACCACCCATCCTATGAACGGGTGAATATCCAGATGGAACTGACGCTCCGGTAACGCGCAACCCTTTGTGCACCCCGTCCCGAATAGTTCCGGAGAAAAGCCAATGTCTTTTCCTCCGGTCAAAAAATTCATGTTCCCTCATATCTCCGTCAAACGGTCATCACTCCTCTTCCGGTAAAACAGTCTGGCGTCTTGTGAACAAACTTCATCAAAAAGAGGAAGCATTGCCATTCCCTGATCTCAGATTTTTATTATAAGGGGATCATTTCTCCACTGGTTCCGGCCCGGCAGTTTTTTCTTTAGGAAAAAATCGCTCTTCTTTCGGACGATGGCAGCAGTCAGACGTTATAACAGTTAGAGATGGGGATGAACCGGGCCCCTACCCTCCGGTTCCCCGCCTCTCTCCGCCACTAAACAGTGGCGAAAGTCGCACTGCCATCAATGGAAAAGGTAAAGGCATCCTGCCCCCCCCCTTTCCATGCCCCAACACCAGCAAGGCCGTTTCCTCCGTGCAGAGAGGAAACGGCCAGTTGTTTTTCCGCCTCCCCATTTCCTTCATACATGGCGCGGCCGGAAAAAGAAACATATCCCTTATATTCGCGTCCAGCATGGCGGCACTCCATTTTCCCCTGGAAATTCCGGTGTTCAACCACCTTCCTGCAAACCGTTTCATTCAAAATCGCCGCGTTTTCCAGAAACCTCCCTTTCTTTCATGTTCAAGTCTTTCTTTACCCCGTCCAACTGGACTTGGCAGGAAAATTGCATTATGATGGCAGCGCCCCTTTTCTCATGATTTTCCCTTCACTAGGGATCATGAAGCGCACCCATGAAACAGAGAAAAATCATCCATGTGGATATGGATGCCTTTTACGCATCCATTGAACAGCGCGACCATCCGGAATACCGCGGCAAGCCCATTGCCGTAGGCAGGCCGGAAATGCGCGGCGTGGTGGCGGCGGCCAGCTATGAGGCGCGCCGCTTCGGCGTGCGTTCCGCCATGCCTTCCATGAAGGCGATGAAACTCTGCCCCAAGCTGATTTTCACCAGCAACCGCATGGACGTGTACAAATCCGTTTCAGCGCAGATACGCTCCATATTCCACCGTTATACGGACCTGGTGGAACCCCTTTCCCTGGATGAGGCTTTTCTGGACGTCACGGAGAACAAGCCGGGCATTCCGCTGGCTGTAGATATTGCACGGCGCATCAAGAGGGAAATCAGGCAGGAGCTTCATCTGACGGCCTCCGCAGGCGTTTCCTACAATAAATTCCTGGCTAAGATCGCCTCAGACTACCGCAAGCCGGACGGCCTGTTCACCATTCATCCCTCCCGCGCGGAAGAATTTATTGCGCGGCTTCCCATTGAGGCCTTCTGGGGGGTAGGCCATGCCACCGCGGAACGCATGCGCGCCCTCTCCATCACCAACGGAGCGCAGCTCCGGGAACGGAGCCTGGATTTCCTGCTCCGCCATTTCGGCAAGATAGGAGGAGTCTTCTACAACTTCGCCCGCGGTTTGGACGACCGTCCCGTGGAACCTTCCCGCATCCGCAAATCCGTGGGCTGTGAAGAAACTTACCGGGAAGACGCCACCAAGGCGGAAGCCCTGAAAACACACCTTCCCCTCCTGTCGGAAGAGCTCGCGGGACGCCTGGCGCGCTCCGGATTCCAGGGCAATACGCTGACGCTGAAAGTCAAATTCCCGGACTTCGTCCAGAAGTCCCGGAGCATGACCGTTCCGGATTGCCTGACGGAGACGGAGGACATCCTGCCCCTGGCACGCACCCTGATGGAAGACCTGGATTCCGGAGACCGTACCTTCCGCCTGCTGGGCCTGTCCGTTTCCCATCCCAGGGAAGAGCAAGCCGGGGGAATCTGGGAACAGCTTTGGCTGGACCTGGAATACTAATCCTCCCACAGACTCCCATATTTTTAGGCTTCTTCCCTTAAAATCAACCTTATCCACAAGATATTGGCGTATGAATGAGCGAAATCCGCCCTTACCTGGTCATAGGTACGTATGAATCAGGAAGAACGGAGACACTGGAGATCATGGATAGGAACAATCGCTGAAGGAGTGGCAGGCGTCATGGCCGTGGACGGGGGGATTCCCGCCTCCCAAGACGTGCCTGATCCCGGTCCTTCCCGGACGCGCCGCCCCCTCACGGAAACGGAAAAGCGCATCATCGAGCACCAGGGCACGGAACCGCCCTTTTCCGGGGAGTTCGTCAACTGCTTTGAGCAGGGAACCTATTCCTGCCGCAAGTGCGGGGAAGCCCTGTTCCGGTCGGAAGACAAATTTGACGCCGGATGCGGCTGGCCCTGCTTTGACGACTCCCTGCCGGATGCCGTCAGAAGCATCCACTCAGGTTCCGGACGGCGCACGGAAGTCACATGCGCCCATTGCGGCGCCCATCTGGGCCATATCTTCATGGGGGAACACCTGACGCTGAAGGATACGCGCTACTGCGTCAATTCCCTCTCCCTGGAATTCCAGGCGGAGCCGCAGCCCGCCATGGCGCACAGCTCCCCTTGAGGCGGACAGCACGAAAAAGGACCAGCCGGCAACCGGACAAAACCTCCCGGAAAACAGAATTTTCCGGGAACAATGCCTTGCTGAAACATTCATTCCCGTGCCCGCGTAATTTGGTATCATGAGAATGAACGCACTGCGCATCATCCCGGTACTGCTGGCTCTGTTCCTGGCGCACGCCGTAGGAGCGGAACCCAGAATCGCCTTTCTGGGGGACAGCATCCCGTATTCCGGACAATGGCCTGCCCTGGTGGAGTCAGCCCTGCGGCAGACTCCGGCCTACCGGCATGCGGAAATCGTCAGCATGGCCCTCCCCAGTGAAACAGTCTCCGGCCTGTCGGAACCGGGCCACGCCGGGGGCGCCTTTCCGCGCCCCTGCCTCCATGACCGCCTGGATTCCATTCTGTCCAAATACAGGCCCACCCTCGTCATTGCCTGCTACGGCATGAATGACGGCATGATGAAGCCTTTTTCAGAAGCCGCCTTCCAGGCCTTTAAAAAAGGCATGGAGCGGCTGAAGCAGCGGGTGGAAGGGGCCGGGGCCAAATTCATCGTCATCACGCCGCCCCAGTACATGGCGGATACCCCGGAAAAGGATGCGGCCCGTTACAACCAGGTGCTGGATACCTATGCCGCATGGCTGGTCAGCCGGAAAAAAGCGGGCTGGAAGGTAGTGGACATGCGCCCTGAACTTGCCAGGCAAATCCGGGAGGCGAAGAAAAAGAACCCCAAATTCATTTATGCCGGGGACGGTGTCCACCCGGGCACAGAAGGCCACTCCATGATTGCCGGGGCCGTCTGGCCGCCGCTCGCCTCCATCCTCCGCGTCCCCTCCCGCGTCCGTTTTCCGGAAGGGGATGATTTCAGGAAAGCCCTGGACCGGCATAACGTCTACAAACTGGCATGGCTGACGGAAACGGGCCACCGGCGCCCCGGCATCCCGAAGGGAGTTCCCGTTTCCGTACTTCCCTTCCTCCGGGAGGGAGTAAGCGTCTCGGAATGGCAGGGCTTCCCTTCCCTGCGGTTCAAGGCAGCAGGCAGAAGCGCCACTCTTGTTCTTCCCGGAACACCGGCGGAAAACAAGCCCTGGATATGGCGGCAGGAATTCTTTGGCCATGAGCCCCAGGCGGACGTGGCCCTGCTTAAGAAAGGCTTTCACGTGGCTTATGTGGATGTGCAGAATATGTATGGCTCACCCGCGGCCATGAAAATCATGGACCAGTTTTATAATATCCTGGTCAGGGACTACGGCCTTTCCCCTAAAACGGTCCTGGAAGGGTTCAGCCGCGGAGGCCTGTTCTCCTTTAACTGGGCAGCCCTGCACCCGGACCGGGTAGCGGCCATGTATGTGGATGCCCCCGTTTGCGACGTCGCAAGCTGGCCCGGCGGCAAGGGAAAGGGAAAAGGCTCCCCGGAGGACTGGCGCCGCCTGCTGGACATCTACGGCGTGACGGAACAGGAAGCCGTCTCTGGAAAACTGAGTCCCGTCAACAAGCTGGCTCCCCTGGCCAAGGGCCGCATACCGATCCTCGCCGTAGTGGGGGATGCGGATGACGTGGTGCCCCTGGAAGAGAACATGGCCGTCGTGGAACGGAAATACCGCGCCCTGGGCGGCAGCATCAAGGTAATTCATAAACCGGGGGTGGGCCACCATCCCCACAGCCTCCCGGACCCGGCGCCCATTGTGGATTTTATCCTGGAATCCGTTCGTAAAACCGGAACCCCTGCGGTGAAACAGGAACCGCGCGCCTCCAGATAGCCCCGGTTCCGGCGCCGCATTCCCGCCGCACTGGCGGACAAGGGGATTAGCTTGACTTTCCTGTAATGATCCCTATTCTGGCTCAAGCATTATTTGCAACCACTCACACTTATTATGACCGACCGCAGAATTGTTATCACCGGCATCGGAGTGATCAGCCCCTTGGGCAATGATCTTGCATCCACCTGGGAAGCCATGAAGGCTGGCCGCAGCGGCATTGACACCATCAAGTCCATGGATGTCACCGACTACTCCACGAAAATCGCCGGTGAAGTCAAGGATTTCGATCCGTCCCCCTACTTCAAGACGCCCAAGGACGCGCGCCGCGTGGACCGCTTTACGCACTTTGCCATGGGCGCCGCCGGAATGGCTCTCAAGGATTCCGGCATGGACCTGGACGCGGAAGACAAAACCCGCATCGGCGTCATGGTAGGCAGCGGCATCGGCGGCCTCGGCACGCTGGAAACCCAGCACGCCACGCTTCTCTCCAAGGGGCCGACCCGCGTATCCCCCTTCATGATTCCGTACATGATCAGCAACATCGCCTCCGGCCTCATCTCCATGGAATACGGCCTCGGCGGACCGAACATGTCCATCGTCACGGCCTGTGCTACCTCCAACCACAACATCGGGGAAGCCTGGCGCATCATGAAGTTCGGTGATGCGGACGTCATGGTCTGCGGCGGGGCGGAAGCCACCATCCTGCCCACGGGCGTATCCGGCTTCAGCAACATGAAAGCCCTCAGCTCCCGCAATGACGAGCCCCAGCGCGCCTCCCGCCCGTATGATGTGGACCGCGACGGCTTCGTCATGGGTGAAGGCGCCGGCGTCGTCATTCTGGAAACGCTGGAACACGCCCAGAAACGCGGCGCGAAAATCTATGCGGAACTCGTGGGCTACGGCATCTCCGCAGATGCCTACCACCTGACCGCTCCGGATCCGGAAGGCCGCGGAGCCGCCCGCTGCATGCAGATGGCCCTGGAACACGCCGGAATGAAGCCGGAAGACATTGACTACATCAACACCCACGGCACCTCCACCCCGCTGGGCGACATCTGTGAAACGAAGGCCATCAAGGCCGTCTTTGGCGACCACGCTAAAAACGGCCTGCTCATCAGCTCCACCAAATCCATGACGGGCCACCTTCTGGGCGCCGCCGGCGGTGTGGAACTGGCAGCCTGCATCATGGCCATGCAGGACGGCATCATTCCGCCCACCATCAACGTGGATAACCAGGACCCGGAATGCGATCTGGACTGCGTGCCCAACACGGCCCGGAAGGCCAAGGTGGACGCCGCCCTGAGCAACTCCTTCGGCTTCGGCGGGCATAACTCCTCCGTCATCGTCAAGAGATTCTCCTGATCCCTTCAGGCACCCTCTTCCCGGCGGAAGCGCTGATGTTTGTGTCCACCGCAGCCATCACGCTTCCGCCTTCTTCATTTACAGCCATGCTTTCCCACAAACATCAGGACATTCTGCTCATGCGCTGGGCCCTGTTCTCCGTCACGGGGATCATCCTGATCGTGGTGCTGTATTCCGTGGGCGTCACTCCGGCCTGGGCGCAGGAGCTGAAGGAAGCCATGGCGCCCGCTCCGTTCCTGCTGGGACCGGAAACACCCGCCCTTTCTCCCGGCACGGGCTTCCTGCTGTGCATCATCCTGACTCTGGCCCTGGTCTACGATCTGCTGCTGATCCGCGGGACCCTCCGTAAAACAGCCGTTCTGGCTGCCTTCCTTCTTCTGCTGGCCTGCTTCACTCCCGTGCTGGGGCTGTGGGGCGTTTTCTTCAATCCCGTTCCATGCCTGCTCTCCGCAGGGTGCGCGGGCATTCTCGCCATCCTGTGGCCCCAGCCGCCACCGGACCAGCCCATTTCCGAACCACCCCCCGCTCATGAATAATCTGGACTATCCCCTTCCCGTACTTGAACTGGTAGCCGCCCTGAAACAGCTTCCGGGCATCGGCACCCGCGGCGCGGAGCGCATGGCCCTGTGGATGCTCCAGGGCCACATGGGAGAGGCGGAATCCATTGCCCGCACCATCGGCCAGGCAGCTGAACACGTCACCCCGTGCCCCGTATGCGGCTTTTTCAGCACCGCCGGCGAACCCTGCGCCGCCTGCCGGGATGAAGAGCGGGACAGCTCGCTCATCTGCGTGGTGGAACAGGCTACGGACGTCATTCCCATTGAACGCAGCAGTGCCTACCGCGGGTTGTACCACTGCCTGGGAGGGAAGCTCTCCCCGCTGGACGATGTGGAACCGGAAGACCTCAATATCCACGCCCTGGTGGAACGCGTCACCCGCCAGCCGGGTTGTGAAGTCATTCTGGCGACCGGGTCCGATGTGGAAGGGGAAGCCACGGCAACCTACCTGCACCACCTGCTCAAAGACCTGGACTGCAAGATCACCCGCCCGGCCCAGGGACTGCCTGCCGGCTCCGGCCTCAGCCATGCAGACACGCTGACGCTGATGAAGGCCCTGGAAGGCCGCACACAGCTTTGATACCATTCTTTATTACAGAATTTTATATCTAAATTCATAAATCGTTGTTGAATGGAAAAATTCATCAACAGGAATGGGAAATTGGCTGTGGAAAAGCGCGGGCAATACGCTTCCACAACTTGGGTGGATTGCTCTGGATGACGAGCACTGCGGCTTTATTGATTATGATGGAGGTATCATCAGCGGAGGTACATTTGATGTTAATAAAAAAATTACTCTTAACTTCCCCAAATATTTTAGAATATATCAACCATGAATTATTGCATTCCCCTCTTCGCATGTTTAATTTGTTATAGTTCAATTTCTTATGCAAATGTTAAGGATGGGCCTATTACAAATTCCTCCGGCAATACGTCCTTAAATTATTTTTTAAATAATTACCGAAATTTATCTGAGGAAGACATATCTGTATATTTTAATACGCATTGCAGCGATATTTTAAGTAAATATTCATCTTTTACCCGCGATCAGAGGGATTTATTTAATTTTTTGTTTTCTCTAACACCTGAAATCTATCTTGCAATATGGGAAAGCATAGCTGAAAATTTAGATCCTGATAATTCTTCTCATATGCTTGCGCTAAACGATCTGTTTAACGATCCAATTTACGGGTATACAAGATCGTTCTTCGGACTGAACTGGAAGCAAAAATCCATTAGGGATATCTGTGAAAAATTAATAAACAAATTGAAAGGAAATCCGTCATGGATAAATGAGTTAAACAGTATTCTTCAGGGTGAGGCATGGAAAGATATAACAAGGAACGGTTTGAATGACATGTCAGGAAAAATTCCAAAGACCCCCCTTCCCCGGCAAGGCTACTCTCCTCAATTTAAAAATTGGACAGGAGATGAGATCGTTCAGGCAAAGCTGATTCAAGAGCTGTCAGAAGCCCATACGCAATTCACACAGCATATTTGGAAAACAAAAACGGAACAAGATATTGATTCTCTTTATAAAAAAGGACTCCGGGTGATGCAAATAGCAGAAGAATTATTTGAACTGCCTCCTCCATCCTCGGAGGCGGCTCAGCACCGCTTGGGAAAACTATATCATGAAAAAGTTCACGTTGCCGGATACAAGAAAGGAATGCTGCCTCCGCCTGACATCAAGGAGCCGGAACAGTTTTATCGACGGTTCCTGATTCTTGTGGAAAACCATCCAAAAATGAAATTATTACTGGAACAGTATCCGGAAATAATGACTTCCTCCCCCAGTTATCTTCTGGAAGAAGCCCTGTACCTGGAACAACAGGAAATACAGAACAAGAACTGAGTGGCTTGAAATACGCCATTACATTCTCCGTTACTCCGCCAGGCCGTCCACGCGGGCGCGGTCAAAATCCGCCGGGCAAATCGTCACGTTCACCCGGTCGCCCGGCTTAAGCACATCTCTCAGCGGGGCATTCTTTTTTTCCACAAAAGCCACGGTAGTCTTGCCGTTCGGCAGAGTAGCCCGGAAGGCCGTTTCCGCGATGCGCTCCACAATCACGGCCACCGCCTGCACCATCTGGTAGGGGTAAAGTTTCATCTGGAAAATCAGGTTACAAATTCATCAGCCCGTTCATCAGGTCACTCCCGGTCTTGAGCCCCTTTTCCGCGGCGTCCTGAAGATTGGGCATCACGGGAACGGGAACCTTGTCCGCGGCCGGTATCTTGAAATCGCCGTCACCTTTCTCGTCTTTATCCCTGCCCTCTCCGGCCCCTTTGTTCAGCAGGCGGGACGCTACGTCCGCCACTTCCGCCACCTTCCCCATTCCAATCTGCGTCAAACGGTCTCCCGCCGCCTTGATGAGCCGGGCGGACAAGTCT
The DNA here is from genome assembly GCF_040616545.1 of Akkermansia muciniphila. Classification (NCBI taxonomy): domain Bacteria; kingdom Pseudomonadati; phylum Verrucomicrobiota; class Verrucomicrobiia; order Verrucomicrobiales; family Akkermansiaceae; genus Akkermansia; species Akkermansia muciniphila. Next base: position 1,728,315 of record NZ_CP156688.1, on the reverse strand, counting down.
TCCGACGGGTTGTCCAGCGTGCCTCCAATGTTCACATTGGCCCACACCAGATTGCCGCCCACTCCCTGGCGGGAAGCGGAAAATACGTCGGAAAAGCCCGGCAGGGCGCTCCACAGGCCATCCGCCCGCAGCCCCACCTGGAGCCTTCCGTTCAGTTCGCCACCCTTGCCGACCTCCAGCCAGCCTTCCACCCTCACCAGATTTTCACTTTCCACCAGAATGTCGGAAATATGCCAGGCGTTCCCGCTGTAGCGGAACTGGGCGGATGCCTTGTGCAGGGGCAGCTGGCGGAATCTGGGGGAACCGCAGAACAGGGCCAGCCTGTCCAGAACAGGAAGCCCGGTCAGCATGCCGTCCTGCAACCTCACCAGGCCCGCCACATGGGTCAGTCCGTTCCGGCCGCCGCGCAGGTCCACACCCCCGCTCACGCTCCCTTGGACATGCTTTTTCCAGTCATTTTCCAGAATGGAGGCGGCGGGAACGCTGTTGACCACCATGTTCGCCGTCCAGGAGGAGGAAAGGCCGTCCCAGTCCCCCTTAATGTCCAGATAGCCTCCCGCATCCGTCGTCAGGCGGCAGGAGGGCACGTTCACCCTCCTGCTGGAATGATTGAACTGCGCCGTGCCGGACATCAGGGAAAATTCCGGACAGCCCTTGAAGGGGATCAGCAGCCTGCCCCCCTGAATGTCAAACCTGTACTGGCTGGATCCGGCGTCATGGGTGCTTTCCACGCGGGCTCCGTTCAGGGCATACATCCTGCCGGGCACTCCGTAGGATACGGACAGGGAATCAATGCTTCCCTTTTCCAGGCGGAACGTATCCGGCAGAATATTCTTTTCCACCCAGCTCTTGGGCTCTTCCTCCTTTTCCTTAAAGTGGAAAGGCACCGGGGCCAGTTGAAGCTTTACTTCCGCAATGTTTACGGAGGTGATGACAAAGGCGCGCTTCAGCAGATCCCAGCGGTTGAATTCCGTCTCAATGGATTTTGCCTGGAGGGAGGTCAGGAATTCGTGCCCCTCCATCGTCACGCTGTCGCACCGGATTCCGGAGCCGTCCCAGTCCAAGGGGGCTATTCTGGCGGTATCCACATTCATGTCGTCCACCGCGGACTGACCCAGCATGGTTAAAAAATCATCGCTCTTCAAGTAAGCCCGCACATACAGGTAGGAGCCGGTTACAGCCGCCACGGCCAGCACAAGCGCCCCCAGGACGCTCCACAGCAGCAGCTTTTTCCAAACGCCTCCGGTGCGGGGCTTTTTGCGGCGTATCCTCCTCATTCTGGACATGGTACCAGCCTATATCAAATCCGCCGGGGGTCAAGCCTCCGGATGAGGCCCCCGACTGCCGCAAGCCACGGATAAACGGGCATTCCCGCAGTTTTCCCCTGCCTACCGCGGCCCGTGGTACACCTTGTGCCTTCCGGACGCCATGGTGATGAAGAGCAGGAACAGGGTATATGCCGCCAGAAAGCCTACCGGAATCACGGCCCCATGCTCTCCGCGCCCCAGCGCCTGGATGGGAGCGGCCTGCTTCACCCAGATATTCTGCGCCAGCCAGGTCAGGAAAATGGCCAGCAGGAGCGTGGGCGTCACAAATTTCATGATAAAGCGGTAAATCCTGGGAATCCGGATCACGGAGCCGTCCTCCAGGTCCGTCAGCCCCTTGTCCACCCCCAGCTTCCAGGAAAACAGAATCATCATGACCATGGCGCTTACAAAGAAGCACAGGGTGCCCAGAAAGAAGTCATACGTATCCATCGCCAGCAAGTTCCCGCTGTACCAGGCGACAATCAGGGTGCCCGTGGCCGTGAAAAAACCCTGCACCACCACGGCCATCTTGCGTTTCAGCCCCATGAATTCCTCAATGAAGGACAAGCCCACCTGCATCATGGAGATGGAGCTGGTCACCGCCGCCACGGTCAGGAGCAGGAAAAACAGGCTGCCGAAGACCACGCTGGACCCCATCTTGGCAAAAGCCTGGGGAAGCACCATGAAGCCCAGCGCAAAGGTTCCCTGCCCGGCGGCTCCGGCCACCCCCAGGAACGCCACGGCGGCGGGAACCGTCATCATGCCGGCAATGCCTACCTCGCACACTTCATTGGACGCGGCGGCGGAAAGGCCGCTCAGCGCAATGTCCTCCTTCTTCCTGACATAGCTGGCATACGTCAGGATCAGCCCCGTTCCCACGGAAAGGCTCAGGAACACCTGCCCGGCCGCGGCCACCCAGAGTTCAATGTTTTTCAGTCCGTCCCACAAGGTCACCCTGGTAAGCCTCCGGGCTCCTGCGGACATTTCCACCTGCCGCACGGCTTCATCCATGGCCCCCTCATGGGAGGCGGATACCATGGAGACCGTCTTCCACTCTCCGCTGTGCGGGTCCTGCTCTTCCACCAGTACCTTGCTGGGATTCCACATGTAACCCAGCCCCTGCTCAATGCTGCGGTCCGGCTGGGACGGGTCCGGCGTGCCAATGCATAAAATGCGCACCAGCAGCACCAGGGAAATCAGGAGAAGCAACGGCATGAACCAGCGTGAAAACATCTCAATTCCCTTGCTGATTCCCCGGTAAATGATTCCCAGGTTCAGCAGGATGACCCCTATGACGATCCAGAGCAGCCCGTTGTCAGACAGGAGGGCGCTCCCGTCTCCGTACATGCCCGTGAAGCTGAAGAAGGTATGCGCCGTCCCCTCAGCCGTGGAGAACACTTCCGGCTGGGTCAGCATCTTCCAGAAATAGCCGCAGCACCACGCCTCCACCACCATGTAGTAAAACGCCACGGAGGAAGGCCCCAGAACCGCCAGCACTCCCAGGAACTTCCACAGCCTGGACCCCTTGGTCAGGTACCAGAACACGCCGGGGGCGCAATGGGCGCCCAACTGGCCGCCGCGGCGCCCGATGGACCATTCCGCCCAGGCCACGGGCAGGCCCACCAGCACCAGCATGATGCCGTATGCCACCATGAAGGCTCCCCCGCCATACTGGGCCGCCAGCCCCGGAAAGCGCAGAAAGTTACCCAGCCCCACGGCGCTTCCGGCCACAGCAAGAATCACGCCGATTTTTCCGGACCACTCGTCTTGTTGAGGCTTTGGGGATGACATGCAGGCCATACTGACAAAAAAAGCCTCCCTTTCAAGAGAAAACAGGCTCCTTTCTCATGAAGAAGGCATCATTGCCTCTTGACTTCCTCTTGTTTTTTGGAATCATTCTTTTAGAACTAAACCAAAAAACCGACCATGCTCCTCATTGGAAAACCGGCACCTCATTTTAGTGCAAACGCAGTTGTAAACGGTACCATCGTACCGGATTTCAGTCTTGACCAGTTCAAGGGCAAAAAGTACGTAATCCTGTTCTTCTACCCGAAGGACTTCACGTTCGTATGCCCCACGGAACTGATCGGCTTCCAGGAAGCCCTGGGCGAATTCGACAAGCGTGACGTAGCCGTCGTCGGCTGCTCCACGGACAGCGAATTCTCCCACTGGGCCTGGGTGAACACCCCCCGCGACCAAGGCGGCATCCAGGGCGTGACCTACCCCATCGTTTCCGATATCAACAAGACCATTTCCGCTGACTACGGCGTGCTGGCCGGAGACGAGGAAATTGATGAAGACGGCAACGTGGAAGTCAACGGGGAACTGATCGCCTACCGCGGCCTCTTCCTGATTGACAAAAACGGCATCGTCCGCCACCAGCTCATCAACGACTTCCCGCTGGGACGTTCCATTGATGAAGCCATCCGCGTGGTAGACGCCCTCCAGCACTTTGAACTGTACGGAGAAGTATGCCCCCTTGGCTGGCACAAGGGTGACGCAGCCATGACTCCGTCCCACGAAGGCGTGGCCTCCTACCTCAGCAAGTAAGCTGCCCCCGGCAACATTTCATGGCCGTTTCCCACTCCGGGAAACGGCCTTTTTTGTCGCTTTTTCTAACATATAAACATTGACCCGTGAAACCTTCCGTTTTACCTTACCATGAATGAACTACTTCATTCCTGCTTTCCTATTGGTTTCTGCCTTTGCAGGTTCCGCCTGCGCCGCAAACGCCCAGGCGCCAGAAAGCATCAGGGATCTTGAAACGGCCTACCAAAAATTCTGTTTCCGGCGCGGAGAGTCTCTTCTTCCGGCATTTTCAAAAAAACTTCTCTCTCTTCAGCAGCAGGCAGTCAACCAATCCGACTTTGAAAAAGCCAAGCAGATTCAATCCGTTCTTCAAAGCATCAAAAAAGATATCCTCTCTCCGCCTCCTGCAACTACCATTGACCCGTTTTTCATAGGAAAGGCCTGGAAAAAGAATGGGGACAGCAGTGAATTCACGCAGTTCCTGGATTCCAGCCTGAGGCGGTTCTCAAAAGACGTGAAGCAAACGGCATTCCAGCCCCAGAACCAGTGGGCGGACCCCGGCAAATCCTCCCGGGAAATAGTTGTCTTCAGGGAGGAGCCCCTGCGCATCTGGGTTAAAAAGGATGACTCCACCATCATTCAAATCCATAAGGACTCCGGCATTGACTGGCTCACGCTTCAAGACGGCAGGCAGGGCATCATCAAATCACCGGAACCGGACTTGAACAACCTTCACCAGGAATTCCGGACGGAATATTCCAAAGCGTGCCAGCCGTTGACCCAGAAATATCTGGCCGCTGTGGAAAAAAGGCAGAAGCAGCTGGCCCAGCAGGGAAACATGGAGGAGGCGATCGCCATCCACAGCTACATGAAGCCCTTCCACTCTGACGACAGCCCGGTGGACCAGGTATTAAACGGAATCTGGAAGAACCAGGGCGGCGAGCTGTATGACTTCTCCAACAAGTCAAAAGCGGCCAAGAAAAACCCGGACGGCTCTCTTAAATTCTATCTGGTTTATACGTCTTCCAGTCCCAGGGGGGAATGGAAGCTGGCGCGTGTGGACAGGGGGACCGAAAAGGGAATGGAAGTCATTTTCTTTTCCGCTGAAGGTAAATTATACCTCATTCCCAACAGGCCCTCCCGCTTTTTCTCTATTTTAACGCGCGTATCCGGCAGCTGACATCTCTTCAAGGCGCACATTCCCAGTACTAAAAATCCTTCCGTGCCTGTCCATTCACGGAGCCCGGCGGAAAAAGCTCTCCCCTCCCGGCAGGGGTCTCCGTCCCCAGAAATTGCTAATCCATTGCCACATTCACCTTGTTATTGGCAATCAGATAATTAATCGCCTTCGCCGCCTCCAGCCTGTTCATCATCCCCTCCCGCACCCGCCGGGACAACACGTCCACCAATTTTTCCGCCAGAAGCTTGTCCACCGTTCCAACCTGCACGGCAGCTCTCAGCCTCTGCATGGAAGAGGCCAGCGCTTTCTTCTCTTCCTCCCGTGAAGCTATTTTGGACCGTGCCTCCTGCTCCGCCTGGTTGACAAAGGTTCTGGCCTTGGCCCCTTGCCTCTTTTCCCACGCTTCCCGCGCAGCTCTGGCCCTGGCCTCGGGATCTACGAGTTCTACTTCCGCCTCATAGCTTTTTCCATCTTCTCCAACGACGGAAACAGTATCCCTGACGACGGCAGGGGCGCGGCGCGACTTGAAACGTTCAAAGCGTTCCTTGGCGCTTCTCTCCCCTTTCCCGGAATGGGTATAATACCCGGCGGCGCGCCCGGTTTCCAGCGTACGGCCAGTTCCGGCTTCCGCCGGAAAAACCAGGGAGGATATTCCCATACACCACAGGACAACATTATTTTTATTCATGGCTGTTCAGCAATCTATTCTCTCTGGAAGCGTTTTAACCAGCGGCATTTGTCTCTCACGGCAATGTGACGGTAAAAAACGCTGCACGGCATCACGCGAAAACGGCAGCGCTTCTCCCTCCGCCAAATGGCCGGAACTGTCATAAATCCGGAGGAATACGCGCACGCCCCTTGAGCCGTACAGGGGTGTTTGCTACATCCTTGGCATGAATATGGATTTCATGGCAGCCGCAGCCTCCAGGGAAGATATCTGGACAAGAACCATGGATTTTCTGAACATGCCGGACTGGCTCAAGCTGGAAATGGTGCAGTCCGTGGGCGCTAAAATCCTTCACGTGGTCATCTGGCTGGTAGTAAGCTGGATTCTTCTGAAGCTCCTCTGCCAGGTGCTCCGGAAAATAACCAGCCTGAAAATGTCGCCGCAGGCATCCCGCCTGACGGTAAAAATCGTTAAAAACGCGGGGTACATCATCATCGGTGTGGAAGCCTTCGCCCTGATGGGCTTTGACATCCTTACCCTGCTGGGCGCGGCCAGCATCATCGGCGTGGCGGTGGGCTTCGCCTCCCAGACCTCCCTGTCCAACATCATCAGCGGCCTCTTCCTGGTAGGGGAAAAGCAGATCAACCTGGGGGACATGATTGAAGTGGGGGGCATCACCGGCAATGTGGACTCCATCAACCTCATGTCCGTCCAGCTCCGGCTGGCGAACAACACCATGGTCCGCATCCCCAATGAAATGATCATTAAAAACCCGGTGAGCAACATCACCCGCTTCTCCACACGCCGCTGTGACCTGGACCTGGGGGTGGACTACAATTGCGATATTGAGCACGTGGTGGCCGTGCTTGGGGAAGTGGTCAAACAAAACAGGCTCTGTCTGGACGATCCGGCGCCCGTCATCATGTTCACGGGATTCCAGGACTCCTCCCTGGGGTTCAAGATAGGCGCCTGGTGCCTGAAGGACAACTTCCTGGACTGCCAGAAAACGCTTGCCCATGACATCAAGCACCGCTTTGCGGCAGAGGGAATTTCCTTCCCCTTCCCCACCCGCAGCCTGGAGAGCAGAACCCCCATCAAGGTGGAAATCTCCGGTACGCCGGAGAAAAATCAGTAGGGGCTCTCTTTTTGCTTTCTTTTTGCCGCGTGAAATTTCAATCTTGTCTGCGTAAAATCCGCACTATGTCTGACACATCCGCACCCGTCTATCAAAGAATCCTCCTGAAACTCAGCGGAGAAGCCCTGCGCAGCCCCGGCAGCATGGACAATATTTCCCCGGAAATCGTCGCCCGCATTGCTGAAGAAATCGCCCAGGCTCACCGCGCAGGCGTGCAGCTCGGCCTCGTCGTGGGCGGCGGCAACTTCTGGCGCGGGGCGAAAGCCAGCGTGCGCGGCATGGACCGCGCCACGGCGGATTACGTCGGCATGCTCGCCACGGTGATGAACGCCCTGGCCCTCCAGAGCGCGCTGGAACGCGCGGGAGCCCCCTGCGTGGTCCAGTCCGCCATTGAAATGAAAAACGTAGCGGAACCCTTCATCCGCCTGACGGCCCGTTCCTACCTGGACAATAATAAAATCGTCATCTTTGCCGCGGGCACGGGCAATCCGTTCTTTTCCACGGACACCACGGCGGCCCTGCGCGCCAGCGAGATCAACGCGGAAGTGGTGATGAAGGCCACCTCCGTGGACGGCGTGTACGATGCGGACCCCAAGAAAGTTTCCGGCGCCAAGCGCTTTGACACCATCTCCTACCAGGAATGCCTGGAACGCCAGCTCAAGGTGATGGACTCCACCGCATTCACCCTGTGTATGGACAACAAGAAGCCCATCATCGTATTCGATATGCACGAGCCGGGCAACATCACGCGCGCCCTGCTCGGGGAGCCCATCGGCACCACCATCAGCTAAACGCCCGCAAACCCTTTTCCAACCTACAAAAACACTTAGCACCCACCATCATCATGGACGCAGAAACACTATTATTGGAAACGGAGGAATCCATGCTCAAGGCCGTGGACTTCGCCAAACAGGAATTCTCCGGCGTACGCACGGGAAAAGCCTCCCCCGGCCTCGTGGAAAACCTGGACGTGCACGTCTCCAGCTACGGCTCCGTCATGAAGCTGAAGGGCCTGGCCGTAATCAGCACCCCTGAACCGCGCCTGATCCTCATCCAGCCGTTTGACCCCAGCACCGTTCATGACATCGGCCGCGCCATCAATGAAAGCAAGCTGAACCTCAACCCGCTTGTGGAAGGCCGCTCCATCCGCCTGCCCATTCCCGCCCTCACGGAAGAACGCCGCAAGGACCTGGTGAAGCTGGTAAAATCCCAGGCGGAAGAAGCCCGCGTCCGCGTCCGCGGCGTCCGCAAGGCAGCCATTGACTCCGCCAAAAAGCTCAAGGCGGACAACCTTGTCACGGAAGACGGCCAGCGCGACCTGGAAACGCAGATCCAGAAGCTCACGGACAAATACGTCAAGGAGATTGATGAACTGGTGGCCGCCAAGGAAAAGGACATCATGACCATCTAAGCCAGAACCCTCCATCCCCAACCATTTTACGACAATGACAGACAACGTAACAAACTTCCTCGCCTCCGGCATTGAAATCAAGGGAACCATCCGTTTCCAGAACGACATGCACATCGACGGCAAGATTGAAGGTGAAATCATTTCCGACAAGGGAAAGGTCACCATCGGAGAAACCGCCCAGATCAAGGGTGACATCACCGCCGGAGACGTGCGCATTTACGGCAACGTGGAAGGCAAGGTCACCTCTGACCGCTGCGAGCTCAAGCAGCAGGCCCGCGTCGTGGGAGACATGAAAACCCGCAGCCTCGCCATGGAAGAAGGCGCCCACCTGCTGGGCCGCACGGAAATCGGTTAAGAAAAAAATACGCTCCATTTTTACCAAGCCGTTCCTCAAAAAGGGAACGGCTTTTTTGCGTCCGCGTACAGCACGGAATTCCCCGCCGGAAAAGCAGGTAACAACGCTAGACATCCAGCCTGGAGAGGAAGGCTCCCTCCTTTCGCCTTCATGATCATACGGAACACACAGGAGATTTCCTTCCTTTCACCGCCGTACTTTGCAAGGGCCGGGAAACCTTCACTCCCAGCCGGGTGTCTATGCCCATGTGCGCGGTACAGTACAGGAACAAACTCCGGCGGAATTCATCTGCCTGCGCGACAAACTCCGGCAGACGGGGCGGAAACCACCGCCCCGCGCGCTTCCTCAGGGAAGCGGCGGACGGACGATGGACACGGACCGGGGCTGCGCGGGGTCCAGCACCTTCTTGATAAAGGCGTTCACCTGGTCCAGCGTCATGCCCCTGATGGCGTCCGTCTGCCGTTCAAACGCATCCAGGGGCAGCCCGAACAGGATATCCAGCACCAGCATCTGGCACAGGGCTCCGTTGGACTGCATGGCCAGCAGGCGGGAAGACAGGGCGGAGGCCTTGGTACGCTCCAGCTCCTCTTCCGTCATGCCGCGTTCATGAATCATTTCCAGCGTTTTTTCCAGGCGCTCTCCGGCTTCCTCCAATTGCTCCGGGGAGGTCCCCAGGTAGAAGCAGATGCCCCCGGCATCCATGCCGATGAACAGGCTGGAACTGGCATAATAGGCCAGCCCGGCCTCCTCCCGGATGCTGGTGAACACGGGCCCGGCCATGTCGCTACACCAGGCCTGGAAAACCAGCGCCTGGGCCATTTCCGGAGAAGCTACGTCCACACCGGGCAATCCCACCACCAGAACGGCCTGCTGCTTGTCCAGAACGGCCACTTCCCGTCCGGCTTGCAGCGCGGGGGTGGGAGTAAGAACAGGAGGCGTTCCCTTCCGCATTCCCCCCAGACGCTTTTCCAGAAGAGAGAGAACCTCTTCCTTTCTGACGTCTCCGGAAATGCAGATCACGGCATTGGAAGCGCAAATGATGCGTTCATACTGGCTCTTCACGTCCTGGACCGTTAATGAAGAAAGGCTCTCCGGCGTGCCGGACGGGGAATTCCCGTAGGATACGGGCCCATAGGCCACCTTACGCTCCTGCCTGAAGGCCACGGAAAGAGGGTCTTCCATATCCTCCTCCGCATCCGCCACAAAAGATTCCTTTTCCCGCAGGAAGGCGTCTTCCGGGAAAGAGGGGTTCATCACCACATCCGCCATCAGTTCCAGACCGGCGTCCAGGTCTTCCGCCAGAATCTGGCAGCCCACGCTCAGGGAATTATTGCCGGTGGAAGTATTGATGGCCCCTCCTATGTCTTCCAGAAAACGGGCGATGTCCGCCGCGGAACGCGTGGCGGTGCCTTTCAGCAGACACTCGGACATCAAATCCGTCACTCCGGCGTCCCGTTCATTCTCCGCACGGCAGCCGGCCTTGAAGGCTAGGCAGGCATAGGCCAGCGGGAGGCGGTGGTCTTCACGGATCACTACCTTCATGCCGTTGCCCAGCACGTGCTCGCTCAGGGCCGTTTCCGCCCCGGCGGCGGAGCCGTCTCCATCCTCGGCATTGCTGCCCAGGGGGTCCAGGCTGACCTCCGTCACATTCGGGGAGGACAGCCAGGTGGAACACACGCGGCGCAGGTCTTCCGTCGTCACCCGTTCAATGGCCTCCTGCCATTCGGAAGACAGGTTCAAATTGCGCGCGCCGAACCAGTCAGCCCCCATTTCCGAGGCTACCCCGGCAGCGGAACTCCTGCGGCGCAGGCGGCTGACCCGCGTCTGCTTGCAGACCCTCTTCAGGTCCTCCGTAAAATCCTCCTGCGCCAGATCCCGGAGCTCCTGGAGCACCAGGTCCCGCACCTTATCGCGCTGGGCCCGGTCCACGTCAATGCTGATGGTGAACGCCCCTTCGTCAGACTCGGACTGGTTGGAATGCACCTCAATGCTATACACCAGGCCCAGCCGGTCATGGAATTTTTCATAAAAACGCGCGGAACGCCCTCCGCCCAGAATACTGGCCAGGGCGGAAAGAGCCGGCGTATCCGGATGGCCGGAACAGGGCAGCCGCCACGCAAGGTTCAGCTTGGAGTAAGGCACGGCAAATTCCTTCCGCACCCTGCGGGAGCCGAACTGGTGCGGTTCATGGGGAATAAGCTCCCGGTTCAGCGGGCGGGACTTCAAATCCTCCACCAGCAGTTCCAAGTGGGAAAGAATCTCCGCGGCGTCCACATCCCCGGCGATGGAAAGCACCACGTTGTTCGGAACATAGCGGCTGCCATGGTAATCCAGCACGTCCTGGCGCGTCAGCGCGTCAAAGGAAGCCGGTTCCCCCAGCACGGGCCAGCGGCGCGGGTGCTTCAGGTACAGCGTCTGCATCAGAAGCTGGTAGGCCACGGAATCCGGATCATCCGCATACATGGCCATCTCCCGGCGCACCACTTCCTTCTCCCGTTCCATATCTTCTTCCGGGAACGTGGGGGAAAACACCAGCTCCGTCAGGAGATTCAGGAAAATCTGCCAGGACTCCGCCGGGCCGTCTATATAATAAACAGTGCGGTTCACGCTGGTATACGCATTCCAGTGGCCCCCGCGCTCCTGCACCTTGCGGGCCAGGTCCGGGCCGGAGTAATTCTCCGTTCCCTTGAATACCAGGTGTTCCAGTAAATGGGAAAGGCCGCTTCCCTGCCAATGCCCCTCATTCATGGAGCCCGTGCCCACCCAGTACTGGAGGGACACTACGGGATGGGACTTGTCCTCCTTGATCAAAACCGTCAAACCGTTTCCAAAACGGCGCATCACAGGTTCCTTGGCTGAACTCATGTTACTTACCGTGCCTCAAGAAGGGAGGCCATGCAAGCCGCCGCTCCGTACGCGCCGCGGCACTGTCAGACTTACTCCGGTTCCAAAAACGCAATTGAACCAAAAACCTTCCTCAAAAAAACATGATGACTACACATTTTTTTGAACAAATCTTAAACTCTGTTACTCTATCAGTCGTAGAACGGCAGTTCATATGCCGTTCCCTATCAACACCACCAACCTCATACATCAATAACATGAAAAAGATCCTCGCTGTAGCAGCCTTTGCTTTCGCCTTCAGTGTCAACGGCTATGCCCAGGAAGCCGCCGCCCCGTCCGACTCCTCCGCCCCCGCCGCCCAGAAGTGCTGCAAGAAAGACAAAAAGTGCGACAAGAAATGCAATAAGGAAGGCAAGTGCGGCAAAAAGTGCGACAAGCCCTGCAGCAAGGGTGAAAAGCCCTGCGACTGCCCCAAAAAGGAAGAAGCTCCCAAGGCCTAACCCCACGGAAACCATTACAATGAACACCAGCCCTTGCCGGAACCTTTCGGCAAGGGTTTTCTCCACCGGGAGGAAGTAAAACATCCATCCCGTTGACCATGAAATTACTTGATCTTAACCTTCAACCCATTTTATAAATTGTCATCATGAAAACAACCTCCATTCTTACCATCGGCTGTGCAGCCATCGCTCTGTCCATGACCGCCTGCACCAACTTCGGTTCCCCGAATACTTACAACATGAACGAAATCGGCGGCGCCCAGGAAACCTACACCGGTACGGTCACCAGCGTGGAAAACGTCAAAATCCAGGCCAATAACGCCAATGCCGGCACCGGCATCGGCGCCGTGGCAGGCGGCCTGACCGGCGCCATGTTCGGCGGCGGCAACGCCAAGTACGCCACCGCGGCGGGCGGCGCCATTCTGGGCGGCGTTGCCGGCAACCAGATTGACAAGGCCGTGAACAACACGACCGGCCAGCGCATCACCGTGCGCCTGGACCAGAAGAGAAACGGCACCCGCAGCTACACGGTCGTCCAGGTGGCCAGCAAGAACAACCCGATCTATGTTGGGCAGCGCGTACGCGTGATCATTGGCAACAACGGTTCCCGCGTCCTGGCCTATTAACTGGCCGTCATTCCCTGACCAGCTACATACCGGCATGATCTTCGGCACCTTACCCGGCGGCGCTCCAGTAGAATTGTTCGAACTGTCTTCCGACAAGTTGACGGTACGCATCAGCAACTACGGAGGGCGCATCATCTCCGTCGTCAAGGACGGCATGGATATGATCGTTGGGCCCAAGCACTTTGAAGACATGTTGAAAGATACCTGTTATTGCGGTGCGATTTGCGGCCGTGTCGCGAATCGCATCGCAAAAGGCAGGTTCTCCATTGACGGAGACTCCCGCTCCGTGGCCGTCAACAACGGCCCCAACCACCTGCACGGCGGCATCCAGGGCTTTGACAGCAAAATCTGGCAGGTTCAGGAAGCCACGCGCAGCGCCCTGGTGCTCACCCTGCACTCCGCAGACGGGGAGGAAAACTACCCGGGCAACCTGGAAGTGGTGGCCACTTACACCGTGGTGGAGGAAACCCTCCACCTGCGCCTGGAAGCGTACGCGGACGCGGCCACCATCGTCAATCTTACCAACCACGCCTACTGGAACCTCTCCAGCAAGCCCACCATTGACTCCATGACGCTGGAGGTGCGGGCATCCGCCTACACCCCGGTGGACTCAACCAATATCCCGGACGGGCGCATCCTGCCCGTGGAAGGTACGGACTTTGACCTGCGGAAGGCAGCCCTGCTGGGCGAGCGCAATTCCGCCGCCCATCCGGACACAGCCGCCGGACTGGACCACAACTACGTGCTGGATTCCGAACCCGGCGACAAGATTGCCGCCATCCTTCTTGACCCGGAATCCGGACACCGCCTGATGGTGGCAACGGACGCGCCGGGCCTCCAGGTTTATACCGGGGAATACCTGCCCCGGGCCCGCCAGGGAATCGCGCTGGAAGCCCAGGGCTTCCCCAACGCCGTCAACACGCCCCATTTTCCCAGCGTCATCCTGCGCCCCGGCCAGTCCGCCACGCGCAATATCACCTGGACCGTCAGGTAGGAAGCAGGGAGGGGCCATCTGAACGTTCCCTGCACCGCTACACCGCCGCATACAGGGCTTCCGCCACCACTTTTTGCAGGCCTTCCGCCATGCGTTCCATGGAACGGCCCACAAAAATCAGATCCGCCACGGCCACCAGATTGTCCTGATACCGTTTCGGCAGACGGGTAAACATGCCGGTAAGGGACGCCGCATGCTCCGCCAGCGTCTCCAACGCTGGCGCCAGCTCCTCCAGAGCCTTCCCGTTCCAGGTGGAAACGGCCTTGTTCACAGCCCTGAACCGCTCCGCCATCTCCCGGTACACGGGGTCCGCCTGGGCAGTCTCCCGGATGCGGGGGCGCTTGTTGAGCTTGTTGGCCCTCTTGGCGACCGTGACGGCCTCATCCCCAATGCGCTCATACATGGAAGACATGCGTATGGAAGCCAGCACCACCTTGAGATCGGAGGCCACCGGGCTGTAAAAAGCCAGCAGGTGCAGTCCTTCCCGGTCCACCGTCATTTCCAGCTCGTCCAGCTCCTCGTCATCGGCAATCGCCTGGTTGGCGGCGGATTCATTCTGCTGCAAAAGTCCTGCGGCGGCCAGGTCAAGGGCGCTCTGCGCCTTGTAGGCCATCTGCATTAAATGCGTATTCAGGGAGGAAAGGGCGGCGTCAAACTCCCTCAGGGCATGTGCGTCGTGATTCATGATTCGGAATATTGGCTTGCTGGCGGGCAGCGGTTCTGCCCGCATGATAAAAAAGATGCTGCCTGCGCCGGCTGTCCTTGCTGGCGGCGGATGAAGACTTCCTCCGGACAACGCCGGAGGAAGAGGAAAAACGGCCCGCTCCGCCCCTGGAAGTAAATTTTGATAAAACCATAATCAACTTTCTGTCAAGTGAATCTTCCCGTAATATAATCCTCCGTTTCCTTCATGGAGGGATTGGAAAAAACTTTCTCCGTGGAATCAAATTCCACCAGCCGGCCCAGCATGAAAAATCCCGTCAGGTCTGAAACGCGCGTAGCCTGCTGCATGTTATGGGTGACTACAATGATGGTGAACTCCTCCTTGAGCCGGTGCATCAGCTCCTCCACCCGCACCGTGGCGATGGGGTCCAGGGCGGAACAGGGTTCATCCATCAGCAGAATGCGCGGCTTCACGGCAATGGAGCGGGCAATGCACAGGCGCTGCTGCTGGCCGCCGGAAAGGCCGTTGGCGGAGACATGGAGGCGGTCCTTCACTTCATCCCATAAAGCGGCGTAGCGCAGGCTTTCCTCCACCGCCTCATCCAGAAGTCCGCGGTTTTTCACCCCGGCCAGCTTCAACCCGTAGGAAACGTTCTCGTAAATGCTCATCGGGAAGGGATTGGACTTCTGGAACACCATGCCCACTTCCCGGCGCAGATGAATGGGGTCCAGCGTGGGGGAAGTCACGTCCACCCCGTCAATGCGGATGGAGCCGCCCGTGACGCGGGCCTCCGGAATACGGTCGTTCATCCGGTTGATGCAGCGCAGCAGCGTGGACTTTCCGCAGCCGGAAGGGCCTATAAACGCCGTCACCCGGTTTCTTGGAATTCTCATGGTGACATGAAATAGAGACTGCTTGTTCCCATAACAAAAATCCAGGGAATCCACTTCTACGGCGGTCTGTCCGGCTGCTGCTGGGTGTGGGGTCATCTTCGTTCAAAAGCGCATCTTGCGCCGTTACCCGCATGGTATCCCAAATCCGGCCCTCCATGGCTACTACGCGTTTGTGACAATTTCTTAAGGTGGCTTTTTGAGAAAAAGAAAATCATGCAGCGGATTTAGAATCCGTCAAGAGGCTGGAAGAAACCAGGGAGATGTCGTGGTAGACCTCTCCCAAGTCTTTCAGCCTGCCGTTTTTACTGTTGGCGAGGATGGCATCAAAAGAAATGAGTTTTCTGACGGTAGACATGTCGTTTCCGGAGCCCGAGGCCATCACGGAGGAGAGGTTGAGGGGTTCCAAATCCGGCCCGGGCGTGTCCCATGTGGAGCGCAGCACCGTCAGGGCATCCGTGCTTTCTTCAGAGGCGTGCGGCATCAGGTTGATGCGCGCCTTCTGGTTTTCCCCCGTTACCCACCAGGCAATGTACTTGCGCATGTTGGCGTTCTTTTTCAATCCCAGGTTTTTGGAGTAGTCATCCACGCGCACGAGCCGGGCGTAGATTTCCTTATTGTCCTGGTTTTTAGCGCCTACGGGCGTTCCCACCGTGCCATGATTTACCAGGGGAACGGTGCGGAAATTCCGGTTGGAAAGGGAACGCTTGCCCAGCAGGTTCTTTCCGGCTTCCAGTGAGCTGAGCCTGCGCAGGTCAGGGTCGGAAATGAGCCAGCGGCGGAACATGGCCTTTCTTCCCGTATCATAAGTGGAAGAAATGGTCATGCCCTGGGAGTTGTTCTTGTTGAGCCAGGTATCCCAGCTGTTCCAGACGCCCAGGATGTATGGAGCGCTTCCTTCACTGGTTCCGGAGGAAAGGATGCCGGAGTTGGCGGAAACGCGCTGGTCGGGCCCCAGCTCACACTGGAGCTGGCCCAGGGCCACTTCCAGGGAAAACCTGGCTAGGGATTTGGCTTCCGCTGCAAAAAGATGTTTTTCGGAGAGTCTGGTCTGAGAGGATGCAATGGTAAGAAGGCCAACGCTGAGTAGGGCCAGAAGCATCATCAGGGTAATGGTGGCAATCAGGGCAAAACCCTTGCTCATATGTCTGGGTTTTGGATTCTGAGGAATTGTTCTTTTCATTGAAATTTTTATCTAAAAATTATTGAAATCTATTAAAAATGAGAGATGTAAAGCCGCTGTCAATAGGTTGGCCGACATTTCAGACCAACATACAAAATAGTTTTTTTTCAGCAAGAAAAATAGTTCTCAGTTTGCAAGTAAAAACGTATCTGTAAAAAGAAAAGACCAAGCATATTCCTGAGGCCGCCCTCATTTGGTTTTATAGTCATTTAAAAATTAACGGATTCTAAATTCGGTGGATTGAAGAAGGACTTGAACATCATGTTCTCCCAGGAAAAACTGCCTGAGGAATTCCGCGGAGACACCTCGGATATAGGCCTGCGCCCATATACCTCCGAGGACGGGAGCCCGACCGAACAGAGCCGTCCGATCGGCTCCTGGAACCAGCTCTACCTGTGGGCCAACGTATGGGATTCTTCCTCCAAAAAAGAAGGCCAGGACGCCTCCGCGGCCCTGCAATGGGACGGCCGCACGCCGAGCACGCTGATCGCCTCCGATTCCGCCGCGAACATGGAGATGATGGACAACCGCTACACGTACATGCGCCATCCCATCCTGCTGCGCTTTTATTCCTTCGTAGGGTTGAACTACGTCAAACGCGAGGCCCAGCACGGGTCCCGCGGCGGTCATATTGACGTGCGCGTTTCCGTGATCCCGGTGTACGTGTGGTGGAACCCGTACAACGTGGACATGAAATTCCAGGGAGCGGAAGGCGGCCCCTGGGGCTCCTTCTTCGGGGAGCACCGGTACATGCCGCTCATGCAGACCAATAACTACGGCCGCATGCAAGGCAATCTGATTGAAAACTGGGATCCCTCCTCGGCCACCTATTCGGAATCCCCCTTCTCCCCCTATTCCCCCAACGACGGCTATAACAACCGCCAGATTGCCGACTTTGGAGCCTCGTTCCGGAAAACGTCGCAATTAACGTCCGGAGGCGCAGGAAAAGCCGGCGAGGTATCCACGCTCAAGGCGGGGGAAATCGTCATTTACGCTCATCCCGTCGTCTCCAAGATTGAGCACGGCAACATGGTCACGCAGTCCAAGGCAAACAAGAACGATGTGCGCGTAGACAACTTTGCCTTCAAGGAAGGCTGGGACCAGAGCCCCGGGCAAGTCAGTTCCTACGCCATCAACCAGGCTGACGGCATTCAGTACCAGTACCTTGCCGGAAGCGGATATGAAGACAGGGGAACGGCCATGATGTCCATCAAATTTGCCGAAACTCTGAACGACCTTAATTATACGCCCCGCAACGTCGTCCTCTGCACCAAATACACGGACGAATTCAATGCCAGTTCCAACAAGCTCGGCTCGATCGTCATGGTGTCCGGCATCATGGATCCTAAGCAAATCGGCAAGGCAGGGGATTTAACCGCGAAGACGGGAGCAGACTTGAATGTTTTCTCCAAAGCCATGCCCACTATCCTGAATCTCAACTGGGGCGCGTGGGAAAAGCCGCTGCTGGACCAGGTCAAGCTGCCTGCGGACATGTTCTTGGATAACGAAGGGCCGGACGACAACCTGAAACGCCGCGGCAAATACGGCACTGCGGCCCAGGATTCCACGTTCGTGGCCTACTACGGAGTATCGATCAAATGGGGCAAGCCTCCCGTGATTGGAGCCTACCCCGAAGGCAAGGACTACCGCGCCAAGACCTGGCAGCACTCCAGCCCCCTCTTCTGGGGCGGGCAGATGCCCACCGCATCCGAGCTGGGACGCCTCTACAGCCCCTACCAGTTTGAAGTCAAAAACGCCAACAGCGACTTCTTCCCCATCACCATCTCCAACATCCTCTCCAACGACGGCACCAGGCTCTCCCCCTTCGGCGGACCGGGCGCCGAGCAGGTCAACAAGATCGTGGCCGCAGAACTTCCCTTCCAGCAGCCCTCCAGCCTGGCGGGCTTTGCCGGATGCCGCCTCACCCCGGGATGGTACAAGACTGACTCCAAGGCGGCCATCGCCAAGCGCTTCGCCTACCAGTCCGGCGTGCCGGGCGTGGGTATTGGCAACGCCTTTGCCGACCCCATGCTCCCTCCGGACAAGGTCTTCTCCCACAATGAAATCATGGGAGACGCCTCCCTGGGGGACTTCTGGGACCACGGCCTGATGATCAACGACGCCCTCTGGGACTCCTGGTTTGCCTCCTCCCTGGCCTCCCGCCCCTCCAGCATCGGCGGCACGGGCAAGGAAGAACTCAAAACCGTCCTGAAGGAAGCCTTCTCCACGGACGCCTCCTCCAACAAGGCCGCAGGCATTGCCAACAGGCGCTTCGTCCCGGACCTCCAGGGCAAGCCCGCCGAAGCCGTCGTGGACGAACTCTCCAGGGCCGACGAGGGCTACAAGCAGGCCGGCAAGTACCTCACCGTGGCCGGAGGCTTCAACGTCAACTCCACCTCCCAGCGCGCCTGGGAGGCCACCCTGCTGGGGCTGAAAAAGAGAAAGCTCCTCTACTCCAGGAGCGGCATGCCCTCCGTGCTCAGCAACAGCCAGACGGCCTTCTCCCGCTTCGGGGTGGCCAGCAGCGACAAGTCCCACGTGGACGACTACGGCTCGGTGGGGGTCACGCAGGGCATCCCGGACGGGGAGGCCATGGCGTGGTCGGACCTCAGAACGCTCAGCGACTCCCAGATCAAGTCCCTGGCCCAGAACATGGTCAAGGAGGTCAAGAAGAGGGGGCCCTTCCTGAACATGTCCGACTTTGTCAACCGCCGCCTGCAGAGCGGGGAGATGGGGGTGAAGGGGGCGCTTCAGGCGGCTATTGACGAAAGCTCCATCAACAGCACGTTTGACGAACTCTCCGACATGGTCATCACGCCCAAGGGAGGGTACCCGAACCAGGACGCGGCCAAGGGGTCGGTGTATACGGCGGCTCCCGGCTACCTGATCCAGTCCGACGTGCTGGCAGTACTAGGCAACATTCTGACGACGCGTGACGATACGTTTACGATCCGGGCCTACGGGGAGCTGGCCAGCCGGGAGGGGGTGGTGCTGTCGCGCGCGTGGTGCGAGGCGGTGGTGCAGAGGGGGATCAACTACGTGGACCCGGTGAACAGCCCGGAAACGCCGGTCAAGAAGATCAACATGAAGAGCGGCGCGCTGGAGGAGACGGAGCTGAGCGCGGTGAACAAGGCGTTTGGGAGGAAGTTTAACATCGTCTCCTTCCGGTGGCTGTCCCCGGAGGAGGTGTAGGAGAGGGGGAGAACAGAAGAGAGAGAAGAAGGGTCTGACCAGCGCCGCTTCCCATCCACGGGGAGCGGCTCTTTTTGTGCTCCGGGGAGGGAAAGCAAGATAGGGTTTATAAGGATTAGAGGGTTTATAGGGGTAATGGGGGCCTTCCCTATCACCCTCATAAACCCTATCTCCCCTATCCTCCCCCAGAGACAGCCCCCACAACCACATCCTTGCAGTTTGTGACGATTTCTTAACCAGGATTCACTTCCTCACCATGGGGGCGGGAGGGTATCACTTCCCCGTCTTCCGGCATGAACGGCTCCACTGTCCGGGAAACGGAAGGCGTAACACAACAGAAAAGACGCCATGAAATTTGTCGCCACCATCCTGACCATCGCAGCCGCTCTCAGCTCCCTGAGCATGGCCGCCGAGAAAGTAACCGTTGACAGCAGCATCAAGCCGTATGCGCCCACCAGCGGCGTTTCCGGCAACCTGAGCGCCGTCGGTTCCGATACGCTGAACAACCTGATGACCCTTTGGGCGGAAGGATTCAGCAAAAAATACCCCAGCGTCAAAATCGGCGTTGAAGGCAAGGGATCTTCCACCGCTCCCCCCGCCCTGACGGCAGGAACCGCCCAGCTCGCCCCCATGAGCCGCCAGATGAAGCGGGAGGAAATCGCCGCCTTTGAAGCCAAATACGGCTACAAGCCGACGGAAATCAAGGTGGCGCTGGACGCCGTGGCCTTCTTCGTCAACAAGAACAATCCCATCCAGGCCCTCTCCCTGTCGCAGGTGGATTCCATCTTCTCCTCCACCTTCAAGCGCGGAGGCTCCAACATCTCCGACTGGGGCGATGCGGGCGTCCCCTCCATGAAAGGAAAAGCCATTTCCATTTATGGCCGTAACAGCGCTTCCGGCACGAACGGCTTCGTGAAGGAAATCGCCCTGAAGAAGGGGGACTACAAAAACTCCGTGAAGGAACAACCCGGTTCCTCCGCCGTGGTGCAGGGCATCAGCTCCGACGAACAGGGGATCGGCTACTCCGGCATCGGATACGTCACCTCCGGCGTGAAAACCCTCTCTCTGGCGGAAAAAGGCGGCCAGGAGGCCGTGCAGCCTTCCTATGACAACTGCATCAGCGGCAAATACCCGCTTTCCCGCTACCTGCTGATTTACGTCAACAAGAAGCCGGGCGAACCCCTGGACACCCTGACCAGGGAGTTCATCAAGTTCATCGTCTCCCGGGACGGCCAGGAAATCGTGACCAAAGACGGCTATTACCCGATTCCCGCCAAGGTCAGCGCGGATGTCCTCAAGAGAATTGAATAAACGCCCCTTCCCTGCTCCATCAACACATGCCGGGGCAGGACTGCGGCCTTCCCGCCGGAGTCCTGCCCCCAACTCCCCTCTCCACCGCCTGCCGTCATGAGCGCCAATGCCCCTTCTCCTGCGCCGCCCAGAAAGCCCAAGCCCGTTCCGGAACGCTTCCAGGTGGCAAAAACCACGCTGTGGTTTGACCGCATCATGACTAAAACCATCATCGGCGGGGGCTTTACCGTCATTGTAGCCGTTTTCGGCATCCTCTTTTTCCTGCTGGCCGTCACCATTCCCCTCTTCCAGAGCGCGGACGTGGAAGAACGGCAGCACCTCGCTCCGTCCGCTCCGGTCCGGGGAACCTGGGGCCTGGACCCTTCCGGCACGCTCCCCTTTGTTTATGACAACGGCAAAAACGTCTTCTTTCTGGACAAGGCCTCCGGGAACCTGAATCCCGCTCCCGTCACCCTGCCGGACGGGGAAACCGTCTGCGCCCATTCCTATGATTCATCCCTGACGGCCTACGCCATCGCCACGGAATCCGGCAAGGCGGCCCTCATCTCCGTCCATTCCGGGCTCAACATCCACGGCCAGGCGAACGCGCACGGCCCGGATAAGGCCGGAACGGAAACCGGCCCGCTCTATCCCCTGACGGAAAGCGGCGCCGTTCCCGGCAGAATATCCGCCATAGCCTATGCGGACGCGGGGGAACGTAAGATCTTCACCGCGACTGCGGAGACCGAACAGGGCCCGCGCCTCCTGCTGATGACGCTGGAAGAATCCCGCTCCCTGCTGCATGAAGGGGAGCTGGCCCCTTCCGGCTTCCATGACCTGACGGACCAGCTTGAAGGCCGCCCCGCCGCCATGCTGCCCGGCGCCTCCGGGGACAGCCTCGTCATCGTTACGGACACGGACAAACTCCTCTATTTTTCCTATGACGAAGACCGGGAAACGTGGATCAAGCGGCAAACCATTCCGTCACCGCTGGGAAATGGAGAAAAAATGACTTCCGTCAACTGGCTCTTTGGAGACATGTCCCTGGTGATAGGCGGCGACAAGGGAAGCCTTAAAATCTTCAGCCTGTACCCCCACCCCCGCCCGGACGGCACAGCCGTACGCCTCTTCGGGCAGACCAGGCAATTCTCCCCCCTGAACGGCCCCGTGCAGCATTACGCCGCTTCCGGCATCAACCGTTCCTTCCTCGTCTCCACTCCTGGCGAACTCCGGCTCTGCTACGGAACCACGGCGGACGTCCGCTGGACCAGCGGCCCGCTGGAATTCACCCCGGTCCAGCTGGCGGCCAACACGGAATTCAACTCCGTCATTGCCGTGGACGCCGGGGGAAAGGTCCACTTCTTCTCCATGGAAGACAGGCACCCGGAAGCGGGAGCCAAAGCCCTGGCCGGGAAAATCTGGTATGAAGGGTATGATTCCCCCAAATGGCTGTGGCAATCCGTGGGCGGCACGGACGACTACGAATCCAAGCTTTCCCTGATGCCCCTGGTCTTCGGCACGCTGAAAGGCACCCTCTACGCCCTCCTCTTCGCCGTTCCGGTAGCGGTCATGGCCGCCATTTACACGGCCCACTTCATGGCCCCCGCCGTCAAGCGGGCGGTGAAACCCGTCATGGAAATCATGGCCTCCCTGCCCTCTGTGGTGCTGGGCTTCTTCGGCGCCCTCTACCTGGCCCCAAGAATGGAAGACAAGGTGCCCGCCCTGCTCTGCATGGCCGTCCTCATCCCCGGCCTGGCGGCCCTCATCGCATGGTTCTGGACCACGCGGCCCGCGGCCTGGCGCAACAAGTTCAGCCGCGGCGTGGAATACATCGTCATGACTCCCGTCATCCTCCTCTGCGCCTGGTTCTGCTGGGAATACCTGGGCTACTGGCTGGAACAGCCCTTCATCAGCCTCTGCCGCGGCGTCATGAGCCTGTGGGGCGCGGGGGACTTCCAGGCCGCCGGCTTTGCGGACCTGTGGCGCAACGGCTTCGGCATGCCCTATGAACAGCGCAACTCCCTGGTGGTGGGGTTCATCATGGGCTTTGCCGTCATCCCCGTCATCTTCACCATCTCCGAGGACGCGCTGAGCAACGTTCCCCCGTCCCTCATCGCCGCCTCGGAGGCCCTGGGGGCCAGCCGCTGGCAGATGGTCCGCACCGTCGTGCTCCCGATGGCCTCCGCGGGCATCTTCTCCGCCCTGATGATCGGCCTGGGCCGCGCGGTGGGGGAAACCATGATCGTGCTGATGGCCACGGGCAACACCCCCATCATGGACTGGAACATCTTCAACGGCATGCGCACCCTCTCCGCCAACATCGCCACGGAACTGCCGGAAGCGGCGCAGGACTCCACCCACTACCGCGTCCTCTTCCTGGGCGGCCTCATCCTCTTCTCCATGACGTTCATCCTGAACACCCTGGCGGAAGTCGTACGCCAGCGGCTCCGCAAACGCTTCAACGTCGTGTGAGGCCCCCACTCTCCCTCATCCATTCATCTTCCATGAAACAGGACTTCAGCCTCCCGCCCGCTCCCAAACGCCCCCTGGGGGAAGTCAACATCTGGCTCACCTCCATCGGGCTCTCCCTGGGCCTCATCATGATCTTCGGCCTGCTGGGCATCATCGTCTTCAACGGCCTGGAGGCTTTCTGGCCCAAAACCGTCCATGAACTGACGATTGCCCCCGCCTCAAAAGGAGAAAAACCGCTGGTCCTGTACGCCGGCATCACGAAGGACCAGACGCGCCACATGCCGGCAGACCCCGCGGTGCCCGGTTCCACGGCCAGGGATGTGCGGGAATACCAGCTCTTCACCGGAAGCAAGGAAACCTACGGACAATCCTACCGCTACGTGGACGCGCACAACGTCACCGCCTCCTCCACACCCAGGGGGCTCCTGTGCCTGGAACGCATGGAGGGAGGAAAAGCCCTGGTCAAACCGCTGGAACTCAAGCTGGCCTCCGGAGAAACCATCCCGGCCTCCTCCCCGGAATTCATGGCGGCCTTCCGCCGTGCACTGGACCGGGAAATGGAACTGCGGGACGACATCAAGAGCATTGACGTCAAAGACATCGGAGCCGTCAACACCCGGCTGGCGGACACCAGGCTGGACATCAAGGCCATTGAACGGTCCTACGACATCCGGGAAGAAAACGGACGGCGCACGGCCATGACCAGGGAAAACCCCATCCTCACGGGCATGGACGATCCGGCGGGGGAACTGGACCGGCTCCGCGCCAGGGTGGAGCAGCTCAACGCGGAATACGCCCGGTACACGGCGGAAGCGGGCAGACTGAGGGAACAACAGGGCCGGGACACGCTCGTGTACGCCCTGGGAGACGGGGAGAAGAAGGAAATCAGCATGGATAAAATCGTCTACGGCTACCAGCCTAACGACCTGGGCTTCTTCGGCAAATGCGGCGTTTTCCTGCACAACCTGTACCACTTCGTCATGGACGACCCGCGGGAGGCCAATACGGAAGGCGGCATCTTCCCCGCCATCTTCGGCACCTTCATCATGACCCTGCTCATGAGCGCGCTGGTCACGCCGGTGGGAGTCATCGGCGCCATCTACCTGCGGGAATACGCCAGGCAGGGAACCCTGGTGCAGGCCGTCCGCATCTGCGTGAACAACCTCGCCGGCGTGCCCTCCATCGTCTTCGGCGTCTTTGGCCTGGGCTTCTTCGTCTACTACCTGGGCGGAACGATTGACGAACTCTTCTACTGGAAAAAATTGGCCGTGGACAACACGCCCACCTTCGGCACCTCCGGCATCCTGTGGGCCTCCCTCACGCTGGCCCTGATGACGCTCCCCGTCGTCATCGTCTCCACGGAGGAAGCCCTCTCCGCCGTCCCCCGCGGGCTGCGGGAGGCGGCCCTGGCCTGCGGTGCCTCCAAATGGCAGATGATCAAGCGCATCATCCTGCCCAGCGCCCTGCCGGGCGTCATGACCGGCCTTATTCTGGCCATGGCCCGCGGCGCCGGGGAAGTGGCCCCCCTCATGGTCACGGGCGTGGTCAAGCTGGCCCCCTCCCTGCCCATTGACGGGGAAGGCCCCTTCATCCACCTGGAGCGCAAATTCATGCACCTGGGCTTCCATATCTATGACGTGGGGTTCCAGTCTCCGGACTCGGACGCCGCCCAGCCCATGGTCTTCGCCACCACGCTGCTGCTCATCCTGCTGGTAGTGGTCATGAACCTCACGGCCATCCTCATCCGCAACCGCCTGCGCAAAAAATACGCGGCCTCCAGCTTCTAACACCCTATCCTCCTTCACCACCCATGACTGAACCAGACGCCGCAGACGACGACCCCATCATTGAAGTGGAAGACTTCTCCTTCTTTTACGGAGACAAGCAGGTTCTCTTCAACATCGGCATGACCTTTGAAACCAACCGGGTGACCGCCCTCATCGGCCCCTCCGGCTGCGGAAAATCCACCCTGCTCCGCAACATCAACCGCATGAACGACCTGGTCCCGGACGTGCGCCACCGGGGGGACATCCGCATTGACGGCGCCAGCCTGTACGACCCGCGCGTGGAAGTCATCTCCCTGCGCAAACGCGTGGGCATGGTCTTCCAGAAATACAACCCCTTCCCTAAAAGCATTTATGAAAACATCGTCTTCCCCCTCCGCGTGGCGGGACGCAACAGGCGCGCGGAACTGGATGAAACCGTGGAGCGCAGCCTCAAAGGTGCCGCCCTGTGGGATGAAGTGAAGGACAAGCTGCACGAAAGCGCCTACGGACTCTCCGGCGGCCAGCAGCAGCGCCTGTGCATCGCCCGCGCCATTGCCAACCGCCCCCAGATCCTGCTGATGGACGAGCCCTGCGCCGCTCTGGACCCCATCGCCACCCTGAAAATAGAAGACCTGATGGAAGACCTGAAAAAAGACCTCACCATCGTCATCGTCACCCATAACATGCAGCAGGCCACGCGCATCGCGGACCGCACCGCCTTCATGTACATGGGCCGCCTGGTGGAATACGGGGAAACGTCCCAAATCTTCACCAATCCCGCGGAAAAAGAAACGGAAGCCTACATCACGGGCCGTTTCAGCTAAAAAGCCCACCTCCCAAGCCATTCACCTCATGACACCTTCCGGCAATCACATCCTCCCCCACTATGACGCGGCCCTGAACGCCATCCGCACCCGCGTCAATGCCATCTGCGGCAGCCTGCTGAAACACATGGACGTCCTGGAACGGGTCATCTCCGGTCCGGACAGCGACGGAGCCAACGGCATCATTGCGGACGGGGAACTGCTCAACGAAGAAACCCGCCAGGTCCTCACCCTCTGCGCCGCCGTGCTCACCCAGTTCCATCCCCTGGGGTCCGACCTGCGGCTGGTGCTCACCTTCTCCCGCTGCGGGGACAAGCTTCAGGAATGCATGGAGGAGGTCACGGGCATCGCCAGGCACGCCAAGGCATCCATCAGGCGCCGGGAATCCCTCTGCCCGGACATTGTGCTCCCCCTGCTGGACATGGCCGTCTCCGAGTTCAGGGACGCGGCCCGGTGCCTGGAAACGCAGGACGCGGACGCCGCCAGGGAAATACGCCTGAGGGACAAAAAGCTGGACAAGGCCCACCGCAAGGCGCTGGCCCTGCTGGTCTCCCCGGAAAGGGAAAACACACTCTCCCTCAACGTCAACCTGCTCTTCATCATCCGCTCCCTGGAGCGCATCGGGGACATTGCCAAAACAATCGCCGCCACCGTCGTCTTCCTGAAGGAAGCCGCAGACATCCGACACGGGAAAGGGAAATAAACCGCGTCTCTCCCTGCCGATTATTCCGCCTTGCTCACGCTGAAGCAGTACACGGCGGGGTTGATCAGAGCCAGGGGAAGGTAGAACACGGCAAAGGAGAGGGAGCCGCCGTACAAAACCAGGCACAGGGCGGAAATGATAAACAGGATTCCGATTTTCAGGCTCCGCGCCCAGTCCTGGCGGTTCACCAGCCAGATCAGGGCTGCGCATACAAAGCCAATGACCACGCACAACACCCCGCCCATGGTGAGGAACTGCATGTAACTGGAACAGAATTGCTCCAGCCACCGCACATTGTCCGGGCTGGGCGGGTTCCCTTCCCAGGCAAAAACGCCCGGAGGCAGCAGCACCCACAACAGAACGGAAAAAAATACCAGGCGGTCCGTATTGAGGCGATAGGTCATGCGGGGGTACGGTACCATTTCCGTGCATGTGATAACAAGTGAAATCGGCCATTTACGGCTGTTCCCGGAACAGCCCGTTTACAATGGGGCAAAAGCCCCGTCTCCGGCCCCATTGACGGCGATGCCGTCTATTTCCACCAGCCAGCCGGGGCGGCAGACGGGGGCTTTCAGCATCACATGCGGCACGGCGCCCAGCGGGGAATCCATCAGGCGGCGGCGGACCGTCTCCCGGTCCGCCCAGTCGCGCAGGTACACTACGACCTGTTTCAGGTCGGACAGGCTTCCGCCGTTTCTCTTCATCAGGGCGTTCATATTCTCCAAGGCGCGGTCCGTCTGCCGCGCCACGTCTCCCGGATGGACAATGTTCCCCTGCGCGTCAATGCTGGCCGTGCCGGAAAGGAAGTAATGGGAACGGTCCCCGTATACGATGCGTGTGCCGCGTTCAAAGGCCACCCGGTACAGGTGCGTGGGGGACAGGTAATCCGGGGCCTCCATGTAACGGACCTGCTCCGGCCTCAGCCCCGCAATACCCAGGCTGTCCATGTGCAGCAAGCGTCCCGGCGTTTCCGTACAGGCTTCAATGCCCGTGCTGGCGATGAAGTGGCTCTCCGGCGTCAACCCGTAACGGTCAAAACATTCATTGCGGCCTTCCACCAGTCCGCGGTAGTTGTTGTCAATGTCCCGGCAATAAATCCAGGTGCGGTGAACCAGTTCCGCCACGGTTGCCCCCTGCGCGGAAGCCACCCGGTCCAGCCAGCGGAATTCCTCCCGCATCTGGCCGTAGCTGTCCGGAGCTGAAGCCTCCTTCCTGCCAGCCAGAAACAGCCGGTAATGCGGGCGCCGCGCCGTCACCACCGTTCCCCCTTCTTCCGCCTCCTTCCTCTTTTCCAGCATGCCCCCGATGTGCCAGGCCTCCAGGGCCACGCGGGCCCCGTTCGCCGGGGGCTGCCCCACTACGGAGACATAGGAGTTCCGCTCCCCCGCCATCCGGTGCAGCGTTTCCGCCTGGCGCACCGGATCGCTGACGTGGAAGCGCAGCAGGAATTCGTCTTTTCCCCCGCCGCCCAGCTCCTGGTACCTGTCCATCAGGGAGTGCAGTTCCGCCTCAAAGCACGCGCCCGGCTCCGCCGTCATGCAGAAGAAGCGTTCTTCCGCTCCGCCCTTTCCGCGCCATTCCAGTTTTTCAGGTGATTCCGCCGTCATGATGCCCTCCCGCCCCATTTACAGGGACTGCACGTAGTTGACCAGGTCTTCCAGTTCACGGTCGTTCAGGGAACTCGTCTTTCCCCGGATGTCCCCGGGATTATGCGTCGTGACGGCTTCCCGGATCGTCTTCGCCCGGCCGTCGTGCAGGTAGGGGGCGGTGCGCCACACTTCCACCAGGGAGGGCACCAGAATGCTTTTCCCTTCATCCAGCCCACGGGCCGTTCCCGTTGCCACCAGTTCCTTGGTAGTGAAGTACGGGTGCGGGTGGCAATGCACGCACCCGGCAGTTTTAAAAACTTCCTTACCCCTGCGGGCGGATTCGGACAAGGCGCCCCGCTCCACTCCGGGGGCATGGCACTGCGCGCAGGAGACCTGCTTCACCTGCTCCCGGGAGGGAACATGGGCCTCCAGGAACGGGCTGGGAACTTCCTTCATGTTTTTCAGGTATTCATTCACGCATTCCGCCAGTTCTCCGGAGGGTTCCAGGAACTGGATGTGCACGAAGCCCGCTGTTACGGCCACCTCCGCGGAGGCGCGGACGCCCAGCGTCATTACCGGGCTTGTCCGGTGGGAGAGGAACATGGTGCGCGTGTTCTTCGGGTTGCCCATGCCGTCATTCAGCAGGTCCCAGTTCAGCCCGTCCACCCGTCCGTCCGGGTGGCAGGTGGCGCAACTCTGCCAGCCCTGGAAGCAATGGGAGGCGTCGTTGAAGTATTGTTCCCCCAGTTTTTCCCGTGAGGGTTGGAATCCTCCATTCAGGGCGATTTTCCGGGGCCGGGCGTCTGCCTGGAGGGGGACTTGCGCCAGCGAGTCCGAGAAGTATCCGGCCACATAAACGTTTTTCCCGTCAGAAGACAGGGCGCGCGGACCGTTCAGGGGCAGCGGAACCCGGGTACGGAGACCGTGCAGGAAGCCGAGCCTTTCGGAAACGGGCTCGTTTTCCCGGTCTTCCCGCTTTATGCGGTCCAGCAAGGCGGGAAAATCAATCACGGACAGTTCATGCGTTCCCGCGCACGTCACAAACAACTTTCCGCCATCTCCGGAAAAGGCGACGCCCCAGGGATTGGCCGCCCCCGCGTCCGGATCGTCCAGCAGGACGGGATGCGGCTTGTCCGGCTGTTCCGTATCAATAAGGGTCACGGCATTCGTGTTCATCCAGCCGCGGTCCAGCTGGGTGGTGGGCACCTGGTAGCGGCTCAGCACGTGCGCCACGGCCAGGTAGCGGCCATCCGGGCTCATCGCCATGCCGCGCACGCCCTGCGTCCCGTTGGAGAGCGGGAAGTGGGCCGCTTTCCCGTCTTCCACCAGCGTCAGCGCAGCAGCCGTGAAATCCCCGTCCGCCGTCCCGGCAGGCAAATGGCCGGCAGCCCATATCTTCCTGCCGTCCGGGGAGACGGCCAGCGCCACCGGTTCACGGGGAACATTCCAGGAGTTCAGCACTTTTCCGGTGGCGGCGTCCATTTCCACTACTTTGGAATCAAACCGGCAGGCTACATACAATTTCCCGCCGTGCAGTACGGGAGACATGGGCGTGTGCCCCGCCGGAAAGGAGCCTTTCAACGCTCCGCTTTCCAGGTCCACCACTTCCACCACGCCGCACGGCCCTCCTTCCGCCACATAGGCGGCCGCTCCGTCAAGCGCCATGCCGTTGGGCGGCTGGCCCAGCCGGATGCTTTTCACTTTTTCCCCGGAAGCGGGGTCCACCAGTTCCAGAGTCCGGCTTTCATGCCCCAGCACGGCAACCAGATGATTAAAAACTTTCACGTCCACCGGGGCTGCAGGGCCTGTAAAGGCCTCCGGTCCCTGCCTGCATGAGGCGAAGGCCAGCAGACAGCAGAGGGCAGCCGCGGAGGCGCGGAGCGTTTTGGTCAGTTTCATGGCAATTTCAGAGTCAGTCTTCTATCATCACGCGGAACCCCACGTTGTGCACGGGGCGCCAGCCGGGGTACCCCCACCGCCATGAGGACGTAGCCCGCCGGGGGCGGTCATACCAGGAACCGCCGCGCACGGCACGGGGAACGCGTGAGCCCAGGCTTTCATTGCGCCCGTCCTTCCCATTCCACGGGTAGGGCCTGTACTCGGAACGGGTCCATTCCGCAGCATTGCCGATCATGTCGTACAATCCGTAGGCATTCGGCCTGTAGCTCTTGACGGGCGCCAGGTGAAGCTTCCCGTCATTGTATTTTTCATCACGCGGCACGAAGTCCCAGAAACGGTTGGGATTCTTAATCGGCTTGGGGTCCACGCCGGAGACGGCCAGCTCCTTCAGCGTCACGTCCCCCAGGTTGGCGTACGCGGAGAAGTCCGCATCCCGTTCTCCGAAGAAGAAGTCCGCCTCCGCTCCGCCCCTGGCCGCGTATTCCCACTGCGCTTCCGTGGGCAGCGTCACCTTTTTCCCGGTTTTCGCGGAAAGCCAGCGGCAGAATTCCATGGCCCTGGTCCACGGTACCCGGATGACCGGGAATCGCGGGTCGGCGTCCATGTCGTAGCCGGGCCTCACCTGGTCCTTGTAGTGCATGTCGTACCATCCGTTGAGGTAGTCCGGGTCAAAGCGGCGGTACTGCTCCAGCGTCACTTCCGCCTCTCCCATCCAGAACGGTTTTTCAATCTCCACCGTGGAGGCGGGGCTTTCCGCCGGAGTTTCCCGTTCGCTCCCCATCCTGAATTTTCCCGCGGGAATGCGGCGGAATTTCATGCTTACGCCATTCCCCAAATCCACGGCCAGCGTTTCATTACGCGCCTCCGGAACGGGCACTCTTTTTTCACTGGCGCGGGGGACGGGCCTGCCTCCGCCAGGGAGAATGCCGCTGACGTGCCTCTGGAACAGGGAGTCCTTCATGGTCACATAATTCCGTTCCGCTCCGGAAAATTGCCTGTGCAGGTCATAGCGGCGTTTCAGCAATCCTTCATTGCGCTCTCCCGGCCATTCTCCCAGATAGGGGGCGTTCATGTCCATCCACGTGACCAGGCGGTTCCAGTCTTCCTGCGGCATCTCCACGCCGTGATGGCCTTTTTTGAGGAGCTGGTATAGTTCCGACGTATCCGCGAAGAACTCCGTGGGAGACAGCCCCAGGTAGTTCCCTTCCGGTCCGTTGCGGCGTACGTAGGGGTGCAGGTTCCAGTACGCGACGGAACCGGGAGCGGGCGCACCCTTGACGGCCTCCAATGTCATGAAATCCGGTATTCCTTCACGGGCCTTGTCCCCCGCGGTGTGGCAGCGGATGCAGTGGCGGTCCAGCACGGGCTGCACCTCATTCATGAAGGAGAAGGTGCGCGCCGGACCGTACCACGGAACAATGGCGGCAGGCTTTTGGCGGGAAGCCATGGCCGCCTTGGCGGGCGGCGCGGAGTTCTGCCGTTCATGGCAGCCTATGCAGCTGAGCGTTTCCCCCGGCATGGCCGTGAACCAGCTCCGCATCAGCGCCAGGGCGCGCCCTTCCCCGTCCAGCACCTGGAGGGTCAGCGGCTGGCTGGCGGGAGCCGTGAAGATGGCGGAACCGTCCGGATTCACGGGAACGGTGCCGTACAGCACCTTCAGGTCCCAGTTGCTTTCCATGCCCATGGCATAATGGCTTCCGGTGTTGCGCGGGCTGTATTCGGACATGAACACGCGCAGGAATTTTGCCTCCCCCTTAGGCACTCCGGCCATGGCGCGCCCCCGGTACACGTCGGAGATATAAACCGTGGCCGTCCTGCTCTCCGGCTTCACGCGGTCATGCAGCACGGGCGGCTTTTTGCGCGGCTTCAGCGGCGTGGGATCCGCATAAATGAAATAGGAGGAAGCCGTGAGGGGAATGATGTTGTCATACACGTCACACCAGACCACATTGGTCACGCCCTGGTTGCCGGAAGGGGAGGAGACGGCCAGGAAGGTTTCCTCATTCAGCGGGTACGGTTCCGCAAAATAGGGAGTCTTCAATCCCTCCACCAACTGGTCCCTGGTCACGTTTTCCACGGGCTTTCCATATCCGGGAATTTTCTGCACCGCGCCCTCCGTGGCGGTGCGCCCCCGGTTCACGTCAAAGATGACCAGTTCCCCCAGCCGCTTGACTCCATGGTGCCCGCTGACAATGCCCGCAAACATGCCCGGCCTGCCGGGAAGGGGGCGGGCGTTGAACAGGCTATTGGGCCAGTAGGAGTTGGAGCCGTAATATTCCTTCTGGTCGCTGCCGTCGGGGTTCATATGCATCAGCACGCGGCTGAAGTAGTGGGCGCTTTCCGTGTACTCCCAGCGCAGGAACAGCACGCGGCCGTCCGGGAGCATGGTGGGGAACCAGTTGTTGTCCTGGTCAAAGGTGAGCCGCCGGGTCGTCTTCTTCTCGCGGTCGTAAAGGTGGATGTTCCCCACGTAGTCCACCCCGGTGACGCAGGGCACGCCCTGCATGCC
This sequence comes from Akkermansia muciniphila, assembly GCF_040616545.1. Lineage (NCBI taxonomy): Bacteria > Pseudomonadati > Verrucomicrobiota > Verrucomicrobiia > Verrucomicrobiales > Akkermansiaceae > Akkermansia > Akkermansia muciniphila. The sequence continues at coordinate 1,695,786 of NZ_CP156688.1, read as the reverse complement.
GGAGGTGTTGATGAAGATGATGCGGCCGTCCGGCAGGTAGCAGGAATTGTAGCTGTCCGTATCCGCGGGCATGTGGGCGGTAAGGGATTCCTTTTGCCCGGTTTTCAAGTCCAGTTCAAAGACGTCCCAGGGCCTGTTTTCCTTCTTGCCGAAGTGGTTGCCGGTGAACATGAGCCTTTCCCCGGAAAAATCCACTTCCAGATGCCCCATCCAGCGGTCGTCCTCCAGCAGCCGCGCCGCGGGGGAAGAGGCAGCTCCGTCAAATTTCACGATGCCGCTGCGGTACATGCGGCCCGGCCCCGGCATGCTGGAAATGCCCTGCCAGTTGGCCGGGCGGTCATGGTTGAAGGAGCTTTTCCCGGAAGGGTTGAAACGCCGCACGCTCACCCATTCCCTCAGGGAGTCCTGTTCCGGCAGGGATTCAATAAGAGCCTTTTTCCGCAATTCCACCAGCTCGCGCAACTGGGCAGCCTGCTCCGGGCCGGCCTGCTGCACCCACCGGTCCAGCGGCCCCAGCTTCTTTTCCCATTCATCCAGCCGGGCCAGGAAGCCGTCCGCGCCGGGGTACCGTTCCCCGTATTTTTCCCGGTTGCGTTTCACCGCGCGGCGGATGGCGGCCGCGTCATAATAAGCCGCCAGCTTCTTCAGCCTGAGGAAACTGAGTTTTTCCAGAATGGCTTTCTCATGCTTCGCCAAGTCATCCCAGGAGGAGACGGCCCCCACCCGCTCCACCGGAACGGAAAGGATTTCCGCCAGTGCGGCCCCGGCCTTCTGCCCGTCCGGCCATGCCTGGAATACGGGGGCCAGCAGCGCCATGGCGTCTCCGCAGTCATCCGCGGCAGCCGGATCGGAAAGGGAAGACACCTGCTCCGCCGTCCGCGCCCACAGGCCCTGCATCCATTGATTCTTTCCTTCCGCGGAGGCCGGAAGCGGAATTCCGGATAATTCCTGCAGCCAGGGCCGGAGCCCGGAGGCATGGAGTATTCCGGCTCCCAGCACGGCACAGCCGCATGAGAGAAGGCGCAGGATGGAGCATAAGTCAAGCATGGCGTACAGTTTTACACTAGTACGCAGAGGAAATTCTTTTTCATTCAACCATAATTTATGAGCCTCTTTATTTACCCTATAATCAAATGAGGATGAATACATAACTTAATTCCCACGGATTCCCAATCCGGAAGTCAAGCTCCGATTTTAAAGGAAAGGCGGTTGTGGAAAAACTCTCCGGGCAATGGCGGGGGAAAGGAAGGTTTACCGGAGTTTTTCCGTCCATGATTCCAGATGGAGAGCGGAGAGAGTTCCTGCAAGGGCGGAAGGCCTATGTTCCCGGCGGCGCGACCATGAAAGGACGCGGTGGAAAGGCTGTTTTCCCTGCCTTCACAGTTGAATTCAACAAGCGCTCCGGATTGGGAATCCGCAGAATACGTCTTGTCCTCCAAAAAAAGAAGGACATCCGTAATAATACCCACATTAATCTCATGAAAAAGACCCTACTGATTTCCTCCTGCATTGCCATGCTTGGGCTCCTGTGCACGGCGCAGGGAGCAGGAACGCTCCTCTGGGACATGTCGTTCACCGGAACTTCCAGTTCCCCTAGTGCCGGCAATATCGTGGTTACGGGAGCCGACGGAAACGCCTACACCACTCTTTCCCCTAACTTCGGGGGAGGTTCCGTCACGGATGACATTTACAATTCCGTCAGTGGTAATCGCATGACCTTCACGGACAGCGCTTCTCCTATTAAAATGAAAGACAATTTCAGTTTTGTGGTGAAGGCCAGCCTGAACGCAGGGAGCACTTCCAATTGGCCCGTACTGTTCGGCTTGGGAGAAGCCGGCAGCTGGAACCTGAAAGTCAATTACACGAAAGGTGATAATGCCGGATGGTCCTTTTCTCCGGAAGGCTACAGCCTGAGCAACCAAATCTCCACTGCGGGCACCGTGGTTCAGGGAATAGAACAAACATTCATCGTCACCGTAGACACCGGCGCCAATAACACGGGACTCCTCACCCTGTACTTGAATGGAGAGATCATCGCCACCGCAACGCTGGCCTCCACTAACCGGACCAATGAATTGCTGGATACCTTCTCCCTGGGAGGAAGGCCAATCAGCACTCAGAATACCCAGTCGGCGGACTTCTCCAATGTACAGTTATACCAGGGGGTGCTGAGCGCGGAACAGATTGCGTCCCTCTCCGGCAACGTGCCGGAATCCGCTACTGCCTCCCTCAGCCTGACGGGGCTGGCCCTTCTGGCCCTGCGCCGCAGAAGGCCGCAACATTAAAAGTTTTTCCGGATAAACCTCGTTGCGGATATTCCTTTACGGGAATATCCGTTTTTCATGGATTGATACAGAGGCTTCTTCCTTTCCGCGGCCATGGAGGCCATACCGGAGCGCGGAAGAAGCGGTCACGGCGGCAGGAAAGGGCCTACCGGTCATCCTCCATGCCAAGAATTATTTTCATGGCCGGCCTGAATTCATTTCCCCATTGTTCCAGCTGCCTGACGACGGGGATTAACGTCTTCCCTGCCGGGGTGATGGAATATTCGGAATGCGGAGGGAGCTCCGCGTATATCTTTTTTTCAATGATTCCGCACGTTTCCAGTTCTTTCAACTGCTGGTCAATGACGCGTGAGTTGGCCTCCGGAAACAGGCGGTGAAGCTCGCTGGGGCGCCTGGGGCCTTCCGCCAGTTCAAAGATGATGCAGCTCTTCCATTTGCCGCCGATTACCTCCATGGCTATTCTGATTCCGCAATCAATATCAAAGGGCAATTTTTTCTCATACATGGCAGACAGGGGGAAACAGGTTTTCTTCTTTCCACTTCACCAATTCCGGAAGCATTTTTCAAGCGTTTCCCGGATAAAACCGCCGTTATGCCGCACAGCCCGGCGGCTCCCAGTGGCAGGGAGGAAGCCGGGAAAAAGGGCGCCGGAAGGCATGCACCGGCAAATTTGCCGGCATACGAATAATTTATCCGTATTGCGGGAAAACGGAAATGGTCTAACTTCACATAAACGGGTTCTGCCCTTCTCACCATATCACAGCAGCATGAAACATTCCTTATTGTCAGCCGCCGTATTGCTGGGGATATCCTTTTCCCCGGCACAGGAAAAACCCTCAACAAACAATCAGCGCATGGAACATCAAGCAAATACGATTCGCCTCATTTATCCCCAATGGCAAGGGGGCGTGGTAAGCCACTGGATGCCGGACCTCCCCGCGGAAGACGCTTCCAGGGGGTATTACCTGGGAGCGCAGCTTCTCCGGATGCTGGCGCCAGAAAGCACCCAGAAGACCGTTGAAGTTCCCGTTTCCCTGGACATTGGAGAAAGGAAGGTGGAGAAAGGCATCAGCGACCGGAGCGCCATTCTGGCCCAGACCAGAGCGGCACTCGGGAAGCTGCGTGAAAACAATCCGGACAAGATAGTGACGCTGGGCGGGGAATGCTCCGTCAGCGTGGTTCCCTTCACTTACCTAGCCGGGAAATATCCCGATGATGTGGCCGTGGTCTGGATTGACGCCCATCCTGACATCAATCTTCCGAACGATGAATACAAGGGTTACCACGCCATGGCGCTGACAGCCTGCATGGGGATGGGGGATGAAGAGATCATGAAGCTTCTGCCGGGGAAGGTGGATGCCTCCAACGTCCTGATTGCAGGATTGCGCGCCTGGGAAAAGGACGGAGGGACGAAGGAGCGGCAAAAGAGCCTGAACATCAAAAGCCTGTCTCCTGCGGAATTGGCCGATAACAGCGACGCTGTGATGAACTGGCTGAAAGAGAGGGGCGTTTCCAAGGTTCTCATCCACTTTGACCTGGACGTTCTGGACCCGGCGGAAATCATCGCGGGGGTGGGCGTAGAACCGGGAGGAATGAAGATCAGCGAGGTGGTCCGGGTGATTAACGACATCGCCGCCCGCTACGACGTGGCGGGCCTTACGGTAGCGGAACCGATGCCGCGCCTGGCGATCAAGATTAAAAACATGCTCAGCCAGCTCCCCCTGCTGAAGCAGGATGCACCGCCGTCCCCTGCCGGACAGGGAACGGGGGAATGAGCAACGTTCCTCCGTTTATTCCCGCTATCCGGGAAAAACAAACGCCGGAGAAGGAGGGAACCGCCGTTTCCCCTCTCTCCGGCGGTCTTGTTTTTACATTTCTGCGGTATTAAAAGTTCAGGCGTCTTCCAGCGTGCGGGGGCGCAGCAGGTACACCTTGTCCCGGCGGCGCACCTGTTCCGGAACCGCCAGATAGACGGTTTCCCCTTTTTGCGCGGTTTCCACGGGTTCCATTCCGGCCGCCGTCTCCCGCTGCATGGATTCCACTTCCACGCGGACGGCTCCCGTGGTGGGGCCCGCCATGAGGATGGTCTGCCCCGCGGACAAGCCGCCGGCTTCCAGGTAAAGGGCCGCCACGCCGTTCTTTTTATAAAAGTTGTCCACCTTGCCGATGTGGATTTTCAGCAGGGAGGCGCGGCTGTTGGAGGATCCGCTCCATTCCCCCCATTTTACGCCCAGGTAATACCCTCCCTGCCAGAAGCCCCGGTTGAATACGGATTCCAGCCGTTCCATCCACGCAGCCGCTCCGTCCGCGGAGAAGGTGCCGTCCAGGCACGCCTGCGCGGCTTCCCGGTACACGGAGGTGACCGTCCGGACATAGTCTGAGGAACGCCCGCGCCCTTCCAGCTTCAGCACGGAGACTCCGGCATCCAGTATCTGGTCCAGCACTGGAACGGTGCACAGGTCCCGGGGGGACATCACGTATTTGTTGTCTATCACCAGTTCATTGCCCGTTTCTTCATCCGTCACGCGGTAGGCGCGGCGGCAGTTCTGGAAGCAGGCGCCCCGGTTGGCGGAGGAGTTGTAGGCCGCCAGGCTCATGTGGCATTTGCCGGACACGGCCACGCACAACGCCCCGTGGGCAAAGATTTCCACCCGGAGCAGTTCTCCGGAGGGGCCTCTCACGTCCTCCTTCCGGATGGATTCAATGATGTGCCTGATTTGCGCCAGGGTGAGTTCCCGGGCCAGCACCACCACATCCGCGTATTGAGCGTAGAATCTGACGGAGGCCATGTTGCAGACGTTGGCCTGCACGGACATGTGGACTTCCAGCCCGATGGAGCGGGCATAAGTGATCACCGCCAGATCGGAGGCAATGACGGCGTCCACTCCGGCCTTCCGGGCGGCGCGGCACAGGGAATGCACCTCCTCCAGCTCATCATCGTACACGATGATGTTGAGCGTCAGGTAGGCCTTAGCCCCCGCCTCATGACAGCGCGCGACGATTTCCGGCAGGTCTTCCTCTGAAAAGTTTGCCGTGGCGCGGGAGCGCATATTGAGCTTTCCTACGCCGAAGTACACGGAGTCCGCCCCGCCCTGCAATGCGGCGGCCAGGGATTCAAACGACCCCGCCGGGGCCATGATTTCTATCCGGGATGAAACGGGCATGGCTCAGAGTCCTCCGGATTCCTCCATCAGGATGACGGTAATCCTTCCCTTGGGGAAGCATTTGACGATGGACATGTGGATATTGCACAGGCGGTCCGGGGAGTTGCAGTCCGCACAGGTTCCCGTGTACATGCAGGGCGTCTTGAAGCCCTCATGGCGTTTGGCGTTCAGCGGGGCAATGCGGCGGATGCGTTCCGCGGCCTCCTCCGGGCCAGCCACCAGCTTGTTGGCTCCGGCCAGCAGAATGACGTGCCGGGGGCCGAACGCCACCGGGGCCACGCGGTTGCCCACCATGTCCACCCAGTGCAGGGTTCCCTTCATGCTGACGGCATTGATTCCGGTCAGGAAGAGGTCCGCCGTCATGCCGCGGCGCCGGATTTCCCATTTTTCCTCCCGGTCCATGCCCGGGAGAAAGCCGTCGTAAAATTGAATGTCCGGGTTGGCCCGCAGGTCGTCAAGAATTCCCGTGGACTTCAAGGTCATGGAGTCCCCGTAGGAGGCGGACGCGGGTTGGAACTCCCGCACCAGGCCGCGCATCAGGTCCGCGGCTTCCTTCAAGCCCGGGACTACAAAGCTTCTGAATCCGCGCCGTTCCAGGCGTTCGGCGCACTTTTGCAGGGAAAGGTTTTCTTCCATAAAAACGGCGGATGAAGAACCCCGCTCCGGCATGATTCCGGAGCGGGGTTCCATGGAGTGTTATTCTTCCGCAGGGGCTTGCGCCTCGCCGGAAGGTTCCACGGCCTCCGCGTCTTCCCCGTCCTCCGGGATATCCTCTTCTTCATCATCCGGAATGACGATGGAGATGTCCTGGATGGCTTCGCCGTCGTTCAGCGTCATGAGCTTCACGCCCTGGGTGGCGCGGCCCGTCTCACGGACGGTAGCCACCTTGATGCGGACGGATTGCCCGGCCGTGGTCATGAGCATCAGTTCATCCTCCTCGGAAACAACCGTGGCGGAGACCACCTTGCCCGTCTTGTCCGTGCAGTTCATGGTCTTGATGCCGGTGCCGCCGCGGCCCTGCGTGCGGTATTCCTCAAAGGAGGTGCGCTTGCCGAGGCCGTTTTCAGAGGCCACCAGCAGGGTTTTCTGCGGGTCCACAATGGCGAGGGCCACCACGTAGTCCCCCTCGCGCGGGCGGATGCCGCGCACGCCGATGGTGTTGCGGCCCTGGGTGCGGAGGGCTTCCTCCGGGAAGCGGATGCTCATGCCGTCATGGGTGACGAGCACGATTTCATTTTCCCCGGTGGTGAGTTCCGCGTTCACCAGGGTGTTGCCTTCCTCCAGGTTGATGGCGATGATGCCGGCCTTGCGGTAGTTGACAAAGTCGTTCAGGCTGGTTTTTTTCACCGTGCCGTCCTTCGTGGCGAAGACCACGTTGCCGCTGCCTTCCGCAAAGGTGATGTCATTGCCCTTTTCATCCACCCGGCGTTCCAGGCGCAGGATGGCGGCGATGGCTTCCTCCGGCTGGAGGTCCAGCAGGTTCTTGATGTTGCGGCCCTGCGCGCTGCGGGCGGCCTCGTCAATTTCATACACGCGGTCCACGTACACGCGCCCGGTGTTGGTGAAGAACATCAGGTAGTCGTGGTTCTGGGCGGCGAAGAGGTGCTCGATGAAATCCGCCTCCGCGTCTTTTTTGGCTCCCTTCGTGGTAGCGGCCTTCACGCCCTTGCCCCCACGGGCCTGCACGCGGTATTCCGCGGAGTTGGTGCGCTTGATGTAGCCGCTGTGCGTGATGGTGACGATCATCGTGTCGTTCGGGATCAGGTCCTCGATAGCCATGTCCCCGGAGAAGGGAATGATGCGCGTGACGCGCGGCGTGGCGTACTTGTCCCTGATCGCCATGAGTTCATCCTTCACGATTCCCAGCACGCGGGATTCATTGGCCAGAATGTCCAGATAGTCCTTGATCCGGACCAGCAGTTCCGTGTATTCCCCGGAAATCTTGTCGTTTTCCAGAGCGGTGAGCTGGTACAGGCGCAGGTCCAGGATGGAATTGACCTGGCGTTCCGTAAAGATGTAGCGGTCCCCCTGCACGGAGGCCTGGGAACGGATCAGGATGCCCAGGCTTTCCGCCGTCTGTGTGGAGAAGGTGTAGTTTTGCAGCCGTTCGCGGGCTTCCTCCCTGTTTTTGGAGTCGCGGATGATGGTGATGAAGTCATCCATGTGGTGCAGGGCCAGCAGGAAGGCTTCCAGGCGTTCCGCGTCCTTTTCCGCATCCCCCAGCAGGTAGCGCGTGCGGCGCACGACCACCTCGCGGCGGTGCTCAATGTAGAAGTTGATGGCGTCCAGCATCGCGAGCGTCTTGGGGCGGTTGTCGTGAATCGCCAGCATATTCACCGCAAAGGAGGTTTCCATGGAGGTGAGCTTGTAGAGCTGGTTCATGACCACCTGCGGGCGGGCGTCCCTCTTGAGCTCGATTTCAATGCAGGTTTTCTCGTCGGAAAGGTCCCGGATGCCGGAAATGTCCGTCAGTATCTTGTCCTTGTACAGTTCCGCAATGCGTTCCTGGAGGGCGGCGCGGTTTACGCCGTACGGCACTTCACGGATGATGAGGAGGTCCTTGCCGGAGTCCGTCATTTCCATGTCTATCTTGCCGCGGATGCGCACGGAGCCGCGCCCGGTGCGGAAGTAGCTGTCAATGCCGGAAAAGCCCAGCACGTCGCCCCCGGTGGGGAAGTCCGGCCCCTTGATGTAGTGGCGCAGTTCATCCACCGTCATGAGGGGGTTGTCAATCACGGCGCAGATGCCGTCCACCACTTCCCCCAGGTTGTGGGGGGGCATGTTGGTGGCCATCCCCACGGCAATGCCCGTGCCGCCGTTCACCAGCAGGTTGGGGAAGGCGGAGGGGAACACGGTGGGTTCCGTGTGCTCGTTGTCATACGTGGGGACAAAGTCCACGGTGTCCTTGTCCAGGTCAGCCATCAGGGCCACCCCCATGCCGGAAAGCTTGGCTTCCGTGTATCGGGCGGCGGCGGGCGGGTCCCCGTCCGGCGTGCCGAAGTTGCCCTGGCCGATGACGAGGATGTCCCGCATGGACCAGTCCTGCGCCATGTTCACCAGGGTGCCGTAAATGGCGGCGTCCCCGTGCGGGTGATAGTTACCCATGGTGTCACCCACGATCTTGGAGCATTTGCGGGTCTTGCCGCCGGGGGACAGGTTGAGCTCCTTCATGGCGTACAGGATACGCCGCTGGGAGGGCTTGAGGCCGTCTCTCACGTCCGGCAGGGCGCGGGAGATGATGACGGACATGGAGTAGTCCAGGAAAGAAGTGGAGAGCTCACTGGCTACGTCCACCGGTTTGATTCTATTGTTTTCCATGGTTCTGGGAGAAAGTGTAGGAATTAAACGTCAAGGTTGCGGACATTGAGCGCGTGGTCCACGATGTAGTTCTTGCGGGGCTCCACCACGTCCCCCATCAGGATGGTGAACATTTCATCAGCCCTGACGGCGTTGTCGTCATTCAGGATGACGCGGAGCAGCTCGCGCCGTTCCGGGTCCATCGTCGTCTTGAACAGGTCCTTGGCGTCCATTTCACCCAGGCCCTTGAATCGCGTGATTTCCACGCCGCGCTTGCCGATGGTGATGACGGATTCCAGAATGTCCATCACGGAGAAGAGGGCCGTGGTCCGTTCCTTGTCTCCTTCCCCTTCCACCAGTTCAAACAGGGGCGTATCCATGGATACGAGCATGTTCCCGGGGATGCCGAGCTCTGCCAGGCGCGTCAGGGCGCGCGCAATGGCCTTGGCTTCATGCAGTTCATGGGTGATGGAGCGGCGGCTGGGGCCTTCCCGGTCCGGGAGGGGGTTTTCCAGCAGTTCCTCTTCCGTGGGCATGCCGAAGATGAAGAGGTCCCGGTTTTCATCCGAAAAGGCCGTGAGGGCCTCCATGTCATGGAAGAACAGGATTTCCTCCTCATTGCCGCTGCGCACCTTCACCAGGAATTCCGGGAAGTCGCCGTTGGCCTCCCGGTGGTTGAGCAGGTCTTCCAGGGTGCCGCCCTGCGCCTGCATGGATTCCGTATAACGCTGGAGGTTGACCAGCGTTTCCAGAATGGCGGAAAGTTCATCGGAAGAGAAGGAATGGGAGCCGTCCGCAAAGCGGAGGGTCACGTCATTGACGGCCAGTTCAATCAGTTTGCGGTTCAGGGCCACGTCATCCTGCACGTATTCCTCCTTCTTCCTGCGGATGATGCGGTAAAGGGGAGCCTGCGCGATGTACAGGTACCCGGCGCGCACCAGCTGCGGCATGTGGCGGCAGAAGAAGGTGAGCAGCAGGGTGCGGATGTGGGCGCCGTCCACGTCCGCGTCAGTCATGATGATGATCTTATGGTAGCGCACCCGGTCCAGCTTGAAGGAGGCCTCATCATCCCCGTCGCCGATCCCGGCGCCGATGGCCGTGATCATGTTCTGGATTTCCCGGCTACCCAGGGCCTTGTCCAGCCGCGCCTTTTCCACGTTAAGCACTTTCCCGCGCAGGGGCAGGATGGCCTGCGTGCGGCGGTCACGCCCCATCTTGGCGGAGCCGCCGGCGGAGTCACCTTCCACAATGAAGAGCTCACACTTGGCGGGGTCGCGGTCGGAGCAGTCCGCCAGCTTGCCCGGAAGGCCGCCGATGGAAAGAGCGCTCTTGCGGACCGTTTCACGCGCCTTGCGCGCGGCCTCGCGGGCACGGGCGGCCGTGATGCTCTTTTCAATGATCTTCTTGGCCATTGCCGGGTTTTCCTCGAAGTACGTCTTGATCTCTTCGTACACGACGTTCCCTACCACGCCTTCAATTTCCGTGTTCACCAGCTTGTCCTTGGTCTGGGAGGAGAAACGCGGGTTGGGCATCTTGACGGAGATGACGGCCACCAGGCCTTCGCGCACGTCCTCCCCGCTCAGGGAGGGGTCCTTTTCCTTGAGCAGGCCGTTCGCCTTCGCGTACCCGTTGATCACACGCGTCAGGGCGCCGCGGAAGCCGGAAAGGTGCGTGCCGCCGTCCCCGTTGTAAATGGAGTTGGCAAAGCAGAGGATGTTCGTTTCATACGTGTTGTTGTACTGGAACACCACGTCCACCAGCACGTCGTCGTCCATTTTCTTGCCGTCGTACTCCACTTCCACCTTCCGGACGCCGGAAATGGAAATGGGTTCCTCGTTGATCACTTCCTTGTTCCTGCCCAGCTGGCGCACGAATTCCACAATGCCCTCCTTGTAGAAGAACGTTTCCCGGCGCACGGGGGCTTCCCGTTCGTCAATCAGTTCAATAATCAGGCCGGGGTTCAGGAAGGCAAGCTCACGCAGGCGCGTGGTCAGGCGGTCAAACTTGAACTCCGTGGTATCCGTGAAAATGGTGGCATCCGGAAAGAAGGTGATCGTGGTGCCCGTGATTTCACAGGCGCACGCTCCCACCGGGCGGAGAGGTTCCGTCGTCTTGCCGCGCTCAAACTTGATCTGGTAGCGCTTGCCGTCCCGGCGCACTTCCGCCTTGAACCAGTCGGACAGGGCGTTCACGCACTTGGCGCCCACCCCGTGCAGGCCGCCGGAGTATTTGTAGGCGCCCTGGCCGAACTTGCCGCCGGCGTGCAGGTTGGTCAGCACCAGCTCCACGGCGGGAATGCCGAACTTCGGGTGCGTATCCACCGGAATGCCGCGGCCGTTGTCCACCACGGAAATGGAGCCGTCCACATGAATCACAATGTCAATCTTGCTGCAATACCCGGCCAGATGCTCGTCAATGGAGTTATCCAGCACTTCAAACACGCAGTGATGCAGGCCTCTTTCGTCAGGGTCCCCGATGTACATGCCGGGGCGCTTCCGCACGGCCTCCAGGCCCTCCAGTTTGTCAATCTGCGCGGCGCCGTATTCATGCTGCGCCGTCGTGGAAACGGTGGTTTCAACAACCTCGTTGGTATCTTCGGACATAACTGAAATATACTACGCTTATCTTAAATTTTTGCAAGGCTAATGTTAGAAAACGCGCGTGCGCGTGTGGGAGCTGCCTCCGCAAAAACCCGCTGTAATCGCATAAAAACAGGCCTATTTCTCGCCGCCCGGTTTTTTCTGACATAAGATAGCGGACAAGGGGTGCGGAAGTATTCTACGCGGTTTTACAGAATCTTGAACGGGGAGAGTTCAGAGTGGAAGGTTGAGAGTTGAGAGTTCAGGGTGGAGAGAATGGACAGGATGAACTTCATGGACTCACCTTCCCCTTCTATTCCGTCCATGGAGTCCGCTTGGCCTATTCCGTCCTCCTTCTCCGGGAAAGACCCCTTCATCACAACGCAACAGGGCCGTCCCGGATAACCCCGGAACGGCCCTGAAGGGATGGAGAGCGGGCGTCTCCGCTCCACTCTCCACTCTCAAACCTCAACTCTCCTTAAAAGTCATAGCGGTAGCCCACGCTTCCGTTCACCGAGTTGGCTCCGTCACGGAAGTCCGCGTTGCCGTTGACAAACACCGTTCCCTGCGTTCCCACAGGCACGCTCAGGCCCGCTCCGATTTGAAGCGCGGTCGTTCCTACCTTCGCTCCCCTCACCGTTTGCGTGTAGCCGGGGTTGGCCAGGAAGCCCACGCCCGTCTCGCCGCGGCGGTCTCCCATGTCCTGGGCCACGTTGGCTCGGAATTCTACCAGCGCCTCGCGTCCGAAGAGGTTGCTGCCCGCCAGCCCCATCCACCGGCCGCCAAGCGCCACCGTCCCCGTCGTCCATTCCTGCTTGCCTACATTCAGCCCCGCGTTTCCGGCTCCCGTTTCCGTATAACCGTCCATACGGGTGGTTACCACCGAGACGTTGGCCAAAGGTTGCAGGATGCTGCTCTTGTCTTCATTCAGGTAGACGTCGTAGGTGAGTTCGTACATCGCTCCAAAGCCCCACCCGTTGGTGTTGCCCTGCGTGCTGTAGCTGCCTTCTCCGTAGTTGACCGTCCGGTTGAGCTTGGCGTCGTTCCACCCGCCCGTCAGGATGAGCGTGTGGGCCCATCTCTTGCTCTGGTAGCGACCGAAGAGGTTGGCGTAGTAGCTGTCCAGGTGGCCGTCGGCCGTGTCCGCCGCGCTGGCCGTCAGGTCCCCGTAGTTGGCCGTGAAGGCCGCTCCCATCGTGAAGTGGTCGCTGAGGTCCACGTCCATGCCGACGGTTCCGCCCCAGGTGGTGAGCTGGTAGCCGCTTTCATCCCCCTTGGTGTCCAGCTTGCTGTAGGAGCCCGTTCCTTCCATCCACATGTGGAAGTAGGGGAGGTCTTCGTTGATGTAGGCGGGGTTGACGCCCATCAGCGTGGTGCGGTTCCTGATCCATCCCATCTGGTCTCGCAGGGCGTCTTTCTGGGCCGTTCCCAGCGCGTTGACCGTAGCTCCGGCCACGGCCGCCATGACCCTCTTGGCTTCCGAGGGATTGGAGGCCGTCAGGGCGCCCACGGCGTCATCCACCTTCTTCAGGATGGAATCCGCGGCCAGGTCGCCGGGCAGGTTCCAGAGAAGTTCCGCGCCGGCTCTGGAGTTAACGGTATCCGCAATCCGCGCATACTTGTTGTCCTTGGAAGCCGTGGCCACCAGAACGAGGTTGCCGTTTTCCATCACCAGGTACGCATTATTTTCAAACTTCTTGAAAGCAGAGGAGGAGGGGTCCAGCAGGATAGCCAGCCGGTCGCTTCCGCCCAGATCAATGTCGCCGTCCGCGTGCATGAGCGTGTAGCTGCCGTCCGCGCCCAGCGTCAGTTCATTCTTGCCGGTGGAGCTGAGGGTGATTTCCGCTCCCTGGCTGATGCTGATGTTTCCGGTCACGCTGATGATGGGGCCCGCGTAGTCCGTGTTGAAGGTGAAGTTCGTGCTGGAACCGTCGCCCAGCGTCATGCTGCTGAGGGTAAGGGCCGTATTGGCCCTCGGGTCTTCCACCGTGCCGCCCATCCTGATATTGAGGCGGCCCGTGTTGTTGATCGCCCAGTTGCTGCCCGCGGCGGTGATGACGTTGTCAAGCGTCTGTCCCGCATTGCCGGAGATGTTGAGCTGCCCGCGGCCTTCCAGCGTGCCGCTGAAGACGGAGCCGCTTCCCGAGTTTCCGGTATTGACAGCCAGGGAGCCGCCATTACTCTTCAGGGTGCCCTGCCCGCTGATGCCGGCAACGGCGTTGCCGGTGGTGGCGCCCAGGTCAAGCGTGCCCGTGGAATCATCATCCTTCACCAGGTTGAGCAGCACGCCGCCCTGGAGGGATGCCGTGCCGGAAAGAGCCAGCGTATCATGAAGGGCCAGCGTTCCGCTGCCCTGGATGGTGCTGGAGGAAAGGCTGCTGGCGTCATTAATGGTGAGGGTTGCCCCGCTGCCGATGTTGAGGTCCGCGCCTTCGCCGCTGTCCGTCAGGTCTCCCATGACGGTATTCCGGTTGACGTCCAGAACCACGCCTTCCGCCGTGCCTGCCAGAACCACATGGTTGAAGCTGCTGCCATCACCGTTCAGGGTGAGCGTGCCGCCTTCCATGCGGAGGGTGTCCGTCACAAAGGAGCCGTTTACCGTCAGCTTGCCCGTGTTCTGCTTGATGAAGGTGACTCCGTTTTCCCCGACGATGCTGCCGCCCATGATAGAGTCCGCTCCGGCGTAATCGTCCGGTGCAGGCAGTCCCGTTTCCAGGCGTTCATTGTTAAGGATAACCACGGCGTTGCCTCCGCCCGCATTGGTGTTTTCCACCTTCAGCGTGCTTCCCGTCGCGCCCAGCAGGTTGTTGATGACCGCGCCGTCACCGTCGGTATCGCCGGGGGCGCCGGCCAACTGGACGGTGAGCGTCTTGTCCTGGGCGATGACCACGCCGGCGTACATGCCCAGCGTGCCGTAGTTCGTGACGGTATCAGGATCGGAAGAGGCGGTGCCGTCCACCATGTAAAGGCCGCTGACCTGTCCGCTGAGGACCAGGCTGCCGCCGTCGGTGCCCGTCACGCGGATGCCGTAGTTGGAAAGAATCTTGCTGAACTGGATGTCGCCCAGATCAGCGCATTCCAATGTTCCGGTCGTCAGCGTCAGCCAGCTTTCCACCCCGGCGTCCTTGTGGGCGACGAGCGTGTTCACAATGGCGTCAATATCCAGATTGACCGTGGCGGAATCATTGATGACGAGCTTGCCGTCCCCTTGGTCAATGATGGCCGTTCCGGCCGCGCCCTGGTTGACGTTGTCCGCACCCAGGGTAAGGTTCAGCGTTTCCGTAGCTCCCGCACCCACCGTAATGTCTCCGGAGACGTTGGTGAGCTTGCCTCCGGCAGCCAGGGTGATGCCCTTCAGCATGTCGCCATTGGTGCCGCCCAGGTTGATGCTGACGGCGGAGTCCACCACGATGCCCGCAGTGGAGCCTTCACCGCGCGTCATGGCGGAGGTGAGTGATCCGTTAACGATTTTCAGCGTTCCCGCTCCGTTCAGCACAGTACCGGCCCACTGGCCGGCCTTGTCCGCGGTGCCAAGCTGAACCACGGCGCCGGCATCCGTGATGCCGAGGGCTCCCGTAGCGGTATTGGCCTGATCCAGGATCAGGGTGCCCGTGCCCGCATGCGTCAGGTTGGAGTTGCCCTGGACCAGCGCATTCAGCACCAGTTCCGCATTGTTGTAATTGACGTTGTACTGCGCGGCCAGTGCGGCATCCGTGGAGCCCGTGTTGCCCGCCAGAATGGCGCCGTTACCAAAGACGGTATTCCCCGCACCTGTGACGCTTGCTCCGCCGTTGCCGAAGTTCCAGACCTGGCGGCTGTTGTTGGCGGAGGTTTCATTGGTGGACAGGGTTCCCGAAAAGTCCTTGAGGGAGCCTGTGAGGATATTGGTCATCCGCACGTTCGCAGACATGCCCCAGGCGCCCGAACCGGAAAGATTCCCGGAGAAGGTGTACGTGGCGCCGGAGGAACCGTTCTGCATTGTGCCGTGGGCGTCACCAATCTCAAAGTTGGCGGCCGTTGTGCCCGCGGTGAAGAAGAAGCCCTTGCCGTCTATGAAGACGGTGCCCCCTCCCAGCGTATTTCCTGCGCCGAAGGCCACCCAGTTGGCATTGGAGCTCATATTTTCTCCGTTGCCGATCAGTTCCAGGCGTCCCGTGAAGTTGGTGTTCCCGGTATTGGAGATGTTAACCAGTCCCGCGGTATCCGCCGTCCCGATGGTGATGGTGCCCGCTCCGTTGAGCTGGGCATGCAGGTTGACGGTTCCGCCGGAAAGGGCCAGAGTGGCGCCTTCACTTACGCGGACGATGGTGGCGTTATTGGGGTTCACGCCGATGGTCGCGCCGCCCGTGAAGGCTAGCGTTCCCTCTTCCACGGTGAGGTGGGCCAAGGTATTCCCGGCGTATCCCAGCGCCAGCGTGCCGTCCCCCGTCTTGGTCAGGGTGGTTCCCGTTCCCATGACGTCAGCCGTCAGTCCGGCCCAGGAGACGGTATCCCCTGCTCCGAGCACGGAAACGTTAAGGGCTCCTCCGTCACCAACCTTGACGCGGCTGGAAACGTCATACCCCGTCACGTTCGTACCGGCTGCGGAGTCTGCATAAGCCAGCGTGCCGCCGTTAAACGTGATGTCTCCCGCCGTACCCAGCGCGCCGTCCGCGCCGATGGTGAGAGTGCCGCCGTTAAGGACCGTGCCGCCGGTATAGGTATTCGCCAGATTCAGGGTGACATTAGCCGTTCCGTTCACGGTCAGCGACGTGGGAGCCGTGGAATCCGCAATGGCGCCCGCATTGTCGGGATCACTGATGAGCGTGTAAGTGCCGCCGTTGAAGACGACGCTCTTGGGGGTCACGGTGCCGGAGACCTTCACTTCACCCGCTTCCGCAGCGGAGAAGTAGATTTCCTGGTCATTCAGCGTGTCCACGCCCGTGAGCTTGGTGGTCCAGCCGTCAATGCTGGTGTTGATCCACTTGCGGTCCGTTCCGCCGTCCCAGACAAAACCGTTGTCTCCGGAAACGTCCACGACTTTCAGCACAAGCTGGTTGTTTTCCACCACGATGGAATATTCAAAGCCTTCCCGGGTAATGTCAGGCGTCCAGGTGAAGGAATCCGTGGTCAGGCTTCCGTTCGCCGCCCATTGGGCAAGGACGTAGTCAGATGCTTCCAGCTCGCCGTAGTTGTTGAGGGTGAGCGTGCAGGTGGGGTCCGTCAGAGCCAGGGAGCCAGCCTGGATGTTGATGATCGGCTGGCTGGCCACCACGCCCGTCATGTCAAAAGTCAGCGTTGCGCCGCTGTTCAGCGTCAAGCCGGAAGCCGTGGTCATTCTGGCGCCAGCGCCCATGGAGATGCTGCCCAGAGCCATGGCGTTCGTGTTCGTGAAGGCCAGCGTGCCGGCGTTCACGCTGGTTGCGCCCGTGTAGGTATTCTGCCCGGAGAGCGTCAGGGTGCCGGAACCGACTTTGGTCAGGCCGCCCGTACCGGAAAGAACGCCCCCAAGGGTGATGTTGGTGGAAGCCTGGTCATTGTAGGACTTGGTTCCCGCATCATACTGGCGGGTATCAACTGTTACATTACCCGTGAGGGTCATGTTATACGCGGAGGACCAGCCTTCCGCCGCCGTCGTTCCCAGCGTCCCGGAATTCAGGTTCAGGACAATGGCATTGGCATTGCCGGAGGCCGTCATGCCTCCCGCGCCGAGAAGAAGTGAACCGCCGTTCAGGTTGACCGTAGCCCCCTTCTCTGCAGCGCCCGCCCAGTTCTGCCCCAGATCCAGGGTCTGGGCCAGCACCATACCGCCGTTTTCAATATTCAGAATGGCTTTCCCGTCACGGGCAATCTGGAAAATACCGGTGATGTTCATGAAGGCATCCTTCCTGACATTCAGCGTCGTTGTTCCATTGTACTGATAACGGCCGATGAAACTTCCGGCTGTCAGGGAAGCACCGGAATCCAGCGTCCAGGTGGAGGCGTTGTTCACAGTAGCCATCAAATTGTAGCTTCCCGTAATGTTGACGCTGCCTTTCAACACGGAGGTTCCCGCCGCGGATACCAGGGAACCGCCGCCGGTGATCGTATTGCCGTAGGTTCCGGCGGAAAGCGTCAGGGTAGTCCCCGCACCCACATCATACTTGACTCCGGTCAGAGCGGCCGTCGTGGTGCCGGAGGCATTGCCGCTCAGCTTCAAGGTACCCGTTGAATTGGCATTGAGGCGCGTACCCAGCCCATTCCATGTGCCGGTGGTCAGTTCCAGAATGGAATTGCCCTGGAGAAGAACCGTGCTGGTTCCCAACGCGCCGGCATTGCCCACAACGAGCTTGCTGCCGTTATAGAGCACGGTATCTCCGGTATAGGTGTTGGCGTTGTTGATAGTCAGGGAAGCTCCGTCCAGCAGATTCAGCGTCGTATCTCCGGTAATGGAGCCGTCGCCCGCAAAAACGAAGTCCGTGCCTACCACATTGATTTTCCCGGGAGCAACATTGCCCACAATCGTCACGGTCTTGTTCACTCCGTCCCCATTGGAGAAGTAAACGGTCTGTCCATCCGTATAAGCGGAGTCTACGCCATCCATATTCCAGGACAGATCCGTGCCTGACGTGCTCCAGTTGCCGCTCTTCCAGCGCAGAAGCCCTTCCTTGTCCGCTAGGGAAACGTACAGCGTGTTATTATTGACGGTAAAGGTGGCGTTGTACAGCTCGGCCGCGCTGCCGGAGAGCGTGAACATGGACGTATCCCCCAAACCCGTTCCGCTCAACAGGGCATAGCTTGTATTGGTAGTGAGTGTATTAAGAGAAATCTGAACATCCGTAGCCGCCGTACCGCTGACGGAGTTGACCGTGAGGGCTGCCGTATCCTCACTCAGGGTGCCGAAGTTCAGACTGCCTCCATTCAAGGTCAAAGCAGCGGACAAGGTGGCAGTACCCCCGCCAATGTTCGTCGTAGCGAGGGTGGAACCGGCGTCCAGGGAGTAGCCGTCCGCCGAGGTCACAGCAACGGTGAGGCCGCCGCCGATGAGCAGGGTCCCCTGCCCGATGACGCTGGAATCCTTCACCGTCAACGCGCCTTCTCGCAGTTCCACCGTTCCGGTAAAGCCGGGAACGGCGGCCGTTTCACCTTCCGCGGGGACCGGGGCCTGGGCCGTTCCGTTGAGCACCAGCGTGCCGTCTCCCACCTTCACCAGTTTGCCATTCCCGGTCAGGCCGTTCTGGAAGGTGATGGTACGGGCCGTCAGGCCGTCATTGGCGTCCAGTGTATCCACCATCGTCCCCCCTACGGTGCCGATTAAATCAACATAAGCCCCGGTAAAGGCCGCATTATACGTCAGGTTCCAGTTAGCAGTGGCCCCCAGTGTACCCTCACCCAGTTGGATGACGGCGCTCCCGGCAACATTGGAGATGCCGGATGCCCCGAAGTTGACACGGGCAGAACCTGTCCCTGCGGTCCCTAACTGGAATTTGCCACGGAAAGCGCCATTGCCTTCCGCCCAATAATCCATCCCCATCAAATTAGCGGTTCCGGAATTGGCAGAAAAGGTACCCGTCCCGGCCCAGGAAAGCCCCATGACGGCTTCTTGCGCATTCAGTTGTCCGCCATTTAATTGGAAGAAACCCTGGGAGGACCAGTGAGCAAGCAGAAGAGTCCTGTTTGTTGAATGATCATTATTGTTACCCGTTATATTGAGGGTAGCACCTGAATTGACTACCATATAAGTGGAAGCCGCTGCCCCTCCGTATCCTCCCGTATCTCCCAACCGGACTTGCTGGGCATTCATGACGGTTCCGTCATTCAACACCACACGGCTGCCGTCAGCATAACCGCATCCCAAAGAAATCAATTTTACAGAAGCCTGGCTGTTATCAAACTGGAAAGTGCCCAAAGTATAAAATGTCTGCAACGAATCCAGATTGACCGTATTATCCCGGAAAGTAACATTGATGGCATGTCCTCCGTTATAATCCTGCCCTAAAAGCATGGCACCGTTATAATCAACATCACCTGTGACTACCAGGGTGCCTCCCTGGGACTGCCATGAAATGGTATTGGCAGAAGTTACTCCGGCCCCTCCCACAATATCGGAGGTCCATAAAGCGGAAGCAGCCGTAATGTTGTTCCCAAATCTGATTCTGGCATTTCCTTCTACAATAACCTGGGAAGAAGGCTGGATGTTTCCGCTGACGCCATTGCGCAAGAGAAGCATGCTCCCATTGTTCATGTGCAGAGCGGCACCTCCCAGATTGGTGGATACTCCCTGTCCGGAAACATTCATAGCCAGGGTGCCATTGACATAAACATCCTTGACTCCTGTTCCCGTTCCCATGGAAACGGTGGAAACCCCTGTTTCTTCCGTAGCCAGCCACAGGGTAAGGGAAGAGTCCGAACCTCCGGACACATTGGACTGGAAAGAGGAGAAACGGTGGTCCGCATCACCCAGGGTTAAAGAAGCATTATTGCCTAATGTAACGTTTTTGGCTTCCAAGACGGAAGAGGCATCCGCTCCGGCCAGCGTATAAGCGGTATCATTCTCAAACGTCATGGAATTGACGTCAATGGAACCGGAAAAAGTCACGGTCTTGGAACCTTCCGCCGCTGTGAAGATTACGGAGTCCCCATTCAGGAAGGAGGTATCCACCTTGCCGCCGTCACCCTGCGTGTACCAGCCCGTTCCCGTATTGGTCCACGTTCCGTCAGCCGAGTTCCACACGAGGGTTGCCGCATCATAGCCCGTCCCCTTGTACTGCACGGACATACCGGACCCATTGGATACGAGGATAAAATTGCCGGTTCCAAGCTGGTCCAGGGAATTAACCCTGGTCAGGGCGTCATAGGCGTCATCCCCCGTCTGCATCCAAATGCGGAGCGTGTCCAAAAGCCCTCCCAGATCACCGCCGGTGGTCATGAATTTGCGGGTCAGCAGGGCATCATTCTTCAAGGTGCGGTTGGTCAGGCCCAGGTCTCCCCCGCCGGAAACCACCACTTCCACGTTCCACGTGCGGTCATTCTTGGTAACGGTGGTGGTATTGGCCAGATTGATCATGCCGTTGAGGCCGATGTGCCAGTAGTGGCTGCCGGCTCCTGTACCATTGTCAAAGTTGAGGTTGCCGCCCGGCGTGGACAGGTTCAGGGTGCCGTCCACAAAGATACTGGCATGCCCTTCCGCTTCCGTGTTCTTGATCTGGTTGCCGAACGAGGTGGAAAGAGTGGAGCCGTCCTCCACATAAACGCTGCCTGCCCATTGGCCCAGGCTTACGGTCACATTGCTGTTTCCCGTGACGGTAACACCGCCGCCGTCCGACGTATTGGGCGTGGTTCCCGTAACAGTAACGGTTTTATTGTCAAATACAAGATGGGGTCCTTTATTATCCTGACGCGCCGGGGCCGTTCCACCCTGCCAGTTGGCGCCCGTGCCGATAGCGTCACCTTCCCCGTCACCCGTCCAGATGAATTCCGGACCGCCAAAAGCGGGAGCCTGCCAGAAATCCGCGGACGTAGCGGCCTGGGCGGAGTACATGGAAAAACCGGAAAAAGAAACCAGGGAGGCGAGGAGGGCGGAACGCAGGGAAGGAGGAAGATGCAGTCTCATATTGTACTAATAATGCTGCCTCATAAAACCGGATTGGAAATCCGTTGGCAAGCTTATTTTCCTTATAAACTCTACATAAACGCTTCATGCGAATATTAAGAAAGAAGTTAAATTGAATCATCATCCAGAATATTTTGTTAGATAATATCTCAAATTTCTCACGACAAATATCTTAAGCAGAATTCGACAAGATGGCAGGATTTCCAATCCGCCATTTATCCAACCAAAAGACCGTCTGTCCGGAACATGAAAAAGGCCGTTCCCATGGGAACGGCCTTAAATTAAAGAGGGCTGTTTGTCCTTTTACTGCTGTCCGCCGCTCTGCTGCTTGAGCATCTCCTGAAGCTGTTCCGGAGAAATGCTCATGGGGCCGCCCTGGGGGGCCGGAGCTTCGGAAATGCCGTCCAGCTCCAGATCAAAGATGAGGGGGGAGTTGGGTTCGATCGGAGCGCCGGGGGTGTTTTCACCATAGGCCAGCTCGGAAGGAATGTACACGATCCACTTGGAACCGACGGGCATGGTGGTCAGCGCTTCCGCAAAGCCGGGGATGACCTGGAGGGGAAGTTCCACATCCTTGCCCTTGGTGTCGTCAAACACGGTGCCGTCCAGCAGCGTGCCCTTGTACTTCACCTTGAACATGGGGTTCTTGAACTTCTTTTCGTCAAATTTTTCTTCGCCGCCCTTGTTCACTACCTTGTACTGGAGTCCGGATTTCGTGGTAGTCACGCCTTCCTTCTTGCCGTTTTCCTCCATGAACTTCTTGCTGGCTTCCAGATTGGCCTTGGCCTTGGCGGAGATGCGTTCGTCAATCTGCTTCTGGAACGCGTCCAGGGCGGGCTTCAGCTGTTCCTGGTCCTTGGCGGGCTTGCGGACCATGCCGTCCTTGATGCCCTGCAGGAAGGATTCCTGGTCCAGGTCATCAAAAGTAAGGGTGGGGATGGAGCCGAGCTGCTGGCCGCTCTGGAAACCCAGAAAATAGCCCAGGTCCTTTTTCATCTGTTCGGGAGACACAGTAATTTCTTTCTCTTGTTTGGGTTGGTCGGCCACCGGAGTTTCAGCGGCCTTTTCTTGCGCGCCCGCCACACCCGCCAGAAGGGCGGAAACGGCAAACAGGGCGATGGAAGGGTTCATCTTCATGGTTGTTTTTATCCTTTGTTTGAAAAGAGGACACCTTTTTAACGGATTCCGTTCACAGAACAAGACAAGAGAATCAGTCATCCTGTCATCCGCGCTCCGGACGCCCTCCCGCCAAAAGGTGCAGCGGGTTATGCAGGCGTTTCCAGAACGCGGGCAATCATGGCGGGGTAAAGGGTGTGCTCCTGCTCCTGAATGCGGGCGTGCAGGCTTTCCGGGGTGTCTCCCGGCAGCACCGGCACGCGCGCCTGCCCCAGGATGGGACCGGTATCCATGCCGTCATCCACATAATGAACGGTACAGCCGCTCTCCGCCGCTCCGGCGTTCACGGCCTGCTCCCAGGCGTGAAGCCCGGGGAAGGAGGGAAGGAGGGAAGGATGAATGTTCAGGATGCGGGAGGGGAATTCCTTCAGCAGCGGATGCTTCACCAGGCGCATGAATCCCGCCAGGCAAACGCAGTCCACGCCGTATTCCTTCAGCCGCGCGGCGACGGCGGCCTGGGATTCCTCCGGGAATTTGGTTTTGAATCCCCCGCAGTCGATCACCTCCGCCGGGATGCCCCAGGAACGGGCGCGTTCCAGAATGTACGCGTCCGGATTGTCAGACATCACCACGGCGATTTCCGCCCGGAGAGAGCCGGACTGAATGGCATCATAAATGGACTGGCAGTTGGAACCGGAACCGGAACCGAGTATTCCTAATTTGGGCAATCTGGACATCCGGGGGATGAAACCACAGTTTTTTGCCCGTGGCAAGTCTCCGGCTTGACAAAAAGGCGTCGTTATTCGCCTAATAAGGGCATGACAGACACCCGTTTTCAGGCCCTGGCGGCCCAGCTTGCAGGGTATTCCACCACCCTGCGTCCGGGAGACCGGGTTCTGCTGGAATTAACGGATATTCCGGAGGAAATGGGAATAGCCCTTATCCGGGAAGTGCGCGCCGCGGGCGCCCTGCCCTTCCTGCGCCTGAACCAGTCCCGGCTGAACCGGGAGATGCTTTCCGGAGCCACGGAGGAGCAGTACGGCATCATCAGCCGCCACCGCCTGGCGGAAATGGAGGAGATGGACGCCTATATTGAAATACGCGGCGGCGGGAACGCTTTTGAACTCTCTTCCGTTCCCCAGCAGAACATGGCCGCCGCCATGAAGGCCATGAACCCCGTCTCCCAGCGGCGCATCCGCCACACGCGGTGGTGCGGGCTGCGCTGGCCGTCGGAAGGGATGGCCCAGCAGGCCGCTATGAGCACGGAAGAGTTTGAGGATTTTTATTTCAGCACCTGCCTGATGGATTACGCCGCCCTGCGCCCCGCCATGCAGAAGCTGGCCGCCCTGATGGAGGCGGCGGACCACGTGCGCATCACCGGACCCGGAACGGATATTTCCTTTTCCATCAAGGGGCTGCCCGCCATCCCCTGCGCGGGGGAATGCAACCTGCCGGACGGGGAGGTATTTACCGCACCCGTTATTGACAGCGCCAACGGCCGCATTTCCTTCAACACCCCCAGCCTGTTCCAGGGCATCCCCTTTGACAACATCCGCCTGACGCTGGAAAACGGCCTGGTCGTACAGGCGGAAGCGGGAGACAGGACCGCGGAACTCAACGCCATTCTGGATACGGACCCCGGCGCGCGGCGGCTGGGGGAATTCGCCTTCGGCGTGAATCCGGCCATCACCCGTCCCATGCGCAACATCCTGTTTGATGAAAAGATCTCCGGCTCCTTCCACCTGACGCCGGGACAGGCCTACCACGTGGCGGACAACGGCAACCAGTCCCGCATCCACTGGGACATGGTGTGCATCCAGACGGAAGAGGCCGGAGGAGGAGATATTTACCTGGACGGCGCGCTGGTGCGCCGCAACGGCTTGTTCACCCTTCCGGAACTGGCTATTCTCAATCCCGCCCAATCATGACCACTGACTCTACCCCCGCCAAAAAACGCTCCCTGCTCCGCAAGCTCCTGTACGCAGCCGCGGCAGCCATTTTGCTGGGCTCCCTGCTGGCCTCCTACATGCACTGGGAAGCCAACCATCTGGAATTGAATGAAAACACCGCGCCCGCGGGCTGCGTTCCGGACCTCTCCGGACTGCGCATCCTGGTGCTGTCAGACGTCCACACCAACCTTCCCCTGCTGGAAAAAGCGGCACGCATGGCGGAACAGGCCAGGCCTGACATGATCGTGTTCCTGGGGGATCTTTACACGGATTTTATGCGGGCCACCCATGCGGGGGACTACATCACGCAGATGAAGAAGCTCTCCTCCATCGCCCCGGCCTACGCATGCCTGGGCAACCATGACATGGCCCTGGCGGACAACGTGGAGCGCATCCTGAAGGAAGGCGGCTTCACCCTGCTCAGGAATTCCGCCGCCTTCGTCACCATTCCCAGGCTGGGGAACGCGGAGTTCAAGCTGGTGGGGCTGGGGGACGTACGGGAGGGCGACTTCTTTCCGGAGCGGTGCATGACCCCGCTCACCTTTGCGGAAGACTCCGCCATGCCCACCATCGTCCTTTCCCATAACCCCAAGGGGAGGGAGCTGCTGGACGGCTACCGCTGGGACCTGATGCTTTCCGGCCACACGCACGGCGGCCAGATCAGGCTGCCCTTCTCTTCCACCCCCCTGCTGGCCTCGGAAGGGGAAACGATGTACTCCGGCTTTTATCCCTATGAAGGCAGGCAGGTCTTCGTCACCCGCGGCATAGGCTACATGGGGCCGGGCCGCTTCAATTGCCCGCCGGAAATCAATCTCATTATCATTCCCTAGCCTCCCTTTCCAACTGCCATGGTTCTCTCTCTGCTGGCTTCCGGAGGCCCCAATGCCGCGCCTCCCTTTTTCACCCTGCTGACCGTCGTCTTCATGGGCATCATTGCGATTGCCCTGGTTCTGGCCCATTTCCGCCAGTCCCTGCTGGCGGGCTATTTCATCTGCGGGGTGATTCTGGCCAACTGCGGCATTCTGGACCACATCCCCAATTCCGACGTCAGCATCCAGGCCCTTTCCGAGGTGGGCATTATCCTGCTCATGTTCACGCTGGGGCTGGAATTTTCCATTGACGAACTCAGGCACCTGCGGAAAACGGCTCTGGTCGGCGGGGGCATCCAGATGTTCATCTGCACCGCCGCCTTCGGCCTGGGGCTTCATTACGCCACGGGCATGGACATGAGCCATTCCCTTACGGTAGGGGCCATCATGGGCCTTTCCTCCACGGCGGTGGCGCTGAAATCCTTCCAGGAATTCGGCCTCAGCGGCACCTCCGGGGCAAAAATGGCGGTGGGCATCGCCCTGTTCCAGGACATTGCCGCCATCATGCTGGTGGCGATCATGCCCCAGATATTCACCGCGTCGCCCAGCTCATGGTCAACCGCGCTCAACATCGGCATGGCCGTGCTGCGGGGCCTGGTCTTCCTGGGCGCCGCATGGCTGATCGGCCATTACCTGCTCCCGCGCATCATGCTGGCCGTGGCCCGGACAAAAAGCCGGGAACTCTTCACCCTGATGGTGTTCGCCATCTGCTCCGGCATCGCCATGCTGGCCAGCCTGCTGGGCCTGAGCATCGCCCTGGGGGCCTTCACCGCGGGGCTCTTCGTCAGTAGTTCCTACTACAGCCACCGCGTCCTCAGTGAAGTGCTCCCCTTCAAGGACCTTTTCCTGACCATCTTCTTCGTCTCCGCCGGGCTGCTGATTGACATTGACGACTTGTGGGAACACCTCGGCCATGTGGCTACCTTCGCCGCCTTTGTCCTGGCCATCAAATTCGTGGCCTGCATCGTAGCCGCAAGCTTCCTGAAAATACCGGGGCGCATGGGCATCATGGCCTCCACCGCGCTGACCAACGTGGGGGAATTCTCCCTGGTGCTCATCCCCTTCATGCAGGAGATCACCCCCATTCCGGCGCTGGTGACCACGAATGTGTACGCCATTGCCGCCGTCTCCATGGGCATGACGCCCCTGCTGATGAAGGCGGCGCGGAAGCTCACCCCCCTGCTGGTGCGCATTCCCGGCCTGAAAACAAAACGGGAGCGCCTCAGCGTGGAAACCATGATCACGCGCGTGGAGGGCATCAAGGACCACGCCATCATCTGCGGCTACGGCCCGGTAGGCAGGCGGCTGCATGAAAACCTGGCCCAGTACGGCATCCCCTGCATCATCATTGACCTGAACGCGGACACTGTGAAAGCCCTGCTCAACGACGGCCATCTGGCCTTCCTGGGCGACATCCAGCACCAGATCACCATGGACCTGGCGGGCATCCGCACCGCGCGGCTCATCGCCTTCACGTTCCCGGACCCGGCCCCCGCCCTGTCCACCTACATGCAGATCAAGGGTGTCAACGCGGACATCACGGTGATTGCACGCGCCAAATTCCGGTCGGAAGTGGCTTTACTGCATCATGCGGGCATCACCAACGTCATCCATGACGAAATGGAAACGGGCGCCGCCGCGGTACGCCTGGCAAAACGGAGTTTTGATATTATTGAACCCGTGGAGGCGCCCACGCTGTCCCACTGATACATGATGAACCTGCCGGACGCCCACACCCACCCGGCCCCGGCCATCTCCGGCGTGGGGCCCCGCTTCATCTGCGGCACCTGCCCGGCGGATTGGGAACAGGTGGCCCTGCTGGCGGAAGAGGATGAACGCGTTACCCCTTTCTTCGGCATTCATCCGTGGCGCCTGAATCCGAATACATGGCAGGAGGAAATACGCTTGCTGGAATCCTTCCTGCACCGTTTTCCCCATGCGGGAATTGGAGAAACCGGGCTGGACAAATGCCGCCGGGGCATTCCGGGACTGCCCGTGCAAAGGGAAGCGCTGAAACGGCATCTGGAGCTGGCCGTGCGCCTGGACCGCCCCGCCGCCCTGCACTGCTGCCGCGCATGGGGAACGCTGGCCGGCATCCTGGGGGAATACCCTGCGCTGAAAGCCGTACTCCATGGGTGGACAGGAGCGCTGAACCCCGCCGCACAGCTTCCTTCCGGCAACTGGCTCCTTTCCGTGGGGCCGCGGGAGATGGAACGCCCGGACATCCTCTCCTCCATTCCGCGCCAACGCCTGGCCCTGGAATCCGACGAACACCCGGAGGCCCTTCCGGAGCTTTACCGGCGCGCCGCACAAGCCCTCTCCATGAAGGTGGAAGAACTGGCGGCCATGGTCGCGGACAATATGGAAAAAATCTCCACCCGCTAGCACGCCGGGGACGGAACGGAGACTGTGAACGCGGGTGGCGCGAAACCCCGGCTTTTTTCCTTGGCAGGCTCCTGCCGCGGGCTATCATGCGGGCATGGGCCTTTTTCAGGATCAAACCAGTTCTTTGTCGGAAATCAAGCGGCTCGCCGCTCTCGTCATGGATCCCTCCCGCAGGGATGAAATCGGGCCGGACCAATGGCCGCTGGCCATGATCGCCTACGGGCTGGTCACCTGCAATGAAACAGGCAGGGAAGAAGAAGGCGTCACCATTTACAACATCTTCCAGTCCTGCTGTGCGCCGGACGCACGGCGCAAATGCGCGCTTCAACTGGCCTCCTTCATCCGCCAGCGCAAGGGGGACGGCTGGCGGGCGCTCCTGCCCTTTGCCATGACGGACGCGGCTCCGGACATCCGCCGCCAGGCCGCCTTCCTGATTTACACGCTGGCCGCCCCAAAGCCGGAGGAACGCTTCCCCGGAATCGCCGGGCTGGTGAACATCATCTGTGCGGCTCCGCTCCCCGGGCAGGCCGGAATGGCCCCGGCCCTGGACGCCCTGATGAGCCTGGGAGACATGCGGTTTGCCCCTTATCTGGCCTCCATCTCCAAAAAACTTCCTTCCGGCCGTCTTGCGGACCTCCTGGCCGGAACGGAAGCCATCCCCACGGACTTGGGCTGCGGATGGCTGCTGGACGTTTTGGAGGAACACCCGGAACTTTCCTCCGCCATTGCCGCGGTACTGGCCGGAATGCCGGCCAGGGCAACGGAAGTCATGGATGTGGTGGTGCCCGTCCCCTCCTGGCAATTCACGAACTCCGCCGTCCAGCCGCTCCACTCCTGGAGCATTCCGGAATACAGGCTGCGCATGAAGGAACGGCTCTCCAGGCACCTTGACCCGGAAGCACAGGAAACCGTGGACCGGGCGTGGAGCTGATTACTCCTCCGAACCCGGAAATCATCCTTCTTTTACAACAAAAAGGGCCGTTCCGCAGAAATGTGGAACGGCCCTTTTATTCAAAAAATTCAAGCTCAGGCGCGTTTGCGGCGCATCAGAAGCGCCGTCAGCCCCATCAGACCCAGCGTAGCGGTGGCCGGTTCCGGGATGGACAAAGGCATGTCGTGCGTATTCAGGTAGGCAAAATCATCCCCATTCAATACGCCGTCATACACGGCCAGATTATCAACAAAAAGGCCGTTGGCCGCGGTATTGTGCTCTCCGCTGCCCTTAATGCTGGTCACTTTGGAATCATCGGAAAGATTGGTCGTCACCGTTTTGACAAGCTCGCCATCGTGATAAACCTGCATCTCGTTTCCCTTGAACGTCAGCCCAAGGTAATTCCATTCATCATCGTTGGCGGCAAACAGCTCGGTTCCGTCTGCTATGCCAATGCCTGCCCCGTTGTAAATCACCCATTTGTTGGCAGCCGTCATTTCCACCCGAATCGTCGTACCCGCAATGGTCATGGAAAAAGCATCCTTCCAGGCCGCGTTGGAAGAACTGTAATACATGTGAATGCCCACGCTGAACCCGGTGGAAAAATTCAGGCCGTCAATGCCATCGGAGTTCGTGATATTGAACGTTCCTCCGTTGGGGCAATGGGAATAACCGCCGTCCGGCATGGGCGTGATCGCATTGCTCCAGTTCATATAACCGGTGGTTTTCGAAATAGCCGTGGATCCGCTTCCCAAATTGACCAGGTTCTGGCCGCTCCCAAGCTGGTTGAAATCCAGTCCGTACAGCAGAGAAGCAGCCTCCGCGCCGGAAACCAGGCACAAAGCCGCCGCAACCACCGCTCCCTTGAATATTAAATGACCGTGGGGGTTCAACATGTGCCCACTGAAGCGGATAACAAATCCGGTGTCAAGCGTGGATTTTGAGGAATAAAGATTTATATTTCTTTTTAAAAAGAGGACGTATCTCCCTTGAACCCATTCCGTTAAAAATAGGATTATTCATTATTTATTGAATTTTAGAATGTTTTAATACGTGCTGTCTGTTTTTATTAAAACACCGGATTTGTTATCCGTTGGTAGATACTTCATACATGATATTCAACATTTCCGGCGGGTTGAAGGCGGAAAAAACGGTGCAATACGACAATAATGAAATAAAACACCAACCCGCAAAAACAGCACGAGAGCAGGCTCAAGAGCCAAAAACATTTCCGACGCCTCTTTTTCCGGAAAAAACTTATCTTGCCACTACGTGGTTGTGGTGGAAATCCACAAAGCTCCGGTATGTTTCCTCATCCAGCAAGTCCTCATGCGTCATCAGCAGGAGTGGGAAAGGCGTGCCTTCATCCGTATAGGGGGGATGGATGTAATCAAACTGGGGGTTGGGAACGAAGCCGTGGCGCTGGTAAAAGCCCAGGCGGCGGCGTGAGATTTCATCCTCCGGCGGGTCAATCTCCAGAATGACCTTGCGGGGGAAAGCGTCCCTCAGCTCCTCCAGAATCCTCTGTCCGGCGCCCTGGCCGCGCAAGGAGGCATCCACGGCAAAATATTCCAGATACACGAACTTCTCCCGCCGCCAGCTCACCAGCATGGCAACAACCCGTCCTTTCCCGTTTAAGAACACTTCATAACAAAAGCCCGGGTCTTGAAACGCCAGCGGAAAATCCTGAACGCGCCGCTGTTCATGCACCGGAAAACTTGTCCGGTAAATATCCAGGGAGTCCAGGAACAGGGGATCATCCACCCCCGTTACGCAGTGCTTGGTCAACGCTTCAGGCTTCATGCCCCGTATCCAACCACACCCGCACTCCTTCGGCAAGGCTCCCGGAAAGACTTCTCCAGTCATGCGGCAGGCTGTTCCGGTTTAACATGTTCACTCCCAGAATGATGCACATTTTTCAACACATTATGCAAACCGTTGGCAATAAATAAAATAAGAAGATACGCCGATCAGCGTGCAGAAATAGTAGATTCCCCTCCATATTCCATCCGTTTGAAGTTCCATTCCGGAAACATCAGGGTTAAATTCAACTCATGATGCCGGGCATAAAATTTTTCCTGCCGCTGTTTTTTACCTGGGCAGTTTTTCCCTGTTCCCTCTGGGCGCAGGAAGAGCCGCATGGAGAGGGCCCCTGGCCCCGCTGCGCCCCCGCACGGCCCGGAAGCCGCATTCTTTTTCTGGGAAACAGCTATACGTTTTTCAACCGCATGCCCGCCATGGTGAAGGCGATGGCAGATTCCCGGGGACTGAGGCCGGACGTGCACATGCACGCGGCTCCGGCAGCTTCCTTCCAGTCCCACTGGCATGACGGGGGCGCACGCAAGAAGCTGGAAGGGACGGCTTGGGACTTCGTCATTCTCCAGGACCAGAGCGCCACTCCCGTCGTGGCTCCGGAGCGGACCATGGAATTCGGCGGCAAATGGTGCTCCTGCATCCGGAGCGCCCACGGCACGCCCGTCCTGTTTCTGACGTGGGGGAGGAAGAGCGCTTCCGGCGTTCCGGAGCCGCAGGAGCAAAAAGCCCTCCTTGAGGCGTATTTGAAACTTGCGCGCCGGGAAAAAGCCGCCGTAGCCCCGGTAGGCATCGCCTGGGAGAATTGCCTCAAGCGCCATCCCGGCATCCCCCTGTACCAGGCGGACGGCCAGCACCCCACGGCAGAAGGCAGCTATCTGGCGGCCTGCGTGTTGTACTGTACCCTGTTCGGCAAGTCTCCCGCAGGCCTGCCGGGAAAACTGTCCCTGAAAGGAGTGACCCTGTGCAGCATTTCCGCAGACAGGGCCAGGAAGCTGCAAACCGTCGCCATGGACACGTGCCGGCAGCTCTTCGCGCCGCCCGCAAAGAACCATTCCGGAGCCGCCGGACAGTGACCCGCCGCATAGCGCAGAATCTACTGGCAAAACGGATGTTCCCCCTCTATCATTGCGGCGATCACTTACACGTATTATGAGCGAACAAGTCATTATCATCGGCGCAGGATGCGCGGGCTACACGGCGGCCATTTACACCGCCCGGGCCAATCTCTCCCCCCTCCTTATTACGGGTTCCCAGATCGGCGGCCAATTAACCACCACCACGGAAGTGGAA
This sequence comes from Akkermansia muciniphila, assembly GCF_040616545.1. Classification (NCBI taxonomy): domain Bacteria; kingdom Pseudomonadati; phylum Verrucomicrobiota; class Verrucomicrobiia; order Verrucomicrobiales; family Akkermansiaceae; genus Akkermansia; species Akkermansia muciniphila. The sequence continues at coordinate 1,664,535 of NZ_CP156688.1, read as the reverse complement.
AACTTCCCCGGTTTTCCGGACGGCGTGATGGGCCCGGACCTGATGTTCCTGATGCAGCAGCAGGCGGAAAAGTTCGGCACCCGGTTTGCGTATGAGGACGTCAAGAGCGTGGTCAGGGATGAAGCCACCGGGCTGTTTACCGTGAAAACCAGCGGACAGGATTACGAAGCCCGCAGCATCATTGTGGCTACGGGCGCTTCCGCCCGCTATCTGGGCATTCCCGGAGAAGAAGGCCTCATCGGCCACGGCCTTACCGCCTGCGCCACCTGTGACGGAGCCTTTTACCGCGATGTGCCCGTGTGCGTGGTGGGCGGCGGAGACAGCGCCTGTGAAGAGGCCATGTTCCTGACCCGCTTTGCCTCCCGGGTTTACCTGATCCACCGCCGGGACACGCTCCGCGCGTCCAGAATCATGGCGGAGCGCACGCTGTCCAATGAAAAGATTTTCCCCATGTGGAATTCCACCATCGTGAGCTACAAGACGGACGACAAGGGGGAACTGGAAGCCGTCATGCTGAAGGACCTGGTGGAAGGGGATGAAACGGAACTGCCCGTCAAGTGCGTCTTCATGGCGATCGGCCACACGCCGAACACCTCTTTCCTGGGAGACCTGGTGGACCGGGACGACGCCGGCTACATCATCCGGGAAGCCGGGCTGATGGCAACCAGGACGCCGGGCCTGTTCGCCGCCGGAGACGTGGCGGACCCCCACTACCGCCAGGCCATTTCCTCCGCCGGCATGGGCTGCGGCGCCGCCATTGAGGCGGAACGCTACCTGCTGGGCCTGTAAGCCCGTCTTTCGGAACGGGCCGGAGTTCCCGCGGGAATTCCGGCCCTGTCCCGCCACAGGAAAACGGACATGCACCATTACAGCATTTTTGAGCTTTTCAGCATCGGGATAGGTCCTTCCTCCTCCCATACCGTAGGCCCCATGCGGGCGGCGCACCGTTTTCTGGAACAGATACGCCATTCCCCCCGGCTGCCGGAAATTACGGGCATCCGCTGTGAATGCTACGGCTCCCTGGCAGCCACCGGGCACGGGCACGGCACGGACACGGCCATCATGCTGGGCCTGCTGGGGGAAGAACCCCATACGGTGGAGCCGCGCAGCATTCCCGGAAAAATCGGCCGCCTGCACCAGCAGGAGACGCTCCCCGTCACGGAAGAAAAGTCCGTCCGTTTCTCCCCCACCCGGGACCTGGACCTTTCCCACTACCAGCCCCTGCGCCTGCATCCCAACGGGATGCTGTTCACCGCCGTCAACCAGGCCGGGGAACCGGTGGAGGACGCCGTGTTTTATTCCACCGGAGGCGGTTTTGTCGCTTCCGAGCAGGAACTCCTGCATCCGGAGGAACCGGACAGGGAACCGTTCCCCCTCCCCTATGAATCCGCGGAAGAACTGCTGCGCATGGCGGATGAACGGGATTGCCCCCTTTCCTCCATTGTCATGGCCAATGAATGCGCCCTGCTCCCGGAACGGGAAGTCCGTGAAAAGCTGGACCTGATCTGGGCCACCATGAAGCAGTCCATTTCCAACGGCATGAGCGCGCGCGGCAACCTGCCGGGCGTCCTGCAAGTGCCGCGCCGTGCCAAGACCTTGCGGAAATCCCTCCTGGTGCACGGGGAATCAGCCCTGAAGGACCCTCTTTCCATCATGGACTGGATCAACCTGTACGCCATTGCCGTGAGCGAGGAGAACGCGGCAGGCGGCCGCATCGTCACCGCTCCCACCAACGGCGCGGCGGGCATTGTTCCGGCCGTGCTCAATTACGCCACCAAGTTCTGTTTTTCCCCGCACCCGGACGCCGTTCACCGTTTTCTGCTCACCGCGGGAGGAATCGCCATCCTGTATAAAAAGAACGCTTCCATTTCCGGCGCGGACGTAGGGTGCCAGGGGGAAGTGGGCGTAGCCTGCTCCATGGCCGCGGCGGCTCTTGCGGAGTACCTGGGCGGAACGCCCCATCAGGTGGAAAACGCCGCGGAAATAGGCATGGAACACAACCTGGGCCTCACCTGCGACCCGATCGCGGGGCTCGTCCAGATTCCCTGCATTGAACGCAACGCCATTGCCGCCATCAAGGCCATCAACGCCGCCCGCATCGCCATGGGCGGCACGGGCGCCCACTTCGTTCCGCTGGACAAGGTCATCCGCACCATGCTGGATACCGGCAGGGACATGCAGTCCAAGTACAAGGAGACCGCCCAGGGCGGACTGGCCGTGAATGTGGTGAATTGCTAAAGGGAAACGGAAATCATCCCACGGGATTCCATATGTGTCTGTTCCCTTAAAAAACACTGCGGCGGGTTGACAGATACGGGGAGCAAAGGTAGGGTGCGGGCATGTTTTCACGCCTTTTTCTCGCTCTGGCCCTGCTGCTGGGCGGCACGGGACTGTCCCAGGCCGTCCACGTCGTCATGTGCGGCGGCCCCGCCCTCAGACAATGGGAGGGGCTCAGAATCCAGCCTGACAGGCATGACAACTGGTGGGCCAACTTTGTAAGGGCTTCCACCATCCGCATCTCCCAGATCCAGCAGAAAGACCCCTCCGCCAGAATCACCTGGATCGTTTACCGTCCGGGTTACGCGGCCCGCGGGCGGGAGGACGGCAAGCCCTATACCCGCTGGATTGCGGACCTGGCTTCCAAGTACAGGATCAAGCTCGTCTGGGTGGACAGCGCGGACCAGGCCATCCGCGCGCTGAACTCCTCTCCGCGCTTCCGGGGGGACACGGTGGAATCCTTTTACTACTTCGGCCATTCCAATTGCTTTGCGTGGATGCTGGACTACGGCAACAACATCATGGCCATCTCCACGGAATGGATTCATGAGACGGACCTGAACCGGATACGCCGGGATATTTTCACCCCGCGGTCCGACTGCTGGAGCTTCGGATGCTATACCGGAGCCAGCATGTCCCGCTGGTGGAGGCGCATCGTGGGCGTGCCCCTCTGGGGCAATATGGAATCCACCCGCTACGGCCCCGTCTCCGACGGCAGGCTGCCGGAAGGCGTGGGGAAATGGGTTAAATAAGCATGTAACAGTTAACAGTGAATAGTTAATACTGCTTATAGCCTTCATATTAACCTGCGCTGTTCATCTGCTGCCGATCCCGTATTGCTTTTCTTGGAAAAAACCTTTATCATCATGCCCATGCGGACTGAATTCCGCCATTTTCTGACACAATCATGAACCAAGCACCCCATGTTGCCATCGTCGGCGCCACCGGAGCGGTGGGCGTTGAGATCCTGTCCTGCCTGGAAACCCGCAACTTTCCCGTAGGCTCCCTGAAGCTTCTGGCCTCCGCACGGTCTGCCGGAAAACAGGTCGCCTTCCGGGGAGAAATGCTGACTGTGGAAGAATTGACGGAGAAATCCTTTGAAGGCGTGGACATCGCCCTGTTCAGCGCAGGCGGCGGCATTTCCCTGAAGTTCGCCCCCATTGCCGCAGCCGCGGGCTGCGTGGTGATTGATAATTCCTCCGCCTTCCGCCAGGACCCGGACGTACCCCTGGTGGTGCCGGAAATCAACCCGGAGGCGGCGTTCAACCACCCCCGCAACATCATCGCCAACCCGAACTGCACCACCATCATTACGCTGATGGCGCTCTTCCCTCTGCACCAGCGCTTCGGCCTGAAAACCGTCATTGCCTCCAGCTACCAGGCGGTTTCCGGCAGCGGGCAGCACGGCATTACGGAGCTGGAATCACAGGTGCGCGCCGTGGTGGACGGCCATCCCGTAGTGAAAAACGTTTATCCGCACCAGATTGCCTTTAACCTTCTTCCCCAGATAGACTCCTTCACGGAAAGCGGCTATACGAAGGAAGAGCTTAAAATGCTCAATGAAGGCCGCAAAATCCTTTCCCTGCCGGAGCTCAAGGTAACGTGCACCTGCGTGCGCGTGCCCGTGTACCGCTCCCACTCCATCTCCGTGACCGCCCAGTTTGAGCAGCCCGTGGACGTGGAAGCGGCCCGCGGCGCCTACGAAGGAAAGCCCGGCGTAGCCCTGATGGACAACCCCGCGGAAGGCGTTTGGCCCACCCCGCTGGACAGCACCAACGGGGACACCTGCTATGTGGGGCGCATCCGCCCGGACATGGCCATTGATAATGCCCTGGCCCTCTGGGTCGTGGGAGACCAGGTGCGCAAGGGAGCAGCCCTGAACGCCGTACAGATCGCGGAACTTCTGGTCAGCCGCTGAACCATATCATCCACTATCCCCGCACCCATTCCTTAACGTCATGTGTGAAGAACAATCCCTGAACGATTACATTACAGAACAGTGCGCCCTGATTGACGCCGCGTTGGACAGGCTCCTGCCTGCTGAGGACAAGAGACCTGAAACCATCCACAAGGCCATGCGCTACAGCATGTTCGCGGGCGGCAAGAGAATGCGCCCCGTGCTCTGCCTGGCGGCGGCGGAAGCCTGCGGCGGCCTGGCGGTGAACGCCCTGGTGCCCGCCTGCGCCGTGGAAATGATGCACACGTATTCCCTGATTCATGACGACCTGCCGGCCATGGACAATGACGACCTGCGCCGCGGGAAGCCCACCAGCCACAAGGCCTTCGGGGAAGGAGTAGCCATTCTGGCCGGGGACGCCCTGCTGACGGAAGCCTTCGCCGTGATCGCCCAGGCGGATGATACGGAACGTTATACGGTCCGGGATTACGTCAAGGAACTGGCGGCCACCGGAGGCAGCACCATGCTGATCGGCGGCCAGATACTGGACCTGGAAGGGGAGCACAAGCAGCTTTCCGAGCCGGAAGTGCGGGCTGTGTACGAAGGGAAGACGGCCGCCCTCCTGACCACGGCCCTCCGCTTCGGCGCCATGTCCGCAAACGCCACGGAAGCCCAGCTGGAAGCCATCACGGACTTCGGCTACAACCTCGGCCTGGCCTTCCAGGTGATTGACGACATCCTGGACCTGACCGCCTCCACGGAAAAGCTCGGCAAAACCGCCGGCAAGGACGTGAATGCGCAGAAATCCACCTGCCCGGCCCTGATCGGCATGGACGGAGCCCGTTCCGAGGCGAAATGCCGCACCCAGGCAGCCCTGGACGCCCTGATGATCTTCCCTGAAGAACGCCGCACCCGCCTGGTGGAACTGGCCAATTACCTTCTCAACCGCGAATATTAAGCCGCAATTTCATTCATGCCCGCAGAAACCGTATCCGACAACGTGGAAACCCTGATCAACCTGGCACTGGCCGAAGACTTCGGCTCCGGGGACGTCACCTCCACCTACTTCGTCCCGGAACACCTGACCGCCAGAGCCATCCTGACGCCCCGCAAGAAAGGCGTTCTTTCCGGCGTCAACGTGGCGGCGGAGGTCTTCCGCAAGGTGGACCCCGCCCTGAAGGTGGAAGTGTACCTGCACGACGGGGAAGCCGTGGCGCCCGGCGCCGTGGTGATGCTCATTGAAGGCTCCGCCCGCTCCATCCTGGGAGCGGAACGCACCGCGCTCAATTTCATCCAGCGCCTTTCCGGCGTAGCCACGCTTACCCGGAAATACGTGAAGGCCGTCTCCCACACCAGCGCCCGCATCCTGGACACCCGCAAGACCACGCCCGGCTACCGCCTGCTGGAGAAAGCGGCCGTGGCCCACGGCGGAGGCACCAACCACCGCATGGGCCTGTATGACCGCGCCATGGTGAAGGACAACCACCTGATGACGGACGGCAACACGGAACACCTCCAGCAGTGCATCAACACCCTCCGCGCGGAGAAGCCCGGCGTGGAAATCCAGTTGGAGGCGGACACCCTGGAACAGGTGGAGTCCTTCCTCAAGCTGGAAGGGGTGGACCACATCCTGCTGGACAACATGACGCCGGAAATGCTGAAGCAGGCCGTCGCCATGCGCGGCGACCGCGCCACGCCCCTGATGGAAGCGAGCGGCGGCGTCAATCTGGATACGGTGGCCGCCATTGCGGAATCCGGCGTGGACTTCGTCTCCGTGGGCTACGTCACCCACTCCGCCCCTTCCCTGGACCTGGGGCTGGACTTCAGCGTGGAATAACATTTATCCTCCAACCCATCATGGACCTGTCCAATTTCAGAGAAGAATACCTCAAGGGCCAGCTGCACAGAAAAGACCTGGCGGAGAACCCCTTTGAACAATTTCAAACCTGGTTTGAGCAGGCCCTGAAGGCGGGCATTCCGGAACCGAACGCCTTCTCCCTGGCTACGGTGAACGCGCAGGGAAGGCCGTCCCTGCGCACGGTGCTGCTCAAGTACTTTGACCAGACGGGCTTTGTCTTTTTCACGAACTACGGCAGCCACAAGGCCCATGACATTGCGGAAAACCCGCAGGTCTGCATGATGCTGCCCTGGGTGATGCTGGAACGCCAGGTCATCATTTACGGAAAAGCCGTCAAGGTTTCCCGCGCGGAATCCCTGAAATACTTCCTCACCCGTCCCAAGGAATCCCAGCTCGGCGCGTGGGTCTCCCAGCAAAGCTCCGTCATTTCCGGAAGAAAACTGCTGGAAATGAAGCTCATGGAGCTGAAAAACAAATTCTCCAAGGGAGAAATCCCCCTGCCCTCCTTCTGGGGCGGCTACCGGATCATTCCAGACACCTTTGAATTCTGGCAGGGCGGCCCCGGCCGCGTTCACGACCGCTTCATGTACAAGCTCCAGGAAAACGGCTCCTGGACGATCGAACGCCTCCAGCCATGATTACTCCGCGCGCAACAGACCAGGGAATCACTTTCCTGGACGTGGAAACACCGCTCTGTACCGCCACGCTGTGCCTTCAGGGCGCGCACCTCACGTCATGGAAGCCGGAAGGACAGGAGGAATGCCTCTTCCTTTCCCCCCATGCGGTCTTTGCTCCCGGCAAGGCCATCCGCGGCGGGATTCCCATCTGCTGGCCGTGGTTCGGACCGCGGAAAAACGCCCCGTCCCACGGCGTGGCGCGCATCTCCGAATGGCGCCTCCACCACCAGGAGACGGACAAGGAAGGGAACGTCCTGCTTTCCCTGGCCTTCTATCCGGAAGACGAGGCTTTCCCCGCCGCCATCCTGCGCCTGGCCCTGGGCCGCACGCTGGCCATGAAGCTGGAAACCACCGCGCGCACGCAACCCTGCAAGCTCACGGAAGCCTTCCACAACTACTTTGCCGTGGGCAACCTGACCAAATGCCGCGTTCACGGACTGGACGGCATCCCGTTCCGGGAAGAAGCGGCCCGGCCCATGAAGCACGGAGAACGCCCGCTGGCGCCCCTGGGGTGCCTGGACCGCGTTTACGACTGCCCCGCCTGCTCGGGAAAAACAGTGCTGGAGGACCTCGTGCTGAACCGCGCCATCACGGTGGAACGGAGCCACGCCTCTTCCGTCATCGTCTGGAACCCGGGACAGCAGGGTGCCAAAAACATGGCGGACCTGGGCGCGGCATCCTGGAACAAATTTCTGTGCGTGGAAGTGGGGAATGCCGGGTCGCGCTGCATTCCCCTCGCCTCCGGACAGACTCATACCATGTGCCAGAAAATCACGGTAGGGCCGTTGAAATAGCGGGTATTCCCCTCCCTTTCATCTGCGGATCAAGGCAGTCCCGGACGGGAGCCCCTTCCGGGAGAAAAGGCCGCCGGAACAATTCCGCGCCATTTCTCCGTACAGGGGGAGCGTGAAAGGCAGCCTCCCTCCACAAGGCGGAAATTGGGCGCACCCGGAACTTTTGTTCCCTGAAACGTCCCTCCGTCAACCTCTGCGGCAGGATTCGGCTTGCAAAAACCCCCCTTTTAAGGTTTGGTAGATTCCGAGCCTTTTGGCGCGTTCCCTACCAAGATGCATACAAACCCACCTTCCGATGTTGGCGACGCCGCAACTTTTATTGCGGAAATTTACGGTCAGGATGTCTTCAATATGGAGACCATGCGCGATTACCTGCCGCGTCCCGTTTACAAGAAACTGCTGGCAACCATCCGCAAGGACGAGAAGCTGGACCCGGACATTGCCAATGAAGTGGCCCAGGCCATGATGACGTGGGCCCTGGAAAAGGGCGCCAGCCACTACACCCACTGGTTCCAGCCCCTGAACGGAAGCACGGCGGAAAAGCATGACTCCTTCGTGGACGTGGACCCGGAAGGAAACCTGGAGCTCAAGTTCTCCGGAAAGAGCCTGGTGCAGGGAGAGCCAGACGCCTCCAGCTTCCCCTCCGGCGGCCTGCGCGCCACCTTTGAAGCGCGCGGCTACACCGCGTGGGACCCCACCAGCCCCGCCTTCATCAAGCGCACGGAAAACGGCGCCACCCTTTGCATCCCCACCGCCTTCTGCTCCTACAAGGGACAGGCGCTGGATAAAAAGACCCCCCTTCTGCGGTCCATGACCGCCGTCACCCGCCAGGCCAAACGGCTGCTCGCCTGCTTCGGAGGGCCGGAAAACATCCACGTCAGCGCGGATCTGGGCGCGGAACAGGAATACTTCCTGGTGGACAAGCAGCTTTACGCCCTGCGCCCGGACCTGATGATGTGCGGCCGCACCCTCTTCGGCAATGTTCCTCCCAAGCACCAGCAGATGGAAGACCACTACTTCGGCTCCATCAAGGACCGCGTGCTGGAATTCATGGTGGACGTGGACGAAGCCCTCTGGAAGCTCGGCATTCCGGCCAAAACACGCCATAATGAAGTGGCGCCGGGCCAGTTTGAAATCGCGCCCATTTTTGAAAGCCAGAACCTGGCCGTGGACCACAACATGCTGGTCATGGAAGTGCTCCGGAAAACCGCCAACAAGCATGACATGGTCTGCCTGCTGCATGAAAAGCCTTTCTCCGGCATGAACGGCTCCGGCAAGCATAACAACTGGTCCCTTTCCGCGCCCGGTTACGGCAGCCTGCTGAATCCCGGTTCCAGCCCGCAGGAAAACGCCATCTTCCTCACCCTGCTCTGCGCCACCATCAAGGCCGTGGACGAACACGCCGACCTGCTGCGCGCCTCCGTAGCCAAATCCGGCAACGAGCACCGCCTGGGCGCCCACGAAGCGCCTCCCGCCATCATCTCCATTTTCCTGGGGGACCTGCTGGATGAAATCATTGAGCAGATTGAAAAGGGCGGCACCAAAAAGGCGCGCACGCTGAAGACCATCAACATCGGCGTGGACACCCTGCCCATGTTCCCGCTGGACGCCTCCGACCGCAACCGCACGAGCCCCTTCGCCTTCACGGGCAACAAATTCGAGTTCCGCGCCGTAGGCTCCTCCCAGACCTGCGCATGGCCCATGACGGTGCTCAACACCATCGTGGCGGAAAGCCTGGATGAAATCTGCACCCTTCTGGAACCCGTCAAGGACAACCCGGAGGAATTCCACGCCACGCTGAACAAGCACCTCCAGGGCATCATCAAGAAGCACAAGCGCATCCTATTCAGCGGAGACGGCTACGGCGAGGCCTGGATTGAAGAGGCGGAACGCCGCAAGCTCCCCAACGTCCCCGGCACCATTGAAGCCCTGGCCGCCCTGGAAACGCCCAAAGCCAAGGCCCTCTTTGAAAAATACAAGGTGGTCAGCCCCGTGGAGCTCCACGCCCGCCATGAAATCCAGACGGAAATATTCTACAAGGAAATCAGCATTGAAGCGGAAACCGCCCTGCTGATGGTGGAGACCCTGTACATTCCCGCCGTGACGGAGCAGCTCACGCAGCTCACCACCGCCATCGCTCAGATGAAAGCCGCCGGGATCAAGGCGGGCATGAAATCCACCGTGGACCGCGCCAACCAGATCGGCACGCTGCTGGACCTCCTCCCCACCCAGGTGAAAGAACTCCGCCAGGCCGTGGACCGCGCCAGCACAAAGGACATTCAGTCCGGCATGGACAATCTGAGAAGCACGATCGACATGCTGGAAGGCCTGACGGACGCAGACCTGTGGCCCGTTCCCACGTATGCGGAACTGCTCTTTCTGTAAAACAACAGCCTTTCCTCAAAAGAGAAAATTATTGACTATCAATCATAAATATCACTAAATCCAGTTCCACCAACAAGAAAAACGGCAAATTAATAGCCTGACGGATTGACAAAACAGCCAAAATAGTTATCCTTTCCGTCCGGTTGTGCATAGGCCGCTTAGACGGACGGCACTGAATCTAGTAATTCACAAGAAGCATCTTTCAACATCATGAGCAAGAGGACTTATCAACCATCCAAGCGTTGCCGCAAGCGTCAGTTCGGATTCCGTGCACGCATGGCTACCAAGAACGGAGCAGACATCATCCGCCGCCGCCGCGCCAAAGGCCGCAAGCGCCTGCTTCCCAAGGGAGCCGAAATCCAGTACAAGCGCCACACCATCCAGCACGGCCGTTAATTCAGCCACCAGGACTCGGTTAACGCCTCCTTGGAACTTCTTTTCACGGGCCGACCCGCGGGAGATGCGTCTTACTCGTCAACAAAGCATGACCAGGGCATTTCAATTTGCCCGGGTACGCAACGAGGGACCATCCGTAGCAGGTCGGCTTATTGTTTTAAGTGCAGCCCCGCTGGAACATCCGGAAGACCCGTCCAAATTCGGCATCATCTGCACCAAGAAAATCGGCTGCGCCGTCGTCCGCAACAAACTGCGGCGGCGCGTGCGGGAAATCCTGAGGGAGCACGGCGCCCCCTTTGAAAATGGCGTGCACCTGGTGTGCGTCCTCCGCTGGCGGGCCGTGGAAGCCAGCTATGCCGATCTGGAGCGGGACTGGCAGAAAGCCGCCCGCAAGCTCAAACTGCAACTTCTTTCCCGGGAAAAAGACAACGCATGATGAAATGGCTGCTCATTGCCCTGGTACGGGGCTATCAAACCTTCATCAGCGCTCCCCTGCATGCACTGGGGGGCCCCGGCAGCGGCTGCCGCTACACTCCCACCTGCTCCCAGTACTTCATTCAGGCCGTCCGGCTCCACGGGGCATGGCGCGGCCTTCTTCTTGGAACATGGCGCATTTTAAGATGCAACCCGTGGGGCGGCTCAGGGTATGATCCCGTGCCTCCGGCCCGCACGCCGCGTTAAATTACCTTTCTCTCCCCTCCCTACCTGCCAACTTCAATCAAGCTATATACATTATGGATCGCACAGCATGGATCATCATAGGCGTTTGCGCCGCCCTTCTGGGCCTGAACATTTACATGGGCAACAATAAAAAGGAAGAGCCCGTTCCCGCAGCCCCCGTCCCCGCCCAGCAAACCGCCGCCGCTCCCGCCGGCGCCCCGGCTCCCGGCGCTGAAACGCCCGCCTCCCCCGCCGCGCCGGAACAGACTTCCGCCGCCAAGGCCCTGGAAGAAGACAAAACCAGCCCGATTACGCTGACGGCCACGCAGGAAGCGGACGGCAGGCAGGAGCCCTTCATCACCTACACCTTCAACCGCATCGGCGGCTCCATCGGCGCCGTCACCCTCCACAACGACATTGTGGACTCCCAGAAGGTCGCGGACCACAACATTACGATCAACGAAGCCCAGCAGAGGGGAATCGGCGAGCTCGTCTTCAACATGGACGCCACGCAGGACCCTTCCTATGACAACACGGTATACCGGGAAGTCAAGCGCACGGCGGACTCCGTCACTCTGGAAGGCTATGACGCCGCCCGGCAGCTTTTCATCTCCAAGACCTATACTCTGCACCCCGTCAAAAATCTGGAAGGAAACGTACTGCCCGGCAGCAAATACCTTATCCGCCTGACCGTCTCCCTGCTCAACAAATCCCCCAATGTCCAGGACCTGCGCTACATGGGCATCTTCGGCGGCAGCGCCTATCCCATCGCCAAAAGCGAACCCAAGGACACCTACACCCACTTCTTCTACCATGCGGACGGCTCCCTGGAGCAGGAAGTTCCCTCCTACTTCACGGGCGGCATTTTCAGCACAGCGAAGGCCCGCGTTCTGGAAGGCCCCCTTCAGGACCTGACCTATGCCGGCGTAATGAGCCAGTATTACGCCACCATCCTTCTTCCCCAGGATAAGTCCAACGGTTCCACCGTGTACGCCACCCGCCAGGAATTCCCGCTGGCCCATGAAAACAACACGCTGGTGCCCGGCGTTACCGTAGCCATGGGAATTCCCAACCTGACGATGGCGCCCAACGAGATCAAGACGCTCACGTACGACATTTACACGGGACCCAAGTTCAACGCCTACCTGCGCGACCTGAACCTCACCTACCCCGCCATCAGCGACATCATGGCCTACGGCTGGCTCGTCTTCCTGAGCGTGCCGATGAACTGGCTGCTCAACCTCTTCCACGGCTGGTTCGGTAACTGGGGCGTGGCCATCATCTGCATGACCATCGTCGTCCGCGCCCTCATCTGGCCGCTGCACAAGAAGTCCTACATGGCCATGAAGCGCATGTCCCTGATTCAGCCGGAAATGGCCAAGCTCAAGGAAAAATATCCGGACGAGCCCCAGAAGGTGAACATGGAAATGATGAAGCTGTACCAGAAATACGGCATCAACCCGGCCAGCGGCTGCGTGCCCATGCTCATCCAGATACCTATCTTCTTCGCCTTCTACCGCGTTCTCCAGTACTCCGCGGAACTGAGGGGCCAGCCCTTCTGCCTGTGGATGACGGACCTGTCCCTGCCTGACACCGTGGGCCACCTGTTCGGCATTCCGATCAACATCCTGCCGCTCATCATGGCGGTCACCATGATCATCCAGATGCGGATGACCCCGCAGGCGGGGGAACGCTCCCAGCGCATCATCATGAACCTGATGCCCGTCATGTTCTTCCTGTTCTGTTATAACTTCGCTTCCGCCCTGGCCCTGTACTGGACCACGCAGAACCTTATTTCCATCGGCCAGACGGCCTTGATCCGCCGTCTTCCCATGCCCGTGCTCACCGCCGCCAAAAAGAAGAAGCCCGGCTTCTTCCAGCGGATGATGGACCAGCAGCGCGTGGCCCTGGAGGAACAGCAACGCAAGGGCAAAGGCCACAACATGCGCAACATTACGCCTAAAAAGAAGTAAAGGGCGCGCTTTCAGCACTCTTTTTCCCTGCAAATGCGGCCGTTCACGCGGCCGCATTTTTTATGGGGAAACGCGGAAAACCGCACCGTGCTACAGGAGCGCCGGAAGAAAAGCAGAGCCCGCGCCCTTCGCACCCCTGATGAAAAAACCGGACTTCCCCACACGGAGAAGCCCGGTTTTTCTCGTCATATATCTTTGTGTAGCTAATTGGAGCGGCCTGGCAGAAAATGCCAAAACACCCACTGAAACTACCTTAGCGGATTATGAATCCGTTACATGGGAGAAAGAGAAAAGAACACCCCTGCTTTGCTCCGGAAGGAATTTCAGTACGAAGGCCGGGAGGCCTCCGCTCCCAGCTGGTCGTGGCCCGTTCAAACCGTGGGTATGTTGTTCCTCCACTGTGTTTTGGTGGCCGCGCTGCTGGGAACAAGGGCCTCCCGGCTTCTCCAATCCCCCTCATAGTTCTCTGGAAATTATCTCAGACAAAGTTATCTGAAATCCTTCATTCCAACGCGCACAGCATCCGGAAATGCCGGGGTAAATTCGCATTAAGGGATTTTCCATCAAATTTGTGGGTTGACCCCGGATTCATAATCCGTATGAAACTCTACAGACTGACCCGCAGCCCATGGCACAAAAAGCCATGCTCCCCTTCTGCTTGAAGGGTTCCAAAAATATGGCAGTGATGCGTTATGGCGTGGGTAAATCTTCCGGCATCAAGATGGCCGCCACGGCAAACGCGGCTATGCCTTCCCGGCGCCCCAGGGCGCCGAGCTGCTCATTGGTGGTGGCTTTCACTCCCACGCGCGCCGGAGAAATGCCCAGGGCGCTTCCCAGGGCTTCCTTCATCTGTTCCAGATAGGGAGAGATGCGGGGAGCTTCCGCAATCAGGGAGGAGTCCACATTCACCACGCGGCCGCCGCGCTCACGGATCAGGGAAACGGCCTTCGCCACGATTTCCAGAGAAGGAATATCCTTGCAGGAGGGGTCTCCCGGCGGGAACCAGTACCCGATGTCCGGCAGTCCGGCCGCGCCGAGCAATGCGTCTGCAACGGCATGGCACAGGACGTCCGCATCGGAATGGCCGTCCAGCCCGCGGGCGGAAGGAATGTGCACGCCCCCCAGCATCAGGGGCCGCGGGACTTCCGCAAAACGGTGGATATCATATCCCAGCCCGGTCAGGGCAATCATGTCTTTCATACTGAGGCAGTTTGTTCAGGTTATTCGTTCAGCGCCTCCACAATCGGGATGCGGCCGTTCCAGGCGATGATGGCAAACTGTTCCGGATTATCCTCCCGGGGTTCCAGAATCACTTTTCCTCCGGCGGCCTCCACCAGCAGAGCGCCGGCGGCGATGTCCCAGATGGAAATGACACTTTCCACATAGGCGTCAAACCTGCCGCAGGCAATGTACGCCAGAGCCAGCGCGGCGGAGCCGTTGTTGCGCACCTTGCGCACCTGCCAGGCTATTTTGGCAAAACGTTCAATCCCCTTTTCCTTGGAACCGTCCGTCTTGCCGTGCCCCACAAACACCACGGCCTCCGCCATGCGTTCCCGGCGGCTGCAATGCATGGGGTGGTCATTCATGTACGGAATTCCTCCCTTTTCCACATGCCAGCATTCGTCCATCATGGGATCGTAAATCACGCCCAGCACCACTTCCCCGCGGCGGCGCAGGGCGATGGAGACGCAGAACCAGGGAATGGTGTAAAAGTAATTCACCGTCCCGTCAATGGGGTCCACAATCCATTCGTATTCACTGTCGCGGTTCCCGGTATACCCTTCCTCGCCCAGAACGGCATGAGTGGGGAACACGGAGAGGATTTCCTCCGTAATCAGTTTCTGGGAAAGCTTGTCCAGCTCCAGCTTGATGTCATTCTGGCTGGCTTCATCCACCTTCTTGCTGTCATAAAAATGCTTTTTCAGGAAGGCTCCGGCGGATTTGGCGGCCAGAATGGCCGTGGTCATTTCAGGTGAGTGGTTCATGATATGTGGTCTATTGTAGAAAATTTGCTTCCGTCAGGAATCCTGCTCCGCAGGGGCTTCCTTCTCCTTCCGTTCCTGAACGGCTTTCCTCCGGTTTTCTTCCGTCCGGTCATATACTTCCCCGGCCAGCGCGGCAGTGGTTTTTGCCAGCGCGGCGGCCACCCCCTTCTTTTTATAAACGGCCTCCTCCGGGGAGTCAAAGCCCACCCAGACGAACACCGTAAAATAACGCCCCATGACGGCGGAGAAATTCCCGGTGTTCTCCGGCAGCCTGACATTGACGAATGTCTTCCTGGAGCGTTCGTCATAACGGAAGGGAGGCAGCGCGGCCACCAGATGGGCTGATTCACGCGGCAGGATTTCACGGCGGCTTTCCTCCGGAGAGGGCGCATTCACCATCACCAGGTTCTTCTTGGTGGTGCCTACCTGCCGGACGGAGGAGATCTGCACGTTGCGCCCGTCGCTGCCGATCAGGTACAGCGCATTGACGGCTTGCGCCAGAGGGGCGCGGAACCTCCCGGCATACAGGTCGGGGGAACGGGGAAGGTCCACCTTGTATCCGGCTTTTTGCGCCGTTTCTATCACCGTATTGAACCCTACCCCGCGCCCGGTGACTTCCGGACTGCTGCGGATGACGGTTCTGCGCTGGTCCACGGCACATACGTTGACAATGGGGGTGAAGAGGTCCCCGGGCATCACCATGGCCTGCCACCGGTCCACGCCGTCCAGGGCGGAGCGTCCGCCCGTCACGGCCAGCAGGTCCCCCTTGCGGGAGTCCACGCACAGAACGGCCGCCTGCACGCAGTTCTTTAGCTGGTTGTCCACCCTCCTGGGCAGTCCGGCCCACACGGGGGAATGTTCCAGCTCCGCCAGCAGGGGCTCGCTTATTTCCTCCACCATGCGCTGGACTTCCAGATCCAGCGTGGTCATCACAAAAATGCTGGACGTCCCCTCCTGCTCGTCGCAGCAGTCCATGTCCCTCAATTCACGGGAAATGACCAGGATGGGGTATGAGCCGGGCCGGGCCTCCTTCTCTCCCGCTACCGTCATCGGCTCACGGGATGCCTGCCATAATTGCTCCTGAGTGATGAAATTGCATTCCAGCATCCTTTCCAGCGTGGCGTTGCGCACCTTCACGGCCGCGTCCGGGCTGTAAACGGGGTTGTAAATGGACGGCCCGCGTACCAGCCCGGCCAGCGTGGCGCACTCCGCCAGCGTGAGATCCGCCACTTTTTTACCGAAGTACAGGTCAGCCGCCTGGGCGATGCCGTAGCACTGCTGGCCAAAGTAAATGCGGTTCAGGTAGGCCGTCAGAATTTCATCCTTGGAATACTTGCCTTCAATGCGGCGCGCCACGGCCATTTCCAGAATCTTGCGGTCCAGGGTCTTTCCCCCCAGTTCATAACAGTTCCGCGCCAGTTGCATCGTGATGGTGGACGCTCCCTGCGCATAGGACAGCGTGGTGAGGTTCCGGCAGATGGAGCGGATAATGGAGGAGTACACGATGCCACCGTGATCGAAAAAGGCTTCATCCTCCCGTGCAATGAAGGCATTCACCAGATTGTCCGGCAGTTCATTGCGGGCCACGTACACCCGGTCATGGTCCGTCAGGGTGCCTATCCACTGGCCGTTGCGGTCATAAGCGGCGCAATTTTCCAGCGGTGCCAGCACTTCGTCCAGTTCATACTGGTCCGCTCTCCAGGCGTACACGAGCAGAACGATGACGAACGCAATGGGAATGAGCCCCAGCCACAGCAGCATGCGTCCCAGATTGCGCGGGAGCAATCCGAACAGATCATACCATCTTTTGCGCCTGTTTTCCATTCCGGTTCCAATGATCCGGACGCCTAGCGGGCGTCCGGCGGCAGTGAATCTTCATCCTGCTTCCAATCCGGGAACTCCTTTTGCAGGCGCGCCCGGTACTGGGAAGCCTCCGACTTGCGGCCGGCCTTGTCCAGCGCTTCCGCCGCCTTGAACAGGGCCTTGGGCTTCAGTTCGGCGTCATTGACAAACAATTCAGCCGTGACGCCATAATACTTGGCCGCTTCATCAAACTTTTTCTCCGCATAGGATATGTCTCCAAGAACGATTTTCAGGGAGGCCATCAGGGGGCCTTCCACTCCCAGCGCCAGCGCCTCCTCCGCCGTCTTCCGGGCGTCCGCATACCTGCCAAGCCCCAGCTGGATGGAAGCCTTGTCCAGCAAGCCGTCCGCCCGGCGGTAGGGCTGGTCTTCATCTTTCAGGAAATTGTTGGAGGCCACCAGGGCGCGGTCATACTTCTTGAGGGCCAGCCGCACCTTCGCCAGATTGCGCCAGATCACCTTCTTCACATTCTGGAGCTGGTCGTTCTGGGTGGCCCAGGTCATGTACTTGTCCGCCGTTTCCAGATCCTTCATGCCATAGGCCTGAAGGCCCAGCCACGCGGGAATGACGTCCGGCACGCGGGCTACGGCTGAGGGGTTCTCCTTCTGGAGGGTTTCCAGGGCTTCCTTCAATTTTTTCACGTCCTGGAGCTTGTGGTAGGACAGGACGGAAAGCACGTTCACCTGTTCTCCGTATTTCTGGGGGTCCAGCGTCTTGGCTTCCGCCATGTGGCTGATGGAGGATTTGAAATCCCCCTGGTCAAACGCCGCGCGGCCCAGCAGGAAGTGGGCTTCCGCCAGCGCGGCGGGGGACGCCTTCGGGAAGTTCTGGATCAGGCCTTCATAGTACTTCGCCATGTTCACCATATCCTGGCGTCCCGCGTAAATCTGGGCCGCACGCTGCCATGCGGCGGCGGCGGATTCCTCCTTGGGCCAGCGCGCGATCACCCGGTCAAAGTCCATCAGGGCTTCCGCCTCCTTCCTGGTCTTGGCATACATGTCTCCGCGCAGAGTCAGCGCCTCGCAAATGCGGGGGTCCTGCGGGTACTTGCTGATGAAATCCGTCAACAGCGTGGCGGCCGCTTCCCGGTTCCCGGCCTGGGCGATGGCCCAAGCGCTCTTGTAAAGGATGTCCGCACGCATCTTGGGAGGCAGCTTGTCAAAATCAATGCTGGCGTAAAACCGGGCGGCATCCGCCGGACTGCTGTTAAACAGATTCTCCGCGGCCATCAGGCGCACGAGGTCATGCAGCTCACTGGTCGGGAAAGCCTTGGCATAATGGTTCAGGAAACTCTGCGCGCGCTGCGGAAGGTCTTTCTGCTTGAGTTCATTATAGCACATCAGGCGGTAAAAGGAGGCCTGCATGGCTTCCTGCGTGTAGGGAACGGCCTTTTCCGCTTCCAGGAAGAAATCCGCCGCCTTCTGGTACTCCTTCAGCTTGTAGGCCGACTGGCCCAGCAGCATCAGGAGGCGTACTTCTCCTTCCTTGGTCGGCATCTTCATGTCCTTCTGCTGCGCGTACTGGGACAGGATTTCCTTGTACTTGCCCATGTCGTACAGTCCCAGGAGCAGCCCCATGCGGGCCTCCGGAGCCATTTCCTTCAGGGACTCGTCCTTCAAAAGCCGTTCGTATAGGCCCTGGGCTTCCGCGGTCTTCTTCAGCTTGGTAGCCAGCATGGCGGCCTGCAGGGTGGCAATGCCCCGGTTACGGTCATCCACGCCGGGCGTCTCCAGCACCTTGCGGTATTCGGAATAGGCCTCGCCCAGGCGGCCCGTATCCGCGCACAGGGCGGCATACCCCATCCGGGACACCAGCACGAATTTTCCGTCAGCCTGCGGGTTGCCCATCACCGCGCAGAACATGGTGGCGGCGGCCTCCGGATTCCCGCTGGAGAGGAAGAGGCGCCCCAGGCGGTACTGCGCGTCCACCTTCAAATCATTCTGTTCCGCATTGCGGACCACGAGCTGGTAATACTGGATGGCCTTTTCCGTTTCCCCGGCAGCGGAAGCGTCCGTAGCCAGCCGGTAGGCGGAAGCGGCGACCAAAGCCGGGGTGCCCGTCTGGGTAAGCCTGCGGAACAGGCCATGCGCGTCCGCCTTCCTTCCAAGCTCCGTGAGGCACATGGCGGCGCGGTACTCCGCCAGAGGGGCCTGGGCGGACTGGGGGAAACGCTGGGCAAATTCCAGATACTTGCGCAGGCTCAGGTCAAGCAGGCGGGCGTGTTCCTGCGGATTCCCCTTCATGGCAGGCTCCTGGGCCTGCTTGTACAGCATGTCCGCCATGTCCAGGGTATCCTGCTCCGGATTGGCGACCAGCGGGCCGTCCGGTACGGGAGCGGCATCCGGAATGTTCTCCTGTGCGGCGGCAAACGCGGCCAGGGCCATTAAACCTGCATTGACGAAAAGGAACGCTTTCATGAAGCTTGGGGATTGGAAACATTAACGGAAGACGGAGCCGGGGGCCGCGTGGAAAAGGAAACGTTGTTCAGGCCGGCCTTCAGGCAGGCGTCCATCACATGCACCACCACGCCGGATTCCGCCTTTTCATCCACGCGGATGCGGACGAGCATGGTTTTATCCAGCCGGGCGACGGAAAGAAGCTTGTCTTCCAGCTGCGGCATGGTGTACGGCTGGCGGTTGATGACCACCGTGCCGTCCTTCCGGATATTCACGGTAATTTCATTGGAAACGCTTTCACCGGGCTTGGGAGTCTCCGCGGAGGGGAGGTTGATGGAAAGGTCCGGCTCGTCGTCCTCAAACGTCTGGGTCACGATGAAAAACACCAGCAGCAGAAAAACAATATCCAGCATGGGAGCCAGCTGGAACCCGATGGGATTGGGCATTTTATAATGGAATTTCATACGTTGTTCCGGTGTTGGGAGCGGAGCCGCTTCCTGTTAAAGCCCGCGCACGTCGCGCAGGGAGGTGGGGTCCACGGGCACCCTGGGTAGTTCCTCCTCATGGAACGCCCCGGCACGCGGCTTCTGGAGCTGGGTGGCGACTACGGAAACGCTGTGCGTCACCGCGGCTTCCAGGTCCCCCACGCGCTTGTGCACCCGGCTGCGGAAGTATACATACGCCAGGATGGCTGGAATGCCCAGCATCAGGCCGCCCGCCGTGGTGATCAGGGCTTCCGCCACGCCACCCGCCATGTCAATGCGCTGCTTGCCGCCGGAGAAATCACCGTTGGCGATCTCAAAGAAGGTTTTCATCATCCCGACCACGGTCCCCAGCAGCCCGAGCATGGGGGCCAGCGCGCCGATGTCCGAGAGCCAGGATATCTGGCGGCTCAGGAAGCCCGCCTGCCGCCCGCCTTCCGCAGCGGCTATTTCCCTCACCTCTTCAAACTGGGCGGAAGGGTTGCGCAGCATGAAACTGGCCACCGTCAGCATCACGCGCGCGTAGCAGGAGTCCCCATCCTTGCAAAGGATGGACAGCCCCGTGTAATCCCTCTTGCGGATGAAGGATTCCGCCTGCTCCACCAGCTTGGTAGGCAGAACGGCGGAGGCGCGGGTGGAAAAACAGCACATGACCAGCACCACCACTCCGGCGATGGACAACAGGAGCAGCGGCCACATGATGAAGCCACCCTTCATAAACAGCTCGGAGAGGGGATAGTTTCTATCTCCCACCACAAAGTCCATGGCGGCAGCCAGCGTGGTAAACGGTACAGGATTCATACAAAAGACGTAGGGGATTATACAGAAGATGTCTTCCTAGGCAAGCCAAGTAGCCGTAATGCAGTACGTTTCCGCAGTTTCATTTCTTGCCGCATATGGCATAATAACGCCCGTGGCAGATCGTGAAAAACCATCCCTGAAGGAACTCTGGAGGGAAACCCCGCATAAACCCGGCGTTTACATCATGAAAGACGCCCTGGGGAATACTATTTACGTAGGCAAGGCGAAGGACCTCCACCGCCGCCTGGGCAACTACTTTTCCCCTACGGGAGCCACCCTCTCCAACCACAAGACACGGGCGCTCATCAATGCTATTGCGTCATTCGACTACTTTGAAACCAGGAACGACCAGGAGGCTTTTCTGCTGGAAAGCAAGCTCATCAAGCAGTACCGCCCGCATTACAACATCCAGATGAAGGATGACAAGCGCTACCCCCTGCTGAAGATACCCAAGGGGGAGAAAATGCCGCGCTTCCAACTGGCGAGGGTGAGGAAGGATGACGGCGCGCGCTACTTCGGCCCCTTTGTCCATTCCCAGGCGCTGTACGCCACGCAGGAATGGCTTAACAGGCACTTCCGGCTGCGTACCTGCAAGGTCAAGAATCCCGGCCTCAACGACTTCAGGCACTGCCATGCGGACGTAATACGCAACTGCTCCGCTCCGTGTGTAGGCCGCATTTCCCTCAGCGACTACAACCGGAACTTCGACCAGGCGGTGCGCCTGCTGGAAGGAACGGGCAAAAAAAGCACCCTGGACGAATTGACCCGGGAGATGATGCAGGCCTCCGACGAGCTGGATTTTGAACGCGCCGCCTACCTGCGGGACATCCGGGACAACCTGGTCAAGGTGCTGGAGCCCGCGCGGAGGTTCCAGAAGGGAACGCCCAACCTGCCCGGCACCGTGCGCCCGGTGGAGGACATGAAGGAACTGGGCCTGGCCCTGGGGCTGGAAGAGCCCCCCTCCATTATGGAATGCTTTGACATTTCCAACGTCTCCTCCAACCACATCGTAGCCTCCATGGTGCGGTTCACCAATGGCAGGCCGGACAACAAGGCCTACCGCCGCTACCGCATCCGCACCGTAGACGGCCAAAACGACTTTGCCTCCATGTCGGAAGTCATCCGGCGGCGCTATTCCCGCATTCTGGCGGAAAGCGAGGCCGTAGCGTCACGGCCCGCAGGCATGAGCCTGTACCGGTGGCTCAAGAAACTCAGCGCGGAAGGGAAAGCCCCCATCAAGGTTCCGGACCTGGTGGTGGTGGACGGCGGCAAGGGCCAGCTTTCCTCCGCCCTGGCGGACCTGGAGGCCATCGGCCTGGGGGACATGCCCATCGTGGGCCTGGCCAAGCAGCGGGAGGAAATCTTCTTCCCCCACCAGTCACAGCCCCTGTGCCTGCCGCACAGTACCGGAGCCCTCAAGCTCATGCAGCGCATCCGCGACGAAGCCCACCGGTTTGCCAACGGGTACAACGAGCTGCTTTACCGGAAACGCATGAGGGAAAGCGCCCTGGACGACGCCCCGGGCATGAGCGCGTCCAAAAAAAGCCTGCTGCTGGAAAAATTCAAATCCGTGGCCGCCATCAGAAAAGCGGACCCCGCCTCCATTGCCGCCATCCGCGGCATCTCGGAAACCTGGGCCCGCAATTTGCTGGACTATCTCAACTCATCACCCAACGCCTGACCTCACATGCAATTCCTGATTCTGGCCGCAGGCAAGCCGGCCCTGAACTACGCCCGGGAAGGCGTGGAACTTTATCTCAACCGCCTCAAGCCGTTCGGCAAGGCGGAACTCAAACTCGTCAGGGACGGAAGCTCCAGGGACGTTTCCGAACGACTGCTGGCCGCCAGCGAGGGGTGCCTGCGCATTGCCATGGACGAACGCGGAGAGCTCTGGACCACGGAAAAGCTGGTCAAGCTGGCGAGGGACTGGCAGATGCGTTCCGTACGCCGCATCGCGTTCCTCATCGGCGCGTCAGACGGCCACACGGAGGAACTGCGCTCACGGTGTGACCATATCCTGGCGTTGAGCAAATTCACCCTCCAGCATGAGCTGGCGCTCGTCGTGCTGCTGGAGCAGCTCTACCGCTGCCACACCATCCTGGCGGGGACGCCTTACCACCGGTAAGATTCAATATTCCGTCACTCCCGGTCAATCAAGGCCTTCACCATGACGATGATGGCCACGACTACAGCCAGCCCCCATGCCGTAGAGTCACCCACGATTCCCGTGGAAAACGCGGGAAAAGGATTGAACGCCACTGCCAGGGAGCCAAACATCCAGCCCCAGCCGGGAAGGCCTTTTTTAAAAGCTGCGTAAGCAAGGTAGAAATACAGGGCCACGCCTGCAAACTGGAAAAAAGCGGAACCCGGTCCGTATTTGACCACCTTGGGAGCGTTAAAACCGGCGTAATGGGAATGCCTCAAAAGGGAGCCCAGCAACAGCAGGAGCGGCGTGCCCAGCAAGGGGACAAGCGGAAAAAGAAACCTTGTTGTTTTTTCTTCTTCCGGGGAAGGTTCCGTAACAGCGTCTTCCTGAGGCTCTGGCGTCATGATGCTCCTTCATAACAGCAAGCAGCCTCCCCTGCAACGAAAAAGGAGTACTCCGCAGGGAGCACTCCTTTTCCGAGAAAGAAATGGTAAAGCCAGTTCCTTCGCAGCCAGCCAAGCTTAGCGCTTGGAGAACTGGTAACGCTTGCGGGCGCCGGGGCGGCCGGGCTTTTTACGTTCCTTCATGCGGGAATCACGGGTCAGGAGACCGAATTCACGCAGCTGGGCGCGGGAGGCTTCATCAACCTGGACCAGGGCGCGGGCGATCGCCATGCGGATGGCGCCCACCTGGCCGTGAATGCCGCCGCCCTTGGTGACGACGTTCACGTCAAATTTGTTCATGGTGTTGGTCACCTGGAAGGGTTGGAGAACGGCGTTCTGCAACTGGACGGTGGGAAGGTATTCTTCAAAACCGCGGCGGTTGATCGTGATGCGGCCGGTACCTTCAGTAAGCCAAGCGTGTGCAATGGCGGTCTTGCGACGGCCGGTGGCGTTGAATGGGGTTGTCTGACTCATGTCTGGAAAAATCGGTTAGAGAGTGATGGCGGTGGGCTGCTGGGCTTCATGCGGATGGCCGGCGCCGGCGTAAACCTTCAGCTTGGACATTTGCTGACGGCCCAGGCGGGTGTGGGGCACCATGCCCTTGACGGCCAGTTCCAGAAGAAGTTCGGGGCGACGGGCACGGATTTTCCGGGGAGTATCCACCTGCTTGCCGCCGACGTAGCCGGAGAAACGGGTGTAAATCTTGGCGTTTTCCTTGTTGCCGGTCAGCACCACCTTGTCCGCGTTTACGATAATGACAAAGTCGCCACAATCAACGTGGGGGGTGAAAATTGTCTTGTTCTTGCCACGCAAAATGTTAGCCGCTTCAACGGCAACACGGCCGAGCACCTTGTCGGCAGCGTCAATAACATACCATTTGCGCTCTACTTCTTGCGGTTTGGCTGAGAAGGTCTTCATGGTTCAATTCTTCGTTCTCGGTTTTCGGCATCCTGCCGTAATCTTCCAATTCGGGGGCGCATTCCTAATGATTATTCACGTAAATGTCAAATACTTTTTCTCTATTACTCCCCTTTTGAAGGCTTTTTCCCCCTCTGCCCGGAGAATCGCGGCTTAATTGCGGCGTTTTCACATTCAGGGCTTGCCCTCGTGAAAATATGGCCTATTATTCGCCTGCGCGAAAATTCGTACACGCGCGTTCATTTTAACCTTACAAGGAGAATCCTATCAGCCCGAATCCAAGACCCAGCAACCGCCCCAGCGGCGGCCAGAATTCCCGCCCCGGCCCCAGGCCGGCAGGCAGCAGCACAAGACCGGCCGGCAACGGCAGCCGTCCCGGACAGCCCCGGCCCGCAGGGAGCGGCACCGGCCCGGCACGCCCGGCCGGACAGTCCGCAGGTCCGGGAGGAGCCAGAACAGGCGGGGGACCGCGCCCCGGAGGCGGACCGAACCGCCCGCGCCCGCAGGGAGGCGGACGCCACAAGGGCAGAAGGCACTTCAGCAAATCAGCGCCCAAGGAGGAAAACTCCGAAAGTGAAATTGAAGTGGAAGGCACCATCTGCGCCGTGCTGGCAGGCACCATGTTCAAGGTGCGCCTGCCCAACGGGCACGAAGTGCTGGCCCATATCTCCGGCAAGATGCGCAAGCGTTTCATCAAAATCGTGGTAGGCGACAAGGTCCGCATGGAAATGTCTCCCTATGACATGACCAAGGCGCGCATCACCTTCCGCATCGGTTAACCGTTCCGGATTCACTCCTTTTGCGAAAAACCTTCTCCGGCTTGCCGGAGAAGGTTTTTTAGCGTAAAGTGCGGACTGACTCCACCAACGCGCCATGAAAGTTTGCTCCACGGAAAATATGCAGATTGCGGAACGCGAGCTCATCGTCAGCGGAACGCCGGCCAGAACCCTCATGAAACAGGCCTCCGCCGGCATTGCGGAAGCCGTGATGCAGTTCTTTCCCATTCCCGGTCTTTGCGTAGCCTATGTAGGAAAAGGCAACAATGCCGGGGACGCCCTCACCGTCCTCAATATCCTGAAACAGCACGGCTGGGAAATTGGACTCCGGGCAGCCTATCCGCGTTCCGAATGGGGGGAACTGCCCGTCCGCCAACTGGCGGAAATCTCTCCTCCGCCCCCGGAGTACCAGGAAGCCCCCCTTCCCCGCACGGGAAAGCCCATGATCCTGCTGGACGGGCTGCTGGGTATTGGCGCCAGGGGGCTGCTCCGCCAGGAAATCTCCGCCCTCTGTGCGGAAATGAATTACCTGCGGAACCGCTGCGGAGCCGTGCGCACCGTGGCAATCGACATCCCCACGGGAATTGACCCGGATACGGGAATGCCCCAGGAAAATGCCGTGGAGGCGGATTTCACCATGTGCATAGGAGCCGTCAAGCAGGGGCTGCTGGATGATGACGCCACCCTGCACGCAGGGCGCCTGGCCTGCATTGACCTTCCGGGACTCCATGTGCAGGCTCTGCCCGCCACGGAACTCATCACCTCTTCCCGGCTTACCAAATTCCTCTCTGCAAGGCCTTATACGGACTATAAGAACAAACGCGGGCACATTGGCGTCATTGCCGGCTCGGAAGGGATGCTGGGAGCCGCCAGGCTGTGCTGTGAAGCCGCCCTCCGTGCCGGAGCCGGGCTGGTGACGCTGTACGTCCACCGTAATGCCTATCTCCTCATTGCGCCGTCCATGCCGCCGGAAATCATGGTCAGGCCCGTGGACAGCTATGCGGACGTCTCCCTCCGGACATTCAGCGCCTTTCTCATCGGTCCCGGCATCGGCTCCGTATCGGAGGAAGACGCGGAAGCCATCCGCCTCATTCTGGAAACCGGCACTCCCGCCGTTCTGGATGCGGACGGCCTGAACCTGGCGGCGGCCCTGCAATGGAAACTGGGAGAACACATTCTGGCTACTCCGCACCATGGAGAGATACGCCGCCTTCTACCGGACGCGGACAGCTGCGCCATCCGGGCGGACATTGCGGACTGCTTCCTGGAGGAGCATGAAGCGGCCCTGATCTACAAGGGAGCGCGCACCATCGTCACTCAGCGGGGGAAACCCCTCTTTTACAACATCACCGGAGGCCCCGGCATGGCTACCGCCGGCCAGGGAGACGTACTGGCGGGCGTCTGCGGCGGCTTTCTGGCACAGGGAGAATCCCTGCTGGTCTCCGCCGTCCTGGGAACGTACCTGTGCGGCCGTGCTTCCGAGATGGCCATCTCCTCCGGGGACTCCACCCAGCAAACCCTGACGGCAGGAGATACGCTGCGCCATCTGCCCGCCGCCATCCTATCCACCGCACGCCTCTGCTACTGACATGGCCTACCGCAAACTCCAGGACCTCCCTTCCCAATCCCTGCCGAGGGAAAAACTGCTGCGCCAGGGAAGGCACAGCCTCAGCAATGCGGAACTGCTGGCGATCTTCCTGCGGATGGGCATCAAGGGGAAAAACGTGCTGGACATATCCTCGGACCTGATCCAGTCCGCAGGTTCCCTGGATGCCCTGGCCCACATGGACGCCGCGGAAATAGCGGACATCTGCAAGGGAATAGGCATGGCGAAAGCGGCCACGCTGAGCGCCGCCTTTGAACTGGGCGCGCGGGCCCTCCGGGAAACGATGATGCGGCGCCCCATCCAAACGCCTGAAGATGTTTATGACTATCTGACCACCGCGATGCGCTGGAGAGACAGGGAAACCGTGCTCGTTCTGCTGCTGGATACCAAATGCAGCCTCATCAAGCCTGTGGAAATCTCCAGCGGCACCCTGAACGAATCCATTGCCCACCCGCGCGACATCCTGCGCCCCTCCGTCATCCATAACGCCTACGGCTTCATCCTGGCGCACAACCACCCCAGCGGGAATCCCGCTCCCAGCCGCACGGACGACCTCCTGACAGAACGCGTCCGGGAATGCTCCAAGCTTCTCGGCGTCCGTTTCCTGGACCATATCATCATCGGGAAACCCACTGAAATGGCATCCAGGAACTACTACAGCTACAACCATCCCAACGGGGAACGGCTCAAGGAAGCCGTCAAAGGACGCCCCCTCTATCATTGAATAACCTTCCTCCGTATTTCCCGGGTGGATGCTCCACGCACCGAGGGACAAAAAAGCCCGTCTCAAGGACGGGCTTCCGTTAAAAAAGTGGCGGAGAGAGTGGGATTCGAACCCACGGTAGGTTGCCCTACGTTCGATTTCGAGTCGAGTGCCTTAGACCAGCTCAGCCATCTCTCCGCTTGGAAATCGGGGAGCGTTGTATCCGGTTTGCCGGGCGCTGTAAAGAACAGAATCCCAGCCAACCGTCATTTGAACGCTTTTAGCGTCGTGGAGAAGCCAGCGGTCCGAGGGTGGCTTCCGCCTCGAATTTCTGAGTCTTGTTGTGGGGGAGAGCGCTCTTTGTCTCTCCGGGGGGCGGCTGCGGAATGCGTTCGTGTTCCTTCGGCTCCATCAGCCAGGAGCAGGAAGAGACAAGAAGAAGGGAGAAGGACGCAAGCAAAAGAGAACCTGTGAATCGTTTCATCATTTCCTTTTAAAAAGTTGAACCCCACTATGCCGGAGGGCACAGCGGGGTTCAAGGAAAATACGCGGCAGAACCTTATTTGGCGGACTGTACGGGGCGCAGGAGCTGCACCATGTCGCCGGGCTGGATGCTCATGCCGGCAGGCACGGTATCCTTGACGATGTCAGCCACCGTCTGGTTCTTTTCCAGGGAAGTCACCTTCAATTTGCCGATGCTGCGGCCGTCACGGGTGACAAGCAGGATCGTGTTCGGGTCAATGTTGCTGCCCTGTCCGGCGCCAATCACCACAAAGCCCCACTGCGGGTCCACGGACAGAACGGGGTATTCATCCCCATTCTTGGCGAGGGCGGCGCGGTATTCAGCCTGTTCCTTCTGGCGTCCGGCCAGTTCGGTAGCCTGTTCGGCGCGCTTCTTGGCGGCCACTTCCGTGGCGCTCTTGATCTGGTCAATGTCTTCCTGAAGCTTTTTGTTGGAGGCTTCCATGGATTCCATCTTCGCCTGGATTTCCTGCACGCTGGAAACGCCAAAGTCGTTCAGTTTGGCCTTAAGTTCATCCATCTGCTTGTTGATCTTGGACAGGTCCGCATTCAGCTGGACTTCCTCTTCCTTCAGTTCCGTTTCCTTGGAGAGCTGTTCGTCACGCTGCTGCGTCACGGAAGCCTTGGTGGAGGTCAGGCTCAGGTTTTCTTCCGCAGCCAGACCGCGGTTCTTGATCATGTCATTGCGCAATCCCGTCCAATTCCGGATTTCCTTGTCCAGAACCTTGCGGTACGTGATCATTTCCTTGAAGTCCTGGTACTGGCCATTGATGCCGAAGAGGCCGCTGAGACCGGAGAACCAGGCGCCCGCACCTGCTGCAAGAATCAATAAAACTACTAAGACAGTTTTCATTGTGTGTGTATGTGAGAGTGTATGGAGTGTATTGAACCGGGAAAGGACTACGGGCGGACGGATACTACGATGTCTCCGGCTTCAACACGTTCGCCGGCGGTTACCGTGGTGGGGAGGATGGTAGCCGTGGAAACACGGGATTCAACAGCGTTCACGTCAAGCTCGGCAATTTTGTTGCCGTCCCTCATCACGGCCAGCTTGGAACCGGGCACCACGCCCAGGTCGGCAGCACCGCCGTCAATTACCACTACATTAAAGTCATCAATCACCTGGGAAACCCGCGTTTTCAGGTTGGGCGGGGAAAGGTGCGCATCCTGGTCAGCCTTGAGCTGGCGGAGGGCCGCATTGTTCACGACAAGCTGTTCCGTTTCCGCCACAATAGCGTCATGCTTGCCCTGTTCGGCCTGCTTGACCACTTCCAGCTGCTTGGATTCTTCTTCCAGTCCCTTGATTTTGTCGGCAATGGCCTGGATGCTTTCCATGTCCTTGCTCTTGGACTGGAGTTCCGCCAGGGCGGTTTGCTGCGCCTGGAGGTCCGTCTTCTTGGCCTCATTGGCGGCGGCCAACTCCTGGTTCTTGGCTTCCAGCTCGTCCTTCTGCTTGGTTAAGGCATTGATATCGTTCGTCAAACCTTCATTCTTCACCAGGAAGTCGACATATTTTGTCTTTTCTTCCGTAAACTCACCGCGAAGACCGTTCAGGTTTTTATAGCGAGAGACGCATTCCTTACGCTCCTTGGTTAGAGCTTCCTCGTTATCAAGATAATACATGGCTCCGCCGAGAAGAGCTATGACCAAGGCTGCAATTGATACTTTGACCCACATAGGAAATAATAGAGATGAGAAGGTTCCTGTTACTTTTGTGAGATTGGCATGAACATTTTCACATTTCAACATCAAAATGACATCCTCATTGTTTTCTTGATATTTTTTTCAGGAAGGTTCCGTAACGGGAGGCCGCAAAGTTTCTCTTATCAACATTTTAAAACAATTACGCTCTATTTTCTTTTCAAACAGGGACTCATCTTCTAGTCTTTCTGAACCGTGAGTTACCAGGTCTTTGCCAGAAAATATCGTCCTCTGACATTCAATGACGTCCTCGGACAGGATCATGTCGTCCAGACGTTGAAAAACGCCATTGAGCACAATCGCCTCGCGCATGCCTACCTTTTTGTAGGACCGCGCGGAACGGGAAAAACATCTACTGCCAGAATTTTCGCAAAAGCCCTGAATTGCAGCGGCGGCCCGAAAGTGGATTTTGACCCGCATGAAGACATCTGTGAAGAGATCGCGGAGGGACGGAGCCTGGATGTTCTGGAAATAGACGGCGCATCCAACCGCGGCATCGACCACATCCGCGACCTCCGGGACAATGTGCGCTTTGCTCCCAGCCGGGGGAATTTCCGCATTGTCTATATAGATGAAGTGCACATGCTCACCAAGGAGTCCTTCAACGCCCTGCTGAAAACGCTGGAGGAACCGCCCCCCCACGTCAAATTCATTTTCGCGACGACGGAACCCCACAAGATTCTGCCGACCATCCTGTCACGCTGCCAGCGTTTTGACCTGCGCCCCATTCCTTCCGAAATCATTGCGGAGCACCTGCTCCACATCGCTTCTGCGGAAGGAGTGAATCTGAGCCGTGAAGCGGCCTTTGCCGTAGCCAAGGTGGCGGACGGCGGCATGCGGGATGCCCAGTCCATGCTGGACCAGCTGGTTTCCTTCTGCGGGAACCAGATTGAAGAGGAACAGGTGCTCCACATCTTCGGCATTACTTCCCGGGAAACCGTGGCGCATGCCCTGGCGCTCATTCTGAACAAGGAGCTCCCCTCCCTGCTTCACCTTCTGCATGAGCAGGCGGAGGCGGGAAGAGACATGGGCCAGTTCCTTTCTGAAATTATTTCCGCCGTGCGTGAAATCCTGGTTTCCAAGGTGGATCCGGAAGCCAGCTTTGACTCCCTCCCGGAAGCCTCCAAGGAGGAACTCGCCGGACTAGTCAAACGCACCCAGACGGACAAGATTCTGCGCCTGGTGGAAGTCCTGGCGGAAACGGAAGACAAGATGCGCTGGTCTACTAATAAAAGGCTGCATCTGGAAATGGGCCTGATCAAGGCCGTCCACGCCCTGGCGGAAGCCAGCATCAGCGATATTATCATGGCTCTGGAAGGCGCGCCGCTGGCCGCCTCCACACAGGCTCCCGCTGACCGCCAGGAACAGAAGGCGCCTGCGGCCGCCGCCCCTGCCCCGGAACCTCCGGCAACTGTCCAGGCGCCCATTCCTGTGGAAAAACCGGAACCCGCTCCGGAAGCGCACCTGATGGACCCGGTTCCGGATTTTTCTCCGGCCAAGCCGTCCCCCGCTGCCGCCATGCAGAAGAGCGAACCCGCCAGTGTTCCGCCAGCGCCTGTTCCCGCGGAGGCCCCCGAACCGCAACCGCAGGTTCCGCCTGCCGCCGTGGAGGAAGAACCTCCCCCCTCCCTTCCGGAGGAAGAGCCTCTTTACTCCGCGCCTGAACCTCAGCAAGAACCCGTTCCTGAAATCCCGGCCGAAACCCAGCGCCCCGCCTCCGTCATCTCGGATGCTCCGGTGTCCCCTCCGGATTCTCCGGAACCCACCTTCATGGACCCTGAGGAAAGCCTGCCTCCGGAAAGGAGAACCAGCAGTTTCTTTGACAATCTGTTTGACACGGCAAGCGCCCCTTCCCGCGCCCCTGCTCCCGCGGTAAAAGAGGAGCCGCAGGCCCCCGTTCCTCAATCCGGAAGAACCATCACGGCGGAAGACTGGAAAGCGGCGCTGGAACAGGCCGCCGCCAAATTCCCCCTGCAGGCGGACTTTCTGGCAAACAGCGTCTTTTCCGGCCATGACGGAGCATTCGTCGCCGTTTCTTTCCATCCCTCCGACCATCAGGGAATGGACAGCCTGGGCTCCGGTCCCCTCCGCGCCGCCCTGGAAGCGGATCTCTCCAAACGCGGCGGAGTTCCCGTTACCATCTCCATCCTTCAGGATGCTTCCATACCGGAGCCTGTCCAGGAAGAACTGGCCCCGCTGCCGGCACCCCCGCCCCCCGCGGCGGCCGCTCCAGCCCCCAAACCCCAGGCTCCCCGGGAAAAAACCGCTGCGCCCGTCCGGGAACCCGCCAAAGAGGAAAATGAAGATAACTCCTACTATACGGACCCCCTGATTGACGCCGCCATGGAAATATTCCGCGCCCGTATCATTTCCCAATAATACATCAACCCACATCTCCAAATACAACAGCCATGAATATGATGAAAATGATGAAGCAGGTCCAGCAGATGCAGGCCGGACTTGCCGCCGCCCAGGAAAAACTGGCCTCCCAGACCGTTACTCTGGAAGGCGCGGGCGGCAAGCTGAAAGTCACCGCCACCTGTGACGGAAATCTCACGGAGCTGGTTATTGATCCCTCCATCATTGACCCGTCCGACTCCGAATTTCTCCAGGACCTGCTCCTGCAAACCATTAACGCCGCCATCGCCAAAGGCAAGGAAACCGCAGCCGCGGAAATGAAAAAGCTGACGGGCGGACTGGACCTGCCCCCCGGCATGGGCTTTTAACCTACCATCACCGTGCACAGGCTCAGAAGGCGCAAACATCTGGCAGAACCACTGCCTGCGTTATCCGGTGTCAACCACCTGGGGATAGCGCTGGGTTGCGTCTCTCTGTGCCTGTGGGTTATCGTCGTCACCATTTTCTGGACCGGATCGGACACGATGGCCTTTATGACTTCACTGCCCATCTGGGCGTGCTGTCTTATCTTCTCCTTCCCGGCGCTTCTGGCGTGGCTGATTTTCGGTTCCCGGATCGGGCTGCTTGGCGTCATTGTCTGGTTTGCATACGGCATCGTCGTCACGGATTTCATCCCTCCCATCGCCAGAACGGGAATGGAATATTACAAAATGCCCCCGGCGCCGGACTCCCGCCAGATCAGAGTCCTTACCCTGTACGGGGGCTGCGTGGAAAACCCGCCCATTGAACAGATATCCAAACTCCGGGCGGACGTCATCTTTATCCAGGGATGCAGCAACCACAACCGGACGCTCAAATTTGCCTACAGCATCTTCGGACGCACCTC
The DNA here is from genome assembly GCF_040616545.1 of Akkermansia muciniphila. NCBI lineage: Bacteria > Pseudomonadati > Verrucomicrobiota > Verrucomicrobiia > Verrucomicrobiales > Akkermansiaceae > Akkermansia > Akkermansia muciniphila. The sequence goes on along the minus strand of NZ_CP156688.1, from coordinate 1,632,032 downwards.
CTACATCAAGCAAATTGGAAGCTGCGCCATCATTGTGCGCCACGGCCAGATAGGTCCGGCGCAAAGCATCACGGATACCTCAGGCCTGATCGTGGACTGGATACCGGAAAACTCTTCTTTGGCAATACGGCTCATCAACATCAGCCTGGAGCCCTTTGAGCACCGCTTTGACCTTTATTCCCCCGCCTGCTGGAAATACTTCCACACACTCCGGTTCATTCACCGCAAACAGCTCCAGTATCTGTTTGATACCCTGAAGGAGGTAGGAAGCCAGCACGGTGAACTGCCTATCATCCTGGCCGGGAACTTCAGCGCCGCTCCTCAATCCCCCATCTTCTCCAAACTCAGCAGCGACTTTCAGGATTGCTTCAAGCTGAAAGGCGCCGGATACGGGGCCACCTGTCCCGTCAACTTCCCGCTGCTGCGCCTGGACCGGGTCTTCTGCACACCGCCGCTCAAACCTGAACGCGCCAGCACCGTGCTGGTACCGGATACCATCCGCCGCTCCATCCTGGCGGACATTTCCATGCCCTGATCCCCTCCTGCGCCACTGCTCCAGGCTATTTCCGTATAACAATTCCTCCGGACATCCCGGGAACGGAGCAACCCTACGTAAAACGCGGAAAAGAATTTTCCCCGTCACATCTACAGGGTTTTCAAGGCACGGGAAATAGCCGGGAAAAGCTGCTTCTTGCGGCTGACCACATCAGCGGCGGAAAACAGGTTGGGCCCCAGCCGTTCGTACTCGATGCGCTCCAGCACCTCTTCATCCCCCACGGCCAGAAGCATGGAATCATGCGTGACAATGTCCGTAACCAGAAGGCACGCCAGTTTCAACCCTTCTTCCTCCACCAATTTCTGAAGCTCCTTCACCAGGTCATCCTGAACTTCCTGAAGGCCGAAGATGCCGATTTCCTCAATCTGGGAGATGCTGATCTTGTGCCCGTACTCCGTAAAGGTTTTCCTGTCCGCCTGGATAATCGCGGAAGGCGCCGTTTTGGAGCGCAGCAGGGAACCGGTGGCGAAAAACTCTTCCGTAAACTTCTTGGCGTCTATCTTGGCAATGCCGGTCAGCCATTCCAGCATCTCCCTGTCCGCCCGCGCCGTGGTGGGGGACGTCAGGTTCAGCGTATCGGAAAGAATACCCGCGCACAGGCAAATCGCCACAGCCTGGGAAGGCTCCGCATCACGGTGGTAAAACCTGCGTGCCACCAGGGTGGAAGTGGAGCCCACAGGCTCATTCAAAAATCGGATCGGGTCCCGGGTGGAAATCTGGGTGCCCAGGCGGTGGTGGTCCATGACCTCCACGATCTCCGCTTCCTCCACCCCCTTGACGGCCTGTGAAAATTCATTATGGTCCACCAGGGCTACGCGCATGCGGGGCGGGTCCACCAGGTCCGTCTTGCTCAATACGCCAATCATCTTGTTGGTCCTGATGCTCATCACGGGGAATAGCGCCTGCTTGCTCTTCACAGCGGCCTGCCTCAATTCAGGCAGCGGCATATTCTCCGGAAAAACCGTATAATCCTTGTGCACCTGTTCCATCACCTTCCGGGAGCAGCGGATCAACTGGCCCACACTGGCCGTATCCCACGGGGTGCTTAAAATGCATGTGCCTGTCGTCTGGGCCGTCTCAACAATATCCAGGGACGGGAACGCCCCGGAGGTGGTTACCAGCGCGCGCACTCCGTGCTCCACGGCATAAAGCTGCACGTTCGGACGGTCCCCGCAAATAACGATCAGATCCTGGACAATGCCCTTTCTTTTGTAATTGGCAAGCCTCGTCCGGACGCTCGGCTCGCTGGAAGCCCCCACCAGAATGATATTCTGCGTTTCTTCCTCACTCAGGGTCTCCCCCGTCAGGCACTTGCCGTCAATGGTGGTGGCAATGTTGCTCAGGCTGGAAAAAACGGAGCGCACATTCATCTCCGTCATGTTCAGGGGCATCAGCAGGCTCAGCAAATCAAAATAACGCAGCAGCCCATGAAGATTGTGGTCCGCGTCAACCACCGGAATGGTCTGAAGGGAGTTCTCCGTCATCCTGCGGTACGCCGTCAGGAACGTATCGTCCGGACTTACGCTGATCACATCACGGCGGCAGATCGTTCCCGCAGTGGGTGTTACGTCATAAACGAGGAGCGGCTCCGGCAGTCCGGCCTTTTCCAGCACCCAGGACGTTCTCAGCGTCATCTCCCCGCATCTGGCGGCAATGGCGTCAGGTTCGCCATGGGCTCTTAAAAACTCCGCATTACCTATGGCGGAACAAATGGCATCCGTATCCGGATTCTGGTGGCCGATCACGTATATGGGCCTTTTTTCTGTCTTCTCCGGAAGCATCTTTCTTATTTCCTGCACAGGTTAATCTATATTCAACCTGACGGGCACCACTACCTTGGAAGCAATGGGCACGCCGTCCTTTTCTGCCGGGTAGAAAGTCCAATTCTCTTTCACCCAGCGCATGAAAAGACGGTCCAGTTCCGCATTCCCCGTTGACTGAATAAGATTGACGGATGAAGGTTCGCCACGGGGATTTACCCCCACCGCAACTTTCACCACGGCATTCACCTTCCCGACTTTAGAAGAATTGACGGAATTGGGCAAGGATGGAGCATGTTTATAACGCACCTTTTTATCCGGAGTCACATTTTCATCCGGCGCCGGAGGTCCCGGCCGAGATACCGCAGGAGTTTTTGCGGGGCGCCTGGGTTTCACCTCTTTCATGGAAATCCGCTGGCTGGCAAGCTCTTCCGGCAAAAACTCCGTTTGAGGCTCCTCCTGAAGAAAATCCTTCATCTCGGAACAATCCTCGTTTTCCGGCAGCTTCATCGCAAGCAGGTCCTCATCCGCGGTAATTTCCGGAATGGAGCTGACCGTAGGAGGAGCCGCCGCGGGGTCCACCGGCACGGGCCGAACCTCCTCCAGCTCCTGGAGAATCTCCTCGGAAGGGGCCACAAACTCCATTTCTACCTCCCCGCTCTGGACGGAAGGGAGCCACAGCTCCTGAAAATGGATGGCTACGAGCACGGCGCATAAAGCCACCTGGACGCACAAAGCCACCCCCACCGCAATAAACATGGCGGACTTGGAGGTTGAACGGGGCGTGAATCTTACAATTCCGGGCTTTTCATCCATAAAAACGGGCGGGAAGAGGAGAGAAGTGCCCGTTCACTATACCAGCGCCCTTCCCGTTGACAAGCGCCCGCACTGCCATGTGCGGCCCGTTACCGTTTTGTTATCCTGCCGGAAACCGTATGAGGATCAATAACCCAGCGCTTCCCGTATCCGCAGGGAAAACCTCTCCGCTTTCTCCGCAAAGCTTAGTTCCGGATTCTGGTACATGATGCCGCGGGAAACGTTGATCAACGGGGGAGCCACGTGGCCGGACCCGCTCAGGCTGGAAAGGTCGCCTCCCTGCGCCCCCAGGCCGGGAACCAGCAGGGGGGCGTCCGGAATACGCGCCAGAATGCTGGAATCCGCATTGGTCAGCCCCACCACCATGCCCACGGATGTCTTGCGCCCTTCCTGCACGGAGCGGCGCACCATATCCCCCACCAGTTCATACACCTTGCGGCCGTCAGCCAGCTCCTGGCGCTCCACATCCGCGGAACCCGGATTGGAAGTGACTGCCAGCAGATAGATGCCCTTGCCTTCATAATCCAGAAAAGGTTCCAGCGTATCATAACCCATGAAGGGGCTTAACGTGACGGCATCCACTCCCAGACGTTCAAAATACGCCTGGGCATAATACTTCTGGGTCTCTCCGATGTCCCCGCGCTTGGCGTCCAGCACCACGGGCACATCCCCCGGCATATCCGGAAGCAATTCTTCAAGCATCTCCAGGCCGCGCAGGCCCATGGCCTCAAAATACGCGATATTCGGCTTGAACGCCGCCGCATACGGAGCGGTTTCTTCCACGACCTTCCGCAACAGGGCGGGAACCGACTGCAAATCATCCATGACGGGGCGCGGATCCAGCCCCACGCACAGGGCGGAACCGGTCTTTCTGATGCGGGCGGCAAGTTTATCCGTAAAAGATGGGCTCATGCCGTTCATTAAACCACGGCCGCCACGGGCAGGCAAGCCCCAAGCAGGAGGCGTTCCGGAGGAAAGGAAAGGCAGATACGGCTTTTCCACCGCGCCCGCACATGCTATGTTCCGGCCCGTATGGCACCTACGGAATCCCAGTCTTCCCCCGCTCCTCTCTCCTGCCTGGAAAAGCCGCTCCCCCTGGACGGCTTCCAGGGGACGCCGGATGAAATCGAACAACAATGGTATGACCGGGTCTACCTGGGCTCCGGCGACAGAATGAAGCAGCTCACCTGGAGAGCCGTCATCGTAGGCATGCTCCTGGGCTCCATCCTCTCCCTCACCAACCTTTATGCCAACCTTAAAATGGGATGGTCCTTCGGGGTGGCGCTGACGGCAGGCATTATCTCGTTTGCCCTCTGGAATGCGTTTGTCCGCCTGGGCATCTCCAAATCCCCCATGACCATCCTGGAAAACACGTGCATGCAGTCCGCCGCCAGCTCCGCAGGCTACTCCACCGGGGGCACGCTTACCTCCGCCGTGGCCGCCCTGCTCCTGCTCACTGGGCAGCACATGCCGCTGGGCGTCACCTTCGCCTGGATATTCTTCATTGCCGTGCTGGGCGTCACCATGGCCATTCCGATGAAGCGCCAGATGATCAACATTGAACAAATCAAATTCCCGGACAGCATCGCCACGGCGGAAACCCTCAAGGTGCTCTATTCAGAAGGCAAAAAGGCGGCGGGACAGGCCAAAGCCCTTCTTTACTCCGCCCTCTTCGCCTCCGCCAACGCCATCGCCATGGCAGCGGGAGGGGAGCAATGGCTGGGCACCGCCCAGCAGCAAATCCTGGGCAATTGGTACCACCGCACCATCTTCTTCAAATGGGACCTCATGTTTGTGGGCGCAGGCGCACTGGTGGGCATGAAAACCTCCCTCAGCCTCTTCATCGGGGGCACGGTCTGCTGGGCGCTTTACGTACCGTGGCTGGAAAACCAGGGGCTGCTTCCCGCGGGCGCCGGCTACCGGGACGCTGTGGGCTGGACCCTGTGGGGGGGAACCGCCTGCATGGTCGTCGCCAGCATTGTGGCCTTCCTGTTCCAGTGGAAAAGCATCGTCCGCTCCTTCTCCTCCCTGGGCGCCATGTTCTCCCTGACTAAAAGGCGGGAGCTGACGGACGTGGAAAAAATAGAAACGCCCATGAGCTGGTTCCTGGCCGGGCAGCTCGTCTCCCTGGCGGCCCTCGGCTATCTGGCGCATGCCACCTTTGACGTTCCGTACTGGATGAGCTGCATTGCAGTAATCATCTCCTTCTTCCTGGCGCTGGTCGTCTGCCGGATCACCGGGGAGGCCAACATCACGCCCACCGGAGCCATGGGGAAAGTCACGCAGCTCATCTTCGGCGGGATTGCGCCGGGACACGTGACGGCCAACCTGATGGCGGCCAACATCACCTCCGGAGCGTCCAGTTCCTCGGCAGACCTGCTCGTGGACCTCAAGGTGGGCTACCTGCTGGGAGCCAATCCCCGCAAGCAATTCATCGCCCAGTTCTCCGGAATCTTCCTGGGAACCCTCGTCTCCGTGCTCGCCTTCCGCTCCATGGTCCCGGACGTGGATGCCCTCCAGGCCTTCAATGCGCCGGGGGCCAGAACATGGGCGGCCACGGCGGAAGCGCTGGGCATGGGCTTCAGCCACCTGCACAGCATCAAGGTTCTCTCCATCATCGCGGGCGGCATCCTCGGCCTCATTCTGGTGCTTGTCCCCCGCTACCTTCCCGCCGCAGGAAAATGGCTCCCCACTCCCATCGGCTTCGGGCTGGCGTGGGCCATCCAGTGGAATGACTCCTTCCTCTTCTTTGCCGGGGCCGTGCTCGGCTGGGCTGCGGACCGCTTCTTCCGCGCCAAATCCAGGGAATACAAAATCCCCACCGCTTCCGGCATCATTGCCGGCGCGGCCCTGACGGGCATGGCCATCCTGATGTTCAGCATTTACCAGGCGGCACGCTGAATCCGTGACCGGGCGCCGGGCCTGCGGAAAAGGATATTCCGAAGGTCCGGACCTGGCCCGGCGGCATGTCAACGGGCTTCCTTCTTCAACGTCATTTCCCCTTTGGAAGCTCCTTCGGAAACGCCGCTTACCTCCGCCTTCAAGGTATAGGAATCAAGGTTGGTGCGGTACTTCTTTAAATCGAGCCTGTAGGCATTATCCTTATTCTCCACGCCGGTCCAGCCTTCATGGGTATCCGCGGCCACCTCCCTGCTCCCCTCATATAGCTTGACGGAATGAATTTTCAGGGCGCTGGGGCCGTTCTTCCACTGGAAGGTAGCGGTGTACGTACCCGGCCCGGTCACCTGTTCCGTCACGTTAAATTGCAGCGGAGAACCCTGCTGGAGATCCCACGGCGTTCCCGCGGAATGCCTTTCTTCCGCGCTCAGGGCATCCAGCATTTCCCGGTGGGCGCCCATCACGCGATTGGCGACGGTCAACGTATCCCCGGCCGGCCTGGTAGGATACACCTTTCCATTTCCCGCAAAAGCCAGCTCCTCACGGACCGTTTTATCCATGAAAGCGGCATGGGCGGCGGCACGGTCCTTCTTTCCAGTCAGCACATCCAGCTGGGATTCAAAAAAATTCTTCCAGCGGGGCAAATAAAAATCGGAAACAAGCCCGGCCCATTGTCGGTTGGAATAATCATTCAGCGCCCGGGGAGCCTGGTCAATCCATGTGGTAATAAGCATTTTGGCGGACTTGTCCATCAAGGCCTTCTCCTGCCGGGTGCCTCCCCAATCCAGCGCCTTCTTCTGCCAGGTTCCCAGCAGGAACTGCCTGTCCGTCGCCAGGAGGGCGTCCATATCCGAAACCAGGGCCAGGAACAATTTCACCTGCTTCCTGTATGCAGCCGCATCCCCGGAATCAAAAGCGCTCCTGACCCGCTGGAGCTGGTAAAAAGCGGCATCTGCAAGCGCCTGGCGGACAACATCCACCAAATCATAGCGGAAGGTCTCCTCCTTCACCAGGGACGGCTGGTCGTTAGCCGCCTTCAAGTAACCGCGGGCCGCTTTAACAATGTCGCCCAGATGGTAATACCTCTCCCCGCTGGACCACGTGGAGGCCTTGCGGACGTCCCAGGACGGGCGGGCGCAGACAATGGACTCCGTACACCCCTCCTGGGACCGGGCGGGATTGTAAATGGAGGAAGACAGGACTTCCAAAGCCTGTACAACCGCTTCCGGAGCGGCTCCGTAACGCTGGCGGGCATACTTCCCGAGCCAGTCCCGGACAGGAATATCCTCTTGCGTCCATAAGCGGTCACAAAACAGGGCGTAATGAAGGGGATTCGTCTCCAGTCCTTCGGACAAGGTGCCCATTCCCGTCAAACCCTTGTCCCTGTATCCGGCCAAGTCACTTCCAAGCCGGGACAGAAGGGGAACCCCTCCGTACAGCCCCGTATTGCCGCCGAAGTTGGCCAGCTCACACCAGACCCAGGGGATGCCGTCAAAGGTCCTTAAATTCTTTCCGCCGTCAGCCATATCCTTGGTAAGCTGCAATACGAGGGCATGCTTTGGGTCTGTTCCGGCCAGCAGCTCGCGGGAAGGATTGCCTCCCCACGCCTGAATCACCCAGGAAGAACCCGGTGACGCCTTCTGCATGGCGCCCTGCACCGCCTGCGCCGCGCGCGTTACGTCAATGTTCTCCTTGCTGCCGCCCTCATGAAACAAATCCCCCCCGAACATCTTTCCGGAAATACCGTATACCTTGCGGAGAGCCTTGTACCAGTCTGCTGCCAGCTTTGGAAAAGCCTCGCAAGTGGGGTCCACCACCCATGGCCTCTTGAAATTGACCCATTCCCCCTGCGGAATAAGTTTCAGGCCTTTCATCTGCACGTTCTCCGCAAAATCCGCAGGAACAAACCCCACATACCCCTGAAGCACGGGCGTCATGCCCAGCTGTTCCATGCGGGACACGATGTTCCTTCCCAGCTGCGCCATCCTGTCAATCTGCTGCTGGGTCAACGGTCCTCCGTGCCCTTCCAGGTTGCCCATGTTCCACCAGGCGGCAAAGGCTGGATTGGGGATGAAGCGGAGAGCCTTTTCCCGGGGATACCCCAGGCCGATGAGAAAATCCTCCCAGGTTTTCTCCAGGCCTGCCGTTACCAGCGCGTGCGTAAACCCGCTCAGGGCCAGGAAATCAATCTCGCGCTGCCATCTTTTCCAATCCCAGAAAGCTGCCGTATAGGACAAAGTGCAATAATTATACGCAAAAACGGTATTCCACGGAGATTCAATCGTGACGGGACTGGACGGAGCGGGCAACGGAGAGGGAAGCTCCAGACGGTCTCCATTCCAGGAAAAATGCACCTTGGCAATATTCTTCAAATACCACCCATACCCCGCCACCAGGCGGCGGACATCGGACGCCTCCACCCGGATGCCGCCCGGAACTCCTGAGATGGAAACCTTTGCACCCATATTCCGGTTCAACTTGAAAAACACGGACCCTTTGGCACGTGGAGTCATACGCTCCACCACTCCTTCCGCAGCAGCAATCGGCGATATCTCCGCCGGAGCGGCACAGACAATAGATGCAACTCCCATTCCGGCAATGGAACAAGCAGTAGAGACATTAACTATCATGTGTAACGGTACACGTCTTCCTGCCTGCATCTTTCATCAAATCCCGCCAACAAAAAAATCAATATTCCAATTAATTTAACATCGGCCAGCCATGACGGCAATGCGTTAAAATGGCTCCAGTTCTTCCGGTATGCCGCCAAGCCATTTCATTCCTGAAACAGAACGGAAATACTTCCCTCCCATCAGGGAAGATTCAATATCCCATATATTACGCAAATTGACATGCAGCCGGCAAACAAGGGATTCCGCGCTTGATACAATCAACCGGCGCCCTTCCTGCTTCACGACGCAGTTGATACCTAGAACGGAACCATCGGGCCTTTCCACAATATACGCATTCTGCAAGGCCATCTCAGCCATCAACTTGAATCCTTCATGGGCAAAATTATCAATCCCCCATTTCTGCCGCCATGTTGCATTAGGCTCCTTGTGCCAATCCGAAGACTGGCTGACATACTGCTCTCCCATCACCACGCGCTGAGGAACCGGGCGTCCGCTGCCGGAAGGCCATTCCACAAACTGGCAGGCATCAATATACGGATCAACCATGAATCCGAAACGCAGTTCTCCCGTTTTTTCATCCAAAAGCTGCAAACAGCATCCCAGCGTATTAAATGCCTGCCTCAAGTACTCATACTCTCCCGTCAGCAGATACAGGTACCAGCTTCCATACCCATCCCATGCGGACCATCCGCAGGGAGAATTCAGGGCATTCGTCATCAAATTCACCGTATACTGGAATTCCCAGAACCGCAGCGTGGCGCCATTCATCCGGCAATCCGGCACCAGCAGTGCAGAAAGGCAGGAGTGCTTCCGGTGCAATTCCCTGGCACGCTTCACGTAACGGGCGCGGCGGCCTTCATCCGTCTCTTTCAGGGCAGCCATGCCAAGCTGGGCCACGGAGCAGGAAACCATTCCGTCCTCAAACGTCAACTGCCCCTCCGTGTCTATGTTGTCCCCCCGAAGCTCCAAATCATCCAACGCCGCCCGGACGGAAGCGAGGTGGCGTTCATAACGGCTTTTCCAGACAGGATCGGTCATGCCCAGCTTCTTTTCATGAACCATCACCTCCATGATTGACTTGGCCGGATAAATGACCGAGGTGTAATGGGTTTTCCCCGATCGGAAGACCCCGTCCCGGCTCTGGCAGGAAATAAGAAAATCCGCCAAGCCAGAAGCATTCTCCAATGTGGCAATCTCTCCCGTCACCGCATACCGATCCGCCAAAATCCCCGCCATGGTCGCAGCATCCTGAATTCTATGGCGTCCATTCCTCATTACCTTTTTTCCGGCATCGAAAAGTTTGGGGAATAAAGACAAAAACACCTCCTCCGCTTTGGAATCCAGCTCCGGCTCCGGCACGTGAAGGCGGGACAGGAAATAAGAGTAAAACGGATAAAAACACTCGGCATGATGCGTCTCCGTCGGCAGCCATCGCAATCCCGCTTTCCTGGCCTGCCGCAGATAGGATGCCAGAGAAGGCCTCACAAACAAACTTCCTTCGCCAACCTTGCCATTACTTCCAAACACGGCGCATGTGTACATGCCACATCCGGACCCAGGCAGGAAAGACCACAGAAAACGTCCCTCTCCCGTTTTCTTTAAAGGAACGGTAAACAATTCACTGCGCGGACTCCGGATCTCCATTCTCACCACATCTCCCTCCACCGTTCCGCAAAAAGCCTGCCCTTCCTCCTGCGTATATAATTCCGCATCCAGAACCGGGATGCCAGTTAAAAAAGCCGCCTCCCTCTTCACTTCCCGCAAGGAATCCAGAATCTTGAAAAACAAACGGAAGGATGATGACTTTCCCGGTTCCAGCCTGGATAAATGTTGAGGATGACGGGGAGGAAGCGGGCCTCTGTGCATCAAATCCAGAAACACGGTCCGGATCCGGTGCGCGCCCATGTACCCCTGTTTGCCGCTGAAACACCGGGGGGACTGTTCATAATCATTAGCCCAGGAAGCGACAGGATCAGGAGAGGCAACCAAAAGCACGCGGCCGCCGGGACTCATGAAATATCCCCAGAAGCCGTCCCGCTCCGCACGCATCAGCGTTGGAAACATTTTCCCGTTCCAGGAGGGAAAACTCTCCATATAGCAATCCACGCCCAAATCCAGCCGCACACGGTCCGGTGCAAATACCTTGCCGGAATCATTCCTTACCCACGCCCGCAGACATAATGCGCCATGCTCCACACCATACTCCGCTCCATACGTAATACCTTCTTCCTTCACTTCCCCCCTGCCATTCCTGATCGTCAACGGGCCTTTCACCTCCGGAAACAAGGAACCGGAACGGAAGGGAACTCTTTCTCCGGAACCGTCTTCCAACAAGATGCAGTCCAGGGATCCATTTCCATTCACCCGGACGGAGAAACCGGGTAAATGGTACGTGTTCACACCGGAGTGGCAAAGAGGATCCTGCACATTTCCCCATGAAGAGAAACCCGCGCCGCACAACAAAAAAACTCCGGCCAGTACTTTTAAATAATTGCGGGAAAGAGGAACAAGCATCATCAACAATATACCCAATCAGGCAGAGAGAACTTTCAAGTGAGAAGGAAGGGTTCCTTCAGTTTCGTATTCCCCATTGTCCAAGTTCCCCTAAGGAGGAAACCGGGAGAAGGGGAGAGGGCCTTTTGATTGAAGGAGGCGATCAATCCTTGCTTGTTACTTTTGTTTTACCTCAGTATTTGAAGAAGAAGACACTATCAAGAAAAGAGCAAGCCCCGTCAGTTTTTGAACTGGCGGGGCTTGATGAAAAAAATCCCGGCGGCGACCTACTCTTGCGGGACCTATCGTCCGACTACCATTGGCGCGGCAGCGTTTCACTTCCGGGTTCGGAACGGGACCGGGTGGGACCACTGCGCTCTGGCCACCGGGCTTCAGGGGGAAGAGGGTTTCTCTTCATCCTGCCTGCCCGGGAGCCCTTGGGGGCTTTGAGGGGGGGATTTTTTGTATGTGTTTTGTGTGGCTTTAAGAAGATTTCTAAAAGAGGAGTGGCCTCTTGAGGAAAGTCAGCGTAAACTGACATCTGCGTGGCTGGTGGTGTTACTTTTTTTTAACATACATCGTATGAACAGGACAACGGTAAGTTGTTATTCACGAACGGGAGTGATGTAATATGATGAAGTCTATTGGTAATTAGTATCGCTTGGCTCAATACATTGCTGCACTTACACCTGCGACCTATCAACGTGGTGGTCTTCCACGAACCTATAGGGAAAACTCATCTTGGGATGGGCTTGGCGCTTAGATGCTTTCAGCGCTTATCCCGTCCGCACTTAGCTACTCGGCCATGCACTTGACAGTACAACCGATGCACCAGTGGTGCGTCAGACCCGGTCCTCTCGTACTAAGGTCTGAACCCCTCAATTTTCCAACGCCCACAGAGGATAGAGGACCGAACTGTCTCGCGACGTTCTGAACCCAGCTCGCGTGCCGCTTTAACCGGCGAACAGCCGGACCCTTGGGACCTTCTCCAGCCCCAGGATGCGACGAGCCGACATCGAGGTGCCAAACCACGCCGTCGATATGAACTCTTGGGCGTGATCAGCCTGTTATCCCTAAGGTACCTTTTATCCGTTGAGCGACGGCAATTCCACTTTCTACCGCCGGATCACTTGGGCCTGCTTTCGCATCTGCTCGACTTGTAGGTCTCACAGTTAGGCGGGCTTATGCCCATGCACTCGACACCCGGTTGCCAACCGGGCTGAGCCCACCTTCGCGCTCCTCCGTTACTCTTTGGGAGGATACCGCCCCAGTAAAACTGACCGGCTGACACGGTCCTCTGGCCGGATTCACGGCTCAGGGTTAGATCCTCCAGTTTCAAAGGGTGGTGTCTCATTGATGACTCGGACACCCCCTAAAGGGTGTCTTCAGCGTCTCCCACTTACTCTGAGCATTAAAACCGAAGAAACAATGACAGCTTACAGTTAAGGTCTATAGGGTCTTTCCGTCCTTCTGCGGGTAGGCGGCATCTTCACCGCCACTACAATTTCACTGAGCGCCTGGTTGAGACAGTGCCCAACTCGTTTCACGATTCGTGCAGGTCGGAACTTACCCGACAAGGAATTTCGCTACCTTAGGACCGTTATAGTTACGGCCGACATTCACCGGGACTTGGGTTCAGAGCTTCGCCTTGCGGCTAACCCCTTGCCTTAATCTTTCGGCATTGGTCACGTGTCACACCCTATACTTCGACTTGCGTCTTTGCAGAGTGCTGTGTTTTTGATAAACAGTCGGTTGGGCCATTTCTCTGCGGCCTGCATCGCTGCAGGCACCCCTTCTTCCGAAGTTACGGGGCTAATTTGCCGAGTTCCTTAACCAGGTTTCACTCTTACGCCTTGGTATATTCTACCCACCCACCTGTGTCGGTTTGCGGTACGGGTCGCTTAGCATATGCTGGGGCTTTTCTTGGCACTCGATCCAATGATGCGCTGAGTCCGTAGACTCAACTCGGAATTCAATAACCTAGTCATCTTTTCTCATGCGTCCTCCCAGTTTAAGGGTCGCGAGCTCAGGATTATTAACCTGATGTCCATCGCCTACGCCTCTCGGCCTCGGCTTAGGTCCCGGCTAACCCAGGGACGAAACACGTTGCCCTGGAAACCTCGGGTTTACGGCGGCCGGGGATTTCACCCGGCTTTACGTTACTCATGTCTGCATACTCACTTGCATACGCTCCAGGGTCAGTCGCCATCACCCTTCAACGCGTATGCAACGCTCTTCTACCACTCTACCATAAGGTAAAGTCCAGAGCTTCGGTATAACGCTTGATCGCCAATCATTTTCGGCGCAGGATCACTCGATGAGTAAGCTATTACGCATTTTTTAAATGGTGGCTGCTTCTAAGCCAACATCCTCACTGTCTGTGTAATCCCACATCCTTTCCACTGAGCGTTATTTAGGCACCTTAGCTGCTGGTCTGGGTTGTTTCCCTCTCGACAATGAAGCTTATCCCCCACTGTCTCACTGCCACGTTCCATTGCACGGTATTCGGAGTTTGATAAGGTTTGGTAAGCGGGTGTGCCCCCTAGCCTTGTCAGTGCTCTACCCCCGCGCATCAGCACGTGACGCTGCACCTAAATGCATTTCGAAGAGAACCAGCTATCACGGGGTTTGATTAGCCTTTCACTCCTACCCTCAGCTCATCAGAGAACTTTTCAACGTTCACCTGTTCGGTCCTCCACATGGTTTTACCCATGCTTCAACCTGGCCAAGGGTAGGTCACCTCCGCTTCGGGTCCAGTACCTGCGACTTAATTCGCCCTATTCGGACTTGCTTTCGCTACGACTCCGGGCCGGAAGCCCTTAGTCTTGCCACAAACACTGACTCGCAGACTCATTAAACAAAAGGCACGCCATCGCAGATCGCTCTGCTCTGACACTTTGTAGACATACGGTTTCAGGTTCTATTTCACTCCGCTCACAGCGGTTCTTTTCACCTTTCCCTCGCGGTACTTGTTCACTATCGGTCGCCAACTAGTATTTAGCCTTGCGCGGTGGTCCGCGCTGATTCATACATCGTTCCACGTGTGATGTATTACTCAGGATACCACTAATTCCCACGCTGGATTTCGTTTACAGGGCTTTCACCTTCTACGGCCAGCCTTTCCAGGCTGTTCTACTATCCAGTATGGTCGAATATGTCGTGGTCCTACAACCCCGAAGGAGTACCTTCGGTTTGGGCTCCATCCGCTTTCGCTCGCCACTACTTACGGAATCGATTTCTCTTTCTTTTCCTCCGCTTACTGAGATGTTTCACTTCAGCGGGTTTCGCGTTTCATACCCTATGTATTCAGGTATGAACGATCGAGTATTAACTCGATCAGGTTACCCCATTCGGATACCCCCGGATCATCGCTTGCTTGCAGCTTCCCGAGGATTTTCGCAGCTTGCCGCGTCCTTCTTCGCCTGTTGGCACCAAGGCATTCACCGTACGCCCTTACTTACTTCATCATATTGCAAAAGTTTTTTACCACTTCCACAATACCACAAAGCCCTTTCGTGACTTACTGTATTGTCTTATTTCTTGGTATGCATGTTTTAAATTGTGTATTGTAGTTGTTTTTCAACTACCCACTTTGTTGGAAAGCAATTGCTTCTCAGCAATTGTTTTCTTTGCCACGCAGATGTCAATTTTCGTTCTTCCCTCAATAATCGATTTGCTTTTGGTGGGCCTGACAGGACTTGAACCTGTGACCCCGCGCTTATCAAGCGCGTGCTCTAACCAACTGAGCTACAGGCCCGGCTTTGGGTCTCGCAGAGGCAGTTAACAGCGAACAGGTAATAGTTAATAGTTTTTACCTGGCGCCCTGGCCGCCCTCTTACCGAAACTGGTGGAGGCACGGGGACTCGAACCCCGGACATCCAGCTTGCAAAGCTGGCGCTCTACCAACTGAGCTATACCCCCAGTTGCGGTTCGGTTTGAAAAAAGGTCGTCACGCACGTCGTGCCTAGTTTCGCTCCAAGCGAACTGGCTGTTTACACATCTTTGGTTCGTTGCGGGCCCTCACGGGTTCCGCTCCCTCTTCCCTCAGGAAGAGATCCGACCTGTGCACTTCTAATGCACTTACTCCATAGAAAGGAGGTGATCCAGCCGCAGGTTCCCCTACGGCTACCTTGTTACGACTTCATCCCAGTTACCAGTCTCACCTTAGGACCCTGCCTCCTTGCGGTTGGCTTCAGATACTTCGGGTGCGACCGGCTTCCATGATGTGACGGGCGGTGTGTACAAGACCCGGGAACGTATTCACGGCGCCGTAGCTGATGCGCCATTACTAGCGATTCCGGCTTCGTGTAGGCGGGTTGCAGCCTACAGTCCGAACTGGGCCCAGTTTTTAGGATTTCCTCCGCCTCGCGGCTTCGGCCCCCTCTGTACTGGGCATTGTAGTACGTGTGCAGCCCTGGGCATAAGGGCCATACTGACCTGACGTCGTCCCCACCTTCCTCCCAGTTGATCTGGGCAGTCTCGCCAGAGTCCCCACCATTATGTGCTGGTAACTGGCAACAGGGGTTGCGCTCGTTGCTGGACTTAACCAAACATCTCACGACACGAGCTGACGACGGCCATGCAGCACCTGTGTAACGCCTCCGAAGAGTCGCATGCTTTCACATGTTTTTCATTACATGTCAAGCCCAGGTAAGGTTCTTCGCGTTGCATCGAATTAAGCCACATACTCCACCGCTTGTGCGGGTCCCCGTCAATTTCTTTGAGTTTTAATCTTGCGACCGTACTCCCCAGGCGGCACGCTTAACGCGTTAGCTCCGGCACGCAGGGGGTCGATTCCCCGCACACCAAGCGTGCACCGTTTACTGCCAGGACTACAGGGGTATCTAATCCCTTTCGCTCCCCTGGCCTTCGTGCCTCAGCGTCAGTTAATGTCCAGGAACCCGCCTTCGCCACGAGTGTTCCTCTCGATATCTACGCATTTCACTGCTACACCGAGAATTCCGGTTCCCCCTCCATTACTCTAGTCTCGCAGTATCATGTGCAGTCCGGGGGTTGAGCCCCCGCCTTTCACACACGACTTACGAAACCGCCTACGCACGCTTTACGCCCAGTGATTCCGAACAACGCTTGAGACCTCTGTATTACCGCGGCTGCTGGCACAGAGTTAGCCGTCTCTTCCTCTTGTGGTACTATCTTTTTAATTTGCTCCCACATGACAGGGGTTTACAATCCGAAGACCTTCATTCCCCCACGCGGCGTCGCACCATCAGGGTTGCCCCCATTGTGAATGATTCTCGACTGCTGCCACCCGTAGGTGTCTGGACCGTGTCTCAGTTCCAGTGTGGCCGGACATCCTCTCAGACCGGCTACCCGTCATCGCCTTGGTGAGCCGTTACCTCACCAACTAACTAATAGGACGCGAGCCCATCCCCAAGCGCATTGCTGCTTTAATCTTGCGATCTTATGCGGTATTAATCCCAGTTTCCCGGGGCTATCCCACTCTTGGGGGCAGGTTACTCACGTGTTACTCACCCGTGCGCCACTAGAGAATTATTAGCAAGCTACTAATCCTCTCGTTCGACTTGCATGTCTTATCCACGCCGCCAGCGTTCGTTCTGAGCCAGAATCAAACTCTCCATCAAAATAATTTTTGAAATTGCTGGACCAAATGGAATCTTTCGATTTCATCTGCGCCATGCTTCAGTCAGCTCTTCCCTCAAGTTGTGTCTCTCGAGGACATCTTCGCTCTGCCAAGCACGGCGCGCGTCACGACCTTTTTTCTTTCCCTTGCTTCTACCAATCCGCCCCTCTCGGAGCAAGGTCGCTCCTTCGGGTTTTTTCTCCTTCGACCGTCTCTCGACGACCTCCGGAAAACCCTCGGCGGGTTCGGTAGTCATTCCCTTGAAATCTTCTTATCGGAGCTCTCTTTCAAGCCCTCTTCCGGGTGGCCGGCCCCAGCCGCTTCAGCTCCTGTTTTCCAGGCCTTCCGCTGCCGGGCTTTTCATCCCGTCGCCGTGTTGGCGTGCCGAGAAGTCTATCAAAATCACCCCAAGTGTCAATTTTTTTCGAGTCGTTTTTCCAAAGGAACCTTTCATCAAGTTTGTCACGTTACATGACAACATAAACATTATGAATGTTTTAGGATTTTGTCATACTCCCCAAAAACGACGTCATTTTTTTGAACATTCCCTCACTCCACACTCCCCCCTCATCCAAGACAACCAGTTTTACCGCACAACAGGGTAAAAAAGGAGGGGGGGTTTCCCATCTACAGGGGCATTGGGCGCACCATTTTGCCGTTACCAATCCTTTTCCTTTCATGAAAGGCCTCCTGCCAAGGCTCTTTTCACCGCTTCTTTTTCCTTTTAAACCCTTTTCCCGGCGCCCCTGCCGTGAACATTCCACCTCCGGATTTTGTCTAACCGCGCATGAAGAATCAGGAAATCCATTTGCCAACGCCCGATCCCGAGCATCCTTACGGAGCGGGAAACGGGCGTTACCGTTTTCCGGATATCAACGGCATGAACCTGCTGGGGGATAATGTCTCCCTGCCTCCCATTGTGCCGAAAAGCTTTCATATCATGCTGACCGTGTTTCATCCGGAAACCCTGTACAGCATGAAGAAGTGGCTTCCGTTCTGCGAGGATGTACGCAAGCAGTACAAGCATACCCCCACCCCGGTGGAGTACACCATTCTGCTGGTTTTGCAGCCTCCGCCCATTGAAGGGGACGTTCCGGCTTTCACCCAGGCCCTGGGGGATATTCCGGATTTCTACATGAAGACCAATTCCCTGATTTCCTATTACGACCAGTCTTTTGTACGCCGCAGGCTTTCCCTTCATAAGAAGGCGGAGACCGCGATCGTCCTTCTGGACGGCAACGGCAATATTATCTGGATGGATGAGGGAGCCTTCACGTCCGCACGCGCGGAACATTTAAAGGTCATTCTGGAGACGCTTTCCCCGCTCGCGCCCAAGACAAGGACGCACTAGGAAACGGCGCGTCTTCTTCGCCTCATCCGCACTTTCCGTTTGAGCTTCCTTCCGGAATGCCTCATACTGGCCGCATGCCTACCATTTCTCTTGCTCTCGGGGAACGTTCCTACGATATCCACGTGGAAAACGGCGCGCTGGACCGCGTGGGTGAGTTTGCCTACCGCGCCGGACTGGACGGCAAGATCGCGATTATCACGGATACCCGCGTGGCTCCCCTTTATGCGGAACGCGTGATGAAGTCCCTGGAGAGCGCGGGCTTTATGCCCAGCCTGCATGTGGTGGAAGCCGGGGAAGCCTCCAAGAATATGCTTCAGGCGCAGGAATTGTGTTCCGAACTGGTACGGGCGGGCATTGACCGCACCGGATGCATCGCCGCCCTGGGCGGAGGCGTGGTGGGGGATTTGGCGGGTTTTGTAGCCTCCGTTTATTACCGGGGCATTCCTTTCATGCATATTCCCACAACGGTGGTGGCCCAGGTGGACAGTTCCGTGGGCGGAAAAACAGCCGTCAACATTCCGGAAGGGAAAAACCTGGTGGGCGCTTTCCACCAGCCAGCCGTCGTCGTGATTGATCCCACCACGCTGGTGACGCTGGACCGCCGGACTCTGGCGGAAGGACTGGCGGAAGCCGTCAAGCACGCCGCCATCAGGGACGCTTCCATGCTTCATGATTTGAAACGGCTGGGGCCGGAGCTTTCCATCGGCTTTTCCCTGAATACCATTTCCAGGCTTCCGGAGCTGATTGCCCGGAACGTGGCGATCAAGGCCCGCATTGTGGAGAGCGACGAGCTGGAGACGCTTGATATCCGCGCCCTGCTCAATTTCGGTCACACCATCGGCCACGGCATTGAAGCCGCCGTTCCCTACGGCACCATCCTGCATGGAGAAGCCGTGGCGCTGGGCATGCGCGCCGCCCTGTTCCTGAGCGAGCGGAAGGCCGGCTTGAGCCCTTCCGATTCCCGGAAGGTTCTTTGCGCTCTTGAAGCGCTGGAACTGCCCCTGGTCCTTCCGGACGATATCGACACGGAACTGGTACTCAAGAAAACGGCCTCCGACAAAAAATTCCGGGCCGGTACCATCCGCTTCGTCCTTCTCTCCAAGGCGGGGGAAGCGGGCATTTCCAAGAAGATCACGCGGGCAGACATGGCGGAAGCCATTGAAGAATTACGCCGCCCCCTGGCCTGATTTTCTCTCCGGAGTTTTCCCAATCCTCCGGAAAGGAGAATTCCATGTCCCCGTTTCAAAGACAGCCTTTTCCCGTTAAAGCGGGAAAACCGCTCTCACAAAAAATTGCGCCCCTCCCTTCCCTGAAAAACGGGGAGGGAAAGACGCTGATACAGTCCGCAACTGCCGGACGGAGGCAAGCGATTTCTACGGTTCCTCCGGAGTAGGTTCAAACGCATCCACATCCAGAGGCACACTGCCGGTGTATTCTCCGGTGTCCAGGTTGATCCCTTTTAAGGCGTCTTCCAGGGGCAGGGAGCCGTAACATTCCCGGCTGCCCAGGCGCATCAGTTCATTGGCGATGTTCACGCCTTCCTCATTGGAAATATCCTTGGGAAGGGAGGCGGCCAGCTCTTTCACCTCCTCCGCATGGGCGTTTGCCGTCGCCTGGTCCTGGATCAGCACCAGAACGGCCAGCATTTTTTCTCCCGGCGTTTTAGGCACCTCCTGTTCGGAGGGAACGGGAGTCTTCCCGGTCAGGTCCGGCTTTTTGCCGCCGTCGCAGGAAACAAGGGCCAATGCCGCCAAGGCCATTGTAAAAGGAATGAGATTTTGTTTCATAAAATAATGATCTATTGGTAAGCCGGAGGCCTCAGTGAATCCATCATGGACACAGGGGAATCCGGAGTCAAATCAGTTTTTTAATCTTATGAAATGTTTTTTCAGACAAAATATTCCGTTGCGTACGCTTTGCTTTCTGAACGGGGGGAGTATCCCTGTTCAACTAATAGCCAGAATATAGTGCATTCATTGGTTCCCTGCAGCAGACGCAATTTCCGGCAACGGGCGTTGCGTCTGCTTTTTTGCGTCACCACCCCAATACAGCGTTTGATTCCACCGCCTGACAACGTATAATTCCACCGAGATGGGTTCCCCTATTTGGAACAGACGCAGTTTTTTAAGAACCGCCGCGGGAACGGCCGGGTTCCTGGCGGCCATGCCCTATTTGAATGTAACCGCCGCCGGAGCCGTGCCGGACGCCAGGCCGCTCAAGGTGGGCCTGGTCGGCTGCGGAGGCCGCGGCCTGGGCGCCATGAAGAACGCGCTGGACGCGGACCCCGGAACAGTGGCCTGGGCACTGGCGGACGTGTTTCAGGAACGGATTGATTTCGGCTCCAACCTGCTGGCGGAGGAGTACGGCAGCCGCGTGCAGGTGGATAAGAGCCGCATGTTCGACGGCCTGGACGGCTACAAGAAGCTGCTGCAAACGGACATTGACGTGGTGCTGCTCTGCACGCCGCCCGCTTTCCGCCCGGAACATCTGGCGGCGGCCATTGACGCCAACAAGCATATTTATGCGGAAAAACCCGTGGCGGTGGACGTTCCCGGCGTGCTTTCCGTCCTGGAATCCGCACGGCTGGCCAAGCTCCGGAACCTGGTTATTCTGGACGGTTTCTGCTGGCGTTACGACAAGGCGAACGAAGCGGCCCACCACAAACTGTCTTCCGGCCAGCTGGGCCGCGTGCTTTCCTTTGACGGCCTTTATTACACCACGCCGCCCAAGTCCCCTCTGGCGCTGGATTCCCGCCCCGCGTCCGATACGGACGTGGCCTGGGCCCTCCGCAACTGGACTGCCTGGAACTGGCTGAGCGGCGGCCAGTTCGTGGAACAGATCGTCCACACGATTGACGGCATGGTGTGGTCCATGAATGAGCAGCTTCCGCTGGCGGCTTTCGGCTCCGGCGGACGCGCCCAGCGCCGGGACGATGGAGACGTATGGGACCATTACGACGTTTATTTTGAATATGACCACAACGTGGCCGCCCACATCTCATGCAGGCAGTGGGTAGGCTGCCACGGGGAGATCGTGGACCGGACGGTTTGTGAAAAAGGCATGCTGGTCACTCCGTACCGTCCCCACATCCAGGCGGATAAACGCTGGCGTTTCCGCGGAGAACGGGGCAATATGTACGCAGACACGCACGTGGCCTTTTACCGTTTCCTCCGCTCCGGCACCTGGACGCAGACGCTGGAAAGCGCGGCCAACAAGACCCTGGCGGCCATCATGGGACGCGAGGCAGCCCATACCGGGCAGCGCATCACCTGGGAACAGATTAAAAAGAATACCACGCGGCTGGTGCCTGAAGACCTGACGATGGATACGCCGCTGCCCCCGGCCCGCATTCCGCGGCCGGGCAGGACAGCCTGACGGCGGGCCCCGCCTTTTCTCTCTACCGGACCATGGCCAACATCTTTCCACCCAATACCAACAGGCGCTTTTACGGAGGCGTCGCGCTGATTGCGCTTGCCGCCGCACTGGCGCTGGGGGGCCTGTATTACGTCAATTTCCAGGTTCCGGAGTACGAACCCGTGCAACCCGTCCGTTTTTCCCATAAACTCCACGCCGGAGACTTGAACATGAGCTGTACGGCCTGCCACAGCGCAGCCCGCCGCTCGCCCAGGGCAGGCATTCCGGATACGAAGTCCTGCATGGGCTGCCACCAGCATATTCTTCCCAACAGCCCGCTCATCGCTCCGCTGCGCCAGGCAGCCGATCCCCAATATCCCGGCTACACGGGTGAACCGGTCCGCTGGGTGATGGTCAACCGGCTGTCCGGCCACGCCTATTTCAACCACATGGCCCATCTGAACCGCGGCATCGGCTGCACTTCATGCCATGGCGACGTAGCGGGCATGGAACGCATCAGGGCCCCGCGGGATGCCCGCATGCAGTGGTGCCTGGACTGCCACCGCAACCCGGCGCCGCACCTGCGCCCGCTGGAGGAGACGGACGCCTCCCATTATTCCGCCGCGGATTACCTCCGCACGCATTCCGTCCGGGATGCGGAAGGAAACCGCCTCCGGACTCCCCTTCAGTTGGGAGATTTCCTGAAACGCCAGTGGAAGATCCAGCCAAAACTGGATTGCTCCACATGCCACCACTAGCAGTACGGAAAGCCTCCGCAGCGCTTAATTTCCACGTTAAATTTTTCTAAAAACCTCCAGCCCTCCCACTTTGTCCAGCCAACAGCCAGCTCCCGGGAATGACGTTCCCCAGAACCATCCCGCTTTTCTTCCGGAAGAAGAGCGGGAGATGACGCGCCGTTCCTTTATGAAATGGATGGGAGCGGGTGCCGCCCTGGTGGGGGTGGGGCTGCCCGCCTGCCGCCGCGTGGAGAAGTACCTGGTTCCCTATAACGAAGGGCCGGAGTGGTCCGTTCCCGGCGTGGAGACGGCTTACGCCACCTGCCTGACCATGGGGGGAAGCGCCCGTCCCGTCCTGGCCGCCTGCTATGAAGGGCGCCCCGTCAAGCTGCTTCCCTCCCTGCCATATCCGGAGGGTCCGGGCCTGTCAGCCACAGCCCAGGCCTCCATTCTGGACCTTTACGATCCGGGCCGCAGCAAGCACATCCTGTTCCATGGCAAGCCGGCCTCCGGGGACGAGTTCCGCGGCGCCTTTTCCTCCTGGTCCCGCAATCTTCGGGACGGCGGCAAGATGGGCCTTCTTCTTCCCGGAACGGATTCCCCCCTGGTGCGCTCCATGCTGGAGGAAATCACCAGGAAAAACCCCGGCATCCGGATTTACCATGACTCCCCCGTTCCCGCTCCCGGCTCCGCCATGCAGGCAGGCCTGCCGGAGGAAGTGCGGTTCCGCGTCCGGTTCACCCGCGCCAAGCGCATCCTTGCCCTGGACTGCGATTTTCTGCATGAAAATCCTTACGGCAACACCCGTGACTTCATCGCCGCCCGTTCTCCGGAGGGCCTCCATTACAAGGAGGAGAACCGGAACCGCACGCGCCTTTACGCCGCGGAGGGCCGCGTTTCCCTGACCGGGGCCCATGCCGACCACAGGCTGCCTGTTTCTCCCGCCCGTCTGGCGGTTTTTACGGAGGAGCTGTTCCACTACGTCGCCAGCAGAAAATTCTCCCCCCAGGCCGCCCCACGTATCCCTGCCTCCCTGACGGAACGGGAATTCGCGTGGCTCCGCCACTGCGGGGATGATTTATACAGCCATCCCGGAGAAAGCCTGGTCCTGCTGGGGGATAACCATCCGGAGCTTTCCGGGTGGGTCTGGAAGCTCAACCGCCTCCTGGGCGCCATCGGAACCTGCATCCAGCTTTTGGAGGCTCCGGCCTCCGTGCCCCACGGCACGCTGGGGGATTTCATCCGGGACATCCGCCAGAAAAAGGTGGACATCGTTTTCCTGCTGGATTCGGGAAATCCCGTGCTGGATTCCGGGCATGGCCCCGCACTGGCGGAGGCCCTGAACGGAACGGAAAGCATCCACCTGGGCATGTATGAGGATGAAACTTCCCGCGCCTGCCGGTGGCACCTGCCGGCGGCCCACCCCCTGGAAGCCTGGGGAGTGGAAAGGGACCGCCGAGGGAGATTCTGCTACCGCCAGCCCGTCATCCTTCCCCTGTATGGCGGAATTTCCCCGGAGGAAGTGCTTTCCGGCCTGCTTTCCACCAGGGGGCAGCTCATCACGGCGGACAATTCACCCACCCATCTTTCCCCCGTTTACCACCGGGCGCGCAAATGCTTTGAACGTGCCGTGAATCCGGAGAACAAGACCGCCGCCTGGACAGAGGCACTCCAGCGCGGCTATTCGGACGAAACGGCGTACCCCCCCCTCTCCCCACAGGAAGAATCCGCTTTCGCAGCCATCACGCCGGATGTGTCCGTTACGGAGGCCCGCCCCCATGCGGACGCGCCGGGGAGCGGACTGCTGGAACTGCAATTTTGCCCGGATTACACCATCGGGGACGGCCGCTGGAAGCGCAACGCCTGGATGCAGGAATGCCCGGACCCCGTCACGGGCGTCAGCTGGGCGGCTTCCGCACAGGTTTCCCCCGCCACCTTCCGCCGGCTGGGCGGCGCGGGGTCCGGCCCCATGCTCTGTACCATCACGGCCCCCGCAGGGCGGATGGAAGTGATCCTGTGCCCCATTCCCGGAGTGGCGGAAAATCTGCTGGTGCTACCACTGGGGTACGGCGGCATGAACCACGTGGCGGAAGGCCAGCGGAATTCCAACGGGTATGAACTCCGCACGCAGGTGAACCAGGCGCACGGCTGCGGAATTTCACCGGACCAGGTTGTCCTGCGCGGCCTTCCGGACCGTACGGAGGCCATTCAAAGCCCGGTGGTCCGGCCCTCCCCCTTCACAGCCGGGACGGCCCCGGCTTCAGCCCCGTTCACTTCTCCCGGCGCAGATACCGTTTATCAATGGAAAATGGCGATTGACACCTCGCGCTGCATCGGCTGCAACGCCTGCATGATTGCCTGCCGGGCGGAGAATAACATTCCCGTGGTGGGCCGTGACCAGATGGCGAAGGGCCGCGCGCTGGACTGGATACGCCTTGACAGGTATTTCACGGAGGAGGGGGCCCTTACCGCCATTCCCGTGGCCTGCCAGCAGTGCGGCAAGGCCCCGTGCGAGTCCGTATGCCCCGTAAACGCCACCGTCCACACCACGGAAGGGCTGAACGCCATGGTGTACGCACGGTGCTGGGGCACCCGGTACTGCGCCACCAACTGCCCGTACAAGGCGCGCCGCTTCAACTTTTTTGACTATGCGAAGGCGTCTGAGGAAGCCACCCGCCTCCAGCGCAATCCGAACGTGACTGTCCGCTCCCGCGGCGTCATGGAAAAATGCACCTACTGTGTCCAGATGGTGGAACGCGCCAAAATCCGGCATAAATCCCGCCTGATGAAGGAGCACCCGGGGCAGCCCTCCACCTCCGTCCGGGTGACGGAGAAGGACCTGCTCCTGCCGGACGGCGCGGCGCAGACCGCCTGCCAGCTGGCGTGCCCGATGGGCGCCATCACCTTCGGAAACGTGCTGGATACGTCCTCCGCCGTCTTCCGCGCCAAATCCCTGCCGCGCCATATGGACCTGCTGCCCACCCTGGGGACGGAACCCGGCACCGGCTACCTGGCCCCGGCGCGCAACCCGAACCCCGCCATGGAAGAGTAAGCCCCCGGAGGTGGATTCATTAAAACATCCGCTCCGCCAAAGAATAAGGCCGTCCTTTTCCAAGGACGGCCTTACCAGTCAAAGGTTTTTACAAACTGATCACTTAGTCTTCCACAATTTGTTCCACGGACGTGATCGTTTCCACCACTTCAATGTTGGCGGCGTCAGCGAAGTTGTTCACGGCCTTGAGCAGAGCGGGGGTCATGAGCTTGTCCTTCTGAATGCGTTCGCAGTTTTCCAGCATGTCCACGATGGTATCCTGGGCATCGCCGTTCATCTTGGTGATTTTAATGGCCTGTTCGGAATTGAGCTTCATCTTTTCCATGGCCTTGTCCAGCTGCTTGGCCTGCTCGGTCAGCGCATTGATCTGCTTGATGGCGATGGCAACCGCCGCATTGTCCTTCACGTCGTCCAGAACCTTGTTGGCGGAAGAAATGAGGTCGATATTCTGCTTAACCATCTGCACGGGATCGGCAGCGTTCTGGGCAAGAGCGGAGGCGGAGCATACGATGGCCACCACGGGGAGTATTTGGTACGTTTGAATCATTGTTTTATCGGTGTTCGGGTTAAAGAAGAGTCATCCTCTTTGCCTCTTTAGATTCATTCCAAGACAGAAACCGTTGCACGCCGTATCTGTCATACACTTCCTACCGGCTGACTGTCAGCAGGCCACAAGCAAACAATATTATCCCGTTACACGCCTTTCCTCCCCGTTTTCCAGTAGAAAACGGAGCGGGCGGTACTTGGCGGATTCCAGATCGGGGTCTTCCGCCAGAATGGCCTCCGCCAGCTCCCGCCCGCGGTGGATCAGGCGCGCATCCAGCAGCCATTCCTCAAAGCGTACGCCCTTCAGGCCGCTCTGGGAGGTCCCCAGCACGTCGCCGGGGCCGCGAAGCTTCAAATCCTGCTCCGCCAGGTCAAACCCGTTGGCCGTGGTTTCCACAATGCGCAGTTTCTCCCACTGTTCATCTTCCGGCAGGGCCTCCGTCATCAGGATGCAGTAGGACTTATGCGCTCCGCGGCCAATGCGCCCGCGGAGCTGGTGCAGCTGGGAAAGGCCAAAGCTTTCCGCATTGTTGATAATCATCACCGTGGCGTTCGGCACATCCACCCCCACTTCCACCACCGTAGTGGCCACCAGCACGCTGATGCGGTTGGCGCGGAAATCCTTCATCACGGCCTCCTTTTCTTCAGAGGACATCCTCCCGTGCAGCAGCCCCACATCCACCTGGGGCAGAAGCGCCTTCCATTCGTCCAGCTCCTTCGTCACGGCCTTCCCTTTCCGGGATTCCTCCCCGTCAATGAGGGGGGAAACCACGTAAATTTGCCTTCCCTCCTCCAGCTGGCTCCGAACGAACGCAACCACCTTCCCCTTGTCCTTCTCCGTGCGGATGGCCGTCACCACGGGGCCGCGGCCCCCGGGAACGCCGTCCAGGATGGAGACGTCCAGATCCCCGTAAAAAGTCAGCGTCAGCGTGCGCGGAATGGGGGTGGCGGTCATCACCAGTACGTCCGGCCGCTCTTCCCGGTCAATCAGCTTTTCCCGCTGGTTCACGCCGAATTTGTGCTGTTCGTCAATCACGACCAGCCCCACACGTTCCGGAACGTTTTTCCCGTACAGCAGCGCGTGCGTGCCCACGACAATTCCTCCCTGGTTCCCGAACGCCACGTGGGATTCCTCCTTCCTGTCCGCCGTCACCAGGGACACGGGAACGTCCAGCTTGTCCAGCATCTGGCGGAACTTCAAATAATGCTGCTCCGCCAGAATCTGGGTGGGGGCCATCATCACGGCGGAATATCCGTGCTCCACGGCCAGCAGCATCGCGCACAGGGCCACCAGCGTCTTTCCGGACCCCACATCCCCCTGGAGCAGGCGGTTCATGGAGTGCGGGGCCTTCATGTCCCGGTAAATCTCCCTCACGCAGCGCTTCTGGGCTTCCGTCAGCTCAAACGGCAGGGAATCCGCCAGGTCCTTCACCAGATGGCTGGACCCTGCGGTCCGCATGCCGGGCACCGCCTCAGCGCGCCGTCTCCGGTAAGCCACGTTCAATTGCTGGGCCAGGCATTCTTCCAGCGCAAAACGCCTTCTGGTCCGGTCCCGCGCCTCCACGGATTCCGGAAAATGAAGGTCCTTCAGCGCCGTCTTGCACGGGATGTCCGGCACAAACTCGTAAACCTCCGGTTCCGGCGCGGGGGAAAGACAGGATAGAGCCTCCCAGACGATTTCCCGCAGCCTGCGCACGGCAATCCCCATGCGGCCGCTGTATACGGGAACAATGCGGTTCAAGTGGATGGACTGGTCATCCCCCTCCCGGATGAGTTCAAAATCCGGATGGACGATGCTCAGCTTCTTCCCGTACAGCTTCATGCGTCCATACACGATCATCTCCTGCCCGGCGCACAGCATCCTGGCCACGCCCGGCATGCTGAACCACAGGCAGGAAAAACGAGCGCGCCCCAGGGACTGCTCATCCTCCAGCACGGCTTCCACATAACGCCCGCGGCCCTTGCCGCCCTTCCCTCCCCAGCCTTTCCAGCCCACGTCCACCACGCGCCCCCTCAGGCAAACGGGCGCGCCGGAAGACAGAGAATCATAATGGTCAAACATGCGGCGGTCCTCATACCTGCGCGGCAGCGTGAACAGCAAATCCCGCACGGTGGCCATTCCCGCGGCCTGCATGGCCGCCAGCTCCCTGGGGCGGATGAAGGCGCACTCCTCCAGGGGAGATGTCAAAAGCAGCTCTCCGGCCATGGGTCCAGGCGTATTCCTCACAGATCGCATCATGATGCGCGCGCCTCCGTCAGAGCGCCGCGGCGGGACGGGTTTCCAGGCAGCGCCTGTAGTAATCCACGCGGGAAACGAACCAGCTCCACTTATGCCCCGGACGCCCGTTGGTCAGCAGCGGGGCCGGACAGTTCTTGCCCGTCCAGTAATAATGGGGCACTACATTGCGGAGGGGGATGTTGTACTGCTTCATCAGCACGGCCGTCAGCTTGGCGGAGCGGTTCCAGGTGACGATGGGGTTGTGGCTTCTTACCTCGCCCATTTCAATCCCGATGGAATACATGTCCCCGGGGCCGCCGCGGTCCGCATGCCGCCCCGTCTCATTCAGCGGAATATGCTGGATGGCCCGGTACTGGTCCACCGTAAAATGCCAGTTCAGGGAGCCCATGGCCCCCCTTTTCAGCGCCCGGGCGTGCGCCGCGGCGTCTCCCGTGGGATTGGCCGTGCTGTGGATGGTGATGAAGCGCGGACGCATGGAACGGGCCGCACGGCGCGGGCGGGAACGCGGGGACATGAAATCACGGCTGATATGCACCTCCCGGGACATCTGGGACATGGTGCGCGGCACGGGGGGAGCGTTCTGAATCTTGAAGCTGACGGCGGGCGGCCGCGAGGCATCCGAACACGCCGCCAGCAGGGCCGGCAGCACCAGAATCACCGCATTTGCCATCAACTTTCTAACATTCATGATTCTTCCCTAGACTATCACGCGCGAGCTGGCAAGCAGATTTCCAGTCAAAACAGCCTTTTTTCTGCTTACGGGAACACGGCAACAGGGAAAAAACAGGGCCCCGGGAACGGTCCCGCCCGGAGCGCCCCGTATTCCGGGCAACGCCTTCCCCTGCACCGGATTTTCCCTCCCGGAGAAACAAAACGGCCCCGCAAAAAGCCGCACGGGAGACTTGCCAACGCCCATTTCCGTGCATACACTATTTGCACCATGAGTACCACTCACGAAGCAGCTAAGAAGTGGGTCGAAGAAATCGCCCAGCTTTGCCAACCCGACTCCATCTATTGGTGCAACGGCTCTCAGGAAGAAAATGATGAGCTTTGCAACATGATGGTTGAAAAGGGCACCTTTATCAAACTGAACCCCGAGAAGCGCCCCGGATGCTTCCTCGCCCGTTCCACCCCCTCCGATGTGGCCCGTGTGGAAGACCGCACGTTCATCTGCAGCGAGAAGGAAGAAGACGCCGGCCCGACCAACCACTGGGCCGACCCCGCCGAAATGAAGACCAAGCTGAAGGGCTTCTTCAAGGGCTGCATGAAGGGCCGTACCATGTACGTGATTCCCTTCTGCATGGGTCCCCTGGACTCCCCCCTGGCCAAGATCGGCATTGAAATCACGGACTCCCCCTACGTCGTGGTCAACATGCGCATCATGACCAAGATGGGCGCACAGGTTCTCAAGCGCCTGGAAGACGAAGTCAAGGGCGGCGGCAACCCGAAGCGCGACGGCTACGGAACCTTCGTTCCCTGCCTCCACACCGTGGGCGCCCCGCTTGCAGACGGCCAGATCGACGTGCCGTGGCCCTGCAATGAAGAAAAATACATCTGCCACTTCCCGGAAACGGAAGAAATCTGGTCCTTCGGTTCCGGTTACGGCGGCAACGCCCTGCTCGGCAAGAAGTGCCTGGCCCTGCGCATCGCCTCCGCCATCGCCCGCAAGAACAAGTGGATGGCTGAACACATGCTCCTCCTGGGCATTGAATCCCCGGACGGCACGAAGGCCTATGTCGGCGGCGCATTCCCGTCCGCCTGCGGCAAGACCAACCTGGCCATGCTCGTTCCCCCCGCTTCCTACCGCGAAGCCGGCTGGAAGACATCCATCATCGGTGACGACATCGCCTGGATCTGGCCCCATGAAGACGGCACCTTCCACGCCATCAACCCGGAAAACGGCTACTTCGGCGTGGCTCCCGGCACGTCCTACAAGACGAACCCGATCGCCATGGACACCATCAAGGAAAACGTCATCTTCACCAACGTGGGCCTGACGGACGACGGCGACGTCTGGTGGGAAGGCATGGACGGCCCCGCTCCCGCCCACGCCATCGACTGGCAGGGCAATGACTGGACCCCGGACTGCGGCCGCAAGTGCGCTCACCCGAACGCCCGCTTCACCGCTCCCGCCGCCCAGTGCCCGACGATCGACCCCGAATGGCAGAACCCGGAAGGCGTTTCCCTCTCCGCGATCCTGTTCGGCGGCCGCCGCGCCACCACCATGCCCCTCGTCTTCCAGTCCCGCGACTGGACGCACGGCGTATACGTCGGCGCTACGATGGGCTCCGAAATGACCGCCGCCGCCTTCGGTAACATCGGCCAGGTCCGCCGCGACCCGATGGCCATGCTTCCCTTCATCGGCTACAACGTGGGCGACTACTGGCAGCACTGGCTGGACATGGGCAAGACCGTGGCCAATCCTCCGCTGATCTTCAACGTGAACTGGTTCCGCAAGGACAAGGACGGCAACTTCATCTGGCCGGGCTTTGGCGACAACATGCGCGTTCTCGACTGGATCCTCCGCCGCGCCAAGGGCAAGACGGAAGGCCAGAAGACCGTGCTGGGCGTCTCCCCGACCTATGCCGAACTGGACAAGACCGGCCTGGACTACAGCGAAGAACAGTTCAACGCCAACATGGCTCTCAACCCGAGCGAATGGCAGGCTGAACTGGAAAGCCAGACCGAACTGTTCGACAAGGTGGGCAAGAAGCTCCCGGCCGAACTGGAAGAACAGCGCCAGATCCTCATCAAGAGCTTCTCCTAAGCAGAGAAACTCCTGACTGAGCGTCAACTCAACAGCAGAGGCTGTCCCATGAACGGGACAGCCTCTTTTTCATTCCACCCATCTTCTCAACATGCACTTAGGGACCGCGGCAGGCCCGCTCACACGGCATGGTCAAAAATCTCTGCCCGTTATCGGCTTCCCATTAAAAGATGGCAGGTAGCCATGTCTTTCTATCTATCGGGGCGGGGCGAATGAAAAGGCGTAAAGAGCTGCAATGAGATGATAGGAACAGAAAAAATAAAATCGTTTTCCGCCTGAATATAATATTCAGCATTTTTTGGGTTTGCAGCTCTATTTGGACTTGAAACATTATGTTTATTTAGGGTTTTCTGAAAGAAAGAAATGGGAAAACGGGTATAGTAGGGAATAGGTTCAGCCGTGTGTTTCATGGTTTTTTATAGCCGCGGCATATGTTGGGAAGCCATTCCCGGTATGATGCTGCGCTCACTTATCAACTCCGGATTTATCTGGGACGGCTTGAGTAATGCCTGGCTTAAGATGGATAACAATACAAATAGCCGGCGGCCTGGCCGCCAAAGCGGAAATGTCCGGTATCTGAATGCAACGTCCCGGAGAAAGAAAAAACCACGGTCAGCGGATTAAGGCGCCTTTACGTCCTGAAAGAACGCTGCCGGGCGCTCAAATGGAAAATTGCCCTGGAAGAAAGCCTGAATTAATTTAAAAAGAAAGATCACCAACTGATGAAACGGTTACCGCTATGGCTCTGCATCCTGCTGACGGGCCTTCTTACTCCCGTATTCGGCAAACTGGACGGCACTTACATGAATGAGGCCGGAATGACCCTGAAAACGCCCCATGCCGCATGGGATGAAAAAGGTGAGCTCCCCCATAAGAACATACTTTTTATCATGCAGCAGACGGCCTCGCGCGAGGTCATTGAGCTGGTCCAGCGTTTCCCGGGCTTTGAATATGAAGTGGTTCTCACAGCCAGCGAAAAGAGCATCGGAGCGGATGATATTTACAGCAATCCGATTGCGGGGCTGGGCACCGCCGACAAACATCAGGAGCTGGCCGCCAAGCTGGCGAAGGATTATGACCTGGTGGTCATGGCGAACGTTGATTTTTCAATCCTGCCGGACGAGCAGAAATTCCGCCTGATGACGATGGTGCGGAACGGAACCGGCCTGGTCCGGATTCAATCCAGTGAACCTTGGGTGGAACTTAGGAAACTGCCTTATAAAAAACCGTACGCCAGGCCATTGCCCCGGCCTGAATGGGTTGCCGGAAGCAACGGCCTGCCCGGAACCAGGCCGGAAAATTTTGAATCACGTATCTTCAACGCCTGGCAGTTCGGCCATGGCCGGATCGTCGAAGTCGATTATGGCGCGGGCTACCGGGCAGGAGTGGGGCTGACGCCGTATTTTGACTACACCACGGACTGGCTCTTTCTCTATGAAACGTCGCAGGCTTTTCTGGCCCAGGTGCTCTATTACGCCAGCGGAGTGGAACTGCCGGCATTTTCAGTGCGGCAGGACAGCGGCAAATTTGCCGTGGCCTCTCCGGAGAAAACCATTGTGGAGGGCCGTATCCGGCAGACGGATAATTCCGTCATCCGGAACAGCCTTGATTTCACGAACCTTCCGGCGGGCAGATATACCGCAGACGTATTGGTCCGCCGGAATGGCGCGCTGGTCAACTTCGGCGCCTTTCCCTTTACGGTGGAATCCGCTTTCGGGGCCGTATCGGTGGAAGCGCCCAGGCTGGTGCAGAACCGCGGCCCCTTTTCCGGCACGCTGAAACTGGCTTCGCCCGCGCAGAACGGTTACTCCGTCAAAGTGGAGCTGATGGACGCCCCCTACCGCAATGTATGGTTCAGCAAAACATTTCCTTTGGAGGCCGGAAAGAAAGAGTTCCCATTTGACCTTGAAGATTACCGGATGCCGACCATCGGCGGTTATCTGCGCTGTACCGTTTACGATGCCCGGGGCCACGCGGCGCATGCGGAAAAACCGGTGATTTTCCCGGACTATTCTCTGGAGGATTACCTCCAGCTTACCTGGGGGCAGGTTGGCTGCACCTTCAACCCCGCCTTCGGGGAGAGGATTATCGACCGCCTCGGCTGGAACGTATCGCTGCAATTTTTCAGCAAGGGAGATATTGAAAACACCCTGCGGAACGAAAAACTGTGCCCGTATATTTGCCGGATCGGGATGGAAGCCGGACCAAACAATGAAACCAGGATATTGCGCAAGCTATGGTCGGAACAGAAAGAAAATATGGAGCGGCTGGGTACGTTGAACGGCGACGAATCGTTCTACCACCCATTGGTCCGGAAGCTTTGGGCCGACGATCTGCGGCGCCAGGCAGAATACCTGAAAGACCTGAGCCCTGTGCTGTACAACCTGGGCGACGAGAATTTTTACACCTACGACGCCGGATTCGGAGAGTCGGATAAACAGCCGTTCGCCGATTTCCTGCGGAGGAAGTACCAGACCATTGAAAACCTGAACCTTGAATACGGCGCCTCCTACGCCGGCTTCAGTGAAGTGCCCCACCTCCGGCTGGACGAGGCCAAAAAAGAAGGAAACCTGGTCGCCTACAACGACCACCGGGAATACATTGAAAAAATGTACGTGGACATGCATCACTTCCTGGCGGCGGAAATCAAAAAGGTTCATCCCGGAGCCCGGGTAGGCGCGGAAGGCTCGCCTCCCGGCAATCTTGAAGAAATGATTAAAGGGCTGGACTTCTGGGGCCCTTACAGCGGCATGCAGGAGAACGAGGCGCTGCGCGCATTCGGGGCGGACCGGGTCCGGACCATCTGGTGGGGCGGCTATTGCTCGGAACGTTCATCTTATCCGTACAAACTTTGGGAACACCTGCTCCAGGGAGCGATCAACGGCCACGCCTGGTTCCTGATCAACCCCGCCCTGGGAGAAACCAGCCATTCCGGCGACCTCTCCGAGGCGGCATACCTGCGCCAGTACATGCCCTACCTCGATGACCTGAATTACGGCCTCGCGCAGCTCCTGATCAAAACGCCGTTTCCGGATACCGGCATTCTCTTCTACTACAGCCACTCCTCCAAATCTGCCGCCCAGGCGGACAACCGCTGCGTCAACCCGGACGCCAGCATGAATCCGCTGCTCCGGTATTGCTACCAGCGCGGACTGGGCTTCAATTTCGTCTCTCCCAACACCCTGGAACGCCTGAAGAACGCCCGGCTCCTCTTCCTTTGCGGAACGTCCTCTCTGAGCGACAAAGAGTGCGCGGCCATTCTGGATTTCGTCAAATCCGGCGGCACCGTACTGGCGGACGCCAATATTGCGCTCTTGAACGAAAACCTGAAAAAACGCCCCCATAACCCCTTGAGCGAACTTTTCGGAGACCTGACGTTCGACCAGGCGAAAGAGCTCGAAATCCAACCCTATGAGAGCACAAGCGGCGCCCTGGCCCTGGCGGGAGAAAAGGCGCATGCAGTCCACGGTAATCCGGGCCTGCGGCTCCACAAGGCCGGCAAAGGAAATGCCATCCTGCTGAATGCCTCGCTCTCCGTTCTGGAAAATAATTTCCGTCCCGGCTCCTCTCTGAACGCGTTCCTTGACCAGGTAGTAAAGAGCGTGGGCATCCGTCCTCCGGCCGTGATTCCCGATTTCAGCGACACCCTGATGGTCCGTCCCCGGAAGGCCGGAGAATTCGAACTTCTGGGCGCCCTCGGCCAGGAAAAGGACCTCGGCAAATCATTCACCGCCAAGTTGCCGAAAGAAAAATACATCTATGAATGCCGCAAGGGACTGGTCGGGAAATCAGACCGGCTTGCCTTTAAATTCTCTGAAGCGCCGTTCCGCTGCTTTGCCCTGTTTGACCGGGAGCAGCAGCCGCCCGTGGTAACCGCTCCGGCCCAGGCGGCAAAAGGAACCCGTGCCCTGCTTAAAATTTCCGGACCGGCCAATCCCCGGGAGCGCGCGTACCGTATTACGGTAACGGCCCCGGACGGCAAGGAAATGCTGCACCGCAGCAAAACCATCTACGGCAAGACGGAATACCCGCTGGATTTCGCCTTCAACGACCTGCCCGGCATCTACCGCATCTCCATTGAAGATGCAGCTACAGGCTTGAACACTCAACACGAAATAGAGGTAAAATAATCATGCAGAAACTCGCCCTGACCGTACTGGCCGGATTGTGCAGCACACTGCTGTACGCCGCCCCTTTCATTGAAAAGAAAGAAGAACAACTTGACCGCAAGGGAACTGCCGTCCTTGTGACCCGCCATACCGTCAACCTTGGCAATGGAAAGATCAATTACCACACCGTTACCCATCCCAATGACAACAAGCCCATTCAGCAGGAATGGGGGGATTTCAGATTCGGCATCGAATACTGGAGAAACCCCAATACTCCCGGGAGCTGGAGCCCCGTCAATTTCCTTGCCGTGATTGGCAGGGACGGCAAAACGCTGCTGGACCGGAAAGTGGCGGAAAAAATTGACACCGTGGAAAACGGCCGGATGGAAATGGCTGTCTTCACGTTCCGTCCGGAAAATAGTGTTCTGGACGTCAGGATAGCGCAGTTCAAGGACCGTCCGGACTGGCTGTTCGTCAAGGTCGCTTATCCCGGACAACTGAATGAAGTATGGGCATCGCCTGTTCACGGTTACGGAAAGCCGGAACTGGAGTCACAATACGCTCTGAAAGAAGGAGCCGGGGCAAAGCCATGCGGAAAGCCGGACTGGATTCTGACGAAAACGACCGGGGGAAACGGGGTGATGAACTTCAACCGTTATGCTTACAAGGAATTCGGCACTTTCATCGTTTTTGAAAAAGAATCCCTCCGGCAGATCCGGATTCATGGAGATGACATCAAATTTGAGCTGAAGCCGGAGTCGGACAGCTTCAGCTTTGCCATCAGTTATTTTAAAGACCGGAAACCGGAAGAGGTCCGTCCGGAATTCTTCAACGTGACGGTTCCGGAAGTGGAAAGCTTCCTGAAATCCATTGATTGGAACCCGGCCCCCGACCGGAAGGCGTTTTCCGAGCTTGCGGATAACACCCGGGAAAATATCTCCATCCTGAAAAGGGACGGCGGTTCTGTGGCGGACTACGAGAAGAAAATGAACGAGCTGGAAACCGATTTTGCCGAAGCGCCAAGCTTTGAAATTCTGGGCGCCCTCCGCAAGCTGAATATGGAGATCATCAGGAAGAATCTTGAAAACCTGTAGGAACACCGTGTCCGCCGGCCCGCTGGTAAGGTATCCGGTAAAAATTTCCGGGGCGCAGGACCGGATTATGTTCGGCCGGCTTTGGCGCAGGGAAAACGGTCCCGGATGCAGCAAAGGCTTGCAGCGCTTCTGAAGCGTCAGGAAAATTCCGGAGCTTCCGCAAGAGCGATGACGGTGGCGGCGGCGCTATGGGGGGAGTGGGTCATGCTCAGCAACCAGCCCGTGATGCCCTGCTCCCGGGCCGTCACCCCGGCAGTGCCGTGCAGCAGGATGGAGGGAGAGCCCGCATCATTGCGCACCACTTCCACCTCCGTGAAAGAGCATTTTTCCCCAATGCCTGTACCCAGCGCCTTCGCCACGGCCTCCTTGGCCGCAAAACGGGCCGCCAGGCGCGGCACGGGGTCCGCATGCATCCGGCAGTAGGCCCATTCATCCGGGGTGCAGATGCGCAGGGCAAAGGCCTCCCCGTTTTTCTGGAGGGCCTGGCGCACGCGTTCCAGGTCAACCAGGTCCATTCCCAATCCTGCAATGCGGCTCATGTTCCTGCAACCGGGGTTAGCGTTGAAACGGAAGCATCAGCTCAGGCGGTCGATCGCCTGGCGCATTTCCCTCACGGCCTGCTCCATCCCCACAAAGAGGGCGCGGGCTACGATCGTATGGCCGATGTTCAGCTCATGCAGGTAAGGCACGCCGGCCATCAACTGTTCCAGATTCTGGTAGTTGATGCCATGGCCCGCATTCACCTGGATTCCCAGGGAGTGGGCCTGTTCCGCGGCGCGTTTCAGCCGGGCCAGTTCCGCCGTGCGTTCCTTTCCGGCATGGTTGGCGAAGCATCCGGTATGCAGCTCAATCATGGGCGCGCCCAGACGGGCGGCGGCGTCCACCTGGGCCAGCTCCGGATCAATGAACAGGCTCACCTGAATGCCGTTGTCCGCCATTCTTGCCATGGTCGGGGCCAGTTCCTTTTCATGAAAGACGGCGTCCAGCCCGCCTTCCGTAGTGATTTCCTCCCGCTTTTCCGGAACCATGCACACATAGTCCGGCTTTAACCGGAGGGCAAAGTCCACCATCCCCGGGGTATTCCCCATTTCCAGGTTCAGCGGAAGAGCCACGCTTTCCCGGACGCTCAGGGCGTCCGTGTCCTGCATGTGGCGGCGGTCGCCCCGGACGTGGAGGGTGATGGAATCCGCCCCGCCCCTTTGCGCCGCATAGGCGGCGTCCAAAACGCTCGGCTCCACGTTGAAGGAATCAAGCATGGTCGCATAGCGGGCCTGCCTTAGCGTGGCGATGTGGTCTATATTTACACCTAGCAACATATCGGTTTTAAGACAAGGGGACGGGGCCGATCATTCAAATTAATGGAGGAAATGGCGGTGGCCCGTGAACACCATGGCGATGCCCGCGGCGTCCGCGGCGGCGATCACTTCCTCGTCCCGGATGGAACCGCCGGGCTGGATGCAGGCGGTGGCCCCGGCGTCAATGGCTACCTGGAGGCCGTCCGCAAACGGGAACATGGCGTCTGACGCCACCACGCTGCCCTTCAGGTCCAGTCCGGCCTGTCCGGCCTTC
This sequence comes from Akkermansia muciniphila, assembly GCF_040616545.1. NCBI lineage: Bacteria > Pseudomonadati > Verrucomicrobiota > Verrucomicrobiia > Verrucomicrobiales > Akkermansiaceae > Akkermansia > Akkermansia muciniphila. The sequence goes on along the minus strand of NZ_CP156688.1, from coordinate 1,594,456 downwards.
CAGACGGCAATGCGGGCGGAGTCCACGCGGCTCATCTGCCCGGCGCCGATGCCCAGCGTGCGGTCCGTGCCGCCAAAGACGATGGCGTTGGAGTGCACCTGCTTCACGACGCGCCAGTTGAAGCGCATGGCGGTAAGTTCTTCTTCCGTCGGGGGACGCTTGGTCACCACCTTGGCTTCCAGGTTGTCCAGGCCCATCACGTCCGTATCCCGCTTCATGGTCATGAAGCCGCCGGGAGCGGAGCGGATGATGGGTTCCAGGCGGGCCTTCATCCAGGCTTCCGTGTTCATGCGAATGATGCGGCAGTTCTTCTTTTTCTGAAGAATGGCGCGGGCTTCCGCGTCGTATTCCGGGGCGATGATCACATCCGTGAAAATGGCGCTCAGCACGCGGGCCAGGCCTTCCGTCATCGGGCGGTTGACCACGATCACGCCGCCGAAGGGGGCCTGCGTGTCCGTTTCAAAAGCCTTCTGCCAGGCGTTGCGCAGGTCTTCGTCGTCCTGGCCCACGCCGCAGGGGTTCGTGTGCTTCAGGATGCCCACCGTCGGGCGGCGGAACTGGGTAATCAGCTCGGCGGCGCCTTCAATGTCCAGCACGTTCGTGTAGGAAAGCTCCTTGCCCTGGAGCTGGTGGAAAATATCGCCGAAATTGCCGTACAGGCTGGATTCCTGGTGGGGGTTGTCCCCGTAGCGCAGTTCCTGGTACAGGGGCGCGCAGATGCAGAAGCTTCCCTTGGTGCTCTCCGCGCTCTGGTGGCCCAGGTAGTTGGTGATGGCGTTGTCGTAATTGGACGTGCGCATGAACACCTTCACCGCCAGGTTTTCACGGGTTTTCAGAGTCGTGTCTCCCTTGTGCGTCTGCATTTCATCCAGAATGCGGGGATAGTCCGCGGGATCGGAGACCACCGTGACGGAGGCGTAGTTCTTGGAGGCGGAGCGGAGCATGGACGGCCCGCCGATGTCAATCTTTTCAATGGCTTCCTCCAGCGTGACGCCGGGCTTGGCGACGGTTTCCTCAAAGGGGTACAGGTTCACGCAGACCAGGTCAATGGGCTTGATGCCGTTTTCCTTCGCCTGGCGTACATGCTCCTCATTGTCGCGGCGGTGCAGCAGGCCTCCGTGCACCATGGGATGGAGCGTCTTCAGGCGTCCCTCAAACAATTCCGGCTCTCCGGTATAGTCGGAAATTTCAATCACCGGAAGGCCCAGGCCTTTCAGGAAAGCGGCGGTGCCGCCGGTGGAAATAAGCTCTACTCCAAACTCGTGCAGGCCCTTGGCAAACTCCTCCAGGCCGGTCTTGTCGGAAACGGATATCAATGCGCGCTGAATAGCCATAAAATCAAATATCTGTAATGTATCCGCGGGCGGACCCTCCTCTCTGGGAGCGAACGCGATAAATGCGGTTCCTTTCCCTACATACTACCGCCGCGTGAAGCAAGCGCAATGTCACCTATCATGACAGCCGGGGGGATTTTTTCCTTCCAAAACATAAAAAAACACCCTTTTTATCGCTCTTGTCTTGACATTCGGGCCAATACTTACTACTTCAACCGCTCACAAATAACCATTTCTTTTTAGCCATGGCAACGATGGAAGTAATTCTCGCAACAAAAATTGAAGGACTCGGCGCGGAAGCCGACCTGGTGACCGTTAAGGCTGGCTATGGCCGCAACTACCTCATTCCTCAGGGTCTGGCCCACGAAGCAACGGCCTCCAACCGCCGTTTCATCGCCAATCTTCAGGCCGCCCGCGCCAAGCGCGAAGCGGAAGAACTCAGCGCCGCCCAGGAAGTGGCCGCTAAGATCAACGGACTGACGGTGGACCTCGTCCTTGAAGTGGGCCAGGGCGGCAAGGCGTTCGGCGCCATCACCAACCAGAACATTCATGACGCCCTGACCGCTCAGGGAGTGGAAGTGGACCGCCGCGCGATTGAGCTTGAAAAGCCGATCAAGAGCGAAGGCGAACACGAAGTTGCCATCAAGGTGCATCCCCAGGTGGAAGCCACGCTCAAGGTGGTCGTCAAGGAAAACGCCTAAGCGGCGCACATCCCTTTTTTCCGGCAGGCCCGGTTCCCACCTTGGGAACCGGGCCTCTTTTTTGTCACCCTTTTTACTTTCCTTCCCTGTATAAACAAGGCATCATACCCGCGTTGGGTGTCACTCGACATCATGCACGGAATCGTTCCACCCCCTAACCGACATTAACGGCATGATTCGACTTTATCGTCAAACCCCGGAAGGCATTGAGCGCACCACCCAGGTGGATGCGGCGGAACAGAACTTGGACTCCGTCTTCTGGATTGACCTCCTTACCCCGGAACCGGCGGAAATCAAATTTGTGGAACGCCTCTGCGGGCTGGAAATGCCCACCTACGACGAGATGCGGGAAATTGAGGCCACCAGCCGCCTGTACACGGAGGACGGCGCCCGCTTCATGACCACTACGGTGCTCAGCCGCGTGGACACGGAATCCCCCTCCCTGTCGGAAATCACCTTCGTCCTCATGGGGGCCAAGATCATCACCATCCGCCATTCGGACTCCTACTCCTTCCGCGTCTTCTCCCACCAGCTCCTGCGCCAGAAGCAGATCAGCCGGGACCAGGTTTTCACCGGCCTGCTGGAAACCATCGTGGACCGCCAGGCGGACGTGCTGGAACGCTTCGGCGCGGAACTGGACCGCCTTTCCAAAAACATCTTCCGCAGGGACGAACCGGAAGGCAAGGGCGGCAAGCGCGCCCCCGTCTCCAGCGCCCTGCGCCTCATCCTCCAGGACCTGGGACGCGTGGGCGACCTGCTCACCCGCCAGCGGGACTGCCTGGTAAACCTTCTGCGCCTGCTCACGTACGCCAGCAATGAGGAAGCCCTGGACGACACCAACTCCACCCTGTACATCAAGCTCCGCCCGCTGAGCCGCGACGTCACCTCCCTCTCGGAATACGCCAACTTCCTTTCCAGCAACGTAAACTTCATGCTGGACGCCGTTCTGGGCCTCATCAACATTGAGCAGAACGAAATCGTGAAAATCTTCACCGTGGCGGCCGTGGTCTTCATGCCCCCCACCCTCATCGCCAGCATTTACGGGATGAACTTCTCCCACATGCCCGGCCTGGAAAACGAATACGGTTATTACATCTCCCTGGCGGTCATGCTCGTTTCCATCATTCTTCCCCTGGTTTATTTCAGGAACAGGCGCCTGCTTTGAACGGCCCCTCCCGCGGATTCCCACCCTCTTTCTCTCTTAACCATTCCTACGTTTCATTACTGACATGGACTCCAAAATCACCCGCCTGATTGAACAGGCCTCCGTCATCGTCGGCGCACTGCCCTACCTCCAGGCCTACCGGGACAAGACGTTTCTCATCAAATTCGGCGGCAGCGCCATGGACGACGCCCGCCTGGTCAAAAAGCTCATGCGGGACATCGTCCTGCTGGAAGCTCTGGGCTTCAACCCCGTGATCGTGCACGGCGGAGGCAAGGCCATCTCCAAGGCCATGGCGGAAGCCGGGCTGGAAGCCCGCTTCGTCAACGGGCTGCGCGTCACGACGCCGGAAGCCATCTCCATCGTGGAACGCACCCTCTCCGGAACCATCAATCCCGGCCTGGTCCAGATGTTCCGTGACTACGGCGGCAAGGGCGTGGGCATTCCCGGCACGGAAATCTTCGTGGGAGAGCGAATCCAGGAAAAGGACGAACAGGGCAGCCCCGTGGACATCGGGGAAGTGGGCAACGTCATCGGCTGCCTGACGGAACGCATCACGGAAGCCCTGAAACTCCAGATCACCCCCATCGTCTCCCCGCTAGCCAAGGAGCTGGGCACCCACAAGCCGCTCAACGTAAACGCGGACCTGGCTGCGGCGGCTCTCGCCAAGGAACTCAAGCCCGTCAAGCTCATCTACATTTCCGACGTGCCCGGCATCATGAAGGACCCCTCAGACCCTTCCACCCTCATCAAATCAGTTACCCGCACGGAAGCCCTGGACCTGATTGAAGACGGCACCGTTTCCGGCGGCATGATTCCCAAAATCCATTCCGCCATTGACGCCCTGAACGCGGGCGTGCGCAAGGTGCACTTCATTGACGGGCGCCTGCCCCACACCCTGCTGCTGGAAATCTTCACCCCGGACGGCATCGGCACGGAGGTCATCAGAGAACAGCGTTAACTGCCCGGCCATTCGCCTCTTCCTCCTTCTTCCGGCTCTTTCCCTGCTGGCGGCTTCCTGCTCCGTGAAGCCGTCCGCCGCCAGCCTTTCCGGCTGCTGGACCCAGCCCGTTCCCGAACAGCCGCAGCACATCCAGGGCATGGCGCTCATGCCGGACGGTCGCGCCAGCTCCATCAACATGCACACGCTCCTTTACACGGGCTGGCGCCTGGACGGCAACCGGCTGACCCTGACGGGAAAAAGCACAGGCAACGAAATTCCTCCGTCTTCACCACGGCCTCCACCATTGACCGTCTCAGCAAAACCACGCTCATCCTGAACACGGACGGAAACCGGGAGGCCTATACGCGCACGCCCCGGTGCGTGGAGCAATAAGCGGCACGCCCCTCCTATTCCTCCTCCAGCAGGGATTTGTTGGCCGCCTTCGCCAGCTCGCAATTCGGGCATTTGTCAATCAGGCGGTCCATCAGGGCCTCAATGCGGGCGTCCTTCGCCATCAACTGCTCATCCTTTTTCTTGAGCAGGTTCAGCGTATAATTCACGGCAATCGTCAAAACGCCCAGGCCGCCGATGGCCCCGGCGGAGGAAACAGCCCCATCCACGGAAATATTGCCCAGGATCGTCGAACATCCGCCTATGGAAAACAAGCACTTAGCTATGGAAAAATTCATCATGGGTCCCGTCTAGCAAATCACGGGCCGGACCGCATCACGCCCGATCCGTCCATGTTCCCGGCCCTGCCCGGACGGAACACGCTCCCCCTGCCCATGGAAAGCCGCCATTCCCGGGAATAACCCCCTCCCGTCCCACCGCCGGAAAAAGCCCTGGCGGGGCAGAAAAATACTTCTTCCCGGAACGCATTTCCTTCTTCGGCCTGGCGGTGTTTATGCTAAAGTGGCGTCAATCTGCCCGGTCCGGGCCTTTACCAATACTTCACTTCATCCAATAGAAAGACACAAACATCATGCATATGGCGGACGGCTTCATCTCACCGGCGGTAGGCTGCACCATGTTGGCGGCTTCCGCGGCCATCACGACGCTCTGCGCGCGCAAGGTCAGGCAGGAAAAGGAAGTGCGGCTTGTCCCGCTCATGGGCGTGCTGGGGGCCTTCATCTTTGCCTGCCAGATGCTGAACTTCACCATTCCCGGCACCGGGTCCAGCGGTCATCTGGGTGGCGGGCTCATTCTCGCAGTTCTGCTGGGGCCGTACGCCGGGTTCCTGGTCATGGCGGCCATCCTGGCGGTGCAGGCTCTTTTCTTTGCGGACGGCGGCCTGCTGGCCCTGGGCTGCAACATCTTCAACCTGGGCTTCTTCTCCTGCCTGGTGGCCTATCCCTTCATTTACAGGCCTCTGGCCGGGAAAACTCCCGGCACGGGGCGCATCACGCTCGCCAGCATCACCGCCGCCGTCATCGGTCTTCTGCTGGGCGCCTTCTCCGTAGTCCTGGAAACGACGGCCTCCGGCATTTCCGCGCTGCCCTTCGCCCAGTTCGTGGAACTGATGCTGCCCATCCATCTGGCGATCGGCATTGTGGAAGGGCTTGCCACGGCGGCCATCGTCATCTTCATCAGCAAGGCCCAGCCCTCCCTGCTGCGCCCGGCGGACCTGGAAACGGGCCCGGTTAAAAAAGCCTCCTTCACCGTCCTGGGCATCTTTGCGGTAGCGGCCCTGCTCTGCGGGGCGGCCCTCTCCTGGTTCGCCTCCGCCTATCCGGACGGCCTGGAATGGTCCGTGGCCGGCGTCACCGGATCGGAGGAAACCACTCTGGCGGAACCTTCCTCCCTCCACCGCAGCCTGGAATCCGTGCAGGAATCCACCGCCATTATGCCGGATTACGCCCTTCCCGCCGCGGAGCAAACGGCCTCCGCCGGGGAAACGGGGGAAACCTCCTCCATCGTCAACCCTGAAACGAGCCTGGCCGGCATTCTGGGGAGCGTCATCATTGCGGCCGTCATCTTCGGCGCCGGCTTCCTGTTCGGCAAAAAACCGCACGGCCACTGCCCCCGCTGACCCTCCCCATGGCCCTGTTCACGGACGCCGCGCGGCACTTCCGCCAGATGGACCGGTTTTCCTGCGGAAACACCGGCTTCCACCGTCTGGACGCCCGCATCAAAATCGGGGCCTTCCTCGTTTTTCAAATCTGCGTGCTCTCCTGGCCTCCTCAGGAAATCACGGGGCTGCTGCCCTTCTTCCTGTTCCCGGTCTGCGTCATCCGCATGGCGGGGCTGCCCCTGGGATACCTGCTGAAACGCACCCTGTGGCTGCTGCCCGTCGCCATCATGATAGGCATCTTCAATCCGCTGGTGGACAGGACGCCCGCAGGGGAATGGTTCGGCATTCCCGTCACCCGGGGCATGATCTCCTTCATCTCCATCATCCTGCGGTGCATGCTCACCATCCTGGGGGCCTTCACGCTGCTGGCCGCCACGGGCTTCGCCCCGCTGTGCCGCGGCTTAAGGCAGCTTGGCGTGCCGCGCATCCTGATCACGCTGCTGGCCTTCCTGTACCGGTACGCCTTCATCCTGATGGATGAATTCCAGAACATGCTGATGGCGTTCCGTTCCCGGCGGGGCGGCTCCGGTTCCGTCCCCCTCTCCACCTGGGGGGCCATGACCGGCCAGCTCCTGCTGCGCACCTTCGGGCGCGCGGAACGCATCTACCAGGCCGTCCTGTGCCGGGGCGGGGAAGACCCGCAATTCGTCAGCGCCCCCGGCGTTATCACCTGGCGCGGCATAGCGGGCGGCCTCCTCTTCTGTGCCCTCGTCATCCTCTTCCGCTGTTTTAACGTCACCATGCTGGCGGGCCAGTGCGCCCGCGGCCTCCTCTCATGAGCCACCACCTTGTAGAAACCATTGACCTGTGCTTCAGCTACCCGGATTCCCCTCCGGCGCTGAACCGCGTCTCCCTGCGCATCACCCACGGGGAATCCGTTGCCGTCGTGGGCGGGAACGGAGCGGGAAAATCCACCCTGCTCCTGCATCTCAACGGCCTGCTGGAGCCCTCCTCCGGCCAGGTGAGGGTGGGAGACATACCCGTAACTCCCAGGACCGCCGCCCGCGTCCGGGAGAGCGTGGGGATGGTGTTCCAGCAGGCGGACGACCAGCTTTTCATGCCCACGGTCCGGGAAGACGTGGCCTTCGGCCCCCTCAATATGGGCCTCCCCCCGGAAGAAGTGGACCGCCGCGTGCGGCAGGCCCTGCGGGACGTCCATGCGGAAGCTCTGGCGGATAAAATGACCCATCATCTTTCCGGCGGGGAAAAGCGCGCCGTCTCCATCGCCACCGTCCTTTCCATGAGTCCGGACATCCTGGTGCTGGACGAGCCCAGCGCGAACCTGGACCCCGCCTCCCGCCGCACGCTCATCAGCCTGCTGCGCCAGTTCTCCCATACCAAGATCATCGCCACCCACGACCTGGACATGGTCATGGACCTGTGCACGCGCTGCATCGTGATGAAGGACGGCGCCATTCTGGCGGACGCCCCCGTTCCGGACATCTTTGCGGACTGCGCCCTGCTGGAGGAGGCGCGCCTGGAACAGCCCCTCAGCTACCGCCTGATGCAGTACGGCAGGGAGCGGGAAAACTCCGGCCAGCTTTAAGGAAAAGCCTTACACGAATTCCAGCCGGGCATCCGGCAGGGACTTGATGAACCGCGCCCCGTACCTCTTGGTGGCTACGCGGGGGTCCAGGATCACCACCATGCCGGAATCGCTTTTCGTGCGGATCAGGCGCCCCACCCCCTGCCGCAGCTTCAGAATGGCCACGGGCACGGAATACTCGTAAAACGGATTGCCTCCCCGCGCCCTGATGCTCTCAAAGCGGGATTCCACCAGCGGGTGGTCCGGCACCTCAAACGGCAGGCGCGTCACGATCACGTTGGAAAGGGCCTCTCCCGGCACGTCCACCCCGGTCCAGAAACTGTCCGTGCCGAAGAGCACGCTGTTCACATCCTTCCGGAACGCCTCCAGCATGGCGTGCCGCTGCATGTCCTGCCCCTGCACGTACAGCGTCCAACCCTGTTCCTCACAGAACGGGCGCACCTTCTCCGCCACCTGCACCATCAGGCGGTAGCTGGTGAACAGCACGAAGGCCCTGCCGCGGGACTCCGCCAGATACCTTTTAATCCACTCCGGCAGCACTTCCGCGTACTCCGGCTGGTCCGGCTCCGGCATGGAGCGGGCCACGATCAGGCGCATCTGCTCCCGGTAATTAAACGGGCTGCCTATTTGGAGCTTCCGGACGCTTTCCGCCCCCACGCGCCCCGCAAAGTAACTCATGTCCGCATCCCCCGTCCCCAGCGTGGCGGAGGTCAGAATGGCGGAACGCCCGGCGGAAAACAGGCGCTCCCTCAGAATATCCCCCACCTCCACGGGAGCGGAGCACACGCTCATGCTCCTGCCTTCCGGGCCGGACCGCTCCGCCCAGTACACGTGCCCCTCCTCCGTCATGTCCATCAGCACCTTCAGGGAGGCCTGCGCCTCCTCCATCCGGGCGGCCATGTCCGCCAGTTCATCCTTCACGGCCGTGTTCTCCTCCTGCTTTGCGGCTTCCCGCTTCAGTTCCCCCACCAGCTCCGCCAGAGGGAGGGAAAGAATGTCCTGGGACCACTCCGGCTGGAGAATGCGGACAATCTTTCCGGAACCCGCAAATCCCAGGTCATCCCGCGCGTTCTGGAAGAACAGGTCCGACGCGTCAATCACCTCCTGCACGCACTGGAACAGGGCCGCATTATTCAGCGGTTTCAGCAGCCCCTTGCGCGTGCGAGGATTAAACATGCGCAGCAGTTCATAATTCAAATGCGGCTGGGACAACTGCACGCCCAGCTGCTTGGCGGCGATGTTCTCAATCATGTGGGCCTCATCCAGAACCACGAAATCACCGGGAAAAACGAACCCCGCCTCCTCGGAGTCCTCCGCCTGGGCCATCAGGCCGAAAAACAGGGTATGGTTCAGCACCACCACCTTGGCCTCCAGCACCCTCTTGCGGGCCACCTGGTACGGGCAGGAGGGGCCGCAATGGCGCATGCTGCACGCATGCGGTTCACTGCACACCATGGCCCACACCTTGGGGGAGGGGCGGAACGTCATGTCGCTCAGGGTGCCGTCCTGCGTTCTCAGCGCCCAGTCCTGGATCCGCGTCAGCTCCGCGGCTTCTCCCTGCGTAAACAGGGAATCCATCTGGGACAGCGCGCGCCGCAGGCGCGTGTGGCACAGGTAATTCTGCCTGCCCTTCAGCAGGGCGGCGGAAAAATCAATCCCCAGGGCGGCCCGGAGCAAAGGAATATCCTTGTTGAACAACTGCTCCTGAAGGTTGATCGTGTGTGTGGAAATGACCGCTTTCCGGTCAAAATCCAGCGCAAACTTCACCGCAGGCAGCAGGTAGCCCAGGGACTTGCCCACGCCCGTGCCGGCTTCCACCAGCAGCGGGGCGTCCACCTGGAGCGCCCTGGCCACGGCCAGGGCCATGCTCTGCTGCTCCGCCCGGTATTCAAAATCCCTGGCGCGGGAAAACAGGCCGTCCGGGGCAAATGCCCGGTGGACATAAGCCTCAAAGGCGCTAACGCCTTCCCCTTCATCTGCCCCGGCGCCATTCATACGGGAATGCGTTCCCTACTGGCCCACGGGAAGCTGGCGGGAGGAAACCGGAGGCAGGTTCACCTTTTCCGGCAGGTCATAAAACATGGAACGCAGGGCATTCGCATTCATCCTGGAGGCGTCGATGAACGTCCAGGGGCCCTTGTCCTTCAAATCCTTCACCAGCACCAGAACGCCGGTATTCTCCATCTTCACGGGCATCCCGTCCGGGCGCTTCATCGAAATGACCATCCGGGTGGGGAGCACCACCAGCACCTCGTCCCCGTTCTTCACCAGGTGTTCCGCCGTGGGATTGCCGATTTCATACGTCTCCACCACCATGCCGCGCTCTTTCATCACGGCGGCGGCAGCCTGCATCTTTTCCCTCATGGTGGTCATGAAAGCGGCCTCCCCGCCGGGGAAGGAAGAAACGAGCTGCTTCTTCATGGGCGCATACATCTTCTCAATCATCCACATCATGTCGCCCGTCTTCACCGCTCCGGAAAGCTCGCGGGCGGCCTGGACCGCGCTGGCTCCATATTCCCCGGCCTGGACGGCGCACGCGGCCACGAGGGCCACGCCTGCAAACAAACTCTTCATCATGGCAGGAGTGTAACGGCATGCCTCCCCCGCCGTCAAGGCAACGCCGCCTGCGGCAACATGTTTTTACCGGGCGCCCCGCTGCATCACGCGGCCGGACCACATCCACAGGGTGGGGTCCAGCTCCTGGGCGGCATCCTCCATCAGCCTGCGGGCCGCTTCCGCGTCCTCCGCCACGGCGAACATGGTGGAGCCGGAGCCGGACATCATGGCGCCGCGCACACCGGGCCTTTCCAGCAGCCAGCTCTTCATTTCCGCCAGAAACAGATGCTTCTCAAACACGGGCCTTTCCAGATCGTTCACCAGCACATGGCCGTCCACCCTCTGCTCCCCGTAAGGTATGCCCGGCAGTTCCCTTGAACCTGCCCAGCGGCGGTAAGCGTCCGGTGTGGAAACGCCGAAGGACGGTTTCAGCAGCACTACCTGGGGCTGCCATTCTCCCCATTCCGGCAGGGGTTCCACCTTCTCCCCGCGCCCGGTGCAGCGGCACGCCGCGCCGTAAATGAAAAATCCCACGTCGGAACCGATCTCCCCGGCCAGTTCCGCCAGGCGTTCCGGCGGCAAGCCCCCGTGTTCCAGCTCATTCAGGGCGCGCAACACGCATGCGGCGTCACTGCTGCCGCCGCCCAGCCCCGCGCCATGGGGCACGTTCTTGACCAGATGCACATGCCACGGCATGGGCCGCCCCAGCTCCCGCTCCATCAGGCGCCCCGCCTTCATGACCAGGTTGCTTTCATCCAGCGGAACGCCCGGAGCGTCGCAGCTCATTTCCAGGGCGTCCGCCGGGGAAAACTCCAGCACGTCGCACAATTCCAGGGGAACCATCACGGTATCCACTTCATGGAAACCGTCCGGCCTCTTTCCCAGAACGCGGAGGAAAACGTTCACCTTGCACGGAGCGCTGCGACTGATCATACGTCATGGATTCCACCAAGGGACGGCCTCCGGGTCAAGCCCCCATTGGGCGCAAATGGGCGGACACGCATTTTTTCTTCGCAAATTCCGGGGGCTCCGCTATAATAGTTGCGACCCCGCTGCACATGGCTTACGACGAAAACAGCATTAAAACCCTGGACTGGAGGGAGCATATCCGCATGCGTCCGGGGATGTACATCGGCAAACTGGGCGACGGCACCTCTCCGGACGACGGCATTTACGTCCTGCTGAAGGAAGTCATCGACAACTCGATTGACGAATTCGTCATGGGCTACGGCAAAAAAATCACCATTGACGTGACTCCGGACGGCCTGTGCGAGGTGCGCGACTTCGGCCGCGGCATCCCCCTGGGCAAACTGCTGGACTGCGCCGCCAAGATCAATACCGGCGCCAAGTACGACAGCGACGCCTTCAAAAAATCCGTGGGTCTCAACGGCGTGGGCATCAAGGCGGTCAACGCCCTTTCCGACTTTTTTGAAATCCAGGCCTACCGGGACGGGGAAACCCGCTCCTACCAGTTCTGCCGCGGGAAGGAAATCCCCAAGGGGCGGAAGGACGGCGCCACGGAGGAACCCAACGGCACGCGCACGGCGTTTCATGCGGACGCGGACATTTTCCCGGTAAACACGCAGTTCCGGCCGGAATACATTGAAAAAATGTGCCGGTACTACTCCTACCTCAACAAGGGGCTGGCCCTGCACTACAACGGCCGCCGCTATGTCTCCAAAAACGGCCTGCTGGACCTTCTCACGGAGGCCATGAGCGAGGAACCGCTGTACCCCATCATCCACCTGGAAGGGCATGACATCGAGGTGGCCTTCACCCATGGCGGCCAGTACGGGGAAGAGCACTACTCCTTTGTCAACGGGCAGCACACCACGCAGGGGGGCACGCACCAGGCGGCCTTCCGGGAGGCCATCGTCAAAACCCTGAGGGACTTTTACAAAAAGAACTATGAGGCCGGGGACATCCGCTCCTCCCTCGTGGCCGCCATCTCCATCAAGGTGAAGGAACCCGTCTTTGAATCCCAGACCAAGACCAAGCTGGGGTCCAACACCATCAGCCCGGAGGGGGAAACCATCCGCACCTTCGTAGGCAACTTCATTGCCAAGGAGCTGGACAACTACCTGCACAAGAATCCGGAAACGGCCAGGGCGCTGGAAGCCAAGATCAAGGACTCCGAACGTGACCGCAAGGAGCTCTCCGGCATCCAGAAGCTGGCGCGTGAAAACGCCCGCAAGGCAAAAATCCACAACAAGAACCTCCGGGACTGCCGCGTGCACTACAACTCCAAACACGCCCGCGCCGGGGAAACCACCCTGTTCATTACGGAAGGCATCTCCGCCTCCGGCTCCATCACCACGGCGCGCGACGCGGAAATCCAGGCGGTCTTCTCCCTGCGGGGCAAGCCCCTGAACTCCTTCGGCATGAGCCGCAAGGTCGTCTATGAAAACGAGGAATTCAACTTCCTCCAGCATGCCCTGAACATTGAAAACGGGCTGGAAGACCTGCGCTATGACAAGGTGGTCATCGCCACGGACGCCGATGACGACGGCATGCACATCCGCATCCTGCTGATGACCTTCTTCATCCAGTTCTTCCCGGAACTGATCCGGGAGGGGCACCTCTTCATCCTCCAGACGCCCCTCTTCCGCGTGCGCAACAAGCAGAAGACCATTTACTGCTACTCGGACGCGGAGCGGGAAGCGGCCATCGCCCTGCTGGGCAAAAACCCGGAAATTACCCGTTTCAAGGGCCTTGGGGAAATTTCCCCCCAGGAATTCAAAGCCTTCATCGGGGAGGGAATCCGCCTGGACCGCGTGCGCCTGGAAGATTCCCACAAGGTGAAAGACCTCCTTTCCTTCTACATGGGGAAAAATACGCGGGAAAGACAGGAATACATCCTGAAAAACTTGCGTGTTGAACTGGACCCGGTCATGGACTAGAGTAGCGGAGCCACATCTATCTATGCTTACCATTCCCAAGGAAAAACTGCCGGTCCATATCGCCTGCATCATGGACGGCAACGGGCGCTGGGCTCACAGCCGCCATCTGCCCCGCCAGGCGGGGCACCGTGCGGGAGCGGATACTGTGGAACACTGCGTGGACTTCTGCATTGACCACGGCATCCCCTGGCTGACCCTGTACGCATTCTCCTCGGAAAACTGGAACCGCCCGAAAATGGAAGTTCACGCCCTGATGGTCCTCCTGCATGAGTTCCTGAAAAAACGCCTCGGCCAGATGCAGGAAAAAGGCGTGCGCCTCCGCGCCATCGGAGACATCTCCCGCCTCCCCAAACGCACCCAGAAGCTGCTTCAATCCAGCATGGACGCCACCCGGGAAAACACCCGGCTCAACCTGGTTCTGGCTCTCTCCTACGGCAGCAGGGCGGAAATTACCGCCGCCGCCAGGAAAATTGCGGAAAAAGCCGCGCGGGGGGAAATCCACCCGGACCAAGTCACGGAAGACCTCTTCAACCAGCACCTGGAAACCGCCGGCATGCCGGAACCGGACCTGCTCATCCGCACCTCCGGTGAAATGCGCGTCTCCAACTTCCTGCTCTGGCAGATCAGCTATTCGGAACTCTATGTGACGGACACGCTGTGGCCGGACTTCAGCGACCGGGACATGGAAGCCGCCCTGCTGGACTATTCCCGCAGAAAGCGCCGCTTCGGCGCCCTCTGACCACTTTAAAAACCATCCTTACGGAATCGCCATGAACCAATACGCTCTCATTCTGGCAGGCGGAAGCGGCACCCGTTTCTGGCCGCTTTCACGGGACCACCGCCCCAAGCAGCTCCTGAACATGTTCGGAGAAGGAACCCTGCTCCGCCAGGCCATCGACAGGCTGGACGGCCTGGTGCCCCGGCAGAACATCTTCATCCTGACCAACCACCTTCAGGAAGCGGAAGTGCGCCGGCAGGCCCCGGACGTTCCCGCAAGCAACATCATCTCCGAGCCCGTGCGCCGGGACACCGCCCCCGCCATTGCCCTGGGCATCGGCCTCATCAAGGCGGCGGACCCGCACGGGGTCATGCTCGTCATCCCCTCGGACCAGCTCATTCAGGACCAGGCGGCCTTCCGCTCCCTGATGAAAGCCGCCATGAACACGGCGGCCCGGGAAAAGGCCCTTGTCACCGTGGGCATCAAGCCCACCTGGCCGTGCCCTTCCTACGGCTACATTGAACGCGGGGAGGAAATCGCCTCCGCTCCGGGATGCTCCTGCCGGGAAGTCGTCCAGTTCCGGGAAAAGCCGGACACGGCTACGGCCGCCGCCTACCTGGCCCAGGGAAACTTCTGCTGGAATGCCGGCATGTTCGTCTGGAGCATTCCCACCGTGTGCGAACAGCTTGACAAGCACTGCCCGGAGCTGGCCTCCTTCGTGGAGCACATCGCGGAATCCCCGGACAAGCAGGAAACCCTCCGGGAGGAATTTCCGGAACTCACGCCCATCTCCATTGACTTCGCGCTGATGGAAAACGCGGACCGGGTACTGAACTTTGAAGCCACCTTTGACTGGGATGACGTAGGCTCATGGATCTCCGTCTCCAACTACCTAGAAGACCACAGCCGGAACACCGCCAACACGGACCTCACCGTGCAGGACGCCTCCGGAAACATCGTCTTCTCCCAGCGGGGGGACAAGCACGTGGCCCTGCTGGGCGTGGAAAACCTGATCGTGGTGGAGACGGCGGACGCCATCCTCATTGCGGATAAAAACAAGGCGGACGAAATTAAAAAAATCGTCAACCAGCTTCCGGACGAACTCAGATGACCCCGCAGCATCCGGCCCTGGGCATTGACTACGGAGAAGCCCGCATCGGCATAGCCGCCACGGACCCCGTGGGCATCATGGCCCACCCCGTGGAAACCATCCACAGGCACAAGACGGACGGCGTCACCCGCATCGTCCAGCTCGTCCAGGAGCGGGGAATCCGTACCCTGGTGCTGGGCATCCCCGTGCGCATGGACGGCACGGAAGGAACCGCCGCCGCCAAGGTGCGCGCCTTCGGCAAGGAACTGGCTGCCGCACTTCCCGGCCTGCCGATGGTATTCATGGATGAATGCCTCACGACCGTCATCGCCCAGGAAAAACTGCACGCCGCCGGGAAAAAGCAAAAAAGCTTCCGCCCCATCATTGACCAGGTGGCCGCCGTGGAAATCCTCAGCACATGGCTTGACTCCACGCTGGGCTGAAACGGCAAACGGCGCACGCCGCGGCGCAATTCCCGCTCTATGCGCCGACGGAGCTCCGCACCTCTCTCTTCCTCAGCAGGACCGTTCCCCCGGCAAGCAGAAACGCCGTCAGCCACAGGGCCCGGCGCGTTTCCGGCCACCAGATGAAGCCGTCCGCCACACGGGCGTCCTGCGGATGTCCCGGCTGATAGCATACCTTCACCGCATCCCCTCTGGAATACGCGGACCAGAAAAGGAAGGCAGGAGACTGGAACGTGACTTCCCCTTCCCCGGTCTGCGTCAGGAACCACACCTCCGGGGCCCAGACAGGCAGAGAGGAGCTGGAGACAGACCGCGAACGGGGCCAAAGTCTCACCTTATCCTCCGTAATTTTCCGAACCTCCCCTGTTGTGCACAACCCCTCCCGTGCAAACAGGTTCTTTTCCAGGAAAAAATTACAGGCCTGCCAGATGGAATAGAGGCTCAGAACCGCCATGACCCATGCCAGCAACCAGTACCACCCAAACCAGGGAACGCTGAAAAAATCCCTCCAGCGCTCCGCAGTACGGGAAAACAACCGTTCTTCCGCTCCGGTCATCAGGCGTTGTCCATGCTCAGCACCACCTTGCCGCTGCGGAACTCCTCCTGGGCCTTCTCTACGGCCTGCCGGACGTCGTTCAGCGGATAAACGGTATCCACGGCCTGCTTCAGCCTGCCGTCCGCCATCAGCCGCGCCAGCTTGTCGTAAGCGGCCTCAATCTCCGGAACGGGGGCATTCTTGAGCCACTGCGTCACCCACAGGCCTTCCAGCCTGATTCCCTTGAAAATCAGGAAACCGTTCGGCACCTTGATGCTCTTCCTGCTCATGGCGCCGTACGTCACCATGCTGCCGCCGGGGGCCAGCATGTCCATCAGGCGCAGGGCGCTTTCCCCGCCCACGGCGTTGGAAGCCAGCACGGGCCTCTTCCCGTCCAGGCGTGCCAGCGTCTTCTTCACCACGTCCTCGTCATCCTCTCCCACCACCAGGTCGGCGCCCAGGGCGGTCAGCTCATCCCTCAATTCATCCGGCCTCCTCACAAAATTCACCGTCTTGACGCCCATCTCGCGCGCCAGCTGGATAATGCACCTGCCCACGCCGGAATTGGCGGCGTTCTGCACCACCCAGTCTCCCGGCACCAGGGAAACGAACCCCTCCAGCATGCGCAGGGCCGTCAGGGGATTCACCTTCAGCATGGCGGCCTGGACCGGATCCACCTTCACGGGAAGCTTCATCACATTCACGGCGGGAACCGCCACATACTCGCTCCAGGAACCTACGCCCCTCAGCAGAATCACCTCATCCCCCTTGCGGAAACCCTCTGCACGGGACTCTTCCACCACTCCGCAGCCTTCCAGCCCGGCGCGTGAATGGGGCAGTACGGGCTTCACGCCGTACACGCCCTGCACAAAGTTGATGTCCGCCGGATTAATGGGAGCGGCCTTCATCCGGACCAGCACCTCCCCTTCCGCCGGAACCGGCATGGGGCCGGAAACGTACTCCAGCACATCCTGGGGCTTCATACTGCACTCGGAAAACTCTGCATAATGATTTTCATTCATGGTCATAATCTCTCACGGAGCATCCCTCCGTGCAAGCGCGGGATACGTTTTACGCAGCCATACCGCTTCCGGGGAAACCGGGACCATCCCAGGATTCCTCCTTCGGTAAAAGGCCGGAAGGCTCTGACTGAAATGATGTTCCAGGAGGACATTTTAACATCGCGGGAACGCGCCCGGCCGCCGGATTCCACCCCCAAATTACCTCCCTGCCCCGGTCCCGGCCGCTCTCCGGGAGCCGGATGTGTTCTCCGGCCTTCTTCCGAACGCCGCCCAAACAAATTCCGAGTCTTTTATCCGGTTATTCTTGACCTTAGGCGAAAATACGCTAGATTATCTCTCTCGTATTAACAATAACTTCGATTGCCATGTCCCGAATTTGTATCATCCGAGGCACCACGCCTCACAAAGGTCGTCGTATCCATCGCTCCGGTCTTGCCAAGAAAAAGGGCGGTATTGGTCGTCACGTCACTAAGACTGTCAATCGTACCGTTTTCCCCAATCTCCAGGAAAAACGCATCTGGGTTCCTGAACTGGGCCAGTTCGTTAAAATGAAGATTTCTGCCAAGGCGCTGCGTACGATTAACAAGAACGGTGCTTACAATACTCTTAAAAAGGTAGGTCTCCTGTAAAAAGATTCTTTTTTTGAACGTTGTTACACCACTTGAACTCTAAGGCTTCAACGAGGTGAGCAACTGAAAGAAAAGATGTCCAAAAAGACAAGGGATCATCTGCTTAAGTGAGGCACCTCCAAGTTGAAGGTTTTATTGAAATATTAATATACCAAAGGACGTAGATAAAGAGTCCACTACTGGAAAAGATCACACAGATGAAAGCCCAAACCAAAATCGCTCTGAGAATTAATGATGACAACCCCAACCACCACCTGTGGAACAACAGGGGGGTATGGTGGTGCCACGTTACGGTTCACAAGCCTGACTCAACGGCTGAACGCCTGAGATTCTCCCTGAAGACCCGTGACATCGAAAAAGCCCGCGCCCGCCGCGACAAGATTTTCGCCTCCATCCAGCAGCACTTCGGCATTGCCGCGTAAGTCCGCCAGGAGGTAAAGGCAAGTCACATCAACTCCTTTTAAAAACCGTTCCGGTTATCCCGGAACGGTTCTTTTTTAATCCTGATCCCGCTCATCAGTTCTTTTTGATGAACCGGAACATGGCGGCTCCGTGGCTGTTAAGCTCCACGGACATTTTTCCCTTCACCGTGCCCTGGTCGGCGCGCTTCCACAGGTCGCGTACCTCATACGTATCCGGCAGGCCAAGTTCCCCCAGGTTCACGCTCAGAACGCCCCTGGCGCCTCCCGTATTGAAAAAGGCCGCCGCCACGGAGCCGTCGGACAGCTCCTTCGTCCAAACCTGGAAATCCCCCCGGTGCCATGCCTTGCGGGCCGGACGGGCCGCCGGGTCCTGGTCCACGGCAATCACCTCGTCATTCGTAAGAAGGCCCATCGTGAACGAATCAATGTTCTCCAGATCGCAGGAAATAATCAGCGGAGCGGACAGCAGGGCCCACAGAGTCACGTGCGTATACTGCTCATCCGGAGAAAGCCGCGTCTGCACAAACGTGGTATTGGCATTGTTGGGCTTGCCCAGCTTCCCGATCTGAAGAATGTCCGGATCATTCCAGTGCCCGGGGCGCATGTGCTTCTGCCAGCGTTCCTGGGAAAAACCTATCCTGCTGACGCTGCCCCAGTGGTCCTCAATATCACCTGTAGTCCGCCACAGGTTGGCCAGCTTGGCCAGCCCTTCCACGTGCTCATACGGAGCGGCGTTGGACAGGCTCAGCACGATGTCCCGCCCGCTTGCGTCCAGTGCCTTGCGGATGCGTTCCGTCGTGGGCACGTCGTTGGGGTTCCAGTCCACCTTTACATAATCAAAGCCCCAGTCAGCCCATTGCCTGGCGTCCCGGTCAAAGAACCACACGGGGCCCGTGCGGTCCGCCTTCCTCTGATGCACTCCGGGATAGCCGCCATACACCTGGTTCTCCTGCTTGCGGTCCTTTTTCGGAATGGTCAGTTCCGTATAATCCCCTTTCTTGTTGGGCGCGCTGCCGCCGATGAATCCGGCATACGTCCCCATCCACGGGCTTGAATAAATGCCCGCTTTCATTCCCATGGCATGGATGGCGCTGCACATGGCCTTCATGTCCGGAAAACGCTTGTTGGGCTGGATGGCGCCATTCTTTCCTCCGCGCTCCCCCTGCCAGCAATCGTCAATATTAATGTAGCTCCAGCCATGGTTGGTCAATCCAAGTTCCACAAACAGCCGCGCCGTCTTGAGCACGTTGTCCTGCCCCACGGCCTCACTGTAGGAATACCAGCTGCTCCACCCCATGGGAGGCGTCAGGCAAAGATCGTCGCCCACCTTCAGCACCCATTCCCCGGAATCCTTCCCATGGCTGTTGGCGGCCTTCAGCGCGACCTTGTATTCTCCCCTCTTTGCCGGGGCCTTCCCCGTAATCAGACCACCCGGGGTCATCTTCAATCCCGGAGGAAGGCCGGACGCCTGAATCTTCATGGGCCTCTCTCCGGAAACCGGAACCTGGAACAACACGCTGGAACCGGGCCTGGCGCCGAACACGCGCGCTCCGTTGATGGAAGGCGCGGGAGACGTTTCAGGCGTCAGGCGCACTCCGGATTCCGCCGCCGGGTAGGGATTTGGAAATTCCGCGCCAAAAGCGGCGGAGACGGCGGCGCCCATAAGGGCGGAAATAAATAACGGGGACATTTTCATCAGTGTGACAGGAGTGTCTACTAACAACGCCGCATCCGCCCTTCTTCTTTCATCTGAATTCTTCCGCGGAAACCATGTGCGCCATCCCCGTCTCCCGGTGGAGAACTAGGGGTTCACGAAAGAGCTCAGTAGAAAGACTCCGGGCAGGCACTCCGCCAGGGAACGGAAATCCTCTTCACTCATCACGCAGGCGGCCGTCGCCAGCGCATCCGCCATGGCTGCGCTGGGCGCCTGCACGCTTGCCTGGCGCCCTTCGGTAACGCCCAGCCCCGTATTCGGGTCCAGCACGTGGGAATACTCCACTCCGCCAATCTTCACCATCTGGCGGGCGTTCCCGGAGGTGGAAACGGCGGCATGGCTCAACAGCAGCGTTCTTCCTTCTCCGTGCCCGGCCTCCACCCGCAGCCGCCATCCCTTCTCCCCGGGCGGGGGAGCTCCCGCCAGCACGTCGCTGGTACTGTCAATGAAGAAGGAAAGCACCCCTTTTCCCTTTAAAAGCTCCGCCATCCGGTCCACGGCAAACCCCTTGCCGATGCCTCCCAGGTCCAACCTCATTCCGGGAACCTTCTTGAGCGCCCCTCTCTTCCCCACGCACAGCTTTTCCCAACCGGAAGCCCGGCGTGCGCATTCCAACTCCTCATGGGACGGGAGAACGTCCCGGCGGCGGCTCTTCTTCCACAGGCGGATGCAGGGCCCCAGCGTGAGATCAAACGCGCCGTCCGTCAACCGGGAATATTTCATGGCCAGCAGCAGAACCTCTTTCAGTTCCACAGGTATGGGCACGATCACGCCGCTTTCCGCCGCGTTAAATGCGGCCAGGGAGCTTTCCGCATCCATGGCGGACATCACCTTCTCCCAGTGAACGGCGCAGGCCAACGCCTCCGTACAGGCTTTTTCCGTCTCCGCCGCGTCCATGCCCTTCCCGGGATAGGCGCGTACCGTAAACACCGTCCCCATGGCTGCGCCGCGGACCGTCACCCTGCCGTCCGCGGCATGCACGCAGGAAAGCGGGTTCAGCGGCGCGCCCTCCTTTTCCGCCCCGTGCGCACAATCCATTCCCACGGCGATCAACAGGCATAGCATCATAACAACGGACTGTCGGGAAAAAGAGATCATGCGCAACTGAGTAATCATGTTTTAAAATTTACTCTGTACGAACAAACAGGGGCAAGGCCTGAATGCGTCCATACCTGCCGCTGACAGAACAGGAACGCCATTCCTGCATTTGACGCTGGAACACCCACCCCTTTTTATGATAAATGGAACGGTTCCACGTTTTTGCAAATTTCAACATCTCCCTGCCGTCATGACCAGACTTCTTCTTTCCCTGTGGCTCCTGTTAACGCTTCCCGTCTGCGCCAGCTGGTATGGTGACGAAGTGAAGCCCGGTTCCGACATCATCATGGTGGACCTGCTCTATCCCTATTGGCCGGAATCCACCTACTTCTCCTGCTGGAACCTGGACATGTTCCCCAAGGGCGGCTACTTTTATGCTGGGGTGGCGGCCAACGTCAACGACAACACGAACCTGGAGACCTACCGCCCGTCCACCGTGTGGTCTTTCTGGCCCGCCCCGGTCTACGAAGGTCGCCAGGTGCGCAACGTGTACGTGAACCCGCACGTCTACGCCCAGCAATACGTGGGTGAAGGCGCTTCCGGCAAGGCCGGCGGGCGCGACGTCCCGTGGATCAAGACCAAGCAGTGGTACACCATGCTCATGCGCACATGGGGCGCGGACGAAGCCAACAAGGAATGCTACGCCGGCTGGTGGATGAAGGACCAGGCCGGCAACCGGTGGCACCACATCGCCACCTTCCGCATTCCCTACGCGGCCACCGGGTTCAAGGGGAACGGCGGCTTTCTGGAGGACTTCGGGCACGGGGGCCGCAAGCAGCGGGAACTGTGGCGCGGCAAGGGCTTTTACCGGAACAACGGCGCCTGGGAAAAATGTGATACCGTTTCCATTAACGTGCCCAAGGAAGGAGGCATGAAGTACAGCGGCTGGACGGTGCACCAAACGGAAAACGACTCCGTCCTGACCATGTCCTACACGGAAAACAGGCAATTCCCCAGAAATCTGGAACCGGGCCGCAAGCACACGTTCAAACTGAACCAGCCGGACAAGCCCGTGATGGACGCCATCACGGCGGAAGGCAAGGCGCGCCATGACGGGAGCCAGGTGATCGTGGACTGGACGCTGGCGGAAACCTCCTCCCCCCAGTTCGGTTACAAAATAGAAGTCTTTGACAACCCGCAATACTCCGGCGCCCCCGTTTACACGGTGGAGGAACAAATCCCGCACGTGCGCACCAGGGCCGTTGCCCTGCCCAGGGACATTCCCCAATGCTTCGTGAAGCTCACCATCACGGACATCTTTGACCAGCAAAAAACCCTGAAGCTTGCCCGGGCCGCAGCGGAAGCTCCCCTGAAAGGGCTGCCCGGCAAAAAAGACCTCTCCAGCGGCCTGGAATACAAATACCTGGAAAACAAGGACGGATGGTCCAAACTGGCGGAACTGGACTTCTCCAAACCGTTGAGGACCGGCGTCTCCCACGGATTCGACACGGCCCTGCGCGGCGCCAGGGAAGGACGCTTCGCCTTTGAATATGAAGGCTTCCTGGTCGTCCCCCAGACGGGAGCCTATACCTTCGCCCTCCAAACCTGCGACGGAAGCCGCCTGGACGTCGGCGGGAAAACCGTCATTGACAACGACGGGCTGCACAGCACGTCGGAAAAGCGCGCCTCCGTCTTCCTGGAAAAAGGCGTCACGCCCGTCAAGCTGACCTACTTCAAGAAAAAACCGGAACACGAATTCACCGTGGCGTGGGTGGGCTGGCAGTACGGCAACCGTCCCATGGAGGAAATACCGCTCGCCAGCCTCATGCGCCCCAAACGGGCGGACATTCCGGAAGCCAGGCTGGAAGTGGGCGGCAAGGGGCCGGAACGCGTATTGAAAACAGCCGTCTCCTCCGGACGGGTGAACAAGGTGGAATACTATAACGGCGCCAAGCTGGTCGCCGCCGCGGACGCCGCCCCCTTCACCGCTCCCCTGATGCTCTTTGACGGAGAAAACAAACTATGGGCGCGCGTCTTCTATAACGGCTCCCGCACGGTGGACACCCCCGTGGTCTCCGTCCATTCCCAAAGCCGCCTCTCCCCGGGCTGGGAAGCCATGCTGCGCGGGGAACCGGGGCTGCCCCACTCCATCAGCGGTACGGGAAACTCCTTCCGCTTCGTGGGAGAAGGGGAATACCTGGTCAACAGAAAGGTCAAGGGAGACTTCATGCTCACGGCCCATATCAGTTCCATCAGCGACAAGGCGCTGGACACCGGGGACGACTGCTGGGCGGGCATCATGGTGCGCAAGGACGCCGGGGCCACCAACTACGATGATGAAATCGCCGTTTTCCGGACGGTGGGCCGCGGCCTCCGGTGCAGTGCGGACTTCAGCGACTACGGAACGGGCCGCCAGTCCACCTTCACCCTGAACAAGGACCACTCCTGGGTGCGCATCATGCGGCGCGGCAATGAATTCACCTGCTTCACCTCTCCGGACATGAAAAAATGGGAAATGGGCATGCAGCGCATCATCCCGATGAAGGAGGAAGCCATCGCCGGCATCACATTCAGGACCATTCCGGGCAAGGGCAAGGGTATCTTCTCCGCCGCCATGGACGGAATCTCCATCAAACCCGTTAAACTCCAGCCGCACAAAATAACCGCCGCGATGCCTGCCGGAAAAATCATCGGCTACTCCCTGCTCTCCCCGGATCTGGCCGTGGTGCGCTACCGTTCCGGCGCGGACCTGCTGGAACGCAAAAACGGAACCTACGTCCGCAAGCCGTTCACGCTGCCCAAGGGCGTCAAAACCATCCGTTCCATGGCCCTTGCCGGGGATAAAATGTTCCTGCTGGCCCCCACCTCCCAGGGAGGAGCCCTGTTCAGCAGCAAGGACATGGGTAAAACGTGGACGGTAGCCAGCCCGGACGTCAAAGTGGACCCGTCCCCCATCTCCTTCATCGCCGGGGAACTCATCTCCGTCAATCCCCGGAACCCTCGTGAAATCATCGTGGGCTCGGACCGCGCAGGGCTGTTCATGAGCACGGATGGCGGAGAAACCTGGACCAACGCGGGCCTGGTGGGGGAACCCGTTACCAACGTCGGTTTCCATACCACCGCGCAGGGCCGGATTGGAGCCGTGACGGCGGATCGCAAGACCAACACCAGCAAAGTCTTCATCTCCACCAACAACGGGAAGAAATGGACCCAGAAAAATGAAGTTCAGGGGGCGGGCTTCCTGAGGCTGGTTTACGACACCCGCGCCGCAGACCAGCTCTATGTCTTCTCCACCCAGGGTGTGTACACCTCTTTCAATGACTGCCGCACCATGAACCGCGTGCTTCAGGGCCTGCCCGTCACGCAGCCCACGCTGGCGATCGACAGGCGCCGCCTGGACGATACTTTCATGCTCGCCGTCCCGCTGGACGGCAAGGGCGTGTATTCCAGCGAACGCAACGCCAGAAACTGGCAGAAGCGGTCGGACAAGGAAGACTGGGGAGCCGCCTTCAACCTGCTGATTGACACAGCCAACAACAAGCACATCACCCTGTACGCGGAAAAAGGCATTTATGAAAGCATGGATGAAGGGAAAACCTGGAAACAGGTTTTCCCCAGCCATTGATCCTAAAATATTCATACAACTTTTTTCAGAGCTCTCCGGATTATCAATCCGGAGTCAAGAGCGAATTCTAAGAGTCAGGATTTTGTACGGAGCGGCTACTGTATCATGAAGCGTTCCCCCGCATTAACTTCCCCGGATTCGCCCCACACGTTCCGGGAGCGCCGCATGCCCATGCGGCGTCTGCACTAGATGTGTCCGTCAGGACGTACTGCCTTTCCGAGAATACAGTTCGCTGCCGCTCAGTTCCATATTCAGGTGCCACGACGCTCCTTGCAGAGGCAGGTATTTATGTGCTGTTTTAATGCATACCGGATTGATAATCCGCAATTATCATTAGGATGAAAACGATATTGCCATTTAAACCAGTAATATCCCGGCTCTTTTGCATCGCCGGCATTACAATGGCCGGAAATTTCCTGGCGGAAGGCGCAGGTGTGGAACTCACCTATCCCGGAGCCCCACTGGACGAAAACGGCCTCCTGTTCCCGCAGGACAGCCTGTCGGACAACACGGTCTCCATCACGGGAGGCTCCATTCCCGGAAACGCCTATGGAGCCAAAACAACAGACGGAGACACTGTCCGTAACCGGATTTCCATGACCGGAGGTTCTGTCCTCCATCTTCTCGGAGCTTATTCCGCGACGGGAACCGTGGAATATAATTCCGTCATTCTTGGGGGCGGGACGGTCGCCCGCAACGTTTATGGCGGAGAAAGCGGCAGCGGAAACGCTCAATATAATTCCATCACAATGACGGGGGGAAGCGCTCAATGGGTACAGGGGGCCTACAGTGATTCCGGCAACGTCACGGGGAACGAAGTCCTTATTTCCGGCGGTACGTTAAGCGGCGGCGTCAACGGAGGCCAAACAGCCGGCGGAGACGCTATCTCCAACAGCGTGCGGCTTGGCAATGCCACGGCAACTTGGCTCAACGGCGGCTATTCCTCTACAGGGAATGCCTCCGGCAACCGGGTAATCATCACCAGCGGCGGCGTCAACAACAATGCCTTCGGAGGCTTTGTGGAATCCGGCACGGGAAACGCCTGCAACAACCTGTTCATCATGCATGGAGGAGAAGTGGGGCTCAACGGAGAAATACCCGGCGTAGGCCATGGAATCATGGGAGGGAGGGCCAGTGAAGGGAACGCCTCCGGCAACCGGGTAATCTTCCTCGGTGGCCATACAGGATTCATTGACGGGGGGACTTCCTCCAACGGAGGGGCCGCTTCCGGCAACCATGTTCTTATTCTGGGAGGGAACATTGACGGCTCCGTCACGGGTGGAATGAGTTTCCAGGGATCTTCCAGCGGCAATGTGGTGGAAATCCGGGGAGGCACGGTAGGGGGATATATCTACGGAGGCAGAGCGGACAAAGGAACGGCCAGCGACAATACCGTTATTCTGGAAGGCAATTTCAACCTTAACGGTGTTTTCGGCGGATGGGACGCCTATGCCTCCAGTCCAGGAGCCACGGCTATGGATGTAACAACGGGCAACATGCTCATTCTGGAAAACTTTCAGGGAAGCGCAACGAACGTGGGCAATTTTGAGCACTACGTTTTCCGCCTGTCGTCCTGGAACGAAAACGGCGGCCCCATGCTTACCGTCTCCAACGGAACTTCTTCCACCGCTCCCTCGGCTACGGACCTTTCCGGCTCCACCATCCGGGTGGAAATCACCGGTGTTTCTCCGGGAAGCCCCGGCCCTGCTGTGGGAGACACCATTTCCCTCATCCGCAACAACATGGGGCTCATCACCAACGGCGTGATCCTGAAAACCCCTTTCGTCTCCTTCAAACGCGGCATCGCCATGCTCTATGACGCCGCCGTCTCCGTGGGAAACACCAGCATTGACGCTACCGTCACTTCCAGCCGCCTGAATCCCCAGTTGAAATCCCTTTCCGAGGGCCGCACCGCCGCCATGGCCCTGAACAACCAGGGCGCGGACCTTGCCGCCGGGCTGGGAATCAGCCGCGCCGCCATGGTCGCCATGCAGGGAGGCTCCCCCTCCGGCATGGAAACATTCCTCGCCATGGAAGGCTCCCATTCCAACTACGCCACCGGCTCCCGTGTGGAACAGGACGGCTACGCCGTTCTGGCAGGCGTTTCCGCCGGATTTTCCAAAAACCGTTCTGTAGTGCTGGGCGGTTTCATGGAAAGCGGCTGGGGCAGCTACACGGCTCACAACGCCTTTGCAGACGCCCCCTTTGTACGGGCTTCCGGGGACACCTCCTATTACGGCGGCGGCCTTCTGGCCCGCTGGGACCTCACGGATAACGGCCTCAGAGGAATCGCGCTGGAGGCTTCCTTCCGCGCGGGACGGCTGGACTCGGACTACCGCAGCGGAGACCTGGTGGACGGGGCGGGCAATCCCTCCGCCTATAACCTTTCCTCCCCTTACTACGGCGGCCACGCTGGAGCGGCGTTGACAAGGGAGCTGGACCGGAAAGTGAACATGGAGGCCTATGGGCGCTTCCTGTGGACGCGCCAGGACGGTGACCACGCCACGGTCTCCGGGGACCATATCCGGTTCCGGGACATGAACTCCAGTCGGCTCCAGGGCGGTGCGCGCTTCCACTATGAGATGACGCAAGCCATCCGCCCGTACGCGGGAGCGGCGTATGAATGGCAATGTAATGGAACGGCCCGCGCCTCCGTCTACGGCCAGGACATCGCCGCGCCCACCTTGCGCGGCGGTACGGGAATGGCGGAACTGGGCGTGATCTTCCAGCCCGTAGCCGGCAAACCCATGTTCGTTGATCTTGGAGTGAAAGGATACGCGGGCAAACGCGAGGGAGTGAGCGGAAGCCTCCAATTCCGGGCGGCTTTCTAATTCCCCGGACAGCCGTTCAAAACAACAGGCCGCGGCGTTCTGCCGCCGCGGCCTGTTTTCATTTACCGTGCGCCTGCCTATCTGGCGAACAGGGAGTGAATGCGGCGGCAGACCTCATCCACGTTCTCCCGTGAATTGAACGCGGAAATGCGGAAGAACCCTTCCCCTCTGGAACCGAAGCCGGAACCGGGCGTAATGACCACATTCGCCTCATACAGCATCTTGTCAAACATCTGCCAGCTATCCAGGCCGTCCGGGCACTGCACCCAGACGTACGGGGCGTTTTCCCCGCCCCACACGCGCATTCCCGCCTGGCGGCAGGCATTCAGCAGCAGCGCGGCGTTCCCTAGGTAATGGCTGATCAGCACGGCAGTCTGCGCCATGCCTTCCAGCGTGAACAGGGCCGCGGCGCCCCGCTGGACGATGTAGGAAGCGCCGTTGAACTTCGTACTGGTGCGCCGGCTCCAGAGCTGGCTGATCAGCACCTTGTTCCCCCGGGAATCATGGCCGTGCAGGTCTTTGGGAATCACCACGTAGCCGCAGCGCACCCCCGTAAAGCCTCCCTGCTTGGAAAAGGAGCGGAACTCAATGGCGCAGTCGCGCGCGCCGGGAATCTCAAAAATGGACCTGGGAACGGCAGAATCCTGAATAAAGGCCTCATACGCGGAATCATACAGGATAATGGCATGGTTCGCCCGCGCATACTCCACCCACTTCAACAGTTCATTCCGGTTGGCGACGGCACCCGTAGGATTGTTCGGGAAGCACAGGTAAATCAAATCCACGTGTTCATCCGGCAATTCCGGCACAAAATTATTCTCCGGCGTGCAGGGAAGGTACACCAGCCCTTCATAGGAGCCGTCCGCACCGGCCTCACCAGTATTGCCGGCCATCACATTGGTATCCACGTATACGGGATAAACCGGGTCCGGCACGGCAATCTTGTTCCCCGGGCCGAAAATGTCCAGAATGTTGCCCGTATCACACTTGGCGCCGTCGGACACGTAAATCTCATCCACCTCCACATGCACGCCATGGGCCTGGTAGGCTTTTTTGGCAATCGCCTCCCGCAGCCAGAAATACCCCTGTTCCGGCCCGTAGCCGTGAAAACGCTCATGGCAGGCCAGATCGTCCACCGCCTCATGCATGGCCTCAATAGCCGCCATGGGCAGAGGCTCCGTCACGTCTCCAATGCCGCAGCGGATCAGCCTTTTAGCCGCCTCCGGGTGGGACTCCATGAACGCATTCACGCGGCGCCCTATTTCCGGGAACAAATATCCCGCCTGCAGCTTGAGGAAGTTATCGTTAATATTAGGCATGGTTTTAATAGTAAGTGTACCCATTCCATACCTTGCACGGAACGGAATCAAGGCCCGGTTCCGGCATCCCCCGCCTCCCTGCGTCACAATTCCGCGCGGGTCTCTCCGCCTCCCCGCGTGTGCAGGGAGGGCCCGCGGCCTATTTGCGCTTCATGCTCCGCATCAGTTCCTTGTCTTCCCGGCTCACCCGCAGGGATTCGATGATCTTCTGCAATGCCTTGTTGTAAGTGAAATCGGACAGGGAGGAATTACGCAAATATTCCAGCGTCAGCGCCGGGAACTTCACATAACAGACGGAAACCGCCCAGGCTACGGCCATGCCCACGTAGTAATCCTCATGCCGCACCCCGTCCAGCAGGGAAAGCACCCGTTCCACGTAATCCTCCGTAATGAAGTGGGCCAGCATCATCACCACGGCAAAGCGGACATCATACACACGGGTGGAATTCAAATACGGCTGAATGAACTCCCACACCAGGGACGGATGCTTTTTGCTGAACTTCAGCCCGGAGCAGAAGGTATCGCAAACGGCCCAGTTATCCATGCGGGACACAAAGCGCGCGACGTGTTCCAGGCGTTCCTCCGGCTCCATGCGCGCCAGCGCTATCAGCATGCCGTCCAGCATCACTTCCTCTGCATACGGATCCCCGGCGGGGTTCTCCAGCAGCTCCCGCCAATTCCCCCTCAACTCCTCACGGGCAAGATTCCGGAGCACGGGCAGGCGGACGCCCAGCAGGCGGCTGACGCCGGGAATCAGGGCAGCGGAAAACTTCTGGAACTCCGGTTCCGCCAATGACTCAATCTTTTCCCTCAGCTTCCGCCTGCTCTCAATCATGGGCGCCATCCTACATGGAGGCCATGCGCCGCACAAGGGGGAATTCCCGTGTGAGAAGCGGTGGAATCCATGCGGAATCCTCCTTTGGAAACGCTCTTCCTGCCTTTCCGGAGGCGCACCTAAAAAGAAATGGCGGCTCCCCTCTTTCTGTGGTAGCCTGCGGACAGGCAGCAAGCCGTCCCCTATGTCTTCCAGCCCTCAACAATTCAAATGCCCCGGATGCGGCACTCCGTTTTCCGCGGCGGATGTGGACAACCGCCGGGACACGGTCACCTGCGGAAGCTGCGGACTTTCCACCCCCTGGACGTCCCTGGTCCGGGAGCAGGAATTCCATGATGTGCCTGCTGCCCCTTCCAGGCATCTGACGGTAACATCCGTCAATGGAAAGGTCACGCTCACCTACAGGCATTCCCTTTCCAAAATACTTCTTTATACGGGGCTGGCCGTGGTTTGGGGGCTGGTTACCCTGGTGCTCGTCCTCATCTCCTTCGGACCGGGGAAAACGGACTTCGCGCTGCCCGTCTTCACCACTTTCTTTGCCATCACGGAAGCCTTCATCATCTTTCTCTGCGTTGACATGATGCTGGGAAAAGCCGTTCTCCGGGTGGAACCGGGTAAAGCGTCCCTTTTCCGGGGCATAGGCCCGGTGGGGAGCACATGGACTTTTCTTCTTCCCGCGCAGGCCCCGATCATGATGGAGCGCAAGGGAGGGGAAAAAACGGACTACTGCCGCATCTCCGTGCCCCAGCCCACCGGAAGGCCGTTTTACTTTTCCGGCGGCATTTCAGACCCGGAGACTCTTGAATACATTGCCGCCGTTCTGCGTCAGTTCCGCGCCTGAAGCCGGAATTTTCACGGTCATGACATGTTTCCCTGGAACAGGCGGAGCCGTTCCATGGTCCAAAAAAGACAATAAAAAATCTTATGATCATGAACGAACTGGAAATCATCGACGTCCGCGGCCGTGAAATCATCGATTCACGGGGCAATCCCACCGTAGAAGTGGACGTGGCCCTGGCCGGCGGCGCCATCGGGCGCGCATCCGTCCCCAGCGGCGCCTCCACCGGGGAGCATGAAGCCTGGGAACTCCGGGACGGGGACGCCAAGCGTTACGGCGGCAAGGGCGTTCTCAAGGCCGTGGATAATATCAACAACATTATTGCTCCGGAAGTGTCCGGGCATGATGCCACCCTCCAGCCGTCCATTGACAAGATCATGATTGACCTGGACGGCACCCCCAACAAGTCCCGCCTGGGCGCCAACGCCATCCTGGGCGTCTCCCTGGCCGTGGCCAAAGCCGCCGCCATCCAGCTTAACCTTCCCCTCTTCAAATACCTGGGCGGCCCGAACGCCAAAGTGCTGCCCGTCCCGATGATGAACATCATCAACGGAGGCGCCCACTCGGATTCCCCCATTGACTTTCAGGAATTCATGATTATGCCCAAGGGCGCCCCCACCTTCCGGGAGGCCCTGCGCTACGGCGCGGAAGTCTTCCATGCGCTCAAGGACGTGCTGCACGACCGCGGCCTGTCCACCGCCGTGGGGGATGAAGGCGGCTTTGCCCCTTCCCTGAAATCTGCGGACGACGCCCTGGAATGCATCGCCCAGGCCGTGAAACGCGCAGGCTACACCCTGGGCACGGACATCTTCATTGCCCTGGACGTGGCTTCCTCCGAATTCTACGATCCTTCCCAGAACCTGTACGTCTTCAAGAAATCCGACGGCCGCGGCCGAACGGCGGCGGAACTGACGGCCTATTATCAGGAGCTCCAGAAAAAATATCCCATCATCTCCATTGAAGACGGCTGCGCGGAAAATGACTGGGAGGGCTGGGAGCAGCTCACCAGGGCCATGGGGCACAATACCCAGCTGGTGGGGGATGACCTGTTCGTGACGAACGTGGAATTCCTGAACCTGGGCATTTCCCGCCATGTGGCGAACGCCGTTCTGGTGAAAGTCAACCAGATCGGCTCCCTGACGGAAACGCTGGATACGGTGGAACTGGCCAAGGACAACAAATACTCCGCCATCATCTCCCACCGCTCCGGAGAAACGGAAGACGCCACCATCGCGGACATCGCCGTGGCGACCAATGCCGGGCAGATCAAAACCGGCTCCCTGAGCCGCTCCGACCGCATGGCCAAATACAACCAGCTCCTTAGAATTGAAGAGGAACTGGGGGATGACGCAGTTTATGGTGGCAAAATCCACATTCTATGATCAAAAATATGTTGTTTAACTGCAAAGAATGCTCTGGAGACGCCGCTATTACCATCGTTTTACCTTGGCGGAACTTGAAATCCGCCGGGAGAAACGTGCCCTGATCGTCCAGAGGGCCCTGCGCCTCTTTGCCATCGTCCTGGCCCTGTGCCTCACCATGCTGCTTTCCCTGGTGTGTTTCAAGCCGTGGAAGGACTTGCGCTCTCTGGAGCATGAGCGTTCCTTCCTCCAGGCGCATCTGGAAAAATCCAGGAAGCAGATGGAACAGGCCAAGAATGAATTCATCTGGATTTCCCAGGACCCCCATTACTTTGAAATGATCGCGCGGGACAAGGGCAACCTGGCCCTTCCCGGTGAGCATATCCTCCGCATCGCGGAACCAAAGCGCCTTAAATAAGGCGCTTTTTTAATGGAAAAGCGGGACCCTGAATACCATGGTCCCGTACGGAACGCGGGCCGCCGCCCTCCGCGTGCCCGGGCAGCCCCGACCCATGGCTCATTCAGGCTGCTTATCCGGCGTGGTCTTGTCATACTCCCGCATGAGCTTGGAGGACCAGCTGATGCTGTCCGGGAAGCGGCACGCGGGCGTAGTGGTCAGGTAGGTTCCCAGCTTTTTGGCGAGGGGTTCCGCATCCTGATGCTTGGAAAAATATAAATCCTTCTGCTCCTGGGGATCATCCGTAACGCTGTAAAACTGCGGCGCGCGGTCCGCCACCAGCAGGTACTTCAAATCCCCGTCCAGCACAGCGGAGGTGTAATCCGTGCACCAGAAGAACGTACGCGGGACGGAAGCCTTCTCATTGCCTACCAGCTCCAGAATATCCATGCCGTCCAGCTTCTTCGGAATCTGGTGGCCGTTTGCCTTCAGCAACGCGGGGAGCAGGTCCACCGTGGAAACGGGCTGCCTGCAAACGCTCCCTGCCGCCAGCCTCTTGTCCGCAGGATACCTGATGATGAACGGCACGCGCACCCCCCCTTCAAAATGCTGTCTCTTGGCTCCACGGAAAGGGGCGTTGCAGGAAGGAGCTTCCGGAGCGCCGCCGTTGTCCGACAGGAACACGACAATCGTGTCCCTTTCCAGGCCGTCCTTCTTCAAGGCGTCCAGAATGCGCCCCACGCCCTTGTCCATGGCATACACCATGGCGCAGTAAATCCTGCGGTCCCGGTTCTGCACGTTCTTGAATTTGGCAAGATCCTCCGGCTTGGCCTGGTAGGGCCAGTGGGGGGCATTGTAGGAAACGAACATGAAAAACGGCTTTTTGTCCTTTCCGGCTTCCTGCAGGAACTCCACCGCCCGGTCCGTAATGTCATCCGTCAGGTAGGTAATATCCTTCTTATCCGTGAAATTGGACTCAATGGCGGAGGGGCTCAGGCCTTCAGCCTCCTTCTTGATGGGGAAATAAGGCCGTGAACCGCCCAGGAACCCCCACCAGTGCGTGAAGCCGCGTTCCGGCGGCGTGTACCCCTTCGTGTGGCCCAGATGCCACTTGCCGAACACGGCGCTCCGGTAGCCGTAAGGCTTCAAATATTCCGGAATCAGCTTCTCCGTCTGGGGCAGTCCGTAATGGGACTCCGGAAGGTAATCCACCTTCACATTGGGATTCGTGGTAATGCCGTAGCGCTTCGGGAAACGGCCCGTCAGCAGCCCCATGCGGGAAGGTGAGCACATCGGCGCCGTTACGTACGCCCGGGAACAGAACACGCCCTCCTTCGCCAGCCGGTCCAGGGAAGGAGTCTTGATCTGTTTGGACCCTGTGCAGCCCAGATCTCCGTACCCCAGGTCATCCGCCAGAATAACGATCATGTTCGGCGGCGTGGAAGGACGGCTCTGCGCCCCCGCCACCCCGCAAAGCAGGCCGAACAGCATCAACAACAAATGCGCTCTCTTCATAGTCTGCTAAATCTACACGGTTCTCCGTTCCTATCAATCAAAAAACCGTCCCGGCTTCTTCCGGAGAATCCCATGGCCCGCACATTTCAAATGCGGTCACGGCAGTCCCTGCCCCTCCCTTTTCTCCCGCCTTTCTTCCAAACCAGCGGCCTGCCGGAACTGCGGCCCTACCCCCTCATCTGCCGCAGAAGGGCCGCTACATACTGCTGGGCTTCCTTTTCCGCGATACCCGTGCCGAACTCGAACGGCTTGCCGTCCGGCTGATCCACCACAATCTTGTTCAGCACTTTATGATTCTGCTGCATGTTGCTCGCTTCAATGGAAACGCGGGCATCCTTCGCCAGAAGAAACTGCTGGCGGCGGCCCAGGCTCCCCACTCCGCGGAACAGCTCTCCCCTGCCCGGCGTCAGAGTCAGCGTCATGCGGCCGAACAGCACATAAACGGCGCCCAGCAACGTGCCGAATCCAACCAGGACGAAAGGAATCAGGAACAACTGCCCGAATAAACCCTCATGGGTCATTTTCCCCATCATCGCAAACAAGATGCTATACGTAATGGCATTCCATATCACGGAAAACAGCAAAAAGAAAAATCCGGCGCCCTTCGGCTTCTTATAAGTCACTTCCAGTCCCCGCGCCGTTTTTACCACGCTCATGCGCCGGGGAATGGAATCAAGGATTTCCTCATCCCGTTCCTCCTGCACAAGGTCTGAAAACCTGCTTATCTTATTGCAGGCGCGGCATAAAGCCATATCCGTGGCCATATTCACATCTTCCATCGCCAGCAGGGCGCCGCACTTCGGGCACTTCAATTCAACAGGGGTAGTCATGCCCGGAACTCTAACAAACTTTCATACCCTGCAAAGCATAAAAATCATCCTGTTACCATCTATTTCACCGCCACCCTTTCACCGGAATCCCCTCTTTCAAGGGGGATGAAACAACGCTGCCATTCGTCCGGAAAAAGAACAAGCCAACCTTTCCCATGAATGGCTTTTGATTATACGGAAGGCGCTCCCCAGAGACAGCGATGCTCTTCACTCCATCAGCTCTCTTACCTTCAAAGGCTGCCTGCGGAGGGGGGCATATTGATATTCACGGTTTTGCCTTTTGTACATCCTTCGGCATTCCCTTGTATAAAAATTCCGTAGCCGGGGTCCGCCCCAATGTCCGGTTGATCAAGTCCGGAATTTCCTTGTCCGCGTACCCCGCCATCCGGAGGTAGTTCTTTACCGCCCCGCTTTGTCCAGGAAACAGATTCACCAGCATTTCCACAAACTCCTCCATCCAGCAATCGGAAAGATAATGCTCCAGCCTTCTATTCCGGGTATCGTTTACTCCCAGCTTGTTGAGGAAGACATGGTACTGGGGGTTGACGAGACTGCCGATCTCCTTTTTCTTGAACTCTTCTTCCACGTACTTCCGGTTCAACGGAATAAACGACTTCTTCAGGGCCTCATGCTTCGCCTCCAAATCCGGATCATAATGGCTCCGGAACTGCGCATAGGTAGCAGCAGCGTACGTGGCCAGCAAGTCGCACAGCGTCTTGCCCCGCAGATGCAGGCGGCGCGCCATCGGCGCAGCGTCTCGGCTCATCACGTAGAGGAAAGACAGCATGTCATGTTTGATATCCTGGTCCTTATTGTCAAAAATGCTCTCCGGCGTAGCCTTATCGTAGTCCGCGGGATACAGGGGCGCGGCGGCAATGTCATGGAACAGCCAGAGCTGCAATGCCAACTCCTCCCTCGTGATCTGTTTGTTGTCAACGGAAGCGCATTGACCCAGCAGGGCATCGGCTCCATCATAAAACTCCCTCAGCTTCCCCTGCTTCAGCTTTTCCTGCAAGCCGGACAACTCCGCAGGGGGAGATTTAAACGGGTCCATGCATGCCGGAGCAGGAATGGCATGCCCCAGCGCAGCCGCGCAGAACAACACGGCAACGCAGATAAACAGGTTCATCAGATCATTACCCTCCTTCTCACGGTTTTGCCTTTTGTACATTCTTCGGCATTCCCCTGTACAAAAATTCCGTAGCCGGGGTCCGACCCAATGTCCGGTTGATCAAGTCCGGAATTTCCTTGTCCGCATACCCCGCCATCCGGAGGTAGTTCTTTACCGCCCCGCTTTGACCGGGAAACAGATTCACCAGCATTTCCACAAAATACTTCATCCTGGGAGTGGAAATGAAATTCTTTAACAGTTCATTCCGGTTATTATTTACCCCCAGCTTGTTGAGGAAAACGTGGTACTGGGGGTTGACCAGACTGCCGATCTCCTTCTTCTTGAACTCTTCTTCCACGTACTTCCGGTTCAACGGAATAAACGATTTTTTCAGGGCCTCGTGCTTCGCCTCTATATTCGGGTCGTAATGGTCCCGGAACTGCGCATAGGTAGCAGCAGCGTACGTGGCCAGCAAGTCGCACAGCGCCTTGCCCCGCAGATGCAGGCGGCGCGCCATCGGCGCAGCGTCTCGGCTCATCACGTAGAGGAAGGACAGCATGTCATGTTTGACGTCCAGATCCTTATCGTCAAAAATGCTCTCCGGCGTGGCCTTATCGTAGTCCGCGGGATACAGGGGCGCGGCGGCAATGTCATGGAACAGCCAGAGCTGCAACGCCAGCTCCTCCCTCGTGATCTGTTTGTTGTCAACGGAAGCGCATTGACCCAGCAGGGCATCGGCTTCCTCATAAAACTCCCTCAACTTCCCCTGCTTCAGCTTTTCCTGCAAGCCGGACAACTCCGCAGGGGGAGATTTAAACGGGTCCATGCATGCCGGAGCAGGAATGGCATGCCCCAGCGCAGCCGCGCAGAACAACACGGCAAGGCAGGCAAACAGGTCCATCAGATTATTTCCAGGCATATTCATAATTCATTTGGTGATTGTATAAATCATAAGAGATGGCGCGCCCGAATTTCCTGATGGCAATCTGGACTTCTTTAATCTCGCCATCTATTGCCTCAAATTTCATATATTCAACTTTGAATCTCTGCTCCACGGTCCCTACTTTGAAAATATCGTCGTTGGCAGACTCCTTGCCTCCATTTCCATCATGCACTTTCCAATCACAGGTCCAGAACCATTCCTGCGGCAGTTTGGCGCCCCATACTGTATTATAATACGCCGCATAAGCCACCTGATCAATCAACGAATTATTTAGTTCAATGATCCTGGCGTCATTGCATCCATGACCCGTATGCGGCACGCCCAACTTTATTTCACCTTTCTGGGGATCGGGAGGCGGATCCGGCATGACATAGGTCAACCCTCCATCACGCTCAATCAGTTTGATATTGCTGAAACTCACCGCCGTAGGCTCTACCGTCAGTTTGACATCCGCCGCCACAACAACGATATTGGGATCACTCGGAAGACTGGATTTAACGGGAACGGCTGCCGTCAGTTTGGTCGGCACAAGAATCTCAAAGGTAATGGTTTTTTCCAGGCCTTCACTCGTAGTGACGGTAACTTCCACCTCTCCCTTCTTTTCCACTCGTTTGCTGACAGTCAAAGTAACTTCTTCGTGCCCCTCCGTTTTTTGGGGGAGAGTGGCAAGGGATTCTCCCTTGGTAACCTTCCACTGCAGTTGGGAAATATCTCCCTTGGGTTTTCCGGCCAAGGTCAACACAACCTTTTCCCCCATGCCCAGCTTTTTCCGCTCCTTATCCGCCTTTTCATCCACATCCTTCCCCTGTTCCCTGGCAATATAGAAATCGGCAGAACATTTTACAGTTTCCGATTTAATTTCCAGCGCCTGTACCTCATCAGGGATATCTTCCACAGCTTGTGCAAAAGCGCCAAACCAGTGGATCATCAACATCAGGGAAACCGAACGTATTTGAAACAGAGACGACATAGCAGGAAGGAAAGCTGGCAAGTTGTTGCCCTATCCGGGTAATTTATTTGTTTGCAGATGTAAAGAAAAAGTTAAAAATCTTAATCACCCTTAATAAATTACGAGCACTCTTCCCTCCCTTTCCGGAGTGGTGTCCGCTTCCCGCAAAAAATGGCGGCCTCCATCACGCAGAAGGCGCCCGGACTTCCTGGCGCCGGATCAACTGCCGGTTCAAGCGGCAAGGCACACAGCCATCAGGCGCGGAACTGGCCGCCTATGCTGACGGTGTCAAATTCCACGATTTTCACAATGATGTTTTCCGCGGTGTCCGCCTCCCGCTTCCGGATGGCATCCAGCAGATCGTCATGCAGCTTCATGGCGCCGGTGTCATATTGCTTCTCCTCCAGCAGCCCTTCCAGATTTTCCTGCACATGGCGGACAACCACGTTGTACAATTCCGCCAGCACCGGGTTATGCGTGGCGCGGGCCACGGCGGCATGGAACAGCATGTCGTCCTCAATGCCCGGCCTTACCCTGGCATGGCAATCCCTCAGGGAGCTTTCCAGCTCCTTCAAATCCTCCTCCGTCCTTTTAACGGCGGCCAGCCGCGCAATCTCCTTTTCCAGCGCCAGGCGGGCCTCCAGAATCTGGGGCAGTTCCGATTCCTTCAGGCGGTTGCTTACCGCTACGGCAAACCGGTCCGACGCCATCACGTAGGTGCCGTCTCCGGGCCGCGCTTCCAGCATCCCCATGTGAATCAGGGATTGCAGGGCCTCCCGAATGGTATTATGGCTGACGGAGAAGGCCCGCGCCAGTTCCGGCTCTGCGGGAATGCGGTCCCCCACCTTCCACTTGCCGGAGCGTATCATGGATTCCATGGCGGTGAGCACTTGGCGGGACAGGGACACCCTTACAGGCTTCTTCAACTCCATTTTCTTGGCTTTCTTCATGAAAAGTTAACGGATAACGGTCCAGAGGCGCCCCTTTTCCGTCTTGATCAGCTGGATATCCAGCTCAAAGGCGTCTTTCAGGTTTTCCTCCGTCAGCACCTCGTCCCGGCTTCCGTGCGCCACAATCTCGCCGGACTTTAAAATCATGCCGCGGTTGAAGACGGGCAGAATGTCCTCAATGCGCTGGGTGATGAACACGATGGTCAGATCAGGCCGCGTCTCCGCCAGCTCCTCAATGGTGTTCAGCAAGAATTCCCGCCCGGCCAGGTCCAGGTAAACGCTGGGCTCGTCCAGGATCATCAGCTCCGGGTTCGTCATCAGGGCGCGCGCAATCAGCACCTTCACCTGCTCCCCGGAAGACATGGCCACCACGGGCCTGTCCATCAGATGCTCCGCCTTCAGGGATTGCATGATCCCGGCGGCTTTTTCCTCCTCTTCCGGCGTAGGCTCCCTCAGCAGGCCGATCGTCCCGTCGGGGCCGGAAAGCACCATGTCGCGCCCGCTCCAGGCTCCGTCCTCCAGCCATTTGTGCATGAACGGGCTCACCCATGCAATGGATTTGCGCAGTTCCAGCAGGTTCACCTGCCCGAAGGTCTTGCCCAGCACCTGGACCTTGGCGCCGAAGAGAGGCCAGGCAAACCCCATCAGCACCTTGACCAGCGTCGTTTTCCCGGCGCCGTTCGCGCCCAGGATGAAGCAGCGTTCTCCGCGCTGCACCTGCCAGGAAATATTGTGCAGGATTTCATGTCCGCCCAGAAACACTCTGGCGTTCTCCACATTGACGGCCGGGAAGGAATTGTCCATAAACTGAAAGATGGCGGGCTTCCGGGGGAAGTCCGGGTTGTATGCGGGCCGTTCCTCCGGAATACGGCGGAACGGCCCGTGAAAGAGTCAAAAGAAACCTTAGTTCCTTTCAAACAGGCTGCGAATCTTGGCGCCCACGATTTCCACCGGGTGCTGGCCCAGGGCTTCGCGCTTGGCCTTGAGGTTGGGCGCGCCCTTGGCGGCTTCTTCCAGCCAGTCCTTGGCGAACTTGCCGGATTCAATGCGCTTGAGGGATTCCTTCATGCGTTCCTTCACATCGGCGGGCAGGATCTGCGGGCCGTTGTAGTATTCACCGAATTCAGCGGTGTTGGAAATCACGGAATTCATCTTCTGGATGCCGCCCGTGTAAATCAGGTCCACGATCAGCTTGGCTTCATGCACGCATTCAAAGTAAGCCATTTCCGGCGGATACCCGGCTTCCGTCAGGGTTTCAAAACCGTACTTCATCAGGTCCACAATGCCGCCGCACAGCACATTCTGTTCACCGAAGAGGTCTTCATACGTTTCCTGGGCCATGGTGCATTCCAGCACGCCGCCGCGGGTCAGGCCTTCAGCCTTCGCCATGGCAAGGGCCACGTTGCGGGCATTGCCGGAGGGGTTCTGGTGCACGGCGATCAGGCCGGGGCAGCCGAAGCCTTCTTCAAACACGCGGCGCACTTCCGTGCCCGGGCCCTTGGGGGCCACCATGATCACATCCACGTCCGCGGGAGGAACGATGGTGTTGAACACGTAGGCAAAGCCGTGGGAGCAGCAAAGCGTCTTGCCAGCCTTCAGATAGGGCTTGATTTCAGCTTCATACACGGCGCCGTGGCTTTCATCAGGCAGCAGAATGTGGATGATGTCCGCCTTGTCGGCGGCTTCAGCTACGGTCATCACCTGGAAACCGTCCTGGGTGGCGGCGTCAAAAGACTTGCCGGGGCGAACGCCGATAATCACGTTCACACCGGAGTCACGCATGCAAAGCGCCTGGGCGCGGCCCTGGGCGCCATATCCGATCACGGCAACGGTCTTGCCGTTCAAAGCGCTGAGATCAGCGGCGTTATCATGAATAATATCCATTGTTACTCCTTCTTTAAGTAGAATTCATCCAAACATCCAATGTTTGGATGAATGACAACATAGCCGTCCGCGGGCCGATTGCAAGCGCTTTTAACCGGATAGCCGCGTTTTTTAAATGATGTGGACGGAGAAAAGGCAACAGGGAAAAAGTTTGAAAGGCCAATGAATCACCCCACGGTTCCCTGCAGAGCAGCTATCAGAGGACGCGGCGGAAGGACTGTTTTCCCACGGTTTGAACAAAACACGGCCAACTGGGAGAAGGTTTGATTCGTTCATCTTCCAGATTCCCCGG
The DNA here is from genome assembly GCF_040616545.1 of Akkermansia muciniphila. Taxonomy (NCBI): domain Bacteria; kingdom Pseudomonadati; phylum Verrucomicrobiota; class Verrucomicrobiia; order Verrucomicrobiales; family Akkermansiaceae; genus Akkermansia; species Akkermansia muciniphila. Next base: position 1,553,931 of record NZ_CP156688.1, on the reverse strand, counting down.
CACCGCGGGCTTCATGCTTCGCATTCCGTCCAACCGGGCACGCCCGGCTTCCCGGCCTTCACAGTTGTATTTCCCCGGAACGGAGCGAAGGCGTTTTTCCCATAACGGAACACAGCTTTTCCATCAAGCTGCCGCTTCTTCCCGGTTCACGGACTGCAACCCTCACAAATCCCGCCCCACGGCATGCTCCTGGGAAGACGGGGAATTGCTGTAAATCAACTGGGAGGTATCGTACCCCAGTTCCTCCGCGCAATGAAGCATGGGCTGAAGTTCGCCGTCATCAAGCTGCGGCCTCCGGGCCAGCAGCCACAGGTAATTGAGGGAGCCGCCGGAAACCACGGCGCGGCTGTAATCCTCATCCAGAAAAGCCACTTCATACCGTCCGTACACCAGAGGCACGAAGTATACTTTCAAATGGTTGGGGGCATCCGCCACCACGGCCCGCGCATGAGCCTCCTTCCGCTCCCCGGTGCGGACGTCATAGCCGCTGTTGGTAACGGAAACGGTGCCGTTTTCTCCGTGGTCGTACCGGGCCGTCACCTTGCGCAGCCCGCGCTCAAACCAGTTTTCCAGACGGGCAATTTCATGCCAGTCCCCCAGGTAACGTTCCAGGTTGAAATCCGGCATGGGAGCCGTCTTGACAGAATGGCCGGGAAACAGTGAAGTGAAGATGGTTTGGATGATGCTCATGATTTGTCGGGGAATGCCTTGTTGAAAAAAGTGCGGATATCCGGATATTGAAATTCAAATCCCTCCCGCAGCAGCGTTTCCGGCACGGCGCACTGCCCGCGGGTAATCACCTGGGAAGCCTCCCCCATCAGCAGGCGCAGAACGGCGTCCGGCACATGGATGGACAGGCGGGTGTGGAAATGCTCCGCGGCGGCCTTGTAGAATTCCCGGTTGGTGGTGCGTTCCGGGGCCGTCACATTGACCGGGCCGGAGATGTCTCCCTTCCCCATGATGAAGATCAGGGCGTCCACCAGGTCCTCCAGGGCCACCCAGGAGAAGGAATGGTCCGGGTCCCCTACGGAAGCCGTGATGCCGAACCGGGCGGGCCTCACCATTCTGGGCAGGGCTCCGCCATCCGGGGAAAGAACCACGCCAAACCGGGTGCGGACCAGCCGCACGGAGCCATTCACCAGCTCAGCCTCCTTTTCCCAGGCCAGGCATAATTCCGCCAGAAAGGAATCCGCCGTTGGGTCATCTTTCTCACCATGGCACCCGGACGGGCTGTAGTACCCCACGGCGGAAGTGGAAATCATCACTTCCGGCGGCTCATGCAGGCGGTTGACCGCTTCCACCAGCTTGCGGGTGGTCATGATTCTGCTTTCCACCAGCTCCTTTTTGTAATCATCCGTCCAGCGCCGGTCGATGGGCGCCCCGGCCAGATTGATGACGGCATTGCACCCCGCCAGGGCTTCTGCCAGGCAGTCCACACTGTCCTGCGTGAAGAGGTAGCGCCACAAGGGCGTGACCTGGTGCCCCAGCACCGCCAGGCGGCTGGACAAATGGCTGCCGATAAATCCGCTGGATCCCGTAATGGCTACATTCATGACCTTGAATTCAGATAACGTCCATTTCCGCCGCCGCATTCCGGCACGCTGCCGGAAACATCCTGCACGGAAACGGACAACCTTTAACGGATAAGACATTTCTTCCGCGCTCCTCCGTTCAGCGGAGGACGTACTTTGACAGTCCACCGTCTCCGCAACGTCTCCCAGCACCGGATTCCGCACGCGGCCCGGGAAAAGGAAACCTGGTTTCCGCCCACCTCATTTATGCAGGGACACACCCCTGCAACTACTTTCTCAAGAACAAACCATCATCCTTCACCACTCCCGCAGTGACCGTCATTGGTGCGGGGGCGCAGGCCCCTACCCTCTGCAATTTCATCCGGCAGCCTTTCGCCCCGTCGTGCGCGCGCAATTGAGCAAGCGTCCCCCCGGCACGCCGGAAGGGGGGCGGCCCTCAAGCCGGGCCGGAGATGGAAAAGTCGTCTTCTTCCCCTTCTTCGGCAAATTCATGCTTGAGCATGAAGAGGCCGCACACGTTCATCAGCACGCAGGTGATGTAGAGCTTCACGGGGGCCATGACAAAATCCAGCAGCAGACCGGAAGGAAGGTTCAGGATCACCCATCCTCCTGCGCCAATGGCGGCAAGCACCCCGGCATAGGCCAGGGGCGCCCTCCGGACCAGCATCCACCAGCCCACGGGTGAAAGCCCGGAAAAACTTTCCAGAACGGCTGTTCTCATGAACGCGCCCGGGAAGTACACCGCCCCCGCCGCAATGAAAAGCCAGGCCAGGGAGCCGTCCAAATCCCAGTCCGCCACGTTCAGGTAAATAACCAGAGGCAGGGAAGACACCACCATGCACGCCACCAGTTGAATGAAAGGCATCATCATGCTGTCCAGCCAGTCCTCCAGCTCCGGGAAAAGGCAGATTTCCTCTTCACCCATGGCGGACTGCTGCACCATCTTCATGAAAAAGACGCCCATGAAGGGCAGCAGGAAGCAGAAATTGGCAATCAGGCCAATGAGGGAAGCCCATGAAGCCAAATACATGGCCCATATAATAAGCACTCCAAAAATAAACACCATGGGGCGCCCCCGGAAAGGGTAGCCCAAAGAAGAGAGGTAGTCGGACATGCGGAAATGTTAGATAAGCTACCCCACACCGTCAACGCCTTATTCCATCTCTAACAAAATAGTTTATTCCTCCCTTTCAGGAATAAAACGCCTCCACCGCCCGCGCCATGCGCTCCATGTCCTGCGGACCGCAGCGCTGGTCCACGGGCAGCGGCAGCAGATGCAGCGCCAGCTTCCATTCCAGGCTGTCCGCCGGAGCCCGTTCCAGTACCTCCGGCCACAGCAGGGGAACCAGGATGCGTTCATCAATCAGAGCGTTTCTCAATTCCGGAAAAGCCGTCCAAAACGGATAGCAGAAAGGCCCGGACACGGAATCAAGGTCCACGGACAGCCGGTTCAACGGCCCCAGCCTTTCGTGCAGAAACCGGAAGTTCTCCATGCGCCGGAGCCTTGCCCGCTCATAGTCAATGCCGCCAATCAAACGTTCCGTCAAACGGGACATCCTGCGCAAGGGGGCGTTCCGCAAACGCTCCTCGTTGCGCCCGCAGGCCGCAGACGCCCCCTCCGGCCCATGTTCCAGCCATTCCAGCAGGAAGGCGGCGTCCGGCAGGGATTCATCCCGTTCCTCCGGCAGCGGATCCCCGGCCCCCATGACGGCAATACCCCCGTCCGGCAGCCCGGAGAATTTGCGCGGGCTATACAGGGCGCACGCCCCGGAACGCGGCGGGGAATACAGGGCCAGCGCATTGTCCACAATCAGCCTCCCTCCATACCGGGAGGCCAGCAGGTCCACATACTTCTCCTTGATGCCGAAGTAATTTGCGTACAGCAGGTATTCCCCCTCCTCCAGTTCCGGCAGCTTCTCCAGCTCCAGGCGTTCGTCCAGGCGGTAAAAGACGGCGGGCACCCGGAGCCGTTCCATCGGTTCCAGCGCAGCCGGGCACGTATACAGGGGAACATGGACGCGCCGCACATCTCCCAGACGGCGCAGGATATGCTCCAGTGCGCGCCTGCCGGAATTCACGGCCACGCTCCGGCCCGGATGCCATTGCGGGAAATTGCCGTATTCCGGCAGTTCCAGACCGAAAAAGCCGCCTATGTCCGTCCGCCCTTCCATGCGCCATGCATACTACATCCGTCCCTTAAAAGAAAGCGCCATGTGGAACGGCCCCGTGCCCGCCATGGCGGAACAGCGCGGGAACGGTTGAAAACGGAGCGGCTTCCCATCGGCTCCATGCTCCCGGAACACTGGAACAAGGGCAAGATACAGCGTTCCCCTCCATCCCTCCCCGCCCTTCCCGGCGGTTTGAAAAGGAATGCGCCCGCTCCCGCGCCGGGGGAGTGGCAGAATACGGCCGGGAAGAAAAATCAAAGGGGAATGGATCGCAGGCATGCGGGAAAAGACGCCGGGCGCCCCGGCATCAGGCTACCTCCGCAGCGCCTCTCAAACCGTCGCATTTTGAACGGATGCCCCGGGAATGGACTCCTGACCTTATGCCTTCATCATTCACACTTCACAGCAAGGACCTGGGCGGCGTCGCCACGCCTGTCAACCGGCACACCAGCATTGGAGGAGCCAATCAGTCCCCCCAGCTCTTCTGGACCAATCCGCCGGAAGAAACAAAGAGCTTTGCCGTCACCATTCATGACCGTGACGCGCCCACCGGAAGCGGCTTCTGGCACTGGCTGGCCGTCAACATTCCCGCCTCCGTCCGGGAACTGCACGCGGATGCCGGAAACCCGGCCACCCGCCTGATGCCGGAACAGGTTGTCCAAATCCGCAATGACGCCGGATTCACAGGCTACAGCGGCAGTTTCCCGCCCCCGGGCCACGGCTGGCACCTGTACCTGGTCACCGTTTACGCGCTGGATACGGCTTCCCTGCCGGTAACGCCGGATACGCCCGCCGCCCAGGTGGGGTTCCACCTCTGGCAGCACACGCTGGAAAAAGCGTCCCTTGTCTTTTACGACCAGGTTCCGGCCAAATAGTCCGCGCTTTTACCGGGCTTCCCGTTTGGCGGCCTTTCCGGCATCCATCCAGGTGGCCCGGTGCCACCATCCTTCCAGCACCCCGTAGCGGTGGCGTTCCAGCCACCAGCGGCAGAACCATATCTGCGCCGCCATGGCGGCGCAGCCGATCACAAAACTGGCCAGGTACCCGCAATAGGAGGCCAGCCCCAGCGCATACGGGAAGAAGATCAGGGAGCCGATCATGGACTGGGAAACGTAGTTGGTCAGGCTCATGCGCCCGTAGGTCAGTAGCGGCACCGTCACTTTCCGGAAATATTCCAGCCGGTACAGCAGGACGAATCCGGCCACCCACAGGCCGGTAAAGCAGACGTTGTGCCACATGCTGAACACGGTATGCAGCGGAGCAGGCAGCCCGGGAAGGGACATCACCACGTAAAACGCTACGGCCCCGGCCAGGGAAAGAAGCAGCCCGCGGGTCCAGAACACGGCATTTCCGTCATTCTGCAAAAAGAAATCCTGCCTTCCCAGCACAAAGCCCAGCAGGAACAGGCCCGGGGCCTGCATCAGGCGCCCGGCTTCAATGCCCCACGCCAGGCTGGCCCACTGGCCCACGGTCAGGTTCTCCCTGGCCATCACCCAGAAGTTGCCCGTATCCACCGCGGCTTTCAGGGAGGCGTATGATTCCGCCACGGACAGGGAGGGCGGCGCCCAGCCCGGATTTACCCACTGCGCCGCCGCATACGCCCATTCCAGGGGCTGCGCCAGGAAGAACAGGGACAGGAGCACCAGTGCGGAGGTTTTCAAGCGGCGGCACGGCACCAGCAGAAGCCCCGCAATGGCGAAGGTCAGCAGCACGTCCCCGCCCGGAAAGAACATCGCGTTCAGGCAGGCGAACACCACCAGCAGGCACATGCGCCAGACGAACCTGCCCGCAAAGTCCCGTCCCTTCCGCGCCTGGTTGCGGTACTGGATGGCAAAGGTGAACCCGAACAACAGCGCAAATATGGTGTAGGATTTTCCGGCGAACAGGAAGAAGAAGACCTCCTTGAACTGCTGGTTGGCCGCCTCCATCACCGGGGAGGAAGCCACGGGGTAGGAATTGTAGATGAAATGCTCCAGGAAATGCAACAGCATGATCGCCATCACGGCAAAGCCGCGCAGGGCGTCCACCACATAAATACGTTTGCTGTCCGGAGAGAGTACGGGATCCATGGCAGTGATATTACAGCGCGGGAAGCGCCTTTGTTTCAACAGAAGCAACGTTACACCACGGCAAAGCCGTTTACAGCAAAAATCCACGCCGGACTTCTTTTCCTTCATATTCCTGAAAATTAACAGGTCCCGCCTTTTCTGCTTGCGGATTACCGGACGCATGGAGTAAGTTCACGCAAAACTCTAACAACTCCCCGGGCTTTTTTCCAAAAAGCCGCGGTCATCCGGCAGTTCCCCATGAATACCCTCCCCTCTCTCTCCCAGGAAGAACTCGGCTATGCCGTAAGAAAGCTTGACGCCCTGGCCGCCGCCATGAACCAGGTGCTGTTCGGCAAGGAAGACCTCATTGAACTCGTCCTCATCGGCGTGCTGGCGCGCGGCCACATCCTGCTGGAAGGGCTGCCCGGCCTGGGCAAGACGGAACTGGTCAAAGGGCTCTCCAGGGCACTGGCCCTCACGGCGCGCCGCGTCCAGTTCACGCCGGACCTGCTGCCCGGGGACATCACGGGCACTCCCGTCCTCCAGGAAATGAACGGGGCAAAAACCTTCGTCTTCCAGGAAGGCCCGGTCTTCGCCAACATCATGCTGGCGGATGAAATCAACCGCGCCTCTCCCAAGACCCAGTCCGCCCTGCTGGAGGCCATGCAGGAGCGCCGCGTCACCGTAATGGGGGAAACCCATGCCCTGCCTCATCCCTTTTTCGTCCTCGCCACCCAGAACCCCATTGAACTGGAGGGCACCTTTCCCCTGCCGGAAGCGCAGCTGGACCGCTTCCTTTTCAAAATCAACGTCAGCCGCACCCCGGCGGACGTGCTGGCCCGCATCGTCCTCAACCGGGAAATGGGCGTGGAGCCAGAAATTTCCCCGGTCCTGGACGCGCAGGAATTGCTGGACCTCATGCAGATGGCCCGGAACACCGCCATTCCGGAAGTGGTGGCGGACTACATAGGCAGGCTGGTCAACGCCACCCACCCCGGAGAATCGGAAGCCTCCGGCGGCGTCAAGTACGGGGCCAGCCCCCGGGCGGCCCTGGGCCTGGCTGCCGCCGCCAAGGCGCGCGCGCTGCGCCACGGACGCCCCTTCTGCTCCTTTGAAGACGTGCAGGCCGTGCTCCATCCCGTGCTGGGCCACCGTATCCTGCTCAACCACATGGCCCGGCTGGACGGCATGACTCCCGCCACGGTCATCGACCGCCTGATGAAAGAAATCCCGGCCCAGAACAAGCCCCTGCCGGATTCCCTGGCCGCCGCCAAAATTCATTAATCCAGCACCCTTACCCATGTTCCGCCATCCTCTCTCCCGCTCATGGCTGTTCTTCAGCCTTCTTCTCCTCACGGCGTTCAGCGGCGCACGGCTCCACGCCAGCCCCGTCCCCCCACCCCCCATCATCGTATCCGTGGAGGAAGCGTTTGACTACAGCGCGGAGGACGCCCGCGTCCCCCTGCGGGTCAGGCTGGAAAACACCACGGCCGCGGACAGGAGCGCCACCCTTCAATTCCGGGAAGGCTGGCGCAGCGACCACGGGACCAGCCACACCTATCCGTTCTTCATTCCCGCCGGGGAAAGCGTCCAGGCGGTCGTTTACCCTCTGCTCTCCTCCAACCTTGTCTATGAAGTGAAGGAATCCCATGAAGGCACTTCCTCCGTCTCTGTAGACACAAGCTCCAAGGACCTTTATGCCGTTATCCAGGAAAGCGCCCCGGCGGACTGGCACCTGCTTTCCGAATCATCCTATCATGCGGGCGTTTCCTCCTGCGACCTGATGAAATGGCCTGCCGACTACCGGATGTATGAGGGCCAGACCTGCCTCATTATTCCGGAAAAAACCTACCGGACCTATTTTGACGAAGCTCACCGCAAGGCCATCCGCCAGTGGGTGACGGGAGGGGGCAACCTGTGGCTCATCGGAGACAAGGGGCAGCCCGCCGCCACCCGGCTGCTGGGCCATGGCCGCATCCTGCACGTGCCGTCCCTGGACGGACTGCCGGAAACGGAGAAAAAGCTGAAGCTCGCGGAGTTCATCAAACTCCATGAGAAGGAAGACAGTTATCCCGAACTCACCGCCACCGCCCCCTATTACTTTTCCACCCCGTCCACCATGCTGGGGCTGGTTTTGATCATCTTTGCCGTGTTCGTCGGCCCGCTGAGCCTGTTCCTGTGGGCGCCCGCAGGCAAGAGGCAGAGGCTGTTCCTGCTGGTTCCCGGCATTTCCATAGGCTTCTCCCTCCTGCTGCTGCTCTTCATCCTGGTCGGGGACGGCACGGGAGGCGCCGGGAAACGGGAGGTGCTTATCCAAGTCAACCCGCAGGACCACTCCGCCCTGATCACCCAAAGCCAGATCTGCAAGACCTCCGTCCTTCTGAACAATACATTCAAACTGCCGGAGAATGCCGGCATCACCGGGAAACGCCAGAGAAAAGCGCTCCACTCCAAATGGGAGCAAGACATCGAGAACGCGGCGCGGCAGGGCGAACAATGCGGAGGAAACTGGTTCACCAGCCGTTCCACGCTCCAGCACCGGCTCATCATGCCTGTCGCCACCAGGGCCGCGCTCACCCTGCTGGAAACGCTTCCGGACGGCGCCCCCGTATTCCAAAGCACCTTCCCCGGAACCCTGAACGGCCTCACCTACCGGGACGCCTCCGGAAAATACTGGACCCTGGAACAACTGCCCCCGGGCCAAAAAATGCAGGCCTTCCCGTTCACCCCGGAAGATGAACTGTCCGCACCGCCCCCGGAACACTTCCTGGCAACCATGGAACCGGCGCCCGGGGAACTGGAACCCATCCCCACCCTGCCGTCCATCAACTGGGAAAAAACCTCCATCACCGTCTCCGGCCCCGTTGCCGTCACTCCCCAGCCACACGAATAACTATGAGCACGCCACCTCTGCTGGAAGTTTCCGGCCTGTCCAAATCATTCGGTACGCTGAAAGCCGTCAACAATGCCTCCTTCCGCATCCGCCAGGGCCAGGTCGTCGGCCTGATCGGCGCCAACGGAGCCGGGAAAACCACCGTGATGCGCATGCTGGCCACGCTGGACATGCCTGACTCCGGCCATATCCGGATCAACGGAACCGACGTGGTGGACTATCCGGAACTGGTCCGCCCCCTGATCGGATGGATGCCGGACTACTTCCACCCCTATAAAAACACCAGCGTCCGGGAATACCTGGACTTCTTCGCCCGGGCCTACGGCATCACCAGGGAACGGCTGCTGGACACCGTGGATGAAGTGATTGACTTCACGGAGCTGGGCGGACTCCAGGACCAGATGATCAGCAAGCTCTCCAAGGGGCAGACCCAGCGGCTCTGCCTGGCCCGCACCCTGATCAGCGACGCCCAGTTCCTCATTCTGGATGAACCGGCTGCGGGGCTGGACCCCAAGGCCCGCATTGAATTCAAAAACCTGGTCCATCTGCTCAAGGCACGCGGAAAAACACTGCTCATCAGCTCTCACATCCTCTCGGAACTGGGGGAAATGTGCGACTCCCTCCTCTTCATGGACGCGGGAGCCATTGTTCATGACGGCAATATGGAAGACCTGCTGCACCGTCAGACGGAATCCGGTTATGCCTTTGAAATCCGCACTGCCGGAGACACCACCGCACCGCTGGAGGAATGGCTGGCCCTTCACCAGGGCTGGGACGTGCGTTCCGTGCAGAAACAGATGGTGGTGGCCACTTTCACCTCCTGTGAACCGGACGCCGTGGCCGCGGAACTCCGCCAGCTCTGCCGCGACCTGCCCGTGATTGACTTCCACCGCAGCGAACGCCGCCTGGAAGAAGCCTTTGTAGACATCCTCATCCGCCGCGACCAGGAACCGGCCGCCGCCGTTTCTCCGGAAACTCCCGCCACCCCCGCCTTATGAATACCTCCCGCTCTCTGGATTTCCCCATCTGGGTCCCGTCCGCCCTGGTCAAGGAACTGCGCCAGGGCCTCAGGACGCCCACGTTCATCCTGCTGGCCAGCCTGTTCCCCGCCCTGCTCTCCTTCTTCTTCCTGTTCAGCTTCATCGTCAATCCTTTTGACGGGAAGCCCTTCATCAGTCCCGACGGCTGCCAGGCCATCTTCTGGATCACCATGGTCGTCACCCTGCTCTTCATCATGCCGCTGCGGGCGTCCTCCTCCATCAGGGATGAACTGCTCTCCCGGAACAATGAACTGCTGCTGCTCACCAGGCAGAGCGCGGGCCGCATCGTGCTGGGAAAATGGGTCTCCTTCATGGCCCAGTCCCTGCTGATTGTCTTCATCTCCCTGCCCTTCTTCCTGATCCGGTATTACTACGGGGAAATCAACCTGGTGCAGGACGTGACCGTGTTTTCCCTTCTCTACCTGGGGTCCGGCATTCTGACCGCGTATACGCTGTGGGCGTCCGCCATGCCCTCCCTGTTGCGCACCATCGCCTTCTTCCTCCTGGGCATCGGCGTAGTGATCCTGGGCAGCAACTACACGGACCTGAACCTTTTCCGGGAAGGACTGGGGAACGGCATTCTTCTGGCGTTCCTCATTCTGGCGGATGCCTTCCTGGTCATCTCATCCCTGCTTCTGCTGGCAAGGGAATGGTTCTCCCCCGCGGCACAGAACACGGCGGCTCCCCTGCGGAAGCTGATACTGGCTTTTTTCATGGCTTCCATCATCCCCATTGCCTTTCTGGAGAACGCAAGCTCCGCCATCCAGGATATTATGGCTGGAAACTTCACCTTCATGATGATTTACGGCGCCTTCCTGACGATTGTCAACCTGACTGACCCGGCCTATCTTCTCCCCATTCATGTGGAGCAGATGAACAGCAAAAGGTTCTCCAGGCTCCAACAGCTTCTGTTCCTCCCCGGCCTGCCGGGCGGCGTCTTTTTCACCCTGCTCCTCAGCATTCTGATGGTGCTTGCCCTGTACTTGACAGACCGCATGACGGCCACCTCCGAGTTCCAATCCCTTCAACTGCTCTTCTGCCTTGCGGTGAGCATCTGGTACGCCGTCACCATGCCGGCCATGCTCCTGAAGCCGCTCTGGAAAAAACTGAAGAACAACACTCTTCTGGCGTATGCCCTGGTCTGGCTCATCCTGTTCCTGCTGCTGAACGTGCTGGACGCCATCCACATGCCCCTCCCCCTTATTCCCGGCGGGTACTTGCATGAACTGCTGAATGAAAAATCACTGCCGCCCTTCAGCAAATTCTCCCTGTTCAGCCTGATGGACCTGGCAGCCGGAATAGCGGTGCTGTTCCTCATGAATAAACACTGGTTTGACGTGCTCCGGAACTTCTCCCCTTCACCGCGCCGGGAACCGGAAGACGCCCCTCCGGAACGGGAATAAACGTTTACCTGCCATTGTTGCACTCTTAGAACCTTATGATGCCCCTTTCCCCGCCAGCCCGCCAGGGAATCCAGCCGGACGCCGAGCAGGCGGCGCGGCGCTTCCGCCTGCCTTTTTCCAGCCGCGCCTGGAACGGCGCGCAGGGCAACTGGACGGGAACGGGGTCCGGCAGTTCCATCGACTTCCAAGGGAACCGCTCCTACCAATGGGGGGATGACCCGCGGGACATCCACTGGGCCGCGTACGCCAGAACCGGGCAACTCACCATGAAAGTCTTCCAGGCGGAGCTGTCCCCGCGGGTGGACGTGGCAGTAGATGTCTCCGAATCCATGTTCTTTCATGAAGCGCGCGCGGCACGCACGCAGGGCCTGCTCCAATTCTGCCTGCTCTCCGCCCTCGCAACGGGCGCCCAGGTGCGGCTCCATGCGATGAAAGGCCGCCGCACCGTCCCTCTGGAAAATGTGGACGTCCTCTCCGGCCAATGGCTCGCCCGGCTTCAGGACCTTCCCCCGGATGAATCCATGCCCGCCATTTCCACCTGGCGGCCCAACGGAATGCACATTCTCATCTCCGACCTGCTCTACCCCGGAGAACCGGCTGCCCTGCTGGACGCCATGACCGCTCAAAAAGGCCTCTCCGTCATCCTGGCCCCCACGCTGGCGGAAGAAGCGGGGCTCCCCGCCGCCGGAAACGTAAAGCTTAAAAACTGTGAATCCGGCCTCCTGCGCCGCCAGCTCATCACCCCGGCCCTGTCCCGGAGATATGCCCGCGCCTACGCCGCCCACTTTGAACTATGGGCCTCCGCCTGCCTTCGCCGCCAGGCCGTCCTTGCCCGAGTTCCCTGCACGGGAACCCTGACGGACTCCCTGGCCGGAGAAGCCTTCCGGCAGGGAGCCGTGGAACTCTCCTGAACCGTCCTTCATCCCCTCCCTAAGCCATGATCCCCCATTTTACCAATACGGCTGCGTTATGGGCGCTTCTGGCCATTCCCCTCATCATTGCCATCCACTTCCTCCAGCACAAGACGAAGGTGCAGCCCACGGCCACGCTCTTCCTGCTGGAGGCGTTGTCTCCGGAAGCCCATGAGGGAAACATCTGGGACAGGCTGCGCACCTCCCGCGCCTTCTGGATGCAACTCCTGGCCGTCCTTCTGCTCACCTGGGTTCTGGCCGCCCCCGCGTGGCCGGGCAAAGACGCCGGCCAGACCGTGGTCTTCATCATGGACGATTCCGCAGACATGGCCCCTTTCCGTGAAGAAGCCGTGCGCGCCGTTTCCGGAGACATGGACGCCATCCGCCAGTCCGGAATTCCGGTTAACTGGGTACTCATGGGCAGCCGCCCTTCCAGCCGCCCGCTCTACCGCGGAACGGACTCCCGCCAAGCCCTGCACGCCCTGGACCTCTGGCAGCCGCGCGAAGGAACGCATAACCTGTCCCCGGCCCTGCGCACGGCCGCAGCCATGGCCGGGCCCGCGGGTATCACCCGGCTGGTCACCTCCACCGCCCGGCGGGTTCCCCCCGGCCAATCCGCGCGGGGCGTGGGCAGGCCGCTGGACAATGCAGGCTTTGCGGGAATCACCCCGGTGGAGGACGCCGGCCCCGCCCGCTGGAGGATCGCCGTTAAAAACAACAGCTCCGCACCCCTGCAAAGCGCGGTCACCATCCACACGGAAGACGGGCGGCCGCCTGCCCGGCGCCCCTTGCACCTGAACCCCGGGGCCGTCACGGAATTTGAATACAGCCTCCCTCCGGAATGCGGAAAAGCCATGCTCCGGCTCCCGCCGGACGCCTTTCCGGCGGATGACGCGCTCCTGCTGGTCCGCACCGTTCCCAAACCCGTCACCGTAAGCATGGATGTGCCGGAAAAAGCCGGGGAAACGTTCCGCAGCATCATGGACGGCCTTCCGGGTTTTACTCCGGCCCCGGCAGGCGCCGCGCCTTCCCTCCGCGTGCTGGCGGAAAAAGCGGAGGGCGCCCTGGAAGCCGGCAGCCCGGCCATCATGCTGGCAGGCGGCGGCAAACCCTCCTCCGGCCCCGTCACGGCGGAACAGCACCCGCTGACTGACGGGCTGAACTGGAGCGGTCTGCTCATTCCCACCATCGGCGCCATGAGCCCGGGAGAAAAAGCCTCCGTCCTGCTCTGGCAGGGAGAAGCGCCTCTCGCCTGGGTGGAAGAGAAGCGCCTTTTTCTCAACTGGCCGTGGGAAAAATCCAATGCGGACCGCGTCCCGGCCCCCCTGCTCATGATCCGCAGATTCATGCAGTCCGTGCAGGAGCAACTGCCGGGCACACGTTACGGCAACCTCCCCGGCGGCACCCTTTTATCCGTGCCCGCGGGCGGAAAACTTATTCAAACGGCGCCTGGAGGGGAACGCCGTGAAACCGTCTTCTCCGGCAGACTTCCGGGAGAAGCCGGATATGTGGAAATCTTTCCTCCCGGCACGGAAAAAACGCCCCTGTTCCAGGGCTCCGTCTGGTTTTCCGACGCCCGGATGGGGGACTTCTCCCGCTGCTCCACGTTTGACACAGGCCTTCCCCCGCCCCATGAGGAAACGCTGCGGCACATGAGGCATGACCCGCTCGCCCCGCTTTGGCTGGCGCTGGCCGTCCTGGCCCTGGTCATTTCCTGGCTCCCCTCCACCCCTGACAAATCCCCGCGCCCATGATCCAGTTCAACTCCCCGGAATGGTTTTTCCTGGTTCCCCTGCTGCTGGCTGCCGGGTGGAAATACAAGCGCCTGCGCCTGGGGTCCCCCGTGCGGCTCCTGCTCCAGGCCTGCCTCCTGCTGGCCCTGGCGCAGCCCGTCTTCAACAAGGGAGGCAGCGGCATGGACCTCTGGGTGCTGGTGGACAGGTCCAACTCCGCCGCAGGAATTCCGGCCGCCGGGGCGGAGGAAATCCAAGCCATTCTGGAACGGCACAAGCGTTCCGGAGACCGCATCCGCCTGGTGGACTTCGCGCAATCCGCCGTGCTTCAGGGGCGCGGAGACCCTGTCTTTGCCGGAGGAACCGCGGGAACGGACATGGAACAGGCCCTGGCCTACACGATGGCCCAGATGGCCCCGGACCGGGTGAACCGCATCCTGATGCTGACGGACGGCTGGCCCACCACGCCCCTGGACCATGCGGCGGAACAGCTTGTCCATTCCCGGATTCCGGTGGACTACCGGCTGGCCGTCACCCGCCGGGAAACGGACGTCCGCATAGAACAGATCAAGACCCCGGTCCGCATCCGGCCAGGGGAAGCCTTTATTCTGGAAGCCACCCTGGCGGGACCGCCCGGCCCTTCCGTTACGGTTCCATGGCAAATCAGCAAAAACGGCGGGCCGCCGCTGAAAGGGGAGGCCACCCTGGTCAACGGCAAGGCTACCGTGAGGCTGACGGACCGGCTCACCACTCCCGGCTGCTCCGCGTATGAAATGACCATTGCTCCGCAGAACGACCCCATCACTGAAAACAACCATGCCGTCAGTTTCCTTGAAGTGACGGGAGGAAACAACATCCTGCTGGTCTCCGGCTATGACCGCGACCCCCTCGTCCCCTTCCTGGAAGCGCAGGGCTTCCGCGTCCAGCGCCCCGCCAACCTGCGCCAGCTGGACGCGCGCCACCTCTCCGGCGCGGGGCTGGTCATCATCAACAACCTCTCCGCCTCCGCCATCCCTGCGGACTTCCTGCACTCCCTGGACTACTACGTGAGGGAACAGGGCGGCGGCCTGCTCATGTGCGGAGGCAGGCAGAGCTTCGGTTCCGGGGGCTACTTCTCCTCCCCCCTGGACGAACTGCTCCCCGTCTCCATGGAAATGAAAAAGGACAAGATGAAGCTCATGACGGCCATGAGCATCGTTCTGGACCGTTCCGGCTCCATGGCCTGTTCCGTCTCCGGAGGGAAAACGAAAATGGACCTGGCCAACGCCGGAGCCTGCCAGACCATCTCCCTGCTGTCCGACCAGGACTTCATCTCCGTCCACGCCGTGGACAGCGCCCCGCACCCCATCGTCACCCTGGCCAGGCTGGGGCCCAACCGGAAGCAAATGCTCTCCAGCGTCTCCAGGATCGCCTCCATGGGCGGGGGCATCTTCATTGGCGAGGGGCTCAAAGCGGGCTGGAAGGAACTCCAGCGCTCCGTGGCCGGAACCCGGCACCTGATCCTTTTTGCGGACGCCAACGATTCCGAGGAACCTGCCGACTACAGGGAAACCCTGAAAGAAATGGTCAAGGAAGGAACCACCGTAAGCGTCATTGCCCTGGGATCGGAAAAAAGCGCTGATGCCGGACTGCTCAAGGAAATAGCGGAACTGGGCCGGGGGCGCATCTTCTTCTGCACCCGCCCGGGAGACATCCCCAACATCTTTGCCCAGGAAACCATCAGCGTGGCGCGCGCCGCCTTCATCCGGGAACGCACGCCCCTGCACGGCACGGCAGGCTGGCTCCAGATCGCAGCGCGGCAGCCGGCGTGGCCCCCTGCCGTGGACGGCTACAACCTGTGCTACTTAAGGGACGGAGCCACGGCAGCCTGCGTGACGGAAGACGGAAACGGGGCGCCCCTCATCTCCTTCTGGAACCGGGGGGCGGGACGGGCCGCCGCCGTCACGTTCGCCATGGGCGGGGAATACGGTCAATCCATCCAGCAATGGGACGGCTACGGAGACCTCATTCAAACCCTGGCCCGGTGGCTCAACAGGCAGAATCCCCCGCAGGGCTACTCCGTGCGGGCGGATACGGCGGGAGACAGGCTCCGGGTACGCCTTTACTACAGTGACGAGAACATCCCGCGGCTGGCGGAACGCATGCCGGAGGTATCCATGGAATTCTCTGGAAAGGAAGGTTCCCGCACGCAAAACGGCATTTGGGAGCATCTGCAGCCGGGTGTGTTCCAGTGCAGCTTTCCGCTGCCGCACGGCACTATGGCGCGGGGCTCGGTCCGCGTCGGAAACGGCGTCATCCCCTTTGGCCCCGTCAGCCAGCAGGTGGACCCGGAATGGGCCATGCCACCCGCGGCCAGGGAAGCCTTTCTGGACCTTGTAAGCCGCACCGGAGGCAGGGAACGGATGGACCTGCCCTCCATCTTCCAGGAACCGAGGCCCAGCACAAGCCTTCAGCTCCGCCCCTTTCTGCTGTGGGGAGCCTGCGCCCTCCTGGTGCTGGACGCCCTGTTCACCAGAACCGGGTTGCTTCCCCGCAGGACCTCCCGGCTTCCTCCCCTGCCGGAGAAAAATAAATTTATTTGAAAATCCCCTTCAGGGCGGACTGTTCCTGAGGCGTCAGGTCGTCCGACCATACGGCATCTCCCCCGCGGGCCGGGCGCGCTCCGCGGCCGCCGCGTTCCAGGCCTTCCCTCTCCCCTTCCGGAGAGGGAGCCGCCGTTTCCACCCCCGCCGCCTCTCCCAGTGCGGCACGGCTTAAATCTTCATTCACGGCCCGCCTGGAAACCGTATCAAGCTGCTTGCGCTCCTCCATGTCAAAAGCCAGGGGAGCGTCTCCGCGCCCGCGGCTCACGCCTCCGGAGCCCGGTTCAGTTCCATCCCCCTCTCCGTTCCCGGACTTCACCACGGAGTTCTCATCCGGAGACGCCATCAGGGACATGCCGCACTGCCCGGACATGCTCCGCAGCTGCTGGGCGGCGCGTTCCAGCTGCTCCTTCAGGCGGCGGCCCGTCTCCGGGTCAATCTGCCGGGAAGGCAGGGAGGCCTGCAGCTCCTGAAGCTGGCGGCTCATGATGCCGCCCGGCTGGAGCGGGAGAGACTCCATCCCCTTCAAGGCCTCCTGGAGGGACTGCATCGCCTCCGGGCTGGACGCGCCATTCCTGCTGTCCAGCAGGGACAGCGCGGAATCCGCCTGGTACATCTGGTTGGACAACCCGGCAACGGCAGCCGCCGTCTTCCCCTTCAGGGCGTCTGCAGCTTCCAGCCCCGCGTGGGAATACATCTCATTCCGGGACATCTGCTTCAAATCCTCCAACTGCTCCCGGAAAGGCTCCAGGCTCTTCCCGTCCACACTCTCCATCTCCGCCATGCGGTCCAGGGCTTCCTCCACCTGGGCCAGGACGGGCGGCAGGTCCGGAAGCTGCTGCACAACCTGCTGAACGGACAGCGGCAGAAGGGCCCCGCAGGCTATCAGCGCCGCGCCTCCCGCCAGCCAGCCCAGGCACCGCACGGAGCGCACACGGAGCACGGGCTTCCTCCTTACGGCTTCTCCGGAACTCTCCACGGAATTCCCCCACTCCTCTCCGGCGCTCAACGCCGCGTGCAGTCCCATCTGTTCATCCAGAAAAGCCGCCGCATCACGCCTGCTGAAAAAACGTCCCCGGAGCCGCATCCAGCCCCATGCCGCCAGAAATAAAACAGCGGCGGAAAGGGAAATTCCCGCCAGCCAGCCCCAGTCCGCCCCCAGCCTGCGGCCGCCGTACCACGCCATCCCCACCACCGCCCCGGCGGCAAAAAAGGGGATGCAGAGGCACTCCACCGTTATCACGGCATTCAGCAGCCACTGCAAGCGGGAAATCCGCCCCTGCCATTCCTGTCGCACTGTTAAGGACATAGACGCATCATGACTTATCCTTTGCGCCCCGGAAAGACAAAAAATACTTCTCTGCAAACGGACGCGGAAAAGCCCCTCCCCGTACCTTCCGGCATCTCCGGCAGGAGGGGAATTTCAGCACAGGCGGGCGATATCCTCCATCAACTCCCGCACGTCTTCCTCCCGTGTGGACCAGCTGGTGCAGAAACGCACCGTGCTGTGGGTTTCATCCACCCGGCGGAGGTAGGCAAAGCCGTACTTCTTCCTCAATTCATCCAGAACGGAATCGGGCATCGTGACAAACTGCTGGTTCGTTCCGCTGGCAACGGGAAGCGCAAGCCCTCTGGAACGGCAGAAATCCCGCAGCATCACGGCCAGGCGGTCCGCATGGGCAGCCAGCCGGAAATAAAGGCCGTCCCGGAACAGCTCCAGAAACTGGATGCCCAGCAGCCTCCCTTTCGCAAGGCGGCCGCCCTTCTGCTTCATGATGTAGCGGAAATCCTCCTTCAGGGCATCATGGCGCAGCACCAGGGCTTCCCCGAACAGGGCGCCGACCTTGGTGCCGCCAATGTAAAAGGCGTCACAGAGGGAGGCAATCCCCGGCAAATCCAGATCATTGTCTTCATCACACAGGCCGTAGCCCAGGCGCGCGCCGTCCATGTACAGGTACAGTCCCCTGCGGCGGCAGACATCGGAAATCTCTTCAAGCTCTCTCCGGGAATAAATGGTCCCCAGCTCCGTCGGCTGGGAAATATAAACCATCCGGGGCTGCGGCATGTGCTCATGGGTCTCGTCGTCCCAATGGGCATGCCATGCCTCCTCAATCTGCCGGGCCGTGAGCTTTCCGTCCGGGGTGGAAATGGCGGAAACCTTGTGGCCGCAAGCCTCCACGGCGCCGGATTCATGAACGTTGATATGGCCCGCATCCGCACACAGCACGCACTGATGGGGGCGCAGCGCGGCGGCAATCACCGTGAAATTGGTCTGGGTTCCGCCGATGAGGAAATGAATATCCAGGTCCGTCCTGCCGCACAACCCGGCAATCAGTTCCCTGGCCTGCGCGCAATAGGGATCCTCCCCATACCCGGCGGTCTGTTCCATATTCGTTTCCGCCAGCCTGCGGAGAATATCCGCATGGGCGCCCTCACTGTAATCACAGTTGAAAAGAATCATTGCCTTCCTGAAAAACGCGGGGACCATAGCCCCGGCACCCGTTCATGTAAAGGAATATGAACTGCACCCGCCAACCTGGTCCGGGCAATCCCGGGGGCGATAAAAACCGTTCATTCCGGCAATTTCACCCTTTTCAGCGTGAACTCCATGTTGGAAATATCCCCCGTAGCCTCCTGGATGCGGGAATTGGTGAAGTAAAGATAGCCGTCATGGATGCTGAACGTATCAGGCCAGCTGATGCCGTCCCCGGACGCCAGCACCTTGATCTCCCTGCGGTCCGGAGTGACGTAAACGATGCGGCTCTTCTCCAGGTCCCCCATGTACAAATTGCCCCGGTCATCCATGATCATCCCATCCGGGAAAGGCGTCTTCATGGATGAAATCTTCCCTTCATCCACATGACGGCCAATGAGCTGGCTTGTCGGTATCCCGTACAGGGTCTTACCCGTCAGGGCGTGGAAATAAAGAATGCCGTTCTTCCGGTCCAGGGCAATCCCGTCTGAATGGACTTTCCCGTCATGCCTCCTGCCGCCGGCGGTGATGTGGTCCTGTTCCGCTGTGGTGTAAGGGTGACGGTCCAGCATGCGGTAATTCTCTCCGCTTTCCATATCCAGTACGATCAGGCCCGGATCATTGGAATCCGTAAAATAAATTTTGCCATGTTCGCGGTCCACGCGCAGGTCATTCACATAAGACCCCGGCCTGGTGGACTCCGCCAGGGGATACTTCCTGACAAGCTTGTCCGTATGGAGGTCATACACGTACAGCGTGGGAACGGCGACGGTCTTGCCGATCATGGGATTCTTGGTATCAATCACGTAAAGCCTGTCCCCGTCCGCAACCACGGATTGCACGCACACAAACGCATCCCCGTCCCCGGGCATCCCCTTTTCCCACCGGTTGGTCTTTTCATTCGGATAAGGGGTGTAGCTGCCGTCTTTGCCTACCTCCGCCACCGAACATGGAATATGCTCCCGCCAGCGGGGAAAGTTGACGAAAATACGGCCCTTGTCCGTCACCGTCACTCCGGTCACCTGCGCCCCCTTGAACGAGGCGACGTCTTCAATCTTTCCCTCCGCCTCCGCATGACCGGACGAAGCAAAGGCGCACGCAAGGAATAAAACAAGGGAGGCGGAAAAGATAAAACGTTTAACGGGGAACATGGGATGAAAGCTTCCTATGGACTACCAGACAAGCTCAAAGAGCTTCCCGTTCATTTCACACTCCTAACATTCTACGGCATACATATCTATGCTCCATGAGTAAGAATATGGCGGAAACTGTCTTGGAACTGGAATATTCCGAATCCATGTAGATTGAACATTATTGGAATGTAGTTACTATACAACCAGAAGAAGAGTATTTTACAATCATGCCCCTTATTCCTGAAGAAGTATGGAGGGAACAAAACATACAGCCTTCATTAACATAAAAAAGATCAAGCTTTCCAGGATTATAGGACATCATCAGGTAATAGCCTTGAATGCCTTAATCAAACTGATACCGTTTTTCAAAAGAAGCAAAAACATGACTCCTGAAACGCTCCAGCAAATCGACACCCAATTGGCTGCATGGAAAGCCGGGCAACCACTCTCAGAATCAGCTCGCAAGCAACTTCACTCCAAACAGGATTTATTATGGTCATACAACTCTAACCATCTTGAGGGAAACACTCTTTCCTATGGAGAAACGGAGCTATTGCTCATCCATGGAGAAGTGACGGGCAACCACTCCGCTCGCGACGTTGATGAAATGCGAGCGCACCATGTCGCCGTTACTATGATCCGTCATTGGGCTCAGGAAGACAGGGAAATCACGGAGGCCGATATCCGCAACATCAACCAAATTCTTCTCAAGGAGCCGTTCACCAAAGAAACCGCCACGGAAGAAGGAATCCCCGCCAGCAGACTCATCACGCCCGGTGTTTACAAAAGGGAACCCAACCACGTCAAAACAGCGTCGGGAGAACTTTTCCGCTTTGCAGAACCTCTCGAAGTACCCGCAAAAATGGAGATATTCACTCAACATCTCCGAGAACCGCTTCCCGACAATGTCTTTGACATTGCGGCACGGCTAGCTCACCTGCATCATGAATTTATCCTGATCCATCCCTTTGACGATGGAAATGGAAGAACGATTCGCCTCCTCTTGAACTATGTTCTGGTGAGGGACGGCCTTCCCGCCATTGTCATCAAATCGGCAGATAAAGCACAATATCTGCAAGCATTAAGATTGGCGGATGCCAAGGAATACGAAGCTCTTGTAGACTTCCTGCTGAACTGTATGAAATATGCTCTTGATTTGGGTGTTAAAGCCATCAATGGAGAAAGCTTGGAAGAGCCAAATGATGTTGAGATGAAAATAGCTTTATTAAAACAACGTCTTGTAACAGGAGTATCTCCAGAAAAACGAGTTCAATTTTTCCGAAATTACATTATTCCATTTTGGAAACAGTTGATCATCAAATTCTCCCTATTCGATGATTTTTTTGAAAAAAATACACATGATTTCCGTCTTAATTTTTCAAACGATACATGTAAATATTTCAAAACAACTGAAGAATTAGAAAATTTTCTCATAAGTACAGAAAATATTTCAGATCTCCTTAAGAATTCATATGGAATTATATCCACTTACAGTATAAATTTTTTAAGAAAATACTCAAAATCCAGAATCATAACTACGACAGATTTCACATTTGAACCCTCTTATGTAGTTATGGATAAACATCAACTTTCTTATTCGTCAACCTTAACGCAAGAAGAAGTAGAAAAATTAGTTAGTATCAAATTAAAAGAAGTTCTAATGAAAATAGAAAATTATGATCGCTAGTTCTTATTTCCCTTTAGAGAATCCTCTGTAGCTGACACTAGGCTACTGGCATGGGACATGCGAGCACGAGCCAACGTAATAGCGTCCGTATCGTTGGAATACGAACAGCTCGTTCGATCATGAAAATGTAGGTAGTATCAAAATGACTCAGCTCGGCGAGCTTCTTGGGTAAGCCCTGCTCTTTCCAAGCTGGCGGACGACGTGTCCAAACGGGATGGCTTCCTCACATTTCATAAAAGGCAAGTCCCAATTCAAAAGGGACTTGCCTATTCATTCCCTCAAGAAACCAGTAAGGCCCTGCAAGCAGTTAACTTGCAGGGCCTTGTTTGGTGCGCCCGAAAGGACTCGAACCTTCACGGGGGAACCCCCACTAGAACCTGAATCTAGCGCGTCTACCAATTCCGCCACGAGCGCACATGGTTTGGTAAGAACGGGGCTTATTATGCACGGCGGCGGCGGATTGGCAACTATTTTCCTGCACATGAAAGAAAATATTTTCCGGGGCCTCCGCCTCCCTGCCGTTCCGCGCGGCATGGCAACGATATAAGGGCTTCTCAAATCCTCCGGTATGCAGTAGTCTCGCTCCAGAGTCAGAGGCACCACCATTTCAGGCTTGTGAATGAGACGAGGGAAAAACCGCTATTGAACCGTTTTGAGGTCATGGAAATGGGGTTCGGCCTGTGTACGCTGGCTGCCCTGATGTGGCTGCTGTGGTGGAACGGCTTCGGCGAGGTTCATGAGGACCAGCTTTCCCTGCGTTATTTCCGGGAAATCCTGTCCCTGCTGGTGCTCGGCCAGCTTACCGGGGTGCTCGGCATTCTGCGGGAGAAGTGGCTTTCCAGATCCATCCGGAACCCGCGTTGGATGGAACTGGGGCTGGGCATCGTCATTCTGGTGATGCTGGCCGGGAATTTTTTCAATTCCACTTTTATTTCCAGAATAGAGCTTCAGAACATTTTCCGCGTCCTCTGCCTTTGTTACGGGGCGGCCCCCCTGCTGAACCTGAAGGAGTATTTTTTCCGCGTGGCCCGCAGGAAACGAGGGTTTCACATACCGCGCATCCGCCCGGCCCTGCTTTTCCTGCTTACGCTGGTGGTCTTCATCACGCTGGGGGGCACCCTGCTCATGTCTCCGGGAGCCACCAAGGAAGGCATTGTGCTTTCCCCCACGGACGCCTATTTCATCAGCACCAGCGCCGTGTGCGTCACAGGGCTGGTGCCCCTGAACGTCCACGAGCATTTCACCAATTACGGCCAGACCATCCTGCTGGTGCTTTTCCAGGTGGGCGCCTTCGGCATCATGACGTTCACTTATTTCGTCTCCCTGATGGTGGGCCAGGGCCTGAGCCTGCGCTCCAAGGTCACCATCAGCAACCTGCTGGACGAGGAAGGCATCGCCCAGGTGGACCGGTTTATTAAAAACATCATTGCCGTCACATTCGGGGTAGAGGCGCTGGGGGCGGTGGCCCTTTATTTTTCCTGGAGGAACGTGCCCGGGCTGGAGGGGGACACCCTCTGGTGGTACGCCGTGTTCCATTCCGTTTCCGGCTTCTGCAATGCGGGGTTCAGCCTGTTTGCGGACAACCTGGCTACGCCGGACGTAGCCTATAACATGGGGGGCCAGATTACCATCATGGTCATGGTGCTCTGCGGGAGCCTGGGTTTTGCCATGTACCTGGAAATCGTCCGCAGAGCGCGGGTGGCCCTAGGCTGGGACAACCGGAACACCATCAGCCGCCACTGGTCCACGTACAGCTGGCTGGTCGTGCGCATGACGGCGGCGCTGGTGCTGGGCGGGGGACTGATCCTGTTCCTGACCAAGATGATTGACGGCAGCCTGTTCACCTCGGCCGATCCCTGGTACTGGATTTTGTGGGAGAGCCTGTTCAATGCCACGGCGCGCACCGCCGGCTTCAATATTTCAGACATGGCGCTTAACAGCATCCCGTATGCGCTGTTCCTGGCGGCGCTCATGTTCATCGGCGGCAATCCCGGCTCCACCACGGGCGGCGTCCACACCACCACGTTCGCCGTTTCCTGCGGGGAGGTGGCGCGCATTTTGCAGGGCAAGCAGGACGTGGTGATGCATAAGCGGAGAATCGCCCGCAGCGTGGTGGAACGCGCCGTCATCACCGTCATCCTGGCCGGGGCCTGGGTGGGCATGATCACCACGGTCATGTGCTTTGCGGAACCGGGTCTCAGCCTGGAACGCCTGTTTTTTGAGGTGGTGAGCTCCTTCGCCACGGTGGGGTTCTCCTGGAACGTCACGCCGGAACTCAGCGACGTAGGCAAATGGATCATCGTGTTCAACATGATCGTGGGCCGCGTGGGAATGGTGGCCTTTGTTCTGGCTTTCATGAAACAGCCCACCAAGTCTCCGCTCCGGTATCCGGAGACCCGGCTGCCTCTCAGCTGACCCGCGTTCCCTCCTTCCGTTTTTCATGACATACATGGAAAACAAACGCATTTCTTTCTTGCATGAATCCGGTTTGCGTCAAGAATGCCGGACCTTTAGCGTCTGCTCCCGGCAGAACAAGCCCGCAGGGCGCCCTTGTTATGAATAATCCTTCCTCTATTTCCTATCAAAAGATATGGCTGATGTCCTATCCCCTCATGATCAGCCTGATCATTGAGCACATGATCGGCCTGACGGACGCCGTTTTCCTGGGGCGCGTGGGGGACGTGGCTTTAGGCGCTTGCGCCCTGGGCGGCGTGTATTACATGGCCATGTTCATGCTGGCCTTCGGCTTCGGCTTCGGGGCACAGATCATCATCGCGCGCCGCAACGGGGAACGGCGGTACAACCGCATCGGGCCCACCCTGGTCCAGGGCTGTTACTTCATGCTGGCCATGGCGGTGGCCCTTTTTACCGCCTCCCAATATTTTTCCCCCGCCATCCTGCGGGACATCATTGAATCCCCCCAAGTATACGGAGCCACGGTGGATTACATCCACTGGCGCACCTACGGCGTCTTTTTCTCCTTCCTTTGCGTGATGTTCCGCGCGTATTACGTGGGGATTACCCAGACCAAGATTCTCACGGTCAACTCCGTCGTGATGCTCCTGAGCAACGTGGTGCTTAATTACTGCCTCATCTTCGGCAAAGGCGGCTTCCCCGTCATGGGCATCGCCGGAGCGGCCATCGCTTCCAGCGTGTCGGAAGCCGTTTCTCTCCTCTTCTTCATCCTTTACACAGGCGTCAAGGCGGACAAGAGGAAGTACGGCTTCCGCCGGGCGTTTACATTCCGCCCCCATTTGCTGAAAGGCATGCTGGCCATTTCCGGGTGGACCATGGTGCAGTCCTTCATTTCCGTCTCCATCTGGTTCATCTTTTTCCTGGCGATCGAACACCTTGGGGAACGTCCCCTGGCCGTCACCAACATCGTGCGCAACATTTCCGCCATGCTCATCATGGTGATCAGCGCCTTCGCCACCACGGCGGGAGCCCTCGTCAGCAACCAGATCGGCGCCGGGGAACAACGCTACGTGTTCCGGACCTGCGGCATGACGGTCAACCTGACATACGCCATCCTGGTTCCCCTGCTCGTCGTCTTGTGCCTGTTTCCGGAGCCAGTCCTCCGGGTTTTCACGGATAACCCGTCCCTGATTGCCGCCAGCGTGGATTCCGTGTACGTGATGGCCACCTCCACCCTGGTCATGGCTCCGGCGTTCATCCTGTTCAATGCCGTATCCGGCACGGGCAATACGAAGGCAGGCTTCATCATGGAGATGATGTCCCTGGCCGTTTACACCGCCGCCGTTTATTTCATCGTCATCAGGCTCAAGCCGGACGTGGCCCTCTGCTGGTTTTCCGAGCACGTTTACGGCTTCTCCCTGATCATCCTGGCATGGTGGTACCTCAAGAGCGGAAAATGGCGCGGTAAAAAGGTTTAAGAGAATAAGTAAGGGCGGAGCATCCGCCCCCCCTCCCGCCGACAAGCGGAACAAGGGAAGCCTGCCCTTTTCAATTCCCGTGCGGACAGGTCCGGCGCAATGGAGAATTCCACTCCGGCGCAGCAGACCGCGCCTTTCCCGTCATTTCCAGGAGCATAAAAAAAGCCCCGCGGCAAAAGCCGCAGGGCAACAACGGAACAGGGAGTAGTTATTCCTCGCCGGATTCTTCTTCGGAATCACGTTCTTCCTCCGGGGAAGAAGCTTTTTCCTGCTGCTGGGGGGCGGCCTTCTGGGACTGCTTGCGGCGGGATTCCTCCATCATGAAGAATTCCGCACAGCGGAAGGCGCGGCGGGCGGCTTCGCGCGCCGTCTGGTCATCCATCAGGGCAAGCCCTTCTTCAGACACTTCCGCCAGGAACATTTTCCAGGCGCGGGCGGCCACTTTCTTGCCGTCCAGATGCTTGAAGGAAGCGGATTCCTGCATGGGCTGGCGGTCTTCAGAGCCGTTGCCCTTTTTATTGCGGCGGCGGCGCTTGCGCTTGTTGAAGGTGCCTTCGGACGCTCCGCCCACGGTTTCCGGCTGGGCAAAGTAGTCTCCGCCGTGCTGTTCATGGCGTTCCTGTTGTTCAGAGTTTCGGTTGGGGCGGAATGATTCACGCTTGACCTTGACCGGAGCGGCGGCCTGCGGCTTCTGGGAAGCCTCGGGAGCGGCGGTCTTTTCAACGGGGGCGGCGGGAGCCGGGGTCGCGGAAGGAGCAGCCGCTTCAGCGGCGGGAGCCTTCTTGTCAACCGCCTTTTTGGCGGTTTTCACGGTTTTTGCCTTGGCCGCGGTTTTCGTGGCGGACTTGACCGTTTTGATTTTGGTTTTGGGTGCTTCTACGGAAGCGGCGTCAGCAGCGGGCTTCTTTTCAGCCGCGGCAGCCTTCTTGGTCGTAGACGCCGTCTTTTTGGCAGCCGTCTTGCGTGCAGCCGTTTTCTTGGCTGCGGACGCTTCCGGAGCACCTGTTTCTAATGGTTTTTTTGCCATAAAATTTCAAGTGAAAGGAAGGATTATGAATCAATTCCGGAGATTGTCGAGATTTATCACGGAGCCTCATCCGGAAGGGCCGGCAAATCTTTCAAAAGCGCCTTGTACCTTCCCGAATCAAAGGGCCGTCCGCCCACTACCATTTCATTAATGGTGATGGCGAGGGCCTGCGCCATCAGTTCCAGTGCTTCCTGCTCCTCCAGTTTTTCCCGCCCCGTCAGGCGCTCCAGGCAGGCCTTGACATAGGCCGTATCCGGCGCCTCCAGCTGTTCCCGCACGGCAGGCACCAGCGTTTCAATCATTTCATCCGGTATTTCCATAAGATTTCCCTTCTGCCGGTTTTACATGGCGCCCATGCGGCTGCGGATGACGGATTGCAGCTCCGTTTCAAATTCCCTCAGGTCATCTGCCGTGGGTTCTCCGAGCGTAGCGTCCCAGTTGATGCGGCCCGTGCGGTCGATGTCCCAGACGCCCTGCGCCCCGCTCCTGAACAGAACCTTGCCGGCCATCAGAGCATGGGGAGGCGTTATTTCATCCACGGTTACCTGGGTTTTACCCAGCAGAGAGGCCGGGGGAGCCGTTGCTCCGGGAGCGTCTTGCGGCTGCTCGGCCTGGGGTTCCGGTTCCGGCTGCCTGATGTGGATGTCCAGGTCCTGAAGCAGGAACCTGGTATCCATGAACGTCAGCTTGATGCCCAGGTCCTCATGCAGTTTTTTCTGGATGGCGTTTAAATCCAGCCCTTCTTCCGCCCAGTCCCGGATGGACTGGACCTGCTCCGGAGATAATTGATCAGGGGTAATCATGATATGTATTTGAGTTAGGATGATGCCTTTTTGTTCGCGGCCAGCCATGCATTCCAGCACGGGATGAACGCGGGGGAGAAGTCCTGCGGGCGGCGCTCCACCCATGCCTGGATTTGTTCCGGCGTAAACCACTGCACGCTGTCCACTTCCGCCGCGGGAAAACGGACCTTCCCGGAATAGCTTCCCTCATACAGGGCAATGAATTCCCAGCCGTTGTTTTCACTCGCGTCAAAGTCCGCGATTTTCCTCAGCCCGCAGCCGGAAACGCCCAGTTCCTCCTTCAGCTCCCGCACGGCGGCTTCCTCATAGCTTTCCCCGGCGTCCAGGTGACCCGCAGCGGAAGAATCCCACTTGCCCGGCTGCCTGTCCTTCCACAGGGACCTTTTCTGGAGAAGCACGGCCCCATGCTTGTTTACCAGGAACATGTGCACGGCACGGTGGAGAAGGCCCCCCTCATGGATTTCCCGGCGCGTTCCCTGCCCGGTCATCTGGTTGAGCCCGTCCACCACGTCAAACAATTCATCCCCGCTCTGCGCCACATCCCTGAGGGGGTTGGCGTCATAGGCGCGCGCCAACTGCACCCACTGGGACAAATTCAGTTCCTCCGCCCTGGCGGAGGGGGAGAGTCCCAGGGATGAGGCCACTTCCTCCCACGGAGGGGAGGAGGGAAGCTGTTTTTTCAACTGCTTGCGCCGCTGGGAAAAAGCCTTGCGCATCAGTTCGTCCATCAGCCGGTCGTCATACGGCGGCAGATCGCGGACGGGGCGCGGCGTGAGCAGCATCACCGTGGAGTCAATCCTGGGGCGGGGATGGAATGCTTCCGGGGGAATGGTCTTGAGGGCGCGGGGAACCCAGTTTTTCTGAATGCGGAGGGACAGCAGCCCGAAGGCGTCGTCATCCGGGGTAGCCAGAATGCGGTCAATGAACTCCTTCTGGAGCATCACCACGGCGCGTTCCACCGCGCTGGGGCGGGACAGGAAATTCTGAAGAATGGCGCCTCCCGCGGAATAGGGAAGGTTGCCCAGGAATTTGACGGGAGCCTCCGCAAAGAGTCCCCGGGGGTCCCAGGTGGCGCCGTCCGCATGGTGGACTTCCACATGGGGGTCTCCGGCCCAGCGTTCTTTCTGGTATTCCGCCAGGCGGGAGTCAAATTCCACCAGAATCAACTTGCGGCAGAGGGGCGCGGCATGCTCCGTCAGGGCGCCCGTTCCGGGCCCCACCTCCACCACGCAGTCCTGCGGCTGGATTTCAAGCTGGTCCACAATCCAGCGGGCCACATTTTCATCCGTCAGAAAATTCTGGCCCAGGGATTTGCTGGGGCGCACTTCGTGATCTTCCAGAACATTCCTGATCTCGGATGGTTTCATAGGCCCATGCTCTCAAAAATGCACATCCGGAGCCAGTAAAAAGCGGGGCAGTTTCCGGCATCGGAACGGACGCGCCCCATGCGCCGCCTTGCCGGGAAGGGCCAACCGTGGCAGAGCTCCGTTCCACGGCCCGGCGCCCTCCGCCTGCCCGGCGGCAGGTGTATCACAAATTGACAAAAAGGGGAAAACATGTCACTTTTACAGGCGTCTGGAACAGTGACACCGCCTGCCGTGAACCGGAAGCTTCCGCAGGCCCTGGAACGTGCGGACGCCCTTGCCGGTGAAAAGGTTGAACCGGCCCAACAGCAATTTGATAAGATCATGAAAGTACTTGTAACCGGCGGCGCCGGATATATTGGTTCCCACACGGTGCGCCAGCTCGTCAAAATCGGCGCAGACGTGACCGTGCTGGACAACATGGTGTACGGCCACATCGAGGCCCTGGTGGACCCGGAAGTAAAACTGGTCAAGGGAGACCTGGGAGACGCCTCCGTGGTGTATCCGCTCCTGATGCAGGGCAACTTTGACGCCGTGATCCACTTTGCCGCCTTCATCAACGTGGGTGAATCCGTCCAGAATCCCCTGAAGTATTACATGAACAACATCGCCCGGCCCCTCGTCCTTCTGGGCGCCATGCAGGCCGCGGGCGTCAAGCGCTTCGTCTTCTCCTCCACCTGCGCCACCTACGGCGTCCCCACCCAGATTCCGATTCCGGAAACGGAAAAGCAGGACCCCATCAACCCTTACGGCAGCTCCAAGTACATGCTGGAGAAAGTCTGCCAGGACTGCGACCGCGCCTGGGGGCTGAAGAGCGTTTTCCTGCGTTATTTCAACGCTTCCGGCTGTAGTGAAGACGGCCTCATCGGCGAAGACCATGATCCGGAAACCCACCTTATCCCCAACATCCTGCTCACGCTGACCGGGGAAAAGGAATACATTGAAGTTTTCGGCACGGATTACGACACGCCGGACGGCACCTGCATCCGCGACTATATCCATGTCAATGACCTGGCGGACGCCCACCTGAGAGCGGTGGACTACCTGATGAAAGGCGGCTCCACGGAATGCTTCAACCTGGGAACCGGCCTGGGACTTTCCGTCCGGGAAATCCTGGAAACGGCAGAAAAAGTTACCGGGAAGAAAATCCCCGTCCGTTACGGCCCCCGCCGTGAAGGGGACCCGCCCCGCCTGATCGCCAACCCGAAGAAGGCGAAGGAAATCCTCGGCTGGGAAGCCCAGTGCAAAGACGCCGGAGCCATCGTGGAGACGGCCTGGAAATGGATGACCGGTCCGCGCAAAGGCCATTATTGATTCCTGCTCCCTAGCGGAACCATTCCTTTCCCCGCCCTGCCATGAGATTCATGGCAGGGCGTTTTTCTCCCGTAAAGCATCGCAGATACGGAGCTTCCGTAACCGGCCATCCCCACCTGGCCGGAAAACACTTCGCCTCCACCCCCGGAAACGCCCAATTCCAATTTAAAGACCACAGCGGATAGCATAAATTACTTATGGCGAATACCTCCTTGCAACGCATCTGGTCATCATGCAGACCACCGGGCCAATAAAATTTTTACACTCGTCCCAACCGGAAAAAACGCTATATTATTTTCAGGAACCTCCTATTATTGCATGAGCCTGCACATTGAAAGTACAGAAGAAGCCCTTACGGAACTGAAGAAGCAGCGCGTCAAGACGCT
This sequence comes from Akkermansia muciniphila, assembly GCF_040616545.1. Lineage (NCBI taxonomy): Bacteria > Pseudomonadati > Verrucomicrobiota > Verrucomicrobiia > Verrucomicrobiales > Akkermansiaceae > Akkermansia > Akkermansia muciniphila. The sequence goes on along the minus strand of NZ_CP156688.1, from coordinate 1,523,541 downwards.
GGCCGCCGCCTTCTCCGTCTCCTTCCTCGGCGTTGTCCTCATGGGCCTTCTCCTTTATCTGGTTCACATCATCGTCGCCGTTCCGGAAGATCCGCCCATGGTGGCTTACGCCACCCAGGAAGGCGACAATCCGGACATTGACACCCCGGAAGTGACCCCGACCACCCAGCGTCCCAGCAGTTCCTCCACCGCCGCGCAGGTGAAGGTCATTGCCGCCGTAGCGTCAGCTGATGTGGCCGTCGTCAATCCGGACATTGAAGTGGAGGTCCCCTCGGAAGAGCTTTCCATGGGCATCGACATCGGCGACGGCTTCGGCACCGGCACGGGGGACGGCGACGGAGGCGGCATTCCCGGCATCATCTCCAAGCGGTGCGACCTGAATGACCGCATGAAGCGCATCACGGAAAACGGCGGCACTCCCCAGTGCGAGGAAGCCGTGGTCAAATCCCTCAAGTGGCTCCAGAAGCAGCAGAACAAGGACGGCTCCTGGGGCGGAACTCCGCAGAACTACAAGTGCGCCATGACGGGGCTCGCCCTGCTCTCCTACCTGGCCCACTGTGAGACCCCCCTTTCCGAAGACTTTGGCGAAACCGTCCTGAAAGGCATTTCCTTCCTCGTGGACCTGGGCGTGAAGAACCCCGTCCTTTCCCTGGTGCCCCAGAGGAATGAGGTCAGCTATGACCACGCCGTGGCCACCTACGCCCTGTGCGAGGCCTACACCTTCTGCAAGCAGATGGACATTCCCTCCATCACCAACCTGGAAAAAGTCGTCATCAAGGCCGTAGACAAGATTCTGGACAACCAGAACGTGGACGGCGGCTGGGCCTATAATTACAATACCAAGGCAGGAGCCCATACGGACCTTTCCGTCACGGGCTGGAACATCCAGGCGCTCAAGGCGGCGGAGCACGGCGGCATCAAGCCTACCAAGGGTGAAATACGCACCGCCCTGCGCAAGGCGGCCTCTTATTGCCGCAAGTGCGGCAAGCCCGACGGCCTGTTCACCTACATGCAGGAAGGCCGGGAAGACGCTACGGCCCGCCCCTCCCTGGTGGGCGTGGGCGTGCTCTCCCTGCAAATGTGCGGCAACGGTTCCGACAGCACGGCGCGCAAAGGCCTGGACTGGATGCTCAAGAATACCAGCCAGCCCTTTAACTGGAAGGCGAACAACACTTCCTCCAACCTGTACCAGCATTATTACGGCGTGCAGGCGGCCATGAACCGCGGCGGGGACGTGTGGAAGGCTTACAACAGGGCCTTCCGGGATTCCACCCTTGGCGCACAGGCTTCCGACGGCAGTTTTGCCCCGAACGGCTTCCCCGGTCCGGGGGGCCTCGTGAACACCAACGGGGGCAGCATCAATGACAAAATCTACCGCCAGTGCCTGGCTACACTGATGCTGGAGGTATATTACCGCTTCCTCCCCGGGACGGGAGAAGGCACCAAGAATTCCTAATCTGATTGACATACCGGCGCGTCTGGTTTTAGTATGCTGCCAGCCTCGTGAACAGGCAGGCCAGCAGCATTTACCCGTACCCTGGCAATTCTCCTCCATTTTCAAGAATGCGGGAGCATTGGCAGGTACACCAACCAGACACGTCCCTCTATGAGTCTCCATATTGAAAGTACCGATGAAGCCCTTACGGAACTGAAGAAGCAGCGCGTCAAGACGCTGACCGCCGCCTTCTCCGTCTCCTTCCTCGGCGTTGCCCTTATGGGCCTTCTCCTTTATCTGGTTCACATCATCGTCGCCATTCCGGAAGATCCGCCCATGGTGGCCTATGCCACCCAGGAAGGCGACAATCCGGACATTGACACCCCGGAAGTGACCCAGACCACCCAGCGCCCCAGCAGTTCCTCCACCGCCGCGCAGGTGAAGGTCATTGCCGCCGTTGCTACGGCGGATGTGGCCGTCGTCAACCCGGACATTGAAGTGGACGTCCCCTCGGAAGAACTCTCCATGGGCATCGACATCGGCGACGGTTTCGGTACCGGCACGGGGGACGGCGACGGAGGCGGCATTCCCGGCATTCTTTCCAAGCGCTGTGACCTGAACGACCGCATGAAGCGCATTGCGGAAAACGGCGGCACCCCCCAGTGTGAGGAAGCCGTGGTCAAATCCCTCCGCTGGCTTAAAAAGCAGCAGAACAAGGACGGCTCCTGGGGTGAAGGCCAGTTCCGCGCTTCCATGACCGGGATTTCCCTGCTGGCCTACCTGGCCCATTGTGAAACTCCTCTTTCCGAGGAATTCGGAGAAAACGTCCTGAAAGGCATTTCCTTCCTGGTGGACCTGGGAATGAAGAATCCCGTGATTTCCGAAAAACCTGCCTTGAAGGAGATCTGCTATGACCACGCCGTGGCCACCTACGCCCTGTGCGAGGCCTACACCTTCTGCAAGCAGATGGACATTCCCTCCATCGCCAACCTGGAAAAAGTCGTGATCAAGGCCGTGGACAGGATCATAGACGCCCAGTGCCCCAACGGGGGCTGGGGCTACAGCTATAACAACAAGATCAATCCGGACATTGACCTTTCCGTCACGGGCTGGAATGTCCAGGCGCTCAAGGCTGCGGAGCACGGCGGCATCAAGCCCACCAAGGGTGAAATACGCTCCACGCTGCGCAAGGCTTCCAGCTACGTGCGCAAGAACGTGATGCCGGACGGCAAATTCGCCTACAAGGAAAACGGCAACATGCCCCGTGCCTCCCTGGTGGGCGTGGGCGTGCTCTCCCTGCAAATGACCGGCAACGGTTCCGACAGCGCGGCCCGCAAGGGTCTGGACTGGATCAAGAACAACGTTAAAACCCTCCAATGGGGACAGGGTTCCGGCACGGAAAACGTCAAGAGCAACCTTTACATGCACTATTACTGCGTCCAGGCGGCCATGAACCGCGGCGGCGATGTATGGACCTCCTACAACAAGGCATTCCGTGACGCCGTGCTCAGCGGACAGAATGCGGACGGCAGCTTCAGGAAGAATGATGTAGGGTACGTTTCCGGCCTGACCAACAAGTCGGAAAGCATCTACCGCCAGTGCCTGGCTACGCTGATGCTGGAAACCTACTACCGCTTCCTGCCCGGTACGGGGGAAGGCACCAAGAATTCCTGACGCCATTCACCGGCTTTTTTACAGCCCTCTTTTTCCTTCCGGGAAAAGAGGGCTTTTCATTTACCTGACGCCACGTGCGGAAGGCGGCAGCCCCTCTTCTCCGGCAGCCCGGCGCCTCTTAAGTAACAAATTAATAACAACACACTAAATACAAGCATATTATAAATTTCATACTTGCATCTGCACGCGCCTGGAGGGATGGTGAAATCCTAATAAAACCCCATCCCATCCATGAGCCTGCATATTGAAAGTACGGAAGACGCCCTGGCGGAACTGAAAAGACAGCGCGTTAAAAACCTGGCCGCGGCGGTATCCGTTTCCGTCCTCGGCGCCGCCATGATGAGCCTCCTGCTCTATCTGGCCAATATCATCACCTTCGTCCCGGAACCTCCGGCCACGATCGTTTATCCGGCGGTTGTGGAAAAAGGAACGGAGGAACCGGAAAGACCGGAGCTCGTCCAGAAGACCCAGCGCCCCAGCAGCCCCGCCATGGAGCAGCAGGTAAGAGTCATCGCCACGGATGCAGCCCTGGATACGGCCATCAGAATCCCGGACACCGAAATGGACGAGCCCTCAGAATCACTCCTGTCAGGCATCGACATCGGCCATGACTTCGGGCCCGACGACAACGAAGGGCCGGGATCAAACCGCCCGGACATCATCATCCTGTCCAAACGCTGTGATCCGAACGACCGCATGAAGCGCATCACGGAGAACGGCGGCATCCCCCAGTGTGAGGAAGCCGTGGTCAAATCCCTCAAGTGGCTCCAGAAGCAGCAAAACAAGGACGGCTCCTGGGGAGACGGCCCACAGAATTACAAGTGCGCCATGACGGGCCTTGCCCTGCTCTCCTACCTGGCCCACTGTGAAACCCCTCTTTCAGAAGATTTTGGAGACACTGTCCTGAAGGGAATCTCCTTCCTGGTGGACCAGGGGATGAAATCTCCCGTCATTTCCCTGGTTCCGCAAATGAATGAGGTCAGCTATGACCACGCCATCGCCACCTACGCCCTGTGCGAGGCCTACACCTTCTGCAAACAGATGGACATCCCCACCATCGCCAACCTGGAAAAAGTAGCCGTGAAGGCGGTGGACCAGATCATGAAGGGGCAGAACTCCAACGGGGGCTGGGCCTATCATTACAACACGCAGCCCGGCGCCCATACGGACCTTTCCGTCACGGGCTGGAACGTCCAGGCGCTCAAGGCGGCGGAGCACGGCGGCATCCAGCCCACCAGGGGCAAAATACGCACCGCGCTGAATAAGGCGGCCATGTACTGCCGCAAGACGTCCCTTTCAAACGGACTCTTCTCCTACCAGGAGAACGGCAATGAACCCAGGGCCTCCCTGGTGGGCGTAGGGGTGCTTTCCCTTCAGATGTGCGGCAGCGGCTCGGACAGCGCAGCGCGCAAAGGCTTGGACTGGATGCTGAGGAACACCAATAAGCCCTTTAACTGGAAAGCCGGAAACACCACGTCCAACCTCTACCAGCATTATTACGGAGTACAGGCGGCCATGAATCGCGGCGGCGACGTATGGAAGGCCTATAACCACGCCTTCCGTGACGCGGTGCTGAAAGCCCAGTCTTCTGACGGCAGTTTCATGCCCAACGGATTCGGAGGCCCCGGCGGCGTTGTCCAGACCAGCCGGAACCGGCATGCCAATGACCGGATTTACCGCCAGTGCCTGGCTACGCTGATGCTGGAGGTATATTACCGCTTCCTCCCCGGAACGGGGGAGGGCACCAGGAATTCCTGAACTGCCTCCCTGCCGGACAGGAGGCAGCCGCCGGAAGAAGGCCCCGCACGCCGGGAGGACTGGCCTTCTTCCGGACCGGCTGCCTGTAAATCCTGACTTGACCGCGGCTCTTTCTCTTGTTATTCATACGGTTTCCATTTTCCAACGACGTGAATAACAATTCTTCCATTCTTTTCGGCCTTTTTGATGAATTTCTTTGGATCCGGTGTTCCGGGCGGGGAAGTTTTGCCAACAGCCCCACCGTCAAATCCTTGGGGGATGACTATATCGCTTCCGGAGGGCGCCTGATCGTCATTGATCTGGAAACCTGTTCCGGGATTGACTCCACCTTCATGGGAACTCTTGCGGGGCTGTCGCGCAGGCTGCTTCCCATCGGCGGAGCCGTGCAGATCGCCTCCCCCAGCGAACGCTGCCTGTGCGCGCTGGAAAGCCTGGGGCTGGACGCCCTGCTCAGCATTGAGCCGCCTACGGCTCCCTGGCGGGGGAAAGTGGACCAGATACGCGCCAGCCTGAGTGCGGAAACCGCCCCCACCGTCCATCTGGACGCGAAGGACCAGACACTGCACGTTCTCAATTCCCACCTGACGCTGAGCGAATTGAGTGAAGAGAACGAAGAGAAATTCCGCAACGTGACCGACTGCCTGAAGGAGGAACTGGAACGGCAGAAGGACAAATAATCCCTCCCCCATTCCACATGGACATGCGCTCCATGGCCTCCCTGTACGGGGATGCCCTTTCCGCCGCGGAGAAGGAAGAGCCGGACGCCGTAAGGGAGAATGCCTGTTCCCTCCGTCCCGGACTTCCGGACGAACGGACGCTCCAGCTTCTGCTGCTGGAAGGCAGGTTCGGAGCCTTATTTACGGATGACCTGGGCAGGGACATCCGCATTCTGGACTTTGGGGACTGGAACAGATCGGCAGGTCCGGATTTCCTGAACGCCCGGGTACAAATAGACGGCGTGCCACAGTCCGGTGACATTGAACTGGACCCGGCCCCGGAAGACTGGGAACGCCACGGGCACGGCTCCAATCCGGCCTTTAACGGAGTCATTCTGCACCTGGCCTGCACGCCCAGCCGCCGGGAATGGTTCACCCGGAATGCCAGGCATGAACGCATACCCCTGGCCGTCATTCCTCCCGCCGCGCTGGCCCTGGCGGGAACACCGCCGGAAAAAGCGCCGGAACGCTGCTGCCGCCATGCCGGCGAGCTGGATGCCATGGCTCCGGAAGTTCTGGAAATCCTCCTTCAATCAGCGGCGGCCTACCGATTCCGGAACAAGCACCGCCGCCATGCGGAACGCGCCGGATACGCAGGAGAGGAGCAGGCCCTTTTTGAAAGCCTGGCGGAAACGCTGGGCTACCATGCCAACAAAACCGCCATGCGCCACCTGGTCTTGCGCGCGCCCCTGCGCGCCATCCGGGAATGCCCGGAAGCCCTTCTCTTTGGCGCGGCCGGATTCCTGATTCCCGTTCTGCCGGATTCCTGCACGCCGGAGGCCGTAGCCCACCACAAGAAGCTCTGGACGGAATGGTGGCCCCTCCGGGAACAGTTTGAACTGGCGCCGGACCGTACCTTCCCCTGGACGCTCTCCGGCAGCAGGCCGGCCAACCACCCGCAGAGGCGCGTGGGAGCGCTGGCGGTCATCGCCGCAGATTTTGACACCTTCAAGCGGCTTTGCCGCCCCGGCCACGGGGATGGCCTGGCGGACTATCTTTCCTCCCTGACGCATCCTTACTGGAGCACCCATGTGACCCTGCCCTCCGCCCCGTCCCCGCGCCCCATGGCCCTGATGGGGCGGGACAGAATCCAGGCCCTGGCCATCAACCACCTCCTGCCCGCGGAAGGCGGTGAACGCGCGTGGGAACATTACCTCTCCCTCAGGGCCGGACAGGCGGGAGCAAAGGTGCTGGCCGTCCATCAATCCCTGCTGGGCCGCAGGCCGGACGCAAAGGCTTTTCTTGCGAAAGAATGGCACCACCAGGCGCTGCTTCAAATTCATGAAGACCTGTGCTCCCGCCGTTCCTGCCCCCTCTGCACCCTGACCGGGCAGCTGAAAAAGCAATGAGAGAGCGCCCTGCTTCCTTTCCCGGACCAACCGTACCAAACGCGGAGTTTATCCCGCCATGGCTTCAGCGGAATAAAAAACTTCCAGCTTCCTCCTGAGGAAGCTGGAAGCCATGAATATTTTTTCTAAGGGAGATTACAGCCCCGGCAATAAAACCGCCTTGTTACCTGGCCACGGCCTGCGCCGCTTCCGCAACGGGCTTCAGAGGCAGGGTCTTCACGCGAGTCATTTTTCCATTGACGCGCACGGGCACCACCTTGGGCTGGTCGGAATAAAGCTTCAGGTTGCTCACCTTGCCGTTCTTCCAGGTGAAATCCACGGTGACATTGCCGCGGGCTTTCAGCCCCTTCACGGAGCCTTCCGGCCATGCCTCCACGGGAGAAGGCATGATGTCCAGCCCCCCGGCGTGGGACTGCACCAGCATTTCACAAATGCCGCCCACAATGCCGAAGTTGCCGTCCATCTGCATGGGCGGGTGAGTGGTGAGCATGTTCGGCAGGGTGTTATGCTTCAGAAGCCCCTGCACCATTTCATGAGCCTTGTTCCCGTCCCCCAGGCGGGCCCACAGCGCCGTGCGCCACGGCCACGTCCAGGAACGGCGGCTGTCTCCGGTGGTGCCGCGCCATTCCAGGGAAAGGCGGGCGGCTTCCGCCAGCTTGGGCGTCTTGAGCTTGCTGATCTGGTTGCCGGGGAAGACGGCAAACAGGTGGGACGTGTGGCGGTGGTCCGTCTTGGGGATGCGGTCAATCATCCATTCCTGAAGGTTCCCTTCCTTGCCTATCTTGTTGCCGGCCAGCCTCTTCAACTTGCCTTCCAGGCTCTTGGCCCAGGAGGCATCCTTGCCCAGGATGCGGGCCGCCTTGATCGTATTGGTAAAGAGTTCCGCAATAAGCTGCTGGTCATGCATCACGCCGTCTTCACGGGGGCCGTGTTCCGGAGACCAGCCGTTGGGGGCCACCAGGGTGCCGGCCTTCACGTCCGCCAGGTCCTTCTTCTCCTCTTCGTTCGGGTCCTTGCCGTTCGTCTTGAATCCTTCGCCCCTGGCGCCCAGTTCCTTCAAATGGTCTTCCCAGAAATGGCAAATCTCCTTCATGAGGGGATAGGCCTGCTTTTCCAGATATTTCTTGTCACCGGTGAACGCGTAATGCTCCCAGATATGCAGCGCATACCACGCCGCGCCGGGAATGTTCCACTGCCAGCCGTTGCCGCCGAAAATGTTCTGGGAGGTACGCACCGTCCAGCCGCGCACGGGCTTGCCGTCCTTGGTATTGAATCCCTTGTTGGCCTGGGAAACGTCGCGGCAGCCGGGAGCCATGGCTTCCACATAATTGATCAGCGCCTCATGGCATTCGGACAGGTTGGCGGGTTCCGCCCCCCAGTAAGCCATCTGGACATTGATGTTGTTGTGGTAGTCACAGGCCCACGGCGGATTGAGATAAACATTCCAGAGCCCCTGGAGGTTGGCCGGAAGCGTGCCGGGCCGGGAACTGGACAGAAGCAGGTAACGGCCATACTGGAAAATGGTTTCTTCCAGATCGGGGTCCACCGGATTCTTCTTGTAGGCTTCCAGACGCTTCGGAATGGGCAGTTTGGCCACGTCCGCATCCGTCTTGCCAAAGTTGACCTTCACCCGGTCAAACATGGATTTGTACTGGGCGATGTGGGCCTGCTTCATGGCGGCATAATCCCCGGCCGCGGCCTTGGCCGCATAACGGTCCAGCTTTTTGGCGGGAGCCTCTCCCTTCCAGTCCTTTTTATAATCCATCAGGTAATCCGTCTCCATGGCGACAATCACCATGCAGGAGTCCGCATTCTTCACGGAAATCTTATCATCTGCCGTGGAAAGCGTACCGCCTTTGGGACGCACCAGGACGCGGCCTTCATAGCTCATGCCGTTTTTCAGGGTTCCCTTCCACGTGATGACGGGGCCCTTGGCGGAGATTGCGGATTCAAGCTGGCTGTTGATGGAAAAGTCCGCGCTGAACTGGCCGGGCTTGCTGGCCTTGTACTCCAGCACCAGCACATTGGCGGGCGTGCTGGCAAAGGCCTCCCGGTCATACGTCACGCCGTCCGACTTGTAATTCACCTTGTGAATACCGTCGCGCAGATCCAGGGCACGAGTAAAATCCTCCACGGAAACGGAAGCCGGCTGGTCCCCCTTCTTGAAATCCACGAACAGGTCCCCGAAAGGCAGGTAATTGCCGAACTGGTTGGTTCCCGCGTTAAGCCCGTAACCGTATCCGCCGCCGGGATTGGCTCCGCCGGACCAGAGGCTGATTTCATTCAGGGCAAACCGCTCGCGGTTGGGCGCGCTGAAAATCATGGCCCCCACCCGGCCGTTGCCGATCGGATACCCTTCAGCTTCCCAGACGGCGGAAGGTTTCTTGTACTTGCCGAAGTTGCCATCAGGGTTCTTGTCCTCCTGCGGATATACTACCACGGCAGGCTGGTCAGACCAGATCAGGTTGGAGGCGGAAGGCTTGTCCAGAGCGCCCCACCCCAGGGAAATGGCGCTCACGGAAAGAGCAGATAAGAAAAGAGATTGGAGATGCATGCTTTGATAAGGATGTCACAAATATACTGCCGCCGCAATCTCTATCTTTCAGCCTTTCCAAACTTATTGGTATGGCCTGGTCCCCCTCTCTCTGCCTTTTTCTCCCCGCCCCGGGGCCTTTTTCACTAATGGTAGCGAGGACAGTAAATTTCCTTGTCTTTAAGGGGGGCGCCTCTACTTTAGACAACCATGTTTAAACGCCTTCTCTCCGCACTTTTTTCCCTGGCTCTTCTGGGAACTGCCTCCGGAATATCCTCTGCCGGGATCACCGTCCCGGACATCCTGAAAGACCGGATTGCCCTGAAAAAGACAGCCCATCAGCTCAACGTCGTGTACTTCCTGGGCAGTGATACGAAGCCCGTACCGGACTACGAACGCCGCCTCAGTGAACTGCTACTTTATCTTCAGCAGTTTTACGGCAAGGAAATGCAGCGGCACGGCTACGGCGCGCGCTCCTTCGGCTTGGACATGAAATCCCCCGGCCGCGTGAACATCATTGAATACAAGGCCAAGAATCCGGCGGCGCATTATCCGTATGAAAACGGGGGCGGCTGGAAGGCGGCGCAGGAACTTGACGAGTTTTTCAAGGCCAATCCGGACAGGAAAAAAGGACAGCACACCCTGGTCATCATGCCCACCTGGAATGATGAAAAGAACGGCCCGGACAATCCCGGCGGCGTTCCCTTCTACGGCATGGGCCGCAATTGCTTTGCCCTGGATTATCCGGCCTTTGACATCAAGCACCTGGGCCAGAAAACCAGGGAAGGACAACTGCTGACCAAATGGTACGGCGGCATGGCCCATGAGCTGGGGCACGGCCTCAATCTGCCCCACAACCACCAGACCGCCTCCGACGGTAAAAAGTACGGCACGGCCCTGATGGGCGCGGGCAACTACACGTTCGGCACCAGCCCCACCTTCCTTACCCCCGCCAGCTGCGCCCTGCTGGACGCCTGCGAAGTATTCTCCGTCACTCCGGCACAGAAATTCTACGAGGGCAAGCCGGAAGTGGAGGTCAAGGACACGGCCATCTCCTTCAAGGGAGACCAGATTCTCATTTCCGGCAACTACAAAAGCCCCCAGACGGTCAAAGCGCTGAATGTCTATGTGCAGGACCCGCCCTATGCGGTCAACCAGGATTATGACGCCGTTTCCTTCTCCCAGCGCCTGGGAAAAAAGAGCGGCAAGTTTTCCATGAAGATTGACAAGAAGGAATTGGACGGACTGACCAACAATGAATTCCGCATTTCCCTCATGTTCATCCTCGCCAACGGATTACAGATGCAAAAGCACGTCACGTTCCACTGGGACGCCCTTCAGGACTACAGGGACGAACCCAAATCCTGAACCGGATTCCCCTTCCATGGGCGGATGCCGCAGAAGCGCCGGCATCCGCATTCCGTGAGGCCCTTATTCCTTCAAACTGGTGCGCCAGCCGGAAGCGTGCTGATAATAATAAACCGCCTCCTTTTCCAGCTCCTTCATCCGGTCATCCGGCTTCACAGGTTCTCCGTCACGGAAAAACTCCGCGCCGCGCTGGGGTTTGAGTACCACCATGTCCCTTCCCTTCAAGTAGCCGATGTACTGGTAATTGCTCACAAAATACCGGGACTGGTAGGAGGGTTTCAAGGCGTCCTTTCCGTAAAACGCCGCATCATACGGCCATTTCAACAGGCCGAGCAGGGTAGGCAGCACGTCAATCTGGCTGACGGGCGTCTCAATCCGTGCCGGCTTCAGTAGGGCCGGAGCGTAGAAAATGGAGAAAATGCGGTGCGTTTCCGGATTAAGCGTCTGTTTCCCGGCGCTGCCCGCGCCGTGATCCGCCACAAACACGAAAAGCGTATGGTCAAACCAAGGTTTGCCCTTGGCTTCCTCCACAAAGGCCCCCACGGCATAATCCGCGTACTTGACGGCGCCCATGCGCCCGGTATGGGAAGGAATGTCTATGCGCCCTTCCGGGTAAGTATAGGGGCGGTGGTTGGATGTGGTGAACACCACCTGTAAAAAAGGAGAACCGCTTTTGAAGGACTTGTCAGCCTCACGCACGGCGCGGCGGAACAAATCCTCGTCACAGACGCCCCAGATGGTGGAATGGGTTACCTCCGAATCATCCATGGAATTGCGGTCCAGAACCTGGAAGCCGTTGTTCCCGAAGAAGTAATTCATGTTGTCAAAATACCCGTACCCTCCGTAAATCCACTTGAGGTCATACCCCTTGTCCCTGAATATGGACCCGATGGTCTGCAAATGCTCGTTCCCTTCCTGGCGGAGGATGGACATGCCGGGCAGCGGGGGCATGGACGTGCTGACGGCTTCCAGCCCGCGCACGGAGCGGGTGCCCGTGGCATAGGTATTCGGGAAGAAAATGCCTTCCCTGCCCAGACGGCTCAGGCACGGGGTGACGTTCGCGCCATCCTCCCGGCACTCATTTAAAAACTCCGCCCCCATGCTCTCCATGACCACGACCACCACGTTAGGACGGAGGGCTTCCCCGGAGGGACGCACCTGCCTCTTCACGCTGCCGGAAGCGGCGTCCGGCACGGACGTGTCGTCCGCCGTAAACTCTCGGGCCAGAAACGCCGCCGCATCCGCGTCCGGCAGCGTCTTGTAATAGTCGCGGTAATCCAGTTCATTCTTCAGGAAGGCGCTGAACAGGCTGTAAAGGCCGTCCTTGGCCATCTCCGAGTTATAGCGGTTGTTCACGGCGTCCGCATCCTTGATGTCCACCAGCCAGTACCCCCCCGTCATGCACACCAGCAGGAACAGCACCACGCCGCCCCGCTTCCATCCTGCGGGAGCTTCCCCGCGGCGGGGAATGAGAAACCGCTTCATCCCCCAGACGGCCAGAACGGAGACGGCCAGAACGCCGATGAGAATCGGAATGATGGGGTAGGATTCATAAATGTTCCCGATGACCTCCTTGGTATAAATCAGGTAGTCCACCGCAATGAAATTGAAACTGGCCTCAAACTCATTCCAGAAAAAGGCCTCCGCCACGTCCTCAAACAGGTTGGCGAGCACAAACAGGAAAAACCATGTGCAGGTAATCCACCGGTCCGCCTTTCCACCCGCCTTCCCGCGCGGCAGAATCCACAAATACACGGCATAAGGCAGCAGCCAGTAGCACATGGTGATGGAGAACTCCGTCACGAAAATATACGCCGTCTTGAGAAGGGGAATTACCCCGAAATCCATGTTCCGGTATTCAAAAAACACCGTGAACAGATTCTCCAAAGCCTCAATACCGAACGCAAACAGAAGGAACGGCCAAAACCTTCCCCAATAATAACGAATCATTGCCCCTGGAAATATGATAGACGGTGCCTGCCGTCAATGCTCCATCATAGCATTACCGCGGTATGGGTGTCATTCCGCAGCGGGGCGCCGGATGTGCGGAGCCCTTACACCACATCCAGGGCGGCGTCCCAGTCTTTCCAGACAGGCTCCAGCCCGGCGTTCCGGATGGCGCCTACCACCTGTTCCGGAGTACGCTGGTCGGAAATCTCAAACTGCTCCGTAGCCTTGCAGCGGCCTTTCCTGTCTTCCGGAAGGTCCACCTGGTTGCCCCGCACCGTCAAATGGGCGGTGGCCGTTCCCACCCCCGTGTAGCCCCCCGGCTCCGTGCGCGCAATGGCGGACATGTGGGTCATGCCCAGATTCATGAGGGCGTTCCTCATGGGAGCGGGTTCACGGGTGCTTACGGACATGCCGATCCTGGGGAAGCAGATGCGGAGGGCGGCCATCAACTGGACAAAGTTCCGGTCATCCAGCATCAGTTCCGGGTCCGGCTCATACTCGTAATTTCCGGCGTAGGGCCGCATGCGCGGGAAGGCCACGGAAAGAGCGGACTTCCAGCAATGCTTCTGCAAATAATCCAGATGGGTGGCCAGCGCCATGGCCTCCCTGCGCCAGGGGGACAACCCGAACAGAGCCCCTATCTGGATGCGGCGGAAGCCGCCCTGATAGGCGCGTTCCGGGCAATCCAGCCTCCAGTTGAAGTTCTTCTTCATTCCCGCCGTGTGCAGAGTTTCGTACACCTCCCGGTTGTAGGTCTCCTGGTACACGGCCAGTTGTTCCGCCCCGTGGTGGACGATCTCCGCATAGCGGTCATCCGGGAGCGGCCCTATTTCCAGCCCCAGGGACGGAATAAAGGGATGCAACGCGTCCAGGCATTCCTGCATGTACCCGTCTGAAACGAACTTAGGGTGCTCCCCGGCCACCAGCAGGATGCTGCGCAGCCCCAGCCCGTGCAGGTAGCGGGCTTCCTGCACCACTTCATCCACCGTGAGGGTGGTGCGGATGATGGGATTGTCCCGTGAAAAACCGCAGTACTTGCAGTTGTTAATGCACTCGTTAGACAGGTAAATGGGGGCAAAGAGACGGATGGTCCGGCCAAAATGCAGGCGCGTCAGCCGGCGGCTCTCCTGCGCCATCGCCTCCAGCCGCGAGTCGTCCGCGGGTTCCAGCAATGCCATGAAGCGGCGCACCAGGGGAGAGGGCCGGTCCATCAGACCGTTTAATTCTTCAGAAAAAGACATGGGAGAAATAAGGTAAAAAGTGAGATAACGGCTGCTGGAAGGCATTACCATGCCTGAACCGGAGGCATTCAATTTGCCCCCTCCTCCGCAAGGGATTCCATCTTTTACCGTGTCATTCCCGGGGGAGGCTCTGCGCAGGAAGGAAGGCGTACCCTGCAAATCATCGTGACAGACGGCCTCCCATGGACTAATCTGGCCTTATCCTCCCATGACCGCCACGCCGAAGAGCCTTTTCCGCCATTATCTCGACTCCCTGATTCAACGGGGGACGACGCGCGCCAGCCTGACGGATGAAGCCAGAAATGTTCTGCGGACATGGTATGTGGCCGCTAAACAGGGAGGACGCCCGGCTGTTGCGGCAGCGGCAGCGGCCGTCACGCCGGCTGTCCCGGAACCGGCGGCACCACCGCAGCCTGGCCCGGCGCCCGCGCCTTCCGCAACCCTGGAACTCCTGCCGGAAAACCGGGAACCGGCCTCCACCGTCACGCTCCCGGAGGGGACGATGGAAGACAAGCTGCAATACCTCCGGGACCTGGCGCAGAACTGGCAGCCGGCCAGGGAGCTCAATTCCCTGCGGGACACCATGGTCTTTGCTACGGGCAATCCCCACACGGAGCTCATGCTCATCGGGGAAGCTCCCGGCTATTATGAAGAAGTGCAGCAGGAGCCCTTTGTGGGCCGCGCCGGGGAAAAGCTCAACCAGATTTTGAAGGCCATGGGACTCTCCAGGGACATGGTTTACATCTCCAACATCGTCAAATTCCGCCCTGCCCTCCCCAACCAGCGGACCAACAACCGCGCCCCCACGCCGGAAGAAATTGAAGCCTGCCTGCCCATCATCATGCATGAAATCCAGGTCATCCAGCCGAAGATGATCGTTGCCCTGGGCGGAACCGCCGCCGTAGGTCTGCTGGGCATCCAGGGATCCGTCAGCTCCATGCGCGGCAGATTCCATGAACTCAACGGCATTCCTGTGCGCGTCACCTACCATCCCAGCTATCTGCTGAGATCAGACAATCCCCGGGAAAAGCGCAAGGTCTGGGAAGACATGCTGGCCGTCATGGAACGGATGGGCATGCCCGTCTCCGAAAAACAGCGCAGCTACTTTCTGCCCAGGGAATAAACCCCGGAGACTCCTGCATGGCAGGAAGCATAAGCACGCCCCGGCGCATTCGGGCTCCATTCTCCCAAACGCGGCTATGCAGCCCCTGGCGGGAGCTTCCAGCAATCCGCTGGATGAGGGGAACTGCTTGCGGACAAAAAAGGCGTGGTTCTTCATTGCCGTGCGGATACGGCAATGAAAAACCCGGGAAAAGTGGATATTCCCTTCTGGAAAACCTGCATCACCCAAAATGCGGCCATGATCCAGCTCCCGGGCCGGAAAGCGCCGGCGAGGGACAGTCCTCAAGAGGTTTCAGGGGCCAGCCGTTTATTCTTTCACCAACTCCAATTTCCCGTTGGAATCTTTTCCTCCCACAGAACGCACCCGGGCTCTGAGGGAACACCCGTTGTTGGCGTGAATTCCTTTGGGAAGAGAGAGCTTGTAGAAAATTCCACGGGAAGGTTTCCCCGCCAATCCGGCATGCTGGTCCCGGGCGAGCACTTTGTCGTTTCCCAGGAGTTCAACCCGGTCTATTTCCAGAGCATGGTTTCCGGAAGTGAAGACGAACCGTACCCCGCGGAGCTTCTCAAGATCCGCGGAAGAAACGGGCCATTCCAGGTCACTCCATTCCGTGGATACCGTCGCGGAAGTCCAGTTTCCTATAACTGATTTGGCGGCTTTTCTTTTCAGGGAAGCGGGGAGGGGAGGCGCCTCCCGGACAGCCTGGCGGCAGGCCTTGATGAGGTCTTCAGGCCTGTGTGCGGGACTTATGCCGGTGGAACGAACCCATTTTTCCTCCCATGTGCCCATATCCGGGTTTTTGTCCGAAAGGCGGCTCTGGATAAAATGCTCCCAGCGCGGCAGATAATAGTCACGGATAAGACCGCTCCATATTTTTGCGGCGTAGTCGTCTACGGGAGGGCCCCATCTGCTCACCAGACGCCTGGCGTTTTTTTCATACTCGTCTTTTTCCTTCGGAGAAGTTCCGTGAGACCGGGCGAACGCTATCCAGCGCGACAGCCTCCAGGTAGGGTGCCCTTCCAGAAGGGAATCTGCCTGAAGGGCGTATTTACGGAAATAGTCCATGCACTTTTCCGCGTTTTCCTGATCCTGTTCATCCAGAGCTTCCAGAGCGGCCTGGATGGCTTCATTCATGCGTATCCCCAGGTAATGGACAGCCATCTCGACGGCATCCTGGCGGAACAGGGGAGATTGCTCCAGGCCACGGGTATTGACGAACAGGGCAAGCCCCCGCAGAAAGTCTTCACTTACGTTAACGGAACAACTGCGGGTGCCGGGTTTCATTTGCCAGTTGAAACGGGGATGGTCTTTCAAGTTGGAATAGGCCGTGCGGCGCAGCAGGGCCCAGGCCTCCTTCAAGGTATCCGGATAATTTCCGTACCTGGCCCGGCAATAATTTTCCAGATATTGCTCCACGTCCTCCTGGTGATTCCTCCATGCGGCATCCGTGACCAATTCGTAAATCACGTCATTGTTTTCTATTCCTTCCGGCGCCATGCCCATCCCTGCGAGACGCCCTTTGGAGGAAGAATTCAAGGCTTCCAGATGACCGTTGGCATAAAAATCCAGTACCCCGGTCATGGCGCATTTGCCGCCCATATTGGGAACTACGCTGTATACCCAGGGTTTGTTGAAAAAGCCCTTAAAAACATCCCAGTTCATGCCGTTGCGCCAAAAGGTTTTGTTATAATCCGCCGCCAAGTCCAGAAGGAGCATTTTATCGTCCGGAACTTTGCTGAGCAAAGCCTTCAGGGTATCTGCATTCCAGATGTTGCGCTGGTATCCGAACATCCATCCCTGCATGACCCATACCGCATCCGGATTATTGGAGGAAATGGAACGGTAGATTTGTTCTCCAAGCGAACTGAGCATATTGTCGCGGGCTTCCGCATTCCCTTGGTTCACGGGAAGTTCCATTTCATTGAAGGAATCTGCCAGAAAGTAAGTGTTCTTCCCGAATTCCTTTTGCCATTCCTTCATGTACAGGTTCCCTATCTTGAGAAAAAGAGGCTCCTCCGGAGAAAGAAGATGGGCGTGGTTTTTTTGGGGCCATCCTCCCACCCCAGGCGGTGAAGCTTTACTTCCGGATAAAGGCGGCGTATTCCCTGGGGAACGAAACCGGAAAAAGCCGGGCAGACGGGAGTCATGCCCAGGGATTTCATTCTGTGGAGAATACGGTGCTGCAAGGCGATTTGATCCTTGTGTCAGCTGGCGGGAAGGGTGCCGTCATGATTGACTATGTTTCCCATTCGCTGCCAGGGGAGATGAGCCGGGCCCGTATAAAACTCCTGTATTTCTTTCTCCGTCAGTCCAAGCTGCTTCCATACCCGGACGGCAATCCCCTCCGTGGCGACTAACGCCAGGGGCATATTGATGCCGTGCAGGGCCATCCAGTCTATTTCCCTTTCCCAGCGTTCCCATGTCCAGTAGGGCATTGTATAGCCATAGGTAACCACATTGAAATAATAGTGGTGGCGGAAAGGGGAAACAATGCGGCGCAGCGCAGTATCCGGCAGCTGTTCCGGCCAGCGAATGTCCTTGTTGTCCCAGGATACCATTCCCAGATGGTTCTTTTTCAGAAAATCATAGAATCCCCGGCAGAGGGCCGTACCGCT
The DNA here is from genome assembly GCF_040616545.1 of Akkermansia muciniphila. Taxonomy (NCBI): domain Bacteria; kingdom Pseudomonadati; phylum Verrucomicrobiota; class Verrucomicrobiia; order Verrucomicrobiales; family Akkermansiaceae; genus Akkermansia; species Akkermansia muciniphila. The sequence continues at coordinate 1,505,779 of NZ_CP156688.1, read as the reverse complement.
GCTTCCCCGGATCGTCAGGACTTCTCCGGAGGACTTCGTCTCGAAGACATCGTGTCCGTTTTCTTTTTCAATAATTTCCAAATGCAGTTTTTCCGGGGTGCCGGCCAGGGCAGGAACGGCGCGCATCATTACCGCGCGCGCGGCTTCCCGTTCCCTGTTTTTCTCCATATCTCCTGCGAAGGCGTGCAGGCTTACCAGCAGCATAAGGAATAAAATTTTTGAAAAGGAAAAAATCATAGTTGCGAATATACGCAGGCTAAGGAATTACCCTTTCAGGATATGGAGGATTTATGCCGTGGAATCCGGCAAAGGAAAAGGCCCCTGCATGGTGCAATGCAGGGGCCTTGGCGGGAAAGCTTGATGACTTTTACCCCTCCCTGGGCTCCGCGGCGGTTCTTGCGCGGAGCTTCGGGCCTGGGTGCGGTTTTGTCCTTGGCGTGGAGCAAAGGGGCTCTTATTCCCCCCGCCGGAGGACAGCGCCATTGCTGGCGTTGGTGGCGAGCTGGCGGTAACGGCCCAGCCAGGAGGAGGAAACCTTATTGTAAGAAGGCTTCCAGTCCGCACGGCGGCGCGCGATCTCATCTTCACTCAGATGGGCGTTCAGTGTACGGTCCGGGATGGAATACTCAATGATGTCCCCGTTCCGCAACAGGCCGATCAGGCCGCCTTCCGCCGCTTCCGGGGAAATATGGCCGATGCAGGCGCCATGGGTGGCGCCGGAAAAACGGCCGTCCGTGATCAGCGCCACTTCCGCGCCGAGGCCCTGCCCCATGATGTAAGAGGTGGGGGCCAGCATCTCCTGCATGCCGGGGCCGCCCTTGGGCCCTTCATTGCGGATGACGACCACGTCCCCGGACTTCACCTTCCCGGCAAGAATGCCTTCGCAGGCTTCCTCCTGGGACTCGAAAATCACGGCGGGGCCGCTGAAGCTCATCATATCCGGATGCACGCCGGCCTTCTTCACCACGGCGCCTTCCCGGGCCAGGTTGCCGAACAGGATAGCCAGGCCGCCGTCACGGGAATAAGCCTTTTCCAGAGGATGGATGACGGTTTCATCCGTAATGCCGCAACCTTCCACGGTTTCACCCAGCGTCTTTCCGCTGACGGTGACGGCATCCAGATGGAGGGCGCCGGGAATGCGGGCGATCTCATGGATGATGGCGCTTACGCCTCCGGCGCGCAGGACGTCCTGCATGTGGAAATGGGAGGAAGGGGCCACCTTGCAGATATTCGGGGTACGTCTGGAAATGTCATTGATGCGCTGGAGGTCATATTCCACCCCGGCTTCCCGGGCGATGGCCAGCGTATGGAGAACGGTGTTGGAGCTGCCGCCCATCGCCATGTCAATCGCAAAGGCGTTGTCAATGGCGTCACGGTTCACGATGTCACGCGGCAGGGGGCCGTCCGCCTTCGCCATTTCCACGGCGCGGCGCGCGGTCTTCTTCCAGAACTCCTTGCGCTCCTCGGACGTAGCCAGCAGGGAGCCGTTGCCGGGAAGGGCCAGGCCGATCACCTCACTCAGGCAATTCATGGAATTGGCCGTAAACATGCCGGAACAGGAACCGGCGCCGGGACAGGCGCGGCATTCCAGGGAATGGAGTTCCTCCGCATTGATCTTTCCCGCCTTGAAACGGGCCACGGCCTCAAACACGCTGTTCAGGTCCAGCACGGTGCCGTCCTCCGCCATGCCTGCGGCCATGGGGCCGCCGCTGCAGAAAATGGTGGGAATATTGCAGCGCAGGGCGCCCATGATCATGCCGGGAACAATCTTGTCGCAATTCGGGATGCAGATCATGGCGTCAAACGCGTGGGCGCTCAGCATCGTCTCCACGCTGTCCGCAATCAGTTCACGGCTGGGCAGGGAAAACTTCATGCCGCCGTGCCCCATGGCAATGCCGTCACAAACGCCGGGCAGGTTGAACTCCACGGGGGTTCCCCCGGCCTTGCGCACTTCCTCCTTAATGAGGGCGGCTACCTTGTTCAGGTGGACATGGCCCGGAATCACCTCATTAAAGGAATTGCAAATGGCAATGAAGGGACGGCTTAAATCTTCATCCGTCATTCCCGTGGCACGCATCAGACTGCGGTGCGGCGCACGCTCGAAACCTGCTTTAACTCTATCGCTTCGCATAACAATATATTGTTGCGGAGCAAGTGTATCACATGACGCAGGGAAGAGAAGTTGAATCTAGGCCAGCCTTGCAAAACGGAAACGCCTCCGTTACAGTCTGTTTGCATCAGGAAAGGCCTTATGCACCCGGGAATGCCCTCCGGACGGGGAAATGTGAACGAATCGTCACATCTAATATCGGGACACGGCCCCTCCCCTCATCGTAAAAAACAGCCATGGCAACCATTCTTATCGCTGAAGACGATCACGCCATCTCAGACCTAGTGGCCTACAACCTGGAACGCGCAGGCCACACGCCCCTGGCGGCTTACGACGGGCTTACCGCACTGGAAGTGGCGCGCAGGGACAAGCCGGAACTGATCCTGCTGGACCAGATGATGCCCGGCATGGACGGCCACGGCGTGCTGCGGGAACTGCGCCGGGACAGCCGAACGCAGAACATTCCCGTCATCTTCCTGACCGCCAAGGCCCAGGCGGAAGACCGCATCCAGGGGCTGGAGCTGGGCGCGGACGACTATGTGACCAAGCCGTTCAGCCCCAAGGAGCTTGTACTGCGCGTAGCCAGCGTGCTGAAACGGTGTGAACACACGCCGGGCAGCGTCATTGCGGAATACGGCCCCTTCACCTTTGACAAAAACGCCCTCAAATTCTACATCGACAAGGAGGAAGTGGAACTGACAGCCACGGAATTCAAGCTCATGATCTACATGGTTGAACGGGAAGGCCAGACCCTGAACCGCAACGACCTGCTGAGCTGCGTATGGGGGTACAGCCACCAGGCCCAGAGCCGCACGCTGGACACGCACATGAAACGGCTGCGCCAGAAACTATCCTCCTATGCGGACTGCATTGAAACCGTCCGCAGCATCGGCTACCGCTTTACTCTGCCGGGGCGCCGACCGCCCAGGGAAGAAGCCTAACGTTCAGGTTCCATGTCGGCCATCGACTACATCCTCATCATTCTGGTTCTGGCCTCCCTGTACCTGAACTGGCATCTGGTCCAGGTATGCCGGTCCGCCATGAAAGCCAGGAAAAAGGCCCTGCGGGACGCACAGCGGCTGCTGAAGCGCGGAGAGGAAGCCCAGGAACAGGCCATTGCAGATAAACGGCGCTTTCTGGAAGCCCTGGGGGAGGCCTTCCTGCTCATCGGACCTGCCGGACACATTGTGCTGGCCAATACGCTGGCGAAAGAACTCTTTCAGGAAGACCGGCTGGAAGGACGCAAAGTGGACGCCCTGGTCTGCAACCAGGAACTGCTGGGGCATGTTCAGGAAGCCTTTGACACGGACGGCCCCGTCACCAAGGAATTCACGCTGAGCGCTGCCAATTCCCCCGGCGGCGTGCAAAACGGCATCACGGCCTGGCACCTGGACAGCGCCATCACGGACACCCCGATCAGGGAAAAGCGCATCCTGCTACGCAACGTCACGCAGAACTACCTCACCAACCAGATGCGCCGGGACTTCGTGGCGAACGCCTCCCACGAGCTGCGCACGCCGCTCACCATCATTGTGGGGTATCTGGAAAACCTGATGGAGGACGACCTGGTGGAGGAAAGCCCCGGACTGGCGCACAAATTCATCGGCGTCATGCACCAGAACAGCCAGCGGCTCATGAACATCATTGAAGACATGCTCATGATCTCCAAACTGGAATCAGGCCACAAGGCCATCCTGAAGGAGCAATGGTTCCACATCACCTCCTGCGTGGACGACGTCTTCTCCCGCCTGGACTCCATCCGGGAGAAAAAACAGGCCGTCCTTCACATGGACATTCCGCCGGACTGGGAACTCTACGGGGACCCCTTCTACTGGACGCAAGTCCTGTTCAACCTGGTGGAAAACGCCCTCAAGCAAAATACGGCCCCGGGCCTCTCCGTCACCGTGGCGGCAGCCAGGACGCCGGAAGCCTGCGTCATCACCGTCACGGATACGGGCGTAGGCATCCCCGCGGAAAGCCTCCCCTTCCTCTTCAACCGCTTTTACCGGGTGGAAACCCACCACTCCTCTGAAATCAAGGGAACGGGCCTGGGCCTTTCCATCGTGAAACGCGCCGTGGAAGCGCACGATAGCGCCATCACCGTCTCCAGCGTCCCCCACCGGGAAACCGTCTTCACCATCACTATCCCCCTGAAACGGTTCCGGGAAGAAGCAAAGGCATCATAAAAGAACAGTCAAAAATATTTGACTCCAAATTCGGAAGACAAGTTAATATCTTTGATCTATTTTCCAGTCTAAGAGAGAATAGACGATCGTTCCCCAATTTCTCTATTTAATGCTCAGCATGGGCTTCCGCATAACGTACCAGCGATTTTTTGTCTCCCAGCTGGTCAGCCACTTTCAGACCTATTTCCGCCATTTTCTTGCGTACGGAAGCCTTGTCCGCCTCTTTCAGCCATGCAGTCAAGCAAGCATCGGCCCGCGCGGACAGCTGTTTGTCTTTCCACAAGTCAAGCACCTGGCCATAAAATCCAAGAAATTGGAGAGCCGTTTTTTCATGGTTCAATAATGGAGGAAGCGCCTTTTCCAATACGGCGCAGGTCTGCACCCTCACCTTACGGTCCACCTTATTCTGCTGGTAAAATTTCAGCCAGTTTTTGAAAAAGATTCTCTTGGTTTTCACTTCATAAGGCAACTTTCCGGCCATGTCCGGAATATCCTTCCGGGCTAAAGCACAAAAATTACGCATATAGGCATCCACGGAATCCCACGATTCATTTTCCGCCAGCAATCCGGGATAAACGGCATAACCATTCGCCTTTTTCCAATCAAGCCCCAGTTCTTTTTTCAGAAAATACTCCCACAAAGTGGGATTCCCAGGAAAGGCCTCCTTGAACTCTTCCAACAAAGCCAGCTTGTCTTTCTCCGCCAAACGGCCCTTCCTCCTCATTAAGGCCTGCCATGCGGGATAATTGGAAGCATTCCGTTTCAACGCCTCTTTCAGCAGTACTTCCGCCTTCTGTGAATCGGCAGCCAGCAAGGATAAATAATAACAGAGATTGGATGCAGCGGCATCCTTCCCCTTCCAAAAACGGGGGAGCTCTGTAATCGTAGAAACGGAACCTTGCCACGGTCCGCCGGAACCGCCTTCCGACCATATCCAGCCGTAAATGTTATTTCCTATCTTCCATTCTCCGTCTGCCCCCTTCCACACAAAGGCGCAATGCCCTGGCTGGCCGATCGTGTAGGAGGGAATCCCCTTCGCCTTCACAAACCCGGCCGCCCCTTTGGAAACGGCGCCGCACACGCCTCCATACTCCACGTAAATCTGTAAGGAAATCGGTTTGTGATCGTAAAACGCTCCACCCGCATGCACGCTGATTCCCTGCTTATTCTTCATCCGGTAGGGAATCAGACCGCAACAGGCATACCCTGCGTTCCCCGCCTTGATCTTCTTTTTGCCGGCCAGGTAATCCTGTGCCCAGGCAAGCTCCTCAATACTTTCCCTGCCCCGGAAAAGTATGCCGAATTCCCACGGTTCCAGCGTAATGAACTGCGGAAACAATTTCTTTTCCGCAAAAGACTTTTTGTAAAAATCGTACCGCGCTTCGCATGCCTCCGGCTCCCGGGACGTGGAAATCAACGCCGCACCCAAGGCCATGTTAAGGCCAACACCGGAAAGTTCCTTCCCTTCCTTCAGCCAAATGTTACGCAAAACAGCCAGCGTATTTTTCCCAGAAGCACGGGCAAAAGAAAGTTTTTCAAACACCTCTGGATGCTCCAACAGCCACTGCACATACTCCTTATCCTTCAACTCATGCAGAAGATACGTCCTTTCTTTTCCCACCAGGGAAAAGAAATGGGCCATATAACAGGCCCGGACCATACCCCGGTCCTGTAGCAACGCCTCTACAGAAAACGTCTTCTGAGCCTCAAACTTCTTCTGCACATACTGACGGCACAGCCCGGCAATATTCCTCACATCCCCTCCATCCATCTGCCACGCCAGACGCTGCTGCGGCAACTCTCTCCTCTGCAATGGAATTAGAAAGAAAAAGAAAAGTAGAAGGAATCTTACCATGAAATTTTATTATTTATCTTGGTGTTGTTATTTAAGTCTTTTTTATCCCTGCCTATCCTACTCTTATAAAGATATTCCGTTTTAAAACCCCTACTTTACAGATTGCATAGTTAATCTTCTTGTCTCGTAAATAAAATATACAAGAATAAAAACCCAATCATTTCTACAATATATATCTTTAAAAAATTTGTCTTCTATAAGAAATTCATTTTTCTACACTAATCATTCCAGGAGCAATTTCTTTCAATTTAATCTCATGTGTTTTTTTATATTCATTAATATAAGACGACACGTCAAACATCAGTACTTTAGTATTATCTTCTTTTTCCAATCGGATCCGATCAATAAACTTTTTCCCGAATACCCATGTGGCCCTCGAAACTATTTGGTAATCAGGAAAATGTTTCTCCAGATAATCCTTCTGTGCCTTCAAAACTTCCTTCTCAGTTTTAGCGTCTCTCAATTCAATAGGAAAATGATAGGAGCTCCCTTTTTCTTCATCTTTTTTTATACTTTGTTTTTGTTTACGGATATCCCTAGAAATTTTAATAATTTCTTTTTTATTATGATCGCGAAATTTCTTCATATAATCCGTAATATCAAAACACGCTTCTATTACATTTCCCTGTTCATTTTTTAAATATACAGTTTCAATGATTGATTCCTTACTGGAAATATCCACTTCCTTATCACCTATACTATAGCCAGGATAATTTGTTGTCACATAATTTTCAATCCAGCTATCAAGCTCTCTCCGGTTTTTTACACCTTCTATAACGACAGGAGAAGAAGATTCATTCTTTTCCAAATTCACTTCCTCGTTCATGGCAACTTTATGTATCATGTCCTTTTCATGGGCATAAAGAAAACCTGCAGAAAGTAAAATGATATTTGTTAATATAATTTTTTTCATAGTATTTTATCAATTATGTTTTTCACATTCTTCTTTAAGTTCCTTTTTGAATTTTTCAAGAAGATCCCTTTTTGCTTTAGAGACGGCACTTTGAGCACTTTTTTTCCCTTCAACATCCGGTTTGAAAAAATCCTTCATCCCATCAGCTAAATGTTCTTTCACCCCCGTTATCCAAGGAGTTTTAAATTTATGATTATGAACAAATCTATAGGCATACCACAAATGAACATGATAAGTATGCTTCATGGAAGCACCTATAAGATGATCCATATCTACTATCCCGGTTTCTGCTCCCAAAGCTTCAGTAAGAACAGATTGTACCATATCCGCCAACATTCCCGCTGCAATATTAGGAGGGGTAGGGGCTTCTTCACCCCATGGAGTGAAAAATGCAAGATATCTCCTTTCTACGCGACATCTTTCCTGATCAGCCACAGCATTTCCCACAAAAATCAGTAATATAGAGATTATCAAGATATGCGCACGCCTCATAGTTTTCTCTTAGAAGGGTATGCATAAAAAAGAAAATATCAATATCATTTACATATGAAACCAAATTAATATTCTTTGACTCATTCAGATACATAAAAACGGCGTCCTTCCGTGGTACGGAGGACGCCGGGATTTTCCGGAAATCGGATAGACTGCCAGTTTGAGCAGCGAAGCGCACAAACCTTAGGACTTGTAACGCAAACGCTTCTTGTGACGGTTCTGACGCATGCGCTTGCTGCGCTTATGCTTGTTGATTTTTGCTTTACGGCGTTTTTTGAGCGATCCCATGATTGTGGTTCGTTTGTTGTTTTACTGTGGTGAGAAAAAAGTTAGTAGACCAGCTTGTTGAGCGGGTATTCAATGATGCCTTCCGCGCCCAGGGCCTTGAGCTGGGGAATGATATCCCGCACGACGGATTCGTCAATGACGGTTTCCACGGCCAGCCAGCCTTCTTCCGCCAGATGGGAGATGGTGGGGCGGCGCAGGGACGGCAGGGCTTCCACCAGGCCGTTCAGGGAAGCCGCGGGGAGGTTCATTTTCAGGCCCACTTTCCGGCGGGCTTCCAAGGCGCCCCTGAGCATCATGACCAGGCTTTCCAGTTTCTGCTTCTTCCACTCGTCCTGCATGGTTTCCCGGTTCGCGATGAACTGGGGGTAGGAGGTCATCAGGGTGTCCACGATGCGGAGCTTGTTGGCCTTGATGGAGCTGCCCGTTTCCGTGATGTCCACAATGGCGTCCACCAGTTCCGGCACTTTCACTTCCGTGGCGCCCCAGGAGAATTCCACATGGGCCTTGATGCCTTTTTCCTGAAGCCAGCGTTCCGTGATGCCCACGCCTTCCGTGGCGATGCGCTTGCCTTGCAGGTCATCCGCGCAGGTGATGGGGGAGTCTTCCGGAACCACCAGCACCCAGCGGGTGGGCTTGGAGGTGGCCTTGGAATATTGAAGGTCCGTCAGCACTTCCACGTCCGCGCGGTTTTCATAAATCCAGTCGCGTCCGGTAATGCCGCAGTCGATGAAACCGTCATTGACGTAACGACCGATTTCCTGCGCACGGATCAGAAAGAGTTCCAGATCGTCGTCGTCGCAAGTCGGGCGGTACCCGCGGCTGGACACATATACATTGTAGCCGGCCTTGCGGAACAATTCCACGGTGGAGTCCTGCAAACTGCCTTTGGGAAGTGCTATTTTGAGTTTCTTCGACATGATGGGACGGGAATGAAAACCCACGCGGGCCTCATTGTCAAGTTTAGAACCGAATCCGCCCCATTTTACCGGGCCATGAGCCGTTCAATGTCATCGGGCAGCAGGGGCACGTCCCCGAGCAGGTCGATGTTTTCCGTTTCCCCGATCAGGATGTCGTTTTCCAGGCGGATGCCTATGCCTTCTTCCGCAATGTAGATGCCCGGCTCAATGGTAAAGACCATGCCCGGCAGCACCACGGGGTTGGGCTCCCCTACGTCGTGCACGTCCAGCCCCAGGAAGTGGGAGCAGCCGTGCATGTAGTATTTCCGGACGATGGGGGGATCAGACGGTTTCTCCGCCACCTGCGCGGGCGTGATAAGTCCCAGCTTGACGAGTTCCCCGGCGGCAAAGACGCGCACCAGCCGTTCGTATTCCGATTTCAGGATCCCGGGCCTCAGGATGCTTTTAGCGTACGTCATCATGTTCAGCACGCTTTCATACACGGCGCGCTGGCGGGGGGTGAATTTTCCGTTCACGGGAACGGTGCGGGTCATGTCGGAATTGTAGTTGCCGTATTCCGTGCCTATGTCCATGAGCACCAGGTCGCCGTCCTCGCACCGCTTGTCATTCTGGATGTAGTGCAGTACGCAGGTGTCCTTTCCGGAGGCGATGATGGGCAGGAAGGAGAATTTGCGCGGTCCCCGGCTGATGAATTCGTTCGCCAGAAAACCTTCTATCTGCCATTCCCCCACGCCCGGCTTGATGAAGCCGAGGAGCGCGCGGAAGCCTTCATTGGTGATTTCACAGGCTTTTTTGAGCGCCTTGATTTCCTCCGGCTTTTTGATCTGCCGCATGTCGGACAAAAGTTCATAGACGTTTTTCAGGATCGCGTCCGGGAATTTTTCCTTCAGGTCTTTGGTCATGCGGGCATTGCGCGTTTCCACCGGGCAGGTGCAGCGGGGATGCTGGTTGGCTTCCACAAAGACCATCCTGGCGGCCGGAACCAGGTTGTCCAGCAGCGCATCATATTCCTTGGTCCAGCGCACGTTCCGGATGCCGCTCAATTCTCTCGCCTGGTCCTGCGTGAGGCGGGCACCTTCCCAGATGGCGATTTGTTCATTCGTTTCCCGCAGCAGCAGGATTTCATCCCAGCCGTCTTCCCGGATGGTCATGATCAGGACGGTTTCCTCCTGGTCAATTCCGGTGAGGTAAAAGAGGTTGGCATTCTGGTGCAGGGCAAAGGTGCCGTCCGCATTCGTGGGGAATACGTCGTTGGCATGCAGGATCAGCATACTGCCGGCGGGCAGGCGGGAAGCCAGTTCCGCACGATTGCCGGCAAAAAAGGAGGAAGGAAGCGGCTCGTATCTCATACGGACAGCATGCCCCGCTTTTCCATCTTGTCAATCATCCATCCGGACACGGAACGGCCTTCCAGCAGCGCTTGTTAAGTTCTTGCACGCGGGGATTCTTTTGTCCATTCTGGATTTCATGCTCCTCCGCGCAGTTTTTTTCCGCTGCGGCCATCCTTTTTCTGGGGGGTTCCGGAAACAGCCCCTTATCTGGCGCGTGAATTCCGGGATTCCATGCAAAAGGAGGTGCGCCTTCTCATTGACCGCAGAAATGCGCAGCCCGGCAACCACCCCCATTGGGTGCTGAGCGACCGACCGCGCACGCCCGGAGTGAAAATTTCCCTGGCGGTCGTCCATCTGAAGCCCACGGACGTGGGCGGAAAAGTAGCGGCCCTGGGCGTGGGCATCGTTTCTCCCATTCCAGGTATTTCCTTCATCATCAACCATCTCGCTTCCGGAGCCGTAGGAGTTGAGGGCAACATTGCTGCCCTGGACAACGGAACCGCCCTGAAGGAGTTTTACGGACGCAACCGGGACCCCATCAATATTTTCTCCTGCAACAGTTTTGAGGAGTTCGCTTGTGACAAGTACAATCTGGACCGCTTTGCCGCACAGATTGCGGAAATGCCGGCGGAAAACCCGGTAAAGCCCTGATTTTTTCCCTGCCGGAAAAACTCTTGATGACAATCGGGTCATGACTCTAACACCGGGCATCCGGCCCCCGTCTTAACCTGCATGTACGGCGCTATTCCAAAGCTCTTGCTGGCATTGGGAACGGGACTGGTTTTTTCCTGTTCCAGCTCCCAGCACATGCCCACCTCTCCCTTGATTACCCATCCCCTTAAGGCGGATCCCAAGCAGAGCTGTTTTCAAGGCGTCTGGTACAATCCCACGGAACAGTCCATCTGGAATTCCCCGCGCCTGAAGGTATACGTAGCGCCCGTCAATATTGATTATATCAAGGCCAAGTTCCCGAAGGAAGCTCCGGCCCTGGCGGCACAGTTCAGAACAGAGCTCCAGAAAGACATCCAAAGGGTGCTGGAAGAGAGGGCCAAGCAGACCGGAGGAAAAATCAAGTGGCAATTGGTTGACCGCCCCGCCCCGGGAGGCGTGACCCTTTACATCGCCATGGTGAAGCTGAAGCCCACGGACGTGGGCGGCAATGTCCTTTCCGACCTGGTTTCCCTGGCCTCCCCCCTGCCGGGCACTTCCCTGATCCTGGGCAATTTAATGAGCGGAGACGTGGGCATTGAAGGGCGCCTGTCCGACATGCGCACGGGCACCAGCATCATGGAGTTCAAGGCTTACAATACGGACCCCATCACCCTGTTTTCCGTGAAGGAGTTTGAACGCTTCGCCTTTGACCAGCGGAACCTGCGGCTTTTCGCCAGCGGGATTTCCTCCATTTTCAAAGGCGGACCATCCAGCAGCATTCCCAAGACAGGCAACTTTGACCTGGACCCGTTTTAAGCAGTCTTCCCGGCTGATTCCTCCTTGTTCTTCTTCTCCGGATCATAGAAGGTGCATTCCTGAACCGTCTGCCTGGTTTTAAAGGCATAGATCAAGAAAGCCACGCCCACCAGAACGAGGAAGACGGAGAGGAACTGCCCGCGGGTCAGGCCCATGGAGAAGGGGGAATCCGGCTCCCGGTATTCCTCGCAGACGATTCTGCCAATAGCATACAGAATGGCAAAGACGCCGCAGAAGACGCCATTCCAGGCACGCGGGAATTTCACCCGGATGAACCACAGAACCGCAAAAAGAAGCACCCCTTCCGCAAATGCCTCATATAATTGGGAGGGGTAGCGCGCATGGTCCTGCATCATTTCGCTCACAATTTCCTTGATGGCGGGCGTATCCCTCACCCGGTCAACCACCCAGGCGGCGTTCATGTGCTCCGGAACGGCCACCCCGGAAAGGGAAAGCTTGTCTACCAGGCCGGGCGTTTCATAAATGCGGGAGGCCACGCGGACAAACAGGTCCGGATCCTGGGAAAGTTCCGCCGGAAAGATCATTCCCTGCGTGGAGCCGGGGGAGACAATGCGCCCATACAGTTCCCCGTTGATAAAGTTGGCCATGCGGCCAAAGAACAGCCCCACGGGCGCTACAATAGCCAGGCCGTCCAGCAGGGCCACCCATTTGACGCGGTGCTTCCACGCATAATAAAACGTATACAGCCCCACGCCGATCATTCCCCCGTGGCTGGCCATGCCTCCCTCCCATACCCGCAAGGCCATCAATGGGTCAGCCAGAAACTGGGACCAGCCATGATTGGGTATCTGGTAAAAGAGCACGTATCCCAGCCGTCCGCCGATCAGGACGCCGAAGATCGCTACATAGGTGACAAAGTCCGCCAGCTTGTCCTGCGGAACGGGGTACAGCTTCCGGCGGGACAGCCAGGAGAGCAGAAAGTATCCTCCTATGAAGCCCATCAGGTAGGCCAGGCCATACCAGCGCAGGGCGATGGAGTCCGTAACCTGCCAGATGACGGGGTCCAGGTCGTGTACGTAAGCAGTCGGGTTCATGAGCGTTTCTTTCAGGGCAGGTAATGGGTAAGGGCTTCCACGGCTTCATGGTCCAGGGAACGCGCCAGCGCCACCGTCAGTTCCACCGCCGCACGGTAATCCCGCAGGTCCAGCACGCCGTTATGGGCGTGAATGTACCGGGTGGGGATTCCCAGTACAATGCAGGGGACTCCCTTGCCGGAGAGATGAAGGGCGCCCGCATCCGTTCCACCGGAGCGGCGCACCGTTAACTGGAAGGGGATGCCCGCCTTCACCGCCGCTTCCTCCGCCAGGGCGGCCAGCCGCGGGTTGGTGATGGCCGTGGGGTCAAACAACCTGATCTGCACGCCGCCGCCCAGGACTCCCTGGGAGTCCGGCAATGTAAAGCCGGGGGTATCGTCCGCGGGCGGTCCTTCCAGCACGATGACGCAATCCGGGCGCATGGCGGCTCCGGCCGTCCTGGCGCCCCTGGTCCCCACTTCCTCCTGCACCGTAGCGGCCGCAATCAGGGTATTGGGATGCCCCTCCCGGCACAGCGTCTTGAACGCTTCTATCATCACGGAAAGTCCGGCGCGGTTGTCAAAGGCCTTGCCCATGACCCGGAAGGGATTTTCCAGAGAGGTGAATTTTACGTCCGGCACCACGGGGTCACCCAGGTGAATGCCGAATTCATTCCGCGCCTGTTCCGCGCTTTCCGCGCCCACATCCACAAACAGGGCTTCCATGCTCATGACGCTGTTGCGCTGGCCTTCCGGCAGAAAATGGGGAGGCTTGGAACCTATTACCCCCTGAATGCTGCGGCCGGAGCGCGTCTTCACCAAAACACGCTGGCTCAACAGGGTATGCGGCCACCAGCCGCCTATGCCCACCAGTTGCAGAAAGCCGTTCCCGGTAATATTCTGCACCAGGAAGCCAATCTCATCCATGTGGGCGGCCAGCATCACGCGGGGGCCGGAATCACCATTGGTGCAGAAGAGGCACCCGGAACCGTCGGTGGAAAATTCCCCGCATCCCGCCAGCTCCCCCGCCACAAGGTTCCGCACTTCATCCTCATGCCCTGAAATGCCATGGGCCTCTGAAAACTTTTCCAGCAGCTCCGAATCAATCGCCATGGGCCGAGCATGTGAAAACACCCCTTCCAGGTCAAGCCCGCAGCCATGCCGCATGATTTTTTCTTGACTGTACCGGGAGAAGCCCCGGACCGCGCCGCACCCGTTCCGGGGAAAGAAACAAGAGATTTTTGCTAGCCACAGTTCGGTTTTTGGTGTAACTAATCAGGGAATCGAATTGTGCTATGAAATCCATCCTTAACACTATCACGGCCATGCTGGCTGCGGTGCTTTTCATTCCTGTGGCATCGGCGCAAACCACCAGCAACCCCAGAATGCAGGTGAAGGTCACACTGGAGAAGCTGTCCCTGTACATGCGCCAGTCCCCCAACGTCATGACCCAGGACGATCCCCGGCCCCTGCCCAAGCCGAAGAGATGGGCGGATTTTGAGATACCCTTCAAGGTGGACGCCGCACCCGCGCCCAAGTCCGGCTACATCGACTCCCTGACGTTTAAATTTTATATTGCCGTGGTCAATCCGGACCGCGCCCGCCAGTACCTGAAACTTTACAAGGAAGTCAAGTACGTCAACGTTCCCGTAGGGGAAGCCACATATGCCTCCGTCTACCTGTCCCCCTCTTCCGTCAAGCGCATTACCGGTTCCGAAGGCGGCAGGGGCAAATGGGTGAAGTACCAGGGCGTGGTGGTGGAATACAACGGCAAAATAGTCGCCACCTACTCCTCTGAACGCGGCAAGATGGAAAAATGGTGGACCATCCAGTCCCCCAGCATCGTGGAAACCTCCTATTATCCCCTGCTGAACAAGGATGAAACGCCCTTCTCCGTGTACTGGTATGACCGCTATCCGGAAATCATGCGGCCCAACAGTACGCAGCCGGCTTCCAGCCCGGCTCCCGCCCCGTTCGGAGCTCCCGCGGAAACCCCGGCGGCGGACGGCGAGTAACGCCTTTCAACATTATTCACCTTTCATTTTTATTTAACAGAAATCACCCATGGCTAATTCACGACAAATCGTCGCATTAAACGTAGGTTCCCAGAGAGTATCCATGGGCGTCTTTTCCAAGACCTCCAAGGACGCCCTCATTCTGGACCGCTATGCTACGCGCCTCGTAGTGCTGGACCCGTCAGCGGAAGGCTTGCGCCTGACGAAAATAGGGGAGGCGATCGCCGACCTCGTCCAGGAACTCAATGTCAAAGGCAGCGTCGCCAACTATTCCGTTTCCGGTCAATCCGTATTCATCCGCTTCGTCAAGCTTCCGGCCCTGGATGATACGGATGTGGAACAGCTCATCCGCTTTGAAGCCCAGCAGCACGTCCCCTTCCCGCTGGATGAAGTGGTGTGGGACTACCACCTTCTCCCGGCCAAGGGCCTGGAACGTGAAGCCGTCCTGGTGGCCATCAAGGCGGAAGACCTGGACACCCTTAATGATGAAATCGTCTCCCACGGACTTTCCACCGGCAAGGTGGACTGCGCGCTGACTTCCCTGTACAACGCTTATGTGGACAGCTACCCGGAAGAAACGGAGCCGGTAATGCTCATCGACATAGGCGCCAAGTCCACGGACCTCATTTACAGTGAACAGGGCCGCTTCTTCACCCGCAGCATTTCCGCAGGCGGCATTTTCGTCACGTCCTCCATCGCCCGTGAATTCAACGTCCCCTTCATGGAGGCGGAACGCCTGAAGACCACCAGCGGCCTCGTTTCCATGAGCAATGGGCAGACGGAGGGGCTGGACCCCGCCACGGCCAACCTGGCTACCGTCATCCGCACGGCCATGACCCGGCTCGCGTCTGAAATCCAGCGCACCACCAACCATTACCGCGCCCAGATGAACGGAAGCGCGCCCGTCAAGGCCTACCTGTGCGGCGGCGGCGCATCCCTGCCCTACACCAAGGAATTCCTGGAAGACAAGCTCGGCATTCCCATCTCCTTCTTCAACCCCATGCACAACGTGGGCGTGGGCTCCGGCGTGGATGTCAACACCATTTCCCGTGAAGCCTTCATCCTGGGCGGCCTGATCGGCACCGCCGTCAACGCCATCGGCAGGGCTTCCCTCAACATTGACCTGGAACCCACGGCAATTGCCAAAAAGCGGGCCAACCAGAAAAAGATGCCCGCCATTATCGCAGGGGTCGCCATCGCCGTCATCGGCGCCGCGGCCTATGCCGTGACGGGATACATGGGCGTCAAGAAGGCGGAGGAAACCCTGGCAAACGTCCAGCCCACCGTCACTTCCATCAAGTCGGAACAATCCGCCCTGCGCCAGAAGGAGCAAGAGCTGAAAAAGCTGGACTCCACCCTGGCTGCCTACCAGCAGCTCACGCTCCAGCGTTACGGTTATGCGGATATTATCAAGCACCTGCTGGAACAGTCGGAACACAAGGACTATCCCTACTGGTTCACGGATTTTGAACCGCTGGCGCACTTCAACCCGGAGGATACCACCCAGATCACGGGCTATTCCGTCATCAAGGACTCCTTCACGTCTGACAAGAACACGTCCCTGGTGGATGACATCAGGACGGAAGCCGCCGCAAATGCCGCCAACGATGACGAGCAAACCGTCTACAGCGTTAACGCCCTGCGCCTGACCGGCTTTGTCCGTCGCAGCCTGGGCGGCCAAAGAATCGTCCAGGACCTCCAGGCAAAGATAGACGGGAACAAGGACTCCCTGTTCACCTTCAGGCACGGAGACGTCAAGCTGGAAGCCCGCCAGATCATGGAACTGGGCGCCAAGGACGCCAAGATAGACGCGGCGGCCGGGCCCTTTGTTCCCTTCAAGCTGGTGCTTCCGTTGAAAACGCCCATTCCCGTGCATTTTAACAAATAAGATTACCCAACCCGAACAAGACACATTTTATGAGCAATTGGATTACAGACAACAAGCCCGCCGCCATGGTAGCGGGCGTGGGGCTTCTCTTATTCGTGGGGTTATCCGTGACGGGATACATGGTCAATTCCAAACGCAGTGAGCTGGACAAGAAAATCAGCATCGCCTCCAAGGAAATCAAGTCCGCCAACGCGGCTGAAATCACGCCAAGCCGCACGTCAAACAACGAGCTGGAAAAGGAATTGAACCGCTATGCCAAGGCAGTCGCCAATCTGGAAACGGCCTACAAGCCCTTCCTGGCTACCTCCGCGCTGGTTCCCACCACGCCCACCGCGTTCCAGAATGAATTGAAAACGTTCAGGGACGCCCTGATCGCGGCCTGCAAGAAAAAGAACATCCAGATTACGGATACCTCCTCCTGGCTCGGCTTCCAGGTTTACAGCACCCAGGCCCCCAGCGTGCAGGCAGCCTCCACGCTGGGCTTTGAATTAAAAGCGGTCAACAGCCTCGCCAACAAGCTGACGGATTGCGGACTGACCAAGTTCATCAAGGTGTACCGCCCCCAGCTTCCCATTGAAAACCCGGCGAACAACCCGGAAGAGGAAGCTGAGGAGCCCAACCAGGCTCCCTGGTCCCCCATGCCGCTGGAAATCGCCTTCCAGGGTGACCGGGAAAGCGTGCTGAAGGCCATGAACGCCATTACGGACTCCCAGGAGTACCTTTTTACGGTCAACTCCATCAGAATCCGCAATGAACGGATGATGCCCCCCCCCATTGCCGGACCGGCGGCGCCCAAGCCTGCCGCGGCACAGCCTGCGGCGGGAGCGGCGGACCTGAGGCCGGCGGATGAAGCGGCAGCCCAAGCCGCGGCTCCGGCCATCCAGCAAGTCATCAAGCCTTACATGGGCAAGGAGCAGATCTTTGTCCAGGTCTCCCTGAACCTGGTCCACTTCAACCAGCCCAAGGCGCAGGAACCGTCTGAAGATTAATTACGGCAACCAACCGCAGCAAATACTTTCAACATGTCTGAAAAACAAAACTACGACAAAATCCTGCTGGCTTCCGGCATCGTGCTGGGCCTGGGGGTAGCCGCCTACGGTACGCTGACCCTTCTGGGACTGAATGACAAGTACAAGTTCACCACGCAGGTTTCAGAAAAGACGATTGAACCGCCCGCCGGCATTAAAAAGGCCGTGGAGGTCAATCAGGAGCTTTCCGCCTCCCATGAGCTCAAGCCCATTGCACAGGAAACCCAGCAATACGTGGGCTTTGTAGCGCCCAGTCTCTGGATCAAGGAGGGGGGGATGGAGCCCTTTGACATCGTCTCCGGTCCACCCATCCACGGCAATATTCCGAATAAATGGTTCCTGGACAACGGCCTGGAAAATGAATTCGTTTATTCGGACGTCCTCACCCGCGACCCTGACAACGACGGGTTCACGGTGCAGGAAGAATATGAGGCCAAGACTCTTCCCAATGACCCCAACAGCCACCCGCCCCTTGTCAACAAGCTCTTTGTAGATGAAATCAAGCAGTTCGGCTTCTTCCTGGGCTTCACGCAGGCAGACGGCAATGATTTTACTTTCAAGGGATTAAACCGCGCCAGACAGGAGCTCTGGAAAAACGTCGTCCAGGTTAATGGCCAGTTCGGCACCCGGAAAAACACGAAAGACAAGCCCAGGTTTGAGCTTGTCAGCGTCACCAACAAGGAATTCAAGAATCCCAGCCTGGACATGGTGGAAACGGATGAGGAAGCCGTTGTCAAAGACCTGAAGCCGACCAAAAACGGCCAGACCTACACCATCAGGCGCGGCACAAAATACGTCATTCCAATCATTGATAAGAAAGCAAACCTTACTATCGCCGCCGGCCCCGAGAGGGACACCAGCTTCGAAGTGGAAGAAGGAGCCGACTTCCAGATTCCGGGAGACACCAAACAGACCTACACGCTGAAAACCGTTGATAATGCTACGCAGACCGTAACCATTGCCAACAAAACAACTGGAGAACAAACAACACTGAGCAAGAAAAAATAGACCCGGATTTAAACTTTTCTGAAAAAAAAGCTTCACAAATCCGAAAAACATGTAAAAAGAAGAACCTAACTATGGACCACGCACCACTTTATCAACCGAAGCGTTCTCTGATCGCGCTGATGGCCATTGCTGCCTCCTGCCCGTTTGCGCAGGCTGGTGATGGCGGCGCCGTCGGAACCTCCAGTGCTTATGGCTCGTCCTACGCCGGACCGGGGAGTTACTACCAGTCCGATGCAGCGCGCCAAGCCATGGCACGCCGTGAAGCGCAGACCCAGGAAGCCATGCAGCTCCTTGCAGAAGGCCGCAACCTGTACCGCGAAGGCAAGTACAAGGAAGCCCTGGACAAATTCAATGCCGCTTACAACATGCTGCCCGCTGCGCCGATCAATGACCAGCGCAAGGAAGCCATTGCCAACAACATTGGCGACGCCAGCATCGCCGTTGCTCAGGAATACATCAAAGTGGGCCGCTATGACGAAGCTGAGAAGCTTCTTCAGGACGCCATCAAGCTTAATCCCCGGGACGTCAAGCTTGCCAAGCAGACGCTCGAATACATGAAGGACCCGATTCGCACGAATCCGGCGCTCACCCCCGAGCACGTCAAGAACGTGGAAAAGGTGAACACCCTCCTTCACATGGCCTATGGTTACTATGACCTCGGCGACTACGACAAAGCCATCGCCGAATTCAACAAGGTTCTCGTTATTGACCCGTACAACGTGGCGGCCCGCCGCGGACAGGAAACGGTCAACCGCCGCAGGATGGCCTATTACGCCGCCGCCTATGACGAAACCCGCAGCACCATGCTTGCGGAAGTGGACAAGATGTGGGAACGCCCCATTCCGATGGAAGCTCCGACCGGACCCGACGGCCTGGACAACACCCCGATGACCGACGTCAACGGCGCCACCGCCAACCTGATGAAGCTCAAGAGCATCATCATCCCCTCCGTCTCCTTTGAAGACACCACCGTGGAAGACGCCATCGACTACCTGCGCAAGAAGTCCATTGAACTGGACCGCACCGTAGGCCCGAACGGCGAACGCGGCATCAACTTTGTCATCAATGACGCCCAGCCCGCAGCCGTTTCCCCCGCAGCTCCCGCTGCTGAGGACCCCGGCTTCGGCGAAGAATCCACGGAAATTACGGAAGTTGCTCCGGCAGCCGCTCCGCAGGAAAGCATCCGCACCCGTAAGATCGGCCAGCTCAAGCTGACCAACGTTCCCATGCTGGAAGTGCTGCGCTTCATCTGCCGTAACGCGGGTCTGCGCCAGAAGGTGGAAGACTATGCAGTCACCATCCTTCCCGCCGGCGGCAATGACGTGGACCTCTACCAGCGCACCTTCTCCGTGCCTCCGGGCTTCCAGTCCTCCCTCCGCAACACCGTTGGCGACAGCGACGGCGGCGGCACTGAAGATCCCTTCGGCGGTGGCGGTGAAAGCTCCTCCGGCCTCAAGCCCATGCCCTCCATCCGCAGCCTGCTGCAAAAGAGCGGCATCAGCTTCCCGGAAGGCGCCACGGCATTCCTCGTCAACGGCAACTCCTCCCTGGTCGTCCGCAATACCTCCGGCAACCTGGACCTCATCGAAGGCCTCATTGAAAACACCCGCGGCGAATCCCAGCAGGTGCGCATCATGACCAAGTTTGTGGAAGTGACCCAGGAAAACACGGAAGAACTCGGCTTTGACTGGATCGTCACCCCGTTCTCCGTCAGCAATGACCGCAGCACCTTCCTGGGCGGCGGCACGAACTACGGCACCGGCCTCATCCCGGACGACTTCACCCAGTCCCCCGGCGGCGTGAGCGGCTGGCCCGTGAACAACAACAGCTCCAACACGGACGGCAACGGCCTCATCAACGGCCTCGCTACCGGCGGCAACCGCACGGGCGACTATGCCATCTCCAAGAACTCCGTGGACAACCTGCTGAACAGCACCAACCGTTCTGAAGCCACCAAGAAGAACCCGGCTCCCGGCATCATGTCCCTCACGGGCATTTATGACGAAGGCGCCTTCCAGATGCTGATGCGCGGCCTGTCCCAGAAGAAGGGTTCCGACGTTCTCACCGCTCCCAGCGTAACCGCCAAGTCCGGTGAAACCGCCAAGATTGAAATCATCCGCGAATTCTGGTACCCCACCGAATACGAACCCCCGGAACTTCCCAACAACGTGAGCAGCTGGGGCGGCGGCAACTACAACAACCGGAACAACGTTCTGGATGACCTTGTAGGCACCGAAAACCCGGCCCAGGTCACCAGCTTCCCCGTCACTCCCGCCACTCCCGGCGTGTTTGAAATGAAGCCCGTTGGCGTGACCCTGGAAGTTGTGCCCACCATTGGTGACAACAAGTACATCATTGACCTCAACTTCAAGCCCAGCATCGTGGAATTTGAAGGCTTCGTGAACTACGGCAGCCCGATCCAGTCCACCGGCGTTGGTTCCGACGGCAAGCCGATGTCCCTGACTCTGACGGAAAACCGCATTGAGCAGCCCATCTTCTCCAAGCGTTCCGTTGAAACGTCCCTGTTCATCTACGACGGCCACACCGTGGCAATCGGTGGTTTGATCACGGAAAACGTGCAGACGGTGGAAGACAAGGTGCCGATCTTCGGTGACCTGCCTCTCATCGGACGCTTCTTCCGCAGCAACTCTGACAACCATATCAAGAAGAACCTGATGATCTTCGTGACGGGTCAGATCATTGATGCCACCGGCCAGCCCGTACGCGGCAACGCCCTTCCCACCACGGCAAACGCCGCGGCACCGGAAAGCGCCCTGCCTGCATCCGAAGGCCTGCTGCCCCCCATGTAGGCGGCCTGCATAACGTCCATATTGGAGCGGGTGAAAGGGTGAACCTTTCACCCGCTCTTTTTGTCCCATACATACGCATTTTCCCTCTCTGCATGAAAACCCTGATCGTGACCGGCGGGATAGCCACCGGAAAATCCACCGCCATTCGCCTGCTGATGGAGGCGGGAGGACCGCGCCTGCGCCTGTTTGACTGTGATGCGGAGGCAGGCAGGCTGCTGGACGGCGGCTGGCTGAAAGAAAGCCTTTCCGCCGCCTTCGGTCCCGCCAGCGTGGATGCCGCCGGACGGGCGGACAGGGGCTTCCTGCGGGAGCTCGTGTTCCGGAACCCGGAAAGCCGCCGGAGGCTGGAGGGAATCATTCATCCCCTGCTGCACCAAGAATGTCTTGCGCAAATGGAGGCGGCGCGTCAGAATGCGGCGGTAGACGGGTTCGTCATTGACGTGCCGCTGTTTTTTGAAACATCGGCATGCTACCGCCAGGACGCCGTATGCGTGGTAGCCGTTTCCCGGGAAACGCAGAAAACCCGCCTGGCTCTCAGGAACGGATTCCGCGAGGATATGATTGAAGCCATTCTGGCGGCCCAGCGTCCTATCATGGAAAAAGTGGCCGCGGCCGATTTCGTTATCTGGAATGAAGGGCCCCCGCCCCTGCTGCGCCGGCAAATCCAAAGACTTCACCAACATTTTTTTCATGACTGAAGAACTCGACAACAAGTCCCTTCCCTCCGGAGAGGACGCACAGGCCGTTCCCCCCAAGGCTCTTCCGTCCCCGGAAGAGGTTTCCGCGGAACAAACCGCCCCTGCTCCGGAACAGGATGCAGAGGCGTCGGCCTGCGCCCCGGCAGCCCAGGATCAGGCCCAGGAATCCGCCGCTCCCGTTCTGGAGCAGATTGACATCAATGAACTGCGTGAACGCCCGCTGAATGACCTTCAGGAGATGGCGGAAGGCCTCCCCATCCGGAACGCGGCCTCCCTCACCAAGTCCCAGTTGATTTTTGAACTGGGGAAACAGCTTCTGGCCAAGGGCCATGAAGTGGTCGTCTCCGGCGTCATGGAACAGGCCAAGGATAACTACGCCATGCTGAGGGACCCCGTCAAAAGCTTCCGCACCTCCCCGGATGACATTTACCTGGGCGGCAACCTCATCAAGCCCATGCGCCTGCGCGTGGGCCAGCAGGTCAAGGTCAGGCTGCGCAAGCTGCGGCCTCATGACAAGTACCTTTCCGCCTCCGCCGTCATCAGCGTGGAAGGCATCCCCGCGGAGGACTACCGGGCAGGCGCCGATTTTGAACGCCTCACCCCCCTGTTCCCGAAGGAACGCCTTCTTCTGGAAAACAAGGAGGTCAATTCCGGTGCCATGCGCGTGCTGGACCTCATGACCCCCTTCGGCAAGGGCCAGCGCGGCCTGATCGTGGCCCCGCCGCGCGGCGGGAAAACCGTTCTGCTGAAAACCATCGCCCGCTCCATCAAGGCCAACTACCCGGATGTGGAGCTGATTGTGCTGCTGCTGGACGAACGCCCGGAAGAAGTGACGGATTTTGAAGAAACCGTGGACGCTCCGGTTTACGCCTCCACCTTTGACGAGCCTTCCCGCCGCCACGCCCAGGTTTCCGACCTCGTAATTGAACGGGCCAAGCGCCTGGTGGAGATGGGCAAGGACGTGGTCATCCTGCTGGATTCCCTGACGCGCCTGGCCCGCGGCTACAATGCCAACCAGACGGGCGGCCGCATCATGTCCGGCGGCCTGGGCTCCAACGCGCTAGAAAAACCGCGCAAGTTCTTTTCCGCCGCGCGCAACGTGGAGGAAGGCGGCAGCCTGACCATCATCGCCACATGCCTGGTGGATACGGAGTCCAGAATGGATGAAGTGATTTTTGAAGAATTCAAGGGAACGGGCAACCTGGAAATCCGCCTGGACCGGGAACTTTCCGAACGGCGCATTTATCCGGCCATCTCCCTTTCCCAGAGCGGCACGCGCAATGACGACAGGCTGTACAATGAACAGGAGTTCGTGAAGATCATGCAGCTCCGCCGCCAGCTCGCCATGAAGCCGGGATGGGAAGGCCTCCAGGCCCTCCTGCAAAATATCTCCAAGACGCAGAACAATGCGGAACTTCTGCTGACGGGGCTGCGATAGAGATTACTGTCTTTTCCGTTTTCACGCCTCCGTTCCCCTGCCGGGGGGCGGGGGCTTTTTGATGGGAGCATGCGCCGTTATTCATGGCTGGCGCGGCGGGATGATGGGGATGATGGGGATGATGGGGATGATGGGGATGATGGGGATGATGGGGATGATGGGGATGATGGGGATGATGGGGATGATGGCCTCCGGGGCGGAGAAAGGGCGGAGGTATTTTTCCGTTACACGCCCAGCTTCACCCGGAAAATGCGCATGGAGTTGCCCACCGCAAGGAGGCACACGCCCACGTCCGCCATGACGGCGCCCCACATTCCGGCCAGTCCCAGAATGCCCAGCACCATCACCAGAAACTTGATGCCCAGAATCAGAATGATGTTTTGCACAATGATGCGCTCCGTCGCCCGTGACAGAAGCATTCCCTGCGGAACGGCCACGGGATCACCCTTCATCACTACCATATCAGCCGCCTGGAGGGCCGTATCAGACCCCACGCCGCCCATGGCTATACCGATGTCCGCGGCAGCCAGGGAAGGAGCGTCATTCATGCCGTCCCCCACAAAGGCAAGCACCCCCGTTTCCGGTTTCAACCGCCGTACATGCTCCAGCTTGTCCGCCGGCATCAGCCCGCTGAAAACTTCGTCCAGGCCCAGCATGCGCCCCACCTCCGGCCCGGCGGAAGAGGAGTCCCCCGTCAGCATCACCAGGTTGGAGACGCCCAATTCCCTCAGTTCCCGCACAGCCTGCTCCGCCCCCGGCTTGATCCGGTCGGACAGGCGCAGCCGTCCCAGCAGAACGCCGTTCAGAGCCACGTAAATGGTCACGCCCCGGTCTTCAACATCTCCGGTGCTGATTCCGGCCTCCTGAAGAAAAGCCTTTTTCCCCACCAGTACGGCCTTTCCCTCCACCCGGGCGGAAACGCCGCCTCCGGTCACTTCCACCAGCTCCGCCACGCGGTCCGGGAACAGGCGGCCTTCATACGCTTTCACGATGGAGCGCCCCAGCGGGTGGGAAGCGGAGCTTTCCGCATGCGCCGCCCAGTACAGCAGGTTTTCCGGGGTGATCCCGTCACAGGGGAGCACTTCATCCACGGTAAAAACACCTTCCGTCAAGGTTCCTGTTTTATCAAACACCACCGTTTTCACCTTCCGCAGGGCATCCAGGTAATTGCTTCCTTTCAGCAGAATCCCCTGCCGCGCCGCCCTTCCTATCCCGGCAAAGAAGCCCAGGGGGATGGACAGCACCAGCGCGCAGGGGCAGGAGATCACCAGCAGCACCAGCGCGCGGAACAGGCCGTCAGACCAGCTTCCGCCCGTCACGAAGGGATAAAGCAGGAACACCAGCACGGCAATGGAGATCACCAGCGGCGTGTAGATGCGCGAGAACCGGGCCAGCCTTCCCTCCAGCGGGGATTTGCGCCCGGACGCGGCTTCCACCAGCTCCTGGACCCTCGCTAGGGCGGAATGCCGCCAGTCCCGCTCCGTACGAACCTCCAGCACGCCCTGGCCGTTGATGTAGCCCGCCAGCACGGAACTTCCGGCCCCGGTCTCCACCGGCAGGGATTCCCCCGTCATGGCGGAGGTGTCCAGCACGGAATTCCCGCCCGTCACCACGCCGTCCAGAGGAACGCGCTCACCGGGGCGCACCTCAATCAGGGTTCCGGGCCGCACCTCCGCAGGAGGAACGTCACGGATTTCCCCACCCTCTTTCACATGGACAAACTCGGGCCTCAGATTCATCAGTTCACTCACGGACCGGCGGGAACTGCCCACTGCGCGCTCCTGAAGGTATTCCCCCACACGGTAGAAAAGCATCACGCCCACGGCCTCGGAATAATCCCCCAGGAACATCGCGCCCAGGGAGGCAATGCTCATCAGGAAATTTTCATCCATGGCACGGCCGTGCCTCAGTCCCAGAAAAGCCGCCTTCAATACATCCCAGCCTATCAGCAGGTAGGCGCCCGCGTAGGCGGCCCTGCCGCTCCAGGAGCCGCCCCCCAGCACCAGGGCGGCGATGAAAAGGGAAATGCCCAGCACGGCGGGAACCGGCCTGATGGCGTCTCCGGAGCCGCAGCAGCTTCCGGAACAGCACCCTCCGGCGCAGCAGGAAGCCCCTTCTGAAAAATGTTCGTGGGAATGTTCCGTACTCATGACTTGTTCCGCTTGTACGCCTGCCGCCCCGCGATGGCAAGCCCTATGTTAGCCCAATCTAACAAAGAACCCTTGATGTTCCCTGTTTTTTAAAACGTTCCAGAATCCCCAGCCCCATAAGTTCATCCATCGCCATGGCTCCGGCTCCCAGCAGGCCCGCTTCAGCGCCAAACCGGGCGGGCAGGATGTTCAGATCCTCCATCAGCAGGGGGAACAACTGCTCCCTGAGGTTCTTCAGCAGGGGCTTCATCAGCAAGTCTCCGGCCTTGGCCACGCCGCCGCCAATGATGAAGGCCTCCGGAACCAGGATATACATCAGGTTCATGATCAGGCAGGCAAGCATTTCCGCCGTGTCCTCCCACAATTGGAGTGCTACGGGACACCCCGCGCGGGCGGCTTCATCCAGATGCCTGGGCGTGCATTCGTTCACGGTTTTGACGATTCCGGCCCCGGCATACCTCTTGACCGCTTCCGCCGCCAGTTCGTTGTTGCCGATGTATTCTTCTATAGCCCCCCGGTTGCCGAACGGTCCGGTCTTGCCCTGATAATGGATGCTCGTCTGGCCCAGCTCCCCGGAGGAAAGCCGCTTTCCGCGCACAATGCGGTCATTCACCACAATGCCGCCGCCAATGCCCGTTCCCATGGTCAGGCACACCAGGCTGGACATGCCGCGCCCGGCGCCCAGCTTCCATTCCGCATACGCCATGCAGTTGGCGTCATTGTCCAGCACCACGGGCAGTCCCAGCGCCTGCTCCATCAGCTCCTTCACCGGAACTTCATGGTCCCATACCCGTACATTGGTGAGCTGGTAAAGCACGCCCCGGCGGTAGTCGCACCACCCCGGCATCCCCATGCCCATCACGCAGGCGGTCGGGAATTGCTCGCGCAAGGTGAGCGCCGCCGCAACCATGGCGTCAATGATCGCCTGGGGACTCTCGAACATGGCGGTGGGGATGCGGTCCGCCGTCGCCAGGATGCGGTCCCCCGCCGTCACGCCCATTTTAATGCTGGTTCCGCCAAAGTCCACGGCCAGCGCGCAGGGTTCTGAAAAGCTCATGGTTCATACTTATGCCACGCATCTCCTGGAATCAACGCAAAAACGCATTCACCCCCATTTCTTTTCGCGGCATGCCCTACTTCTTGTATAATTTACAATAAATATCCTCCAGAAAGGGCTTGCCACAGGCGCGCCGTCCGGTCCATGATAACCGGCGTGATGATGGAAATGCCCGGTTCTGACGAGTGGTTCATGCGCCAAGCCATGAAGGAGTCCAGAAAAGCCCTGGTGAAGGGGGAAGTGCCCATCGGGGCCATTGTGGTGAAGGACGGCCGCGTGATCGGCCGGGGATGGAACCAGGTGGAGACCCTCAAGGACGCCACGGCCCACGCGGAGATGATCGCCCTGACGGCGGCCCAGGAGGCGCTGGGGGACTGGCGGCTGGAAGGCTGCACCCTGTACGTCACCAAGGAACCGTGCCCCATGTGCGCGGGGGCCATCGTCCATTGCCGTCCGGACCGCGTGGTGTTCGGCTGTCCGGACGCCAAAACCGGAGCCGCGGGCGGCTGGATCAACCTGCTGGATTCCAACCCGCCCCTCAACCACAAGTGCGAGGTGCGCCCCGGCGTGCTGGGGGATGAATGCCTGCACCACCTCCAGGAATTTTTCCGGGCGGCGCGGCTGGCGGCCAGGGAACGGAAGAAGCTGTCTGCGGACTCCTCCGCAGCCCCGGATGAAAACGGGGAGGACAGTCCCGAATAAAACACTTTGCATTTGCCAAAGCGGCGGAGTCACGGCAAGCTAGCGGAGCTATGGAACGCCGGAACGACAATGAGACTGCGGAAGGGATGGAACGTAAGCCGTCCTGGATCAAGGTGCGCCTGCCCAACGGCCGGGAATTCTGGGACGTCAAGCAGCTTGTGGAAGGCAAGAACCTCTTCACCGTCTGTGAAGAAGCCCACTGCCCCAACCGCTATGAGTGCTGGAACCAGGGCACGGCCACGTTCATGATTGCCGGGGAACGGTGCACGCGCGCCTGCGGATTCTGCGCCACCCGCACAGCCAGGCCTGATCCTCTGGACCCGGAGGAACCCCGGCACGTGGCGGAAGCCGTCGTGCACATGAAGCTGCGCCACGCCGTCATCACCATGGTCACCCGTGACGACCTTCCGGACGGGGCCGCCGCCCATTTCGCCCAGGTAATCCGGGCCATTAGAAAAGCCAGCCCCTCCACCATCATTGAAGTGCTGGCCTCTGACCTGAATGAAAAGCCCTCCTCCATCCAGACGCTGATGGCGGCGCGGCCGCACATCTTCGGCCATAATCTGGAAACGGTGGAGCGCCTTACGCCCATGGTGCGCTTCCGCGCCCAGTACAGGCGTTCCCTGCGCGTCCTCCGGATGGCGTTGGATTGCGTGGACGGCAAGGTGTCCACCAAGAGCGGCATCATGCTGGGCCTGGGGGAAACGGAAGACGAGCTTTTCCGGTCCATGGACGACTTGCTGGAGCACGGCGTCTCCGTGCTGACCCTGGGGCAGTACCTGCGCCCCTCCCGCAAGCACCTGCCGGTGGTCAAGTACATCCACCCGGACGACTTTGCCCGGTATGAGGAAATCGCGCGCGCCAAGGGCTTCAGGCACGTGGCGTCCGGCCCGCTGGTCCGCAGCTCCTACCACGCCGCCAATTTCACCCCGGAAGCGGACGTTCTGGAAGCCATTAATGAGGACCTGAGAAAGGCCGGCGAACTTTAGAATAAATCTTGATTTATTGCCCTTCACCCTTTACCATGCAGGCAATTCCACGTCATTGAGAATCTCATGAGCAAAACACGTTCCTTCTTTACGGCCGGTGCCATCCTGTGCGGCACGGTCATCGTGACGGCGGCAGTCGCGCCCCTGTTCCTTCCGGACCAGAATATCAAGCCCCTGACGCCCTCCCAGGCGGCGGAAATCACCGCACAGACCATGAACTCCAAGTGTGCGGACTGCCACAAGCCCGGCACCCACATTTCCCAACTGGTGAACACCCTTTCCGGCGGCCTGCTGGCGCGCCACATCCGGGACGGCCAGCGCAGCTACAATATGGATGAAGCGCCCACCGCCGTGACCCTTTCCAAGCTGGAACACGTGCTCCAGATCAATTCCATGCCCCCCACTTCCTACACCATGGTGCACTGGGGCAGCACGCTCACCCTCCGGGAGAAGGCCGCCATGCTGCAATGGATCAAGGATGAACGCCTGAAGATCTTCGGCGACATGGTGGGCAAAGAATACGCCATCACCGCCATCACTCCCATCCCGGACAGCCTCCCCACGGACCCGGCCAAGGTGGCCCTGGGCGACAAGCTGTTCCATGACGTGCGCCTTTCCACGGACAATACCGTTTCCTGCGCCACCTGCCACTCTCTGGAGAAGGGCGGCACGGACAATCTGGCCACCTCCACCGGCGTACGCGGGCAGAAGGGCGGCATCAACGCCCCCACCGTATTTAACGCCGCCTTCCACACCAAGCAGTTCTGGGACGGACGCGCCGCCAATCTCCAGGAACAGGCGGGCGGCCCCCCCCTGAACCCGGTGGAAATGGGTTACGAACACCCGGACGACTGGAACCAGATCGCCGCCAAGCTGAACCAGGACACCGCCTTTGCAGCGGAATTCAAGAAAGTCTATCCCCAGGGCTTCACCGGAGAAACCATCACTAACGCCATTGCGGAGTATGAAAAAACCCTCATCACGCCGAACAGCCCGTTTGACCGTTATCTGAAGGGTGATGAAAACGCCATCAGCGACAACGCCAAGAAGGGCTACAGGCTCTTCCTCAAGCTCGGCTGCCAGACCTGCCACACCGGCCCCGCCATGGGCGGCCAGTCCTTTGAATACGCCGACCTCAAGGGCGACTTCTTTGCCGGACGCGCCAAGACCAATGACGACAACGGCCTGATGAACTTCTCCAAGAAGGAGTCAGACAAGCACAGGTTCCGCGTTCCCACCCTCCGCAACGTGGAGCTTACCTGGCCGTACATGCATGACGCCTCCGCCCGGACGCTGGAGGAAGCCATCACCAAGATGTACCATTACCAGCTTGGCTATGACAAGCTGGACAAGAAGGAAGTGAGCCTCCTGGTAGCCTTCCTGAAAACCCTGACCGGGGAATACAAGGGCAAGCCCGTCCGGGGCGAAGTCTGCCCCGCTTCCTGAAGTCGGATCATCATCCTCTTTTCTCCCAGCCGCGCCATGAATTCCCATGGCGCGGCTTTTTTAGCATTCCCGTTTCCGGCCCAGCGGAAGGAATGGCCGGAAAACACCTCTTCCCGGCCCGGAACCTTTGCGTCATACTTAGATTAAACTAATGTATAATTTTTTCATGGTGAATGAATACCATGGAAATTAAAAACACAGCCGCATAATATCATTGACTTGTTAGTTTGTTAAAACTAACTTTCTCACGGATTTGATTCATACACACACCATGCCACTCTCCATGCTCAACATCGGCGACATCCGCCAGATTAACAAAATTCATGGCAGGGATGAAACCCGGCGCTTTCTGGAAAGCCTGGGCTTCGTTTCCGGCAGTACGGTTTCCATCATTTCTGAAAATGGCGGAAACTTCATCGTCAATGTCAAGGGGTCCCGGATCGCGCTCAGCAAGGCGCTTGCCTGCAAAATATTCGTGGCCTGAACCTTTTCATTCAACATCACCAATCTATGACCAAACACCGTACATTAAGAGACGCCCTGATCGGGGAGACCGTCACCGTCGGCAAGCTGGCGGGGGAAGGCCCGGTCAGAAGGCGCATCATGGACATGGGAGTCACCAAGGGAACGCAGATCTTTATCCGCAAGGTCGCGCCCCTGGGAGACCCCATTGAAGTCACTGTCCGCGGCT
Organism: Akkermansia muciniphila; assembly: GCF_040616545.1. Classification (NCBI taxonomy): domain Bacteria; kingdom Pseudomonadati; phylum Verrucomicrobiota; class Verrucomicrobiia; order Verrucomicrobiales; family Akkermansiaceae; genus Akkermansia; species Akkermansia muciniphila. The sequence goes on along the minus strand of NZ_CP156688.1, from coordinate 1,475,267 downwards.
ACGAACTCTCCATCCGCAAGTCGGAGGCCGAGAATATCCATATCCACTGATTCCGCCTTTATTACCGCACGTTTCCTGACCTGACAGCAAGACGGCGCATCCCATACATCAAGACAAGGAAACATCCATGAGCAACATTACCATCGCCCTGGCGGGCAATCCCAACTGCGGAAAAACCACTCTCTTCAACGCCCTGACCGGCGCCAGCCAGTACGTCGGGAACTGGCCCGGCGTTACGGTGGAAAAAAAGGAAGGCCGGCTGAAAGGCCACAGGAACATCATCATTGAAGACCTTCCGGGCATTTACTCCCTTTCCCCCTACACGCTGGAAGAAGTCGTCAGCCGGAATTACCTGGTCACGGACCACCCTTCCCTCATCCTGAACCTGGTTGACGGCAGCAACCTGGAACGCAACCTTTACCTCACCACCCAGCTTTGCGAGCTGGGCGTTCCAGTCATCATTGCCCTGAACATGATGGACATCGTCCGGAAGCGCGGGGACCGCATTGACACGGAAAAACTTTCCCGGGACCTGGGATGCCAGGTAGTGGAAATAAGCGCGCTGAAAGGCACCGGCGTCCGTGAACTGGTGGATGCCGTGGTAAAAACCGCAACCGCGGAGGATGCGCAGGCTCCGCGCGCCGTCCACTTCCCTGCCCCCCTGGAAAAAGCCATTGGGGAGATTGGGGAAATCATCACCGGCAAATGCCTGGACCAGCAGAAGAAATGGTTTGCCGTCAAAGTTTTTGAAAGGGACCAGAAGGTCGCGGACCAGCTGGCCCTCACCCCGGACGAGCAATCCCGCATCAACGGGATTATCGAGTCCATGGAACGGGAGATGGATGACGACAGCGAATCCATCATCACCAACGAACGCTACAATTCCATTTCCCGCATCACCAGGGATTCCGTCGTGAAGGCCAGCGCCGGAAGCCTGACGGGGAGCGACCGGATTGACCGCATCATCACCAACCGCTGGCTGGGCCTCCCCATCTTCGCCGTGGTCATGTGGGCGGTGTACTACATCTCCATCCAGACGGTGGGCGCGTGGGGAACGGACTGGGCCAATGACACTTTCTTCGGTGAATGGGTTCCGGAATGGGTAGGCGGCCTGCTGGAGAGCGCCAACTGCGCCCCCTGGCTGGAGAGCCTGATCCAGGACGGCGTGATTGCCGGCGTGGGGGCCGTTCTGGGCTTCCTGCCGCAGATGGCGGTGCTGTTCCTCTGCCTGGGGATTCTGGAAGACTGCGGCTACATGGCCCGCGTGGCCTTCATCATGGACCGCATTTTCCGCAAATTCGGCCTCTCCGGGAAGTCCTTCATCCCCATGCTCGTTTCCATGGGCTGCGGCGTTCCGGGCATCATGGCCACCCGCACCATTGAGAATGAAAAGGACAGGCGCATGACCATCATGACCACCACATTCATTCCGTGCGGGGCAAAAACGCCCATCATCGCCCTGATTGCCGGAGCCTTTTTTCCGGAAAATTCCTGGGTGGCTCCGGGCGCCTATTTCATCGGCGTGGGCGCCATCATCCTTTCCGGCCTTATTCTGAAAAAGACCGCCATGTTCTCCGGGGACCCCTCCCCCTTCGTCATGGAACTTCCCATTTACCACATCCCCGCCTGGAAGAACGTCATCATCCACGCGTGGGATCGGTGCAAGGCCTTCGTGCAGAAAGCCGGGACCGTCATCTTCGTGTCCAGCGCCCTGATCTGGTTCCTTTCCAGCTATAACTGGAAGGCGGATTCCGTGGAGCAGAACGACAGCATGCTGGCCTCCATCGGCAATGTGGCCGCGCCCGTCTTCCAGCCGCTGGGCTGGGGTGAATGGAAACCCACCATGGCCACCATCACCGGCCTGATCGCCAAGGAAAACGTGGTCGGCACCTTTGGCGTCCTGTATGCGGACGGCGGTTCCGGGGAGGAAGAGGCCGCAGAAGAACCGGCAGCGCCCGCAGAAGTGCAGGAGATGTCTCCCGCCGGGCAGGAACTCCAGGCATCCCTGGAGGAAGCTTCCGGCGAGTCCGCCGCTGAAGCGGAGGAAGAAGAAGATGAAGACGCTGAAATCCGGGAAACCGGGGACCGCCTGGTCCAGGCCGGGGCATTCACCTTCCTGAGCGCCTTCTCCTTCATGATCTTCAACCTTCTCTGCGCCCCCTGCTTCGCCGCCATGGGCGCCATCAGAAGGGAAATGAACAGCGCCAAATGGACCTTCTTCGCCATCGGCTACATGTGCGCCCTGGCGTACTGCCTGGCCTTCCTGATCTACCAGCTCGGGGCGTGGCTTTATGCGGAGGCTTCCTTCGGCATCGGCCAGGCGCTCGCCGTGCTGCTCCTGCTGGGGCTTGCCTACCTGGTGGTGAAAAAACCCGCCCGCTCTTCCAAGTAATCCTCACATCCACTCTTAACCAACCCCCTCACTTCATATGGGAACATACATTATTGGCGCCATCCTTTTCCTGGCCCTGGCTTATGCGCTGTATAAAAGCTTCAGCAAGCGCGGCAAGTGCTGCGGCAATTGCGACGGGTGCGGCAACGGCGGCGGAGGCTGCTGCGGCGCCCACGATCACGGCCACGACGAGGAAAACGAAAAACAGGACTGATCCCGCCCGCGGCTAATTCCTTCAGAACCTGCAAGCCGTCCGCGGTTTGCAGGTTCTTTTTCCCTGGCGCATGCAGCATGCGTCCCCCCCCCGTTACCCGATCCAGCCGTGCTGGTACGCAGCCATGGCGGCAATCACCATCGCGATGAACAGGAAGATGAACCACATCACATTGTGGCGGTGGCGGTATTCCACGGCCATCAGGGGCTCCCATTCCTTTTCCACAAAGGAGAAGTCATCCCCACCGGCAAAGCGGTCGTACAGCGTTTCCAGTTCCTTGCCCGTCACCCCCTCCGGAGCGGCAAAGACGGGCGGGCAGCATCCCCCCGTCTTGAATACGATCTCGCAGTGGTAGACGCCGTCCGCCTCCTTGTAGGACTGGAGGCACGCGCCGTCGCGGGCGCATACCACATGGCCGGTCGTTCCTTCCTGCAAGCGGCGCAGAGCAGTATCACGGTCAGTCACTTCATCATTTGAAATTTCCCATTGAACCTTACTCATTCTGTCAGTTTAAGACAGTTCCCATCCAAGTCAACATGGTTTTAAACGTTTCCTGACGCCGGAAATGTCATCCATTGTCATAAATCCGGCCGCGCGCAAGCTGCTGAACTTAACGTTCTTCCCGGTGTTTAATTCACCTAACTTGTTGTTAGTCAAACCAAAGAACTTTCAACGAACAGCCAGGGGTGCTAATCTAACTATCAGCGGCCGCAACCAGCCGCACACCATAAGATGATGAACAAGTACACATGTATCATGATAGGAGCCGCCTGCCTGCTGGCAGCCTCCTGTCAGGCGGATACGGCCCGCAGGGAACCGGTGCGGAATACGGCGCCGGCTTCCACCGTACAGGCCTCTTCCGCAGCCCCCCAGTCCGGCCAACGGAATGACGGGGTTCAGGAACACAGGCGGTTCAAGCGCCTGTCTCTTCCTTTGAGATAATAAAATAAGCAACGCCGCACCCCCTACCTGATCGAGAATGCGACGTTGCCGCCAGGTCATGCAGACCCCTTCAATGCCCCCCGCACGCAGGATTCCGCTCTCTGCATGCAGAAGGACAAGGAAGACTTGATTGTTATTGCGTTTTCACTGGTACGGAGCTTTTCCCGCCTAGAACGTGACCACGCATTGCACGGAGAGGATATTGGCGGAGTTGACGTCATCCCGCCCGGAAGGATTTTTCACATACTGGTAGGAAGGCTGGATCAGGCAGTACGGCGTAATGGAAAAGCTGTACGTGCATTCCAGAATCATTTCCCGGTCATGTCCGGGCCGCGTTTCCGCCAGCGTGTCGGAATCCGGCTTGCTCACGGAGAAGCCTACGCCAAGGAAGTTGCCATCCGCCTCTTTCAGGCCGGTCATGATTTCCAGGGGCTTCTTGAAGACTACCCCGGCGGAAGCCTGCGCTTCCGCTCCGCAGATGTTGCCGTATTCGGCGCTGCTCCATCCGGCGCGCGCGAACAGGGCGAACGGACTGCTGCCCAGGTCCTGTTCCAGGTTGAACGCCACGCCGCCGTGGTTCTTGCCGTCCGCATGGAACATGAACGGCTGGAGGCGGTACGTGCCCGTGCCTATTCCGAAGGCCTTTTCATGCGTCCAGCCGATTTCACCGAGCAGGTTGAAGGATTTCCCGGTAGTGTTATGGAACGGGTTGCGGCGCGGCTCATTGTCCATCATGTTGCCGCCCACCTGGATGAACCAGTTGTCATTGAACTGGTACTGCCCCACGAACCCGAAGTTGGAGTCTCCCAGCGGAAGCACCTGGTTGTTGACGAAAGGAGCGCTGCCGAACTGCCCGAAGGTGGTGTTGGCATACGTATTGGCGTCAAAGTAGTTCGTCTGGTTGATCATGCCGCCCATGATGACCAGCTGGCCGTCCATGAATCCCTGGGAAAGGAGCAGTTCCGGCAGGTAGAAATAGCCGTCTTCAAAAACGTCGCAATTGGCGGGGCCGCTCGCGCCCCAGGAATCATCCAGCGTGGTGCGGTGCGTGTGCCTGTTCAGGGCCACGGATCCGGAAAGCTCGCTCTTGATCCAGGTGCCCTGGTTGCGGCTGGATTGGAACAGCTGCAACCCGGCCTGGGCGTGGAACTTGTACCAGCTCTGGCTGGAACCCGCGGTCTCATCGTTCGGGGCGGCATGGTGGCCCTTGGTATACAGGAACGCCTGCTCCACCAGGAACTGGAAACCGGCTTTCTCATAAGCGCCCTTGTGCAGATCCGTCAGGGCCCTGGTCAGCAGGTCGTTCGGAATGGGCGTGCTTTCGTCGCCGTACTCGTCCCCGAACAGGTCGATGTCGTCCAGAATGGAACCTTTGCCTTCAGCCTCTTCCGCGGCCGGAGCGGCGGCGGTAGCGGCTACGGATGCCGTACCGGCCATGCAGAAGCCGGAGCAGGCCAGCAGGGCGGGTATCATGTAGCGTTTCTTCATAGTAATGCTGTTTCTTGAGTCTTCCTCGTCAATCGCGGATATTCAGTCCTCCATGGAGGAGGAGCATTCCTGCTCCCGGCCCGCGGGGGGCTGCGTATTCACGGCTTTGCCGCATGCGCCCATACAGAACTCACAGTCTCCGCAGAGCAGGCGGTACCTGGGGCGCCGGACGAGCAGCCCGGCCAGTTTCCGGTACCGGGAAACCCGGTGGAAGAAACGGTGAAGTCCTGTATGGGTCAAGTTCATGCAACACGGCAAAGTTAGATTCAACTAACTATTGAGTCAACTCTTTTTCTCTCTTGCCTCTTCCCCAACCTCATACCTCCTTCCTGATACATGATTCATATTCATCTTACCATCAACGTTTTGAAAAATATCCCGAATTGTTTTCCAAGCCTGTAAAAAAATTAGTTCAAACTAATTCAACTTGACCTGAAACCTCCGGAACGCTACAAAAAAGCAGGCCGAAGGGAGACAATCCAACTCTTCCGGAAAAAGAGCGGCTGCATGCCGCCAGGGCCCGCTGAACCAACAAAAGGAACATTACCATGAGTTACATCAACAACAAGGGCCTCTGGGGCTTCGTGGGAGGAATCATAGCCGCCGCCATCGGCGCGAAAGTAGCTAAAAGCCCCGCCACCAGGAAACTGGCCGTCCAAGGGCTTTCCAAAGCCATGCTCATCCAGCAGAAGGCCATGGAGCAACTGGCCAACATCCGCGAGGAAGCCCAGGACCTGTGCCACGAGGCCGCCGCAGAAAACCGCAAGCCGGAACAGTAGGAATCTCATTGCTCATCATCAGACAGGGGCTGTCCGTTTCCTTCTCCTCCGGCGGAACGGACAGCCTCCAACGGGGGAAACGCACGGAGAAGGGCGTTTCCCCCTTTTTCATTTTTCCTTACCCATGCACTATCAGGTTATCCACCACACGCCCGGCAGGCTCCGGGTACGCTGCGGCCGCGGCATATTCAATCATGACCAGGCCTGCGGCATTGAATGCAGGCTCTTGAAACAGAAAGGCGTGCGCTCCGTCCAGGCCACCCCCTGCAACGGAGGCGTGTTCATCCTGTATGAAGGGAGCAGCCCCCAGACCATTTTCCGCACGCTGGACAGGCTCAGGCCGGAAACGCTCCGCAGCCATGAACCGGAAGAACGCGCGGAAGCCCGCAAACTGGCCCGCTCCTTTTCCCTCCGGATAGCCGGGAAGGTTTCCTCCTTCCTGCTCTGCAAGCTGTTCCTGCCTCCCCCGCTCAGAATGGCCAAAGCGTTCTGGAACTACGGCTCCTATTTCCGGCGCGGGATGGCGGGACTGGGCAGAGGACGGCTCAACGTGGCGGTGCTGGATGCCGTCTCCATCGGCGTTTCCATCGGCACCGGGGCTTACGGAACGGCCAATTCCATCATGTTCCTCCTTTCCATTTCAGACCTGCTGGAAAATTACACGCGGAAAAAGACCCGGGCGGCGCTTGCGGCCAGCCTGAGCATTAATGTGGACCAGGTTTGGAGGGTGGATGAGGACGGCATGCGCCAGGTGCCCATGGAACAAATCCGGTCCGGGGACAAGATCCGCGTGGACACAGGAAACGTGATCCCCGTGGATGGAACCGTGCTGTCCGGAGAAGCGGAAGTCAACCAGGCCGCCATGACGGGGGAATCACAGGCGGCGGCCAAGCAGGAAGGCTCCGTCGTCTTCGCCGGGACCACGCTGGAGGCGGGGTCCCTCGTCATCCGGGTGGATGCCGCGGGAAACCAGTCCCGCATCCACAACATCATCTCCCTGATTGACCACTCGGAAGAATTAAAAGCCCGCATCCAGAGCCGGGCGGAAAAACTGGCGGATTCCATCGTGCCTCTCACCCTGCTCACGGCGGGAGGACTGTTCCTGTTCACCCGGAACATTTCCAAGGCGCTGTCCGTGCTGATGGTGGACTATTCCTGCGCCATCAAGCTCGCCACGCCCATCTCCGTCATCTCCGCCATGAAGGAGGCTTCCGCGCGCAAGATCATGATCAAGGGAGGAAAATTCATGGAGCTGTTCGCCGGGACGGATACCATCGTCTTTGACAAGACGGGCACGCTGACTTCCGCCTGCCCGCAGGTGACGCAGATCGTCCCCCTGGGAGATTGCAGCCGGGAGTACATCCTGAAAACGGCCGCCTGCCTGGAAGAGCACTTCCCGCACAGCGTGGCGCGGGCCGTGGTGCGCAAAGCCCTGGAGGAAGGCCTGCACCACGAGGAGGAGCATGCGGAGGTGGAGTACATCGTAGCTCACGGCATTTCCTCCCGCCTGCACGGGAAAAAGGCCCTCGTGGGGAGCTACCACTTCCTTTTTGAGGATGAGGGCATCCCCCTTACGGAAGAACAGCGGCAGATCATCCGCACCCACTCCAGAGGGAAATCCAATATCTTTCTCGCCATCGGCCGCAGGGCCATCGGCATGATCGGCGTCAGCGACCCGCCCAGGCCGGAGGCGAAGGAAACGATCGCGCGGCTGAAACAGCAGGGTATTTCCTCCGTCATCATGCTCACGGGGGACAGCGAATCCGCCGCGCGCGCCATCAGCCTCCAGCTGGGCATCACGGAATACCGCTCCCAGGTGCTCCCGGAGGACAAGGCGCGCTTCATCCGGGAGCTCAAGCAGGCCGGAAGAACGGTGTGCATGGTGGGTGACGGCATTAATGACTCCCCCGCCCTTTCCTGCGCGGACGTCTCCGTCTCCATGAGGGATTCCTCCGACATCGCCCGGGAAGTGGCGGATATTTCCCTGCTGTCCAGCTCCCTGGAGGAACTGGCCGTCTTAAGGGAATTGAGCTGCGCCGTCCTTGAGAAAATAGAACGCAACTACCGTTTCATCGTCGGGTTCAACACGTCCCTCATCCTGATGGGCATGTTCGGGCTGATCACTCCGGCCCTTTCCGCCTTCCTCCACAATGCCTCCACGGTGTACGTCAGCGCGCGCAGCACGCGCCGCTGCCTGCCTCCGGTGCCGCCCCGCCAGTAACAGGAAAGGGATGGTTCATTCACGCATGAACCATCCCTTTAAAAACGTTCCGGCCTTTTTACTGCCCGTCCTTCCGGGAATGTTCCGTGAGCAGTTTGAACCTGGAAATTTCCTCCAGCGTCATGATGTGTTCAATGCCGCAGGCCACTTCGTCCGCGCGCTTTTCCTCCATCTTCAGCACCGTAATCAGGAAGTCCTTCACCATGGTGTGGCAGGAGATGACCCGGTCCGCATAATAACGGCCCTCCCTGGTCAGCACAATGGGGGAATACTGCGTATATTCCACCAGCTTCCGTTCTTTCAACTGCTTCATGGCGAGGGAGACGGAGGGCTTCTTCACATTCAGGGCCTCCGCAATTTCCCCTACGGTGGCGCACCCTTTTTCCAGCTCAATGTTGCGGACGGCTTCAATGTAATCCTCCAGGCTGTTGCTCAGTTCCAGGGAGGGAAAGTTTTTGCGTATCATGACTGATGCTTATTAGATTCAACTAACAAAAACAATAACCCAGCCTCCGTCCAAGTCAACCTCTTCTTCAAAAAAATTAGGTCCGGCAAACTTTTTTCTTGCAAGTTTAGTTAGACTGCACTAACTTTCGCTCATGGTCAGCCCAAACCCGGAAAGAAACCATGAAAGAAAATGCTCCGGCGGCGTTCCCGCCAGAACGGAGTCCTTCTTCTCCCGGTTTTTTTCCTCCTCGCGCCCCTGCCGCTGCCGGGGCTGCGCCCTGAAATGCTCCGGGAAAAACTGTCCCTCCGGCAATAAGGGAAAACAGGCACGGCCAAACTCCCTGGGGAACGCGTCCACAAACTGTATGGACTAGTCATCCGGTGCTCTAACACATTATCGCCTAAACACGGACGCGTTCCCCCTCCCCTTTCTTTCCGTTCCTCGGAACCTTGTCAGCGGAGATCTTCCTCCGGGCCGTTATAACCCTCCGGGGTATAACTGCGGATGGATACGGCGCCTTCCGCCGTCACGTCCGCCGCATAACATTCCGCATGGCGGAAGCAGGCTCCCAGGTTGACGTATAGCCGCCTCCCCTGTTTTCCGGCAACCGCCCGGCGGTGCAGATGGCCGAAGATGACGACCTCCGCCTCCGGGAAAAAGCGGTCCGTAAATTGCCGCATGCGCCGCATCATCGTCAGCCACGCCAGAAGAATCTGCACAGGCCGCTCCGGCGGCCACGCGGAATGGGCCAGGAAACGTACCAGCTTATTTCCGCTCGCCCCGGAACGCGTATCAATGGGGGGCACCAGCACGCTCATGGCGCGCGCCAGTTCCAGCCGCTGCAGCAAATCCGTGTCCGCCTCCGGAAACGCGGCGATCAGGTCACGGGCGGCCTGCTTGTTCTTCAAATACTCCCAGCCCCACGGAGCCACCTCCTTGAACAGGGCATGGCCGTGCAGGGCGCAGATGCGCCCCCCCTGCAATTTCAGCAGCCCGGCCTCTTCATCCGGATCATGGTTGCCCGCCAGCAGAATGGGACGGACTCCGGCAGCACGGCACATTTGCAGGAAGCGGGCGCGTTTTTCCAGCCCTTCCTTCCGGTACGGGCTTTCACGGGTTTCACTGAGGTCCCCGCACACCACCAGATGGGTGCACCCTTCCAGCAGGAAAGCCAGTTCCTCCGGTTCCCGGACCAGGGCCTTGGCATGGCCGAAGTGGATGTCCGAGATGAACCGGGCGCGTTCCCCCGGAGCAAGAGCAAGTTCCTGAATCATAAGGGCGGCGGAGGTAGAAAAACAATAGGACATCAGGCGCGCAGCCGCTGCCGCACCATTTCATACAGGCACACGCCCGTAGCCACGGACACGTTCAGGCACGGAACGCTTCCCCTCATGGGAATCCGCAGCAGGAAGTCACAGTTCTCTTCCGTCAGCCGCCTCATGCCTTCCCCTTCCGCGCCCATCACCAGCGCGGCCGGCCCCGTGAAATCCGTTTCATACAGGTCGCGGTCCCCCTTGTCCGAGGTGCCGAAAATCCAGATGCCGCGGCTCTGAAGCTGTTTCATGGTGCGCGCCAGGTTGGTCACCTGGATGAAGGGCACTTTTTCCGCCGCTCCCACGGAGACGCGCAGCACGGTTTCCGTAATGCCCACGGACTTGTCCCGGGGGGCGATCACGGCATCCACGCCCGCACCGTCCGCCGTGCGCAGAATGGCCCCCAGGTTGTGGGGATCCTGCACGCAGTCAAGAATCAGCAGCAGGGGGTTGGTGGCGTTGTCCAGAATCCCGTCCAGAGCGTCTTCTCCCAGCGCCTTGACGGCAATTTTTGCCGGGGCGCTGCGCACGTGCTTGTTCCGCCGCGCCTCCTGTTCGTTCCCTTGGGGTCTCATGCCCATGAATTAGCGTGTTTCACGCCTCTTTTCCAGACAAATATGCCCCGGCGCACCATCATTGGGCGTGACTTGCGGCCCCCCGGCATGGTACAGTTCCGTACCATTCATGATGAAGACGAGCGACTTTTTAGTCATTGGGGCCGGGGTTGCCGGGTTGAGTTTCGCCCTGAGAGCGGCGGAACACGGCAAGGTTGCAGTCATTACAAAAGGTAAATTTCTGGATTGCAGTTCCGCCAAGGCGCAGGGCGGCATAGCCGCCGTATGGGACCGCAATGATTCCTTTGAAGACCATGTGGCAGACACGCTGGACGCCGGAGCGGGCCTCTGCAACGAGCAGGCCGTGCGCACCATCGTGGAGGAAGGCCCAGGCGCCATCCGGGAACTGCTGGAATGGGGCGTGAATTTTGACCCCGGCAACCAGGGGGAGGATTACGAACTGGCCCGGGAGGGCGGCCATACCAAGCGGCGCATCCTGCACGCCAAGGACGCCACCGGTCTGGAGATCACCTCCAAGCTGCTGGAGGCGGCCAAGCTGCACCCCAACATTGAACTGCTGGAAGACCACTTCGCCATCGACCTGATTACGACAACCAAGCTGGGCCTGGTCACGGAAGACCGCGTGCTGGGGGCCTACGTGCTGGACCGCAGCTCCGGGGAAGTAGAAATTTTCCGGTCGGACCGCGTCCTGCTCGCCACGGGCGGCTGCGGACGGGTGTACCTGTACACCACCAATAATGATTCCGCCACGGGGGACGGCGTAGCCATGGCCTGGCGCGCGGGCGCCACCATCGCCAACATGGAATTCGTGCAGTTCCACCCCACCTGCTTTTTCAACACCCGCGCGGAGGGCGCGGAAGCGCGTTCCTTCCTCATTTCCGAAGCCGTGCGCGGCGAAGGCGGCGTGCTGATCGGCGCGGACGGGAAGGAATTCATGCACAAGTACGACCCCCGCAAGTCCCTGGCTCCGCGCGACATCACGGCCCGCGCCGTGGATTCCGAGATGAAGCGCACGGGCAGCATGTGCGTTTACCTGGACATCTCCCACAAGCCGGAGGGCTTCGTCCAGGAACGCTTCCCCCTGATTTACGAGACCTGCAACCGCTACGGCATTGACCCAGCCAGGGAACCCATTCCCGTGGTCCCCGCGGCGCATTTCCAGTGCGGCGGCGTGCTGACGGACGTCAACGGCCAGACGAGCCTGGACGGCCTTTACGCCGCCGGGGAAACCGGCTGCACCGGGCTTCACGGAGCCAACCGCCTGGCCTCCAATTCCCTGCTGGAATGCGTGGTGGTGGCCAAGCGCGCGCTGAACTCCATGCTGGCCCTCCAGCCCCTGCGGAAGGATGCCCCCACTTCCTACGACATCCCCGCGTGGCACCACGGAGACACCGCCCTGCCGGATGAACTTTCCGTCATCTATCACAATTGGGATGAAATCCGCCGCCTGATGTGGGATTATGTTTCCATTGTCCGGACCAATAAAAGGCTGGACCGCGCGGCCACGCGCCTGCGGATGCTGCACCGCGAGGTGAAGGACTTCTACTGGGGGTACCGCATTACGCCGGATATCCTGGAACTCCGCAACCTGGTGGCGGTGGCCTCCCTGATCGTGGACTGCGCCATGCGCCGCAATGAAAGCCGCGGCCTCCACTTCAACACGGATTATCCCGGCAAGCTGGATCACCGCTTCGTCACTCAACTGCACCGATGGTAAAGCACTGGCAACGTCAACAGGCATTCCGGAAGGGTTCCCCTGGGAACTCCTTCCTTTCCGCATGCCTGCTTGCCTTGCTGGCGCTGGCCTCCGCGGGGACTGTCCGGGCGGACATCCAGACAGGCCGGAGCGCCACCCGCGCCCTGGCGGACAGCCCCGCCCGACCCAAAGGCCCGGTCATCATCACCCCCACGCAGCGGGATCCGCTCCCCAGGGTCATCGTCAAATCCCCCACTACGGCGCCCGGCGGCAAACGCCCCGCTCCCCAGCCCCGCATCCTTCCCCGGACGGCCCCGCAAAGCCCCGGCACCTATCCCTGGCGGCTCAACATCACCGCCACGGTGTTCTGGGTGGGGGAAGATTCCACCGCGCGCAATCCTGTAGCCAACCACAAGAGTTCCTGGGATTCCGCGTGGCGGGAAAACTTCGGCGGCTTTGACGATCCCAACCCCGTGTGCCGCACCACGGATTTCCGCCCAAAGACGTTTATCCCCCAGCAGAACCCCTTTTACGTGGCCCTGCCGTACAATGACGTCTCCAAGGGGGAGCACAAGGTGGAGGCCTCACGGGTGATTCCCTGGTTCCGCCGGGAATACACGGAAAAAGGGCAGTCCGTCTGCAAGGGCAGATGGGTGCAGATCGTGTACAACAAGCGCAGCTGCTTTGCCCAATGGGAGGATTGCGGCCCCTTTACCACGGAAGACTGGCCCTACGTCTTTGGAGACAAACCCCCGGTCAATACCCAGAACAAGGGCGCGGGCATAGACATCTCCCCCGCCGTGCGGGACTACCTGGGCATCACCGGCGGGACGGCCACCGTCCACTGGCGCTTTGTGGAATTTTACCGCATTCCCCGCGGGCCATGGTCCAGGTGGGGGGATAACAACCCTTTTGTCAATCCCGATACGGCCTCCCGGAGAAAGGCTCTCAAATCCCAGGAAGACCGCCTGCGCCTGCAGCAGGAGGCCATCCAGAGGGAGCTGTTGAAGGACCCCCAGAAGCTCAGGAGGGAACTCCAGGGATAGCCCCGTGCCGCCGCGGCCATGCAACGTCCACGCATTCTACATATTTTCAGCCGCTACGGGGAACTGGGCGGGGAAGAAGTCTGCTTCCATGCCATCACGGAGGCGCTGGATACCGTGGCGGACGTCACCCCCTTTGTCTATTCCACCGGAGAATTGTTCCGCAGCCCCCACGGCGCGCTGACGAAAATGCGCTACATGCTCCACAACCGGGACGTGGAAGAGAGGCTCCGCGAATGCCTGCGTGAAAACCGCTTTGACGCGTGGATCATTCATAACACGTTTCCGGCCATGTCCCCCTGCGTTTACGAGCTGGCCCTGCAGCAGGCCGTTCCCGTCATCCACTACCTGCACAACTACCGCGCCGGGTGCCTTAACGGGGTGTTCTACCGGGACGGCGCGCCCTGTTTCTCCTGTAAAAACGGCAATTATCTTCCCGGCGTCCTGCACGCCTGCTGGCGCGGTAGCGCCGCCTATTCCGCCCTGGCTGCTGCCGCCCTGTACAAGACGCGCCGCATGGGAACCTGGAACCGCCTTTCCTCCTACATCGCCGTCAGCCGGCGGCAGCGGGAGCTTCTCATCCAGTCCGGAATACCGGAGGATAAAATCCGGGTCATTCCCCATTTTATCCGGCAAACGTCCGCCCCCGCCGGACCGCCCCCCCCCCGCCGGGACGTTCTTTATGCCGGACGCTTGACACAGGAAAAAGGAGTCCTCCAACTGGTTCAGGCGTGGGAGAACCTTTCCCCGCCCGGTCGCACCCTCTACCTGATGGGGGACGGCCCCATGCGCGGGGAGCTGGAGCGCTACGTCTCTTCCCGCCGGCTTGAATCCGTCCGCCTGACCGGATTCATTCCCCATGAGGAGCAGGGGGCCATACGCGCCGCCTGCGGCCTGACCGTAGCCCCCTCCCTGTGGGAGGAAACCTTTGGTATGGTGGTTCTGGAAGGCTGGCTCCACGGCACGCCCGTCATCGTGACCCCGTGCGGCGGCCTGCCGGAACTCATCACCCACGGGCGGAACGGATGGATTGCGCGGGGACCTTCCGCGGACGCGCTGGCGGAGACGCTGCGCGCCGCGCTGGAGGAAGAAGAACGCTGGCCTGCCATGGGGATGCACGGGCGCCAGCTCCTGGCCTCTACCTACTCCCCCGCCGCATGGCTCCAGTCCATGGGTAGCCTTTTTGAAGAACTCCGCATTCTCCGTCAACCTTCCACCACCACGGCATCATGAAATGGTACACCTGCACGCCCGTTCCCTTCAAAGGGGACCACACTTTCTTTTCCCGTGATTCAGGCGCTTTCTGCAAGGCCTTTCAGCGAATAGGCGTGGAGAGCAGGGCCATCATGCCCACGCCTGCTCAGGACGGGGACGATCCCGACCTCATCCGCACGGAATACGCCAACCTGGAAGACCCTGCCTGGTGGAAATCCCTGGGCATTGACGGGCTGGTCCTGTACGCGTGGGGCACGGGCAAATACCTTCCCATCGCCCGGGCCATCCATGACGCGGGCATTTTCCTGGTGGTGTACATGGATTCCTCCGGGCTGTTTTTCCCGTGGCAATACTGGTTCCCCATTGCGGAAAACATGTGGATCAGGGACGTCTTCGCCCGCGGAAAAATCAAGGGTTCCGCCTTCTTCCTGCTACGCCTGCTGAAGCAGCACACCTGGAACCTGCTCAACCGGGGGCGGAGAAAACACCTGGACCAGGGGGACATGGCGGCCTTCCCCATGCCGGCGGCCCTCCAATCCATCCGGGACAGGGAATGGCTTTACGGAAAATCCATTGTCCGGAAACTGGCCCTCCTCCCCAACCCCATTTCCTCCACCTGCCGCTATGCCGGGGAAAAACGCAACATCATCATGGCCGTGGGACGCTGGGACGACCTTCTCTACAAACGCCCCTACCTTCTGATGGCCACGCTGGAACAGGCCATGCCCCGGGCCCCGCACTGGGAAGCGGAAATCTACGGGAACATTCCCCCTTTTCTGCGGGAATGGCACAGCAACCTTCCGGAAGGCCTCCGCTCCCGCATCCGCCTGGCCGGATACCTGCCGAATGCGGAGCTCCAAAAGAAATATTCCCAAGCCAGGATCAGCCTCTGCACCTCCCGGTCCGAGGGGACGCACGTCGCCTCCGCGGAGGCGCTCTGCGCCGGAGCCTCCGTCGTGGGGCCTCGCCTCACTCCCCTGCTGAACTGCCTGCAATGGTACGTTTCCCATGATTCCGGCACGCTCAGCCCGAAGGATTCTCCGGAAAGCATCGCCGGAGCGCTTCTGGAAGAAATCCGCGCCTGGGACGATGGGAAACGCAGCCCGGAGGAAATCTCCCGCCACTGGTGCTCCCTGCTGCACGCGGAAAACTCCTGCAAGCGCATCATTGCCGCCTATGAAGCCGCCAAAGGCGGAAACTGACCGCTAATTTCCCGACAGGGCGCGCGCCTCAATCCAGACGTCTTCCCAGCTCCTGTCCCCCAGCGCCCCGTAAAGAGGATGGCCCCACAACCGCGCGCGCATGGCCGCCGGAGAAGCCAGCCCCAGCAGAAAACGCGTTAACTGGGAAGGGCGGGACAGCGCGGGCTTTCTCTGCGCCGCCAGTTCCATGACGGCGGAACGCAGTTCTTCCGGAACCGGGCCGGGCTCCTCCTCTTCCATCTCCGCGGGAACCGCACCGCAGCATGACGGACAGTGCCCGCAGGGGCCGGACGGTTCCCGGAAGCCGAAGTAGGCGTCCAGGCTCCTGTTAAGACAGGCGACGGCCGTCAGCGTGGAAACGCACGTTTTCCAGCGTTCCAGCCCGTTCAGCCGCGACCGGGAAAAATACCGCGCGAATTCCTCCGCGGTTTCCGCCGCATCAAAACCTTCGGAATGCAGATGAAGCGCTATCTGGCGCAGCTCCACCTTCCATTCCCCGGAAAGGGCCAGCTCGTCAAGCCAGGCGGCGGCCTCTTCCCATGAAATCCCCCACTCCGCGGCCAGGACCTCCACTTCCCCCTCCCGGCGGCCGTCCATCCATTGCAGGCGGGCGCTTTCTTCGCCATCACGGCCGCACAGGATTTCCTCCATCCGGAACAGAGGGCGCACCTTGTAATATTTGTATCCCCTGCCCTGCTCCCGCATGGAGCCGGAACGCTTCAGGTCAAACAGCATCCGGTCCACCGCCACATCCGGCAAATCATGAACGGCGGAAGCTTCATACAGGGAAACAACGTGCTCCCCCCTCCGGGACAGCAGGGACACCAGCCCCTTCACGCCGTGGCGGTCCGGTTCCGCCGCATGCAGGCGGTTGACCACGGCCACGCCGTCGCGGGCGGACAGCATCACCAGGCTGAAGGAGGGCAGCCCGTCGCGGCCCGCACGGCCGGATTCCTGCACATACGCCTCCAGACTGGCAGGCGGGTGGTAATGCACCACGGAGCGCACGTCCGGCTTGTCTATTCCCATGCCGAAGGCAATCGTCGCCACCAGCACGTCCGCCGCCCCCGTCAGGAATTCATCCTGCACCAGCCCCCGCGTTTCCGGAGGCATGCCCGCATGGTAGGATTTGACGGAAAAACCGCCCTGCCCCAATTCATAGGAGAGCCTTTCCGCATCCTTGCGCGTGCGCGTGTACACCACGGCGGGACGGTGGCCGCCCTCCTTCAAAAACTCAACCAGCCGAGCGGTTTTATCCTCCTCCTTCAGCGTTTCCACCTGGCGGACGATATTCGCGCGGTACGGCGGGGCGCGGAAAATGCATTCCTCCTTCACGTTGAAAAGGGAGGCCAGGTCACGGCACACCCGTTCCGTAGCCGTGGCCGTCAGAGCCATGACGCTGCGGAACCCATGCTTTTTGAAAAAACCGGGGAGTCCCAGATAATCCGGGCGGAAACTGTGCCCCCACTCCGAGAGGCAATGCGCCTCATCCACCACGAACAGGCCGGGAGGGACAAGTTCCATGGCCTGCCGCATCCACGGGGATTCCAGAGACTCCGGCGCGGCGAAAAGCAGGCGGACGGCTCCGGACTTCAGCCTGTCCAGCAGGGCGGCCTTTTCTTCCTCCTCCAGGGAGGAATCATACCGTGCCGCGGCCACGCCCAGTTTTTCCAGCCCGGCCACCTGGTCGCGCATCAGGGCGATCAGCGGGGAAACCACCACCGTCACTCCGTCTCCCAGCACTGCCGGAATCTGGTAACAAAGGCTCTTGCCGGACCCCGTGGGCAAAATGCCGATGCAGGAATTGCCTGCCAGCGCGCACTCCATCAGTTCCCGCTGCATGGGGCGGAACCGCTCCTTGCCGAACAAACGCAGCGTGTCTTCCAACGGGGAGGGATGCATGGCAGGAAGGATACCATAACGCAGAATCCCGGCAAAAGGAATCCTATGACATTGACACGGTGGCTTCATCCTATATCCTCCATGCAATATGAGACCCTTGAAAACCATCATCGCCGGAACTCTGGCCCTGCTGGCGGCAGCTCCTCTCACGGCCCAGACCAAGGCTGCGGAGAATAAAAAGCCGAATATCCTTTTCATCATTACGGACGACCACGCCTACCAGACGCTGGGCACCAGCAAGAATGATTCCCCCGTGGCCCTGCCCAATTTCAACAAGCTGGCCCGCCAAGGCATGGTCTTTGACCGCAGCTACTGCGCCAACTCCCTGTGCGGCCCCTCCCGCGCGTGCATCCTGACCGGCAGGCATTCCCACATGAACGGCTTTGTCTTTAACGGCCAGAGGCCACTGGACGGTTCCCAGCCCACCTACCCCAAAATGCTGCAAAAAGCCGGGTACCAGACGGGGCTTTTCGGCAAGTGGCACCTGGAATCGGACCCCACCGGCTTTGACACGTGGGAAATCTTCCCCGGCCAGGGCAGCTACTACAATCCGGACTTCATCAGCCTCAAGCCGAACGGAAAACGCCAAACGAAGCGCTTCCCCGGCTACGCCACGGACGTGGTCACGGACAAATCCATCCAGTGGCTGGAAAACCGGGACAAGGACAAGCCCTTCCTGCTCGTCGTGGGCCACAAGGCCCCCCACCGCGCCTGGTGCCCCGCCCTGCGCCACCTGGGCAAGGTGAACACCTCCAAACTGGCGCCGCCCGCCAATTTCCATGACGACTACGCCAACCGCCCGGAATTCCTGAAGAAAAACCAGCAGACCGTCGCCAGGCACATGGCTATTTATTCCGACCTCAAGGTACTCAAGGACCAGGTGCCGGAAGAGATGCGCAAGAGCATCGTCTCTCCCGGCTACGGCTGGGACCTGGGGGAAATCAACCGCATGACTCCGGAAGAAAAGAAAACCTGGACGGATTACTACGCCAAGCGCACCAAGTCCCTGGTGGACGGCATGAAATCCGGAAAACTGAAGGATCCGAAAGCTTTTGCGGAATGGAAATGGCACGCCTACATGGAAGACTACCTGGGCTGCTTGCTTTCCGTGGACGACAGCATCGGCCGCCTCATGAATTATCTGGACAAGGAAGGCCTTTCCAAAGACACGCTGGTCATCTACTGCGGCGACCAGGGCTTCTACATGGGCGAACACGGCATGTACGACAAGCGCTGGATTTTTGAAGAATCCCTCCGCATGCCCCTCATCATGAGATGGCCCGGCAAAATTCCCGCGGGCACCCGCAACAACGCCATGGTGCAGAACATCGACTATGCCCCCACCATCGTTTCCGCAGCTGGAGCGGACACCCCGGAAAACATGAACACCTTCCAGGGCGTTTCCCTCCTGCCCACGGCCTCCACAGGCAAAACGCCGGACAATTGGAGAGACGCCATCTACTATTGCTTCTACGAGAATCCCGGCGAACACAATGCCCCGCGCCACGACGGCATCCGGACGGACCGCTACACGCTTTCCTACATCTGGACCAGTGACGAATGGATGCTTTTTGACATGAAGAAGGACCCCATGCAGATGAAGAACGTCATTGACGATCCCGCCTACAAGTCCACCGTGGAAAAACTCAAGAAACGCTATCACGAGCTCCGCAAGGCCTACAAGGTCCCGGAAAACAGCCCCGGCGGAAAGGGGACGCCCATTCCCAAATTTGACGCTTCCTGGTAGGGAGCTGCCGCAACAGAACTTTTCTCAGGCGCCGGAAGATTCCGGCGCTTTTTTATTCCCTGGGGGTGCGCCCGGGAAACGGCTATTCCTCCTCCCCAGCCTTACCCGTAAAAACCTTTGCGGGGCCCCAGCCCGGCGATCTTGGACAGCTTATTCACAGCCTTCTCGCAAAAGGCAAATCCCTGGTGGGCGCAGGAAAGAAAAGTGAGCAAGGGCCTTTCCACCCTCTCCGCTCCCAGCTCTCCCAAAAAAAAGTCCGGATCCTTATCGTCAAATCCGGGATGCCGCAAAAAAGGGTGCCTCCCATCAAGGTGGATGACTCCCTTGCCGGAATACAGGCAATCCAGACGGTTCATGGCCGCAACAAGAGACCACAGCGTCTGGTCATGCGTATGGGCCGCAAAATTGTCACGGCAGCGGCTCTTTTCCTCCGGAGTTGGGGAAGACACCAGATTGAACTGCCGACATAATTCCATCCATTCACGAAGAATCCGGATGCTTTCTTCCGATTTTTTCAGAAAGCACGGGGTCGGCTGAATCAGGGGGCTATGCTCGAAATCCCTGATATCCAGATTCAA
The DNA here is from genome assembly GCF_040616545.1 of Akkermansia muciniphila. NCBI lineage: Bacteria > Pseudomonadati > Verrucomicrobiota > Verrucomicrobiia > Verrucomicrobiales > Akkermansiaceae > Akkermansia > Akkermansia muciniphila. The sequence goes on along the minus strand of NZ_CP156688.1, from coordinate 1,455,512 downwards.
TGCGTCAAAAACGCTCTGCTTGCACCACCTTGCCAAATCTCCCGTGTAATAGGAGATATTCACTCCCGGCAGGATGTCCTGCCCCTTCTCCTCCAGCCATTGGACAAGGGGCTGTACCGAATGGCGGAAAAGGGTTCCCGGCGGACGCCCCGCATCCGTGTAAAGCAAATAGTCCCCTTCCTGCATGCTGTCCAGTTCCCTGAGCATAATGAAGGGCTTCCAGCACCAGTAACCTGCCCCCTGCAAATGAGGGTCAAACCAGGGGACCTCGCGCCTGATGCCTGCGGACAGCAAGCGCCCCAGAGTCCAGAAGGACAATTCCACGGAAGGCTCCGCCAACTTTAAACTTTTCATCCGCATCCACTGCCGCCAGCGGTAGCCGCGTGTTGCAAAAGAACAATAACGAATAGCCATACGTGTTGATTCCTGGGTAAACGCATGGCCCTGGTAGAACATGGGCCATACTTCTCCACACCTGTTTCTAGCGAGTTGGTAATCCGCTGTCAATGGAAAATTTTAACGGAGAATGGATTCCGCATATTTGGCATGGAACGGAAAAGGATTTTTTACCTTTTACGGAGGATGGCCTGGACAGGTAACTTTTTCAGGGTTATATCCTTACAGGTTCTCTTTTATAGTTTTTAAAACAAGCGGATTACCAATCCACAGCCTTCGCCGGAAACTTGCCGGTAAACGCCTCCTTATATTCCCAAGCCCGCAGGAGCCGCGGCCCTTACGGCTGAAGCTCCGCGTGCATCCTCTTGTCAAGGTCCATGGCGGCGCCGATGGCCGCATCCATGTTGTAATATTCCCACTCCGCAAAACGCCCCAGCAGGTAAATGCCCCTGGGTTCCAGGCGGTCTTTCAGCTCCCGGATAAGGGCCCTGCTGGATGAATCCTGCACGGGATAGGTGTATTCCTCCCAATGATGGGCCAGATAGGCGGGAGAGAAGGGGATGAGCTCCAGTTGCGTCCGGATTTCCTCTTCCGTCATTTTCTCGGAAAACTCAATGGTGGCAGTGGTGACGTCCCCGTTATTATTGTTCCTGGAAAAATTCCCCGTGCAGATGATGCGGTGGGAACGGTGGGCCGGGGAGGGCATGTAAATCCAGCTATAGTCATTGGGGTCAATCCGGCACAGCACGGAGGTAGTCCCGTGGGAACGCAATGCCGAAATCCGGGGAAGGAACGGTTGCAGTTCATCCATGCCGGGGAAGCAGTCCGCAAGCTGCCTGGCATTTCCTGTAAAAACCACCCTGTCAAACAACTCTCCCTGCACGCGCCATTTCCCGTTCTCCGGGCGGATGCCCGCGGCCTGCGCCCCATAGACGACCTTCAAGCCATGCGCCAGCGTATCAGCCAGAAACTGGGAACCGCCGCGCTTTGCATAAAAGAAGGAGCTGTGCACCATGGTGCTTTCATTGATGCGCCCGATATTGTTCAGCAGAATTTCCGCCACGGTCGGCATGGGCAGCTTGTCTTCCAGCCAATCCATGGCGATTCCGTTGATGTCCTGCCGCCATACCTTGTTGTTGTAAGGCGTGAAATAAAGGTCGTTCAGGGTTTTTCCAAAACGGTTCAGGAAAAACTCTCCCAGGGAGCGGGGATCGGAAGGAGGATTCCTGTAAATCTCCAGCAGTTCATGGACAATGGAGGAACGGGCCTCCTCCGGGAACTGGTCCAGGTGGTTCTCAATGGGATAATCCACCACGTTCCCGCCCTCCAGGGAGATGACGGCACGGCGGCGGGCGGAAACAAAATCGCGTTCCTTGTCAAACCGGGACCAGAACCAGTCCAATACCTCCTGCCGCCGGGAATTGAACACATGGCCGCCCACCAGGTGGTACAAATGGCCCTGCACTTCCGCGCACTTGATCAGGCCGCCGGGGCGGCTGTCCTTCTCGTAAACCACTGCCTCATGCCCTTTTTTCAACAGCATTCCGGCCATGGACAATCCGGAAACTCCGGCTCCGATCACAGCATATCTCATCATGGAATAAAGAAAATCAATGGATTAAAGGCTCCGGCCGCCGAACTTGGACAATTTCACGGGATGGAGGTACAGGTAGTCCTCCGGAAAGGAGTCAAGCAGTTTGCCGATGTCTCCGGCGGAAGAGGAAACCAGCCCGTCAATGACGCCGCTCATGGACTCAAAGTGGTCCGGATTCTGCGGGAACCAGACGTTGCCGGACTTGTACTGCGTGTTTTCCAGCGTGGCCAGCCGCGTTTCCGGAAGAAGTTGCAGCGCCGTGGGGATAGCCAGCTCCACAAACATGTTCCACGCGAAAAACACTTCAAGAATCCGGCAAAAGTCGTCAAACTTCCCTTTCGGGATACAGAGAATATCCGAATAGCCAAAGACGACGGGGTAGGAATACGGGTACTTTTTAATCTTGTGCTTCCAATGGTTCAGGAGATGCCAGATTCTGCCCTTCAGCACTTTCCAATTGGCATGAATGCCGCCCCCGGGATTCCACTTGGGCATGAACATGCGCACGCGGGACAGTTCGTCATGCTGCATGAGGTTTCTGGATTTCAGAATCCGCCGGGCTTCTTCATAGGATGGAACATTTTTATTCACGCTCTCCGCATCAAGACCGGCGGGAGCCATGGAAAAACGGTGGGCTTCCACCGTGCCCCGGTAGCACAGGGGCAGGGAAACGTCCACAAATCCGTCAAGGTAGCACGTGTCGTCCCCCCGGATTCCCAGCAGGGGCGCCGTGGAAAACTCGTCAAACTCCGGGTTCAGCAGAAGGTCGTCTCCTATGATGAGGACATGGTCGCCGTCCAACGCCTTGATTCTCTCCCGCGCCTGTAAAATATAATGGTAAAATTGGAAGGAATTGCCGAATACCGGACATACGTCCGGATCATCCCCCTTATAATAGGGCATTAATTGAAGCAATGCGGAGAAACGCCCTGAATAAATCTCCCTGATGACCGGAATATTGCGGTTATACTGGTGGTTGAACAACACAACGAGAGCCGTTTTCTGGGGAGGGGAATCCATCGTACTTCAGATAGGGGAAACAATCCGCGCACTCCAACGTAAAGAATTGAAAAAACTAAGATTGCAAACTAAAAACATGCACCATTGAAATGGCTTCAGGGATAACAGTACGGATTTGCAAACCGGCGGCAAGCCATAAATTTGGGAAAGAGCATTTAAGACAAATTCTCCCCGGTGTTTCCGGACGCCGGAGGCCTTCAGCGCGGAGGCTGTTTTTGAAAGATATAGCCGGAAATCCCTCCTCACCTGCGTTTCAGGGGAATATTTTAAAATCCGGAAGATACTTGTTTCCATCATGTTGCGCCTGGAAGTCCACGGAAGGTATCTGATGGCGCCCCGTTTGAAAACGGTTTCCTTCTCCATGGAACGGATTGCAAATCCGTCCATGAAATACCGCTGCCGCAACCCGGAAACAAACCCTTTTCCGGACAAATAAAAAAGCTGTTCCACCGGGAGGGCCCTCCCGATGAAACAGCCGGAAAACGCAGAAATCCGCCAGCCTAATACCTGTAAAAGTCGGGCTTGTACGGCCCTTCCACCGGGACGCCGATGTAGTCCGCCTGTTCCGGACGCAGAACCGTGAGCTTGCAGCCGATCTTGCCGAGGTGCAGGCGAGCCACTTCCTCATCCAGCACCTTGGGCAGCACTTCCACGCCCGCGGGACGGTTTTCACGGGTGTTCCACAATTCCAGCTGGGCCAGCACCTGGTTGGCGAAGCTGTTGGACATCACAAAGCTGGGATGCCCGGTAGCGCAGCCCAGGTTGACCAGGCGCCCTTCCGCCAGCAGGTACAGGCTGTTGCCGGAGGGAAACGTATAGCGGTCCACCTGCGGCTTGATGTTGAGGTGCTTGATGCCGGGATAGGTCTGAAGCTTGTGTACCTCTATTTCATTGTCGAAGTGGCCGATGTTACACACAATGGCCTGGTCCTTCATCTTTTCCATGTGCTCCACCCGGATGATGCCGCAGTTGCCTGTGGTGGTCACGTAAATATCCGCCCAGCCCAGGGTGTCTTCCACCGTCAGCACGCGGTAGCCTTCCATGGCGGCCTGAAGGGCGCAGATGGGGTCTACTTCCGTCACCACCACCTGGGCGCCCATGCCGCGCAAGGACTGGGCACAGCCCTTGCCCACGTCTCCATAGCCGCAGACGACGGCCACCTTCCCGGCGATCATGACGTCCGTGGCGCGCTTGATGCCGTCCACCAGGGATTCACGGCACCCGTACAGGTTGTCAAACTTGGACTTGGTCACGGAATCATTCACGTTAATGGCCGGAATCAACAGGCGCCCCGCAGCCTGCATCTGGTACAGGCGGTGCACGCCCGTGGTCGTTTCCTCGGAAACGCCCTTCAGCTCAGGCAGCCAGCGGTGGAAAATGCCCGGCGTTTCCGCGGCGATCTTTTTCAGGAGGTCCTTGATGACTTCCTCTTCTTCCGATTCTGACGGGGTATTCACCCAGCCGGAGCCTTCCTCCATCTCATACCCGCGGTGAATGAGCAGGGTGGCGTCCCCGCCGTCGTCCACAATCAGCTGCGGGCCCAGGCCGTCCGGAAAGTTCATGGCCTTCCAGGTGCAGTCCCAGTATTCCCGGAGCGTTTCCCCCTTCCAGGCGAACACGGGCGTGCCGGATTCCGCAATGGCGGCGGCGGCATGGTCCTGGGTGGAAAAGATGTTGCAGCTGGCCCAGCGGACTGTGGCGCCCAGGGCCGTCAGCGTCTCAATCAGCACGGCCGTCTGCACCGTCATGTGCAGGGAGCCCATGATGCGCACGCCCTCCAGGGGCTTTGCGGCGGCGTACTTTTCACGCACGGCCATCAGGCCGGGCATTTCATGTTCCGCGATGTCCAGTTCCTTGCGTCCGAAATCCGCCAGGCTGATATCGCGCACCTTGTAATGTTCCGTTTCTGAAAACATGTCTGTAAACGTTGTCGTAGGATTAATGAAGAAGTTGTTTCAGGGAGGCCAGGCGCTTTTCGTCCAGTTGTTCCCAGGGAAGCTCCGGATTGGTGAAATGCCCGTAATGCGTCGTCTTCCGGTAAATGGGCCGCAGCAGGTCAAGTTGTTCCACCATGTCCGCGGGCTTGAAGGAGAAAATGCCTTCCAGCGCGTTTTCAATGGCTTTTTCCTCTACCTTCCCGGTACCGAAGGTATCCACCCGGATGGAAACGGGGGTGGGGTAGCCGATGGCGTAGGCCACCTGCAATTCACACTTGTCCGCCAGCCCGGCGGCCACGATATGCTTGGCAACCCAGCGGCACATGTACGCCGCGGAGCGGTCCACCTTGGACGGGTCCTTCCCGGAGAAGGCGCCGCCGCCGTGGCGGCCCATGCCGCCGTACGTGTCCACAATGATCTTGCGGCCCGTCAGGCCGGAATCCCCATGGGGACCGCCTACCACGAACTTCCCCGTGGGATTGATGAAGTACTCCGTCCTGTCATCCAGCAGTTCCGCAGGAAGCACGTTTTTAATGAGTTTGACGCAGTAATTGTAAATCGTATCATGGTCCACTTCCTCCGTGTGCTGGGTGGAGATGACCACATTCTCAATATGCACGGGGCGTCCGGCCTCGTCATAAGCCACGGCCACCTGGGACTTGCAGTCCGGTCGCAGCCAGTCCACATGCCCGCGCTTGCGGCGCTTGGCCAGTTCAATGAGCAGCTTGTGCGCGAACACGATGGGAGCGGGCAGCAACTCCGGAGTTTCATTCGTGGCGAAGCCGAACATGATGCCCTGGTCCCCGGCGCCCTGTTCCGCGTGGCCCTTGCCCTCCGCCTCCCGGGCGTCCACGCCCTGGGCGATATCCGGAGACTGTTCCGTAAGCAGGTTCGTGAAAAAGACGGTATCCGCATGGAAAACGTCGTCGTCCTGCCGGTTGCAGTACCCGATCTCCCGGATGGCCTGGCGGGCGATTTTTTCCGGATTGATCACGGCCTTGGTCGTCAGTTCTCCGGCAATGATGACCATGTTGCTCTTCACCAAAGTTTCGCACGCGACGCGGCTAGTTTTGTCTTGAGCCAGGCAGGCGTCTAAAATAGAGTCGGAAATGTAGTCGGCCACCTTGTCCGGATGGCCTTCTCCAACGGATTCCGACGTGAAGATGTGAGGGTTGTTTTTACTCATATCGATAAATCTCGATGCGTTGATATATTATTCCACCATGAAGTCAATCCTAAAAACGCTCAAACTCCTGACGGACCCCACCCGCCTGCGCATCATCAACGTTCTGAATGAAGAATCCCTGAGCGTTGCGGAGCTTCAGGAAATCCTCGGCATGGGGCAGAGCCGCATCTCCACCCAGCTCGCCCAGCTCCGGCAGGAAGGAGTGGTGGAAGACACGCGCTCCGGAAAAAACGTTTTTTACACGCTCTCCCTGGCCAACGACCTGCACAACGTAGCCCTGAAAGCCTGCGAGGAACTGCCGGAAGCGGAAACGGACAAAAAGGCCCTCCAGGTCATTCTGGACAAGCGCAAGAACCGCACGCAGGCCTACTTTGACGAAGTGGTGTGCCGTCTGGGCAAAAATTACGCGCCGGGCCGTTCCTGGAAGGCGCTGGCCGGAGCCCTGCTCCGCATCCTGAACTATGACGTGGTGGCGGACCTGGGCGCCGGGGAAGGCTTCGTCTCCCAGCTCATTTCCCCCAGCGCCAAGCAGGTGATTGCCGTGGACAACTCCCCCAGCATGGTGGAACTGGGGCAGGAGCTGGCGCGCAAGCACGGGCTGGACAATCTGGAATACCGCCTGGGCGACATTGAAGCGCCGCCCATTGAGCCCGGCACCGTGGACCTGGCCCTGCTCAGCCAGGCCCTGCACCATGCGCAAAAACCTGTCAGGGCCCTGGAGGCCGCATGGAACATCCTGAAACCGGGCGGCTGCCTGGTGGTGCTGGACCTGCTCCAGCACGGGCAGGAGGAAGCGCGGGACCTGTACGCGGACCGCTGGCTGGGGTTCACGCCCGCTGCGCTGGAAAGCATGCTCAAGGAAGCCGGATTCCGGAACATCCATACGGACATTGTGGACCGGGAGCCGGAACCACCCCATTTCCAGACCCTGATGGCGGCGGCCTGGAAGCCGTGAAAACAGGCCCCAATCATTTTCCGGCCTGTAATTACCAATAAAAACGGACAAGCCGTTCAATTTCAGACAAAATGCTGTGGGAAAGCCGCTCAGCAGATATGAGCGTTAAATCCGCACTAATCATTTCAGGCGGCGTTCTTGCATCTGCCCTGGGCGTTTACTGGATAGCCTCCCCGCGGGAACCCTCTCCCGAAGAACTGTACCGGCAATACATGGAGCTTTCTCCCTTTGAACAGTTTGAACAGAAGGAAGAACTGCTGAAAAAAGCGGCGCAGGCCGGCTATGTTCCCGCCATGCGCCAGATGGCGGATCATAATTTCCTCTCCAAAAGCGATCTTAAACCCGATGAATACAATTACTGGATTAAAAAAGCGGCGGACCATGGAAATCCGCAGGCCCAGTATGAAGCTTTCACGGAATGCGTCTCGGAGAACGCTTTTGAAATCATTTCCTACCTGGTACAGGCTGACAGGCAGTGCTACGCTCCCGCCTCCTTGGAACTGGGACGGTTGCATGCCTGTGGAGCCGAGGAATACGGCATCATGCGGGATGAACGTAAAGCCATGGAGTTTTATCAAAAAGCCGCTGCCCTGAATCATCCGGAAGCCCTTTATCTGCTTTATCTGATGGAAAAACTGGAAATTCCGTCCAGGGAGGAAGCGGAACGGCGCCCGGACGCCTATGCCCGCTATCTTCAACAGGCGCAGCAGCAGAAAGCGTTCCCGATCATGCCTCCCTGCATGGACGGGGAAGATCCCCGGAACCGCCAATCCGAGGGGCGTATCAGGGAGGTGCTAAAAACCTACCTGCCGCAAAACCCGAAAGCTATTGAATGGATTCAAAAAAGCTACAGGTAAAAAATGATAGGTCTTACTCCCGGTCCTCCGGAGTCCTTTCCGCGGGAAAGGGGCGTTTGCCGGATTGCAGGGCCTCCCGCACTTCCCGGACAATGTCCATCATCTGCTCCGGGGACAGTTCCTCCTTGCCTTCCACCTCTTCATCCACCAGCGCTTTCATCTCTTCCAGAAGATGCTCCGGCTCCAGGCGGTAATTGAGCAATACCCGGAAAAGCTCCCTTCCGGCCTCCTGCAAGGGAACCGGGGGGAAATCCTTCACGCTTTTCAAATCTTTCTCTTCAAAGGAATTCAGGAGTCCGGCATAACGGCGGAACGCGCGCTTGAATTCCTCCGGACACCCGGCCATGTCTACCGCGGCAAGATACCGGCGGAAGGAAATCTCCGCCGTCAGGTGAAGGGCGTCCTCCCCCGTGGATTGCGCCAGCCAGGTCTCCTTCTGCTTCAAATGCACGAGCAGAAGGACCTTCCGCATGGCTTCCCGCTGTTTGCCCTTGGGGCCCTTCTTCAATTTGACCAGGTCCAGGTCCAGCTCCGCGGCATCGGGGCTTGCCACATCCTGGGCCGGAGACACTCCGAGGACCGCCGCCATCAGGACAAACGGCAGCCACTTCCCCATGCATTCCCGGATATGGACCATTGCGGTCAGCAATTACATGAAAAGAGCCGCAAAAGCAATCCAAATCCAACGGCTCCCGGAGGCGGAGGCCATCCGTGCCCGGAGAACCGCCAGAGCGGGGTTCATGCCATCCGGGGAGATTGACGGAAAGGCGGCCGTATGAGAAAAAGCGGTCTATGCTATTCGCAGTAGTGATTTTCCTTTCCGTGGTCGTGCTCGGCGTCATTGCCGCGCTGCGCTTCACCAAGGGCGTCATTCCGCTGCGCACTTATGAATCGCGCGAGCTGCCGGGCTTCCCCGGCCCCACGGGACTGATCCGGCGCCTGGACGGCGCGGAAAAACGCCAGAGGAAACTGGCGGAGGCCCGTTTTCCCGGCGTGGATGAAAACGGCCTTATCAGCCTGCCCCCCGCGTGGGAGGGCAAGGTGACCGCGGGGAGGCTGGCCTGCGTGGCCCACACCTGGGCCATGAGCAGCCTGGTCAGGGAAGACCCTGCGGCGGCCAAGGTCCGCAAGACCGCCTCCGGCCGCGCCACGATGATTCCCTTCTTCACGGCGCTCATCCTGCTGGGGATGCTGGCAACCGGGCTGTTGAAGTTCCAGGTTGCGCTGGCTATCGGGCTGGCCTGCTGGGCCTTTTTCACCTTCTCCGCCCTTCCCTCCCAGTTCCGTGAATGGAAAGCGGCGGAAATAGCCAAGTCAGGGCTGAAAGAGGCCGGACTGTGGCCCCTGCTGCCCTCTGACGCCATGGCAGTGGACCAATGCTTAAAGGCGCTGTCATGGTGCAATGTGGCGGGATTCCGGCGCATTCTGCCCAGATAGGGATGCGCCGTGGCGGCGGCGCGCATTTTTGCGGCTAATCCGGCTTTTGAGAGAAAAAAACTTGAAACGGGGGTGCGGGTAACCCACTCTTCCAACGTCGTCAAAATTCACTCTCTTCTGCATGAACGAGTCCGCCAACCCAATCATCAAGTACTTTTCCGAGTTCAAAATCCTAAAGACCGTATCCAAAGATTTCTGGCTCACCAACGTCGTCCAATTCTTCGACGGCATGGCCTACTTCTCCCTGATTACGGTATTCGTCCTCTACCTGACGGACTATTGCAGCTTCAACGATGCGGACGCGGCCCTGTGGGTGGGGCTGTACACCCTGTTCATCTCCGCCTTCGTCTTTGCGGTGGGCTCCATTTGCGACATCATCGGCATACGGCGCACGTACCTGATCGGATTCATCATCCTCATCGTCGGGCGTCTCATCATGGGCTTCGGGCCGGACCTCAGCCCCACCGTGGACTCCGGGAGGCTGGTGGTCATGACAGGGATTCTGATCATGTCCTTCGGCACGGCATTCATGTCACCCGTCATCCAGACCTCCATCCGGCGCTTCGCCCCGCTGAATGCGCGCGCCACGGGGTTCAATATCTATTACCTGCTGATGAACATCGCCGCCGTGATTGCGAACGTGTTCCTGATTGAATTCTTCCGCAAGCACTTCGGCGCCGTGGACGGCGGCTACTGGATCATCAACTTCGGCACGCTGATGGTGCTGCTGGGCTGCATCACCACCCGCTTCATTGATGAAGACAACTACGCGGAACCCAGTGAAAAGGAGGCCAACCTGAAAGCTCCCCTCCGGCGGCCCCTGCAGCTTTTCCGGGAAGTGTGGAAGGAATCCGCCTTCCGCAAGCTTATCCTCTTCCTGGTGCTGACCATGGGAGTGCGCATCGTCTTCACGCTGCAATTCCTGGTCATGCCCAAATACTACGTGCGCACCCTGTATGATGACTTTGCCATCGGCTCCATCAATGCCATCAACCCGGCCATCATCGTCTCCGGCCTCATTCTGCTCATTCCGGTGCTGGGGCGCTTCTCCACCGTCAGCCTCATGATCGTGGGCATGTCCATCTCCGCCTTTTCCCTTGTCTTTATGGCCATTCCCATTGAATGGTACTATGTGGTGCCCGGCATTGAAACACGCTCGCAGGCGTATCTGGTAGCCATTGTGACGCAAATTCTGGTATTCGCGTTTGGGGAACTGCTGTTCTCCCCGCGCTTCTCGGAATATGTGGCCCGCGTGGCGCCCAAGGACAAGGTGGCCTCCTACATGTCCCTGGCGGCGCTGCCCATGTTCATCGCCAAGCCCATCAACGGCATCATCGGAGGCCTGCTCGTCGCCTACCTCTGCTATGACGGCATCTGCGCCAAGATGGATACCGGGCACATCGGCTTCTGGGATTCACCCGAATTCATGTGGACCATTTACCTGGCCATGGCCGTCATCAGCCCCATCGCCATCATCATGACCCGCAAGACCATCACCTCCGACCACCCGGAGGAAGATGCGGACTCCCCGCCCATTGCGGCCATTGAGACGGAAATGGACCCCGCCGTTACGGCGGAAGAACTCACGGAAGCCAACTCCTAACCTCACGAGACCATGAACCAGCACACGCGCAACATCATTGTGGATTCCCTCATCCTGGTGGCTTTCAGTTCCATTCTGGGCGGCATCAGCCTGGTGGTTTCCAAATCCTTCTCCGGAGACCCCAATCCGGCCCTGGACCTCATCACCGTGATGAAAAAGGCGGAGGCCAAGGAAGTCAATGCCTCCTCCGAACAGGAGGAACAGGAAGCCAGGGTCAAGGGAATGAAGGAATTCGACCAAACCCTGGAAGAAGGGGAGCAACTGGCGGCGAAGGAAGGAAAAGCCTTCGTCAACATGACGGACCCCCACGGCAGGACGCCCGTCATGTGGGTATGCTACGCCAACTATAACAACATTGAAACCACGCTGAAACTGGAAGCCAAGCGCGCGCCCTACCTGGGCCGCCTGCTGGAAGATCCCCGCGTGGAGATCGACCAGAAGGACAAGGACGGATGGACCGCCCTGCACTGGGCCTCCTGGAGCGGGCTGGACCGCCTGTCCGACATGCTGATTGAAAAGAAAGCGGACATCAACAACCGGGAAGGCAACGGCTTTACGCCGCTGATGCTGGCGGCCATGCGCGGCAACTTCCAGGTAGCGGCCCTGCTGCTGGAAAAAGGGGCAGACATGAATGCCGTCAACAAATTCGGAAAGAACGCCCTTCAACTGGCGGAGGAAGGGGCCCTGGCCTACCAATCCAGCTTTGACCTGACCAAGACGGAAGTTTCCAAGGCCCCGGTGAGCACCTTCACGCAGGCTTATGAAAAAGCCGTTGCAGCCCTCTCGCCCGAACACGCCCACGAATTCATGGAAGCCATGAGCAAGGCCGTAGGGCGCCAGTCCTTTGTAGAAACGGAGTACGTGCTCCAGCTCATTACGCGCTCCCTGATCTCCAGAAATCTGCTCACGGAAGAACAGGCCGGAAAATTCAAGGAGGAAATCACCGGAGCCGTAGCGGAAAACTCCCAGATCATTGACGTCCGCGGTGTAGCCTTTGAACACACTGTGGATATATTAAAGGAGGCGGCTGATAGAAACCATTGATGATTTCAACAATCAGCCACCTCCCATCCATTTTTTGAAATATCTATTTCAACTCACTCTTGCGGTTTTTTTCATCGCCTGTAATCCCAGTTAGCATCAAAATCTCTCCGATTTATCCATTTCCTTACTTCATCAATCGATCAATTTTTTATCCATTCTATAAAATCATCCATCCCGTCGGAGAATACCTTCAGCGCCACCACTTCTTTCGGCCCAGTGTAGGATTTATTGCCCCACACATATCCGTCACCCTGGTCTTCATCCATGAAGATTTCCGTCAAATCATTCAATTTGACTCTCATATCCCATAAAAAGCCCGATTTCATAGGTAACCCAGGAGATAAATCAAGAGGAGCAGTTAGCTCATCCCCAGACAACTTGTGATAGTACAGGCAAAAACTTTTCACCCGTTTTTCATAAAAATTTCTGAGTTGCTCTAATGATATTCTCTTTTCTTCGTAAGCGGAAATGAATCTTTTTAGGTCCTGCTGCAGTTGCAGAACTTCATTCTTTATCCTTGTAGCTTTTTTAGAAGGACTTTCTTGTATATCCATCATTTCAGTTTGTTTTTCAATGTTCTTTACATCCTCTGCTGCGCAGGCGCCCCATGCCAGGAAAGGATACAGGCTGATGGTTATTATTTTCGTTCTCATACCCTTTATTTTCTTGGTTGGTAGGTGGTCAATAGTTTTTATATTAATATTTAGAGGAGGGAAAATTTTCCCTCCTCTAAAGCTCCCATATTTTAATTTATAATCATGGACAACACACAAAGTAATCCATTAGATAAAAATAGGAGAAAACAACTATTCATCCATTCCTTTATCATATGATCTAAACAGGTAGAATTCAGTATATCCAACAAGACCTCCAATCACTCCAGCCAGCATGATGAAATAATTATTTTCAGCATTAAGCATACGAGACAATAAAAATCCCATAACCACACCAACAATCAGTCCGGAAAAACAAGAGACTGCACGATTTATTTCACCAGCAAAAATACGCCAGATCACCCAGCTAACAACAGCCAGTAAAAATGTTACTGGAAATGAAAACACTACAATAGCCAATCCCGCCATTGCTGAGAGCTCCGAGTTAGATAAACACATGGAATATCCAGCACCAATAAGCCAAGGAGCCAACGCGCAAATCAATATGAAGTGAACTATATTATATACTATTTGCATTGAGAATCATTAAGTAACATATTCCAACCTACATCAGCGCCTCCTTCGGGAAGCCCCAAAAAAGGAACAAACCCTCGACTGGCGTAACAATTTATATGTGCTTTTAGCCTACAGTTATTTCTTTCTGAACAACATGATATATTTTGGCATTGGCTTTCAGCATTCGCCAAACACATAGCTGTTGAAATCACTGCAATTGAAAATTGGTATCTTTTCAAAAAATCGATGCATATAGATTTTGCTGCTGTAGGATAGGAGTCTGAAACTTCTGAAGAATTTTGACACACACATTCGGCGCGGGTATGGAATAGTTACAAAATACTGAGGCCATCTCATCTGGAGTAAGAGGCACGGATGGAGGCGTACCGGGCGGAGTGTATTCACCACTCGGCCATACATTACCACCGCCAGGCGTCGGAGTAGGAAATTCTGGATGTGGACAGGTAGTCCAAAACCTAAGCCACATCAGACCTGGAAATAACCAGCCACACGCCTTAATCCGTCCGCCAAATAGGGCTATGCGTTCTGTCAGATCGTAACTTGTAGCTTGGGTAGTTTGCATGAGGCCTACATACACGGTCATTGAGAGTGCCCTCCTGGCTACATCGCGTAAGAGGTCTTATGGCGGTTAATTCATGATCAATTCACAAGCATATAATAATTATCCCGATCCTTGATCACATATTCTAATGATTGAGACCCGTCATATTTAAATTCACAATAAATTAAATTACTATATTTCTTTTCTCCACGCGGAGTTTTAAATATTATATCAAATTTAAAATAATTTAAAAATACAATATTTTCATCTTCTAGAATTCCCAAAAAATGCTCATTAGAGAAATTGTAAGGAAACTCTTTTTTAAGAGAGATTCGTATGTTTTTACTATTTCTATATTCAGAAATAGAATTATTTTTTACTGCGTCCCTAAAATATGACTTAATTTTATTCAGCTCATATTTCACCATTGCTTTTGTTGGTTCCATGTATGTGAGGGAGCCCCCCAGATAATCACAATTATCCCAATTCCCCAACCCATTTTTCCTGGCTTCATCATTCCAGAAAAAATCTTCATTTATACAAATAGAATATGTATCCTCATAAAAGGTCTGCATATCCGATTTATTTGTTCTTGGAGTGCAATTATATAATAATAGAACTAAAAAATAAACTACAATATTTTTAATATTACGCATCGCTTGTCTCAGTTTTTGTAGGAATAAACTTATAATGGCATGGATTCTTGATCGACTGATCAATTTTGAAAGAAATCAAATTTTCCATCACAGGATTTTTCCCCTCGTTTTGATAGCATGAAACCACCTTAATCAGTTCATTTTTCCTCCATTCCCCAAAAATAGGATCTTCTTTATGAATTGTATCCTGATCAGCAAATAGAGATATGCCAGTTTCTTTATGTCCATGTGTTAATATTACTATTTTATCATATTTTTCTCCATTTTTTAATTCTTCAAGAGCTTTATTAACAGCAGCAACCGTATCTTTTTTAGTGGTATAGTTATTGTACGAACTTTCACCTTCTCTTTTTATTTTAGATATAAGCTCTTCTGCACTTCCCTTATATGATTTTCCGTCTACAGTAACTTCCCATTTTCCTAAATATTGATTAATCATTTTTACAGAAATGGGTGAGCCATTCTTACTTTCTTCCCATCTCTTCAAAGTATTTTTCATACCTTGAATGATTTTATTATAAATTTCAAAATTTATTACATCCCACTCTGGCAATGAAGAAATAATAATAATTTTATTTCCCAGGTTATCTTTATAAATCAAAGGATTGTTTTTTACAAATCCATATAAATTCCATCCTCCCTGTTCAGCGATAGAGTCACGGTTAATCCATCTGCCATCAGCAGGATTATAATGGCGGTAGTTGTAATAGATCATATCCAATTCTTCGTCGTTCATCTCACTACTCCACTGCACAGGTTGAATAAGGTTTCCTGTTGAGGCAACTTGTCCATATGGCGAGTAGTCATAGGCAACTGCCATCGTTCCTTCCTCATCGAACAACTCCGTGACGTTCTTGTTGAAGTCATGACCATAGCAGTACAGGGCGTTGTCCTGCACCAAGGCTAAAGGCCGGGTGGCTATTGATTTCATCGGATCCCATAAAATAGTACGCAGTACGTTCTGGTTATTGAGCATGTCAAGAGCGGCTATCTGCAAATAGCCCCGATAGATGTAACGCTTGTGACTTCTGACAATTCCATCAACCATGACCTTTTTCATGTGCCGGCGTCCCTGATGATCATAATCACATTCCACCGCAATACGACCGTCCAGGCTTGTAAAACTCACCGGACGGTTGGCGGCATTGTAAACTATCGTCCAGATTGCCGTGGATGTTTTCACCAGTGTCTGATTGCCCGCAGCATCAAATTGAGGAATGAAAGGTATTTCTTCATTCTCCGCAATACTCGCGTACTGGTTAAGTTCATTGGCTGTATAAACAAGCTCTTCCTCCAGATTCAAGGCGGTTTTACGATTACCGATGTTATCATAATCATAACCATAAACCCTTCCTCCCAAAGAAGCGCTGACTAGTTCGTTGCGACCGTTGTAGTTGAAATGATCGCTTCGAGCTTGTTCCGATTCCCGTTGTTGCATGTGAAATGCCGGCCGGCCCAATGCATCATAACTCCGTGTACGGGCAACAAGAACGTTTTCTCCCAAACGAAGACTAATGCCAGTGCTCAAATCACGATGATCTTCATAGTCCAGGTACTTGACGATTCCATTAGGCATCGTCAAGCGGGAGAGCATGTTCGTTCCCTGCAAGTAACCGTACGTAAAGCTCTGTTCCATTCCACCATGTACAATAGTAGCAATTGCAAGTTGCCCATTCGATCCGTAATGCTGCCGGATGTCTTGGATTGTCTGTGTTCCCTTATTGAGAGTGTAACCCGCACTGCGTCCCAGAATATCGTGGGTTTCAGTCAGGAGGTAACTTGTTCCATTGATGGTTATATTTTCCGTTTCCGGTTCAGCGTACTGATTATAGCCGATGGTTCGCGTTCCGGACCCGTCAGTCACTTGAAAAAGCTGGTTGAGCGGATTCCAGAGCATGTTGATTGCCGGCGTTCCGTCGCTGTAAGTAATGGAAGTATTGGTTCCCTTTTTAAAGTTATAGCCCCAGGCGGTAGTAATTCCCCTGGCGTCAGTAAAAGCCGCCTTCATGTTAAGAGCGTTGTAGGTGGTGTCTTCATGTGTCCCGTCCGCATAGGTTTTCTTAATGACCAGTCCTGTGGCTTCATCATAACTCCAAAGGGTAGTGTCGCCGTCAACACGTCCGGATGGATCGTCAGTAATGTTTCCTTCATTCTCCCGGAAAGTCGTCAGGCTCGTCATCCGGTCGGCGTCATCATATTCAAAAAGCACCGGTTGGACGGCTGTGCCATATTCTGCTTTTTTACGTCCTCGGATATCGTAAGTCGAGCAGTTTGTTTTTCCCAACGCATTGGTGATGCAGGAAGGTTGATCCAAATTCGGATGATAAGTTGTTGCCACGGTGTTCCCTGCCGAATCCGTGACAGAGATGGTGCGGCCGGCAGTGTCCGTCCGGGTGGTAACTACATTGCCACGGGCATCCGTGTGTGTAGAGATAATTCCTGTTTCCGTATAAGTACGGGTGGCGGTTGTCGTCACTCCGGCATTGTTTACCGCACTTGTTACGAAACCATCCACCGTATGCGAGATGGCCGTCACAGTGGAAGAAGGAATGATACCCTTTCTGTTTCTGATGGCAGATCCGGCATATTCCGTCCATTGCGTTATCGTATTTCCTCTCGGATCAATGGAAAGAGTCTTGCTTTCCAAGGCAGCGGAAAGAGAAGAGATCAATGACTTTTCCGTTTCCTTATAGGTTGCTCCGTTCCCGTTATTCCTGATCACTGTCATGAAACGATAGGCTCCGTCCTGTCCCTGCTCCACACCATATTCCCATGTGGTAATGCGGGAGTTGGCAAGTGTAGGGCTATCTTCCAGCTTCCATGTTTCTTTTACTACATTGCCGAATCCGTCATATTCCCGTAACGTAGGTGCCATGCTCGTGGCAGCATTTCCGGCATCCACTTGTTCCCTGGTTATCTGCCCCTTGGCATTGTAGGTATAGCGCGTATAAATAACGCCTCCTGCCGTATTGGGCACTCCCGTTCGCAATATTTCTCCAAAGCCGTTAACTATATTTTTCCGGATTTCTGTTTCCGTTTCTGGAGAAACGGCTCTGACGCTGGTGCGGATACCATCATTAACCAGGTCCATGATGGCAAGAGTGTGCCGCTGCCCTGTTCCGCTTTGCTCCAGGATCGTACCATCCGAAGCGGAGCGTGTGATGAGTGTAGCTCCTGAAGGCAATGTTTTCGTCACTGTCAGACCGTCGGAGCTGTAGGCATAAGCAGTCGCACGGCCCAATATATCGGAGGAAGCAATAGTCCTGCCTATCAAGTCATAACTTGTAGCTTGGGTAGTTTGCATGGGGCCTGCATACACGGTCGTTGAAAGCGCTCTACCGGCTGCATCGCGTATGTAAGAGGTGATTATTTCCGGGGTAATTACGGTTTCTCCGTCTACGACGGCAGAACGCGAAGTTTCCACCAACTGGCGCGCCGTGTCATACGCGTAGTCAATCCGTACTTCATCTTCATCTTTTTCCCACAACGTGCGGCCGTCACACATGAGGGCACGTTCCGTAATGCGCCCGTTTCCGCGCGTTCTTTTTACCCATCGGTTTTGCGTATCAAATTCATAATCCGCACTATCAGTAAGCGCCCATTCTCCATCGGAAAGCAATACGTAGCTTTCTTCCCGTACACGCTGCCCTTGTGCCGTGATCCAGGTGGTTTTCCGGGTACTTTGTCCTGCGATGGATTCTCCATTGACACGCGTCTCTTCCGTTTCCGTATAGAGAGCCCCGTGTTCATTTGCCGCAGCATAGTCGTACCAAGTCTGTACTCCGTTGACCGTCTGGGCCATCCGGACACGGCCCCGGGCGTATGGGTTAGGAGCACTTGCCAGCCATTGTTCCGTTACTGTCAGGCGCGTTCCCGTTGCTCCAAGAGCAACAGCGCGCTTTTCCATCCTTTTGACGTGGTTGGATACAGTGTATTTATAAGCCTCGCGCACAAGTTGCTTAGCTTTACCTGTCGCTGGAAACAACCGCACTACTTTTTCAGCAACTTCCCCGTTGAAGTTGTCCTCCGCCGAATGGGCGTAGGTAATGTCCGTCTTTCTGCGGCCGTTTTCTCCCCAGGGTTCGTCTGTCCTGATGACGCGGCCCTGTGCATCGTAAAGCCATGTCCATAGACTCCCGTCGGGCTTCGTTTCCTTACAGAGACGCCCCGCGGCATCGTATTCATAGTGCGTTGTCAGTTCCTGCTCCGAACCATAGCCTTCTACCCGCGTGAGCAGCAAGTCCCCCACATCCGTCGTCTGGTACACTTCACCAACGCGTGAAGCTGACAGATTGTTTTTACTCTTCTCCGTGACCAACTGCCAAACGGTAGCTTCCAGCTCTGTATGAGTGCGGAAAGTAGTGACTGCTTCCTCCCCGGCCCCTTGCTGCATGTTCCAGGCCAAACCGTTCTTCCACCAGGTAACGGCATAAGGCTGCCTCTCCGGCGTTTGTTCCGTAATTGTGAAGCGGCTTTCGTCACGGGAGAGGGAAAGCACGAATGTCTTAAAGGGAGGGCCAGTGACCGTATATAAGCCAGATTCATCCATTTCTCCTATTTGAGCCGATGTATAAAGGGCAATCACATAACCGGTTTCCGTGATGGTTTCCACGTTGAGCAAGCCATCCCACAAGTTCCATATCTGGCGCAGGGAGCCATCTTCCGCACGCTTGATGTTCAGATACGCCGACGTATTGGAGATGGTTTGCTGGTCCGCCGTAGTGTAGGAGAGCAGGCTTCCAGTCATGGAGGAGAAGAGGTAGGTTTCCCCCGCAGCGGTCCGCCAGCGCAGGCTGCTTTGTTGTTCTTCCGTAATCAGGGAGGCTTTGCCACCGCCCGACGTATCTATGCCAATGGGAGCAACCGAACCGTCGTTGTAACAGCGCATGGCTATCACACGGTCTCCCCGTACCAGGTCAAACCGGGTTCCGGGAACAATTCCGCCTTCCGGTATGTTCAGATAACTGGCCAGAGGATGGTTATAGGCAAGGGAAACCGGAGTTTCCAAGCCGGAGACATTCTCCTGCGCCCTTAATTCCACACGTCCGGAAGGCATTTCTCCAATCCCCCTGAAAGAGCCGAAGTTGCATGACCAGTACATGAGCGTTGCCGTACTGTCTGCCTGGACATTGCATCCTGCGGAAGAAAAGTTTTGAGCATTAGCACTGCGTCCCGCCCGGACAGCCGGTCCAGACGGAGAACCTCCATCTCCGTTGCAAGTATCTCCTTCACAGGGGCAAGGTTCAGGTTTTTTTTGACCGCCGGGTTCAATGGGGCGCACATCAAGAGTATAGCGGCATACAGCTACGTTGCCCTTAGGATTGGAATATTTGATGTTTTCATTGCTAGTAACCAGATGATGATTTCCCGATTCCACCTTGCAAGTTCCTGAGAGCGTCCACTCCGTATGGCCGCCTTCCGGCCCGGCCTCCTGCCCGTGTGTAGAGCTTGTCATATCCACTACCAGGATATCGTCTATTTTGGCATCCCCCCAGTCGTCCTCCGTCAGCTTGACATCACATTTGGCCTGGATAGGAATTTGATTGCCCTGTTCGTCCGTTTCAAAGGGAACTTCAAACTCAAAGGGATAGAGTGCGATTGAGTCGGCGGGACCACTGGGCGGCCCAACTTTCTTTCCGTCCTGGTGGCTGATAGGCCACTGAGGGGCATCATTTGTTCTCATTGCAGCCCGCAACGCAGGGCGTGGCATAAAACGGGAAGGTTCAAACCACTTGGTATAAGAAGATATTTTGTCTTTCATGTTTGTAGAGTCATTAATGTTTTCCAGGCCTGTTTTTGGCCTTCCTTGTCCTGTTATGAAAAATATTCCTGAATATCAACATGATTCTCAGGTTATTTCCAATTCCAATACGTTTTATAGCTCCTATTGAAAATAGTATGAAAAATCCCTCCTACTCACGCTTCCGGCATCCGTCACTTTGCTCTTGACGCTTCCCCGGCTCCTTTCTAGGATTCGCGGCATACCATGGTTAGAGCATTGCGCAACGGCATCATGCTGCTCACCCTTCTGCTGGTCGTCGTAGGCGGAACGGGCATGGTTTCCGTATGCCCCTGCCATGAGGAGGTTTTTCTCTTTTCCTGCTCCTGCCATCAGGATGCCGCCCCCTGCGAATGCCGTGGGGACCATGGTTCCGGCGCCGGCAGTTCCACCCCTCTGGCCGGGCACCTCTGCGAACACCAACGCCTGGAGATTGACGACCTGACGCTGCCCGTTCTTCATGCGCCGCTTCCACAACCCTGCATCATCTGGCAGACGTTACCGGATTTCCACCATCTGGCGCAGCCTCTTCTTTTAACAAGCCAAACATCGGATTCCGCCATACCGGCTCCCCCTGACCCCTTCAGGGACGATGGCCCGGTACATAAAGGCTTTCAGCTTCCCCTGCTGATTTAACGGCCCCCTTTTCAGGAACGTCCCGGGACGCTTCCGGCTGAACGCTGCTTTTTTAATTGCGTCCGGCCCTGTTTGTTTCCGCAGAATGATCTGCCGCATTGTCCAAACCTGATTGAGACGAACTGTCTCCATTTCCTTTTTCATCATGAAATCCATACCATTTTTCGCTGGGCTCGGCCTGACCGCCTTCCTCAGCTCATGCAGCGTCTACCACAGCGCACCCATTGACTTGAACGCGGAGGAAGCCTCCTGGAAAGAGGCGTCCCGCGTGGACGCACACACCTCCGTCACCCGGAACCAGGCGCGCCAGATTGGCCTGGTCATGAATCCGGACCTGAACAAGGCACGCCTGAAACTGGCATCCAGCAATGAAGTAGCCAAACAATCGGGCTGGTGGAATGATCCGTCCTTTTCCTGGGACATTGAGCAGGTCCTTCAGGAAAATACGCTCAACATGGCCGGCAGCCTGGGCTTCACCATTCCCGTAACCGGCCTCCCGGCTCTGGAAAAGAAGGTGGCGGAACAGTACAAGGAGGCGGATTTCTGGACCCTCCGCCAGGCGGAACTGGATTTTCTCAGTTCCCTGGACCAGGCCTGGAGCAAGCTGGCCGTCACCCAGCGCCGCAAGGCGGTCATCCGGGAACGCCTGGAGGCGGTCAGGAATGAAAACGGCATGATTGAAAAGCTCATCGGAGCGGGGGAAGTGGAATTTTCCTCCCGCCAGGTGGCTTCCCAGCGCATGAATGACGCCATCCGGGAACTTCAGACCGTAACGGAAACGGAACTGGAACAGAAGATGGAACTGGTCAAGCTGATGGGGCTGCATCCCTCCGCGGCGCGGAAGCTCGGCTTCCGCACGGAACAGGGCTTCCAGCTTCCCGCCGCCGTTCCAGCGCCCAGCCCCGCCGCCCTGACGGCAGCTCCCAAAATCAAGGCCCAGCTGGCAGCCTACGCCACCACGGAAACGCTATTCAAGACGGAAATCCGGCGCCAGTATCCGGAACTGGAACTGGGGCCCTCCTTCACCCGTGACGACGGTGAAAAGGAAGTGGGCGGGGAAATAGGGTTCAATCTCCCCCTTTGGAACCGCAACCGCAAGGCCATTGCGGAATCCCGCGGAACACGGGATATGTCCAGGCAGGAAACCATCCAGCTCTGGAAGACGGAATTGTTCAACGCGCGCCAGCTTGACGCCAGCCAGCAGATGGTGCTGCGCCACTGCCGGACGGAGCTTCAGCGCATGGACTCCTTCGCCTCCTCCGTCCGGACCATGGAAAAGCTGCATGGCATCGGGGAAGCCTCCCTGCTGGAACTGGCGGAGAACCGCCACCAGCTTTACGAAAGCCGCCTGGCCTTCCTGGATAATCTGGACAAGCTGCTGGCCATTCAGGCCCAGCTCCGCTACCTCACCCACGCCAACCTTCAATCCAAATAAATTTCTCACCATGTTAACGAATATGAAACGTCTCTATTTTTCCATCATCCTGGGCCTCGCTCCCGTTTTTGGCCTCAATCCTGCACGCGGAGAACAGCAGGCCCCCGCTGAACACAAGCACGAGGACGGCACTGCCTGCACGGCCGATCACGGCCATGAAGAACACCAGCACAAGGAAGGAGAAACCTGCACCGAAGGCCACGCCCATGAGGAACACAAGCATGCGGACGGCTCCGTCTGCACGGGCGGCCATGAGCAGGAAGGCCACCAGCACAAGGAAGGGGAAGCATGCACGGGGGATCACGAACATGAAGAAGGTGAGGGGAAAGCTTCCGGACAGCAGGGGGATATGATTCCCGTGCATGTGGATGAAAAGGCGCGCCATTCCCTGGACATGCGCTTTGAGAAGGTGACGAAAGTCCCCCACGGCGCGGAAAAAACCCTTCATGGCCAAATGGTCATTCCTCCCCATGCGGTGACGACGTACGCCCTTCCCGCCGCAGGGCGCGTGACGTTCAACGTCAAGTCCGCCCAGCAGGTACGGAAAGGGGAACTGCTGTACACGCTGGCCTCTCCGGATATTGTGGAGATGGAAGGGAACGCCTCCCAGGCGCAGGCCGCCCTGGACCGCGCCGCGGCGGAACTCAACACCCTCAAGGAACGCCGCGCCCAACTGGAAAAAATCGGCACGCGGAACAGTGAACTGAATACCTCCATCCAGTTCAAGGAAGCGGAAATCCACAGTCTCCGGGCCGCCCTGGACGCCAGCAATAATAAATTGAAGCTGGTGACGGATTCCGGAGCGCTGAAAAACAACCTCCTTTACGTGTACGCCGCGGCGGACGGCTCCGTCCAGTCCGTGAACATGACCCAGGGCTCCTGGGGGGAACAGGGGGCCCCGGCCCTCGTCATGACCAACAAGGGGGAACTGGAATTCGCCACTACCATTTACGGGGCGGACCCCGTCCATTACGCGAAGGCCCAACTGGCCCTGACCAGCGGGAAAAACACGGAAGTGCTGAACGGCGCCCTGCGGGTGGCGGACCAGGTGGACCCCGCCACGCAGTCCCGCGCCCTGTACTTCGTTCCGGACCATATGCCGGAAGGGACGCACGCCGGGCAGCTTGCCCGGCTGGACCTTTATTCCCATGACGCCGCCACGGACGGCTTTATTCCCGTTCCCAACAGCGCCGTCGTCAAGGTGGGGGTGAACGACGTGGTTTTCATCAAGGCGGCAGACGATACCTTCGTCATGAAGAAAGTGGAGACACTGCCCGCCCGGCAGGGGAAAACGCCTGTGAAGGGACTGACGCCGGGACAAACCATCGTGACCAAGGGCGGGTATGAATTGAAATACATCCTGCCCACGGGGGATGCCGGGAGCAAGAAGGCGGCCGGGCACTTCCACGCGGACGGCCAGTTCCACGAAGGAGAACACTGATATTCAGCTAACAGTGATTAGAGAAAAGTTAATAGAAACAAGAATTCGATGAATTTTCTAATTTCATTCTGTCTGAATAACAGGATTACCGTGATTCTGCTGACGATTGCGCTGGCAATTATCAGCATTTTCGTGGTGAAGAATATTCCTGTGGATGTGTTTCCAGAACTGAAGGTTCCGCGCGTCACCATCCAGACGGAAGCCCCCGGCCTTACCGCGGAGGAAGTGGAGCAGTATATCACCATTCCCATTGAGTCCGCCATGAACGGCACCGCCGGAGTCAAGGGCGTCCGTTCCTCTTCCGGCAGCGGGCTTTCCTTCGTATGGGTGGACTTTGACTGGGACAAGGATATCTACCAGGCCCGCCAGATCGTGACGGAACGCCTGGGCGCGGTCCGGGAGTCCCTGCCGGAAGGCACGTCCCCGGAGCTGGCGCCCATCGTCTCCGTCACGGGAGAAATCATGCTGATCGCCCTGACGGGGGACAAAGACACCTCCACGCTGGACATGCGGCAATTGGCGGAATACAAGCTGCGCACACGCCTGCTGGCCATCCCCGGAGTGGGACAGGTCACGGTGCTGGGCGGCCGCCTGCCTGAGTACCAGGTGGTTTACGATCCTAACAAGCTCAAGCTGGCCGGAGTGGACCTTTCCAGCCTGAAAACGGCCATTGAGGAATCCCAGTCCTCCGTGCCCGCCGGGTATCTGGAGGACGTGGCCGGGCAGGAGCTCCCCATCCAGCAGGATACCCGCACCGCCAATATTGAACAGCTCAACCGCGCCCTGGTTCCGGACCACGCCTCCGGCATCCTGCGGCTTCAGGACGTAGCGGACGTCAAGATAGACGGCGCGCCGCGCCGGGGCGACGCCGGATTCATGGGGGAAGACGCCGTGGTGCTCTCCGTGCAGAAGGTGCCGGGCGCCAATACGCTGGCCCTGACGAAAGCCGTGGACGCAGCCGTGAAGGAATTTAGCCAAAGCCAGCTTCCCAAGGGCATGAAGCTGCACACCAGCGCCTACCGCCAGGCGGATTTCATTGAAATGTCCCTGGACAACGGAACGGAAACCCTGCTCATTGCGGGGGCGGTGGTCATGATCGTCATCTTCCTGACGCTGCTGAATTTGCGCACGGCCATCATCACGCTGATTTCCATGCCTCTGTCCGTCCTGTTCGGGATGATGATGTTCCCCGTCTTCGGGCTGGCCATCAACATCATGACCCTGGGGGGCCTGGCCGTGGCCGTGGGGGACGTGGTGGACAATGCCATCATCTTCGTGGAAATAGCGTGGCGGCACCTGAACCGGAACGCCGCCCTGCCGGAAGACAAGCGCAAGAGCAAGTATGAGGTGCTGATGAAGGCCAAGGGGGAAATCGTGGGTTCCATTTCCTTCTCTTCCGTCATCATCCTGCTGGTGTTCACGCCGGTGCTCTTCCTGTCCGGGCTGGAAGGCCAGTTCTTCCGCCCCCTGGGCATCTCCTACATGCTGGCCCTGCTCTCCTCCCTCATTGTGGCCGTCACCATCACCCCGGTGCTCTGCTACATGTGGTTCAAGAAGAGCAAAAACGCCGCCACCCTGGAAAGCGGGGACTCCTTCAGTTCCCGCCTCATCAAGCGCATTTATGCGCCCATCCTTGAGCTGTGCATGCGCTTTTCCAAGACGGTCTGCGCCATCATGGCGGCCATCACCCTGCTGGCCCTGTGGCTGGGCTCCACCTTCGGGACCAGCTTCCTGCCCCCGTTCAACGAAGACTGCTATACGGTCTTCGTCAGTACCGTGCCCGGTACCTCCCTGGATGAAACGGAGCGCATTTCCCGAACCGTGATGAAGGATATTGAACACATTCCGGGCGTTCTCAGCGTCACCCAGCGCACGGGACGCGCGGAAAACGACGAACACGCGGAACCCGTTAGCGCCTCCGAACTGCTTGTGCGCGTGGACTTGAAGAAGGATCAGAAAGAGCTGCGCGCCGCCATCAAGAAGTGCATTGACGGCATCCCCGGCACCAGCTCCATGATAGGCTACCCGCTGGCGCACCGCATCAGCTCCGCCCTGTCCGGCTCCAACTCGGAAATCGCCATCAACATTTACGGTACGGAGCTGCCCCAGCTTCGCCTGGCGGCCCAGAAGGCCAAGGAGATTCTGGCGAACATGCCGGAAGTGGCGGACGCGCGCGCCAACCGGGAGATCATGGTGGACACCATCCGCGTGCAGTACAACCAGGAAGCCCTGGCCTCCCACGGCCTGACCATGGCGAATGCCGCGGAACAGGTTTCCACGGCCATGAACGGCCAGAAGCTGGGGGAAGTGATCAAGAACCAGGACCACTGGAACATTGTCCTGCGCATTGACCCGAAGCTGAAGACGTCCATGGAAGACATCAAGAACCTGGAACTGATCTCCCCCAATAAAAAGACCGTTCGCCTGGACGACGTGGCGCAGGTGTACCGGGAGGAGGTCTCCAACCTCATCCTGAGGGACAACACCATGCGGAAAGCCATGATTTCCTGCAACCCCTCCCCCAATTCCAACCTGGGGGACCTGGCGAAGGCCTGCCGGGAACAATTGGACCCCGTGATGAACGCCATGGGCTGCACAGTGGACTATGACGGCACCATCAAGGCGCGGGAATCCGCCTCCGAGCGGCTTTACGTGCTGGGCGCCATCGTCATGGTGCTCATTGTGCTGCTGCTTTCCTCCGCGCTGGGGAGCGTCCGCCGCGCCATGCTGACGCTGGTGAACATTCCGCTGTGCCTGGTGGGCGGCATCGTAGCCGTCTTCCTGGCCTCCCCCGGCACGCTGTCCTCCCTGTTCGGGGACACGTACATTCCGCCCATCCTCTCTGTGGCCTCCATCGTGGGCTTCGTGACGGTCATCGGCTTTGCCATCCGCAGCGGCCTGATCCTGCTCAACAGGTACCGGGCCCTGGAGCACAAGGGGCTGGCACCGGCAGAAGCCATCCGGGAAGGTTCCCTGGAGCGCGTGGTCCCCATCATCATGACCTCCCTGACAACAGTGCTGGGGCTGCTCCCGCTGATCTGGGCCATTGACAAGCCAGGCGGCGAACTGCTCGGCCCGCTGGCCATCGTCCAGTTCGGCGGCCTGGTCTCAGCCACCATCCTGAACCTGCTCATCATTCCGGCCACGGCCAAACTCTTCTCCCGCTGGATTTCCTCCCGGCGGAAAGAACTGGAAGCAACATCCTGATTCCAGCGGCGGAACCGGGGAAAGGACGAGGCCCCGGTTCCGCTTTTTACAATAACAGACGTAACAAGTCCTTGCCTTACGGACGGAGAAGGAGCACACATTGGGTGCTTAAGCTTCACTTTCATGCCCAAACGGAAATCCACCAGAGAGCACCTGCTTAACACGGGAGCCATGATCATCGGAGAATCCGGACTACGCGCTCTCACTGTCCGTGGCCTTTCCCTGCGCGCGGGCACCAATACGGGGAGCTTTGTCTACCACTTCGGCAACCGGGAAGCTTTTCTAACCGAACTGCTGGAACGCTGGTATGAACCGCTGTTCACCGGTGTCAGAACCCACGCGAATATCCATCTTCCGGCTTTTGAAAAGCTGGAGGCCATCCTCGGGGACGTCATGGAGTTCCTGCTGCGCCACGGCCAGTTCATCGCCCATCTGGTGCTGGATGCCCTGGCGGGGGAGCAGGCGGCCATCCGCTTTATATCGGGAATCCATACGCGCCACCCCCTTGTCCTGCTGGAAACCATCAGGGAAGCCCAGCAGGAAGGGTCCGTGCTCCCGGGAGCCCCCATGAACATTCTGATTTACCTGGTTTGCTGCGGAGGAGCCCCTTTCATCCTCTCCGGCCAGCTCCAGGTGCACGACCCGAAGGCCGTCCGCCCGGTGCTGGACCTGCTGGGGACCATGCTCAATGACCCGGAAAGCGCCAGGCAGCGCATGACCTGGGCGCTCCGCGGCATCCGGCAGAGCTGAAACCGTCCAGCAATACCCACGGCCCTTCCCTACCGGCGCCAATGGGGACGATGGCGCGGCGGCGGCGGAGGGCTGTGGTGGTGATGGTGCGAGTCATGGCGGTACCTGTCCTTGTCCCGGTCATGCTGTACCGCGGCGCCGATGGCGGCTCCTGCGGCCAGCGCGCCCACTCCTATGGCGGCAGCGCCTCCGGGCGTCACGGCGCTGTTCCCGTAACTGTCCGTCGTGCAGGACGGCAGGAGGGAAAGAGCGAGCCCCGCGAGGGGAAGAAGCCAGAGGGATTTGATAGATCTGTTCATGGTCTGAAAAAATGTGGTTGGTACCGGCGGCCCGGTTTACATCCAGTAAGCGCGCACGTTCCTCATTTTTTGTTTAAGCATGTCACAACCCCGCAGGAAATTCCGGCATCACCGATCCCCATGCGCGTGAACGCTCCCGAGCAGCCTTTCCAGGCTGGAACACCGTGCCCCACAGGCCTGAATACGAACATACGCATGCCGCAAAGAGCAGGCATGCGTATGTGGAAAGCGTTTATTTTCCGGTGTCCCGGAAAAGCGCGCACGGATTATTTTTTCTCCGTAACGGGTTCAATGCGCACGGGGCTCTGAATATCAAACAGGCTCTTGCGCAGCAGATAGCCTCCACGCTGAAGGGCGAATGCGCTGGACGGGAACTTTTCCGCAAGTTCACGGTAAAAGGCGCCGGCGGCGGCATTGTCCTTTTTGGCCCGGGCAATATCCCCCAGGCACATGGTGGCGAAGCCGGAGAACGTGGGATCCCCCGCATCCACCACGGAACGGAACAGGCCTTCCGCCTCATCCGCCTTCCCACGGTTCATCAGGCGGCATGCCAGAGTAACGGAAGCCTGGGCTTTCCATTCTTCCGTGGGAGCGGAATCAATAAAGGACTTCATCCGGGCTACACCCTCGTCTTCCTTGCCGGCGTTCCACAGGGCAACCGCCTGAAGATAGGTAGCGGTAACGGCGGCGCGGGAATCGTCAAAGTCAGCCACCACCTGCTGAAGCCCCTGTTCATTCAGGGAGATTTCCCCGGTGGCGGGGGATTCCGGCATGGCGGCTACCAGGGCGGCGCCGGCTTTTCTTTCCATGGAATCCTGCATGCCGTTGTAAATGATCCAGCCGGCAGCGCCAAGAACGCACAGCAGCACGACCAGGGCAACCTTGCCGTAGTGTTCATCCAAAAATTGTTCATGCTTGGCCGGTCCGACGGAAATTTCCGCAAACGCGCTTCCATCACCCATGGGCATGTTGTCCATAGCCCGTTTAATATCCTTGATATCCATAATATTGTTGAAGAGGTTTCTACCGTGTTGTCCAGGTCAAATCAATCAGCTTTTTACTTATCTTCGCCATGTTCCAGAAGCTGAAGGGAATCCTTCAGGCCCAGGTTCCTGTAGATTTCCCGGGTGGCGCGGCTCTGGTTGAGCGTATAGAAATGAATGCCGGCCACGCCGGAATCCAGCAGCTCCGCACACTGGCTGGAGGCGTACTGGATACCTACTTCCTGAATGGCGTCCGGATTGGAACCGGCGCGCTTCAGCGCCTTGAGCAGCCGGGCCGGGAAACACGTGCCGCCGGAGAGCTCCGCCATGCGGTTCATGCCGGAGAGGCTGGTCACGGGCATGATGCCGGCAAGAATGGGGGCCTTGATGCCGGCCAGGAGGCAGCGCTCCCGGTAGTCCAGAAAAGCGTGGTTGTCAAAAAACAGCTGGGTGCAGATGTAATCTGCGCCGGCATCCACCTTCGCTTTCAGGAAGTCCATTTCACGCAGGCGGTTGGGAGTGGCCGGATGACCCTCCGGGAAACCTGCCACGCCTATGGCAAACCCGTCCGGGTCCGGATGGCGTCCGGATTCATTATATTCACGGATAAAGGCCACCAGGTCCGCCGCATGGCGAAAGGCGTCCGCATCACGATTGTAATCCGCCGCGCCGCGCGGAGGGTCCCCCCGCAGGGCCAGAACAGCCCTCACCCCCGCCTGGGCGTACCGGTCCAGGATGTTCCATACTTCGTCCCGGCTGTGTCCCACGCAGGTGAGGTGGGGCACCGTGGGAATGCGGGATTCATGCTGGATGCGCAGCACCACCTCGCGGGTAAGTTCCCGGGTGGAACCGCCCGCTCCATACGTTACGCTGACAAAGCTGGGGTGGTACGGCTCCAGTTCACGGATGGTCCGGTACAGGGCCGCCGCGGCCTGCTCGTTTTTAGGCGGGAAGAATTCAAAGGACAGGCTGGGGCCCGCGGCCGACTGCAATCTTTCTCTCAGATGCACTTCTTTTTACTTGGCTTGGCTCTATCCGTATCCGCTTACGGCTCCATGGGAATCATCACCGGCTGGGGTGCGGGAGAGGGGGCGGCGGACGGAGCCGCTCCGGCACCACCTTCTGAAGACATGTTTTCCTGCCAGCTGGCTGGCGGGACAATCACTTCATCCCCCGGCTTGATGGTTTCCTTGTCATTGTTGTCAAAAAGCGTATTGCGCTTCACATAGGACTGGAACACCTTGCCGTCAGGATCAACCCCGTCGATAATCAGGGATACAAAAATGCTTCCGCGCCTCCGGATGCCCAGTTCCTGCCCCACTTTCAGATCGGGCTGGCCGATGGCCTGAAACAGGACCAGGTTGGCGTCACGGTAGTATTCCGTCACGCGGCCCACCTGCTCCGCATCCTTGATCTCATTGAGCCATTGCAGGCGCGGATCACCCTTTTCAATGCTCCGGCGTTCCAGCAGGGCGCGTTCCTCCTCCGCCATGGCGTGGCGCTTTTTCAAGTCTTCATTTTCCTTTTTCATCCGTTCCAGCTCAGCCGTGGCATGAGCCAGTTCCTCGCTCACCACGGGGTCCGCCACCACCACCGGCTGGGCGGTTGTGCTGGGAACCTGGGTAGGCATGGGCAGATAAGGGGTGGGGCTGGCGGGCGCCGCAGCAGGCGCGGAGGCCAGCTGCTGCTGTTGCTGGATCACGTCCATTCTTGAGGAAATGTTCACATAGATGATCCCCAGAACGCCCAGGACCACCACCAGGAATGCCAGAATCAGAATGCGGAAGCTGCTCATGTCGTCGAAGGGTAGAGAGATTAATAGGAGTAGTTGAGATAGAACTGGAATTGTCCGCCACGGTCAATGGCGTTGTTCTTCTGGATCGGGATGGCGTAGTCCACCGCCAGGGGGCCGATGGGAAGGTTCAGGCGCAGACCGATCCCGTAGTCGGAAACAATCTTGGACGCGCTGAAGTCAAAGGAGTCTCCGTTAACGAAGCCGATGTCATAGAACACGGCGACGCGCACTTCTTCAATCACGGGAATGGAGTATTCAAACTGGCAGAAGAAGGAGGACCGGCCGCCCATCGTTTCATCACCGCTCAAAGCCGGATTGTACGGAGCCACGTCCCGGAAACGGAAGCCGCGCATGTTGTACGGGCCACCCAGGTAGAGGCGTTCAAAAATGGGCACGTCATGGTCGCCGTAGGAATCCACGGTGGCGGCGCCGGCATTGATGCTGAAAATGGTATCTCCACGCAGGTTCCAGTAATAGGAGCCGTTGATGCCGAAGTTGTAAGTCTTCACATCGCCGCCCAGGCCGGAATAGCCGGCCAGCACCTCAAACTTGCCGCCCTTGCGGGGGAATATCTGCGCGTCACGGGTATCAATGGTGTAGGAAAGTTCCACGTGGCTGCGCAGGTAATCGCCGTCCTGCATCCAGAAGAAGATGGGGGCGTTCCCCTTGGCGTCAATCTGGTACTGTTCCAGGCGGTATTCCAGTTTCACGTAATCCAGCTCGCCGATCGGCTTGCGCAGGGAAACGGCAAAGCCGTAATTCTGCTGGTCGTAATAGTCGGAGAAATACGTGGAGTTGCTGTAGAAGATTTCCGTGCCGAAGGCCAGCTTGCGGTGCAGGAACCACGGGTCCACCCAGGAGATGCTGGCGTCCTGCGTTTCAAAACCCACGCGGGTGTTGATGGCGAAGCGCTGGCCGCCCCCCACGAAGGAGGACCAGTCATACATGTCAAAGTTGGACTGGGTGATGCCCGCGAAGAGGTACACGCTTTCAATGGAGGAGAATGCCACGCCGATGTTCAGGGACCCGGTGCGTTTTTCCGCCACTTCAATGTTGATGTCACGGTAGCCCGGCCGGGTGGAGCCCACCTGCGCCACGTCTACCATGTCAAAGTAGTTCAGATTCTGGAGACGCTTCTGGGCCGTATCCAGATCCACGGAATTCATGGGGTCGTTGGACTGGAGGGGAAGTTCCTGGCGAATCACGTAATCCTTCGTGCGGTTGTTCCCAATCAGGCGGATGTTGCCCACGCGGTAGGGACTGCCTTCCGTCACATGGTAAACGATGTTGATCTGTCCATACCCGGTCCTGGGGTCAATGCCCACTTCCTGGATGTCCGGGCGCACGGCGGCGTCCGCATACCCGCGGGAGCCGTAATAGCGGCGGATCATCGTCACATCGTCAGCCACCTTCTGGGCGGAATAGGTATCCCCGTTGTACATGCTCAGACCGGGAATCAGCTCCTGGGCCGTGAACACCTTGGTGGGGCCGAAGGCGACCTGGTTCACCTTGTAGCGGCGGCCTTCAGTAAGGGTGATCTTCATGGTGAGCTTCTGCTCGTTGCCCTTGCCGGCGTC
Organism: Akkermansia muciniphila; assembly: GCF_040616545.1. Classification (NCBI taxonomy): domain Bacteria; kingdom Pseudomonadati; phylum Verrucomicrobiota; class Verrucomicrobiia; order Verrucomicrobiales; family Akkermansiaceae; genus Akkermansia; species Akkermansia muciniphila. The sequence goes on along the minus strand of NZ_CP156688.1, from coordinate 1,423,194 downwards.
GAAGTATTCCACCTTGTCCAGCTTGACGCGCAGGTAACCCTTGTTGCGGTAGTAGGTCACCACTTCAGCCAGATCGTCCTCCACCTGCTCGCGGTCAATGCGTCCGGATTTGGTAATCCACGTCAGCCAGCCCTTTTCCTTGGTCTTCATCACCTGGCGGAGGTCCTTGGAGCTGATGTGGTCGTTGCCTACAAAGTCAATGTTGATGATGTTGGCTTTCTTGCCTTCGTTGATGTCAAAGACTACATCTACAAAGCCGGGGCGTTCCGTTTTCTGGTAAAAATAGGATACGCGCACATCCGGATACCGGGCTTCCTGATAATAGGTGCGCAGCTTGGAGATGGCGCTGCTGAGCGCCTTGTCGCTGAGGGCTTCCCCCCCTTTCAGGCCGCACTCCTCGGAAAGGTCCCGGTTGTCAAAGGCTGTGTTGCCGCGGAAGCCCACACCGCCCAACAGGTTCTGGGCCGCCATTTCAAACACCACGGAAACGCCGTCACCGGAAGGTTCCACGGCCACCGTCGTATTGCCGCCCACCAGGCCGCTTTCCAGCAGGCGTTCCAAATCCTTGTTCACCACTTCCGGGGAATAGCTGGAGCCCGGCTGCGTAGCCAGCAGGTTTTTCAGGCGGTCTTCAGACACGGTCTTGCCGGTACTCCTGTAACGTACGGAAACACTCTTCACGGGGCGGCCTTCATACGCCTGGTCCCCGGACAGAAGCCCCGTTTCCGGGCCCAGTTCCTTCACCACCTGGTCCGGCGTCATCACGGAACCATAGCCGCCTCTGTTAAGGGAAGTCTTATCCTGGGCCAAAGCAGCCGAACATGCCATCAGGGGGAAGGAAACACACAAAAAAACGGGTCGAATCATGAGAGCTGAACTTAATGCTTGGGATATAAAGGACTTTTCCTCCTGCATAGTCAAGACGTGATTCCGCGTAGAACGCAGTTGCCCTGCATTTTTATGTTGCGCGCGCAGGCGCCCGGAAAAGGCAATTGTGTCATTCCTGTGCAATAGCTTGCACTCCATATACCCTCTCATTACATTTACCGCCGCCCGTGTTTTGACCGCTGCCGTCATCCCGGAGCCGAGACAGAACCACTTTCAATTAACACTGACCGTATTATTTATGGAAATCAACGTTGATATTCAACCGGACTGCACAGCCACGCTGAAAGCTTCCATCCCCGCAGAAACCACGGCTGCACGCCGCGCCTCCATTGTGGACTCCTACGCCGGCAAAGCCAAGCTGCCCGGTTTCCGTCCCGGCAAAACGCCCAAGTCCATCATTGAAAAGCGCTTCAAGAAGGAAATTGAGGAAGAATTGCTGGACAACCTTTTTGAAACGGCCTGCTCCGCCGCCCTGGAAGAAAACCCCAAATTGAAAGTGCTTAACTTTGGCAAGCCGGAACAGTCCCTGGATGACAAGGGCAACTACACCGCCACCAGCACGATGACCGTAGTTCCCGAGTTTGAACTGCCGGAATACAAGGGCATTGAAGTCAAGGTTCCCTCCTCCGAGGTGACGGAAGCGGACGTGGAGGAAGCCCTGAAGTCCCTGGCCGAGCAGATCGCGGAGTTCACTCCCGTGGACCGCGCCGCCAAGAAGGACGACGTGGCGATCATTGATTTCAAAACCACGCTGGAAGACAAGCCCGTGGCGGAAGCCGTCGGCAAGCCCGTAGGCTTCCTGGAAGGCCGTGAAGGCCAGTGGATGAAAGTGGAAGACGATCAGTTCCTGCCCGGCTTCGCCTCCGCCCTGGAAGGCCTGAAGGCTGGCGAAAGCAAGGACATCACCGTCACCATTCCGGATACCTTCCCGATTGAAGACCTTCGCGGCAAGGAACTTGTGTTCCACACCACCGTCAAGGAAGTTCGTGAAAAGGAACTCCCGGCCATGGATGACGCCTTTGCGGAAAAAGTGCTTCCCGGCAAGAACCTGGAAGACCTGAAAACCGCCCTGAAGGAAAACCTGGCCCAGCGCAAGACTGCGCAGATTGACGAAGCGAAGGCTGACCAGATCACGGAAAAGCTGGCGGACCTGCTGGACTTCAACCTGCCGGAAGCCGTCGTGGAACGCGAAGTGTACGGCATCCTTCAGCAAAAGATGCAGCAGGCCATGTACAGCGGAAACGCCCCGGCGGACATGGACAAGTTTGTGGAAGAGGCCCGTGAAGAAGCCAGAAAGGAAGCCAAGCGCAATCTCAAGGTATTCTTCATGCTTCAGGAAGTGGCCCAGGTGGAAAAAATCGCCGTCACGGAAATGGAACTTTACAATGAAGTGGCACGCCAGGCGCGCCAGCAGAAAAAGAACCTCAAGTCCTACATCCGCGAACTCCAGCGCGAAGGCCGCGTGCATGGCATCAGAATGAGCCTGCTGACAGCCAAGGTACTGGACTTCCTGACAAAAGAAGCCAAAGTAACGGTAGACGAGCAATAACCCTCCTCTGCACAAGACACCTTACCAGGGGGAGTTGGCGCGCACATGCCCGACTCCCCCGTTTTGTACCCGGCAGGCGGGAAAATACATTGAACAAGACAACACCAGCATCTTTAACAACACTATGTTTCAAGACCAATCTTCCAAATCAGGCCCCGTGAACGCCTACTACGTCCCCATGGTGGTGGAGCAGGACGGCCGCGGCGAACGCGCCTTTGACATCTACTCCCGCCTCCTGAAGGACCGCGTCATCTTCATCGGCTCCGCCATTGACGATGATGTGGCGAACTCCGTCATCGCCCAGCTTCTGTTCCTCCAGATGGCCGATCCGAAAAAGGACATTCACATCTACATCAACTCCCCCGGCGGCTCCGTCACCGCGGGCCTGGCGATTTACGACACGATGCAGTTCGTTTCCTGCGACGTGAACACGTACTGCCTGGGCATCGCCGCCTCCATGGGCTCCGTCCTGCTGGCCGCGGGCACGCCCGGCAAGCGGTTCTGCCTGCCGAACTCCCATGTGATGATCCACCAGGTTTCCGGCGGCGCCCAGGGCACCGCCTCCGACGTGGAACGCACCATCGGCTTCATGTTCAACCTCAAAAAGCGCCTCAACGGCATTCTGGCCAAGCACACCGGAAAAACGGAAAAGCAGATTGAAAAGGATGCCGACCGCGACAACTACATGACCGCTGAGGAAGCCGCCGCCTACGGCCTGGTGGACAAGGTGCTGACCCATCATTCCGAGAGCCAGGACGACAAAAAGAAGGGCAAGGCCTAAGCCTCCCCCGGCGTATTTCTCTCTATCTGCAAAACCATGTCCGGTTCCAGCCCCCATATTCCTGCCTGTTCCTGCTGCGGCAAGCCCGGGAACAAGGTGGACAAGCTCATCCAGATTGCGGAAGACTTCTACATCTGCAACAATTGCGTTGAAATTTGCGTCAACATGATTGTGAAGGATACCGGCCTTCCGCTGGCAACCCGTTTCATCCAGGGCATCCTGAACATGGAGCCCTCCGCCTATGCCATGTGCCAGGCGGAGGCCCGCAAGGCCGCAGCCGCGGACATGCTCAAGGACACCGCCGGCGGGACAGCCGCCTACGAAGGCCCACTGCCCACGCCGGAAGAAATGTGCGCCACGCTCAACCAGTACGTCATTGGCCAGGATTACGCCAAAAAAGTGCTCTCCGTAGCCGTGTACAACCACTACATGCGCCTGCGCCAGAGCGCCGTGATGCTGGAAGACGAATCCCTGGACGACGTGGAAATTGAAAAGTCCAACATTCTGCTGGCCGGCCCCACCGGCTCCGGAAAAACCCTGCTGGCAAAAACGCTGGCAAAAATGCTCAACGTCCCCTTCTGCATTGTGGACGCCACCACGCTGACGGAAGCCGGCTACGTGGGGGAAGACGTGGAAAACATCATCCTGCGCCTTCTCCAGGCCGCCAACTTTGACGTGGCCAAGGCGGAACAGGGCATCATCTATGTGGATGAAATCGACAAAATAGGCCGCAAGACCCAGAATGTCTCCGTCACGCGGGACGTCTCCGGGGAAGGCGTGCAGCAGGCCCTGCTGAAAATCATTGAAGGCACCATCTGCAACGTTCCGCCCACCGGGGGCCGCAAGCACCCGCAGCAGGAATACATCCGCGTCAACACGGAAAAAATCCTCTTCATCGTGGGGGGGGCCTTCGTCGGACTGGAAGACATCATCCGCAAACGTCTCGGCTCCGCCCAGATGGGCTTCGGCGCCATCACGGAACAGCGCGACCGCAAGGAATACTCGGAAGAGGAAATCCTGGCCCAGGCCATGCCGGAAGACCTCTTCTCCTTCGGCATGATTCCGGAACTCGTGGGGCGCCTGCCTATCTTCTGCCCGCTTGCCAAGCTGGATGAAGGCCAGCTTGTGCGCCTGCTTACGGAACCCAAAAACGCCCTGGTCAAGCAATACTCCAAGCTGCTCGCCATGTACGGCGCCAGGCTGGACGTGAAACCGGACGCCCTGAAAGCCATGGCCGCGGAAGCCATGGAACGCGGCACTGGCGCCCGCGCCCTGCGCTCCATCTTTGAAACCCTCATGCTGGACGTCATGTACAAGGTGCCCAGCATGGATGATGCGGACTCCGTCACCATCACCAGGGAAACGGTTACTGACAAAAAACCGGCGCAAATCCGCCAGGCCTCCTAACTCCACCCGCTCCGCCATGCCGGAATCCCTCACCGTTCTGGGAATAGAATCCTCCTGTGACGAAACGGCAGTAGCCATCCTGCGTTCCGCCGGAGAGGAGGAAGCGCCGGAAATACTCTCCTCCATCATCTCCTCCCAGATCTCCATTCACCGCCGCCACGGCGGCGTGGTGCCGGAGCTGGCTTCCCGCAACCACTCGGCGGACCTTCCCGGCGTCATCCGGGCCGCATGCCGGGAGGCCGGCCTCGCCCCGGCGGACATTGACGTCTTCGGCGCCACGGGAGGCCCCGGACTGGTAGCCGCCCTGCTGGTGGGCAACAGCACGGCCAAGGCGCTGGCGCTGGCGACGGGCAGGCCCTTCGTCTCCGTCAACCATCTGGAAGGCCACCTCCTCTCCCCCTTCGTCAAACGTCCCGGAGGCCCCGTGCCCCATCTGGGCATGGTCGTCTCCGGCGGGCACACCCTTTTTGTGGACGTCCGCGGCGTGGGGGACTACCGCCTGCTGGGCCGTTCCCTGGACGACGCCGCGGGGGAAGCCTTTGACAAGGTAGGAAAAATGCTCGGCCTTCCGTACCCCGGCGGTCCGGAAATAGACCGCATGGCGGCGGGAGGAGACCCGGAGGCCTTCTCCTTCCCCCGCGCCCTGATGAAGGAGCACACGGCCAACGTCTCCTTCTCCGGCTTGAAAACCGCCGTCCTCTACACGCTCCCCAAACTGACGGAAAGCGGCAACCCGCATGACCTGCCGGAGCAAACCCTGCGGGATATATGTGCCTCCTTCCAGCGTGCCGTAACAGACGTTCTGATTCACAAGGCGCTGCATGCCCTGTGCGTCTCCGGCCACCGCACCCTTTCCGTTTCCGGCGGCGTCTCCTGCAACGGGGAGCTGCGTACCCGGCTGAAGGCCGCCTGCGCCCGTGAAAAGGTGGAACTGGTGCTGCCGGACTTCGACCTGACGACGGACAATGCCGCCATGATCGCCTATGTCACCTGCCTCAAAGCACGCAGGGGATTGTTCCACTCTCTGGATGAAGACGTTGACCCCAATCTCAAATTGACGGAAGATCTGAACAGATCTAAATATTCAACGCATTCCTGATAAAGATATTATACATGAACACCCCGTATTTGCGGCATAAAGATAAAAAAATGTTCATGTTTTCATTGACATCCGACATTAAAAAACGTAACCTAGCGTCCGCTTTTCGTCAGGCAACACGGGAGGATGCTATTTATCCGCTAGAACCGCAGGTTTGGGCGGATTTACAACTCTCTAAGAGCAGCGAAAGGCGGAAGAAGTCTATGCTTCTGTAGCTCAGGGGTAGAGCGCATCCTTGGTAAGGATGAGGTCGCGGGTTCAATTCCCGCCAGAAGCTCCATCTTCAAGCTAGACCCATAGCAGCCCAAACCTAAACAAAACATTATGGCTAAAGAGCAATTCCAGCGCAACAAGCCCCACGTGAACGTGGGCACCATCGGTCACGTTGACCACGGCAAAACCTCCCTTACCGCCGCCATTACTTCAGTGCTCGCTAAGAAGGGTTTCGCCGAAGCACGCGGCTATGACCAGATCGACGCCGCTCCCGAAGAACGCGAACGCGGCATTACCATCTCCACGGCCCACGTTGAATACGAAACGGAAAACCGTCACTATGCCCACGTTGACTGCCCCGGCCACGCCGACTATGTGAAGAACATGATCACCGGCGCTGCTCAGATGGACGGCGCCATCCTCGTGGTTGCCGCCTCCGACGGCCCGATGCCGCAGACCCGCGAACACATCCTCCTTGCCCGCCAGGTGGGCGTCCCCGCCATCGTCGTTTACATGAACAAGTGCGACCTGGTTGACGATCCCGACCTCATCGAACTCGTGGAAATGGAAATCCGCGAACTCCTCAACGAATACGAATTCCCGGGCGACGACACCCCCATCATCAAGGGTTCCGCCGTTAAGGCTCTGGAAGGCGACACCGCCGCTGAAGACTCCATCATGGAACTCATGGCCGCTGTTGACTCCTACATCCCGCAGCCTGAACGCCCCGTTGACCAGCCCTTCCTCATGCCTGTGGAAGACGTATTCTCCATCTCCGGCCGCGGCACCGTGGCTACCGGACGTATCGAACGCGGTATCGTCAAGAAGATGGAAGAAGTGGAAATCATCGGCATCAAGGATACCCAGAAGACCGCCGTTACGGACATTGAAATGTTCCGCAAGCTGCTTGACGAAGGTCAGGCCGGTGACAACGTTGGCCTGCTCCTCCGCGGCCTGAAGAAGGAAGACATTGAACGCGGCCAGGTGATCATCAAGCCCGGCACCGTGAAGCCCCACAAGAACTTCAAGGCTGAAGTTTACGTCCTGACCAAGGAAGAAGGCGGCCGTCACACCCCGTTCTTCAACAACTACCGCCCGCAGTTCTACTTCCGCACGACGGACGTGACCGGTTGCTGCACCCTTCCCGAAGGCGTGGAAATGGTGATGCCTGGTGACAACGTCAACCTGGAAGTTCAGCTCATCACTCCGATCGCCATGGAAAAGGCCATGCGATTCGCTATCCGCGAAGGCGGCCGCACCGTTGGTGCCGGTCGTGTGAGCGAAATCCTTGACTAAGTTCCCCCCGGGAACTTGTAGAGGAATCTACATCAGGTTTAATGAGGGGGTCTCCCCGGAGGCCCCCTCATTTCCCACGAAAGAAGAGACTTCAACAGGTCAGTAGTTCAATTGGTAGAGCGTTGGTCTCCAAAACCAAATGTTGGGGGTTCGAGTCCCTCCTGACCTGCCACTTCTTTCCAAATACATCACCCCACCTTGAAGCATGTTTCGCAAGATTTCTCAATTCATCGCCGAAGTTAAGGGCGAACTTAAGAAGACCACCTGGCCCTGGGAAAGCGACCCCAAGGTGAAAGGTTTTAAAAAATTCCGCGAACTCTGGGGTTCTACTCTCGTCGTACTGATTGCCATGGTCTTCCTTGGCGCGTTTGTTGCATCGTTCGACATCTTTCTTCACAGCGTGGTCAACTACCTCATTCAGTTGGCTATCTAGTTTTACTCCCACTTTCTTTCTCCGATCATGCCCAGTACCCCAGAGCCTCACGAACAATGGTATGTTCTTCACGTCCTCTCCGGACAGGAAAACAGCGTTCGTGACCGCATCATCCGCAAGGCAAAGGACGCCGAACTTTCCGACTTCATCTACCGCGTTGAAGTCCCCACGGAACTCATCTCCGAAGTGCGCAACGGCAAAAAGACGGAACGCCACAGCAAACTCTTCCCCGGCTACGTCTATGCCAACATGTACCTGCTGGAAGCGGACGGCACCCTGAACAAGGACCTCTGGTACTTCATCCAGCAGATTGACGGCGTCATCAGCATCGCCGGTTCCCGCAACGCCCCCCTCCCCATGCGCAAACGCGAGGTGGAAGACCTTCTGCCCCTGCTGGACGCGGAAGCCGTAGCCGCCCGCCCCAAGGTGGAATTCGCTGTCGGCGATCCCGTGCGCGTCTGCGAAGGCCCATTCCAGAGCCAGGAAGGCACCATCGAAGAAATCGACCCCGAAAAAGGCAAGCTGCGCGTCAGCGTCTCCATCTTTGGCCGCGCTACCCCGGTGGACCTGGAATACTGGCAGGTTGAAAAAGCCTGAGCCGCCCCATCCGGAAAACCGCAGGCTTCTCCCGTTCATTTTCTCCGCTAACAAAGCAAAACCATGGCAAAAGAAATAACCAAAATCATTAAGCTCCAGATTAATGCCGGAGCTGCTAACCCCTCCCCGCCCGTGGGTCCGGCACTTGGTCAGGCCGGTGTAAACATCATGGCATTCTGCAAGGAGTTCAACGCCGCCACGCAAAAGCAGGCCGGCGACCTCCTGCCGACCGTCATCACGGTTTACAAGGACAAGTCATTCTCTTTCATCACCAAGCAGCCCCCGGGCAGCGTGCTCCTCAAGAAAGCCGCCGGCATTCCTTCCGGCTCCGGCGAACCGAACAAAAAGAAGGTCGCCACTCTTTCCAAGGCCAAGCTGATGGAAGTCGTCAACACCAAACTCCCGGACCTCAACACGAAGGACCCCGAACGCGCCGCCCGCATCCTTGCCGGCCAGGCCCGCCAGATGGGCATCGAAGTTGAAGGTATGTAACACTCACCGCAGGAGGATTAACCAATCCGAACGCACTGCCAAATACACACATGTCTACCAAACGCAGCAAGCGATATCAAGAAGCAGCCAAGCTTGTTACCCCTAACAAGAACTACAGCATCACGGAAGCCGTGGAAACCATGAAGTCTTTCCCGGCCCCGAAATTTGACCCGACTGTCACCGTTTCCTTCCACCTGACCGTGGACCCCCGCAAATCTGACCAGATGGTCCGCGGCAGCGTCTCCCTGCCCAACGGCACGGGTAAGAATGTCCGCGTCCTCGTCTTCGCCCAGGGTGATGCCGCCAAGGCCGCCCAGGAAGCCGGAGCGGAATTCGTGGGCTTTGAAGACCTGATCAAGAAGGTCCAGGACGGTTTCGTTGACTTTGACACGGCCATTGCCACCCCCGACGCCATGACGGAGGTCCGCAAGGTTGCCCGTGTACTGGGTCCGCGCGGCCTGATGCCCAACCCGAAAACCGGCACCGTTACGGATGATACGGCCAAGGCCGTGAAGGAAGTGAAAGCCGGCCGCGTTGACTACAAGGTTGACAAGAACGCCAACATCTCCGCCGCTGTAGGCAAGCTGTCCTTCTCCAACGAAGGCATCACTGAAAATATCGCTGCCCTGATTGATTCCGTCGTCAAGGCCCGCCCGGCTTCCGCCAAGGGCGCCTACATCGAATCCGTCACCGTTTCATGCGCCATGTGCCCCGGTCTCCCGGTTGACACCGCTTCCATCGCCAAACTGTAACCCGAACCGATTTAGCACATCATGAATCCTGACAAGCGTATCATCATTGACGACCTGACCGCCCGCGTCAACGCCTCCCCGTTCCTGATCGTCGTGGACTACACCTCGATCACCGTGCCTGAGTTCACCAACCTGCGTTCCGCACTGGCCGCCTGCGGCGCCCAATGCCACGTAGCCAAGAACAACTTCATGCGTACGGCCCTGACGGACGCCGGCCTTCCCGACATCGGTGAACACCTCGTCGGCCAGACCGCCTTCGTGACCGGCGCGTCTGACGTGGCTGCCGCCGCCAAGGCCATCAACACCTTCGCCAAGGCCTCCAAGAAGGCTGAATACAAGGTGGCGATCCTGGACGGCGACGTCCTCTCCGCGGACCAGATCCGCGCCATCGGTGAACTGCCCCCCCGCGATCAGCTGCTGGCCAAGCTCCTTGGCACCATCAATGCGGCCGGTTCCGCTCTTGCCCGAGTTATTCAGGCATATGTGGACAAAGAAAACGGCGGCAGCGAAGAACCCGCCGCCTAATACTAACCCCTTGACCGGACGGCCCGGTTGCACTCTAGCCAAATGTGTGAAAACCGGGCCTGACTCTCCTACAGGTTCCTTGTCGGAACTCCAGCCGGAGAACTGAAATGCCAAGTTGGCTCTTGGCGCGACTCGAAACCAAACTAGAAAACAATACAATGGCTGATATTAACAAAATCGCTGAAGAACTCGGTACCCTCACCATCCTGGAAGCTGCCGACCTCGTCAAGCTCCTGGAAGAAAAGTGGGGCGTTTCCGCCGCTGCTCCCGTAGCCGCCGCTGCCGCCGCCGCTCCTGCCGAAGCTGAAGAAGAAAAGACCGAATTCAACGTCGTCCTGACGGAAGCCGGCGCCAACAAGATCGCCGTGATTAAGGCCGTCCGCGAAGTGAAGACCGGTCTCGGCCTGGTGGACGCCAAGAAACTGGTTGAAGGCACCCCCGCCGTCATCCTGGAAGCCGTCTCCAAGGACGAAGCTAACGCCGCCAAGGCCAAGCTCGAAGAAGCTGGCGCCAAGGTTGACGTCAAGTAAGCTTTTTACTTCCCGCGCAACAGGAGAAAACCCGTTTTTCTCCTGTTGCGCTTCCTCGTCTTCACATCCCGCGTGACCGACTAGAGGCTTTTTACCCGTCAAAACGCTTCCAGTCGGTTCCGTCTCCCAAGGAAGGAACCAATCAGCCCAGCATCCGGGTTTTTCAGGATGCAAACCCATAACATCTCCGCCACAGCAGCCCATGTCAAAGCGACTCTACTTCGGGAATATCAAGGAAGTCATCGAACCTCCGAACCTTATTGAGATTCAACTTCAATCATACTTCGATTTTCTACAACAGGACACCCCGGCCGCGGCCAGGAAAAACATCGGGTTACACGGCGTTCTGAAGGAAATCTTTCCTATCAAGAGCTATGACGAAAACATTGAGCTCGACTTCGTCTCCTACGACATCGAACAGCCGAAGATGAGCGATTACGAGGCTATCCGCGCCGGGGAAACCTACAGCGCCGCCCTCCAGGTCACCTTCAAGCTCAAGTCCGACAACGAATCCAAGGAAGAAACGGTCTACATGGGAGAACTCCCCATGATGACCAACCGCGGCACCTTTGTGATCAATGGCGCCGAACGCGTGATCGTGTCCCAGCTCCACCGTTCCCCGGGCATCTGCTTTGAAAGCGCCCAGCACCTGAACGGCAAGCTCCTCCACTCCTTCCGCATCATTCCGGACCGCGGCTCCTGGCTGGAAGTCCAGTTTGACACCAACGACCTCCTCTACGTCTACCTTGACCGCCGCCGCCGCCGCCGCAAGTTCCTTGCGACGACGTTCATGCGTTATCTGGGCTTCAAGACGGACCGCGACATCGTCAGCCAGTTCTATGATATCCGCACGCTTCCCCTGAGCGAAGACATGACGGAGGAAGACCTGCACAACCTCGTGGCCGTGGACACCATCAAGGACAAGGACCTGGTCCTCGCCAAGGCCTTTGAACAGCTCAACATGGGCGTGGTGCGCCAGCTCCTCCAGTTCGGCATCAAGGAAATTGACGTCATTGACCAGACTGAAGACGACGTGCTGATCAAGACCCTGAAGAAGGACCCCGCCCATGACGAGGAATCCGCCCTCAAGGAAATCTACAAGCGCCTCCGTCCCGGCGACCCCGCCACGGCCGCCCAGGCCCGCACCCTGCTCAAGAGGCTCTTTGACGATCCCAAGAAGTACGACCTCACCCGCGTGGGCCGCTACAAGATCAACCAGAAGCTCGGGCTGGACACCAGCCTGGACCAGCGCCTGATGACTGCGGACGACTTCCTGGCCGCCCTCAAGTACCTCCTGCGCCTCAAGAAGGGCGAAGGCATGGTGGACGACATTGACCACCTGGGCAGCCGCCGCGTGCGCGCCGTCGGCGAACTCATGGCCAACCAGTGCCGCGTGGGCCTCGCCCGCACGGAACGCCTGGTGAAGGAACGCATGACCCTCATTGACCAGAACATTGAAGGCGTGACGCCCAGCAAGCTCATCAACCCGAAGGCCCTCAGCGCCGTCGTGCGCGACTTCTTCGGCCGCTCCCAGCTCTCCCAGTTCATGGACCAGATCAACCCCCTTGCGGAACTGACGCACAAGCGCCGCCTTTCCGCCCTGGGGCCCGGCGGCCTGAACCGCGACCGTGCTGGCTTCGAAGTGCGAGACGTGCATCCCTCCCACTACGGCCGCATCTGCCCGATTGAAACCCCTGAAGGTCCCAACATCGGTCTGATCAACTCCATGTGCACTTACGCCCGCATCAATGAATTCGGATTCATTGAAACGCCCTACCGCAAGGTGGAAAACGGCAGGGTCACCAACACCATCGAATACGTCACCGCCGACCAGGAGGAAGGCTACCTCATCGCCCAGGCCAACAACCCGCTGGACGAACAAGGCAACTTCACCACCTCCCGCGTGACCGCCCGTGAAAAGGGCGAGTTCATTGAAGTGGACCCCGCTGACGTGCACTACATGGACGTGTCTCCCAAGCAGCTCGTCTCCATCGCCGCAGGCCTCATTCCCTTCCTGGAACACGATGACGCCAACCGCGCCCTCATGGGTTCCAACATGCAGCGCCAGGGCGTGCCTCTCATGGTGGCGGAATCCCCGTACGTGGGGACCGGCATTGAAGGCAAGTGCGCCAGGGACTCCCGTTCCGTCGTTCTGGCGGAAGCGGACGGCGTAGTAGCCGCCGCCTCGGCGGAAGTCATCATCACGACGAAGGACGGGGAACTGCCCGTACGTCCGGAAGTGTTCCTGTCCGATCCGGACAGCGTGCGCACGGACCGCGACAACGGCGTTTACGTCTATCCCCTGCGCAAGTTCATGCGTTCCAACGCCGGAACCTGCATCAACCAGCGTCCGATCGTGCGCCGCGGCGAGAAGATCAAGACCGGCGACGTGCTGGCCGACGGCCCGAACACGGACCAGGGCGAACTGGCCCTCGGCCGCAACGTGCTGGTGGCATATATGCCGTGGAACGGCTACAACTTCGAAGACGCCATCGTCATCTCCGAAAAGACCGTAAAGGAAGACACCTTCACCTCCATCCACATCTCCGAGTTTGAAGTGCAGGCCCGCGACACCAAGCTGGGCCCGGAAGAAATCACCCGCGACATTCCGAACGCCGGTGACGAAGCCCTGAAAAACCTGGACCATGACGGCGTCATCCGCATCGGCGCGGAAGTGAAGCCCGGCGACATCCTCGTGGGCAAGATCACTCCCAAGTCTGAAACGGAACTGGCTCCGGAAGAACGCCTCCTGCGCGCCATCTTCGGTGAAAAGGCTGCGGAAGTGAAAGACACCTCCCTCCGCGTTCCCTCCGGCTGCACCGGCATCGTGATGGATGTGCGCATCTCTTCCACGGGCTCCGGCCACCACCGCGGCGACCTCGTGGTGGACAGCGCGGAAAAGAAGAAGCAGTTCAAGAAGATCAATGACGAGCACAAGAAGAAGAAGGAACAGCTTATTGACCAACTGACCAAGAAGCTTTCCGACATTCTTCTGGGCGAAAAAATCCCGCTGGACGTGGTCAACGAACAGACCGGTGAAATCATCATCCCGGCCAACCGCAAGATCACCAAGACCCTGCTGCGCAAGCTGGCCCTGGTGCATGACCACATCGAAATCGAACCCAGCCCGATCCGCAACAAGATTCTGGAAATCATCACCTCCTTTGAAGGCCGCTTCACGGAACTGGATGACGAACGTGAGCACAGGCTGGACCAGATGGAATCCGGTGACGAATCCGAACCCGGCGGACTGAAGGAAGTCAAGGTGTACATCGCCGCCAAGCGCAAGCTCGGCGTGGGCGACAAGATGGCCGGCCGCCACGGCAACAAGGGCGTGGTAGCCAAGATCGTTCCTGAACAGGACATGCCCTTCCTCGCGGACGGCACTCCGGTGGACATCGTTCTGAACCCCCTGGGCGTGCCTTCCCGAATGAACGTGGGGCAGGTGCTTGAAGCCCACCTCGGCATCGCCGCCAGGGCCCTCGGCTTCAAGGTGGCCACCCCGGTGTTCGACGGCATCAGTGAAGACACCATCTGGAACTACATGTCCGAAGCCAAGAAAGTGGACGGCTTCACCTGGATCGGCGACGGCAAGGACGGCACCGTGGGCGGCAAGAGCACCCTCTATGACGGCCTGACCGGCGAACCCTTCCACAACCCGGTAGTGGTAGGCCAGACCTACATGCTCAAGCTGAACCACCTGGTGGCGGACAAGATTCACGCCCGCGCCGTGGGTCCGTACAGCCTGGTCACGCAGCAGCCCCTGGGCGGCAAGGCCCAGTACGGCGGCCAGCGTTTCGGGGAAATGGAAGTGTGGGCGCTGGAAGCCTATGGCGCCGCCTACACCCTCCAGGAACTCCTCACCGTGAAGTCTGACGACGTGCAGGGCCGCACCCGCATTTACGAATCCATCGTGAAGGGGGACAACACCCTGGAAGCCGGAACTCCGGAATCCTTCAACGTTCTGATGAAGGAAATGCAGTCCCTGGGCCTGAACGTGCGCCCCGGCAGCAAGGATGACCAACCCTCCCTGCAGCTTGGCGATACGGACCTCACCCCCGTGGACGGCATGACGGAAGGCTTTGACAGCGACGACATGGCCGGCCTGGCGGACGTCGACTTCTCCGACCTTAAATTCTAAACATCCACCGTATTCCACTCCCGTGCCGCAAGACGCGGGAGTGGGCATCAAACATTCTTCAAAACTTTTATTATATGTCTGATACCCCCACCATCAGGGAAATGCACGGTCTGAGCGACAAACCCCGGACCTTTGACCAGGTTGCCATCACCGTGGCGGACCCGGATACCATCCGCAGCTGGTCCTTCGGTGAAGTCGTCAACCCGGAAACCATCAACTACCGCACGTTCAAGCCGGAAAAAGGCGGCTTGTTCTGCGAACGCATCTTCGGGCCCACCCGTGACATGGAGTGCGCCTGCGGCAAGTACAAGCGCATCAAGCACAAGGGCATCACCTGTGACCGCTGCGGCGTGGAAGTAACCAACGCGCGCGTCCGCCGTGAACGCATGGGCCACATTGAACTGGCCGTTCCGGTCTCCCACATCTGGTTTTACAAGTGCATGCCCAGCCGCATCGGCCTCATGCTTGACATGACCGCCCGCCATCTGGAACGCGTGATCTACTATGAAGACTACATCGTGGTAGACCCCGGCAGCACTCCCCTGGAAAAGGGAGCCATCCTGACGGAAGAAGAATTCCGCAATGCGGAAGACGAATACGGCTATGACAGCTTTGAAGCCGGCATGGGCGCGGAAGCCATCCAGAAGATGCTTTCCTCCATTGACCTGGCCTCCCTCGTCACGGACCTGCAGGAACAGCTGGACAACACCAACTCCAAGCAGAACAAGCGCAAGATCGCCAAGCGCCTGAAGCTGGCCCAGGGCTTCCTTCAGTCCAACACACGCCCGGAATGGATGATCCTGAACGTGCTGCCCGTGATTCCCCCGGACCTGCGCCCGCTGGTTCCGCTGGAAGGCGGCCGCTTCGCCACGTCTGACCTGAATGACCTGTACCGCCGCGTCATCAACCGCAACAACCGCTTGAAGACCCTCCTGAGCCTCAAGACTCCGGAAGTCATCATCCGCAATGAAAAGCGCATGCTTCAGGAAGCCGTGGACGCCCTGTTCGATAACGGCCGCCATGGCCGCGCCGTCACGGGCGCCGGCAACCGCCCCCTCAAATCCCTCTCCGACATGCTGAAGGGCAAGGGAGGCCGTTTCCGCCAGAACCTGCTCGGCAAGCGCGTGGACTACTCCGGCCGTTCCGTCATCGTGATCGGCCCGGAACTGAAGCTCAACCAGTGCGGCCTTCCCAAGAAGATGGCCCTTATCCTGTTTGAACCCTTCATCATCCACCGCCTGAAGGAGCTGGGCTACGTGCACACCGTGCGTTCCGCCAAAAAGCTCATTGACCGCAAGACGCCGGAAGTGTGGGACATCCTGGAAGAAGTCACCAAGGGCCATCCGGTGATGCTCAACCGTGCCCCCACCCTGCACCGCCTCTCCATCCAGGCCTTTGAACCGGTCCTGATTGAAGGCTCCGCCATCCGTCTGCACCCGCTCGTCTGTAACGCGTATAACGCTGACTTCGACGGTGACCAGATGGCCGTGCACGTGCCGCTGTCCGTAGAAGCCCAGATGGAAGCCCGTCAGCTCATGCTGGCGCCCAACAACATCTTCTCCCCGGCCTCCGGCAAACCCATAGCCACGCCTACGCAGGATATTATTCTGGGCGCGTACTTCCTGACGCACACCCGTGCAGCGGAAGTGCAGAACAACCAAGACAACCATCATCACCTCCCCCTCTTCGAATCCATCGATGAAGTGGAATACGCCATTGCCGCCCGCAAGATCGGCTACCATGACTGGATCCGCCTGCACAACCCGGACTACGGCAAAAAGCCTTCCGACGTCGTATACGGGGACGTGACCAAGAAAGTCCTTGTCACCACCGCCGGACGCGTCCGCTTCAATGAAATCTGGCCCCGGGAACTCGGTTACATCAACCGCAACGTGGGCAAGAAGCAGATGGGTGACATCATCTGGCGCTGCTACCAGACCGTGGGCAAGGAACGTACCGTGAAGACCCTGGACTCCCTGAAAAACCTGGGCTTCAAGGAAGCTACCCGTTCCGGCTGCTCCATCGGCATTGTGGACATGGTCGTTCCGTCCCAGAAAAAGACGGAAATCGAGAAGGCTTATGCGGAACTGGACAAGGTGACCCGCCAGTACAAGAACGGCATCATCACGGACGGTGAACGCTACCAGAAGGTGGTGGACATCTGGACCCAGACCACGGACGTGATCCAGGCGGCCCTGTACCGCAAGCTGGAACACAACGAAGGCTCCAAGATGGCCAGCCCGCTCTTCATGATGGTGGACTCCGGCGCCCGAGGCAACAAGGCGCAGATCAAGCAGCTCTCCGGCATGCGCGGCCTGATGGCCAAGCCCAGCGGTGAAATTATTGAACAGCCCATTACGGCCAACTTCCGTGAAGGCCTGTCCGTGCTGGAATACTTCATCTCCACCCACGGCGCCCGCAAGGGTCTGGCAGACACCGCCCTGAAGACGGCTGACTCCGGCTACATGACCCGCAAGCTGGTGGACGTGGCCCAGGACGTCATCGTCCATGCGGAAGACTGCGGCACCAGCAACGGCATCACCGTTCATGCCATATATGACGGTGATGAAGAAGTGGCGTCCCTGGCCTCCCGCATCTATGGCCGTACCTCCTGCGAACGCATTGTTGACCCCGTCAACGGTGAAATCATCGTGGACATCAACGACCTCATCAATGAAAAGCAGGCGGAGCAACTGGAAAAGATCGGCATTGAACAGCTGAAGATCCGTTCCGTGCTTACCTGCGAACTCAAGAAGGGCTGCTGCGCCAAGTGCTACGGCCTGAACCTGGCCACCGGCCAGGAAGTGAAGATCGGGGAAGCGGTCGGCATCATCGCCGCCCAGTCCATTGGTGAACCCGGCACGCAGCTTACCATGCGTACGTTCCACGTGGGCGGCACCGCCACCACGGCGTTCAAGCAGCCCATCGTGAAAGCGAAGAACGACGGCCGCGTCATCTACACGGAAGACCTCCGCACGGTGGAAAACGCAGACGGCAACTTCGTCGTCCTGAACAAGAACTGCTCCGTCCGCATTGAAAACGAACAGGGCCGCGAACTGGAATCCTACCAGCCCGTCATCGGTACCATCCTGTACGTTCCCAACGGCGGCGCCATCAAGAAGGATGAGACTCTGGCCACCTGGGACCCGTACAACGTACCCGTCATCGCTGAAAAGGGCGGTGTGGTCGAATTCAAGGACATGATCGTCGGCATCACCGTCTCCAAGGAAACGGACCGTGAAACCGGCACCTCCTCCCTCGTCGTGATGGAACACAAGCAGGAACTTCACCCGCAGGTCGTCATCCGTGACGCCAAGACCCGTGAAGTCCTGGCCCACCACGCCATTCCCGCAGGCGCCAACCTCACCGTGGAAGACGGAGAAAACATCTCCGCCGGCACGATGGTGGCCAAGACGCCCCGCAAGGTGGCCAAGACGAAGGACATCACCGGCGGTCTGCCCCGAGTGGCGGAACTGTTTGAAGCCCGCAAGCCCAAGGACGCCTGCACCATTGCACGCGTGGAAGGCATTGTGCGCCTCAGCAGCAAGAACACCTCCCGCGGCAAGAAGGTCATCACCATTGAAACCCCCACGGGTGAACTGGTGGACCACCTGGTGCCGATGAACAAGCACGTCATCGTTCACGAAGACGACCATGTGCATCTGGGCGACCAGCTTACGGAAGGCCCCGTTTCTCCGGAAGAAATCCTGGACGTCTGCGGCAAGGACAGCCTGCAGGAACACCTCGTCAACGAGGTGCAGGAAGTCTACCGCCTCCAGGGGGTGGAAATCAATGACAAGCACGTGGAAATCATCGTGCGCCAGATGCTCCGCAAGGTAGTCATCACGGAACCCGGCAACACCGAATTCCTGTGGGGCGACCAGGTGGACAAAACCACCTTTGACCGCATTAACGAACAGACCGTAGCCCAGGGCGGCCAGCCTGCCGCCGCCAAGCCCGTTCTGCTCGGCATCACGAAGGCCTCTCTGGAAACGGAATCCTTCATCTCCGCCGCATCCTTCCAGGATACCACGCGCGTGCTGACGGAAGCCTCCACCCTCGGCAAGACTGACATGCTGGAAGGCTTCAAGGAAAACGTCATCATGGGCCACCTCATCCCTGCCGGTACCGGGTTCCCCCTGTACAGCAAGATTGAAGTGGAGCCCGCGGAAGGCGCGGAAGAAATCGCTCTGGCCGGGGAAGATGAGGAAGCGGCCGAGTTTGCCGAAGACGTATTGAACGATACCATCAACTTCGACAACGAGCGCTAAGCCGTTCCCGGCAACACCTCAACCTGCGGGGCCTTCATTCAGAAGGCCCCGCATTTTTTATGCCCGGGGAAAAGCAGCCGCACCGGGTTTCCAGGCCGGGCGCCTTTCTTTCATCTTCCTCCGGAACAAAACCTCCGTATGAATGAACATTCCATTTCCCTCCATTCCCAGCCCCGGAAAGGGACGGAACTGCGGCACCGCACGATCGTCCTGCCTGGCGGGGGACACGGGGTCCAGGCCCTTTTTCCATATAACCGATGGGGCCCACGCGGAACTTACCGCTACATCTGATAAAAGCTCTCCTTTTTTAGAAAAAACGCGGTTGCTTGAAAATAGATAAAGATGCAAGATTTTTACATAGAATGCCTTGCATTCCTATCTAACCAAAAATAGAGTCTTCACCGGATTAGCAATCCGTTATGAATGAAAAACGGAGTATGGATTTCCATCCTTCTAGAGGAACTCCGCAGACCCCTGCCGCATCTGAAATACAGACGCCCGTCAGGGCATACTGTCTTTCAGGTAATAAAGTAAGCTTTCGTTCAATTTCACGACCGACTATTGCAGAAGCCTGCGAAGCTCCCTGGGATGGTCTGGCGGTTACGGAAAGTTCACGATCACAGGAAAACGCCTTTGATATATGCAACGCCGTTTAACACAAATTCCTTGTTCTTAGAATTGGAACTTGACTCCGGATTGCTAATCCGCAAATGTAAGTACCGATTCTCACTCCAAAAAGATATGAAGAAAACACTCTGCACCATTTTTCTTGGCGTGGCGGCGCTGGTAGCTTCGGCCTCCGCGGCCACTATCCAGCTGATGCCTGAAATCAGCGGTATTACCGGGAAAGGTCTCAGTACTGCCGGCCGTCTTCCCGGCAATGGAATTACATCGGCCGATGTCAAAAACTGGCTGGGCAGCAGTTCCGTAACTGACGGATGGTATTCTACCACGGGCAACGGAGACATGCAGTGGGGCAAGGCCTCCGTGAACGTAGACAACCAGACAATCACCCTTCCCAATATGAACGGCACCCAGGGCGTGTGCGCCGGCCTGAAAATGACCATTGACAACATGCAGGCCTATGACAGCCTGACCTTCAGCTTCAGCCTTACGCCTCCCGGCACCGGCCCCACCTTCACGTATTCCCTGTGGTATGAAACCGCAGATGGCGACATCGTGAATCTTTGCCAGGGAACCAGAGGCAACAATGCTTCCGTATGGAATGTTTCTTATGACCTGACGGATGAACAGATGTCCGCTTTGAAGACGAACGGCAATGGAAAGATTTACGCTGTTCTGGGCAGTGCCGGGGGTTCGAACGGCAACAACGCCACAATCAGTGACATTTCCCTGGAAGGCACGCTGGCCGTCGTCCCGGAACCGGCTGCGGCATCCCTGGGATTGCTGGGGCTGGCCGCGCTGTTGATGCGCCGCCGCAGGGCCTGACGCATTCTCCGTGCTTCCTAAAAAGGCTGTTTCTTCCACGGGAGGAACAGCCTTTTTATTCGTGCACGCTTCCCCTTTCCTGATAAGCTGTGCCCATGTCCCCTCTGGATTTTAAAAAAGAAGAAAAGCGCTTCTATCTCCCTCCTTCACACCCCGTGCTGGCGGACATCCCGGAAATGAACTTTTTCATGGTGGAGGGAGAGGGAGACCCCAATGACCCGGCAGGAGCTTACCAGCACGCCGTGGAACTGCTGTACGCCTTGTCCTATGCCGTGCGCATGGGAGGCAAAAAAAAGACTTTCCCCATTCCGGATTACCATGAATACGTCGTCCCGCCGCTGGAAAGCCTGTGGTGGAACGGCGAAGCCGCCACGCCTGCAGCCAAAAAGGATTTCCGGTGGTTATCCATGATCCGCCAGCCCGGCTTCGTCACGCAGGAGACCCTGTCTTATGCACAGGAGCAGGTCGCCAGAAAAAAAACTCACCTGAATACGGAAGCCACCCGCCTGGGCTCCCTGCGGGAAGGCCTCTGCGTGCAGTGCCTGCACACAGGCCCCTATGACGACGAACCGGCCACGCTGGCGCGCATGCACGCTTTCATGGAACAGGAGGCGCTCCTTCCGGACACGGAGGGCGCGCGCACCCACCATGAGATTTACCTGTCCGATCCCCGGAAAACTCCGCCGGAACGCCTGAAGACTGTTCTCCGCGTTCCGGTAAGGAATCGTTAAGCTTCCGTTCCGGGAGGCCTTATTCGTTATCCATGAAGTACGCCTGCAGAATGCAGATGATATGCAGGACAATGGGAACGAGAGCGAAGACGAACCAGTACAGGAGGCCGTAGGCTGCGCCCACCACCAGGAACCAGATGATGGCCTGGACGAAGTGGCCCTTGTACAACTGGCCGAGGCCGGGAACGAATAAACTTAAAATGGCTGCTAAAAAGGATTTCATATGCTGACAAAGTAAAAGTGGCTGCACGGAGAAGGACTCGCGTGCCTGCACCAGTTAAGAGCCTCCCCTTCCCCTCCACGTTCAATCTACCGGTTCCGCCCCTGTCATGAATGACGGTTTTTCCGGAACGGAGAAAACGGGAGCGGCGCGGCCTGCCGGCAAGGAACGGCGGGCAGTCATGCTCCGGTCTTGACCGCCGCACGGGCTGTGTTACCCTCCCCGCGCACAGGGCACTCACGTTTTAGAAGGGTAGAGACCACCATGTCCATTGAACTGACTCGCAATTTCTCCATCATCGCTCACATTGACCACGGAAAGACCACCCTTTCCGACCGGTTGCTGGAAAAGACGAATACCATTTCCGAACGGGAAAAGCAGGATCAGCTTCTGGACGCCATGGATCTGGAACGGGAAAAGGGCATCACCATCAAGTCCCACCCCGTTACCATCTTTTACAAGGCCAAGGATGGAAAAACCTACAAGCTCAACCTGCTGGATACGCCCGGCCACGTGGACTTCTCCTATGAAGTGTCCCGTTCCCTGGCCGCGTGTGAAGGCGCCCTCCTCATCGTAGACGCGGCCCAGGGCGTGGAGGCCCAGACGCTCGCCAACATGCACCTGGCGATGGACCTGAACCTGGCCATCATCCCCGTCATCAACAAGATTGACCTTCCCAGCGCCAACCTGCCCAACGTATACCGCCAGTTGGAGGACATCGTCTGCATCCCCCATGAGGAGGCCATCCACGCTTCCGCCAAGATGGGCATTGGCATTGACGACATTCTGGAAGCCGTCGTCCAGCGCATCCCTCCCCCCAAGACGCAGGAAGACGGCCTCCTGCGCGCCCTGGTATTTGACTCCGTTTATGACGCCTACCGCGGCGTGGTCTCTTATGTGCGCGTCATTTCCGGCAGCGTTCAGCGCGGCATGAAGGTGAAGCTCTTCGCCACGGATGAAGTGTATGAAGTTAAGGAAGTGGGCATTTTCACCCCCAAGATGACCCGGACGGACTCCCTGGAAGCCGGCGACGTGGGCTACATCATCGCCAACATGAAATCCGCGGCGGACGTCAAGATCGGTGATACCTACACGGACTACATGCGCCCGTGCCCCTCTCCCCTGCCCGGCTTCAAGGAAATCCGCCCCATGGTCTTTTCCGGCATTTATCCGGTGGACTCCTCGGACTTTGAAGCCCTGAAGGCCGCCATGGCCAAGCTCCAGATCAACGACGCCGCCTTCTCCTTCCAGGCGGAATCCTCCGTGGCCCTGGGCTTCGGGTTCCGCTGCGGCTTCCTGGGCCTGCTCCACATGGAAATCATCCAGGAGCGCCTGCGCCGGGAATTCAACATGGACATCATTTCCACGTACCCCTCCGTGATTTACGAGGTCACCAAGACCAACGGGGAGGAAATCAATGTGGACAACCCCAGCCTGCTTCCGGAGCAGCAGGAAATTCAGGAAATCCGGGAACCCATTGTCAAGGTGTTCGTCATGCTCCCCGGGGAATACATCGGAGACATCATGCAGCTGGTCCTGGAAAAGCGCGGCAGCGTGACCAATACGGAAACGATTGACGATACGCGCGTGATGCTTACCTGTACCGTGCCTCTGGCGGAAATTCTGGTGGATTTCAACGACAAGCTCAAATCCATGACCCGCGGCTACGGCTCCATGGACTATGAGTACGCCGGCTACCAGGCGGCCAAGCTTATCAAGATGGATATGCTCATTGCCGGGGAACCGGTGGACGCCTTCTCCATGATCGTCCACCAGGACAAGGCAGCCTCCCGTGGCCGCGAACTGGCGGAACGACTGAAAAACGTCATTCCCCGCCAGCTTTTCACCGTAGCCATCCAGGCCTGCATTGGCGGCAAGATCATTGCCCGTGAAAGCATCTCCCCCATGCGCAAGGACGTGACGGCCAAATGCTACGGCGGTGACGTCACGCGCAAGCGCAAGCTTTTGGAAAAGCAGAAGGAAGGCAAGAAGCGCATGAAGGCCATCGGGAAAATCAACATCCCGCAGGAAGCTTTTATCAAGGTGCTGAAAACGGGGGACTGATTCCCGCATCCCACGCTCTCCCTTCCCCGGGAAGAAGGGCCGGAGACTGCAAATTCCCGGTTGCGAACCGCTCCCGGTTATGCTATCAGATCAGGCATGAGTCTCCCCAGGCTATCCATGCTTCTGTTTGTCTCCGCCGCCCTGTGCTCCTGCGTGGGGACCTCTCCGGAATCAGGGAAACCGAAGGTGAAAAAAAGCCTTTCGGAATACATGCAGGACAATATGGCCAACTCCATCGCCAACGTTCCGACCGGATTGCTGGGCACCACGCCGGGCCAGCAGCAGGCCCACCAGCTCACCGCCTCCACGCAGGAGGAGATGACCAGGACGGACAGCGGCGCCGTCTACTATACGGACGCGCATGACCCGGAAGCCCCCATCCCCGGACTGGATGAAGCCTTCGCCCAGCGCAAGGAGAACGAACGCTGGATCCAGAGCTACCCCTCTGCCCTCCGGGAAGCCCAAAGCACCGGAAAACCCATCCTGATCTGGTTCCACCATTCCGCAGGCAGCCCCCCCAGCCGGAAGCTGGCGGCGGAACTTCTCCATACGAAGGAATTTGAGGACTGGGCAAAAAACAACGTCGTCCGGGTCTGTTATGACCAGGCGGAAAAGTTTGAAAGCGAACCCATTTTCAAAAAGCGCAGAAAAATGCTGGAATATGTGCAAAAGGCCCCTTCCCTGTTTGGCGTAAGGGGTACGCCCGTGCTGCTGGTCATGTCTCCTGATGGAACCAAGGTGGACACCATACGCGGTTATTATACGGGCCAGAACGCCCTTTACTTTGACCAGATCAAAAACAGCGTCAAACTGGCCGGGCAGCAATATGAGGAATTCAAGAAGACTCTCATACCCAAGGGATACCGAGTCTGGACGGGACTTAACGGGAACACTGTCTTCGCCAAGCTTTCACGCTACTCGGAGAAAGACCAAGCCCTCTGGCTCCAGGAACTGGATGGCCACCAGAGCAGGACGTCCCTGCAAAAAATCAGCCCTCAGGACAGGAAATGGCTTCTGGAACAGAAGAAGGCCCATGAAAACAGCAGAAGGAACGGGCGCCACGCTCCCTGAGGCGCCCGGCCCTTTTTCCCATCCGTACAGGAATGCCGCAACCTGAGGAATTCCGGCATTTCAGCGTTATCCTCCGCCACGCCATCCGGCGTGCAGGGAGGCATCCCCGCTGCCGGAATCTGCCGTCATGCCTTTCATTCGGGCCCGGGCCTCCTCCCCTCCTGCCGCTCCGGCGGAAGAGGGCTCTTTTTCCCGCTTCCCGGCATTACTCCTATTTTTGTATTGAAATATAAAACTGATGTTTTATTTTTCCTAAAACTCTCTTCTGTCAGTTTTTTCTTTCGGGACTGTGGTCTTTTTCCTCTCCGGAGACAATTTCCTTCCGGACAAATCACCGCTCCTGTTCAACCATTCACCTGTTTAATTCATAATCCCTACGATGAACCGCCATGCCGTCACCGCATTGATGCTTGCGGCCTGTTCCCTGCCAGCTTCCGCGGACCAGCCGCAGAAGCAGGCGCCGGGCCAGCGCCCCAATATCCTGGTTATTGTTACTGATGACCACTCCTACCAGACCCTGGGCACCTGTGACAAGGATTCCCCCATGCCGTATCCGAACTTCCGCAAACTGGCGGATGAAGGCATGGTCTTTGACCGGAGCTACTGCGCCAACTCCCTCTGCGGCCCCTCCCGCGCCTGCATCTACACGGGGCGCCATTCCCACATGAACGGCTACCTTTTCAATGAACATGCGGCTCCTTTTGACGGTTCCCAGCCAACCTTCCCCAAGATGCTCCAGAAGGCCGGCTACCAGACAGCCATCGTAGGCAAGTGGCACCTGGAAGCCATTCCGCCGGACGCCAAGGGAGACACGTCCAAATATGAGTCCAATCCCACCGGGTTCGACTACTGGGAAATCTTTCCCGGCCAGGGCAATTACTTCAATCCGGATTTCATCACCCCCGGCAAAGACGGCAAACGCGTGGTGAAGACGGAACCCGGCTACGCCACGGAGCTGGTCACGCAGAAAAGCCTCAAATGGCTGGAACAGCGGGACAAGGACAAGCCCTTCATGCTCGTCGTGGGCCACAAGGCCCCCCACCGCTGCTGGTGCCCCTCCATCCAGAACCTGGGCCGCGCCAAGCAGTACGCAGACGCCATTGACCCGCCCGCCAACCTGGAAGATGACTTTGCGGACCGCCCGGAATTCCTGAAAATGACGGAACAGACGCTGCTCAACCATTTCAACGTCTGGTCTGACGAACACCTGATCAAGGACGTGGTGCCGGAAGACATCCAGAAAATGCTTTCCTGCCCGGAATCCAAAACCCTGCATACCAAGTATGACTGGGAGATGCCGGAATGGGTGCGCATGGACCCGCAGCAGAAGGAAGCCTGGTACAACTACCACAAGGCGCGCACCATTCATCTCGTGAAGGACATCCAGAGCGGAAAAATCAAGACGCAGCGGGATATCCTGCTGCGCCGCTGGCGCCACTACATGGAAGACTACCTGGGCACCGTGCTCTCCGTGGATGAAAGCATCGGCCAGATCATGGATTACCTGAAGCAGAACGGCCTGGACAAGAATACGCTGGTTCTCTACTGCGGGGACCAGGGCTTTTACATGGGGGAACACGGCCTGTATGACAAACGCTGGATTTTTGAGGAATCCTTCCGCATGCCCCTTATCATGAAATGGCCCGGCCACATCAAGCCCGGCGTGCGCTCCGCCGCCATGGTGCAGGAACTGGACTACGCCCCCACCTTCTGCGAAGTGGCCGGAGCCGCCACCCCGGAAAACATGAATACCTTCCAGGGCCGCAGCCTCACCCCGCTGTTTAAGACGGGGGAACACAAGGAATTCACGGACCGCCCCCTTTATTACGCCTTTTATGAAAATCCGGGGGAACACAACGCCCCGCGCCACGACGGCCTGCGCACGGACCGCTACACCCTGTCCTACCTCTGGACGAGTGACGAATGGATGCTCTTTGACAATGAAAAGGACCCGGCCCAGATGCACAACGTAGCCGGCAAGGCGGAATATGCGGAAACCTTGAAGGAACTCAAGGAACTGTACGGCAAACTGCGCAAGGACTGCCAGGTGCCGGAAGGCTTCCCCGGCGCCACGGGCAAGCTTTCCGTCAAACCGCAATGGGACTGCGCCCCCTCCAAAAACTGAAAACAGCCATCATTCCGCCCTCCGGCACGCAATGCCGGAGGGCCGTAAAAAGAGATCATCCTCCCTAAACAACAATCCACACCACATGATATGAAAGCGCTTTTATTAGCGGCAGCGTTCCTCGGCTCCCTTTGCTGGGCCGGGACCAATCCCTACAACATCATTCCGGAGCCCGTGAAGGTAACCACGGCTTCCGGCACCACCAAGAACCTCAAAATCCTGAACGAGCAAAAAGTCTCCGGCCTGGGCAATGAAGGATATTCCATGAAGCTCACGCCCGGCGGCGTGGAGCTCCGCTACACCACCCCCAACGGAAAAGCCATGGCCATGGCAACCCTGTTCCAGCTTCAGGACCAGCTCGCGGACTCCCCGGAAGGCCTCCCCTGCGGCTCCATCCAGGACGCTCCGGACTTCGGCTGGCGCGGCATGATGGTGGACGTGGGCCGCTATTACTACCCCATGAAGGAGCTCTACAACTTCGTGGACGCCATGCACTACTACAAGTACAACGTCCTGCACCTTCACCTGACGGAAGACCAGGGCTGGCGCCTCCCCGTGCCGGGCTATGACAAGCTCCGCACCATCGGCTCCGTTCGGCCCTCCGCCCCGGAAGGCCAGAACAACTCCCTGCTGGCCAATGAAGGCATGTACACCAAGAAGGAACTCCAGGACCTGGTGGCCTACTGCCGCACCCGCGGCATCCAGGTACTCCCGGAAGTGGAAATGCCGGGCCACAACATGGCTCTGGCGGCCTCTTACCCCGAATTCTGCTGCAACACCAAGCGGGCCCAGTTATGGACGCACGGAGGCGTTTCCTCCAAGCTGATCTGCCCCCAGAAAGCGGGCACCAAGAAATTCCTCAAGGACACCTATGACACCCTCCAGCAGATTTTCCCCTTCGGGTACGTCCACATCGGCGGAGACGAATGCCCCATGGGCGACTGGAAAAAATGCCCGGACTGCCAGGCCGCCCGCGCCAAGAAGGGCCAGGGGGATGACGTGGAAGCCCAGATGAGCGACTTCACCAAGAGCCTGGGAGCCATGCTTGCCAAGAATAAGAAAAAGCCCATCCTGTGGTACGACATCAACAAGAGCTACTACCACAAGGGGGAAACCGTCATGTCCTGGCTGCCGGGAGAATTCCCCCGCTGCATTGACAAGACGAAGGAACAGGGCATCGACCTCATCGTCACGCCCCAGTACAAGTATTACCTGGCCCGCACCCAGATGAAATTCCCGGCGGACGACGTGCGCGCCCGGCCCGGCGGCGGCCCCATCCTGCTGAAAGACTGCTACAACTTTGATCCCCGCAACGGGCGTGACAAGAACGACGTCAAGCACATCAAGGGCATCAATCTCTGCATGTGGGCGGAATGGATTCCCTCCGGAGAACTGCTGATGTACATGACCTATCCGCGCGCCATGGCCGTTTCCGAAAGCGCCTGGGGCAGCCACAAGGAACGCCCCAGCCTGGAGGACTTTGAAAAGAAAATGGAAACGCACAAGAAGCGCTTCCAGAAGCGCTTCGGCTACACTCTGGAACGCACGGTGGAAAACAAGCCCTACCGGGAATCCTTCATCACCCAGGAAGAAATAGACCGCATTAACGCGAACTATAAGAAGGGCCAGCAGGGCGCTGGCAAATAACCTTTCCTGATCCCTCAGCACCATCCGGTTCTTCCAGGGCCGGGGACGCGGGCAGCCGCCAGTCCCCGGCCCTCTTTTTCCCGCTTGACCGGACGGCTCTCTTCCCTTCTAATCGTCCCGCCATGTTACACCTTTACGATACCCGCACCAGAACGGCACAGGACATTTCCCCCATGGATGGAAAAAGGCTGCGTTTCTACTGCTGCGGCCCCACGGTGTACGGACCGGCCCACATCGGCAACTTCCGCACCTTTGTCATGCAGGACATTTTCCGCCGCGTCGTGGAGCTGGGCGGGACCCCTACCATGCACGTCCGCAACCTGACGGATGTGGATGACAAGACCATCCGTGATTCCCAAAAGGCCGGCGTCACCTTGGCGGAATTTACCGCCGGCTGGGCGGACCTGTTCCACCGGGACTGCACGGCCCTCAACTGCCTTCCTCCGCACGAGGAACCCTCCGCGGTAGGCCACATTCCGGAACAGATTCAAATGGTGCAGGCGCTGGTGGAAAAGGGCCACGCCTATGTCTCGGATGACGGTTCCGTCTACTTCAAAATTTCCTCTTTCCCGGAATACGGGAAACTCTCCCACCTGGATGAACGTGAACTGGACCTGGGCAAAACCGCGAATGCCCGGTCCAACGCGGACGAATATGAAAAGGATTCCGTGGCGGACTTCGTCCTGTGGAAAAGCCGCCGTCCGGAAGACGGGGATAACTTCTGGCCCTCCCCATGGGGAGAAGGCCGCCCCGGCTGGCACCTGGAATGCTCCGCCATGATCCACAAGTACTTCGGCAATGACTTTGATCTTCACTCCGGCGGCGTGGACCTGGTGTTCCCCCACCATGAAAACGAGGTGGCGCAGTCCCGTTGCGCCTGCGGCGGAGGTTTTGCGCGGCTGTGGTTCCACATCACGCACCTGCTGGTGAACGGCGGCAA
Organism: Akkermansia muciniphila; assembly: GCF_040616545.1. NCBI lineage: Bacteria > Pseudomonadati > Verrucomicrobiota > Verrucomicrobiia > Verrucomicrobiales > Akkermansiaceae > Akkermansia > Akkermansia muciniphila. Next base: position 1,393,973 of record NZ_CP156688.1, on the reverse strand, counting down.
GATGTCCAAATCCCTGGGCAACATGTACACGCTGGCGGACCTGGACAAACTGGGCCACAAGCCGTCAGCCGTCAGGTACGTGCTGGCCGGCGGCTACTACCGCCGGCCGCTGAACTTCACCCTCTCCTCTCTGGATGACGCCAAAGCCGCTCTGAACCGCCTGTCCAAATTCGACGCGCAGCTCCGCAGCGCCTCCGGAACGGACTCCGTTCCATCCTATGAGGAATTCTGCGCGGCTCCCCCGGAACCGGGCATCTTCCAGCCGGCATGGGACAGCCTGAACGATGACCTGAACACTCCGGAGGCCCTGGGCCACGTCTTTAGCGCCATCAAAAAGGCGGACGTTCCCTCCCTGGCTCCGGAGGAAGCGCGCCGCATGCGTAATGCCTTCCACTTCATCCTGGCCGCCTTCGGCATCCTTCTGCCGGAAGAGGAACAGGAGGAAGCACCGGAGAAAGTACGCTCCCTGGCGGAACAGCGCTGGCAGGCCAAACAGAACCGGGACTGGGCGGAAGCCGACCGGCTGCGGGCGGAAGTGACGGAACTGGGCTGGACCATCAAGGACCGCAAGGACGGGTACGACCTGGCGCGCAACTGACCTGCCATGGACGCTTTTTCCCCTATCCCCAACCATACCGGCTTCACGGCCAGGCCCCTGTTTGCAGAAGCGCAGGGAGTCCTGAAGGAGGGAGCCTTCGCCCAAATGGAACCCGGCGGAGGCGGCCCTCTCTCCCCGCACCGCCACGCGCACGCCCATCTGTTCATCGTTACCCGCGGAACGGTCACCGTCCTGATGGATGAAGAGGAAAAAACGGTCCGTGAGCATGAATCCCTGCTCGTGCCCGGCGGCGCCCTCCATGCCGTCTGGAACCGGAGCGCGGAACCGGCGGAAATCGTAGGCCTGACGCTGGAAGCCCCCTGCACTCCCCCAATCCCGTCCAACCGATGAGCTCCCGCCAGCGTACCCTGGGCCATGCCGCTGCCCTGATGACCATCCTAATCTGGGGAACCACCTTCGTCTCCACCAAGGTGCTTCTCCGGGACTTCACGCCCGTCACGGTGCTCTTTACACGGTTTGTCATCGGATACGCTTTCCTCTGGTGCCTGAAGCCGCAGTTGCTTCCGCTCTCCGGCTGGAGAAAGGAACTCCTGTTCGCCGGAGCGGGCCTTACGGGCGTTACCTTGTACTTTCTGCTGGAAAACATCGCCCTCACGTACACCTTCGCTTCCAATGTGGGCATCATCGTGGCCGTAGTGCCCTTCTTCACCGCCCTGCTGGCCCACTTCCTGCTGAAAGGGGAAGGCTTCTCCCGGCGTTTCTTCCTGGGCTTCGCCGCCGCCTTTACAGGCATCTTCCTCATCATGGCGAACGGCGCCTTTGTGCTGGAGCTGAACCCGGTGGGGGATGTGCTGGCCCTGGGCGCGGCCTTCGTCTGGGCGGTTTACTCCATCCTGATGAAGAAAATCGGCGTCAACACGTCCAACATGATCATCTGCACGCGGCGCATCTTCTTTTACGGTATCGTGCTGATGATTCCGGCCCTGTTCGTCCTTCCGGTAAACCTAGACTGGCATCTGATGGTGAAGCCCGTCAACGCCCTCAACCTGCTGTACCTGGGCCTCTTCGCCTCCGCCCTGTGTTTCCTGTCCTGGAACCGCGTGGTGGAAATCCTGGGAGCAGTCAAATCCAGCGTTTACATCTACATGGTTCCGGTCGTGGCTGTGGTGGCTTCCTCCATCATTCTGGGAGAACGCCTGACCTGGATTTCCCTGACGGGGATTCTGCTGACCCTCTGCGGCGTCACGATTTCCGAGTACAGGAAAAAAACGCGGAAAAGCGCAAGAGACAAGGAAGAAAAGGCCATCCTGCAAAAAAGCTGATTCCGTCCGCTTCCGGCTCATGCCGTTTTCCATGAAGGGAAATGAACGGGAACCATTTCCCGGACAGGATTTCCCCTGCGTTTCCGGTTTTTGGAAGCATGGCTCTCTTTTTCCTTCTACAGAGAAAAAGGCATGCCATGCGAGATGATGCCCTGTTTCAGCCAAACGTTCATTCTGTTACACCATGGAAAGATTCCTGCTACCGGATTAGATATCCGGCAATGGGAAAAGGAAAATAGGAGTAAGTAAAAGAGCACATTATCAAGGACTCATGAAAACGGCGCTTCGTGGCATTTTGTCCGTATTTCTTATTCTTCCCCTTTACCTGCGGTGAAACTCGTTTTTCCTCAAAAAATTTTGTTGTTTGCGGATATCTAATCCGCTAATATAAAATTCATGAAGAAGCTCCTTTCCATCTCAGCTTTTTTAATGTGCATTTCCGGGGTACAGGCAGCGACTACCCTGTATGAAACCCAGTTTCATCAAACCTCCATTAATGCGGACAGTAATTTTCTAGACGGCGCTTCCGTTACGCTCTCCAATCCCTCCACATCCCTTTCCGGAAACCTGGCTGCGAACCTCCTTGTTCCCAATGTCCAGATGCAGAATAACAACGCCGGATGGACCGTCACCTTTTCCTTCACGGCTACGCAGGACATCATTCTTTCTTCTCTTGACCTGGGCTTTCAATTCGTTACCGGAACCGGCACGCGGCACGGCAATACGGACCCCAAGACGGGAACCGCTACCGTTACGCTAACCGCCGGAGATTCTTCCGCTACGGCTGATCTGAGTTTCGAGCGCGTCCAGGCCGACAAGGACGGCACACCGACAGCGGATATCCAGCAGGCTTCCTTCAATACCCCGGTCACAGTCAAGGCGGGAGAAACCTTTACCCTTACCGTGAACGCCAAGGCGCCCAATACCGGGGGCACCTTCCTGGGGCTTTCCCAATTGGCCCTCCAGGGAGACGCGGTGCCGGAACCGGCAACAGCCTCCCTCAGCCTTCTCGGGCTGGCCGCCCTGCTTCTGCGCCGCCGGGTATAACCGCAGGCATCATTTAATCTCTGCTTTATTCCTCACCAAAACAGGACCGCCCCGCCGGGGAACGGTCCTGTTTCTCGTTGAAAAATCCTCTCAGTTTCCGGAAACGTTTCTTTCCGCCTCTTCTTCAATGCGGGCTTCCGTCTCCTCAATCTTCTCTGAAAGATCAGCCCACTGCGTGAAGCAGGTTTCCAACTGGCGGTCCGCCTGCTGGAAGCGGGAGGTAAGCTCCATGACCGCCTCCGTATCAGCCGCCACCTCCGGGCGTTCCAGCTGGGAGGTAATCTCCGTCTTTTCCGTTTCCAGACGCGCTATCTCCGCTTCCAACTGTTCCAGTTTTTCCTGGAGGGGACGGAGCAGGCGCGTCTTTTTCTGGCGGATTTCCGCCTCCATGCGCCTGCGCGCCTTGCGGTCCACTCCGGCTCCCGGTTCACCCGCCCCGGAGGCGGAAGACGCGGCAGAGGAAGACAGGGCCTGGTCCCGCTCCACCTTTTCCAGATAATCGGAAACGTTGCCTATGTAAACGCGCGGCTTCTCTCCCGGCACGAATTCCAGCACCTTCGTCACAATGGGGTCCAGGAAGCTGCGGTTGTGGGAAACAATGCAGTAGGAGCCCGGATATTCGGACAACGCCTGTTGAAGCACTTGCTGGGACTGGATGTCCAGGTGGTTCGTCGGTTCGTCCAGAATCAGGAAATTGGCCGGATGCAGCAGCATGCACACCAGCGCCACGCGGGAGCGTTCACCCCCGGAAAGCACGCCCACACGCTTGTGCACGTCATCCCCCCGGAACAGGAAACAGCCCAGCAGGTTGCGCACCATGGGCGCGGATTCCCGCGTGGCTGCCGCCTCCACGCATTCCAGAACCGTTTTTTCCGGGTCCAGGTCATCGGCATGGGTTTGGGAGAAAAAGGCGATCTGCGTATGGCGGCCCATCGTCACACTGCCGGAGCTGGGCTCCTCCCCGCCGGAAATGAGGCGGGAAAACGTGGACTTGCCCGCGCCGTTCACCCCCACAATGGCGATGCGGTCCCCCTTCACGATTTCAACATCCACATCTTCAAAGACGGAAATGGCGCCGTAACGCTTGGAGACCTTCTCCAGCCTGACCACGGAATGCGCTCCGGCGGGAGGGGTGGGAAAATGAAAATTCATCACGGCGTCGTCCTCCTCCACCTCAATCAGCTCCACTTTTTCCAACTGCTTGATGCGGGACTGCACCAGGGACGCCTTGGTGGCCTTGTAGCGGAAGCGGTCAATAAACTCCTTCGTCTTGGCTATTTCCCGGTCCTGGGCCTTTTTCTGGCGCAGCAGGATTTCCTTCCGCAGCACGCTTTCCTTCAGGAAATAGGAGAAATTGCCCGCATACTCCTCCGCCCGGCCATGGTAAAAGGCAATGGTGCGGGAAACCAGGGAATCCAGCAGCGCCACGTCGTGGGAAATGAGGATGATGGCGCCCCGGTAGGTGCGCAGGTACTGTTCCATCCACCGCTGGGACTGAATGTCCAGGTGGTTCGTCGGTTCATCCAGCAGCAGTACTTCCGGCTCCCGGAGCAGCAGCTTGGCCAGGGCGATGCGCATCTGCCAGCCGCCGGAAAATTCCCCGCAGTCCCGTTCAAAATCCCGGTCCTTGAACCCCAGCCCGCGCAGAATGGATTCCGTGCGGGGGCGGAGGCGGGCGGAATCATGGGCGTGCAGCACCAGCTCCAGTTCCCCGATCTCGTTGAGCACCTCGGAATACGCGGCGGAGCGCGGGTCCAGCTCCGCCATCTCCTTCGTCAGCGCGTCAATGCGCTTCTGGAGGTCCATCAAATCCGCAAAGGCGGACATGGCTTCATCAATGAGCCTGCGCCCGCGGACATGGATGCCCTCCTGGGGCAGATAGCCCACCTGGGTGTTCCTGGCCTTGATGATGGACCCGGAATCCGGTTCATTAAGCCCGGCGATGCACTTCATCAGCGTGGACTTGCCCGCGCCGTTATGGCCCGCCAGGGCAATTCTTTCCCCATCCTCAATCGTGAAGGAAAGGTCATTAAAGAGAACGCGCGCGCCATACTGTACGCGCAGATTTTGAACAGCCAGAACCATGTACCGGAAAAGCAGAGAGAAGAAGGCAGCGGAAGGCGCGGTTAAAAACGCCTTTCCGCCGCCTGAATGAAGTTGGAGGCAGCCTTATTTGCCCAGGGCCTTGTCCCATGCGGCAATGCGGTCCGCCTGCTCCGTGAACAAGTCGTCCGCAGCATCTTCAATGGTAATACCGGAAATGGTATCCCCCTGCTTGATGGAGTCCACCACGTCCTGGCCTTCCGTCACCTTGCCGAAGACGGTGTGCTTGCCGTTCAGCCAGTCAGTGGGAACGTGGGTGATGAAGAACTGGGAACCGTTGGTGCCGGGGCCCGCGTTTGCCATGGAAAGCACGCCGGGAGCGTCATGCTTGAGGTCCGGACGGCATTCGTCCTCAAAACGGTAGCCGGGACCGCCCATGCCCGTGCCGGTGGGGTCGCCGCCCTGGATCATGAAATCCGGAATCACGCGGTGGAACTTGAGCCCGTCATAAAACCCCTTGGAAGCCAGGTTCAGGAAGGAAGCCGCCGTCACGGGCGTTTTGGAAGCGAACACCGTGAGCTTGATGTCGCCCTTGGAAGTATGGATGGTGATATTCTTGTCGGTTGCCATGGGTGCATGTTAAACGCGCGGAAAGGCATGGTAAAGACTGTATTGCGTGCAGTCGCCGGGCCTGCGCCGTTATTTCCGCGCCAGTCTCCTTTTCCTTTTTTCCGGGGTGCGTCAAGGGAGCGGCAGCGCGGCGGCTACCTGTCATGATCCCCGCTAATGACAGGAGGAACGGTTGATTTTCTGCGGGGAAGAGCTGAATTTATATGATATGAGCGAAGAACTGGTAGAAGAATTCGTTACGGTTGAATCCATCTTTGTCCGGGAGCGCAACTGCCTGGTGCTGAAGGCGAAATTCTCCCCCCTGTTCACGGACTACTACCTCCATCTCATGCAGTACGGGCTGCGGAACGAGGAGCCTTACGACAGCCTCCTGAAAGAGCTGATGGCCTACTTCACCCTCTACATGGTCGCGCGCCCCTGGGCGGAACAGCACGCCTGGACGGTGAACCTGAAGACGCCCGCCGTGGCCAACCTGTTTGTCACGGGCTCCTCCCTGACGGAATCCGTGGTGGGCCGCATCTTCACGCAGGAAATCAAGGAGCCGGAGGAAAACACCCTTTACGCCACCATGCTCCGCAAGGGTTTTGAACCGCGTTACTCCGTAGTTCCCATTCCTGGAACCACCCCCGCCCAGTGGGTGGAGGAATTCTACAAGCAGAGTGAACAGAGAAATGCGCGCTGCATAGAACTGCCGGATGAATGCTACACCATGGTGACGTCCCAGCCGGACGCGGATGAAGAATGGCTGGCCTCCCTCACCTGTGAGAAACTGGCCCATCTGGAAGAGAATGAAGACACGCGCGTGCTTGAAACGCGCAGGTTCCGCTTTTACTGCGGCTGCACGCTGGACCGCATCCTGCCGACGCTGAAGGCTCTTCAGGAACGGGAGGAAGACCTGTTCCAGGGAGAAGACGAGCTGGAAGTCACGTGCCCCAGATGCGCCGCCATTTACCGTGTGACAAAAGAAAATCTGGAAGATTGAGACATACTTGATTTCTTTCTGACAATTAGCCTTTTCGGCAGCGAATTTCGTGCTTAAACTTCCCCCGTGCCGACTTGTCCGAAGTGTTTACATAATTTCCACCGCGGGGCGGAATCATTGTGCCCTCACTGCGGCTTTTCCCTGGAAAACCTGGACAGGAAATACGGCCGGGATTCCATCCCCTACCGCCGCGTATGCGACAACGCCGGAGCCCTCCGGCAGCAGGACCGCGTGAAGTTGAACGCCCTGCTGGAGAAGCTGGAACGCCGCATCCCCCCCGTTCTCCTTTCCGTTTATTTCCCCAATATCCTGGAGCCCTTCTCCCTCATCCCACACAGCTTCTGGATGATGAACCACCTGACGGTGGACGAAGCCGGCTTCCCCAACCACCGCGGGCCCCTGGACCCACAGTGGCTCCTGATCCTGGTGCTGGACGTGCGCACGGACACGGCCTGCTTCATGTGGGGTTATGAACTGGACCCGTACGTGGAGCCGGACCTGATCAACAAATCCATCATGAAGGCCCGCATCCCCCTGCGGGAAAGCATGCTGCTCCAGGCGGTGGGCTCCATCATGAAAGACGCCGTCCAGCTCGTGGCCCGGAAGGCGCGCTCCAAGGTCAGGCACCCCATGCGCTACGGATTGACGCCCCCTCCCCCCGCGGACCGGAAAGGAGGCGGCGCATGAAATTCCCTTTCCTTCCCTTCCTGCTGACGGCGGCCGTGTGCGCGGCCACGGCCCAGGAGCTTCCAGCCCTGAAATGGACGCCCCGCGACCAGCAATCCCTGATGAAGGGAACCTGGTGGGACGCCCATGCCCCCCTGCTGCCCCCCGTGGATGCGGCGGCCTCCCCTTCCCCCTCCGCGCCGGAGCCTGCCGCCAGCACGGACTCCCCCGCCGTGGACCCCGTTCCGGAGGACTTCACGGACGTGAACGAATACTTTCTTCCGGACTACATCCGCACCTCCACCGGGCTGATCGACCCCCAGAAGCTGCTTACGGAAGTGGAGAGCAATGACGTCATTGAACTCATCAAGCTCATCAAGTCCCGGTACAACGTCAACCTGTTCGTCAGCATCTTCGCCGCCGGGCAGAAGGTGCCCCCCTCTGTCAATGCCCCCACCATTGCCCGCCAGATTTTCAGGAACAAGGAGCGCAACCTGCTGCTCCACTTCCACATGGGCGACATTAAAAGCGCCCAGATTGCATTGGACCCGGAACTGAGCGCGCAGCTTGGGGATGCGGGACGCCGGGACCTCCTGTACCAGGTGAAGCAGGACGCCTCCCGCTTCACCCACCCGCAGGACGAACTTATTGAAGCCATGATCTCCCTGGCGCGCAGGACGGAGGCGGACATGGCCTCCGCCCCCAAGCCCACGCTGCCCGCGCTGGACCCGGACAACCCTGCCAGCATCCCGGAGGCCAACATTACCATTAAGGAGCCGGAGGAAGCGCGTGAATCCCACCTCCACGCCATGATGAAGGCCTGGATGTCCTTTGCCCTGGCCAATGTAGCCGGCATCATCCTGCATGTCTCCGCGCTGGCGGCCGTGGTGGTGCTGTGGCTGGTCTGGAAAAACAAAAGAGTGGTGCATCTGCTGCCGTCGGAACCGGACAAGCGCCTGGGCGCTCCGCACGGCGCCTCCCAGAGCCGCCCCGTGAACTACTGCATGCAGGACGGCCGCGGGCCGGACTCCATCGGCCGCAGGCAGATGCGCCAGCACATGCGCGACGTCTCATGACAGAACCTTCTCCACCCCCCGGGATCCGCGCCGTCCTGAACGGCGCCGGAGAACTGGAACTCTCCACGGTAAACGCCCCTCCCGGCGCAGTCGTCCGCATGGACATAAATGCGGACTCTCCCCGCATGCTCTGCACGCAGGGCCGTTACCTGGCTCCGGTGCAGGCGCCCCCCGGCACGCGCATCCGTTACCGCCTGTTTCAGGGCAGGCGCGGGCTTACGGAACCGGAAACCTTCATCATGCCGGGCATTCCTCCCGCCCAGCCCGTGCCGTCCACGCTGATTCCCTGCACCCAGAACCGGGATTTCATGATTTATGACTGGCCCGCGCGCCATGAAGCCGTGTGCCGCCTGGTGCGGGAAACGCATCCGGACCTCCTCTTCATCGGTGACTCCATCACCCACTTCTGGGGAGGGCCGCCTGTGGACGAGCCCCACCGGGACATCCTCCAGAAATCCCCGGAAACATGGAACCTGTGCACGGCGGGAATGACGGCGGCCAATCTGGGCTTCGGCTATGACCGGGTGGAAAACGCCCTGTGGCGGCTCCGCCACGGCGAGCTGGACGGCGCGGCGGAAAATGCCGTCTGCGTGGTCCTCCTGGGCACGAACAACCTCACGGAAAACACGGACGCGGAAATCCTGGAAGGCGTCCGCGCCGTCTGCCGGGAAATCACCGGAAGGCTGGCAAGAGCCGCCATCATCCTCCAGGGCTTCTACCCGCGCAACAGCGCGCGGGAAGGCACGGCGGAACGCATTGCCTCCATCAATCTTCTCCTGAACCGCCTGGCTGCGGAACAGGGTTTCATTTACACGGAACCGGGCCGCGTCATGGCGGACGCTTCCGGATACGTTCCGGAAGAACTCTCCAGCGACGGCCTGCATCCCTCCGCGGCCGGTTACGAACGCATCGCCGCCGTGCTGGCCCCTGTCATCAGGCAGGCGGCGGAACGGAAAAAATAAAGCCGCCAAGAAACCGGACGCGCTTTCCGGTGTTTTTCCTCATAGAAACCTCAGCAGAAATACCACAATGAACGAACAGGACGATACAAAACTCTGGCAGATTCTGGGCCATGCCTCCCAGCCTGCGCCGGGGGATGATTTTGCCCGCAAGGTCATGATGCGTATTGCCGGGGAAGAAAACGTCCCTGCCGTTCCGGTGGAATCCATCCTCCACTTCAAGCGGCACTCCTTCCGCATCTGGGGAGCCGCCGCTGCGGCCCTGGTGGCAGCCGTCATCGGCATTGCCGCCCTGATGGAACCCTCTGCTCCGGAAACGGCCCCCATGTCCTTCGCCACCATGAACATTGACGATGTGCTGGTGGAAGAAGCCGGGCTTGCCCTGGGCCAGGAAAACCTGGTGGACGCCCTCTGCGTGCTGTCCTCCACGGAAACGGGCGTCATCTCCTCGGACAACATCCAGGACCTCCTTCTGTAACTCCGGAAACGGGAGCATTCTGCATGCCCGGCGGAAGGAGGCAACTCTCCACCGGACAGACCGGATTTCTTTTTCCCCTGTCTTGAATTCATATTCCAGCCCCCTTTTCCGGAACCCGGAGCGCATGGGCACAGGGATATCCGGAATACATTCAAACTACTGTAACCTCCCTTGGCGGATGCTGGATGGCATCCGCCAATTTTTTATATGGAACATCCGAAGATGCCCCTCTTTTTTCCGGCGCCCAGGCCGGATGATACGGCAGCCCTCCAAAGGCGGCCGATTTTTCCGGAAAACGGCTCTCATCCCGATTAAAGCATGTTGTTGCCGTCCCAGGAATTCATCATGCTCATTGGAGAACTAAACGTTTAGTTCGCAAACAAGAAACGATCATGAAAATGAATAACTATATTCCCCTAAACAAGGCTGTCGGCCCTAAGGTCATCTGCGACGGGTACCAGGCTCTCATTCCTCAGAAGCTCGGAGTCGATGCCATGACGTTCAATTTTGACGGTTCGGAGTGCGAGCACGCCACTTGTGCCGGCGCGCCGGAAATGTTCATCAAGGTTGAAGAAGACGGCCTGTATTATTTCGGCGTGGAGGCCGACGATTCGGGCAGTATCTCCATTGCCGGCGAGCAACTTTGTGAGAAGGATGGAACACAGCCCAACGGCAAGCTGAACCTGGCAACCGATTCAGGAAGGGAAATATGAAGGAGATTCCATGATGAAGCGTGAATTTTAGCCTTCTCCCAAAATCAAGCTGTGGACGATTGAAAAGGAATCCTCCATTACCTGCGAAGAATCTAAGAAAATAGAACTGGAATTCGAAAAACCGGAACCTATCTATATGGAAACGGCAGATGCCTGTTCAACAACAAAAACCCGCCCCAAAATCTGCGTGACTGTTTGCAGGGATGAGGTGGAGGACGTGTGGAGATGCCGTGTCGCTTCCGCCTCCGCCGGAGCTAAAATTACAATACACCGGGACAATTTTAGGGCCCCCTTGCTCCATCCCTCCACTACCGAAGAGGAAGCCATTGATGCCGTTAACGCGATGAACGGCTACCAGGCGCGCGAAAAAGTGAGGACATGGCATACTCCGGCAGCTTCCCTCGCCCATGAAGAACATCACCGCCGGGAATTTGAAGAAGCGTTTAAATTTTACTGGAAGGAATTGAATATACAGGAGGAATTGGAAAGTAAGACTATTCCCTGTTTAGGGATGAACATGGACAATGCAATACATTTCATGGAACAATTTGCTCTGGGTTTTGAGAGCGATCTTTCGGATCAAGTGGAAAACTGTATAAAACGGTTTCCGGATGAGGCCAATACTCGTCCTTATTGTGCCGGACAAAAATCCCTGAATGAAGTGACTCTCCAGATTATCGCCCAGGCAAAAACCAACGGATGGAGCAGGGTACCCGATCAGGTCACAGAACCGGGAGCCATTGAGCCTCCTTGTTTCAAACCTCCGGTCAACGAAGGGTAAATGCGACAAAGCCTTGTCCCGAACGCTGAAACAGGGAATACTTGAAAAATTGGTACAATGTTCTTGTGAACATAAAACAATTTACTATAGTTTCTAGAATGAGAGGTACTTGTGCTGTAATGAAAAGAATCTTTCAGTTTTTAGGATGTCTGGCAATCCTGACCTTCCATGCGGCGGTATGGGGGGATATGGCCGACAACGGGGTAGAATGCTCCGTGGTGATGGAAAAGACCAGTTTTGATGCTAGGGAAGCCTTCCCGGACTTCAAGCTGGTATTCACGAACAAGGGCGAAAAGACCGTGCGCCTTTTGGATAATATTTATCCTGTTGTGGGCCTTCGTAAACCCAGGAAGGCAGAAGCGCCGGAAATTCGTATAGAAATATGGGGAAAGGGAACTGGAAAGAGATTCGGGAAAGTAATACTCGGAAAAAAAATGCCTTTAGCCTGGTATGAAACCGGGCCTATGAAAGCATGGCGTGAGGACATGATGCGCTTCATTACGCTTAAGCCCGGAGAAAAGCATGAAGTGCCTATCAAGAATGCCTATCTATTGCTGACTTATTTCGAGTATCTTCGCAACAATAATAGGTATGAGCTGGAAGTACGCTTTAAGGATGGATATAGTGAACCGGGAATCCGTAGAGAATACGTGGGCAGGCAGGAATTTAACACGTCAAGTCGATCTCCTGAAGGAGCTCCTAGATGGTAAATTATGGAATCCTATGCCAACCTTCCCTGCTTCTTTCCTCCGATCAACGGTGAAGAAAACTGACCATTTCCCCTAACTCATGAACAAGACCTGTCTCTTCGCCAATCTGCTGGTTGGCCTGTCCCTTTCTAGCAGCGCCCTGGGCGACCAGGCGGACAACGGAATTGAATGTTCCGTAGTGATGGAAAAGACCAGTTTTGATGCCAGGGAAACCTTCCCGGACTTCAAGCTGGTGTTCGCCAACAAGGGCGAAAAAACCGTACGTCTTTTTGACGACGTTTATCCTATTGTGCGTCTTCGTGAACCCAGAAGAGAAAAAGCGCCGAATATTCATATAGAAATATGGAGAAAGGAAAATGGGAAGAGACTTGGAGTAGTCAGATTAGAAAGAGAAACCCCTATAGCTTGGTATGGACCCATGTATATGTTTGAACGGGTAGGGGCCTTGATGCGCTTCATTACTCTGAAACCCGGAGAAAAACATGAAGTGTCCATCAAGGACGCTTACTTGTTGCTGGTATATTTCGAGCATCTTCGCAATGGAGAGTGGTACGAGCTTGAAGTCAGGTTCAAGGATGGATATGCAGAACCCGGCGTTCGGAGAGAATACGTAGGCAGACAGGAATTTAAAACGTCAAATCAATCTCCTGAAGGGGTCCGTAGATGGTAAAATCTCCGGGCAACGGCCAAACTCGCGCTATGATGAAAAAAATCTTCCGGTATTTAGGAATTTTGGGGTGCCTGTCCCTCCATGCTGCGGCATGGGGGGACATGGCCGACAACGGGATCGAATGTTCCGTGGTGATGGAAAAGACCGAGTTTGACGCAAGAGAGACTTTCCCGGACTTCAAGCTGGTGTTTACGAACAAGGGTGAAAAGACCGTGCGCCTTTTTGATGACTTCTATCCCCTCAAGGATTATGGCCCGAATATTTTCATAAAGATTTTTTTAAAAACGGGAAACGGGAAGAAAATGGACAAGCCCACAGCTTGGTATGGAGCCGGGTATCAAATTGAACGAAGAGCTAACTCCTTGCACTTCATTACGTTACAACCGAGAGAAAAACATGAAGTGCTCATCAAGGATGCGTATTCATTGTTAGTCTATCTTGGCCCTTTTCCACGTCTTTTCAACGGAAAGAAGTACGAGTTGGAAGTACGCTTCCGGGATGGATATGGAGAGCCGGGGATCTGGAGAAAGTATGTGGGCAGAAAAGATTTTGAACCAGTAAGCCGATCTCCTAAAGGAGTTATTCCTCAATAGCTGTTCCCGCTTCCTTAAAAATACTGTGGCATTCTACACAAAATCTGCCGGGATTCTCAAATCGCTTTTCAGATATAAAGAACCTGCTTCAGCGCTGGTGAAGAAAACAGCCAGCCAAACGGGGAAAATTTCCGCTGGCGGCGGTTCTCTTTGACGCACGCGCCCGTATCGTTTACAAGGTGCGTATTCCATGCAGGATTTCCTTTCCACCGTTATTCTCCTGTTCATCGTCATTGATCCCGTGGGACTGGCTCCGATGATTCAGGGCATGCTGAAAAAGTATTCTCCGGCCCGGCAGAAGGCCATTCTGATGCGTGAACTTGTGTTTGCGCTGAGCCTGTTGCTGTTGTTCTTTTTTTCCGGCAAATTCTTGCTGAACCTGCTGGGGCTGGAACCGGCTACCCTGAATATTTCCGGAGGCATCCTGCTATTCCTCGTGGCGCTGGGCATGGTATTCCCGGCCAAGGACATGCTTGCCTCCGCCGGACGCACGGCAGGCCAGGACGAGCCTTTCATCGTTCCCATCGCCATGCCCCTGATGGCCGGGCCTTCCTCCCTGGCCATCATCATGCTGCATGCTTCCCAGAGCCCGGACAGCATTTCCCAGATGACTTACGCCGGGGCCATCGTGACGGCATGGCTCCTTTCCGGAGTGGTGCTTTTCATTGCGCAGAGGTTCCTGCGCCTGCTGGGGGAAAAGGGAACGATCGCCTTGGAACGGATGATGGGCATGGTGCTCATCATGATTTCCGTCCAGATGTTTATGAATGGCCTCGCCGGATACGGCGTGAAATAGGAAAGGGCTTTCACCATGCTTTGGCTCCTGCACGGCAATCTGGGATCTCCTGCGGACTGGAAGCCCGCCATGGAAGCCCTGCGCGCCGGAGGGATAGAGGCCCGCGCCCTGAATCTATGGAAGTATCTGGAATGCTGCCCCAAGAGCCTGGAGGACATGGGGCGCGTGCTGTGCTCTGAAATAGCCGCCCAGGACAAGCATCCCTGGCTCTGCGGCTATTCCCTGGGAGGCAGGCTGGCCATGCAGGCCGTTCTGGCCCATCCCCCCCTCTGGAAGGGCGCCGTATTCGTCAGCGCCCATCCCGGGCTGGAAGATGAAGCGGAAAAAGCCGCGCGCCGCGCAAAGGATGCGGAATGGGCCGTCAAATGCCTTTCCGCCCCATGGGAGGATTTTTTAAAGGAATGGGACACGCAGGCCGTGTTTGGCGGAGAATCGGGAAATCCTGACCGCTCCTCCCTGAAACCGTGGCGCAAGTCCATCTCCCGCGCGTTTATTGACTGGTCCGTGGGTGCGCAGAAGAACCTGGCGCCCCTCCTGCGCCAGTCCCCCGTGCCCCAGTTGTGGATAGCCGGGGAGCGCGACACCAAATTTACTGCCTTGGCCCGTCGTGCGGCGGGGGAACAAGCCGTCATCATCCCCCACGCCGGCCACCGCCTCCCCCTGGAAGCTCCGGCACGGCTGGCGGAAAGCCTTCAACAATTCATCCTGCAAAACCCATGAACGATCCCAAAATACCGGACGCGGAAGATTTGAGAAAACTGGTGGAGGAAATCGCCCGGACCCATGTCCCCTTCGGCATGTACGGCCCGGCCAAGTACCCGCCCCAGGGGTGCCCGCTGATGGACGTGCCCCAGGAATACCTGGCATGGTTCCAGGCCAAGGGCTTCCCCAAGGGAAAACTTGGCCGCCTGATGGAACAGTGCCTGCTGCTGAAGGGTAACGGGCTGGACCCGCTTTTTGACCCCTTCCGCAAGGCCAACGGCGGACGGACGAAGAAAAACGCCCGCCGCCGCGTGTGGGATTTTGAGAACGAATAACCTTCCCTCCGGAAGGGACGCATCTTTTCCGGGGAATCAGGAGGAGGGAACGAGCCTCACTTCCCGCCTTGTCCCATCCTCTTCCGTGACGGTCAGCACATAAAATACCCCGTCCTCCTTCTTTCCGCGCGTGACGATAATGGTCAGGGTGCCGCGGGACAGCTTCACGCCATCCTCCGGAACGGAGACAACGCCCAGTTCGCCCAGCAGGTCAAGCGCCTTGGCTCCGTCCCTCACACGGATGGTCTGGCCGTCGCCTGAAATTTGCTTCTTCACGTCCTGCCAGGCGGCGGCCAGCTGGCCCGGCTCCCGCTGCTGCATTTCCGCCTGGGAAAGGGGGGGCAGAGCCATGCAGAGCATGGCGGACAGCATCATCAGCAGTCTCTTCATGACAGGGAGGCGGCAGGAAGCTGTTTGTCAAGGGTAGCCTGGAACTTTTCCAGGGCCTGCATGGCGTGGTCGGAAGACTTCCGGTCAATGGAAAGCTTCAGCCCGCAGTGGGGGCATTCAATGCCGCCGGACAACAGGTCCGGAATGGTTGTGGGGAAATACACACCGCATTTGGGGCAGTCAAGCCCCGGAGTGCGCTGGTAGGAATAAGTGGTTTTCTGGTCCATGTTTTTTCTTTCAATTAGTTATTTTTCTCCTGGGAGGGAGAGTCTTCATAATGCGGCCTGGAGGTCAGCTGGAGGAATTGGGACAGGCCGGAAGGCATGTCCGCCTGCTGCATGGCTACATGGATTTTCATGTTCGCCTGCAGGGAGGAAGAGGCGGCCCCCCTGCCCGACTGGGGCGCCAGGGAAGCCCGGAAGTTCAGGCCGTCACCCTGCCCCTTCCCAGCGGAGGAATCCACCTCACCCTTGTTCAGGGAAAAGCGTTCATCCGGAGCGGAGGCGACCGCGTCAATGATGTTGATGTCAAAGTCAAAGTCCGCCTGCTTGATTTGCAGCAGAGGCAGCGTCACCAGGCTGATGAGCGGCACGCTGACTTTCTTCTCCGCGCCGCCGGAAGCGTCGCTGTCCGTAAAATTAAAGCTGATGAGCCTTAACGCCCCCGTGGAACCGTCCGCGGGATTGTAGGACTCAAAAGCCAGGGACATGAAATGCTTCATGTAGCGTTCCGTGGACATCGCGTCCGCATCAATCGTCGCGACCAGCGGGGCCGAAATCAACTGCTGCAGGCTCATGATGTGCCCGTTCACCTTGTTGTTTGTAGAATCACTCATAATAAATATCACTATTGCGCGGCCAGTCCGGAGACGTCATTCTGCTCCGCCAGGACGGCGGGAACGGCGGCGGGCGCGATGTTGAGGTGCAGCGTCTGGATGGAGTTCTCCGGCATCTTTTTCAGCTTTTCCGTCTCCACCTCCACGTCCACCACCACATTGCTTACCTGCCGGGTGAACGCATACTTTTCCGCAAGCACGTCAATGAAGGAGGAGAGGCCCTCCTGGAGGTTCTTGCGGCACTCCTGCCTGAGGGCGTCGCCCTGCGCTCCCTGGAACAGGTCCGCCAGATCGGGATTGTCCATGAATTCCTTCTCCGCCACATCCGCCAGAAGTTCCGCCAGCAATCCCTTGTCCAATCCGGAGTCCGCCCGCAGGAGGGCCCCCTCATGGCCTGAAATGGCCGCAGTGAACTTCTTTCCCAGGTAGAGGCAGAAATTCCTTTTCCACTGTTCCTCCCTGGCAAGCAGGGAGGAAAAGTCACTTCTTGCCTCATCCGCCGGGAGATTGGAGTGCACCACGGCCATCACAATGGAACGGATGGCGTACGCAGGCACGCGCTCCGCCAGTTCCTGCTGGAACAGGCTGCACTGCTCCGCATCCAGCACCTGCTTCTCCTCCACCCCGGAGGTTCCCGTCACCGCATACTTCAGATCGAATTCCAGGGACCCTATCTGGGCGCTGGGAAGCTGGAAGCCACGCACACCGCCGTGCTTCCCGTACTGGCGCGCCAGCCCCGCCGCATGGCAGTTCGCCGCATGCTGCGCTTCAATAATGTCCCTCAGCAGGGATTCGACAATCAGATTCAGACGAGACATGGCTCTGGGATGGAGGAGAAATCGTTATGGTCCGGTTATCAGGCGCCTACAGCCACCTTCCTTTTGAGTTCTCCGGCGTTCACCGTGCAGTTCCTGGCGTCCTCCTTGGAAATCGTGTATTCCTTGCCGGAATCCGTTTTCACAATCTTGGCTTCATTCCCCGCACCGTTATCAAACGGGTCCGTGGCCTCCCCTATCCGGAGGGTGATGGCGTCCGGATCAAACAGGCCTTCCTTGTTCTTGTAGGAGGTCATCAGTTTCACGGTTCCGTCATCCTGGATGGCATGCTGCACTTCCAGGGAACCTTCCGGAGATACTACGGAAATGCTGTTGTTCAGCATTTCCAGCACCTTGGCCATCCCGGCGGGCATGCTGTCCTGCCCGGCATGGACGGCCACGTCCATCGTGTATTCCACGCTGTACTTGGAGTCCTTCGTGGCGGAGGAGTCCTTCTTGCTGGAATAACTGGCGTTCATGCTGCCGCGCGCCCAGAAGCATCTTGCAGAGGCAGATGTCTTGACATCGGCGGAGCTGGAGGAATTCTCCGTTTCCGTACTGGCGGCGGAAGCGCTGATGTTCGCCTTGAAGTTGATGTCAATGGAGTTGATGGCGATGTAGGGAATGGGGACGATGGTCAGAAGGGGGACCGTAATCTGGGCCATGTGCCCGTCCTTGATGAACTGGAAGGAGACGTTCACCGTCTTCTTCTCTTCTCCCTCCGTGTACAGGCCCACATTCTGGATGAACTCCCAGGAGGTCCGGGCCGCCTGGGCCTGGGCTTCCACACAGGCGACCAGGGGACCGCCGATGATGTTGCCGAAAGGAAGCGACTGCAGGGAGGAAGTCGCCACGTCGGCTGCTGATTTATCAATTGCCATATTATTTTATTTTCTGGTTGAGGTTAATATGATGTGCCGCCTTCCGGCGACGTTGTCATGATCATTCCATTCCGGCGCCTTTTCCACCCCGCCTGTCCGGAAGGCCCGTTCCGCCTTCCCGGAGCGCCGGCGGGGCATGGCTGGCGGCTATTTGGAAAACGATAGCATGTTCAGGCTTCCCAGCACTTTCTTTTTCATGAACTTGCTGACGGGGATGGAGACATTCCCTACCTGAAGGAAATTACCCGCAATGGACTCTATATGCAACTTGTTAACCAGGTAGGAACGATGCACACGGATGAAATATTCCCCGTCCAGGTGTTCCGCCACCCGAGCCAGCGGCGCGGATACCAGAATGGACGACATGCCGTGCACGTGCAGCGTGCAGTAGCTTCCTGCGGCCTCCACATACAGGATGTGCTTCATCAGGATGCGCTGGAATCCGTCATTCATTTTAACGAACACCATGGGGTTCCTGGACAGGGAAACCGCAGCCGCCCTGCCCGCCGGCGGGGAGAAAGCCCCCTCCTTCATTTCCATGATTTCCAGCTTGTCCCCCTGTTCTACCGGCTCCGGGACCGGAGCGTAGCAGACCCTATCTTTTTTAGTGACTTTAATAAATTTAACGGTCATTCAAAAATCATAACAAAAACTATAAATGCTCAATAAATTCATCAATGAACAGCAGAAATGACCTTCTGAAACCAAATTCCTCTCTTCCGAATGGCCCTGAATTTCTCCCATATCCGGCGGGAGAAAACCTAATTCATCAGCCCTGGCGCCTCTTCAGCAATTCCACCGTCAGCATGAAATGGCCTTCCGCCGGGTCCGCGCAATCAAGGGCCAGGCCTCCCTTTTTGTGCGCTACTTCCCCGATGCGCACCTTTTTCAATGTCCGGAGCCGGAATGTTCCAGATGCAGCCCGCGTTCCATTCCAGAAAGAAAAACCTTCCGCGCCACACGCGGAACCCGCGCACAGCCAAGACAGGCGGCACAGAAAAAAGAGGCTGGGAACATGATTCCTCACCATAGCCATTCCGAAAACATCCTGAACCATTTTCAGGTCAAAAATCGCCACACAACAGCTTCCCCACTCCGTAGAGCGGCACAACGCCGTGCCGACATTCACGCCTGCGGCGGAATTCCCGGACGGTGGGCGCAGCTCGGCCCCACCTCCCCGGCCTGAAGACGGTCAAAGGCCCATTCCCCGAACGTCCACGCATTCTCCCTTTTGGCAAGGGCAAACTGGCGGAAAATCTCCCGGAACAGCTCCCGCACCTTCCCGATGGGAACGGCCCGGCGCAGCAGGAACGCCGTCCTGTCACCCTGGGCGCGTCCTCCGGCAAACACGTCGTAAACGCCCTCGCTGCGGCCCACCAGGGCCAGCTCCGCAAACAGGGGGCGGGAACAGCCGTTGGGACAGCCGGAAATACGGAACACCACGGGTTCGTCATCAAGCCCGAATTCACGCAGGATTTCCTCCAGCCAGCCGTTGAGCTCCTGATGAATCAGGGAGGAAGCGGCACGGGCGCGGCGGCAGCCGGGCAGGCCGCGGCAGGAACAGGACTCTATGGAGAGCGGAGAAAAGCGCCTGGACCCGCGCAGCAGCGCCTTGATGCGTTCCGCCACGCACCTGTCCGCCGGATGAAGCCGGAGATTGCCGCGCGGCGTGATGCGCACCGGAGCCGTCAGAAAGGGAGCCACGCGCCGGAACGCCGCCGCCACCGCATATTCCGGCGTATCCTCCAGGCTTCCGGAAGGGAGCGCCACCAGCAGCCCGTTGTAAAAGTCATTGCGGCTCCATTCCCCGGATGAGGAAAACTCCGGCTCCTCCCCTTCTCCCGGATACAATCCGGCGTTTTTCAATTCGTTCCGCACCCAGTCCAGGCCACGCGTGGCGAACAATGACTTCAATCGCCTTTTGCGCGGGTTCTCCGTTTCCCCGAACCGTTCATTCAAGGCCGTCAGTACCGCCGCCGCTTTCAGGGCTTCCGGCAGGGAATACCGCCCCAGCCAGGACGCGGCCCGCGGGGCCAGGGCCGGACTGCCGGCGGGGATGCCGCCCCCGCCTCCGGCAAACAAATGCACGCCGCCTTCCGGATGGCCGCCTTTGGGTACCGCAAAACCCAGGTCACAGGAGAACAGGCCGAATTCATGGTGCGGAGCTTCTTCCAGGCAAATCCTGACGCGCTTGTGCAGGGCGGAGAAGCGTTCTTCCGGCCTGGGATCCGAGGAAAAGAGGCATTCGCGGTTCCTGCGTATTTCATATGCAGGGAAGGAAACGGGGGAGGAAAACCGGTTCAGTTTTCCGGCAAATTGCAGCCATGCGTCCCGGTTTTCCCCCCAGCAAAGGGAAGAACCCACATCCACGGCCTGTTCCGCATACGGGACCAGGCGGGAAAGCTTCTCCGCCAGGGCCATGCCCTTCCGCACGCATTCGCGCTCATCCTCTCCGTCCAGGGGAATGGACAGGGTGGAGAAGGAAACAAGGCGGCATCCGCCGTCCACGGCCTCCAGAATGGCGTGCCACTGGGCGGGCTCCATCCAGCCTCCGCAAAAAGGGTATTCCAGGGTATAGGTATCTCTCATGATCGGATTGAATGATGTCAGACTCTCGCCGTGGCCAGAAACACCACGTGCATGACGGAAATCAGCGTTATAAAGTACAGGTCCGCCCGCGCGGACGGAACGGAGGAAAAGGGGCCGGCCATGCCGAGGCCAAGCGCGCCATGGGAACACCGGGAAATGCAGTCCCGGCACAGGGTGCAGCGGCGGGAAATACGGCAAACCCCTCCCTCACGGGAGATGGCCAGGTCACGGCAGGCGGAGGCGCATTTCATGCAGCCGGTGCACGTCTCCCCCACGCGCATGCGCCAGGGGGAAAACCTGCCCAGCAGACTGGCCGCCAGGCCCATGGGGCAGAACCTGCTGCAATATTCCCGCACGCCGTTTGCGGAGCTTCTCTTCCAGACAAAGGGAGCCGCGAGCGCCGCGGCAAGCGCGGCCGCCAGGGCGTATTCCAGCGGCACGCCCAGAACGGCCAGGAGGAACGGGAGCCCCACTGCCGCGGCCAGGAAACCCCATCTCCAGTCACGGGAACTTTTGCCGCCCTTCACCGGGCGCCCCTTCCTGCGGGAAGAGGTGGCGGACAAGCAGTCCCAAACCCCGAAGTAGCACAGGTGGCTGCACCAGGCGCTTCCAACCAGAAGCACGGATACGCTGAACAGCGCCAGCATGAACATCCCCTCTCCCCGGTACACCGGGCCGGAAAGCATCATGAACGGCACGGGAAGATGGAGCCTGCCCGTCATCAGCAGGGAGGAAGCCACCGTGACGCCCAGCAGGAATTGCAGGAAAAAGACGGAGGCAAACACGGTCCACATCACCCGCCGCCTGCGGGGAGACGCCTGCGGATTCAGGAGGCCCTCCGCGCAATAGCCGCCCCACCACGCCAGAAGCAGAATCGCCGCTCCGTTGACGCCCTGCCATGGCAGCACGCGCTCTCCCAGCAGAAGGGGGAAAGGAGCCAGCGCATCCAGCGCGAAGAGAAGCGCCACAGAGGCGGAAAACACGCGGCTGCGCGCCAGTTCCGGCGCGGACAAATTCCTCTCCCCCCGCCTGCGCCACAGAATGGCTCCGGCATGGAGCAGCAGGACGCCCAGGAGAATGGCGCCCAGGCGCGCGAACGGCAGCCCCGCCACTATCCGCAGCCTCACCAGATGGACCAATTCCACTCCCCAAAGAACCAGTGAGGCCAGCAGAAGGAATGTTACGCTCCTGCGGAGCCAGCCGCGCCCGGAAAAAGACAGGACCGCCAGCGCCAGGCACAAAATGGCCCCCGTATCCGCGCCGCCGCGTAAAAAATGCGCGGCCGTCATCAGAAAACAGAAGAAGGAGATGAGTCCGGGGCCAATCATGGCATCATGGGCGCCTGGCAGGCGCCCCCAACATACGTGAAAAAGGCCGCCTCTCCAGCAAAAAACGGGCCATGCGCCCGCGGAGGGAGCCTCATTGCGTCACCCCGCGTTTCCGGAACATGCGGAAGGGCGCCCGCGCGGCGGTGAAAGCCGCGGGACGCCCCGCCGGGAGATGTCGGCCCCATGCGCCGGCTCTTTCAACCGGAACATGGGACCGCATCAGTGAAGCATGCTACAGTTTCTTGGTATTCAGCTTTTTATCCACCACCATGCCGTCCGTAAGCTTCGGCTGGAACTTCACGTCGCGGCGGGCCTTGAATTTCAGCACAAAGAGCTCGGAGGAACCTTCAAGGGGCTCCTTGTCTCCAATGTTGACGAAGGTGGGATACAGGGCCTTGGTCCCGTTCGTATGGAGCCTGTCGTTCGTCAGGTTCTCCATCTTCTTCATGCCCTTGACCTCCACGCCCACAAACTCCAGATCCTGCGGATTATAGGGGAGGGCGAAGCTCAGCGCATTCACCATGCGGAGGTTCCTGCCCTTCACGGTCACCTTGACGGCGTCTCCCTTGGCGTATTTCTTCTTGTCGGCGCTGAGCACCAGCTTCCCGTCCACATGGGCCTTCTTCTGGTCCTTCGCGGCGGCCTTTTCCTTGTCTTCATCGCCGTCTTTCTTTTCGGCATCTTCATCCTTCGCCGCGGCTTCCTCCTGCGGCTGGTCGGTTTCGTCCTCCAGCTGGGTGGCCACTACGGAAATATCATAGGCGTCAATGAGGCCATTCTTGTTGATGTCCCCGTTGCTGATATAGCCCTCGAAGTCGGAATCGCCCTTCCTCAAGCCCGTGTAGTTGATGTAGGAAGTCAGGTCGTTCCGGTCAATCTTGCCGTCGTTGTTGATGTCGCCCGGCAGGTAGCTTTCCGTGCCCGGAACCTTGAAGACGTAGATTTCCCGTCCGGAACCGTAGTCGCCTACGCCTTCCGTGACGTTCAGCTTGATGTAGCGGGCCGTGGGGGCGTCCTTGAAGTTGAAGATCTTCACTTCGCCATTCTTGTCCCACTGGAACGTTCCGGCCTTCGTCCAGTTTTCCCGGTCCATGCTGTAGGAAACGGAGCCCTTCAGAAGCGTTCCGTTGCCGCCGTCCTCACGGGGAACATAGTGGAACTTATCAAGCTTGTTGATGGTCTTCAGGTCCAGAACCAGGTCAAACGGCACGGCCTTCTCATTGTACTTCGTGTGCCACGTGTCCTTTTCCTTGAAGTCAAAGAGCTTCGTCAGGGAATTGCCCTGGTTTTCCACGCTCGTTTCACCTTCGATACCCGGGATGGCGAACTCAAGCGGGTTGGCCTTGGTCTTCGCGCTGATGGCCGTCCAGGCGGAATGGCCGTCCTTGTTGACGGCGCGCACGTTGAAGGAATAGGGCGTTTCAGCCTCCAAATCCTCAAACAGGAATTCCGTGCCCTTGATGGTGGTGTACAGCATCCCGCCGAACTCGATTTCATAGAAATCCGCATTCGGAACGGCGTCCCATGAGGGGGTCAGGGTGTATGCGGTCGCGTTTTCCTCCGTCACTCTGGCATTCGCGGGAGCGGCCAGGGCGCCGGAAGAAACACGGTATTTTTCAGCGGGTTCAAAGCGGAAGCCCTCCACGGAAAGCACGGCGGGGGCAGCCGTAATATCCGCCGCGGCCAGCTTCACCAGCAGTTGCGGGTTTTTGGCAATCACCTTCTTCTCAAAATCGCTTCCCTTCGTCGCAAACCTGTTCAGGCTGGGAGCCTGGTCATAAAAATACACGTTTTCGCGGGAATTGAAATCATCCCTGGAATTCGCTTCCGCCAGGTTGACCTCATTTTCCCCCACCCTGGCGGAAACCCTGGACGGCTTTTCCGTCACGTTCACGCGGAACTCCGTGGCCTTCTTCTTCTGGAAGCCCGTGAAATCCCCCACCGCCGGATGAACGGTGACGGTCGCGTTGTTCTTGTCGTCCACCCTGGATTCCACCAGGGTGCGCACGCCCTTGCCGGCCCGGTATTCCTCCGTCACGCCGTCGTCGTCATACGTGGAGAAAGAGGTATGGCCGTGCGGGTAAAGCTCGTAAATGCGCAGGTCCGGGTTGATTTCCGCAACGTTGTTGTTCGGATTCGCCATGGGAATGATCGCTCCGTTTTTCACGAACACGGGCAGTTTCCACAGGGGAGCGTTAAAATCATTGTAAATCTTGCCGCCCTCGTACAGATCCCCGGTGAAGTAGTCGATCCACTGGCCTTCGGGCAGGTAAATACCGTGGCGTACGTCATTCCCTTCCTTGTCCGCCCGCGTTTCCTGGTAAACGGGAGCCACCAGGAAATAGGGCCCGTACATGAACTGGTACTGCGTGGCCTTCCCCAGGGTATAGGGGTTGGGGTATTCCAGGAACATGGCCCGGATCATGGGCTTTCCGGAAACGGCTTCCTCCGCAATGCTGTACGCGTACGGGAGAAGTTCCGATTTAAGCTTCAGGTACCACCGGTTGATGGAGGTGTAGGGTTCGCCGAAGGCGTGGGGATATTTTTCATTGGCCCCCCAGCCATCCATGTTCAGTTCCATGGGGGTGAAGGTCTTCCACTGGAAATCACGGGTGTTCACCACCGCGTTCTTCCCGCCGAAAATGCCGTCCATGTCCGAACAGATGTTCGGCTGGCCGGAAAGTCCGGACCCGATGTAAGTGGGAATGTGGAAACGGATGTATTCCCAGACGCCGCCCGTCTGGTCGCCGGACCAGATGCCCGCATAACGCTGGGTTCCGGCCCAGCCGTCCAGGGAGATGATGAACGGACGGCTGTTGTTACCGTAGTAGGTCATGATCTGGGCTACGTCCGTAATGCCGTTCAGGCCGAAGGAATAACCCGCGCCCACCCAGGCGACGTCCGTCTTCAGCACGCGCACTCCGGCGTCCCGCACTTCCTTCACGATGTCCCGCTGAAGCAGGGCGCTGATTTCCGGCTTGGGGTGCAGGTCGGACTGCGTCCACAGGCCGATCTCCACGCCGTTCTTCTTGGCGTAGTCCGCCAGGCTCTTCAAATTCGCGATGTTGCCGTCCAGCGTATCCGTCTGCCCGTACCCGGCGCCGTAGCCGTCATTAGGCAGAAGCCAGCCCAGGGGCATGTCATGGGCCTTGTAGCGGTCCACTACGGCCCGGGCGGAAAACTGGTAATTGTCCTTTTCCCCGTTCAGGGATTCCTTGGTGCCGCCGTTATCCTTCTGGCTTTCCTTGTACCGCTTGCCGTCCTCAAACAGGATGCCCTTCTCGTCCTCCTTCCAATAGTCACGGTTATAGGCGTTCAGGTGGCCCTGGTAAAAGGCGAACTTGGGCAGCAGCACGGGTGTGCCGGTAAGCTGGTAGAAATCCCCCAGCAGGCTGACGGCCCCGTCATTGACCATGAAAAAGACGTCCAGATAGTTTTCATCATGCTGGAGGTTGACCAGGTTCTTTTCCTTGGAACCGAAGTCATACTGGCCCTTCTTGAAGGTATGCCACATGACGCCGTAGCCGTTGGTGGACCAGTAAAAGGGAGTGGGGGAGGCCACGCCGCCGTCCGTCCAGCTGTTTTGGTTTTCAATGGAAATCACCTTCCCCTTGTGGGAAAAGCGGCCGTTCTGCACGCCGCCTCCGTAGAAATACTCATCCGGATTCGCCTTCAGGGAAAAACTGGTTTTACCCTTCTCAAAAAGGACGGGGGACGCCTGCTCCACCACCACGGAATGGTCCTTCAGGTTGATGATCTTGAGCAGGGAGGTTTTCTTGTCTATTTCAATCCTGATCTTGCCGGTGGTGATGGTGACCACGCCGTCCTTCTGGTCCACGTCCAGCCTGGAAACCGGTTTCCGCGGATTGTCCACCAGGATTTTAGCTTCCGGTTCCGCCTTGGGGTCCCGGATGATACCGCCCTGGTCGTCCCGGAAAATCCGGAAAACATTGTCCCCGTAGAAATCAAACGTCATCCGCTGATTTTTTCCAAGCAGCACTTCCACGGCGGCAGGATTGATTTTCCTGGCGCCTTCAACAGCCTGGACCTGTTGTTCCGGCGCCTGTGCGCCTGATGCGGCAAGAGCCAGGCCGGAAAAGGAAAAGGACAATCCGCAAGCCAGCAGAACGGACTTCCGGAACATGCCATGGTCAATTGAGTTTCCCATTATTGTAGTGTTTTATGTGATATGATTCAGCCGGAACGGCGACACGGAAGGAGGGCAAACGATCGTTTCAAGCCGGCCAGAGGCCGTTTTCATTCATCTTGCCGTCCATGGTGCAGGTTATCTTGCGACACCATACTCTTTGTCTGTAATCGCCACAAGGCCAAAGAAAGCAAGTAACGGCGCGCCGGTATTCCATCAGTCCCAGAAATACCCGTTCGTTCCGGCCTCCCTTTCAAGGATGACCTTCTTAATGGACTTCCGCAGCGTGTACGGAGCGCGGACACGAAAAAGCCCTGCAAGCTTTTGACTTGCAGGGCTTTCAAATGGTTACGGGAACAGGATTTGAACCTGTGACCTTCAGGTTATGAGCCTGACGAGCTACCTGGCTGCTCCATCCCGCGATTTAGAGGGCATCCGTAGAGGAGTGCGGGATTGTTTTAACTTATTCCAGCAATATGTCAAGTATTTTCATATAAAAAATTTTGAGCAGCCGCTCGTATGACAGAGAGCCGGGAACGCTTTGCGGAGGCGGCGCAAGACGGCGAGAAAACGCACTTCCCCTGCGGCGGCTTGGATCACAACAGGTAGGGCGCGCGCCGCTCTTCCGCAAGCGCGGGGCGGCATAAAGAGCCCCCCTGCCCCGCACACGGAAAAAAAGAAAGGATTCCTCGACAAACATTGTCAAATCAGTATATCTTGAAAGGTGCGGACTGGGTTCCGCGCATTAACATCAACTAGAAAGAGGTACGACAATGCAAAAGGTAAACGTAAACACACCCATTACGATCACGGGCCGTCACGTGGAAGTCACAGACGCGATCCGGGAATTCGTGACGAAAAAGATTGAGGGGATCCGCCTGGACTTCCCGCGCATTATGGAGGTTAAAGTATTGCTTGATGTGCAACGCGACCGCAAGATTTCCCAGGTGATCCTGTTCTGCTCGGACCACATCACCATTGACGCTTCCACGGAAGGGACGGACATGTACGCCTGCATTGATGAGACGATCACCAAAATCATGCGCCGCATGCGCAAGCACAAAACGCGCCTGATGAAAAATTACCGCCCCCATCACCAGGAAACCATCCGCAAGCTGGATGAAACGGTGTATGACGATTCCGTACTGGATTATCCCGGAGAGTCCAAGGAAGACCCGGAACCCCTGCTCATTCACAGGGAAAGCTACAATCTCAAGAAGCTTTACAAGGAGGAAGCCATCATGGAACTGGAACTTTCCGACAAGCCCTTCGTGCTCTATAGGAATGCGCGCCGTGACGTGCTCCAGATCGTATACCGCCGTCCGGACGGTGACTACTCCATTATTGAACTCGGCACCACATTATAACCGTAAAAAACGGTTTTAAAACAGGCCGTTTTCCATAACGGTTCAAAAAGAGCAGGGCTCCTGAAACCGGGGGTCCTGCTCTTTTCTGTAATGCCGTGACATGGAACAAGAAAATCTCTTGATTTCTACTTGCCACCATTTACATTGGTCCCAGCAAACCTCCGTGGATGCGGAGGTTCCAGTAGTTAACAAACACTGTATTTAATTCGAATTATGAAGAACATCGCTATCCTCGCCATCGCCGGCGCCGCTTGCCTGGTTGCTTCTTGCTCCCAGCAGCAGCAGCAACAGCAAACCACCGCTCCTGCTCCCGCTCCGGTTGTGCAGGCCAAGGGCAAGTAAGTTTGCAGCAGGGCTTGCCCTGCAACATTAGCAAATCATCCAATTAATCCGCACTCGGTGTACGCACTGAGTGCGTTTTTATTTGCCCTGAATCCGGTTTTCAGCTGTCGTTTCCCGGTTCACCCGCATTTCCCGTAAAAAACGGGCATAGCGTTACCTGGACAATTACCGGGCACGCCGTTCCTTGCCGCCATGCGGGCGGCTCCATTCATCAACTCCGACCCTTTTAAACGGCCGCCTGCGCGCCGGAACCGCCAGCCTGTTTGCCGCCGTCCGCCGCAGGGCTGGCAGACTTAGCCTCTTCCTGCTGGCTGGACTGGAACATCCTCTGGATCAGCATCGGGCGCTTCTTGGCCCAGCCGGGCCAGACCAGGTGATGGTCCATCCCGTAGGAATGACCTTCCGGGAATGCCTTGGATACGAAAGGCTCCCGCCAGTCTTCCTCCCATTTCCTGCCTTCCCGGTCCTTCTGCTTCAGCACCACCAGGTGGCCGCAGTTCTTCCAGGCGTCCAGAACGATGGAATCCTGCAATCCCCCGCCGGCCGCGTTTACGTACACGCAACTGTGCTCCCTGCCCGTTCCACGGTCGCGGATGGTCAGGCCTACCCGGAAATACTTCACGGGGCGGCGGCGCATGTCACGGTACAAATCCTGCTGGACCTGCCAGCAGAGGCCGCGGTCCCGCACGTTGGAGTTAACCAGGATGTTGTTCAGCCAGCCGAACAGAACAATCCTGTTCTCCCGGGCGATGGCGGCGGACTGGACCACGGCCGTGTCAGCCAGCCATTTGGCCTCCTCCCGCGCGGCGGGAAGGGCGGCTTTCTCCGGCGGAAGCAGGGTCAGGAAGTCATTGGCCAGGCCGGACATCTGCCGCTGCACGTAAGGTTTCTGTACAAAATCCTCATCCGGGGGAGTACAGCAGGAACTCCACCCGCACAGAAGGGCGGCGGCAAGCAAAAGCCTGAATGTCTGCATGGTCGGCATAGCGCGTCAAGGCTAGCAGATTGCGTGTAAAAATCCAGTAAAGCTTTCAAAAATGCCCGCTGACGCCCTGACGGCTCTTGCCTTCCCCTTTCCGGCCCGGTAGAATGCCGCCCTTCTTCACCATGCTGACGATCAAAAAGCTCACGAAATCACACGCAGGACGCACCCTGTTCAGGGAAACGGAAATGACCATTAACTGGGGGGAACGTGTCGCCCTGGTAGGCCCCAACGGCGCAGGCAAATCCACCCTGTTCCGCATGATTCTGGGAGAGGACACGCCGGACGAAGGCACCATCAACATGGATGAATATGCCATGGTGGGCTATCTTCCGCAGGAAGCCAGCGAACCGAAGGATGAAACCGTGCTGGAAATAGCCATGGGTATCACGCCGGAGATGGAACGGGCCATCCACGTCATCCGTACGGCTGAAAACGCCAACAAGACGGACACGCCGGAGTACGCGGAAGCCATTGACACGTTCAATGCAGCCAACGGCTACCAGCTGGAGCCCAAGGCCAAGAAAATCCTCAAGGGGCTGGCCTTCCGTGAAAGCGACTTCCACCGCCCGGCACGGGAAATGTCCGGCGGCTGGATCATGCGCGCGTACCTGGCCAAACTTCTGGTCCTGGAACCGGACCTCCTGATGCTGGACGAACCGACCAACCACCTGGACCTCCTTTCCTTGCTGTGGTTCCAGCGCTACCTGAAAAACTACCCCGGCGCCATCCTGATGATTTCCCACGACCGGGATTTCATGGATGAACTGGTGGAGAACGTGTACGACATCGACAACGAGGAACTGGTGGAATACCGCGGCAACTACTCGGACTTCCTGAAACAGCGGGACCTGCGCTTTGAACAGCTTCAGGCCGCCTACCGCAACCAGCAGAAGGAAATCGCGCACATTCAGGAATTCATCGACCGCTTCCGTTCCATCAACTCCAAGGCCGGCCAGGTGCAGAGCCGCATCAAGCAGCTGGAAAAGATGAAGGTCATCCAGAAACCCGTGGCGCGCAGGAAGGTATTCAAATTCAACTTTCCCCAGCCGCCGCGCAGCACTCAGAAGGTCATGGAGCTGGAAAAAATCAGCCAGTCCTACGGCGACCACAGGGTTTATGAAAACCTGGACCTTCTGGTGGAACGCGGAGAACGCACCGTGCTGGTGGGCCCCAACGGCGCGGGCAAATCCACCCTGCTGAAAATCCTGGCTGGCATTATCCCCATTGACTCCGGCAAACGCACTCCCGGCACCACCACGCGCATCGGTTACTTCTCCCAGGCCCGTACGGAAAACCTGAACCCGGAAAACACCGTGCTGGAGGAGATCATGAAGTGCAACGCTGAAATCCGCGAGGAAGAGGCCCGTTCCATCCTGGGCTCCTTCCTGTTCCGGAGGCTGGACGTGGAAAAACGCGTGAGCGTGCTCTCCGGCGGTGAAAAATCACGCCTCAGCCTGGTCAAGTTCCTGGTGGACCCGCCCAACCTCCTGCTGATGGATGAACCGACCACGCACCTGGACCTCCTGTCCGTGGAAGCCCTGGTCCAGGCCCTGAAGCATTATGAAGGGACCCTGGTGTTCATCTCCCACGACGTGCACTTCATCCGCTCCCTGGCGGAGAAAACCCTGCACGTGAACCGCGGAACCATCACCGCCTACGCGGGCGGCTATGATTATTACCTGGAAAAATCAGGCATTCTGGACGACGAGAAGGGCGGCATCACGGCGGAATAACCGTCACCCCCTTTTCAGGCATCCTTTTCTCCTTGCCTTGGGTTTCATCCTGCCTTAAAAAGGCAGGATGAAGACTTTCCTTCTCCCTGTTCTGGCTTC
This sequence comes from Akkermansia muciniphila, assembly GCF_040616545.1. NCBI lineage: Bacteria > Pseudomonadati > Verrucomicrobiota > Verrucomicrobiia > Verrucomicrobiales > Akkermansiaceae > Akkermansia > Akkermansia muciniphila. Next base: position 1,363,400 of record NZ_CP156688.1, on the reverse strand, counting down.
CGCCCTGATGGCCGGAGTTCCGCTCGCCTTTGGTGAAACGGCTGCCCCGGCGGCCTCCCCCGCGCCCTCGGCCCAGGCGGAAAAAACTCCTTCAGCGGATTCCCTCCTCAACCAGGCCTTTTCCGTAGCCATTGACGTCCAGCAGACGCTGGCTGCCGTACAGGACAAGGAAAGCGGAGACAAGGCCGTCAAGAAGCTGCAAGGCATTCAGAAAGACATTCAGCGTCTCATGGACTTCCGGGAGAAATTGAGCGAGGCGGAAAAGGAAAAAATGGACGCCCTGTCAGAAAAAATGGAGGAACGGATGGACAGGCTGAGCGAACGCTGCGAGAAGGAAGGCAAGCGGCTGCTGGAAGCCCGCTATTACGGTTCTGCCGCGCTGAAGGACATCCTTGAAAACTCGGATGAATTCAGTGAACTCGTGGAACCGGATGAAGACGCCCCCGCTCCCGGGGAAACAAGGGACGGCGAATAGCCTTATCCCATTCCGGGCCATCTCCCGGGACTGCTTTTTCCATGTGCGGGGTCCGGCGCTCCGTTTCCCATTTCAAGCTTGCCGGAACCGTGAAAAACGGGTTTACTGTGGGCAGCATGCAAAAGTTAGCAGGTAAAACAGCCATCGTTACCGGGGCAGGCCGCGGCATCGGCAATGCCATCGCCCGCCGCTTCGCTTCGGAAGGAGCCAAAGTCATCCTAATCAGCCGCAGCCCGTCCAGCTGCGGAGGAGCCGCAGAAGAAATCAACAAGGAATTCCCGGACTCCTGCAAGGCCTATCCCTGCGACGTGGCGGATTACGCCGCCGTTCAGGAGACCGTCTCCGCCATCCTGAAGGATTTTCCGCAGATCGACATCCTGGTGAACAACGCCGGCATCACCCGTGATTCCCTCATGCTCCGCATGAAGGAGGAAGACTGGGACGCCGTCATGGATACCAACCTGAAAAGCGCGTTCAATACGGTGAAGGCCCTGCAGCGCGTGCTGATGAAATCCCCCGCCGGACGCATCATCAACATGAGTTCCGTCATCGGCCTCGTGGGCAACATCGGGCAGGCCAACTACGCCGCCTCCAAGGCCGGGCTGATTGGCTTCAGCAAATCCCTGGCCCTGGAATTCGCGCCGCGCAAGGTGACGTGCAACGCCATCGCCCCCGGCTTCATTTCCACGGAAATGTCCAACGCCATTCCGGACAACCTCAAGGAAGAAATCGTCAAGAAAATCCCCTTGAAGGAACAGGGCTCCGTGGAAGACATCGCCGCCCTGACGGCCTTCCTCGCCTCTGACGATGCCCGCTACATCACCGGGCAGGTCATCGCCTGTGACGGGGGCATGACGATGTAAGGCCCCGGCCCACCACCATCCCATGCGCGGCATTTTCCTTGTTTCCTGCTTTCTGGGGGGAAGCGCCCTGCTGACCGGGTGCCGGGACGGCAATTCCCCCCGGCCGGCCACGGAAGATGCCGCGCGCATTACCAGCGCGCGGCAGTGGGGAGAAAGCCGCTCCGCCCTCCAAAAACGTGAACTGGACCGTGCCGCAGGCCCCGCCCTCCCCATTCCGGAGGACCTCCCTTCCCGGGAGCTGGTGGGGACCACGCGCCAGATCCACCAGCTCATTGAAGCCTCCGGAACTCCGGTCCGCTTTGAATCCTACACGGAAGCCGTGCCCGCGGCGGGGGCCTCCCTGCGCATGATCGCTATTCCGGGGGGAACTTTCCTGATGGGAAGCCCTGCGGAGGAACCGGGCCGCAAGCCGGATGAAGGCCCCCGGCATGAGGTGGCCGTCTCCCCCTTCTGGATATCGGAGATGGAAATTCCGTGGGAGTTGTATACGGCTTTTATGGAAAACGGACGCCCCCGCGCCAGGGACGGCCAGCTTCTGGAAGAACAGCCGGACGATGAACTGTGGGATTCCGTTACGCAGCCCACGGCCCCGTACACCGCCATGAACTTGGGCATGGGCCACGGTTATGAACACGGCATGCCCGCCATCTCCATGTCCCACCATGCCGCCAGCAAATTCTGCGAATGGCTGAGCGCCCAGACCGGGCACTACTACCGCCTGCCCACGGAGGCGGAATGGGAATACGCCTGCCGTGCGGGGAACCCCGGCGCCTATTCCTACGGAAACGGAGAGGGCCCCCTGGACCAGTACGCCTGGTACTGGGACAATTCCAACGACCGCTACCAGAAAACAGGAACCAAAAAGCCAAACGCGTGGGGACTCCGGGATATGCACGGAAACGTGTCGGAATGGGTTCTGGATTCCTACATGCCGGATACTTACGCCAGGCGGAACGGCCAACCCGTGAAAGACCCCCTGGTCATCACGCCCAAGGCTCCCCACGCCGTTCGCGGGGGTTCGTGGGAAGATGACCCGGAGGGACTGCGGAGCGCCGCGCGCCGCGCCAGCTCCCCGGCCTGGAACCGGCAGGACCCCCAGAACCCCAAAAGCATCTGGTACCTGACGGACGGCGGCATGATCGGCTTCCGCGTGGTGCGCCCCCTGAACATTCCGGACGTCATCACCATGCACCGCCTCTGGAACTTCTCCAAGGGGGAGCCGTAAAAAACTCTTTCATGGCTATTGAATTAGGAACGGAACAGCCTGCAGAGACTATGCCGGACGGAAAACGTCACGCGGGAAGCGTTCCGGAATCCTTATTCCCCCGGCTGCAATGGCATTACCTGCTCCATGTTACGCGCCGCAGCCCCTCCTTCATCCCGGAACGGGATGCAGTTGCCGTCCACGGCGGCCGCGTTGCCGGAAACATCGTCCCTGTAAATCCGCTATCAGGACAGACGGCGGGAAGAAATGCAAGGCGCTGGGCATGAGCCCCATTTCCGTTCTTCCGGAGCACCGGCGCCGGGGAATTGGAGAACAATGATCAGCCAAGCCAGGAAACAGGCGCGTGAAACGGGGTTCCGCGCCATTCTGCTCTACGGGCCCATACTACTGTTCACGCCACGGGTTCGTACCCGCGGAAACGCCGGGCCTCAGGACGGCGCGTAATATGTATGCGGAGGCGCTCCGGGCCTGTAAATTGCTGGAAGATGCCCTGCCGGCATGAGGGGCCGTTATGTGAAGCTACCGCCCTTCCCCTCTCCGGGAGTAAAAAATAAGGGCCGTTCCATAAGAACAGCCCTTACCCGTCAATTGCCTGTCATCAGGGCTCAGGCCCTGCGGCGGCGCATCAGCAACGCAGCCAGACCCAGCAGGCCCAGCGTGGCCGTAGCGGGTTCCGGAACCACCTCACCGCGGATTTCCGTAAAAATGGGGGATAACTGGTTGAAGGTATTGGTTCCGTTAGCACCTGTGATGACAATGGAATCAGCGGGAGCCCCCGCGCTGTCATGATGGCCGCGGATGCCGGGAGCCGTCAGTCCGTTGCTGATGGTTACAGTATCCCCATCCGTGGAGGAAGTGGGGGCGCCTGTCCCACCCGCAGCATACAAATACGTTTTTGACGTATCTCCGTTGATGATGTCCATCACGGCCTGGCTTACGGTCAGGTAGCGGTACGTCGTGCCGGCGTCAAGAATCAGGGAGGAACCATCCACGGCGGAGAAATTGAACGTCAGATTGACTCCGTTGCCGGAGGTCCCCATATTGGTGCTCAGGCCGATGACCGAATTGTCGGAAGCATTCAGCACCAGAAAACCGTAAGTGACGTTAATGCCCGTAGTGCTGGAGGGGCCGCGCAGAGTAAAACTGTCCAGCCTGACATCTCCGGACAGGGAGGCGGGAGAGCCGGAACCGGCCACGGGAGCCAGGGCGGAAGAATCCAGCCCCAGATAGAACCCATGAATAGCGCTGTTGTAATTGTCTGTGCCGGGAGTGTAATAATTAAAAACAGTCGCGGCTTCAGAAGAAACGGCGAAGGTTCCGAGCGCGGTTAAAATTATCAGTGTTTTCTTCATGTCTATTGTCCTCTTCCTTTTAGGTTTTGTAGCGGATTTGGAATCCGGATTTGGAATCCGGCAAATATGAAAAAGAGGACAAACCAATAGGGAAATCAATGAATAACAAGGGCCGCTCCGCCACGTTGATAAAAGAACCAGAGGCATCAAAAATTAATTATTTTCAATGAATTATGGATACAATATATTAACCCTTAATATTTCTAATTGTTTGCGGATTCCAAATCCGCTATTTAGCTATTTACGCAGAAGCCCCTGCTTATGCACGCGAATGCGCACCATTCACCCCAGAACATTGATCATGAAGAAAATACTATCCATCTTGATGCTTGCAACCGGCATGAGCCTGAGCGCTACCGCGGCTACCACGCTTCTGGACAGTTCCATTGTCGGGTATTCCGATTTTGCCTCACGCCTGGCGGATTTCGGCACTCAGAAGGATTCCGTTGCCATCACCACTGACGGAGGCAATCTGGTGATGTCCGGCACGACCTTCAGCCAGCCCGTTTCCGGAGGCAACACGCGCAACAACATGACCGTGACCATGGTTCTGGATTTGTCCAGGATCACCGCTCCGGACGCTTTCACGGCCCTGTTCAACGCCAAGGGCGGCAGCACAAGCTGGGGCGTGGGCATCAATACCTCCGGCGCCCTCCAGGGCTTATGGAACAACGGCGCCTACAGCGGCGGTCCCACTTCTTCTCCCCTGGGTTCCGAAGGAAAGCTCACTATTTCCGTAGTTACCGGAGAGCAGGGCACGCGCATTTACGTGGGGAACAGCGACACCTACCACACTGCCAGCGGCCTGAAATTCGGCGGAGTGGACATCACCCAGATTCTGATTAACGCCGGGCTGGCCGATGCCATTGAACAGCTTTATGTTCATGACTCCGCCCTTTCCCAGGAACAGATCGGCCAGTTGATGAGTGAAATCGCCAGCGTGCCGGAACCCGCCACGGCCACGCTGGGCCTGCTGGGGCTGGCTGCGCTGATGATGCGCCGCCGCAGGGCATAAAACTACACCGCACCTCCGTTTTTCTTTCAGGGCTGCCTCACGACTCCGTGGGGCAGCCCTTTCCGCATCCGCGCGGCGCGGCTACTCTGCCGGGGGCGGCTACCTTTCCCTGCCCTCCCTGGCAAATCCCGCACGGGAGAAATATCCTTCTCCGGAAAAACGCTGTCCAGGCCTTTTCCCCGCCGGGAATGTTTCCCAGGCTCCCCCATGCCGCCCCATCTTCCGCACAAATCCTTTTTCCCCACGCCGGAACAGCCGGAACCGGAGGCAGGAAAAACCATCTTCCCTCTGCAGGCGGCGTATCCCATCCTTGCAACAGTCCCCCATGCGCAAACCGGCACAGCCCGGGCAGCTCCGTTCCGGGAAAAATGCCCTTTTAAAGCTGCTCCTTCCGCCTGACAGGGAAAACGGTTTAACCTGCACCCCCATGCCCCGACCATGAACCTCCAGAAACAACAACTGCTCCTGCGCCTTTTCCGGTACTTCAAAGGCAAAAAGGGAGAGCCGCATTTTTTCAACAAGCGGAATATATGGCTGCTCGCCATTGCGACAGCCTACATCCTGACTCCGGACGAATTCCTGTTTGACGGTATCGGCAAGCTGGGCCTCCTGGATGACGCGGCGGTCATCCTGGGAGCCATCTTCACCGTATTTTTTCCGGACGGGGATTAGGAGCCGCAGCGCCATCCCCCGCCATGAACGGAGCTAGCGGGAGGAAACTTTCCGGAACTTCGGGGACTGCCCCATGAACGCTTCCGGATTGCCCACAAGAAGGTTTTCCGCTTCCTGCCGGGAAAATCCCCGTTTGTACAGCTCACAGGCCAGGGCCGTCAGCGCCAGAGGATCGGAATCCCCCCAGTCCGCGGCGGAATTGGCCCAAACACGGTCCATTCCGTATATTTCCAGAATATCCGCCGCGCGCTTGGGATTCAGCTTGCTGGTGGGGTAAAGGGTCAGCCCGGCCCAGTAGTCGGCCTCCCTCACCAGCGGGAAGGTATGTTCCTCACAGTGGTCCACCAGAACGCGGCCCGGGTCCAGCTCCGGACGGTTTTTCAGGGCGGAAAGAATCATCCTGGTCCCCTTCAGCTTGTCTTCCAGATGGGGGGTGTGGATCAGGACAAGCTGGTGCAGGCGTATGGCCAGGTCCAGATGCTCTTCAAAAATAGTCATCTCGTGGGTGGTGTTCCGGTTCAGCCCTATCTCCCCGATGCCGAGGACATTGGGACGGTCAATGAACTCCGGAATGAGCTGCATCACCTCCCGGGCAAAGGCCACGTCCTGCGCCTCCTTGGGGTTGATGCACAGCCAGGTGTAATGGTCCAGGCCGAACTTGGCGGCCCGGGCCGGTTCACATTCCGTAAGCTGCACGAAGTAATCCCGGAAACCGTCCGCGGAGGAACGGTCATAGCCGGCCCAGAACGCCGGTTCCCCTACCGCCAGGCAGCCCGCCTGCGCCATGGCCCGGTATTCGTCCGTGGTGCGGCACACCATGTGTATGTGAGGTTCAATGAAAGCCATGATTCTTATTTGTTGAGGTTCGGGGCGCCGCAGGCCGCCTTGGCGGCGGCGGTTTCCGGCACGGCGTCATCCGTGTAGGAAAGGGCTTCCAGAACGGCGCGCACGCGGCCGGAACCCGGCGCGGACAGGAGCGGGAGCACCTCCATCAGGGCGCGGAAGCGGAAATCCGCCTCCCCTTCTCCGCGGTCCACACGGTCCAGAAACGCGGCCACATCCAGCACTCCGGCGCGCGCCGCCGCAAAATCCGCATCCAGCACTTCTTTTTTACTCCTTTTCATGCCCTGACGATACGCCCATGCGGAAAGGCGCGTCAAGCCGGAACAGGTAACAAAATTATAACTATTCCAAACTAGTGAACTGCAATGTCTTTCCGGGCCTTTTCAAAAATCCAAAAAGCGCCGGGAATTCAAGAAGAGGCTTGCCATCCGGTTTTGAACCGGGCATCCTGTGGAGACGCATTTATTTCATTAGAGCGCCTATGAATGCACTAGTAAAAACCATATGTACATTCGTGACATCCTCCATCGGCCGCAAAATCATTGTGGCGCTGACGGGGTTATGTTTGGTCTTGTTCCTCGCGGGACACCTGGCAGGCAACCTTCTCATCTTCGGGGGACCTGAATGGATCAACACTTACGCCCACGGCCTGCACTCCATGCCGGAAGCCGCCCTCTGGGGCATCCGCCTGGGCCTTGCGGTGATCTTCATCATCCACATCTGGCTGACCATCCAGCTGAAGCTGGAAAACCACGCCGCCCGCGAACCCTACGTGTTCAAGAACACGATCAAGGCTACGCTCTCCTCCCGCTACATGATCTACACCGGCCTGACTATCCTGGTGTTCCTGATCTACCACCTGTACCAGTACACCCTGCGCGTGGGTTATGATCCCTCCCAGTACACCGCCTTCATTTCCGACGGCAAGGTGGAAACCTTTGACGTGTACAAGATGATCGTGGCCGGGTTCTCCAATGTATGGTGCTCCGCGTTCTACATCCTGGCCATCCTGATGCTGTTCAGCCACCTGCGCCACGGCGTGCAGTCCATCTTCCAGACGGTGGGCGCTGATTCCCGCAAAATCCGGCCCTTCTACAACTTTCTCGCCATCGCGTACGGCGCAGTGATCTGCCTGGGCTTCATTTCCGTGCCGGTCGCGGTTCTTCTGGGCGTCATCAAATAACCATCAACTCCTCTCAAAGTCATGATTAATTTTCCCGTAAGCGACTGGATGCCGGATGCCAAGATTCCCTCCGGCCCGATTCAGGACAAATGGTCCAAGTACAAGCTTGAGTCCAAACTGATCAACCCGAACAACAAGCGCAAATACACGGTGCTCGTGGTAGGGTCCGGCCTGGCCGGCGCCTCCGCCGCCGCCACGCTTGCCGAGCTTGGCTACAACGTCAAGTGCTTCTGCTACCAGGACAGCCCCCGCCGCGCCCACTCCATTGCGGCCCAGGGCGGCATTAACGCGGCCAAGAACTACCAGAACGACGGCGACTCCGTCTACCGCCTGTTCTATGACACCGTGAAGGGCGGCGACTTCCGCGCCCGTGAAGCCAACGTCTACCGCCTGGCTGAAGTCTCCTCCAACATCATTGACCAGTGCGTGGCCCAGGGCGTCCCCTTTGGCCGTGAATACGGCGGCCTGCTGGACAACCGCTCCTTCGGCGGCGCCCAGCTCAAGCGCACCTTCTACGCACGCGGCCAGACGGGCCAGCAGCTCCTTCTGGGCGCCTACCAGGCCCTGGAAAAGGAAGTGGCCAAGGGGCACATTGAAATGTTCTCCCGCCATGAAATGATGGACGTGGTGCTGGTGGACGGCGAAGCCAGGGGCATCGTCACCCGCAACCTAGTCACCGGTGAAATCCAGTCCTACGCCGGGGACACCGTCCTGATCTGCACGGGCGGCTACGGCAACGTGTTCTTCCTGTCCACCAATGCGATGGGCTGCAACGTCACCGCCGCCTACAAGGCCTACAAGCGCGGCGCCTTCTTTGCCAACCCCTGCTTCACGCAGATCCACCCCACCTGCATTCCGGTGAAGGGGGACTACCAGTCCAAGCTCACGCTGATGTCGGAATCCCTCCGCAACAGCGGCCGCATCTGGGTGCCCAAGTCCCGTGAAACCGCGGAAAAAATCCGCAAGAAGGAAATCAAGCCTTCCGACGTTCCCGAAGAAGAACGCGACTACTACCTGGAACGCAAGTACCCCTCCTTCGGCAACCTGGCTCCGCGTGACATCTCCTCCCGCGCCGCCAAGGAAGCCTGCGACGACGGCCGCGGCGTGGCCATCACCGGCAAGGGCGTCTTCCTGGACTTTGCGGATGAAATCAAACGCATGGGCCGCGAATGGATTGACGGCCAGTACGGCAACCTCTTCGACATGTACGAGGAAATCACGGACGACGATCCCCATGAAACGCCCATGATGATCTATCCCGCCTCCCACTACACGATGGGCGGCCTGTGGGTGGACTACAACCTCATGTCCAACGTAAAGGGCCTGCACGTCCTCGGTGAAGCCAACTTCTCCGACCACGGCGCCAACCGCCTGGGCGCCTCCGCCCTGATGCAGGGCCTGTCTGACGGATACTTCGTCATTCCCGCCACCCTGCCCGCGTACCTGACGACCATCAAGCCCGGCTCCGTCACCAACGCCTCCCCGGAATTCAAGGCCGCGGAAGACGAGGTGAAGGAACGCATCAACAAGCTCCTGAACGTGAAGGGCACCAAGACCGTGGACTCCTTCCACCGGGAACTGGGCCTCATCATGTGGGAAGACTGCGGCATGGCCCGTACGCGGGAAAGCCTGATGAACGCCATTGAACGCATCCCCCAGCTCCGCAAGGAATTCTGGGAAAACGTGCGCGTGACCGGCACAGCGGAAGGCATCAATGCGGAACTGGAAAAGGCCTGCCGCGTGGCGGACTTCCTGGAATTCGCCCAGCTGCTCTGCTATGACGCCCTGAACCGCGAGGAATCCTGCGGCGCCCACTTCCGCGTGGAATACCAGCTGCCGGACGGCGAAGCCAAGCGCAACGACGAAGAATACGCCTACGTGGCCGCCTGGGAATACACCGGGGTGGACAGCCTGCCGATTCTTCACAAGGAACCGCTGACCTTCGAGAACGTGCACCTTGCCATCCGCAGCTACAAGTAAACATAGCCAATACACCAACACGTAAAAGAAAGATCATAACATGGCTAAAACACTCAATCTCACTCTCAAGGTCTGGCGCCAGGAAAACCGGGAAGCCAAGGGCCGCATTGAGACTTATGCCGCCAAGGACATTCCGGAAGACGCCTCCTTCCTGGAAATGCTGGACATCGTCAATGAAGACCTGGTCAAGGAAGGCAAGGAGCCGATCCACTTTGACCATGACTGCCGGGAAGGCATCTGCGGCATGTGCTCCCTGACGATCAACGGCATCCCCCACGGCCCGGAACGCCAGGTGACCACCTGCCAGCTCCACATGCGCAAGTTCAAGGACGGCGATACCGTCTGGATCGAACCCTTCCGCGCGAAGGCCTTCCCGATCCTGCGGGACCTCATGGTGGACCGCTCCGCCCTGGACCGCATCATCGCCGCCGGCGGCTACATTGACGTGCGCACCGGCTCCGCGCCGAACGCCAACAACATCGCCGTGGAAAAAGTGAAGGCTGAAGCCGCCTTTGACGCCGCCGCCTGCATCGGCTGCGGCGCCTGTGTGGCCTCCTGCAAGAACGCCTCCGCCATGCTGTTCACGTCCGCCAAGATCGCCCACCTCAATCTGCTGCCGCAGGGACAGCCGGAACGCACCAAGCGCGTCCTGTCCATGATGAAGCAGATGGAAGCGGAAGGATTCGGCAACTGCACGAACCAGTATGAATGTGAAGCCGCCTGCCCCAAGGGCGTGAGCGTGGACAACATCGCCCGCCTCAACCGCGACTTCATCGTGGCCAACACCAAGGAAGGCTTGGCCTACTAAGCGGTCCTTCATTTCAAACACCACACACAAGCTCCCGGCTGCCTCATTGGCTGCCGGGAGCTTTTTTCATGGCAAGTGCCCTGCTTGAGCCAATGATGAAATACCGGATAACTATTTCCCCATTGTCTCGTGGCAAGGAAATCAAGTGTTACGGCAACATGGAAGACCGCCGTCTCTCCTAAAGCCCATCTCCTCCTCTATTCCGGAAACACATTCTTTCCACCTGCATTCGGACCGTTTCGGGTTCCGGAATTTGCTTCATATCCCTATCCCGGCGGATTATCAGTCCGCTGTCAATCAAAGGTTCTAACAATGTAACCTTTGAGGTGTTCTGGATTTTTATTCAAGCCGGGAAGCATTTTTATCCAGCCCCGTAAGTAGCTGAATTTACGGGTTTTCCCGGGCCTTTATTTTCAAACGGACTGATAATCCGTTAATTATTCTGCAGTTCATAATGGGTTCTTTTATTTCAAATAAAATCAAAAAAACATGAAGTGTACCTGCTTAACCAACATTATCTGTATGATCATCCTCGGAACAACGGCTGGGGGAGCTGTATCCGGCCTTGGCAAAACCATTGTTTATCCGGGAGACGAACTGAAGCCGACACGCCCAAATGGTGACGGTGGCTCTTATTGGCCCAACAGCCTATTTCCGGAAGGCAGCGCCTCGGGGAACGAAGTCTTTATCAATGATGGAGGGGATGCCATCACTTTTGTGTTTGGCAATGATATCTCCATTCGGGAAAATGTGATGAATAACTCTGTCACCATCTCAGGTGGGACGATAAGGGTAGGTGGCGTGGATGGCGGTTATTCTGAGAACTTCTCCGTGATGGGCAATTCTGTCACCGTCTCGGGAGGTGAGATAACGGAAACTGGTGTGAGTGGCGGTTATTCTGCTACCAGCGTGGCGGCCAACAACTCCATCACCGTCTCGGGGGGAGTGATAAAAGGTTATGTACAAGGCGGTTTTTCTTCCTCCGGTTCTGTAACGGGCAATTCTGTCACCATCTCGGGAGGAAAGATAGAAAATCTTGTGCTCGGCGGTTTTTCCCTGGCCGGAGACGTGACAGGCAACTCTGTTACATTGAAAGGTTCTTCCATCCAATTCTCCGAAAACTCCATCATTTACGGAGGTCACTCCAATGACAAATCCAAGGTCGTTACCGACAACACGCTCATTCTGGACAACTTCTCCGGCAACGTCGGCAACTTCTGCAACTTCGAGCGTGTTGTCCTCTTCATTTCCTCTCTCCCGAATCCCGGTGATGACGCTCCCGTCATCATCCTTCATGGGAATGAAACTACCCTCAAGGGCGCTTCTCTTTCCATCTCCGTTGGCAATTGGGGCAACGTCGCTCCGGGACAATCATTCTCTCTCATCCGTGCCAACGACGGCGTTGATTTCAACGCCAACGGCCTTACGCTGGAAAACTCCTCCATTTCCGGCGTCGCCATGCAGTATGAACTCCTCTATTCCATTGACGGCAACCTCGTCAATGCCACTGTTGTTTCCTCCTCCCTCAACCCCCAGGCCAAGGCTCTTTCCGAGGGACGCATCGTCCCCCTCGCCCTGACCAGCCAGGCGGCCGATCTTGTCGCCTCCCTTGGTGTCAACAATGCCGCCCTGGCCGCCATGAGCGGCAGCTGCACCACCCGGCCGGAAACCTTCTTCGCCATGGCCGGCGGCCATTCCCACTACGATACCGGCTCCCATGTGGATCTTTCAGGGTTTTCCGCCCTGGCTGGGGTTTCCTCTTCCATACCGGAGGCAACGCCCCTCGTGCTGGGCGCTTTCCTGGAAACCGGCTGGGGGAAATATTCCACCCATGATTCCTTTGAAGACGCTCCCTCCGTGCGAGGTTCCGGGGATTCCTCCTATCATGGCGGCGGTCTGCTAGCACGCTGGGATATGAGCAACGCCGGTCTTCGCGGTGTGGCTCTGGAGGTTTCTTTCCGTACCGGTTCCGTGGAGGAGGATTTTTCCAGTGGCGACCTCACCGATGGAGTCGGGAATGGAGCCCGCTATGATCTTTCCTCCCCGTATTACGGAGCCCATGCCGGAGTGACGTTTTCCCGTAATCTCACACGCACCGTTTCCATGACCGGCTATGCACGGTTCCTGTGGAACCGCGTGGGAAAGGAGCGGGCCATTATCGGCGGGGATGAGATAACATTCCACACGCTGGATTCCCACCGTCTCCAGGGAGGGGCGAGGTTCCATTATGAAGCCGCACCCACAGTACGCCCGTATGCGGGTGTGGGGTATGAATGGGAGTGCAGCGGAACGTCCCGTGCCGTAACGTACGGAAATGAGATAATGGCGCCGAGCCTGAGGGGGGAACGGGAACCCTGGAAGCGGGCGTGGTGTTCCGGGTGACAGAGGAGAAACCGGTGTTCCTGGATCTGGGCGTAAAGGGGTACGCCGGAAAGAGGGAAGGCATTTCCGGTAATATACAGCTGAGGATGGCGTTTTAAGATTCCATATTAAAGGATGAATAACCTGGCAGCTCCGGGTTTTTATTTTGGCCATGAAGCCCCTCCCCTTCACTCCCTGCTCCGGGAGTCCATGAAAATGGTTACCGGCCCGTCGTTGACCAGGGAAACCTGCATGTCCGCGCCAAACTCCCCGCTCTGCACCCGGCCTTCCAGCAAATCCGCCAGTTCCTCCTTGAACAGCTCATACAGCGGAATGGCGTGCTCAGGCCTTGCGGCCCGGATGAAGGAAGGTCTGTTCCCCTTCCGGGTGGAGGCGTACAGCGTAAACTGGCTCACCACCAGCGCGCTTCCGCCCGTCTCCCTTGCGGAAAGGTTCATCTTCCCCTCCGCATCGGAAAAAATGCGCATATCCGCCGCCTTTTTGGCAAGCCAGCACACATCCTCTTCCGTATCCGCCTCTTCAATGCCCGCCAGAATCAGCAGGCCGGGCCCAGTGCTCCCGGCGCACACGCCGCCGATGTGCACGGCGGCCTCCGTAACGCGCTGAATGACCAGTCTCACTGCTGCTGCGCTCCCTTCTCCCTGAGAATGGTCACCCTGGTGCCCGCACGGGTCAGCATGGCCAGTTCATTACAATCCTGCCGGCTTAAATAAAAGCCCGGTGAACGGGGCGCGCCGCGGGAGGCGTCAATGACATACCCGCCCGCCGACAGCAGCAACGTTTTATCCGCAGAGGGGAACTGCTTGCTGTAAATGGAGACGGAGGCCTGGTCCTCCTTGACGGCGGTTTCCACATTCTTTTTCCCGCCATCCCTCATGGCCAGAATGGGGTACCCCTTCACAAAATTCTTGCCGTCGTAAAGGCAGACCTCTTTTTCCGGGACGTTGACCACCACATGGAAATTCAGCGGACGGTACTTGAACACGTCCCCCGCATGCAGAACGGGAATGTCCATCAGGCCGTTGAGATGCATCAGCATGGCCTGGGAACATTCCAGCTTCCTGACCATGCGTATCCAGGAATCCCCCCTCCGGACAGTGTATTTCTTCACGTCCGGACCGTTGGGGTCCAGCAACTGGCGGATGCGCAGGCTGCCGATGAGATCCTTGGCCTCGCGCCCCACCACGCCTCCCTGCTCCGCCAGGGGCTGGAGCAGTTCCAGAGCCTGGGGCAGCGTGCCGCGGTCCATCAGGCGGCGCGCCTCCGCCAGGGCTTCCGGACGGCGAGGCCAGAGGGAATAGTTCTCTCCGTCCGCCAAAGCTCCCTGGGCGCAGAAGGCCGCCGCCAGCAGGCTAAAGAAGGCCCTTGCGCTTGAAGTCAAAGATATTGATCTCATGGGATTTTTGTATCATTTCCACAGTGAATTTCAAGAGGGAGACCTCCCATGCGTCATCCACCCCCTCAATAAGGGCCATGAATGTATCCTCCCCGTTGCGCACCTGGTCCAGCAGGCGCCCGCGCACGGACTCAAGGGGTTCATGCAGAATTTCCTCCCTCACCTCCGACCTCTTGAAGCTGAAACCGTATTCCAGCAGCGTCATGAAACCCGGGCCATTTTTGGCAAGCCAGTCAAAGAAGCGTTTGGCTTCACCGGAAAAACCCTCCGTACTGACTTCATTGTAAATGGAAGGCTTGATGATCTTGGGCTTCTCCGCCTCCACCCAGCCGCTGCGTACGCGCACCACGCCCGCTTCATCCATCAGCTCGCTGATGAGAAGGAAATTGAACCGAGTATCTCCAAAGGTGTCAATACGGCGGTCCGGTTCATAAATCACCCGGGTCATCTCCGCCGCATAGCGGATATCGTCACGGGAGAAGGCGGGCAGGTCATTCATAAGAGAAGAAAGCTGGGGGCTTTCCATAAAAAAGCGGCTTCCTTGCCTTGGACAGGGAAGCCGCTCTTGTAATAAAGGATTTTAGCAGTTCAACTTAACCCTGAACCTTTTCGATGTAGGCAACCACGTCGGCAACGGACTGGAGCTTTTCAGCTTCTTCGTCGGGCACTTCAATGTCAAAGTTTTCTTCGAAAGCCATCACGAGTTCAACGGTATCCAGCGAATCAGCACCGAGATCCTCGATGAATTTCGCATCAGCAGTCACTTTATCGGATTCAACGCCAAGTTGGTCAACGATGATACTTCTTACTTTTTCTTCGATGCTGTTGTCAGACATGATATTTATTGTTAAGGTTCATGAATACTACATGGGGTATACGCAATTTGCAACACCTATTTGTGAGTTTTTACGTGTCATCCGGCCGTTTTTCCGGAAGTAATGAACTCCTGTCCAGTCCATTGCCCGTTCTTCAAAGATTCAGGGAGGCGGCCATGCGCAGCCCGTTCAGCGTAATATCCGGGTCCACGCGGTCAATGCGCTCCACGCCCCTGGCGATCAGCGCGGCATCCCCTCCCGTAGCCACCACGGCGGGCCGGACGCCCAGCTCCCCTTCCAGCCGGGCCAGGATTTCCTTCACCAGCCCCCGGTAGCCGTACACGGCGCCGGACTGCATGGCCTCCACCGTGCTGGTTCCGATGACGCGGGAAGGCTCCTGGGGGTCAATGGCGGGAAGGAGCGCGGTATTGCGCGCCAGATAATCCCCCATGCTGGCAAGCCCCGGAGCGATCACGCCGCCCTTGTACGTGCATTCGGGGCCGATCACGTCAAAGGTCACCGCGGTGCCGAAGTCCACCACAACGCACGGGTACCCGTAATACGCCACCGCGCCTACGGCATTCGCCAGCCTGTCAGCGCCTATCTGGCGCGGGTGCGGATAGTCAATGCCCACGTTCAGCCTGGAATCACAGGAGAGGAAGTGGCACGGCCTGACCATCCAGTTTTTCAGCGCTTCCGCCACGCGCGGCACCACGGAGCACACCACGGCGGCATCATAACGCACGCCGGAAAGCACTTCATCCAGCCGTTCCTCGCTCACCTCCCGGGTGGGAATCATGTACCGTTCCGGCAGCAGGGCGTCCGGCGTGGAAAGCACGAACTTGGTGCGCGTGTTGGAATTGTCAATCAGCAGATAGGTCACGGGAATCAGTTAGTACGTTCCTGCGCCAGTTTCAAGACCAAATCCGCTATCCGCCCGCTTCCTCCGGTCATATTGGCCTTCAATAAATTTTCATGCATGCGCCGCCATGGCGCGCCGCCGTCCGCCATCATCCCCGCCAGGGCAGAGGCCAAGGCGCGTGCATCCGGAACATGGCGTCCGCCGCCCAGCTTTTCCAGCAGGCGCGCGTTGCCCTCTTCCTGGCCCGGAAGAAGGAAGTTGACCAGCATGGGCCGCGCGGCCGCCAGCACCTCATGCACCGTGGCTCCCCCGGCCTTCCCCACCACCACATGGCTGGCTGAAAGGTAGGAGGGCACGCGGCGCGTCCAGCCGCGCACCGTCAGCCTGCGCCCGTACCTGGCGCGCAACTCCCGTATATGGGGGTAAATGCGCCTGAACCGGCGCCCCAGAATGCAGGTCACGCTGATGGCGGGGTCCGCCTCCAGCATGGCTTCCAGCTCCGCGCGGGCATGCCGCGCGGAACGCTGGGCAAAGTAAAGCACGCGGAACGGCTCCCCCTCCCTCCAGGAAACGGGATGCTCCCGCGCCAGCGCGCCCAGGCCGGGATTGACGGGAAATCCCGTCACGCGCAGCCTGTCCGGCGGAAGGCCCTTTTCCATCATGATTTCCCGCGTCCAGGGATCCGTTACGGCCCACAGCGGGGATTCCGAACACAGCCAGGACTTGTTGATCACGCAGGAGTCCGTCACGACGGTCAGGTACGGCACGGCCTTCCCGGTACGGGCCGCCAGCGAATCCAGCATGTAAGGATACACCATGTACGTGGAGACAACGGCGTCCGGCTTCCATTCCCGCAGCAGGCGTTCCAGCAGATGTTCCACCGGGCCCAGCCCCTTGACGGGCTTCTCCGCCAGGTTGCGCCTGTCGCTCACCTCATACATCAGCTTCCAGAGGCGCGGAGTGCGGGAAATGATCCAGAGGTACGCGGCGCGCGTCACGCGGAACATGCCGGGCATGGCCTCCGCGCACAGGTCCGTCACGCGGACTTCCGCGCGTCCCGCCAGCGCATCCCGCACGCCTCGGGCCGCGGAATGGTGCCCTTCCCCGTACCCTGCAGTCAGAATCAGAATGCGCGGCAGCCTTCCTTTCTCCATGAAGCAAGGATATACCATATCCG
Organism: Akkermansia muciniphila; assembly: GCF_040616545.1. NCBI lineage: Bacteria > Pseudomonadati > Verrucomicrobiota > Verrucomicrobiia > Verrucomicrobiales > Akkermansiaceae > Akkermansia > Akkermansia muciniphila. Next base: position 1,346,352 of record NZ_CP156688.1, on the reverse strand, counting down.
GCCCAATCGGAAAGAACTTCTTGCAGGGAAACGGCCATGCGGGACATTCCCCGCCCTTTTCCCGGCCGCCGCGGGACGGAAAGGAACCGTAAAAACGGCCTTCCAGCGCCATTATTCCCCTGCCGGATCCGGATTTAACATTGACCTGCGCAGGCCGTCAGGGCAAGCTTTCAGCCATGCGCATCGTCTTCATGGGCACAGGCGACATTGCCATTCCCGCCTTCCGCAGCCTGATCCGTAACACGGACCTGGTAGGCCTGGTTACGCAGCCTGACCGCCCCGTAGGCAGGCACCAGGTGCTTACGGCTCCCGCCATCAAGAACCTTGCCAGGGAAGCGGGCATCCCCGTGCTCCAGCCGCATTCCCTGCGGGCGGCGGACGCGCTGGTCAACCTCAGGAGACTGAATCCGGACCTGATTGCCGTCATGGCCTACGGGCAGATTCTGAGCCAGGAGGTGATTGACCTGGCTCCCATGGGCTGCATTAACGCGCACGCCTCCCTGCTGCCGCGCCACCGCGGGGCCGCCTGCATCCAGTCCGCCATCAAGTCCGGAGATTCCCACACGGGTATCACGATCATGCACATTGTCAAAAAGCTGGACGCCGGAGACATCATCGCCCAGATCAGTACCCCGCTGGAAGGAACGGAAACCGGAGGAACCCTGCACGACAAGCTGGCGCAGATGACGCCGGACGTTCTGCTCCCGGCCATCCACTCCATTGAAAAAGGGACCGCCACCCGCGTTCCCCAGCAGGAGTTCCTGGCAACGTACGCTCCCAAGCTCCTGCGGGCGGACGGCAGGATTGACTGGACGCGCCCCGCGGAGGAAATAGGCCGCATGATCCGGGCATATGACCCCTGGCCCGGCACCTTCACCAATTACTGGAACCGCAAGAACCGCATCCGCAACATGAAAATTTTCCCCGGCTTCACCATCGTTCCGGAGGCGCAGGGGAAACCGGGCCAGGTGCTTTCCGCCGGAGAACCGGGGCTGCTGATCGCCTGCGGAAGCGGCGGCCTGCTGGTGACGGACGTCCAGCTGGAAGGCAGCACGCGCATGAGCATTTCCCAGCTGATTGCCGGGCACCCGAATTTGAAAGACATCCACTTCGACGTGTAAATGGGAAAGTCCTTTTCCATGGATAGCCTGAACACGGCCCAGAGGAAGGCCGTGCAGACCCTTCAGGGGCCTGTGCTCATTCTGGCCGGGGCCGGAACGGGCAAGACGCGCACCGTCACCTGCCGCATCGCTCACATGGTGGACCGCGGCATCAGCCCCAAAAGCATCCTGGCCGTCACGTTCACGAACAAGGCCGCCCTGGAAATGCGGGAGCGCGTGGGCCAGATGGTGGAGCGGAAGGCGGCGCGCCAGATCATGGTGAGCACTTTCCATTCCCTCTGCGTGCGCATCCTGCGGGAGGACATCGGGCGCCTGGGGTACAAGACCAATTTCACCATTTACAGCGGTTCCGAGCAGAGCGGCCTGATCCGGCGCCTGATCGTCCGCCACGGGGGCATTACGGAAAAGATCGGCCCCAAGGACGTCCTTTCCGCCATGAGCCGGATGAAGAACAGCGGCCTGGGCCTGGACTCCATTGAAGACAACCTGACGGCGAACATCGCCGCCTCCTACCAGCGGGAGCTCCAGGCACAGAACTCCGTGGATTTTGACGACCTGCTGATCCTGGCGGACAAGCTGCTGAAGGAACATCCGGACGTAAGGGAAGCCTGGCAGCAGCGCTTCCGCTATATTACGGTAGATGAGTTCCAGGATACCAACAGCCTCCAGATGAGCCTGCTGGGCCATCTGGTGGGCCCGGCGCACAATGTCTGCGTGGTGGGGGACGACGACCAGTCCATTTACGGCTGGCGCGGCGCCCAGATCAGCAATATCCTGGAGTTCGAACGCTTTTTCCCAAATCCCACTGTCATCAAGCTGGAGGAGAATTACCGCTGCACCGCCCCCATCCTGGACGCGGCCAACGCGCTGATCCGCCACAACCTGGGCCGCAGGGACAAGACGCTGCGCGCCCACAAGGGAGGCGGTGAAGCCGTGCGCCTGATTTCCATGCCCGGAGACGCGGAGGAGGCGGAGTTCATCATCACGGACATTGAAAACGTCCGCAGGCAGGAGGAGCGCCCCTGGGAGGACTTCGCCATCCTGTTCCGGGCCAACACCCAGAGCCGCATCATTGAACAGACGCTCCGGGAGCACAAAATCCCCTACCGCATGGTGGGCGCGCAGAGCTTCTTTGACCGCAAGGAGGTGAAGGACCTCATTTCCTACCTGGCGACGATTGAGAACCCGCAGGCGGACGAATACCTGCTGCGCATCCTGAATACGCCTCCGCGCGGCATCAGCGAGCTGACCAGCCACCTGGCCATTGACTGGAGCCGGGAACATGGCAACAGCGTCTGGGCCGCCCTGCAGGACGAGGAATTCCTGGCGACCCTTTCCACCCGCGCCCGCAACAGCGTGCAGGAGTTCAATGAGCTGATCGCCAGGTACATCGACATCTTCCAGGACAAGGAGACGGACTTCGGAGACGCCATGGAGCAGCTCATTGAGGAAACCGGGTTCAGCGATTATGTAACGCGCCTGTGCAAGACAGAAGCTGAAATCCAGAAGCGCCTCGTCTCCATCGGGGACGTGAAGGCCTCCCTCCGCAACTTCTGGCAGCCCGGAAAAACCCTCCGGGACTACCTGGCCCAGGTCACCCTGGACAAGGAAGATAATGACGACGACGTGGAGAACAAGCCCGGCGTGTGCCTGATCACCATGCACGCCGCCAAGGGGTTGGAATTCCCTGTCGTTTACCTGGTGGGGCTGGAAGAAGGCATCCTCCCCCACAAGCGTTCCCTAGAAGACGGCAACTGTGACGAGGAACGCCGCCTGCTTTACGTGGGCATCACCCGCGCGCAGGAAAAGCTCATGCTGACCTATTGTTCCACGCGCCTGCGCTACGGGGACCGCATGCCCTGCCAGCGCTCCTCCTTCCTGAGCGAGATTCCGCCCCACCTGATGGAGTATGCCAAATGGGACGACCTGATGAACGCGGAAGCCACGGAGGAGGAGTCCGGAAACTTCTTTGACTCCCTCCGCAGCATGCTGCTGGAAGACGACTAAAAGGCAGCCGGGTGTTTCACCGGCTGCCTTTAAACCATGAGTTATTTTCTGCTGAAACAGGTTCAGCGGGAGCGGCGGCGGCGCATCAGCAGGGCGGCCAGTCCCAGCAGGCTCAGGGAGGCCGTGGCCGGTTCCGGAACCGTCAGGGCGGGCATTCCGTCCCTCACCGCCACAGCGGACACGCCGTAGTTGCCGCCCAGACTGAGCAGGCTGTCGGCGAATTGCATGGACACGTCGGAATTGGGATTGAAACCGGCGGAGGTTTCAAACTGCCACGTCAGCATGAACGTTCCCCCGGAAAGCAGGGTAGCGAGGCTGCCGCCGCCAATGTGGAGCAGGTCAACCACCTGTCCGTTGGTGCCGGCCAGGTAGATATTCTTGACGGTGAGTCCGTTTCCGGTCAGAGTCACGGGACTGTTCGTCCCCCAGGTGGCTACGTTGGCCAGACCGCTTACGGTAAATACGGAAGACATCGTGTAGGAATTATTGGCCTGGAATCCGGTAACGTTGATCTGACCGGGAGTGACCAGGCCGCCTACGCCGAGGACGAGGTTTTCATTCCAGCCGCGGGCGGTCTTGGAGGAATCCAGGTCATAGCCATAGGCCTGCTTCCACATGTTCAGGCCCCCGCTTCCGATCGTGGTGGTCACGCCCGTGAAGGACAGGGGGGCGTTGGTCGCCTGGGATACGCCGAGCAAACCGCCAGCCGTGTAGGTTACCTTGATCAGGGAATTCGTATTGTCTGTTGCCGTCAGGGAGGAAGTGCCGCGGCTGGTACCGGATACGGCGCCGCTGGCCAGGTTCCACGGAGCGGAGTAAGTGTTGGAACTTTCTCCGAACGAAATCATTGTCGTCTTCCCCCATCCCGGTGCGGAGCACAGAAGAGCAAGGAGCGACAGTACACATAAACGCATTTTCATATCATCAGCAGAGATAGAGTGTTTCCTTTAATTATTTCCTTGTCGGCGTTTTTTATTCAAGTGACGTCAACAAGGGATTTGACTCGAACGCACACTCCGGGTTCACGCAATAGATGAAAAAAAATCCCATTTTTCCAATTTCCGGAACAATGTATTAAGAAACAACGAGAAGCAATGTGTCATCCGTTTTGACATCCATTTTCATTTCAAACGGTTCCAAGAAAAAACAGCCCTTCTTCCAGACACAAAAAATCCTCCCGGCCCCAAGGCCGGGAGGATGAAAAACACAGGCTTAAAGCCTTCCCTGCATTACCAGAAGATGATGTACAGGATTACCGTAGCGGCTACCACAAACCAGCCAAAGATCTTGGCGCGGGAGGAAGATTGCAGGGCCACCACGCCCCGGTCCGGGAGCACGATGGACTGTCCGCCGCGGGCGACGTTCACCAGCGTGAAGATAAGGCCGATGACCATGACGATGATGAAGCAGACGGCCATGCGGTTCAGGAAGGCCATTTCCGGCTGCCATATCTTCAGGGCTCCGTACAGGAGGGCATTAATGACAATGCCCAGCCAGCCGAAGATGCGCGGGCACTTGGGCACAAAGAAGCCGAAGAGGAACACGCACAGGGCGCCCGGGCTGAGGAAGCCCTGGAATTCCTGAATGAAGTTGAAGATGCCGCCAAAGGCCGGACTGTCCAGGAACGGAGCAATGCACAGCGCAATTACGGCGCACGCCAGCAGGCCGATCTTGCCGACGGTCACCAGTTCCGGCGGTTTTGCGTTCCTGCGCAGCTTGTTGTAAATGTCCATCGTGAAGATGGTGGAAGCGGAGTTCAACATGGACGCCAGGGAGGACACCACCGCGCCGAAGAGGGCGGCAAGCACGAACCACGTCCACCCCGTGCCGGGCAGCAGTTTCCTGATCAGCGTGCCGAAGGCGGAGTCATAGTCAAAGCCCACCAGGGTATCCGTCAGGTAGTAGCCGTCCGAATTGTCTACGGCGGGCTTGATGATCTTGTCGTTAAGCTTGGCGATTTTTTCCACGAAGGGAGCGCGTTCCGCCAGCGTGGTCTGGTCATCGGCGGCGTCCGCCTTCAGATCGGCGCAGGCCTGTTTCAGATCAGCCATAACCTCGCCGCCAACCTTCATTACCTCCGCATTATGCAGGGCGTGGGCGCAGCCTTGTTCCACGTTTTCCACCAGGAAGCTGTCCGTAAGCTTGTAGATGACGGGACGGCCCTGGACCTTGGCGGGGTCTTCCGCCTTGTGGATTTCCGCCGCATACTTCACTTCGGCCTGTTCCTTCAGGTCATTGCGGTACAGGTTGTAGGCCAGGATGCCCGGCACCACCACCACAAACGGAATGATGAGCTTGAGGAACGCGGCGAACACGATGCCCATCTGGCCTTCCGCCAGGGACTTGGAGGCCAGCGTGCGCTGCATGATGTACTGGTTCAGGCCCCAGTAGAAGAAGTTGGGAATCCACAGGCCCAGGCAGAGGGCCGTCCACGGGATTTCCGCGTCGTCCGCCGGGCGGATCATGTGGAGCTTGCCGCCCACGGTATTGACGCCGCTGGCCGCATCCCCGGAGTTAAGTTCAAAGAAGCGCGTCACCCCGTGCCACAAGCTGTCCGAGGGATTCCCCAGGGAGGCGACCGTGGCGCCGGAATTAGCCGCGGCGGACTGCACCAGATGGTTCGGGTCCGCGCCGCTCAGCGCTATCAAGGCGAAGTACGCCACCACGCCGCCGCCCACAATCAGCGCGGCGCCCCAGAAGAGGTCCGTCCACGCGCAGGCTTTCAAGCCGCCCACGAATACGTACACGGTAGCACAGAAGGCGATGATGATACAGCCTACGGTGATGTTGCCGAAGTCAATTCCCATGGCGGTGTATCCCGTAAAGAATACGGAAATGACCTTGGCGCCTGCGTAAATAACGCCGGCGGTCGGCACGCCCACCAGAATCAGCAGCGTGGCGATGGCCATCAGGGAGCGGGCCAGCGTGTTGTAACGGTATTCCAGGAATTCGGGAATGGTGTACACGCCGCCTTTCAGCAGCTTGGGAAGGAAGCAGAAGGCCACGACCACCAGCGTGATGGCGGCCAGCCATTCATACCCGGCAATCGCCATGCCCACCCAGTTGGCGGACTTGCCGGACATCCCCACAAATTGTTCCGTGGAGATATTGGCGGCAATCAGGGAGAAACCCACCAGCCACCAGGTCAGGCCGCGCCCGGCCAGGAAGTAGTCTGAAGCTCCCTTGGTCTTTTTTTCTTCCGCCGTTTCTTCCGGGTCACGGCTTTTCCAGATACCCAGGGCGATGACGCCCACCACGACCACGCAGAACAGGACGACTTCCACCGCGGAAAGGGGAGCCGTTTTAGGTTCCGCGGAGGCTTCCGGGGCTTCCTGGGAGGCGGCGGCGGGGACCGCCGGCTCAAGGTCCGCGACCGGCAGCGCTTCCACAGCCGGGGCGGCCGCGGCAGGCTGCGCATCAATCACCGTTGCGGGCGCGGAGCCCTCCTGGGCGGAAACGCCCCACGTCATCAGGGCCAGGGCCCCGAATATGGTTGCTAGTTTTCTCATAATCAGTATGGATTAAGCTTGGTAGAGAACACGGGCGCCTTCCCCGGCGCGCGTGACGAGGTAAGTGGTTTCAATCCCCGTTTCCTGGCAGTAGCCGTCAAGAAGCTCGCGGGCCACCTTTTCCACGTCTTCCGTCTTCACCAGGGCGACGATGCAGCCGCCAAAGCCGCCGCCCGTCATGCGGGCTCCGTAAATGGAGGAGGCGGAGGGAATACGGTCACAGAGGGACACCAGGGTGTCCACTTCCGCACAGGAAACTTCATAATCATCACGCAGGGAGGCGTGGCTGCCGCGCATGGCTACCCCAGCTTCATCCCAGTCACCGCGGGCAAGGGCGTTTGCAAAGGCCTGCACACGGGCATTTTCTCCAATGACGTGGCGGGCGCGGCGGTAGCGCACGTCGCCAAGCTGTTCCTTGAAGGATTCCAGCAGTTCCAGCGTGGCTTCACGCAGGGAGGTCACGCCCATGATGGCGGAGGCTTCCTCGCACTGCTTGCGGCGCTGCCCGTAGGCGCCGTCCGCCAGGGAGTGCTTCACGGCGCTGTCCAGCACCAGCACGGAGACGGATTCATTATTCATCGGCACCAGTTCATATTCCAGGGAGGAGCAGTCCAGCTTGAGGGCCATGCCCTTCTTTCCGTTGGCGGAAATGAACTGGTCCATGATGCCGCACGGAACGTTTACAAATTCATGCTCCACGGCCTGGCCGATCAGGGCCACTTCCTTAGGATCAATCTCCACCCCGGCAAAGGCCGCAAGCGCCGTGCAGACGGCCACTTCAAGGGCCGCGCTGGAGGAGAGGCCGCCGCCGCGCGGAACATTGCTGTCAATCAGCATGTCCACCGGGCCTATTTCTATGCCGCGCCTGTGCAGGTTGGCCAGGACGCCGCGGACGTAGTTGGACCAGAACGGATCGCCGGGAACCAGGGCGTCTTCCACTGCAATTTCATGGATCTGGTCGCCCAGGGAGCCGCAGAAGCGGTGCTTGCCCGCGGGAGAGGGAGCCACAGCCACCACGCAATGGTTGTCAAGGGCCATAGGCATTACAAAACCATTATTATAATCCGTGTGTTCGCCAATGAGATTCACACGCCCCGGTGCCGCTGCCACATGAGTTGGCGCCTGACCGAAATACTCGATGAAATACGGAGTCACCGTTTCTTTTGAGATTTCTCGCTGAACTAAATCCATAGTGCGCAGATTTTGCCTTATCCATTTCCCCACCTCAAGGTTAAAGTCTCCGTCCGGCTACAAATTCCTTTATTTTCCGCCAATAACCCAAACAGGCGCCGGCAACCGCCCGCATTCCCTGTAAAAACGGCCTCCCGGCGACCGGGCCATGCGGCTGAAGCCCTCCGGAAACGCTGACGCCCGCCCTGTATATTTCAGGAGCGCAAGGAAGAGGAAGCGTCACTTGGCCCCGCGTGCGAACAACACCGCCGGGACGGTCTTCAACAGCAGCTTGACATCCAGCCACAGGGACCAGTTGTCAATATAATGCATGTCCAGCTCCACCAGCCGTTCAAATTCACGGATGTTGCTGCGGCCCGCGATCTGCCAGTACCCCGTAACGCCGGGGAGCACGCTCAGCCTGCGGCGGTGCGCGTCACTGGTAAAGGCCGCCGTTTCATATACGGGCAAAGGGCGCGGGCCCACCAGGCTCATTTCACCCTTCAGCACATTGATGAGCTGCGGAAGCTCGTCAATGCTGAATTTCCTCAGGAAGCGCCCGAAGGCAAAAATGCGCGGGTCATGCTCCAGCTTGAAGATGGGGCCGTCCATGTCATTGCCGTACCTGGCCTTCACCTCATCCAGCCTCTTGTCCGCATCCCGGTACATGGTGCGGAATTTCCACATGCCGAACTCCCTGCCATACAGGCCGGAACGCTTCTGGCGGTAAAAGACGGGGCCAGGGTCGGAAAGCCGGATGCCTATGGCGGCCAGCAGCCACAGCGGAGACGTGAAGACCAGGAGCAGGAGCGCGCCCACCCAGTCCAGCATCTTTTTCAACTGCCAGGAGGTAGTGTAGGGAATGGGGGTGGACTTGTACACCAGCATCCTGGTGCCGCCCAGCACCCCGAAATAGGTTTGGTGCACGTCGGGCATGTCCACCACCATGCTTGCATAAAAATCAACCCCCATCTTTCCGCACAGCTCCACCAGGCACCGTGCCACGGAGGAATCCACCTCTTCCGGAAGAAACACCACCTTGCTGATGCACCGGCGTATCAGCAAGCTCCTGACCCCCTCGCGGTCCACCTCCTCAGGAGCCATCACCATCAGTTCATCCTTGAAATCCACATGGTCGCTTTCCAGCAGCTTCCGGAATTCCTTCACGTGCTCCGGAACGCCTACCACGAGCGTAGGGGCCTCCTCCACCAAAACCTTCTCCGCCCGGAACCGGTTGATGCGCAGCCAGAGGCCGCACAGGAAGGTCAGCACATAAGCCAGCGTCTGCACGGCAATGTCCACGAAAAAGGGTACAAGAAACTTCCAGGTAATCATGCTGACCACGACAAAACAGGCATACGCCACTACAAACCGCTGGATGCTCATTCCCAGCGTCATGCACCGGTAGTAAACGCCGAGCTGGTCACAGCAGACGTACAGCAGCAGGGACATCGTCAGCGGCGTCAGCACCAGCACGCGCAGACGCCACGGCTCCGGATCCACCCCCATCCATTGCCACGAAACAAAACCGACAATAAAGAAAATGACGAATGCAAGGATGGAAAAAACAATCTTATTGATCCCGTAGGTAGTACGGTCTGCATTTTGAATCAGCATCGAGAGAGTGCAAGTTAGTTGAAGTTAAAGTGCCCCCCATTGGTCTTTTTGTCAAGTTGCTAGCTCACCTTCCCCCGTTTGCGGGCGCCGGAAAGCCCAAAATGACGGGAAACCGGCTTGCAAGAAGCCGGCTCCCTGTGCATTGGTATACGCGTCAATCGACCGGACTGGTACCGCACCTAGCCGGATCGCCCCCCTATCAGACCATGCATGGACCGTTGATCGGGGTATGGGGCATCCTTACTCCTGGCTTTTCTCATGGTAGCGGAACGTCCCGGCGATGCTCCGGCCGGAACCTACTGCATACAGCGACAACTCCGGCATGACACCAACATAATCACCAACTTAGAATATAAGTATGTCACAACACAACACACAGGGAAGGCAGGGCCAGGGAGCCCGCCGCCGCTACAACAAGAGCGGACGCTCCTATGGCAATGACCGCCGGGATTCCAGCGGCTACCGTCCCAAGTATAAGAAAGAAGCACCTGCCAAGCTCTCCCTGTGGCAGCGTTTCCTGGGGCTCTTCGGCATTCGTCCGGCCAAGAATAACAAGCCTGCGCCCAGGGACAAGGCAGCTCCCGCCAAGACCAACACCCGCGTGGCCCGCAACAACAGGCAGGAACGCGTTTCCGCACCCAAGCAGCCCGTTTCCAACCGCAGGCTTTACGTGGGCAACCTCTCCTATGAAGCTACGGAAAGCGATCTTGAAGACGTATTCAAGGGCATCGGCGAAGTCAGTTCCGTGGAAATCATTTACAATCCCCGCACCCACAAGTCCAAGGGCTACGCCTTTGTGGAAATGAAGAAGATGGAAGATGCCGTCCGTTCCGTGGACATTCTCCACAACCAGCCCTTCATGGGCCGGAACCTGCTGGTCAGCGGCGCCAACGAACGCCAGGAACAGCCCAGGGAAGCCCGTTCCCCCCGGGAGGAGCAGACCCCCATGGAAGAAGTGAAGGAAACCTCCACCCCCCTGGTCCAGCCGGAAGCGCCCGCTTCCCAGACTCAGGAACAGTAACCGTTTTATCATGCGGAAGCCGGCCTTTTTGCAAAGGCCGGCTTCTTGCGTTTAAGGAGGAAAAGGCCCGCCCCGTTTCCGCTCCTTGCCTCTCTCCCGCCGTAACCAGCCATCAACAGACGAAAGGGCGGAACCTTAAATAATCGGAAGGGTCAGGCGAAAAAGGAAAGGGTGAAGTGTCCCAAATGGGACAAATGGCCTTTCAATTTTTCAAGATTGACCCTTCCGGTCATTTATTTCCGCAACTGTCCCCGCGACTCTTCCATCCCGGCGCGGAAAGCCTGCGTTTTCAAGGCATTTCAAGCTTCTTCAAGCAAATTCAACCCTTTTCAACTATTTATGGCCGGTCACACCGCATTTCCACGCACGGGAACGGGGCACGGCCGCAGGCGCGGCACAGGCCGGGGCGGGACATGGAAGAATCTCCATGGCTCTTTCCCTCCATGGAAATGCGGACACAGGGAAGGCACGGAAAAGACCGGGGCCATTACGGCAATCCCCAGGCTCCGCGCAAGCGCAGATAGTCCCTGGCGGGCAGCAGGATGTAAAGCGGGTGTTTGGCGGGATCCAGCCACGCGATCATGGCCCTCAGGTTCTCCTCGCTCATGGCGGTGCACCCGGCCGTAGGGGCCCCGCCGTCCCGGCGCCAGATGTGGAAGAAGATGGAAGAGCCGCCGCCAGGCACGGGCTTCTCCCGTCCGGCTGCGGCATTATGCCTGATAAACAGTTTCAGGCTGTGCGCGTAATCGTTCAGCTTCATCTGCTGCTTGAACTCCCACGGAGTGGAGGGGTCATGCTTCAGCACGAAGTGCTGGTTGTACAGCGGGGAAGCGGGATCATCCACCCACATGTCACGCGGCGTAATGCGGCGGTACGGCATGGAGCGCTTCTTCTGCGGTACGGGAACCGTGCCATACACCCCTCCCAGTTCAAAAATCCCGGCTGGGGAACGCAAGTCCCCCTCCTTCTTCACCGGACCGCCGGAGGGCGGAAGGCTGACGCCCCTGCCCCAGACCAGGCCGGATTTTCCCAGCCGCGCCGGAAAAGGCCCCTTCACCATCACCCAGCCGCGCGGCCCCTTTTCCAAAAGGCTCAACTGCACATGGGAACTGTTCCAGCCCTCCGCGGACCCCACAATCACCTGGCTGCAATCCGCGGGAAGCGCCGCGGCCGTAATGCAGAACGCCGCCAGCATGCACAAACACAGGTACACTGCCTTCATGGGCGGTAGCATAGCGGCGGCGGCCCGGAAGAAAAGCAAATACTCCGTCTCCGCAGACACGCCGCGGGCCGGAGGCCCCTCCCTAGTTCAACGGAAGAACCTCATTCAGCAGGGATTCAATCCCCTCCTTGGCAAAGCGGGAATAAAGGTACAGCTTCTTGGCCTCCATGTACTTGCCCAGGGCAGAACCCACTTCCCCCGCGTTCCGGCACTTTTCCGCATCATTCAGCAGATTCACCAGGGTGCTCGCCTTGGTGGTCAGGTCCAGGTACTGGGCGTTCAGCTCCTGGTCATTAATGAACAGCTCCTGGTCCCTGGAACGCAATTGCTGCAATTCCTCCCAGGCGCCGTACACGTCCTGCATGGCCTCACGCTGCCGCGCCGCGCCCAGGGCGCGTTCAATAACGGCCATCTTGCCCAGGTCCTCCACAAACTGCTTCTGGAGCTCCGGGTCATCCTTCACCAGCACGGCGAATTCATGCTGGTTGTCAAAAATGCGGCGGTAATTCTTGTTCTTGTGGAAGCGCTTGAAATCCTCCAGCGCGTGGGACTGCTGCCCGGCGGCCATCATGGCGTTCCGCAGCGGAAGCAGGCGCGGATTCTTGGGCCAGATTTCAATGGCGCTTTTCAGGCATTCCTCCAGCTTGGGGCGGTCTCCCCTGGCGAGGGCTTCCTGGCCCTGCGCGATGTAGGCGTCACTGGCGAACACGGCGGCGCTGATGGCGGATTCGGCACGGCCCGTGCTGAAATCACGTGCGGTCTTTTTAAGGGCTTCCACCAGGGTGAGGGCTTCCTCGTAATCCTTGCCGTTCATCAGCTCAAACAGCTTCTCCACATCCCGCTTGAAGGCATACAGCTTCTGCTTCTTCTCATACGGGAACGTATTCACGGCGGGCATGAATTCCCCGATCAGGAGCGCCTCATTCAGCCGTTCCAGCGCGTCCACGTAATGGTGGGAATCCACCAGGTTGTTCACGGCCTTCATGTGACGGTCCGAATCACGCGCCAGCTCCCGGGAAAGGTTGTCCAGAACGGCTACGGTGGGAGGAGCCCCCAGCGTTCCGCTGAACATCTTGGCAGCGTCCGAATTTTTGTCCAGCCTCAGCTTGGTATCCCCGTCATTGAACAGGCGGCTGTAAATGCCGCAGCCTATGGAAACATGGTCAAAACGCCGCTGGGCGAACAGCTGCACCAGCGTGGACTGGAACACGATCTTCGCTTCCGTCACCGTCAGCACCTGCTCGCTTTCCAGTTTCAGCTTGCGGGCCTCCATCTCCACCATGCGCTTTTCCAGATACTTGTAGCGGGGGTTGTTCTTGGCCGGATTATTGGCAGAGGCGCCTTTCTTGCCCCCCTTCTGGTTGGAGGGGGAACCGGAACTGGTGCTCACGCCGCTTTCCATCAGGCTCATCTTCTGGGCATTGCTGCGTATTTCCCTCTCCATCGCCTCAAGCATCTTCCCCTTGTTCTTCCCGTTGGTCTTGGCCTGCCACGCAGTGTAAATAGCCTGGCAGAGGGCATCGGACACGCCTCCGTCCAGCGGATTGCTGGAAGCGGCGGTCAACAGGTCCACCACCTGCCGCACCACATTGTCCGCCAACAGTTTTTCCTTCCGCATGGAAAGCGTCTCATGGAGTTTTTGAAAAATCTTCTGATACTCCTTGGCGTCCTCCGTGCTCTCCTCCGGCTGGCTCAGGTACTTGTTGAAGCGCGCCTCAATCTCCCGGAAACTGCCCATGTTCAGCGTAGAACCGTTGATGGTCACGGTGCCGTCCTGAGGATTCAGGAAGGGCAGTTCATTGCCGTACAGGGACTTGGCATCCCCCTGCCGGGAAGGCTGGTAGGCATTCGGCTGCGCGGCGGCCGGGGAGGAAGGGGGAGCAGCGGGAGCGCCCCCTCCGGAAGCGGGCGGGTTATACATCATCTGCCCCAGCGCGGGAACAGCGCAGGCCAGAGTCAGGAAAAGGCAGCATTTCATGGGTCGGGGAAGGTTGTTCATTTAGGCTGAATGGATGTGGCTACGCATACACCGCGCACCTTCGGAGTGATGTCTTCCACGCGAAATTCTATTCTGTACTGCTGGTCGCGGTTGATGTTCAGGCCGTTCCTGGCCTCCGCGGAAACAGAAATGGGAATAATGTATTCACGCCCGGAGGCGTCCTTGTACAAAAAGGAAATCAGCTCGGACTCGCCGCGCGGAAAACGGTCGATTACCGTTCCGTCCAGCGCGTAATTGTTATTGGAAAGCTGGGAAGCGTTCGCCGCCAGGATATCCAGCGGAATGTCGGACCCCGCCTGCGGCTTCTCCTTGGCGCGGAACACGACAACTCCCACGATGACGGCCAGCACAAGCACTACCGCGCCGACCACCAGCATCAGCGCGGATGATGAGGAACTCTTTTTTTTTGCTGCACGTCGTCTCGCCATAACTTTTGATGGAAAAAGTATATAACGAACTCCGTGCAAGTGCACGCATTAAATTACAGCTCCCAGCGCGAGCGGCGAATGCCCGCGTAGGAAGCGGCAATGCCGCATGCAACGTGTGCGCCCAGAACAACATAACAAAGCAGGGCCGGGGTCAGGTCCGTATCCAGCACATTTTTGACGGCGTTGTACACATCGGCCTTCAGGGCGGAGATGCTGCCGGACCAGGCCCAGTACGCGGAAATGAAGGGCCGTATGAAACCCTCCACCTGTTCCGGAAGGGCCAGCACCGCCCCGGAAAGGGGAAGCTGGAAGCCCACCAGGTAAATGCTCAGCAGGGAGGCCTGGTCCGCGCTCCGGGCCAGGGAGGAAATGCCCAGGCACACAAAGGTCATGGCGGCGTCCGCCAGAATCAGGAACAGCAGGTGCGTCAGGCCGCCGCCCCGGTCCCAGAAGAAATCCACAAAGGCGAACATCCAGACGGACTGCACCAGCACCAGAACGCTCAGGTAGGCCAGCTTGCTCCCCAGATAGGCGGAAGGCCGCATGCCCGCGTATTTCTCCTTCTCCATGATGGCCCGTTCCCCGGCCACCTCCCGCGCGGCATTGTTGGAACCCATCAGGCCCAGCAGAATCACTTCAAACATGATGATGCCGGAAACGGCGGAACCCGTCTTCATATTCAACTGCTGGGCCTCCATATCCTTCTGGAGGGTCTGCACGTCCTGCGTGGCGGAAAGCCCCACGATCTGCCCGGTGCCCTTGTCCGTGAACATGGCTACCAGCACCGGAAACAGCAGAATCATCACCAATTGCAGAATCAATTGGGAGCGGTCACGGAAAAAGATGCGCCAGCGGCGCCCCAGCAGGCAAAAGAACTGCGTAAAAAATCCCGGCACTTCCGGAATGGAATCCTCCGGAGCATCCCCCTGCCCTTCCGCAGCGCGGGTTTCCGCGGGATCGTCCTGCACGGCTTCCGCCCCTTCTTCCTCCGTTTCCCCTTCCCCTGCCTTCCCGGCTCTCACGGCGCTGCGCACGGCATCCGGATCCGGGAGCTCCCCGGAAAGAATCTTCTGTTCCCGCTCCTTCTCCATCCGGGAATAATAGGAATCCCGGTGCTTGCCCCAGGACCGGCACCAGGAGGGGCCTTCACGGTCCTGAAGCTTGGGATAAATCTCCTCCAGCGAGGAAACGCCGAAGTAGTGCAGCATGGTCTTCGGAGAACCGTGATAAGCCACGCAGCCCTGGTGCATCACCAGGATGGAATCATACCGGTCCAGATGGGAAAGGCTGTGCGTGACGGAAATGACGATGCGGCCTTCCGAACGGGAGATTTCATGCAGAAGGTCCACAATATCGTGCTCGGACCTGGGGTCCAGGCCGGACGTCACCTCGTCGCAAATCAGCAGGCGCGGATTGGACACCAGCTCCATGGCGAGCGCCAGGCGCCGCTTCTGGCCGCCGGAAAGAATCTTCACGTCACGGTCCGCGATCCCTTCCATCCCGGTTACTTCCAGGGCATTGTCAATGCTGTCGTCCAAATCGTCCACGGAATTGAACCGGCAGCGGAGCCTGGCGGCGCTCTCCACATTTTCATCCACGCTCAACTGGTCATAGGCAATGCTGAACTGGGGAACGAACCCGATTTCCGACGGTTCAAAGTCTTCTTCCGCCAGATCATGGCCATTCCAGAAAAAACGGCCGTCCGTTTCCGCAATCATGCCCGCAATCGCCTTTAACAAGGTGGTCTTTCCGCACCCAGAAGGTCCCACAATAGCCATAAAATGCCCCCTGGGCACATTAAAGCTGACATTGTCCAATAATTTCAAAGGACCATCCGGTGTTTCTATCTCATACGTAATGCCGTCCGCCTGCAACATGGTTCTTTTATCCTAACGTATCAATTCCTGCATCATCAAGGAAAATCGGGTATCCGGCTTTTATCTTGCCGTAAACGAAGAATATGTTATTCAAAAACTTTCCCTTCACGGCATTTCTCCAATTAAATTAAATGATTTTTACCCGCCCCCTCGCTTTAGCCGCCTTTCTGGGTCCCCTGGCATGCGCCGCCCCGCCTCCGGCCGCTGAGCAGCCCCGTTTTACCGTCGCCCTGGATGACTGGAGCATTTCCTATATGAACGGACCCGGAAAAGTCAGCCTGGGCATCTCCATCATGCTGCAAGGGAAAGGAACCTTTGTCATTCCTTCTTCCGGGGAAGGGCAGCTCACGCGACTGGCCATGCGTGATTCCACCGGAAAAGAAACGCCCTGCGACCCCCGCCAGCCATGGGGAATGCCCGGCAAGCTCAATCCTTCCCATGTTCTTGGCTCCAAATCCTCATCCTCTCCCGGATCACCTTACACCATCCTGCATTTTTCCTGCGGTTTCAAGGAGCTGCCGGCCCCTCAATCGGAATGGCTGCGCATCCGCGGAACCTGGACCGTCCAGTTCTGCCCGGACCCGCAACGGCTGATGCTGAAACAAACGGTCCAACCAGCGGAAGAGCCCCAGACATTCTATCTGGACCTTCCGGAGCCAGGCGTCCGGGAAGACAGCGATATCATCCAGGCTGACTCCGCCAGCAACACGGCTTCCATTCAGCTGAAAACCAACGAAGAGCGGACCACCCTATCCTGCGAGGCGGAATTCCCTTCTTCCGCTTCCATTCAAGGCTTTGTCATTCTGGATTCCACCGGACGCCCCATACCAGGCCTGCGGCGCGACTTTACGCCGGAAATTGAAGAACAGGAAGACGGTAAAACCAGAATTGCCTGCCTGTACGAAATGGAAGAAGAAACGGATGGGGAAGGAGCGGGAAAGCCAGTTCCCTGCCTCCCCCGTGAATTGAAGATCGGCGCCGTTTACCTTCCCCGCAAACATTCGCTGGATGTTCCCATTGACCTGACCGTGAACCCCTCTCTTTCTATGCCCAGCCCTCCCCGGGAACCGGTGAACAATCCTGAATCCGGCCTTTCTGCCCAGCCGTCATCAGCCCTTCAGGTAAAATTGTACAATTGGTTTTGCTACGGAGACGAGCATAAACCCGTCTTCCTTGGCATTCACCTTCAGACGGATAAAAACCACGCCCTGCTGAATGATATGGAACAGCAGGGAACCAGTTATATCAACCTTTCCACCCCCGGCACAAAAACAGCCGTTCACTGCCGGGCAGAGCCCCCCGCATGGGGCGGCTCCAGCTATAACATGCTCTTTTTTCCTCTTCCCCGTTCCCTCCCTCCCGGCAGCGGGGGATGGCTGCTGGCCGGGGAGCTCCGCGTACCGGTCGGAGAGGTTCACACAACTCCGGCCCGGACGATTCCGGCAGAACCGGGCAAAAAATGGGCGTTCGACGTTCCGGCAGCATCCGAAGGGTATCCGCCCTTCCGGTTCCAGGCCACGCTTCTCAGCATTAAGCCGTCAGCAAAGGAATGCCGGGTCACCTTCAAGTTGCAGGGCCATCATGGAAAACCGCATTTCAGCGGCTTTCATGTGGAAGGGGGCATGCAGATCATGTCCAATAAAGACCCGGAGGATGAAACCGCACACCTCGTCACCTATTCCTTTCCGCAGCCTCCTGGTACTTTAAGCTGCTGCGCAAAATATATCGTCAACCCAGCCGTTATCCGCCATCCCCTGAACATGCGCATCGGCCTGGGGGGCATCGTCCCGGCTCCCACGGAAAAATGACATCCCGCTTTTTTTCATGGTTTCCGCCCTTTTCCGGAGCCATGATGGGGGCCATGATCCGGCAAGCATCCCGGGAAGATCTTCCGGCAATCCTGAATCTTCAATTCCTCGCCTTCGGAGAAGTGGCGGAGCGGCTGGGGCTCGGCACTATTCCGCCTCTGCAACAGACCCTGGAAGATTTGCAGGAGGAGGCACGGCACGGCGTGGTCTTCAAATATACGGAAAACGGGCGTATCACCGCGTCCGTCAGGGGCCGCCTGGATGCTGAAGGAGTCTGCCGCGTAGGCAAGCTGATTGTGGACCCGGCCCGCCGGAACAGGGGACTCGGGCGGCAGCTCATGCAGCATCTGGAAGAACACTTCCGTGGAAAAGCGATCCGCTACTTCCTCTTCACCTCAGCGAAGACCCCGGAAACCCTGCATCTGTACCGCAAGCTGGGTTATGTGGAGCTGTACAGAGAGACGGCGCCAGGCATGACGACGGTATTTCTGGAAAAGAAAGCCTGAATCCGCCGGAATCCGGAAGATTTCATTTCATCAGCTTCCACACCACCAGCCTGGTGACGGCGCCTGCCAGCAGAAGAGCCGCCGCAATCAGGAAAGGCGGCCACCCCAGCAAGCCCGCCGCCAGCAGAAACGCTACGGCGCACGCCAGTAAAAAAGCATTGATGAACCGCAACAGGGTCCATTCTTCCGCGTAAAGGGGAGACAGGGAAAAGGCGTCCGCCAGCCAGTCCGTCATCCATTCCAGAATTTCACTTTTCATCCATTCCCACATAGCCGTCAATTTTTTTGCCAGTTGATGATAAATGATCTACTTGTAAACGCAAGGGGAAGGACAGCCGGAGTTTTCCACCATGGAAGGTTTTTAAAGGGCCGGGAAACCGGGGTTTCCCGGCCTTCATCACAACCATTATTCGGAGCGCGGCGGGAAAGGACTTGCCCTCACGGGCCGCACTCAGAACGGGAAGTCCGCATCCCCTACCGGGTCCACGGCTTTTTCCTCAAATTTCTTCACGGCTTTCTGCTGGGGGTTCACGGCGCGGACGATAAGGGCGCGGGTAGGCATTTCCCGGTGTTTCCTGAACTCGCATCTTTCCTCGCACAGGTTGCAGGAATTCAGGCGCGCGCGTTCCTCCGGCCGTTCCGTGGTGACGGGGCACGCGTGTTCGCACGCGCCGCAGCCGATGCACAGGGAAGGGTCCAGCCGGGGCAGGCGGTGTTCCTGCCCGTCCCGCCCGATGTAGGGTACCGTGTAAAGGGCCTTGGTGGGGCAGTGCTCCGTACAGGCGCCGCAGTCCATGTCCTCCCGCGCAACCAGGCAGCGGCAGACGTAGAACTGGGCCACGGCGATGCGCGTGGTATCCTTCGTAAGTTCCGCAGTATCCCTCTCCGCCGTAATGGGGAGCTGGCGGATGGCGCCCGTGGGGCAGACTTCCGCACAGCGGTGGCAGTCGTAAAGGCAGTATTTGGTGGAAAAATCCATCCGGGGCTTCATGAACCCTTTCAGCCCGAGCTGCAAATAGGCAGGCTGGAGCACATGGGTGGGGCAGTTGGCTATGCACATCTGGCACCCGGTGCACCTGTCCAGGAAGCGTTCCAGAGACCCGGCGCCGGGGGGCAGGACACACTGGGTGGGGTCCAGCCTCTGGGCGGCGTCACCACGGCATCCGGAAAGGGCCGCGGTAGCCAGCCCGGCCGCGGTGGCCCCCAGGAACTGGCGGCGGGAACTCCCGGCGATGGGGGGAGCGGCGGCCGCGGAAGGGGGAACGGGCGCCGGGGCGGCTTTTTTCTTTTTGGCGGGAATCAGCCTGCGGGTTTTGGTAAACCAGCGGTAGCGTATCCCCCCCTCGGAGCAGGAACGCACGCAGTCGTAGCACGCCACGCAGCGGGAGGCGTCTATCCTGTATTCCTTCAGGTTCAGGCACTGGGCCTTGCAGGATTTGACGCATTTGCCGCATTTCTTGCAGGAACCGGGATCAAAGCCCAGCCGGAAGAGGGAGACGCGGGAGAGTAGCCCCAGCAGCGTACCCACGGGGCACACCGTATTACAGTACAGGCGCCCTTTCCAGGCGCTCATGACGACCACCAGGCCGAGCATGCCCGCGGAAGCCAGCAGGGCCGGAAAGGCCACGGAGAAATAGTCCATGCGGACCAGGTCGGCAGAGGCGCTGTCCCCCGCCAGCAGGTTGTTGCTCCAGATGGCGGCAGGCCATGCCAGCACATACATGATGCGCCCGAAGATGCTGTACGGGTCCAGCCAGTTCAGGGACAGGCCGGCAAGCCCGGTCACGCAGCAGGCGGCCAGCGCTCCCAGCACCACATACCGCACCCATGGCACGGGAGTGGAAAACTTCAGGAAACGCTTCGGCGCCATCCAGCGGCGGATTCTGAAAACGATGTCCTGGAGAATACCCAGCGGACAGAGGAAGGAGCAATAGACGCGCCCGAAGAGCAGCGTGAGCAGCAGCAGAACCGCCAGAATCCCGATGGAAACGGAAACACCGTCCAGAGCCCCCAGCACGGACGGGATAAACTGCCACTGCGCCAGGGAGAACGAGTTTTCCATGCCTTCCCCTCCGCCCGTCATGTTCGGAACGTTCCACGCGGGAATGTGGTGCAGGAAGGCATACGCAATCCCGACGAAGAAGATGACGGCCACCGTCACGCGGAGCCACTTCAGCGGACTGACGAAAAAGGCTTTGATGACTGACATATCAGTAATAAAACCGCCGGAGGCGGAAAGTTGGCCCCTTCCGCGTCATCCGCGGGAGGAGGCCGCCGCCTCAGGCCATGCTGATGCGGCGGATGTTGAGCTTGGAAAGGTCGGCGGTGCCCAGCCCCATTTCCTCTCCCAACTGCACGTGGCGGATTTTCCCGGCCTTGTTCAGCAGGGCCGCGCCTGCGGCGTCAATGGCCACGATGTCACGGGAGGCCAGAAGGGTCTTGCGCTCCACCAGGTCATTGGTGTCCTTCCCCACGGGGCCGTTGCGCACCATGGGCATGTAGGCGTCCAGCACGCACAGGTCAGGCTTGCGGAAGTACACGGCGTCCGCGATGCACTGGTGCAGGTCGTTCTTATGCATGGCGCCACGGTCCCAGACGGTGCCCATCACGTTCTTCATGCAAGCGGTCATTTCGGAACCGCTGTGGTGCTTGAGCGGGGGGCAGGTGATGTAGACATCCGCTTCCAGCACGGCCTTGTGCACCTTGGCGGAAGTGAATTTTTTGGCCTTCGGGTTTTCCGTCTGCACATACTGCCCTTCGTTGCCTCCGTCCACCATCACGCCGCCGGCTTTTTCCACGGCCTCTTTCACGCCGCTGCCTTCATAGGCTCCGTTGTGGCAGCAGTGGTCGAATACCCTGACTTCCTTCGCCCCTGCCTGCTTGCACAGTTCCACCAGCGTGGCGACGGTTTCAGGATGGGTGTTGGAACCGAATTCCGGCCCCTTGTTCCAGCCGATGTTCGGCTTGATCACGACGGTCTGGCCCGGCTTGACGAAGGCCTGCATGCCCCCCAGCGTATCCACGGCCTTCCGGACCATGTCCGCACGGGTGCCGTTGCGGACGGCCACCAGGTCCGGAATGCCGGAAGAAGCCGGGGCCCCGGCCTCCTGGGCGAACAGGGAGTCCATGTCCGAGATGACTGCAAGCGCCCCTACGGCGGCAGTCCCCTTTAAAAAAGTACGTCTGTCAGTCATTTTCTTTGCGAAGTCAATGGTTTGCCCAAGCCTGCGGAAGCGTGCGGAAGGTTTTATGCCTTTTCCTAACATACGTCCTGCGGAAAAACAACCTGTCATCCCTTCTGCACGGAAATTTATAAACGAATTGTCATACGGCTGCGGCTCCTATACAACGCGGTCATGAAATGTTCCCTGCTCAGCCGCCCCATGACCTGCGCGCATGGCTGGATCAGCAGCGTCGTGCATCCCGGCGATACCGTGGCGGATGCCACGGCAGGCAATGGATACGACACGGTCTTTCTGGCCCGCCTGGCCGGGCCCGCCGGACACGTGCACGCTTTTGACGTGCAGGAGGAAGCCATCCGGTCCACCAGGGAGCGGCTGGAGGAAGCGGGGCTCCTCACGCCCTCTGTCCATCTCCATCTTGCCAGCCATGACCGCCTGGCGGAGCTGGTCAGCGGCCCCGTGAAGGCCATTGTCTTCAACCTGGGCTACCTGCCGGGCGGGGATAAAAAGACGGTCACCCGGACGGACTCCACCCTGGCCGCTCTGGAACAGGCCGCCGCCCTGATTGCGCCCAACGGCCTTCTCAGCGTCATGTGCTATCCGGGCCATGAGGGAGGGGACGCGGAGGCGGAAGCCGTGGAGGCCTTCCTTTCCCGCCTGCCGCACCACACCTGGCGCACCGGAAAATACCAGCTGCTGAACACCGACTCCCCGGCGCCCTTCCAGGTCTGCGCCTTCAGGCTGGACTGACCCTCCGCGCCACACTGGACAACAATTCTCCGCTCCGTCACAATCCGCTTGATTTCAAATCATGGCGGAGTAGGGTAGCCCGCATGACTATCCACTATATCCGCCGCAGTTTTGCCGTGGCCGCCTGCATGCTCTCCGTGCTGGCGGCGTGTTCCGCCTCCGCCCAGGAGCCGGGGGAAGACCGGAATCCGTTTGAAGGATTGAACGTCCGGCAGGGCCCCGGAATACTGCGCCTGGGAAGCATCGCGGAGGTGAGGCTTCCGGGGGAATGCATTTACCTGAATGGTACGGACACGTCCCGATTGATGAAGCGGCTGGGCAACCCGTCGGAAGGAGGGGAGCTGGGCAGCGTGGCGGGAGATTCCTGCATTGCCATCTTTGAATTTGATCCGGTGGGCTACGTGAAGGACGATGAAAAGGATGAACTGGATCCGGACGAATTGCTGGACAGCATCAGGGAAGGCACGAAAGAAGCCAACAAGGAACGCGCCAGAATGGGGGCCGCCCCCATGTACATCAAGGGATGGTACAGGAAGCCCTACTACGATGAAGCCACTCACAATCTGGAATGGATCATCACCGGAGAGAGCGAGGGCGTGGAGAACCTGAACGTCAACACCCGCATCCTGGGCCGCAAGGGAGTCATGACCGTAACCCTCGTCACTTCCCCGGAAACGATTGCCCAGGACCTGCCGGTTTACCGGGAATGGCTGAAGGGGTTTGACTTCCGGGCGGGGCAGAAGTACGGAGAGTACCGCTCCGGAGACAAGGTGGCGGAATACGGCCTGATGGCCCTGGTTGCGGGGGGAGGCGCGGCGGCGCTCGCCAAGGGCGGCTTTTTCAAGTCATTCTGGAAGCTCATCGTGGCCGGGCTGGCCGCGGCGGGAGCCCTCATTAAAAAATTCTTCAGGAAGAAGAAGTCCTGACGTCCGCGGCGGATGAGTGATGAACAAACCACCTTTCTTCTCCTGGCCGTCCTCTACCTGGTGGAGTGCTGCCTGATTGCCGGGAGGGATTCCTTTCTGTTCCTTCCCCGGCCGTTCGGGCGTTTCTGGCGGGCGCAGGCGGCTGGAAAAGGACTGGCCGTCCGGCACGGGGTCCTGGCCGTACTGCCGCCCCTGATGCCATGGCGCCCGGCGGTGCTCAGCTCTCCGGCGCCCCTGCTGTTCCATCCTTCCGGAATCATTCACCGTGAGACGGGCCGGGAAATACGGTGGGAGGAGATAAACTCCCTTTCTGCGGAAAACGCGCGGCTTTATATCAACGGCGCTCCCTTTGCCCGGTTCCAGGATGAGTACGGGGCCGTAGAGGCCATGAACCGGTTGAAGGCCCTGATCTCCGCACCACCTGAAACGCGCCCGGCCGCCATCCGCGCCCTCCTGGCCCTCCGCGGACAACCCGGAAGCGTGAAAAGAGCCGTTCAGCGGATGAAACGGCGCACCCTTCCCCTCCGCCTTCTGGGAACGGTGCAGCTTCCGGTCATGTTTGCAATGCCTCCGGCGCTTTTCCACCTGCTGCCGCCGGGAGCGGCCTTCCTGCTCTCCGCCGCCCTGATTTTCCTGACGGGGTGGTGCATCTCCGGACTATTCTTCCGCATTCACCGGAAGCTGTATCCGGAGCGCCGCGGGGAACGGTGGGGCAAACTGTTCCACTTCCTGCTGTATCCGCCCGGCACCATTGGAGCGGCGCATGCGCTCTCCCTCCCGCTGGGCAGCCGCTATCATCCGGCGGCCTGGGCCTGCGCCCTGCTTCCGGAACGGGACCGGCGCTCCTTCCTGGCCCGCCTTCTCCGGGAAGGCCGCTACCCCGTTTCACGGGGCGCATGTTCCCCTGATGCAGCGGAGCGGTTCCGGGAAGCCTCCCGGGAAGAATACGAAGCCCTCCATTCCTATCTGGACAGGTGCGGGCTGCTTCCCCCGGAAGAAGAGCCGGAATGGGAGGAAAAGGACGGCTGCACGCGGTACTGCCCCCGGTGCCTGGGTATTTACCGGACGGAAGCGGAGACGTGCCCCGCCTGTTCCGGCATCCCTCTTCAGCCCCTCCCGGCCCGTCAGGAGAGGCAGGAAACTGATTGCGGCGGCAGGGAAGAAAATTCCCCGTGACCGGGGCCCGGCGGAATGTTCAGCCCCGGCGCTCCTTCATCCACTCCACCACCTGCGCCAGGGCGCGGGCGCGGTGGGACATGGAGTTCTTCACCTCCATGGGGAGCTGGGCAAAACTCCGGTCATGGCCTTCCGGCACAAACAGCGGATCATAACCGAAGCCCCCTTCCCCGGCGGGTTCCGTCAGCATATGGCCTTCCACGGAACCGGAAAACTCCGCCAGCACGCTGCCGTTCCCGGCAAGCACCATCACGCAGCGGAACCGGGCGGCGGGCTTGTCCCCCGGCCTGACTCCGGCGCGCCGAAGCTCCTCCATCATGCGGAGGTTATTCCGCGCGTGGTTTCCTTCCTCCCCGCCAAAGGAGGAGGACCAGACGCCCGGGCGGCCGTCCAGCACATCCACCTCCAGCCCGGAATCATCCGCCAGCACAATGCCGGGAATGCACCTGGAGGCGGAAAGCGCCTTCAGCGTGGCATTCTCCGTAAATGTGACTCCCGTTTCATCCACGGGCGGGGCCTGGGGATAGTCGGAAAGGTCCCTCACCTCCCACTTTCCGGCCAGCATGGCGCGGATTTCCCCGGTCTTGTGGGCGTTGCGCGTGGCAACCACCAGCAGCGGCAATGCTTGTTCCATCATGAATTTTCCATATGGTTAACTAACAGGAGGACACGGCGTTCAGCAGTCAATCTCCATACTGACGGGGCAATGGTCAGACCCCATCATGGCCGGATGGATGGCCGCATCTTTCACCTTGGGAACCAAAGAGTTGGAAACGCAGAAATAATCTATGCGCCACCCGGCGTTCCGGACGCGGGCCTTCCCCCAGTACGGCCACCAGCTGAACCACTTCTCCTCCCCCGGATGCAGGGCGCGGAACGTATCCGTAAACCCGGCCTCAAGCAGCATGGTGAAGCCGGCGCGCTCCTGGTCGCTGAACCCGGCGCAAAAACGGTTCTTTTCCGGCTCCGTGATGTCTATCTCCTGGTGGGCCACATTCAAATCCCCGCAGAAAATGACCGGCTTGGTTTCCGCCAATCCCGCCACGTACTTGCGGAACACGGCGTCCCATTGCTCCCGGTACGGAAGGCGCGCCAGCTCCCCCTGGGAATTGGGGGTGTAACAGTTGACCAGGTAAAATCCTTCAAACTCCATCGTGCACACTCGCCCCTCCCGGTCATGCTCCGGCCAGCCCATGCCCGTGGACGTGGAGACGGGCTTTACCCGGCTCAAGGTGAGCACCCCGGAATAACCCGGTTTTTCCGCCGGATTCCAAAGCTGGTACGGCCAGGAGGAAAGCCACAGGTCGTCCACCTGCTCCGGACGCGCCTTGATCTCCTGAAGGCAGAGGATGTCCGGCCCCAGCGCGTCCATGGCGTCCCCCATGCCCTTGCCGAGAATCGCCCGCAATCCGTTCACGTTCCATGAAACGAGTTTCATGGATGCATACTTCCCGTTTTTGGCGGCTCCGTCAAGTCCTCAAACCACCCTGCGGAACGCCCTCCGCGCGCCCTGCTGGAAATCCTCCTTCCGGAATCATCCCCAGTCTTTTGCATGCCGCATAGAACATGTGTTTTTTCTTGCCAAGGCCGCCCCCCCATGCTTACTTAGATAGGCAAACACCCCGAGAGACACTCGAGAGTGGGTCTGTCGACCCGCTCTTTTTTGTCTATCCATCACACTCCTCCACACTCATGACAAACGATATTAAAGCTTTGATTGACTACTACGAGAGGGAAAAAGGACTCTCCCGTGAAAAAATTCTTCTCGCTCTGGAATCCGCCTTTCTCTCCGCCTACCGCAAAATGGTTCCCGGCTCCGGCAGCATCAACTACCTGAGGGCTGAGATCAATGTGGACAAAGGCAAGGTGCGCATCTTTGCCGATCTGGAAGTGGTGCCGGATGAAGAATATTCCGACAAGTTCAACCAAATCCCCCTTTCCCTGGCCGTCAAGCTGGACCAGAACGCCGTGCTGCACGACCTGCTGCCCACCAACATCACGCCCAAGGGGTTCGGCCGCATCGCCGTCCAGACCGCACGCCAGACCATGCTCCAGAAGCTGCTGGACGCGGAAAAGGAAATGCTTTACGACGAGTTCAAGGACCGCGCCGGGGATCTGGTGACGGGGACCATCCGCCGTTTTGAAAAGGGGGACATCTTTGTGGACCTCGGCAAATTTGAAGGCGTCATGACCTCCCGCGAACGCGTCCCGAACGAGGACTACAGCGTCGGCGACCGCATGCGCTTCTACGTGGTGGAGGTGCGCACGGAAGCCCGCGGCCCGGAAGTCATCCTCTCCCGCAGCCATCCGAACCTGGTGCGCCGCCTCTTTGAATCCGAAGTGGTGGAAATAGGCGACCAGACCGTGGAAATCCACGGCATTGCCCGTGAAGCCGGCTACCGCACCAAGGTGGCCGTCATCAGCCATGACGACAAGGTGGACCCGGTGGGGGCATGCGTAGGCATGCGCGGAGCCCGCGTCAAAAACATCGTGCGGGAACTCAACAATGAAAAAGTAGACATCCTGGAATGGACGGAAGACCCCGTCGTCTTTGTCCGGGAAGCCCTCAGCCCCGTGGAACCGCGGGAAATCACCGTGGACGAGGAAGCCAAGAAAATCTTCGTCATCGTCCAGGATGACAAGGACCTCTCCAAGGCCATCGGCCGCAGGGGCCAGAACGCCCGCCTCACCTCCCGCCTGATGAACTGGGACGTCCAGGTGCGCGTCTTTGACGTCCAGGAAGAGGAAAAACGCCAGAACCAGGCCGCTGCCGAGGAAGTGATGCGCCAATGCCAGGCCGCCGCCAAGACCCTCAGCGAACAACTGGAAATCCCGGAAGAAACCGCTATGGGCCTGGTGACCATGGGCGGAACGGACCTGACGGCCCTCACCGGATTTGAAGCTTCCGACATCGCGGAAAGCATGGGCATTCCCGCAGAGGAAGCCGCCCAGATTCTGGACAAGGCCAGGGACCTCATCTCCCAATAACATTGAGCGCGGCGCTCAATACCTAACAAACTTAAATCAAGATGCCTAATAAACAAGAAGAGAACGAACCCAAAAAGGAAGTATTGGATCTGATCGGCGGATCTCCCAAAAAGAAACGCGCACCCCAGCCGGAACCCGCACCGGCGCCCTCCCGCCCTGCCCCGGTCAAGAAAGAAGCTCTCGACTTGCTTTCCGGCCCCAAGAAAAAAGCGCCCAAGCCCGCTCCCTCCGAACCGGCTCCCGCCCCTGTCCAGGCCGCTTCCGCCGCAGAACCTGCTGCGCCTGCACCCCGGGAGGAAGAAGCCGCGGACGGTAAAATCATCAACCTCAAGCCGCCCGTCTCCGTCTCCGAGCTGGCCGGCATGCTCCAGGCCAAGCCCTTCCAGATCATCAAGGACCTGATGGGCATGGGCATCTTCGCCAACCCGAACACGCCGCTGGACGCGGACGCCGTCAGCGCCATCTGCGACCTGCACGGCTACACCTTCGCCCGTGAAAAACGGGAAAAGGGCGGCGGCGTCAAGGCCCAGCAGGAACCGGTCAAGGAGCCGGAACCCGTCCCGGTGGTGGAAGAGCCCAAGGCCACCCTCATCCTGCGCACGCCCATCGTCACCGTCATGGGCCACGTGGACCACGGCAAAACCTCCCTGCTGGACTACATCCGCAAAGCGCGCGTAGCCAAGGGGGAAGCCGGCGGCATCACCCAGCACATCGGCGCGTACACGGTTGACTACAACGGCAGCACCCTCACCTTCCTGGATACTCCGGGCCACGCCATCTTCACGGAAATGCGCGCCCGCGGCGCGGACGTGACGGACATCGTGGTGCTGGTAGTAGCCGCCAATGACGGCATCATGCCCCAGACGCGGGAAGCCATCGCCCACTCCAAGGCGGCCGGCAAGACCATCATCGTGGCCATCAACAAATGCGACCTCCCGGCCGCAGACCCCGTCAAGACCAAGACCGGCCTGATGGAAGAAGGCCTGGTGCCCACGGACTTCGGCGGCAATGTGGAATGCGTGGAAGTCTCCGCCCTGACCGGAGACGGCATTGACGACCTTCTCGGCCTCCTTGTCCTCCAGTCTGAAGTGCTTGAACTCCAGGCAAACCCCAAGGCCAACTGCCGCGCCTCCATCATTGAGGCCCGCGTGGAACCCGGCACGGGCAGCTCCGCCACGGCCATCGTGGAAAGCGGCACCATCCGCGTAGGCATGCCCTTCATCTGCGGCCCGTACGCCGGCAAGGTGCGCGCCCTGGTCAACGACCACGGCGAACGCGTCAAAAAGGTAGGCCCCGGCATGCCCGTGGAAATCACCGGCTTCTCCGAAACCCCGAACGTGGGCGACGAGCTCGTGGAAATGGAAAACGAACGCGCCGCCAAGAAACTGGGTGAAGAACGCCAGGAGGAACTGCGCAAGCAGCGCCTGGCCCAGCCCCGCAAGGCCCGCATGGAGGAACTGCTCGCCATGATGGGAGACGGCACCCAGAAAGCCCAGCTCAAGATCCTCCTGAAGGGGGACGTGCAGGGCTCCGTGGAAGCCATCAAGAAAGCCATTCTGGACATCCAGTCCGACAAGGTGGAATGCATCTTCCTGAGTTCCTCCGCCGGTCCCATCTCGGAATCGGACGTGCTCCTGGCCTCCTCCTCGGACGCCGTCATCCTGGGCTTCAACGTCAAGGTGGAAGCCAACGCCGTGAAACTGCTCAAGCGGGAAGGCGTGCAGGTGAAGCTGTACTCCATCGTTTACGAACTCATCGACCAGGTGAGGGACGCCATGCTGGGCCTGCTGGAACCGGAAACGCGTGAAACCATCATCGGCCACGCCAAAGTGCTCCAGGTCTTCAAGCTCAACAAGGGCCGCGCAGCAGGCTGCATGGTGGAAGACGGCAAAATCCTCCGCAGCTGTGAAGCGCGCGTCATCCGCGACAAGACCCCTGTCTTTGACGGCAAGATGTCCACCCTCCGCCGCTTCCAGGATGAAGTGGATGAAGTCAAGGCCGGCCTGGAATGCGGTATCCGCCTGGGCGACTTTAACGAATACGAGGCAGGCGACATCATCGAATGCTACACGCTGGAAAAAATCCAGCAGACGCTGTAACCTAAACCGGAACCAAATCAACAGGGATGGACGCCCCTTGCACGCCCTCCGGGCGTTCAAAGAAGCTCCATCCCTGTCCTTTCTCCTTCATTCTTCTCTTTCCGATTGAACCAATCGGTCCATCCATCACTCTATCTCTTCATATGAGCAGACGCACTGACAAGGTAAATGAACTCCTCCGCAGGGAAATAGGCACCACCATCCAGCGGGATTTTGAATTCCCCGGCACGATTGTCACCGTCATTGAAGTGGAAGTGACGGATGATCTGAAGGAAGGAAAAGTATGGGTGGGCGTGGTAGGAAAAATGTCCCCCGCGCAAGTGCTGGAAAAACTGAACTCCCGCCATGGGCTCATCCAGTCCGCCGTAGCCAAGCGCGTGGTGCTGCGCAATACCCCCCGCCTTACCTTCAGGCTGGACAACTCCGCCCAGCGCGGCGTGGACCTGGTCAACCTTCTGGAAGACATTGACAAAAACCTTCCCAAGGCTCCGGCTGCGGAACCGGGAGAAGAATAGGAATAAGGCTCCCCGGACGGAAAGTTCTTTACCTTCAGGGAAGTGAGCCGGGGGGAATTCTCCTCCTGAAAGCTTGTTGTACTTGATAGCCTGAAAAGGTCCCTGGACTTTTACGCTACAACTCCCCTGTGAAAAACATGGGAAGGGTTTACAAGGGCCGGGAAACCGGGCTTATCCGGCCTTCATGGATGAATATATTCCCAAGCGGAGAGGAAGGGAATTCTTACAAGGTCCCCGCTACCCGGACGGAACGCACGGCAGGAAGCCCGCAGGATGGGTAAATTTGAAAGGCGGACGATTCAAAACTCCGTCCCGGCGCCACGGCTATCAGAAGATACCGTGGAAGGACTTTCCCTCCACGGTAATGATTCCTCCTTACCTCACCACTTTCAACCTCAGGAACCGGCGCACCGGGGCGCTTTCCTCCACCGCTACGGTATCACGGAATTCACTGCGCGCGCCGGTCGGAACGACCGTTTCTTCCTCAGCCCATGTCTTCAGATCGGCAGAGCTTTCCACACTGAAGGTCACATCCGTCGCTTCCGTATTCACCGGCCAGGAAAGCACGAGGTATTTTTTACCGTCTTCTTCCCGGATAGCCAGTTCCGTCACGCTCCCGCAGGGTTTGTTGGGGTTTAATCCCGTTGCGTACTTCATCAGGTTCGTGACGCCGTCTCCGGCGGGGCACGCATCCGGAGCCATCTGGTCGTCCGGCGTTCCATCCGGGAAGTTGTCCTGCTTCCACTTGTCGTAGCCCGTGGGAGCCGGTTTCCCCGCCTGGTTCAGCGTAAACGTCCTCTGCTCACCGTCACATGCTACGGTGACGACCGCCGTCCGTTCCGCCTGCTGTCCGTTTGCCTCCACCGCAATATCCAGCACGGCAGTTCCGGAGCCGGAAGAAGGATTGACCGCAACCCAGGGCTGGTCACAGGAAGCCGTCCAGGGCATTTGCGTCTGCACGGTCAGCGCCGTATGAACGGCGGCCGCGCCCACAGCCTCTTCCGTCTTGTCCAGATTGAAGGGATTCAAGTATTCATAGGAGAACGCGCTGGCGGGAATGGCTTCCTTGCCGTTGGTTTCCGGGCCTTCCCATTGCAGGGAAAGGGACGGAGCCGTTCCGTTCCCCACGTAGCCGATCCGGATGGGGTGCAGCCCTGCCGTGAGCTTCACCGTCTGGACGGCGTTGGGCTGCACATCACTGGAAACGCCTTCCCGTGCATTGGAGGAGGCCTCCGTTCCGGGCGTATAGGCATAGTCCGCATCAATGAGCTGCATATCGTGCAGATGCACGAAGGCCTTGCTCCCCGCATTGGAGTCCGTCCGGAGGTAGAATTTATATTCCCCGGTGGCAGGCACCGTGAGGTAGCCCGCAAGTTCCACACCCTTCTGGCCGGAAGAACCCGCCTTGACATTGAGCACGTCAAGGGCATCCGTCGCGCCTGTGGCGGCGGGGGCCTCCTCCAGCTGCCGGAAGTCCGGCACCCAGTCAAAGGCACGGTTCCAGGCGCGCCAGTGCAGCCTGCCCTGGCGGAGGCCGGCAGGCGCGGTAACGGGAGCAATATAACCGGCGTCAAAGTTTGTGGCGGTGACGGGGGAGGAACGGCGCATGCGCAATGCCTGCGCCTTCATTTTCTCCTGAAGGTCCGGACGGGAGGAAGCCAGGTTGTTGGCCTCTTGCGGGTCCTTTTCCGTATCATAGATTTCAAAGTCCGTGGCGGGAGCGGCATTGCCCATCCGCAGGCCCTTGAAACCGTCCACAAACACAATCTGCTGCTGCTGCCTGCCGCGGTTCCTGTGGGCCTGGAGGAAGTCACTGTAGCCCGGAGTATTTCCGCCGTAGGCATATTCCGTGTAAATGACGCCGGTTTTCTGGCGTTCCGGAACACCTACCAGCGTGGGCAGCAGGGAAACGCCGTCACAGCGGGACGGAACGGGTACCCCCGCCACATCCGCGAAGGTGGCCATCCAGTCATGGAACTGGCTGGCGCCCAGGCTGATCCCGCTGGGAACCACTCCGGGCCAGCGCACCACCGCAGGCACGCGCATGCCGCCCTCCCAGCAGTCCCGCTTGATGCCGTCCATCATTCCATAACTCATGAAGTACTGGGGGTCCTGCGCTCCGTTGGCGTAATTGCCTGACCCTCCTTCATTGTGGGGGCCATTGTCGGAGGTGAACACGATCATCGTATTGCTGTCAAGGTTCAGCTCCTTGAGCAGCTGGATCATATCCTTCAGCACATCGTCCACGCGGCGGATCATTGTGGCGTGGCGGGATTCCGTCTTGCCGAAAACCGCGTGTTCCGGGTAAATGTACGTATCCGGGCCAAAATCCCCCTGCACGCCCGTCCAACCGTTCGCGGCGGTGTTGCAGGCTTCATAGCCGTCCTTCTTCTCCCATTGCAGGCCGCCGGTTTTTCCCAATCCCTCCGGATAGGCGCAGGCAGGAGCAGACAGGCAGCCGTGGGGAGCGGGGAAAGCCAAGTACAGGAAGAAAGGCTGTGAAGGGGCCTTTTCATGGTGCTCCATAATCCACTGCTTGGCCCGGGCGCCGAAGAGGTCCGTATCATAGGCGGTGCCGGGAACCTTGGCGCTGACGCTCGTCCACGCCGGGGCTGCGGACTGGTCATCATATTCGTAAATCTCCTGGGAACCCGCCGTCAAATAGTGGAAGTGGCCCGCCAGATGCTTGATGATTCCGTAAAAGTAGTCAAACCCGCGCATATGGGGCGCTCCGGTCAGCCCCTTGCCGCTTTGCCCTCCGCCGCCCACGCCCCATTTCCCGATGGCCGCCGTATGGTAACCCGCGCCCTTCAGCAGCGTTCCCAGGGTGTGGGAGTTTTCAATGGGGTAGTCAAAGGTGTTGTTGCGCACCACGCGGGAGTGGCCCTGGTGCACGCCGAGAAGCAATGAGGCGCGCGCCGGAGCGCACACCGGAGCGGCGCTGTAATGGCGCCGGAGCTGCATGCCTTCCGTAGCCATCGTATCCAGGGTCGGGGTCTTGAACTCATTCCTGCGCGTCACCTGGCGCCCGTTTTTATCCTGCTGCGTCCAGTTGACGCTCAGGTCCCCCCAGCCCATGTCATCCACCAGCACAAAGATGATGTTGGGCCTGGAGCCGGAAACATGCGCCGGCATGTCCGGCTTCACCGCCACGTCCGTCTCAAGGGTCAGCAGTTTGGCGGCGGCGTCATAGTGCCAGGAAACCGCCCCCTTAGGCAGTTCCTTCACGGTGATGGAAGCGGCCATCTCCGGCTTGAACTGCACGCCCAGCGTGTGCCTGCCCGGCCACGCGGCAATCAGGTCTTCAAAGGAGGAATCAAACAGAACGACGTATTCCTGCGCCTGCTGGGAAGGATTTTCCGGCTGTACGGCCGTGCTCTGCGGCACGCCGTCCAGCAGGGACACATGAAGCCGCCCCAGCGTCAGGGAGGAACTGGGGAGCGATATATCCCCGTCCAAAGCCAGGGCGCCCCCCGGCGCATAGGTAATGGTTCCGGTGAAGGCCCCGCTGCCGCCCAGGGTGCAGCTGCCCTGCACCACCAGGTTCACCGCCGGGATTTCTCCGTCAAAGCGGATGGAGGAATTGTTCAGCGTAATCGTTACATTTTTCCCTACGCTCCGGATTTCGCCTGCCTTGACATGCCTGTCCGTATAGGTCACCCGGGCGTCATCCAGAATGGTCTGTTTCAGCGCCCCGTTGTCACCGGTAATGCCGGAGGTTCCGGAGAGCGTCACGCTCCCGTCCACGCCCGTTTCCGTCAGGTCCAGCGTGGAGTCTTCCAGGACAAACGCCGTCTCCGCGCCAATGTTCCATTGGCCGGATGCCCTGGCCGTGGTGCCGGAAAATGTCACGGCGGCTTTTTCCCGCGTCACCAGGGAACCCTGGTACAGGGACATGCCTTCCAGCCGCGCGGCGTCTTCCACGGTAATCGTATTGTTCATGCCCCGGTCCGCCAGGTCAAGCGTGGGCGTTCCCTTCCCGGCATTCATCACAAAGCCGACAAGGCTGGAAATATTGTTCAGCAGCAATCCTTCCCCCACGCGCACCGCACCGGAACCCGTCAGCGTTACGCGCCGGGGGGCATCGTTCTCCGAGGTCAGGGAATACAGTCCGCCGGAGGGGGCGGCCTCATCCAGCCCCACATAAAAACAACGGCCTTCCGCCACGTTCCACTCCTGATCGGCGGCTATGCGCAATTGCGCAATGCCGAAGTCCGCATTGTACCCGCCCGTGCTCGTGTTTTCCACGGTGATGCCGCCGGATTCCACGCGCAGATATACGCCGGAAGAAGTATTCAGCACGAAGAGCTGGACCTTTCCCCCGGGCTGGTTATTAATTCCTGCTACCCGGATGCCCTTCAAATACCGCCCTCCGGTCCCCAAGCCGCCTATGTTGGTCACGCCGGCCGAGTCGGTCCCGTTCGTGACCATCCAATGCGTGTAGGCGGAAGCGGACGCTCCGGGAGCGGCCGGCGGCGTACTGCCGTTCAGGCTCCAGTTGGATACGTTTGACCATGGAGACGCGGCACCTTTCCAAACATATTCATCAGCGGCAGCCCTGGCTGGCGCGAAAAACAATAAAGAAGGAACAAGAACAGATAAGAAACGGTACAGGAACATGGCAAGCTGGCGAAAAGGTGACTCAAGGGGCATCACGCCAAAGAGCGAACTGCCTTAAGAATCATGTTGGTTATTGATATTAAATATTAAAAAGTGTTAAATTCTGCTAACTGAACATGAAAAAAGCCGCCAATTTCAAAGAAAAACCGACGGCTTGATTAAAGGTTTCAGGGGGCATGGACTTTAAAGTCTGCGGCGGCGCATCATCAGCGCAGCCACCCCCAGAAGACCGAGGGAAGCTGTGGCCGGTTCAGGAACCGTATTCAATTCAAGGGCTCCCAGCCCAACAAAATATCCCTGCGTTTCCGAACCTCTGTTCAGGGAAATTTCAATGGTATAGGTATTACCGGTAGACAGAACCACCGCCTTGTCCAGCATGCCTTCCTCACGAACGCCGGAAGAACCTCCACGTTGCCCCAGCGTATCTACACTGGCTTGTTGAGAGCTGCCGGCCGTGCCATCCTGCGTACCCGCATAAGTCAGGTTGGAATTAGAGCAACTGGCCAGAACATCTCCATTCTGCTTTAGATCAAAAGTATAGGCACCTCCGCGGTCATTATTCTGAATCGCATTGGAAGCATTGAACGTAAAAAGATTAAGCGCAATGGAATCCACGGTGACGGTTTCCGTCACGGTGAAGGACAAAGTGACGCTCCATGGAGTTCCGGTGCCGACATTCGCATTGGGGCTCAGAAAGGAATTAACGTAGTTGGAACCTGTCTTTTGAGAGGAGACTCCGGTAAATGTCTGGCTAATCAGAAGAGCACCGGTAACGTCAGGCCGATAAAGATCAGATGCCGTCTGGGGATTCGCCTGATAGTCAAACACGATAGCCGCATGGGCTGAACCGGCAAGCGCAAGAATAGAAGCAATGACAGGGAATGTTTTCTTCATGGTTTTGGCAGATTAGATTATTTAAGATTCCAGGAATGAACTCAATTTTCTCTACCGAATTAAGAATTCTGAAAGTATTTTTTGAACTGAATAAAGATATAATTTGTTGATAATGAAATTTATACTCTTTTAAATGTGAAAAGGAACGATATCTCTCCTTCTCTTTTTAGAGATGGTTGGCGGAATAAAACGGGTTCATTTTTAAAATTTTACGTTGACACCGGATTCTTAATTCGCCTTCCGTGCCATCATTTTGATGCAGAGCACCAAAGAACCTGTTCTAAAAGCTTGGCTATTGAACAGGACGGGACGAAAAAGAAGCGTTCAGACTCTGCGGCGGCGCATCATCAGAACGGCCAGCCCCAGAAGACCCAGGGAAGCCGTGGCAGGTTCAGGAACCAGCAGTTCACCGTTAATCTGGATTCCGGTGAGCCCGGCAAAGCAGCCCTTGTTATAAGCGCTGTTGTTGGAAGCCGTAATGGTGATGGTCAGAGATTCCCCGGCTTTCAGCAGAAAGTCGTTGTAATTGAAGCTTCCCGTATGAATGCCGGTCCATGCGCCGGTGGTGCCGTTGGCAGCCGTGGACCCGTTATAAGCCAGGGTCTGGTCAGCCTGCCCGTCAATGGAGAGAGTCATATCGACAGGCTTGTTGAAATTGCCGTCGTATCCGCCCACATAATCATTATTGGCCACACCGCCGCCGCCATTCTGGGCTGCTCCCGCCCCCGTGAACCCGATCACGGACAGGTCAATGGAAGAAATCACCATATCCTGGGAACCGGTGTTGGTGAACGTGAAGGAAACACTCCACGTATTGTTCCCCGTACCCCCCACATTGGCATTGGGAGAAAACACGGACGCCGGAATGGAGCCTGAAGCCAGCAGGTCATTGCCCGTGGAACTCTTGCTGAAGTCTCCGGAACTGATGGAGGTGGAAGAGGTAAGTCCCACATCGGATGTCGTGTTCACTGTAACGGTATCCAGGGAAGTGCCGGTCCGGTTAAAAGTAGTGGAACACAGCACCGCAGCCTGGGAAACCGCCGTTCCTAAAGCCAGGGAAGCAATGATTATCAATGTTTTCTTCATAACTAGGAGAGGTTGGATGGAAGTAACTTTTATCCTCTAACGGATTGCCAATCCGAAGTCAACAATAAATGATAAAAACAAGATGTTTAGGAGAATCAATGCTCCGGCCCATCTCCGGATAGGATTCTCTTTTTTGGGAATTTCAAATCATCATAAAATTCATAAGGCCATATCTCTATGCATAAAAAACCGCGCCTGATTTCTTTTTCGGATTGGCAATCCGTTCCGTATTTTTTCTTTTTCACTAACGGCTTGCCAGAAGAGGGGAGAACAGTTAAGTTCCCCGAACGGACAGCCTGTCCATGAGAGGGCTGGCACTTTTTCCAACATGAACGGTTACTGCTACTTCATCCTGGGGATATTGATCCTGGCGGCCGGTTATTTCACCTACGGACGGGTGCTGGAAAAGATTTTCCGGCCGGACGCCTCCCGGCAGACTCCCGCCGTGGCCTGCACGGACGGAGTGGATTATGTGGTGATGCCGCGCTGGCGCGTGTTCCTGATCCAGCTGCTGAATATTGCGGGGCTGGGCCCTATCTTCGGCGCCGTCATGGGCGTGCTGTACGGTCCGGCCGCACTCCTGTGGATTATCATCGGCTGTATCTTCGGCGGCATGGTGCACGATTATTTTTCCGGCATGATATCCCTGCGCCACAAGGGGGAGAACCTGCCGGAAATCCTGGGCCGCTACCTGGGCAGCCAGGCCCAGTGGATCAGCCGCGCCGTCTGCATCGTGTTCAGCGTGCTGGTGGGCGTGGTCTTCGCCGTGGGTCCCGCCGCCATCCTGGCCCCCATGACGGGCTGGAGCGTTTCAGCATGGGTGTGGATCATCTTCGGCTACTATTTTCTGGCCACCATCCTCCCCATCCAGGCCATCATGGGAAAGGTATACCCCCTTTTCTCCGTAGCCCTGATTATCATGGTCGCGGGAATTCTGGGCGTGATGCTTCTGGCGCCCTTTGCGGATTTCATGCCGTACTGGATGCACATCCCCCGCATGGAAGTGCTTCCGGACCTGGACTTTTTCCATAACCGCCATCCGGCGGATTTCCCGCTGTTCCCCGTCATGTTCATCACCATCGCCTGCGGAGCGGTGAGCGGCTTTCATGCCACGCAGTCCCCGCTGATGGCGCGGTGCCTGAAGACGGAGCGGGAAGGGCTGCCCGTCTTCGGAGGCGCCATGATTACGGAAGGAATCATCGCCTTTATCTGGGCCGCCGCTGCGCTGACGTTCTACGGCTCCCCGGAAGCCCTGGGAATGGCTACGGCCAACGGAAAGGCCCCGGCGCTGGCCATCCAGATGATTTCCGAATCCTGGATGGGCCACGCAGGCTCCATCCTGGTGATGATCGGCGTAGTGATTCTCCCCATCAGCACGGGGGACGGCGCCCTGCGGGTTACGCGCCTGATGATCGCGGACTGCTTCAAGCTGAACCAGGAACAACTGGGCCGCCGCCTGATGATCGCCATTCCCCTCTTTGCCGCCGCCATCGCCGTGAGCAGCATGGACTACGCCATCATCTGGCAGTACTTCGGCTGGGCCAACCAGCTCCTGGCCGCCGCCACGCTCTGGGCCGTTTCCATTTACCTGCGCAGCAGGAACCTCTGCTACTGGACCGCTGCCGTTCCCGCCGCCTTCCTGAGCCTGGTAGTGCTCCAGTACCTGTTTTCCAGCCCGGAAATGTGCGGGTTCAGCTATGAGGCCTCCCTGATCGCCAGCGTGCTGCTGGTGGCCGTCCTGGGCGTGCTCTGCCTGTTCCGCGGCTCCGGACTGGAAAAAGCGGAAGAACCCAACCTGTGATTTCATGAGCCATTCCCCCCATACGCCCGGACACGTCAGCAAAGTTCCATGGGGAGCCTTCTGGCGGCTGGTGCTGATCCAGGCGCAAAACTCCTTTAATGAAAAAGGGGCGCAATTCCTGCTGATTCCGCTGGGCGTGTGGCTGTACGGCACCCAGGGAGACCTGGAATATCCGCTGGGGGCCATCATCGTGCTGCCCTTCATCCTGTTCTCCCCGTTCGTCGGCTGGCTTTCGGACCGCTTCTGCAAGGCGCGCATCATCCAATCCATGGCCGTGCTCCAGATATGCGTGCTGGCGGGCATGTACTGGAGCCTGCGCACCCACAACCTGCACGGGGCCATCCTGTGGTTCTGCGTTTTTGCGGTGCAGGCCACCATCTTCAGCCCTTCCAAGAAGGGCATTGTCAAGGACATCGTGGGCACCTCCCGCATGGGGTTCGCCAGCGGCATTGTGGAAATGGCCTCCATCCTCAGCCTGCTCATCGGCCAGATTGGCGTATTCGTCTGGTTCCGCTACCTGCTGGAACCTTCCACGGACACAGTCTGGCACCACTGGCTGGGAACGGATTTCTTCCGGTGGTTTGACGCATGGCTGAAACCCTCCGGGCTTAATGACGGCTGGTATGCCGCCTCCTTCCCGTGCCTGGTGTTCCTGCTCCTGGCCATTCCGGTGGCCATCTCCAGCTTCACCCTGCCCCGGTACGCTCCGGAAGGATTCCGGCCTTTCTCCTGGTCCCTGTTTTACGAGCACTTCCACCAGCTGGGCAAGCTGTGGAAAAACCGGAACCTGCGCGTCAGTGAAATGGGCATCGGCTATTTCTGGTTCTTCGGCGGCACGGTCATGCTGATGACTATCCAGATGGCCAAGGAAATCTCCGGAGGCAGTGACGACTTCAGCTCCGTGGGTGCCATGCTGATGGCCTGGATGAGCGGGGGGACGGTGCTGGGCGGCATCATTGCCTCCGTCATCTGCCGCCGCCACATCCGGATGAACGTCTCCGTGACAGGAGGCGCGCTGATGGCGGCCAGCTGCGTGGCCCTGTCCACGGTTTCCATGACCTCCCACATCTTTTACGCCCTGCTGATGGCGGCGGGCATTTCCGCAGCCCTGTTCCTGGTGCCGCTGAACGCCTTTTTCCAGGACCGGGCGGACAATGACAAGCGGGGGGACATGATTGCCGCAGGCAACCTGGTGGACTGCGTGCTGGGCCTGCTGGCCGTCGGATTCCAATACGCCATGATGCTGGTGATTCCCCCTTCCTGGCAATTCGTCGTCATGGGAATCCTGAGCCTGGGCATGGCCTGGCTTATCTTCCGTTTTTCCCGCGTCATTCATAGATCAAGGTAAAATCTGCTGGTTATCAGGGAGTAATCTTCAGGCAGGCTTCCTTCAGGAAAAATTCTTCCCCGGAAGGCGGCGACCCGCGCCATTCTCCCGTCAGGGCGCGCGATTTACTTGCAAACCTGCTTTTCTTCAGGCAACATAGAGGGGAAACAAGAAGCCATGAAAAAGTACCTTACCCTTCTGTTGTGCTCCCTGTGCGCTCTGGCGGGATTTTCCGCAGCTGCGGACTCCACTGCCGGCCTCAAGGACGTGAACATCGTCATCTCCACCACCAAGGGAGACATTGAACTGGCGCTTTATCCCTCCAAGGCGCCCGTCACCGTAGCCAACTTCCTGAACCTCATCAACAGGGGCTACTACAAGGGAATTACATTCCACCGCGTGATTCCGGATTTCATGATCCAGGGCGGCGATCCCACCGGCACGGGCATGGGCGGTCCCGGCTACAGCTTTGAAGACGAGTTTTCCCCGTCCCTCAAGCATGACGGCCCCGGCGTGCTCTCCATGGCAAACGCGGGCCCCGGCACCAACGGCTCCCAGTTCTTCATCACCCACGTCGCCACGCCCCACCTGGACGGACGCCACACCATCTTCGGCAAGGTGCTGAAAGGCCAGAACATCGTCAACTCCATCGTCCGCGGAGACAAGATCAAGGACATCCGTATTCTGGACAAAACCGCCGCGGCCGCCGTGCTGAAGGCGGAAGCCGCCCGCGTGGCCCAGTGGAACAAGACGCTGGACGCCGCCAAATAAACCAGGCATACCGGTACCAGCCCCGCATGAATATTCTCAAACGGTTCCTTGAGCAGGTTTTCACTCCGGAAAAAGTGGAAGCGACGCCGGAGAACCTGCAAAATGGGAACGGAGGGCGCCCGGCTGGATCATCCGCTGCAACCACTGCGGCATGGAAGAACCCTTTGGCAAGTACGGCATTCTCCGCAAGCCAGCGGGACGGAAAAGGGACTTTGGGCGTTGTCCGCATTGCCGCAAGTGGTCATGGTTTGCCATCTTCAGAACAGGCTCAACAATAATTCCGCATCCATTCAAACCGCTATACGGACTCCATTAATCAACCATTCATCCATTTTATGAAAACACTCATTAAAAACGCACGCATCATCTCCCCCGGCATTGACCTGCCCGGGGCTGCCGTGGAAATCGAAGGCAAGACCATCACCGCCGTCTACCCCGCCGGGAGCGAGCTCCCCGCCGCGGACAAGGTGGTGGACGCGGAAGGGAAAATGCTCCTTCCCGGTTTTATTGACATCCACAGCCACGGCGCCGGCGGTTGCGACACCTGTGACGCCAAGCTGGAAAGCCTTCGCACCATTGCGGAATGCAAGATGAAGGAAGGCGTCACCTCCTGGCTGCCCACCACGCTCACGCTGTCTCCCAAGGTACTGGAAGACGTGTGCGCCTCCGTGGCGGAATACATGAAGAACCAGGAGTTCGCCAAGACGCCCGGCATCCACCTGGAAGGGCCGTTCATCAATCCCAAGTGCTGCGGCGCCCAGAACCCCGCCTTCGTGCGCCAGCCGGATTATGATGAAGTAGCCAACCTGGACTCCATTGCCAAGGTTCTGCTGGTCTCCCTGGCGCCGGAAATGCCCGGAGCCGTGGAATTCATTGAAAAGGCCACCGCCAACGGCATCCGCTGCTCCGCGGGCCACAGTGCCGCCACCCATGCGGACTTCAACAAGGCCAAATCCGCGGGCCTCGTGCACCTGACCCACTACTGCAACCAGATGTCTCCCCTGCACCACCGTGAAATCGGCCTGGTGGGCTCCGGCCTGCTGGACAGGGAAATCAAGATTGAAATCATCTGCGACACCATCCACCTCTGCGCGGACATGCTCAAGACCGTGTTCAAGAACAAGGAAACGGACCAGATGATGATTACGGACTCCCTGGCCTGCTCCTGGATGCCGGACGGCCCCGGGGACCTGGGCGGCCTGCCCATCATCGTGAAAGACGGCGTGGCGCGCCTTCAGGAATCCGGCGCCCTGGCCGGCAGCACCCTCAAATACGCCCACGGCCTGAAAAACGTGCACCGCCTGACCGGCAAGCCCCTCAGCGAACTGGTGAAGGCCACCTCCTGGAACCAGGCGCAGTCCCTGGGCCTGGAAGGCCTGGGCAAGATCGCCCCCGGCTTCACCGCTGACATGGTTCTGCTGGACGATGACTTCAACACCTCCCGGGTGTTCATCGACGGCGTGGAAAAATACAGCGCGTAACCGCGCAGCCGCGCGCCGGACGGGGCGGAACCCCTCCGGCGCGCCATCCCCCCCTTACCGTATTCCAACGTTCAACATTCACCTCCATGGCTATTACCATTGAAATGCCCCGCCTGTCCGACTCCATGCATGAAGGCATCGTCCTGAGATGGGTCAAAAAGATAGGAGACTTCGTAGAAGTCGGCGACCATTTGGCCGACATTGAGACGGACAAGGCCCACGTGGAGCTCCAGGCATGCGAGGACGGAACCCTGACGGAAATCCTGGTGCCGGAAGGCGGTTCCGCCGCCGTGGGCGCGCCCATTGCGCTGCTTCAGTCGGAATTCGGCGCGGCCTCCTGCGACTGCCCGCCGTGCCCTCCCGTCAAATGCAGTCCGCTGGCCGCCAAACTGGCCGCGGAAGCAGGGCTGAATCCCGGTACCCTGAAAGGCACCGGCCCGCACGGCAAAATCATGGCCGCGGACGTGCGCGCCGCCATACGCCCCGCAAGCGGCCCGGCCCGCCGGGTGCAGACCCCGCTGGCACCCAGGGATACGCGCCACGCCACACGCGTGGACAACTTCTACCTGTACTCCCTGGAGGCCAATATGGCCTATTTGGCCGCCATCAGCACGCCCATCGCCGTCCAGTGTGAAAAACTCATCGGCGGCCGCTACAGCCTCTTTGACTACGTGGTGCGCGCTGCGGTGAAAGCGTGCATCAGCGAGCCGGAATGGCTGGCGGGAGACGCCGCAGCGGAACTGCTCATGGTGCTGGACAAGGGAGAAAAATACGTCTTCATTGAAAACGCCTCCGGTAAGACGATTTACAACATCGCCATGGAACGGCTGGCCGCCCCTGCCGCAGGACCGCCCCCCACGGGCAGCATTTCCCCGAACATTCTGCTCTGCGACAGCGGCGTGAACGTGGAAGCACAGCGCACCGTGCTCCCGGAAATGCCCCACAGCATCATCAGCATCGGCGGCACCACGCCCAAGACGGGCATAGAAGCGGGACGTCCCGTCTCCAAGCTCATCCTTCCCGTCACGCTGTACGTGAACGCCAACATCCTGCCGGAATGCAAGGCGTCCAAGATCGCCGCAGAATTCAAGACCCTGCTGGAAAATCCGGTCCTGCTTCTCCTGTAGGGCTGCTGGCATTCTGCCCCCTTTTCCTTGAACGTTCCATTCCCTCCCCTTGTCTCATTAACCATGAAAAAAGTCGCCATTCTTGCCGCCCCCGGATTTGAAGAAATAGAACTCATGGCCCCGCTGGACATTCTGCGCCGCCTGAACTTTGACGTGCAGCTGGCCGGCGTGCAGTCTGACAAGGTGGTCAGCACCCATGACGTGACCGTCACCACGGACACCATGCTGGACAAGCTTCATGCGGACAAGCTGGACGCCCTGATTCTGCCCGGCGGCGCAGGCGCCTGGGTGCTCCGTGATACGCCGGAAGTCATCCATCTGGTCAAGAAGATGCATGCCGCGGGCAAGCTGGTGGCCGCCATCTGCGCCGCCCCCATCGTCCTGGCGAAAGCCGGCCTGGTCAAGGACAAGAATGTCACGGCCTACCCGGCCCAGGACGTCTACCGGGAACTCAACGAAGCCGGAGCCCACATCGTCAAGGATGAAAACGTGGTTTTGGACGGCAACATGCTTACCGCCAACGGCCCCGGAGCCGCCATGCTCTTCGGCTACTGCATCGGGGAATACCTGGGAGAAGACCTCCAGGTGGCCCAGCTCAAGGAGCAGATGTGCTATATGGGCGTGTAAAAGCCGTAATTACCGGACCGGGATGCCTCCTGCCGCGGTTGCGCGCCTCCGATCAAAATTCCTTTTCCGGAAAAGGGCAGAAGTTCTCTTCGCCTTATTCCATAAGATGCCGTTTCAAGGCATAATAAGCCCCCCGGCGCCCTTTGCGGGATGACATCAGGCGGCAATGCAGGGAAGAAAGGAAATTGCCCTGAAGGGGGTAGTCCAGCAGCAGACGGCAGAACGCCTGGTCCCACCTGTCCAGTTGGCTGAGGGTTTTC
Source organism: Akkermansia muciniphila (assembly GCF_040616545.1). Lineage (NCBI taxonomy): Bacteria > Pseudomonadati > Verrucomicrobiota > Verrucomicrobiia > Verrucomicrobiales > Akkermansiaceae > Akkermansia > Akkermansia muciniphila. The sequence goes on along the minus strand of NZ_CP156688.1, from coordinate 1,302,437 downwards.
TCCGCGCCCACCAGTTCCAGCCACTTTTTCCATCCGGAAAGGAGGACTTCCCGTTCTTCCCGTGAGGCCTTGAAGAAGGCGCCCTCCTTCATGATGAAGTGCCTGCGGATGAATTCCATGTAGTAGTCCACCAGACCGAAGAGCGCCGCAGAATCAAGCAATCCATGCCGTTCCCAGAAACGGGCTACCCGGTCCATGCCCATCAGGTCCATGCGGAAATCCCCCAGCAGCAGGTCCCTTCCATACGTGGCGGAGCCGGGCCGTTCCCTCCGGTAATGGTAAAAACGGTCCGACAAGGTCCGGAGCCGGGGGGCAAAGGGCAGCAGCATCAACAGGAAGGCCAGGTCCTCCCCTTCCTTCAGCCCCTCTACAAACCGGAGGCCATGCTCTTCCACCAGGCTTCTGCGGACCAGCTTGTTGTACACGGGACCCACGCACCGGCACCAGGCGGAACCGCGGCGGAATTGCTCTACCCGTTCCTCCGGATAAAATTCATCATCCGGGGACCAGCCGCCCTCATGGACGACCACACCGCCTTTTTCCACGAATTCCCGGCAACCGCACACCACAACGTCCGCATCATTCTTTTCAGCGGCGCCCAGCAGGCGCGAGAACATCCTCCGGTCCACCCGGTCATCCGGGTCCACAAAGCCCACGTATTTTCCCTCCGCGGCATCCAGCCCGGCATTCCTGGCCGCGGACACCCCGGCGTTGGACTGGCTGATGATCCGGAGGCGATTGTCTTTTTCCCGCCACAAGTACAGACGCTCCAGCGTCCCGTCCGTGGAACCGTCGTCCACGCAAATGATTTCCATGGGGGCCAGCGTCTGTTCCGCCAGACCGGACATGCATTCGTCCACGTAAGGTTCTACATTGTAACAGGGAACGATGACGGAAACGGCGGTTTTCATGATAATCCGGATAACAGGAGCTTAAGGCGGTGGTACCGCCCTTTTCTTCCGCTGCATGCCGACATCAGGGTACTGTGAAGACGCGCGCCGGGACCGAGCTTTACCGGTTCCGCACCCAGCAGGCGGCAGAATGCGCGGTCCCACTTGTTCAGGCCTGCAAAGCCGGGACCGATTTCCACGCCTTTCAACCATTTGCGGTAACGCGCCGCCAGTCCCCGGCGTTCCTCTTCATCCAGCCGCCGGAAGATTTCCTCTGCGGAGGTGACGTGAGCCAGCAGATAACGCTTCATAATATGGGCCAGCCAGCCCTGCCTGACGGCAGATTCCAGCCAGCCGATTTTTTCCCAGTAGGCCGTCACATATTCCAGACGGTCCATGTTCATGGAGTAAAACCATCCGTCCCGGTCCCAGACGTCGGAAAGGGACCCGGCCCTTTTCCTGCGGTAAAAGTACAGTTGATCCGGAATGACGGCCAGGCGGGAGGCGTGAGGGAGCGTCATCAACCAGAATACGTCATCTTCCCCGCCCTTGAACGAAAGTTCAAACCGGAACCCGAGACTTTCCAGGAATTCTCTCTTGTACAGTTTGTTCCAGGCAACCACGTCCATTCTTTTCCAGACAGCATCTTCTTGGAATACGCTCGCGCGCGCATTCTCCTCCACTCCGCATGACGGGGAATGAGAGCATTCTTCCAGTACTTTTCCATCACCATCGGAAAAACTGACGTAACCGCAGGCCGTCACCTGCGCCTCATGCTTGCGGGCTTCCTCCACCAGACAGGCATACATGGAAATATCCACGTAGTCGTCCGGGTCTATAAAGCCGATGTATTCGCCCGTCGCTGCATCTATCCCGGTATTGCGAGCCGCGGAAAGACCTCCGTTTTCCCGGTCAATCACCCGGATGCGGACGTCCTTTTCAGCCCATCCGCGCAGTACGGCTGGCGTATCGTCCGTGGAGCCGTCGTTGACGCAGATGATTTCCAGGTCTTCCCAGGTCTGCCGGACCAGGCTTTCCAGGCATTCATCCAGATAGGGAGCAACGTTGTAGCAGGGTAAAATAATGGAAACAGTACCATTCATAGAGGAATCAGGAGTATCATTCAGTTTTTCATGGGAAAAACCAGCGGAAACCATGGTTCATGATGTCCGCGCCTTTTCCCGCAACGGCTATCCTACTTCAATACGGATGTTCCCGCAAGCCCCAACGGTGCGCAGAAGGTTAAGAACCAGTCCGCCGGAAATCTATTTCCCACCGCCGCAAGAGGAAAGCTTCCCTTTAAGCCTGTAGTAACGTCCCCGCCGGCCGCGGCAGCGGGAGAGAAGCTTCCACCACGCACGGGACAGGAATCCGGGATGTTCCGGCGGAGAGGCCAGCACCCGGCACAGCGCAAAGTCCCACTTGCCGAGAGTCCGGAACGCCTCCGCCTTCCCCGCCAGGGCAAACCATTGCCGGCATTTGCCGCGCAGACGCCCCCATTCCTCCTCACTCAACTGCGGCAGGGGCTGCCCCGGATTCAGCAGCCGGACCAGAAGATAATGCCTCAGGGCCCGGAGTACCCAGCCGCGCTCCAGGCCGGATTCCAGCCAGCCGCATTTTTTCCAATACTCCGTGGCATGCAGCAGCCGTTCCGCCACCAGCAGGAGGGGACGTTCCTGCGCTTCCAGCATCTGGGAGACGGAGCCGCGCCTCTGGCGGCGGTACCAGTACAAGCGGTCCGGTATCACGGCCAGGCACGTGGCATGGGCCAGCACCATCAGCCAGAGGACGTCGTCCTCCATGGATCTGAAAGAAGTTTCAAAACGGAGACCGTGCCGGTCCAGAAAATCCCTCCGGTACAGCTTGTTGCATGTCACCACGTCCATCCGCTCCCAGACGGAGTTCGTTCGCATCACGTCTGACTGCACCCCCTTGTCCACGCCCGGAGCCGGAGACCAGCTCAATTCCTCCAGCACGGAACCGTCTCCGTCGGAAAAGCTGGTATAACCGCAGGCCGTCACATCAGCGCCATTCCTGCGGGCTTCCTCCACCAGGCGGGCAAACATGGAAGGTTCCACATAGTCGTCCGGATCCACAAAGCCCATGTATTCACCCCCGGCCATATCCATGCCGAGGTTCCGCGCTGACGCCTGCCCTCCGTTTTCACGGTGAATGACGCGGATGCGGTCCTCCTTTTCCGCCCACGCGTCCAAAAGAGCCGGGGTCACGTCCGTAGAACCGTCATTCACGCAGATGATTTCAATATTCCGCAAGCTCTGGTTCACCAGGCTGTCCAGGCAGGCCTCCACATACGGGGCCACATTGTAACAGGGAACAATAATGGAAACGGAAACGGACATGGTGCATCAGCTATGGGTTTTTACCTCCGCAGGAAGCCAGAAGCAGACGGAGAGCGTAATAGCGGCCGCGGCGCCCTTTGCGGAGGGAAAGGCGTTTCCACCAGATGCGGGACAGCAGGCCGGGACGTTCCGCAGGCCGTTCCAGCAGGCGGCAGAAGGCTGTTTCCCACTTGTCAAGACCCTGCAACCGCTCCGTGCCTCCCACCAGGGAGAACCATTCCCGGAACTGGCCGTGCAGCTGCGCCCATTCCTCCGCAGCCAGGCGGGGGAGCGGCTTGTGCGCAGGCACCAGATGGACAAGCAGGTAGTACCAGAGGGCATGCAGAACCCAGCCGCGTTCCAGGCCGGATTCCAGCCAGCCGCATTTTTTCCAGTAGGCGGTGGCATGGAGAAGACGGTCCGCAACGAGGGGCAACGGGCATCCCTCTTCCTCCCATGCCAGGGAGATGGCGCCCTCCCTCTGGCGGCGGTACCAGTATAATTGATCAGGAATCACGGCCAGCCGGGTGGCGTGGGCCAGCACCATCAGCCAGAAGGCATCATCCTCGCCCTGCCGGAAGCGGGGTTCAAAGCGAAGGCCGTACCTTTCCAGAAATTCCCGCTTGTACAGCTTGTTCCAGGCCACGGCGGCCATCCTTCTCCACACGGCATTTTCCTGAAAAACGCATGACTGCACCTCTTCCTCCACTCCCTCTTCCGGAGACAGGCTCCATTTTTCCAGCACGGAACCGTCCTGATCGGAAAAGCCGGTATAGCCGCAGGCCGTGACGTCAGCGCCATGCCTTCGGGCCTCCTCCAGCAGCCGGGCATACATGGAATGCTCCACATAATCGTCCGGATCCACAAAGCCGATGTATTCGCCGGAAGCCAATTCCATGCCGGTATTGCGCGCCGCGGACAATCCGCCGTTTTCCCGGTCCACCACCCGGATGCGGCCATCCCTTTCAGCCCACGCGCGGAGGATGGCGGGCGTGCCGTCCACAGAGCCGTCATTCACGCAGATGATTTCAATGTCCTCCAGCGTCTGGCTGGCCAGGCTTTCCATGCAGGCATCCAGGTAGGGAGCCACATTATAACAGGGAAGAATGATGGAAACAGCCGCGCTCATACCAGGAAATTCCTATGTAACCGGATTTCAAATCCGAAGTCAATTCAAACAGCCGCATTTGAAAGTATCTAGACATAACCGGATGTGCCCCATAGCGCAACGTGGTTTGACAGGACAGTGCCCCTGGATTTTCCCGGCTCCTTTTATTTCCTTGGGTTTCACGTTTTCACTCCGGAGAGCTACTCCCTCCGGATTTGAAATCCGTATGATGGCCGGACGTAATAGGGGCGTTTTCACCGCGGAAGTATCCCATGCCGGGAATACCGGGTCAGGAACGTCCATTTCCCTCCTTTCTTCATGACCTGTTGAATTCTTCCCATGCCGGCTGCACCCCCCTTATCCAGCATGAAGGGACCTCCCGTTTCCGTCATGTTTGCCGTCACTCCCTCCTGGCTTATCCCGCTGGCCGTAGCCATCCGTTCCCTTTGCCTGCATTCCAGCCCGCACCGGAATTATGAACTTCACATCGTCCACCAGGGGTTGGAGAAACGGCAGATGAAAGAACTGGAAAAAGCCGTTTCCGGTTATCCCCACGTTTCACTGGGATTCTCCATGCTTCCGGAAAAACTGCTCCGCATTCTGAATGGCAGGGATTGCGGACGCTTTTCTCCCCTTACGTACGGGCGCCTGCTGGCAGCGGACCTGTTCCCCAGGTGTGACAGGCTGGTATATCTGGACGTAGATGTTCTGCTGAATGGAGATGTGGCCGAACTTTACGGGGCGGACCTGCAGGGCGCGCCGGTAGGCGCCGTCCGGGACTGCGCCGTCCTGGAAAGCATGGGAACGGGCCAGCTTCCGGCCCATCTGGAATGCATCAGCGGCATGGGGGTGGCTTCCGCCCGCCTGTACTGCAATGCCGGAGTGATGGTGATGGACCTGCGGAAAATGAGGGAAGAGGAGACGGAAGACAGGCTGCTGGGGCTGCTTGAGTCCCGTCCGGAGCCCTTCCCGTATGGCGACCAGGATATTATCAACATCGCCCTTCACGGGCGCATCACTCCGCTGCCCATCAACTGGAATTACCACTTCCAGTTTGAACTGCACCACGCGGGCATGGCGGAGCTTGTCTCCGGCACCGAGTTCGAGGAGGCCCCTTTCCTGTTTGAAACCCGTTCCTGGAAGCTCTTCCATCTGGTTGGCGATTACAAGCCGTGGCTGCCGCCGGACATGGAGAAAACCTACCACCGCCTGTACCTCGCGCTCTGGTGGCCGGTCGCCCGGCAAACCCCGGCTTTCCGCCGTGAACTGCGCGCACTGTACCGGCAATTCACGCACGCCCTCCGCTCCCGCCTGCGCCACCACCAGTGGAGCCTCCCCTTTTCCCCGGGCCGGAAGTTCCGGAAACGCCGGGAAAAAATCAAAGCCCTTCAGCGCCGGCTGGCAGTTTTCGACGGCCTGTGGCCATAACCCCTTTTAACACCATGTCCACCTCCACCCTTCCCTCCTCCATGCCGGACACAGTTTCCGGCCCTCCCGCCGGACAGGCTCCCGTGGCCGTCATGTTCGCCGTCACCTCCGCATGGACCATGTGCCTGGCCGTCACCCTGCATTCCCTGGCGCGCCACTCCAGCCCGCACCGGAGCTATGAACTATGGGTAGTGCACGACGGGCTGGAGGAAGAGCATATGGAGGGACTTCAAAACGCCGTTTCCGGTTATCCCAACGTGGCCCTTCAGTTCATGACCATTCCCGGCAAACTGGAGCAAATGCTCCATGACCGGGATGTCCGGCGGTTCTCCGCCCTGGCTTACGCGCGCCTGCTGGCTCCCAGCCTGTTCCCCCGGCATGCCCGCATGGTCTATCTGGATGCGGATACCGTCCTGTACGCAGACGCAGCGGAGCTTTATGATGCGGACCTCCACGGCGCCCCCCTGGGCGCCATACGGGATACGGCCGTGCTGAGCAGCCTGGTAGCAGGCTATCCCCGGCGCCAGCTCCGGAAGCTCCAGCCCCTGGGCCTGCACGATCCATTCCATTATTTCAATTCCGGCGTGCTGGTCCTGGACCTGGGCCGCATGAGGGAGGAAGATGCGGAATCCCGCCTGATCCGCTTCATTGAAGAACATAATGAAATGCTGGAACATCCGGACCAGGATGCCTTGAACATCGTCTTCCACCGGCAGATTTCCCCGCTGCCCATTGAATGGAATTACCATTTCCAGTTTGAACTGGAAAAAGACGGGCTTGAGGAAGCCATCGCAGGTACGGAATTTGCGGGAGTCTCGGGCATTCACGCCCTGCGGGCCTGGAAGCTATTCCACATGATCGGCGCCAAAAAGCCGTGGCTGTTTCCTGAAAAGTCTGAGGAGTACATCATGTCCGCGGCCGTCTGGTGGAAACCGGCCATGGAGACCGCAGCCCTTCAGCCCCATTTATCCCAACTGCTGGCGGAATTCACGCAGTGGACGCGGCGCCAGCTCCGCCATAATCAATGGCACCTGCCGTTCTCGTTCGGCAAAAGCTTCCGGAAGCGCAGGGCCAGAATCAATCTGCTGAAGCGCCTGTTGCGCATTTTTGAAGAAGCGTAATCCCGCGCCTGGCAGCGGGAGCCCTTTCTTCAAGGGCTCCCTGTGGCCGTTACTCCGGCAGTTTAATGATCTCCCCCGTTTTCGGCTCCCGGTCCTTCAGGAAGGGATTCAGGCGGATGACCTCTCCCGCACGCTTCCCATCCTTCAATTGGCTCTCAGCAATGGACGCCCGGGTTTCCCCGGCTTTCACCTGGTAATCCCGCACGCCATTTTCCCGTAGAGCCTGTCCGTACTCCACTTTCCCGATGTCCACTACCTGCTTCCTGTCATTCAGGCGGAACATCAGCGTTTTCCGCTTTTCCTGCGGACGGGCATAGTCCGTGTACACTTCCGCATACAGGGTCACGGGGGCCAGCATTTTCTGGGACCGGGTTCCATAGTAGTGCGTCTGAATCAGGTAGGGACCGGGAAGAGCCTTGCGCACCAGGTATTCTTCCGGGCCGTAGCCCTCCGTCACGTCACGGGACAAATGGCCTCCGTGAGTGGTCAGCTGATGCCTGTAATAGCATTTCTCTCCGGTGATGTCCGTGACCCAAAGGTCCATGTCAGACGCGTCCGTGTCCCAGTTGATGACCACGCGCAGATCAGCTTCCACCGGCTGGAGAAAAGCCGGGTCCAGCCCTCCGGTATCAAGCTCCGCTCCTGCCGCCCTGCTCCGGCTAACGAGCCGGTTCAGTTCCACCAGCACAATTTGATCCACTCCGGTAAAGCGGCTGGACATCCGGCGTTCCAGCAACTCCCGGTACATGCCGAATGCCTTCCGGGCTTCTCCCAGTTCATCCAGCACCAGCGCCAGATCCCGGTAAGACTGGGGTTCCTCCGGAAACAGGGTTTTTACGGTTTCAAAAATGAACCTGGCCTGGCGGAGTTCCCCCATGTACCGCAGCTTGTAGCCCAGCATCCGCAGCAGGGAACGGTTTTCCAGTTCCAGCTCCGCCAGGTTGGACAGGATCTGGACGGCCAGCGCCTTGTCCCCCTTCCCGGCAAACCAGTCCGCGCAGTCCATGTAAAATCCGGGGCTTTCCCCGTACTCCTCCTTAAGCTTCATGTAAACCGCAAAAGGACGGTCAGCCGCCTCCAGAGCGGCCAGATACGGAGCCTTGGAGTCCCACGCCTTCACGTTTATCACGGGAGAAGAACCGGCGTCCCGTTCCCGGGCCTTTGAGCCATTGAAAGATTCTCCCCCTCCCAGAAACAGGGACCCTACCATGCCTTGCCTTTCCAGAGCGGGATTCTCGTTCCCCAGCAGATCCGGGGAGGCGAAATCCGGAGAACTCCCGGCTTCCTCATTAAAACTTCCGGACGCCCTGATGGCAGCACCGGAATCTCCGGATATATTGTTACCTTGAACTATAATAGGCGCTGGGGCGGACTGCCCCGAATTTTCATCCCCCGGGGAGGACTGGGCCGGACGCTCCCAGAGGGAATCAACTTCCGCCAGCATGGCGCTCCTGCTTTCATCACAAGCCGCGGAGTAGTAGGCAGTTTTTCTGCGGTTGACGGTCTCCGCACCCCTCCTGGCCGCAACATTTCCCGGGTCTTCTTCCAATATCCTGTTAAACAGGAGAAGGGCCTTGCCGTAATCCCCCAGGTCATAAAAGCCGTAGGCCAGACGGAGGCTCCCCGCTATGTCCGCGGGCTCCCGGTCCAATTCCCTGTTCAAGTTTGCCCTCGCCTCAGTCAATTCCCCGTCACGGGCAACTTTTTCCCCCGCGGCTTTTTCAGCCCGCGCTTCTTTTTCCCGGAGGCGCTTTTCCATGACCGCGACGCCCCTCAGGGCCGTCCGGTTATTGCGCTCTTCCTTCAGTATTTTCCGGTAAATCTCCAGCGCCTCCCGGTCGTTGCCCCGGCACGTATGAATCAAGGCCTGTTTCAACCGGTCATCTTTCAGGATGCTTTCCATCTCTTCCGCATTGAAAAATTTCTTCCCGTACCATTCCTGCGTCTTTTTCCAGGAAGCAAGGCAGGCCTTCAGGCGGTTTAATTTTGCGGTCTCTTCAGCCATGTCCTCCCTTTGGCTGCGTTTCAGCATCCTCCGGTCATATTCCGAGCGCAGTTCAGGAGCGGAAGCGGGAGGGCGCACGCCGTATTTCAGGTATTGGTCCAGGGAGTCCAGCACCAGCAGGGAGGTGCCGGGCGTCACGATTCCGTATTCCATCCCCAGTTTCCCGACAGCTTCATCCCTGGCGGCGGAGGGGGCCTGGCAGAGGAGTTCCCGGAGCCTTGCCTGGGCATACAAGGCCTTCAGCATGGTTCCCGGCTCCGCTCCGGAGGCGTCCACCTCCACGGGAATGTCCACTCCGGCGACCTCCGCCGTCCCGCGGTAGGAACCCGGCTCCAGTTCCGCCAGCAGAAGAATGGAATCCGACGGCATTCCGGGGGCTTCATACCTTGAAAACGCTCCCCAGGGCATGTTTCCCCCGTCAGCGTAACGGATGGCCGCTTCCCCCCTGGCGACGCGCTCCACCGCCTGCTCCGCCGTTTGGCTGGTCAGGTCAATCACGGGGATGCCTATCCGCGCGAACGTATTAGCATCCTGGCGCGGAGTCACCATCAGGGCAAAAGTGTTAGCGGAGCTGGCCGCCCGCTTTTCCGGCACGGGGCTGAAATTGGCAAAACCATCGCTGACAACCAGGCAGTCCCGGGCACGGGAACCGGCGGCCAGCCTTTCCTGAACGGCGCTCCAGTCACAGGTGGCCCCGTCATAGTCCAGAGCCAGCAATTCGCGGGCCAGTTCGTCCATGTTGTCCGGAGTAACCGCAAACGTTTTTGAAGGCATGATCCGGTCCCGGAAGACAGTCAGGCTGATGCGGATTTGCTGCCCCGGGGTTCTGCCGCAAGCAAGGTAGCGTTTCAGAAAATCCAGGAATTTCCGGACATCCGCCCCTTTCATGGAACCGGAAGCGTCCCAAACCAGCTCTATCGCGGGCGCGGCTTCCACGGCGTTCTTTTTGTCCGCCCGCACAGGCCGGGGAATAATCACGGCGGCATAATCCCTGCCTTCAGAAGATTCCACGAATACCCGCGCGGCCCCGGCCTCTTTACCCTCCGCACGCGGCAGGGAGATGAACAGGTCTTCCGTCAGGGAGAGGCCGTTCCACTCCTTTTCCGCCAGAAAGGCACGGCGCCAGCCCTTGAATTCCACGTTGTCCAGCGGGGAGGAAACCACGACGGGCCTCCGGCTGCCGAATACCTCCACCCTTAGTTTGAGGGAGTCCAGCTTTTCCTTGAAATTCATCGGAAGCCGGAGAGTGGGGACGCCTCCGGCATCTACGGGAAGGACGGCGGAATAACGCAGCCGCACGGTGCGCGTGCCTCCCGCAGGGATGGGATACACGCGCGTCTTGAACATGTTGCCGCCGGACCATTCCACCAGTCCGGGATCAACCTGTTTGCGTACTTCCTCTTCAAACGCCACGCGCGCCTTCTGCCTGGGCACGGGCACGCCGTCCACCATGCGGCCGTTGATGTCCAAAGCATAACCCTGCACGGTGGCACCGGAGGGAAGCGGACATGTCAATTCCCCCTCCATCACGCGGGTGTTGGGATTATGGAAAACCAGCGTCACTTCCGTTTCCGCCAGAAAATCCATCACGCGGGATTTGATTTCCGCCCGTGAAATGGAAACGGGCCGTTCCCCCTGGCGGCACTCCACTTTCATGAAGGGCGGGGGAAGAACGGTAGAACGCAGGGAAGCCGTTTGAGCCACGGAAACGCAGCAGGCAAGAATGCACAGGCAGAAAGAACACAGTAGTTTCATCATAGGGGGGGTTGGAGTTGGGAGGGAAAGGAAAAAGCAGGTTTTTCCAATCCCCGTCTTCCTAGCATAAGAAAAAAGACGTGGCAAGCTATTTGTTATAAACGGCTCCCGCATGTTAATCGCCAGGGTGTTGCTGCCCCGTAATTAAAGGAGCCCTCTCTTCCCCGTTCAGAAATGGAACCTGACGGCGGCAAACCAGGTCCAGCCGCTGAAGCACCTGGCGCCTTCCGGCGCGCCGCTGGTCGTCGTGTATTCGCCCCCTGCCATCAATTTCAGCATGTCCGGGTCTTCCGGGAAAAAGTAATAATTCAGGCCCAAGTAAAAAGAATTCATCGTGCTGACCCATTTGGGATACGTGGTCACCGCAGGAATATAACGGGCGTACATTTTCACGGCGTCACGCCCATGGGAGAGCTGGTAGCGAAACACGCCTTCCAGATGAGGGGAAAACCTGTAGGAAGGCAATACCGCCAGGCCGTAAACATTTTCCCCCAGGGAGGTCCCCACCACGCGGAAGCCGGACATTAGCTCCGTCACCATGGAAAATTTCCCGCGGGACATGACCCAGTCCACCGCCGCCACATCCCGGGCGCCAAGCCCGGAGTAATAGGAATCCTCCGGCAGGGGGCGCCCCGCGTAATGGGTGAAGTTGTGGGCATACGTCAGCCACACACGGCTTTTCTCCCCCGGCAGAAAGCCGCGAGCGTCCAGATGGACGGAGGCCTTGGCAAAGGCGTTATCCGCCGTATTAAACCTGATTTCATGCGCCAGGCTGTCGCTGGTGTCGTTCAGGAAGACGGAAGCCTCCCATCCTACGGGCACGTCCTGACGCGGATTTTCCAGCACAATGCCCCAACTGGAAATAGTCCCGAGCTGGTTGACCAGGCCGGACCGTTCCAGGGTCTTGAGTTCACTGGCCGTCTCCCGGAATTCCGCAGTCATTTTGGAGGTGATTTTTCCAACGCGCACGAAGAAGGAGGGGTTGACCTTGTATTTCAGGTAGAGTTCAAAGATGCTCCAGTCCGTCTTCGTCCTTCTCCAGCGGCCATCCTCCACCTTGTACATGCCGTCCAGCTCCCCTATGTTGGTCAGACTGTGCAGCGTCAGGCGGTTTTTGAAGAACACGGCTTCAAACCCTATCTGGAGCCGCCGCCATTCGTCTTCCCTGCCGTGCGATCCCTTGCGGAACCGGCTGGCTCCGGAAGGGGAAACCTGCGCCCCCTGGTACTGCCCCGTCAGCAGCAGCTTGAACTGGTTCAGGAATTCCGCGTCCTTGTTGTCGTAGAGATACGGCATTTTCTTCAGACGGGAGTACAGGCCGTCCTCAGCCGGATGGGAAGGAGCCCTTACGGAAGCGCCGGGGCCCGCAGGGCCGGACGCCTGCCATGCCGAACCTTCCGCCCAGGCAGAGCCGTGCCCCCCAGCCAGCGCGATCAGGAAAAAACAGCATACGCGGGCAAACATGTCTCATGAAAAGACACGTTCCGGGCCGGAACCTGTTGAAGGCATGCCGGAGAATGCCGCGCAGGCTCCACAATGCTCCGGACCGGGTTAGTGCGGCGTGTGAGGCTCCAGCATCTGCTGGCGTTCCCGCTCCTTGTCCTTGGCCAGTCGGCGCGCCTCCTTGGTCAGGTATTGCTGGAGACGGAATGCTTTCTGGCCCTTTTTGCGCACGATGTGCTCGGAAGTGCCGTCCGGAAGGATGCTGCACGCCTGCACGTTGTCCTTGAAACAGGCGTCCAGGACGGACTTGAGGCGGCGCGCCAGCCTCCCGTTGGTGACGGGCACCATCAGCTCCACCCTCTTGTCCAGATTGCGGGTCATCCAGTCCGCGCTGGCGATGAAGAGCTGGTGGTTGCCGCCGTGGTGGAAGAAGAAAATGCGGGCATGTTCCAGATAACGGTCCACAATGCTGACCACGCGGATCACCTTGCCGTTGGGCCGTGGGCCCGTTTTCAGGCAGCAGATGCCGCGCACATTCAGTTCAATATCCACCCCGGCATCCGCGGCCCTGTACAGGGCGTCAATGATTTCCACATCCTGAAGGCTGTTCATCTTGGCGGAGATGCGGGCGGGTTCCCCCTGCCTCGCGCGCTCCGCCTCCCCCTCAATGAGCTCAATGAGGCGCGCCTTCATCAGCACCGGGGAGGGGTACAGCTTGCGGAAGCGCATGAGCTTGGTGCGCCCCGTCACGGAGTTGAAGAACTGGGAGGCGTCCGCCCCCAGCTGGTCGTCACAGGTAAGGTAGGAGATATCCGTGTAAATCTTGGCGGTGGTTTCATTGTAATTTCCCGTGCCGAAGTGGCAGTAACGCCGCAGCATGCCCTGCTCCCGGCGCACCACCAGGCATATCTTGGCGTGGGTTTTAAGTCCTTTGACGCCGTAGACCACCTGCACGCCGGAACGCTGGAGCTCCTCCGCCTTTTCCAGATTGCGGGCTTCGTCAAACCGGGCCTTTAATTCCACCAGCGCCGTCACCTGCTTGCCGCTTTCCGCCGCTTTTTTCAGGGCGGCCACAATGCGGGAGTTTTTGGCGGTGCGGTACAGCACCTGCTTGATGGCGATCACATCCGGGTCCTCCGCGGCTTCCTCCACCAGGCGCAGGACGGGCTCAAAGCTTTCATAGGGGTGGTTGAGCAGGATGTCCCCGTTGGCGATGTTTTCAAAGATGCTGGCGGCAGGGTCCACGGAAGGGGACGGCTGCGGGGACCATTGCTCCACCTTCAGCTGGTCATTGCCGGGGGCAAAGGCCATTTCCATGAAGTCGGAAAGCATCAGGGGGCCCTTGAGGTCATAAGTTTCCTCCTTCCCCGCGCCCACGATCTGCATGATCCTGTCATGAAGGGGGGCGGGAGCGGAGGATTCAATTTCCAGTCTCACGCATTCGGAAAATTTGCGGGCCACCAGCACTTCCTCCATTTCATCCGCCAGGTCCAGGGCGTCCTCCTCCTGCACGGCAATGTCTCCATTGCGCGTAACGCGGAATACCGCCGCGGAGAGAACGGTCTCACCGGGGAAAACGGTGCCTATGCATTCCCGGACCAGGTCTTCCAGCATCACGTAGCGTTCCGTTTCCGCGGAGGGAACGGGCACACGCCGCGGCAGGCCGTCCGGCAGGGCCACCACGCTGGCGCGGACCTCACCGGTTTCATTGTCCCGCAGTTCCACGCCCATCAGCAGCTTGAGGGACGGGAGGGCGGGAGCTTCCGGAGCATCCATGTCCAGCGGCGTCAGCAGCGGGAATATCTGGTTGTTGAAATATTGTTCCAGCGTCAGCTTCTGGGACGTGCTGAGGTCCTCCATCGCCAGGGGGTTGATGCCGTTGATTTCCATCCACGGCAGGATTTCCTCATGAAACAGGCGGTACTGGTCCTCAATCATGCGGCCCACGCGGGCGCGGATGGCTTTCAGCTGGCGGGTGGGGGTGAGCCCGGAAATATCCTTCACGCGGGAGCCGGAATGCCGCAGCATTTGGAGGCCTCCCACGCGCACCATGAAAAACTCGTCCAGGTTGGAGGCGGTAATAGCCAGGAACTTCAGGCGTTCCAGCAGGGGGAGGTCCGTTCTCACGGCCTGGTCCAGCACGCGCTGGTTGAATTCCAGCCAGGAGAGCTCTCTGTTGATGTATTCGTTCGACATGGAGAAATAAGAAATGGGAGTTTGTAGAATCAGCTACCGCTGGGACACCAGCACGACGTCATAACCGAAGATGTCCGCAAAAAGGTCACCCTTCAGCCTCAGGGCCAGGTCTTCCACGGCGGTTTCCCGCACGCCCTGGAGCTCCAGCTCCAGCGTCCGTCCGCGGATATGCGCCCTGACTCCGTTCACGCGCTGGGCATGGCCGCGTTCCAGGGCGTCCGCCACGCGCAGGATGGCGGCCATCTTGGCCACGCGCATGCGGTCCGTCAGCTCCAGCTCCCCGTACATGGGATCGGAATTGGCGGGCACTTCATGCCGGTGGTAGCGGGCCAGCAGGGCGATGGTTTCCACGTCGTCCCGGGAGAGGCCGAAGATTTCACTGTTCAGGATGATGTACTGGGAATGGAGCTGGTGGTCCTGCTGGCTGATGAATGACCCCACCTCATGCAGGATGGAGGCCACCTCCAGCAACAGCCGGTCATGCTCGGAAAGGCGGTGCAGGTCCTGGAGCTGGTCAAACATTTCCATGCACAGAAGAGCCACATGTTCGCGGTGGCCCTTGTCCGCCTTGTACCTGTCCGCCAGGATGCCGGCAAAGTGGAGCACTTCCGCCTCCAGGTCCCCCGGGTGCTGTTCCGCCTGGATCAGGCTGCTTGAGAATTCCTCGTCATAGCCGCTCCCGGGAATGATCACGTCATTCAGGTGCAGGCTGCGGGCAATCATTTCCGTCATCAGCACGGCGGGCAGCAGGGAATCCACCCCGGCAAAGTCCGCCCCGTAAACGTTCATGCGCTGTTCCAGGGTGGTGCGGGACATCCTTTCCGCTTCCGCCACCAGGGCGGAACACGCCACCTTGCCTTCCGGCGTGGGGTCCAGGCGGCCGCGCAGCTGCTGCATTTCCTGGCCGATGACGATCAGGCCCGCCAGTCCCTTGACGCCGCCGTAATCCAGGCAGATCTGGTCCACCTGCCCGCGCATGTGCTCCCGCAACAGGGAGAGTTCCGTCACATCATCCCCATATTCAATTTCCCCCACGGCTTCACCCGTGCGGTGCGTCCCCAGCCGGTAGCAGGAATAGCGCACAATGCGCCCCTTCTGGAACAGGAGCACGCGGGTATTGCCCGGCCCCGTGTGAACCACGAGCACTTTTTTCTTGTTGAAGCCGGGGTACTGCGCCAGCGTTTCCTGCACCTTCACGTAAATGAGGCGCGTCATCTTGCCGTCGTCAATGCGGCGCCCGCGCAAGCCGTGGGCCACGTGCATGCGGTTGACGAAGACGTCCACATTATCCGCCTCGGAAATGATGTTGGAGATCATGAGGCGGACGGAGAGCTTGCTGCCGGTTCCGTATTCCTTGAGGATTTCCAGATAGTCCCCGATGATCTGCACGCAGCGGTCCATGGTGTGCCGCGAGATGCGGTGGAACCGGAAGATGTCCCGCGCCATGGGTACGGGCTGCTGGAGGAAGTCCAGCATGCGGATCCTGTCCTGAACCACCTCAGCCACCAGCAGGCTCATGGAGCTCGGCCCCAGGTAGATCACTGCCTGCGTTGTTAATTCCGAATCCTGAGCCTGTTCACCTTGAATCATCGCCATACCATGTGTTGTTTCCCAGCCGTGGGGCAAGAACGGGAGCGTGACAAAAACGCCATCCCCGCCCATTCCAGCAAGGGGCAGAATAAGGAATTTGCCTTTTGACGGCAAGAGATAAGCGCGGCTCCTTTTCCGGTCCGGCGGAACGGACTTGCAGAGCGGCTATTTTCCGTAAGCTCCCAGCAGGGGGACCAGGCGCGGGGCAAACCTTTTCATGCAGAAGAAGAGCCCCGCCAGCACGGCAAAGATGACAGGCACCAGGCAGAGCCAGAGAACGTCCCAGGCCTCCCCCCTCCAAGTAATCCACCCGCTTTCACGCAGCAGGATAATGACAATGTAATGCGTGCCGAAGATGAAGAAGCACGCCGGAGCCAGCCCCGCCACCCATTTGGCCGCGCGCGGAAACCATTCCGTGAACAGGATGGCCAGGGACATCAGCCCCAGCATCCCCAGCGCAATGAGCATGGAGTTATGCTGCTCCCGGTGGCCCACCAGCCACCAGGTGAGCGCGAGCGTGGCCAGCAGGAACGGCACCGCATACCGGCGTACGGATTCCGTCAGGAACGGAAGAGGATAACGGGATACGTACATCCCCAGCAGGAAAAAGCCCAGGCTGTTGGCAATGGGGAAGTCATGGTCCGCCAAATCCAGGGCAAAGTAGTTCAGGGAGAGCATGATGATACCCACCCAGAGCAGGTAGTTCCCCAACCGGTGCAGGAGGGGAGCCACGGCGGTATAAATGATGATGTCCCGCAGGAACCACATGGGGGCGTCCACCGGATGCCCGGCAATGCCCAGAGCGCGGCCGAACGCCGCCAGGGCGGGCCAGAAGCCGCTGCCCGGCTCTCCCTTCAGCCACGCATACATGGGCTGGTAGGACGCGTAGTATTCATGCAGGGGGGACCAGCCGATCAGGACGGCCGCCGCCAGCCCCCATACCAGGTACGGACGGAACAGGAACCAGCTGCGCTTCCACAGGAAGAGGCTGCCGCCATCCAGCGGCCCGAATGCGCCCCGCCCTACAAAGTAACCCGCTACCAGCAGGAAGAAGGGGGTGCGCGCGGCCAGGAATTCCGCCCATATCCACCGGTACAGCTCCGCCGAATAGAAAGCCATGTGATTGGCAATAATCAGCATGCACGCCACCACGCGAGCCACATCCACCCATACCATCCGGTGAGTGGCCGTTTTCTCCAGGATCACGGGATCGGGAACATGGGCGTCCGGCGGCGTCATTCCCTTGGGGGGGGTGGAGTTGGTTATAAAGGAGCAATTCCGAGCTGCTCCGGCAGAGCGATGCGCGGACGCGCCGTCGTAATCAGCGGTTCCCCGTCCGTTACGATGACCGTGTGTTCAAAGTGGGCGGAGGGCTTGCCGTCCGCCGTGATGACCGTCCAGCCGTCATCCAGGATTTTAACGGACGGCCTGCCGGCATTCACCATGGGTTCAATAGCCAGCGCCATGCCTTTTTTCAGGCGCGGAAGCTTGTAATGGGGGCGGTAGTTGGGAATCTGGGGTTCTTCATGCAGATGGCGGCCTATGCCGTGCCCTACGAAGTCCCTGACCACGGTATACCCGCGGGGGCGCACAAAGCCTTCCACTGCCGCGCAAACATCCGCCAGCAGGGCCCCGGGCCTCACCAGTTCAATGGCGCGGAACAGGGACTCCTCCGTCACGGCCAGTAGCCGCAGCTTTTCCGGGTCTACCATGCCCACCGGCACGGTCATGGCGTTGTCCCCATGCCAGCCGTCCACAATGGCGCCCACGTCCAGGCTCACGATGTCCCCGTTCTGGATGCGGCGGGGGCCGCCGCTGCCGTGCACCACTTCCTCATTGATGGAAATGCAGAGCTGGCCGGGAAACCCGCGGTACTGGTAGAAGGAGTTGCCTACCTTGTGCTTTTTGAAAATTTCACGCGCGATGTCGTCTATTTCCCGCGTGGTGCGGCCCGCCTGAACCTCGGCTCCGATTTCCATCAAGATTTCCGCCGTTACAGCACCGGCCTTCTGCATCTTGGCAACTTCACCGGGAGACTTGATGTGGATTCGTTCTGCCATGGGATTCTTTTTTCTATTGCCGGTATTCTTCCAGCTTGCGGGCCAGTTCCCGGGAAACTTCCGCGGGTTCCCGTTCCTCGGTCACGGTCATTTTGACCACCAGGCCGCGGGCTTCGTAGTACTTGGCTACGGGCAGCGTCATGGCTTCAAAGTCTTTCCAGCGGCGCGCGAAGGCTTCCAGGTTGTCATCCTTGCGGGAGACCATTTTGCCGCCGCATTTGGAGCATTCCTCCTCCGACGTCTGCACCACATACCCGCACGTGGAGCATTCCCGGCGGTGCATGATGCGTTCTTCAATGAGTTCCCTGGATACGTCCATCCAGACGACCACGTCCACGGACGTTCCGCGCTGGGTCAGGAAGTGGTCCAGGGCTTCCGCCTGCGCCACCGTGCGGGGGTAACCGTCCAGCAGCCACGCGTCATTGTCCATTTCCGAGAGCCAGCCGCGCACCATGTCGTTGACGATTTCGTCCGGAACCAGCATGGCCTTGTCCATATAGCCCAGGGCCTTGCGGCCCAGCTCCGTGCAGGACTCCACTTCCCGCCGCAGCAGGGAACCGGTGCTCAGGGAGTTCAGGTTGAAAGTATCAGCCAGAAAGCGCCCCTGGGTTCCTTTGCCGGATGCGGGAGGCCCAACCAGGATGAAATGCTTGAGTTCCTTCATGTCTTTACTTTCAGAAGAGGGGATGGAGTTCCTTACTGCATGGCATTGTAAGCGACAGCTCCGGCCAGCACAAGCAGGGCGATGACGATCCACATGACCGTGACCGTGCGGCTGCCTGCAGCGGCGCCGGTGCCCTGGATGTGGTTATACTTGCCCTTGAGCTTGCCTTTTTTCAGGAAGCCGTCGTAGTTGCGGGAGAGAAGAGTGGTTTCCACCTGGCGCATCATGTCAAGCAGCACGCCGACCAGAATCAGAAGGCTGGTGCCCCCGAAGAACTGGGTGACCAGGTAGGGGATGCTGCCGCCGATGTTCAGCAGGGAGGGCAGGAAGTAAATGAGGGTCAGGAACGCGGACCCGGCAAAGGTCAGCCTCTGCATGGTCTGGTCCAGGAACAGGGCCGTGGGGGGGCCGGGGCGGATGCCGGGGATGTAGCCGCCGTTGCGCTTCAGGTCTTCCGCGATCTGGGAGGGCTGGAACATGGTAGCCACCCAGAAGTAGGAGAAGAAGAAGATCATGAGGCCGGAGATGATGTAGTAGCCGGAGGAAGCGGGGTTCATCCAGTCATTCATCTTGGTGGCGATCCATTGCAGCGTGGTGTTGTAGTGGGCGATCTGGGAGAAGAGCACCTGCGGCAGGGACAGGATGGCCGTGGCGAAGATGACGGGCATCACGCCGGAGTAGTTGAGCTTGAGCGGCAGGTATTGCGTGGCGCCGTTGAACATTTTGTTGCCCATGACCCGTTTGGCGTACTGCACGGGGATGCGCCGCTGGGCCTGCGTTACCGTGACGACGAGCGCCACCACGATAATCAGGAAGGCGATCAGGGCCACCAGCAGCATGGCGCCCATCGGAACGACTGCGCCGTCCTTGTACACCAGCGTTTTCCAGGCCAGGGTCACCGCGCCCGGAAGGGCATGGATAATGTTGACGGAAATGATGAGGGAGACGCCGTTGCCGACGCCGCGCTCCGTAATCTGGTCACCGATCCACATCAGGAACATGGTGCCCGCCACCATGATGAGCACCGTCATCAGGGCAAACTGCATGCCGGGGTCAATGACGAGCTGGCAGTCCGGAGGGATGTTGAGGCCCACGGCTTTCAGACGGTCCGGGTGTTCCAGCGTGCCGACCAGAAACCAGCCCTGCACGATGGCGATGACGATGGCAATGGCGCGCGTCCATTTGGTCATCTTCTGGCGGCCGCCTTCCTCCCGCACCATCTTGGCCCACTGCGGGACCACTGCGGAAAGAAGCTGGGTCATGATGGAAGCGGAAATGTAGGGCATGATGCCCAGGGCAAAGATGCCGCACTGCTGGAGACCGCCGCCGGAAAAGATGGTGAGCACGGTAGCCAGGCCCGCTCCGGGGCCGCTGGCGTTCGCGGAGGCTTCAATCACTTTCTGCAGCTCCATGACGTCAATGCCCGGCAGGGGTATCTGTACCCCCAGGCGGACGACGACGATCATCGCCAGTGTGAACAAAATCCGGTGCCTGAGCTCCGGTACTTTCATGGAGTTTGCAAATGCGGATATCATAGTCCTGTATTATAAAAGTTGGCGCGCAGCTTGGCTTGCCTGTCGGCGGCTTGTACCCGGGGCATCCATGGGAACCGCAACAGTAAACACAATGATGCGAACCGGGTCAAGCTGCATGACCCGGTTCGCCAAATGTGATTAGGCTTCGCTGAGCACGGTGACGGTGCCACCGGCCTGAGTCACCTTTTCGCGGGCGCTAGCGCTCACGAAGTCCACGACTACGTTCAGGCTCTTGGTCAGGGTGCCGTTGCCGAGAAGCTTCACGGCGTCACAGGGACCTTGAACGAGCTTGGCTGCACGCAGGGTGTTTTCATCAACCGTAGCGCCGGCTTCAAACACGCGTTCGAGCTGGGAGAGGTTGATGATGAGGATTTTGTCCTGGAAGCGGGTGTTGTTGAACCCCTTCTTGGGCAGACGGCGGTGAAGGGGCATCTGGCCGCCTTCAAACCCCGGACGGATGGAGCCGCCGGAACGGGCCTTCTGGCCCTTGTTGCCTTTGCCGCAGGTCTTGCCGAGACCAGAGCTTTCCCCGTTGCCGAGGCGCTTCTTGCGGTGCTTGGCTCCGGGATTGGGCTTAATCGTATGAAGCTGTAACATGTTATTTACAATGGTTGGATTTCGTGGAGGCGGCGGCACCGGGCAGCCGCCTCCTTTGGATTAGATGGCCTTTTCCTTCTTCTTGCCGCGGTCGGCAAGAACCTGGTCGCTCGTACGCAGGGAAGCGAGCGCCTGCAGGGTAGCCTTCACCACGTTGGCATGGTTGGAGGAACCGAGGGATTTGGCAACGATGTCACGCACGCCGGCTGCTTCCAGCACGGCACGGATGGTGTTGCCGGCAATGAGGCCAGTACCGGGGGAGGCGGGCTTCAGAAGAACCTTGCCGCCGCCGAATTCGGAGTAGACTTCATGCGGAATGGTGCCGTTGGCGATGGAAACCGGACGAAGCTGGCGCTTGGCGGATTCCGTAGCCTTGCGGATGGCGTCTGCCACTTCATTGGCCTTGCCGAAGCCGAAGCCTACGCGGCCTTCCATGTCGCCGCTCACGACGAGGGCGGAGAAGGAGAAGCGGCGGCCGCCTTTGACGACCTTGGCGCAACGGTTGATGAACACAACCTTTTCAGCCAGCTGGGGGCCTTCTTCCACGGGAGCTTCAGCCTGGGGGCCACGGCGGCCGTCACGGCGGGGACCACGGGGTCCGCGGCCATTCTGGCCGTCACGGCGGGGTCCGCGGGGACCGCGGAAGTCGCGGCCGCCCGGTGCGGGTTGCTGCGCTTGAGCGGGAGCGGCGGCTTCCGTAGCAGGAGCAGTGTTTTCCGTTTCGTTATTCATTTAGGGGAATCTTTCAATTAGAATTTCAAACCAGTTTCACGGGCGGCATCGGCCAGGGCCTTTACCTTGCCGCAGAACTTGAAACCACCGCGGTCGAAGACGACTTCAGTGACGTTGGCGGCCTTCGCACGTTCACCAATCAGGTTGCCCACCTTGGTAGCGGTAGCGCAGTTGGCGAGCTTGGAAGGATCGGCGATGGAGGCATCGGCCGTGGAAGCGGAGCAGATGGTCTTGCCCACCGTGTCGTCGATGATCTGGGCATAGACGTGACGGTTGGAGAAATAAACAGCCAGGCGGGGACGGGAAGCCGTTCCGGAGAGCTTTCTGCGGATGCGGCGGCGGACCTTGGCGCGGGTGGCTTTGCGATTGATAGTACTCATCGTGTATAAATATGTTGTAATAGTTATTACCTGAATTACTTACCGACGCTCTTGCCTTCCTTGCGGCGGATAACTTCACCGGCAAAGCGCACGCCCTTGCCCTTGTAGGGTTCCGGGGGATAGTACGCACGGACTTCAGCGGCAAACTGGCCTACGACCTGCTTGTCAACGCCTTCAACCGTCACTTTCGTGTTTTCCGTCACGGTCACCTTGAGGCCTTCGGGAATTACCTGGTTGATCGGATGGGACTTGCCCAGGTTCAGGTCCAGGATGTTGCCCTTGACGGCGGCGCGGAAACCGACGCCGATGATTTCAAGGTTTTTGACGAAGCCTTCGGAAACGCCGATGACCATGTTGTTCAACAGGGAACGGTTCGTGCCGTGCAGGGCGCGAAGCTGGCGGCTTTCGCCAGCGCGGTCAACGGACAGCTGATTGCCTTCAACGGTGGCAGTGATGCCTTCCGGGAGAGTCCAGGAAAGCTTGCCTTTGGGGCCTTCCACCTGAACGGAAGAGCCGTTAACCTTTACCGTTACCTTGTCCGGCAATGTGATGGATTTTTTACCAACTCGGGACATATGTTTAGGAAATGTTAATGGTTACCAGACAAGGGCGAGAAGTTCGCCACCAATGCTCTGCTTGCGCGCCTGCGCACCGGTCATCACACCACGGGAGGTGGAGACGATGGCAATGCCAAGCCCACTGAGAACGCGGGGAATGTCCTCGGAAGAAACGTACTGACGGCGGCCCGGCTTGGAGCTGCGCTTCACGTCGGTAACGACCGGCTTGCCCTGGGAGGTAAATTTGGTTTTCACCTTGATTTGCTTCTTGGTGCCTTCACCGGTCACTTCATAGTTCCAGATGTAGCCTTCTTCCTGCAGAATCCGGGCGATTTCCACCTTGATGTTGGAGCAGGGAGCGGTAAATTCCTCGTTGCCGGCCAAGCTGGCGTTTTTCAGGCGGGTGAGGAAGTCGGAAATGGGGTCACTTAATACGGCCATGGTAAGAAATAGTTAGGCGTTAGCGGGTTGAGTTTCTTCGGCCTTCTTCGGTTCGCGCATGGGAACACCCAGGGCGCGGAGCAGGTCGCGGCCTTCATCGTCCGTAGGAGCGGTGGTCACGAAAATGATGTCGAAGCCGATCTGGCGCTTGATCTGGTCAAGTTCGATTTCCGGGAAGATGGACTGGTCAGAGATACCGATGGCATAGTTCCCGTTGCCGTCAAAGGACTTGTAGGGGAGGCCGCGGAAGTCGCGGATGTTCGGAGCCGTAACGTTGATGAAACGGTCCAGGAATTCCCACATGCGGGCGCCGCGCAGCGTTACGCGGGCTCCCAGAGGTTCGCCTTCGCGCACCTTGAAGTTGGCCACGCTCTTGCGGGCAAAGGTAGTGGACGGCTTCTGTCCGGTGATTTTGGCAATTTCGTTGACGGCATCTTCCACGGCCTGCTTGCGGTCCGGGTGCTTGCCCATGCAGGAGGTGACAACAATCTTCTCCAGGCGGGGAATCTGATGCACGTTCTTGTATGCATGCTTCGCTTGAAGGCCGGGAACGACCTTTTCACGGTAGTATGTTTGCAGTGTTGGTGTACTCATTGTTTTAGCGGGTCAGCTCTTTATTAATGATTGGTATGGCTTAAGCGCAGGGTCAGGCCGGAGGCCTAGCCTACTTTTTTCACGTTGGAGATGTGAATCGGGCCGTTGATCTCCTGAATGCCGCCTTCCGGGTTCTGTTCGGTCGGGCGCACAGCCTTTTTCAGGGTGCGGACGCCTTCTACGATGACAGTACCTTTGGAAGCATTTACGGCGAGAACGGTGCCGCGCTTGCCCTTGTGGTTACGTCCGGCGATGATTTCTACTTCATCACCTTTTTTCACGTGGGTCTTCATATATGACTATTTCTTACGCGTTTATGCGATTAAGATCTACCACCCCCTTGGTGGTAGGGCAGGAAGAGTATGATAGGATGGGCCTTTTCGTCAAGCCCGCATCCTAAAAAAATAGTTTTACCGCCCCTCCGCCAATGCGGAACGGCAAATGAACATGCCCTCCCGTCCGCAAAAGCCGCCGTTGCGGGAACATGGCGTCCAGCCGCCTATTCCGGCCCCCGGAACGGGTTTCACTCATCATCCGTGGGAATCTCCGCGCCCTGCCAGCGCAGCTTGGCCCTCAGAAGGGCGCCGAAGTTCTGCTTCCGGAGATGAACCAGGGAGAGGGTTTCCGGAGCTTTCCGGATCACGAGGCTTTCCCCCACTTCAATGGGGTAGGCGGAACGGCCGTCCAGGGAATAAACCATGGAGTCAAAGCGGCCGCGGCGCTCGCGGGGGCGCAGGCGGATGGTCATGGTATCCGGAAGCACCACGGAGCGGTTGGTCAGGCTGTGCGGGCAGATGGGGGTGACGCACACCACCCGGGACATGGGCCATACCAGAGGCCCCCCCGCGGAAAGGGAGTACGCCGTGGAACCAGTGGGGGTGGAGACCAGGACGCCGTCCGCATGGTAGCGGTTCAGCAGTTCCCCGTCTATCTCCGCATCCAGGTCCACCATCTTGCCGGACTGGGCGCGGATGAGGGAAACCTCATTCAGCGCCAGTTTGCGGAGCGGGGCCGGAGAGCCGTCCACCCCCATCTTGACCACCTCCAGCATGGAGCGGTCATCCGTCAGGTAGGATCCCTCCTGGAGGGCATACGCCAGCAGCGGCAGTTCCTGCACGGAACAGGTGGTCATGAATCCCAGGCGCCCCAGGTTCACCCCCGCCAGGGGCACATGGTGCATGGCCGCCAGGGTGGAGACGGTAAGCATGGTGCCGTCCCCTCCGAACGTCACCAGCAGGCTGCACCGGGTGATGCACTGTTCCAGGGCATCAGGCGTTTCAATAACGCAGGAGCCCAGCCCGTGGCGGGCAAGCTCACGGCGCATGATGCGCAGCGCCTCCGGCAGCCCGGGTTTCTCCGCCAGTGCGACCAGGCCAATTACCTTGGAAGGATTCATGCGGGCAAGCATACTGCATTTTTCCACACCGCTCAACTGGTAAACCTCAGCGGGCGGAAGATTCCTCCCTGACCTCCCTATCCCTTAAATTTCAATTCCTGTTTCTTTTTTGTTATACAAGATTATAAACATGTGTTAAGGATAAAAAGCGTGAATTGGTCCATCCCCGCCCTGCTGCTTTTTCTGATGCCGGCCTGCTCCACCACGGAGAAGTGCACACGGAAAACGGCCCCGTCCGTACAAGCGGCAGAAGCGCATGTAAAAAATGCGCCCTACCGGGTGCGGGGGAAAAGATATACACCCATGAGCGTGGCTGATGCCCTGAAATACAGTGAAACCGGCTATGCCTCATGGTACGGCGGAAAAGGCCGCAGCATGAAGACATCCTCCGGAGAGTACATTAACCCCCAGAGCTCCATGACCGCGGCCCACACCACCCTGCCGATGCCGTGCAAGGTGAAAGTCACCTGCCTGGCAACCGGAAAATCCGCCATCGTCCGCATCAACAACCGCGGACCTTTTCACAGCAACCGCCTGATTGACCTCACCGCGTCCGCCGCAAGCCGCATCGGCCTGCGCAGCCGCGGCGTATCCAAGGTCCGTCTGGAAGTCATTTCCGTGGGCGACGGGCCTTACGAGGTTTTCGCCCGTTAATCACCATCTTATCCTTTCCGCAGCTCTATTTTTCCGTCCATGATTCCGCCTCGCATTATTCTTGCCGGTCTGGCCTGCCTGTGCCCGTTCTCCCTGGCCCAGAAGCTGAAATCGGACCCTAATAAAACGCTGATCATCATTTCCACCAGCGACATTCACGGCAATCTGGACAAATTACCCAAACTGGCCACGCTGGTAAAACAGTACCGCGCCAAGTACCCGCACGTCCTGCTGGTTGATTCAGGGGATTATTTCATGGGAAATCCCTACGTGGACGAGTGGGAAAAACGGGGCGAACCCCTCACCATCCTGATGAACAAGCTGGGGTATGATCTGGCGACCGTCGGGAACCATGACCTGGATTACGGACAGGAGGCCCTCCGCGACCACATCAAGGGGATGCCGCGCACCAAGTTTGTCCTTACCAACGTCAATGCCTCCCCTGCGCTGACAAATTGTTTTTCACCGTATGTCAGCATACCTCTCAAGGGCACTCCCATTTCCGTAGGGTTCATCGGGCTGGCGGACCTGCAGACCACGGATGTCCGGAGGATGGGAGGCATTTCATGGAAGCTGCCGGATGAAGATGACTACAAAAGCATTATGGACAGGTTCCGCCTGCACCATAACACCATCAATATCATCCTGAGCCATCTGGGTTACGAACACGACATGAAAATGATGAGGTATTCACCTAATATCGACGTCATTCTGGGCGGTCATACTCATGTCATGCTACCTAACGGACAGCTTAAGACCGGTACCCTGCTCAGCCACACGGGCCACAGGTTAAGCCATGCAGGCGTTACGGAAATTACCTTCTCCACGGAAAAGCCAGTCTCCATCCTCTCCAAATCAACCAAGGCCATTGAGCTGAACGGCAAGATACCTGACGATCCGGAGGTGGAAAAGCTGGTGCAGAAGTTCACCGGAAATCCGCTTTTCAAACAGCAGGTAGGCGTAGCCGGGGAGGACCTCACGCACGTCACCATAGGCACCATTTTCTGCAAAGCCATCCAGCAGGCCTCCAATGCCGACATCGCCATTTACAACCGCGGCGGCGTACGGGCCAAGAGCCATCTCTGCAAAGGCCCCATTACGATCAAGGATATTTATGAAATGGAGCCCTTCCGGGAAAAGATCGTCACCTGCTCCATGAGCAAGGCGGACATTGAACAGCTGATCCTGTCCAAATTCATGTCTCCGTCAGAGGATGAGGGCGGCATTCTGGAAGTGTACTGCTCCGGTTTTTCCTACCAGATTATGGACGGCGTTACGCCAAGCATCTCCAGCACCCTGAAGAATAACATGGTCTATACCGTGGCGATGGGAGACTACCTGTGCAACAATTTCAAGTTTCCTCAAAGGGGAAACGGCAAACCCACCGGCATTAAAGTCCGCGAAGCCCTGATTACCTACCTGAAACAAATCAAGGAGCTTTTCAACCCGCCGCCGCCCAAACTGCCCATCATCAAAACGAACACCTTCGCCCTGTAACGCGCACGGGCACTGCATGCCACAGCGCGGCAGGATGGATTGAACAAGCCGCGCCGGCATGCTATAGTCCCGTCAGCCATGCAGCCGGACCCCCATCATGCAGCGCCGGAAGAGGAGCGGAACTTCAGCGGTTTCCGCATTCTTCCCTCCGGGGCGCTCGTGACGGATATTCCCCCCCTGGACCGCCTGTTTGAAGAAGGAGCCGGAAACGGGCTGTATGCCCTGGCCGTCTCCAACTGGGAAACCACGCCGGACCCGGCCGCTTATTTCATCAGGAATCTGGCGCGCCAGGCGCTCACCCGCATGGCGCATGCCGCCGCGGAAAGACCAGATGAGGTGGATGCCGTTCTGGACCACCTGCCGGGCTCCGCAGCGGAAAGGGCGGCCCTGGCGGAGCAGTTCCCTCCCGTACCGGGCGCGGAATACGTGACTCCCGGCGTCATCGCAGGGTGGCTTGGGGACTTCCGGCGGCTGGTGAGCAGGGAAATCTCCGCACGCGGCATTACTCCCGCCGCATGGCTGAACAGCCTGGGAGCCCCCTGGAACCAGATAGGCAAGGTATTCTTCCACCTGGCGGAAAACCGGGATGACGCCACGGGCTCCCGCCCCTTTGCCTTTATGGCTACCTTTGCGCATCAGAGCGCGGCGGATAACCAGGTGCGCCACCTTCCCCTTTCCACCGCCCTGAAACTTCATGAAGGGAACCATACGGCCCTGCTGGCCGTGCTCCAGCCGCTGAAGGAAGCGGCGCGGGAAAGCCCCCTGCTCCAGCGTCTGCTGGACAACGGCAAGATTTACGCCCCGCTGGCCTGGAGTGCTTCTGAAGCGCGGGACTTTCTTCAGGACTCTCCGGCGTATGAGCGCGCGGGCATCATCGTGCGCATGGTAAACCTGTGGAAAAAGGCCCCTCCCAAATTACAGGTGAAAGTCACGGCGGATGCACCAGGCGGGGAAAAAACGGCCCATTCCTCCGGCCTTTCCGTCCACAGCCTGCTGAGGTTCTCCGTCTCCGCCACGCTGGGAGGCAGGGACCTGGCGCCGGAGGAACTGGAAGAACTGCTCAACAACGGGGACGGCCTGATCCGCTTCAAGGGGGAATGGGTGCGCGTGGACGCCCAGAAGGTCCGGGACCTAATGGACCGGTGGAACAAGGCCGCGCGCATGATGAGCTCTCTCGGCATCCCCCTGGTGCAGGGGCTCAGGTTGCTGGTCAACGGCCCCTCCGGCCAGCTGGCGCAGCTTCCGGAACCGGATGAAGACTGCGTGATGGAACCGGGTAAGGGGCTTCAGCAGGCGCTGGACATCCTGGCGGGGGAGGTTTCCGTATCCGTGCCGGAGCTCCCGCCTCATTTGAACGCGCTGATGCGGCCCTACCAGAAAGAGGGCTTTGGCTTCCTGTACCGGGTGACGGAACGCGGCTTCGGCGCCTGCCTGGCGGATGACATGGGGCTGGGAAAAACCCTCCAGGCCATCGCGTGGCTGGATGTCCTGCGCAGGGAAGGACGGCTGGACGGCCTCCCGGCCCTGATCGTGGCTCCGGCTTCCCTCCTGTCCAACTGGCAGGAGGAAGCGGAGCGCTTCGCTCCGGAGCTCGCGCTGCGCATCATGCACCCCTCCACTCCGGACTCATGGCGGCCGGGGGAAAGAACGCACCGTGAAAACTGCCACGCCGTCATCACCACGTACGGCATGGCGGCGCGCACGCCTGGCCTGGCGAAACTGCACTTTCCGGCCATTATTCTGGATGAAGCGCAGGCCATTAAAAACGCCGGTTCCGCACGCTCCCGCGCCATCCGCTCCCTGCACGGGGAACGGCGCGCCGCCCTGTCCGGCACGCCGGTGGAAAACAACCTGAACGAGCTATGGAGCCTGATGGAATTCCTGAATCCGGGACTGCTGGGAAACAGGAAGAGCTTTGAAACCTTCACCCGCACCCTGGAACGCGGCTATGCCCCGCTGCGCCGCCTGGTGCGCCCTTTCATCCTGCGCAGGATGAAGACAGACCCGGCGCTGGTGCCGGACCTGCCGGACAAGACGGAAATCCCCGCCTACTGCCCCCTCACGCCGGAACAGGCCGCCCTGTACCAGACGCAGATAGACGCCCTGCACGCCATGCTGGATGAACCGGACCCCGCCACGCGCCTCATGCTGATTCTTCCCGTACTGGCGCGCCTCAAGCAGATTTGCAACCACCCCGCCCAATTCCAGGGCACGGATGACTACGCTCCGGAGCGCTCCGGAAAATTCCTGCGCCTTCAGGAACTGTGCGCCTCCATCGCTGCCCGGCAGGAAAAAGCCATCCTCTTCACCCAGTTCCGCTCCATCATCCCGCACCTGCATGACCTGCTCTCCACCGTCTTCGGCCGTTCCGGGTTTACGCTGCACGGCGGCACCCCCATTCCGGAGCGGCAGGGCATCGTGAACGCCTTCCAGAAGGAATCCGGCCCTCCCTTCTGCATCTTATCCCTGAAAGCCGCCGGAACCGGCCTGACGCTCACCCAGGCCTCTCACGTCATCCATGTGGACCGCTGGTGGAACCCCGCCGTGGAAAACCAGGCCACGGACCGGGCCTACCGCATCGGCCAGCACCGGAACGTGCTGGTGCACCGCCTGATCTGCCGCGGCACCATTGAGGACCGCATTGACGCCATGCTGGCGGAAAAACGCCGCATGGCGGACGACCTGTTCTCAGGAGGCCCGGAACAATGGCTCATGAACATGAGCCAGGAAGAACTTAAGGCATTGCTCTGCAAAAATTAAAGCAAATGCGTATCTAAAACAATAGATAAAAATACCTTAATATTACTTTAGTTTATCTTCCTCTTCCAATGGCTGATGATCTCCCATCAATTCCTTGATTTGAATTTTTGTTTTTTTATCCCTTGATCTTTCAAGTTTTTTATAAACATCCGTCATATCAAAATAAACCAACTTGCTTTCAGATTCTTCTTTTTCTATGGAAATAATTTGGATATAGCGATTTTTGTACATGGTATACATATATCCCAATATACCATACCCTTCATAGTGCTTTCTGATATATTCCTTCTGTGTTTCCTGGATATCACTCACATTCTTAATTCCCTTAAGAACAATAGGATTGATAATCGAAGTTCCAACTTCAATTTTTTGTTCCTCCTGAATTTGGTTATCC
This sequence comes from Akkermansia muciniphila, assembly GCF_040616545.1. Taxonomy (NCBI): domain Bacteria; kingdom Pseudomonadati; phylum Verrucomicrobiota; class Verrucomicrobiia; order Verrucomicrobiales; family Akkermansiaceae; genus Akkermansia; species Akkermansia muciniphila. The sequence continues at coordinate 1,272,301 of NZ_CP156688.1, read as the reverse complement.
GACCCAAACAATGGGCTAACCATTGCATTAAAGAAACATCCTAATGATAAAATAACGATTTTTAATAATGCTTTCATATATTTATTTTTTCCCACAAGCTTTACATGTGCATCCTACATTATTGCAATCCCCGCAATCAGAAAGCGCGTTAGAACGACATTCTTCCAGTAAGCGCTTCCATGCGGCTATATATGCTTCTCTCACTCCCTCAGCATATGCCTCAATTTCACCTTTCTCTTTATCGCTAGTACTGACTACCACAGGTGTAAATGTTTTGCGGAATGATGGTTCTGTATTTGAATAACCAGTATGGTGTTGAGTGGCAACTCTACATGATACATGCACAGAATAAGTGCGTTCGGTATTTGGTTGTTTTACGGGCTCTATATGCAAATTTTTCAAATGATATTCACATTTTAACTCTTTTGCATTTGCTTTATCCCCAATAATAAGAGGGAGCACCAATGAAAAAATTAATAAGAAAATATTGGACATATTCTTTATTTTAAATATGTCCAATATTTCTTGAAGTCAATAATTTTTAATAGAAATTTTGGGAATATGATGAATCCAGCCGACAAAGGATGCTATCCCCAATCAAAGAACCATTTCTCTAAGAAATCACGGCCAGCGGCGCAGTGGTTTTCCAGTCTCCGCGGGTAAAGTCCGGGAACTCCACGGGCATGCCGCCCTGGGCGATGGAATGGGCCGTCAGCGGCAGCAGGGAAGACCACGCGGCGCCTTCATAAACGTTCTGGTCCAGCGGCTCCCCATTCTGCAAGCATTCCACGATGCGGGAAAGCATCACGAAGTCCATGCCGCCGTGCCCGCCCATCTTCTGGGCCAGATCCCCGATGCGCTTCCAGAGCGGGTGGTCATACTTCTCATAGATGGCGGCCAGCTTCTCCCTGCCTTCAATCCATTCATGGTAGTTGCCGTTGCCCAGCTTTTCACCGGCCACGCGGGTCGGGAAGCCGGCAAGCGTTCCTTCCGTGCCCTGGATCAGGTTGGCGCGGGAATAGGGCCGGGGGGAGGTTTCATCCAGCTGGACGACGATGGTGCGCCCCAGCTGCGTCTTGACGATGGCCGTGTTCATATCCCCGCAGATGAAGGGGGTGCGGTTCCAGCGGTGGTCCGCAGGGAGGTGCTTCTTCGCATACGCGTTGCGTCCCAGCGCGGGAGAGGCGAACGCCGCCACCCGGCTGAAATGGTCTTCCCCGCGGGCCAGGCCCATGTATTGCGCCACCGGACCCAGGCCGTGGGTGGGGTACAGGTTGGCATTGATTCTGGTATGGTATTCAGGCCGCCAGGCTCCTTCCCCGCGCGTATCCCCCAGCTGCGTCACCAGGCAGTGGATGTAGGCGGCCTCCCCGTGGAGCAGCTCGCCGATGACGCCCTGCCGGACCATGTTCAGGAACATGAGTTCATCCCGCCCGTAGTTGACGTTCTCCATCATCATGCAGTGCTTCCGGGTGGCCTCGCTGGTGTCCACCAGGTCCCAGAGTTCTTCCATGGAGACGGCCAGGGGAACTTCCACAAAAGCGTGCGCGCCGTGCTTCATGCTGTCACAGGCGATTTTCGCGTGCGTGCTCCAGTCCGTGCTGATGATGACGGCGTCCGGTTTCAGTTCCTTCAGCATGGTCAGGTATGCCGTGTCCCCGCCGGAATAACCCAGCGGCGTTTTCCCCATTTTGGCCAGCACGCGGTCCACGCCGCGCTTGGCCAGGTCTTCCTTCAAATCGCACACGCCCACAATTTCCACGCCGTCCATCACGCACATTTGCGCCAGATGGGAGAATCCGCGCCCTCCCACGCCAATAAAGGCCAGCCTGATACGGTCCAGCCTGGGAGCCTTGAAGCCCCCCATGTACATGGAGCCGGAAGGCCGCGGGGATGCCTTGGCGCCGGAGCGCCAGAGGCCGTCACCGGAAGGAATATCCAGGGCCTGCCCGGGAAGAACGTTTCCGGCGGCAGCCGCTCCGGCCGCCAGCCCCAGGGATTTGAGAAATTGCCTGCGTGATGAAAAAATAGACATGGTTTGAAAGTATAGTTTCAAAGAACTTTACGGGTCCCTGGCCGCGGATTTATCATTATTCCGCCTCCGGAGGGAAAAAGCTCCGGATGGCTGATTTTATAGTTTGCAAATTCCGGCGGAACTTCCACTATAAGTTTAACTTCTGACTCTACCCTCCTTCAACTTATGCGTTATCTTCTCCTTATCCTGTTGCTCGCCGGCGGCTATTACGGCTGGGATTATTATGAAACCGGCCTTGCGCCGCAGCATGAGGCCATTAAAGCCATGGAGCAGGAGCCGTACCCGGAACTGGATGCGGCCCGGGAACAGTTTGACGAGGCGGCGGAGCTTCATGAGCAGCAGGCCGCACGGCTCCAGGCGGCCATCCAGCGGAAGGAGGAGGCCATCCGCAAGTACTGGGACGCCCAAATGGAGAAGGCGGACCAGGCCGCCGCCGGACAAAAAACAATGCCGGCGGACAAGGGAAAGCCCAATGTACGGTCCGTGGAAAGCCGGATAGCCCGTCTCCTGGAACAGTATGACCAGCGTTCCGCGGACGTGGAGGAGCTCAAGAGCAAGCTGGACACCACCCGCCAGCAGCTTGCCGCCGCCCGGGACCGGCTTCAGGAACAGATACGCCAGGTGGAAACCCGGCTGGACATCAACCGCATCCAGCGCGCGGAAGCCTCCAACACGAAGAGCAAGGGTTTCAAGGTGACGGAGAACCGGGCGGACCTGCTCAAGCTCCAGGCCAGCCTCCCGCAGGAACTGGACCGCGTCAACCGCAAGGGGGAAGCCCTGGTCAGTGAACAGACGGCGGCCTATGAGAAGGCCAAGAGGGAACTGACCCTGTTCCAGAACAAGGTGGACCGGCAGATTGCCAGCCTCCGGGATTCCATGAACTCCCCGCTGGCGGAAGAGTATGACGAGACGGAAATTCTTTCGGAAGACCCGCAGTTCCGCACCATGATCGCCCCTTATGACCAGGCGGTCAGCCATGAGGAAACACTGGCCATGCGTACGGAGGCGGATGTGGAGGAACAGGCCAAGGTTCTGCACGGACTCCAGCGCGTCAGGGACGGAAAAATAGAAGGGGAGCGCAGCCGGTTGAAGCAGGAGGAGGAGATTTTCTTCACCGCGGCAGCCGTCATCGGCGTGGTTCTGCTTATCTCCATCCTGCTCTCTTTCAGCAAAAGGAGATGATCTCTTTGATGGTTGACAGTGCACGGCAAACCTAGTTTACTGTGTGGGCCGCCGGGAACCCGTGGAGGCACGACTGGCAAACCCCGCCAGGACCGAGAGGTAGCAACGGTAGCTTGTTCGTGTTTGCCGCGTCCGTTCCCGGCGGTATTTTATTGATGCCCCCTCCATACCGGGGATTGAACCGGGGCCTTCCCATGGTAGAATACCGCCCATGAACGCGTCCGCCGCCCTTGACTGGCTTTTTTCCACTCAATTCTTCGGGATCAAGCTGGGGCTTGAGAATACGGAAAAGCTGCTGGCGGCAGCCGGGGCGGACCGCCCGGACGCCACGGTGGTGCACGTAGCCGGCACCAACGGCAAAGGCTCCACCTGCGCCATGATTGAGGCGCTGGCCAGGGCGCAGGGCTACGTAACCGGCCTGTTCACGTCCCCCCATCTGGTGGAGTTTTCCGAACGCATCCGCGTGAACGGGCAGATGATTTCCCCGGAGGCGCTGGCGGAGGAAATCACCTTCCTGAAACAACTGGCGGAAACCTGGGAACAGCCGCCCACCTTTTTTGAGCTGGCGCTTGCCGTTGCCCTGCGCCACTTCCGCAAAAGCGGCGTGAACTTCATCATTCTGGAAACGGGCCTGGGCGGCAGGCTGGACGCCACCAATGCCGTTCCCAAGGACATCGCCGTGCTGGCCCCCATCGGGCTGGACCACCAGCAGTACCTGGGGGACACGCTGGCGCAGATTGCCGCGGAAAAGGCGGCCATCATCTCCCCGGGCAAGCCGGCCGTCACCGCCGTCCAGCACCCGGAAGCCATGGCCGTCATTGAACAGGCGGCGCGGGACTGCCATTCCCCCCTCACGGTCGCCCGCATGACCCGGGAAACGCCCCGGCCTTCCCTGCCCGGAGCCCATCAGCGGGAAAACGCCGCCCTGGCGCTGGAAACCATGAAGCAGCTCCATGCCCTCCCCTCCCCGGCGGTTGCCGGCGCAGCCCTGGCCAATATGCAGTGGCCCGGACGGTTTGAACGCCTGGCCTCTCCCGCTATTGTGCTGGACGGGGCCCATAATGAACATGCCGCTCGCGTGCTGGCGGCCACCTGGCGGGAGGAATTCCCCGGGCGGAAGGCGGCGCTGGTTTTTGCCGCCTCCGCAGACAAGCACATCCGGGACATGATTCCCGTTTTGCGGGAGATTGCCGGAGAATGGCACCTGGTGCCTTGCACCTCCCCCCGCATCATGCCGCCGGAAGAGCTGTCCGCCCTGCTGGCTGAGCTGGAAACGGGGCCCGTATTCATCCATTCCTCCCTTCCGGAGGGTCTGCATGCGGCCCTGGCCTCCCCTCTGCCGGCCCTGGCGGCAGGCTCCCTGTTCCTGCTGGGGGATTTGAAAGCGCTGCTCCTCCATGCGGAAAAACGCAGCACCGTCCAATAACCTTTTTTCTTTCTTCCCGTGACTCCTGACGACGATACCACCCTTTCCTCCCTCCAGCCCGGAGACCTGCGCCCGGAATTGCTCTCCCCCGCCGGGGACATGGAGTGCGCCCGCGCCGCCGTAGCCAATGGCGCGGATGCCATTTATTTTGGCCTGGACCGCTTTAACGCGCGCCTGCGCGCAGACAATTTCACGCTGGATTCCCTGCCGGAGCTGATGCGCTTCCTCCACGCTCACGGCGTGAAGGGGTACGTGACGATGAATACGCTTATCTTCACCTCGGAGCTGGAGGACGCCCTGGACTACCTGGGCCATCTGAACGCCGCCGGCGTGGACGGCGTCATTGTGCAGGATGTCGGGCTGGCACGCTGCCTGACGGAATGGGGCAGGCAGGATTCCGCCATGAAGCTGGAGCTGCACGCCTCCACCCAGATGACGCTCACCTCCCCCGCCGGGCTGGAATTCGCCTCCGGCTTTCTGGACCTGAAGCAGGCCGTGCTGGCGCGGGAATTAAGCTTGAAGGAGATCGGGGAATGCGTCCGCCATACGGACATCCCTCTTGAGGTGTTCGTGCACGGCGCGCTCTGCGTGGCCTATTCCGGCCAGTGCCTTACGTCGGAAAGCCTGGGCCAGCGCAGCGCCAACCGGGGGGAATGCGCGCAGGCATGCCGCCTGCCGTACGCCCTGGTTGTGGACGGCAAACAGGTTCCCCTGGGGGAAAGGCTCTACCTGCTCAGCCCGCAGGACCTGTGCGCCATTGACCGCATCCCTGACCTGGTCCGCCTGGGCGTGAAGAACTACAAGATAGAGGGACGCCTGAAAAGCCCGGAATATGTCGCCGCGGTGACGGCGGCCTACAGGAAGGCCCTGGACGCCGCCTGCGCCGGACTGCCCGTGGACGGCATGGTTACCGCACGGGACCGCTATGCATTGGAAATGGTATTTTCACGCGGCTTTTCCACAGGCTGGCTGGACGGCACGGACCATCCGCGCCTGACCCACGGGCGCCACGGCAAGAAGCGCGGCGCTTATGCGGGCGTCATTACGGACAGCGGCCATGGCTGGCTGGACATCAGGCCGGAAGGGGAAGTGCCCCTCGCGCCCGGGGACGGCTTCGTCATTGACGCCGGGGAGGACCGGAATGAAGAACAGGGGGGCCGCATCTGGAAGGTGCAGAGAAACCGCCTTTTCTTCCACGGAAAAGCTTCCCGCATTGACTGGAACCGGGTGAAACCGGGGCAGAAGCTCTGGAAAACGGATGACCCGGCCCTGAATGCGGAGCTGAAAAAGATGCGGGAACACCTGCCGGAAGCGGCCACCCCCCTTCACTTGACCTGCACGGGGCGCACCGGGGAACCCCTTACGGTTTCATGCCCGGAATACGGGTGTTCCGTGCAATCCGCCCAGCCGCTTCAAACGGCGGAGAAACGCCCGCTGACTCCTGAAACGCTGGAACAGCAGCTCGGCAGGCTGGGGGGAACGGGATTCCGCCTGGCCTCCTGTGAATGCCGCCTGCCGGAAGGGCTGATGCTTCCTCTGAGCGTTCTTAACCAGACGCGCCGCGCCCTGGTGGAACGGATTCAGACAGTACGGCAGGAGAGGGAAACATCCGCTCCCCCTTCCCGCCTTCCGGCGCCGTTCGTCCTCCCCGCGTTCCCGGCGGGAACTGCCGCTCCGGATACGCCCCCGCGCCTGTCCGTCCTGTGCCGCAGGGTGGAACAGATACCCGCCGCGCTGGATTCCGGCGCGGATGCCGTGTACCTGGACTTTGAAGACCTCCGGGATTACGCGGCAGGAGTGGAAGCCGTGCGGAAGAATGAGAAGGGAGCTCCCGTTTTCCTGGCGACCCCCCGCATCCAGAAACCGTCGGAAACAGGCTATTTCAAGCTCATGGAACGGGCAGAGCCGGACGGCATCCTCATCCGCAACCTGGGCGCGGCCCAGTACTTCCGCCATTCCGCCCTGCGCTGCATCGGAGACTTTTCCCTGAACGTGGCCAATCCTTGCAGCGCGGCCATCCTGAAGGAACAGGGAAATCTGGAATTCCTCACCATCTCCTATGATCTGAACGCCGGGCAGGTGGAGGACCTGCTCCGCAGCGCCCCGCTGGAATGGTTTGAACTGACCCTGCACCAGCACATGCCCATGTTTCACATGGAGCATTGCGTCTTCTGCACCTTCCTTTCCGGCGGCACCAGTTACAAGAATTGCGGGCGCCCCTGCGAGCAATACCGGGTGCAGCTGCGGGACCGCGTGGGTCAGCTTCATCCCCTGCTGGCGGACGCAGGCTGCCGCAATACGCTGTTCAACGGACGCGCCCAGACGGGAGCCGGCTTTTTCCGGGACTTCCGCCGCCAGGGCCTTTTCCGCTTCCGCGTGGAACTGCTGGATGATTCACCGGAGAAAACGCGCCTGCTGGTGTCCCGCTACCGGGGGCTTCTGGACGGCACCTGCACGGCTGCGCGGCTCATCCGGGAACTGGACGTTGCAGAACAGCTGGGCACTACGGAAGGAACGCTCCGGCCCAGATGACGCAGGGGGCGCAAAGGAAAAAGCGGGTAAAGAATGCACCACCCGCGCCTTGAAGCCGCGCAAAAACCGCATTATGATGGCTTCAATGGGAATGGAAGACCCCTTTCCCGGAATTTCCTCAAGATGAATACTCCCCTGAAAGACCGCCTGATCCGCCACATGGAGGACAGACATTACGAACCCCAGAGCAAGTCTGAACTGGCCCGCTCCCTGAATGTGGATTCACGGCAGAAACAGGACTTCCGCGCCCTGGTGGACCAGCTGGAAGAGGAAGGCAGGCTCGTGCGCCTGCAAAAAGGCAGGTACGCCCTGAAGCGGGAGCGCCGGGACCTGGTGCACGGCATGATCCGCATCCTGCGCTCCGGGAAGATTCTTTTTATCCCCAGGAAGGAAGACCCCGCCGCCGCGGCCATGGGCTGGGACCTGGAGGCCATTCCGGAACTGGAATTGAAGCCCAACCATCTGGGGACCGCCCTGGACGGCGACCGGGTGGCCGCCCGCGTGGAACGCAAGGCGTCCAAAGGACGCCGGAACGACCGCCGGGACCGCTTCTCCAGGCCGGACACGGGCATGAAGGCCCGCGTGGAGGAAGTGACGGAACGCGCCCGCTCACGCTGGCTGGGGATTTTCCGCGCCGGAAAAAATAAATTGGGCCGCGTGCTGGGGGACGGCATTGGCTCCCCGGAATACATTGAACTGGTGGAAAAACCCGCCATGGAGGTGCTCCCGGGCCAACTGGTTTCCGTGGAGCCCGTATCCCGCGGAGAGGAAAAGAAGGCCCAGCGCGGGAAAATCGTGGAGGTGCTGGGCTACCCGGATGATCCCCACGTGGACATGGAATCCGTCATCAGGAAGTATGACCTGCCTGTGGAATTCCCCGCCGCCGTGCTCCGGGAACTGGAAAACCTGCCCAAAGACCCTTCCTCCGGGGAGCTTGCCCGCCGGGAGGACTGGACGGACCGCACCGTCATCACCATTGACCCCGCGAGCGCCAAGGACTTTGACGACGCCATTTCCATCAAGGCCACTCCGCAGGGCTGGACGCTGGCCGTCCACATTGCGGACGTCTCCCACTTCGTGAAGCGCGGCAGCGCGCTGGATGAGGAAGCCCTGCGCCGCGGCAATTCCACCTACCTGCCGGACCGCGTTCTTCCCATGCTGCCTCCGCGCCTTTCCGACGATTTGTGCAGCCTGCGTCCGGACGTCGTGCGCCTGACGAAGGTGTGCGAAATGAAGTTTGACAAAAAGGGCAAGCTGCTCGGCGCCCGCTTTGCGGACGCCTTCATCCGCAGCAAGGCGCGCCTGACCTACCAGGAAGCCTTCACCATGATGAAGGGGCATGACAAGGGGGAAATTCCCTCCATGGTCCGGGAGGCCTGGAAGCTCGCCTCCATCCTGCGCCGGAACCGCTATGCCAAGGGAGCCCTGGACCTGGACTTTCCGGAAGTGCGCGCCGTCATGGACAAGGACGGCCGCGTGACGGACATCGTCACGGAAGAGTATGACGAGAGTCACCAGCTTATTGAAGAATGCATGCTGGCGGCCAATGGAGCCGTGGCCCTGACGCTGAAGAACAAGAACCGCCCCACCATCTACCGCGTCCATGAAGAGCCGGACTCCGCCAAGCTGTTCGAGTTCGGCCAGCTTTGCAAACTTTACGGGCATCCCGTCCACGACATCAGCCAGCGGCAGTACCTGAATGAACTGATGAAGTCCATCAAGGGTTCCCCGGATGAACAGCTCCTCAAGCTGGCTCTGCTGAAAAGCCTGATGCGGGCCCGGTACGACACGGAACCCCTGGGCCATTACGGCCTGGCCACCCCCAATTACTGCCATTTCACCAGCCCCATCCGCCGTTACGCGGACCTGGTGGTGCACCGTTCCCTGGACCCCCTGCTGGCCAATCCCCCCAAGGGAGCCAAAGGCCCCGGCAGCGTGAGCAGGCTGGAAGAGGATGCGGAGCATATTTCAGAAACGGAGCGCACCTCCGCCAGCGCGGAAAAGGACGCCAACCGCATGAAGCTCTTTGAATGGCTGGAGGGCCAGTGCTTCGCGGACCATCCGGAGGTGCACGAGGCGCTGATTACGGAAACGCGCCACTTCGGCGTGATGCTGGAAATCCCCCGCCTCCAGGTCAAGGGACTGATCAAGCCCGACCAGCTTCCCGGCGGCCGCTGGGTGTATGAGGCCTTTGCCAACCGCTGGAAGAACGATCACGGCTCCGTGCTGTGCGCGGGGCTGCGCATTCCCGTCATCCCCGTGAAGGTGGACCGTGACCAGCAATGGGCGGATTTCACCATTGCCTCCCGGGAGAAACGCGGAGAGCCGGAAAAAACGGCCGCAGCCGGAAAAAGGGGGAAACGCTCCAATGGGCGCAGGCGCCGCGCCCGCTAGGCGCGCGGAGGGACGCCGCGGAAACGCGGCGGAACGGGCATTAACCGCGGTTCTCCTTGCAGGAGAATCATCTCCGAACTTTTTTACTAAAAATTTTCTTGAAGTAAATTGCCCTTTTCGTGTATAGACTGGTTGCTGTTTACTTGTGAAACCGACCCCACGCCTATGAAACCAGGACGTTGAACCCGTAAGTAAGCGCGATATGAATGCTGAATGCCAAGGTCCGCTCCCGGGTCCGGAGCGGGCCTTTTTCCCGGAAGCCTGTCATGACGGAAACGGCAGGGGGAAATGAGGGTGTCCAACCTGCATGACAGCCATCCAGCACATCCCCGAACGGGCGCCTTTTACTTACGCGGACCTGATTGAATACCGCGACGGACAAATCACCAGCCTGGCCCTGGTGCGTTCCAAGGGCGTCAACATGACCATTCTGGCCTTTGACGACGAGCAGCTCCTCCCCACCCACCAGACGCCCGGCCCCGCCCTGGTGCAGGTACTGGACGGCACGGCCTTTTTTACCGTGGGCAATGATTCCATGAACGTGCAGCAGGGCCAGACCCTGATGATCCCCGCAGGCGCGCCCCATTCCGTGATCGCCCAGGGACGGTTCAAGATGCTGGTCACGTCCATCCTCCCGCTGGACTGACCAGGAGGGCCCCCTCCTGTTACAATTCCCTGACGGTAACGGTTGCGCGCTGTTCCAGATTCAGTTCCGGATGGCGCACGGTAATGACATGCGTCCCCGGTTCCAGCAGGGCGGACGCCTCATCCCCATACTGCACGATAGCCAGGGTGGGGGAGGACCAGACGGCCCCGGCCGGAAGATTGGAGCGCAGTTTAAGGCGCCGCCCCGCTCCGGGCATTTCCGGGTCCAGAACCAGGCGTGAACCGTCCGCCGGAACCAGGATGCGCGGCGCCTCCCCGGACCAGGCAGCAGGAAGCAGGCAGTAAGCGTCCCCCGCCGTGCAGGAGGGGCTGGTGAACCATTCCGTGTAACGGCTGTCCAGGCAGGCGCGACCCGCCGCGTCATAATCCGCCGCCGCGGCCTCCTGCGGCATCGTTTCCGGGGAGGCCCATTCCTCCCGGGCATGGGCCTGCGGCACAGGCAGCGCGCCTTCCCGCCTGCCCGTGCGGGCGTCAATGCGGATGCGGACCATGCCGGGAACGGCGCAGGGGAAGGAGGGGGAAAGGTCCCGGTGCGCCAGCTTCATGACCTCGGCAAAAATGGGAGCGGCCCCGGCCATGCCCCCCACCTGCTTCATGGGGGAGGCGTCAAAGTTGCCTACCCACACGCCCACGGTGATTTCACGCGTAAAACCCACGCACCAATTGTCCCGGAAATCAGATGAGGTGCCCGTCTTGCAGGCATACCGGAAAGGCAGGTCCATCACTTCCGCATCGCTGAACGCAGGCAGCCGCGCCTCCCGGTCCGCCAGAATATCCGCCGTCAGGAAGCAGGCTTCCGCGGGGAGTACGGGCCGTTCCTGCTCGGGAGGTCCCTGTTCCAGCTTCAGGGGCAGAAAGGTGCCTCCGCGGGCCAGGCACGCATAAGCTCCCGTCAACTCCCTCAACGTTACCTCCGCATTGCCGATGGCCAGCCCCAGGCCGTAACGCGCGGCGTCACCCTGAATGCTCCGGATACCCAGATTTTCCAGCAGTTTCAGCAGCCGGGCCGGACCGCCGAACGTTCCCAGCGCCCCCATGGCCGGAATGTTCTGGGAACAGGCCAGCGCCTGCCTGATGGAAATGGGGCCCATATAGTTCCTGTTGTAATTCTGCGGCGCTTCCAGCCCGTGCGCGCTCCGGTATGTGGTAGGCACATCCGGCAGCACCGTCCCCGGATACGCTCCCAGGACAAACGCCTGGGCATACACGAAGGGCTTCAGGGCGGAGCCGGGGGAGCGCCGCAGCGCGGTGCCGTCCAGCAATCCCCCCGCCGGATGGTTCCTGTCAGCGGACCCTGCCAGGCAGAGGATATTCCCCGTGGCGTTCTCCACCACGACCACGGCGGCCTGCGTCACATGGTGGCCCTTCAGGCGCTCCAGCTCCCGCTTCACGATCTCCAGGGCGCCGCGCTGCAGGGAGGAATCCAGCGTAGTGCGCACCTCTCCCGTGCGGCCCGCATGCATCAGGGCGGCCGTCACATGGGGAGCCAGCGGCCGGCGGTCTTCTTCCGCCCCCGCGCTGAACAGGGGTTCCAGCAGGGCGCGGTCCACCATGCCGGGGGCGGCCCAGCCCTCTTCCCTCATGCGCCGGAGAACCAGGTTCCGCCGCTGCAATGCACGTTCCGGATGCCGGAGGGGGTTCAGGAAGGAAGGCCCCTGCGGCAGCCCGGCCAGCAGCGCGCACTCCGCCAGGGACAGGCGCGACATCTCCCGGCCAAAGTAGAAACGCGCCGCCGCGGCGGGTCCCCGGCGCAGATTGCCGTAATCCAGGCGGTTGAAATAGGACTCCAGAATAGCCTCCTTGCTCATGCTCATCTCCATGCGCCGGGCCTGGAAGAATTCCCTGGCCTTGGCGGGGAGGTTCCTGGGAGAGGGAGGATTGGCATTCTTGGCGAGCTGCTGGGTGATGGTGGACGCTCCGGACACGACTTCCCCGCCCGCGGCATTCACAGCCACAGCGCGGGCCAGGGCCAGAAAGTCCGCCCCGCCATGGCTGAAAAAGCGTTTGTCCTCCGCCGCCAGCGTGGCCTTCAGCAGCATGTCCGGAACCTCCCGCAGCCGGACGGGCTCCGTGTGGTAATAATCCGGTCCCGGCAGCGTGGCGATCCTTGCGCCGTCCCTGTCCAGGACAAGGGCGCCCCGTTCTTCCGGATGAAGCAGCCCTTCCGGCAGGGGAACCAGCCAGGGGACCGCATACCATGCAAGCAGCCACGCCGCGGCCAGCCCTCCCGCAGCCCGGAGAAGGTTTTTCCGTTTCAAGAGCCCCTTGAAGAATGCCCTGGTCATGAATCTGCGCCGCATCGGAAGAAAACCGTGGTCACCGCCCCGGAGAGACGGCCAGCTTCTGGGGAATGCCCAGTCCGTAAGTTTCCGGCTTGTACATCAGTTCCGCCTTGGCGGACGGAGCGATGACGGAGCCGGACTTGGTCACCCGCGCCAGATAGCGCGCCGTAAACCGGCCCTCCCTCCAGGAATTGGCGAAGAAGCGCACCCGGTCCTTCAGGAATTCCCGGTGGGACACCCATCCGCTCCAGTAGAACCAGCGGTTTCCCTCGTCCTCCGCCTCGCTCTCCCGGCCTCCCGGTATCTGGGAAAGCAGGGCCGGATTCACGGCTTCAAAGGCGGAGGGCAGGTAATCCTCCATCACTACGTACGCCAGCGGGTCCGGAGCCTTGTCCACCTGAAGGGTGATCCTCACCAGATCCCCTACGGCAAACTCCGCCGCGGGCGTCCACGTCCCTTCCGGGGTAAGCTTTTCATAAATGCGTGAAACGGCAAAGCCCTTGTTGACGGCGGCGCCGTCGCGCTGCGTGCTGCTGCGCCCGTGGGCCTCCGCCATGCCGTACACCCTGGTTCCGGCCTCCGGAAGGCTGAGCACGGCTTTCTCCCCGACTGCGGCGAGGAACCGGGCCGGAGAAGACACGGAACATACGCCGTCAAGCGTCCGGCCGCCCCGTTCCACGCGGAAGGGAGCGGAAAGGGGAGCTTCCTGCAAGCCTTTCAGGTATTCCCCCAGCAGAAGGACGTCCCAGCCGGAAGTCCAGGTGGAGTACGGCGCCCGGCCTCCGAAGGAACCCGACATTCTGTCCACAATCAGGCGTTCCAGCCTTTCCCGGACCGCTTCATCACCGGGGGCCAGGGCCATCTCCGCCAGGGCCGCCAGAAGGCGGCAGCGGGGTTCCCTCATTTCCTCCGCGGAAACCTTCATCAGGGTCCGGGCCTGGGCCTTCGCCTCCGGACGGGGGGAAAGCGCCGCAGCCAGCGCCAGGTACAGGCGGTCTTCCGCCCCCAGCCCGCGGGCCTGGTCCAGCAGGCGGTTGAGCAGGGAGGCGGGCATGCGCCCCGCGCGGGCCAGCGTCCAGGCCGCCAGGAGCCCCTCACGGGGCTTTTCAGACAACTGCCGCTCCAGATAGGCGTACAGCTTGTCAAGATCACGCTCCGGCACGTAAACTCCGTGTTCCCGCGCCAGGGTCAGCACCAGCGCGGCATACGGGCAGTACTCGCTCACCTCCCCGCTTCCCTCCCAGTAGGCCAGGCCACCGGAGGAAAGCTGGTTCTTCATGATCTTGTACACGCCGCTCCGCAGGGCCCGCGCACGGTCCTCCGGAGACTTCCCCTTGAAGCCGGGAAGGTATTTGGCCAGAAGCGGCTCATAAATCCACGGGAGCGTGGAAGAGGAAAGCTGTTCCAGGCAGCCGTACGGATACCGCAGCAGGTAATTCACGCTGCCGTCCGCATACAGCAGGGGAGACGTGCCGAGCGTCACCCGGATGGGGGTTCCCTTCAGGAAGGGCGTGGTCACCAGTTCCGGCACGTCCAGCGTCTTCCCGGAGGAAAGGGAGAAACATCGCAGTTCCCGCAGGTCCGGGAAGGGAGGCACCACCTCAAACGCATGTTCCACGGAATCCTTCAGCAGGGAGTAAACCCCGGAGGAATATGGCGTGCCGCTGCTGTCGGCGGCACGTATGTCCCAGGTCAGCCGCGCTTCTCCGGGCTGCGTAAATTTCACGTTGAACACCAGCGTTTCAGGCTGGTTGCCGTTCAAGGTCAGCGTCTGCACGGGCTGCGGCACGGAAGCGGCGGCGGAACCGGATTTCAGCGTGACCACCCACGGTCCCTTCCTGTCACCCGTCTGGCTCACCGTCACCGGAATATTCAGGGAATCGCCTTCCGTCGCGGTGAAGGGGGGAGCGGGTTCCAGCATCACGGGCTTGTTCACCACGTAAGCCCCTTCCCCGGTTCCGAAAGCGGAATCCCCCGCCAGGGCGACCGCCATCACCCGGTAGCGGGTCAGCGTATCCGGATTCCTGTATTCCGCCTTGAACCGGCCTTCCCCGTCTGTACGGAGTGAGGCCAGCCACACGGCGCACGGGTTGAAATTCTTCCTTAAATCCAGGTTCTCCGGCGCTTTCCGGGAACCGTCGGAAGAATCCCCGCCGCCAATGAACACGCCCTTGTTGTCCGTGGGGCGGGCGCCCCAGTCTTCATCCAGAATTTGTTCCAGCGTGGTCCACGTGCCCACGGACAGGGGGCGGTCCGCATAAAAATAACGGATGGGCAGGGGCGTTCTGTAACCGATGACCTGGAGGGTGCCCTCATCCTCCGCAAACAGGCACACCTCCGCATTCCGGACCGGCCTGCCCAGATAATCCGTCACCACGCCGCTGACCACGGCAAGGGAACCGGGCCGGGACATGCCGGCGGGCGCAGACACCTTTACATTCAGGGTGTGCCGGACGGGCTGCACCTTCAGGGCGGCGTATCCCAGCTTCAACTGGGGATTGCGGGCCTTGCGGCTGCTCAAATCCGCTCCCTTCACCAGAAAAACGGAGACATAGACATTCGGGGAGTCCGCATCTTCCAGCGGCACTTCAATCACGGGGTTGTCCAGTGTCAGCTTTCTGGCAAAGCTCCGCAGCACCTTCTCCCGTTCCACCGTCACCATTACTTCCCCTTCAATGGGCGTCTGGACCAGGAGGCGGGCCGTCTCTCCCGGCTTGTACAGCTGCTTGTCCGGAATAATCTTCACTTTCAGTCCGTCATGGTATTCCCACGGGGAAACGTCACTGCCGTAAACCCAGTACTTCACGGCGGTGCGGAATTCCCGCCCCTCTGCGTCACGTCCGGAAAAAGCCGCCTCGTAAATGCCGTCCTGCGCGGTGGGGATGGAGACGGCCTTTCCTCCGGTCCGGATATCGGCGGAATCCGCCGGAGCCACGGTCAGCGTCTTCTTCATCACCGTGGCCGTTACCTCGTCATTGCGCACGGTCGTGGCATCATCACTCTCGTACCGCACAGGGCGGAAGGCGGTGCGCGTCACCGTCATGTCCAGGTTCAGGTTACTTCCCGCGTAGGGCTTCCCGTCCAGCCCCAGCGCAATCAGGCGCAAATCCAGAGGCGTTCCCTGGCGGCAGATGGAAGAGCTGTTCTTCACCCCCACAAACACGGAAGCCGGATTCCAGACGGCGCTCCGGGAAGCCTTGACCAACTGCTCATTCCCGTTCACCACGGAAGCCTGGAGGGACAGCCGCCTGACCCTGGGGAAGGACTGGCCGGCCAGGGAAAACTCCACCGTATTCGCGCCTTTCCCGTCCAGCACGGCGGACTGCTGCTTCATGCCGGAAGAGGCTCCGCCGCCGGAATAACCGTAATAAGCCTGCCAGTAGCCTGCATCCTCACTCCGGTAATCCCCGAAACGGTAATCCCTGTATCCGGCGGGATAAAAATTGGACGGTACGCTGCGCAGGGACCAGTTCACCTTGCCGCCGGAAACGGGGGTGCCCGTGAAATTCGTGGCCTTCACGTCGGCCTTCAGGACAGCCGCCCCCGGTTTCAGGTCATGAATCCTTTCCTCCACTTCAAACTCATTCCGCTTGAACTCGGCCACCTCTACGGGATACCGGAACTCCCGGTTGCTCTTGTGGAATTCCTGACGGTAATATTTTTTATAGTCGTCCCCGCCGGAGGAGTTATCTTCCTTCTCCTCCTGCGCGGAATCCCCTTTCAGCCTCAGGCCGGCAAGGACGGTATAGGTTCCCGTCTCTTCCTCAGGGAAGGTGAAATCCAGGTCAAACGTTCCCGCATCAGACAAATTCACCTGCTTGACGGCCACTTCCCGGTTCCGGCTGTCCCGGACGGTCAGCTTGACTTCCTCCACGGGGGCCGGGGTAAGGCGGTTGTCCAGCAGGGACCTCACGATTCCCTTCAGGTGCATCGTCTCTCCCGGCCGGTAAAGGTTCCGGTCAGAGAACATGAACAGCCTGGTCTCCGCGGTGGTGGCCGGGTTCAGCCCCAGGGCCTCCCATTCATAAGGCAGGGTCTTCACATCAAAGGACCACGTGCTCACTTTCCCCGGCCAGTCTTCCAGGGGGCTCAGGTAACTGTCCGCCCCGGACAGGACGCGCACATAGGCGGCCTTCCCGCCCATCCCGGCCATGGGCAGCCGCACGGCGCCCTGCTCCACGGGAACGGAAGCCAGCACGGCGCCCCCGGCGTCTAGTAGCTGAACCTGCGCCTTTTCCGCAGCTTTCCCGGTAGCCAGGGAATACACGTACACAAACATATCATCCGCCGTCTTCTTGTGCAGGACGCCCATATCCGTCACCTGAACGAGGGCCTGCACGGCATAAGAAGCCTCATCCCTGCTGAACTCCCTTCTGCCTCCGTTCTCTGAAGGCGCGCCGAACAACTTGTACGCCTCCAGCACCGGATCACTGACGCGGCCCTCCACCTCAATGAAATACATGCCCGGCTCCACGGCCCCTCCAAACAGGCCGTCCAGGCCGATGGACGCTTCCGTTTTGCCACGGACATCCAGGGCCAGCGCCCCCTTTTTATCCGCGGCAAGAAGTTCGGCAGGCAGAAAATGCCTCCGGTCAAGGTCCGTCACGGTACGGGAAAGTGGCGCCTCCCGGTCACGCTCATAAATCTTCCTGTAAGCCGCCATCGTCTGGTGCTGGTAGCCATCCCTGATCCGGTAGCCCCGCACGGTTAAATCCCTCAAATTACTGACGGAAGCCTTCAATTGGCGGGAACCGGCGTACATGATGCCGTTATTGCCCGCATCCAGGTACAGGGAGGGAGCTTCCGGCCTTACCTCCACGGAATCTTCCGAATTCTTCCGGGACAATTCCTGGCCATCCACGGAACGGACGCCCTTCAGCTTCCACCGCAGTTTGAACACGGCGCCCTCTCCGCTCACCAGGAAAGGCAGGGAGGAATACCACTGGGGGCGTATCTGCTTCATATCCGCCAGCCGTTCCCTGTCCAGGCGGATCACTACCTTCCGCGCGGTATCCCCGTCTTCCCCGCCCAGGGACGCGACAAAGCCTCCCTCCTGTTCCTCGTACTCCATGGGCTTCTTGCCGCCCTGCACGAACAACTCCACATGGTCCCGGCAGAATTGTTCCAAATCCCCAATCTGTACAGGGAGAGTCCATTCCAGGGTTAAACGGCCTCCGCTGCCGGAAAACGCATGGTAATAACCGGAGGCGGAAAAACGGGGCACGGTGCCCAGCTTGGTTTCCTCCAGTCCGGTTTTCAGCCCCCCTCCACGGGAAGAAAGGAAAGAAGCATCCCGGCTGACCAGATAATAGTTCCTGCCATACCGGAACATCCCTTCCGGCTGAATAACGTACACGCCGGGAACGGCCATGCCGTCAAGACTGCCCTTGAACCTTCCCTCCCCGGCAATATTTCTCACACGGTAGGATTTGGCGCCTCTCACCTCCTTCAACGTGGCGGGCCGCAGGCGGAACCCCACATCATCCTCTCCGTTCCCCGCCTTGAGACGCTCCTTAATATCCTCGCTCTTCAACTCCTGCGCCGCCGGAACATTGGCAAAACGGAGGTTCTCTTCCAATACCTGCTTCCATGAACAATAACCCGGAAGCATCAGGAAATCCTTGCCGTTGCCATACAAGCTATTCGAGGCATTTCCCTTGTCTGGAACAACGTCGGGAATCACCAGGAAAAAACTTTCCCACGGGTAAACTTCACCCCCCTGCCAGCCCCTGTCCACGGAAGACAGGTAGAAATTCCAGGTTACGCGCCCTGTCAGGCGCAGCGGAACGGATGGCACCGGGGAACCGTCCAGAAAACGGGTGTTCTCCGCCGGTTTCCATAGATAGGAGGCCCGGAAGGGGACCTCCTCCAGCGGTATGAACTCCAGTACGTTGGGAGTAATCCATTTGGAAGAAAACTTCAAGGAAGGAAAAAGAAGCGTCAGCTCTGTCAGCCCTGCCTCCTCCAGTTCCGTCATCGGTACGGTGGACTTGTCCAATGCCAGTTTCCACGGTTTCTCCTCCGGGGAAAAGGACGTCAGCGCCGGATCCGCCGGTTTTCCTACTCCGGAAGCGGGTACCACGGCCTTGTCAAAGACCAGTTGGAACGGCTTCCCCTTTTCCAGATGTGAGGGTGAGGCAGGCGGATAAGCCACCGTAGTGGCGGCAAGGGATGAACAAACACTGCAAACTCCTAATAAGCAGCCAATAATAAAAGAACAGAGTTTCATGGGAGGAGGGTAATTCTATGTACCCATCTTCTCCTACTTTTGAGTCTTCAACACAAGCAGAAAATCCGCAAGCGGCAAAAAATGAAGCGGAAGCGCAAATGCGCTTATTGAACCTCTTCCGTTCCGGACAGGAAAGAGGCGGAAACATATCCATGCGGACTTGACATAAAATGCTGGCATTCTTAATGTAATATGAATAAAGAACACCGCAACAAGCGATTTTCACGGCCATGCCATTTTTAAAAAGACATAAACTGTTGCT
Organism: Akkermansia muciniphila; assembly: GCF_040616545.1. Classification (NCBI taxonomy): domain Bacteria; kingdom Pseudomonadati; phylum Verrucomicrobiota; class Verrucomicrobiia; order Verrucomicrobiales; family Akkermansiaceae; genus Akkermansia; species Akkermansia muciniphila. Next base: position 1,253,293 of record NZ_CP156688.1, on the reverse strand, counting down.
TTCCGTGCTGATTCTGGCCGCCGGACTTTATTTTCTTTCCATCCCCGTCCTTCTTTGGAGAGCCCACAGAGACCTGGACCTCGCGAAAAACCATCAGGAAACATTTTTTAACGTGTCCGCGGTGGAATTCTCCGATGGAACAACCACATACGGAATCGGTTTCGACAGCCATGGCAGCATTCTTCATCCCCTGGGCGGAACTATTGTTCTCCTGGACGGCAACGGTACAAAACGCCGCATGACAGGCGGCCATATATGCGGCGGAGACGGCCTGGGAATGTACATGCGCATCTATGAGAAAATCCAGGAACGGGACAACCTTCCCGCCACGAATTCCTCCTTCCTCGAATTTCTGCATCAGCAAAGGTTCAGGGAATAAAAACTTTTGACGTGCCCGGAAGCTCCCTTTTTCCATCTTCCCCCTCTCGGGAAAAGAAGGATGGCGGTAACGGCCCATTCAGGCTTCCGCCTTTTCCCCGGCGTCCAGAGCCTCAAAGCGGGCCAGAACCCAGCAGAGGTCGGAAAGGCGGTTCAGGAAGAGGGCCGTGTTCACATTGCTCAGGGCATTATCCAGCCTCAGCGCCACCACCCGGCGTTCTGCACGGCGGCAGACGGACCGGGCCAGGTCCAGATAGGCGGAACCCAGTGACCCCTCCTTGCCGGGGCGCGCCCACCCCTTGAAGCGGATGTCGCATTCCTTCTCCAGCAGGTGGGCCTGTTCCTCCAGCCACGCCACGTCCTCCGCCGTGATGCGGGCATAGCCTTTGGCATCATACTTGGGAAGGTCTTCCTCCAGCGTGGCCAGTTCCCCCATGGCGCCCACCAGGCGCGCCTGAACGCCGTCCAGCATTTCCACCGTCCGGGGGCTTACTCCGGAATGGCGCACCACGCCGATCAGGGAATTCAATTCATCCACCGTTCCGTAAGCTTCAATGCGCGGAGCCGTCTTGGGGCTCCGTTTGCCGAACATCAGGTCCGTTTCTCCGCTGTCTCCACGCTTGGTGATCACGCTCATACCCCGTACCCTACCATGCCCGCGCGGCCCTGCACGCAAAAAAGAAGGCATGATTCTTCACCCACCGCGCAAGCACGATGCTCCCGGCAGCCGTCCATCAGCCGTGCTCCGTTCCGCCTCTTTTCCGGGTATTCAACCACCCGGGGAGTTTATCCGTCGCGGTTAAAAACACCCGCCTCCATTCCTTTCCCTGGCGGGAACTGCGGCATGACACGTCAGACCGTTTGAAACTTTTTCCGATGGCTGTACAACCCCTGCATGACCCGGACCAGAGATGAATTGGCGGCGGAAACCGCACCCCCCGTCAAAACGCCCCTCTGGACGCGGGACTACATCCTGGCCTGCTGCGCGAACCTGATGATGGGGTTGGCCTTCTTTGAACTGGTGCCCGTCCTCCCGCTGTATTTGACGGGGCAATTGCAGGTTTCCTCCGGCTGGCTGGGCTGGATCATGTCCATTTATGTGCTGGCCGCCATTATTTCCCGCCCCTGGTTTGCACACCGGGTGGATACCGGAGACCGCAAGAAGATTTACATCACGGTTTACATCCTGCTGGCCCTGTCCTTTTCCGGGTATGCGGTAGCGGCCACCGCCCTGGCGTTTTTCCTGACGCGCTTTGTGCAGGGGCTGATCTGGGGCGGCATGACCACCTCCGGCCCCACGATGGCGGTGGACATCATCCCCCCGTCCCGGCGCGGGGAAGGCCTGGGCTTTTTCGGCATGACGATGACGCTGGGCATGTGCCTGGGGCCCGTCATCGGCCTCCAGATATACCAGGTATACGGCTTTTACGTGATTACGTGGAGCTCCCTGGTGCTGTGCCTGGCCGGGGCCGGAATAGCCTCCCTCATCCGCGCTCCCGGACGCCCTGTCCAGGAACCCGTGCAGGAAACGCCCAAAAAGGTGCTGGACCGCCTGGTGCTGCGCGTGGGCATTCCGCTGGCGGTGAATGTGATGATCGCCTCCTTCTCCTACGGGGTGGTGGCCGTTTACTCCGCCCTGTACGGGAAAATGTACGGCTTCAAATACGCCGGGCTGTTTTATGCTCTGATGGGGCTGGGCATGCTGGTCTCCCGGTTCATGGTGGGCAGGCAGATTGACCGCGGACGCGTGGCGGAGCTTTCCGTCATCTCCCTGAGCATCCTGACCGTCAGCTTCGGCGCGCTGGCGCTCGCGCCGCTGGAATGGGTTTACTACACATCCGCCATCCTCATCGGCTTCGGATTCGGCATCTTCATCCCCACCTTCCAGACCATGAAGCTGAACATGGCGGACCGCGGCCACCGGGGAGCCGTCAATTCCACGTTCTTCACGGCCTTTGACATCGGAGTGGGCACGGGCATGTTCTTCGGGGGCAAGATTTACGCGTACCTGAACCTGAACTGGGCCTTCGGCACAGGGGCATTGCTGAACCTGCTGGCGATCGTGTACTTCTACCGCATTTCCCTGGACCATTACCGCAAAAACAAGCTGGGCGTGGATTCCGATTGATCCCCATGCCGTCAACCCCGTTCCGGGGAGGAAAAGACGTCAATCACCCTTTTGGCGGAAGGCCGCACGCGTAACAGGCGCGGATTCCACGCCAGGGAAATACTGCGGGACAGCCTGTCCAGCGCCGGATGAGTCACCTTGATGAAGTCCTTGCCCAGTTCCGGCTCCACCATGCAGGGAAGCACCGCCATGAATGCCCCGCTTTTCAGCATGCGCGCCGCAAAGGGGAAGGACTGCGTTTCACACTGCACCCGCAGCCTGATGCCGGATTCCGCACAATTCCGCTTCAGGGAGGTAAAGAAACCGGAGGCGGAACCCAGCGTAGCCAGGGGAAACATTTCCAGCAGGCGGGGAAAGTCATCCTCCGTTCCCCGCACCTTCCGGCCCCCCAGGGCCGCAGGCACATACAGCGCATAATCCATGGAACGGATGACCCGGCTTTCCAGCCCTTCCGATTCCAGCGCGCTGGTGCGCACGATGCCGAAGTCCACATCCATGTTCTGAAGCTTGAGGGGAATCTCACTGTTACGCAGATTTTCCAGCGCAAACAGCCACGGCAGCCCGCGCCGCTGGATTTCCGCCAGCACCGGAGCCGCCACCCACGCGTGCAGGCTGTCCCCGGCGCCGATGGTGAAACGGTAGGGCATGTTGCGGCTGCGGCTCTTGAAGTCGTCCAGCAAGCACAGGCTCTCACTGGCCAGCCGGACCAGTTCCCAGCCGGGCTTCGTAAGCGCCAGCACCTTCCCGCGGCGGAGCGCCAGCTCTACGCCGAAGAATTCCTCCAGTTCCTTGATCTGGCGGGAATACAGGCTTTGCCGCGCACTGTCCCCGCGGGCGGCAGCGGCAATGCTCCCCGCCCTTCCTACCTCTATCAAGGTTTTCAATCGGTCCAGGGAGAGCCCCCGCTCTGCGAAAAGATGCTCAAACATAACTATAGAGTTATATTATATGAATACTTCCATAATGCAAGAGTCAGCAAATACGCTATGGTAACGAGGTCACAGGGCACGGCACACCGCTTTCCGCGGAACTGGCGCCCCTCAACTACAAGAATAAAACCATGATCACCATCGACGGAAAATACACGGAAGCCCGCGTGTTCACGGATGAACTGGAAGACCTGGCCCGCACCCAGATCAGAGACGTATGCAACCACCCCGCCTTTGAAGGAAGCCGGGTACGCATCATGCCGGACGTGCATGCGGGCGCGGGCTGCGTCATCGGCTTTACCGCGGAGATGAAAACGGACAAGGTGATTCCCAACCTGATCGGCGTGGACATCGGCTGCGGAGTGCTCACGGCCAGACTGCCCGGAATGCCGGATTTTTCCCGGTTTGACGAACGCCTGCGCGAACGCGTCCCGTTTGGCTGGGGCACCCGTTCCGCCGTTCACCAGGCTCTGCTGGATGATCCGGAACTGGATGAAGAAATCTCCCGCATCTGCGTGGATGTGCTGAGAACGGAGAAGGACAGGCACCGCCGTTCCGTGGGCTCCCTGGGCGGAGGCAACCACTTCATTGAAATAGCGCAGGGTACGGAACACGCCTTCCTGTGCATCCACTCCGGTTCCCGCAACTTCGGCCTGAAAATTGCGGAACGCTACCAGAAGATGGCCGTAGCCGCCTGCCCTGACACGTATCTCAAGGAGCGCAAGAAGGGCCTCTGCTACCTGGAGGGGGAGAACACGCTGAACTACATCCGGGACATGAAGGTGGCCCAGCGCTTCGCCGCCCTGAACCGCCGCGTGATGCTGCGGGAGCTGGTGGACGATGCGGACACCCTGGAAAGCTTCGATACCGTGCACAACTACATTGCGGAGGATAACGTCATCCGCAAGGGGGCTGTACGGGCTGCTGCCGGAGACAGGCTCATCGTCCCCCTGAACATGCGGGACGGCTCCGTCATCTGCATCGGCAGGGGGAACGAGGAATACAACTGTTCCTCCCCTCACGGAGCAGGCCGCAGAATGTCCAGGAAGAAGGCTAAAGCCAACCTCTCCCTGGAGGAATTCCAGGCTTCCATGCAGGGCATCTTCTCCACCTGCGTCTCCCGCGCTACGCTGGACGAAGCGCCCATGGCCTACAAGGACGGAGAAAGCGTGCTGGACAACGTCCATGAAACGGCGCAGATCGTAGAACGCATCAGGCCCGTGTACAACTTCAAGGCGCCGGAATAGAAAGCGCCCCAACGCCCGGCCCCTCCTGGAAACCATTTCCGGGAGGGGCTCTTTTATGGTGCAATACCTGAAAAGAGGTCGTAAAACTTGTTTACCCGGACATCCGCCGATTCTTCTTCCTATCCTATCATGGCCGTCAACGGAAAAGAAACGGCCCCCCTCTTTTCATTTTTTGAGTATTCTCTTCAGGGCGGAAATATCCGGCAACAAATTCACCGTCTCAAATTTTCCCTTGTAGAACACACCCCAGTTATTGAAGACACAAGGCAATTCCTTTGCTTTTTCCAAGGTATCCACCTGAATGAACGATGCAGGAACGCCGTTCATTTCACAATACCGTTTGATCATCTCAACGTTCTGAAGGACAAAGGGGCACTGCATATCATAATAAATGGTCAGCTCCCGGCTTTCAATCTCCCCGCGCTTTATATTTTGTGAGAACTGCGGCTTTGTTCCGTCCAGAGAAAGCGCCAGCAGTTCATAGCCGTTCTCCGTAACATCCACCACTTCAAAGCCGAACTTTCTGGCAAACGACTGGTCTGAAAGCCAATGTTTCTGTTTTTTTGCCCCAAGCATGCAAATGCCGGATTTACCCTTTTCCCGGGCGTCAGCCAGGCAATATTCCATCAACGATTTGCCGTAGCCTTTCCCTTTATCGCTCCCGGAAACCCACAGGCAGTATACATAATAATAGTTGTCACCGATGATGGGAACCCAGGCTTTTTCAAGAGGGGCGTATTCAATAAAAACCGTAGCCTTTGCATTCAGCTTTCTGAAGACATGGCCTTCCTTCAACCGGCCTGAAAGCCATTGCCGTTTTGCGTCAATGCCCGGATGGGCTTTTTTACTGCGGATGATGCAACATAAATGTTCGCTGGCTATGTTTTCCGGCGTCAAGTTTACAAACTCGGTACTCATGCGCATTCTGCCTCAGCTTTTCATGTTCCGGCCTGCGCCTTATGCGCAGGAAACGGACAAACCCAGTCCGGTTTCCTTGGTTTTAATAGCTGCGTTCGGAAATGTCAAACGGCTCATTTCATGCCGACACGTGATGTTGCTGTGCACAAAGTGTTTTACAAAAACGGTTTGAGTCCGGCTCCATTTGCCGATGGACACCTCCGGAAACTCATGTCATGCTGAAGGTTCTTCCATGAACGCGGAACCACACAAGGGCAACGGGCGCCGGAACAGGCTGCGCCGATGGGCGGCCATTCTGGCCGTCCCCCTTTTCCTTGCAGGCACAGCGCTGTTTTCCTTTCTGTGGAACGTGCCGCTGGACAAGCTGGCCACCCCGCGCAGGGCGGATTCATCCCCCGCCATTTTATTCAGGGAGCCATCCTCCCCCGCCGTCCGGGCCGTCCCCAGCCACCCTTCCCTGGAGCCCGGCATTCTTTCCCTGCTCAGGCATTATACGAAAACCATCAGCAATGCCGGCCACCTGGATTTTACCAGTTATGCCCCGCAGGATGTGGAAATACGGATGGACGGCCTCTCCATCAGCCTGGGCCCTTCCCTGGCCGTTTTCAATTTTGAAACCAAGTACGGATTCCGCATGCAGACGAGCAAAAAGCCGGACGCCACGGACCGTGCCGTTTATCAATGGCTGAAAGATACGATGCAGCCGGAAGAACCTGCGGAACCGGACACGGCGTTGACACAGCCATCGAACGGAACGGGCCCGGCGTTGTCTAATCCTTCATCTTCCCTGAAAAGCTGTGGAACGGCAGGTTCTTCAGCCCGGGAGCCGGATGCTCCCTGACCGGAAGGCGACTCCACACAGCGTTTATGAAACGTATTTACCACGGACCATGGACCCTGGCCGGACTGGCATGCGCCATTCTGGCCGCAGCAGCCATGCTGGCCCTGTTCTCCTGCGGAGAAAACGGCCGGGCGGCCAACAATAACAGACATCATATGGACAATAAGGATTTGAAGACGATTTATCTGGCGGGAGGCTGTTTCTGGGGCGTGGAGAAGTTTTTCTCCCTGATTCCCGGCGTCAAGGAAACGGAAGTGGGATACGCCAACGGCTCCACAGCCGCTCCCACATATGAGGAAGTCTGCACCGGAGGCACGGGCCACGCGGAAACGGTGAAAGTGGTGTTTGACCCGGAAGAAGTCAGCCTTCCCTTCCTGCTGGAGCAATACTACTCCATTATTGACCCCGTTTCCGTCAACAAGCAGGGGAACGACAGGGGCGTTCAATACCGCACGGGCATTTATTACACGGATGAGAAGGACAAGCCGGTGATAGAGGCGTCCCTGAAACGGCTTCAGGAGCAATTCAAACAGCCCCTGGCGATTGAAGCCCAGCCCCTCCGCCAGTTTTCACGGGCGGAAAAATACCACCAGCGCTATCTGGACAACCACCCCGGCGGCTACTGCCATATTCCGTCCTTCAAGTTCCAGCAGGCCGCCCAGGCGCGGGAAGCCGCGCCCGCCTACCGGAAAAAATCGGACGAAGAACTGCGCCGCACCCTGACGCCGGAGCAATTTGCCGTTACACGGAAGAATGCCACGGAGCCTCCCTTCCGCAACGAATATTTTAATAATGACAAGCCCGGCATTTATGTGGACATCACCACCGGGGAACCCCTTTTCCTTTCCACGGACAAGTTTGATTCCGGCTGCGGCTGGCCCAGCTTTTCCCGTCCCATCAAGGAAGACCTGATTCAGGAAAAAAAGGATCTTTCCCATGGCATGAGCCGTACGGAAGTGCGGAGCGCCACGGGGGACGCCCACCTGGGCCACGTCTTTACGGACGGCCCGAAGGACCGCGGCGGCCTGCGCTACTGCATCAACAGCGCCTCCCTGAAGTTCATTCCTGAACAGGACATGGAGGCACAGGGCTACGGCAAGTACCTCCCCCAACTGCGCAAGGAAGAGAAGGCCCGGTAACCTGCGGTGGAAACCGCTGCATGAAAATCCCATGCTTCCGCCCGGAGCAGGGAAAGGGCAGGCGTTATACAAGGTGAAGAACCGGGCATTTCATCATCGCCGGACGCCATTCTCTGGCCCGCTCTGTGCAGCCACGCCCTTGCCTGAGAACCAAGGCGGCGCACCCTCCAACCATGCCGCCGCCGGGAGATGGAAGCCATTCAACCGGCAACAGAACATGGAGGGTTTGGGGTGTTGGGGCAATACGACTTGCGGGATGGCCGTTTATCTTCATGCCTTTCACTTGAAATAGCGGCGGCCAAACCCGTTTTGTGTAAAAAAAATAAGTTTTTTTCCTTAACGCTCTTATCCAACCATGAAATTTATTATATTATACTTATAATAAAATTATCATGGATACACATAACATTTTTGCGCACAGGCTTTCCCGTACTTCCAAAAAAGCATGGCAAAGCCCCCATCCCTCCTGAAATGCTCCGGGCGCCTCACTCCGCCCCTGCGTCACGGCACGATCTTGACGGGCGTGCCTACTTTAACGGTTTTAAAAAGCGGCACGCAGGAGGAGCGGGTCATGCGGATGCATCCATGGGATTGCGGCGTCATGAAAACGGGACCCACATGCATGCCGATGCCCCCGTCCGTCAGCCGCATGAAGTAGGGCATGGAGGCATCATACAAATTGGAAACGTGGTGGACCGCCTTTTCCGTAATACGGAAATTCCCTACGGGAGTCCGGTGGGAAGGCATGCCCAGGCAGACGGGGAAATCCATGGCCACTTCATCCCCCACCATGAGCTGCCCCCTCTGGCGGGCTCTGCTGATCACCACGCGCGTGTTGCCGGACGTGGCCTTCTTCATGATGTCCGAATTCATCCACTCGTCATGAACTTCCGTATAATCCACTCCGGCCACTACCACCCTCGTACGGGGTCCGTAAGAGGTCATGGGCATCGTGGAATATCCGGTTAAAGGCACCATCCGCAAATTTTCTTCCTGCGGTCCTGCACAGGAAGCCAGGGCCAGCACTCCGGCCATGATTGACAAGGTTTTTTTCGCATTCATTACTTTTCATCCCTTTCACAGGATTGGACAATGCCGCGAACTTATTTTCAATGTTTCATGACGCATTCTCCATCATTCCGGCATGAACGGAAGAGATGAAAAATAAAGAAAAAAACAACCTCTCACGCCAGAGGAATATTGCGTACCACGGTAAACAAAACAAGCACGGCCGCCCCCGCAACCAGCACCCTTGTGAATACGGCCCTGTCCCGGATGAAGAACAGCGTTCCCAGCCAGACGAGCGTGGGCACCAGCAGCACGTTGTACCGCAGGGAATCCAGCCAATGGCCGTGAAGCAGGGCGTGCAACGCTCTGGTGGAGCCGCAGCCGTAGCAAAGAAAACCCGTCGTTTTATAAAAAAGGCACTCCGGCAGCCAGCCGGACCGGGACGGGTCACCCGCCAGCAGGAGCACCGCGCACGCCGCAGCCAGCAGCGCCAGATACAGGAGGAACAGTTTCATGCCATGAAAAAGGCCTGCGGACATTACTTTCTCCGCAAGCCTTGAATTCACGAGACTGGCGAGGACTTTTAGCGGACCATCGTCGTTCCCGCTCCAACAAGCATGATGACGATGCTGACGATTACGGCAATAAGGCTCATGGTCTTGCCGTTGCTCTTGTCCGGATATTTGTTGAGGCCGATGATTCCCAGAATAAGGCCCACGAGGCTGCACACAACGGCAAAAACGAGGGCCAAAATGGCAAGTGTATTATTCGGTTGCTGTGATTCATTCATATTTTCATTTCAGTTTAATTCATATTGGGTGCGAACAGCAGAATGCCGCACGCTATTCGTTCCTATCTAAGCAAAATCGCATGCCTGCACAAGTTTTTCCTGTTTCTTCCGGCAGTTCCGGCCCCCCTCCACCGGCAACATGACGGAAAAGCCCGGCTGCGGCCGGCAGAAAAAGGAATTCCCGGTTCCGGCGCGAACGGGAAAAATCCGCTCCCGTCACACAGAGTCCTTGCCTTATCGGGCTTGGCCTGTATAGTACCCGCGACTGCCAGGAGGGCAGCCGCCTGTTTACAGTTAACCCTCTATTCCGCATCATGACCAAGATTGCCAAGAGCACGTTCACCACGGGAGCCGGAACCCCCGGACAGTTTTATTCACTCCCAGCCCTGGCTGAAAACGGTTATCCCCGGCTGAACCGCCTTCCCGTTTCCATCCGGATTGTTCTGGAATCCCTGCTCCGCAACTGCGACGGCTTGAAGGTGACGGAAAAGGATGTGGACAATCTGGCCTCCTGGAACGCCAAAAACCCCGGCTCTTATGAAATCCCGTTCACCGTGGCCCGCATCGTCCTCCAGGACCTGACGGGCGTACCCCTGCTGGTGGACCTGGCGGCCATGCGCTCCGCCGTGGCCGGACTGGGCAAGGACGCCTCCGTCATTGAACCGCTGGTCCCCGTGGACTTGGTGGTGGACCATTCCGTGCAGGTGGACTGGGCAGGCCGCACGGACGCCCTGGAGAAGAACCTGGACATTGAGTTCCAGCGCAATGCAGAACGTTACGAGTTTCTGAAATGGGGCCAGCAGGCGTTCAGCACCTTTTCCGTGGTGCCGCCCTCCGTGGGCATTGTCCACCAGGTGAACTTGGAATACCTGGCTCAGGGCGTCATGGAAAAAGACGGCGTTTATTTCCCGGACACCCTGGTGGGGACGGACTCCCACACCACGATGATCAACGGCATCGGCGTGGTGGGCTGGGGCGTGGGCGGCATTGAGGCGGAAGCCGGCATGCTCGGCCAGCCCGTCACCTTCCTGGTGCCGGAAGTGGTGGGCGTCCATATGACGGGAGAACTCCGGGAAGGGGTGACCGCCACGGACCTGGCGCTGCACGTCACCCAGATGCTGCGCAGCCACGGCGTGGTGGGCAAGTTTGTGGAATTCTTCGGAGACGGAGCCGCGGCCCTTCCGCTGGCGGACCGCGCCACCGTGGCGAACATGGCCCCGGAATACGGCGCCACCATGGGCTTCTTCCCCATGGACGAGCACTGCTCCGAATACCTGCGCCTGACCGGCAGGAGCGAGGAAGCCATCACCACGTACGAAAACTACTTCAAGGCCCAAGACCTGTGGGGCATGCCCCGCAACGGGGAGCTGGATTACACGGACCAGCTGGAACTGGACCTGTCCGCCATAGAACCCGCCGTTTCCGGCCCCAAACGCCCGCAGGACCACATTCCCCTGGCCTCCATCAGGGACAGCTTCCGCAAGCTGGTCAGCATGCCCGCGGCGGAAGGCGGATACGGGAAAAAGGAATCCCCCTCCGTCAAGGTCGCCATGCACTCCCCCGCGGGCGTTCCCGTTCCGGTAGAAGGCTTCAGCCAGGAAGCGGAATTGAAGGACGGCAGCATCCTCATCGCGGCCATCACCTCCTGCACCAACACCTCCAATCCGGGCCTGATGCTGGCTGCCGGGCTGCTGGCCAAAAAGGCGGTCGCCCTGGGACTGCAAGTGCCGCCGCACGTGAAAACGTCCATCGCGCCGGGCTCCCGCATCGCCTCGGACTACTTTGCCGCCAACCAGCTCCAGGACTCCCTGGACGCCCTGGGTTTTGAAACCGTGGGCTACGGCTGCACCACCTGCATCGGCAACTCCGGCCCGCTGAATCCGGAACTGGAGCAGGCTGTCAGGGACAATGACATCGTGGCCGCTTCCGTCCTGTCCGGCAACCGGAACTTTGAGGCCCGCATCCACGCCTCCATTAAAACCAACTTCCTGATGTCCCCGCCCCTGGTCGTCGCCTTTGCGCTGGCCGGACACGTGGACATTGACTTCCAGACGGAACCGCTGGGCACGGACCGCAGCGGAAACCCCGTCTTTCTGAAAGACATCTGGCCCAGCGCCCCGGAAATCGCGGAAGCCGTCGCCAAATCCCGCAATCCGGAAGCGTACCGGGAGCTTTACACCATCACGCCGGAAAAAAATCCGCGCTGGGCGGCCGTGTACGCGCCGGAAGGCTCCGTCTTCCAGTGGAATGAAAACTCCACCTACATCCAGAACCCGCCCTTCTTCTGCGGCTTCAACAGCCAGCCCCGCACGCTGGCGGACATCCGGAACGCGCGGCCCCTGGGCATCTTCGGCGACTCCGTGACCACGGACCACATCTCCCCCGCCGGAGCCATCCGGGAAACCGGCCCCGCCGGGCTGTACCTGCAAGGCATGGGGATTGACAGGAAAGACTTCAACTCCTTCGGTTCCCGCCGCGGCAATGACCGCGTCATGACCCGCGGCACCTTCGCCAACGTCCGCATCAAGAACCTGATGGTGGACGGTACGGAAGGCGGCTACACGCTGTACTTCGGCGACCGCTCCATTCCGGCCCCGGACAAGAAGATAGCCGCAGCTGCAGGCGCCCCCGCCTTCATTTACGATGCGGCCATGGCCTACGCGCAGGACGGCGTCCCCCTCATCGTCATCGGCGGAGAGGACTACGGCATGGGCTCCTCCCGCGACTGGGCGGCCAAAGGCACAAACCTGCTGGGCGTCAAGGCCGTCATCACCAAGAGCTTTGAACGCATCCACCGCTCCAACCTGATCGGCATGGGCGTGCTTCCCCTCAACTTTGCGGACAAGGCGGATTATGACCGCATCGCCCCGCTGAAGGACGCCACGTTCTCCATCCTGGGCCTGGAAGGCGGCATTTCCCCCCGCCAGCAGGTCACTCTGCGCGTGCAGCCCGCAGGAGCGGAGGCGTTTGACGTGCCCGTCATCGTCCGCATTGATACGCCCATTGAAAAGGAATACTACCTGGCGGGCGGCATCCTGCAATACGTCCTCACCCAAATTCTCAAATAAACCTCCGGCAGGCCGGACTTTCCCGGCGCCGCATCCTTTCCGGACGGGCCGCCCTTCCCCCGAAGGCGCGGCCCGTCCGGCATACTCCGCACAACGCGCAGCGGGAGAACATGACACAGCTTGATTAGTTCAGTTGAACTAATTCCAGATTCTGCTTGCAATCCCCGCGGGCTGTTTCTAGAACAAACACATGGAATATAGATCTGTCTGGACGGGCTTTCTTGCCGTATTAGCCGCCCTGACGTTCTGCAGCTGTTCGCAGAACGATAAAATGAGACCGCCTGCCGTCTCCTTTAAAATTCAAAAAGCTCCGGTCGTCCCCCGCACACCCGGTCAGATGGGCCGTGAAGTGGGCATCCGCGTCTCCTACATGCCCAAAAACACGTACGCCCGGCGGCATGCGGCTTCCATGCACCCCCGCTTCATCACCATCCACAGCACCGCCAACCCCAAGGGAGACGCCCATGCCCACTCCCGCTACCTGAACAGCGGCAAATCCCGCAGCCTGAACTGGCACTTCACGGTGGACCAGTTCGGAGCGTACCAGCACATCCCCACCACGGAAACGGGCCACCATGCGGACCACTCCGGGCCGGGGGACCAATACTCCGTAGCCATTGAGATGTGTGAATGCACCACGCACAACCCCGTGGTCATCTACAACAAGACGGCCAAGCTGGCGGCCCTGCTGATGGTACGCTACAACGTCCCCCTGCGCAACGTGGTGCCCCACAACTACTGGTCCGGCAAGAACTGTCCGGCCCCGCTGATGACCAATGGAAGGCCCGGCTACAAATGGAGCTGGTTCATCTCCCGCGTGGACTACTACTACCGCTGCCTCCAGGCCGGGAAATAGCCCTTTCCGGCTCCTCCGGCGCTGCCGCGCATGCCGCATTCATGACAAGGCGCCCTCTTTACCGTTTCCGGCGGAGGGTGCTTCATGAAGGGTATGAAAAACATCACTTCCCCCGGAGATACGCACCGGCTGAGCAACGGACTACCCATGCCCGTCATCGGTTACGGAACCTATCTGGCCCCGGACGGCACGGCGGGCGCCAGGAGCATTCTGGACGCGCTGGAAGCGGGCTACCGCCTCATTGACACGGCCAGCGTGTACGGCAATGAAAAAACGGTGGGCCGCGCCGTCAGGGAAAGCTCCATTCCGCGGGAGGAAATTTTCATCACCACCAAGGTCTGGAACACGGACCAGGGCTATAACACCACGCTGGCGGCTTTTGACGCCTCCCTGAACCGTCTTGGGACGGATTACCTTGACCTGTACCTGATTCACTGGCCCATCCCCGCCGGTTATGAAAAAGACTACCGGGAACTCAACCGGGAAACCTGGAAAGCCATGGAACGGCTTTACAAGGAAGGCCAGGTAAAAGCCATCGGCGTCAGCAACTTCCTCCCCCACCATCTGGAAGCCCTGATGGAGGAAGCCGAGATCATACCCATGGTGAACCAGCTGGAGATCAACCCCAGGTACCACCAGACGGAAACGGTCGCCTTCTGCCGGGAACACGGCATCCTGGTTGAATCATGGGGTCCCTTGGCCCGCGGCGGCGTACTGGAGGAACCCGTTCTGTGCCGTATAGCGGACAAGCTTAAAAAATCCGTGGCCCAGATATGCCTCCGCTGGGAACTGCAGCGCGGCATCGTGCCCCTGCCCAAATCCATGCACGCGGATAGAATCCGGGCCAATCTGGACGTCTTTAACTTCTCCCTGGACGGGGAAGACATGGCCCTTATTGACACGCTGGATGCCCCCGGCCATTACTCCATCCATCCGGACCATCCTTCCGAGGAGTAAGTTCAACGGTCTGCCGGACACGGGAAGCGCAGGCCTATTCCCTCCGCTTCCTGGCAGACTCCACCAGGCGTTGCCGGGCCTGCTGTCTGGCCCGTAATGCCTGTTCACGTTCCTTTTCCTTCGCCAGAGCCGTTTTCTTTTCGGAATCACGGAGTTTTCCGTAATGCAGGGGATCAAGATCCGCCTCGGTTTCCGGACCTTCATGATGGTACACGGGCAGACCGTCTGCGGCCAGCGCCACGTGGTAGTAATGGCCGTCCTGCCCCTTGGAATCCCTGCCCTTTTTGTCCAGGCGGGAGAGGATCACCGCATACCCCAGTCCCGGAGCGTTCATCAGCTTCCGCTGGTCGTCAAACAAAGCGGCCAGGCGCAGGTTGTCGTATTCCAGCTTGATGACGCCGCAGACCATTTTGCCCTCCGTATTCCAGTACATGGCCAGCTTTTTTCTTCCCAGGGAGTTCGGTTTGCACGTCTCGTAAGCTCCCTTGACGGGACGGGCTTCCATGACCAGGGAATAGTCCATGTTGCTGTAGGATTTCGCCTCCCTTGCGGCGATTTTCTCACCCGCAGGAAGCAGGGAGGAAACGGGGCCGCGCATCTCCGTCCGTTCCTCAAGCATATATGTTGAAGGGGTCAGCAGGCCCGTTCCGGCATCGTAGCAGGCAGAGAGGCTCCCCTGGTCCAGAACCATGTCAAAGCTTTTCTGGCCCCGTACGCTTTCCGGCCGGTTCTGCGGACGGTAATATTCCTGAATGCGGAACGGAGGTCCCTTGATAGCGGAGAGAGAGGTGGTACAGGCCAGCCCGTCAATTTTCCTGTTTCCGGTCAAGGTTCCTCCGGTTTTTTTCCGGGCCGTTTCGTTGTACCGGGGGGAGATGTCCTTTTCCACAGTCGTCCACGTTACCTTTTCCAGCTCTCTCATCAGGAACGGCCAAAGCATCGCGGCCAGCTTGAGGTCCCGCCGCGCTGCAGTACCCGTCAGGGAATTGACCAGAGCCGCGTCTTCCTCATCCAGACGGTTCAGTGGAATTTCCACACGCTTCCGGCCTGTTTTCAGGGCCAGTTTGCTTCCCGTGCAGGATTGGAAGCTGCCTTTTACCACGTCTCCAAGCTTGGATATCCATTCCCGTTCACCCGGAAAGGCATATTCCTCCGCCGGGGCGCCAACAGCGCCGCACCATACCAGCACAGCAATCAGAAGCAGTTTCATCGTCAGGGACACAGGGTTGCGGGTGTAGCCTAACACACGGGAACGCCCCGGAAAAAGCTTTTTCCCGGCCCTTTCCTGCTCCCTTGCCGGAAAGCCCCTTTCTGCGGCTGCCGGCATTCTTCCGCCGGCAGCTTTTGCTCACCGTTCTTACTGCTTGCGGGGCTTTTTGGGAGCAGCGGCGGTTTTGGCGCTCTTACCGGCGCTCTTGGCCGCAGTGGTTTTCCCCGTGGTCCTGGCAGCGGCGGTTTTGCCCGTTTTCACCGCCTTTTCCTTCTTGTCTTCCGCCTTCGCGGCGGTTTTCTTTGCGGGATATTTCTTTTCCCGCGGCGGGAATTCAAAGCCGATCTTGCCCGTCTTCGCGTTAAAGACCAGATAGGCGTCAAACGGGCGCTTGGTGCGCTGCGAGATGAAGCCCTTCAACAGGTCGGACTTGCCTTCCCCCAGAATCTTCAATACCTGGTCCAGCGGGATTTCACGGCCCAGGATGGTCCGGGATACGGAGACGGATACACTTTCCTTCCCGATCGTCAGGGAGGGCACCTTCCAGGCCTTGGCCGTTTCCATCACATCGTGTTCCCCCAGGTCCGGAATGGTCACGGAGGCCACCTTCACGGCTTCCTCCGTCCCGGCGGCGTCCTCTTCCTCACGGGCCGGGAAGTAGAGCGTGGCGCGGAATTTGTCATTGAGCTCCAGTCCCGCTTCAAAGGGCTTGCCGAACCGGGAGGTGAACCCGTGGAGGATTCCCGTCTTGCCGTCCACAATGAGGGTTTTCAGTTCTTCGTCCGTCATGTCGCGGCCGGAGATGACCTTGCGGATGCTGAACTTGCAGGAACGGCAGGAGACGGCGTCCAGCGTGTTTTTCAGGCCGTGGGCGTGGCAGGACGGGCAGTCCAGTTCGATTTCCGGCAATTCCACCTGCTGCTGGGCCTCCCGGAAGTCTTTCACCCTTTTCACGATTTCCCCGGTCAGCGTCTTGATGCCTTCCATGAAGGAGTCCCGCTGCAGGGCAGCCTGCTCCATCTGCTTGAGCTTGTATTCCCATTCCCCGGTCAGGCTGGGGGAGGTGAGCGTTTTCAGCCCGATGCGTTCCAGCAGGCCGATGAGTTCAATCCCGCGGCGCGTCGCCAGAAGGTCCCTGCCGTCACGGACAATGTATTCCTGGGAGATCAGGCCTTCAATGATGGAGGCGCGCGTAGCGGGCGTACCAAGGCCGCGCTCGCTCATGGCGGCGGCCAGTTCTTCGTCATGAACCAGTTTCCCGGCGCCTTCCATGGCCGCCAGCAGCGTGGCTTCATTGTACCGGGCGGGCGGCTTGGTCATGGCGTTGCGGATTTCAATTTCACGCACCGCGG
This sequence comes from Akkermansia muciniphila, assembly GCF_040616545.1. Classification (NCBI taxonomy): domain Bacteria; kingdom Pseudomonadati; phylum Verrucomicrobiota; class Verrucomicrobiia; order Verrucomicrobiales; family Akkermansiaceae; genus Akkermansia; species Akkermansia muciniphila. The sequence continues at coordinate 1,236,472 of NZ_CP156688.1, read as the reverse complement.
CTTCCTCACCATCCTGCACGGGCACCAGTTCCTCCTTGCCGGAGGCTCCGGCCTTGCGGCCGTACACGGCCTGCCAGCCCGGCTCCACCAGCACGCGGCCCGTGGTCAAGAAGGCGTCCGTCACGTTGCCCCCGTGGGCGATGACCGTGGTTCTCCGCGTGTCTTCAAAGACGGCGGCGGGGAAAAAGACGGCCAGGAAGCGGGCCATCACCATTTCAAAAAGTTTCTGGGCGTCTCCGGTCAGCTTTTCAATCTTGCCCGTCGGGATGATGGCGAAGTGGTCGCTCACCTTCTTGGTGTCAAACACCCTCCGGTTGGGCTTGATGCGCTTGTTGTCCAGAATGTCCCTGGCAAAGGGGGAGAATTCCGGGTCCTGCTCCGCCACGGTGCCCACAATGCCGTACACCTTGCCCAGGTAGTCCTCCGGCAGGTAGCGGGAGTCCGTACGGGGGTAGGTGAGCACCTTGTGCTTTTCATAGCATTCCTGGGCAAGCTGGAGCGTGCGCTTGGCGGAAAAGCCGTAGCGGTTGGCGGCTTCCCGCTGGAGGGAGGTCAGGTCATACAGCAGCGGGGCAATGGTGGTGACGGGCTTCTTTTCCTCTGTCACGGTGCCGGATTTCCCGCGGCAGCGGTCGCGGATGACGGTCGCCATCTCGGAGTCCCAGATGCGCTCCGGGCGGGACTGCGCGTCATCGCTCTTTTTCCAGTCCCGGTCAATCCACCGTCCGGCGTAGGAACCCGCCTTCACGTCGAACTCCGCCCATACTTCGGAATAAGGCACCGGTTCAAACGCCTGGATTTCCAATTCCCGCTGCGTCAGAATGGCCAGCGTGGGGGTCTGGACGCGTCCGGCGGGGGTCACGTTGAACCCGCCGCGGGATTGCAGGATGGTGAGCGCCCTGGTGCTGTTCAGGCCCACCAGCCAGTCGGATTCGGAACGGCAGACGGCGGCATTCGTCAGAGGCTGCATATCGGCCTCGCTGCGCATGCTGTGCCACGCATTCAGGATGGCTTCATCCGTCATGGACTGCATCCAGAGGCGGCGCGTGGGCTTGGTCCATTTTCCGTAACGGACCATGTTATGGAAAATCAGTTCCCCTTCACGGCCCGCATCGCATGCGTTGACAATTTCCGTGACGTCCTTGCTTTTGGCAAGCTGAAGCACCTTTTTCAGGCGGTCTTCAGACTGCTTGATCGGTTCCAGTTCAAAAGCGTTGGGGATGACGGGCAGGTAGTCGAACTTCCAGGGGAGCGACTTGCCGCCTTCCGTCATGGGCTTTTTCTGCTCCAGCAGGTGGCCCACGGCGGACGTGATGATCGCGCGGTCATTCTGGTAATACGCCCCGGACTTGTCCCGGGTGAATTTTCCAAGCTCCTTGCCGAGCACCCTCGCCAAATCAGTGGCGACGCTCGGCTTTTCTGCTATGATTAAAGTTTTGGACATATTGGCGGCTCGGAAAAGTAAATGTGGTAAACAGTGGCGGCAGCGTTATCCGCATCATGGCGGCGCGTTGCATTTGGAGGTGAATTCCTACTCCCCTACCCCCCATCCCTGTCAATAACCAATTATGTATTCACGGAAAAAGCATCCTTTTTTATGCCATGAAGCGGGTTTTCCGCTCTTTTTTTGCCGGAAAAGCCGCGTTGCCCCCTTGTCAGCCGCATGGGGGCATGCTATTTCATGGGATGATGAAAACGAGCCTTTCCCGCGTCCTTTTTTCCGCCTGCGCCGCCCTGCTGGCGGCCTGTTCCCCCACCCCGTCCGACCGCATCGCGAAGAATATGCCGGCCTATGAACAATTGCCCCGGGAGCAGCAGGTCAAAGTGGCGCGCGGAGAGCTGGAAAAAGGCATGTCTCCCATGGCGGTGCTGCTGGCATGGGGAGAACCCGAACAGAAAATGACGGGCCGCATGGACGGCAAAAACACGGAACGCTGGATTTACACGAAGAGCGGCACGGGCTGGGCCGTGGGGCTGGGCGGCGGAGGCTTCCGCAGCCGGGATTCCGGCGTGGGAACCGGCATAGGCGTCACCATGCCGCTGGGCAGCCGCCCCCCTGTTTCCTACAATGTCCTGTTTGAGAATGGAAAGGTAATCGGCTGGGAAGCCGTCAGCGGCTTCTGAACACAGAGGCCGGCTGTACGGCGCTTTCCGTTTTCCCCATTCGGAACCGGGTTCAGGGAAGCCCGAACTTCTTGAGGTTTGGAGCCCGCACAGGAGCTACCACGGGTTTGGCCCCCGGCACGGCAAGCAGCAGCTCACTGTCCTTGGGCGGCGTCCCTGTCCAGTCTCCGGCGGCATCCTTCCTCATGGCGGCCGCTCCCGTTCCGCTGAGCCGCGCTTCCGGAGCGATGTCCGCCCTCAACCGCAGGGATTCTCCGGCCAGGCTTTTGACATGTATCCACCTGGTGGTTCCGTCCCGCCGTTCCGCGCTGACCAGGAATGCCCCTTCCGCCCGGAGATTGTGGAAGGAGACGTCCTTCCACGCGCCGGGGACGGCAGGCAGAACGTTGACCACATCATTCCAGCTTTGCAGAACCATGTCATGCAGGGAGGCCGCCCCGGAAAGGGGCGTCTCAATCACAGGCCACCGGCCTTCCCGGTACAGAGTGTTCGGGCGTATCCAGCTTTTAAGGCCGCCCATGATCTCCAGAGCGTCGTCACCGCGCAGCAGCTTGGCGTACAGGCTGGCTCCCCCCGTAAAGGAATATCCGCGCAGGCCGCTTTTGAGGCTGTGCCAGTGGCGGATGGATTTGTCCGCCAGTTCCGCTTCCTCCGGCCTGGAGGTGTCCACCAGATGGAGGGGATACACCATGAACAGATGGGAGTAATGCCGGTGCGGATTTTTGAAGGGAACTCCACGTCCCACCATATACCCGTTCCCGTCCACCGGGTAATCCGTCAAGTCCCGCAGGATGGATTTCCACTTGGGGATGAGGGGGTCCTTGATTCCCAGCCTCTCCGCGCTCCACAGCAGGGTCCGGCAGCCCCAGCGCAGCAGGGCAAGGTCATAGTTTGCATCCGGCGCCACCCCGTATTCCGGAGACAGGGTGGGAGGCAGGTGCAGTTTTCCGTCACTGCCCTTTTCCAGAAAGTGAATGTAATAGTTGATTGCACGCCTTAACAGGGGATAAACATCTTCCTTCAGGAACCTGTCATCCATCGTCATGCGGTAGTGCAGAAAGAGGTTGTGGCACGCCCACGGGAGGGAGCCCACTTCCGACTTGGAATCCGGTCCACCATCCGGCCTCCCTACGTCCTGGCGGCCATCCTGCCCGGCGGCCCGTGAAATACCCGCTGAGTCCGCCCTATATTTGGGAGCCACGTTTTCAATGAGGTTGTTCCGGTTTCTGCGAAGGCTCCCGGTCAGGGATTCCGCCGCTTCCAGACGGTTGCCCGTGTAGCACGGCCAATAGGTAAGCTGAACATTCAGGTTCCACCAGACGCCGGGCCAGGCATCCGCATCCAGCGCCAGCCAGGGCCCCTGCAGGTCCAGCACGGGGCCGCCGGAACGCATGCCGGCCCCGATCTTGTAAATCTGCGCCCAGTAGAAGGGGTCCCAGTAACTGTCCGGAATGGACAGGAAGGACTGGGGATAAAACTTGTGCCACCAGGCCCGGTGCGTATCCGTCAATGCCTTGGCCGGGAGCGCCGCCGCTTTTCTGACCATGCCCAGGGAACGCTTCAACGCCCCGTCATCCGGGTAACTGTGGTCCAGGCTGATGAAAAAAGTCTTCCTGCCTTTGCCGGAAGAGGTCTCCGTCCAGGCAATGGAAACGACGCCTTTGGGCCGCAAAGGCAGTTTCCACACGTTCGTCTTCTGGTTCACCGTGACCAGGCTGCCTTTCGGACCGGGAGCAGCACGGGGAGCCTCCCTCTCCTTCACTTTTCTTTCCCGGCCCCGGGGGCTTTCATTGATAAATCCGTTCCATTCCAATTCCGGAAGGGCCTTCCCCGCGGCGTCTTCAAGATCCACTACAATCAGGGGCTGTGTAGCATGGGTATAGGCGCGCAGGGCCAGCTCCCTGCCCCCCGCCGTCGTGACGGTTCCCCTGATTTCCGCATTCCACAGGTCAAGACGCAAATCCCAATCCTTGAGTTCCTCCTTGAAATCCAGGGAAAAGTAACCCAGCGGCACGCGGTAGCGCTTGTAGGACCAGTCCCCCAGGCCGTCATTGGGATTGTCCATGGGCAAATGTTCCTGGGCGTCCATCCGGGCCACATCCACACGGAGCTTCCCTTTTTCCCCGGCATCCCTCTTGATGTGCATGCCCATGAATCCGTTCCCGGTGAAGGGGGCATTGTCCCAATGATCCGGAGCTTTTTTCCAGACCATGTCTCTGGATTTCAGGAATTCCGGCCAGTTGATCTCCGTTTTCACCATGGACCCGGAGGGTTCCTCATCCGCCAGAACGGTTCCGGCCAGCGGCAACAGGGAGAAAACCAACACAACCATGCACCCCGCCCAGGCACGGGCACGCCGACGGCGCCCGCGAAACGGGAAAGAAATCAGGAAAGAGGGCGAATCCGGCATAAGTATAAAAATATCTTATGCTCTTTACAGGAATACTTCCCGTTCATCCAGCATTTTCAGCCGGATTTCTCCTTTTGCCTATTTGCCGGCGGCCTTGACGATAGCTTCCACCAAGCCGTTGATGTCATGCGTTTTTGCCGTAATCGCGGGAGCGTGCCCCAGTTCCTTCAGGGTATCCGTGGTCACGGGGCCGATGCTGGCGGCCTTGCAGCCGTCAGGCCAAGGCAAACCCAGCCGGAAGAAGTTTTCCGCGGTGGAGGAGCTGGTAAACGTCACGATGTCCGCGCCCCGCTCACGGAAAGCCGCCTGGGCGCCCGCCACATCCTCCGTTTCCGCCTCCGTCCTGTAGGCAATGCATTCATCCACGATGGCCCCGAGGGAAGTGAGGCCGTCATAAATCACCCGGCGCGCTTCCTCCCCGCGGACCCACAGGAAGGTGCTGTGTTCAATGCCGCCAATTTCCTTGCGGGCATCCTTGAAGGCTTTCACAAGGCCTTCCGCCACGTATTTTTTAGGCATTATGTCCACGGCCAGCCCGTATTCCCGGAGCTTGGCTTCCGTTCCCGGGCCGATGGCCGCAATCCTGGCCCCGCCGATGCTCCGGATGTCCTTGTACACGGCAAAAAAGGCCTGGAAGAAGCGCTCCACCCCGTTGGGGCTGGAGAATACCAGCCAGTCATAGGTGTGGGCGTGCACCACGCCTTCCGCAAATTCCCGTTTGTTGGCAGGCGGGGCAATGCGGATGGTGGGCATTTCCAGCACGTCCGCGCCCAGCCTGCGCAGGCGGGAACTGAGTTCCCCCGCCTGGGAGCGCGTGCGCGTCACCACGATGCGCTTTCCGAAGAGGGGAAGCCGTTCAAACCAGTCCAGTTGTTCCCGCTCCTTCACCACGTCTCCAATGACAACCACGGCAGGGGCCTCCAGGCCCGCTTTCAGGACCTTGGCGGGCAGAGTCTTCACCGTACCCGTGACCGTCCGCTGAAGCCCCGTGGTGGCCCACTGGATGGCCGCGGCGGGAGTGGACGCATCCTGGCCGAACCCGATCAGGGCCTCACACACTTCCGGCAGTTTCCGCATGCCCATCAGCATGACCTTGGTGCCCTGCGCTCCGGCGATGCCCTTCAGATCCAGGGAAGATTCCTTTTTGTTCACGTCCTCATGGCCCGTGAACACGGTGAACTGCGTGCAGTACTTGCGGTGCGTCACCGGAATGCCCGCGTACGCCGGCCCCGCAATAGCGGAGGTAATGCCCGGAATGACTTCAAACGGCACGCCTGCTTCATGCAGGGCCTCCGCTTCCTCCCCTCCGCGGCCAAAGACGTAGGGATCGCCGCCTTTCAGGCGCACCACCCTTTTCCCGGCGTTCCCCAGCTTGACCAGCAGGGCATTGATTTCCTCCTGGGGCAGGGCATGGCGGGAGGCGCGCTTGCCCACAAAAATCCGTTCACACGCGGCAGGGGCCCAGTTCAGCATTTCCGCGGAACTCAGCGCATCATATACCAGCACTTCCGCCGTTTCCACCAGCTCACGGCCGCGGACGGTCATCAGGCCGGGGTCCCCGGGACCCGCTCCAAGCAAATAAACAATACCCTGTTGCATGCTGCCATTCAACTCCATCACCCTCTTTTTGGCGACAAGAAACCCCGCCATGTCCGGATTCATTCCATTTATGGCTAAATTGTCACGGAGCATCCGCAAAAGTTTCTTGTTTTTCGAATAAATACAATTATTACGTATCTATGAACATTTCACGTATACTTACAGCTACTCTTGCCGCCGCGTTCACTCTTCCGGCTTTGGCGGATATTCCGGCCTCCCGCGTTCCGGCTCCCGTGAAGGAGCAGGTGCAGAAGCAGTATCCGAACGCCGGAGCCATCGAATGGGATTTCGACAACGACGAGGATATTTATGAAGCGGAATTCCGCCTCAACGGCCTGGAATATGAAGTAAAGCTTTATCCCGACGGCACCGTCTGCCTGGTCAAGGCGGACATCTCCCTCCAAAATCTTCCCGCTCCCGTTACGGCGGCTATCGCCCGTGATTTCCCGGGGTATGCGCCCCGCCGCGCCAAGCAGATTACCGCCAGAGGCGCCCTGAAGTACCGGGTGGACTGCCGTTCTGAAACCGCCGCCGTCCGGAAACTGGAGCTTTATTATGCCGCAGACGGCAAACTTCTTTCCCAGAAGGCGGACGATTGAACCGGCCGTTCTTCCGCATGTTTCCGTATGACAGAAGCCGGGAGGCCATCCCCCGGATGGCTGACACGGCATCCCCTGGATTCAACAAAGCCTTATGATATAAGGTCAAACTTGCAATGATTGAGTTATTCAATATCGACCTCCTTTCCTATACGGCCCAGGCGGCTGAAACCGCCCCGCAGCATTCCTACACCATTTATTGGATGATTCTGCTGGGCTCCATGCTGCTGAGCTGGCTGGTCAGCGCCCGCATGAAGAGCCGTTTCAGCGAGTATTCCCAGATTCCCATTCCGGTGACCGGGCGGGAAGTGGCGGAGCAGATGCTGAAGGACAACCACATTACGGACGTGAAGGTAATTTCCACGCCCGGCCACCTGACGGACCATTACAACCCGGCGGACAAGACCGTCAACCTGAGCGAATCCGTCTACAATTCCAACAGCATTGCCGCTGCGGCCGTGGCGGCCCATGAAGTGGGGCATGCCGTGCAGCACGCCCAGGCCTACCACTGGCTGGGCCTGCGGTCCGCGCTGGTGCCCATCGTCCAGTTCTCTTCCAACATGGTGAGCTTCGTGCTGATCATCGGCATTGTACTGCTGGCCATGGGCGGTTCCCCGTGGGTGCTGGGGCTGGGCATCGGCCTGTTTGCCGTCACTACCATCTTCGCGTTCATCACGCTTCCGGTGGAGTTTGACGCTTCCGCCAGGGCCCTGAAGTGGCTGGACCGCTCCCACCTGATGAATTATTTTGACCACGGAAAGGCCAAGAGCGCCCTGTTCTGGGCGGCCATGACCTACGTGGTGGGCGCGCTTTCCTCCCTGGCCATGCTGCTGTATTACGTGTTCATTTTCCTGAACGCGCGCGGCAGGAACTGACCCGGAGCACGGGCGCAGCGGAATACGGGTTTCCAGCCGATGCGGATAACAGGGCTTGTTCCCGCCCTTCCTCCGCGGGAGCCCGTCTTTCAGCCTTTTTCCGAAAAAAGGGGAGCACGGAAACGTGCTCCCCTTTTATTAACGCACCAGGCGCGGGCGGCGGTCCCCCACGACGGGGTTCCGTCTTCCCGCGCCCTTTCGCACCTTTTCGCGGCGGCCATTCCGGCCGCTTTTTGCGATCGTCCTTTCTTTATGCTTCTTCCGGCTGGTCCGTTTTCCTCTTTCCTGCCGTCAGGCGGAAGAAGAGGGGAACCAGGAAGATCGCCAGCAGGGTGGCCGTAATGATGCCGCCCAGCACTCCCGTGCCTACGGCGCGCTGCGCGCCCGCCGCCGCCCCGTGGGCGAAGGCCAGCGGAACCACCCCGGCGCCGAACGCCAGGGAGGTCATCAGGATAGGCCTCAGGCGCAGCTTGGCGGCGGTCACAGTAGCTTCCATCACGCCCATTCCCTCCCGGTAGAATTCCTTGGCCACTTCTACAATGAGGATGGCATTCTTGGCGGAAAGGCCGATGGTCGTGATCAGGCCCACCTTGAAGTAGATGTCATTGGGCATGTCACGCAGGAAAACGGCCAGCAGGGCCCCGAGCAGGCCCAGGGGCACCACCAGGATCACGGCCAGCGGAATGGACCAGCTTTCATAGAGCGCCGCCAGCACCAGGAAGACAATCAGGATGGACAGGGAGAACAGCAGGGTGGCCTGGGAGCCTGCCAGCTGTTCTTCATAAGACTGCCCCGTCCATTCAAAGCCCACGCCCTGCGGCAGGGAGGCGGTAATCCGTTCCAGGGCCTTCATGGCGTCCCCGCTGCTTTTGCCGGGCGCGGCGGAGCCGTTAATCGTGAAGGAGGGATAGTTGTTGTAGCGCGTGAGCTGGGGAGGGCCCGCCGTCCAGTCCAGCCGGACGAAGGAGGAGAGGGGCAGCAGCTTCCCCTGGTCATTGCGCACATGCAGGTCTTCAATGTCATTGCCGTTCAGGCGGCTTTTCCCGTCCGCCTGGACAATGATGCGGCGCACCTGGCTGCCGTGCATGAAGTCCCCCACGTAGCTGGACCCGAACATGACGGCCAGCGAGTTGCTGATTTCCGTGATGGGCACCCCCATGGAGAAGGCTTTTTCCCGGTCAATGGAGACGTGCAGGCGCGGCGTGTCCGCCTGGCCGGAGAAATAAACGCCCGCCAGGTTGGGGTCCGCATTGGCGCGGGCCAGAAGTTCGTCACGTGCTTCCACCAGACGGTCATAGCCCAGGCCGCCTATGTCCTGAAGGCGGAAGTCAAACCCGGAGGTGTTGCCCAGTTCCGGCAGAGCGGGCATGTTCAGGGCCATGACGAGCATCTGGCGGTCCCCGGCAAAGCGCATGTTGACGCGGTCAATGATTTCCTGGGCGGAGTTGCCGGGCCCGGTGCGTTCATCCCATTTTTTCAGGCCGATGAACAGGATGCCCATGTTGGTGCCGGAGCCCATGAAGCTGAAGCCGCCCACGGAGTAGGCGTATTCCACGGGTTCATGCTTCATCAGGTAGTCCTCCACCTCGCGCAGGCGGGTACTCGTCTCCTCCTGGAGCGTTCCGGCAGGAAGGGCCACCATCGTCATGAAGTTGCCCTGGTCTTCTTCCGGCAGGAAGGAGGTGGGGAGCGTCATGTACAGGTACCCGGCACCCGCAATGATGAGCACATACAGGAACAGGGAACGCACGGGGCGCTTGATAATTCCGGTCACGGCGCTGCCGTACCGGTCCGTGGACCGGTGGATTGTCCTGTTGAACCATCCGAAGAATCCCTTCTTTTCCTGGTGCTCCACGGAGGAAGCTTTCAGCATGGCGGCGCAGAGCGCCGGAGTCAGGGAAAGGGCCAGGAATGCGGAGAAGGAGATGGAGACAATGAGCGTTACGGCAAACTGGCGGTAGATGTTGCCCACCGCCCCGCTGAAGAACGCCATGGGGATGAAGACCGCCACCAGCACGGTGGTGATGCCCACGATGGCGCCGCCGATCTGTTTCATGGCCTTGACCGTGGCGCGCCGGGCATCCAGCCCTTCCTCCATCATGATGCGCTCCACGTTTTCCACCACCACAATGGCGTCATCCACCAGAATGCCGATGCTGAGCACCATGCCGAACATGGTAAGCATGTTGATGGAGAAGCCGGAGAGCCACATCACGGCAAAGGTTCCCAGCAGGGCGACGGGAACGACGAGCGTCGGGATGAGGGTGGCCCGGAAGTTCTGGAGGAACAGGAACATGACCAGGAATACCAGGATAATGGCTTCCACCAGGGTGGAGATGACCTTCTGGATGGAGATTTCCACGAAATGGGTGGTTTCATACGGAATCTGGTAGGAGACCCCGGCAGGAAAATCCCGGGCCAGTTCGTCCATCTTGGCCTTGAGCAGGCCCATGGTTTCCACGGCGTTGGAGCCCGGAGCCATCTTGATGGCCATGCCGGTGGCAGTCTGCCCGTTGCAGCGGGAGAAGAACGCGTAGCTGTTGGCGCCCAGCTCCACCCGAGCCACGTCCCCCAGCTTGACGGAAGAACCGTCTGAAAGCGTTCTCAGGGCAATGGAGGCGAATTCCTCCGGCGTGCGGAAGGCTTCCTCCGCCACCACGGTGGCATTGATGGGGGCGGAGTCGGAAACCGCCGCTCCGCCAATGTCGCCGATGATGATGCGCTCGCTCTGGGCGGCCACGGCGGTCACAATGTCCGTGGGCGTGAGCCCCAGCGCTTCCAGCTTCTCCGGATCAGGCCAGATGCGCATGGACGTTTCAGCGCCGAACAGCTCCACGCGCCCGACGCCTTTCACGCGCTTCAGTTCCGGGATGATGCGGGCGGAGGCCCATTCCCCCAGCTCCGTATCATTCAGGGCCCCCGTGGAGGAAAGGGAGATCATCGCCTGAATGTTGTTGGAGGATTTTTCCACGAACACCCCTTCCCTCCGGACGGATTCCGGCAGGCGGGATTCAACGATTTTCAGGCGGTTCTGGACTTCCACGGCGGCAATGTCCGGATCCGTCCCCTGCTCAAAGGTGGCGATGATTTCCACCATGCCGCTGGAGCTGCTGCTGGCGGACATGTACAGGAGTCCCGGCGCGCCGTTGATTTCCCTTTCAATGACGGCGGTGACGGCTTCTTCCGTGTCCTGGGCGGAAGCCCCCGGATACGTGGTGCGCAGGGAGATGACCGGCGGAGCGATGTCCGGATACTGGGCAATAGGCAGGCTGGGAATAGCCAGCAGCCCGATCAGGGAAATCAGCAGGGCTACTACCCACGCGAAAATGGGGCGGCGTATGAAGAAGTCAGGCATGGCGGTTTATTGCTGGGAGTTGGATTGCGGCTGGGAGGCGGCGGCGCGGACCTGCATGCCGGGCCTGAGGGACATGATGTGGCTGACCACCACCTTGTCCCCGTCCTTGAGGCCTTCGGAAACCAGCCATTCCCGGCCATTCAGCGTATCCGCCTTGACGGGGCGCATTTCCAGCACGCCGTCCGGCCCCATCACAAAGACGGAGGCGCCCTGTGCGGTGCGGATGACGGCGTCACGGGGAATGGCGAACACGTTGTCACGCACCGCCTTGTCAAACACCACGCGCACATAGGCTCCGGGCAGAAGTTCATAGTCCGGATTGGGGAACTGGGCGCGCATTTCAATGGTATCCGTATTCGGGTCCACCGCCATGTCGGAAAAAATGATCTTGCCGGAGTGGGGGTATTCCTCCCCGTTGGAGAGCAGCAGACGCACCTTGATGTCCTCCAGCGGCACCCCCTTCCACAGGCCGGACACCACGGCCCGGCGCAGGCTGCTGTACTGGGTGGCCGGCTGGGAGAAGCGCACGTAAATGGGGTCTATCTGCTCAATGGTGGTCAGGTGCGTGAATTCATTCTGGTTGGCGAACGCCCCTTCCGTCACCAGCGCGCGGCGCACGCGTCCGGAGATGGGAGCCTCCACCCGGGTGTATTCCAGATTCAGGCGCGCCTGCTCCAGGGACGCGGCGGCGGCGGCGTATTCCGCCCTGGCGCGGTCTTCCTCCGCCCTGGCCTGCTTGTGCTCGCGCACGCTGACGGCCCCCTTGGCGACGAGGGAGGAATAGCGCGCGGCCTTGTCCTCCGCGTCCGCCAGCACCGCCTTGGCGCGGGCCACCGTAGCCTTGCATTCATCCAGAACAGCTTGAAGAGGAGCGGGGTCTATCTTGAAGAGAAGATCGCCGGGCCGGACCGTCTGCCCTTCCTGGTAGCAGCGTTCCTGAATGATTCCGGTCACGCGGGCGCGGACTTCCGCCTGGAGGTAGGCCTCCATGCGGCCGGGAAGATTAACGGTTACGGGAACCTGCGTGCCGCGGGCCGTCAGCACGGCCACTTCCGGCACCATGCCTGCGGGAGGCCCCGCGGCCTGGTTTTCATCCCCCTGGCGGCAGGAGGACAGAACCGCCAGGAGAGAGGAGCAGAGAAAGAGGAGACAAGTCGTTTTCATAAGCAATAATACTGTAATTAAGCCTCAAGAGATCCCGGAACCGCATTTCCGACAAGACCGGAGATTTTTCAATTGCCATATGATGTAAAGTATCCCATAATGGGAGAGTCAAGAGGTAATGAAAAGATTAAGAGGGACGGCTTTTTATCATTTGCTGTAAGCCATTGACAGAACAAATTGAATGGAGACGCAGAGATTTCGTCTTCATAAAGATTTCTTTTATATGCGGAAGACTTTCCCGCCGGGAATGCCCCTGAAGAAAGGAATCCGTTTCCCTCCAACCGCGATACAGGATGGACAAGCAGAATTTACTCACCATCGGCAGCCTGTCCAAACAGACCGGCGTACACATCAAATCCCTCCGGTATTATGAACAGCTGGGCATTCTGCGCCCGGCCCATACGGACCCGGATACCGGGTACCGCTATTACACCCTTTCCCAGATTCCCGTGGTGGACGCCATCCGCGCCTGCATCTTTCTGGACATTCCGCTGAAGGAGTTCACTACCTTCCTGACCAAGGACCAGCAGAGGATCCACTACAAGAAGCTGATTTCCCACGGCACCATGCTGGCGCACCAGAAGATCAGGGACATTCAGGAGAAACTGCACCTGCTGGAAAAATTCCAGAAGCAGATGGACCGGATGGAAGGCTTCCAGCACAGCGAGGAGCAGACCGTCCACGTACTGCCGGAAAAATACTGCTGGGCGGTGCCCTATGCCGGAAAACAGCACAGTCCGGATTACAATATCCTGATCACCCGGATGTTTAACGACATCAGCCGCAATGAGCTGCGCCTGGGCGCGGAAGCCGGCCTCCTTTCCTTCCACCGGAGCGCCGGAACGGAACAGTTCCTGTACGTGGAGGTGGAAGCGACAAAAAGAGACGCCCGGCAGCTGAAGGAAATCATGCGCCTTCCGGCAGCCGCCTTCCTCTGCGCCATCACGCAGGAAAGCGGCATCGGGAAGGCCCCCCTCGTCTTTCCGGAACTTTTTGCACGGGGGTATGATAAAATCATCATGGAAACGGAGTTGTTTTCCGGAGATTACGATGTGGCGCACCCCAAGTTCGAACTGAGGTGCTCCCTCCCCCCGGAAGAGAAGTGAAACGGAAGGATTCTCCCGAAACAGGCAACGGGTTAAGGAGATGTAAAAACGCGGCCTTGGCATCCGGGGTCCCCGGTCCGCGCTCCTGCCGCCCTGCGGGAGAGCCGGAACGCCCGTTCAGGCTCACTGGCACGGAGTCTCCGGAAGTTTCATGAAATGGCATTGCATTTCCCCATTCAGCATATAAAATAATGGGGTGGCACATTGCGACACTAAACCACCGGACCTGAAGGAAAGCGCCGTCAAGGCTTACAAGGCCATGTTGCTGGCGCGGGCTTTTGACACAAAAATTTCCAGCCTGTATAAAGCGGGCAAAATCACGGGCGGCGTTTACCTGGGCCGCGGCCATGAAGCGATTGCCGCCTGCGGAGGCGTTTTCCTGACTTCCGGATATGATGTGATCGCCCCGTTCATCCGGGAACAGGCGGCGCGCATCACCTGGGGGGAACCGATTATTGAAGCGGCGCGCTCCTACCTGGGCTCCGCCCTGGGCTACATGAAGGGACGGGACGGGAACGTGCACCGCGGGCTCCCCGCGGAAGGGTACATGGCCCCCATCAGCCATCTGGGCAGCACGGTTGCCTTCGTCATCGGCTGCCTGTTCGCCAAGCGCCTGGACGGCAAGTTGCCCGGCCCCGTGGGCGTAGCCTTCTGCGGAGACGGCACCACCTCCACCGGGGCCTTCCATGAAGCGGCCAACATGGCGAACGTGGAACAACTACCGCTGGTGCTCGTAGTGACCAACAATCAATTTGCCTATTCCACGCCCAATGTCCGGGAATTCGGGGAAGCCTCCCTGGCGGACAGGGGCCGCGGCTACGGCTTCACCGTTCATGAAACGGACGGCACGGACTTCATGGCCACGCTGGAAACGTTCCACGCCGCCGTCAGCAACGCGAGGAAAGGCCTGGGCCCCCAGTGGGTGCTTGCCAAGACCCTGCGCATGTGCGGCCACGGCGAACATGACGACGCCTCCTATATCCCCAGGGAACTGAAGGAGGAGTATAACAAGAAAGACCCCGTGGTTATGGCGGAGCGCCAGCTTCTGGAAGCCGGGTGGCTGACGCCGGAAGAAGTGGCGGACCTGAAAAAGCAGTATGCAGATGAAGTGCAGCTGGCCGTGGCTACCGCCCAGCGGGAGCCGGAACCGGACCCCTTCCGGGAAGACTGGAACGCCACGGTATGGAGACCTTATTAAGCCTGCAAACGGAATATTCCCATGAGCGTAACATACATTGATGCCATTCACGACGCCCAGAAAGACCTGCTGACGGAAGACAAGGACGTTTTCCTGTACGGGCAGGACATAGGCGTTTTCGGCGGCGCTTTCAAAGCGACCAAGGGCCTCAAGGAGCTGTTCCCGGACCGGGTGATTGACGCTCCCATCAGTGAGGACGCCATGGCCGGCATGGTCACCGGAGCCGCCGTCATGGGCAAGAAGCCCATCATGGAAGTCCAGTTTGCGGATTTCAGCACCATCGCTTTCAACCAGATCGTCAACATGGCGGCCACCCATTACTACCGCACGGGCATTCCGGCCAATATCACGGTGCGCCTGCCCTGCGGCGGAACGCCCGGCACGGGCCCCTTCCACAGCCAGAGCCTGGAAGCCCTGTTCGCCCATTATCCGGGCCTGCACGTGATGACCCCGGCCACCGTGGCGGATGCCTACTGGATGCTGCGCCAGGCCGTGGAAGTGCCTGATCCCGTCATCTTTCTGGAGCACAAGTTCCTGTACCGCTGGCTGAAGGCGGAGGACAATTACCGGGAAGCCCCGGTCGTCCCCTTCGGCATGGCCCGCATCGCCCGCACCGGGAAGCACGCCACCGTGGTGGCGTACAGCGCCATGGTGCCGGAAGCCGTGCGCGCGGCGGACCTGCTTGCCAAGGAGAGCGGTTATGAAGTGGAAGTAGTGGACCTCCGCACGGTGCGCCCGCTGGACATGGATACCGTCATCGCCTCCGTAGCGCGCACCGGGCGCGTCCTGGTCATCGGGGAAGACTTCCCGTGGGGAGGCGTCACGGCGGAAGTGGTTTCCCGCATTGTGGCGGAGGGGTTCCATCTGCTGGACGCCCCGCCCCAGCGGCTCAACGCCAAGGACACCCCCATTCCCCAGCACCCCAACCTCTGGAAGGCCCACCGCCCCACGATGGAATCCATTGCGGCCTCCATCCGTCACCTTTTATCCATCTGATCCAACCCAGTTTCCACCATGCCTAAAGTACCCATTCTGATGCCCCAGCTCGGGGATTCCATTGCAGAAGCCACCGTGCTGCGCCTGCTGGCAGCCCAGGGCGATACCGTAGAAGCCGACCAGGAAATCTTTGAGGTAGAGACCAACAAGGCCACCATGGGCGTCACCACCATGTGCGGCGGCGTCCTGAGCGATGTGTTTATCAAGGAAGGGGAATCCATCGTGGTCGGCGCCTGCATGGCCATGATTGATGCCACGGAGGAGGAGATTGAACGTTCCGGGGCCACCCCTGCCGGTGAATCGACTTCCCTTCCGGCCAGTCCGGAATCCGTGCCCCAGCCCGTGCCCGCCCCCGCCAGCCAGGAGGACAAGCCCGCCGGGGTGCACTTCGGCGTGACGGGGGAATCCTACCAGGAAAACGGCACGGACCTGAAAGTCCAGCCCAGCGTGCGCGGCCTTCCGGTGCCCGCCGGCATGAAGGGCGCGCATTACATGTCCCCGCGCATGAAGGCGCGCATGGATGAACTGGGCATGAGCGCCTCAGACATTGCCTTCATTTCCGGCTCCGGGGCCGGAGGCCGCGTCACCATTGACGATCTGGAAGAATTCCTGGAATACGTAAGCCAGTGGCCGCACCGCAAGGCCTCCTCCATGCGGCTGGCCGTGGCGGACGCCATGCGCCGGAGCTGGACGCGCCCCCTGGCCTCCGCCGGGCGCCCGGTCTTCATGGATCCCCTCATCAAGCACCGGCAGCATTCCCCGCTGCGGCCCGGCATCACCCTGTACTTTGCCCGCGCCCTGGCCCTGGCCCTGGCGGAAAGCCCGGAATGCGCCGGCTACCTGGTGGGGGAAAACATCCTTTCTCCCAAGACCATTGACATCGGCATCGCCGCGCAGGTGGCGGACGGAGTCATGGTACCCGTGCTCCGCCGCGTGAACGAACGGACCATGGAAGAGCTGCTGGAGGACTACAACCGGCTGATCGCCCAGGCGCGCCGCCGCAGGCTGGCGCCGGAAGACAGCACGGGCGGCATCGCCACGGTCACCAACTTCGGCGGCTTCGGCCTCACGTTTGCCGCGCCCATGCCCATGCCCAGCGAATCCCTCATCCTGGGGGTGGGGGCCGTCACCAAGACTCCGGTCTGGAGCGACGAGGTGGAGGCGTTCATTCCCATTTCCAAGGCCAACATCGTGGCTACGGGGGACCACCGCGTGGTGGACGGCGCGGACATCGGCCGCCTGCTCATGCGCGTGGCGGAACTTCTCCAGCGCCCGGAATACCTGTAACCAGCCTCCCGTTCCCGCACGCTTCACGCCGCATGACGACCAACCCGCCCGTATTAGGCCTGGTAGCCGGAGACGGCCTTTACCCGGAATACATTGTCCGGGGGGCGCGCCGCCGGACGCCGGAGCTGCGCATTGTGGCCGTGGGCTTCAAGGGGGAGACCAATCCCGCCGTCATCCCCCTGTGCGACGTTTACCGGGAGTTCAGCGTGGGGCAGCTCAGCAAGCCGTTCTCCTTCCTGAAAAAGCACGGCGTGCAGAACGTCATCATGGCCGGAGGCATCAACCCCAAGAATATTCTTTCCCTCCGTCCGGACCTGCGCGCCCTTTCCGTGCTGATGCGCATGCCGGAGAAAAACGCGGATTCCCTGCTGGGAGCCGTCATCACGGAGGCGGAAAAGGAAGGCTTCACCATCCTGCCCGCCTTCACGTACATGGAAGAGCACATGCCTCAGCCGGGCCACATCGCCGGACCGCGGCCCACGCCCGAACAATGGGAGGATGCCGTCTTCGGCATGCAGATGGCCAAGGAAATCACGCGCCTCCACATCGGCCAGTCCGTCATCGTGCACCATGGCACCGTGGTGGCCGTGGAAGCCATTGAAGGCACCAACAACTGCATCCGCCGCGGCGGCGAGCTGGGCAACGGCAAACCCGCCACGCTGGCCAAAGTGGCCCGCCTGGGGCATGACATGCGCTTTGACATACCCACCGTCGGCCCCGTCACCATCCAGACGTGCGCGGAATGCGGCATCAGGCAAATCGCCCTGGAAGCGGGAAAAACCATCCTGCTGGAACGGGACCGGGTGGAGCAGCTGTGCAAGAAGCATAAGATCAGCCTGCACGCCCTCCAGCTTCCGGAAGAAGGCGCCCCTCCTCCAGAAAACCAGCCTGCATAGAAATCCCCCTGCCCGGGAAACCCGGACAAGGGGAAATCATTCCGCATACGGGATGCAGAATAAAAAACGGCTTATTCACTCGCCGGAATTAAGCGTCTTTGTCCTTGTGCATCATGGACTTGGTCTTGTCACTTACACCGGAAGCCATATCCTTGACGCCTTCCTTGCCCTTTTCGTAGGCATCCTTCATCGCCTGCTTGCCCTCTTCCATCTTTCCGGAAGCGGCATCCTTCATTGCCTGCTTGTCTTCTTGCATTTTTCCGGAAGCGGCATCTTTGGAGCAACCGCAGCCTTCATGCATATGGTTCATATGATCTTTGGAGTTACACATAATAATTAAATGGTTTGTTTTTTATCGTTTGAATTAACCGTTTTTCGCAGCGTCGCCAATGGCATCGGCCTTATCGGCAGCCCTGTCAGCCGCATGGTCCACGGCTTCCTTGCTGTCCTGGTAAGTATCCTTGACGGCTTCCTTGCTTCTTTCGTAAGCGCCCTTCATCGCTTCCTTGCCTTCCTTCATTTTTTCAGAAGCGGCATCCTTGGCGGCTTTGGCGCCCTTTTTCATGTGGTCCTTGGCTTCGGCCATGTCCTTGTCACCCTTGGTGCAGGAACCGCTGTTACAAGCGCTTTGGGCCAGGGCCACGACGGGAACTGCAACGGCTACCGCTGCTATAGCATATATCAATTTTTTCATGACGTTGTTCTATTTGGATTCATTCCAATAGACCCTTTCTTCATGAAAAACTATGAATACAGTCGTGTCATTCTGCGTTCACTCCTGCAAATCAAAAGCCATAAACGCGGCAGAGGCAACGCAGTCCCGGCACGGAACGCGGCCTTCTTTTTTCAGCTCCCTGCAATGGGAATAACCCAGCTTTTCCACAAACCGCCGCTTCAGTTCCTCCCTTGACTGCACGGGCGTGCACAGGAGGGCTCCATACAAGGCGCCGCATACCCCGTCAGGCGCTCTTCCCGTGCCGCACGCGGAGACGGCTTCCAGCAAATCCTCCCTTCCCAGCGCCGCGCAAACGGCCTGGGCGCAGTTGTGGCGCCAGGGTTCCGTGCGGAAGGTGGACAGCGCCTTTTCTTCAACGTTCATGCCCCCACTGTAGGCCCGCCCCCCTTGCGGGTCAAGAGCCCCGTCCTCCCTTCCATCCGCAAACTCCGCCGCCATATTCCGGATGGATTCCGGGTGCGGAAAGTATAAGCCGTCCGGAAAACAGCCGGAAACGGCATTCACTTTCCGGCAAGCCGACGGCTGGTCTCCAGGCGCGCGGCCAGTTCTTCAAAGGGAATGGTCCCGTCCAGACAAAGGCTCACCCAGCTTTTCTTATTCATATGGTAGGCCGGAAAACGGCTGCAATGGTCCACAAGGCCGTCAAGCTCTCCGGGACAAACCCGCAAATTCAGCACCTCAACCCTCTCTTTGGAACTGCCGCCCAGCTTCAACCGCGGCACGGCCAGAAAAACGGCATACCATTTTTCCGTGTCCTTCCGGCGCACAATGGCGCTCCCCGGCGACTTGCGCCACAGGAATTCCAGTTCGTCCCCGTAAACCTCCCGGACGTGAGCGACGAGGCTCCGGGCAGGATCGCCGTGGAAGAAATCAGGCTCAAAGCAGCATTCAGCCACATGCCACAGTTCTTCCTCATATTCCCTCCGGAGCGCCCTTTCCTGCAACTTGTCCGCCGCCTCCTGGGCTGAATGCCGGATGTCCCTCCCGTCTGCATCATGCATTGCCACGCAGACGGAACCGTCCGCGTGTATTTCAAATTCCATGCGGCGGCGGCCATTCAGCAGTTTTGTCCGGTACAGGAAACCGTTTTCTCCGCGAACGCAGCCGAAGGGGAGCAGCTTTTCCTCACACAGTTTCCTGTCTCTGAAAACGCGCTCCACGGCTTTTTCATACCAGGTTTTCCGGGGAATGCGGTGAAAGAACATAGGAGAAATGGAGTTTAAGACGGCGCAGGAATGGAGAAACGTCACCCGCACCCCTTGCGGACGTGCAGGACCGGGAGAAGCCATGATAAAACCGCACAAGAACGGTACAAGCCAAAATAATCTGCGCCTCATCTCCGGGGCACGCACCGGAAAAGGCTTTACCGCCCCGTCAGCACGTACCACACGAACAGGCTGTTATGCTTCACGTACCGCTTGAGCAGCCTTCCCGGCTCCCGGTAAATGCGGTACAGCCATTCCAGGCCGTTCCTCTGCATCCACCGGGGAGCGCGTTTCACCGTTCCGGCATGAAAGGCGAACGCCGCACCCACGCCTACATAAACCGCCGGGGGCAGCAGTCCCTTCTGCTCCGCCATCCACCGTTCCTGCTTGGGACAGCCCAGGCCCACCCAGACCACATTGGCCCCGCTTGAAGCGACGGCCTCCCTCATAGCCTTCCGGTCTTCCTCCGTCCAGGAACGGAAGGGCGGGGAATAGGCGCCGGCCAGATGAAAAGCGGGGTGCTTCTCCTTTAAGGCGGCGGCCAGAACCTCCAGCATTTCTTGATCCCCGCCCAGCAGAAAATGGCGCAGCTCCGGATACGCGGCATTCGCCCTGACCAGGGCCTCCATCAAATCCGGCCCGCTTACGCGTTCCGCGGCCCTTTCCCCGGCGGAAAGCCCCCGGTTCAGCTTCCACACTACGGGCATTCCGTCCGGGCAAACTACGTCCATCTTTTCCAGCACGGCTCCGTAATCCGGGTCGTGCACGCCGAGGGTCATCACGTGCACATCCGCGGCGGCGACCAGGCACGGGGCCTGCGCTTCCCGCGCATGCTCCGCCAGGACACGGCTCATTTCCTCCACGGAACTGACAGCCACGGGAAAGCCGAACACCTTCCTGGTCTCGCACGGAATCCGTCCGCCGGGCTGGTCAGGATCATTTGGAGGAGTCATGGCCTGATGGGAATGAAAGAGGAAATTACGGCAGGGACAGCCTCAGGCCGTCGTAAGCCGGAATAACGTTCTCCGGCAGTTTGCCGGAAAGAATATGGTAATCCATGTCATGGGACATGTGGGTCAGCACGGCGCGCCGGGGACGGATGGCGGCAATGGCGGCCAGGGATTCCTCCAGGCACAGGTGCGTGGGGTGCAGATGGTAGCGCAAGCCGTCAATAATCAGCAGGTCCACCCCTTTCATGGCCTCCAGGGAGGCCTCCGGAATGCTTTTCACATCCGGCATGTACGCCAGCCGCTGCCCTTCCGTCTCCAGCACGTAGGCATAAGTCTCCACCCCGGCATGCATGACGGGAAGGGGGGTCACCAGCACGCCGCCCACGTGGAACGGCTCCGCCACCTCGTGAGGTTCCGGCCTGACGTAGCCGCTCCGGGCCGTTTTCGGTTCAAACGCCCAGCCGTACATGGTCCGCAGGGCCTCCATCGTCTGCGGGGAGGCATACAGGGGCAGGCCGCCGGACCTGCGCCAGCAGAAGGCGCGCAGATCGTCAAACCCGCCCACATGGTCCACATGGGCGTGTGTGTACAGCACGGCATCCACGTCCGTAATGTTTTCCCGCAGGGCCTGCTGACGCAGGTCCGGGGAGGAATCCAGCAGAATGCGGGTGCCCGCGGCTTCCACGTAAATTGAGGAACGCAACCGCTTGTTCCTGGGATCCGGCGATGTGCAGACCGCACAGGAGCAACCTATCTGGGGAACTCCGGTGGACGTCCCGGTACCCAGAAAGAGAATGTTCATCACA
Source organism: Akkermansia muciniphila (assembly GCF_040616545.1). Classification (NCBI taxonomy): domain Bacteria; kingdom Pseudomonadati; phylum Verrucomicrobiota; class Verrucomicrobiia; order Verrucomicrobiales; family Akkermansiaceae; genus Akkermansia; species Akkermansia muciniphila. Next base: position 1,215,166 of record NZ_CP156688.1, on the reverse strand, counting down.
GAGGTCATGATTGCGTTTAGAGCGAATGATGCCATAATGCATTCAAAATCCAAAGCCCGAATGCTTACATTGCTGAAAATTAGAAACCTGGCCCTCGTGGACCAGCTGCTCTGGGAACCCAGTTCCGGCTTCATCTGCATCACGGGGGAAACGGGAGCAGGGAAATCCGTCATCATCGGCGCCATACGGCTGGCGCTGGGGGAACGCGCGGACAAGACGCTTATCCGGTCCGGAGAACAGCAATGCAGCGTGGAAGCCGTCTTCCACCTGCCGGACTCCTCCCCGGTGCACGCCATCCTGAATGAACACGGCGTACCCCCGTGCGAAGACGGAAACCTGATCATCAAGCGCATTATTTCCTCCACAGCCAACCGCCAGTTCCTGAATGACAGCCCGTGCACCCTGAACCTGCTGCGGGAGGCGGGCGCCTGCCTGGTAGACATGCACGGCCCCAGCGACCACCGCTCCCTGATCTCCCAGGAAAGGCAGCTTTCCCTGCTGGACGCCTTCGGGGAACACGCCCCCCTGGTGCACGCCTATGCGGACGCCTGGCGGCAGTGGCAGGACGCGCGCCGGGCGTATGACGACCTGGAGCATGCGGAAGCGGCCACGGCGCGGGAAATAGAATTGCTGCGCCACCAGGTGGACGAGATAGACGCCGCCGCCTTCACGCCGGAGGAAGTGCCCACGCTGGAGGAACGCTGGCAGCGCGCCCGCAACGGCACCAGGCTCCAGGAACAGGTTTCCCGGATGCTCTCCATGCTGGAGGAAACGGACGTTCCCGGCCTGGCCTCCCAGTTGAGGGAACTGACCAGGGCGGCCCATGAACTGGAACGCATGGACGCCTCCACCGCCGCGTGGCTGGCTCCGCTGGCGGAAGTGAATTTGGAGCTCAAGGAGATCGAGGGGCGCCTGGCGGACTATTCCTCCGAGCTGGATTCCGATCCCCGGGAACTTTTCCAGCTGGAGGAACGCATCAACCTGCTGGAATCCCTGAAAATGAAATACGGCCCTTCCTTTGAAGACGTCTGCGCCCGCAGGGAGGAGGCGGCCCACCGCCTGGACCGCATCGAACACCGCACGGAGCGCCTGGAAGAACTGCGGGCCTCCATGGCCGTTCTGCGCAAGCAGGTGGACGCCGCCGGACAGGCCCTGACCAGGGCGCGGCAGGCCTCCGCGCCCAAACTGGCTTCCTCCATCGTCAAGCATTCCCGGGAACTGGGCTTCCGCCAGGCCGTCTTTGAAGTGGGCCTGTCCCCCCTCCAGGAACCCGGCTCCCAGGGGATGGAAACGGTGGAATTCCTGTTCGGCCCCAATCCGGGGGAACCCTCCAAGCCTCTCCGGCTGATCGCTTCCAGCGGGGAGCTGGCCCGCATCATGCTGGCGATTAAAAGCGCGCTGGCCCACAAGGATTCCACCCCCCTGCTGGTGTTTGATGAAATAGACGCCAACGTGGGCGGTGAAGTGGCGCGGGCCGTGGGCTTCAAGATGCAGCAGCTCGGGAACAGGCACCAGGTCATTTCCATCACGCACTTTCCGCAGGTGGCGGCCCTGGCCTCCCACCACTACCTGGTCCAGAAGGCTTCCGCGGGCAACCGCACTATCTCCTGCTTGCGGGAGGTGAGCCATGAAGACCGGATAGAGGAGCTGGTCCGCATGCTGGGCGGCGGAGGCGACCACGCGCGCACGCTGGCCCGGGCGCTTCTGCAACCCGCCTGAACGAGAGAGCCAATTTCACAGAAGAGATGAAGCGGAAATCAGAGGAGGACAGACAGCATCAGGCATCTACATAAAAGGAGATACTATGGAATTGGATATTTTCGAAAAGGAAAGGCAAGATCTTCTAAAAAACTTATGGAGCATTCTGACTCTGAAAAGGAACAAACATAAGTTATTCATGAGGGAAGAAGTCTTAGGTGCCAACGTCTTCCATTTTCCAGAATATCAAATCAGCACCAAGACCGGGGAATTTGATGACATCTAAAACCCCAGCAAGATAGGAGAATAAGGCTTTTTCCAGCAAAAAGCCTCGCTCATGTTTGATGAACAAGACTCACTTTATCGTAAAGCCATTTCGTCTAAAATTCCTTTCTCGCCACGTATCCTACCGAATGGTCCGGCGTTCCGTAACCGTCCCAATAAGCCATTTTCATCACATACCTCTTCTCCCTTTCCAAGGATGAAGGTAGACGATATACTCCGTAAAATTCCGAATAGGAATCTGATAGGGAATCCCAGGTTCAACATAACGAATCTCATTATTACCGCATTGCACTCAAAACGGTAGCGCACCCAGTAATAAGTCATTTTCCTGGATTCTCCATCCAGAATCTTCAGAAAAATATCCGGCCTTTTCAGTCCCTTGGCTAGATAAAAGCTGTCCAGCAGGCGCACTTCTTCTCGGCTTTTATTGATGGAGACCAAAGTAAAATACGAAAAAAACTTACTTAGGTTGAGGGCCCGACGGCCACTTTGATTGAATGTCGCTCTTTTCTGCATAAATTGAATTTTCGCGATTTCCGCGAGTGGAACAACCAATTATTCGCCTTTTAGCGAATAATTTTTACTCAGGATAGTTGACATTTCGCAAAAATCGCGTAAATTCAATTTATGACGTCGCCAAGTAAGAAAGAAATTAAGGACTGGCTAAAAATGATGAGAAAAGACCGAGCATGGCTCGGATTACAATGTGGGGGAGCGTCGAAACGAACTGTTGACACATGGTTATCTGATGCTGGGACAATCCCTTCCAAAGCCATTCTCATTATCCAAAAACTGATGGATCGCGAAGAGCAGGAAAATGGGCGCGGTTTCCTGCGCGTAGAAACCATCACCCTTCAATTCTCAAAAGCAGAATGGGTCATTATTCAAGAATATCAAAAACTGCATCCAGATAAAAGTGTTCAGGAGCTTGCGGAAGAATTCGTTTTAAAAATGACGGAAGGAATGAAATTTTGGTTCTCTTCTTCTGAGACCATTGAAAAACTTCCTGCCATCACATCCTCCATGTACTATACGGCACAAATCATCGGTAACATCACAGCTGGTGTGTTGGAAGCCGGAGACATAATCCCGCAAGACATCCACCTATACCGCCCCTTGAAGAAAGGAGAATATCTTCTGCGCGTGAACGGGCATTCCATGGAACCGGTTATTGCGGACGGCTCCGTGGTCATTATGCGCAAGCACGCCAGTCCCCCCATTCCCAAAGTGGGCACCATCGTGGAATACAATGACGAACGTGGCGTCACCCTGAAAAAGCTTGCCCGTCATAAAGATCCGGAAACGGGCAAGATAAACTATGTACTGCATCCGCTTAACCCGACATTCGGCGATATCAAACCAATGGATGGAGGAAAAATTTCAGCCATTTACATCGAAACCATCAACACCTACACCAAGGCATAAAGTCAAGCAACTCCAAGCATGAACATACCTACACTCCCGCACATCCTGAAATATATGGGCTCTAAACGGGAAATTCTACCTTTCGTTATTCGGGCGATCAAAGCAACAGGAGTTGAAAGTAACTATTTCTGTGATTTGTTTGCAGGAACATCCATAGTGGGATCGTCATTCAAACATGAATACCGTGTTCACATCAACGACATTCAAGCCTACTCATCTGTTTTTGCTCACGCATACCTGTATAACTTGAAAACAGCAGCTCCACCAAACATCACGGAACGTATCCACGAGGCAGCCATTACCTATACGAATGAGTCAAAAAATTACATGCCTGACCTGATTGCTGACTACGCCAATATCTCAAAGCTATCAGAACTTCAATCATTTGAAGAAATACAAAGATCGTTGATCAATAAAGATTTCCATACAGGGTTTCATCTCTTTACAAAATACTATTCAGGAACATACTGGAGTTACGAACAATGCCTCTGGATTGACTCCATTCGTGCCGTGGCCGAGTCTTACCGTAACACTCTTATCTACGGGGCAATCCTCTCAGCACTCATCTACGCCATGTCCTATACTTCTCAAGGAACTGGCCATTTCGCACAATATCGAGATATCACTGCAGCAAACATGCAAGACATTCTCATCTACAGGACAAAGCAAATCTGGCCGTTATTTGAGAAAAAATTCCAGGAACTTCTGATGACCATTGATACCGATCCGCGACATAATCCTTATACCACCAGTCTAAACTATCTGGATTGTCTTAAAATAGTGGAACCAAATAGCATCGTCTATGCAGACCCGCCCTACAGTGCTGTACATTATTCCAGATTTTACCATGCCATAGAAACGCTCGTCAAATATGACTACCCAGACATCCGTTATAAGGGGAGATACCGTAGTGACAGACATCAATCTCCCTTCTGTATCAAAAAACAGGTTCACCAAGCATTTAAAGATCTTTTTCTCAACATCAAAGAAAGAAAAGCCTATCTCTTTCTCAGCTATAGCGACAGCGGTATGATTTCCATTACAGAATTGAAGAAAATCGCTTATGAAACCTTGGGAAAAGAATACCAGCAAACATTATTTGACATGAAACATCTTCACAGCAGAATGGGGAGCACTGACACATACGGTTCCTACGTCAAAGAATACATTCTCGCCTTCACTTTAAACTGATATATTCTCATGGTCCCATTACCCAGCTTAAAAAATCTCAAAACATCCTGGACGAAATACTCCATCGTCCAAGTACTCGACATCATCAAAAGTAAAGATATCCGAGATGCTTATATTGATGGCAAAGAAGGAATAACAATTAATCAACCCAATTTGAAAAGCTTCCTGGGCATCAAGAATATAAATGATGAAATACCCGACTTCTGGGACCAACTCTATAACTACCCTCAAGAAAAAATGATATTCGGCATGATGGCATTGATTATGACTCATCATAAAATTTTAAAGACATTTGCTGAACTCTGTGCTTCTTCATTATCAGATATGAAAGGCATTTTTATATGCGATGAAGAAAAAAACAAAATGCTTAATTACAAAGAACAAACAAATGTTCGCAGTGCACTGGTCGAATCTGGTGCATCTTCCACAGAATATCGGCGAAAAACGGAAGTACCATATGACTTTTCCGTCGTATTTCAAAACCCTGAGCTGGGCCCTCTATTTAAGCAACTTATTGAAAACCGACTTCTCTGGAGCGGATGGACGGCAGAAGAAATAGAACTAAACATGCCTCAGATTTGCAAAGAAAATAAAATAGCCGATGCTTTCAGCGTGGAACATGGCTTCTTTCAAACGTGGCTCAATGGAACAAAACGTGGACATTACATTCAAGGCTTAAGTATTAGTGAATTTTTCACATTTAAGAACATTTCAATCAACTTTCCAAAAACAAAGGAAATTTACTTCCTGGGCGAAAATGGTGATGGCAAAACACTCATGCTTATGGCTCTCTATTTAGCATTTCGAAAAGGACATCTTGACCAACAACAAGCCCAAGAAAAGTTCTCTTCTGTTCTTGATATCTTTAGAAAAAAACCCTCCTTTGAGGCATCGGGCATTGATGAATGCGGAACAATCTATTCAACAAAAGGAAAAAATTATTTACCAAGCGTTTATGCCTATGGGGCGCAGAGAGCCAGAACAGACAGCACGAATGCTGATCGCCAAGGATTCATGACCCTCTTTAGCAATGACATCTGTCTAACTTCTCCTGAGGACTGGTTGCAGCACATTAAAGACAAAGAAAACGATTGTGCGAACAATAAAAAATACGATGCCATCTATCAATCCCGCATCTCAACAGAAAAGCTGCAAAAAGTACTATCTGACATACTGGAACGGCAAATAACTATTGAATGGAATGGGCGCACCCCTGTATTCAAGGAATGTGGAAATCCACTTCGATTTCAAGAACTATCAGAAGGATACAAAAGCATCACTATCTTTATCGTCGATCTGATTTACAGACTCGTACATGAAGAAGGAGTAACTGGAGAAAATATTTTCGATAAGAAAAGCGTTGTGCTTGTTGATGAAATAGACTTGCATATCCACCCTCGCTGGCAGCTCAAACTGGTTCCAAAGTTAAAAAAGCACTTTCCTAATATCCAGTTTTTTTTCACAACCCATAGCCCAACGATCATTCAGGCAGCATCAGATGAAGCACTCATTTACAGAATATACAGACAAGACGGGCAAACAATACTGAGTGAGCCTTACCTTCGTAAAAACCTCAATCATCTCATGATCAATACTCTTGCCACATCCCCCATGTTTGGATTGGAGAGTGCTCGGATGGAACCAAAAACGGACAATTATACGACAGCAAGTACATACGCTCAGTATCGACTTGAGCTAAAACTGGAAAAATTATTACAGGAACAATATCGGCAAGGAAAAAAATTCCTCACTGATAATGACATAGACATATTGATTGACAAAATCTTAAAAGAAGATGATCAAAATCAATAAAGACTTAAATGATATTCCTCCCTCTCTTCTTTCAGAAGAAACACACCAAAAACGGCAGGAACTCATCAATCAAAAAAAATATATCCCTACAGAAAATTATAATAAATGCTACAGAGCCTCCGATATCAAGGAGAAGCTCAAAACAATACATCATGGGAAATGTATCTACTGCGAGCAGATAATAGAGCAGTTTCATGTAGAACACTATCGTCCAAAATCAATATATTATTGGCTTGCATTTAGTTGGGATAATTTATTATTGGCATGCCCTGTTTGCAATCAAAAAAAACTGGACAATTTTCCTTTAGAGGGCACACAATCAATCACTCCTCCTTTCTTTAGAAAAAAGAAAAATATCAACCACAAATTTAATAATCTTTCATCAGAATTAAACAAGTTTGAAAAACCTATTCTTATAAATCCTGAACTAGAAGACCCTGAAAATTTCATTGTTTTCCTAAAAAATGGAGAAATAGATTCGGATAATCCTCGCTATCGAAAAACAATCGAAATTTGTCAACTATCTAGACCAGCCATTGTTGAAAGGCGGAAAAAGATCATAGATTCTCTAAAAAGAAAAATCACCAAAGAACTTACACGAGCTAAAACTTCAAAAGAGCAACAAAACAGTTTGGGATCTTGTATTCGTAATTTTATAGACGATGCTTCGGATCCGACAAAGGAATTCATTGGGTTTAGAAGATACGTAAAAAAACATCTGCTACGTAGTATTATAAAGCAAGTATTTCCGTCTCAGACAAAAACCCAATAAATAGTACTATCTCAACAGGCTCGCCGACAAGTAGGAAAGAAATAGAAAATCAATCCAAAATTATAGAACATAAATAAGTTACACCAAAATCCCCTTTGTTCAGGAAGTGACTGCCTTATTTTTCCAGATGGGGTTTGAAGCCGCGCAGCCGCAGGGAATTGAACACCACGCACAGGGAGCTCAGGCTCATGGCTCCGGCGGCAATCATGGGGTTCAGCGTAAGGCCGAAGGCGGGATACAGGCACCCGGCGGCCAGGGGAATGCCGATGATGTTGTAAAAGAAGGCCCAGAAGAGGTTCTGCCTGATGATGTGCAGCGTGGAGCGGCCCAATTGAAGGGCTTCCGCCACGCCCACGGGATTGCTCTTCATCAGCACGATGTCGGAAGACTCCATCGCCAGCTCTGTTCCTGATTTCATGGAAATGCCTACCCGGGCGCAGGCGAGCGCGGGGGCGTCATTCACGCCGTCCCCCACCATTGCCACCTTGTCCCCCCGTTCCTCCATTTTCATCACATGGGTGGCCTTTTCATCCGGCAGCACGTCGGAAATGACTTCATCAATGTGGAGTTCCCCCGCCATGTGGCGGGCTGTGGCGGCGTTGTCCCCCGTCAGCATGACCACGCGCAGGTTCATCCGCTTCAGATTGTCCACGGCCGCGCGGCTGTCCGGTTTCAGGGAATCCGCCACCATGATCACTCCGGCGGGACGGTCTTCCCTGCCCACATAAAGCGGCGAGGCTCCCTGCCGCATGAACTCCCGCAGGCGCGCCTCCTCCTCACTCCATGAAATCCCCCTGTCCTTCATGAAGCTGAGATTGCCCACCGCGTAAGGCACGCCGTCCACCGTACCGGAAATGCCGCGGCCGGGGACAATGGACAAATCAGCCACCGCGCGTATGGGAAGGTCCAGCAGCCGGGCATGGTCATAAATGGCTTTACCCACCGGATGTTCCGAGCCCTGTTCCAGGGCCGCCGCCATCTCCACCAGTTCATCCGCATTCATGGCCTGTTCCGGCAGAACGGCCACCACCCGGGGCTCCCCTTCCGTCAGGGTGCCCGTCTTGTCAAAGACGACGGTATCCACGCGGCTCAGGGCCTCCAGGGCGCTGGCGGACTTGCACAGGATGCCCAGGCGCGCGCCCCGCCCCGTACCCACCATGATGGCGATCGGGGTGGCGAGGCCCAGAACGCAGGGGCAGGAGATCACCAGCACCGCAATCGCCCTGGCAAGGGCAAAGGAAAAGCCCTCTCCGGCCACCAGCCATGCGGCAAACGCAATGAGCGCAATGGCAATCACTGTGGGGACAAAGAAATAGCACACCCGGTCCGCCAGCCGCGCAATGGGCGCCCTGGACTGGCTGGCCTGCTCCACCAAGCGGATCATGCGGGCCAGCGTGGAATCCCTGCCCACGCGCTCCGCACGGATTTTAAGATACCCGGCGCGGTTGAACGTGCCGCTGATCACCCGGTCCCCGGCCGTCTTGTCCACGGGCATGCTTTCCCCCGTCAGGTCGGATTCGTCCAGCGCGGCCTGCCCTTCCTCAATGAGGCCGTCCACCGGAATCCTCTGCCCGGTCTTTACCACCACCAGGTCCCCGGCCCGGAGTTCATCCAGCGGGACGGCGCGTTCCGCGCCGTCATGCCACACCAGGGCTTCCTGGGGAACCAGCTTCACCAGTCCCTTCACGGCGGCGTTCGTCTTCCGGTAGGAGCGGCGTTCCAGATACTTCCCTAGGGAAATGAGGGTGACGATCATGGCCGCGGACTCAAAATACAACTCCATCCCGTCCACATTGGCGCCCTGCCACAGGCCCGCAATCAACAGAAACAGCCCGTACAAAAAGGCGGACCCCGCGCCGATGGCGATCAGGGAATCCATGTTGGGAGACAGCGCGGCAAGCTGGCGGACGCCATTGATCAAATAATGCCGGTTCAGCCATAAAACCGCACCCGCCAGGATGCACTGCGCCCACAGATTCAACCAGAGCCCCCAGCCCCCTCCCGGAACGGGCCAATGCCACATGGGGCCCATGGACAGGTACATCAGCGGAACGAGCAGCAGGACGGACCAGACAAGGCGGGACCCGCCGTTTTCCTCCTCGCGCGCCTTCTCCTCCGCTCCGGAAAGCGGTTCCCCCTGCCAGTCCGCCAGGTGGAAGCCGGCTTTCTCTACTACCTTCGCCAGACGGTCCCTGGCCGGAGAATCATGCTCCCGGAACACAACGGCCATGCGCCCCGTCAGCAAATTCAGCTCAACGCGTTCCACACCGTCCAATTCCTCTACAGCGTGCTCCACCTTGGCCGCACAACCCGCACAGTGCATGCCGGAAACCAGATAATTCCTTTCTTCCATTATCGTTAAATCAGGGGTTGATGCTACGGAACCAGACAAAGGCCCCATGCTGTTAGACGACACTAACACATGACCCCCGTTTCTCAAGCCGCTTTCATGGCTTCACCCTTTTCCAATAAAAAATGACAAAAAAACACCCGTGCCTGCGTACCAAGAAAAACACCTTCTTTTCTTTCGCATGAACTCTTCCTCCTTATTCCCAATTCTGGCCTGCACGGCCCTCCTTGCCTCCCCCCTGCACGCCCAACTCTACTCCCTCCACGGGGACGGCGTCAAAAACGCCGACCGGGTGGTGGAAAAAGCGGATTATTCCGATTACGAACTCGTCTGGCACGACGAGTTCGACAAGGACGGACGCCCGGACCCCGCCAAATGGAATTACGAACATGGTTTTGTCCGCAATAAGGAGGCGCAGTGGTACCAGCCGGAGAACGCCTATTGCAAGGATGGAATGCTGATTATTGAAGGCAAAAAGGAAAAACATGCCAATCCCCATTACGATCCGGCAGGGAAGAGCTGGCAGACCACGCGGAAGGAAGCGGACTATACCTCCGCCTCCCTGACCACGCGCGGGAAATTCTCATGGCTGTACGGCCGCTTTGAAATCCGCGCCAAATTCAGCCCGCGGGAAGGCATGTGGCCCGCATTCTGGACCATGGGCGTCAAGGAAGGCTGGCCCATGTGCGGGGAAATAGACATCATGGAGTATTACCAGTCCACTTACCTGGCCAACCTCTGCTGGGCCTCCCCCAAAAAACACGTGGGGAAATGGAGCACCACCTACACGCCGCTGAAATGGCTTCTGGAAAAGCACGCGGACTGGGCGGACAGCTTCCATGTCTTCCGCATGGACTGGGACGAAAAGGAAGTGCGCCTGTATGCGGACGACATTCTGCTGAACAAGACCCCCCTGGACAACACCATCAACGCCGTTTACAAGGAAATAGACAATCCCTTCCGGCAGCCCCACTTCATCATCCTGAACCTGGCTCTTGGCGCCACCGGCGGCGACCTGAACAAACTGCCCCTGCCTCAGAAGTATGAAATAGACTACGTCCGGATTTACCAGAAAAAGGATTCCCCGCACAAGGGCACCATCCCGGACCAGCCGGAAAAGAAGCGGCAGCCCTCCCGGTAACCGTGCCGTCTTAAGACAGGGGCGCACGGAACGGACGGAAGGGGCAGGGTAAAAAGGAATCCGGCTCATGGTGCCCGTCAGGCCCGCTTATCCCCTGCCATTTCCTGTTAAAAAGGCCACGCCTCCGGAAAAAGGGGGCAGACCGTTATTCCACGGCTTTTCCCTTGAGAACCAGGAGAATGTGCTCCGCCATGAGCCCATGCCCTTCCGCATTGGGATGCACGCCGTCCACCAGCAGGTTGTCCCTGCCCTTCATGACCTTGTTCAGGTCAATGACTTTGGACCTGGTGCTTTTAGCCGCCTGCCGGATGAGCGGGATGACCTCTTTTTCAATGCATTCCTTGCTGATTCCCCCTTCCCGGGCCTCCTGGGACGGAATGGGCAGCAGGCAGTATACCTTCAGTTTGGGATTCTGCTTGCGGAACTCCGCGATGATCTCCTTGTAATTGTCCACGAAATCATCCTTGTGGCTCCAATTTACCTTTTTGCTGTCATTGGTGCCCAGGCCGATGAGCAGCACGTCAGGCTTGAACGCCAGAGCGTCCTGATAAGCCTTCTCCCGCGTGATGGGGCGGTCTCCCCTGAACAGCAGGCACCGGGCGGAAACGCCGAAGTTTCCTACTTCCGCCTTCTTGTCCAGTTCTTTGGCTATCCGGAAAACCCAGCAGTCTTCCTTTTTGACCAGCATTCCGGCTGTGATGCTGTCCCCCAGACAGGCCAGCTTTACCGCGGCGGCGCATTCCCCCGGCAGAAAAGAGGCCAGCATGCATACCCACAACAGAATAATAATTTTTTTCATGGAACAAAAATAATCGGATGAAAATGACTTACTGGAAGCGGCTGTGAAAGTAAAGCCTCCACTCCCGCCTGCTCCCTGGTCTTTTTCCGCGGCGTTCCGGCATGAAAAAACCCCGTCCGGAAAAACCGGACGGGGTTTTTTAAATAATCAGGGAGAACGTTCAGTTCACGCGGCCCAGGTAGGAACCGTCTTCCGTTTTCACGGAGATCTTTTCACCGGGCTTGATGAAGAGAGGAACCTGCACCACCAGGCCGGTGGTCATTGTGGCGGACTTGTAAACGTTGTTCGCGCTGTCGCCCTTGACGCCTTCCGGAGCTTCCGCCACTTCCATGGTGATGGCGGCGGGAAGTTCCACGGAGACCACCGTTTCATCCGTGAAAAGCAGGATGTAGATATTGCCTTCCATCAGGTAATCCTTCACGGGTTCCACGATTTCCGGAGACACGGTGATGTCTTCATACGTATCGGGATTCATGAAGTGGTAGCCCATGCCGTCAATGTAGCTGAACTCATATTCCTCACGGGCGAGGTTCACGCCTTCCAGGGATTCATTGGAAGTGAGGCGAAGGTTGTACACCTTCTTGGTGGAAATGCTGCGGATGCTCATTTGCACATAGGAAGCCATGCGGGGGGGGCACTTGTGCTCCATGCTGACCACGACGCAAACGTCATTGTTATGATTAACCGCGTGTCCCTTGCGAAGATTGATTACGGGTACTTTTGCCATGCGGCCCGTACCATACCATGTTTTCCCCTCCCGTCAAGCTGAAAAAACGCGCCAAACCCTTGATGCGCTTGGAGAAAACGCCTTTTGCACGGCAGCAAAAACAAGCGGAAAACCACTGTTTTCACCGGCTGAGATCCTGCTGGAACAGGACCTTGATGCCGCTGGAATTCAGTACGGTCCGCCCGAAGTTGAGGTCATCCACATGGAGGGCGACCAGGGAGCCACGCCCCGCGCAAGGCAGGAGCGGATACAGGAAGTTGACGTTCATTTCCGCGGCATACAGCGCATCCAGGCATTTCTTGAGGTCCGCGGGGCCGTGGCGGAGGACGGCTACCAGCACTTCGGATTCCGTATAGCAGATGCCCTTTTCCAGAAAGATTTCCGACGTCCGCTCCGGATCGCTGACGATCAGGCGCGCAATAGTCGCCTCATGGCAGTCATGCATGCTGAAGCCCAGGCAGAAGATGCCGTGCATGTCCAGCAGGCCCAGGAGGGCGGACAACGCCCCCACCCGGTTCTGGAGCATGATGGAATATTGCTTTATCGCATTGCCGGGGGCTTTAATGGATTCATCCTTCATGACAATAAAGCAGAGGCTGGGTTCACTATTTAACGTATGTCTTCAGCACGCGCCTGATGATGGCAAGCGCCTGCTGGACTTCTTCTTCACTTACGTTCAGGGGAGGCAGGAGGCGCACGGTTTCAGGACCAGCAGGAACGGAAAGCAGGCCTTCCTGCCTCAGGGCTTCCACCACCACGGAGGCAACCGTCTTGCCCTCCGGCGCATCCACCATTTCCGGGTTAAGGCCGATGCCCAGCAGAAGGCCCAAGCCGCGCACGCCCTGAACCACGGGCAGGTTCCAGGATTCTATTTCCGCGCGGATTTCCGCGCCCAGGCGCTGCGCCCGTTCCGGGAGGCCCTGGGAGACTACTTCCCTCAGCACGGCCAGGCTCACGGTAGTGCCAAGCGGATTGCCGCCGTACGTGGAACCATGGGAACCGGGGTCCATGATGGAGGCAAGCTCCGTGCCCTGGTCGTCAATGGCGCGGTCGGAAATCCAGAAGCCGCCGATGGGGAAGCCTCCTCCCAGCGCCTTGGCCCAGGAAATGCCGTCCGGCTCCACGTCAGGCGCAACGGCGCGCCATCCCATGATGTCGCCGCAGCGGCCAAAGCCGCACTGCACTTCATCCATCAGCAGAAGCAGATCATGCTCCTTGCACAACTGTGCCAGCCCGCGCAGGAATTCCGGGGTCACGCAGTTGACGCCGCCTTCACCCTGGATGGTTTCCAGCATGAAGGCTACGGTTTCCGGGCGAATGGCTTCACGGGCCGTTTCCAGGTCATTGAAAGGCAAGTGTCGAAAGCCTGGCAGCATGGGGTCAAAGCCTATCTTGATTTTATCCTGCCCCGTGGCGGACATGCTGCCCAGCGTTCTTCCGTGGAAGGATTTGTTGAACGTGAGCACTTCAAAACGGGGCTTGCCGTCCGGCTGGGGCTTCCGGTGCCCGTAGCGGCGCGCCACCTTGATCAACCCGTCATTGGATTCCGCCCCGCTGTTGGCAAAAAAGACTTTTCCCGGACGCTCCACGCACCTGGTCACGATGAATTCCGCCAGATCCGCCTGCTGGGGAATCTGGTACAGGTTGGAGCAGTGCACCAGCGTGGCCGCCTGCTTCTGCAGGGCCTGCGTTACCGCGGGATGGCAGTGCCCCAGCACGCAGGTGGCAATTCCGGCACAGAAGTCCAGATAGCACTTCCCGGTGCTGTCCCACAGGCGGGAACCTTCCCCGCGGACGGCAGCCATGGGATAACGGCCATAGGAATGAAGTACGTACTGGTTGAGTTTTTCTTCTGTGTTCATAAGCTAAGGTAATACGCGTGTAGTTTGCGCTTCTGGCCTCGTCTGTAAATGATTTTTTTGGGAGCCACGTCATGATTCTCACATTTTGCCGGGCACGGTGGTCATACTTCTGTTCCGGAGGGGGAAGTTCATTTTTTCTTTTCTTTTATTCTTTTGCCTTCAGAATGAAATAAATCATCAACACCGATTCATCATGGCCCGCTTTTTCAACGTCAAAGGATTTCTGGAGGAATTCAAGGCATTCGCCCTGAAAGGCAACGTGATTGACCTGGCCGTGGCGGTCGTCATCGGCGCCGCGTTCAACAAGATTGTTTCCGTCTTCGTCTCCAGCATCATCACCCCCATCATCGGGTACCTCACCTCCGGCGTAAACCTGGCCTACCTGACCTTGAAACTGGGGGATGTGGAACTGAAGTACGGGGAGCTGCTCCAGGCGACCATTGACTTCCTGATCATTGCCTTCTCCGTCTTCGTGGCCATCAAGCTGATCGGCACGATGAGGCGCAAGAGCGAAGAAACGCCCGCGGCCCCCGCGCCCAAGCCGGATGACGTCGTCCTGCTGGAACAAATCCGGGACATCCTGCAAAAACAGGCGGACTCCAAATAACCGCTCCAGGTTTCCCGTGCCGGGTCCCGGCGGAACCGGCACATTTTTCCTCTTTACTTGTTCCCTTGCGGGCGGGAAAGTGGCGGCATGATTTCCCCGCTGCGCTCCCTGGCCTGTGTCCTGCTGCTTGCCCCGTCCCTGCTCACGGCGGGGGAGGCGCAGCGCTTCGTTCTGGAACATCCCTACCCCGTAACGGAAATACGCGAGCCGGACCGGAACGCCCCCGTCACCAGCGTCATCCTGATGATCGGGGACGGCATGGGCATCCATCACCTTTCCGCCGCCTGGGCGGCCAACCGGGGCCGCCTGTTCATTGAAAACTGCCCGGTCACGGGCATTGCCAAAACGTGGTGCGCGGATAAGCTGGTGACGGATTCCGCCGCTGCGGGAACCGCCATGGCCACGGGAACCAAGACGCTCTACAAGAGGGTGGCCGTATGCCCTAAGGGCAACAAGCTGGATTCCCTGGTGGACAAGGCGGCGGACATGGGCAAATCCACCGGAGTAATCGCCACCTGCGAGCTGAACGACGCCACTCCGGCCGCCTTCTGCGCCAACAATGAACAACGGTCGGATTCCTACGGCATCATCGGGGATTATCCCCGTTCCCGCGCCGACTTCATTTTTGGCGGCGGGAGCAAGTATTTCACGCAAAGACCGGACGGAAGGGACATTTTCAAGGAGATGGAGGCGCAGGGCTACCGGATCGCCCGCACCTGGGAGGAAGCCGCCGCGCTGCCGCCCGGAAAAACGCTGGCCGTCACGGCCCCCGGCAACCTGCCCCCTCCCTCCAAACGGGGAGACGTTCTGCGCCAGGCCACGCTGAAGGCGCTGGACGCCCTTTCCCGGAATTCCAACGGATTTTTCCTGATGGTGGAAGGCTCCAACATCGACAAGGCCGCGCACAGCAACAAGCTGGAGGAGATGATGGAGGAGCTCCTGGATTTTGACCGGACCGCCGGGGCCGTGCTGGACTGGGCTTCACGCCATCCCGGCACGCTGGTCGTCATCACGGCGGACCATAACACGGGCGCGTTCGCCCTCACGGGAGGCAACCGTGAGAAGGGGGAAATAACAGCCCGGTTCGGGTCCGGCAGCCATGACGGCATAGCCGTTCCGGTTTATGCCTTCGGCGCGGGAAGCGGGGCCTTCACGGGCATTTATGAAAATACGGACATCTTCCGCAAGATTATGGAAGCCTTTAAAAAAGGAACGCCCGGGCCCGCAGCCGCACGGCAGGACAGCTGAACGGGCCGTTCCGGCCTCCCCCCTACCCGGTTAGGCCCCGTTCCGCCGCGGCTCCTCCATGTGCCGCGCCACGAGCCCGGCCCCCACGGTAGCCAGGCCGCCGATCAGGAACACGGCCTGCGGCCCTCCCGTATTCATCCAGATCACGCCGCCCAGCACGCCGTAAGCGATGGAGGCCACGTGGTTGATGGCCAGCCCGGTATAGATGCTGGGGGTGATGTCCTCCGGCTTCTCGCAGATGCGGGCCACGTAAGTGCTGCGGGCCATGCCCAGGGCAAACAACAGGTTATCCAGCACAAAACAGGCGGTCACCACCCCCACGGCCCAGTGCAGGGGCAGCAGCTCCGGGGCAAACGCGTACGCCAGGCACAGGACGGACAGCGCCATGCTGTCGAAAATCGTCACCTTCCTCTCCCCGTATTTCTTGATGCTCCAGCCGATGAGAGGCTGGGTGCCCAGCCCGATGACGCCGGCAATCAGCAGGGTTTTTCCGATGTAGCCGGGCGGCTGGCCCAGCGTGCTGACCATCAGCCAGAAGCCGAAGGTCAGGTACAATTGCTTGCGAATGCCGTGCAGGATTTCCAGCCCGTAATAAACGGCGTACCTGCGCTTGAAGACGAAGCACTGCCGCCATCCGCGCCGCTGCGGGAAGACCGGCGTTTTCACACGGCTCAGGAACACGAACGCCAGCAGGCAAACGCCGCCCGTAATGAAGAAGTCCACGGCAAAGGACTGGTTGAATTTCCACTTGATCCAGACGCACAAGGCGCCCAGCAGCGCGGCCGCCGTCCCCAGCGCCTTCATCTGCCCCAGCCTCAGGCTGCGGTTTTCCGGGCGCGCCGTATGAATGACGATGGTGTCAACCATCCCCATCAGGACATGCTGCCCCAGGCTCACCGTCAGGATCCACGCGGAAAGCACCCACAGGCTGGTTCCGGCGCTGCACGCGGCCAGCGCGTACATGCCGCCGAACATCAGCAGGCACGCCACCCCCGCCACGCGCACCTCATTGAACATGAACAGCAGGCTGACCACGAACAGGGACAGGATGCCGGGCAATTCCCGGGGGAGTTCAATAAACCCGCGCATCTCCACATCCAGGTGCTGGGCATCACGGAGGAAGTTGCTGAAAATGAGGTCATACACGCCGCTCCCGAACTGGCCCAGAAAGAGGGCCAGCAGCACAAATACCATCGTCTTCCTGACAGGCGGGGAAGCGGGATTACTCATAGCGCGGGGATACTCTCACAGGAGCCCGGGCGCGGCAACCGCTATTTTTATGCGGCGGCTTTTCTTCCCGCGGCGGAAAAAAATGCCACAGAGAAGAATTTTTGGGGCAAATGCCGCGTACTTAAGCTATGCTTTCCAGACATCTTTTCCCTGCCATGGCTTTCTGCTTATCTCCGTTCTGCTGGGGCGCCGCATCCGCCCCGGTTCAGGAAACGCCCCACATCATTCCGCTGCCCGCGGCCATGCAGGTTAAAACCGGGGAACCCGGTTTCTCCCTGAAAGAAGGCGTCAAACTGCCGGAGGGGCAGCCCCTCTCCACCCAGGCGGAACGTATTTTCAAGGATAACGGCATCAAAACCTCGCTGGTTAAATCCGGCGCGGACGTCGCCTTTACGGAAGACGCGGCCCTGGGCAGGGAAGGTTACCGCGTTGCCGTAACGCCGGACTCCATTTCCATTGCCTCCGGAGCCCCGAACGGTGCCCTGTACGCTCTTCAAAGCCTCATGCAGAGCATCGCCACGGACGGGAACGGAGACCCCGCCCTTCCCAGCATGGACGTGAAGGACCGGCCCCGCTTTGCCTGGCGGGGCCTGATGATGGACAGCTGCCGCCACATGATGCCCGTGCGGGACATTAAAAAGATCCTGGACCTGATGGAGAGGTACAAATTCAACACCCTGCACTGGCACCTGACGGACGACCAGGGGTGGCGGCTTCCGGTTGCCAAGTATCCCCGGCTGACGGCTGTCGGCGGAGCCCGCGTGCAGTCCCCCGTCATCGGCAACCGCAACAAGCCGGACGGCACCCCCTACTCCGGTCATTATACCGCGGATGAAATCCGGGAGGTGGTTCAATATGCCAAGGACCGGGGCATCACCGTCATCCCGGAGGTGGAACTGCCGGGCCACGCCTCCGCCGCCATCGCTGCGTATCCGGAACTGGGCAACACGGACATTCCGGGCTTTGCTCCCAAAGTGCAGGAAACCTGGGGCATCCACCCCTACACGTTCGCCCCCACGGAAAAGACCTTCCGCTTTCTGGAAGACGTGATTGACGAAGTGTGCCACCTGTTCCCGGACAGTCCCTACATCCACATAGGCGGGGATGAAGCGCCCAAGGACCAGTGGAAGCAGTCCGCCGCGGCGCAGCAGGTCATGAAGGAAAACGGCCTTGCCAATGAAAACGAACTCCAGAGCTATTTCATCCGCCGCGTGGAAAAAATGATCAACAAGCACGGCAAGAGGCTCATCGGCTGGGATGAAATCCAGGAGGGCGGCCTCTCCCCCACCGCCACCATGATGGTTTGGCGCAGCTGGATGCCGAACAGCGCCCGGCACGCCCTGGAACAGGGCAACGACGTGGTGATGACGCCCAACAGCCATCTGTACTTTGACTATGACCAGGGCCCCGGCAAGCCGTCCGCCCCGGAATATGAAACCATCAACAATGACAACCTGGCCTGGCAGCGCGTGTACTCCCTGGAACCCGTCCCGCAGGGCACGCCCAGGGAACGGGAAAAACAGGTGCTGGGCTGCCAGGCGAACATCTGGACGGAATACATTCCCAACCTGCCGAAATGGGAATACCACGTCTTCCCCCGCGCCCTGGCGCTGGCGGAAGTGGCCTGGACGCCGCGGGAACTGAAGAACGAGAAGGATTTCAAAAACCGCATGGAACGCGAACTCCCGTTCCTGGACGCCCGGCGCGTCAACTACAAGCGCCCGGACAACGGGGCACCCGCGCAGCCGGATGCCGTCATTACCCGGGAACGCCGGTAAAAACGGGAGGAACGCCCTGCCGGGCCTCCTTCCGGAGGCCGCATTATGGACTAGCCAACCTTCACGAAAACCAGTACATTGGCGGCATTATGAATTTGGAACTGCTTCGTCAGGTTTGCGTAACTCCGGGTGCTCCGGGGTTTGAAGACAAAATCCGTGATTTTATCATCCAGGAAGTGGCCCCGCTGGTGGACGCCGTGCGCGTGGACAATCTGGGCAGCGTGATTGCCATCGTGGAAGGCAAGGACACGGAAAAAACCATGATGGCCGCCGCCCACATGGATGAAATCGGCTTCATGGTCCGTCACATTGACGACAAGGGGTTCATCAAATTCCTTCCCCTGGGCGGTTTTGACGCCAAGACGCTGACGGCCCAGCGCGTCATCGTCCACGGCAGGAAGGACCTCATCGGCGTCATGGGCGTGAAACCCATCCATGTGATGTCTCCCGCGGAACGCACCAAGCTGCCGGAAGTGACCGATTTCTTCATTGACCTGGGCATGAGCAAGGAGGAAGTGGAAAAATACGTTTCCGTGGGCGACTCCGTCACCCGTGAACGCGACCTGGTGGAAATGGGGGACTGCGTCAACGTGAAGTCCCTGGACAACCGGGCCGGGTGCTACGTGCTCATTGAAGCCCTCCGCGCCATCAAGGCTTCCAAAAAGAAGCCCTCCTGCAACTTCGTGGCCGCCTTCACCGTCCAGGAGGAAGTAGGGCTGAGGGGCGCCCAGGCCGGCACGCTGGACATCCAGCCGGACTTCTCCATCGCGCTGGACGTCACCATCGCCTGCGACATTCCCGGCACCCCGGCCCACGACCAGGTCTCCCATCTGGGGGCGGGAGCCGCCATCAAGCTGTATGACGGCTCCGTGATTGCGGACCGCCGCATGGTGAAGTTCATGAAGGCCATGGCGGACGCCAACAAAATCAAATGGCAGGTGGAAATGCTGCCCGCGGGCGGCACGGACGCAGGCGCCATGCAGAAGTTCGTACCGGGCGGCTCCATTGCCGGGGCCATCTCCGTTCCCACCCGCAACGTTCACCAAGTCATTGAAATGGCGCACAAGGATGACCTGGACGCTTCCGTAGCGCTCCTGACCGCCTGTGCCATGAACGTGGACAAATGGGACTGGTCCTGGAACTCCGTCAATGAATGCCCCGCGGAAAAACCTGCCAAGGCATCCAAAACGGCAGCCAAGTCCGCCAAAGCCCCCGCCAAAAAGAAAAAGGCCAAATAACACGCCTTACCATTGATTCATCACACCCGGCAGGCCGCCCCGGAAACGGAGGCGGCCTGCCTTGTTTTTGGGCATCTTTCCGCGTTTTCAAGCATTCCGCCAGCACGCCGTACCCGGCCCTGCCCCGTTCAGGCAAGGCGTCTCCCCATAAAAAATCCTCCGGTATCCAAAGATACCGGAGGAGAATCAATCCTGGAAAAGAAAGTTACTTGGCGGCGGGAGCGGGAGCTTCCTTGGGAGCGGGGGCGGGGGCCGGAACGGCGTCCACTTCCACTTCTTCTTCCTCCACTTCAACGCCTTCTTCCGGACCGGAGGCTCCGGTCTGCTTCATGGCGTCCTTCAGCGCCTGGCTTCCGAAGAAGTCAGCCTGCTGCAAACGCTGCATGTCGGTCATCATGCCCATGAAAATAGGCAGGAGTTCAGCCTGGCGCGCCTGCATGGCGGCATCCATTTCAGCCTGGACCTTCTGGGCGCTCTTGGAAAGGGCTTCACCCTTTTCATTGATCTTGGCCATCTTTTCAGCGGCCGCGTCTGCGGTGGCCTTGTCCTTCACCGTGCTGAGCGTGGCGGACATTTCCTTCATCAAAGCCAGCATCTGGTCAGCGGCTTCCTTTGCTTCCTTGGAAACTTCAGCGGCCGGCGCAGCGGGCGCGGCAGGGGTTTCAGCGGCCTGGGCGGGTGCCGGAGCCGGGGCGTCCTGAGCGGAAGCCATACCTGCAAATGCCAGGGCACATGCCGAACTAATTGTTACAATGCTCTTCATAACGTTTCCGTTGTACAGGTTCATCCTGCACCCGTCAATGACTCATTGTGTAACATCTCCCCGTGATGCCGCAGAAAGAGGAATTTGCATTTTTTCTGCTCTAAAAGGATTTTTTCAGTTGCTTCTTTTTAGAATTATTATAAATTCATTCCCGATGACTAAAACCATAGAAAACCTGAAAGCCGCCATTACGGGAGAAAGCACAGCCTCCGCCACGTACGCGGCCTATGCCGCCAAAGCGGGCCAGGAAGGGCAGCCCCTTATCCAGCGGCTGTTTGAAGCCGCCTCCAAGGCTGAATCCGTACACGCCGCCAACCACAACAAGGTTTTGGAAAAACTGGGCGCCTCCATGGACCCTATCGACATCCAGATTCATGTGGGAACCACCGCGGAAAACCTGAAAGCCGCCATTGCCGGGGAAACCCATGAATTCGAAAGCATGTACCCCGAATTCATCGCCGTGGCGGAAGAGGAAGGCCAGAAGGCCGCCGTCCGTTCCTTCACGTGGGCCACGGAAGCGGAAAAGGAACACGCAGATTTTTACGCCGCCGCCCTCAAGGCCCTGGAAGACGGAGACACCAGCGCCCTTCCCAGGCAGTACTGGATCTGCCTGGTCTGCGGGGACACCTTCAAGTCCCTGGAAGGCGTGGACGCCTGCCCCCTCTGCGGAACCAAGGCTGAAAAATTCCTCGTCATCGGATAAACTCCGCCTGAGCACCGGAGGCCATCCATGGCACATGAAAACCGCCCGGAACATTCCGGGCGGTTTTTTACAAGCCGGAACCCCTGCCACTTGCAGAAGCGGTCCACGGGAAAGAACCCTACCTGTCTTTTTCCTCCCCGCTTTTCTGGTTTTCCAGGCTCCAGGTTACGCTGATTCCCTCCCCAACCTGTTTTGAACATTTCATTGGGGGCTCTTCCCCATGCTTGAACATCAAGTACATGGCCCCGCTTTCAGCAATGCCGCAGGCAACCAGTCCCGCAAAAATCATGACGATGCCGAATACAACGGATTTTCTGCACAACGCGGCAATGGCACAGGCCACGGAAGCCACCGCCAGCAGAATGCCGGCTACTCCCAGCGCTATTCCAGGGATTAATCCGGTACTGGAAAGCGCTCCAAGCCATGGCAGAACAGCGCCTGCCACGGCGCAAGCGACGGCCGCGCCTTTGAGAGTACCGGAACATTGTGCCGCAACGGATTGATTATCCATAAGTTTCATATACTCTTCCTGGATCGTTTCTGTCAACCATAACCGTGAAGCCTGCCCTTTTACGGCTTCCCGGCGGTCATCCCTCCTCACGCTGTATCCGGATTTGCTTCCGGCATTCCACGGGAGGACCTTGGCCACGCTTGTTCACCATATAATTACATGCGCTTTCAGCGACTCCGGCAGCAATCAATCCAACAAAAATCATCAGGATTCCAAAGGCAAAGAATTTTCTGCATAAGATAATGGCGGCACAGGCCACGGAAGCCACACCCAATGCCATGCCGGCCTCCCCCAATACCATTCCGGGAATATAACCGATGCCGCAAGCGGTAGCCATCCATGACAGTGCCAGGGCAACTATCACACAGACAACGGAAGCTATCTTGAGGCCATCGGAGCCCTGCCGCCCAACAGGTTGATTTTCCATGGGTTCCCTATACTACCTCAGAATTGTCATTGTCAATAACAACAGGGAACAGGTCTTTTCCTTTTACGGAGAAAGAGCACGCCGGAAAAAAGGCCCTCCATATTCTGCTTGAGCATCACTGTGAAACCCTTACAATGGCGCCCCCTTCAAGCAGGAAGAATACTTTATCCTTTCTTTGCGATGACCCCTCCCCATGCACCCACCCGTTCCGTAGAACGGTACGCGGACCAGCCAGGCGTTTTTTCCGCCGTGTTCCAGGCTCTGCGCGCCGCGTTCTTCCCGCGCCGCATGCGCTGCCTGTGGGCGGCCGGCCTTGCGGCGGCCCTGGTGGTGAATCCGTATGTACTGAATGACGGCCAGAGTGTGCTGATGAGCTGCATGGGCATCGCCTGTTCCGCCTCCCTGCTCTGCGGCATTATCCTTCTCTGCCTGAAATACCGCTTCACCGCGTACGTGGTTCTTCCTGCCGTCATCCTGTTCAACGCGGGCCTGTACATGATGCAGATGCGGTACGGGCTGACCCTGAACCTTTCCGTCCTTTCCAGCATGGCGGAGACCAATTTCCAGGAAGCCTGCGCTTTCTGCACCGCCGCCACCGTCACCGGGGCCCTGCTGCTGGCGGGTTTCATCTACCTGGCCATTTACTGGAGCCGCCGCTCCCTGCGCCAGAAAGCCACGTGGGGCGCGCTGGCCTGCATCTGGGGCCTGTACGGAATTTTTCTGCTGCTGGGCATTCCGGCCACCTCCTACAGCTCCGAACCCCTTTACCTTTACTACACCTCGGACAAGGCCAAGGGCTGGCCCCTCGTGGACTTCGTGATGGCGTACAAGCTGGCGGACGAATACATCACCCAGGACGCAAGCAGCTTTAATGAGCTCCGGAACCTGCCGTCCTGCGCGGAACCCCTTTCCGGGTGCGACGCGCCGGACGATCTTGCCGTGGTATTCCACATGGGCGAGAGCGTGCGCGCGGACCATCTTTCCCTCAACGGCTACCACCGGAACACGATGCCTCTGCTTTCCCGGGAACCCAACGTGGTTTCCTTCCCCCACGCCACCTCCTTCGGCATCGTGACCCGGATTTCCGCCATCGGCATGTTTACGGATGCGGAACTGTCCCGCCGCCGTCCCGGCCATTCCTCCTTCATTGACCTGTTCAACAAGCACGGCTTCCGCACCGTCCGGATCATGGACCTGTGCGGAGACTCCATCCATGATTATTCCCTGGGCATCCTGACCCGGAACTGCCGGGAACGGAAACAGACGCTGCCCCTGCACCAGACGCCCGGAATGATGCAGGAACGCACCTCCCTGGTGCTGGAGGAATCCCTGAAACAGCATGGACGGGACAAGCAGTTTTACGTCATTTACAACAACGGCAGCCACATGGCGTTCAGTTATCCGGAGCAGGCCGGGCGCTTTACTCCGGCCTCCTGCAACATGGATGACCCCAAGGCCCATCTGGAAGAAACCGTCAACGCGTACGATAATTCCATCGTGGACCTGGACGCGTCCGTCCACCGCATGATTGCGCAGTTGAAAGACAGGCCTGCCATTTATTTTTACTGTTCCGACCACGGGGTAGCCCTGGGGGAAGAGGGAAAAATGTTCCAAGGGCACGTACTGCCTCCGGTTTACCGCCCCGCGATGTTCGTCTGGTATTCCGACGCCTTCGCCTCGCGCTATCCGGACATGGTGCGCGCCCTGAAGGCCAACCGCCTGAAAGCCGTTTCCCACGACCACATTTTCCACACTCTTCTTTCCCTGGCTTCCATCCGCTCGGAAGTCGTCAGGGACGGCCTGAACCTGGCCTCTCCGGACGCCCGGGAAACCCCAGCGCCCCTCCAGCCGGAAATGCTGGCGGAGTGGCTGGCCGCACCCGCGCAGCAACAGCCGCCCCGGTAAAAGAGAAAAGGGCGGAGAAGGCTTGCACAGCGCCCATCCGCCCGGGGCGCCAAACGGCCGGATATCCTACCGCACCTTCACCCGGAGGGGATTCCCGATGCACTCGCGGACACGGCGCGCTTCCGCTTCCCAGTCCGCGGCGGATTTAACCGGTGAGGCCTTGTCCCAGACGGCTCCCATGTACCAGTCAAAAGCCTTTCCGTTCCCGATCTCCCGGGTCCAGTAGGTGCACCCCTCCGACTCCACTGCCCGGCCTTCCGGAAGCCACGGTACGATCACCGCGGTTCCAAAGCGCCCGTCATTCTTCCGGGGGCTGCTCCACGCAGTAATCAGCCCTCCGTTCTTCCGGTCCGCCGCCACCGTTTCATAATTGTTCCTGCCCTTTCCGGTATCCATTCCCACACCCGCCTTCACCGTTTCAGCTCCCTGAATGGACAGGGTGCTGCGGACTTTGGAAAAACGGCTTCCCGCATCCAGGGTCACTCTCCGCTTCTCCGCCACGCGCACGCCGCCGCCAATGTTCCACGGCGCATAAACCACCTCAAAGGCGGTCTGGACCGGACCGTTGTACAGGGTGCGGGCGCTGGCCCAGTTGCCGGACGCATGCGGTTTCCCATCCCTGAACACGGCAATGCCTCCGCAGCCGCGGCCCGGTCCCACGTTATACATGTCCAGGCCGCTGCCGTGGTCCCGATGGTAATCTCCCTTCTTGTAAAATTCATTGATGACGGGAACTCCCGCACGCTTGCTCCACACATCCGTTCCGCTGGAAACCAGCCCTTCCCCCGCCGGGGCGGGTCTGGCAACGGCCGGGCCGTAAATCCGGTGCGCCGTAAGGTCGTTTTCCCACGCAAAATCATCCAGGCGCTCCGGCACAGGGCGGCTGAAACAAACGTCCGCGGAAGGGGCCGCCTTCAGGGAGGAACGGTCCAGAATCCAGAAATCACGGGCTGTTCCGGGCCGGAAATTGCCCTGGAACAGGAGGGTATCCTTCCTGCCGTCTCCATCCGTATCCACCGCCTGGTGAGGAATCACCCGCCCGTGGCGCACGTCAAAGACGCGCAGGGACGCCGCATCCCCGGCAGCTCCTGGCGGCAGCGGAACCGCCACGGTTTCTCCGGGCCTGAACATGTTCAGGGGATTCGTGACGGTCACGGTCTTTTTCTGCGGATGGTCCCGGCCAATGACGTACTTGCGCAGCTCGGTGCCGGCCATCAGGTAAGCGCCCGCGCCGTACACTTCCGTATCCTCCCCGGAATAATGCCCCGGCTTGTCCGCAATGGGCTGCACCCAGCCCAGCGCGCCTTCCGCGTTGACGGAATCACAGGCGGCCTTCCAGGCCCTGCGGATGACGGGAAGGTATTCCTTCGCGTCCAGATACCCCTGGTTCACTCCCCACAGCATCCCGTACACGATAAACAGGGTGCCGCTCATCTCCTTCAGGGGCGGCTCTTCCGGATCCAGCAGGCTGGCGTGCCAGGAACCGTCGGGCGACTGGCATTTTTTCAGGGACGCCGCCAGGCGCTTGAGCAGGTCCACGTAAAAGGGACGGGTGGGCCAGTCCGCGGGCATGTCCTGAAGAATAAGCGGCAGTCCGGCAATCACCCAGCCGTTGCCCCGGCTCCAGAACATCTTTTTCCCATTGCCCGCCGGAATGGTGAAGTAACGGGAATCCCGGAAAAACAGTCCTTCCTTCCGGTCAAAAAGATAGTCGCAGGTGAGCTTGTATTCCTTGTCCATGAATTCCAGATAACGGCGGTCCCCGGTATAGGCCGCCAGCTTCACGAATACCGGAGGGGACATGAACAGGGCGTCCGACCAGCTCCAGCGGTCCTGGCACCGGGGTGTCTGGAACTGGAGGGAGGCGGAGGAAGGCCGGTTCATTACCTTGTCCAGCACGGCGCGTATCTTTTCCGCCGCAGCGGGATTGCCGTCTTCCATCGCCATTTCCATCCAGGCATGCCCCACGGCGTGATCGTCCGCATGGTAATGCCGTTTCAGGGTTTTCCATTCCTGTTCCTTCCCCGCTTTCCTCAGCAGCGGCAATCCCGGCCCTTCCGGAACGGACAGGCCGTACTGCACCATGCCGGAATAAAAAGCCCCGTAGGTCCAATGCAGCGGCGAGCGCTTTTTGGGATGCTCCGCCTGCCATTCCGCCACCAGTTGGAGATTGTCCCGGATGGTCTTTTCATTCCAGTCCGCAGAAGCGCCGGAAGCAGGATTCCCCGCAGAGAGAAGGGGAAGAACCAGCATCAGGAAGGATTTCCGCCATCCGCTTTTTGTAGAGAAAAAGAAACGCATTTTATTGATACGGAAAAAGCCGTACGGAAATTTCTCCGCAAGGGATGATTCTTCTTTTCATTCTATCCGCTTTCCTCCGGACCGGGAAAGGAGGCAAGGGCACATATGGTGCCATGACGGAAAGGAATGCCGCGTTATCAATCATTCCGCACCCGGCATATACAACATGATGTATACTAACAAATATTTAATACATCATTTATACATTTTCCTTGCGGGAAGTTCCTTTCTGTGGTTCATTGCGTTTCAGCGCAGGTAACGGAAGACGGTGAAAATCCGTCGCGGACGCGCCGCTGTAACCGGTAGACGATGGACCGGACACTGACTGCCCAGGCAGCCGGGAAGTCCCCATCACATGTCGCACCGGAAGCCAGAAGACGACCTGATGCCCCCGTATCCCATCCCGCGGACAGGATGAACATACGCACAGGTCCTCATCGTGCCCCTTGTTAAAAATGCACGCATGCGGCGGCCCCTGCCTATGATTTTTCCAGGCTTTTGCCCAGGCTCGCGGATGAGCGGTCATTATCCCTTCCAAGCGAGACATCCACCATGGCAACAAGCATCATCAAACGTTCCGGAAAAAAGGAACAATACCAGGGCTATAAAATTGAGGAGGCCATCAAAAACGCCTTCCACAGCTCCGGAACCGCCTACAACCGTTCCATTTATGAGGAAGTGGAGGCCAAGCTGACCCACCAGGACAGCGCGCACGTGGAAGAAATCCAGGACATGATTGAACGCGCCCTGTTCCGGTGCGGATACTTTGACACGGCCAAAACCTTCATCACCTACCGCTTCCTGCACAAAATGCAGCGCGAACAGCTCGGCGGCCTGTATTCCGGCAACACGTACGTGGACTGCAAGCAGACGGTGGAAGAATACATCGGCCAGAGCGACTGGCGCATCGCCGCCAACTCCAACACCACGTATTCCAACGCCGGGCTGATTAACAACACGGCGGGCAAGGTGATCGCCAACTACTGGCTGGACCAGGTTTACTCCGCCCGGGAAGGCGCCGCCCACCGTGAAGGGGACTACCACATCCATGACCTGGACTGCCTGACCGGGTATTGCGCCGGGTGGAGCCTCCGCAACCTGCTCAATGAGGGATTCAACGGCGTGCGCAGCCGCGTGAACAGCCGCCCCCCGCGCCACTTCCGGGAAGCCCTGGGCCAGATGGCCAACTTCCTGGGCATTCTGCAAAGCGAATGGGCGGGCGCTCAGGCGTTCAGCTCCTTTGACACCTTTCTGGCGCCCTACGCCTTCAAGGACCAGGCGGACTTCACGCGCATCAAGAAGGACATCCGCAGCTTTGTCTACAACCTGAACGTGCCCTCCCGCTGGGGGCAGTCCCCCTTCACCAACGTCACGATTGACTGGACCGTGCCGCGCGACCTGCGGGACCAGGCCCCCTTCAGCGGCGGGGAGCACCTCTTTGAAGGGATGGAGGACCCGGACCTTCTGGCCCTGGCGCGGGAACGCGGCGCGGACAAGCTGACGGAACTGACCTACAAGCACTTCCAGAAGGAAATGAACCTGATCAACAAGGCCTTTTACGAGGTGCTCACGGAAGGGGACAGCACGGGACAGCCCTTCACCTTCCCCATCCCCACCGTCAACATCACGGAAGACTTTGACTGGGAGGGGGAAAACGTGCCCCTCCTGTTTGAAAACGCCGCCAAGATCGGCTCCTCCTACTTCCAGAACTTCATCGGCAGCCAGTACACCGTGAATGAAAACGGGGAACGCGTGCCGGACGAACGGGCCTACAAGCCGGACGCGGTGCGCTCCATGTGCTGCCGCCTGCAACTGGACCTGCGGGAGCTGCTCAAACGCGGCGGCGGCCTCTTCGGCTCCGCGGAAATGACCGGTTCCATAGGCGTGGTGACCATCAACCTGGCCCGGCTGGGCTACCTCTTCAAGCAGAACCGGGAAGCCCTGTTCGCCCGGCTGGGGGAACTGCTGGACCTGGCCAAATCCTGCCTGGAAAAGAAAAGGGCCTTCGTGCAGGAGATGTATGACCGCGGCCTGTACCCCTACACCAGGCGCTACCTGCCCACCTTCCGCAACCACTTCTCCACCATCGGAGTCAACGGCATGAACGAGCTGCTGCGCAACTTCTCCAACGACACGATGGACATCACCTCCGAACAAGGCAGGGCCTTTGCGGAAGAAATCCTGGAATTCATCCGCCTGCGCATGCAGGAGTACCAGGAGGAAACGGGCAACCTGTACAACCTGGAAGCCACGCCCGCGGAAGGCACCACGCACCGCTTCGCCCGCGAGGACCAGAAACGCTACCCGGACATCCTCCAGGCGGGGCCCGTGGGGCAGCGCTACTACACGAACAGCTCCCAGCTTCCCGTGGACCATACGAGCGACCTGTTCCGGGCGCTCCAGCTCCAGGACGAACTCCAGTGCTGCTATACGGGGGGAACCGTCTTCCACATGTACATGAATGAAGCCATCAGCTCCCCGGAAGCCTGCCGGAACATCGTCCGCAAGGTGCTGACCCGCTTCCGCATGCCGTACCTGACCGTCACTCCGCTCTTCTCCGTCTGCGAGAAGCACGGCTACCTGCGCGGGGAACACCAGTACTGCCCCTTCTGCGATGAAGAGCTGCTCCACATTCACAGGCATGAATAACCCTTTTCAACCGACCGCCTCGTTTCAAAACCCAACCATTAATACGACAATGACCAAACAGGAAATATTAAGCAAATACGCACAGGACCGGACCCGCTGCACCGTTTACACGCGCGTCATGGGCTATCACCGCCCTGTGGAAACCTTCAACGCCGGCAAACAGGGCGAGTTCCATGACCGCGTCCACTTTGTGGAACCGGGCCGTCCCTGCCCCTGCTCCGCCCGGACGGAACAGCCTCGGTAATTTTCCCAATAACATATGCGAAGTCAATGGGAACGGGCCGGGGCATAGCGGACATCACGCCGCTCACCTTGCTGGATTTTCCGGACAAGGTGGCCTGCATCTTCTGGCTGAGAGGCTGTAACTTGTTTTGTCAGTACTGTTACAACGTCTCCCTGGTCAGAGGAACGGGCTCTCCTGCCGGAGACCGGACGGACTACCTTGATTTCCTCAGAGATCGGGTGGGATTTCTGGACGGGGTAGTCCTGTCCGGCGGCGAATGCACGCTGTGTCCCGACCTTATCCCCATCTGCCGCGAGATACGGCAGCTAGGCTTCGCGATTAAAATAGACACCAACGGCACCAGGCCCGGCGTGGTGAAAACGCTGGTGGAAGAGGGGCTTTGCGACTACATTGCCCTGGACTACAAGGCACCCCCGGAACAGTACGGCGCCGTCACCGGAAGGCCGGACCTCTTCCCCTCCTTTTCTGAAACGCTGGACTACCTGATCGCCTCCGGAACCGCTTTTGAAGTCAGAACCACCGTCCATCCCGATTTATTGACGGAAGATCACGTCAACAACATCATACGTGACTTGACAAAGCGCGGGTATGGGGGCAACTACTTCGTGCAAAATTTCTACCTGACCCAACAAACACTCAACTCTCTTCCCGCGCCAAGCCGGTTGTTTGACCGGACCCGGCTGGAGGCCGCCTCCATCCCCGTCCGTTTCCGCAATTTTGAGTTCGTCCCGGGAGAAGACTGACCCAGCCGACCATGTTCGACATCCTGCTCAATCACAACACCCTGGTTCTCTTCGGAATCATCTTCTTCGGCATCGCCCTTGGCAGCATTAAAATATACGGCCTGAACCTCGGCCTCTCCGGCGTGCTCTTCGTCGCCCTGGCCGCCGGGCACTACCGTCTGGCCATCCCCAACGGCGTAGGGCAGCTGGGCCTGGCGCTTTTCGTTTACTGCGTGGGCCTGAGCGCGGGCAACCGCTTCTTCTCCGCCATCGCCAAGCAGGGCAGCAAGCTGGCAGTCATGTCCGTGGTCATTGTAGGCGTTTCCGCCCTCTTCACCTGCCTGTTCGGCATCTGGTTCGAGGTGCCCGCGGGAATCTCCTCCGGCATCTTCGCCGGAGCGTGCACCAGCACCCCGGCGCTGGCGGCGGCCACGGAAAGCCTGCCGGGAGCCTCCGGCAGCGGCGTCAGCATCGGCTACGGCATCGCCTACCCGTTCGGCGTGGTGGGCGTGGTCCTGTTCGTCCAGCTTCTGCCGCGCCTGCTGCACTTTGACCTGAACAAGGAAGCCAAGGCCATGCACTCCAAGCAGGAGGCCAGCATCATCTCCCGCCTGGTCCGCGTCACGCAGCCCAACCTGATCGGCCAGAACATTGCGGACTGCAAGCTGCTGGACGGCCTGCACTGCATGGTCACCCGCGTGGTGCGCAACGACAGGCTGATGCCCCTGACGCCGGAAGACACGTTCCGGGAAGGAACGGAAGTCCTCATTGTGGGCAACAGTGATACGATGCCGCACGACGCCGCCTTCCTGGGGGAAGTATGTGACAACCCCTACCCCATGGACTCCCAGAAGGAGCGCCGCAAGCTGATCCTGACCAACAAGAACTACGCCGGGCGCAAGCTCCGCGACCTGAAAACCCTGCGTACGGACGGCGTGATCATCTCCCGCATCTCCCGCCTGGGCTTCACCTTCGTCCCCACCGGGGACACCACGCTGGAGCGCAATGACGTGCTGACCGTGGTGGGTTCTCCGGAAAACCTCACCAAGTACGGGGACAAAATAGGCCACCGCAGCCAGGACATGAACCAGACGGACCTTCTTTCCCTCGGGTTCGGCCTCTCGCTCGGCATCATTCTGGGGCTGGTCAACTTCAGCCTGGGCAACGGCCTGGGCATCTCCCTGGGGATTGCCGGCGGTCCGCTGATCGTGGCCCTGCTGCTGGGCCACTTCGGCCGCCTGGGGCCCATCGTGGGCTACATCCCGCGGCCCACCCGCCTTCTTTTACAGGATCTGGGTCTGGTCTTCTTCCTGGCGGACGCCGGCATCAAGGGCGGCGCAGACCTGGTCACCACCGTAGCCACACACGGCGCGGCGGTCTTCATCATGGGCGTCATCGTCACGTGCTCCGGCATGTTCGCCGGGTACTTCGTGGGCATGAAGGTCTTCAAGATGAACATCCTGGAATGCCTGGGCGGCATCTGCGGCGGCATGACCTCCACCCCGGCCCTGGGCGCCATCGCCAGCAAGACGGACTCCCAGGCTCCCGTGGTCAGCTACGCCACCGCCTACCCCGTGGCCCTCATCCTGATGACCATCATCGCCAAGGTCATCATCCAGACCATTGGCGGCGTGGTGGGTATTTAACAAGGGCGGAAACAATCCGGCCCAAAAAACAATCTTCTCTACTTTACCACCTCACCAAGGGGTTCCATTCTTTTCCCGAATGGAACCCCTTTTTCATAAATCCTCCGGAGAGGGTAGAAACGAAATAATCCCAGGTCCGGTTCCAGCAGTCTAATTCCTCTCAAGACCAATTATCTTAATTTGTTGTTCTTTTAATACAGAAAAAACTTTTCATTATCAATAATTTACAATATTTGTATCACCATTATTACGGTATATAAGTAAAACATACGATTATTTTTCATAATCAAAAAATACATCTTTTTATTGACATTCTATCAATTTTCTCTAGCGTATATTTACCCTTTCAACCTACCCTGAGTACCTTATGAAGAATATCCTCTGGATTTTCCTCTTCAGTATACTTATGTTGCCAGAGAGCCCTGCCGCGCTGGCTTCATCTGGATCAGACATACAGACACTACTTTCTGAGGGACGCTCCTCCTTCATTGCCGGTAAAGCCCGGGAAGCCCTGCGCAACCGGCTTGACTCCGGTCCGCTTACTATTGAAAAAATACGAGAACTGATTCATTCTCCACAAGTAGCGTCACTGTGCTACCTGCACCAATTTTTTAATACTGCTGAAGATGGCAAGCCGTTTACCCAGAAGGAACTCAAGGATCAGGACTTCAGGGAATGGCTTTCCAGCCATCCGGAAGTGTTTGAAATGCTCGCCCAATCCGGTCCTGCCAGCAAAAATACCCTTTCCGTTTTTTACCAAATCTGGAATACTAGGGATCAAAAGCTCAATTCTGTTGAACTCAGCATGGCGCTTGGAGCCGCCCTTGTTGCGAACACCTTCTCTCCCGAGGAATGCATCGCCAAATTCAATTTCTACCGGGATTCCCATCACCACGCCAGATGCTATCCACAAGCAGACAGCTTGCAACCCTGGGAATGGGCCATTGTATTCCGGGGTAAAGAAAGCCTTGAAGACCTCGCATGGGCACAGCAATTCATTGAGGGGAAAAAAATCAAACCGGAGAAAGCCGGAAGCAGATTCACCGGCTTCATTCCCTACCGTAAAAAGAATGATAAAGGTGTCAGCGTTCATGCTGGGGCCGCTTTTTACGACCACAAGCCCATCACCCTGAAACTTTATA
The DNA here is from genome assembly GCF_040616545.1 of Akkermansia muciniphila. Taxonomy (NCBI): domain Bacteria; kingdom Pseudomonadati; phylum Verrucomicrobiota; class Verrucomicrobiia; order Verrucomicrobiales; family Akkermansiaceae; genus Akkermansia; species Akkermansia muciniphila. The sequence continues at coordinate 1,181,990 of NZ_CP156688.1, read as the reverse complement.
CTGAATATGGCGGCGTATGCGGCGCTGTTTCCAAAGGCGCGGCGGGATTCTTGCGCTCCAAAGGAGTTCCCGCTTATCCGATTGGGCAACCAGGGCACTGCGCCTTCGTGTGGAAACATCCCAACGGCCACTGGCAAATCGGCAATAACATCGGCGGATGGAACTGGGCCAATGGAGGGCCCCAAATTCCATGGAAAGGTCCCATTCAACTGGTGCCAGCTTACGATTCATTCATTCATCATCCCAATGCGAAAGAATCGACTTTAACGTATTATCTGTCCTTCTGCACACAGAAACCGGAGCATGCGGATCTGCTATTGCGGGAAGCGCGGAAATTCAATCCCTTCAACTATCCTGCGTGGCTGCGTTATTTGAACTTCAAGGCCAAAAACGCGAATGATCGACAAAAACTCATCTACCTCAAAGAGCTGGCTCAAACCATACCCAACGAACACAACCTCATTTGGCATGTGGCAAGCAAAGTGTTGAATATCCGAGAAAACAGAGTTAATCCCTATGAACTTTACTCTTGCGTGCTCGGACCGGATTGTACCCCTCACGGGGAAGAACTCTTCAACCGTCTGGCTTGGAATAGACTCATTACAAACTGTCTTGAAATCAAATGTATAGCTGAATACAAGCCAGGCTTCACCGGGAAACATTTGTCCATATGGGCCCAAAAAGCAAAACACGCCGTATGGACACCCAAAATGAAAAAATACTCTGTCCAGATGCTACAAGATGCAATCATTGCCTTAGAAGGGAAAGAACAGACGAAACGGCGCTACGTAGAGGCCTACCAAAGCCTGCTAGATACCTGGAATGATGGGAAATTAACCCGGGAGGGAGAAGAATTTATTAAAAAGAATTTCATTCCGACGAAATGAACTCCAACACCACGAAAAAAATTGACATGAGAAAGAAATCAATAGTAAGACTACTCACATACATTATAGCAGTAGTCATTGGCTCGTTTACCTCTCTGCCCGTCCAAGCAAAAGACTGTGACTATGAGATAAAATTTTTCCCTTATATGACTTCTAATGGGGCCTCGACGGCAACATTGGATACACTGGGAAATACATTAGATGGAATTGCAGCAAAAGTATTAGAAAAAGTAATCTACGATGCTATCGGGAATGCTAGTGGAATACTCAAATTGTCTGAGGCAATGAAAACTGATAAGGTATTCCGGAATGTGCATATCATTTATCTCTATCGATTCACTCATCAAAAGAAACTAATTGGATCATGGCAAATCGCTCAGAAGAATAATATCATGCGGAACGGAGTGGACTACCACCAAGCAAAAGACATTCCTGGTGTTATCAGAGAAGGAAAGCAACAGATTAGAAGGCAATTAGAAAAACAATTGAAGGAAGATTGCAAAAACCACCAGTAAATCAATAGAATAAAGAAATAATGAAATACATATTGAGTATAATGATCATCGTGCTCTCCTGCTTTCAAGGAATAGGCAGTCTAGCTATAGCACAGGAAGAAACCGTCCAACCCAACGAACAACAACAAGAAGCCTCCTGTGAAGCTCATACGGAGGAGAAGGATGTCCCTGTCATTACAAACCCTATCGTTTTCGACGAAAAAGATCTGAACAAACTTCTGGAAAAGCAACGGGAATATGTGGAGAAGCATTATCCCAATTATTGCATCAAAGGAAAGGGTGAAGAACAGGATGTCATGGATGGCCATCGATATTCGTTCTTTGATTTGGAAAACGAAGACGAAGAATGGGTCATAACCATTCGCTTCGATATCGAGGAAGCCTATCAGGCCTACATGAAAAAGCATCAAAAAGAGATAGAACGGGAAGCGGCCAAACTAATCAAGCAGGGTATCATTAAAATTGAATGATAAGCCGTTTCCTATAAAACAGAAGAAGCAATAACTAACAACCAGGTGTTGGAATACGCACGCCGTCTGTCAAACAGGCGGCGTGCGGCCGTATAGGTACTTGGCTTATTTTTCTGGAAAGAATGCTGCCAATAGAGCGTGACACTCATCAGCTTGCTGATAGTGAGCAGCATGGGTCGAGGTCATGAGGCCTCTCTCTACCCTGAGCATCATCACCAGAGAGACGGACTTTAGACTCTATGTGGTCATCATTCAAATCATCGCCGAGAGAGGGAATATATAAATCCTGCCAGGAATTTCCCGTCACTTATATAGGCGAACTCCTTTCCGCAGCCGGAGCACACTTTTGGTAATATTCGACATTCCGTTATTTAGAAATGACCATCAGAACCAACTCAACCGGCACAAATACAATTGTGACAAATCTGATTGATCATTTCCCTGGTTGCATGGCAACCGCATTCATGAAATCTTATCGGTCTATCAGCAAATTTCCCAGCAATCAAAGCATTGACATAACATATCAACCGTCGAGCTATGCAAGAGAAGTGACTTTATTATTTTCGTATAAATTTTTGGTTATTCATATCTTCATCACGCCGTAACCTCCTAATAGAGACGAAAACTTACCTGCCCGTTTCCGTCACTTCCATACAGACGGACTGGAACGCCTTTTTCCAGTTGATGCGGATTCCGGCGTCCATCAGGTAATCACCGCCAAGCACCCGTTCATGGACGTTGGCCAGGGAACCGTTTTCATCCAGGTTGATTTCCCTCACCAAATACCTGGCGGCAGGGTCCAGGCCTTTCAGGCGCAGGGGCGGCGGGGAATCCGCCAGCCATTTATCCATCAGCCAGGCGAAGACGACGGCCCTATTCTTATATACGTACATCAGGGAAGCCACCCGGCTTTCATACGGGGAAGACAGGCGGTACAGGTCCCCGAACTGGACTACGGGGCGGATGCGCTTGTATTCCGCCAGCGCCCGTTTGGAAAATTCCACTTCCTCCTTCGTCATGTCACAGGGCTGGAGCTCAAAGCCCAGACGGCCCGACATGGCCACGTCAAAGCGGAATTTGAGCGGCGTAACGCGCTTTGTCTGATGGTTGGGGGAGGCCGTCACATGGGCGGCCATGGAGATGGCCGGGAACAGGTGCCCGATGCCCCACTGCATGAATACGCGTTCACAGGCGTCCGTATTGTCGGACGTCCAAAATTCGTGATGCCTCCACATGGTCCCGTAGTCCGCGCGTCCTCCGCCGGAGGAACAGGCCTGAAATACCACATCCGGGAATTCCGTCGCCAGCGCATCAAGGATGGTTTCATAGCCGCGCACATAGTCAATGGACAGGTTCCCCTGATGGCTGGCGTCCAGCCGGGAGGAGCCGGGATCGGAGATTTTGCGGTTGCAGTCCCACTTGACATAGGAAATGCCCGGATGTTCTCCCAGCAGTTTCCGCATGGCGTCAAGAATGTAGGCGTGCACGTCCGGGTTGCTCAAATCCAGCAGGTACTGGCTGCGTTCCAGCCTGTTTTCCCGGTGGGGAAGGCCGATCACCCATTCCGGATGCTTCCGGTAAAGTTCCGACCGGGGGTTCACCATTTCCGGCTCCACCCAGATGCCGAAGCGTATCCCCAGCTTTTCCGCCTGGCGCACCAGGCCTTCCAGCCCATGGGGCAATTTGTCCCGGTTCACCTGCCAGTCCCCCAGCCCGGCCCGGGCGTCATTGCGCGGGAATTTGTTGCCAAACCAGCCGTCATCCAGCACAAAGAGCTCCACGCCCAGCTCCGCCGCACGCTTCATCATGCCATGCAGCACTTTTTCCGTGAAGGTGAAGTACACTCCCTCCCATGAGTTCAGCAGGGTAAGCCGCTCCGTAGCGCCGCCGCGCAGGCCGTAACGGCGCGCCCAGCGGTGGATGCGCCGGGAAGCTTCCCCCTTGCCGTTTCCGCTGTGCACCAGGATAAGGGGAGGCGTTTCAAACGTCCCGCCGCCATCCAGCAGGTAAGGCGCGGGAACCGCGTCCAGCCCCGCCCCGGCAAAGAGGTAGTGGTACGGGCTGTGCCGGAACCATATGCGGTAGTTGCCGGACCATGCCAGCGCCCCCAAAATTACTTCCCCCGCATCCTCCCGCGCCGGGCCGTCCAGGGAGATGATGAAGCCGGGGCTTCCCTCCTGGGCGGCGCGGGTTCCGGTGCCGGAAACCAGGGAAAGTTCATGGCCCCGCGCCACTTCCTCCTCGCTCATCAGGGATTCGCCGCCCCAGGTGCCGCGGAAGCTGGTGACAAAGTACCGTTCCGCGCGCAGATTCATTTGTGCGGACGCAACGCGGTGAAGGCGTATGCCTTCCCTCCCCTCGTTCCGTACCACTACCCATTGAAGGAAGGCGTCCGATTCCCGGTGGGAGCGCACGTGTATTTCCACCCTCACGGGGTAGGAAGGGTCTTTCCCGTAGAAGACGGCTTCTTCCCGGTCGTCATCCAGTTCCAGCACCTCCCACCCCAGGCATTCCAGGCGCAGGGAGAGGGCTCCGTCCGCCTGGGTTACGCAAATGGAGTATTCCTCCGACGCATTGGGAAGCCCTGCCACGGAGTCTCCCAGGGCGGAGTACAGAAGGGGCGCGTCCGCGGCGTTTGCCAGGGCATCCTCCGGTTCACGCAGCCGCGGACCGTAATAGGCGCGGCGCACACGTCCCTGTTCATCCTTGAACAGGGTCATCTGGGAGGAACGGGTCAGCAAATGAACGGAGTCCGGCGTCATGGTCAGCGAAAGGGCAAGGATCAGTCTTTTTCCAGGCAGGCGCCTGGCGCGCCTGCCTTATCCATTAAGGCCCGTGCCGGACAGGGAAGTCAATGGCAAAATGGAACGGGCCCCGGCCTTCCTTTCCCTACTTCTTCCACAGGCGGGAGGAAGGCCGGAATTTCATGGTGCTTGATTCATGCACAAACAGTTTACTGCCGTTTTCCGGATGGCGCACCACACGCGCATGGCGGTGCTTGACGGCGAACGACCCGAAGCCGCGGAATTTAACCAGAGACCGCTTCCGGACCGTCTTTGCAATTGTGTCCAGCACAGCGTTCAGCGCCTGTTCCGCCTGCCGGGAGGTTACGCCTTCTCCCAGTTCCCGCTGCAATTCCCGAATGAATTCTGTTTTATTCATAAGGCGCCCAGCATGGGATGCCACGTTTTTCCGGTAAAGCGGAGACGGCGCGCCCGCATTCCTGCCACCAGGACCGGGCGGGCGGCCCTTTCCCTTCCGGCCCGCAAGTTTCCTCCTTGCCCCCATGCGCCGGACCCATTAAGGTCCGGGGGAGATGCACTCCCCCGCCGCCGATGCCCCGTGCCCGGAACAAGCTTTCAGCGTGACTGCGCTGAAGTGGCATACCTGCGCATGGCTTATGCTGCCCGTGCTGGTTTTCATGGCGGGATGGATGCACTGGTACGCCGCTCTTCCGCTCATGTTCCTGATGGCCGCGGGACTGGCTCCCGGAAGGCGCAAGGAACCGCCGGAAAGGGGTTCCCTCCCCGCTTTTCCCCTCTTCACCCGCTCTTCGTTTCTCGTCCTGGCCGCGTTCATCGCCCTGATGGCGCTGTCCGGATGGGGGGAATGGGTCAATCAGCACCCGGACCATATCGTCAGGAACGCCTGCCTGCGCGAATTGGTCGCCAGTCCGTGGCCCGTCGTTTTTCCGGACGGAGATGTCTTGATTTACAACACAGGTTTCTGGCTGCTTCCGGCCCTGGCAGGCAAAATGGCGGGGTTGGGGGCTGCCCGGGCATTTGTCGTGCTGTGGGGGGCATGGGGCCTCTTTCTGGCGTGGCTGTGGCTTTGCGTTTTCTCCGGCCGCCGTTCCCTGCCGCTCGCCCTGCTGATGGTGATGTTCGGCTCCCTGCTGAATGTCCAGTGCTGGCTGGGGCTGGACCTGTTCCGCCTGCATTACTTCGGCACGGCGGAGCAAATCATGTGCAGTGCAAACGCCTCCATTCCCGTCATGCTTTTCTTCATCTTCCTGGCTTCGGGGCGCATGCCCCTGCACTGGATCCCTCTTTTGTTTGCATCCACCGCCTTTTATTCCCCCCTCGCGGCCCTGGTGGGGCTGCCTCTGGCGGCCTGCCAGTGGTTCCGGCAATGGAAAGACGGCCGCGCCTCCCGGCGCATCCTGTTCCATCCCTCCTTTCCGGCAGCCGTCCTGCTGGGGGCGTGCTTCCTCCTTTATTATGGGGCGGTAAACGCGCCATCCTCCCATACGGGCATACGGCCCTTTTATACGCATCCGGGAGATTTTCTGCTCATGGGTACCTCTTTTCTGGTATACGCCCTGTTCTGCTGGCGGGATTTCCGGAGGAATCCCCTCTTCATCTGCACGCTGGCAACCGGACTGATTCTGCCTTTCTTTTACGTGAACGGGGACGTCAACGACCTGCTCTGCAAGGGAAGCGTTCCGGCAATGGCCTGCCTGCTCGCCTTTCTGGCTTCCACCTGGATGCGGCACCCCCGCCTCCGGATGTGGATATGGCTCCTGCTGGCGTTCGGGCTAGCGCCGCGGTTCAACATTCCCTATTACTGCTGTTCTTCCGCCGCCCTCCAGGCATCCCTGGCACCCTCCGCTTCATGCTCCCGGCCTTCTTCCTTCGCCTGCCGGGAATGGCGGCTGCTTACTTATGCGCCGCAGGCGCTCCGTCAGGATGAATGGGGTTCCACCATGCACCATCCCGGGCACCGATGGTACCCCTATTACTCCGGCACCCCGCAGCCGTGGCTGCGCTTCATCTACCGTTTTTAGCGGAAAAGAGAGCCGGAAGAGGAATTCCGCATTCCGGCTTTCCCTCAAAAGAGGCGGACATTCAGGCAGCCTTACCCCCCTCCTGAAACTTTTTCCAGCATTCCCCGATAACCGCGGGCAGGGATTTGCCTTCCTTGTCCATGTCCCCCTGGCTCACCATCCTTTTAATCACTTTTCCGGAAACGGGGTCCAGAATGATCACGGCGGGAGGGCCAAAGACCACATAAGGAGCCCTGGATCCCAGGCAGCCCACGACTTTGCCCGCTTCCTCCGGAATGAATTTGAAGGTGAAAGACCCCGGAGACCTTCCAGGCTCCTGCCCGGTATCCACCATCCAGAAGATGAATTTTTTGCCGGATTCCATCTTAAAGTCGCGTTCCTTGATATGCTTGTTCGTAAAGATGTTGCAGTACACGCACCAGGAAGAGCCCGTCAGGTAGATAACCAGGGGAACTTTTTTTGTGATGGCTTCATTGCGCAGCTTGTCAAAGACCGGACTGCCCGATTCATTCACGGCGGGAGGGGGCGTCTGCTGTGCCAGGGCGGAAACAGGAGCCAGCATGCCCGCCATGGCGGCGGCACAAAGCACGGGAACGGCAAACTTGATCATATTCCCATGAAAATAAGCCTCTCCGCAGAGAAGTCAAACTTCAAGATTCCGCCATTGCCTTCATTTGAAGTTCAAGGTATATACATTCGCCATGCGCCATTCCAACCCCTATAACCGCAGGCACCCTTCACGGAACAAATGGCGCCTCATTTTCTGGCTGTCCATGGCGCTCCTGGTCCTGTGCGGCGCCCTGGTCTACTTCCACCCCGCGGAAGACTGGCAAACCGCGGACCGCAGCAGCAGCGGCCTGGCTCCGCTACCGGAGGAAGAGCCGGAAGCCGTCGTCCAGGTGTATTCGGCACGCGCCTTCGGCTGGCGCAAGTATTTCGGCGTGCATACCTGGATAGCCGTGAAGGAGAAGAACGCCGGCTTTTACACCGTTTACCAGGTGATGGGCTACCAGCTCCCTTCCAGGGGAACCAGCGTTTCCATCACCAGGGACATTCCGGACCGCAAGTGGTTTGGCGCGGAACCGGACCTGATTCAGGAATTGCGCGGAAAAGCGGCGGAAAGAGCCATTCCCGCCATCAGCTGCACAGCGCGGGAATACCCTGAGGCGGATACGTACCGGCTCATTCCCGGCCCCAACAGCAACACCTTCACCGCCGCGCTGATGAGGGAGGTGCCGGAACTGACGGTAGAGCTTCCGCCCCATGCGGTGGGGAAGGATTACCTGCCCGGCGGCATTGCCGGACGGACGGAGAGCGGCACGGGCATCCGCATGAATTTATGGGGCCTGGGAGGAGTCAGCCTGGGCCTGGCGGAAGGGGTTGAAGTCAGCCTGCTGGGACTGAACGCGGGTTTTGACCTGCTGCGCCCCGCCCTCAAGCTCCCCATGATAGGCCGCGTAGGGCTGCCGGACGCCCCGGTGGGCTGGGACTGGTGGAGCATCATGCTGCTGCTTCTGGCGGGGACGTTCATTTTCTTCCGCATGCTCCGCCACATGCGCCAAAAACGCAGGCAGGCGCACCGCATCCCCCACTTCCGCCATCCGCGGACAAAAACGAGCGAGCGCATTTAAGCCGCGTTTCACGGAAGCCTTTTTCCCTTATCCCGTTCCCCCACGCAGGGGAAGAAGGGGAATAAAGCGGAAATTCGATTGCCAAGCGGGAATGAAGCTGTAAGAATCCGCGCCATGAACAAGCTCCTGATCCGCTCCTGTCTGCTTGCCGGGCTGGCCTGCGCCGCTTCCTGCGCCTCCAATAAGGAAACGGCCTCTCAGGAACCCGCCCCCGCTCCGGCCGTCCAGCCGGAACCCGCCCCCGCGGCAGAGCGCCCGGCCCCCTGGGCCCCCGCTCCGGTGAAATCCGCCATTCTTCCGGAGGAAGACGGGGAAGAGTCCGCACCCGGCCCCGCCGTTCTTCCTGGCGACTTTCGCCCCGGACTGCGCACCCCCCAGCTTCCGGATACCCTGCTGTACGACCTGGACGGCAAACTGAATACTCCCACCGCTCCGTAACACGTTCCCTCCCATCATCATGACCGCGACCATTCCCAAAGGCTTCCACCCCGAACCTTTTTCCTACCACCAGGAGCTTGAACTGGATATTGACGCCCTTTCCAATGCGGGCGACGGCATCGGCCGCGTGGACGGCTGGGTGGTTTTCGTCCCCTTTGCCCTGCCGGGGGACCGCGTGAAGGCGCGCATATGGCGCAATGACAAGAATTATTCCTCCGCGGACCTGGTGGAGGTGCTGCGCCCCAGCGCGGACCGCGTGGAACCCGGCTGCCGGCTGTTCGGCACCTGCGGAGGCTGCCAGTACCAGCATTTTTCCTATGACCGGCAGCTCCTCTGGAAAACCCGGCAGGTGGCGGACCTGCTGCGCCTCCAGGCCGGGCTGGAACTGCCCGTCAATCCGGCGATCGCCTCTCCCCGGCAATACAACTACCGTTCCAAGATTACGCCCCATTTTGACAAGCCCAGGGAAGGCGGGAAGCCGGCCATCGGCTTTCTGAAGGCGGGGTCCAGAAGGGAAGTGGTGGACGTGCCCCAGTGCCCGATTGCCATGGAGTGCATCAACGAGGTGCTGCTGCTGGCCCGCAAGAGCGTTTACCAGGCCGCGGCGCGGTTCAAGCGCGGCGCCACCATCCTGCTCCGCGCCTCGGAGGGGGGCGTCATCACCAATAACAACGCCGTGGCCTGCGAGCGCGTGGGCGACCTGGAATTCCACTTCCTGGCTGGGGATTTTTTCCAGAACAATCCCTTCATTCTTCCGCTGTTTACGGATTACGTGGCCCAGCAGGCGAGCATGGACGGGGAGGAGTTCCTGGTGGACGCCTATTGCGGTTCCGGCCTGTTTGCCCTGAGCCTGGCGAAGAAGTTCAGGAAGGTGCTGGGCGTGGAGGTGAGCGAGACTTCCGCGGACTGGGCGCGGAGCAATGCCCGGAGCAACGGCATTGAACACGCGGAGTTCCTGGCGGCGGACGCCGGGGCCATTTTCTCCCAGGTGGATTTTCCCGCGGAAAAGACCGCCGTAGTCATTGATCCTCCCCGGAAGGGATGCAGCATGGAGTTCCTGAACCAGTTGTTCTCCTTCGGTCCCGGAAAGGTGGTGTACGTTTCCTGCAATCCCGCCACGCAGATACGGGACCTGGCGGAGTTTGACAAGGCCGGCTACGCCGTCACTGCCGTGCAGCCTTTTGACCTGTTCCCCCAGACCAAGCATCTGGAATGCGTGGTCACGTTAAAAAAGAAGATCTGATTGCCCATGCCCACGCTTTACATTAAAACCTACGGCTGCCAGATGAACGAGCGGGACTCCGAACAGGTGGCCCGCATGTTCGTCCAGAAGGGTTATACCCTGACGGACCGGGAGAATGAGGCGGATGTCATCCTGTTCAACTCCTGCTCCATCCGCGAGCAGGCGGAACAGAAGGCCCTGGGTAAAATGGGCCTGCTGTCCAAACAGCAGCAGCACCGCCCGCACGTGGTTTACGGCATGATGGGCTGCATGGCCCAGAGCAAAAAGGATGAATTGTTCAAGGAGCTTCCGCGCCTGGACCTGGTGGTCGGCACGCAGAAGTACCACCGCGTGTTTGAGCACGTGGACGGCATCCTCCGCGCACGCCAGGAACGCCGCATGGATGAACTGCAAACCGCTTTTTCCGGCACCCGCGTGTGCGACGTGGCGGAGGAGGCGGATTCCCAGAACCGGATCAGGGACCACCTGAACCCCGGCGCGCGCTCCACGGCTTACGTCTCCATCATGCAGGGGTGTGAAATGAAGTGCGCCTACTGCATCGTCCCCTACACCCGGGGCACGGAGCGCAGCCGTCCCATCCGGGACATTGTGGAGGAAGTGAACATGCTGGCGGACGCCGGAGTGAAGGAGGTGACCCTGCTGGGCCAGATCGTCAACCGCTACGGCAGGGAAATGCCCGCGGCGGACGGCAAGGGCGGCTTTGTCCAGCTGCTGGAGGCCGTGCATGAAGTGGAAGGGCTCAAACGCATCCGCTTCGTCTCCCCCCATCCTATCGGCTTCCGCCAGGACCTGGTGCAGGCCTTCACCTATCTTCCCAAGCTGTGCAGCCACATCCATTTCCCGATGCAGAGCGGCAGTGACCGCATCCTGAAGATGATGCGCCGCCCGTACAGGAATGAAACCTTCCTGGACCTTTGCGCCCGGATGAAGCAGGCGCGCCCGGATTTGTCCATCACTACGGACATCATCGTGGGCTTTCCCGGAGAAACGGAAGAAGACTACCTGCTGACCAGGCAGGCCGTGGAGCAGGTGCAGTTTGACAACGCCTTTATTTTCCGCTACTCCCCGCGCCGCGGCACGCCTGCCGCCGCCATGGAGGGACAGATTCCGGAAGAAGTGAAGGAGGCGCGCAACCAGGACCTGCTGGCCGTGGTCAATGAAATCGCCATCCGGAAAAACCGGGAACTGGTGGGCACCGTGCAGGAGGTCCTGCTGGAAGGGCCGTCCAAGACCAATGAAGAGCGCCTTTCCGGCCGCACCTCCCAGAACAAGCCCGTAATCGTAGACGCCGCTCCGGACCTCGCCGGGCAGCTCCTCCCCATCCGGATTGAGGAAAGCACGGGCTTTACCCTGTACGGCGTTCCGTGCCCTTCCAGGGCGTAACGCGCACGCCGTCCTCCTCCATCCGCAGGTAAAGGGTTCCGGTCTCCCGCAAACGGTACGCATCTGTCCCCTCCGGTACCGGACACGTGTATTCCGTAGTAAATACAACCGTCCGGGCGCCCGTGGCTTTTATCCATGCGGCGCTGCAGACGGGGTCGCGCGGGTGGCGCCCTATCACCAGCACATCCGCATGCGGCACTTCTTCCGCACGGGCCAGAGAGGAAAATCCGGCATTCCCGATGATCAGGACACGCCGCCCCCGGCACGTCCATGCCAGCACCCTGCACCTGTCCTGGTGAATCCCGGTAGGCAACGGTTCCGGCAAATCCGCCACGGCCAGTTCATTCCCTTGCCGGAACCGCCACTTCCGGGGGGAATCTCCGGCCCCGGCTTCTCCCCAGTTCCGGATGCCGGGGTATTCCTCCAGCAGGGTTTCCATTCCCGCGCGCTCCGCCTTGCCCCTTCTGGTCGCCAGCGCCCCGGCAGGCTGGATGCCGCGCGCTTTCAGCACGGGAATCAGGGCGTAGCGCACCATGCCTTCCGTTCCGGAGTCCACTACCAGCGCCGGATTGGAGACCGCCATGGACCAGGCATCTTTTTGCAGGGGAACAATAACGGCTTCATTTTCTGCGGCAGGCGGCAGGGAGGGAAAGTAACTGCACGGCAGGGAGGCTACGCCTCCGGTCACCGCCAGCATGGCTGAAGCCAGGGAAGCCGCCGCCGCATTGCAAATAGCCAGGGCTCCCGGGCACCAGGAGAGCATCAGCCCGGCCAGGGAGACGCCCATCAGCGGAAAAACCAGCACGCTCAGGCAAATATTGGCCAGGGGCGCGTACAGGTTCCAGGTGCCGAAATGCCAGGCCGTCAGCGGGATGGACATCAGCCACGCCCCCACGGAAACAAGCAGGGCGCCCCTGGCCGCCTTTTCCAGCCGCACCATGCTTCTTTCCCGCAGATTGTAAATCCGGACAGGGATGAACGCATCCGGAGACCATACGGTTTTTTCCCGGCGGAGCCACCAGGCAAGACAGACAATCACGGCAAAGACGCAAAAGGAAAGCTGGAACCCCGGCTGAAAGACCTGGAGCGGGTCCATCAAACACAGGATGATGAGGGCCAGGGCCAGAATATTGGCCGGATGCGCCTTCCGCCGCAGAACGGGAGCGGCCAGCCAGACGGCCGCCATGATGAAGGCCCGCAGCGCGGAAACGGACATTCCCGTGACAAAGACATACAGCGCCAGCAACAGCAGGCAGGCCAGCCGCGCCGCGGCGGGACGCACGCGCAGCAGCCGGAGCATTCCCAGAACCAGCAGGGCCGCCACGCCCACATGCATGCCGCTGACGGCGAAGACGTGCATGCAGCCGCTCATCAGGAACTTGGCCATCGTTTCCGGGCTGGCGTCCGTCTTGTCTCCCAGAACGGCGGAGACCATCACCTGGCGGGCTTCATCACCGGGCGGCGCGCCCTCCCTCAGCAGCTCCCCCGCCCCTTCACGGAGCCGCAGGGAAACCGCCTGAATCCGGCTGCGCCAGCCTCCTGCCCCCAGGTTGGAAAATTGGTCCAGCCGCACTCCGGCGGCAATGCCGCGCAGATATCCCCACCGCTCCCGGTCAAACATGCCGGGACCGCCTGGCGGCAGCAGCGGATACGCCTCTCCCTCCACCCGGTAACGGCGCCCCGCAGCCAGGGGGCACGCCCCGTCCGGAGCGGAGACGATGTAAAACCACCGGGAACCGTCGGGACGAAACAGCGCGGACCTGCCGGATACGGAATAAACGGCTCCCTCCGCCGTAAAACGCCGCCCCGCTTCCACGGGGACGGCCCGGTATTCCCGGTCATAAGACAGCAAGGACGCCCCGGCCCAGATGGAGAGGGCAAGAGCCAGCAGGCCCATGCCCGGAGCGCGGAACAGGCACGGCAACCCCGCCAGGCACACGCAGGGAACCCAGAACCAGGGAGAGGCCGCTGCCGCGGCGCAGGCGCACAGCATGGCCAGGGCCGGAACCAGCAATGGCGCGGCGGCCATCATCCGTTCCGGCCACGGACGCAGCGGACGGCCGTCTTTTTCCATGCAGGCCAACGCTTACGGCATGGCATCCGCGCCGTCCGGATTCAGGGGCAGCACGGAAGGCAGAGGAAGAACCACGTTGGCAGGCAGCGGGGCCTTGCGCTGGAGCACCTTGGGGGCCAGCGCCTCGCTCGTCTCATAGGCGCCGCGGAACATTTCCAGCTTGGCGTCCAGGTTGTCAATGTAATGCAGGGCTACCGCCTCCGGCGTCTTGGGGAACACGGGGGAGCCGAACGCCAGTTCCCCGTGATGGGAGGCGATCAGGTGCAGCAGGTGCATGCGCACGTCCGGGGAGGCGGGGTCCAGCGTCTTCCAGGATTCCGCTTCCGGAAGGGCCATGATGCGTTTCCACAGATTGTTGACCAGCTCAATTCCCAGCGGAATGTGCCCCAGCAATTCCCCGGCTTCCGAATACGGCATGGTGAAATCCTCCTTGGGGTAGCAGTTTTCCCACAGCTTCCCACAGTCATGGAACAGGCACCCGGCCAGCAGAAGGTCGCGGTTCAGCTCCGGATTTGCCTGGCAGACGGCGGAAGCCGTGCGCATCATCCCCGCCACGTGCTCCACCAGGCCGCCGCGGCGCGCATGATGGTAGGACCTGGCGGCGGCGGCGCGCTGGAGACGCTCCCCGAACTGGTCAATGAACTCAATGCACAGGGCCCTGATGCGCGGGTCGTTCATGCCCTTGATGAGCACGCAAATCTCCTTCAGGTCCGCCTCCTGCTTCTTCTTCAGGGTTCCGGACCCGGCCAGAAAACTTTCCTTCTCCTGTTCGTCCAGCGGACGCACTTCCAGATCGGCCGCTTCCATGCCGAAGCCCCCTTTGGTCCACTGGCCGCGCAGGCTCACGAACGTGCGCAGCGGCAGGGCGGCCAGCGTGCGGAACCAGGGCTTGTCCTCCCATACCTTCAGCCCCATGGTCCCTTCCGCATCCGCAAACGTCACGTCCAGGTACGGCTTGTTGCTCTTGGTCATTTTCTGCGCGCACTGGGCAACCTGGGCAAAGGCTTCCGCTTCCACCTGGCCTTCCGCGGCCAGCTTGGCCAACTCCATGAGACTGACTTGTTCCATGCGGTCCATCTTGCCCCGCTTCCCCGCATCCGTCAAGAAAACGCCGGAAAAGGAAAGCGGAACGGCTTATTTCTCCACCACGCCCAGCTCAGCCACCGCCACATGGCTGCCTTCCAGCACCCGCTTGCCCACAAAGCGCAGGTAGCGCGCCCTGACGGGGGCCTTCAAATCAATCCGCTGCGGAACGGGATTGGCCCGTATGTTGGAAAACTCCCCTTCCGCCACGGGAGCGCCCCAGTCCTTTCCGTCCCGGCTGAGGTAAACGGCATACTGGTCAATCGTTCCCCTGGCTGAATCCCTGCGGGGCGTGTAGATCACCGCGGCCGTATTCACCTCACGGCCCATGTCAATGTCCAGCGCCTGGGGCGGCGGCAATTCCCCCTGGGCGGCATGCGTATTCCACAGGGTGTCGGGGTCCCCGTCAAAAGCCAGTTCCGGCGCAGAGGCCTTCCTTTCCCCCGCCAGCACTTTCCAGCCCCGCACAGGCACCGGAATGACGCAGGCCGTTACGGAAGAAACCTTGCCGCGGTATTCGCTCACCGCCTTTACCGTTCCTCCGGATGGCAGCATGAAGGGCTTCTCATAAACGGGGGAATCCGGGCCAGGCTCGCTGCCGTCCGTCGTGTACCGGGTTACGGTTCCGGCGGCAGCCGACAGCGTCACCTGCCCGTCCCTGTCTCCCTTGATTTCCGGGGCGTGGAGGAGAACCGGATACTTCCACAGGGAAACTTCGCTTAGGGCCGGAACGGCCTTGGAATCCTCCACAACCACGCGCACCTCATCCGTCGTCACGGGCTTCCCTTTCAGGATGACCCGCGCGCCCACGCTGGAACCTTCCACCCACTTGACAAACCGGCCGTTTTCACGCACGTCCACGCGGAACTTGCGTATCCGCTGCCCAAGCTGTACCGGTTCCGCAAGGCGGATAACGTCAAACGCGGACATTTCCGGCAGTTTCAGCGTAACGGAGGGCTGGCCGTCCTCCGGGCCTGCCGCCCAATACGTGGTCCGTTTCCGGTCCAGGACCCATTTGGCCCCGTATCCATTAGAAGCAGAGGAAGCTTGCGCCTGCGCCCCGGAAGCGAAATTGCGTGAATACAGTTCATCCAGCAGGGCACGGAACCCGGCCAGGGACTTTTTATCCTCTTCATGAATCCTCCCCCGGCGGTCCGGAGGCACATTCAAATTCAGGTTGGCGCCCCTTCCCACGCTGTTAAAATACAAATTCAACAGGTTTTCAGGCGTCCTCACCCGGGAATTCTCATGTTCATGCCAGAACCAGCCCGGACGGATGGAAACGTCCACTTCCGCCGGAATCCAGTACTTCCCGTCCACCGTGCCTTCCGTTCCCAGCTGGTAGCGGACGGTTCCGGGAGCCGGTTCCGTACCCGCCTGGAGGGGAACGGGCGTGTACGTGGCCCAGCAGGGGTAGCCCGCATAGCCGCTTTCATTCCCCACCCAGCGGAGGTCCGGCCCCACATCGGAAAAAACGACGGCGCGCGGCTGGCGTTTCTTCAATTCCCCCCACGTCGTCTTCCACTGGTAATAGGTGCTCCTGTCAATGGAGCGCTTCTCCCGTGCGCCGCCGTAATAGCCGTCACCCCCGTTCGCTCCGTCAAACCAGGCCAGGAAAAGGGGGCCGTAACCCGTGGACAATTCCTTCAACTGCTCGCGGTACATCCTGATGTATTCCGGCGTGCCGTAGGAGGAAGCGTTGCGGTCCCAGGGAGACAGGTAAATGCCGAACTTGAGGCCGTATTTTTTACATGCCCGGGAAACATCCTTCACCACGTCGCCCTTTCCCTGCTTCCAGGGAGAGGAGGCGACGCTGTGCCGGGTGGTCCGGGTGGGCCACAGGCAGAACCCGTCATGGTGCTTGCAGGTCAGCACCACGCCCTTCAGCCCGGCGTCCGCCAGCGTTTTAACAAGGTCGTCCGCATCAAAATCGGAAGGGTTGAACAGCTCCGGCTTCTCGTCGCCATAGCCCCATTCCTTCCCGGTAAACGTATTGATCGTGAAATGCACGAAGGCGTACATCTCCATGTCATGCCAGGCCAGCTGACCCGCGGATGGAACGGGCGCCAGCGGAGCAAGGGCGTCCTTCGCCACGGCCTCCGGAAAACATGCGGCAAACAGGAAAGCCCCCAGCGCCGCCGCTGGAGTCAACTGGCTTAATCTCTTCATAAAAATACTTAAATGCGGTTCCGCATCATCTACGTCCCCGCCGGATTTATTCTTTCCGATAAAGTCATGCACCCTCTTTTATCTCTCTTCTCCCTCACGGCATGCTAAACTTTTGATCCATTCAGCAACCACCGCCATGTTATATCTCGGATGCCACCTCTCCTCCGCAAAAGGTTACGAAGCCATGGGCAAGGTAGCCCTCTCCATTGGCGCCAACACCTTCCAGTTCTTTACGCGCAATCCCCGCGGAAGCAAGGCCAAGGCCATTGACGGTCAGGATATTGCCCGCTTCCTGAAACTGGCCGGGGACAACAGCTTCGGTACCCTGCTGGCGCACGCCCCCTACACGCTGAACCCCTGCTCCGCAGATCCCAACGTCACCCGCTTCGCCGCCCAGGTGCTTCAGGAAGACCTGGCGCTCATGGAGCATCTGCCGGGCAACCTCTACAACTTTCATCCCGGCTGCCACCTGGGACAGGGAGCGGAACGCGGCATTGAACTGGTGGCGGAACAACTGAACGGCGTGCTCACGCCGGAACTGACAACCACCGTCCTGCTGGAAACCATGTCCGGCAAGGGAAGCGAAGTCGGCAGGACCTTTGAAGAACTGGCCGCCATCATGGAGCGGGTGGAACTGAAGGATAAGCTGGGCGTCTGCCTGGACACCTGCCACGTTTACTCCGCCGGGTACGACATCGTCAACAGCCTGGACGCCGTGCTGGAACAGTTTGATTCCGTGCTGGGCCTGGAACGCCTGCATGCCATCCACCTGAACGACAGCATGACGCCGTTCTCCTCCTTCAAGGACCGCCATGAAACCATCGGCAAGGGGAGCCTGGGAGAACAGGCCTTCATCAACATCATCAACCATCCCGCCTTGCGGGAACTGCCCTTCTTCCTGGAAACGCCACGGGACGACGCCGGACACGGCGAGGAAATAGCCTGGCTGAAAGAGCATTACCGCGGCTGAGAGCGGTTCCCGGCAGGAACTTCCCGGACCAGCCGGGGTGCCTGCGATGGAGAAAAAGCTTGCATGCGCACCGGATACGGGATACACAAGACCCGTAAATTAGTTTAAACTAATTCCAATATCTGCCTTTCACGGCGGACACTCTCCCGGTTTTATGAAAGAAATGCGCATCGCAAAAATAACAGGGCGTGAAATCCTGGATTCACGCGGCAACCCCACCATTGAAGCGGACGTTTACCTGGAAGGCGGAGCCGTAGGCACGGCAGGCGTCCCCAGCGGAGCTTCCACCGGAGAACATGAGGCCTGGGAACTCCGGGACGGCGACATGACCCGGTACCAGGGCAAAGGCGTCACGAAGGCCGTGGACAATATCCGCAATATCATCGCTCCGGCCCTGATTGGCCTGGAAGCGACGGAACAAACCACGGCGGATGCGCTGATGCGCTCCCTGGACGGAACCTTCAACAAGGCCAAACTGGGCGCCAACGCCGTTCTGGGCGTTTCCCTGGCCCTGGCGAAAGCGGCGGCGGCCCAGCTCCGGCAGCCCCTGTACCGTTACCTGGGCGGCCCGAACGCCAAGGTTCTGCCCGTGCCCATGATGAACATCATCAACGGCGGCGCCCATTCCGACGCGCCCATTGATTTTCAGGAATTCATGATCGTTCCCGCCGGAGCCCCCACCTTCCGGGAAGCGCTGCGCTACGGCGCGGAAGTCTTCCATGCGCTGAAATCCGTCCTGCACGCGCGCGGCCTTTCCACCGCCGTGGGGGACGAGGGCGGCTTTGCCCCCAGGCTGAATTCCGCGGAAGACGCCCTGGACTGCATCGCGCAGGCCGTAGACAAGGCCGGCTACCGGTTCGGGGAGGACATCTCCATCGCCCTGGATGTGGCTTCCTCCGAATTTTACGATGCGGAATCCGGCCTGTACGTCTTCAAGAAATCCGACGGCAGCCGCAGGACCGCCGAAGAACTGACGGATTATTACGTGGAACTGAAGAAAAAGTACCCCATCGTCTCCATTGAAGACGGCTGTGCGGAAAACGACTGGGACGGCTGGAAAACCCTGACGGAAAAACTGGGCGGAAGCACCCAGCTCGTCGGGGACGACCTCTTTGTCACCAACGTGGAATTCCTGAGGAAAGGCATCCATCTTGGCGTCGCCAACTCCATTCTGGTGAAGGTGAACCAGATCGGTTCCCTCACGGAAACGCTGGACGCCGTGGAACTGGCCATGGGCAACCGCTACACAGCTGTCATTTCCCACCGCTCCGGAGAAACGGAAGACGCCACCATTGCGGACATTGCCGTGGGAACCAACGCCGGCCAGATCAAGACCGGCTCCCTGAGCCGGTCCGACCGCATGGCCAAATACAACCGCCTCCTCAGGATTGAAGAGGAGCTGGGAGAATCCGCCCGTTACGGCAACGGATTCGGCCTGTTCTGATCCCCTTTGCCGGAACTGGTTAAAGCAATCCCAATCCCCGCGCTGCCTCCCGGCGGCCGGGGATTTTTCATTCTCCGGGGCAACTGCAACCTTTTCTTTGGGACAAAATATGCAATGCTGGGTTTTCAGATTCCGTCTTGTCAAAAAGCCCAGTCCAGTTCCGCGCCATGTCCTTCAGCCCTTCCCTGCCCACACGCCCCTTACTGTGTGCGGGGCTGGCGTATCTGGCGCTTCCCGCGGGCCTCTTCCTGTGGGGATGGCTGCATCCGGCTTTCTCCGCGCCGCTATGCGCCGGGCTGGCATACGGACTGTACGCATGCGCCCGGAAGCTCCCGGCGCACCGGCTCCCGCTGACGGGCCGCGGGCTGGCCGCGCTGGCCGGGCTCACCATGGCATGCCTGCTGCTGGTGCTGCTGTGCGGCTTTACGGGCCACTGCCAGCAGCACGCGGACTTTGCGGTCCGCAACGCCGTTTATGGGCAGCTCACGGCTGGCCCGTGGCCCCTGCTCATGCCGGACGGCGGCCATTTCATCTATTATCTGGGCCATTGGCTGCCTCCGGCTCTGGCCGCCACCTTCTCCCCGGCGTCATGGTCCCCCTGGCTGCTGGCCCTGTGGACCTTCCTGGGGCTGGAACTGGCTCTGCTGGCGGCAGCCGCGCGCTGGGGCATCCGCAAGACAGCCTGGTGGGCGTTGATTCTCTTCTGCCTGGGGTCTCCGGCCCCTGCACTGGACTGCCTGGGGATGCCCCTCTCCTCCCTCTTTCCGGAATACCATGCACAGATGGTCCTGTTCATCGGCATTCCCGCGCAAATCTTCAACACATTCAACCATGCCGTTCCGGCCCTGCTGTGCGCCGTGCTTATTCTGACCCGCTCCCTGCCTGCCGCCGGATATTATTTCATGGGCGCGCTCCTGCTGCCGTCCTCCCCGCTGGGCGCCCTTCTGCTCCTGCCGTACATGGTGAATGAAACCATTTTCCGCCGTTGCCCGGCGGGGAAAGCCCCCCTGCTCCGGTTGAGGGCCCTGCTTCTCCACCCGGTTTTCTGGGCAGCCATCCTGTTCACCATGGTCATGGCCGTCTTTTACGCTCATCTGGACGGAGGAGGGCAGTTCTCCTGCCTGTTTGCCGGGCAGTATGCGGAAATCTACCACTACGGGCAGCGGCAGCTCCTGCTCTATCCGGACTCCGTCAAATACGCCAGCTTCCTGCCTGCCCTGGCTCTGGGCGTCCTGCTGCCGGGGGCCCTGCTCTTTCCGGCGTGCCGGAAACTGCCGTGGTACTACATCACGCTGGGGATGATGGCATGCAGTCTTTTTTTCCGCACGGGCATCATGAACAATGAACTCCTGTTCAAAGCCCCCGCGGCTCTCTACCCCTTCCTCTCCCTGCTGTTTCTTCACGCCTTCCGCAAAGGGAGCCTGCGGTTCCGGACCGTGCTGGTTCTTTACCTGGCATGGACGGCCCTGCCATCCCTGGCGTGCGTGGCGGAAAAAGCGGGCACCTTCTCCATCCGCACAGCCATCATGCAGGAGCACCGACAGGACCAGGAGGGAGGCATGCTTGATCATCCTGGGGAATCCACCTGCCGCCAATTCAGAAAAAAGGACGGGCACCCCCTGCCCGCGTGGCTGTTCAAATCCGTACCAGAGCCGTGACCACACGGAAGCTGGAGTCAATCCAGCCTGATGCCGAAGATGTCCGAAAGGGAGCTGGAATCCCCTCCCAGGGAATCCTCCCCTTCGGGAGAGGAAACCGGAGCAGACGGAATCAGGGCGGAGGGCTCCATGCCGCGCAGCGTGAACAGCAACTCAGGTTGTTCGTCCAGCATCACGCCAAAGGCGTATAACACCGCCGCCGCATGCTTGCATAAATCCGCCCAATCCGGGCACGAGCAGGAAAAACGCCACTCTTCCGGCCGGGGAAACAGCCCACCCTCCGGGCTGCACAGGATTTCCATCAGCTCCGGAGACACATTCCCTTTCAGCAGGTCAATCCAGGAGCCGACATGCCCGGCGCACCGCCCGCGGAGCCGCGCCAGCGCTTCTTCATCCGGTGGCTCCGCTTCCACGCGCACTTCATACAAATGCTCTCCCATCACCAGGGCGTCCATGCGTCCGGGAGCCGCTTTCACGTCCAGAACACAGCCATAACGCAAATACGTACGCCCCGGAGCCAGCCGCATGCCGTACACCTCGCACGCGCCCAGGCTTTTCATCCATTCCTTTCCCCAGAACTTCTTGGCCAGGTTGCGCCCGGAAGCCGTTACGGGATGCAGTTCCATCCCTTCCGCGGCCAGCTCCGCCGCCCTGGCCTCCGCGCGTTTCCGCAAATCCTCCCGTTTGAGAGGCTTGTCATCATCTTCACACATGCTGCCGTTGCTTTCTTTTAATGAAACTCAATTAAACCAGCTCCCCATTTACTAGTGCTCTTCGGGAATGGTTCTCAACATGAAATCGCCAAATAAGGGTACCGTAAATGCCAATTCTCCATATGAAGGACTATAGATCATCCCCTTTTTCATTAAATGAGCTCTATTGGGGCCTATCTTGTTCACGGTAATACCCAAAACCTGTGCAATATCTCCCGCTCTCATTCTTTCCGACCTTAACTCTGCCATGGCCCTCAGGAATTTTTTCTCTCCGGGGGTAAGCCGGTTAAACCTCACCCGGAAAAAATTCTGATCCAGCCGCTCTATCACTTTCTCCGTTGCCTGATTAATGACATCCAATGTAATCTGTTCGGTTTGCGCCTGCTTCCATGCCTGATACCCCCATTCCTGTAAAAAATACGGATACCCATGAGTAAGCCTATATATTTTATCAAGGGCTTCATCCGTGAATACGGCGCCTTCTCTTCTGGCAGGTTCCTGTAAAGCGCGGGCGACATCTTTCCGGGATAAAGCCCCCACATCAGGAAAACTGAATAAACGTTCGGCATAGGATTTGGAATCCCCGGCCAATCCCGGCAAAATGGGCAATCCGGCGCCCATCAGGACGATTGGACTCTGCCGCTGCTGAATTCTATGCATGGCCATGATAAGCGCGCTTAACTCCTTCTCCTTGAAATATTGAATTTCATCAATAAGTATAGCCACGGCAGATTGCTTCTCCAAAGCGGCTTCCGACAAGGCTTGAAAAAGCTCCGGCAAATCATTTTCAAGATCCCCGCTATCCGCTACTCCCGGTAAAGGGTCCAGGTCCAATCCAAAATCCCCATAATTAATTTTGATAGTCCCAATGAAATTTCTAAGTGCAATCAGCCCCTTCTTCACCTTGTCACTTGCTCCGGCCAATCTATTGAATTCAAAAAACAACTTCCGCAAGTAGGGGGCAAGGCAGGCGCCTAAAGATTTGTTTTCATGCGCTTCAATTGAAATCGTATGGTATCCATGCCGCTGGGCCAAACGTTCCATTTCATTAAGCAGCACTGTCTTGCCTACCCCTCTCAAGCCAGTCAGGAGCATGCTCTTTTCCGGCTTCCTGTTCAAAGTACGTCCCAACAGAACTTCCGTTTGCCTGATAATTCCGGACCTTCCGACCAGTTCGGGAGGAGGAGAGCCGGCGCCTGGTGAAAACGGATTTTTTATTTCATCCATAATAACCCTTCCACGGTAAACATACTTCTAAGACATTTCAAGTAGAACTCAGTAGAACTTTCAATCCTTTTCTATCAAGTTCTACTAAGTTCTAGTAAAATTTTACTAGAACTTAGTAGAGAAATCCATGTTGAATCTGACTCCATTACCCATTTCAGGCTTTTAAAACGGAAGCTCCTGGGGCACAACATGTGGGTCATGTGGAAAGGCAGATTTTCTAAACCCACCGCTGATCTGGTTCAACGCTACGGCGAATCCGTCTCCTACGACTGGAGGCTTTTCCGCCAGGACATTGCCGGATCCATCGCCCATGCGCGGGCACAGCTCAAGGCAGGCCTGCTCACGCAGGAGGAATTCAACGCCATTGAAGCCGGGCTTCAGGACATCCTGAAGGACATTGAGGCCGGGAACTTCACGTGGAGCCGGGAGCTGGAAGACGTGCACATGAACATTGAAAGCGAGCTGACCCGGCGCATCGGCGCTCCGGGGGCCAAGCTGCATACGGCACGCTCCCGCAATGACCAGGTGGCCACGGACACGCGGCTCTACTGCCGCGCGGAGATTGACGAAATCCTGGAAAAAGTGCGCCATTTACAGCGCGCGCTGGTCATGAAGGCCAAGGAGTACGCGGACGCCATGATGCCGGGCTATACCCACCTCCAGCGCGCCCAGCCCGTCACGATGGGCCACCATCTGCTGGCTTACGTGGAAATGCTGGACCGGGATGCGGACCGCCTTGCGGACTGCCGCAGGCGCCTGAACGTTTCTCCGCTGGGTTCCGGCGCCATTGCCGGTTCCACCATCTGCCTGGACCGCCGCGGAATTGCCGCGGAACTGGGCTTTGACGCCGTAACGGAGAATTCCATGGATGCGATTGCGGACCGGGACTACATCATGGAGACCCTGTTTGACCTGGCCGTGATCGGCGCCCACCTTTCCCGCATGAGCGAGGACGTCATCCTGTGGTGCACGGCGGAATTCGGCTTTGCAACCCTTTCCGACGCCCACACCACGGGCTCCTCCCTGATGCCCCAGAAAAAGAATCCGGACGTGGCGGAACTGACCCGCGGCAAGACGGGGCGCCTGTACGGCAACCTCACCGCCGTGATGGTGGCAGTCAAGGGCCTCCCCCTGACCTACAACCGCGACCTTCAGGAAGACAAGGAACCCCTGTTTGATTCCATTGACACGATCAAGCTGGCCCTGGACGTCAACGCGGAGATGATCGCCGCCATGACGGTCAATACGGCGCGCGCCCTGGAAGCGGCTTCCGATCCCATGCTGCTGGCTACGGACCTGGCGGATTACCTGGTGCGCCGCGGCGTCCCCTTCCGCAAGGCCCACGAACTGGTCGGGAAGGCCGTCGCCATGAGCATTTCCACGGGAACGCCCCTCAACCAGTTGAGCGACGAACAGTTCGCCTCCATTTCAGACGCGTACGGAACAGACGCGCGGGACGTATTTGAATTGACAAAAGCGTTCGCCCAGCGTACCAACCCCGGGGCTCCCAATTCCGGGAATACCCGCCGCCGCATCGCCAGCTGGGAAGACATTCTTTCCAAATAACACTGCCTGCGGAGAGCGGACGGAACGGAGAGCCCGCCGTCCGTCTCCGCGGCGCGCCTCCGTGCGCAGGACAGGGGACGCCTCCATCCCCCCCCGGCTGCGGCGTTACACCGTGGCCGGCCACCCTCCGGCAGCCATGTTCAAACCTGCTCTCCTTTCCTCTCTCAAGACCTATACCAAGCAAACCTTTCTGGCGGACCTCTTCGCAGGGCTGACCGTAGGCGTGGTAGCCATCCCGCTGGCGATGGCCTTTGCGATTGCATGCGGGCTCTCCCCCACCCAGGGCCTCGTCACCGCCATCGTGGCCGGGTTCCTCATTTCCCTGTTCAGCGGAAGCAAGTACCAGATAGGCGGCCCCACCGGCGCTTTCGTCATCATCATTATGGGCGTGCTGGAACAGTACCACGTGTCCGGACTGCTGGTGTGCACGCTGATGGCGGGCCTCTTCCTCATCATTCTGGGTTTCTGCCGCATGGGGGCGCTCATCCGCTTCATTCCGTTCCCCGTCACCACGGGATTTACCTCCGGCATTGCCGTGGTGATTTTTTCCACGCAGATCAAGGACATCTTCGGCCTCACCATTACAGAAAAAATCCCCGGCGACTTCATTGAAAAATGGGCGTGCTACTTTAATTATTTCCACACCATCAACTGGGCGGCGCTGGGACTAGCCGCGGGAACCGTGGCCATCACCCTGCTGAGCCGCCGCTTCTGGCCCAAAGTGCCGGCCATGCTGGTGGGCATGCTGGGCATGACAGCCGTTTCCGTGGTCTTCTCCCTGCCCGTTACGACCATCGGCCAGGCCTTCGGCAGCCTGCCGAACACCCTCCCCCTTCCCTCACTGCCCCACATTGAGTGGCACAATCTGGGGGCGCTGACGGCTCCGGCCTTCACCATCGCCCTTCTGGCGGCCATTGAATCCCTGCTGAGCGCCTCCGTGGCGGACGGCATGACCGGAGGACGCCACAAGCCCAATATGGAACTCATCGCCCAGGGTATCGGCAACATCGGGTCCGCCCTGTTCGGCGGCATTCCGGCCACGGGAGCCATCGCCCGCACCGCCACCAACATCAAGGCGGGGGCCAAAAGCCCGGTTTCCGGCATGATTCACGCGCTGACCCTCCTGGCCATTCTGATGGCCTTTGCCCAGTACGCGCAGCAAATTCCCCTGGCCGTGCTGGCGGGCATCCTGACGGTGGTATGCTACAACATGAGTGAAATTCACACGTTCAGCCGCCTGCTTAAAGGACCGCGGCAGGATGCGGCGGTGCTGGTAATCACGTTCCTGCTGACCGTTTTTGTGGACCTGGTCGTAGCCGTGGAGGTGGGCGTGGTGCTGGCCGCCCTGCTCTTCATGGGCCGCATGGCCCAGATCAGCGACGTCTCCGCCATCAAGAACGAACTGCTGGACAATGACGAAGAAGACGACGAAGGCCGCTCCGCCGCCAAGCTGGACATTCCGGAAGGCGTGGAAGTTTTTGACGTGAAAGGCCCCTTCTTCTTCGGCGCCGTGGAACAGTTCAAGGACCAGGTGCTGGAAACGCTGGAGCATGACACCAAGGTGGTCATCCTGCGCATGCGCCTGGTTCCCGCGCTGGACGCCACCGGGCTGAACGTCCTTTCCGACTTCTGCCACCAGTGCCGGGAGCACGGCTCCACCCTGCTGGTCTGCGGCGTGCAGCCACAGCCCCTGGACGTCATCCGCCACGCGCCCTTTTACCGGGAACTGAAGCGCTATAATATCTGCGAGAATATTGACGCCGCCCTGCGCCGCGCCCGCAAGATCATCCACGGTCCCGCGCCAAAGCACCTGTAAGGGCGGCTATTCCCCGCGTCCGGCCAGGTAGGACGCGCCCCATTCATTCATGGCTTCCAGCACGGGCAGGACGCTCCTGCCGAAAGCGGTCAGGGAATACTCCACCCTGGGAGGAATGACGGGGTACGCCTTGCGCTCCACCAGCCCGTCCGCTTCCAGCTCCCGGAGCTGCTGGGTGAACATCTTGGTGGTAGCTTCCGGAATCAGCCGATGCAGCTCGTTGAACCGCACGGGGGCCTTCTGGTAAAGGTGCCAGAGAATCACAATCTTGTACTTTCCGCCAATCAGGGAGAGCGTGACGCCGCAGGGGCAACGGTAAGAGGAGGAAGGCTTTTTCATGGTTACAGTATCTTTTTTGATACTATATTACAAAATAGTGCCTACTTGTCAAAAACTCCCTGTCCTCCTATGCTGGCCGGAATTCCAATACACACAGCCATGAAATTGACCATTGACCGGGACAAGTGCATCCATTGCCATTTATGTGAACAGGCCTGCTTCCTCACCCGCTTCTGCGGCTTTGAGTCCCTGGAGGGAGCGGCGGAACAGCACTGCATTGACTGCGGTCATTGCGTAGCCGTCTGCCCGCGGCAGGCCATCACCCACGCCAGGGTAAAAAACACGGCGCCCATCGGCCCCATTCCGGGTGAAACGGAAGTGCTGAACCTGCTCATGAAAACCAGGAGCGTGCGGCATTTCAAGCCAACCCCCGTCAGCCGTCAAGCCTGGGACAGCCTGCGCCGCGTGGCGGAATACTCCCAGTCCGGTCTGAACGCCCAAAGCATCCACCTGATGGCCGTGGAAGACCCGGAAACCCTTTCCGGCGTCAGAAAGGCCCTCCTGCGCATGTACAGCAGACTGGAAAGACTGGCCAGTTTTCCCGTCACGCGTTTCCTGGCCCGGCTCTTCATGGCCCCGCAGGATTACGAAGCCGTACTCTCTGAAAGCGCCACGCAGCCCCTGCGCAGGCAGGCGGCAGAGCGGGGGGAAGATCCTGTTCTGTACGGAGCCCCGGCACTGCTTCTGCTGACCGGCCCGGCGTCACAAACCGCGCGGGAAGACGCCACGGTCCTCTCCCAGAACATCATGCTGGCCCTGACGGCGCAGGGGCTGGGAAGCTGCTACATGGGCGGCCTGGTTCTGGGATGCAGGGCGTTCAGGTACAAACCTCTTCTCCGCTCCCTGCACCTGCCGGAAGGCCACGCGGTGCACCAGGCCCTTGTCCTTGGTACGCCAACCGTACAGCTCAAGCGCATGCCGGAACGGAAGCGGCGTGAAATCAGGTTCCGGTAGGCTTTCCGGTCAATGGTTCCTTTCCTGCTCCTCATAGCGGGAAAGGAGAAAATCCAGGTCTTCCAGCAGGGTCTGGCAGGAACGGTCCCACCGCTTTCTTCCCTGGAGGGCCATCACGCATTCCTTCCTTCCGGTAAAGCAGTATTTGGTAATGCCGTGCCCCTGCAATTCCTCCACCTGTTTTTTCAGCTCACAGGCAAAAAACAGCCAGAACGGCACGCTGCGGGCGATGTCCGCCACGCTGACCGTCATGGGAGGGGTTTCCTCCTTCAGCTCCCTGGCCAGGTGATCCAGGCCCACCTCCTTAAGCATGCGGCGCAGGCGGGCGTACAGTTCGGACACCCCCATCACGGACAAATCACACTCATGCTCCAGATAATACCGGACGGAGGCGATCAGGTCCTCCTTGAACGGCAGGGTGGTTCCTGCCCGCCGGGCGGCATGTTCCAGGGCATCAGCCAGCCACTGGTCCCCATACCCGGCGATCAGGCAATCACCAAGCTTGAGCAGCGGTCTGTTGTTTCTGAAGCCGATCATAAAAGGAACTTAAAGGATGGGAAGCTTGCGCTGGAGGGGGTCAATCAGCGTCTGGTGGCGCATCTGCGTGATCTCCTGAATGAATTCCTCCACATTGGAGAACTGGCGGTACACGGACACATAGCGGATGTAGGCCACGGGATCAATGGCGTACAGTTTTTCAATCACCTTCTTGCCGATCTCGCTGGAGGGGACTTCACGCAGATGGTCGCGGTGCAATTCGGAAATGATTTCTTCCACGGCGCGGTCCAGGCGGTCCATGCTCACGGGCCGTTTTTCACAGGCTTTCACCAGCCCGCGCAAAATCTTCTCGCGGTTCAGGGCCTCCCGCAGGTTGTCCCTCTTCACCACGCGCAGTTCCGTGCGCTCGATCTGCTCATAAGTCGTGTAGCGGTAATCGCACCGCAGGCAGACGCGGCGGCGGCGGATGGTCGTCCCGTCCTTGGACATACGGGAGTCAATGACCTTGTCCTCCAAATGACCGCACTGAACGCATCTCATGGCATGACCATACTACTACATAACGCATCCATAAAGGAAAAAGTACGCCAAATATGGTACAGAAGCCTTCATCATCAGCTTTTTCGGAACACGGCTTCCTGTGAATAAACAGGGGATTGAAACAGCGCCGTCCGCACTGCTGCACGGATTCCCCGCCATGCCGGAATTGTGAATAAGCGGCGCCCCGTAAACTCCCCGGCCCCGTCATGAAGACGCATTTTCCTCCCTCCGGGACGGAAAAGAGCTGCCGGGGAGAAGGACCGCACGAGGCTTCTCTCCGCCTGCCCGTTACGGATTCACCGTGCCGCCCTGGTTGACGATGCTGCCCGCGGGCAGTTTAACGCCATTCAGATTCAGAACGGCGCCGTCCTTGACGAGTATCCTGCCCGGATTCAGAGCCTGCCCTTTCATCTCCTCCAGGGACATTTCCACCTTTCCGGACAACGTCCAGGAACATTTCAGGGAGGCAGCCTGCACCCGCTTTAACACGACGCGGGCCATTCCCGCCGCTTCCGAGGCGCCTTCCGCGCGGAGTATCCGGATCTCCGCCTGCCCGGACAAACGGACGGGAAGAATTTTCCCGTCCAGGCCGCCGGCTGGCGCCAAGGGCTCAATCACCACGGCGGAGCCGCCCGGAATATGCCAGGACTGGCGGCCCGCGAGCTGTACATTAGTCCTGAGCAGCAAATTCTTCCCCTCCGCCAGGCGGATGCCGCCCGGCCCCAGCACCAGACGGTCCCCGGAAGCGCCCGCACTCTGAATGACCACGGTATCAACGGCGGTATCTTCCACATGGATGCCGAACAACTTCACCACGCCCGATACCAGGCTGGGCTTTACGGAAGAAGCCACGTTCCAGACGCACACGTTCGTGCCCGGCATTTTCCGGTTCATCCAGGCGTCCGGAGAACCCAGGGGAACTTCATAACGGCCGCTGCGGACGGAACCGGCATCCTTCCCGGCCAGCCGGGCCGCTTCATAGGCAAAGCGCGCGCCTATGCTGATCTGGGATTTGCCGCTGTAATGCACCCCCATGTTGTCCCCGGCGGTCAGCTTGGGAAGATCACGGGTAGGGACATACCCCAGGGACGGCCGCGAAGCGGCCAGCTCTTTCATGAGCCGGTGGGTGGTTTTTCCCTGGACCTCCGTATCACGCCCTTCCAGCCCCCCGGTGACATTGCCCGTCTCCGGATCATTCTCATTTTTGCTGCTCCAGCTGGCATTCTCTCCAATGACGGCTTTTTGTGCGGCCAGGGCGGCCGTATCCCCATACGGTTTCAGGTCCGCCGCCAGATTGCCCAGAAGTTCCATAAAACGGGAGGCGCTTGCCGGAACGGAGCCTCCGCCGTTGCTTTCCCCCTGCAAGTACAGCAATCCGGCAAACTCCACCCGGGAGTGCCTGGATTTGTCCACGGCGGCGCAGGCATTCTTAACGGCCTGCACCAGCGCCTTGTAAGCCTGTCCGTTCCTTTGCCAATGGGAATTGTCCCCTCCGTCGCGGGAGGCTTTCACAATGGCCACGTCCGCATCCCTGAACCAGCCGTTCTTTTCCAACGTAAAGGCAAACCCGTACTCCGGCCCCATGCACATGCTGCCGTTATAGCGCGGCATCGCGGGCCGGACCTGCTCCCAGGACGTGGAAGCGCCGGGGAACACCCCTTCCCTCTGGCCGAAGTTTTCATGCCAGTACAGCGTCTTCCCCGGTTCATACTTCTTCAACAGCTCCGGAGAAGCGGGACTGCCCTTCACTGCTCCCAGGGAATTGGATTGGCCCGTCAGCAAAAAAATCTTCAGCTCTTTTGCGGAACATGCCGAAGCAAGGCACAGGAACAGGAAGGGCAGGAAAAATCTCATGCGGGTTAAAATTGCTTATGGCAATTATAACTGCCGGAATTTTCCTTTTCAATCGTCAACTGCCGGCCATGGACATAAGAAGGCGGGTGGTGAAAAAAGACCAGTTCAGTTCCTGCGGCGGCGGAAGGCGAGAACTGCCAGGGACAGTAGGCTGAGCGTCGCCGTGGCGGGCTCCGGCACACTGAGCATCATATCCGTCTTCGCAACGGTATAGGCTGCCGGTGCATGCCTCCGGATTGCCGAAATACAGCGTTATGGCCCCGTCCTGGGTGTCGGCATAGCCCGTGTAGGTTTGATCGCCGTTGACGGCCGTGACTGCTAGGTCCGCCAGATTAAAGGGGCGGTACTGTTCCCCTCACTGAACGTAAAGGAGAAGAAGTTGTAATCGCCCAGCAGGTCCGGGCCGACCCCGCTCAAATTGATCGTCAGGCTGGTCCCGCTGATCTGCAGATTGTCCACTCCCGTGCAGGTAATGTGTATACGCTCTTTTCCGCGCCCAGGGTCAGCGCCGGCAGTTCCATGCTGCCGCTCCGGTAAGGGAGCAAGTGAGAGTAGACCTTCCGCGAGGCTAAAGTCCGGATTCGTTTTGATCCCGGAGGGAGTTTCGCAGTTCATCTCTGAACCGGATGAATGATTGTGTTCAGTGCGTGCTGGCTTGCTTATTTCTTTTGTTTTACCCCCTGGAACTCTTAATGGTTCATATCAAGAAAAGAGCAAGCCCCGTCAGTTTTTGAACTGGCGGGGCTTGATGAAAAAAATCCCGGCGGCGACCTACTCTTGCGGGACCTATCGTCCGACTACCATTGGCGCGGCAGCGTTTCACTTCCGGGTTCGGAACGGGACCGGGTGGGACCACTGCGCTCTGGCCACCGGGCTTCAGGGGGAAGAGGGTTTCTCTTCATCCTGCCTGCCCGGGAGCCCTTGGGGGCTTTGAGGGGGGGATTTTTTGTATGTGTTTTGTGTGGCTTTAAGAAGATTTCTAAAAGAGGAGTGGCCTCTTGAGGAAAGTCAGCGTAAACTGACATCTGCGTGGCTGGTGGTGTTACTTTTTTTTAACATACATCGTATGAACAGGACAACGGTAAGTTGTTATTCACGAACGGGAGTGATGTAATATGATGAAGTCTATTGGTAATTAGTATCGCTTGGCTCAATACATTGCTGCACTTACACCTGCGACCTATCAACGTGGTGGTCTTCCACGAACCTATAGGGAAAACTCATCTTGGGATGGGCTTGGCGCTTAGATGCTTTCAGCGCTTATCCCGTCCGCACTTAGCTACTCGGCCATGCACTTGACAGTACAACCGATGCACCAGTGGTGCGTCAGACCCGGTCCTCTCGTACTAAGGTCTGAACCCCTCAATTTTCCAACGCCCACAGAGGATAGAGGACCGAACTGTCTCGCGACGTTCTGAACCCAGCTCGCGTGCCGCTTTAACCGGCGAACAGCCGGACCCTTGGGACCTTCTCCAGCCCCAGGATGCGACGAGCCGACATCGAGGTGCCAAACCACGCCGTCGATATGAACTCTTGGGCGTGATCAGCCTGTTATCCCTAAGGTACCTTTTATCCGTTGAGCGACGGCAATTCCACTTTCTACCGCCGGATCACTTGGGCCTGCTTTCGCATCTGCTCGACTTGTAGGTCTCACAGTTAGGCGGGCTTATGCCCATGCACTCGACACCCGGTTGCCAACCGGGCTGAGCCCACCTTCGCGCTCCTCCGTTACTCTTTGGGAGGATACCGCCCCAGTAAAACTGACCGGCTGACACGGTCCTCTGGCCGGATTCACGGCTCAGGGTTAGATCCTCCAGTTTCAAAGGGTGGTGTCTCATTGATGACTCGGACACCCCCTAAAGGGTGTCTTCAGCGTCTCCCACTTACTCTGAGCATTAAAACCGAAGAAACAATGACAGCTTACAGTTAAGGTCTATAGGGTCTTTCCGTCCTTCTGCGGGTAGGCGGCATCTTCACCGCCACTACAATTTCACTGAGCGCCTGGTTGAGACAGTGCCCAACTCGTTTCACGATTCGTGCAGGTCGGAACTTACCCGACAAGGAATTTCGCTACCTTAGGACCGTTATAGTTACGGCCGACATTCACCGGGACTTGGGTTCAGAGCTTCGCCTTGCGGCTAACCCCTTGCCTTAATCTTTCGGCATTGGTCACGTGTCACACCCTATACTTCGACTTGCGTCTTTGCAGAGTGCTGTGTTTTTGATAAACAGTCGGTTGGGCCATTTCTCTGCGGCCTGCATCGCTGCAGGCACCCCTTCTTCCGAAGTTACGGGGCTAATTTGCCGAGTTCCTTAACCAGGTTTCACTCTTACGCCTTGGTATATTCTACCCACCCACCTGTGTCGGTTTGCGGTACGGGTCGCTTAGCATATGCTGGGGCTTTTCTTGGCACTCGATCCAATGATGCGCTGAGTCCGTAGACTCAACTCGGAATTCAATAACCTAGTCATCTTTTCTCATGCGTCCTCCCAGTTTAAGGGTCGCGAGCTCAGGATTATTAACCTGATGTCCATCGCCTACGCCTCTCGGCCTCGGCTTAGGTCCCGGCTAACCCAGGGACGAAACACGTTGCCCTGGAAACCTCGGGTTTACGGCGGCCGGGGATTTCACCCGGCTTTACGTTACTCATGTCTGCATACTCACTTGCATACGCTCCAGGGTCAGTCGCCATCACCCTTCAACGCGTATGCAACGCTCTTCTACCACTCTACCATAAGGTAAAGTCCAGAGCTTCGGTATAACGCTTGATCGCCAATCATTTTCGGCGCAGGATCACTCGATGAGTAAGCTATTACGCATTTTTTAAATGGTGGCTGCTTCTAAGCCAACATCCTCACTGTCTGTGTAATCCCACATCCTTTCCACTGAGCGTTATTTAGGCACCTTAGCTGCTGGTCTGGGTTGTTTCCCTCTCGACAATGAAGCTTATCCCCCACTGTCTCACTGCCACGTTCCATTGCACGGTATTCGGAGTTTGATAAGGTTTGGTAAGCGGGTGTGCCCCCTAGCCTTGTCAGTGCTCTACCCCCGCGCATCAGCACGTGACGCTGCACCTAAATGCATTTCGAAGAGAACCAGCTATCACGGGGTTTGATTAGCCTTTCACTCCTACCCTCAGCTCATCAGAGAACTTTTCAACGTTCACCTGTTCGGTCCTCCACATGGTTTTACCCATGCTTCAACCTGGCCAAGGGTAGGTCACCTCCGCTTCGGGTCCAGTACCTGCGACTTAATTCGCCCTATTCGGACTTGCTTTCGCTACGACTCCGGGCCGGAAGCCCTTAGTCTTGCCACAAACACTGACTCGCAGACTCATTAAACAAAAGGCACGCCATCGCAGATCGCTCTGCTCTGACACTTTGTAGACATACGGTTTCAGGTTCTATTTCACTCCGCTCACAGCGGTTCTTTTCACCTTTCCCTCGCGGTACTTGTTCACTATCGGTCGCCAACTAGTATTTAGCCTTGCGCGGTGGTCCGCGCTGATTCATACATCGTTCCACGTGTGATGTATTACTCAGGATACCACTAATTCCCACGCTGGATTTCGTTTACAGGGCTTTCACCTTCTACGGCCAGCCTTTCCAGGCTGTTCTACTATCCAGTATGGTCGAATATGTCGTGGTCCTACAACCCCGAAGGAGTACCTTCGGTTTGGGCTCCATCCGCTTTCGCTCGCCACTACTTACGGAATCGATTTCTCTTTCTTTTCCTCCGCTTACTGAGATGTTTCACTTCAGCGGGTTTCGCGTTTCATACCCTATGTATTCAGGTATGAACGATCGAGTATTAACTCGATCAGGTTACCCCATTCGGATACCCCCGGATCATCGCTTGCTTGCAGCTTCCCGAGGATTTTCGCAGCTTGCCGCGTCCTTCTTCGCCTGTTGGCACCAAGGCATTCACCGTACGCCCTTACTTACTTCATCATATTGCAAAAGTTTTTTACCACTTCCACAATACCACAAAGCCCTTTCGTGACTTACTGTATTGTCTTATTTCTTGGTATGCATGTTTTAAATTGTGTATTGTAGTTGTTTTTCAACTACCCACTTTGTTGGAAAGCAATTGCTTCTCAGCAATTGTTTTCTTTGCCACGCAGATGTCAATTTTCGTTCTTCCCTCAATAATCGATTTGCTTTTGGTGGGCCTGACAGGACTTGAACCTGTGACCCCGCGCTTATCAAGCGCGTGCTCTAACCAACTGAGCTACAGGCCCGGCTTTGGGTCTCGCAGAGGCAGTTAACAGCGAACAGGTAATAGTTAATAGTTTTTACCTG
This sequence comes from Akkermansia muciniphila, assembly GCF_040616545.1. Classification (NCBI taxonomy): domain Bacteria; kingdom Pseudomonadati; phylum Verrucomicrobiota; class Verrucomicrobiia; order Verrucomicrobiales; family Akkermansiaceae; genus Akkermansia; species Akkermansia muciniphila. The sequence goes on along the minus strand of NZ_CP156688.1, from coordinate 1,147,430 downwards.
GCGCCCTGGCCGCCCTCTTACCGAAACTGGTGGAGGCACGGGGACTCGAACCCCGGACATCCAGCTTGCAAAGCTGGCGCTCTACCAACTGAGCTATACCCCCAGTTGCGGTTCGGTTTGAAAAAAGGTCGTCACGCACGTCGTGCCTAGTTTCGCTCCAAGCGAACTGGCTGTTTACACATCTTTGGTTCGTTGCGGGCCCTCACGGGTTCCGCTCCCTCTTCCCTCAGGAAGAGATCCGACCTGTGCACTTCTAATGCACTTACTCCATAGAAAGGAGGTGATCCAGCCGCAGGTTCCCCTACGGCTACCTTGTTACGACTTCATCCCAGTTACCAGTCTCACCTTAGGACCCTGCCTCCTTGCGGTTGGCTTCAGATACTTCGGGTGCGACCGGCTTCCATGATGTGACGGGCGGTGTGTACAAGACCCGGGAACGTATTCACGGCGCCGTAGCTGATGCGCCATTACTAGCGATTCCGGCTTCGTGTAGGCGGGTTGCAGCCTACAGTCCGAACTGGGCCCAGTTTTTAGGATTTCCTCCGCCTCGCGGCTTCGGCCCCCTCTGTACTGGGCATTGTAGTACGTGTGCAGCCCTGGGCATAAGGGCCATACTGACCTGACGTCGTCCCCACCTTCCTCCCAGTTGATCTGGGCAGTCTCGCCAGAGTCCCCACCATTATGTGCTGGTAACTGGCAACAGGGGTTGCGCTCGTTGCTGGACTTAACCAAACATCTCACGACACGAGCTGACGACGGCCATGCAGCACCTGTGTAACGCCTCCGAAGAGTCGCATGCTTTCACATGTTTTTCATTACATGTCAAGCCCAGGTAAGGTTCTTCGCGTTGCATCGAATTAAGCCACATACTCCACCGCTTGTGCGGGTCCCCGTCAATTTCTTTGAGTTTTAATCTTGCGACCGTACTCCCCAGGCGGCACGCTTAACGCGTTAGCTCCGGCACGCAGGGGGTCGATTCCCCGCACACCAAGCGTGCACCGTTTACTGCCAGGACTACAGGGGTATCTAATCCCTTTCGCTCCCCTGGCCTTCGTGCCTCAGCGTCAGTTAATGTCCAGGAACCCGCCTTCGCCACGAGTGTTCCTCTCGATATCTACGCATTTCACTGCTACACCGAGAATTCCGGTTCCCCCTCCATTACTCTAGTCTCGCAGTATCATGTGCAGTCCGGGGGTTGAGCCCCCGCCTTTCACACACGACTTACGAAACCGCCTACGCACGCTTTACGCCCAGTGATTCCGAACAACGCTTGAGACCTCTGTATTACCGCGGCTGCTGGCACAGAGTTAGCCGTCTCTTCCTCTTGTGGTACTATCTTTTTAATTTGCTCCCACATGACAGGGGTTTACAATCCGAAGACCTTCATTCCCCCACGCGGCGTCGCACCATCAGGGTTGCCCCCATTGTGAATGATTCTCGACTGCTGCCACCCGTAGGTGTCTGGACCGTGTCTCAGTTCCAGTGTGGCCGGACATCCTCTCAGACCGGCTACCCGTCATCGCCTTGGTGAGCCGTTACCTCACCAACTAACTAATAGGACGCGAGCCCATCCCCAAGCGCATTGCTGCTTTAATCTTGCGATCTTATGCGGTATTAATCCCAGTTTCCCGGGGCTATCCCACTCTTGGGGGCAGGTTACTCACGTGTTACTCACCCGTGCGCCACTAGAGAATTATTAGCAAGCTACTAATCCTCTCGTTCGACTTGCATGTCTTATCCACGCCGCCAGCGTTCGTTCTGAGCCAGAATCAAACTCTCCATCAAAATAATTTTTGAAATTGCTGGACCAAATGGAATCTTTCGATTTCATCTGCGCCATGCTTCAGTCAGCTCTTCCCTCAAGTTGTGTCTCTCGAGGACATCTTCGCTCTGCCAAGCACGGCGCGCGTCACGACCTTTTTTCTTTCCCTTGCTTCTACCAATCCGCCCCTCTCGGAGCAAGGTCGCTCCTTCGGGTTTTTTCTCCTTCGACCGTCTCTCGACGACCTCCGGAAAACCCTCGGCGGGTTCGGTAGTCATTCCCTTGAAATCTTCTTATCGGAGCTCTCTTTCAAGCCCTCTTCCGGGTGGCCGGCCCCAGCCGCTTCAGCTCCTGTTTTCCAGGCCTTCCGCTGCCGGGCTTTTCATCCCGTCGCCGTGTTGGCGTGCCGAGAAGTCTATCAAAATCAACCCCACTGTCAATTTTTTTCGAGTCGTTTTTTCAAAGGAACCTTTCATCCAGTTTGTCACGTTACCTGGCAACATAAACATTATGAATGTTTTAGGCTTTTGTCATACTCTCCAAAAACGACGTCATTTTTTTGAACATTCCCTCACTCCACACTCCCCTCCTCATCCCAGACAACCAGTTTTACCGCACAACAGGGTAAAAAAGGAGTGGGGGGTTTTCTTCCTCACGACGATCTGTTTTCTTCTCCAATGTCCCCTGCCAAGAGGGGAGGCTTCCTTTACGCCGTTATCCATATCCTCAACCAAGAGGAAATAGGGCACGGAGAAGAAAGGGGGAGAGTCTCCCCTTCTATCAGGAAAGGAGGGGGGTTCTACTTTTTCTGAAGGGACCCGGGCGCCTTCCCCCGGTTTCTGCCCTCCCCCCTGCATGGCGCGCTCTTTCCATGGAGACGGAATGCCTTCCCATCTTCCCTGAAGGAGGCCGGAGCCGCCGGTTTTCGAATGGACGGAAGGATTTTTTCTGCTATATATAGGAAGTTTTTATTATTTCGCCATTTATGAAAAGATCATTCTGGATTGGAATTATTTACGCTGTCTGCTGCCTGGGAAGCATCCCTCTTTCATCCGCTGTACAAACAGCCAGTGTAGGCTCCACTTTTTCCTGCACCTTCCTGGATTCCGGCGACCAGGGATTTTTTGATTCGTCAAGCACCCATACATGGGACCAGGGCCAGATAGACGCCGCCCTACGGGCGCTGTCCACCTGGGACAGCTTAATCAATTCCACTCCCGGCAGGACGCTTACCGTGGGCCTCACCTGGTACGACGGAGCCAATTCCTCCACCCTGGCCTCCGCCTATTCTCCTTATTTTTACTACCAGTCCAACGGACCGCAGCAGGTTTCCACCCTGGCGGAGTCCGTCTGGCGTGATGGAGGCACAAGGTCCGGCGCGGGGTATGATATTTACATCCAGTGCAACACCGCCCATCTGGATTCCCTTTATTACGGAGCCGCCTTATCTGCGGAGTATACGGGAAAATATGATTTTCAAAGCATCCTGACCCATGAGGTGGGGCATACCGTAGGGTTCCTTTCCCTGGCCACACAGACCGGCACTTTCCAGGTCCAGTCCGGGAATGCTTCAGTCGCATACAGCACCATGCTGTATACCCGGTATGATTCCCTGTTAACCAACCGGGAAGGCCAGTCCATCGTGGAAAAGGCGGGGAACGGAAATACGGCGTTTACACTGGGAGAAACCCTGTCGCTGGCCGATACCGGGCTGACCGCCTATAATCCCTCCACATGGCAGCAAGGGTCCAGCATGGCCCATATTGACAGCGCGAGCGATCCGGACGCCCTCATGCAGTATTCCCTTTCTCCGGATACCTACCACCGCACCCTGACGGAGGGGGAAATGGAACTGATGCGCTCCATGGGCTGGAATATGGTTCCGGAACCCTGCACCTCCGCGCTTGCCCTTCTGGGGCTGGCCGCGCTGACGTTGCGGAGACGCCGTTGCTGACGGCATGGCGCTCCCGGGTTTTCCTTTATCCGCCAGGTTCAGGCATTCATAGCATAAGGGCGCTCCCTATCAGGAGCGCCCTTATGGTTTCCCGGCAATGCGCCGGAGAAGCAGGTTTTCCGGTTATTTCTTTTCCTTGGTAAAGTCAAGCTTGCCGCCCTTTTCCCTCACCACGATTTCCGTTCCTTCCGGGAATTCCCCTTCCAGGAGCTTGAGGCTGAGGGGATCCAGCAGGTCATGCTGGATGGCGCGCTTGAGCGGACGGGCTCCGTAGACGGGATCAAAGCCATGATCCGCCACCAGGGCCGTAGCCTCCGGAGTCATGCGCAGGAACAGGCCCTTGGCTTCCAGGCGTTTGCGGACACGCTTAAGCTGAATGTCCACAATGCCCTTGAGTTCTTCCGCCGTCAGGCGGTCAAAGATGATGATTTCATCAATGCGGTTCAGGAATTCCGGCCTGAAGTGGCCGCGCAGGGCATCCAGGGCCTTGGCTTCCCGCTGTTCCGGGTTGGATTCATTAAGGATGTACTGGCTGCCTATGTTGGAGGTCATGATGATGACCGTGTTGCGGAAGTCCACCGTACGCCCCTGCCCGTCCGTGATGCGGCCGTCATCCAGTACCTGGAGCAGCACGTTGAAGACGTCCGGATGGGCCTTTTCAATTTCATCAAAGAGGACCACGCAGTACGGATGGCGGCGCACGGCTTCAGAGAGCTGGCCGCCTTCTTCATAACCCACGTATCCGGGAGGCGCTCCAATGAGGCGCGCTACGGAGTGCTTTTCCATGTATTCCGACATGTCAATGCGGACGATGGCGTTTTCATTGTCAAAGAGGAATTCCGCCAGCGCCTTGCTGAGCTCCGTCTTGCCCACGCCCGTGGGCCCCAGGAACAGGAAGGAGCCGATGGGCTTGTTTTCATCCTGAAGTCCCGCGCGGGCACGCCTCACGGCGTCGGACACGGCCTTGACGGCCTGCTTCTGCCCGATCACCCGAGCGCCCAGGCGTTCTTCCATGTGCACCAGCTTGACGCGTTCCCCTTCCTGCAGGCGGTCGGCGGGAATGCCCGTCCAGGTGGCCACCACCTTGGCGATGTCCGCCTCCGTGACTTCCTCCTTCAGCAAGCCTCCGTCTTCCTTCTGCATTTTGTTAAGCTTTTCCTTGCCTTCCTTCAGGGCCTGTTCGGCTGCCGGGAGTTCACCGTACGTGATTTCGGAGGCGCGGGTCAGGTCCCCCATCCGCTTGGCCCGTTCACTTTCCAGTTTCAAGGCTTCTATTTTTTCCTGTTCCACGCGCACGGCGTCCAGAGCGGCTTTTTCACTTTTCCATTTGGCAATCATGGAGCCTGATTTTTCCTTCAGGTCAGCCAGGTCCTTGGTGATTTTTTCCAGCCGGGCCTTGCTGTCGGCATCCTTTTCCTTAGCCAGGGCCTGCCGCTCCATTTCAAGCTGCATGCCCTCGCGTTCAATCTGGTCGATCTCCGTGGGCATGGAGTCCAGCTCAATCTTGAGTCTGGCCGCCGCTTCGTCCACCAGGTCCACCGCCTTGTCAGGCAGGAAACGGTCGGAAATGTAACGGTCGGAAAGGGTGGCCGCCGCCACAATGGCGCCGTCCGTAATGCGCACGCCATGGTGCACTTCATAACGCTCCTTCAGGCCGCGCAGGATGGCAATGGTGTCTTCCACGCTGGGTTCCGCCACCATGACGGGCTGGAACCGGCGTTCCAGGGCGGCATCCTTTTCAATGTACTTGCGGTATTCATCCAACGTCGTCGCGCCGATGGTACGCAGTTCGCCGCGGGCCAGCGCAGGCTTGAGCAGGTTGGAGGCGTCCACGGCCCCTTCACTGGCGCCCGCCCCCACGATGGTGTGCAGCTCGTCAATGAACAGGATGATCTCACCGTTGGAGTCCGTTACTTCCTTGAGGAAGGATTTCAGACGCTCTTCAAATTCGCCGCGGTATTTGGCCCCCGCAAGCATGGACCCGATGTTCAGGGAGATGATACGCTTGTTGCGCATGCTTTCCGGCACGTCCCCGTTGACAATGCGGCGCGCGAGGCCTTCCGCAATGGCGGTCTTGCCCACGCCGGGCTCCCCAATGAGCACGGGGTTGTTCTTGGTCCGGCGGGAAAGGATCTGGAGGACGCGGCGGATTTCCGTGTCACGGCCGATGACGGGGTCAATCTTTCCGGCGCGGGCGCGGGCCGTCAGGTCCGTGCCGTATTTTTCCAGCGTCTGGTACTTGCCTTCCGGATTATCATCCGTCACGCGCTGGTTGCCGCGCACTTCCTTCATGGCGGCCAGATAGTTGTCCTTGGTCAATCCAAAGGTGTCCGTCAGCTGGTGCACCTTGTTCTGCGTGTCCAAGGCGCCCAGCATGAAGTGTTCCACGCTGAGGTAGTCGTCCTTGAGCTTTTTGCGCTCTTCTTCCGCGGCGTTCATCACCGTCTCCAGGTCACGCCCCATGCGGGGCTGCGTGGTCGCGCCGCTCTGGGAGGGTTCGCGGGCCACTTCCCTCTGCGCCGCCTGCAGCAGCAGGCCCGGATCACAGGAGGCTTTCCGGAGAATGGGGGACAGGATGCCGCCGTCCTGCTCCAGCAACGCCACCAGAACGTCCAGAGAGGAAATTTCCGGCTTCCCGAGCCGCCCCGCAGTCTGCTGCGCCTGCATCAGCGCTTCCTGAAATTTTGTTGTTAGATTGTTAAGCATGGTATGTTGGTAATTTAGACATAAGAATAACTCCAACCGTTGAATGGGAAAGCAGGATTTTTCCTGTTATCCAGATTTTTTTTGACCCTTCAAACTGCCTGTAATATTGTCATGTGCCCGGCATTTTTTAAAAAATCCGTATTTTAACTGCAATTCCTTATTTTCCTGTCTCCAGTTTCAGTTGTTCCTATGATCCGCATTCCTTTTCTTCCGCTTCTCTGCTCCGCCCTGCTCCTGGCCCATACAGCCGCCTCCGGCAGGGAGATGCCTTCCCCGTATCCGGCTCCGGAACCGGGCGTGCGCCTGACACCTCCGGAATCCCCTGCTCCCCTGATTAATGAACCGCGGCTTTTCGGCGCCACCCCCGGCGCGCCCATCCAGATGTCCATCAGCGCGAGCGGGAAGCGTCCGATGAGTTTTGCGGCCGCCAAGCTTCCTCCGGGATTGAAGCTGGACAGGGAAACCGGCGTCATTACCGGCAGAATCAGCCGCCCGGGCACTTACTCCTTTCCCGTGCAGGCGAGCAACAGCCACGGTAAAACCACCGGGACCCTGACCGTCCGCATCGGAAAGGAGATCTGCCTGACGCCTCCCATGGGCTGGAGCAGCTGGTATTCCTACAGCGGCGGCGTCAGCCAGGAAAATATCCTGAAAACCGCCCGGTTGATGGTGGAGTCCGGACTGGCCCAGTACGGTTATTCCTACGTCAACATTGACGATTGCTGGCAGGGCAGTCGGGGCGGCAAGTACCGCGCCATCCAGCCCAACAAACGTTTTCCGGACATGAAGTCCATGTGCCGTGAAATCCACCGCCTGGGGCTGAAGGCGGGGATTTATTCCACCCCCTGGATGGGCACTTATGCCGGTTACATGGGCGGCACTTCCCCCAATTCCCAGGGGGATTATTCCTCTCTGGCCCTGCCTGAAAACAAGCGCCCGCAGCCCGACCAGCTGTTCGGAGGCTGTCCCGGTTCCCAGCGGCTGGGAGCCGCCAAAATCGGCCCCGTATGGATGGTTTCCCAGGACGCCAAGCAGTGGGCGGAATGGGGTTTTGACTACGTCAAGATGGACTGGTACCTGATCGACGTGCCGAGCACGGAAAGAATTTCCGCCGATTTGAAGAAGAGCGGCCGGGACATTGTCCTGAGCGTTTCCAATTCCACTCCGTTTGAGATTGCCGCCCCCATCAGCAAAACGGCCAACGTCTGGCGTACCACCGGGGATATTGAGGATCACTGGGGGAGCTTGAAGAAGATCGCCTCCTCCCAGGAAAAATGGCAGCCTTATGCCGGACCGGGGCACTGGAATGATCCGGACATGCTCCAGATCGGCCGCCTGGGCAAGGTCGGGAAGGCGAACACCACGTTCCAGCCCACCCGTCTGACGCCGGACGAGCAGTATTTTCAAATGTCCTTCTGGGCCATGATCTCCGCCCCCCTGATTATTTCCTGTGATCTGGAGCACCTGGACGATTTCACGCGGGGCATCCTGTGCAACCGGGAAGTGATTGCCGTGAACCAGACGTTTCACGGCCCCTCGGAAAAGGTTTTAGCCCAAGATGGCTGCGAAGTCTGGATCAAGCCCCTGGGAGAAGGCCGTACTGCCGTCGGATTTTTCAATACGGGCAATGAACGCCAGACCGTGAAGGTTCCCCTTTCCCGGCTTAAACTGAAATCTCCCCAACATGTCCGCGACGTGTGGAAGCAGGAAAACGCCGGCACGGCGCGCCAGGAAATGAATGTGCAGCTCAACCCGCACGGGGCGGCCCTGTTCCTTCTGGAGGGTAAAAAATAGCCCGTGGGCCGGGAGGCTGCCTTCCGCCGCTTCATCAGTAAAAACCGCCCCGGCTGCCGGAGAAAGATGCGGAACCAAGGCGCCGGCTGACGCCGGGCGATTTTCCGCCGGGATTATTCTCCGGACCGGGGCGGCGTGGCGTTCCCTACCGCTAACCACGGGGCAATTTATCCAGCGCGGCGTTCAGGGTCATCACGTTGATCACGTTTTCCCCCAGAATTCCTCCCCGGACAAAGTGTTCCGCCACCAGTTCCCGGATTTTTTCCGGGGGCAGTCCGCGCGCGGCGGCCACACGGTTCAACTGGAATTCCGCCGCTTCCGGAGAGATGAAGGATTCCAGTCCGCTGCCGGACGCAAAGAGCATATCCGCCGGAACAGGCGTTTCCTCCGGCAGGTTGTGGGCTTTCAGCAGGGCCGCCCTGCGCTCTGCCACTGTCTTGACCAGCTCCCCGGAGGTCCAGGAGAGGTTGCTGGCTCCGGAAGGCATGGTAGCGTAGTCCCCGGCGGAGGGCCGGGGCCAGAAGTACCGGGCGGAGGTGAAGGGCTGGGCGATGAGCTCCGAGGCGATGACTTCCCCCCGTTCATTCCGGATCAGGGAACCGTGCGCCTGGTGGGGGAACAGAACCAGGCTGACAAGCGTGACAGCCAGGGGGTAAATGCCGCCGGTGATGACGGCCAGCGCCAGAAACAGGCGCAGATTGGGAAATGTCCATTTCATAATGATTCAGCAGGTTGGGTTTGATTTGTTCAGACGAGGTGCAGGGCGGTGACGGCCATGTCAATGAGCTTGATGCCTATGAAAGGCGCAATCAGGCCGCCTACCCCGTAAATGAGGATGTTGCGTTTCAGCAGGGAGGCCGCTCCCGCCGGACGGTAGGAGACCCCTTTCAAGGCCAGCGGGATCAGCGCCACGATGATGAGGGCGTTGAAGATCACGGCGCTGAGGATGGCGCTCTGCGGGGAGTGCAGGCCCATCACATTCAGGGCGGAGAGCGGTCCCTGGGCCATGCCGGCAGCTACAAAGAGACCGGCAAACATGGCGGGGATGATGGCGAAGTACTTGGCCACGTCATTGGCAAAGGAGAAGGTGGTCAGCGCGCCGCGGGTGATCAGCATTTGCTTGCCGATTTCCACGATTTCAATCAGCTTGGTCGGGTTGCTGTCCAGGTCCACCATGTTGCCGGCCTCCCGGGCGGCCTGCGTGCCGGTGTTCATCGCCACGCCCACGTCAGCCTGGGCCAGGGCGGGAGCGTCGTTTGTGCCGTCCCCCGTCATGGCCACCAGATGGCCTTCCGCCTGTTCTTCACGGATGCGCGCCAGCTTCATTTCCGGCGTGGCTTCCGCAATGAAGTCGTCCACCCCGGCCTCCGCCGCAATGGACGCGGCAGTCAGGGCATTGTCCCCGGTCACCATGACGGTGCGGATGCCCATGGCCCGGAGCCGGGCGAAGCGTTCCTTGATGCCGCCCTTGACGATGTCCTTCAGATAGATGACGCCCAGCACGTCCCTTCCCCGGGCCACCACCAGAGGCGTGCCGCCCGCCCGCGCGACGTTCTGCACAGTCATTTCCACCTCTTGCGGGAAGGTTCCGCCCTGGTCCTTCACCCACTGCGCCACGCTTTCCGCAGCGCCCTTCCGGATGGAAACGGCCGGCTGGCCATCGTGCTCCGCCATGTCCACGCCGCTCATGCGGGTGGAAGCGGAGAATGGAACAAAGGAGATGTGGTCCGCGTCCATGTGGCGCCCCCGGATCCCGAACTGCTTTTTGGCCAGCACCACGATGCTGCGGCCTTCCGGCGTTTCATCAGACAGGGAGGCGAGCTGGGCGGCTTCCGCCAGCTGCTGGTCCTCCACGCCGGGCGCAGGCAGGAATTCATTCGCCATGCGGTTGCCGAAGGTGATAGTTCCGGTCTTGTCCAGCATCAGCACGTCAATGTCCCCGGCCGCTTCCACGGCACGGCCGGACGTAGCCAGCACGTTCCGGCGCACCAGCCGGTCAATGCCGCTGATGCCGATGGCGCTTAGCAGGCCGCCGATCGTCGTCGGGATCAGGCACACCAGCAGGGAGACCAGGATGGGCAGGGAGATATGGCCGTCCGCCCTGAAGCCCAGCGCCCGGGCGGAATCTTCAATGTATCCGGCCATGGCTGGGAGGGAAAGCACTACGGCAATGAAGACGATGGTCAGCGCCACCAGCAGGATGCCCAGCGCTATTTCATTGGGCGTTTTCTGCCGGCTGGCGCCTTCCACCATGGCGATCATGCGGTCCAAGAAGGTATTGCCCGGTTCCGCCGTGATGCGGATGACGATGCCGTCACTGATCACGCGGGTGCCCCCCGTTACGGCGCTGCGGTCGCCCCCGCTTTCACGGATGACCGGGGCGGATTCCCCGGTAATGGCAGATTCGTCCACGCTGGCGATGCCTTCAATCACCTCGCCGTCAAGCGGGATGACGTCCCCGGCCTCACACAGCACTTTCTGTCCCTTGCGCAGCTCGGAAACGGAGACGATTTCCTCCGTGCCCTTGTCCGTCAGGAGGCGGGCGTTCACATAGACGCGCATTTTTTTCAGGGCGTCCGCCTGGGCCTTTCCGCGGCCTTCCGCCAATGCTTCCGCAAAGTTGGCGAACAGGACGGTGAACCAGAGCCAGAGCGTGATTTGCAGGGTAAAGCCGAAGGGCTGCCCGGCAGCGATATCCCTGACAAGGACAATTGTGGCAATCAGAGCGCCGATGGCCGTGACGAACATCACGAAGTTTTTAGACAGGGCGCGCGGGTCAAATTTGCGCAGCGCGTCCCTGAAGGCCGTTTTCAGCATGGCCCCGGTGCACCAGGATTGATTCTTTTTTTCTTCTTTCATCATCGTAAAATCTGGATTGTTGGTGAATATGCCTTACAGCATGGTTCCCGAATACAGGAGCAAATGCTCCAGAACGGGCCCCAGGGCCAGGGCCGGGAAGAAGGTGAGGGCGCCTACAATCAGCACCACGGCCACCAGCAGGACCATGAACATCAGGTTGTCCGTCGCCATGGTGCCCTGGGCCGGCGGCGCGGTTTTCTTGGATACCATGCTGCCCGCAATGATCATCACCGGAATGATGGCTCCGAAGCGCGCCAGCAGCATCGCCAGGCCGCCCAGCACGGAATAGAAAGGCGTATCCCCCACGGCCAGGCCCGCAAAGGCGCTGCCGTTGTTCCCGGCCTGGGAACCGAAGCAGTACAGGATTTCCGTCAGCCCGTGAGGTCCGGCGTTGCAGATGGATTCACGTCCCACTTCCGTAGCGGCGGCCAGCCCGCTCATGACCAGGACGGCTATGCCGGGCAGCAGAACACCCACCATGGACCAGCGCACTTCCCGCGCTTCAATTTTTTTGCCCAGGAATTCGGGGGTGCGCCCTACCATCAGGCCGCACAGGAACACGGTAATCATGGCGAACATCAGCATGCCGTACAGGCCGCAGCCCAGGCCGCCGAAGATCACCTCACCCAGCAGCATGTTGAACAGGGCGATGCCGCCGCCCAGCGGAGACATGCTGCAATGCATGCAGTTCACGGAACCGTTGGAGGAAGCCGTGGTAGCCACGGACCAGAGGGAGCTGTTCGTAACACCCAGGCGCACTTCCTTGCCCTCCAGCATTTCCATGCCGGGGAACAGCGGGTTGCCCGCGTGTTCCGCCCACTGGGACAGCCCGATAGTCGTCACGAGCAGAAGCATCATGGCGCCGAAGATGATCCAGCCCTGCTTCTTTTTTCCGATCATCACGCCATAGGCGTACGGGCAGGCGCAGCCGATCAGGAGCAGGGAGAGCATTTCAACCATGTTGCTGAAGGGCGTGGGGTTTTCAAAGGGATGCGTGCTGTTGTTCCCGAAGAAGCCGCCGCCATTCGTCCCAAGCTGCTTGATGGCCACCTGGGAGGCCGCCGGACCGTTGGGGATCACCTGTTCCACGCCATCCATGCCCGGCACGGTGACGGGCCCGTCAAAGGACTGCACCACTCCCTGGGAGACCAGCAGAAGCGCGACGACTACGGAAATCGGAATCAGGAAGTACAGGGTGCTGCGCGTCAGGTCCGCCCAGAAGTTGCCCAGGGTGGAGGCGCATTTCCTTTTCAGCCCGCGGATCAGGGCAGCCATGACGGCAATCCCCGTGGCGGCGCTGACGAAGTTCTGGACGCCCAGCCCGGTCATCTGCACAAAGTAGCTGATGCCCTCCGGCCCTTCGCCGGAGTAGAACTGCCAGTTCGTATTGGTCATAAAGCTGATGGCCGTATTCAGGGCAATGTCCCACCGCATGTTTTCCGTGCCGGCGGGATTCAGCGGCAGCCATTTCTGGCACAGCAGGGAAAGGAAGAGGATGAGGAATCCGGCGGCGTTAAACAGAAGAACGGCCGTCAGATACTTTTTCCAGTCCATTTCGCGGGAGGGGTCCACGCCGGCCACACGGTACGTGCAGCGCTCCACGGGGCCCAGAACCGGGGAAAGCCAGGTCCGCTTTCCCTGTAAAACATTCGCCAGCCACTTCCCGAGCAACGGGGTGAAGGCGACCAGTATGCCTATGAATAGGACAATGATTAACAAGTCGTGTGAGGACATAACGCTACTCTATACATATTCCGGAAATTTCGGGTAGTTAACAAAGGGCTTCCGGACATTAAGAAATTGTTAATTTCCCTCCGGAAGCCCGTTTTCATGCCGTCCGTACGCCGTTAGAATTCCACGCCCAGGCGGAAGCCCACCCAGAACTCGTCCCCGGCGTCCCTGCGGCGCAGCACCGTGGCCGCCTGGGAATAGTTGACGGAGCCGGAAAGCGAATAATGTTCCGCAAACCGCCACGTCACGCCCAGGCTCCAGTCAATGCAGTTGGAGCCGTCATCATAGTCCACGTTATAACCGCCGTTATACCCGTACCTGACCATGGGGGCCACGGTCACGTTTTCCAGAGGGGACCATTCCAGCTGCACAAAGGCGCTGTAATAGGCTTCAAAATCCTGATGCTCCACTTTTACCTGGGTTTCCGCTCCCACGGTCAGCCAGTCCGTCACGGCATAGGAGACGGTCAGAGCCGGATTGGCTACATTGTAATCCTGCGTGAAATAGAACTGGTGCTCATACCAGGGATTGACGGTCCACTTTCCCAGCTTCCAGGCGTAGCCCAGCACCAGGTCCAGTTCATCGTAATTGGCGGAATCCCCTCCGGCGTACCAGGCGCTGAGCGTAAGGTCCTTCCAGGAAATGCTCGGAGCCACTTCCCAAATGCCGCTGCCCGGCAGGCAGTCCAGCCCTTCCGTCACATATTTGCTGGACCACCCCGCGGAAAGGGAAAAGGCCCAGTCTGTGTCCGTGGAGGGTATGGCGGCCTCCTGTACTCTCGCCAGGGAGGGAGCAGCCGGGAAAGACGTTTCTCCGCCCATGCAGGCGGTTCCTGTTATCATGGCGCAGCCCAGGGCTGCGGCCCCTATGTTTCTTGCGATGTGTGTAATCTTCATAAAGACGTATCGAATACGTCCTGAATCCTACACAGCATATTGACCTGCGTGAAGTTAAGCCATGCCCTGCAACCGTTATGAAAAAATATATTTTTCCGGATGCCACGGTTGGAACGCCGCAATTTTTCCCGGCCCGCGGGAATGGAAAAAAGAATTATTCAGCCCCGTCTGCCACAATCCTGTACCCCAGGCCGGATTCCGCGCGGATGATGCGGTTTTCCGGATCGGAATCCCCCAGCTTCTGCCGCAGGTGGGCAATGTGCACCCGGAGGTAGTGCGTATCTTCCTCATGCTGGGGGCCCCAGATTTCACGGAGCAGCTGGCGGTGGGTCATCACCTTACCCTGGTGAAGCAACAGCAGGCGCAGAATGCCGTATTCCTTGGAGGTCAGGTGGATTTCCTCCTTCCCCTTCTCCACGCGCCGGGAACTCAGGTCCACGACAATGGATCCCAGCCGGAACACGGAGGGCTCCCTGTCCGGACGGTTGCGCCGCAGCATCACGCGCAGGCGCGCCAGCAATTCACGGCCGCTGAACGGCTTGGTCAGGTAATCGTCCGCCCCGGCGTCTAGGGCGTCCACCTTCTCATCCTCCCTGTCCCAGGCCGTCAGGATCAGAATGGGCACCTGAGTCCATTCCCGAAGCTGTTTCAATACTTCCAGGCCGCTGATGTCCGGAAGGCCCAGGTCCAGAATAATGGCGTCAGGCCGTTTCAGCGCGGTCTCGCTCAGGCCCAGTTGTCCGTTCTCACACTCGCGGACATGGTAGCCTGCCCCGGCCAGCGTGAGGTTCAGAAGACGGCGTATCTGCCGTTCGTCATCAATAATCAGGATATCTGCGGGAAGGTCGCTCATCAGGCAGGGGGGTATTTATTCTTCAGGAACATGATCATGCTCCACCAGGGGAAAGACAAGGCGGAAACAGGTTCCGGCGGAAACGGGCACCAGGGAGACGGCCCCATGCTGGGCCTCCATGAAACCGCGCACGATGGGAAGCCCCAGGCCCAGGCCGCCGGGCCGCGTCGTCCGGAAACGTTCAAATATGGTTTCCGCCCGTTCGGGGGGAATGCCCGGCCCCAGGTCATGGACATCCAGCCAGACCTGGCCGCGCGCGGGATCGGCTCCGCCCTTCAGCGTAATGGGGGTTCCCGCAGGAGTATGAACGCAGGCATTCAGCAGCAGATTGACCAGCACCTGCTCCATCAGGGAGAAATCCGCCTTCACCAGCGGATAATCCGGCGGCAGGGCGACGGACACGGGATGGTTACGGCGCGCCTCCCTGGTGGCGGCCAGCGCCCCTTCAATCACGTCCCCCAGGTCGCACCAGTCCAGTCTGGGTTTCAGGGCGCCGGATTCCAGGCGGCTCACGTCCAGAAGATTCTTCACCAGACGGCGCAGGCGGCGCGCGGCCAGCAGGATTTCCCCGTACTCCTCCCGTTCCTCCGGCGCGGACGCGGCGCGCCCGGCCAGCTTCTCACAGCCGCCCTCAATCACGGCCAGAGGCGTCTTGAACTCATGGGAAACGCTGTCCAGCAGGGAACGGTGCAGTTTTTCAGATTCCTCCATGAGCCGCGTACGCGCCCGTTCCGCCCGCAATTCTTCGCGCTCCAGCGCCATGGCCAGCTGCGCGCCCATGCTTTCCAGCAAATCCTTCTGTCCGGCCGTAAGGCGCTCCCCTTCCCCCGGTCTCACGCCAAGCACGCCCATGCAGCGTTCCCCGGATATCATGGGGAGGTAAAATCCTTCCGCCACCGGGAGCGTATCCGTAAACCTGCCTGCGGGACGGCGGTGCTCCATGCACCAGGCCGCCACGCTCCATTCCTTCTCATCCATGGGAAAAGCTCCGCCGGGCTCCCAAATTTTCAGCCTGCCGCTGTCTTCCGGCGTCATGGCCGCCAGGCGCACCCCCATGATCTGGCTCATCTGGCCCACGGCCACGGAAATCAGGGACGGAACATCCGCCGCGGAGGCAAGCGCGCGCGAGTACAGGAACAGGGCGTTCGTCTTCTTTTCACGCTCCCGCTCCTCCTGCTCCCGCACCCTCAGCCGTGATGTAAGACGCCCGGTGGACAGGGCCACCAGGAAGAAAAACACGCACAGCAGGGCGTCATCCAGCCGCTCTATCTTGAAGGTCAGAACCGGGGGGATGAACAGCAGGTTCCACAGCAGGGCGCTCAGCGCGGCGGCCATCAGCATGGCCCACCGGGAGCGGATGAAAAATCCCAGCCCCACCACGCCGGCCAGGTAAAGAAAACCCGGCGCAAAATATCCCGTAAACGCCGCCATCAACAGCCCCAGGCCCGTGACCGCCGCCGTTACGCCTGCGGCCAGCCAGTAATCCCGGCCATATTTTTCCGTTTCACGGTGCCAGCTCTTCCACCGGTTCCGGACCGGGCCGGGAGCGGCGGGAACCACGTAAATGTCAATCTGGTCGCTCCCCTTCACCAGTTTGTCCACCAGGGACATGGGCCGCACCAGCCCCCACAGGTAGGTCTCCTGCGGTTTTCCCACTACAATCTGGCTGACGTTTCTTAAAAAGGCCATGCGGAGCAGCGTTTCCGCCAGGTCGGAGCCGGGCATCACGACCACCTCCGCCCCCAGCCGCCGCGCCAGTTCCAGATTGGCGTCCAGCCGCTGCTGCTGTTCGGGGGACAGCGGCACGCCCGTATCCACGGAAAGTGCAATCCACGGAGCGTTCAGGGCGTAGGCCATGCGGCGAGTCCACCGCACCAGCCGGGCGGAAAACGGGCTGGGCCCCACCGCCACCATCAGCCGTTCCCCACTGCGCCAGATGGAGCGGTCCCCGGAGATGGTGCGCACCTCCGTCAGCTCATGGTCCACCTTCTCCGCCATGATGCGCAGGGCCAGCTCCCGGAGAGCCGTCAGGTTGGACTCCTTGAAAAAATGGTCCAGGGCGGCGGAAGCCTGGGGAGCGCTGTACACCTTCCCTTCCTGAAGGCGCGTCCGCAGCTGGTCCGGCGTAATGTCCACCAGCTGGATGCAGTCCGCCTCCGCCAGCACGGAATCCGGCACGGTTTCCTGCACGGGAGCGGCGGTAATGTCATGCACGGTATCGGAACGGCTTTCCAGATGCTGCACGTTCAGCGTGGTGTAAACGTCTATGCCTGCGGCCAGCAAATCCTCCACGTCCTGGTAGCGCTTCCTGTGGCGCATTCCGGGGACGTTGGTATGCGCCAGCTCGTCCACCAGAATGAGCTGGGGCTTGATGCGCAGCGCCTCCTCCAGATCAAACTCCTCCATCTCCACGCCCCGGTAAACCACTTTTTTCATGGGGAGGCGCGGCAGCCTGCCGATAAGGCGCATCGTATCCTCCCGGCCATGGGATTCCGCCACGCCTGTCATGACCTGCACGCCCTTGTCCGCCGCCTGAATGGCCGCCTCCAGCATGGCGTACGTCTTTCCCACCCCCGGCGCCATGCCGAAGAAGATTTTCAACAGGCCGCGGCCGGGGCGGGATTCCTCCCTCCGGATGGAGGCCAGAATCCTGTCTGCCCGCTGGCTGTCCGAATGCGCTTCTGAAAACATGAAAAAGGGGGTCTCCGTCTTTTAAACAGATTCACTTTAATGGAACCACGTTCGCAGCGCAAATAAAACAGACCAGAAAAAACGTTAAAATTTTATTAATTTCCCCCGCACTTTCCCATTTCTGTTTTCTTTCTCCACCCTTTCCGCTATCACGTACTCTTGGAATCTTTTTTCCCTTTTCACCATGAACGTCTTCCACACTCTCCGCCGCACTTTCACCGCCGCCATCCTGTTTTTCCTGTACCTGGGCTCCGTCATGGCGCTGCGGGCGGACGAGGCCGTTTCTGAAAACTTTGATTCCTTCCAGACGGGCGGATTCACCTCCCTTACGACCGCGCTGGGAACCATGACGGCGGAAAGCGGCCATGCCGCCATTGCCAATAACCGCTGGTCTTCCCAGCCCAACTGCCTGCGGCTCATAGGCCTGGGTGCGGGGACGAAAAGCACGGCCACGCTGACCCTGCCTGCTCCCCTGGCCGTTAAAAAAATGCTTTCCCTGACGGGGGAACGCTGGACGTCCGCCAATCCCTTCTCCTTCACCATCCATGCCGCGGACCGGGAAGGGAAGGAAACCCTGGTTGCGGACGGCTCCTCCCTGAAAACGGGCGGCAACCCCATGACCCAGCAGGTGACGGGAACCATCCCTTCCGGCACTGCCGTCCTGATCTTCCGTTGCGAGGCCCCCGCCAATACAGGTGTCCTCCTGGATGATCTGGCCTTTTCCGAATTCAAGCCTTTTTCCAGCGCGGCAGAAGCGTGGCCCGCCATGATCCGCATGGAGGCCAACGGCATTCTCCGTTTTTCCCTGACGGAAACTCCCTCCACTTATGCCGGCATGGCCGTCACCGTGGACATGGGCCCGTCCGATGACCTGGGAGACATTGAAAGCGTCTCTCTTTACACCGGGGACGCCAACAACATTTACTCCACACCCGCCTACGGCAGCAGCGGCCACGGCGCCATGAGCTCCCCCGGCATCCTGGCCAGCCCCGCCCAGCCGCCGGCCCCCGTCATGACCTTCTCCGTCACTCCGGGGGCGCTCACGGACGGCCAGCAATACTACTTCTGGGTCAGCGTCAAACTCAAGGATTCCGCCAGCATGGACCACAAGGTGGGCGCCAGAATCGCCTCCGTTACCGTGGACGGGGAAACGACGGATGTTACCGGCGGAGTGACGGCCCGGCAGCGGATAGGCTATGCCATCGCCAAGGCGAACGACCCCGTTTACGGGGGACCCACGGAAGGAAAGACCTCCAGGAAATTCCGCATTCCGGGCATTGTGCGCGCCAGGAACGGAGACCTGGTCTCCGTCTTTGACATCCGCTACGACGGCCGGAACGACATGCAGGCCAATATTGACACGGGGTGCAGCCGCTCCACGGACAACGGCCGCACCTGGACGCCCGTCAACGTGGCCGTCAACTTCAACCCCACGGGCAATTCCGCCAATGATTACAACTCCGGCTACGGCGTCAGCGACCCCTGCATCCTGCTGGATGAAGTCAACGGCACCCTGTGGGTGGCAGGCATCGCCAGGCACGGGCTGGCCTCCTCCAAGGCCAACGTGGATGTGGAAAGCCTGGAAACCGTCCAGTACGTAGTGGCATACAGCACGGATAACGGCCAGACATGGGGGTCCGCAGACCCGGATACCGGGGAGTTCGTGAAAACGAAGCCCCGGAGCATTAACGGGGACATCAAGAACAGGGCCTGGAAATCCTTCTTCCAGGGCCCGGGCCACGGCATTACGATGAAAAAAACGGTCAATGGCGTGCGCCCCATTGTCTTCCCCTCCCAGATATGGACGGGTACCAGCGGCGCGGGCACGCCCCAGTCCTGCATCATTTATTCCCTGGACCGCGGCCAGACCTGGATCAGCGAGGATACCGGAAAATCCGGCACGCTCGGCATCGGGGCCAGCTCCAGCGAATGCGTGGTCACGGAGCTGAGCGACGGGCGCCTGATGCTCAACGCCCGCAATGAAAACAAGAGCGGCTACAGAAAAGTCTTCACGACGGACGACATGGGGAAAACGTGGACAGCCCACGCCACCAACCTGAAAGCGCTGCCGGAGCCCGCCGCCTGCCAGGCCAGCCAGCTTGCCGTGGAAAACTCCGGGAACATCGGCAGGGCCCTTCTCTTCTCCAACCCCGCCAAAACCGCCGCCCCCCGCGCCCTGATGACCCTCAAAGCCTCCTTTGACGAAGGCGCCACGTGGCCCGCGAACCGCCAGGTTCTCTATGATTCCCGCCCCTGCGCCGGCTATTCCGACATATGCGAGGCGGGAGACGGCCACATCGGCGTACTATATGAAGGGCTCAATGGGGATGAGAATATCTTCTTCCTCCGCATTCCGCATGGTGAATTCCTCCCCTCCCTGGACGTTCCCGCCGCCCAAACCATCCGCGTGGAGGCGGAAGGAGTGACGGCCGCCACGTTCACCGTCTCCAGTGATGATTCCTGGACAGTCTCCTCCTCCGCAGACTGGATCACCGTTTCTCCGGTTTCCGGCTCCGGAAACGGCACGTTCACGTACAGCGCGGACCGCTGGGAAGGCGCGGGAGAACGCACCGGCGCCATCACCGTTACCGTTCCCGGCGTCCAGCCGGCCGTGGTCACCATCATCCAGTCCGGCAGGGCTCCCGCCCTGGCCGTGTCCCCCGGCGCCCACGTTCTTCCCAAAAACGGGGGAACGGCCATTTTCTCCGTCACCTGTGATGCCGCGTGGACCGTTTCCAAAACGGCGGACTGGGTGAACATCACCGGAATGCAAGGAGCGGAAACGGGTAATGGAACCGTATCCATTGCCGTAGCGGCCAATCCCGGGGAAAGCTCCCGCACGGCCGGATTCTCCTTTTCCTCCTTTGGAACCGTCCGCTCCGCTACCGTGGTTCAACGGGGGCAAAAACGCACCTGGGATGAATGGAAAGAGGATGAAATCACCTCCCGTGACCCAGACACGGACCAGACGGGGCCCAATGACTCCCCTGCGGGGGACGGCATTCCCAACCTGCTGAAATACGCCACGGGCCTGGACCCTCTCAAACCCTGCGGGAGCGTGGTGCAGGTTTCCACGGAGGAAGCGGGCGGCGGCACTTTTCTGGCGCTGGACTGGCCCGTCAATCCGGAAGCCACGGGAATCAGGCATCTGGTGGAAGCCTCTGAAGACCTCCGCACCTGGACGGAAATAACGGAAGTGGAGACGGAGGGCAAAAGCTCCGCCACCTTCCGGGATACCGTTCCCATGAACGCGGAAGGCCCCCGGAGGCGCTTCCTGCGTCTGAAAATCTCCCGGGAAGGGGAAAACGCGCCTTAAGGGCAGAACTACGCGCGGCACAGGAAACCTCCCGGTGAAGGGAGAAAAACTCTCCGGACAGCCTTGCATTCCGGACAGCGGCGGAAAATGCCGCGGGCACGTCTGAAATCAACGATTCCAGCGTTTTCCGTGTTCCCGGCTGCCGGCAGAAGCCGCCATGCCTTCTCCCTCCGGAACACACTCTCTAACAAATAAAATTAAAAAATCGGAATGTTTTTTCCTTTCTTAATTGACAAATCATTCCCTTTCCTCTTAATGATTTAATGTTCATGAATCCGGTACATTGCCTGCCAGCCTCTTTCTGCGCCTGCGCCCTGTTGTCGGGAACGGCCGCTTCCGTCCATGCGGAAACGGCTTACAGCACACCCTGCGGCTACATCCAGACGGACCTGCACGCCAAGACCACCGGGTACCTGGGGCTGGGGGTGCATCCGGAAGCCCTGATGCGGCACACGCTTGAGGAAGGCAACATTACCGTTTCCGGTAATAAAATCACCATCACGGACCCGGACGTTAATTTCAATGACCTGATGGATGCGGATTCCGCTTATGTTCTGGAACTCATTTTCGGAGACGAGGCGATGGCCCTTCCCCTCAACAGGGATGCCTGGAAAAAGCCCGCTCCCTCCTGGACGGGGAATAAAGTAACCGTGGACGATAAAATCACGGCGGACTTGGTTAAAAACACCAAGCCCGTTTCCTACGTCCTGCGCAAGGCGCGTACCCTGAACGACGTTCTGGGCGCGGACAATACGTTCAGCCTGAAGAGCGGCACTTCCGGCACGGCGGATTCCGTTTATATTTCCACATCCCCCACCATCCAGATTGCAGTTTACCACTCCGCGGCGGACAACAAATGGATGCGCCGCGGCTCCCGGGACGACATGGGCCTTCTCCCCGTGTTCAACCATGAACCTCTCAAAGTCGTCCGGAAAGCGGGCAATGACGTGCAGGCCTTCGTCATTGGGGAGGTGGTGCAGAATCACCAGAAGCTCCAGCTCTCCCAGGAAGGCACGCTGCTCCATACGGGGCTGGCCGTCCCCCAGACGCTTCACAGCATGTCCCTCCACACCACCCTGCCCGACCCTTCCGGCGACGTGGTTTACGTGCCCCTCACTGCGGGAGGCCCCCTGGAGCCGTGTTATTACGATTCCTCCTCCAGCCAATGGAAAAACAAAAACACGGGTGAAAACGTATCCTCCACGGTGGTGGAAGGCATTCTGAACATCCTTTCCGGCACCAGGCTGCCCGCCTGTACGACTGTCCAGGCAACTACCTTGTCCAATCCCCAGTAACTATTATTACCATAATGAAACATTCCTTCCTGCTGTGCGCCGCCGCCGGCCTGGTCCTGACCGGAGCCGCCTCCGCTACGACTCTCTCCGTTTATAATGAAAACGACTACGGAGACGCCCCCGTTACGCCCATTTTTGACGCTTCCGGACATTCTCTGGCAAACGGGTCCGCCATGCTCGGCCATTTGACCAGCAGTACATGGTCCTTTGACCTGGTCAACGGAAACATCCAATGGTCCAGGGACAACACGCCCGTGGACCAGTTGAGCTACAGCCAGATGGTGGAAATCAGGCAGAGTTTCGCCAGCAGCCTTTCCGCCGTCTCTCCGGAATATCCCGGCGCCATCACCAATAACGGCCAGTTCTCCCTTTCCGGCACCGTAGCCTCAGGACTGGAAGGAAAGCCTATTGTGCTGCTGATCACCAATGATGATTCCTCTGCCGAATTTTCCCTGTTTGCGTTCCGGAACGTGACGACAGGCGAACTGGCCCTGTACCCGGGAGTGGTGGGAGACGACATGCAGTTCTTCTTCGGCTCACAGGAGGAAGCCGCTGCCGAAGGCTATGACTGGTACATCACTCCCCTCCTGGGCGACGATTTCAACCTGGTGGTTCCCGAACCCGCCACCGCTACGCTGAGCCTGCTTGGCTTGGCTGCCCTGATGATGCGCAGACGGCGGTAAAGCGCCCTTTTCCTCCCCTCCTTGAGCCTCCGCACGGGAACACCCTGTGCGGAGGCTTTTTTACAGGCGCATGACTGCCGCATGGCCCCCCTGTCACATCCTGCCGCCGGAGAGCGCCGCAAGCCTTAGCGGCAACTGCCGGTACTCCTGAACCCCGGCGAACATATGTTCTAAAAAATCAGTACGGCCGACAGCCGCATGGTCATCAGTTGCCGCAAAGGGTTTGTAACGCTCAACCAAGGCTTCAGGCAGCATGACGGCAATAAAAACGCCCCGCGCGCTTCCTGAAGAGCGGCGGGGCGCCTGTTCAAACGGGTTGAACCCGCAGGAGTTATTTCTTGACGGGAATGATATCCAGTTCCGCTACGGCGGCGTAATCCCGGCCCTTCGTTTCACTGAGGGCGGAGAAACGGAAGTAGCGCGCCTTGACGGGCGCCTGGAACTTCACTTCCTGAAGGTCCGGGCTGTCCGGGAAGGCTCCCTTGGCGGCAGGTTGCCATTTTTCACCGTCCGTGCTCACTTCCACGGAATAATCCTTCACGCGGCCATTGCCGCTGCCGTCCTGGCGGGGGAGGTAGGTAATGCCGGAGAACTCCCGCTCCTTGCCCAGGTCCACGGCCAGCACGTGCGGGTGCTTGGTCACGGTCTTGTTGTACTCGGAGTGCCAGAAGGTGCCGGGATCCCCGTCAATGGCGAACTCGGCGTCCGCCTCTCCCTGCTCCTGGCTGGAAACGCTCTTGACGGTGTACTTGTCCGTACGGGTCAGCATGGTCATGTCCAGCTGGGCCGCGGGCACGCGGATTTCACCCTTGTAGGACTTGGAGGTGACGGGACGCATGAAGAAGGACAGCGGGTAGGGCTTGTTGGCCTTGATGATGTCCTTGCCCATGGGGCCGGGGCCGCAGGAGGCGCCCCCCAGGCCGCGCGTGGCGGAGGAGAGGATCAGCACGGTCTTGTCCGTCGTCTTGGGCAGCTCCACGGGGTGGTTGGCCAGAATCAGGTCCGTCGTGGTGTAGGGAATGGCCGAAAAGGCAAACGGGGCGCCCACGGAACCGAAGAGCAGGCCCTGCCCCTTGTCATCCGTGACGGCCACCCAGCGGGTGTCTTCATGGTTGCCGCAATCCTGCGGCCTGCCGTACGGGAAGAAGGAATCCCGGGCCGTCGTCTTGTACACGCCCAGGGGCATGCCGCTCTTGCGGTCCGCATAGTTTTCCTCCGGCCCGCGGCCGTAGTAGGTCACGTTGCCCATGTTCGCCGGAAGCTGGAGTTCATACCCCAGGCGCAGCAGCTCCAGGGGATTGCCGCGCGGCAGCAGCACGGACTGGCAGACGACGGTTCCATCCGGGTAGATAGTCCATTCCAGATTGTTGATGAAATGGGTGTTCGTGTCGTTCAGAGGCTGCTTTCTGGGCGTGATGGCGGTCTTGGTGTCGCCGTAGCCGCTGATGTTTTCAGCCTGCTTGCCGCTTACCTTGACGGACTGCTTGACGGTGACGCTGGTGCCGTTGTCCACGGCTTCATAACTGAGCAGTTCATGCTTCAGCTCACGGAGGCCATTGGCCATGCTCTTGGCCATGACGCCCGGCTCATTGCTGGAAGCGGCGCGCAGGGCGTTCACCGCCATGGGCGTCTTGAACAGGGGCTTGCCGTTCACGGTGAACTGGGCCAGTTCCCCGGTGGCCGCGTCAAACTGCACGGAGAAATCCTTGCCGGACACGGTGTGTTTGTCCGCGCTGAGGGTGACCTTGCCGGAAGGAGCCTTGAACATGGGCATGTCTCCCTGCACGGGAAGCTGGAGCTGGTCAAAGGCCAGTTCATAGCCCTTCTTGGCCCAGTCCTTGTCCTTCTTCAGCTTGTAGCCGATGCGCAGGGCGTATTCCGCTCCCGGCTTACGGTTTTTCAGCTGCGGGATGTCCGGTACGGGCACCACGATCTTCTCCCTGGGTCCGGCCGGAGGCGTATCCAGCTTGCCTTCCGCCACCACATTCCCGTTCTCCGTCAGGGTCCAGGTAATGTCGTACGGAGACAGGTCCGTAAAGAAGTTCTTGTTGAAGATGGCGATCTTGCCGTCGTCCGTCAGGGACGTGGAGATGTTCTGATAAACGTGCTTCACTTCAAAGTAGCCCGGTTCCGGCGTGCGATCCGCCAGGATGGTGCCGTTGAACACGAACTGCCCGCTGTTGGGATGGTCGTTGAAGTCCCCGCCGTAGGCCAGCATCTTTTCCCCGTTCGGCAGCGTCTTGTACAGGCCCTGGTCCACCCAGTCCCAGATGGCGCCGCCCATGATGCGGTCGGAGGACTCAATGGCCTCCCAGTAATCCGCCAGGTTGCCCATGGCGTTCATCATGTTGTGCGCGTACTCGGAAATGTAGTAGGGCTTGGGGAAGTTCTTGTTGGCCGCCATGGAGCGCGTCCAGTCCACGGAGGGGTACTGGTTGGAGCCCAGGTCCACAATGTCGTTATTGCGTTCATAGTGGGTGGGGCGGGACATGTCCCTGGCCTTCACGATCTTTTCCGCGCTGCGGAAGTTCTGGCCGGGGCCGGCTTCATTCCCCAGGGACCACATGATCACGCTGGGGTGGTTCTTGTTGCGCTCCACCATCGCCATGATGCGGTCCACGTGGGCCGGCATCCATTCGATGGGGTGGGAAAGGGACTCCTTGCCGTAGTAGTAGCCGTGGGACTCGATGTTGGCCTCATCCTGCACGTAAATGCCGTACTTGTCGCAAAGGTAGTAGAAATAGGGGTCTGCGGGATAATGGGAGCAGCGCACGTGGTTGATGTTGGCGCGCTTCATCATCTGCACCTCCTCCTCCATCTGCTCCGGGGTCACGTAGTGCCCGGTTTCCGGATGGCTTTCATGGCGGTTCACGCCCTTCACCTTGACCGGCTGGCCGTTCACCAGGAACACGCTGTCCTTAATCACCACGTTGCGGAAGCCCACGCGGGAGGAAACCATCTCCTCCGTCTTGCCGTCACGCTTCAGCGTCAGCACCAGCGTGTACAGGTTGGGGTCCTCCGCGGACCACAGTTTGGGCTTGGCGTAAATGCCCAGCAGGGAAGTCTTGAAATCCTTCATGCCGGTGATGCGCAAGGGCTTTTCCAGCACGCCGTCATACGGGGCGTCCTTGGGCTTGACGGGCTCCACCAGCTTGCCGGAAGCGTCATACAGGGCCATGGATACGGTGCACCCTTCCAGCTTCTCGGTTGCCGGGAACAGGTTGCGCACGTCCACGTCCACCTGGAGGCGCCAGTCTCCGTTCATGGTGCCGGGCTTGGCGGGGTCAATGTTCAGGGCCCAGTCCCTCTGGTCCACCGGATTGGTCTGCGCGAAAAAGTCGCGGATGTGGACCTTCGGCACCGCAAAAATGGAAACGTTGCGGAAAATGCCTGACAGGCGGAACATATCCTGGCATTCCAGGTACGCGCCGTCGGAATGGCGGTACACCTCCGCGGCCACCACGTTTTCCCCCTTCTTGAGGTAGGGGCTGATGTCAAAGCGGGCCGGATTGCGGGAGTCCTTGGAAAAGCCCACGTACTGCCCGTTGATCCAGAGGTAGAAGAAGGAATCCACGCCGTCAAACTGCATGTACACCTCCCTGCCGTCCCAGTCCGCGGGCACTTCAAAGGTGCGGCGGTAGGAGCCTACGGGGTTCCGTTCCTTGTAGGACGTGTAATTCTTGTTGGAGGGCTCCTTCATCACATAGGGCCAGGAGCGTTCAAAGGGGTACGGCTGGTTGGAATAAATGGGGGTGCCGTAGCCCTGCGTCTGCCAGGAGGCGGGCACCTTGATTTCCTTCCAGTCCCTCACGTCGTAATCCGGCTTGTAAAAATCGGCCGGGCGGCTCTGGGGGTCCTTTGCCCAGTGGAACTTCCACTGGCCGTTCAAGGACTTGCGCCATTTGCTGTTTTCAGGCAGCACCTTCAGGGCGGACTGCAAATCGCTGAAAGACGCAAAAAAGGCCGTGGGGGCCTCCTTGTTCAAATGCAGGTTCTGTTCCTGCTCCCATTCCAGCCCGGTGGGGGCGGGCGCGGGGGCGGAATCGCCCGGGGCTCCGAGGCCGCACATGGCGGAGCCTACCGCCAGCGCGGTACAGGATAAAAGCCAGGATCTGGTCGTTCTCATGAAGTAAGTATGTGTCAACGTTGGTATGCAAAAACGGATTGTCCTGTTACATACGAATCCGCAATTCTAATTCTAACAGCAAACTTCACCTTTGCAAGCTGCCGTTGCGTTTATGGACCGCCTGCGGAAAACGCAGCCGTTAAAAAGTATGTCTTAACTGAAGGACGCCCACGCACTGCATGGATTCCTGCTGCGTGTACTCCTTGGTGATGTAATGGAGGCCGAACAGCAGTTCCGTGCGCTTGTACCGGAGGCCGAAGCCATAACCCCATTCCCCCACCACGGGATACTTGTTCACGTACTCCGGAGAGGAGCGGAACACCGTGCCGTCCAGGTACAGGTCATGGGCCACGGCGCGCACGGCGGCGTGCAGGTAGCCGTAATACCCCCAGTTGGCGACGTTCGTCCTGTTGTAAACGAAGGGCGGCGCGGCGCTGGTGGCCCCGCGGATGCTGTTTTCAGGGGAAGTATTGCCCAGATTGTAGCCAAAGCGGAAGGACATGCCGCCACCCGCCTGCACCTTCACCGTGCCCGCGTCCGCGTGCCAGTAGGCCAGGGCGTCCGTTTCAAAGCCGGAGCTGTAGCGCTTCTCCAGCCCGCGCAGGCGGTAGTAACGCTTGAAAAACAGATTGGCCGTCATTTCTCCGGGAAGCTGGTTGGACCAGCCGGGCCATTGTTCCATGCCCCACAGCTTATGAATGAAATGCTGGGAGCCTTTCGCCAGGGAATTCGTTCCCGTGGTGCCCAGTTGCAGTTCCAGGGAATTGGCCCTGTCTTCATTCTTGACCAGGGAGGTCAGGCCCAGCGTCAGGTTGCCCACATAGGGGTGCTGGTTGTAGAGGGGATAGGTGGCCTTCTGCTCCGGAGTGTACATGAGCTGGGTCAGGTCCAGCCCCCACTGCTGGCGCAGGTTGGGGGAACCGTTCATGCCCATGAAACGCCGCCAGGAAGCCGAAGCGTTCGTCCCCCCCAGCACCGTTCCCAGCATGCCGGAAAAGGTGTGGCTCCGGGACGTGGTGCCGGACATCCAGGCAAAGCGGATGCCGTTGGTATAGTTATCGTCATCTCCCACGAACATGTCGTTTTCCAGATGGAAACTGATGACGGGGCCCTCCTGCGGCGCTTCTATCTGCTGGGTTCCTGCCTGAAGGGAAGCCACCGACAACAGGCCGGCGCACATGCACAAAGCCGTACAATTCATGGGCGGCAGTTTGTGCGTTTCATTTGCGCGTGGCAAGGAAAAATCAGGCATGCCCTGCGTTTGCACTTTTCAAAACCGGGAAATATCCACAAACTTTCCCCGCCCTGCCAGGGTTTCTTACGCCATGATTATTGACACGCACTGCCATCTGGCTTCCGCGCAATTCGACCAGTCCCGCCGGGAAGCCTATGTGGAGCATGCCCTCCGGGAAGGCATTGACCGCATGATTACGCTGGGAGCCCGCCCGGATGACTGGGAGGCGAACGCAGCGTGGGCGCGCCAGTTCCCGGGCGTGGTCTTTTGCGCGCTGGGCATCCATCCGGACGACGCCCATGACGCGCCGGAGGGCTGGGCGGACGAACTCTTCCGGAAGGCGCAGGGCGCCCCCCTGGCCGCCATCGGGGAGACGGGGCTGGACTACTTCCACGGAGCGCCGGAAGGGTGGGATACGGAACAATTCCGCCGCCTTCAACAGGACCTGCTGGAACAGCACTTTGACCTCGCGGCGCGCCTGGGCCTCAACATCGTGCTGCACACGCGGGACCGGAAAGGCTCCGGAAGCTTTGAAGACGCTCTGGCGATTGCCCGGAACCACGCGGGCCGCGTGCGTCCCGTGTTCCACTGCTTCATAGGAAACACGGCCCAGGCCGCGCGAATCTTTGACGAACTGGACGGCATGGTCTCCTTCACCGGGGTGGCCACCTTTAAAAACGCCCCCGTGGCGGCGGAAACCGCGCGCTGGTGCCCGGAAGACCGCATCATGCTGGAAACGGACTCCCCCTACCTCAGCCCGGAACCCCTCCGGGGCCGCATGAACGAACCCGCCCATCTCATCCATACGGCCCGTTTCATCGCCGCTTCCAGAGGCATGGAACTGGAGGAACTGGCGCGCGTAACGACGCGAAATGCGGAAACCTTTTATAATCTGGACAAGGGCTGAAAAAAAATCCCGGCAATCCGCGCTAGCGCCTTGAATCCGAAATCATAAATTAGTATGAACAGGGCACACATGAAAGCGCCATTCATTTTTACCTGCGCCTGCGCTGCCGCGCTGGTGCTGCCCTTCTCTTCCTGCTCCACCCAGAATTCCTCCACGGCCGGCTATGATACTGCGGAACCGGCCAGCGGTGAAATCCCGCCGTGGATTGCGGAAAGCTCCGATCCCGCTTATGAATCCGGCCATTACAGCCCGGTGAAGAGCTCCTCCAGCTCTTCCAGCTACGCTTACAATCCGCCCGCCAAGCCTTCCGTCAGCAAGAAATCCTCCACGCGGAAAACTACGGCCAGCAGCAAGTCCTCCCGCAATGCGTCTGCCAAGAAGAGCACCTCACGCAAGCCCGCTCCCAAGGCGCGCACCTACACCGTGAAGAAGGGGGACACGCTGGGAGCCATCGCCCGCAGGAACGGCACCTCCGTCAAAGCCCTCAAGAGGGCCAACGGCCTCAAGTCCGACATGATTCACATCAACCAGAAACTGACGATTCCGCGTTCCAAGTAACTCGGGGTATCCGCCCCGGTTTCACCGCTTATGAAGCATCTCTTTCTTCTGGCCGTCCTCCCCGTGGTTCTCATGGGGTGGACGTCCTGCTCCCACTCCGGCAAGGGCCACCCGGCCCTGCCGGACCCGCGTGCCGTGGACAAATCCGTCCCGGAGTATAAAAACCCGTTCCATCCCTCCACGTATGCCCACTTTGTAGCCCGCAAGGACTACCGGAAAACGTATGACGTGTACAAGGATGACACCCTGCTGAACCGCAAGCCGAAGAAATCCCGCAAAATCTTCGTCTGCCTGGACGAGCAGCGGGGCCAGTACCTGGTAGACGGCCTGGTCGCCATGGACTTTCCCCTCTCCTCCGGCGTCAAGGCCTATCCGACCAAGACGGGGGACTACACGGTCATCTCCAAAAAGGAAGACCACGCCTCCAACCTTTACGGCAAGATGTATGATGCCGAAGGCAAATGCATCAACTACAACGCTGAATCCACGGACCCTGTTCCGGAGGGCGGCCGCTTTGACGGTTCCCCCATGCCTTACTGGCAGCGGCTCACCAACGCGGGCCTGGGCCTGCACGTAGGGAAAGTGCGGCGCCATCCCATCTCCCACGGCTGCGTCCGCCTGCCGCGGAACGTCGCGGAAATTCTCTACAAGCAAACCAGCGTGGGAACGCCCGTGACCATCCAGCGGACTCCCCTGCCCGTGCCGGAAGTGCAGAAAGCCCCTCCGGTGCAATCCTAGGCCATGCGCCGCAATACTCCATTCAATAAAATCCTGCATCCTGACGGATGCGGGATTTTTTATAGCCTGATCTCCGTGAGACGGCTTTTTCTCAAAAAATTACCTGCTGGCTGATGTATCAGCCAGGACGCAATATTCCATGTAAATTTAACGGAGCATCCATGAAATGACCACTCCGCAAATAGGAAATAAATACAGAAGAGTGAATAAAAATTTTGACTTTTTATATATAGTAAAAACATTGAAGAATGATGCCATCCATATCAATATTCCGAGCGATATTGCCAGCAGCGTTCCTCTATTGCCCCCTATCTCCCTTGGAAGAATGTAATACGCCATCGGAACAATCAGCATGATGAAAATCATATAGCTCACGGTGGAACAGCTCCTCTCTCCTTTGTTCCCTTGGGAAAAAAGATCAACCGTCACTATTCTTTTCCACCTTTCCGGTGTGCCTTTTTTCTGTTGATGGTCCATTTCCTCCATACCTTGCCATTTGTTTAATCAGGACACTCTGCAACACTGCTGGCTGTTCAACACGTCAAGGGCCGTGACCCGCAGCAGGCGCAATAAGAAATAAGGCTGAATCAAATTACCATCATGCCCCTGTTTTGCAAGCTGCATGGATACTTTCTCTCCATGGCAGAGAAAGGTTGTCCCCTTCCGGCGAAGACCCTACAATACCGCCATGCCTGTGGACCCGGCGTGCATTCTGGAAGATTTGTCCCCCTTTTACCGGCGGGAGGAATTTCCCGTGCTTCTGCACCAGTATGAAACGTGGTTGGAAAGCCGCCCGTTGGAAGGATGCCGCGTCATTGACGCCTCCCCTGTGTTCCGGAATACCTGCGCCAAATACGCCGCCCTGCTGGCGGCGGGAGCGGACTTGACGGCAGCCGTCTCTCCCGTGATGCCCCATGATCCGGAAACGGTCGCGCTGCTGGGCCGGTACGGAATACCCGTGGCGGAGGCGGAACGGACGGAAGGCCCCTATGACGTGGTCATGGACTGCGCCGGGGCGCTCAGCCATGTCCTCAGCCGCTGCGGGTATGTGGAGCTGACCCGGTCAGGAGCACAGCGCTATGCGGGCTGCCCGCAGCCCGTGTGGATGGTGGATGCCGGAAGGATCAAGCAGATAGAAACCTGCCTGGGAACCGGGGAAAGCTTTTTCCGCGCCCTGGAGGCGCTGGGGGCGGAAAGCGGCCCGGGGCGCACGCTCGTCGTCATCGGCTGCGGAAAAGTGGGCCGAGGAATCGTTCTGCACGCCCTCAGCCGGGGCTTGAACGTCACCGTGGCGGATGTGGAGGAAAAGCCTCTTCCCGCTCCTTCCGCCTCCTTCATCCATGCAGCGGATGGAAAAGCGCTCAGCAACGCAGTTAAACAGGCATTCTGCGCCGTCACGGCCACAGGCAGGCGCCATGCCCTGTCAGGGGTGATTGACCCGGCCGTGATCCGCTCCTCCGGCGTTCTGCTGGCCAATATGGGAGTGGAGGACGAATGGGGGCCGGAGATTCCGAAGGAGCGCCTGCTGAACGGAGGGCGCCCCCTCAACTTCATTCTGCCGGACCCTACGCGAATGTGCTACATAGACCCTCCCCTGGCTCTCCACAACCGGGGAGCCGTGGAACTTGCGGCAGGCCGCGCCAGGCCGGGCATCTTTCCGCCGCCGCCGGAAATAGAGGAAGCCTTCCTCTCCCTGATCCGCTCCCGGGGCTCCGTGCCGCGTGAGATGCTGGACTGGATTTCCTGACTTATCCTCTTGTCTTCGCAGGAATCAGAGAGTACCGTATAGAATACGGCTGGGGGTTTTCATCCCCCGTCCGCATCTGACGCTTCATTGGCTTCGCAACTCATGAACACTTACTATTCCTACCGCAGTTACCGGCTGGGAGGAAGGCTCCTCGGCACCCTGGGGTGCGGCCTGGTCTGGGCTTTCTTCGGATCCGGCTGGTGGAGCTTTCTCCTCGGCGCCCTCCTGTTGTTCCTGTGGCTTCCCGTCCTCCTGGGCAGGCCCTACTTCCTGACCGTTACTTCCACCTCCCTGGCGTGGGGCAACAGCATTTCACGCAGGGAAATTCCGTGGGAACTTATTGAACGCATAGGATGTACGCCGGATCATGAAGCGGAACCGGGACTGATGATTGAACTGAAAGACGGCCGCATCCTGAATGTGGAATCCGCCTGCTTCAGTTCCCTGCCTCCCGTCCGGGAAGCCATTCTCCACGCCTCCGGTTCCTATCCTTTCCACGTGGCTCCGGATTTATTTTCCGCTCCCGGACTGTTGAGCGAATAACAGGCATGCGGATAGCCGGGCTATCCGGCTTTCCGCCCTGCCCTTCCGGATTCCCAACCCATGCCTTCCGGCGCCGGAAGGATTCTCACGCCGTTTCTTCCCTGCCCCCAGGGCCCGTGCATGGTCTTTTAAACAGGGAAACCCTTCTTTCCGCCCGCGTCCGGACGGTGGAAAATGAAAAATGTTCCACGTAGAACATTAATGTGAATAACCTTGCCTGTACCTTCACGGTCAACCCATAAAAAACAGGCGCCATGCTTCCACGGCGCCTGTTCCTTGTATGAACGATTTTGTACCAGTCAAAATCAGTTGGGAGATCTCATCGGCATGAGCACGTACAGGAACTCATCGCCAATCTTCAGCACGCCCGGGCTCATTTCATCAATGAGGTTCAGCGTAATGATCGTATCCCCGGCCATCGTCTTCAGGGGGGCCATGAAGAAATCCGGGTTGAAGGAAATGGAGAGCGGCCTTCCCGCATAAGTGATCGTCATGGATTCATGGGCTTCACCCACACCTTCCGCGCTGGAGGCCACTTCCAGCTCATTTTCACGGAAGTTCAGCTTGATGTTCGTGCTCTTGTCCACGGAGAGGAGGGAAACGCGGCGCACGGTTTCCAGCAGTTCACCGCAGGGAAGTTCTATGCTTTCCTTGCAATCCGTCGGGATGACCTGGCGGTAGTTCGGATAATTGCCGTCAATCAGCTTGCTGATTAAAAGCGTATCATTGATTTCAAAAGCGGCCTGGTTGCGGGTGAACCGGATGGTGACGGTTCCCACTTCATCCAGAAGGCGGCGGAGTTCACCGACAGCCTTGGTGGGCAGGATGGCGTCCAGCTGCTGTTCTTCCGGGAATTCCAGGGCGGTTTCCGCCAGGGCCAGACGGCGGCCGTCCGTAGCCACCAGGGTCATCTTGCCGTTGCGGAAGGAAAGGGAGATGCCGTTCAGCACGTAGCGGGTGGTGTCCGTGGAAATGGCGTATTCCGTGCGGCGGATGCAGTCGCGCAGCAAATTCTGGTCCACCTGGTAAACGGTCGCCTGTTCAAAGGAAGGCAATTCGGGGAATTCGTCCGCCGGAAGGCCGTTCAGCTTGAATTGGGAGCGGCCGCATTCTACCGTCGCCTGGTTGCGCTGGTTGACGTCCACCTGAACTTCGGCTTCAGGAAGTTCGCTGATGATGCTCACCAGCTTTTTGGCGGGAAGAGTCACGGTGCCCTCGCGCAGCACGTTCGCGGGAACTACGCCGGTAATGCATACATCAAGATCAGTAGCCGTAAAACGTACCTGGCCGTTTTCAGCTTCAATCTTGACGTTGGAAAGAATGGGCAGCGTCGTCTTGGAAGACACCACGCTGGCAACCTGTCTCAGACCGTCGAGAAATACTTGCTTGGAAATGGTAAACTTCATGTGTCTGTGCTTTTATCTGCCTCGCATCCTCTCATAAGTGCCTCCTGTGATTCAAGCCATTTCTCCGTCAAACCCTAATATTTGGCAGTATTTTTTTAAAAGCATACCATATGTAGTAATATGCTATTTCTCCGGGCATATCTTGCATGAAACGGTTTTTCAAATTATTTAAGTATTCTTAAAAGTCCGTTCCCCGGCGAACAACTTCCGGTTGACGGCCCACGCGGATTTCGAATCCGGATGCTGTTCTTTTTCTTCTGGAAAGCGGCAAATTCATTGAACAATATACACTATCCGGAAGAAACGCCGTTTATGTTTCCTTTCATGCTTTTATTTTTCCGTGATCTTTCTTTTTGTTAACCGGCTTGTTCTTAAAAAAATAATTTGACCCCGGATTCGAAATCCGCTACTTTTCCACCAAGCTCCTGCAATTTCAAACAATAAAGAGAATTTCTGTGAAACGTTCATTCATTATTTTGGCTTTACTGGCTGCGGCAGGCATCGCCCACGCGGCTTCTCCCGTTTATTCCTGGGAGTGGACCACGGAAGGAACGCAAATAACTGCTCCCGGCTGGAACGGTTCATTCACTTATACAACCGGCAACGATTATGCCACTTTCGGCAGCGGCTCCGGCGGAGGCACGCCCTACAATTCCGGCATAGCGGGAATTTCAGGCAGTTTTACCGTCAGCTTCGACCTGAAGAACCTGAGTTCCACCGGCAATGCGTGGAAAGACGTTTTCAGCCTGTATTCCAATGGAACGGTTTCCGGAGAATCCAACAGCATGGTCCTGGAATTCAATGAAGCCGGAGAGCTTTATTTTTATAACAAGGGGTTCGGAGGCCAAACCGGCGGCAACATTAACACGGGCGTGACCTGGACGGACCTTCAGCAGGATACGTGGAACAACTTCAGCATCGTCTCCGATCTTTCCTCCCAGACGCTTTCCGTTTACGTCAACGGCGCTCTGGCGGGCACCATTACGGGCTGGAATCCGTCCTCTCCGGCTCTGACAGGCTCTCAGTTCGGCTCCTCCTTTGGAGAAGTGCGCCCCATGAACGGAACCATGGACATCAACAACATCAAGTTTTATGACGGCGTGGTGCTTCCCGTGCCGGAAGCGGCTACGGCTTCCCTTAGCCTGCTTGGCCTGGCCGCCCTGATGATGCGCCGCCGGAGGCGTTAAAGCCATTTCCCCTTTTGATTAAAAGGCCGCATGCACGGAGGGATTCCTCCGCATGCGGCCTTTTCGCGTTCCGGGAATTCAGTCCTGGTTCATGCCTCCCGTGAACACCTCTCCCGGCATGGTCCAGGTTCCGGGAGGAATTACCCTGCCGGGCAAAACGACGGTATTGGCTCCCAGGCGCACATGATCCCCGATGACGGCGCCCAGCTTGTCCCTTCCCGTATCCTCCAGCCTTCCACCCGCCATCATCCTGTGCTTTCTTCCGTCATGCCGGAAATTGGAGCACACCGTTCCGGCTCCGAAGTTGACATCCGCGCCGATGATGGAATCTCCCGCATAGCTCAAATGCGGAATAAAGGTGTTATCCCCGATGATGCAATTTTTCAGTTCTACCCCCTGCCCCGCCACGCAGCCGTTCCCGATGGAGACACAGCCGCGCAAATGGCAATTGGGCCCTATCCTGCATCCGTCCCCCACCCAGACGGCCCCCTCCACCACCACGCCCGGCATCACCACGGTGCCCTTCCCCACCCGGAGCGCCCCCGTAACGTGAATGCCATCCTGCGCGGAAAAACTCCCTCCTTCCATCCCCTCCATCACTCTTTCCTGCCACGCCAGCAGGTCCCAGGGATAAACCAGGCGCTCCACCGGAGCCTCCTGCCGCGTGAAAACGCGTTTCAGCCCGCTTCCCTGCCGCTTCCGCGCCAGCAGGCGTCCTTCCCCGCTCCACGCTTCCCCTGCCCCGCAGGCGGCAAGCCGCGCGGCAGCCTGCGGAGAGAAATGATGCATGGACACTTCCACTATTTCCCCGGTTCCTTCCGGAACGGCTTCTCCAGAATTCAAAACCGTCTCAAAGCCCGCTTCCCGGAGCCGGGAAGCACAATACGCGGCTATACTCACCCCCGCCACGGAAAAGCCGCAGAAAGGCCTTTCAGGGCCCGTTGCGGGAAAGGTAAGGTCTATCGCCGGGGTGTAAATCAGTCTGGCAGCCCTCATGCATGAATGGTATGATTTCTTCCGGCGCCTCTGCAAGACGGAATGCACTGTCCCGTCCGCATGCCAATAACCGTGTGAACGGATGCGTCAATTAAGTGTGAGTATTGTGTGAATAAGTTATTCAGATGTTATGCACATTTCTATGGGCTGAATTTATTCACATTTGCAGAGTCTTGCAATTCCTTCATGGCTAAGGGATAAAAACGTTGTTCACATGAGGCACACGGTAGAAGAAGAAGGAATTTAATATTGTTATATCTAATATTCTTCAATCACACAACGTGATTGTCCTCCCTCCGGGATTCGTGTTACAAGGTCTGCATGAACACAGAGGACCAGGACGCCCGCTGGATGAACATGGCCGTTGAACTGGCCGCAAACGGAATCGGGCTGACAGCGCCGAACCCCTGTGTAGGAGCGGTCATTGTTCATGGGAACCGGGTAATCGGTTCCGGGTTTCATGAAAAAGCCGGTCTTCCCCATGCGGAAAGGAATGCCATAGCTGATGGAACAGCCAGAGGAAACGCCGGGCTGTTTGCGGATTCCACCCTGTACGTCACTCTGGAGCCATGCAGCACTACCGGAAAAACGCCGCCCTGTACGGAAGCCATTCTGGAACATCATTTCAAACGGGTGGTTTACGGTTCGGAGGATCCCAATCCCAGGCACCGCGGCGCTGCCGCTGAAATTCTTCAACGTGCGGGAATCCAAGTCACGCAGGGAATTCTGGAAAAGGAGTGCGACCGCCTGATCCGGGGGTTCCGGCTGAACATGCTGGAAGGGCGTCCGTGGGTGGTCGCGAAAAGCGCCATGTCCCTGGATGGCCGCATTTCACGCAGTCCGGAACGTTCCCAATGGCTGACGAACGAAGAATCCAGGGCTTTTGTGCACACCCTCCGTGCGGAGTGCGATGCCATTCTCACGGGAGGAAATACCATGCGCATGGATAATCCTTCCCTGACGATCAGGACTCCGGACCGCCCTATTTCTCCCCTGAAAGAGCAGCCCTGGCGCATTGTCCTGACTCATGACGCAGCGTCCATACCTGCGGATTCCATTTGCCTGACGGATGAATTCCGTGACCGTACCCTGATTGTGGAGAATGTTTCCAACTATTTGGAACTGCTACAAAATCTTTATAGTGACAGGAAAATCGGAACCATCCTGCTGGAAGCCGGAGGATGCCTAGTTAAGGAATTCCTGAAAGCAGGCCTGGTTGACGAATGGGTGGGATTTTACGCTCCCATGATCACGGGAGGAGGCGCCGGTGGAGTGGAGGGCGGCGCATTCCTGGAACGCGAAGCCTATCTCAATCAGCCTGTTGTGAGAACCTTTGGGAATGACGTGTGCATCCGCGGTAACGTGCGCTACCGGTAATGGCAGCGGCTATTTTTACCCGCTGTCCGGAATGTTCCGGCGGGGATACGGGACTGATTCCTGAAGCGGCTGCGTAGATGGTTTCCTCCATTTTTCCTTCCTCCCGTGGTTCGTTTTTCTTATGGCGATCAATCCATGCGGAAATGCGTGAGTTCTCTCCGCCGCAGATGAGACTGTTTAAGGAAAAGGCAGATGAATCCTGCCGGATATTTTTATTTGCCGTTCCGGAGCTGCCGGAAGAATAATCGTTGTGTTCCGCTTCCCCCTTCTTCCGGGGTTGAAGCCGGAAACATGGCTTCAATTACTGACGTTCCTGCCAAAGGGCCATCTTTTCCCCGGTGTATGCGCTTCTTTTTTGTTCCTGTTTCTTTTTGACGGGGAATCCTATGCCGCGGAGGAAATATTGGCAGCCGGGAAAATGTTGATCAAACTGATGGTAGAAAAGGCTATCCTGCAAGCATGAATGCATGTGGCGGTGAACCGGTATGCAAGGCAAACAGGCCGCGATGCTGAAGGAAAAATGACCGGGAACGAACGGAAGCCGGGGGTGTAGGCGGCAGTAAAACGGCTAAATACTGTGCATGATGTTTTCCATCATCTGCGGAGCCGTTTTTAAAAGTTCCGGGAAAACAGAGCCGGATATCCGGGATGCTATCTTCCGCGCTTTTGCAGATGTACAAGCAGCAGGGCTATATCTGCCGGAGTAATGCCCGGAATGCGTGATGCCTGCCCGATGGTGCCGGGGCGTATCTTTCCCAGCTTGATGACGGCCTCCTTTTTTAAGGCATGAACTTGTTCGTAATCAATGTCGGCAGGGATGGTTTTGCTTTCCATCCTTGTGATTTTCTCCGCCTGTTTTTTCTGCCTTTCAATGTGTCCTTCATACTGGATATCCGTGGCAATGGCATCCAAATGTTCCACGTGGAACATTTTTTTCAGTTCTTCAGGCAGCATGGTCCAGTCATTGCCGGGCCTCTTGAGCCAGGTGGACAGAGGGGCGCCTTCATGTTTAACAAGGGAGGCTTTTGCGGTTCCCTCTTCAATGGCGTTTTGCCGCGCTTCCGTTTTCAGGAATTCCTTACGAGTAATAAGACCAGTTTCAAAAGCGAGGGGGGCCAGGCGCAGGTCCGCATTGTCCTGGCGCAGCAGAAGCCTGAATTCCGCGCGGCTGGTGAACATGCGGTAGGGTTCGTCCGTGCCTTTGGTGACCAGGTCGTCTATCATGACGCCAATGTAGGATTGGTCCCGGCGCAGCACCAGGGAGGGTTTGTCCAGCACCTTCAGCGCTGCG
The DNA here is from genome assembly GCF_040616545.1 of Akkermansia muciniphila. NCBI lineage: Bacteria > Pseudomonadati > Verrucomicrobiota > Verrucomicrobiia > Verrucomicrobiales > Akkermansiaceae > Akkermansia > Akkermansia muciniphila. The sequence goes on along the minus strand of NZ_CP156688.1, from coordinate 1,108,780 downwards.
TTTGTTCCCGCCATTAAACCTTGCGCGGCGGCTTCTTCATAACCGGAGGTACCGTTGATCTGTCCCGCAAAGTACAGGTTTTCCACCAGCTTGGTTTCCAGCGTGGGATGCAGCTGGGTGGGCGGGCAGAAGTCATATTCCACCGCATATCCGGGCCGGATGAGCTGGGCATTTTCCAGGCCGGGAATGGTGTGGATGAAATCGCATTGGGCGGAGTAGGGCAGGGAGGTGGAAACGCCGTTGAGATAGAATTCCTCCGTGCCGCGCCCTTCCGGTTCCAGGAATACCTGGTGGCTCGTTTTTTCCGCGAAGCGCACGATTTTATCTTCAATGGAGGGGCAGTAACGGGGCCCTATGCCTTCTATGATGCCGCTGTAAAGAGGGCTGAATTTTAAATTCTCCCGGATGATGTCATGCGTAGCCTGGTTGGTGTAGGTAATCCAGCATGGCATCTGCTCCATCCGGAAATCTTCGTCTCCCCACGTGTTCAGAGTGCAGAAGGGCTCGGAAGAACGTTTCAGCACGTCGCGGGAACGGTAGCTGAACAGGGCTTCCGGGGTGTCTCCCGGCTGCACTTCACAGACGGAAAAGTTTATGGACCTGCCATTGACGCGCGGAGAAGTTCCTGTTTTAAGCCGCTCTACCTGAAAGCCCAGAGTGGCCAGGTCCGTGGAGAGGCTGGAAGGGGCGCAGCCCATGCGTCCGCCAGTCACGTGCTGAAGCCCCACATGCAGCAGACCCTGCATGAAGGTTCCGGAGCAGATGACTACGCTGCGCGCGCAGATGGTGTAATCAAGGGAGGTGACGGCCCCCGTCACCTGTTGTTCTCCGTTTACGAGTAGCCGGACCACATCTCCCTGGAACAAACGCACGCCGGGAGCGGTTTCCAGAACCATTTTCATTCGTGCGCGGTAGGCTGTTTTATCGCACTGGGCACGGGGGGCGCGCACGCTGGGGCCCTTGGAGGCGTTCAGCATGCGGAACTGGATGGCGGTGGCGTCCGTGTTCAGTCCCATGGCTCCTCCCATGGCATCTATTTCCCGGACAATGTGGCCCTTGGCAAGCCCCCCGATGGCCGGGTTGCAGGACATTTGTCCAATCGTATCCAGATTGTGGGTCAGGACGGCGACGGAACATCCCAGGCGGGAGGCCGCCAACGCCGCCTCAATGCCTGCGTGCCCGGCGCCGACGACAAGAACGTCAAACAGGGGGGAGGCTTGGGAAGAAGATGAATTCATCAGGATGCGGAACAGATGGCAAGACGGTGCAGAATCAGGCGCGGATCAAGCGAGGAAGACACCAGGGCCTTGTCTGCCTTCATGCATTCCTTCAGGGTTTGCTTCAACCGTTCGGTTTTGAATTTGGAGGCGTTCTGCGCCGCCAGGAAAAGCGGGTACGCATTGGGAGTGCCGTCTTTTTTCAGGGGAATCAGGGCAGCTGCATAGGAGGGCAGGGAAGAGATGCGGGCCGTAAATTCCTTGAAGTTGGTAGGCTTCAGGTTGAACGCGTCACATAAAAGCCTGGCGGCGAGCAGATTTCTCAGCGTTGGGATGAACGCGGCGCGCATGATCGTGATAGCGTTTTCACCGCGTTCCAGTTGGAAGTCAATGAGGGAGATGGCCGCATCACTCTTTTTATTTTCCAGGGCGCGTGAAATTTCAAAAATAACGCCCGTGCGCGTCAGCGGAACCATGCGCTCCACATCCTCCGGCATCACGGTGCGCCTGTCCGCGCCCAGGTAGAGGTCCAGTTTTTCAATTTCGGAGATGATCTGGCGGGAAGATTCGCTGACGCGGTGAATGAACAACTCCAGGGCGGCGGAGTCAAAGCTCAGGCCCCGTGCTCCAGCTTCCTTGTTGATCAGGGGCATCAGGCTGCCTTCCCAGCCGGCCTTGGTGATGTCCGGCTTGTTCAGTTCCTCCGCGGCGGCGGATTGGAGCAGGAATTTGTTAAAGGAACGGCGCTTGTCAAATTCAGAGGCGGAAATAAGCAGCAGGACGTCCGGTCCTAGGCCGCCTTCCAGCAAATGCCTGAGGGAATCAAGAGCGGCCTCCGTGGTGGAGGAGCGCCCCGTGACGGAATCCCCCAGAAAATTGCAGTTCTTCATCCAGACCACCTTGCGGCCCGGGAAGAAGGGAAGCGTGCGCAGGGCTTCCATGACCTGGCGCGTCACCTGGTCCGCTTCGTCGGAATCGCCGCAGGCCGCTTCCAGTATTTCATGGGAAAATTCATTCGTTCCTTCCGTCAGGGCGGTAAAGATGCCGGAAGCCTTTTCACGCACCATTCCTTCATCCGTTCCAAAAACGAGGTAAATGGCTGGTTGTTGTAAAGTGCTGGTGCCCATAAAACCGTACCCGTAGGTATCATAAAACACGCCTTGTTAAAAGACGTATTTGTCATTTGAAACTTTTTTCGTTTGAAGAAATTATGCTTAAATAGTATCAATAGGAGCGGAATGTCAAAAGATGGATGGAGTCTTCCACGCCCGTTTTCAGGCATCTCCCCGGTATTAAGGCGCAAACAGTTTGACCGTTGCTACGGCAAGGCATTTCCATGAGATCAACCATATGGACACGGGCGTTACTTGTCATCATGATGACGGTTATGATGACCGTGGTCGCCGTTGCCTATTGGAGATGGAACAGCCGCGTAACGGAAAAGAACGTTTCCTTCCGGTCTGAGGTTTTTACCATGGCGCGGGAGTCCGAACTCAAGGAGGAGGACGTTCCCATCCTGCACCAGCTCAATGAAGAATATTCCCGTGTAGCCCGGCTGGTGGAGCGCGTGCTGGTCAGCATAGACACTACCGGGGTGGCCACCGTTCCGCAGCCTTCCGAGGACGGGGATTCCACGGTGGAGAAAAGGCTGGCGGTTCACGGCCTGGGTTCCGGCGTCATTGTCACTGAAGAAGGGCACATCATCACGGCCTACCATGTCATTCAGAACAAGCATGCTCTGCGCGTCACGCTGAGCAACGGGAAAAGCGTTTCCGTGCGGCTGGTGGGGGTGGACCCGGAGCTGGACATCGCCGTGCTGCAGGTGGAAAACCCAATGACCTTTACCCCTCTTCCGTTCGGCAACAGTGACGAGATTGCTCCCGGCATGATCGTTCTGGCCTGCGGCAACCCCTATGGTCTTGGAACGACGGTTTCCCGCGGCATCATCAGCGCCAGGGAGCGCAAGCTGGTGGATTCCGGCCTGGACCTGATCCAGACGGATGCCAGCATCTTCCCCGGCAATTCCGGCGGACCCCTCATCAACATCCGCGGTGAAGTCATCGGCATCAACAAATCGGTGCTTCCCAACGTGGAAAAGAACTACGCGGGCATCGGCTTCGCCATTCCCTCCAATCTTGTGGTGCACACCTTTGAGCAGATTTGCAGGCATGGACGCCCCATGAGGGGATATCTGGGGCTGGACATTGTACGCAATACGCCGCCCCTCCGCAGTTTCCTGGACTATCATGAAGCCGGAGGCGCCGTGGTCAACATCGTGAAGCCCGGTTCCCCGGCGGAGCAGGCAGGTCTTCAAACGGGGGACGTGATGCTGAGCTTTAATGAAGTGCCCATCCAGACGGACAAGGATGTAAAGGACCGCATAGAAAATCTTTCCATAGGCGACAAATTCCGGCTGAAAATCTGGCGCAAGGGACAAAAAATGAATGTCACCCTGAAGGTGGGGGACAGCATCCTGAAGAACGTCCCCTCTCCCTGGGAGGATTTCATGGAGGGAGTGGGCATGCACCTGCGTGAACTTACGGCGGAGGAGCAATCCATCGGCGCGCGGGGCCTGCTGGTCATCCAAGTGAATCCCAAGAAATCCGTGGGGCAGATTTTGCAGGCGGGAGATATGGTCTTTGCCGTGAACCACGAGAGCGTCAGCACCATGGATGCGCTAGTCAGAGCCCTGAGGGAAGGGCCGGCCCTGCTCACCGTTTCCCGTGACGGACAGCAGTTCAACGTGAAGGTGGATGCCCGTCCGGTTTCCGAAAAGACGTTGCTGCCCCGCATCCCCACGGCGACAAGGAGCAGCGCCATCGTTCCGCGGGAACTCTGAATCCCGCTAATCCTGCGTCTTCCGGAGCCTCCTGCGGGAAAGCGTTTTCCGGCATCATTCTTCCGCGGGCTTGACTGGCAGCCGGAAGCGCCTATAATGCATCACCTTTAAGAAATTAAAATTATGACTCGTCATACTATCTCCGTACTTGTTGAAAACAAATTTGGCGTGCTTGCCCGCATTGCCGGTTTGTTCAGTGGACGGGGCTACAATATTCATTCGTTGAACGTTGCCCCTAGCCAGGACCCGCGCTTTTCACGGATGACCATCGTCGTACGTGAAAAGGAAGACGTGCTTGACCAGATCATCAAGCATCTGGAAAAACTCGTCAACACGGTGGAAGTTGTAGATTTCCGCAATACGGACAACGTGTACCGGGAGACGGTGCTGACCCGCATTGGCGTAGATTCCGCCACGCGGCATGAAGTCATTGAATTCTGCCAGATTCTGGGCGCGAACATCGTGGATGTCACGCGGGACGCCCTGACCATTGAAGTGACGGGCGGCGAACACAAGATTGACCGTTTCCTGTCCCTCATTGAGGATTACGATGTGCAGATGCTGACGCGCAGCGGACGCATCGCCCTTCCCAAACCCCGGCAGTAAAGAAACCCTTTCCGGCTTTTCCATCAAACCCTGCAGGACGTTCTTGCAGGGTTTTTTTCTCCCCTCCATCATGAACATCACTTATCCGGACCTTCCCATTTCCCGCCGCCGGGATGACATTCTGGCGGCCATGCGGGAGCATCAGGTCATTGTGGTGGTGGGTGAGACCGGGTCCGGCAAGACCACCCAGCTTCCCAAGATGGCCATGGAGCTTGCCGGGGAGGCGCGGGGCAGGGTGGGGTGCACCCAGCCCCGGAGGCTGGCTGCGGCATCCGTTTCCCGCCGCGTGGCGGAAGAACTGAACTGCGAGCTGGGCGGCCTGGTGGGCTACCAGGTGCGTTTTGAGGAAAAAGCCGGGCCGGATACGCGCCTGAAGTTCATGACGGACGGCATTCTACTGGCGGAAACGCAGCATGATCCGGACCTGCGCCAGTACCATACCCTGATTCTGGATGAAGCCCATGAACGAAGCCTCAACATTGATTTTCTGCTGGGTTACCTGAGGCTTCTGCTGGACAGGCGCAAGGACCTGCGGCTGGTCATCAGCTCCGCTACGCTGGATGCGGGGGGCTTTTCCGAATTCTTCGGCGGCGCGCCCATTATCCAGGTGGAGGGCCGTACTTACCCGGTGGACCTTCATTACCTGCCGCCTCTGCGTGACGATGAAGAACTTCCCGCCCATGTGGCGCGCGCCGTGGACTGGCTGGATACCCTGGACGACCGCGGGGACGTGCTCGTTTTCCTCCCCGGAGAGCGTGAAATACGTGAAGTGGCGGAAAAACTGGAAGGCCGGAATTTAAGGAATACGCGTATCCTGCCGCTCTTTGCCAGGCTGGGACTGGCGGACCAGCAGAGGATTTTTCATCCGGAGCAGGGCTGCCGCCGCATTGTGCTGGCGACCAATGTGGCGGAAACATCCCTGACCATTCCCGGGATCATTTACGTCATTGATTCCGGGGTGGCGCGCGTCAGCCGGTACAGCCCGGCGCGCCAGGTGCAGCGGCTCCAGATAGAACCCGTCTCCAAGGCCAGCGCCCGCCAGCGCGCGGGCCGCTGCGGGCGCGTGTGCGAGGGCGTATGCATCCGCCTGTACAGTGAGGAGGATTGGGAGGACAGGCCGGACTTTACGGACCCGGAAATCAGGCGCAGCGCCCTGGCCGGGGCTCTTCTCAGGATGAAAGACCTCGGTCTTCCGGAAATGCCGGAGTTTCCCCTTCCGGACCCTCCTTCCTCCAAACTGGTGACGGAAGGCTACCGTACCCTGCGGGAAATCGGCGCCCTGGACAAGGCCCGGCAACTCACGCCCATGGGGAGGAAGCTGGCGCGCCTGCCCATTGACCCGCGCCTGGGCCGCATGCTGCTGGAAGCGCAGCATGAACAGGCCCTCCCTGAAATGCTGGTGATTGTGGCCGGGCTGGGGATTATGGACCCGCGGGAACGCCCGGCGGACGCCGCGCAGAAGGCGGACCAGGCCCACGCCCAGTGGAAGGATGAAGACAGCGATTTCCTGTCCCTGCTCAAGCTCTGGAAGGCCGCATGGGAATTCAGGGAGGGGCGCCGCTGGCGCAAAAACCAGCTCCGGAAATGGTGCGGGAAAAACTTCCTCAACTTCAACCGCATGATGGAATGGTTCAACCTGTGGGAAGACCTTTCCCGCCTGGTCCGGGAAACCCTGAAATGCAAGATTCCTCCCCTGGAGGCGGAAACGGAGCGCCAGGCGTCCTTTGCCATGATTCACCGGAGCATCCTGGCTGGCGTCCCCAGACAGTTCGGGCTCTGGGATGCGGACAACCGTGAATACCGCGGCGCCGGGGGGCGTTCCTTCGGCATCTTTCCCGGTTCCGGCCTGTTCCGCCGCAAAAAGCGCAGTGAATGGGTGATGGGCGTGGAGCTGGTGGACACCACGCGCCTGTGGATGCGCCGCGCCGCCCGGCTGGAGCCGGAATGGGTGGAGCAGGTGGCCCCCCACTTGTGTGAATCCCATTATTCCGGAGCCAGGTGGGACAAGGAGCAGGGAGCGGTTTACGCCGTGGAGCGCGTGGTGTGCGGCGGCCTGCGCATTATTGACAACAGGCGCGTACACTATGGACGCATCAATCCGGCCCATGCGCGGGAAATCATGATCCGGGAAGGGCTGCTGGGCGGCGGCTTCCGCACCAGGCCCGCCTGCATCACCCATCTGGAAACGCTCCGGGAGGAGGTGCGGCAGATAGAACTGAAGCTGCGCCGCCCGGACCAGGTCTGGTGCGAGGAAGGCGTTTATGAATTCTTTGACAGGCTCATTCCGCAGGACTGCTGCACGGCCAAGGCCTTTCTGCGCTGGGCCGGCAGTGTGGAGAAAAAAGATCCGGACGCCCTGCACGTTCCGCCGCAGGAGGCCATGTATGACTTCTGGGGCAGGGACCTGCTGGACGGCTTCCCGGATGAAATGATGTGTGCCGGAGCGGAGTATGCCGTGTATTACCAGAATGATCCCGGAGCGGAAGATGACGGCGTGACGCTGGGCGTTCACATTGACCAGTTGCCGGACGTGCCTGAATGGCTGCCGGAATGGGGCGTGCCGGGCCATCTGGCCCAGCGGGCGGAGTGCCTGCTGCGCACCCTTCCCAAGGACTTGCGCGTCTTCCTCCAGCCCATCAGCCAGAAGGCCGCCTATTTTGCGGAACTCCGGCATGGCCTGGAGCCGGACGGACCGCTGGCGCAGAAGCTGGCGGAATTCGTGGAAGCGGAAACCGGGCGATTCTGCGCTCCCTCCTTCTTTGACATGAACCGCATCCCTGCGGAGCTGGTGACGAAAATCTGGGTGTGCGACGACGAAGGCGAAGAGCTTGCCATGGGTACGGACGTTGCGGAGCTAAACGGGCGGCTGGGCAAAAAGCTTTCCCGCCGGTTCCGGGAAACGGCGGCGGACATCGTCTCCGTTACGGGCATGAAGGAATGGACCTGCGGAGATTTGGAACGCACGGTAGATGTGGCGGGCAGGCCGGGTTACGTGGCCCTGGTGGATGAAGGCGCGTCCGTAGGCGTCCGCGTTTTTGAGGATGAACTGCGCGCGGCGGAATCCCACCGGGGAGGGTGCCTGCGCTTCATGCGCCTGCGCCAGGCGGACCAGCTCAACCACCTCCGCAAAAAATTCCCGCTGAAGCTGGAAGGGAAACTCTCCCTGCACATGCTTGGCCGGGACCCGTCCACCAATCCGGACGACCTGGTGGACGTCTCCGCGGAGCTTGCCATGGGCCGCCCCCTTCCGCGCACGGCGGCCCAATTCGCCGCTGCGGAAATGAGCCTGCGCCAGAACCTTTTTGACGCCGCGCACAGCGTAGCGGACGTATGGGAATTGGTAGCGGCCACGGAACATGCCGCCAGGGACTTTATGGCCGCGCAGCAGGGCGTGCGCCATACGGAGCGCATCACGGCTGACCTCCGCCGCCAGCTTGACTGGCTGCTCCGCCCCCGCTTCCTGTGGGCGCATGGAGCGGAACATCTGCCGGACCTGAAACGGTACATGCAGGGCATCGCGGAACGCATCAGGCGCATCGGCCAGCAGCCTCTGGCCAAAGAGCTGGAACGCCTGGACCTCTTTGAACGCGTGTACCTTCCCTGGCATCAGAGCCTGCCGGAACATAACGGCGACCCGCGCTGGACGCAGTACGGCTATTTGCTGGAAGAATACCGTCTGGCCGTCTTCGCCCCCGCCATCTCCGTCAAGGGGCGCATCTCTGAAAAGCGCCTGATGACCGCTTTTGAAGAGCTGTCCTGAAAGCCGGGTTCCCGGAATGGCGCTGGTCCGGATTTACAGGCCCTTGGAGAGCTGGGCGAATTCAATCAGGTTCGTTTCCTTGCCGAACAGAATCAGGATGTCGTGGTCTTCAAAGACGAGGTCCGGAGAAGGGGTGCCGATGACGGGAATGCGCGGGATGGAAAGAATTTCCCGGCGCCCCTGCGGGGTCTGGGCTTCTCCGCGGCGGATGGTGAGCAGGTTGAGGTGGTGCTCCGTGCGCAGGCCCACATCCCGGAGCCGCTTGCCCACCCAGATGCGTGGCACGGCTATTTCCACGATGCTGTGGTTTTCATCCATGGGGGAGACCCGCAGGAATTCAGGGGATTCCAGCTGGCTGGCGAGCTGCTTGGAAGCCACGCGGGACAGGTTGATGAGCGCGTACACGTTCATCTGGCTGAGGATGTGCTCGTGCACCGGGCTCATCACGCGGGCGTAGATATAGCGCACGCCCATTTTCTGGAGGTGCGTGACGACGAGAAGGTTTTCTTCAAAGCTGTCCCCGATGGCGACGATGACGGCGGACTGGTCGTCCAGCTCCAGTTCCCGCAAGGCGGCCGGATTGGTGTAATCCGTCACCACGGCATAAGTCACCAGGTCCTTGATCTGCTCCAGTTCTTCATCCGTGGAAGCCACGGCCACTACTTCAATATTGCGGGCGGAGAGCTCCGTGCAGAGCTCCTGCCCAAACTGGCCCAGGCCGATAACGGTATATCTCATAACGGTATGTTCAGGTTAACGGGATTTTGACGGATGGATAGCGGTAATGCCGCGGGGTGGGGGTGCCGGCCAGGGCGATGAGGAAGGCGAAAAGCCCCACGCGGCCGGCGAGCATGTTGATGATGAGAAGATATTTGGAAGGGTCGCTCAGATTGGGCGTGATTCCCCGTGACACGCCTACCGTAGCAAAAGCGCTGCAGTTTTCAAAGAAGATATCCAGTGAGCTCATGGCGGGCTCCAGGCTGCAAATAAGAATGGTGAAGCAGCCGATCCAGGCGCAGGAGACCACCACCGTGATCACGCACCGCGCCACGGTGCGCTGCTCAATGCGGCGGTGGAAGAATTCCACATGGTCCCGGCCGCGGAGGATGCGCAGGATTTCCGCGCCTGCAATGGCGCAGGTGGTGGTTCTCATGCCGCCTGCCGTGCCGCCGGGGCTGCCGCCTACCACCATCAGGCCGCACATGATGAGGCTAGCCGCGGGCAGGTAGCGGCTGTAATCACTGATGTTGAATCCCGCCGTACGGGCCGTGACGCTGTCAAAAAGGCAGCTCCAGAGATGCTGGCCCAGCGGTTCCGAAGTGTGGGGAGCGGACACCGCGAAGATGGCCAGGGCGCCCCCTGCCAGCAGAATGCCCGTGGCGATCATCACCAGTTTGAAATACGGGGTCCACTGCATGCGCAGTCGGCGGTGCTTGGCCAGAAAGCGGTTGACCAGGCGGGAATTGATTTCCTTGTAAATGCCGAATCCCAGGCCGCCGCATACGATCAGCGCCATGATGACGGCCTGACCGCTGTAGCACAGGCGGATGCCCGGCTCCATCAGATTCATCGGGAACGTGGAAAAGCCCGCGTTGCAGAAGGCGGAAACGGAATGGAAGAGGGAATGCCACCACAGGGGCTCTCCCATCAGATTGATGTCCTTCCCTTCCCAGGAAAGGTACAGGAGGACGGCGCCGCACAGTTCAATGAACAGCGTGCTGACTACAATGGTGGTGATGAAGGAGACCACGGACCCCAGGTTGCCTTCGTCCAGCAGGTCCGTCAGCAGCACGCGGTCACGCAGGGAAAAGCCCTGGCCCGCCACCATGGCCACAAAGTAGGCGAACGTCATAATGCCGAAGCCGCCGATCTGGATCAGGGCAAGCGCGAACATTTCCCCCAGCGGGGTGAAGGTGTTGGCGAAGTCCACGGCGTTCAGCCCGGTGACGCACACGGCGCTGGTGCTGGTGAACAGGGCGTCCGTAAAGCTCAGCGTGATGCCCGGATATGTGGAATTGGGGAGCAGGAGAAGCCCGGTGCCAGCCAGAATGACCACTCCCAGGGAGGTCACGAACTGCATGGCGGGAGCCATCAGCGGGCGTCCTTTTTTCTGCTTGCCCAGCAGCCATTCAAAAATCCTGGTCAGGGACATCAGCGTGGGAATGGCGATCAGCCCGGCCGTAATCACCAGGCGGGATAGCTCCGTAAACCTCATGTAACTGTCCTCCTGCTGCTCCCTGGCGATCAGAAGGAAGATCAGCACGCAGCAGATAATCTGGAAAATAAGAAGCCTCAGGGAAGGGCGGTTGATCTCCTTCCGGAAATAGGAGCCCAGCACGCCCGCCAGGTGGCCCAGCGTGGCCACGGCCGCAATCAGGCGCGACCACTCATGCTCCGCATGCGTCAGAGGCCACCCCAGCTCCCAGATGACCGCCCCCAGAAGGATGGCAATGCAGATAGCTGCAAGTTTGGTAAATCCCGAGCGTGTGGTTGTCATGGGTGGAGATGCCTTGCCCGGAGTCTAGCACCTGAAAACGGAAAGGGAAGCTATTAACCGGGATGCAGCCCTCCCGTAATGGCCGGATAAGGGAATACGCTGCCGCACTTGTATGCGGAGAGTGGGGGCTGCGTTCCCGCGGAAAGGCGCCGGGAACGTTTTCCGGAATGATCGGTTCCGGCGGCGTTTTGCCAGCAGGGATGCCATGCCCGGAAGAGCAGGACGGTTCCGGAATGGAAAGTGTCACGATGCCTTAAATATCATCACTATTTGTATATTCTTGGAATGCTGGCACTTTGACGGTGCATCGAGCGTCAACAAATGGAAGAACACCCGGTCTCTCCCTTCTGGTGAGAGACCGGGCTCTTTGGGGCGGTTTTCCGCCGCCTGCAATCAGGCTCTGTCAATAGGCATAACTGACACCGGCATTAAATCGGTGGGCCGTGGCCTTGCTCCTTCCCTCAAACTCGTACCCCGCATACGTCCTCCAGCGCGCGTTCAACTGTAATGCGCTGTTCACGTTCACCCTCACCGCATTCCGGTCCGGAGACGTTCCCTGCGCTTCCCACCGGTACCCGTTGAGCAGCCGCTCCGCCTGCGCTCCCGGGTTCTCACGGTACACGTCAGGCACGTAGCTCACCATCGCGCTGTTAATCCATTCCCTCCCTTTCAGCTCACTGCGGTGCGTCAGGCCCACTCCCACCGGTACGCTCAGGTTCTTCAAATGTCCCTGCTCAAAGCGCCTCGCGTCCCAGCCCGTTTCCGTAAACGCCTCCTGCGTCACGTCCGTATACTCCAGCCCCAGCATGACCTCCATCGCCACGGTCTCGTCTACCCGGCGGCTCCACTTCCCGGTCAGCGTTCCAAACAGAGTTTCGTTGGTCCACTTGCCATGGGACTGGCCGCCCGTATGGAAGGAATTCATCTTGTTGTCCGTCCAGCCATAGCCTGCCGTTCCCGTCACCAGCAGGGTATTCTTCCTGTTGAGAACCTTGTGCCATCCCCCGTAGAGCATGCCGGTGCGCGTCTGCTGGTCAATATCCCCCGCAAAGCTGCGCCCGTTCATCTTGCCGTACAGGTCTCCAAAACCCAGGCCAAGGACGGTGTGGGAAGTGATTTTCCTGTCCGCTCCTACGGAATAGCCGCCACCGTGATAGTCAAAGCCGTCACGGGCTCCCTCGGAAGCGTGGTTGAGGAAATCCCCCATGCCCTTGACCCAGTAGTTGTTTTCCGGTCCGGCGATGAAGCGCAGGGCATCCAGATGGCCCAGGGCGGCCCGGGACATCCCAAGAGCGTTGGCGGCGCTGGACCACATGGAGTTCATGGCCAGAGTCCCTGCCAGTTCCGGAAGGATGTCCCGGATGGCGGCTTCTTCACCGGGAGTCCAGACCAGTTGGAGTTGTTCCGGGAAGCCGTCTCCGTCGGCATCCACCCACTGGTGGCTCCAGGAGCCCGTGTAGGCATAGGGGCTGTCCACCCGGTCGGACCCGGTAGCCAGAGATTTTACCGCATCAAAATCCCCTTCATGGGTGCCGTTTTCATCCAAAAACAGGGAGAATGAATGAGTTTGAGCCCAGCGGTTGTCTGCGTAGTAGTAGTTGGAGTCAACCGCATTGTCTTGAATCCCCAAAGTGCCGCCAAGGACAAATCTATCTGCCGTCACGCGAATGGCGCTGATGTCGGCAAATCCCGTCGTCGTCATGTGGTGGGCAAAATCAATCGTCATGCCGGAGCTCATGTCAATACGGTCAGCATCGAAATGGACCATGTCGCCAGGTCTTAATATGGACATCACGGCATCGGGATCAGCGGGAACAAAAGGCCTGTTATTGGCAGTGTCCTCCTGCTGTCCTGGATGACCGGTTCCGGCAAACTCGATGTTTCGTCCCGCAAGAGTTGTCTCCCCATGTTCGGCGCTGCCGCTGATATCAAGTATTCCCCTGTATTGCAGAAAGACTGTTCCGGTTTTGTTGTTCTCATCGTCCAGGTCTCCCGTACCACGGGTTCCGAACGTCACGCCGTGTTCCAGCAGGAGCGTGCCGCTATACTGATTGACTGTGGCATGAAGAATAGATTTCTTCGATTCCGCGAGGCGCTCGGCGTAATCGACCATGCCTTCCGAACCTGCCAAAGTATCACGGACAAATTCACCGGAAAAGCGGATAATGCCGGTATACTTCTCCACCATACCGCCCTCTTCATCAAAGGAAAAATAGGTGCCTAAGGAAATCGTTGCCCTCTCGTAGGAGTTTTCAGTGTGGTACTTGTCTCTGGGGCTGCCGTCGATTGCGGAACAAACAGGATCATAAAAATTGACGCAATGTCCTTCCATTGCCCGGATATGCAGGATAGCCGGTTTACCCGTCACAATATTCCAGGACGGTTCGAGCCAGACTGCATTGGCCACTCCCGAATTTCTTTCATTGGAGGAGGCCAGTTGATGAGTATTTCCCCTGAACGTGATATCACCGTCATCGGCGGAAAGCCAGCTCGTTGATCCCGCTCCGCTTACCGGCACATCAATATACAGGGCCCCTCCACGATCCGTCGCATAATTGTTCCGGAAAATGACATCTCCATAGTTGTTGATAAATTGCATAAGGGGAGCCTGGACAGCTCCTCCAAAAGCTCCTACGGAAGAAGAGGCGGTAACATCGGGCATGTTGTCCCTGATGGCGTCCGGGTGTCTGAGCGCTCTGTTGTTCTCAAAAAGAATGCTGTTATTGCCTTTGAACACCACAGCACCTGTGGAACAAATAGCTCCTCCTTGCACACTTGCAGAGCCGACGGCATGAGCTGTCCCATCAGCGCTATTGTTCGTGAACTCCACTTCTCCCGAATCCTGCACGTAAAACTGGCCGGAATGAAAGACGGCTCCCCCCCACAGTCTGCCTAATCCTTTCCATCCGGAATCCAGCGCTGCCGCCTGTGTTACGGTATTTCCTGAAAACAGAAGACGGCCGACGGATTTGAAATAAAACTTCATGCCTCCCTCGTTACTGGCCAATCCTCCCCCGTAGGCTTCACCGCCCTCTTTATTCATTTCGGAAACATTGTTGATAAAGGAAACGGACTCCGTGTTCTGAATGGTGGCCGTTCCTTGCAAATAAAGAGCTCCTCCCATCGTCCACTCGGGAGAAGTGGCCCTGTTGTTTTCAAAAGTGAGGGAGCCGATGTTTTCCATCAGGGTTTCTCCATCCATAAAAGCAGCCCCTCCGTTGGTACGTGCCATGGAGGAAACCGTATTGCCCTCAAAACGGATTTCATTGATATTTGACACGATTCCCTTGCTTATCCATAAGGCGCCGCCCTCTGCTTGCGAATAATAGGTAGTGTATCCCTGAGTTATCGAAGGCAGTTGGTTGTCGAGAGTGTTATTTACAAAAGACAGCAGGTTCAAATCACTCATACCGGCATTGGTAAGATAGACGGCGCCGCCTCCGGCGGAAAGAGATGAAGGATATCGAGTCACGGGCGTTGTCCTTTCCGCTGCATTGCCGGAGAAAACCAGGTCATAGCTTCTGTCCGCATCCCCCTTGATCGTATTGCGGTCTGAATAATCGTCCCAGCCTCCCGCATACCCCTGAATCACATTACCTTTCACAGAGTCGGCTACGATGACGCCGGAAGAGGTCCAGCCGTCATTGGCCGCCTTCGTTTGTCCTGGATAATCGTAGGTGTACCCAGAGTAAGTAATGCTTTCCGAGACGGTCATATTCATGGGACCATCTCCGAGAACAAACCTATACCCGGTACCTGGTGAGGTATACGTGAGCTTTTCCGTATTATAACGAACTTGGTTGTCGGCATCCGCCTGAGTGAGTGTCTTGTCCGTTATTGTCCCGGCTGAGGCGGAGAAGGACAAGGATACGGGAACCAGCAGAGAGGCCAGTAAAATGCGGAGCAATGGGAGAGGGAGAGTGAGTCTCATGATGATGAATTCGCTTGTTTGAAGCGCATTGTTTTTAGAACGGATAGCAAATCCGGCATCTATGCCGGTATTCTAAAAAACAAACAAAGATTGATTATATTTAATGAATTATATTTTTTCCCCAACATATTTTCTTAAGAAAAACTTCCGACAAAATAATGGATGAAATGTGAAATATACATTTAATATGAAATATTTAGTATTGACACGGATTTGCTATCCGCTTTCCCGCATTTGCCATGGCCACCATTCGGCTGTCACGGGGCCGAAAAACGCTTGGACAGAGCGGAAATCCGTGTCATTTTTTGTTGAACTTCAGAGAATGCGTTTAAAAATCAAAGGTAATGTCAATAAGAGTCAATCCCGGAGCGCGGAGCGGGAAGACGGAAACTTTTTGATGAATGCTTTCCGGAGGAAAGGCATATTTTAAGCTTTTTCTTTCCCGGACGGGATGGCTTTATAGGGGCGTGCTGGCAAAAAGAATCATTCCGTGTCTGGACGTGACGGACGGCAGAGTCGTCAAGGGAACCAACTTCGTCAATTTGAGGGACGCCGGGGATCCGGTGGAATGCGCCAGGGCGTATGATGCCCAGCAGGCGGACGAACTTGTTTTTCTGGATATTACCGCTTCTTCCGACGGCCGCGCCACCATGGTGGACGTGGTGCGCCGCACGGCGGCCTGCTGCTTCATGCCGCTGACCGTGGGCGGAGGCATCCGCTCCGTGAAGGACATGCGGGAAATGCTTCTGGCCGGGGCGGACAAGGTCTCTCTCAATACGGCGGCCATCAACCGCCCGGACCTGATTAATGAGGGGGCCGCGGCCTTCGGCAGCCAGTGCATCGTCGTGGCCATTGACGCCAAGAGGCAGGCTCCCGGAAAATGGGGCGTTTCCACCCATGGCGGCCGTAAATTCGTGGGGCTGGATGCCGTGGAATGGGCCGTGGAGGCGGAACGCCGCGGAGCGGGGGAAATCCTGCTGACCAGCATGGATGCGGACGGGGCCAAGACGGGTTACGATATTGAACTGACCCGTGCCGTCAGTGAGGCCGTGCGCATTCCCGTGATCGCCAGCGGCGGAGCGGGCAACCTGGACCACATGGTGGAAGTGCTGGTGGAGGGAAAGGCGGACGCCGTCCTGGCGGCTTCCATCTTCCACTTTGGCGAATATACGGTGCCGGAAGCCAAAACCTACTTTGCCTCCAGGGGCATTCCGGTACGGCCTCTGGCGGAATAGCGGAAATATTCTTTTTTGAGAGAAAATGGAATTCCGGCACGTAGTGTGTACATGCGCCGTTTTCTTTTTCCTGTGTGTTCCGTTATTGCCTTAACGTCTTTTGTTCACGCCCAGTCCCCGGACAGGCACCCCTTGTACGAACCCGCCCTGGTTTCCGCCGGAGCGGCGGGTGATGCAGGCAACCTGTTTTCCGGGGCCAAAGTAACCGCTTCCGGGCATTACGGCAATGACCGTCCGGAACTGGCCGTGGACGGCCAGGCGAACAACGCGGGCAAATACTGGGGCTGTGAGGGCATTCCCGTCTGGCTCCAGATAGACATGGGGAAGCCCCGCACGCTTTCCGCCCTGCATGTCTGGCCGTATTGGGAGGGGGGCCGCATTTACAAATATAAAATAGAAGGTTCCGAAGACGGCAGGAATTGGAAAATGCTGGCGGACCAGTCTTCCAACAGCATTGCCGCCACTTCGGAAGGCGTTCCCTTCAAATTCAATCCCCAGACGGTCCGGTACGTCAAAATCACTTTTCTGGGCAACAGCGTCGGCAATGATAAAGGGGGGCATCTGGTGGAAATCAAGGGTTACGGCCCTGATGCCGCGCTGAACCTGCAAGCCGCAGCGGTGAAGGACTATGACCGCATCCCTTACAGCGGCGCGCCCGGGCAGGAAATGCTCCAGGATGCCGTGCGCCTGTCCGGCTGGAGGGGTGAGCGTGCCGGCGGGCAGATTGCCGTCTGGTCTTCCCAGGCGCAGCCCCAGTTGTCCGCAGCCTGCGCCGGGGTAAAAAACGCTGCCGGACAGGTGATTCCCGTCCGGACCTCCATGATACGCTACACCAAGGGGGGCAACAGGCTCATTTCAGATATCATAGGCAGTGAAAACACCTGCGACCTCCAGGCGGGAGGCGTGCGCCCCGTCTGGGTGGAAGTCAACATTCCCCCATCCGCCAAACCCGACGTGTACAAGGGAAAAATAGTGGTTTCCGCTGAAAGCGGCTCTCCCGTGAGCGTTCCCGTAGTTCTGGAAGTGGCTCCGGAATCTCTGCCTGCGCCCGCCAACTGGCAGGTTCACCTGGACCTTTGGCAGCATCCGCAGGCCGTGGCCCGCTGGCATGATGTGGAGCCGTGGTCTCCGGAACATTTCGCGCTGATGAAGCCGGTGATGAAGAGGCTGGCGGACGCCGGACAGAAAGCCATTACCTGCTCCCTGATTGATGAAGCCTGGAACGCCCAGACTTACGACTGGTTCCCGCCCATGATCGAATGGATCAAGGACAAAAACGGAACCATGCGCTGGAACTACGCCAACTTTGACAAATGGGTTTCCTTCATGATGAACGAGGTGGGCGTCAAGGGCCAGATATCCTGCTACACCATGATTCCGTGGAACATGAAAGTCCGTTATCTGGATGAAGCTACCGGAAAATACAAGTTCCTGGACCTCAAGCCGGACGATCCTTCCTACGAAGCCATCTGGGGGCCTTTCCTGGCGGATTTCCGCAAGCACGTCAAGAGCAAGGGATGGCTGGACAAGACCTGCATCGGGCTGGATGAACGGCCGGACGCCATGGTGAAGGCGGCCAAGAACGTGCTGGACAAGTACGCTCCGGAATTCAAGATCGTCTCCGCCGTCAACCGCCCTACCGCCATGACCCGGGACGTGTATGACGTCTCTCCCGTGATTGACCATGCGGGCACAGTCATGGGCGATCTGCTGGCGCAGCGCAAGAAGGAAGGGAAAAAGACGACCTTCTACGTTTGCGTCCATCCCAAAAAGCCCAATACCTTCACCGTTTCCCCGCTGGCGGAGGCGGAATGGCTGCCTCTCTTTGCCGCCGCCAACCATCTGGACGGTTTTCTGAGATGGGCCTACAATTCCTGGAACCGCAATCCGTTTGAAAAAACGGACTTCGGCAACTGGCCCGCGGGAGACTGCTACCTGGTTTATCCTGGAAACCTCAGTTCCCTGCGGTTTGAAAAACTCCGCGACGGACTGGAAGAATTTGAAAAGGTCAATATTCTGCGTGCCCGCGCTGCGAAGAATCCTAAGGCGAAAGCCGCTGTGGCCCGCATGGATGAGGAGCTTTCTAAACTTTTCACCGTGGAAAAAAGCCGCGGCGATTCCCACGAGGATGACGTGCGCAAGGCCCGTGAAATCATCCGCAAGACAGCGGAGGCTTCACGGAAATAATTGTTGAAGAAATAACCTTCTGTAAATTAAACGAAATAGCTCATCCGGCTTTGATTTTTTCAGAGCCGGATGATTGCGTTCAGGGGGGTGCCGGTTGGCCATGGGATGGGACCCTGTACAGGACAAGGGCCGGATTGTTTCCTTTGCATGGGTCATTTTACTGCCGCACGGGAATGAACCACTCCATGGGGCAGAGGGCAAGGAAGACCATCAGGGAGCGTTGCGAACTCCCGGGACGGAATAAACGTGCAGACATGGCTGGACGCCTTTGATAAAGGCCGGGAGGCCCTTATGTCCGGCAAAATGGCCATCAAAGACGCGGTGGAAGAGCATATCCCCGCGGCATGAACACGTTTTCCGGCTGCAAAAACGCCCCTGCCGGACGAACCGTGCAGGGGCGTTGAAGTTCAGTGGCCGTACGGTTTATTCCGCGGGCTTGTCGGCGCCCATGTTGGCAATGCTCTGGTACAGGTTCCAGCGGTGCCAGACGTCCTTCTGGGCTTCTTCAAGGAGCTTTTCAAAGCCTTCCTTGTTGGTCTTGGCCAGAAGCTTGAAGCGGTTTTCGCTGAGGAGTACGTCGCGCAGGTCGCCCTTCGGGCCCTTGCCTTCCACAATCAGCGGGCTCTTGCCCTGGAGGGCCAGGTCCGGATTGTAGCGGTAGAGCAGGATGCGGCCTGTGTCCACCCATGCCTTCTGCTGCTGCAGGCCCTTGGCCATGTTGATGCCGTGGGAGATGCAGTGAGAGTAGGCGATGATGATGGCGGGGCCGTCATAGGCTTCCGCTTCCACGAAGGCCTTCAGCGTGTGCTCGTCCTTTGCGCCGAGGGCGACGGAGGCCACATACACGTTGCCGTAGGTCATGGCCATCAGGCCCAGGTCCTTCTTCACGCCGGGCTTACCGGTTGTGGCGAACTTGGCCACGGCAGCGCGCGGGGTGGACTTGGAGCACTGGCCGCCGGTGTTGGAGTATACTTCCGTATCCATGACCAGCACCTTCACGTTCTTGCCGCTGGCAAGGATGTGGTCCAGGCCGCCGTAGCCGATGTCATAGGCCCAGCCGTCGCCGCCGAGGATCCAGACGCTTTTGCGGACAAGCTTGTCCGCCATGGTCAGGAGGCGTGCGCATTCCGGCTTGCCGGTGATTCTCTTCTTGAGTTCGGCGACGTTTTCACGCTGCTGTTCGATGTCCGCCTCATCCTTCTGCGGGTTGGTCAGGATCTGGTCAACCAGTTCCTGGCCCACGATCCCGGCGGCGTCACGGAGGAGCTCGATGGCGTGTTCCATCTGCTTGTCCAGGGAGACGCGGAAGCCAAGGCCGAATTCGGCGTTGTCTTCAAAGAGGGAGTTGGACCAGGCCGGTCCGCGTCCTTCCGCATCATGGGACCACGGGGTGGTGGGCAGGTTGCCGCCGTAGATGGAGGAGCAGCCCGTGGCATTGGCGACCACCAGGCGGTTGCCGAAGAGCTGGGAGAGCATCTTCACGTACGGGGTTTCACCGCAGCCGGCGCAGGCGCCGGAGAATTCGAACAGCGGGCGCAGCACCTGCATGGAGCGGATGTTGTCCGTCCTTACCTTGGTGCGGTCCACGTCCGGAAGGCTCATGAAGAAGTCCCAGTTGGCTTCTTCCCTGTCGTGAATCTTCTCGGCGGGAACCATGGTCAGGGCCTTGTGGGTCGGGTCCGTCTTGCTCTTGGCCGGGCAGACGTCGGAGCAGAGCGTGCAGCCCGTGCAGTCGTTCGGGGAGACCTGGATGACGAATTTTTCACCCTTCCAGTCCGGATGCTTGGCATCCAGGGACTCAAAGCTCGCGGGCGCGCTGGAGAGGGCGTCCGGGGCAAAGAACTTGCTGCGGATGGCGGCGTGCGGGCAAACGGCCGTGCACTTGCCGCACTGGATGCAGATGGCGGGGTCCCATTCCGGCAGGTCCAGCGCCAGATTGCGCTTTTCATACTGGGAAGTGCCGTTCGGGAACGTGCCGTCCACGGGCATCTGGCTGACGGGGATGCTGTCCCCTTCACCGCACATCATTTTGCCGAGGACGTTCTGGACGTAGTCCGGAGCGTCTGCGGACATGACGGGGGGAATGGCATGGCCGGTGATGGTCTTGCCGGTGGTGTCCACCCGGTGCAGGTTTTCCAGGGTGGCGTCCACAGCGGCGATGTTCTTGTCAACCACTTCCTGGCCCTTCTTGGCGTAGGTCTTGGCAATGGCTTTTTTGATGTAGCCGATGGCCTCGTCAGCGGGAATCACGCCGGCCAGCTTGAAGAAGCAGGTCTGCATGATCATGTTGATGCGGCCGCCCATGCCCGTCTTGCGGGCCACGGAGAAGGCGTCAATCGTGTAAAGCTTGAGGTTCTTGTCCAGAATCTGCTGCTGCATGCGTGCGGGCAGCGTGTCCCACAGCTTGTCCGCGGGGTGCGGACTGTTCATCAGGAAGGTGGCGCCGTTGGCGGCGTTCTTCAGGAAGTCAAACAGGTTCAGCAGCGTGGGCTGGTGCAGCGCCAGGAAGTTGGCCTTGGTGATTAGGTACGTGGACTTGATCGGGCGCGGACCGAAGCGCAGGTGTGAGATGGTGGAGGAACCGGCCTTCTTGGAGTCGTACACGAAGTAGCCCTGCACATACAGGTCCGTATGCTGGCCGATGATCTTGATGGCGTCCTTGTTGGCGCCCACGGTGCCGTCGGAACCGAGGCCGAAGAACATGGCGCGCGTCACGTCGTCCGCTTCCGTGGAGTAATCTTCATCGTACGGAATACTGGTGCCCAGCACGTCGTCGTTAATGCCGATGGTGAAGTGGTTCTTGGGGGCGTCCTGTTCCAGGCTGTCATAGATGCCCTTGACCATGGCGGGAGTGAATTCCTTGGAGGAAAGGCCGTAGCGGCCGCCTACCACCTTGGGCATGCCGTTGGTGAAGGAGAGCGTGCCGGAGCCCTGGGCATCAAAGAGGGCCTGGATGACGTCCTGATGGAGCGGTTCACCCTGGGAACCGGGTTCCTTGGTGCGGTCCAGCACGGCGATCTTTTTGACCGTGGAGGGAAGGGCCTTGATCAGTTCCGCGGCGGGGAAGGGGCGGAACAGGCGCACCTTCAGCACGCCCACCTTGGCGTTTTCACGGGCAATCATGGCTTCCACCGTTTCTTCCACGGCTTCAGCGCCGGAGCCCATCAGGATGATGACGCGTGCAGCGTCCGGGGCGCCGGTGTAGTCCACCAGATGGTAGGAACGGCCCGTGAGGCCTGCAAACCTGTCCATGGCCTTCTGCACGATGGCGGGGGTGGCTTCATAGAACTGGTTGACCGTTTCACGGCCCTGGAAGTAAACGTCCGGGTTCTGGGCGGTGCCGCGCAGCACGGGAGCGTCAGGCGTCAGGGCGCGCTCGCGGAAGGAGTCCACCCATTCCTGCTTGATCATGCCGTTCAGCGTATCGTCCGTGATGTCTGCAATCTTGCCGATTTCATGGGATGTGCGGAAGCCGTCAAAGAAGTTCATGAACGGAACGCGGGATTCCAGCGTGGCGGCGTGGGAAATGGCGGCAAAGTCCGCAGCTTCCTGCGTGGAGGAGCCGCACAGCATGGCCCAGCCGCAGGAGCGGGCGCTCATCACGTCGCTGTGGTCGCCGAAGATGGAGAGGCCCTGGTAGGCCAGGGAACGGGCGGCCACATGGAACACGGCCGGAGTCAGTTCCCCTGCGATCTTGAACATGTTCGGGATCATCAGCAGAAGGCCCTGGGATGCGGTGAAGGTGGTTGCCATGGCTCCGGTCTGGAGGGCGCCGTGGACTGCGCCGGCGGCGCCGCCTTCACTCTGCATTTCCACAACGGAAGGAACGGTGCCCCACAGGTTCTTCCGGTTCACAGCGGACCAGCTTTCAGCTGATTCACCCATGGGAGAAGACGGTGTAATGGGGTAAATGGCAATGACTTCAGAAAAACGATAGGCTACGGAGGCTACGGCTTCGTTAGCGTCAATCGTGCTGTAAGTTACGGTTGTCTGATCACTCATAAGTCTGCACGGATAGTATATAATTGATAAATAAGGTGCGCCTTAACGGAGACAGTTATAACATGTCTGACGCCAAAGGTAAAAGCAATTATGCGTAAACGGGGTTTTGTTGGCTGTTTTTTAATAATAAGACCAGTTTCCCTTCAAATCCTTTGAATATTGTCTCTTGCGTGGTTCTCCGGGGCCGTCCGGAAGAGCCGCTGGCGGTCCTCCGCTCGTGCGGAAGCGTGGGCCCCGGAAAGGAGGGGTGAACGCAACCCTCTTCAAGGCTCCCGCCCAAAAATGTTCCCCTGCCTGACAATGCACTAGCCAAAACGGAGGCAAGCCTTTAAAATCCCCGCACTATGTCCGAACAACAGCAGGCACATCCGAATACGACGGAATCCGAACTCATTGCCGTGCGCCGCGACAAGCTCGCCAAGATCCGCGAGCTGGGAATAGACCCCTACGGCGCAAGATTTGACGTGACCAACACTCCCGCCGGATTGAAAGCCGATTTCAAGGAAGACAAACAGGAGGCTGTGGCCGGCCGCCTGCTGGCCATTCGCGACATGGGGAAATCCCAGTTTTTCGTCATCGGGGACGTGCGCGGCAAAATCCAGGGGTTCCTGCACAAGAATGAGGTGGATGAAACTACCTGGAAGCTGTGGAAGCTCCTGGACCGCGGGGACTGGATCGGCATCAAGGGCACCACATTCCTGACCCGCACCGGGGAACCCACCGTGAAGGTTTCCGGCCTGACCATTCTTTCCAAGAGCCTGCGTCCGCTGCCGGACAAATGGCATGGCCTGGCTGACAAGGAAGTCACGTACCGCAAGCGCCATCTGGACCTCATTGCCAATGAGGAAAGCGCGGCCCTGTTCGTCACGCGCTCCCTCATGATTGCGGAGATGCGCCGCTTTCTTCAGGACCGCGGCTATCTGGAGGTGGAGACCCCCATGCTTCAGGACGTGGCCGGGGGCGCCGCCGCCAAGCCGTTTGAAACCTACCATAACGCGCTGGACATGCCGCTGACGCTCCGCATTGCTCCGGAACTCTTCCTCAAGCGCCTGATGGTGGGCGGCTTCACCAAGATTTTTGAACTCAACCGCAGCTTCCGCAATGAAGGCATCGACCGCCGCCACAACCCGGAATTCACCATGCTGGAAGCCTACTGCGCCTGCGGGGATTTTGAAACCATGGCCAACATGGTGGAAGAGCTCATCTGCCACCTGGCGGAAAAGTTCTGCGGAGGCCTCCAGATTGACCACAAGGATGCGGAAGGCAACGTGCTTTACACGATTGACCTCTCCCGCCCCTGGAAGCGCGCCGACTATCAGGATCTGATCCGCGGCGTGGCCGGACAGGACTGGTTTGACATTTCTCCGGAGGAACGCCGGGCCCGCTGTGAAGAGCTGGACGTGGAAATCAGCCCGGATATGAAGGATGTGGACGTCTCCCAGCAGGTATATGAAAAGCTGGTGGAGGAAAAAACCATGAACCCCTGCTTTGTCACCCATGTGGCGAAGGACCTGGTACCCCTGGCCAAGTTGAACCGGGAAAACCCGGACGTGGTGGACGTGTATGAACTGGTAATCAACGGGCAGGAAATTTCCCCCGGTTACTCGGAACTGAATGATCCGGACGTGCAGAAGGAGCGCCTGGAACACCAGGCCGCCGGAGAAACCCAGCGCGTGGATTACGACTTCATTGAAACGCTGGAATACGGCATGCCTTCCGCAGGCGGCATCGGCATCGGCATTGACCGCGTCATCATGATGCTGACGGGCGCTTCCTCCATCCGTGACGTCCTGCTGTTCCCGCAGCTGAAGCGCAAAGACAGTTAATTTACCCCCTGGCCGCATGGCTCCCCGCACCCCGGATACCCTGGACTGCGCTTCCGCCCAATGGATCGGCAAACGCCGTGAGCAGGAAGACGTGGTTAAAAGCCTTCCCGCCGCCGGCGGGATGCTGGGGATTGTGTGCGACGGCATGGGGGGCCATCTCCGCGGGGACTGCGCCTCCTGCGTGGTGGCGGAGGAATTTGCCGGGGCTTTTGCAGAAAGCGCGGTGGAGGATATTCCGGAACGGCTGACGGAAGCCCTGCATGCCGCCAACCGTGCGCTGGCCTCCATCCAGAAGGAACCGGAGGAATCCGGAACCACGCTGCTGGCCGTCTTCATCCGTGACCGCTCCCTGTGGTGGATCAGCGTGGGGGATTCCCCCCTCTACCTGTGGAGCGGAGCGGACAGCTTCCGCATGGACCGCCTGAATGAAGACCACTCCATGAGGCCGATTGCGGATTGTCTTTACCGGAAGGGGGAAATGTCCCTCCAGGGCGCCCTGCGCCAGCGCTGCGTGCTACGTTCCGCTGTCATGGGCGGCCCCATGGAGCTGGTGGACATCAGCGCCGTTCCCCTGCTCCTGCACCCCGGGGATGCGGTGCTGGCCTGTTCGGACGGCCTGCAGGTCTGGTGCGAGCTGCTTAGGGAGCCTTCCTTCCTGGCCCTTCAGAAAGCCCGTGACTGTTCCAGCCGGAAGCTGGCGGAAACCATCATGGAGCAGGTGAAGGACATGCTGGAACCCCAGCAGGACAATGCCTCCGTCTGGGCCGCCGTGATGCGGAAGCCGGGGACTGAAGACAAATAAAACGGTGCCGCCGGAGCGTGCCGGGACCGGAAATTGGCGGGGCCCTGAATATTCCGCGTTTCCGCTGGAACGGAGGCGCCGGAAAGAACTGGCGGCGAGATGATTTCCCCATTGTCATTTGACTGGCGGGGGGGTAGAATACCCTCCGCACGACATGATTGCCTGGATAGTTCTCTATATTGCAGCCTCCTACCTGGTTGGAGCGGTTCCGTTCGGCTACCTTGCCGGCAGGGTCAGGGGCCTTGACCTGAGGCAGCAGGGTTCCCGCAACATAGGGGCTACCAATGCATGGCGCGTGCTGGGCTGGAAGTGGGGCCTCTCCGTTTTCATCCTGGACTTTTTGAAGGGATTCGTGCCCGTGTTCGGCGCCTTGAACTGGCTGCCGTTTTTGACGGGGGATGCGGGCGGCTGGGATTTCAACGCCGTGGTGGTTCTCGTCTGTTTTGCCGTGGTGCTCGGCCATACCTATACCTGTTTCCTTGGGTTCAGGGGCGGAAAAGGCGTGGCGACAACCGCGGGCGTCTTATTTGCCCTCAATCCGGTGGTGGCCTGTGTGGCTCTGGGCGTGTGGCTGGTGCTCATGGTAATATCCGGCATCGTGTCGCTGGCCAGCCTGGTCGCTGCCGCGGCGATGATCGCCGCCGGGTGGTGGTCCTACCCGCTTTGCCGGGATGGGGCCGTTTCTCCCCAGATACTTTACGTTGCCTTTTTTACCGTGGTGGGGGCGCTGGTCATTCTCAAGCACCGTTCCAATATCGTGAGGCTCCTCAACGGAACGGAGCACTCCTTCTATTCCAAAAAGTCCAAGTAAGATGATGAATCGGTTACATAAAATAGCAGTCATCGGCGCCGGTTCCTGGGGTACGGCCCTGTCCATGGTCCTGGCCACCCGCGAATGTGAAGTCGTCCTGTGGACGCCGGAAGAAGCGCAGGCCCGCCAGCTTGCGGAAACGAGGCGCAGCCCGGTCCTGTCCGAGACCGCCGCTCCCCTGGCTCCCAACATCCACCCCACATGTGACCTGGAGCAGGTGAAGGATGCGGAACTCATCGTAGTAGTGGTGCCTTCCGTAGCCATGCGTTCCGTGGCGCAGCGGCTGCGCGGCCTCCCGGTGCGGCCGGACGCCGTCATCGTCTCCTGCACCAAGGGCATTGAACAGGGCACCCATAAAAGAATGACGGAGATCCTTCAGGAGTACCTGCCCTCCAACCCCATAGGCGTGCTTTCCGGCCCCAACCATGCGGAAGACATCTGCCTGGGCCTTCCGTCCGCCTCCCTGATCGGTTTTGAGGACCCCAAGTATGCGGACTGGGTGCAGCAAATCTTCGTTTCCAAAACCTTCCGCGTTTACTCCGCCACGGACATCATCGGGATGCAGCTGGGGGGAACCATCAAGAACGTCTTCGCCATCGGCGCCGGACTGTGCGAGGGCCTGAAGCTGGGGGATAACGCCCAGGCCGCCCTGCTGACCCGCGGCCTGGCGGAAATGACGCGCATCGGCGTAGCCAGCGGAGGCCGCAGGGAAACCTTCATGGGCCTCTCCGGCGTGGGAGATCTCATTGTCACCTGCTATTCCCGCCACTCCCGCAACCAGACGGTGGGCCGGAGGCTGGCGGAAGGGAAAAGCCTCCAGGAAATCCTGGACACCCTGGGCATGGTGGCGGAAGGGGTGCCCAACACGCTCTCTGTCTATGAAATTGCGCGGAAGCTGGGAGTCAGGACGCCCCTGATTGACGCCGTGTATTCCGTTCTTTATGAATCCAAGCCGCCGATGGAAGCGCTTGTGGAGCTCATGACGCGTGACCCGCGGCCGGAATTAGATTGATTTTTTGTTTTTTTGAGTTGCTTTTCCTCGACAAATTGTACTATATAAACAATCAGTATGAAACGTGCCATCATCTCAGCTCTTTTTGCCGCCGGCGCCATCGGTGTCGCCAGTGCGGACATTCAGGCTCCTCCCGCTTCCGAATACACCCCCACCCGCAAGCTGGGCCGCGCCATCGCCAACCTCATTTATTCCGTTGAGGAAATTCCGCTTGGAGTGATCAACTGGACCAGCCGTGAAGGCGACTATGCCGGTTTTTCCGTGGGCATTGTTGATGGCACCGCTACCATGCTTGAACGCATGGGCTACGGCATCTATGAGCTGGTCACGTTCTGGGCCCCCACTTACAAGTGCACGTACAAGCCCCCTTATCAGGGACGTTGCGGCATGAGCGGCCTTAAGGAATACAACCCCAACGGCGGCTTGAGCGAATTCCCGGCGGAACTCAGCTTCCAGAGCTACTACAAGTACTCCCGCCAGCAGCGCGACTAAGGTCCGACTGTTGAAAATTTCAAAAGGGCTGTCTGCAATGGAGCAGACAGCCCTTTTTAATGTTAAAGTCTTATTGTCCGCAGTAGTAAATTTCCATGTTGGGAGGGTTGACTCCGCCCACGGTGCCGGTAAGAGTATGGGCATGGTGGAAACTCCTCTTGGTTTGTTGCAGTTTAGCCACATCCGCTAAGGCATCTTGCGTAATATTGCTGCCCGGATGATGGCATTTGATTTCAATGGGGGCAAGATAAGGGCCATTTGAAAAAAGGAAATCAGGCGTTCCGTATCCCTGGATGCCGTTTTCCCGTTCATGATCAATATTGTTCATAGTGAGGTACGTGGCAAATTCAACCTGGAACCAGCCCTCCCAGCCGCCGGGAATATCCCAGGGGTAATCAGTCCTGGCGACACTGCCGAGAACGGTATCAACGTGCTGTCCGAACCGGGCCATATGATTGATGAAGCGGCCTCTATCATCGGGGCTGTATCCTAGAAATTGTTGTATTGTTAATTGAGCCATATCGTATTAATTAGTGGTTGAGCCCCTATCATGGCTACAGCGTTTACAGGTGAAAAGAGAGCCCTGCCCGGGCGGGGAAATGGCTTTTACAAAGGCATAAAAGAGTGCTTGCCTGTCACTGACCGTATGTAGAAAAGAAGGGGTTGTCCTTCGTGACGACCGTCACGATTGACGGGAGATGAAGGAAGAAGTATCTTTCCACGCGGAAAGGCTTTCCCATCATGAATAAAACAGTTGCTTTCATCGGCCTGGGCGCTGCCGTCTGCATGACGGCCCCCGCATTTGCCCAGGACACCCATCTTTCCCTGACCAAACAGAGCGTTGCCAGCATGCATGAAATTACGGCGGCGCTGGACAAGGTGACGGATGAGCCCGGAGCGGCGGACGCCGTGAAAACGGTTAAAAAGGTGCGTGAAAAGCTGGTAGACCTTGGGAAAAGGCAGTTGGAGCTGCCCGGCGCCACGCCGCAGGAGCAGGCGCAGATTTCCGCCCAGATGACGGAAGTGCAGAAGATTTCCGGTGAGTTGGTGAAATCCCTGGCCCGTTTGAAAAAAGAAGGCCTGCTCACGCCTGACTTGCAGAAGGCTTTGATGGATTTGCAGTCCGTCCAGACGGAACTGGCGCAGGCGGAGCCGTTCCCGAAGGATGCGGAGGGCAACACGCATGAAACCCTGCTGGCTAAAACCGTGGATGAAGTCAAGAAGCTGGATGACTCCCTGTCCAGGGTGAAGGATGAGGAAACCAGCAAGGCTGCCGTAAACCAGATAGGGCATTACCGGGCCGCTCTGCTGGACATTGCCAAAAAGCAGGCCGCCCTGCCGCCCCTCACCCGCAACCAGCAGGCCAAGCTGACGGGAGTGCAGCAGCAGCTTGTGGAAATGATGCAGCCCATCGTCAAGCATGTGACGGCCATCATGCTTTCTCCGGATGCCTCCAAGAACCTGAAGGAAGCCCTGAATTCCCTTTCCGAATTGCCTAAGGAAGTTCAGAAAATCCGTGAAGAGGCGGCCAAGTGAACTTTCTGGGGAATGCCCCTCTTTTGGACTGGTCAAAAATTATAATTGTTCTAAAGTGACTGTCCTGAGGAATGCGACCGATTTTTAGTGAAACAGATCTCAATGAACGCCCCTTCCTGGTTTTCTGGGAAGTGACGCGCGCCTGCGCGCTGGCGTGCAAACATTGCCGCGCCGTGGCCCAGCCGCGGCCTCATCCTGATGAATTGACCCATGAGGAAGCCCTGCGCCTGATTGACCAATTGGCGGAGTTGCGTCCCCCCATGCTGGTACTGACGGGCGGGGACCCCGTCATGAGGCCGGACATTCTGGAATTGATCCGCGCGGCGGCGGGAAAGGGGCTGCACGTGGCGTTGAGCCCCGCCGCTACCGCCCGGCTGCTGCATGCGGACTTTCATGCCTTGAAGGAGGCCGGGGTCCAAAGCATGTCCCTGAGCCTGGACGGTGCGCATGAGGCTACGCATGACGCCTTCCGCGGCGTTCCCCACACGTATGAACGGACCCTCCGAGCGGCGGAAATGGCAAAGGAGGCGGGCATGCACCTGCAAATCAACACCACCATCACCAGAAGCACCTTGGGCGAGTTTGACGACTTTGTGGGGCTGATGAAGAAGATGGAGCCGGGAATGTGGAGCGTGTTCCTGCTGGTGCCCACGGGCCGCGCCGCCATGGATGAAATGCCCACGGCGGAAGAAGTGGAGGCCGTCTGGGAAAAACTCAGCAAGGTAAGCCGTGAAGTCCCCTTCGGCGTCAAAACCACGGAAGGGCACCATTACCGCCGTGTAGCCCTTCAGGAAGCCCGCGCGCAGGGGAGCAAGCCTGCGCGCCGCGCCATCCCCACCCGGGACGGCAAGGGGATCATGTTTATCTCCCATACCGGGGAAATCCAGCCTTCCGGCTTCCTTCCCGTTACGGCGGGAAACGTCCGGACGGACGATCCGGGGGAAATCTACCGCACGCACCCCCTTTTCCTCAAACTCCGGGACGACAACGCGCTGCAGGGCAAATGCGGCCGGTGCGAGTACCGCACCGTCTGCGGCGGCTCCCGTTCCCGCGCCTATGCCGTTTACGGAGACATGATGGCGGAAGACAACCTCTGCCCCTACCAGCCCAGGCTTTCACAACACCATGATTAATATTACCAGACTTTGGACAGGGGCGGAACAGCCCGCGGACCATTTGAGATACGGGCAGGGCCACGGGCACGGCCGCTCTGCGGGAGGTGCCGTGGAATCCTGCGCTCCGGCCTCTTCCCGCGTCCGGAAGCCCATTGTGGTCTGGAACATCACGCGCACCTGCAACCTCAAGTGCGTGCATTGCTATGCGGACGCCTCCGCCAGGAAATTTGAAGGGGAGCTGGACTGGGACCAGTGCTGCGCGGTCATTGACGATCTGGCGGACTACAAGGTGAACGCCCTGCTGTTCTCCGGAGGGGAGCCGCTGGTGCATCCGCGCTTCATGGAGCTGCTGGAACGCGCCACCGGAAAAGGGCTGAAGGTGACCATTTCCACGAACGGCACCCGCATTACGCCGGAAGCCGCCGCGCGGTTCAAAGAACTGGGCGTGGCGTACGTGGGAATTTCCCTGGACGGCATCGGCGCCGTCCATGACAAGTTCCGCGGAGTGGAAGGCTCTTTTGAACAGGCGGTGCGCGGTTTCAAGCTCTGCAGTGAAGTGGGGCAGAAAACGGGCCTGCGCCTGACGCTGACCCGCAACAACGTGCAGTGCATGGAGCAGATTCTGGACTTCATTGACGCCAATGACATCCAGCGCGTCTGCTTCTACCATCTGGTTCCCACGGGCCGCGGCGTGGAGGTGCAGACCCTGACGCAGGAAGAGGCGCGCCATGCCATGGACACCCTGATTGCCCGTGTGGAGCAGTGGAAGGCGGAGGGCAAGAACCGTGAAGTGCTGACCGTTACCCAGCCCGCGGACGGCATTTACCTGCTGCTGCGCCAGCTCCGGGAAGGTTCCCCGCTGGCCAAGGACACGCTGAACCTCCTCCAGTGGAACGGCGGCGGGGCGAACAGCTCCGGCCGCGGCATTGCCAACATTGACACCCAGGGCACCGTGCATCCGGACCAGTTCTGGCAGTCCGTCACGCTGGGCAATGTGAAGGCCAACCTGTTTTCCGACCTTTGGGACGCCAAGGCGGGCGCTGCGGCGGACATGCTGCCTGAACTGCGCGGGTCCGACGACCCCCTGGAACGGCAGAAAAAGATTGAAGGCCGCTGCGGCCGCTGCGTGCACTTTGCCCTGTGCGGGGGCGGCTTCCGCACCCGTGCCGCGTTCGCCAACGGGCACTGGTACGGGTCCGACCCCGGCTGCTACCTGACGGAAGAGGAAATTTCCACCCCTCTGCCGGAAGCCGACTGATTCCGCACAAGGCTTTGCCCGGCACAGCCAGGGATGCCCCACGCTGCACTGCGTACAGGAAGAAAACCGCGCTTTTCCCTGCTTTACAAGGCACGCGGCATGGCATAGCATCCCTGCATCATGAGTCAGGAACTGAGACCGGAAACGCTGTGCGTGCAGGCGGGCTGGACCCCCAAAAAGGGAGAACCCCGCGTATTGCCCATTTACCAGAGCACCACGTTCAAGTATGAAACCAGCGAGCAAATGGCCAAATTGTTCGATCTGGAAGAAGCCGGATTCTTTTACACGCGCCTTCAGAATCCCACCAATGAAGCGGTTGCCAGAAAAATCGCGGAGTTGGAAGGCGGCGTGGCCGCCATCCTGACCTCCTCCGGACAGGCGGCTTCCTTCTTTGCCGTTTTCAACATCTGCGAGGCCGGAGACCACATCGTCAGCGCCGCTTCCATTTACGGGGGGACGTACAACCTTTTTGCCGTCACTTTCCGCAAGATGGGCATAGAAGTCACCTTTGTGGACCAGGACGCCCCGGCGGAGGAAATAGCCAAGGCCTTCCGCCCCAATACGAAAGCCCTGTTTGCGGAAACCATTTCCAATCCCACGCTTTGTGTGCTGGACATCAGCAAGATGGCGGACATCGCCCATGCGCACGGCGTTCCCCTGATCGTGGACAATACCTTTGCCACGCCCATCAACTGCCGTCCCTTTGAATGGGGCGTGGACATTGTCACCCACTCCACCACCAAGTATATGGACGGCCATGCCACGGCAGTGGGCGGAGCCATTGTGGACAGCGGCAACTTTGACTGGGAAGCCCATAGGGACAAATTCCCGGGCCTGACGGAGCCGGACCCCTCCTACCACGGGCTTTCCTACAGCAAGAGCTTCGGCAAGGGCGCCTACATCACCAAGGCGACCGTCCAGCTCATGCGCGACCTGGGTTCCATCCAGTCCCCGCAGAACGCCTTCCTGCTCAACCTGGGCCTGGAAACCCTGCACCTGCGTGTGCCCCGTCACTGTGAAAACGCGCAAAAGGTGGCGGAATTCCTGGAAAACCGGGAGGAAGTGGCCTGGATCAACTATCCGGGCCTGCCGTCCAACAAGTATCATGACCTGGCGCAGAAGCAATTCCGCGGCGGGCAATCCTGCGGGGTGGTCACCTTCGGTATCCGGGGCGGCCGTGACCGCGCCATCAAATTCATGGACAGCCTGAAACTGGCCGCCATCGTCACCCATGTGGCGGATTCCCGCACCTGCGTTCTCCATCCCGCCAGCCATACGCACCGCCAGTTGACGGATGAACAGCTCATGGAAGCGGGTGTCCGGCCCGACCTCATCCGCTTTTCCGTAGGGACGGAAGCCGCGGAAGACATTATTGCAGACCTCGGTCAGGCTCTGGAAGCCATCCGTTAAACCCTGGTCTTTCCTTTCTCGTACGAGCAGCCGTTCCGCGGGCATCTCCGCGGAACGGCTGCTCTGTGTGTGGTATGGGGAAGGCCGGGATGGCACGGAGTGTGGAACGCCTCCGGAAAGACCATTTCCCGGAGCAGGAGCCTCCCCTCCCCTGTAAAAACCTGCGGAAACTCCGCAGAAAAATAACTTCATTTCATTTTCCCCTTATTCCAAAGCTTAATTCCACGTAAAATAGGTATTTTAATAGGGTTATAAAGAAAAATCCAGCAAGGGCGCGTTCCGGGAAACGCTTCGGCCTTTCAACCTCAAGAAGATGCGCCAGATTTCAGAAAAAGCGGAAAATTCAAAGACTTTTCTTCTTAATTGTAAATTGACATAACATAATAAATTTATTATGGTGTGTAACTTATGAAAAGTAGATATTGTGCTGTATTAATAAGCTGCGCCAGCGTACTGGCCGCGAATGCCGCCACCATTATTGCTGAACTGCCTGAATCGGCCAATTTGCCGCAAACGGCAACCATGGCGCCGCAGACGGGGAACCAGCTTCTGGATAAGGTAAGGACCCGCGGGTTTGGCGTCTATGCGGGAGGCAATAACAACAGCCTGGCCAACTGGCCCCAAAATGGAGAAGGAACCTGGATCAACAACGAGAACGTCGGCTCCATCATCCTGTGCGGCAGGAGCGGCGTGGCCGGAGACTCCTTTGCCATGGTGCTGGGAGGTCCGGAGCAGGGGGACCTTGTCTCCTCCATCGTTTTTTCCTGTGATACGCCAGCCTCCGTCATTACCAGCTACGTCATGGTTCTGGCGGTTTATGACTCTGCCGGAACGCTTGTCCAGGACCTCTCCGCCATGGAAAGCTTCACCTTTAATTCCACCTCCAGGACGACGACCGTCTCCCTGAACATGGCGGATGCCCCCCTGGCGTGGGGAGAGGGTTACAAGGTAGTTGCAGGAGTGCGCGGCGGTGCGGGCTCCGCCACCTCCCCTTACACGCTCTCCAACATTCAGGTGGCCTATGAGATTGTTCCGGAACCGGGTTCCGTCTCCCTGGGGATGCTGGGCCTGGGCGCGCTGGCCGTACGGAGGTACCGGAGCCGGTGAACAGCCATTCCGCCAACCGGGAGGGAAGCGGGATTTGTCCCCCGCCTCCTTTTCCCGTTACGTTTGAAAAGGGCGAACTTCCGGAATGTGGGAAAACACGGCTTTCCGCCAGCCGGAGCGGGGTTATTCCCGGAGGGAGTGCTCAAAAGCCCGGTACTGCACGGCCTCATACAAATGGGAATCCTGGATTTCCGGGTTACCCTCCAGGTCCGCTATGGTGCGGGCCACTTTCAGGATGCGGTCATAGGCCCGGGCGGAAAGGGACAGTTCCTCCACGGCGCGGAGCAGAATGTCCCGGCCTTCCGGCCGCAGGCGGCAGTACCTTTGCAGGGCTTTTCCGGAAAGCGCCGCGTTGCTGCGGAATGGAGTGCCGGCATACCTGCTGCACTGGAGCCGCCGGGCCGCCATGACGCGCTCCCGGATGCTGGAGGAGCATTCCCCGGCTGGCGCGGAAGCCAGGATGGAAGGGTCCACGGCGGGAACTTCCATCAGCAGGTCAAACCGGTCCAGAAGCGGCCCTGAAATCTTCCGGCGGTAGCGGGCAATCTGCGCCGGGGCACACGTGCAGGTTCTCCTTCTGTCCCCCAGATACCCGCAGGGGCACGGATTCATGGCTGCCGCCAGCATAAAGCGGCAGGGAAACGTCATGGTGCCGGAGGCGCGGGAAATCACCACATGGCCGGATTCCAGCGGCTGCCGCAGGGTTTCCAGAGCGGCGCGGCGGAACTCCGGCAGTTCATCCAGAAACAGGACGCCGTTATGGGCCAGGGACACTTCCCCCGGAGTGATATTTGCCCCTCCGCCCATCAGCCCCGCATCCGATATGGTGTGGTGCGGTGCCCGGAACGGCCGGCGCGCCACCAGCCCGTTTCCCCGTTTCAAGAGTCCGCATGCGGAATGGATTTTACTGGTTTCCAGGGCTTCTTCCCGGCTCAGCGGGGGCAGGATGGTCGGAAGCCGCTGGGCCAGCATGGATTTGCCGGATCCCGGAGAACCGCTGAGCAGGATGTTGTGGCCTCCCGCCGCGGCAATCTCCATGGCGCGGCGGGCGTAGGATTGCCCCTTGATCTCGTCAAAATCCACGGCAATTTCCTTTTCTCCATCACTTTGTTCTTTCGCCGCGGAATTTGTGAAAGGAGCGGGCAGGGCGGCGGAGGTGAGCAGCTGCCAGGCTTCCCGCAGGGAGGAGACGGGATAAATATCCACGCCCTGCACCGGCGCCCCCTCATGGGCATTGGCGCAGGGCAGCATGATGCGTTTCCGTCCCATGCGCCTCGCCTCCATAATCTGTGGCAGGGTGCCTTGTACGGGGCGTACGGTGCCATCCAGGGCCAGTTCTCCCATGATGCACCAGCTAGAAGCGTCAATCTCCGTTTCCGCCGCTCCGGCAATCATTCCCAGGGCAATGGGAAGATCAAAGGCCGGCCCCTGCTTCCTTAAATCCGCCGGGGCCAGGTTGACGACAAAAATTCCCTGCTGGAAAGGCAGCCCGCTGTTCTGGATGGCCGTATCCACGCGCTGGCCGCTCTCCTTGACGGCCGTATCCGGCAAGCCCACGATAAAGATGCGTTTTTCCGCCATGGGGCGGAAATCCACTTCCACCTCCACCTCTATGCCATCCACGCCCAACACGGTGGAAGAATACAGCCGGGTCATCATTTCCCCATGCTAGCGGGGAATACCAAAAAATAAAGAAAAATAGCAGAACAAATAAAAATATCTGCCGGATTATTCAGCGCCGGGAGGCCCTCCGGAGGATTTCCCGCTCCTCTTCTGTGAGGCTGGACACGCCGGACCGGGATATTTTTTCCATAATGTCATTCACCTCTTCTTCGGAAGGGAAGCGGTTATTGGCGGAATGGCGTGCTGGGCGTGCCGGAGACTGATGGGAGGAAGGAACGACCCGTGCCTTGGGGGAGGACAGTTTTTCCTTCCACAGGATCAGCAGGGTCAGGATAAATCCGGCAAACATGCCGCCCAGGTGGCCCGCTTCACCGCCTGCATTGCTCCACTGGAAGATAATGACGGCGCAGGCAATGCCCAGCACGGCCAGCGCGAACTGGCGGACGCTCAGATTGACCGGAGGGAACAGAAGCTGGACCCGCGCATGCGGAAAAAGCACCGCGCACGCGGCCATGATGCCGTAAATGGAGCCGGAAGCCCCCACCATGGGAATGAAGCGCCACTCCGGATCAAAAAATCCCATGTACCCCAGCAGGGAGGAGAACAGGGCCGCAGCCACCCCGCAGAACAGGTAATACAGCAGGAAGCGCAGGTGGCCGAAGCGTTCCTCCACCACCGGGCCAAAAAACCACAGGGCAATCATGTTGAACAGGATGTGGCCCAGGTTGGCATGCAGGAACTGGTAGGTGAACAGGCGCCACAGCTCCCCTTCATGAAAGCATGTATATTCGCTGTAGGCCCCGTAAAGCTGAATCAGGTCCAGGCGGCCGGGAGGGTAAATATTCCGCGGAATCTCCACCTGGAAGAAGAACCCGAGCATGAAGACGACCACATTAACCAGGATCAGCCAGTGCACTATGACGGCGCCGCGCTGGTCAAACAAATGCTGCCGTACCGTATTTCCCCAGTTCTCGTTCTCCGCTCGCATATAAGGCCGAATGTAATCGTGTTCAGGGCGTTTTGACAAGGAAAATACCCGTCCCGTTCAAGGAAGGGGGAGGAACCGCGCCGCATTATTTCCACAGCGCGGCGGGCAGCAGGTCCGGCGGCAGTTCCGCGCCGTGCACAAGATGTTCCGCCAGTCGGGCCGCCGACCACGGGGAGGTGGTCACTCCCTTGCTGCCCAGCCCGGAAAAGACATACTGGCCGTTCAGGCCCGGAATGGGTCCGGCGACGGGCTGGCTGCGCCGGATGATGGGGCGCACGGCGGCGCGTGCGCGGATGACGTTCATCTCTCCGGAATAGCGCCTGACCAGGTCCAGCATCAATTCCTGGACGGCAGGCGCCTCCGGAATGCCGGGAGCTTCCCACGCCCACGCGTACGTAGCGCCGAAGCGCCAGAAAGAGCCGTTGTGAACCAGCCAGCGGCCAAAGTGCAGGATACCCGCGTGCCAGTCCAGCTCCTTCAGGTCCAGGTCCAGAATTGTGCCCTTGGAAGGGCGTCCTTTCAGCGGGGCCATGTCCGGATGGCATCCGGCCTCCCAGCCGGTGCACCAGACCACATGAGTGAAAATCCGTCCGTTCCAGTGGAAAAGGCCGTCTTCATCCGGCTGGATGTCTGCGGGAGACACGTCCGCTTCCGCAAAACGGCCCTGTTCCGTGAAAAACCGCCGCATGGCATTGACCATGTCCTCCACGTGAAGGACGGCGGAACCGCGCGTATAAGCGGCTTTTCCCTGTCCTTTCCAGTGTTCGGGCCACGGAAAAAGGGGCCCGGCATAGGGGCTGGATTCCGGGGCCATCTGGCGCTCCTGCCAGATTTCAAGCTGGTCCTCCGTTTCCAGTTCCCGGAAAATCGGGGTCTTCTGCCACCAGGAGCCGCCCAGTTCCCGTTCCGTTTCCGGATAAAAATCTGCTGCTGCGGACAAGCACTCCTCCTGCCGCCAGCCGGGGCGGAAGGCCCGGCCCGTCAGGGGATTCACCAGCCCGGCCGCCACACGGGAAGCCGTTTCCGCAACAGGGCGGTCCGTAATGGTGAAATCCGTGCCGCGGCGTTTCAATTCCCATGCCAGGCAGCTTCCCGCGATTCCCTGGCCGATGATAAGAACGTTCATGATCGTTGAATGAAGAACCGGAAAAACCCGGGAATATATGGAAAAATGGAGGCAGGGTCTCTCTCCTCCGGAAGCGGAATACCCCGCAGGCACCGGAATGCGCCTGCGGGGCTGGAAAAAGGCGTCTTAAAGGGCCGCGATAATGGCGTCCCCCATTTCCACGGTGTTCACGCGGATTTCTCCAGGGGCTCCCGTAGCCAGGTCTCCCGTGCG
The DNA here is from genome assembly GCF_040616545.1 of Akkermansia muciniphila. Classification (NCBI taxonomy): domain Bacteria; kingdom Pseudomonadati; phylum Verrucomicrobiota; class Verrucomicrobiia; order Verrucomicrobiales; family Akkermansiaceae; genus Akkermansia; species Akkermansia muciniphila. The sequence goes on along the minus strand of NZ_CP156688.1, from coordinate 1,071,187 downwards.
GTAGCCCTGTTCAATCACGCGGCGCACGGCGGCGTCAATGGCGTCTGCCGCGTCCTTTTCCCCGAGGGAATAACGCAGCAGCATGGAAAGGGAAAGAATCTGGGCGATCGGATTGGCAATGCCCTTGCCGGCGATGTCCGGGGCGGAACCGCCGGAAGGCTCGTAAAGGCCGAAAAACAGGCCGTTGTCCCGGCTGCCCTGGCACAGGCTGGCGCTGGGCAGCATCCCCAGGGAGCCGCAGATCATGGCCATCTCGTCGGAAAGAATGTCCCCGAACAGGTTCTCCGTCACCAGCACGTCAAACTGGCGGGGATTGCGCACCAGCTGCATGGCGGCATTGTCCACGTACATGTGAAGCAGCTCCACGTCCGGATAATCCCTGGAAACCTCAATCATCGTCTCGCGCCACAGCAGGGAATTGGTCAGCACGTTCGCCTTGTCCACGCTGGTGACGCGCTTGCGGCGCCCGCGGGCGGCTTCAAAGGCCACCCTGGCAATGCGCTCCATCTCGCTCTTGTGGTAGCGCATGGTATCCACCACCACCACGTCGTCCCCCTCCTGTTCGCGGAAACGCGGTTGGCCAAAGTAGAGACCGCCCGTCAGTTCCCGGACGCAAAGAATATCAAAACCGCCTTCAATCAGCTCATTCTTGATGGGGGAGGCATGAGTGAGCGCAGGCAGGCATACGCCGGGGCGCAGGTTGGCATACAGGCCGAAGTGCTTTCTCAGAGGCAGCAGGGCGCCGCGCTCCGGCTGTTCATTGGCGGGAAGGTGTTCCCACTTGGGGCCGCCCACGGAGCCGAACAGGACGGCGTCCGCCTCCTCACAGGCGCGGATGGTTTCTTCCGGAAGGGCCTTGCCGCAATGGTCGATGCCCGCACCCCCCACAAAAGCCTCCTTGCGGCTCACGGTAAAACCGAATTTGGCGCTTACGGCGTCCAGAACCTTCAGGGCCTCCTTCATGACCTCGGGGCCGATGCCGTCGCCGGCCAGAACAGCAATATGATGGTGATGTTCACTCATGTCGCTGAAAGTCTGGGCATTCTCCTCTGAAAGGTCAAGAAACACCGCTGGCATGTCCATTTCCCGGCGCCCTTTTTGCGTCAAAAAGCATACAGGAACAAAAAAGTACTTGCCAAACGCCCGTGCCTCCATTAAAAATCCCTCCGCGCTCCATGGAACGCAAACTCCCCTGTAGCTCAGCGGTAGAGCGGGTGACTGTTAATCACTAGGTCGTTGGTTCGAGCCCAACCGGGGGAGCCATTCTTTTTCTAAAGCCCTGTAAGTTCAACGACTTACGGGGCTTCTTTTTTGCCTGTTCCGGGGCTGGAAAGGTGAAAAATCGTGGGGAAACAGCCATAAATGCTGACCCAATATCATTTTTTGATTCCGTTCCGGCGTAAAACCGCGCTTACCGGATAGACTCATGAAGCGCTGGAAAGTAAATCCGGCAAAATATGCTCCAAGCGGGTGGTGACGGGGCCGTATTCCGCCAGGTTGTCCGGCTTTTGCAAAGAAAACCGGGTATTTTTTCTTCAAGGGAAGAATAACGGCTGTATCGCCATTTGAAAAATGAGCCCGCAGGAGGGCGCTTGAGAGAACCCTTAGTGAAAGAGGCTGGAGAGCGGCATCATCCTGTATCTTAACCGGGCCACCAGTAAAAAGGATGCCGTGCATTCTCCGCTGAAAGAATTAAAACAGCGGAATCCTCAACAGGTTCCATTCCATTTTGATTCCCGTTCCGGTGCATTGATTCTGAAATAATATGGCTCCCCGGGCAAAGAGAGGGGAACCGTGCCGCGATGGAAGCGGCGCTCCTTGAATGGCGTTACTCGTGAAAAAGCATGGGTATTTGACAAGAGGGCAAATCACAGTAAAATTACTGAAATAATTGCAGTAAAAACATTGACCTGCTCCAATAATTCAGTAGGTTAGTATTGTTGCAGAAAAACAACGGATCGTAATCTGCTGCGCATTTTAAAACATGGCGAGACACGATGTTATTTACCATTACGCGGGCATGAAGGCGTGGCAGCCTTGGTTGGCAAAGGAGCCGCCGGCAGGCATGGCTGATTGGCGCGTCTCCGGCAGGTTGCCTGCCGGCAGGCTGCTTCAGGCGTGATGCAAGAAAGATTCTGGAAAAATTGTGAAAACCTACCTGGACAAAAACGTCTATGAAGCAGCGCTGGAACGCATCGCCTACTGCTTCCAGGAGTTTGACCATGTTCTGGTGTCTTTCTCAGGCGGCAAGGATAGCGGCGTCATGCTCAATCTCTGCTACAATTATGCGGATGAACAAGGTCTGCTGGACAAGCTGACCATGTACCATCTCGACTATGAGGCCCAGTACCAGATGACGACCGAGTACGTAACCCGGACGTTTCTGGAACAATTCCCCGGCATCCGTAAAATGTGGTATTGCGTGCCGGTCAAGGCCCAGTCGGCCTGCGCCCTGGGGGAGCCCTACTGGACGCCGTGGGACGCCGCCCAAAAAAAACTGTGGGTGCGGCCCATGCCGGAAAACCCCTATGTGATTCATGAAGGGAATCTGGACGTTCCGTTCCGGCACGGCATGGTGGATTACGAGTTCCAGGACAAGCTCTCACGCCACTTTGCCAGGCAGCACGGAAGCACCGCCGTCATGGTGGGGCTGCGGGCGGATGAGAGCCTGAACAGGTACGCAGCCGTTGCGCGCGGCAATAAAAGGAGATCCTATAAAGGCAGAAAGTGGATTACGCAGACGGATGCCGTAACCGTCAATGCCTACCCTTTGTACGACTGGCGTGTCAGCGATATTTGGACGGCCAACGCCCGTTTTGGTTTTGACTACAACCGCCTTTATGACCTTTTGTACCACGCGGGCCTCACTGCCGGGCAAATGCGGGTGGCCAGCCCCTTCAATGATTGTGCCCAGGAAAGCCTGAAACTTTACAAAGTCATTGATCCCGCCAACTGGGCACGCATGATCGGGCGCGTCAACGGCGTCAACTTTACGGGCCTGTACGGAGGCACAACGGCCATGGGATGGAAAACCATCAAGCTGCCTCCCGGCCATACATGGAAGTCCTATTATGAATTCCTGCTTTCCACGATGGACGCGAAAACGGCAGCCCACTACAACAGCATTCTTGAAAAATCCAAAAAATACTGGACAAAAGGGGGCACCGTTGATCCCGGAACCGCTGATGAAGTGCTGGCCGCCTACCCTCTGGCCACCGTGACGGGGAAGTCGAGGCGCTACGGCGGGCGCGACGTCGTTCAATTCATGGGATACCCCGACGACATGCCCGTCAGCAATTTCCGGCAGGTACCCTCCTACAAGCGCATGTGCATCTGTATCATGAAGAATGACTACTTTTGCAGATATGCCGGATTCAGCCCTACCAAGGGGGCGCTTGCCCGGCGCCGTGCCGCCGTCAACAAATACCGCAATATTTCATGAACACCTCTTCTCCATCCCCCGTCTACAGGATTCGGCGTGTTCCACTGGACCAAATCCGCTCCAATGCCTACAACCCGAATAGTGTGGCTCCCCCCGAAATGAAGCTGCTTTACCAGAGCATCAAGGAAGACGGCTATACGATGCCGATTGTCTGTTATAAACTGGAGGACGGCACCTATGAAATCGTTGACGGGTTCCACCGCTGCCAGATCATGAAAATACACCGCGATATCTACGAGCGGGAGGAAGGCATGGTGCCGGTGGCCGTTATCGACAAGCCCCTTGGAAACCGCATGGCCTCCACCATCAGGCACAACCGTGCCCGTGGCTCTCATAATATTGAACTCATGACCAACATTATCCGGGAATTGACGGAAGCGGGCATGTCGGATGCGTGGATACTTAAAAACCTGGGCATGGACGCAGCGGAACTGCTGCGCCTCAAGCAGCTCAGCGGTATTGCCGCCCTGTTTCATAACAGCGAATTCAGCCGGGCGTGGGAATCAAAATGACACCAGTCCATGAACAAAGATGTCACTCAATTGCTGGAAGCCATCCAGAAGAAAACGGGCTGTGACACGAGCGGCGCCGTGCGCTGGCTGGCGGAGCAGGCCGGAGTATCCGAGAGAACGGCGTGGTACTGGAAACAGCAGGACAAATTGAGGACGGCAACGGAAAAAAACCTCGGCAGAATTGCGGAGGAATTGAAAAGGTAAGCAGGGGACTGTGTTTATGCCGCCGGGGAGGGATTTTCCATCAACCGGGGATGGCTTTTAACGGGGCCCCTGTTCAGGAACGGCCCTGTTTTTCCTTCTCCGGAAGGGACGGTTCAAAGATGCCGGGCAGGGGAGTGCCTTTCAGGAACAGCCCGGCAATGACGCGTGCCGCCTTATTCCCGTCCGCCGGCTGCCCACAGCCATTTTCCGTATGGAAAATGGCCTTGCTGACACGGGAGAAGCTTTTTTATTTGAGCGAAATAGCATTTTGTTAGGTATACCTTATAACAAAGGAAAGCATCAGCGCCATGACCAGCAGCCGTGAAGATTATTTAAAAGCAATTGCCAGACTCCAGCAGAATGCTGAGCGCGTCAGCAACAGGCATATTGCGGATGATCTGGGCGTTTCCGCCGCTTCCGTCAGTGAAATTATCCGGAAGATGGAAAAGGAAGGCCTGGTGGAAAGCGTGGAGAAACGCTCCATCCGCCTGACGCGGAAAGGGGAGGAAGCCGCCGTGCGGCTGGTGCGCATTCACCGGCTGTGGGAGGTTTTCCTGGTAGACCATCTGGGATATGCGTGGGGGGACGTGCATGAGGAAGCGGAAAAGCTGGAACATGCGGCTTCACCGCAGTTGATGGAAAAGCTGGACCGTTTTCTGGGTTACCCGGAGATGTGCCCCCACGGGAGAAAGATACCGGGCAGGAAGAAGCAGGGACCGCAGGAAGGGCCGCTTTCCCGGCTGTCCGACCTTCCGGCAGGGATTCCGGCGGTGGTCAGGCGTGTGCCGGAGTCAAAAGAACTGCTGGAGCTTCTCGCCTCCTGCGGCATTCGCCTTCATGAAAAAGTGGCCCTCCTGGAAGAAGGCGCGCATTGCGGCGCGTTTCTGGTGGAAGCCCGGGAAGGGCGCCGGCTGGAATTGCCGGTAGCCGCCGCTGATGCCATCCTTGTGGAAATTTCTGCATGAACAATTAATAGAAAGGATAAACTGACCATGACATTAAACCAGTTGCCTGAAGGAAAAGCCGCCAGGATTGAGTCTCTGGGAGTGGAAAGCCGCCTGAGAAGGCGGTTGATGGATATAGGCATGATTCCAGGAACCCGGGTGGAATGCCTGGAACGCGGGCCGTTCGGCGACCCCGTTGCCTTTCTTGTGCGCGGAACGGTGATGGCGTTCAGGTCTTCCGATCTGGAATTGATTACCGTCAAGTCCGCCTGAAACCAGCCAATGAAGGAGACCCGGTGAGTCCGAATAGTGAAGAGGAACGGGACGGTTCTTGCGGCCCGGTGGAAAAGCGCATGCCTGTTGTGGCGCTGGCGGGCGCTCCCAATGTGGGGAAAAGCACGGTGTTCAACGCGCTGACGGGGCTGCGCCAGCATACCGGGAACTGGCCCGGGAAGACGGTGGTCCGTGCGGAGGGTATCGTGGGGCGCGGTTCCCGGGAGTACCTGCTGGTGGATACGCCGGGTACGTATTCCCTGCTGGCCTGTTCCTCGGATGAGGAGGCGGCGCGGGATTTCATCTGTTTTGGCCATGCGGATGCCGTCATCGTGGTCTGTTCCGCCACCAATCTGGAGCGGGATTTGAATCTGGCCCTCCAGGTCATGGAAACGACGGGAAATGTGGTGGTCTGCGTCAATCTGATGGACGAGGCCCGGCGCAAGGGCATCCGCATCAACTGCCCTCTTCTGGAAGAGCGTCTTGGAGTGCCCGTGGTTCCGGCGGCAGCCGCCAGGGGGGAGGGGCTGAAGGTTCTGGCGGAGACGGTGCAGCAGATGGCGTGGTCCGGAGAAAGGCGCCCTTCCCGCCACCTGTCCTACGGGAAGGACCTGGAACCGTGGCTGGAGCGTTTGGAAGTCGCCGTTGCCGGCTGTTCCCTGAACGGTCTGGAAGCACGCTGGGCGTCCGTCAAGCTGCTGGAGGGGGATGAAGGAACGCTCGGGCTTCTGGCGCAGTATGCGGGAAATGATTTAAGGAAAGAGAAGGAGGTGGAGAACATCCTCCGTGAGGCGTCCGCGGCGGATCCCTCTTCCGGCGAATCTTTCGGCGACCGTGTGGCGGCCGCCTTTGTGGAACGGGCGGAGCGGCTGTGCCAGGGAGTGGTCATCCTGCCGGACGGCGGGGGCCTGGGGCGCGACAGGCGCATTGACAAGGTGCTAATGGGCCGGTGGACGGCTTATCCCCTCATGTTCGTCCTGCTGGTGCTCATTTTCTGGATCACCATTGTGGGGGCCAATTACCCTTCCCAGTGGCTGGCGGACCTGCTTGGGGAAGGCCAGGAGGCCCTGACGGCCCTGTTCCGCCTGGCGCATGCTCCGGAATGGCTGCACGGCGTGCTGGTACTGGGCGTTTACCGCGTGGTGGCATGGGTCGTCTCCGTGATGCTGCCCCCCATGGCCATCTTTTTCCCCCTGTTCACGCTGCTGGAGGATTCCGGCTATCTGCCCCGGGTGGCGTTCAATATGGACAAGGTGTTCCAGAAGTGCTGCGGCTGCGGCAAGCAGGCGCTGACCATGTGCATGGGGTTCGGGTGCAATGCGGCGGGAATCACGGGGTGCCGGATCATTGATTCCCCGCGGGAAAGGCTCGTCGCCATTTTGACGAACAATTTTGTTCCCTGCAACGGCAGGTTCCCCACGCTGATCGCGCTCATGACCATGTTCTTTGCCGGGTCCGTAGCTTCCGGATTGCAGCCGCTGGCCTCCGTTGCGGGGCTGGTGCTTCTGATCGGCCTGGGCGTGGGGATGACGTTCGCCGTAACGGCCCTGCTGTCCCATACGATTTTGAAGGGGACGCCGTCCTCCTTTACCCTGGAACTGCCCCCCTACCGCAAGCCCCAGATCGGGAAGGTGATTGTCCGTTCCTTCATGGACAGGACGCTGGCCGTCCTGTGGCGCGCGGTGATGGTGGCGGCTCCCGCCGGGATCATCATCTGGCTGATGGCGAATATCCGTTTGGGAGACGCCAGCCTGCTGGTGCACGGCACGCAGTGGCTGGACCCCGCCGGGCGCCTCATGGGGCTGGACGGCGTGATCCTGATGGCGTTTATTCTGGGCATTCCGGCCAATGAAATCGTCTTTCCCCTGATCATCATGGGGTACCTGGCTTCCGACAACATGATGGACATGGATGACATGAACCAGTTGAAATCCCTCCTGACGGACAACGGCTGGACCTGGGTGACGGCGTTGTGCACCATGCTGTTTTCCCTGATGCACTGGCCGTGTTCCACCGCCGTTCTTACGGTCCGCAAGGAGACGGGCAAATGGAAGTGGGCCCTGCTTGCCTTTGCCATCCCGACGGTCTGCGGCGTTGCCATGTGCATTCTGGTGGCGGGAACGGCGCGCCTGATGGGATTCGCCTGATTTGAGAGGGAATTCATGCCGCCGGGGCCTGCTCCGGAACGGCGGGAGCGTCCCTTCCCGGAACCCGGGAAGGGAACAGAAGGCCAAGGGTTCAGCTCTGCCGGAAAGACAGGCGCCTGCGGGGGTAAAGCGGCTCGCATCCTTTTCCGGTTCCGCGGATGTCCGCCTCAGGACAGGTGCATTCCTCCCGTGACGCCGAAGACTTCCGCAGTGATGAAGCTGGATTCCTGGGACGCCAGGAAGACGTACAGTCCGGATAGTTCCACAGGCTGTCCGGCGCGCTTGAGGGGCGTTTTTTGGCCGAATTCCGGCAGGTCTTCCTGAAGCTGGCCTCCCGTCACCTGCAGGGGCGTCCAGACCGGGCCCGGCGCCACCACATTGACCCGGATTCCCTTGGAGGCCACCTGCTTGGCCAGGGCGCGGCTGAAGGCGATGATGGCTGCTTTCGTGGAGGCATAGTCAATCAGGTTTTTGCCCGGCTGATAGGCCTGGATGGAGGAACAGGTGATGATGCTCGCCCCGGGCTTGAGGTGGGGGAGGACGGCCTTGGCAATCCAGAACAGGGAGAAGACGTTCACTTCAAATGTCTTGGTCAACTGCTCCGTGGTAATGTCCTGAATGTCTTCCACGGCCACCTGCTTGCCGGCCACCAGCGCCAGGATGTCCAGGCCGCCCAGTTTTTCCAGCGCGTCCCTGATGAGCTGCTTGCAGAAGGATTCATCGCTGAGGTCTCCGGGCAGCAGAACGGCCTTTCTCCCTTCCTTCCTGATCAGTTCCGCCACTTCCTCCGCGTCGCTTTGTTCTTCCGGAAGATAATTCAGGGCCACATCCGCTCCTTCACGGGCATAGGCAATGGCGGCCGCGCGGCCTATGCCCGAATCCCCGCCCGTGACCAGGGCTTTCCGGCCGCGGAGCTTGCCGGTACCCTGATAGCTTTCTTCCCCGGCGTCCGGCACGGGCTTCATTTCGGATTGCAGGCCGGGGGCTTCCTGCTGCTGTTTTTCATACCCTTCCCGGTGGAATTCATGGCGGGGGTCCTGCATCTTGCGAATATCTTTTGTGCTCATTTTTTCATTAATCGTGCTGTTGGCGCGGTACTGCCGGAAGAATGAATATTCCTGCCTGGCGGCTCCATTTCTTCTCCGGTGTTCCGCTTCTCTTCTCCGTGATGACCGGAGCCCGCGTTATCCGTTCAGGGGAAGACGGGTTTTTATGCTAACATGTCATTGATATTCATGGATATAATGTTATTCTGAATAATATTCCCCTTGATCAGGATAAAACTTTCCAATCCCGCTCTTCCTTGAATACTTTTAAATTTCTCCAATTTGTTATCAGGAAAAATTACCGGATGGAAGGTCAACCGGCAGGGCGGTTGCTTCAGGACAATCCGTAAATAAAATACCCGGCCAATCCCGTCAGGCTCATCAGCAGGATGGGGTTCATCTTCCATTTCCGCAGGATGAACAGGGCCGCGCTGAAGAGGATGATGCTCGGAATATCCACCTCCGTGATGGCGTGCCAGTCAAAGGTGCCGCAGAAGGTCAGCATCAGGATGGTGCCCCCGGCGGACATGATCAGTCCCACGGAAGCTGCTTTCAAGCCTTCCAGAACCCCGGAGACGTAAACGGACCTTTTGTGCCTCTGGAAAAAGAGGTGCAGCAGCAGCGCCGCGGCCACGCCGGGAATGATGCATCCCAGGGTGGCCGCCACGGCTCCGGGAATGCCGGCGATTTGCAGCCCCACGAAGGTGGAGGTGTTGATGGCCAGCGGCCCCGGCGTCATCTGGGAGATGGTGATAATATCCGTAAAGACCTTCTGCGTAATCCAGCCCTGGTGAATCACCACCTGGTCCCGGATCATGGGGATGACGGCGTAGCCGCCCCCGATGCTGAACGCGCCGATCTGGAGAAAGACGCTGAAAAGCTGCCAGAGCGCCTGCATCATCCGGCCCTCCTTCCCAGCGTTCTCCGGACGTGCCAGAGGCTCAGGACGCAGCACACGGCCAGAATGGCGGCGATGTTGAGGCGGAAGATGAAGCTGGCCAGGAACGCGCCCGGCACCAGGGCATTCAGCAGGGCGGATTTTCTGCGGAGAATCATCTGCCACATGTCCGCCACAATGTCCACAATGAGCGCCGCCACGCCCGCCTGCATGCCGCGCAGCACCGCTTCCACGGCGGTATTGGAGCTGAAGGCGTCATACCAGACGGATACGATGGAGAGGATGATCAGCGGCGGAATGACGGCTCCCAGGCAGCTGGATACTACGCCGGCCATGCCTGCGGTCCGGTGCCCCGCCAGCGCAGAGAGGTTGACGGCAATGGCCCCGGGCGCAGATTGCGCGATAGCGGCCATGGACAGAAGCTCCTCCTTGGAAAACAACCGTTTTTTCCGGACAAAGTACTTGCTGATCATGGGAACGACAATGTAGCCGCCCCCAAAGGTGAAAGCTCCGATGAACAGGTTAATCCAGAATAACCAGAGGCATCTTTTGACTTTTTCTCCTGTCATGCGGATTACGTTTAAGGGGAGGAAATGGCGCTGCGGGTTCCGGCTTTGCCGAAGAATGGACGCCGTTTTCAGGAGGGAGAATGTCTTAATGCCCCCGTGCTGCTTCCTTTTTCCAAGGATGATGGAACACGGCAATCCTACCACAGCCGCCGCTGGAATTCCATGCCATTACACCCGCAAAGGCAAAAAATATGGGAAGGAGGAGTTTCCTGGCCCTGGCAGCGCGGTGGTATCGTGAAATTTTTGCACGCCGGGAAACGGGCACAAAAAATCCGGCGGGTTTTACCTGCCGGACGTAAAAAATAAAGGAAGTAGAAGGTGGAAAATTACTCGTCCCCTGCTGTGTTCCGGTTAAGGAAGAAAAGTGCAGTTACTTTTTTTCCCGTTCCAGTTCCGCTTTACGGGCCAGGATTTTGTCCATGACAGCCTGGCGGTCTTCTTCCGGGATTTCCACGGGATTGCCGCGGTAATCGCTGGTCATGGCGGCCAGGGCTCCTCCAACGTGGTGCATGTTGAAGATAGGCAGTTTCCAGGTGGAAGGCTTTTCAGGGTCCGGCACGTACGCGAAGTCGGAAGCAGGCCATTCTTCCCCGTCCACTTCTTTCGTTTTGGGTTCTCGATCACGGTCCATAAGGAATGGACAATCCTGTCCGCCGCCATGGTGAAAAATGGCGGGAATAAGACGCACAAATCCGCGTGTCCGGCAGAAGAATGCCTTTTTCTTTTTCTCATTTTGAATGGAACGGAAAGTTCCGGCGTCTGTTGTACCAGTCATGCAGGCCGGGATGATCTGCACAGGGAAGGAAACCGTGGGAGCGGCCTGCGCCGCTTCCGCTTTTTGCTCTTTACAAGAGGGCCGGGATGGATGAGCATAACTGCATTAATTTATAATTATTCTTATTTATGGAAAGTACCTATCAACATGCCCAGCTTCCGGAAGACCGCATTCCCGCCTTGCGCGTGGAGCCCATGCCCGCGGATACCAATCAGAGCGGGGAAGTGTTCGGCGGCTGGGTGATGAGCCAGGTGGACCTTGCGGGCGCCAATACGGCCATGCGTTATGCCCTGAGCCGCTATATTGTGACGCGTGCGGTCAGCAGCCTGACGTTTGAAGCTCCCGTGCTGGTGGGGGATGTAGTTTCCTTTTATACGGAGATTATCAAGGTGGGGCGCACTTCCGTCACGGTGAAGGTGGAGGTGTACGCGGAACGCCTGACGAAGCTCTGCAACAACATCGCCAAGATTACGGAAGCGGAGCTGGTTTACGTGGCCCTGGGGGCGGATAAGAAGCCGATCACCCTGGAAGAGTCCCGCGCCCAGTTTGCGCAGTGCTGCTCCATTGATACGGGAGAGAGCGTTTCCTGTTCCTGAACGGGTGCGCCTCTCCGGCATCAGGCCGCTTTTTTCCGTTTGCGGGTAATGCCCTTGTCCTTGTCCACCAGGGCAAAGATGAAGGAGCTGGCCGCCGCCGTGATGCCAATGGTGACGAAGGTGGCGTGGAAGGCAGCTTCCACCGCTGTTCCGGACGTGGCCGAGTGGCCGCCGAAGCTGTCCAGCAGCAGGGAAGCCGCGGCGATGCTGACGGCGATGGATAATTGCATGATGGTGGAGAGCAGGGAGTTGCCGCTGCTGGCGTCCGAGTTGGGGAGGTCGATCAGCGTCAGGGTGTTCATGCAGGTGAATTGAATGGAGTTGGCTCCCCCCAGCAGAGCCAGCATACCCAGCAGGGTGAGTTCACTGGTGCCGGGGCCGACGAAGTAGAACGCCGCCAGCAGGGCTCCGATGGTAAAAGTGTTGACCACCATGATGTTCCGGTAGCCGAATTTGCCGAGCAGCCGCGGCGCGACCGTTTTTGCCAGCAGGTTGCTCAGCGCCAGGGGGATCAGGGACATGCCGGATTGAAGGGCTGAGTAGCCCAGCACCACCTGGAAGAAGAGCGGAATCAGGTAAGGCAGGCAGCTTCCGCCCAACCGGCAGACGATGTTGCCCGCGATGCCGATGGCGAAGTTCCTGATGCGGAACAGGGCGGGGCTGAAGAGGGGCGCCTTTAACCGGAACGCCAGCGCCCAGTACAGGAGCTGAAGCACGCCTCCGGCAGACATGAGCAGGATCATGCGTTCCCTGTCTTCCGTGCCTCCTGTGGTGGAGAGGCCCATGGTGACCAGCACGGCGGAGGAGGAGAAGAGGAGGAACCCGGGCCAGTCAAATCCCTGTTCCCGGACGGCTTTCAGGTCCGGCATGATTTTCCAGGTGGCCCACAGGCCCGCGATGCCCACCGGAATGTTGATCAGGAAGATCCAGTGCCAGGAGGCGTACTGGACGATGATGCCGCCCAGCACCGGACCCAGGAGCGGCCCCAGCAGCGCCGGAATGGTCACGATGTTCAGGACGTTCACGAACATGGAGCGCGGGTAGGAGCGAAGAACCACGAGCCGCCCCACAGGCATCAGGAAGGCGCCCCCGATTCCCTGGATGACGCGGCAGGCGGTCATCATGGGGACGGAGGTGGAGAGGGCGCAGAGCAGGGACCCCGCGGAGAAGACGGAGATGGCGAAGAGGAAGGTGCGGCGGGAGCCCAGCTTGTCGGAAATCCACCCGGAGGCCGGGATCAGGACGCAGACGGTGAGCATGTACGCCGTTACCAGGGAATGGAGCTGGAGCGGGTGGCTGTGGAAGCTCCGGGCGATGGTGGGAATGGCCGTGTTCAGGATAGTGGCGTCCAGCATCTGCATGAAGAATGCGGATGCCACCAGAAAGGGCAGGTAGCGCAGCGCTTTTGAGGATGTCTGCAATTTTTCCATGGACGGCCACCGCCAGTATCCGGCTGGGCCGCGCCGGGGGCAAGGCAGATGTTTGTCCGGGATGCTCCCGTTTGTTTTTCCGGGAGTCTGCGGGGGCGCCGTTTACGCCTTGGGAGGTTCCGGAGCGCGGCGGCCGAGCACGCGTCTGGAGAGCCACGCGCGCACGGGTTCGTCATAGAGCTTCAGGCACCCGTAGGCCACGGCAATGCAGAGGAAAAGGACGCCCACCGCCACGGGGAGAGCCCGGGAAAAGGGGACTTCCGCGTCGTGCACCCATGCCAGGTAGATGTAGACAATGGGATAGTGGGTGATGTAAAGGGGGTAGGAGATGTTTCCCAGGAAGCGGCTGGCCCGGGAGGAGATGTCTCCGGGGATGTCGCTGGCCCCCATGAAGACCACCAACGGGAAGATGATGATGATGCAGAAGGCGTCATACAGGCCGTTCAGATGGAAATTTTCCGCGCCGCCCACATGCGGCATGGCCAGGGCCGCCGCCAGAAGCAGGCTGCACCACCAGAAGCCGTGCCTGATCCGTCCCGGCTTGCACAGCCGGAACAGGAGCAGCCCGCCGAAGAAGGGGAACATGAGCCGCGTGAGGCCCACGCGGCATTGTTCCACGTCCAGCGTCCAGCCGCCGATGTTGTTGCCCTGCGTGTAGCATTGGTGGATGAGGGCGCATCCCGCCAGGAATACCAGGACCGCCAGCCATCTGCTGGTGAATTTCCTGATGAGCACGGCGTAAAGGATGTTGGCGATGTATTCGAAGAAGAGGGACCAGGCAGGACCGTTCAGGGGGTGCATTTCCGTCCACCCCCGGATGTCCAGGGAGACGGGCACGGGCAGCAGGGTGAACCCCACGGTCATGACCAGCAGCATTTTCCACACGGGGGTTTCCGCCAGGTTAGGGAAAATCTCGGAGCCCTGGAAGTAGAAGAGGATGCCTCCCAGGAGCATGCCCATGACCACCATGGGCTGCAGGCGCACCAGCCTTCGCTTGCAGAAGTTCCATAGGCTCATTTTTCCCCAGCGGTTGTCATAGGCGTATCCGATGACGAATCCGGAGAGCATGAAGAAAAAGTCCACAGCCAGGTAGCCGTGGTTGATGATCTGGTCCGTATGGAATTGGAAGTCCCTTGTGCTCCCTTCAAACATGTGGAACAGGACCACCATGACGGCCGCCACGCCGCGCAGGCCGTCCAGGGCGGCATAATGCGGTTTGGGAGCCAGGACAGATGGAGAGAGGGGAACCGGAGCGCTCATGGTATAAAGTACGGCAAAAAATGATCGTGCTTGCAGAGAGATGGATGATATTTGCGTGGCGCGCAGCCGCGGTGCCGGAAGGGCCCTTCCTGCGGAAAAGATCCCGGTGCGGGGCTGTGCTGTAGCGGTCCGCCCGGCAGGCGGGCAAACCGCCTCCTATATTCCACAGGGGGGAAGGGAGGTAAAGAAAAATGAAGAAATGGAGAGGGATTTTCGCAGTCGCCTTTTCCGGAGTGGGGAACAGGTTCCTGCAAAAACGGTCCGGGGGGACTTACGGAACGGGCGTGAGCACCACGGATTTCGTCTCCGCCCCGCTGGTGATTCCCTTGACGGTCAGAGTGCATTTCCCCGGCGGCAGCGTGATGGTGCCGGGGGAGTATTTGACGAACCGGGACCAGCCCCCGGTGCCCGGGAAGGTGAATTCCGTCAATTGGTCATTGACGGAATAACCCAGCTTGAACAGGGTGGAGGGAGCGTCCGCGATGGCGTAATCCGTCGTGACCGTGTAGGTGCCGCCTTTTTTGGTGTAAATGTCCCAGCTGACGGAATTGAAGTGGGACAGGACGGTGAATTTCCCCATGTCTTTTGCCAGGGCGCGGGTGACGAGGCAGTTTTCAGGCAGAAGCGTGATTTTGCCGCTCGCGGCGGCCCGGACTACCGGGAAAATGGCGGTGGGAATCAGCCGGATATAGCGGACGTAAATGCCGTCCCTTCCTTTTTTCTTCAGCGTGAAGGTTTGCTTGCCCTTGGCCAGGTTCATGCGGCCCAGGTGGTAGATGCCTCCGTCTGCCGTGCCGCCGCCGGAGGTGGGCACGTTCCACAGGAAGGGGGCGCTGCCGCCGCATTTCAACTCATACTGGGCGGTGGCGGAAGCTGTCCAGGGGAACGTGTACCAGACTTCAATGACGTATTCGCCGTCATTAGCCACGTTGACTTCCCAACTGGCGCCGGAGTCTTTTTCCGCCATGCCGGCAATGAATTTGCTGGACTGTATTTTTGCCAGCTTGCTTTTGGAAAGCTCCGCGTCTTCAGCCTTCATCAGGATGGCCTTCCCCTGGATAACGCCGGAGGAGGCCGTTTTAATTAATCCGTCCGCCGGAAATTTGGCCTGGGCGGTCATGCAAAGAAGCAGGGAGGCATGAAGAAGGAAGAGCAGTTTCATGTTGGATATGGGTGTTGATAGTTGAGAAACAGAGATGAATCTTCTCAGGTCTTGTCCTTCAAGATACCGTTGCGGTCAATAAAAAAGTGGAAGATTTTTCCGTATTTTTCCCGGCCACCAGGGTGGAGCAGCTGCATGGCCATCCGCAGAATCCCTGTTGTGAAGGCTCCAGGGAAGGGATTTTTGGGCAGAAAGGAAGCGCCGTGTCCCGGTACGGAGTATTCTGGAGATTCCAAGCCGGAGGCAGAGGAGGAAAAAGGTAAAAATCTGCTTGTCCTCAATGCATCAGGAGCATTTAATCAATGATAGCCGGGCAGTGGTCCGGCGTAACCCCAACTACGATGATGATGAACTGTTATTTGCTGATTTTCCTCCTGTCCGGGATGGGAGCGGGAATGCTGAAGGCTGAAAAAACGCTGTCCGACTTTGACCGGGAGCCTTTTGAGCAGCCCCTGATCAGGCCCGGAAAAACGCTCCTGTCCCCTGCGGCGGCCCGTGTGGAAGCCTATATGGAAAGCCTGCCTCCCGGAGAACGGGAAAACGCGTCCGTTCCCTGTTTGGTGCAGGTGAAGGACGTGGCCGCAAACAGCTGGCCCGGTGTGAAGGGGAAAGCGGGAACGGACTGGATTGCTGCGGAGCTGTTTTTCCAGCTCAACGGCTGTTCCGTTTCCCTGGAGAGGCAGCTATTTCAGAATGCCAGGAAACCCGTGGTTCCAGTCGGTTCGCGGCTGTTGTTTTCCGGCTCCCTGCCCGCTGGCGTGCTCCGGAACTCCCTGCTGCCGGGGGAGACGTATGAAAACCCGGAAAGGGCGGATAAAATTTGCCGGGCCGTTTTTAAAAATTTAAAGAAAGCGGAAGGCACGCCTCCCTCCATTCCGGATATGGCGCCTGCTTTGCAGGAGAAATACATGAAGAAAAATCCTGCCGCCGCTGTGGTTCCGGCCGCCCTGCTGAAGGAGATTGCCGGGGATGGATACCGCGTTCGTTCGGAATCGTTGCCGAATGGTATGAGAGCCGTGGTTTTTTCCTGCGGGGCGGAAGAAAGCTGCCTGGCGGCCAACCGGCGCTGGATGGAGCTGGTTCCCCTGCCGGAGGAAGATTACTTCATCGTAATCAACCATCTGGACGGTCACACGGCGACCCTGCTGCTTTACCGGGTCGTCAGGCATGAGCATGAGGTTTCCAACACGGATGAAGGTACGGCGGAGGCCTCCCTTCCGGAGATTTCCGTGGAATGCGTGTACCGGGCCCCCGCCATTTACAACGTGGTGTGGTGGCTGGGGGGCTGGGATTATGAAAGGAACGTGATGCGCGTGGTGCGCCGGGAGATGATGGAGAAGCAGGGGTATGAAACTGTTTTTTATGACGTTCCCATCCGGTAGAGTATCGGGAAACCGGGCTTTTCAGCACGGCCTCATGCTTTTACTGGTGGAGGCTGACCCGGTTCACCAAGGGTTTGCCTTCCAGAAAATCCCGGATGTTGTGCAGGGTGACTTCCGCAATATTGTGCAGGGCCTCCTTCGTGAAGAAGCCCTGGTGGGAGGTCAGGATGACGTTGTTGAAGGAGAGCAGCCGCGCCAGGGTATCATCATCAATGATTCTGTCTGATTTGTCTTCATAAAAATATTCCCCTTCCTCTTCGTACACGTCCAGGCCGGCGGAGCCCACTTTCTTTGATTTCAGGCCGTCAATCAGCATCTCCGTGTTGATCAGCTTGCCGCGCCCCGTGTTGATGATCATGACGCCGTCCTTCATTTTGCGGATGGAGTCCGCGTTGATCAGGTATTCCGTTTCCGGGGTGAGGGGGCAGTGCAGGGAGATGATGTCGGACCGCGCGTAAAGGTCGTCCAGCGTGGTGTACGTGATACCGGCTTCTTCCGCAAAGCACTGGTCAGGGTGCGGATCATAAGCCAGGATGTTCATGCCGAAGCCCTTGAGGATGCGGATGAGGATTCTGGCGATTTTACCCGTGCCGATGATTCCGGCCGTTTTCCCGTTCATGTCAAAGCCCATCAGGCCGTGCAGGGAGAAATTGCCGTCCCTGGTGCGCCAGTAGGCGCGGTGTATCTTGCGGTTCAGGGCCAGCATCAGCGCTACGGCATGTTCCGCCACCGCGTAAGGGGAGTACCAGGGAACCCGCACGACGGGCAAATCCTCATCTTCCGCCGCTTTCAGGTCCACGTTGTTGAATCCGGCGCAGCGCAGGGCCAGCAGCCTCACGCCGTTTTCCTTCAGGCTCCGGATTACTTCCCTGTCCGCCGTATCGTTGACGAAAATGCACGCCACGTCCATGCCGCGCGTCAGCGGAACGCTGTCCGGAGTGAGGTGCCCCTTGAAGTAGCGGATGTCGTAATGGAAATCGCGCTCGTTGGTCGGGTTGAAGGAGTCCCGGTCGTAGGGTTTGGCGTCAAAAAACGCAATGCGGCAGAATGGGTCGGTCATGTGGAAGGAAAAAGGGTTGAGTGGCTTATGGTTTTTTAGCTGCCTGCCCCTGGCTGGCGACGGCTTCCATGCGTTTGCGTATTTCATCCGGATCCCCCAGGAAATAGTCTTTCTTGAGGTTCATGGAATCGTCAAATTCGAACACGCAGGGAATGGCGGTGGGCAGGTTCAGGGAAAGAAGCTGTTCATTGGGAATGTGTTTCAGGTACTTGATCATGCCGCGCAGGGTGTTGCCGTGGGCTACGATCAGGATGTTGTCCAGCGTCCGGAGGGAGGGCAGGATGGTTCCCTCCCAGTAGGGCATCATGCGGTCAATGGCTTCCTTCAGGGATTCCGTCCGCGGAAGCTCTCCGGCGGGCACGCCTTTATAGCGGGGGTCCCATCTGGGGTTGGCGGGATCATCCTCCGCCAGGGGCGGCGGTGCCACGTCATAGCTGCGCCGCCAGACCAGCACCTGCTCGTCTCCGTATTTTTTGGCTGTTTCACTTTTGTTCAATCCCTGCAGCATGCCGTAATGCTTTTCATTCAGCCGCCAGCTTTTGGCGACGGGAAGCCAGTCCTGGTCCAGGCGGTCCAGCACGCAGTTGAGCGTCTTTACGGCACGCTTGAGATAGGAGGTATAGGCCTGGTCAAAGGCCAGCCCCTTGTCTTTTAACAGGTCGCCCGCGTGGTACGCTTCCTCCACCCCCCGTTCCGTCAGGTCCACATCCGTCCATCCGGTAAATCTGTTTTCACGGTTCCACGTGCTTTCTCCATGGCGCAGAAGAACAATCGTTTTCATATCGCTGAATTTAGACACCCGGCTTCCGGCATCCGCGCAAAGGAAGGCGGGCGTATGACATGATTGCAGGCTCCGCCACGGGAGGAATTCGTCCTGAAAAGGCCCCCCGGCCCGCAGGTGCGGGAGCATATGTGAAATTGTGATTGGCAACCGTCTTCAAATGGATTAACAGTTCATCATGATGAAGCAATATGGGTTCAGGTGTGCCGCCGCCCTGATGGCCGCCGGAGTGGGAGCGCTCGCCTGGGCCGGGCCCGAGGCCGTCCAGAATGTGCAGAAGCCCGCTCCTTCCGGGGGTGCTCCCGCCGTGTTCAAGTTCGGCGGGGAAGGGAATCAGGAGTTCATGCTGAACGGTAAGCCGTTCCAGATCCGCGGCGCGGAGATGCACCCCCAGCGCATTCCCAGGGAATACTGGAGGCACCGCATCCGGACTGCGCGGGCCATGGGCCTGAACACCATTGCGTTTTACGTGTTCTGGAATGACCATGAGCAGCCGGACGGCAGCTTTGATTTCAAGACGGGCAACCGTGACCTGGGGGAGTTTCTCAAGATTTGCCAGGAGGAAGGCATGTGGGTTCTGTTCCGCCCGGGCCCCTATGTGTGCGGGGAGTGGGATATGGGAGGCCTGCCCCATTATCTGCTGAAGGATCCCAAAGCCAAGTTGAGAACCACGGAAGACTCCAAATTCATGAAGGCGCAGACGCGGTACCTGGAGGCGGTGGCGCGTGTGGCGGAGCCGTTTTTAGTGAAGAACGGCGGTCCCATCCTGATGACCCAGCTTGAAAACGAATACGGCAGCTACCAGCGGAAGGACCGCAAGTACATGGAATGGCTGAAGGCGTTCTGGACCAAAAAGGGGTTCGGCCCCTTTTACACGTCCGACGGCGCGGGAGAACATTACCTGAAGGGCGTTGTGCTGCCCGGCGTGGCCGTGGGGCTGGACCCGGGCCTGAACGACGGCCACTGGAACGTGGCCAACAAGTGCAATCCGGGCGTTCCCGTCTTTTCCTCGGAAACGTATCCGGGCTGGCTGCGGCACTGGGGGGAAGGGAACTGGGCGCCCACTCCGGAAATCGTCAACCACGTTCGCTGGTTTATGGACAAGGGGCGCTCCTTCAGTCTGTTCGTGTTTCACGGAGGCACCAACTTCGGCTTCACGGCAGGGGCCAACAACGGTGGGCCGGGACAATACCAGCCGGATGTTACAAGTTACGATTACGGCTCCCCCGTGGATGAGCAGGGCCGGATGAATGAGTATTACACCCGGATGAGGGAAATTATTCTGGAAAAACTGCCCGCGGGCGCCGCCGTGCCTGAACCTCCCGCGGATATTCCGGCCATGGAGATTCCGGAGTTCACGCCCGTGGTGCATGCCGGGCTCTGGGAGAACCTGCCCCGGCCTTTCCGGTCCAAGTTCCCGCAGCCTCCCTATTTTGAGCAGTGGAACCAGAACCAGGGAATGGCTGTTTACAGCACTACGGTTCCCGCCGGTCCGGCTGAAAAGCTGGAATTGAGCAACGTGAATGATTATGCCCAGGTATACCTGAACGGGGAACTGGCAGGCACGCTGGACCGCCGCCTGGGGCAGAAGAGCCTGGAACTGCCGGAACGCAAGAAACCCGCAACGCTGGAAATCCTGGTGGAGGCCATGGGCCATATCAATTTCCACATCAGCATGGAGAGCGACCGCAAGGGGCTGCACGGAGACGTGAAGCTGGGGAAGCGTGAGCTGAAGAACTGGACGGTGAGGGCGCTTCCCCTGAAAGCCGCTTCCATTGTCCGGGCCCCCAGGGGAAAAGGCCCTTCCGCAAAACGGGAAGGCGCGCATTTCCGGGCCGTGGTGAATATTGATGAGCCGCAGGATACGTTCCTGGATATGTCCCGCTATGCCAAGGGGTATGTTTGGGTGAACGGCATTAACGTGGGGCGGTACTGGAACGTAGGGCCCCAGTTAAGGCTGTATGTTCCGGCGCCCTTCCTGAAAAAGGGAGAGAACGTGATTGATATTCTGGACCTTCATGAGAAGGAGCCCAAGCCCATCCGCGGCATGAAGGAGCGCAACAAGGAGCCTGGAAAGATAGATACCAAAAATCTGGACAACCAGTGGTAAAGCCGCCGGGCTTTCCGTCCGCGGTCCCGGAAGAGACTTTTTCTCCATGAAACCGCCCCACGGGGGAAAACGCGGCCTGGGGTCAGACGCCCTGAGCCTGCCGTTTTTTCCGGAATTCCTCTTTGAATGCCTTCCAGTCCGTGGTCCTGACCAGCTCCGCGAGATTGGAGTAGTAGGATCGGTGGTGCCCGAAGCGCTCGTCCATCAGTTCCTCAAGGGCTTTTTCCGGCGTCCAGCCCTGCATGACGATGCGGTACGCGGCGCAGACAATGCCGGTTCTGTCGGAGCCGTGCCAGCAGTGTACCAGGATGGGCTTGGGTGCGCTGCTGATGACCAGCAGGCAGTCCATGAGTTCCTCCCGGGACACGTTTCCGGCCGCCAGCTTCCTGCGGTACAGGCGCAGTCCGGTGTGTTCCGCTTCATCGGCGTCGCTGTGGTATTCCCGCAAGTTCAGGACGGATTTGAGCCCCAGCTTTTCCAGGGCCTTGAATCCGCGGCTGCCGGGCTGCCCTGAACGGTACAGTTCAGCACTGAGGCGGTAGCAGTTTTTGGCGTCTTTGATCTCAACGGGGCTCGGAACTTCCGTCATGGTTTCTGCACAGGCAAGGGAAAACGAGGCCGCCAGGACGGCAAGCACCATGGATTTCCGGTTCATGGCCCTTTTCAGGAATTGGAAGGATAGCCGACGCTCTGGGCGTACAGGACTTTTTTGAAGACGGGGAGCCGGAGACGGCGCTGAAGGTATTCGGCATCCAGCATGGCCCGGAAAACGGTGCCCAGCCCCGCCGAGGTGCAGAAGAGGTAGACGTTTTCGCCAATGAATCCCACATCCGCGGCGGCGGTGACCTGTTTTCTTTTCGCGTCAAAGTCTCCGGGCTGTTTGGACTGGTCCACCACATAGACGAGGTTCAGGGGCGCAGTGCCCACAAAGTCCTGTGTTCCCGTTGCGGCCCTTATGTCACCCTGGACGACTTGATGCAATTTGTGGGTTTCCGGCTTGTAAAGATAGGCTCCTTCCGGAAGAACTACGTAGATTTCTATTTCATTGGAATTCCGTGAGGACGGCGCCGTGCGGTAGTCCGGGTCATCCCGGGTGACGCCTTGCGCCGCCCAGAGCAGGGAAGACAGGACTTCCACCGGAATGGGCTTGTCTGTAAAGGACCGGGTGGAATGCCGTTCATTCAGAACCTGCATGAGGGGCTTGCCGCCCTTTTTGTCCGGCGCGGGCAGCATGATGTCATCGCTGAGGGCTGTTCCGGAGAGGAGGCTTCCGGAGAGAACGGCAAGAGAGGAACAGAGGGCATGAGAAATATTCATAGGCGGGGAAAAACGTACAATGGTTATGGGATAATCAGCGTGATACTTGTATTTTTTTCATGTTTTTGGAAGCGCATGAAAACTTAATCCTATAAAATGGCTATGAAAACACAAGGAAAAAGCGCCAGGACTGGTTCTTAACAGGTTCCGCAGGATGGGGGATATGAAAAAGACCAGCGTTTCAGGTTGACCTGGGAAAGGTAATGCGCTTTTATGTCAGGCGGAATGAGGTTGAAAAACCTTTTTCTTCCTTGTCCAGGCTGCTCCAACCCTCTCAACCCGTATCCGATGAATCCTGCCAATCCCTTGCGTCCCGGTTCCCCCAAGCGTAAAAAATCTTCCTCCGGGGGAATAGTCATAACCATCATTCTGGTGCTGGCTCTTGCCGGCGGCGGCGTGGTTTACCACCGCATTTCAGTTCAACGGGCGGCGGAGGCCGCAGAACTGGCGGCCAGAAAGGAGGCGGAGGCGAAAGCGGCCCGCGCACGGAAGGCCGCTGAGCTGGAGGCGGCGCGCAGGGCGGCGGAGGAACGGGCGCGCGCGGAGGCGGCTGAAAAAGCCCGGCTGGAAGCGGAACGCCTGGCCGCGGAAGAAGCCGCCAGAAAAAGGCAGCAAAAGAAGCCGGAGGAGGTGAAGCCCGCGCCCGCGGAACCGAAGGAAGAGCCCGTGGTTCAGGAGGAAGACCCGCGGCTGGAGATTTTCAAGAAGCCCGTTCTGCTGGTCAGCCTGAAGGCCAGTAACGCCGCCAATAGAAAGCTGTTTACGGACGCCTTCAATCTGGCCCTGGAAACGGGCCGCTATGACCTGTACGCTGATTTTCTGCGGTCCAATCTGGAACGGGACGCCGTGAAGGTCATTAAATTCGGCAAATTCGACGTGTCCATGTATGACCAGAGCCCGTATCTCATGCGCGCCAATGAGTTGTACCAGCTCATCAGCAAGGTGGGAGCGGAAACCATTCAGGAGCAGCTCAAGGAGAGTTCTCCCAGATATTTTTATCCATGGCTTTTTTCAGACCCCTCCGATCCCCTGAGGCTGTTCCTGCGCACGATGGCGCGGGAACAGACGCCGAAGGAGCAGTGGGGAGGCATTCTGCGGAAGTGGGCGGAGTTCTGGATGAAGACCTCCGCCATGCCCCGGAGCAAGTATTCCTCCCTGGCGCTGGCCTGTGCCATGCTGGATCCCCGCATAGCCGCCAGCCCGTCCAGGCTGCGGGCCTCTTCCTCCACCAGTGTTTCCACCACTCCCCTGACGCTGGAACAGGTGTTCGAATACTTTGTGGAGATGGATGAAGCCCATGAGCTTCTTACAGATATTACCAAATTAAGCCCTTCCGAGCTGCTCTTTGTGGTGGACGTGCGCCTGCCAAGGTCGGAGATGGACTGGGCGCGCAAAAAGGTGCGTCTTACCCGGAAGGGCTGGGGCGGGGCCTATTCCATGATCCGCTACCGGATGGACCGAGCCGCCCTGGGCAAGGACCCGTACACGAACTATACCTTCCAGGAGATTCTGGATGAAGGCGGCATCTGCATGGACCAGGCTTATTTTGCCGTAAATACCGCCAAATGCAACGGCATCCCCTCCGCCTACGTTACCGGGGACGGCAACCGCGGCCCGCACGCCTGGATCAATCTGCTGACGACGGATGAAACCTGGCAGTCCTATGGCGGGTACGGATATAATACGGGGCATTTCTCCCATCCGCACAACCGCAAATCAAAGCATGAATCCACCCTTTTGCAGGGCATGGACAAAAAGGTGAACGGGGCCCGGCTGGACAGCTCCCTGGATTATCTTTCCCTGGCGGACCTGTTTGAAGAAATGCAGAAGCCGGATTGCGTCCGGGTCATGCTGGAGGCCGCCACGCAGGCCACCCCCGGAAGCCCCCTGGGCTGGGAACGCCTGATTGCGCTGATGAGCCGCCCGGAAAGCGGCACGAAGCTGGAGGAATGGGATGCGCTGGTTACGATGATCAAGCGCAAGTTCCGCTCCCGTCCGGACTACTTGGCCATGGCCGCCCGCGTGGAGGATGAATACATTTTCCCCATGCGGGACGCCTCCACCAACAAGCGCAACGTGGCCCGCGACCTGAAAAAGCTGGAAAAGGAGACGGACGAGGGCCGCAGCGACCTGACTTCCGCCGCCATCAAGCGGCAGGCGGATATTCTGATGGAGAACGGGGACAAGGCCGGGGTGGCTTCCCTGTACCGGAAATCCATGAAGGATTACGCGCGCCGGGCAGAAGTGTTTGAGGCGCTGATGGGGCAGTATTACCAGTATGTTTCCCAGGACCAGGAGGCCGTGCTTCAGTTGGCCAAGGAAGCGGAATCTTCCTACAACCGTTATATCCGGACCAAGTCGGACGATTATTTCAAGGTGAAAAAGGAGGTCGCCATCCAGAAGAAGATTGCCGGGTATTATGAGAAGGGCGGCAATGAAAAGAAGGCCGCCTCCCTGCGCAAGGATGCGGAAAAGCGGGAAAAGAACAGCAAGAAGGGCATCAGGGAAGAGAATTAGCCCGGCAACGCCTCCCGCGGCCCCTGCATTTCCGCGAAGGGCTGCCGTGCCTCTCTCCGGCTGCGGCATACCCGTGGAATGAACGTTTTTAGGCTGGAATGCTGTCTTATCTTCAACTAATAAATGACCTGTATGTCAAGAGAACCTTACGCGAACTTCTGGCCCAAAGTGGCGGATACCGCTTTTGTGGCGGACAGCGCCGACCTGATCGGAGATGTCACCATTGGAGAACACGCCAGCATCTGGTACCATACCACACTGCGCGCGGACATCAACAAGATCGTTATTGGGGACTACTCCAATATCCAGGACAACAGCTGCATCCACCTGGCGGACGACTTCGGCTGCTACGTAGGTAATTACGTGACCGTGGGCCACGGAGTGATCCTGCATGCCTGCACCGTGCAGGATAATTGCCTGATCGGCATGGGTTCCATCATTCTGGACGGCGCGGTCATCGGTGAAGGCTCCGTGGTGGGCGCGGGTGCATTAATCACCAAGGGCACCGTCATTCCTCCCAATTCCCTGGTGCTGGGCTCCCCCGCCAAGGTGGTGAAGGACCTGGGTCCGGAATCTGCGGACAACAACCGCAAATGGGCTGAAAAATACGTGAAGGTGGCTGCCCGCTACACGGAACGCGTTATCAATCCCGGTTTTTAACATCTGATTTCCTCCCTCCATGCCGGATGAAAAGCTGATCACCCTGGAACCGTACGCCCTGCTCTATACCCGGGCCGGGGCCGGGGTATGCCTGCGTGATCCGCTGTCCGGCAAGGTGGGCGTTATCTTCATGGAGCTGGCGGACGGCATGGCGCTGGAGCGCATCCTGAACGGGGAACGCCCGGTGCGGCCGGATACGTCCTCCCTGCTGGGGCATTTTCTGTCCGCCATGGAATGCCGGGTAAGGCTGGTGCTCATCAACGGGCGCAAGGATGAAGTCTTTTACGCGCGCGTGGCTGTGGAGGCCGCCAATGAAGTCATGGACAAGCTGGTGGAGCTGGACGCCCGCCCGTCAGACGCCCTGATGATTGCCGCCCGGTCCGGAACCGGCATTAAAATTGTTCCCGCCGTCTGGGAAAGCATGGAGAACATCCTGCCCCAGCTGGAGCAGCTTGACTCGGATTCCCCGGACAGCCGCGCTCCGGTGTATGTGGGAGAGCCGTAGGGCGGCGTTCCGTGCTTCGGCACCGTGCCATTTCCTGCCCGGCGGCATGAATTGCGGCATAAGGATTTCCTGCCGATGGGCGTACCCATTTTTTATAAAAAAAACTTGCTAAGGCGCGGGAATCCCTATACATTCGCCGCACATCACTTCAAGTGGGTAGATTCCCGAGCGGTCAAAGGGGGCAGACTGTAAATCTGTTAGCATTCGCTTTCGAAGGTTCGAATCCTTCTCTACCCACCACTTTTCTTTTTAAAACGCGTTCTTTCCGGGAGCGCGTTTTTTATTGCGCGCGCCGTTGCGGATTCATGACGCCGGGGGGGGGCAGTACGGCCTGCGCGCGGCGCATGGCCCGTTCCCTGGCCGGATATGGGGAGCGGAAGATGCTGCGCGGATGACTTGTTCAGCCTATCGACAAGGTGTACGGGACATGTTAGAAACTTCCTTCCCTATTTTCACCTCTACCGCTTATTGACATGTTGACCACGCTTCTCATCCTGGGAGTATCCGCCGTTTTGTTCGTTCAGGGGAGAATCCGTTCGGATATTGTCGCGCTCTGTTCCCTGCTGTGCCTGATCGTGTTCGGGATTTTAAGCCCGGACCAGGCGCTTTCCGGGTTTTCCAATTCCATCGTGGTCATGATGGTGGGGCTTTTTGTGGTGGGGGGAGCCATTTTCCGGACGGGGCTGGCCAAGATGCTGGGCGGCAGGATCATGAAGCTGGCAGGCAAGAGCGAGCTGCGGCTGCTGGTGCTGACCATGCTTGTTACGGCGGGCATAGGCGCGTTTGTCAGCAATACGGGAACGGTAGCCCTGATGCTGCCCATTCTGGTGAGCCTGGCTGCGGACGGCGGCATCCAGACCAGCCGCCTGCTTATGCCCATGGCGTTTGCCAGCAGCATGGGCGGCATGCTGACGCTGATCGGCACTCCCCCGAACCTGGTCATCAATAACCAGCTTCAGGAGGCCGGCATGGAGGGGCTGGGCTTTTTCTCCTTCACTCCCATCGGCCTCGTCTGCATCGTGACGGGCGTTCTGGTGCTGATTCCCCTCAGCAGGAAGTTTCTGGGCCATCATGACGACAAGACGGAACATGAGGCCAAGGGGAAGTCTCTCAGCCAGTTGATTGACGAGTACCAGATTATCAACAATCTTTACCGCCTCCGGGTGGTGGAGGATTCCGCCCTGACGGAGAATCCCCTGCATGACCTTCATATTCCGGACCGCTACCACGTGAACATCGTGGAAGTGCGCCGCAGGCATTCCAGCCGCCATTCCTTCCTTCAGACGGTCAGCCAGACCATGGCGGGCTCGGACACGCGGGTGGCCAGGGGGGACGTCATTTACGTGATGGGGGAGTTTGAGGACGTGGACCGGTTCGCGCGGGAATGCGGGGCGGAGATGATCAACCGGAGGACGTCGGAAGACACGGACTCCATGCTGAAAAGCAAATTGAAGTTTGACGAGATAGGCATTGCGGAAATGCTGCTGATGCGCAACTCGGACCTCATCAACATGCCCGTGAAGTCTTCCGGACTGCGCGCCAAGTACGGCGTCAACATTCTGGCTATCCAGCGGGACAATCATTACATTTTCCACAATTTGAAGGACGTCAAGCTCCAGTACGGGGATACGCTGCTGGTTCAGGGAACCTGGGCGGATATTGCGCGCCTGAGTGAAAAGACCTTTGAATGGGTGGTGGTGGGGCAGCCTCTGGCGGAGGCGTCCAAGGTGACCCTGACGCACAAGGCCCCGCTGGCCGCCGGCATCATGGTGCTGATGATTGCGGCCATGGTGTTTAACTGGGTTCCCGCGGTGGCGGCGGTGCTGATTGCCGCCGTGCTGATGGTGCTGTGCGGCTGCCTGCGCAACGTGGAGGAGGCGTACCGGACGATCAACTGGGAAAGCATTGTGCTGATTGCCGCCATGCTTCCCATGTCCGTGGCGCTGGAGAAGACCGGCACCTCGGAGGTTATCTCCCACGGGCTGGTGGCCGGGCTGGGCGGCTTCGGCCCGCTGGCCCTGATGGCGGGCATTTACTTTACGGCGTCCCTGCTGACCATGTTTATCAGCAATACGGCCACGGCGGTGCTTCTGGCCCCCATCGCCCTGCAATCCGCGGTGAGCATGGGCATCAGCCCCTATCCGCTGCTGCTGGCGGTTTCCGTGGGCACCAGCATGTGCTTTGCCTCTCCCTTCTCCACGCCGCCGAACGCGCTGGTCATGCCCGCCGGCAAGTATACGTTTATGGATTACGTGAAAGTGGGCGTGCCGCTCCAGGTGATCATGGGCCTGGTCATGGTGGTGGTGATTCCGCTGTTTTTCCCCTTCGCAAAGGCCTAGGCCGGAGAGCCGTTCACGCAGCGGAAAGGGCGTATGGCAGGGTAATTTACATGCATTACCAGAAAAAGAGAGACAAGAGGAACGTGCGGGAGTAGAAGAGGATTGTTTAAGAACCCCCATTTTATCATGAAGTATTTGCTTATTGTTCTGGCCGCTGCGTTCGCCATGCCGTCCATGGCGGAGGAAGACGCTCCCAAGAGAATGACTTCCGCGGAAAAGAAGGCCGCCCTCCTTGAAAAATATGATACCAACAAGGATGGCAAGCTGGATGCCGAAGAGAAGGCCAAGATGAAGGAAGACTTGAAGAAGCAGAAGGAGGAGGAACGGGCCAGGAAGCACGCCTCCCGCAAATCCGACTAAGGGTTTATTCCTTGGCGGGTCATCTGCTTTCCGAACGGCTTGAACCGGGTTCAGGCCGGAGGGGGAACTTGTGCCTGTTCATATGATGAATTACGGAATTTGGACCAGATGGGCCGCGGCGGCCGTGTTTGCCGGCCTGGCTGCCTGCACGGCGGAGGAGTGGGCGCAGTTTAACCGGGAACTGGAACAGAATCAGCGGGCCGCCGCCGAACGCCGGGTCAAGTACCGCAAAGTCAGGCTCCAGTGCTCCGACTGGGAGATGGCGGATACGGCTGCGGCCTCCCTGTCGTCCAAGGGGTTCCAGGTCATGTACCCCGGAGAGGATGGCTACGGGGCCGTGGCGACCGTCAGCAAGACGGCGCAGGAGCATGTGCTGATTCGCAACGGGAATTATTTTACCACGCTGCACGGGCCCAATACCCGGCCCGGCTACAGGACGAAGGTTACCGTGACCGTGCATAATTTGACGGGCAGGAAGCTGGCTGAATACCAGGGGGAAAGTGTTCCTTCCGAATCCTTCCACCGTTCGGAAGCGGCCCGTTCCGCCTGCCGCAAGGCTATCGGCAGAATGCCGTCCAGCAGCTCCATTTACTGGTAGGTAATGCCGGAAGGCGTGTCCGGAACGGAATCCGGGTTACGCCCCGGTTCCGCGCTTGCCGCGTGACCTGATTTTATAGGCCAGGGTGTCAGCCAGTTCCCGGATGGCGTTGAGCGGGTTTTTCCGCAGAACATGGCGCCCTTTCAGCGTGGCGCCGGGGCGGACGGTTCCGGTTCCCCGGTGGTTGCGGATGACCGCCGCCGTCTGGGCGAACATGTTATATTTCTCCAGCACCAGGCGGCGCGCCTCCCGGATGGCGGGGAGGCGTTTTTCATATTCCCCGCCGTCCATGGCCTTGCGGATGATTTCAAAGGCTTTCTGCGGGTTGTCCAGCGGGATGGGGATGAAGCTTTCCGGCGGGAAGCATTCCGTTGCCAGCGGGTCTCCGGCGTAAAAGGGAAGGGTCATGGCGACAAAGGCGTCAGACAGTTTTTCCGTCCAGTGGTGGGGCTCCAGGTGGTTTTCCACGCACAGATGGTATTTGTAGTCATCCATGGCGACGGTTTTGTTTTCTATTTCCTGAATGCCGTGCCCGAACCAGTCCAGTTCCGGCAGATGGTCCGCCAGGTAGCGCGTGAGGTCGTAACGCATTTTATGCATGGTATGCGTGTGCTGCTTGGCGGAGCAGATGGTGGAAAGCATTTTTGTCTTAGGGAATTCCGTCTGGTCCAGAATTTCCTGCATGGGCTTGATATACAGCCATTCCAGGCAGCCGCGGCCCAGGGTGTGGTTGGGATGCGGCAGGTCCCGGGAGGAGTGGGTGGTCAGGACGGTGCCGAACTGGCCGGTGTACGCCCGGCTGTAGATCTTGATGGACGGGGGTTCCACCGTGATCAGGATGGTCTGGTCCGGCGGGCAGAGCAGGGGTTCCGTTTCATCCTTGATGGTGCCTACGGAGCGCCTTGGAAATTCATCATACACCAGCACCCAGTCGTAATCCGTCATGGCGGCGTCCGTGCAGAACAGGCAGTCGCCCCACAGCAGGGATTCCGTTTTGTCCGGGGAGGCCTTTGTGGATTTTCTGATGACCTTGATGCGTGTGGGGCGGGGGGAGTCCGTCATGAAAGTATAGGCGTTGAAAAGGTGCTCGGGCCTGCCGCCGGATTCCGGAATTTTCTCCGGAAGCGCCGCGGCAACGCTGCCTGCATGGCGCCAGTGTATGGGGCCTTCCTGCCTTGTCAATGTCAAAGGATTGGAGCTTCCGGCAGGAAAGCTCCGTCAGTTGGACGCCGTGCTTTCCAGGGCGGGCTCCGGAAAAAGCTGGTCAATGATGCAGGAGACCATTTTTCTGGAGCCGTAGGGGGAAAGGTGGTTGTCATCACAGTACATCAGGTTGCCCATGTCTTCCTCCAGCCATTGCCCGTCTTGATGGAAGGCGCCGTGAAGGGGGATAAAGCGGCACAGGCCTGTAGATTCCATGTGTTTCAGAAGGGCGAATACGGGGCGCTGCCGCGTGGTGAAGTCCCCGCCCAGCAGGCGGTCCGCCCGGTTGGCGTTCAGCAGGACGTTGCGCCGCATGAGTTTGCGCGGGCCGAAGGTCCATTCCGGCACGGGCCCCAGCAGCACGATTTGCTTGCCGGCCTTGTGGAGGCGGGCGCAGGTGTGGCGCAGGCCGTCCGCCACCAGTTGTTTCAGGCGCGCGTCCCGGTGGCTGTTGACCAGTTCAATCCACCGGTTGTGGATGAATACGGTGTGAATCCGGGGAGTGCTTTCCAGCCAATCCAGAATCAGGTCCATATTGTGTTCCCAGTGGGGGTACATCATGCGCAGGAGCGTGAGGGAATCAGTGTCTCCGGAGTCCGAGATGCCGCTTAATGGGCACAGCCGCGCCCGGTAGAAGAGGCCTGAGCGGTGCAGAAGCCGCGCGGCGTCATCAAAGCCGGGGGAGCTGGCCATGGCGTGGCTGTCCCCCATGAGCAGGAAGGAAGGCGGCTCCCCGGTTTTCCCCAGCAGGACGAAGGGGTAGTCCGTCACGTCCCCGAGTTCAGGATGATGGGGCTGGATGGCGTTCCCCTTTTCCACCACTGCCCGGTCAGGGGGGACGATGCCGAAGGAGGGAGGGAAGGCCGGGCCTTTCCAGTATTCCGGGAATGATATGTTGTTGGCGGTTACATGCCAGTAGTCCCGTGCGCCGTCCGTCCATTTGAGCCATTCTCCCGCAAAGCCCAGCATCAGGCAGCCGGAGGCCGTGAGAAGAAAGGCTTTCCCGGGTTTCCACCATGCGGTCCCGGTCCGGAAAGGCGTTTCCACGAATTTCCAGGAGAGGAACCCCAGGAGGAGGGAGAGCGCAAACATGCCCGCATAGTCCCACGGGCTGCATTCATTGAAGCAGATGTAGGTCCAGTACACGATGACGGGCCAGTGCCACAGGTACAGGGAGTAGGAGATTTTGCCGATGCCCGTGCTGAGCGGGTGTTTGAGGATGCGTCCGGACCAGCCATGGCTTCCGTAGCGGATCAGGAGGGCCGCCCCCGCGACGGAGGGAATGGCCGCATACCCCGGAAAAGGCGTGGAAGCGGTGTAACAGGCAAAGGGGAGCAGGATGCCTGACCACCCCGCCAGGCGCAGCCAGCTTCTTCCGCGGCCCTGTTCCTCCGCGGCCGGAGCCAGGGCCAGCAGACAGCCGGCCAGGAGTTCCCAGGCGCGGCAGTAGAGCAGGTAGAAGGCTTTGTTGTGCTCCAGATGCCCCATGTGATGGACGGCGGCAAACAGGGAGAGCGCCAAAGCTCCGCAGAGGACGGGCGCGACGGCGTTTTTCCTGAATTTCCAGAGCAGCCACAGGGTGAGCGGGATGGCCAGGTAGAATTGTTCTTCCACGCTCAGGGACCACAGGTTCAGCAGGGGGTTTTCTTCCGCGGCGGGGCTGAAATAATCCCCTGCGGTCCTGCTGAAGTAAGTATTGGTGATGAAAAGCGCGCTGGATCTCACCGTTCTGCCCAGGGTGCGCAGGTCGTCGCAGTCCAGCACCACGCAGCCGAAGGCCAGCACTACCGCGATCAGGCAGAAGTAGGCGGGCATGATGCGCCTGATCCTGCGGCAGTAGAAGGAGGGCAGGGAGAAGGAGTTCTCTTTCAGGCTGCGGACCAGGCCGCCGCCGATCAGGTAGCCGGAGATGACGAAGAAGATGTCCACGCCCGTGTACCCTCCGGGGCACGCCCATTCCAGCAGATGGTACAGGACGACGGCCAGTACGGCAAAGGTGCGCAGGCCGTCAATGTGCGGAAGGTAGGCGCCATGGACGGTGTTTCCGGCCTGATGGAGGGAAGGCGAACAAAAGTTTTCAGAAAGGCATTTGCTCATGAGGCGGAAAGGAGGCACATACGGGAGTGGGAAATAAGGCGGGAATGCGGGAAGGGAGAAAAAACGGCGTGGGATTGCGGGGTCGGGGAGCTTCTGTTATTTGCGCAGGCGTTTTTTCAGCCGCCGCCACGCCAGGCGCAGCCTGTGGCCGCGTTTTAAAAAGCGCTGGTAGTAGGAAATCCAGGTTCCGTCCCCCTTGCGGCGCGCTTCTTCCGGAGACTGGTCGAATATCCGGTAAAGTTTGGCTGTTTCACGTTCCGTTTCTTCCAGGAAGAGGGCTTCCTGTTCCGGGGTTTTCCAGGGGCGGGACATGATTTCACACCACAGGCCGTCGTCTTCATCCACTTTTTTTACATAGGCCACGGCATCGTCCAGCGTGGGGAAGTCATGGCAGTTGATGAATGCAGCGGAGTTGAATTCCCTGCCGATGTCCGGGTTGCCCCAGTAAATGGGGATGGTGCCCGCCAGCATGCTGGTGACGATTTTCTCGCTGGTGTAGCCGGGGTACCACGCGTTTTCAAAGGCAATGGAGAATTTGTACGGCTTTTTCATCCGGATGGAGGAAGAGTACCAGTCTTCCGACTGGTGGCCGTCGCCCGGCGTGTTGTTGAGGTGGGGCCCCAGGGAGTTGACGAACCGGAAGGCGGAGAGCTTGTGGAAAATGGCGTCCCGGTTGGGATGGGATTTGCGGTTGGAGTAAATGAAGTTGCAGAAGCCCGTTTTGGAGGCCAGGAGGGCGCGGGCGTCCAGGCCTTCCTTGCCGCCGTGCACTTCCTGCAAATGGTGGCGCAGGAAGGGGAGTTTGACGGTGCGGCCGCTCCCGGGCACGGTATCCAGCCCGATGTAGTAGTCAAACAGCATGAAGTCCGGGGCAATGGCTTCATGGCAGGCGTACATGACGGTGATATGCCCCGGCGCCCGTTCCAGAAAATCGTAGAATGCCTCCCGGTTGACGTAAAACCAGGGGGTGGCGATCAGGTAATCGAAGTCGGTATTGTCTTCCACCACATGGTACCGGTCTTTCAGGAGCTGGAGAATGCCTTCCCTGCCGAAATCCGGAGTGGACTGTAAAAAGGAGATTTTAAGCGTTTTCATGGGAGGAGGCGGGTCGGAGTGGTTCAGAGTGTATGGGGCGGCTCTTTCTTGTCAATGACAAAGGAAGAGGCTGTCCGGGCATGTTGGAGGAAGGTTGCCCGGCGGTTAAACGTCAGTCATTTTCACCCTTCGCGACGGTATTCCCGGAGCGTTTCTTCATAGAGGGCGGCATGTTTTGCCGCAATGACGGGATAGGAGAATGTCTGTTCCGCGTGTTTCCGCCCTTCCTCCGCCAGTGACAGCCGGAGTGCCCGGTCATGGATGAGGCGTTCACAGTGGCCTGCCAATTGATGCAGGTCTCCCTGGGGAGCCACCAGCCCCGTTTTGCCGTCCAGGACCACTTCCGGAACTCCGCCCGTCCGGAAAGTGACGGAAGGGGTCTTGCAGGCCATGGATTCCAGAGCTACGTTGGAAAGAACGTCCTGCAGCGTGGGATTCAGGAACATATCCGCCGCGCTGTAAAGCCCGGCCAGTTCCTTCATGTCCGTAATGAATCCGGCGTTTGTGCTGGGGAAGGGGAATTCCACGCTTTTTTCCTGGTTGCCGAAGAGCAGCAGATGGAGGTTCCGGTGCCCGCGCCGGTATAGTTCTTCCAGCGCCAGGGGGATGAAATGGCCTCCCTTGACCGGATTGAACAGGCCGGTTGCGCCGCAGGCAATGACAAAGGCTCCGGACGGGATGCCCAGGGCCGCACGGATGGCCTCCCGGTTTTCCGCCGGGCGGAAGAGGTCCGTATCCACGGGGTTGTAAATCTGGACAATTCTTCTTCCGGGGAACATGCAGCTTTTTTCCACTTCCTTTTTCAGCCAGAGGGAGGGGGTGACGAGCGTGAGGGAAGGGATGCTGCCGAAGGCCCTGCGTTTACGGGAGAAGAGCCATGCAGGCAGGTTATGGAACAGGCGGGGCGTGCCAAGCTGGGGGCAGAGGCCCCGGCATCCGTCCCGGAACAGGCCGCAGTCCATGGTGCAGTGGCACCCCGCGGTACAGGAAAACATATCGTGAAGCGTATGGACCAGCGGGCGGCGGATGTGGCGCAGCCGCGTGAAATCCACCGTTCTGCCGCCTATCCAGTGCAGGTGCACCAGGTCCGCCTCCTCCATCTGGGCGGTATCAAAGCCCATGCCCAGCACATTCAGTGAAAAAGGAAGGTCCCTTCTTCTTTCCGGCAGCAGAACGTTAAAGCCGTGCGCCAGATGGCGGCGCAGGGCGTCTGTAGCTCTTCTGGCGGCGGACCTTTTGATTTCAAGGCCGTTTACTCCCTTGCGCCTCCTGAGTAAAAGAACGGATTCCATGCCGGAAATGTTCCGGTTCAGAGCATCATTCAGCCGGTAGGGAGCGGAGCTGGCCGATACGCTGTGGGAGACTTGAAATACTGTCCTGCATTGAGGAGAAGCCACATAGGAAAGTATGGGGATTTGAAATCCGAAGTCAATACAAACGGCTGAACGGGAATAGGAATGAAATGAAAGCGTTCCGGAAAGATACGGCCGGCGGGCTGGGCGGCTTAGACTTTATCTACGTCGCAACCTGTTGGTGGAGCTGTATTAAACGGGGATGCTCCGCGGGAGTCCGCTATCTTCGGATTTCAAATCCGCCTTTTTTGGAGGGAAGGAGGAGCTGCCTGCATTTTTGGAGCCAGCCTTTCTTTGCGGTCCGCGGGATTCCCATGTCGCGCCTGTCCTGGAACGGGAAGGAGGAAAGCTCCTTCCAGTCTTCCGCATAAGTTTCCGCACTGTCCAGGGAGGTAATGCCCCGCAGTTTGCACAGGATGGAGAAAATGCTCTGATCATACCGGTTTTCCACAAATCCCGGCAGGTTCGGAGAAGCGGAGGGAGAATTATCCACCAGGTTCAGATGGCCGTAAAAGGTATGGAGCCATTCGCGGATCAGGTTTTCCGTGAGCGGATTCTTTTTCAGAAAGACGTGGCCTCCCGCAATTTGCTGGGTGTGCGTGATCCAGGTATCCGCTCCGGAAATGCCAAAGTGGCGGAAAATGTCTCCCTTGGTCCACTTGTATTCCGGCTGTCCACTGTTGAAAACCAGCATGCCGAGGCTGTCCCGGTCCAGCATGTCCACGTATTCCCGGAAGCGCGCCGCTCCGTTGATGTTGATATGGCAGCCGGCATCCAGGTACAGGAGGCGGTCTCCTTCCTGCATGTCCTGCAGGATGTGGTGGATGGACCAGGGTTTCCAGGACCAGTATCCGAATCCCCGGCAGGACGGCGTCAGGTATTTGCCCATGCGGCTGGTGAATTCCGCGGAAAGGTCACGTTCCGTGAACAGCGTGATCTCATCAAAAAAATCCAGCGCTTCCGCCTGCCTGCCCAGCCGTTCCAAAGCGGCGGACATGCGGGAGTCTGCGAATGAGAGAAAGCGGTTCATTAGTTCGGAAGACGGGGATAAGGCAATTTACAGGGAAGGCGGCGATGTGTCAAACGGCTCTTCCGGCGAGGCGTTTTTCCCTTGGGAACCGCTGGAATGCGTTTGGGAAAAGTGTTCTGCGAGCATTCTTTTGCAGGAGTAATAGCGTCCCTTCTGTCCGGGAAGCAGGGAACAGGCCGCCAGAAGGATGCGGCCCCAGCCGTTGGCCGGCAGTTGCGCCGAGTTCAGCAGGTCCACCAGCTGCCTGTCCCGGCCCGGCAGGACGGAGAGAAACCGCGCCCCGTCCGCGTTCTGGTAGAACAGGTGCCACCAGTCCAGCAGGGATTGCTGCTGAACGGCGGTCATCTGGTGGAAAAGGGGATGTTTGGAGACGAAGAAAGGCCTGATTTTCCGCACGCCGTAGGTGAACAGGCCTTCATTCTGCCACCCATGTTCCTTCCAGTAGTCCACAATGTACAGCAGCCGCTGGAATTCCTGCACACATTTGAAGTAGGTGGGGTCATTGCAGCGGCGGGAAAGGGAACCGTTCCGCATGAGGCGGTAGTAGTACAGGCAGTCCGGGATGAACAGGAGGCGGGAGGCATGGGGAACGGCCATCAGCCGGAAGGTTTCATCCTCCGCGCCGGATTTCAGGTTTACATTGAAGCGGAGGCGGTGGGCGTCCAGCATGCTTTTCCGGAACAGCTTGCTCCACACGCAGATGTCCATTTTACCCCAGATGGAGTCCCGGAAGAAGCTGGCGGGGGAGGCGTTTTCTTCGAAATGCCAGGAGGGCGACCTTCTTCTGGCCTCAATGAGCCGGTCCGAGGAGTCCTCAAAGACGTGGTTGCCGCACTCCACGATGTCCGCATCATGTTCCAGCGCCGCGGAAAAAAGGCGGGAGTACATTTCCGGGTCCACGTAGTCGTCCGGGTCCGCAAAGCCTACGTAAAGGCCGCGGGCTGCATCCAGCCCGGCATTCCTTGCGGCGGAAACGCCCGCGTTCTGCTGGTTCAGGAGGATGATTCTGCCGTCTTTTTCCTTCCAGCGGAGCAGGTGCGCCCAGGTATCGTCCATGGAGCCGTCATTGATGCAGATGATTTCAATGTTCCGGAGGGTCTGCCGTACCAGGCTGTCCAGACAGTTGTCCACATAAGCGGCTACATTGTAGCAGGGAACGATGATGGAAACGTCGGGCCGCATAGAGTTTGTAATGTATGTAACGGATTTACAATCCGTGGTCAATGATAATTTTTGCAAGATAAATATTACCGCAGGTTTTTGATGTTGTCAGCATGAAAAGGAGGGTATGGAGACTGGGGCTTCCGCAGGGTGCGGGGGGATTGCGCACCAATGGTTTTCCGCATGGGGCGGTCAGGGCTTGGAGTGTCCGGATTGTAAATTCGTTGAGAATTTGGAGTCCGGGAACGCCTCAAATGGCAGTTGCCTAGGGCCGGGTGGATGTGGTACAAGAGGCCGTACAACTTCTTCATTTATTCTTCTTTTATGATTATTGTCACGGGTGGGGCCGGCTTCATCGGCTCAAACATTGTCGCCGCTCTGGAAAAATCCGGTAAAAAGGATCTTGTGGTGGTGGATGAACTGGGTTCTTCCGAGAAATGGAAGAACATTGCCAAGAGGGAGCTGTGCGCGGTGGTTCCTCCCGAAGACATGCTTGACTACATGGAGGCGCATGCGGAGGAGATTGAGGCCGTCATTCACATGGGGGCCATTTCCGCCACCACGGAGACGGACGCCGATCTGATTATCCGGACGAATTTTACGCTGAGCTGGTATCTGTGGGAGTTCTGCGCCCTGTACGGCAAGCAGTTTATTTACGCCTCCTCCGCAGCCACGTACGGAGACGGTTCCATGGGGTTTGACGATGACGCCTCCCTGGAGCATGTCAATGCGCTGCGCCCCCTGAACGCGTATGGATGGAGCAAGGCCCTGTTTGACCGCAAGGTGGCGCGCGAGGTCAGGGAAGAAAGGGCTGTTCCGCTCCAATACGCGGGCCTCAAATTTTTCAATGTGTACGGCCCCAATGAATACCACAAGGGAGGCCAGAAGAGCGTGGTGGCCCACATCTTCCCGCAGGTGAAGGCAAATGAAACGGTGAAGCTGTTCAAGTCCTACCATCCGGATTACCGGGACGGCTGGCAGCTCCGGGACTTTGTATGGGTGGAGGATTGTGTGAATGTGGTGCTGTGGCTGCTGGACCATCCGGAGGTGAGCGGGCTGTTCAACGTGGGGTCCGGAGAGGCCCGTTCCTTCCACGATCTGGCGAAGGCGGCGTTCAACGCGCTGGGGCTTCAGGAAAAGATAGCCTACCGGGAGATGCCGGAAGAGCTCAAGGGCAAGTACCAGTATTATACGCAGGCGGACCTTTCCAGGCTGCGCGCCGCCGGCTATGCGGCCCCCATGACTTCCCTGGAGGACGGCGTGCGCCAGTACGTGCAGAAGTACCTGGACCGGGAGGACAGCTACGTTTAACCCGCATTTCTTTTTCTGCCCATGTCTGCGCAGCGCATTCTGATCATCAAGCACGGAGCCCTTGGCGACGTGGTGCTAGCCATGGGGACGATGAAGCGTCTCCGGGAGCTTCATCCGGAGGCGCACATTACCCTGATGACCATGGGGATGTTTGTTCCCATGGCGGAGCAGCTCGGGGTGTTTGACGATTTCATTGTGGACAACCGTCTGCCCTACCGGAAACTGGGCGCCACGCGGGATGCTATCCGTTCCATCGTGAAAGGGAATTTTGACGTGGTGTACGATCTCCAGGAGTCTTCCCGTACCAGAAAACGTTATTATCCCGCCGTGCGCTTCCTGCTGGACCATGACATGGACTGGGTGGCCTGCAATTCCGGGGAGCGGCGCAGGCTGCTGAAAAAAGGAGCCTTCCGGTTTGGCCGGGTGGAGAGGGAGCCGTTCCATCTGGAACGGGTTTTGACGGACCTTTCCTTCATGCACGGGGAAGGGCGGCATTTTGACGAGCTTCCGGAACGCTACGTGCTGATGATTCCGGGCTGTTCCCCAAGCCATCCCTACAAGCGCTGGCCCGTGGAGAATTTCTGCGCCCTGGCCCGGCGCCTGGCGGAACGGGGCATTTCCT
Organism: Akkermansia muciniphila; assembly: GCF_040616545.1. Lineage (NCBI taxonomy): Bacteria > Pseudomonadati > Verrucomicrobiota > Verrucomicrobiia > Verrucomicrobiales > Akkermansiaceae > Akkermansia > Akkermansia muciniphila. The sequence goes on along the minus strand of NZ_CP156688.1, from coordinate 1,032,429 downwards.
CCGTCGTGATCGGCACCCGTGCGGAGGCAGCGGAGGTGGAGGCCATTGCGGCCAGTTCCCCCCTGGCCGTCAGCTTTCTGGGCAAGTCCACCCTGATGGATATTCCCCAGATGGCGCTGCGTTCCCTGGCCTGTGTGGGCAATGATACGGGCCCCACGCACATGTGCGCCTATGCCGGGGTTCCGGTGACAGCCATTTTCTGCCACCGGACGCGCAAGTCCGCCATTACGGCCCGCTGCATTTCCAACCTGATTTCCCCGGGAGCCATTGAGGAAATTACGGTGGACCAGGCATGGTCCACGCTGGAGCCCTTCCTGCCCCCGCGGGAAGAACCTGAATCTGCGAAAATGGAGGATACTCCGCAGGCGTGATGACGGCTCCCGTGAAAATTTCCGTGCTGGTTCCGGTGTACAATGTGGAACCGTATCTGGCCCAGTGCCTGGAAAGCATCTGCGCGCAGACGCTCCGGGAGCTGGAAGTGGTTTGCGTGGACGACGCTTCCACGGACGGTTCCCTGTCCATCCTGCGGGAGTTTGCGGAGCGGGACCCGCGGGTGAAGGTGGTGCAGGTTCCGGAAAACGGCGGCCTTTCCCGCACCCGGAACCTGGCGATGAGCCATGCGCAGGGAGAATACCTAGTGCTGGTGGATTCAGACGACTGGCTGGAAACGGATTTGCTGGAGGAAATGTACAACCGCGCGAAGGCGCTGGATGCGGACAAGCTGGTGTGCGGGTTCCGGTATTATTACGAGTCCGACCCCGGCCGGGAGGACCAGTTCCTGCCGGAGGACGTGGCGCCCCCGGAAAAGGGGTGGATTCCCTGTACGCCGGAAACCATCGGAAAAATACACCATGGAGCGGGCGGCATGATGATACGCCGTTCCGTTGTGGAGGAGCACGGCATCCGGTTCCCCGAGGGCGTTGCGTGCGAGGACCTGTATTTCCACTATGCCTCCTTTCCGCGGTGCAGAAGAGCCTGCGTCGTTAGCAGGGCGGCGTATGTTTACCGCAAGCGCGCCGGGTCCATCACCAGCGGCTTTGCGTCCGGCAGTTCCCTTCAGTCGCTGGGTTACCTGACGGTGGCGGAGCTGGTGCTGGAAGAGTGGAAGCAAGCCGGAATCTTGGAGGAGTACAGGACGGCTTTCCTGAAAATGCTGGTGATGGGCGTGCGGAATATCCGCAAGTACGCCCCCCATGCCGTCCAGAAGGAGGTCACCCGGAAGGTGTCCCGGATGCTCCGTGAAGAAAACCTGTACCGCCCCGGAGAGGATGATTCCAGCCTGTCCCGCCGGGAAGGAAAACTGCTGAAAACCTGGCTGGCCGGAAAATCCGGCTTGGACTTTTCCTATTACTGGAAGAGAATGCGCAAAGCGGGCGCCCGGCTGCTGCGCCGCTGACCCCACCCGAACGATCGACTGATGAAGAAGAATGAATTTGCCGTCGTCCTGGCCAGTGACAACCGGGGCATCCTGCCTTTGAGCGTTACCGTTTTTTCCCTGCTGAATACCGCCGGGCCGGAGACTTTTTACAAGATTTACGTGCTTTCCGACGGCATTGACGGGGAAAGCCGGAACAGCATCGAGCGCCTGGCGGCTCCGTTTGAGTGCCGGTTGGAGTTCATAGACGTTTCCGGCATTCTGGAAGAGCACGATTTCCCCCATACGGAACAGTGGCCCGTTCCCGCCTGGGGCCGCGTGTTCATTCCGGAATTATTGAAGGAGGAGCGGGGCAACATCCTGTATCTGGATATTGACGTTCTGGTTTGCCGTGATTTGACGGAGCTGTTCAGGACGGATATGTCCGGGAAGGCGGTGGGGGTGGTGTTTGAGAATTTTTCCAAGCCAGGTTCCCATTTCAACGAACGCCTGGAGATGCCGCTGACCTGCACGGGGTATTTCAATTCCGGCGTGCTGCTGATGAATGTGGACGTGTTCCGGGAAAAAAACCTGGTCAGGGCCGTGCTGGATTATGCCGTCAGCCACCGGGACAGGCTGACCTGCCCGGACCAGGACGCGCTGAACGGCGCCCTGTGTGAGCTGACCGTGCCGCTGCATCCGCGCTGGAACTGGCATGACGGTCTGACGCGCCGCATCCTGAAAAACGACCCCAGGGAACAATTCTGGCGCGGAGTGACGCCGCGCCAGGCGGTGGAAGCGGCGTTGGAACCGGGCATTCTGCATTACCAGGGGGTGCACAAGCCCTGGCGGTATAATTGGCGCTATGAAGGGGAACGTTATGAACGCGCCATGCGTGAAGCCGGGCTGCTGCATGGCCCGCTGCCTGGAAGAACCCTCCCGGCTATCCTGAAAAAGCACCTTTACAGGCCTGTTTACCGGATGACCAGGAATAAAATTCTCAGGCTGCAAAAGCAGTTTGAGAAGGAGGACGGCACATGCTCCTGAAGCCGGATGCGGGTTAATGCTCCTGTTTTATCCTGGACCGGATATCACGTAAAACCGCCTGGTAATACTTCTCGTAATCCGGGCCATCCGCGTTTTTTCCGGGAGGCGCGGGCAAAGAGGAGCAAACCTCCACATCAAACTCTTCCAGAAGGGCCTTCATGGCTTTGGCGGGCTGGCCGTAGAAAACGATGCGGTTTTGAATGTAGCGCGCCTTTTTCAAATCGCGCAGCCAGCGTGACCGGAGATTCAGGATATAAAGCAGGTCTATTTCTTCCGAAGAAAGATTCAGGCCCATGATGTAAACGTTGGAAAAGAAAAACAGGTCAATCCATGATTCCCCCTGTTGAAGCTGCGGCTTGCGCAGCTTTTCCGGGATGCTTGCTATTTCTTTTTTCTGTGTTTGAACCGAGTAGGTGTAGGCGCCCTTGAGGTAGTTGTCTATTTTGCCGATGCAGCCGCAATAGTGTTCGTACCCGTATTGGATCGTGAAGGAAGAAGGCCTTTCATCATACGTGCCGTGAATGTTCCAGATACGGAGGGAACGGCGGCCGTTCTCCATGCAGACATGGCGGCGGATGCTGTATTTGGTTTCCGAATTCTGGCGATGGCTCGTCCTGTAGTGTTGTGATTCCAGGATTTGAATCAGGAACGTATCGTAATTGGTGGTCAGGTAATCGTCTACCGGGAGACCGGCAAGCCGGTGTAAAATGGAGCCGGGATACTTCTGCGGGGTGAATTCTTCCAGTTTTTTCCTGATTTGATCACGCACCCCGGAAGATACTTTAACCATGTCGGTTTCCGGATGTCGCTTTTGTTTTTTCAGGATTAAATATTCGTAAATCAGGGGAAAGGGCAGGTAATCCCCCTGTTCCATGAACGGGCAATAGCCGCCCTGTTTGCAGCCTTCACAATCGTTGCAGGGAGGACAAACGGTTTCTTTGAGCAGATCGGTGCTGCTCGGGCTTCCCAGCGTGCGGATTAAGCCGTTCCCAAACAGGACGGCGTTCTTTCTGACGGGGGATTTGGTATTGGCGGAAGTAGTCATCAGGAAACGGCGGAACCGTTTTCCATGCTGGTCCATGGACGCGAAAAATCAAGAAACAAAGAAAAATCCTTTTCTTGCCGCCGTCTTGTCCGGCATGGGAACCGGAAAGCCGCGTCAGTGCAACTCCAGCAGGTAAATCTCCGGAGGGCAGTTGAAGCGGAGGGGGAGCGTGCTGGTTCCCAGCCCCTTGGTGATCAGGTAGGTATTACCGCCGGAGATGTGCCAGGGGTAGGTGTAGGGCTGGGCGTGTTCCGGGCTGGCTTCAAACCACAGGAGGTCGAAGGGGAGGCGAATCTGGCCCCCGTGGGTGTGGCCGCTGATGATGATATCCGCGTCTCCGTGGGAGAGCATGTGGTCCGCTTCCGGACGGTGGGAGAGCAGGAAGTGGGGAATATCCGGAGACCGGCGCTGAGGGCGGTGTTTTTTGGAATTGCGCGAGGTGTCCAGGATTCCGGAAAGCTGGAGCTGCCTTCCGTCCCTGAACGTGATGAGAACACTTTGATTTTCCAGAACCGTGATGCCGGCATCGGACAGTTCCCTGCGCCAGTTGTTCCAGCCAAAGGTGAAGTCATGGTTTCCCTGAATGGCGAATACGCCGTAGGGCGCTTTCAGCCCGTGAAGCAGCCGGCCTGCGGCGGAGGGGCTCATGCTGGCATTGGTGCTGGCTCCGCGGGCATAATCCCCCGCCAGCAGGATCAGGTCCGGTTTAAGCTGCATGATTCTCTGGACATAACGCAAGGCCCTTACTTCATCAAAGGCTGTAGGCATCAGGTGCAGGTCCCCGGCAATGACGACTTTCAGGGGTTTTCCCCGTCCGTTCCATTGGGTGATGCGGTAGTCCACCTTCCGGACGAACAGAAGATTGGGCTCTATCAGGTATGCCCAGGTGATGCCGGCCACGCCGAGCGCGCAGGCGCCCAGCAGGAGGGCGCCTAAAAGCCGGAGTATTCTGACGGAGAAGGGCATGGAAAAAGAAATGGCTGGGAAAGCCTATAATTCCCAGGGACCGGAAGCGAGCGCTGAGTGCGTCTTGCCGTTTGAGAAAGGCCCCTTTGCGCCGTAGGGCAGGCGGAAAGAAGCCCCTCCAGGAGATTTTAGCAAATTTGATTGACGGGCGCCCGCATGGTATGCTTTTATGCTCCAAGATATTTCCATATCCTTTATCACCCATCATTTAACCACGCATATGAAGAAGATTACCGTTATGGCTCTTTCCGCTTTTGCGGCGAGCATCATGGCTTCCTGCTGTTGTCAGGATCAGGGTGCCCCCCCCCTGACCCCCCTTCCCAAGTTCAATGACCTGAACCAGCCCGCCGTGGATGTGGCGCCGGTAGTCATGAAGTCCAAGAAGTAATCCTCTTCCGGGATTAGATACGACTTTTCAAGCCGCACTTGGTGATTGTCCAAGTGCGGCTTTTTCTATAGAAACGTGGCAGAACATATGGAAGATTGGAAACATTGTCCCGAATTTGCGCCTTTGGCGGACCTGCTGCGCAAACATGACAGCTTTGCGGTAATCGCGCACGTGCATCCGGACGGTGACGCCATCGGTTCCACGCTTGCCCTGGGGGAAGCCCTGAAGCAGATGGGCAAGAAGGTAATTATGATGAACGAGGACGGCGTGCCTTCCAATCTGGCCTTCATGCCGGGTGTGGAGAATATCATTCCCACGCCCGACGAACCGGTGGAGGTGGACGTGGCCGTCTCCGTGGACAACGGCGCATTCAAGAGGCTGGGGGAACGGAGCCTGAAGGCCCTGGCGGGAGTGAAGGTGTGGGCAAACATCGACCACCACCAGACGAACGAGCTGTTCGGGGACGTGCAGTGCGTCCTGCCGGACGAGTGCGCCACGGGTGCGGTGCTTTATTACTTTTTCAACTACCTGGGCGTTCCCATTACCCCTGTCATGCGTGATGCCCTTTACGTGGCCGTGAGCACGGATACGGGCTCCTTCCAGTACCAGATGACGACGGCCGCCGTGATGGAACTGGCCGCGGACCTGATCCGGATGGGCGTGGACGTGCAGGACATCAACCGCCAGCTGTACCAGGAAAAGCCCTGGGTAAAGATGCAGCTGATGCGTGAAGCGCTGAACGGCATGAGACTGACGCCTGACGGCAGAATCTGCACATTCTGCCTGACGAATGAGGCGAAGGAGCGGATTGGAAGCCGTCCGGAAGATACGGAAGGCCTGATTGACCTCCTGCGTTCCGTGCAGGGAGTCTGGCTGGCCGCCTATCTGGAGGAGGCGGAGGATGATCCGCGCATCCGCATTTCCCTGAGATCCAAGACTCCGGAAGTATCCGTAGCGGAGCTGGCCTCCCGCTTTGGAGGCGGAGGGCACGCCATGGCCGCCGGCGTGCGCATCAGGGGACCCATTGAAGAAGTGCGCCTCATCATCCTGAAGGCCATGCAGGAGGAAGTGGAACGCGTGCTCCAACAGCAGATTTCATGAATACTTCCGATTCCATTCAAGCCCCCTCCGGTGTCCTGCTGGTTGACAAGGCGCAGGACATGACTTCCCACGATGTGGTGGCGATCGCCCGCCGGTCCCTGGGAATTAAGAAGATAGGCCACTGCGGCACGCTGGACCCCATGGCTACGGGGTTGCTGATGCTGGTGGTGGGAAAGGCGACCAAGCTTCAGGACAAGCTGATGTGCGAGCATAAGGAGTACGCCGGAACCCTCACGCTGGGGGTGGAAACCTCTTCCCAGGACGCCATGGGGGAAGTGGTGGCGGAGTATTCCGTGGACGGCGTAACGGAACAAGCCGTCCGTGCGGCGTTTGACCGGTTTGACGGCGCGTTTGAGCAGATTCCCCCGATGGTCTCCGCCATTAAAAAGGATGGCGTGCCGCTGTATAAGCTGGCCCGGAAGGGGCAGGAAGTTGTGCGGGAGCCGCGGCCTGTGGAGGTGTTCGGCCACCGGATTTCCCGTGTGGCCGTTCCGGAAGTGGACTTTACCGTGCAGTGCTCCAAGGGTTTTTATGTGCGTTCCTATGCGTATGACATCGGGAAGGCGCTGGGATGCGGAGCGCATTTGAGCGCCCTGCGCCGCACCAGGTCCGGCGCTTTTACCCTGGAGCGCGCCATTACGGTGGATACGCTGAAAACCGCTCCCAGGGAAGAGCTGTTTCATGCCATGCTTTCCCTGGAGGAGCTGGCGGATATTCTGATTGCCAGGTAGGAGCATGGTCATTTACCAGGAGTTCAAGGAACTACAGGGCGTTTCCTCCCCCGTGCACTGGGCCATGGGGATGTTTGACGGGTTGCACCTGGGGCATGCCGGAGTGATTGCCGCGGCAGTGGAAGGCGCTGCGCGTGACGGCGGCATTCCCGCCGTGCTGACCTTCCGCACCCATCCCCTGGCCCGGGTGCGCCCGGAAAGCGTGCCCCCTGCCATTATGGCGGCGGACGCAGAAAAATTCGCGCTGCTGGAAGAGCTGGGGGTGAAGATGGTGCTGACGCTGGAATTTTCCTCCCGCCTGGCCTCCATGAGCCCGGAGGAGTTTATTAAGGAACTCTGTTCCTCCTGCCGGGTGGCGGAAATTGCCGTGGGAGAAGACTGGCATTTTGGCCGGGGCCGCGCGGGCGATGTGGGAACTCTGCGTCTTCTGGCAAGCCGCTACGAGTTCCGGGTGACGGCCGTTCCCCCCATCCTGCGGGATGGGGAGCGCGTGAGCAGCACCCGGATTCGGAAAGCCGTGCGCGCGGCGGATTTTTTACAGGCGGGGGAAATGCTGGGCCGTCCCTACCGCTGGAAGGGCACGGTGATTCACGGGCGCCAATTGGGGCGCCTGCTGAACTACCCGACGGCGAACATGAAACCCGGCAGCGGAGTGCAGCCTCCCCACGGTGTTTACGCCGTGCGCGCCCGGGTGAAGGGGGCGGAATATGGGGGCGTGGCCAATCTGGGGGTGCGTCCCACCGTGGAAGGAGCCGGGGGGGAACTGCTGCTGGAAACCCATTTGTTTGGAGAGCCGGGGGACATCTACGGAGAGGAAATGGAAGTGGAGCCGCTGCGGTTCCTGAGGGCGGAAGCCAAATTCCCCTCCCTGGATGAGCTGAAAAACCAGCTTGCGCTGGACGCCGCCTATGCCGCGGAAGTGTTGAAACGGGGTAAGTAAGACACAGAAAACCGTAAAATGAAGGATGACGGCTTGACCGCAGGGGCGATCGGGGTTTTGTTGTTCGGACGTCATGTTGGTTGAGCAGTTAAAATCAAAAATCCACCGCGCCATGGTCACCCGTGGCGATGTTCAGTATGAAGGCAGTATTGAAATTCCTGCCGATCTGATGGCCGCTGTGGACCTGTGGCCCGGAGAAAAAGTTCTCGTGGCGTCCGTCACATCCGGAAACCGTCTGGAAACCTATGCCCTGCAGGGGCCTGCCGGTACGGGAAACATCATCATGAACGGCGGCGCAGCCCATTTAATCAAGACGGGTGAACGGGTGGTCATCATGAGCTTTGCCTTGTCGGACAAGCCCATCGTCCCCAAGAAAATCGTTTGCAACGAGCATAACGAAATCATTTCCTAGACTTTACAAACCATCGGAATTCACACATACTCCCCGCGTTCATGAACCTTTTTTTAGCAAATTCACTCAATATCAGCATACAATTACTCTTTGCCGTTCTGGTGATTGTGTCACTTCTTCTCCTGGGCGTGGTGCTTATGCAGAGACCCAAGCAGGAAGGGCTGGGCGCCGCCTTCGGCGCCGCCATTACGGACCAGGCCTTCGGCGCGCGCACTACGGACGTGCTGAAAAAAGCCACAGTGTACTTCGGCACCGCTTTCATGATTCTTTGCCTGGTGCTGGGCATGCTGATCAACCGTCAGCATGTCAAGAGCTCCGAGAGCCTGCTGAGCCCGGAAATGATGAAGGCCGCCGCCAAGCAGGAAGCCGCCGTCCCCGTCAAGACGCCGGAAGAACTCCAGCAGGAGGAGCTGCGCAAGCGCGCCGCTGAAGCGGAAGCCGCTTCTTCCCAGGCCCCGGCTCCCGCCGCTCCGGAAGTACCCGCGGCGCCCGCCAGCTAAGGAAATTTCCTTTTCAAGCACCCCGGCTGTCTGATGATGGCCGGGGTGCTTGCGTATCCGGGCAGCACCGCATGTTTGCCGCACCGGAAGCGCGTTTTGAAATTGGCGGCTCCGGTTGTTTTCCGCTTGCCCTGAACCGTAATTGCGCTACTCTTGGCAAAGTATGAAGGCACCTTTTTTGAACCGTAAATCCAGAGGATTCACGTTGATTGAATTGCTTGTGGTGATCGCCATTATCCTGACGCTGGCCGGCATTGCCATGACGGTGGTGAATGGCGTGATGGAAAAGTCCCGGGTTACCACGGCGCGGAGCGATTGCAACGGGTTGCAGACGGCCGTTGAAAATTACATGCTGGACAATGGCCGCGTTCCCGTAGCCTGGAACAGCCGGGAAATGGCCAAGCAGTCCCGCAAGGACGGACAGTATTACGTGACGACGGCCGTGGATGACGACAGCCGCATCATGAGCATCCTGACCAATTACATGGACCGCGGCGACGAGGACAGGAAGCTGAACCCCAAGAAGACGGCTTATTTCAACACCACCACCACGGATGTGGAAGGCTCCCCCGGCCTGTTCTTTGAAAGCCGCGGGCGCGTGGGATTGATGGACCCGTGGGAATCCCCCTATTACATCATTCTGAATGCCAATCCGGACGACCGCACCCCCCGCGTCCAGGTCGGTTCCCGCATGGTGACCAAGAATGTAGCCGTTTACAGTACCGGCAAGGACAAGCAGGGCAGCACGGTGGACGGGCACATCAATAATCAGGAATTGACGGAAGACAACGTTACTTCCTGGTAACGCATTACCGGACCGTCAGTTGAGAGACGGGACAATTTATGTTGCGGGGCTTCCGGCTTACGGCCGCGAGGCCCCGTGATATATTCAGGCATAAAGCCGCCAAACCGTATTTTTTTCTTTTCAACCACTCTTAAAAACCCCTCAATAAGCCCAGACATGAACTGGTTCAAAACAGACGACGTACGCATTCAAGACATCGAGCCCCTGATTTCCCCCGCCATCCTGATCAAGGATTATCCGGCGACCACGGAAATCGCCAAAATGGTGGCTACGACACGCAAGAATGCGGAGAACATCATTTCCGGCCACGACGACCGCCTGCTGGTGGTGGTGGGGCCGTGCTCCATCCATGATCCCCAGGCCGCGGTGGACTATGCCTCCCGCCTGAAGGAGCAGATGGCGCGCTTTGAAAAGGATCTGGTGATCATCATGCGCGTGTATTTTGAAAAGCCCCGCACCACGGTGGGGTGGAAGGGCCTGATCAATGACCCGTTCATGAACCACACCTTTGACATCAACCGCGGCCTTCACATGGCCCGCGGCCTGCTGCTCCGCCTGGGAGACATGGGAATTCCCGCAGCCACCGAGTTCCTGGACACCATTACTCCGCAATACATCGCGGACCTGATTACATGGGGAGCCATCGGCGCCCGCACCACGGAAAGCCAGGTGCACCGTGAGCTGGCCTCCGGGCTTTCCATGCCCGTAGGGTTCAAGAACGGCACCAGCGGCAGCCTTCAGATTGCCGTGGACGCCATCATTTCCTCCTCCTGCCCGCACTGCTTCCTTTCCGTGACCAAGCAGGGCGTTTCCGCCATTGTCTCCACCACGGGCAACAAATCCTGCCACCTGATTCTGCGCGGTTCCTCCCTGGGGCCGAACTTCGATGGCGAGCATGTGAAGGAAGCCGCGGAAGCCTTGCAGAAGGCCGGCATTAACAACCGCATCATGGTGGACTGCTCCCACGGCAACAGCTGCAAGGATTACCGCAAGCAGCCGTCCGTGGCTGCCAGCATCGCGGAACAGATTTCCAATGGTTCCGACCAGGTGGTGGCCGTGATGATTGAAAGCAACATCGTGGAAGGAGCCCAGCCGCTGAGTTCCGACCTGGTGTACGGCAAGAGCATCACGGACCAGTGCATCGGCTGGGACACCACGGTGGAAGTGCTGGAGAACCTTGCCGGCGCCGTCCGCAAGCGCCGCGCCAAACGGCAGGAAGCGTAAGTCTTCCGGTATGGCCGGAAGGCAGTTGCCAGGGATGAAGGATTAGCCGATTACGCTAGGGATCATTGCGCCCGGAAATTGTAGTTCCAATCTTTCATATCCGGTCATTTTCATTGGCCCTTCGGCGTTTTTGCCGGAGGGTCAATAGTCGTCTCCCCACAGGTAGGAATGGCGTTCGGAAATGGTTTTGCCCCGGTTGTCTTTCAGGACGAGCTTCCATGCAAGAATCTCCCCTTTTGTTTTGGCCTCATCCCCGGTGAATTCAAAAACGGAGTGTTGCGTGCCTCCTTTTCTCCCGGCCGGGTAGGAGATGGATTTGTTCAGAACGGTGGAGCCTGTTTTACCCTGCCGGTACATCATGACCAGGGTGGCCGCCTGTTCCGGGTGTGCATCATTCCACGTGACGAAGTAGTATTGGCCCAGCCGCTGGAGGCGCTGTTGTTGGGAGACGGCTCCATGCAGCAGGTAAGTGGTCTGGGAACGGTGCATGCCTACGTCTTCCGCAGGAATTACCGTGGTTTTCAAGGGAACCTCCCGCACGTGTTCAATCCGGGAAACCTGCTCCGCACAGGAAAACAGGACCGGCAGCACGGCAGCAGCGCAGAGGGGAGCAGGAAACTTCATGGAGCCCATTCAATACATATCCGTCCGGGGAGTCAACACAAAGGTGGGAAAGCTCCAGCATGGAAACGTGGTATGGACGCAGAAAAAATGCAGTCGTTCCAGAGGGGAATTGTTCTGCTGGGGAAGCAGGCGGAGCCCTTGCTTTTCCCGGCAGGCAACGCTGGTTTAAGCAGGGTCATCCGGGCAATGTGCCGCCACCCTAATACAACGGTACGACCAATGTGGAGCCCAGCGCTAGCCAGCAGGGCAGCGTGATGAAGGAGGCCACGGTTGTGGTCAGCAGGATTTGGGTGCCCAGGTCCGGATGGCCGCCGAAGCGCTTGGCCAGAATGACCGGAATAACGGCGGAGGGGATGGCAGCCTGGATGATGATGACGCGCTTGATGTAGTCGTCCACCGGCAGGAAATAGGCCATCAGGAGCAGGAGCGCCGGAGCCAGTCCCAGGCGCGTCAGCAAGCCGCAGACGATGGGTTTGGGCTCCCATTTCATGTTGTGCCACAGGTCTCTCATGGAGCAGCCGAAGAGGATCAGGCAGAGGGGAGTGGCGCAATTGCCGATCATTTCAAAGGTTTTCATCAGGGGCGGCTGGGCCACGTAGATTCCCAGGCCGGACCAGGCGAGGGTGAGGCCCGCAATGACCGCCAGCAGCGGTCCGCGGAAGAAGACGCCCATGTTCAGGTTGCCCGGCCCTCCGGCAATGATGATGACGCCGATGCTCCAGACGACCAGTTCACACCCTACGTTGTGGACGAAGAGGACGCCCAGCGTGGGATCATTGCTGGCCGTAAACAGCATCTGGATGATGGGAATGACGAAGAAGGCGTAGTTCTGCACCCCCGCCGTCAGGGTGAAGGTGCGCAGCCCCGTGCCGATGCGCATGCGCAGCATTTTGGCGACCAGCCATGCGGACGCGATCCCCAGCAGGAGTTCCAGCGCCCCTGCCGCAATGGCCTGAAGGGAGAAAGAAATGCTGCTGAGCGTCTCATTTCCGGAGAGCACCATGTATTTCATGATGCTGTGGAAAACAAGGCAGGGATAGGCCACGTCCATGGCGATGCGCATGATGGGCGCGTCATGGTCCGCCTGGATGACCTGTTTTTGACGCAGGTAGAAACCCGTGGCGAAGAAAAGATAAACGGGAATGGTGGAGAGGAAGGAGGTGAGGATGATGGAACCGGTATCCATGGCGGGAAGATTGCTGGGCGCGACTGGTTAAGGCAAAGGAACGGAGCAGGTCAGGCGCTTTCCCGCAAATGGAGCAGGAAATGCGCCAGGTCCTCAATGCTGAAAAATACCCTTGAAGGATTGGCTTCTTCCAGTCCGCTGATGTCCGCGGTGGTTCCCCAGGCGGCGGACAGGCAGGGCACGCCCGCTTTTTTACAGGCGGTTACATCCGAAACCGCGTCTCCGATGTAATAAAATTCATCCTTTTCCACGTGGTAGGCATTCAGCAGTTCCTCAATAGCTTCCGCCTTGTTCGGCCTGTCTTCCGCACCGGTTTTGACAGAGCAGAACAGATCCTGCATGCCGAATTTTTCAAGTGTGATGCGGCAGCTCTTTTCTCCCTTTCCGGTAATCAGGGCAACCAATATCCCCGCGGCTTTCAGGGTGTGGATCAGCTCGCGAATGCCTTCATACGGTTCCGGACATTCATCATGCATTTGCTCATAAACCGGATAAAAGTCATGAAGGGCTTCCCGCCATTTTTCCCCGGCCACTACCTTGATCATTCCGACTTCATTGAGGCCGAAGGTTTGCGTGATTTCCCGTTCGCTTAGCGTACGGCCCGCGTAGGGGGAGACCGCCTGCTCAAACGCCCTGATGCACAGGGGGACTGTCTCTCCGATGGTGCCGTCCAGGTCAAACGCTATCAGTTTAATCATTGTTCCGGGCTTCCGTTGATTTTACGGATAACTTTGCAGGGATTTCCCGCCGCCAGGCTGTTGGCGGGAATATTCCGGGTGACTACGCTGCCGGCTCCGATGACGCTGCCTTTTCCAATCGTAATGCCCGGCAGGATGATCACGCCCCCTCCAATCCAGCAGCCGTCTTCTATCGTCACCGGAAGGGCAAAGGTATGGCGAACGTATTCAACGCCCTCCGCCGTTTTAACGGGAGTGAGGCGCTCATTCAGGTCAATGGGATGCGTAGCGGTGTAAATCTGCACGTTGGGGGCGATCAGCACATTGCTGCCAATGGTGATTTTATTACAGTCCACGAACGTGCAGCCCGTATTGACAGTGACGTTGTTCCCGATATGGATATTGCAGCCGTAGTCGCAGGTGAAGGAATGGCCTATGGAGACTTTGGCGCCGATGCTGCCAAGCATTTCCTTCAATACCTGGTATTTCTCCTCCTTATGGTCGTAGGGCAGGGAATTGTATTTCATCAAGAGGCGATGCGTCTTGGCCTTGAATTCCAGAAACACCTTGTCGTGGCAGTCATACCACTCTCCCGCCATGCATTTTTCCAGTTCAGTCATGATGGTTCTCCTTTCAATTACCGGCGGTATTGGCGGCAGGCACCCTGCTGCCCGGTCGTCAGCAGGGTGCGGAAGCCTTATTCCCACTCAATGGAAGCCGGGGGCTTGGTGGAAATATCGTAAAGGACCCGGTTGATGCCCTTCACTTCATTGAGGATCCGGTTGCTGGTTTCACGCAGCAGTGCGGGGGGCAGTTCCACCCAGTCCGCCGTCATGGCGTCTTCCGACACGATGGCGCGCAGGTTGGTGGCCCATTCATAGGAGCGTTCGTCGCCTTTCACGCCCACCGTCTTCACGGGAATCAGGCCGGCATAAGCCTGCCAGACTTTTTCATACCAGCCGTACTTTTTCAGATTGCCGATGAAGATGGCGTCACATTCCCGGATGATGTCCAGGCGGTCCCTGGTGACCACGCCGGGGCAGCGCACGGCCAGGCCGGGACCGGGGAAGGGGTGGCGCCACAGGATGTCGTGCGGGATGCCCATGGAGGCTCCCAGTTCGCGCACCTCGTCCTTGAACAGTTCCGCCAGGGGTTCCAGCACTTTCCCCTGCGCCTGGAGCTCCAGTACGCGTTCCACGCGGTTGTGGTGGGTCTTGATGACGGAGGCCTTGGATTTGGCATTGGAGGCGCTTTCAATCACGTCCGGGTACAGGGTGCCCTGGGCGAGCATTTCCGCGTCTCCCACGGCGTCCCAGAACACGTCGATGAACAGGCCGCCGATGATGCGGCGCTTCTTTTCCGGATCGCCTTCCCCGGCCAGGGCCGTCAGGAAGCGTTCGGAAGCGTCCACGGTCTCGATTTCCACGTTCATGCGGGCGAAATTGGCGCGGACCTCATCAGCCTCATTCTTGCGCAGCAGGCCGTTGTCCACAAAGATGGCGCGCATGTTCACGCCTGCTTCATGCAGCAGGACGGCCAGCACGGTGCTGTCCACGCCGCCGGAGACGCCGCAAACCACCTGCTTGCTGCCCACGCGCTCCTGAATTTCACGGATGAGCTGTCTCTTGAAGTCGCCGATGTCGAACTTCTTGAGGTTGGCGGCGCAGGAGAGGAAGTTGCGCAGGATGGTGCGCCCTTCATGGGAATGGGTCACTTCCGGGTGGAACTGGATGCCGAAGGTGGTTTCTCCCCACTGGAGGGAGACGGGGACGCCTTCCGCATTACGGGCGATGACCTGGCAGCCTTCCGCCAGATGGTCCACCGTATCCGAATGACTCATCCATACCTGGGAGGAGGCTGACATGTCCTGGTACAGGCCCGCGCAGGCTTCCGGCAGCAGGGCGGCGGGGCCGTATTCACGCTTGTTGCTGGCTTTCACGGAGCCGCCGTGCTTGATGTTCAGGAGCTGCATGCCGTAGCACACGCCCAGCACGGGGACGTTCAGGCTCTGGAGCCATTCAAAATCAATGTCCGGGGCGTCCGCGTCCGTGGTGCTTTTAGGGCCGCCGGAAAGAATGACGGCGCCGGGTTCATGAATCTGGTCCAGGTCTTCCAGCGCGTACAGTTTGGCCATGTAGCCCAGTTCGCGCACGCGGCGCACAATGAGCTGGGTGTATTGGGAGCCGAAGTCAATGACGGCTACGAGGTGCTTGTCGTCCATGTGAGAGAGGGTTTAACAGGAATAGTTGATGGGTTCTTCCGTAATGGTGATGTCGTGGGGATGGCTTTCTTTCAGGCCGCCGGAGGTGATCTGGACAAAACGGGCCTTGTCCCGGAGTTCCGCCAGGGTGTGGGCGCCCAGGTAGCCCATGCCGGAGCGCAGGCCGCCCATGAGCTGGAAGACCACGTCCGCCAGCATGCCCTTGTACGGGACACGCGCTTCCACGCCTTCCGCGACGAGCTTGCCGGAGCTGTTCTGGCCGTAACGGTCACCGGAGCCGCGGCGCATGGCGCCCAGGGAACCCATGCCGCGGTACTGCTTGAAGTGGCGGCCCTGATAGTGGACCACCTTGCCCGGGCTTTCTTCCGTGCCGGCCAGCAGGCCGCCCAGCATCACCAGGTCAGCGCCGGCGGCCAGGGCTTTCACGATGTCCCCGGAGTAGCGGATGCCGCCGTCCGCAATGACGGTGACGCCTGCGGGACGGGCTACGGAGGCTACCTCCTGGATAGCCGTGAACTGGGGCATGCCCACGCCGGAAATGACGCGGGTGGTGCAAATGGAGCCGGGGCCCACGCCCACCTTGATGGCCTGCACGCCTGCCTTGATGAGGTCGGAGGCGCCTTCCGCCGTGACCACGTTGCCGGCCACGATGGGGCGGTCCGTCAGTTTGCGGAGGTTGGAGACCACGTCCATGACGCGGGTGGTGTGGCCGGTGGCGGCGTCAATGAACAGGGCGTCCGCTCCGGCGGAAATGAGAGCCTTGGCGCGGTCCAGGTAATCGGGGCCCACGCCCACGGCGGCGCCGCAGCGCAGGTGGCCGTGCTCGTCCTTGGAGGCATCCGCAAACATGGCGCGCTTCTGGATGTCCGTTTCCGTAATGAGGCCGGCCAGCACGCCGTTTTCATCCACCAGGGGAAGCTTTTCAATGCGGTGGGTGTAAAGAATGTGGCGCGCTTCCTCAATGGTAGTGGTGGGAGCTGCCGTAATCAGGCGGGAAAGGGGAGTCATGACGTCCTTGACCCGGACGTTCTGGTAATCGTCCACGCCGCGCATGTCTCGTCCGGTGATGATGCCTTCCAGACGGCGGTTGGCGTCCACCACCGGGAAGCCGGAATAGCCCTGTTCCATCATGATTTGATGGACTTCTTCAAGTGTCATGTCCTTATTCACCGTGACGGGATTCGGGATGACCGCGTTTTCAAAACGCTTTACGCGGGAAACCATGGCCGCCTGGATGTCGATGGGATTATTGCGGTGAATGACGGCCAGGCCGCCTTCCCGTGCCAGGGCAATCGCCAGTTCCGATTCGGAAACGGTATCCATGGCTGCGGACAGCATGGGGATTTTCATGTCAAAGCCGGGAACAAGCTGGGAACTGATGTCCGCATCACCGGGAAGAATCGCGCTCAGGCGGGGCAGCAGGAGCACGTCATCAAAACTTAATCCAAGAGGGAGATCTGCCATGCGATAATCTACAGCCGAACACCCTCCGACGCAAGCCGAAACACGGGAGAATCTTATTTTTGGACGGCCCGGCGGGGTTCTGCGGTTTGCTCCCTGCGTTGTCCCGGCGTGTGTCTGCTTTCCGTGCAGGAAACTCTTCCCTCTTGATCCGGGGAAGCGTCTTGCCTATCCTGAAAGAAAATAATTGTCTCCCATGAATGCTTCCGAACCTTACCGAGTCCTTTTTGTCTGCCTGGGCAATATCTGCCGTTCTCCCGCGGCGGAAATCATTTTTAAAAAGATGGTGGAGGAGCAAGGTTTGGAAAACCTGATTGAGAGCGATTCCGCCGGAACGATCGGCTACCACCGGGGCTGTCCGCCGGATGCCCGGATGGTGCAGGCCCTGGAAAAATACGGTTATCGGAATCCGGGAGTCAAATCACGCCCCGTGCGGAAGGATGATCTGGAACAGTTCGACCTGGTTGTAGGGATGGACCGGGAGAATCTGCGGGATTTGAAACGGCTGGACAAAAGCGGGCAATGGGAAGGGAAAATTGTCCCCATGTGCTTTTTCACCACCCGTTTTTTGGATGAGGAAGTGCCGGACCCCTACTACGGGGGCCAGGAGGGCTTTGACCATGTGGTGGAATTGTTTCAGGACGGCTGCGCCAACCTGCTGGAGCATTTGAAGGAGCAGCTCTCCTGAATGATAGAAATGTCCGGCAGAAAGGGTATTCTTCCCTTTTGCCTGTAACGGCTCCCGTACCGGGCTCCGGCGGGAAAAGACCGGTTTGATGCCCGGGGGGACAGGATTGGTCATCTATTCCGGGCGAGGGGGAGCCAGCCGTTATTCAATGAAGCTTCCACAGTAATGAAAAATCCCCTCTTTTTGAAGGGAAAGAAGTAGTTTTCCTGCCGCCGGAGTGAATGGAATGGCAGATATTCTTATGACCCTTGGAGCGCGCCTATCCCGTTTTGGACGTGTTGAAGAGTAAAAATTAGTTGGCATAGGTAATGAATTGATAAAGTTATTGCTGGGATTCCCGTACCGGAATCAAGCAATGATTGATAATCAATAATTAATCTATTTCAACCATGAGAGAACAATTTAACGATGATATCAATTCCCTGACAGGGGCGCGCAGTTCCGGCAGCGGAGGAAAACCGACGCCCATCGATCAAAGCGCTCCGGATGCTTTTGACCGGAACTGGAATTGGGAATTTGAGGTGCGCCCGCTGGGGCCTTCTGAAACGGCCAAATGCTTTGTCACCATGGGCGCCGATGATTTGGCGACGCTGACGGTGGATCAAAAAGAGGTGATGGATCTCGGTCCGCGCGGACCGGAAGGAGGCGGTACTTACAGCCCGGAGACAACCTCATTTGATATCCAGGGAGGGAAGCATGAGGCCCATTTGGAATATCATAACATTACCCTTAAGGACCATAAGAAGAATGTCGCCAAACTTACTTTTGACATGAACGTGGTCATCACTGACCATCAGACCGGTTCTTCCTCTTCCTATGTTCCTCCGGATACGGAAACGGAGCCGATGGACAATGATGATGAAGGTGAAGACGATGCATGCGGCTCCAGCAGCGGAGGGAGCAGCAGCTCTCCCAACAGCAGCTCCAGCAATCCATGTCCGGACGGCAACAATGGAGGGGATGAAGACGGTGATGATCCGGTTGGCAACCCTTCTTCCTCGGACGGATGCATGGATAACACAGGAGGGGATGTCCCCCTTCCTACAGCTCGCGGGCTGTTCTCTTCTCCCGCCATGCGCGGCAACATTTCTTCCGCCGGCAGGCGCGTAACCACCCAGACCAGGAAAACCAGCATGGTGTGGCGCACCAATTTCGGCGCTTTCCGGGGGATGGAAGGAATGCCTTATGGCATGTTGGAAATTGTAGCTTACAACTTTTCATCCAAATTGTGGACTCCCGCCGCTCTTCAATACCTGCACCCGATGGCAAGCAGCATCCGGCCGCCTGCCGGAAGTCCCTTGAGAGCGGACACGGCTTTTCAGATCAGGAATGGGGGGACCAATGTCAACTACTATTGCTATGCCGGCGCGGCCAGTGCGGGTTCCATAGGCGGCTCCAAGAAACGGGGAGGTTCCGTTTCCATGACTTACGCACAGGAAAGCAGCCGTACTTCCGATGCGGCTTCTTCCTTTGCCGCGGAAATGCGCGTGAGCAATAACAGGGGAAATTCCGTTCTGTACGGAGGGTCTTCCCTCTCTTCCCTAAAGAATGCTACCGGGTATGTCTCCAAACTTGGTTCTTCCTATACGACGCAGGATTTTTCCCGATACCTGGACATCGTGCGGGGGAGTGACGGAAACATCCGCCAGATATGGAATCTGTGGGATGGCCTTGCCAGCATAGAACATGTGACGGCTGACGGCTATGTGATTGCCTTTTATCTGCCGGAGCAGGTGGGGGAAAAGGCGAATGGCGTTTATCCCGTCACGGGGACCCCTTTTAAAACTTTCTCCATTTCCGGAGATGCGGCAACCAGCAAGCTCACGGTTACGGAACAGGCTGAAGGCCGTTCTCCATATGTTACCCGTTATTGGCAGGGAACGGGAGGCGCCTGGTGCATGTCCCAGGGTGAAGGAGAAGACGCCATTTACACCCTGCGGGAAAAACAGGCTGTCACTTCCACCACATGGAAATTGATCACTACCGTTCAGCGCGGAGAAACCGGAACACCCATTTCACGTGTATGTGAAACTTATGAACAGACCTCCAAGGGGAACCTTTGCACCAGCCGCATTGAAGCCTACGGCACCGACTATGCCCGGGAAACCACTTACGATTATAACAGTATAGGAAAGCTGTCCCGGGAGACGGCTCCCGACGGGAGTGTCAAGACGTGGGCCTACGACGCTTTTGGCCGTGAAACAGTTCGCATGGAACCTTGGTCCGGAGGGGAAAGAAAAGGCACCTACACCTATTACCGGTACTCGGACCGTCCTGATCCGGATATCATTCACCAATATGTCGTTCTTACCATCAAAGCTGTGCGGTTGAGGGACACGCACTACACCTATGAGGAAGCCAATGACGTGCGCCGTGTGACTAAGCGGACGACTGCCCTGGGTGCGGAAGGAGAGCAAGTGGAAATAACGGAAACATGGATGCCCTCGGCTTCCAATGTCCATGCAAGGGGCCGGTTGAAGATGCGGCAGGCCGTCAATGGAGTACAGACCTCTTACGAGTATGAAGCAAACAGTCAGCACGGCGCCCTGTACAGGATTACGGCGGAAACCCGGGTTGAGGGAGAAGCTGTGCCGGGGCAGAGCAAGCGCAAATTGACTTACGTATCTGCGCAGGGTACCAACACCCGGATAGAAAAATACGCTTTTCTGATGGATGGAACCTGGGCATTGACAGATACGGCGGACTACGAATATGACAAGGAGAGGCGATGGATCAAGCGCACGCGCGGCAACGGACGCGTGACGGAACGTGAAATGATGTGTTGCGGCCCCTTGTGGGAAAAGGATGAAGACGGAGTGATGACTACGTATGCCTACAACACGGCCCGCCAGCTTGTGGAAACCATTCGTTCGGCTACGGAAACTACTCCGGAAACCATTGTCAGCTACACGCGGGACGCTTTTGGCAGAACCTTGGCGATACGGCGGGACGTCGGTCCCATGGCCACCAGTGAAGGGCGGGAATACAACCTGCTGGGGCAGCTTGTTCGTGAAACGGACGTGCTTGGGAGAGACCATGCTTATGCCTATAGTGAGGATGGATTGACGGAAACCGCTACCACGCCGGCAGGAGCTACGCTTGTCACCCGCCGCCATGCGGATGGAACCGTTTTGGAACAAAGCGGAACGGGACAGAGGCATTTGCTTTATCAAACGGAATGCACGGAAGAAGGGATTCTCCATTCCACCCTTATACCGCAGGAAGCCGGGGAACCGGTCCTCATGGAACAATCTGTAACGGATGGCTGGGGCAACGTGGTCCGTCTTTCCCGGGCTAGTGCCAACGGCGGCCTCATCCATGAACGGTACAGTTTTGATACAAAGAACGGGCTGTTGCGGAAAGGGACGGACGGCATGGCCCCGATGCTTTACGACTATGACTCCTTCGGCAACGTAGTGAAAGAGACATGGAAGTTGGCGGAAGAACCTGCCCCGGCTAACTCCCGTGTAACAGAATACTCCTATGCCTGTGAACGGAGGGAAGACGGCATATACCGTGTGAAGACCGTAATTAACTACAATAGTTACGGGCTGCCTTACTCGAAAAGCACGTCTACGCTGGTCTCTTTCCTGTCCCCAGTCGTTGCTGAAAAGATCATCTCTTCGGATACGAGAGGCAATGAGATTCCGGAATGGATGGAATATACGGCTCCCGGCAAACGTACAATCAGGAAACAGGTTCCTGATTCCGTAGTCATTGCGGAAGTGCTTGTCATTGACGGGTATGAGGTCTCCAAAAAGGATTTCGCAAACATGACTACGACCGCGGCGCGTTCCTACACGGCCACGGGGAAAAAGGAAATCCTGACGGACACGCGCGGCAATGAAACCACGATCATGTTTGATCTTGCCGGACGCGAAACCGGGAGAACAGACGCTGCCGGCAATACGGTTACGACTGCCTATGATCCGGCGACGGCATTGCCCTCCTGCATCACGGACGCACTGGGGAAAACGGCTTGCTATGCTTACGATTTGCGCGGACGCAAGACTGCTGAATATGGTACGGCAGCGCAGCCCTCTGTTTTTGCTTACGACGATGCGGACAGGCTGATTGAACTCAAAACTTTCCGGGCTCCGGAAGAAACCATAGCGGGTGACCCGAGTGAACGGACGGATGGCGATACCACCGTGTGGAGCTATGATGAAGGTTCCGGCCTCATGACGGCAAAAACCTATGCTGACGGGCATGGAGAAACCTATTCCTATGATGGGTGGAACAGGCTGGTGGCCAAATCACAAGCCCGGACGGTTGATGAACAGGGAACTCATCTTATGACGACTTACGGCTATGATGAGTTGACGGGGAATCTACTCTCTGTCACCCACAATGATGCCACGCCGGCCATAGGTTACACGTATAACCATCTCAATCTCCTTACGCAGGTAACGGATGATTCCGGTACGCGCACGATTTCCTATAACCAATATAATGAAGCGGTACGGGAAAATACGGCAGGTCTGGTGGCCAGCCGGCTTGACTACCAAATTGACAGTCTGGGACGGCTTTCGGGCTATGGTTTGCAATACAAAGACGATGTCGTTTTTCAGACCATTTGGAATTATGATATGTATAAACGCCTTGGCACCGTTTCTCTCAGGCATGCAGGCGAACGGTTTACCTACGGCTATCATGCAGTTCATGGACTTTTGGAAACGCTTACCTATCCCAACGCCCTCAAGAGATGGTATACCCGGGAGGAAAAGCGTGACTTGCTGACTAAAATAGCCTACCAGCGTCCCGGGAGCTCCGACTATGTGGCTAAAGTCGACTATACTTACGATGCGCTGGGGCGCCCCCTGGAAAAGAAGGATTACTTCAATACTCCCAATCCCGATCTCATTCATGTGTACACGTATAATGACCGGGGAGAGCTGGCAGCGGACGCGATGAGCCGGGGTGGAACGTACAGCTACTCCTATGACAATATCGGCAATCGGTTAACCTCCCAGGAAGGAGCGGAAGCGCCTTCCACCGTTTATGTATCGAATAATCTCAACCAGTACGTTTCCGGTGATCGTGCGCCTTCCCGGGGAGGTACGGAAGAAGTTGAAATCGTTTATGAAACAAATAGCCTCAACCAGTACACTTCCATTACCGGTGGAGAAGAAAGGCCTTCGATACGGGAGTACGACGAAGACGGCAACCAGATTAAGGTAAAAACCTCTACAGGCGAGTGGGAGGTAAAGTATAACGCCCTGAATCAGGCGGTCAGATTCACGCAAGACGCCAAGCGGGTGGAATGCCGTTACGACTATCTGAACAGGAGAGTGGAAAAAGCAGTCTATGAAGGAGAAGTACTAGTGTCCCGGAAACGGTTTATTTACCGTGGTTTTCTCCAACTTGCGGAACTGGATGCAGTCAATGCGACGGAAACGGTACAACCTGTTCTTCGGAAAACCTATCTATGGGATCCGATGGAGTCCACAGCAACACGAATCCTTGCAATGACTACATTCGACGAAACGGGAACCTATGTGGAAAACCTTTTTTATACGCATGACCTGCTGAAAAATACCACAGGCCTATTCGATACCCAGGGAGAGCGCCGGGCTCTGTACGAATACGGTCCATACGGCAATGTCCTCAGGATGGAAGGCAATATGGCAGAGGACAATCCGTTTAGGTCTTCTTCTGAATACTCTGATGACGAATTGGGGCTGGTATATTATAATTACAGGTATTACAATGATTTGGATGGCAGATGGATTAATCGAGATCCTATTGTAGAAAGAGCGCAGGATAATTCTTACACATATGTGTCCAATATGCCTTGTAGCCTAATAGATGTCCGTGGACAATTTGGCTTTGCAATTGCTTTGGTTAATCCCATAGGATTAGCTATTGCTGCTATTGTTGTTGTTGGGGCAGCCATTACAGAAGTTGTTGAACCAGGGACTATTCGAAAAGTAGTAAAAAAAATATCTGAAGAAATTACGCCAAAGGTTGAACCAGTTGCAATTCCTGTTTCTGATACAAAGCCTAAAATAGACTGTGAAGAATTAAGACGGATAAAACGTGAAGCAAAAAAAGCATCCCGCGGTCAATCATGCAAAGAATTGTGTATCCCAGAGCATCCAAAAGTTTCTGATTGTGAGGATTTTAAGAACCGAGCTCAAAAATTAGAAAATGCCGAGAAAGCAAGAAAAGCATACGATTCAAATTGCTTTGATGGTGGGGATGCTGGACATATAGAGCAATCTGAAGGAATAGGAAATGGTGCCAGGAGATGTTGGAATCTATATGATGAATGCAGAAAGAAATTACCATAAAAATGGATTATTATACTCATAAAAACCTAAATGACATGATTCAGGAAGTGGAAAAAGAATTTCCTCTAGAAAATTCTTTTTTTCCGACAGATAATATTTGGAAGCTTATTGAAAATCCGGACTATCCTGATGATGAAGCAACAGAATGTGCCAAGCCATTTTTAAACAAACGTTGGATTGATGTTCCTGCCATCCAATGGTATTATAATGCGGAATTTGTGAATTTTTCATCAATCGGCGCTCTTTCATATTTTTTCCCTTCTATTATCAGGAATTCCTATATGGAGGAAATATCAGGAGCAGATAATTATATGACAGACACTGAGGAATGGATGATGAATAAACTTATTGTAATTTGTTTTTCAGAAAGAATACGGGACTACGTACAAAAAGAAGTAGATTATATATATCATTCCTATACAAAAGATCAACTCAGCATCGTGAGGAAATGGATATTATTTCAAAATAAGGATAATTATTTTACTGATGGATGTGATAATGCCTTAAAAATATTAGACATGGCAATAAGGAATAAGTAACAATTCATATGTTAATTCTTAGGGAAATGTCCTCTACAAGGGAATAACTAACTATGGGATCTTTCTACATCATCGGCTTTCCGTCCCTCTATGGTGGAGCGGGAGCCGAGCTTTACCACCAGGTTAAGGTTAGGGACACATGGATGCGGATATGCATCTTATACCCACGCAAGAAAACGTTCACCGGGCCGGGCTTCATCTGGAAGTGTTTGAGCAGAGTATTACGGGGGGGCGAAGCAAATTCTTCTATAGGAGCTTCTTCTGTCGCTGAAAACAAAGGTCAATCAAAATTCTTCTTATCAACATTAGGTTTTATCTATGGAGAGTATTGGTCATGTAAAAAACAGTTTCAATATACATATGATAAATACACTTATGATCAAGAATGCTTTAATAATTTTATGTCTTCTTCTATTTCCTGTTGATTCATACGCTGAACATGTTGAGATCCCAACAGCAAAAATAAATACAGACAATGCATTTTTGTGTAAAGAAAAATTGGCAATTGAAAGAATTGCTTTTCAAGCTGCTGCATTCCTGTTGCGCGCTGTTGGAAAATCTGAATATCCATCCATAATACTTGATGATTGCAATCATAAATTTATAATAAAGCAAAATATTAAATTTTATAAAGATAAGAATTTTTCTGACGCACCCGAGGCAATCAAAAAATATTTTTACGAATGTTTTTTAATCAATTCTCTTCTTTTGAAGAATAATTCAGATAAGAATCTAAAAGAATTTAACGAAAAAAGAAAATAATTTAAATGAGTATTTGTCTCAATATGGCATGGAATGGGATAATATAATTTTCGAGGCGACGGGAAAAACAGGAAGCGATTTAATGTATCCTTTTATCAAAAAGAATTTTTCAAAATATAGCCTCGAAAGAGTGAATATGAATGATCCTGCAATTATGGAAAAAGTAATCAAACAGTCTTATGTTGATTTAGCAGACTTTCTCGATGCGGAGTCTTTGAAATTAATTAACAAATAATAGATTTGTTTATTGTGACAAGGTGTTGTCGTTTAAATTAACATTTTGAATGGAATTCATCATGCGAATCATTATATTTTCTGTCCACAATGCTTGATATCCTCTATGTGGCTGGTTTTCCGTCCCTCTATGGAGGGGCGGGAGCCGAGCTTTACCACCAGATTAAGGTTTGGGGGCATATGGATGTGGATATACATCTTGTCCCCACGCAGAAAAACATTCACCGTGCCGAGCTTTATCCGGAAATGGTTGAGCGGGGCGTCACAGTGCATGAGGGGTATGACTGGTCAGCTATTCCGGAAGGCGCGCCCGTCATCAGTTTTTGCAATGAAGAGTTCCTGGCTGCGCTGCCGGAGATACGGAAACGGACGAGAAAGACGGTCTTCGTCAATTGCATGACCTGGCTTTTCGGACGGGAAAAGGAAGCTATGAAGAGGGGAGATATTTCCCTGTTTCTTTACCAGAATGACCGGGTGAGGAAGAACATGATGCCGCGCCTGAGAGCCTTGAATGCTGATCCGTCCATCCGCTTCATGACGTTCAAGCCGTATTTTGATACGACTGATTTTCCCTTCATTGCCCAGCGATCCGCGGACTGGTTCGGCGCGGGACATATTTCCCGGCAGGATGAGGATAAATTCAGCAAGGATACATGGCACATTTACGAGAATTTCGCTTCTCCCGTCCGGAAGAGCGGAACTTTTCTCGGGTTTGACCACCGGAGTGAGGCAAAGACCGGCAAGCCTCCCGGCTGGGTGGAGACGTTCCATGACCAAAAATCATTGTCCCAGCAGGAGTTTTACCAAAGGTGCCACATTGTGTTGCAACCCACGGATACGACGGAGAATTGGCCGCGCGTAGGTTTTGAAGCGATGGCAAGCGGAAGCGTGCTGATTGTGGACAAGCGCGGAGGCTGGGAACAGATGGTGGAACACGGGAAAACCGGATGGTTGTGCGAGAGCCCCGGGGATTTCATCACGTACGCCACCAAGATGGCCTGGGAGCCGCATTACCGGGAGGACATGGCCTCCGCCGCCCGGGAACGCGGCATGGCCCTGGGAGGGCTGGAGGCGTCCAGGGAAAGCTGGCGGGAGGTGTTTGAAGCAATCAGCCGGATACCGGATTAGCATCCTTCCCCCCGCCATGATTGGCATGTGTTCTGTTGCCGTATACGGTCAGATAAGCCACGTGCCATATTGGCAGAGGTTTTTCTGCCTGTTCATGCTGTAGGCGAGGATGTATTTGAGCAGATCCGCCTGGGAGTAGCCGTGTTCCGCGGCAGCCAGGCAGATGGAACCGCTTTTGCCCAGGTGGCAACAGATGTTCATTTCCAGGATGCGCCGTTCACCTTTTTCAAAGTCAATGCGGTAGTCGATTCGGAAGTAGTCCATGGGGCCCAGGGCGTCCCAGACTTTCTGGACGTCTCTGGCGATGTCCTGTTCCAGGTCGTGCACGGAGACTATCTGGTAGCCCAGGTGGTCATGCAGTTTCAGGTCTTCCGTGATGATGCTGCCCGGTTTGTCGGATTTCGGCTGCACGTATCCCAGGATAATGGGCTTTTCTCCGCCTAGAACGGGGACCGTCACGTCAATGCCTTCGCAGTATTGTTCCACGAGCACTTCGTGTCCTTCCTTCATGAGGCGTTCGGCACATGCGGCGACTGCTTCCCAGGAGCCGCAGATGCTGTCTTCCCGGATGCCGCCGGAAGCGGCCCCAAACCGTTTTTTGACGAAGTAGGGGCCGGGGAAGGGCGCCTTGTCCGGAATGCCTTTTTCCCTGGACAGCCCCATGCCTTCCGGAATGTTCAAGCCCAGGGAGCGGAACACCATTTTGGTCAGGAACTTGTCCTCCGCAATGGCGCGGATGTTGGGCGGAGCTCCCAGATAGGGAACCTGGATGAATTCGCAATAAGAGGAGATGAATATTTCAGGCTTGGACATGGCGAACCTGTTCATCAGGGAGAACACGTAGTCCACGTTTCCTTTGGCAAATTGCACGGAATAGGGTTTGGAGGTGGGGACGACGTCGTAGCCGATGTCCTGGATGGCCTTGTAAATATTGTAGTGATACTGGGGATAGCCTCCGTTGCCGGTATAGGGCTTTTTGGAGAAATCGGGAGCGTCGGGGGCATAGGGGGCCAGATACATGATCCTTGCCGGCTTGCCATATTGATTGAGTTGAATATCCGGTACTTCAAACATGGTTTGTGGCGATTGCGTGGAATGTTTCTTGGATTATGGAAATCGCCGCAGTGTTCAAACAATAGATAAATAATAAGGGACGGCGTGCAGCCGTCCCTCCGGGAATGAAAAATTGGTACAGGGACTCAGCCCCCTATTTTCTGGCAAATCCCCTGGCCAGGCGCTGGACGTATTGTTCCATGACCGGAAGCTCCCGTTCAATGCATTCCACCAGCTTGAGCTGCGTGCGGCAGCGGATGAGGTTGTGGTCCGGACGGGAGACTTTGAAGTACTGGTCCCCTTCCAGGTAGTCCGTCAGGAACCGGATGCCGATTTCCAGCGTGATAAGTTTTCCGGAAAAGGCAAGCTGGTCTATTTCCGCCTGCGTCAGGAAGCCGTGGGCGGCGGCCAGGTAACCCTCCACGATGGACTGGAACATGGGCATGCGCATGCGCACCTTGTCCAGGTCTTCCTCATCTTCTTCCGTGGGCGGGGTGACGGTGCGGACCATGTCGCCGAAGTCGTACAGGACAAGTCCGGGCATGACCGTATCCAGGTCAATAACGCAGACGGCGTGGTCCGTATCTTCATCCAGCATGACGTTGTTGATCTTGGTGTCATTATGGGTGATGCGGGTGGGGAGCACGCCGCTGGCCTGAAGGTCCAGCAGGCGGTCTACATCCTCTTCCCGCGCCTTGATGAAGTCCAGTTCCGGAAGGCAGGTGGAAAGGCGTTCCCGGGGGTCCTGTTCCGCCACTTCCATCAGGCGGTTGAAACGGTTCCGGGTATGGTGGAAGCCGGGGATGGTTTCCACGATGTCCTCCGGATTCATATCACTGATCAAGTCCTGGAAGGAGCCGAACGCAAATCCGGCCTGGTAAGCCTGCCGGGTGTTTTCCACCACGTCATAGGTGTGCGTGCCGGCCAGGTAATTGTAGCAGCGCCAGATGCCGTCACCGGGAATGTCAATGTAGTTGCGCCCTCCGCGGGCCGGATAAAGATTGAGGGTCTGCCCGGCGGAGTCCTTCAGGCGGCGCAGGACTTTCCAGTTGATGTGGCGCGTGACTTTCTCCACATTGCGCATGACGGCCCTGGGATCCTTGAATACGTAGTCGTTGATACGCTGGAGGATGTAGGAGTCTTCCGTCCCGTCGCTTTTACGGTAGGTGGCCTTGTAGGTGGTGTTGATATGGCCGCTGGGGATTTCCTTCCCAGTGACGAATTCCCCTTCAATGGCGAAGAGGTCTCCAATTCCGGCGATGCGGCACAAAAGCTGGCTGGGGTCTGTTGCTTCAGTAAACGGAGCGGTCATGTCGGATGGGGAGAGAGGATTGGCGGTTAGCTTTAACGGACGAATTTATAGCCTACAAGCTCATCAAGCTTGCTTTTGAGCTGGGAAATGCCATCCCCGTTGAGGGCGGAGATGGGAATGACGTCCACCTTCGGGAAACGCATGCGGAAGTTGTTCAGGTTTTCCTCTGCGCCTTCCAGGTCCATTTTATTGGCGACGACGAACCAGGGTTGTTTGGCCAGGTCTTCACTGTACAGTTTGATCTCCGTGCGGAGGTTCTGAAGGTCTTCAATGGGGTCGCGGCCTTCGCTGCCGGCCATGTCCAGAACGAAGACCAGCACCTTGCAGCGCGTGATGTGGCGCAGGAATTCATGTCCCAGGCCGCGGTTGTTATGCGCTCCCTCAATGATGCCGGGAATGTCAGCCACGATGCAGCGGCGGAAGCTGTTGAATTCCACCACCCCGATGATGGGCTGGAGCGTGGTGAAGGGATAGTTGGCAACCTTGGGCTTGGCTTGCGAGATGTCGCCCAGCAGAGTGCTTTTGCCCGCATTGGGGTAGCCCACCAGTCCGGCGTCCGCAATGCGGCGCAGTTCCATGAAAAAGACGCCTTCCTCCCCTTCCGTCCCCAATTCGGCTTCCGTGGGGGCCTGGTTGGTCGCAGAACGGAAATGCCAGTTGCCCTTGCCGCCTATGCCCCCCTGGCACAGCGTGAACCGGGTGCCGATTTCCGTCAGGTCCGCAATTTTTTCCAGCTCAATGCCTTCGCCTTCCCGTTCCAGCCATGTTGCCTCCGACATGGAAGACGCATTGCTGCGGTAAATGATGGTGCCGGGAGGCACTTTCCCGATGACGGATTTGCCGTTTTTGCCATGTTTTTTGGCACCCTGGCCGCCTACTCCATCCGTGGCAATCAGTTTGGGATCATAGAAAAAGGAGCGCAGGTCATTCGTATGCGGGTCCACCTCCAGAATGACGCTTCCGCCATCGCCGCCGTCGCCGCCGTCCGGGCCGCCCTTGGGCACGAATTTGGCCCTGCGGAAACTGACGAGCCCGTTTCCTCCCTTTCCTGCCCTGGCAAATATGCGGATGTTGTCAACAAACATGTTCTGAATATGAAACATTTCCCCCTCAAACGCAAGACAAGTGCAGGACTGTACGGCTTTTCCATGGCATGTGGCGCTGACTTTTCCAGTGAACAGGAAATAGGCGCCGCGGCAGAAAACGGCCCTGGTGGGGCGGCAAAGCCGTCACCGGTAAAAAACGGCATAAAGAAGCCGTTGCCAGGGAATGCCGCTGTTCTGAAACCAGGCTGCCGCCATTCGGAGGCACTCCGGTGTTTTTTACTGCCGGAGGAGGCGCAAACGGTCTTTTGGATTGAAAATGAGCATCGGCATGGCATCATGCCCGCAAATCATGCCCCGCCTTTCCATCCAACTCCCCGACGGTTCCGAGAAAACCATAGTCCTTCCGAAGAACGGCGAATATTTCGCCCGCATCGGGCGGGACGAACATTGTGAAATCGTGCTGCCTTTTCAATCCGTGTCCGGGGAGCATGCCCTGCTCCAGTTCAAGGAAGGCGGCTATGTCCTTGAAGACCTCGGCTCCACCAATGGAATTAAAATTAACGGGCTGACACCCATGGGAGGCGCTCCCCTTTACGACGGGGACGAGATAGCCTTGGGGGATGCCCGGCTCCGGTTTGTTGAAGAGCCTTCCCCCGGCCTGTCTCCAGCTCCGGATGAAGAGGAGGATGAGAACACGGCCCCCTCTCCCGCCATGCGGAATTTGCAGCAGCTGGCGGACCAGGCTACCCGTACGGCGCGGAAAAATTATTTGTGGATGGCCCTGTATGCCGTCCTGATGTTTCTCCTGGCCGTCTTCGCCGGTTTGACGTACAAGCATTACAAGCTGACGGGAGAGCTGCTGCCCCTCCAGTGGCTCGGCATTGAATCTCCCAAGGCCGCCTTGAAGTCCATGACTCCTCCACAGGAGGACGCACCGCACTGAGAACGGGCGCGGCTTCTGTGCCGGAATCAGGAATCAGCGGGGATGTCCCATAACATGCGTTCCGTATCCGGAAACAGCATGAACGGGGCCACGGCCCCCTGTTCCAGTTCCAGCAGGTATTGCTTGATGGTCAGGCCGCCTGCATAGCCGGTCAATTTGCCGTTGGCTCCAATGACCCGGTGGCAGGGGATGATGATGCCGATGGGGTTCTGGTTGTTGGCATGCCCCACGGCCCGGCAGGCGGACGGACGCCCTATTTGCCGGGCGATGTCTCCGTAGCTTCTGGTTTCTCCATGGGGAATGGTCTGAAGGGCTTTCCAGACCGTTTGTTCAAATTCCGTTCCCTGCGGGGATAACGGCACGTCAAAAGTGCGGCGCGTGCCTTGGAAGTATTCGTCCAGTTGCCGGGCTGTGCGGCGCAGCAGGGGCGTTTCCTTCCATTCCACATGCTCCGGCTGCATCAGGCGGCCAAAGAAGACATGCGTGACAGCTGTTCCGTTCTCCACGATGACGATGGAGCCTGCCGGAGTTTGATGAAGAAGAGCCGGACCACGGGGAGAGGGATTTGTCTTCATGCCGTAAATAATAGCATGCGGCGGAGGGAGGTTTCGATTCATTTTACCGGTAGTTTTGCCATTCCGGGAACAGGAGGCGGGGAAAAGGCACTGTCCGGACGTATTTTGTTTGAAAGGCCGGGATTCCGGGTACAGTATTGCTCCGTATGAAGAAAAGCCTGTTTGCCGTGCTGTTGACCGCATGCTTCTGCATGTCCGGAAAGGGAGAAGACGTCAAACCCCCTAAAACCCTTCCCGGCGGATGGGTTTACGTTTGGGGGGATGAGTTCAACGGTTCCAAGATAGACGCCAAGAAATGGAAGCCGGAACTGGGCGTGGTGCGCAACCAGGGTTCCCAGCAGACTTATACCGGACGCCCGAAGAATATGAGGGTGGAGGACGGCTGCCTGGTGCTGGAGACTCATTTTGAAAAGTTCGCCAATGTCAATTACAAGAAGAGCCCGGCGGACTGGATCAGGAATACCAAGTTCATGCCTTATACGTCCGGATCCGTCACCACGATCAAGACGAAAAACTTCATGTTCGGCAGGCTGGAAGTGCGGGCCAAAGTTCCCAAGACCAAGGGCATCTGGCCTGCCATCTGGCTGCTTGGCAAGAACAAGTGGGGCTGGCCCGGCAACGGGGAGATTGATATGCTGGAAAACATCTCCCAGCAGCCGGACGTGGTTTACTCCACCTTCCATTTAAGCCCGGACGGCGTATCCAGCAAGGACGCCTCCCGCGGGGGCACGGTGAAGATTGATCATCTTTCCGATGATTTCCATACTTACGTCATGGAATGGGACAAGGATTCCATCAAACTGATGGTAGATGACAAGCTCGTGAAGTCCATTGACCTGAATACCACGAATTACACCAAGGATGAGGGCAATCCGTTCCGCACGCCGTTTTACCTGATTCTCAATTCCGCCGTGGGCGGCAACTGGTGCGAGAAAGCTCCGAAGGACGGCCAGGGCTATCCCGTGAAGTTCCTGATTGATTACGTCCGGTTTTACCAGACGAAGGAGCACGCCCAGCAGGCCAAGCAGTTTGATCCGCAAACCGGATTGCCGAAGAAGAAATAGGGCTGTCTTTTTTTCGCGCCGGGGTGCGGCTGTCCGGAGGATCAACGGAGTTTGGGCTTTTTTGAAGCGTCTCTCCGTTGCGCTCCGGAATAAATTGCTCCAGGAAGGCCGGGAGGCCTTCATTCCCGGCTGGCGTTTTTCATTCAAACCGTGGAGACAATCCTTCCACCGGGTCTTTTGACGGCTGCCCTGCTGGGAACAAGAGTCTCCTGGCCCTTGTAAGGGATAATCCTCCGTTGTTTTCCGGAATGAACCAGGTATGAAAGCCGGAGACTCCGTTTCCAATTGGCTATGTTAAATTCAAGCCGTGGGAATACGTCCTTCCCCTTCTTCCGTCTCTGTTGCTGGCCGCTCTGCCGGGAATGCGGGTTTTCGGGCTCTTTCCCTATAAAAACTCCGGTCAATGAATCCCATCCGGCTCTCCGGTCCTGATGCAACAAAAACGACCCCGCCGATTGGGGGGCCGTTTTTGTTGTTTAAAAGGGAATCAGCGTGTCTCAGAAGTCCGTTCCCGTGGTCTGGGTCAGTTCCTGGAAGCGGGCCAGGATGCGGGCCGTCACCGGGCCGATTTTTCCGGAACCCAGTTGGTAGGCGTCCAGCTTGGTGACCGGGACGCATTCCGCTGCCGTGCCGGTCAGGAAGCATTCATCCGCGCAGGTGATGGTAAAACGGTTCATGGTTTTTTCTTCCGCAGGGATTTGCAGTTCCCGGCAAATTTCCAGCACCACGCGGCGCGTGATGCCGTCCAGGCAGCCGTCCGTGACGGGCGGCGTAAAGACGGCGCCGTCCTTCACGATGAAGATGTTGTCTCCCGTGCATTCAGCCACGTTGCCCAGGTCGTTCAGCATCAGGGCTTCCGCCACGCCCTGGCGCACGGCTTCCATCTTGGCCAGGATGTTGTTGAGATAGTTGAGGGATTTGACCTGGGGGCAGAGGGCGTCCGGACGGTTGCGGCGCACGGAGCTGGTGATCAGGGCCAGGCCGTTTTCATATACGGCGGGATCATACAGGGAGATTTTATCCGCGATGATGAAGACGCTGGGGCGTTTGCAGTTGAAAGGATTGAGACCCAGGTTGCCGATGCCGCGGGTCACCACCAGGCGGATGTAGCCGTCTTTCAGGCCGGAAGCCGCCGCCGTATCACATACGGCCTTGGAGAGTTCTTCACGGGTATAGGGAATGTCCAGAAGGAGGTAATGGGCGCAGTCGTACAGGCGGTCCATGTGGTCCTCCAGGCGGAAGACGCGCTTGTTGTAAAACCGGATGCCTTCAAAAATGCCGTCTCCGTATAGCGTACCGTGGTCAAAAACGGAGGTCTTGGCCTCCTCCTGCTCCACCAGCTTTCCATCTAACCAAATCTTCATCTTGTCTAAAATTAGAAATTATTTATGCCAGAGCAGGATAGCCCCATTTGAAGGCAGGGGGAAGCTATAAATTCACCGTAGAAGATAAAAGTTCCGTCACCTGCGGCTGTCACGGCACGCGCGCGCGTAAAAAATATATGGAGGTATTCATGGAGCAGGCTTGACATTTATTTTCCAGTGCTTTTAGCTCTCGCGCGCAATGTCAGACCCTTCCAAGTTCCGCAACCTCGCTATTATCGCTCACGTTGACCATGGGAAAACGACCCTGGTTGACCAACTTTTGCAGGCGGGGGGAGCCTACCGGGCCAACCAGGCCGTGCAGGAACGCGCCATGGACTCCATGGATCTGGAACGTGAAAAAGGCATTACGATCAAGGCCAAGAATACTTCCATCCTCTGGAATGGCTATACCATCAACATTGTGGATACGCCCGGGCACGCCGACTTCGGCGGCGAAGTGGAGCGCGTGATGAAGATGGTGGACGGCGTGCTCCTGGTGGTGGACGCTTTTGAAGGTCCGCAGGCCCAGACGCGCTTCGTGCTCCGCAAAGCCTTGCAGGAGGGGCTGATGCCCATCGTGGTGATCAACAAGATCGACCGTCCTCATGCGGACCCCGCCGCAGTGCATGACCAGGTGCTGGAACTCTTTCTGGAACTGGGTGCTACGGACGAGCAGTTTGAAGCCCCCTTTGTATACGGTTCCGCCCGCGACGGCTATTTTATGAATTCCATGGAGGGGGAACCTCCCGTGGACTGCACGCCCCTTCTGTTCAAGATTGTGGAACACATTCCCGCTCCGAAGGATGCCGATCCGGAAGGCGAGTTCAAGATGCTCGTTTCCAATATTGACTGGGATGACTACGTAGGCCGCGTGGCCATCGGCCGCATTACCTCAGGCACCGTGAAGAAAGGGGACACCGTCTGGCTTCATCAGAGCGACGGCACCTGCATCTCCGGCAAGGTGACCCGCATGTTTGAATATTCCGGCCTGGGCGCCACGGATTCCGCCATTGGCGTGGCGGGCAACATCGTAGGTGTGGCGGGGTTTGAAAACGTGAACATCGGGGAGACCCTGGGCGGTTCCGCAGAGACGGAACCCCTGCCGTTCGTGGCGATTGACCCGCCCACCATCTCCATGGAGTTTTCCATCAACAACGGGCCTTTCGGCGGCCGTGACGGCAAGAATGTTACTTCCCGCGTGATCCGTGACCGCCTGATCAGGGAAATGCGCACGAATATTTCCATCCAGGTGGAAGATACGGACAAGGCCGGCGTCTTTTCCGTCTCCGCCCGCGGCGCCATGCAGATTGCCGTGCTGGTGGAAACCATGCGCCGTGAAAATTATGAACTGTGCGTCTCCCGTCCCACCGTCATCATGAAGAGGGATGAGAACGACCGCCTTACGGAACCGTATGAAACGATCTACGTGGAAGTTCCGGACGAACACGCCAATGGCGTCATGAAGCTTCTCCATGCCCGCAAAGGGCAGATGGAAGACATGGTGTGCAAGGAAGGGACAGGCCATACCTTCATTCAAGCCTACATTCCTACCCGCGGCATCATCGGGTTTGAGTTTGAGCTGGTCAACCTGACATCCGGCCACGGCATTTTCTCCCACCTGTTCCGGGATTACGGCCCTTACGCCGGAGACATCACCACGCGTACCACGGGAACGCTGGTTTCCATGGAAACGGGCGTCTCCACTCCCTTTGCACTGGTGGCCCTGGAAGAACGCGGACGTTTGTTCGTAGGAGCCCAGGAAGATATCTACGAGGGCCAGATCGTGGGTGAAAACCCGCGCCAGATGGACATGCCGGTCAATCCGTGCAAGGAAAAGCACCTGAACAACATCCGGTCCGCCACGAAGGGTGACGGCATCCAGCTTTCCCCTCCCGTCATCTTTTCACTGGAGCGCGCCATTGAGTACATTGAACCTGATGAACTGGTGGAAGCCACTCCCCACTTCATCCGCCTGCGCAAGCGCATCCTGAACGCCAACGACCGCGTGAGGGAGTCCCGCAAGGCCGGGAATTGATCTCTCTACAAGCCGGAAAAGCCCGCTGTAACGCGGGCTTTTCCTTTGGTGGGGTACTGTGAATGAAAGACGGTTCTCCTTATTGCCTCCTTGGGAAAGGTTCAGTGCGGGGTTGCAGGACCCGGAGAATGCGTCAAAAGTCAGGATGCCTTTTTAAAGATTCTTTTTATTTTTCTCATAAAGCGCAATATTTTTCTGGAACGCTTCAGGAATTTTTTACTGTGGCCGCGTCCCCAGAAGTATAGAACCTTCAATTCATCAGAAACCTGTTCGGGATACATGTATTTGGGAACGGCCTCTTCAAAGCCGATGCGGCGGTATTCTTCAAGGAAAGCTTTTCTTTCTTCCCGGGTAGCCAGGCGGGGAGAAAATCCGCCGTTGCAGAGGCTCATTTCTCTGGGGCGCACGCACCACACCAGTGAAGGTTTGATGGCTTCAAAAGCCTGCTTCCCTTCTTCCGTGTTGCACATGCACATGGAGATACCCTTGTCATCATCTTCAAAGCCTCCGTCAGAAGAATGGTAGCCCCAGAAATCACTCAGGGTGATATCCGCATAGCGTTGATGCTTGCTGTATTTGCATGCATAGCAGCTTTCCCTCAGGAAATAGTCCCGTAAAAATCCACGCATGAACACGTCCTCTTCCCACGTTCCCAGATATGGAGACCTGCGGTTTTTAAATTCAGCCTTTGTATTGAAATGGTACCAGCTCCATTTTTTATCACGGAAGCTGTAATTACTGATGAAAGCTCCGTGTTTACGTTCCAAATAACTGATATAATCCGCAAAGACGACCGGGGAGGGAACACCGTGGCAAACGATGTCTACAGTCAGCAAGCCGGCATATTCCTTTTTCAGAAAAAGATGTAATCCCGATGTTTGACAGGGGGTTCCCACGAAAAGGATTTTTTGGCCTTTCCTCAACATTTGCCGGATTTCATTAAAACATGCCCCTATCCTGCTTTGCGTATATTTGGACGTGCGCAGCCGTGGCATCTCCTCTTCCGAGTGTACGATGATATGTTTCACTCCTTTGAAATCATCATCATAGGCAGCCGCGCATACATAGCCGCCCTGCTGGAGCATCCATGAAGCCAGAGCAGAAAAAGCCCCCCCGGAAGAAGAAGACATGCGTATGGCTTCATCCTGGTGGTAAGCGGCAAAAAACAATTCTTCAGAGAGCCTGTTTCCACGCTCCGGTTCATGAAGAGCCGAACATGCCTGTGTGCATAAATTGCAGTCAATACAGAGAACCTGGTCTATCTGCGGATGTAAAAACCCTTCCTGGTCGGGAACCATGGAAATGGCTTTTTTGGGACAGATGGAAAAACACGCGGAACATCCCGTGCATTCAGTGGCCGAACAGATGCTGATCATACTTTTGGAAGCTGAAGCTTTTCTAACAAATGGTCATAGTAATTTTCCGAAAAATAAGGCGGCAGCGGTTCCTTGGGGAAGTGCTCCAGGATGTTCCGGACAAGAGAGGGAACCTGTTCAAGAGATTCGGCAAAATGGACATACTCTTTGAATGAGCCCGGGAACCATTTGACTCCGGAGGAGAGTTTATGGTCGGTGGAATTGAGTACAATCACGGGTGTATTGCTGATTAATGAGAAAATGGTTCCGTGGTAACGATCGGTAATAATAACTTGGAAATGGGAGAAGTAGCGAAAGGTTGAATCAAGAATTTCCCTTCTTCGTACAGTCAACTCCGCCGCCGGAGTATCAATGGTAGTATCCGTCTGTTCTGTAAGGATAAAGGGTTCCAGTTCCCTGCGCAGCCCGGCTATGGCCTGAGGCTGGTAAAAGGCTTCCTTATCGTTCCGCATGCAGAAGAGAACTCCCTTGCGCGGATGGGCGGGCAATTGAACTTTCCCGATGAGAGAGGTCACGATATCAGGATAAAGGAAAAGCCGGCAGTGGTGGAACAGTTCTTTAGCCGTTTCATAAGAATGCCCATCCCGGCAGAACAGCGTACAGTTGGGATGGCGGTTAAGAACGTCAGCCGTCGCTTGAGCACACGAGCTATCCTGATAATGAATGGTTTGGGGAAGTATGGTCAGCGGGTAGTCCGGGAAGAGCTGCGCGAGACGAAGATAATGGGATTGTTCGTCGTACAGGTCCGTCATATGGTATCCGCTGTGGCACAGGAGTATGTCTTTTTTTCGGATGTATTTGCGTATTTTCCGCAGGAGGCGCGGAGTGGTGTTTGTGTAGGTGGAGATAAATACTTCGTAACCGGGCAGATTGTTCTTAATCCAGTTGATAATGCATTCCATTTGCGCCTGGTCACCCAGATTGGAGTGAAACGGGGCACCAAATAAAAAGACGTATGGGGGCCTGAAAAAACGGCGGAACCCCTTGGTCCGTTCGTAAAAGGCCATTTTCCTTTCCATCCTTTGCCGGTGTTTTTCCGAGGCACCGGGAAGATGATGGCAGAGCTTCAGAACGAGGGAAAGGATAGTCATAGGCTTTCCTGCTAACCCTAGGCAAACTGCGGGACGCTGACAATCTCTTTTTTACGAAGAGGAGGCAGGTAATGAAAAATGCCCGGTTTCCTGAAAGGAACCGGGCATTTTATAAAGCTTTTAAGAGAGCTGTTTAGATCTTGCCGAAGAGGGTCTTGCCGGCGGACATGAGGTTGTCTGCGGCTTCCTGGAGACGGGCGGCGACTCCCTTTTCACCCTTGGCGAGGTAGGAACGGGGATCGTAGTCCTTCTTGTTGCCCACTTCACCGTCAATCTTGAGCACTCCGTTGATGTGTTCGCACATGTGGGAGACGATCGGGCGCGTGAAGGCGTACTGCGTATCGGTGTCGATGTTCATCTTGACCACGCCGTAGGAAACGGCTTCGCGGATGTCGGAAAGCTCGGAGCCGGAACCGCCGTGGAAGACGAGGGGCATGCGGGCCGCTTCGCCGTGCTTGGCGACTACGGCTTCCTGGCCGTCGCGCAGGATGCTGGGCTTCAGCTTGACGTGGCCGGGCTTGTACACTCCGTGCACGTTGCCGAAGGTGGCGGCCAGCATGAATTTGCCGAGGGGGGCCAGGGCTTCATAAGTCATCAGCATGTCTTCCGGAGAGGTGTAAAGCTTGTCGGCGGGGTGGCCGGAGTTGTCTACGCCGTCTTCTTCGCCGCC
Source organism: Akkermansia muciniphila (assembly GCF_040616545.1). NCBI lineage: Bacteria > Pseudomonadati > Verrucomicrobiota > Verrucomicrobiia > Verrucomicrobiales > Akkermansiaceae > Akkermansia > Akkermansia muciniphila. The sequence goes on along the minus strand of NZ_CP156688.1, from coordinate 993,574 downwards.
CACGACGCCGATTTCAATTTCAAGAACGATTCCCAGTTCGGCGCATTCCTTCAGCAGTTCCCGGGAGAGCTTGAGGTTTTCAGCCATGGGGAGGGTGGAGGCGTCCAGCATGTGGGAGTTGAAGAGGGGGGCTTCACCGCGTTCCACGCGGCGGCGGGATTCAGCGATCAGGGGGCGCAGGAAGGTGTCCACGTGTTCGGGCTGGCAGTGGTCGGTGTGCAGGGCCACAAGCACGTTGTGCTTTTCAGCCAGGCGGCGCGTGGCTTCCGCCAGAACAATGGCGCCAAGGGCGGAATTGCCGATGGAGGTGCCGGAGGCGAATTTGCCGCCGCCGATGGAGACCTGGATGATGCCGTCGCTTTTGGCTTCGGAGAAGGCGCGGAGGGCGCCGTTGACCACTTCGATCGTGGTCACGTTGACGGCCGGATAGGCATAGCCTTCCTTCTTGGCCGTTTCAAGCATGTTGATGTATTGTTCTGGTGTGGCTATTGGCATAACGGCGGTATGATAGGTGTTTTTTTTCAGGAGGGCAAGGCTGAACTCCGGCGCGCGCAGGGGGCGCCGCGCTCTTGCGGGACATGGTCATTCACGGATCATTTTTGCCTCCGGCTGCGCCGGTTCCCCGGAGTCCGTCCGGTAGTTGACGCGCAGCGCGTCCAGAAAAGGCTTGTGCCTGTCCAGGCGCTCCTTGAAATCCGTAAAATCCTTGCGGCCGGGCTGCGTCCAGCCCAGTTCCGCGATGGCGAACATGCGCGGAAAGACCATGTACTGCCACTTGGCCAGCGTGGTCATGTATTCGCTCCAGCAACTTCCCTGCACGCCCAGGACGTTTTTTTCCTGTTCCGGGGTAATTCCCTTGGGGATGGGATTCATGTTGTAGACTTTTTGCAGGGGGATGACGGAGAAAGTAGCCATTTCATATTCGGGCCCTTCCGGATGCGGGCCTTCCTGCCGGATCAGGTACGTGCTTTCAAACGGGGTCATGATGACCTTGTTTCCGTGCTTGACGGCTTCCCTGGCAATGCCGGGATCGTGCCAGACCATCAGGGTGGCCGTTTTGGAAAGGCCGCCTTCCCGGATTTCATCCCAGCCGATTATTTGCTTGCCGCGCGCGTTAACGAGCTTTTCCACGCGGTGGATGAAGTAGCTCTGGAGCTCTTGTTCGTTTTTCAGGCCGTTTTTCTTCATTACCTCCTGCGCCTGGGGGGAGTTCTTCCACTGCTGCTTGGGGGCTTCGTCCCCGCCTATGTGGATGTAGGGGGAATCCGGGAAAAGCTGGCAGACTTCTTCCAGAATGCCGTCAATGAATTTGAAGGTGGGTTCCGTGGGACTGAACGTGAAGGGAAGAATGCCCCAGCGCGTCGCCACCCGCGGCTTGTAGCCGGGAATGTCCTTGTTGCCGAATTCGGGATAGGCCGTGATGGCGGCCGCAGCGTGTCCCGGAGTTTCTATTTCAGGCACGATGGTGATGTGCCTGCGTTTGGCGTAGTCCACCAGTTCCTTCACTTCCTTCTGGGTGTAGAAGAAGGTGAAGGGCTTGCCGTCCCCCTTGTTGCGGTTGCCCGGGATGGGGCTTTCCGGCCGGGTGGCGCCGATGGAAGTGAGCCTGGGATACTTTTTAATTTCCAGCCTCCAGCCCTGGTCTTCCGTCAGGTGCCAGTGGATGGTGTTCACCTTGTAACGGGCGAGCAGGTCAATGATGGTTTTCAGCTCCTCAATGGACCGGGGGTTGCGCCCGCTGTCAATCATGATGCCGCGCCATGTGAAGCGCGGGCTGTCCGTGATGGTCATGCAGGGAAGGGCCCAGCGGCCGGAGGCATCCTTCTCCAAGGATTGCTTGAGGGTCTGCGCCGCATAAAAGGCCCCGGCAGGGGATGTGCATGAGACGGTGACGCCCTGCGTGGTGACCTTGACGGAGTACCATTCCGGAGACAGGGAAGCGTCTTTTTTCAGGAGGATCTGCACGGCATTGGCCGCAGAGGGGGCCGGGCTGATTTTGATTTGCCGGAGGTTGTCGGAGAACCCCGTCACGAAGGAGGCAATGCAGCTTTTGTCTCCCTTTTTGGAAACGGACAGCACGTTGTTAACCAAAAATCCCGGCTTGTTCTTTTCCATGTCCAGCGCGGATGGAAGAGGGATGATGGCCGGGTTTCCCGGTACGGGCCTGGAGGGCAGGGAGAAGGCGGCTGACGCAGACAGGAGGCCGGCGGCCAGAAAGAGGCTTTTGGAAAACATGACCAAGAAAGGGAGGAAAAAGTTTTAACGTAAATAGTACATTCCGCAGGCGTTTGCAAGGCGGCTTTACGGGATTTGACTTCCGGATGCGGAAAGGACTGGAAAGGGGATGCCCATTCCCGGTTTTACCCTGGAGGGACATCCCCTGAAGAGGAATTGAAGGGGGGAGAGATTATTCCGGAATGGATTCTCCCCGGATGAGGTCTTCCCAGGTCTGGCGGCTGCGGATGACGTTCCACTGGTTTCCGTCCACCAGGACTTCTTCCGCCATGGGGCGGGAATTGTAGTTGGAGGACATGGAAAAACCGTAGGCTCCGGCGGACAGCACGGCCAGGAGTTCTCCCTGGCGCACGTCCGTCATGTCCCTGTTCTGGGCCAGGAAGTCCCCGGATTCGCAGATGGGGCCCACCACGTCCGTGGTGATGCAGGATTCGGAGAGGTGTTCCTTTACCGGAATGATTTCATGATAACCCTGGTAGAGGGCGGGACGGATGAGGTCGTTCATGCCCGCATCCACGATTTTAAAGGTCTTTGCCTTTCCCGTTTTTTCATACAGGCAGCGGGTGATGAGCGCGCCGGCATTCCCCACGATGAGGCGCCCCGGTTCCACGATGATGTGCAGTCCCAGAGGCTGGAGGGTGGGTACGACGGCCTGGGCATACGTGCTCAGCGTGAGCTGGGCGCAGTCCTCGTTCCACCATTCCTGAACGCCGGAATCCAGCGTGTCCTGGTAAACGATGCCGATGCCGCCGCCTATGGAGAAGAATTCAATGCCGTGCTTTTCTTTCAACGTGGCGGCCAGCGGAGCCACTTTCCTGACGGCTTCCAGGAAGGGTTTCGCCTGGGTGAGCTGGGAGCCGATGTGCATTTGCAGGCCTTTCAACTGGAGGTGCGGAAGTTCGCGGGCCGCCATCTCGTAAAGAGGCTCAATGAGTTCAAAGTCCACACCGAATTTGTTTTCAGCCTTGCCGGTGGTGATGTATTTGTGCGTTCCCGCCTCCACGTTGGGATTGACGCGCACGGCTACCGGGGCTTTCACTCCCATGGATGCGGCAATGGAGTTAATGGCACGCAGTTCCGCCTCCGATTCCACGTTGAAGCAGTAAATGCCCTGTTCCAGGGCGTAGCGGATTTCCTGCTCCGTTTTTCCCACTCCGGCATAAGTGCATTTGGAAGGGTCTCCCCCGGCTTTGAGGACGCGGAAGAGCTCGCCGCCGGAAACGATGTCAAACCCCGCGCCGTTGCGGGCCATGAGGTTCAGGATGGCGATGTTGGAGCTGGCCTTGACAGCGTAGGCCACTTCCGCGTTAAGGGGCGCCAGGGCTTCCCGGAGGCGGTGGAAATGGTTCAGGATGGTCTGCTTGCTGTAAACGTACAGGGGCGTCCCTTCCTTGTCCGCCAGTTCCTGGAGGTTGACGTTTTCACAGTAGAGCGTGCCGTTTTTGTATGCGAATGAATGCATGGATTATTCCTTGGTTGTGCTTTCGTTGGTTTTCCCGGAATGGAGAGGGGGGAGCGGGAATCTGGGCGTGGGAGGGTTGTCGATGAGCTGGGCGATCCAGGCGAGGTCCTTGGAGCTTTCCAGCCCCAGCTTGATCAGCATGGTTATGGGTACCGCCAGAAGCATGCCGATGGGACCCCAGACCCAGCCCCAGAAGATGACGGAGAGCAGCACCATGCTGGTGACGATGCCGAACTGGCGCCCCAGCAGCATGGGTTCCAGGCAGCTCCCCAGGGCCGTATTGATTACCAGATAGCCGCCGGCCACGATGATGCCCGCCGTAGGGCTGATCAGCAGCATGGCGAGCAGGGTGGGGGGAATGGCCGCGATGATGGAGCCGAAGGTGGGAATGAAGTTGAGCGCAAAGGCCACGATGCCCCACAGCAGGGGAAAGTCCACCTTCATGTAGTAGCAAAGCAGGAAGGCGAGCAGGCCCGTAGCCGCGCTGATGAAGGTTTTGATGATCAGGTATTTCTGGACTCCGGCCAGGGCTTTGGAGAATTTGCGGATGCCCGTGTCGCTGTTGTTCCCCAGCTTGTTGATGTTCATCCGGAAACGGGGCGCCTCTCCCAGGAAGAAGGTCATCAGGATCAGGATGAGGGTGGTGAAGGTCAGCATGGAGGCGAGCTGTCCCATGACTCCCGTGGAAAACGCCACGATGCGCTGGCCATTGAGCAGGTCCGGCAGTTCCTGGAGTACCTGGTCCGCCAGGTTGTTCCAGTCATGTTCAATCAGGAAGGCGCGGAGTTCATGGATTTTTTCCACCAGCATGGGCTGGTATTTGTTCGTAACGGTGTTGGCGAGATCCTGCCCCAGGTACTGGGCCAGATAACCGAGCCCCACCAGAATACCAAAGTCCATGATGACCGTGAAGGTCACTGCCAGCCAGTGCGGAAAGCGCAGGCGCCCTTTGAAAAAGGAGGTCAGCGGATAGCTGACAATAGCCAGGAAGCCGGATAGAACGATGGGAAGCAGTACCGGCTTTCCCGCATGCAGTCCGGCCGTGATGACGATGACGCTGGCGAGCATGAGCAGGATTTTCAGGCCCTCTTTTCCGGATTCTTTCTGGGAAGTCATTGAAGGATTGGTTTTAACGGGGTGAACAATGGTGTCTGATTTCCTGCGGGATTGCAATATTAAAGGCCTTCATTTCCACCATGGAGCGGCGCCGGTCCGCCCGGCGTTCCGGGCGCATGCTCCCGGAAAAAGCGGTCCATGTCTTCAAAGCGGGTCAGCAGGTAGTCCGGCTTCCGTTCTTTCAGCCCTTCCACGTCCGCTTCCGCGGCCCAGCCTGCGGCAAGAATGCGGATGGGGACGGCGCGGCACGCGTCCACGTCCGTGGGGGAGTCTCCAATGTAGATGGCTTCTTCAGCGGTGGAATTCAGGCGGTTCAGCGCCCGCTTGATGCAGTCCGGCTTGATGCCTCCTTCCGGGGAGCCCGTTTCCAGAATGGGAAAGAATCCGTCCAGGTGGAAGAACCGGAGGGAAATGTCTGCGCTTTCCAGGCGCTTGCCGGTGACCATGGCCAGCCGGACGCCGCGGCTGCGGAGAGCGTGCAGCAGCTCGTGGACGCCGGGGAAGGGGGCGGGGGCCAGTTCCGGGTGAAGTTCACGGTAATGGCGGATGAAAAGCTCCCTGCCGCGTTCGTGGAGCTCCGGTTTTCCGGGAAGCAGCCTTTGAATGACGCCCAGGTCGTCCGGCCCGAACTGGCGTTCTATTTCTTCATCCGTCACCGTCCTGCCGTCCAGATCCCGCACAGCCCGGCGGAAGGCTTCCCGGCACAGGGGCAACGTATCCGCGAGGGTTCCGTCAAAGTCAAAAATGGCGGTTTTGATCATCAGCCGTACCCTACATGTCCCCTGAGGGCGGTTCAAGGGGAAAGCCGTGCCGGAATAGTCATGATGACGTTGTACGTCCGGAACCGGCAGACGTGTCATGCCGCGGCGAAAGGTCAACGTTCCGAGGGGCTGAGCTTTCTAATTCCCTTATGCACGGAAAGGCTCCAAAAGAATATTTATCCCTGTGGAGCGTGATTGCATTGGGAATAGGTTCCATGGTGGGAGCGGGAATTTTCGCCCTTATGGGTCAGGCGACCCTGATGGCGGGCAAAAACGTGTACTGGTCTTTCCTGCTGGGGGGCGCCGCCGCCCTGCTTTCCGGTTATACGTATGCCAAGCTGGGCTCCCGTTATCCCGGTTCCGGAGGAATCATGGATTATTTCAATCAGGCGTTTTCCCACAAGACCTTGTCCGGCGCGCTCACATTGATTTATTTGGGAACGCTGGTCATCACCGTGGCTCTGGTCGCCAAGTCCTTTGGCGCGTACGCGTCCCGCCTGTTTTTGCCGGACGGAGTGGTCAGCATGTACTCCACCGCCCTTTTTGCCAGCGTTGCCATTCTTTTGCTGGGGGCGCTGAACATGGGCGGGGCCAAGGCCGTCGGGAAATCGGAGGTGGTGATGGTGGCGTTCAAGCTGCTGATTCTGACAGTGCTGATGCTTGCCAGCTTCGGTTCTACCGTGCCGGTGGGCGCGGACCCCATTCCGGTAAAGGGGCTGGACGGCCTGCTGGGGAGCGTGGGGCTGACATTCTTCGCTTTTGCCGGTTACGGCATGATGGCCAATACGGCGGGCAATCTGAAGAACCCGGCCAAAACGTTGCCCATGGCTATTTTCGTGGCGATCGGCATCGTGCTGGTGCTGTATCTGGTACTTTCCTACGTGGTGCTGTCCAATGTTCCCGCCACTTCCCTGGAAAGCCATACGGAAACCGCCGTAGCGCAGGCCGCCTATCCCGTGCTGGGCGTGTGGGGGTTCATGGCCGTCTCCGTAGCGGCCTTGATTGCCACGGCGTCAGCCATTAATGCCACCATGTTCAGCATGCTGGACATTTCCAGGGCCCTGGCCCACAACGGGCAGCTGGGTGCCATTTTCAAACGGCCATTCTGGGGGAACGGCACAGAGGGCTTTTTTTACCTGCTGCTGGGCATTCTGGTGATGACGAATGCCTTTAACCTGGTAGCCATCGCCAATCTGGCGGGGGCATGTTTCCTGATCAGCTATCTGGCGGTGTTCGTAGCCCATTGGCGGTTACGGAAGGAGACGAACGGGAACATCCTGCTGATTATCCTGGGATTCCTGCTGATGCTGTTTATTCTGGGCGCCTTTTTCTACCAGATGTTCTTCAGCCAGCCTTACCTGATTCCGCTGATTGTCCTGTTTGTGGCTGCCTGCTTCGTTCTGGAGTTCCTGATTCGCAGGAAGATGGCGAAAACGGCGGCGTCCCAGGCCCCCTGAGCCGCGGCAGTAAAGAAGAGGCTCCCCGCTCCTGCTTTTAATGCAGGAAGGAAGTGAGGGGACTGGTGGCGGCGGCCTTGGCGGAGACGGAGGGAAGGCCGGACAGATAGGCCATGCGGCCTGCACGGCAGGCCAGGGCAAAGGCTTTTGCCATGCCCGCAGGGTCTCCGGCGGCGGCGATGGCCGTATTGACCAGCACGGCGTCCACTCCCATTTCCAGAGCTTCCGCCGCGTGGCTGGGCGCCCCCAGCCCGGCATCCACCACGACGGGAACAACGGCTTGTTCAATGATGATGTTGACCAGTTCCCTGGTGAGAACGCCCTTGTTGGTGCCGATCGGCGCGCCCAGGGGCATCACCGCCGCTGCTCCGGCTTCCTGAAGCCGCTTGGCGAGCACGGGGTCCGCATTGATGTAGGGAAGCACCGTGAAGCCTTCCCTGACGAGAATTTCCGCCGCCTTGAGCGTTTCTATAGGGTCCGGCATCAGGTACTGGGCATCCGGGTGGATTTCCAGCTTGATCCAGTTGGGAAGACCGGCCGCCACGGCCAGACGCGCCAGGCGCACGGCTTCTTCCGCCGTGGCCGCTCCGCTGGTGTTCGGGAGAAGGAGGTGTTTTTCCGGATCAATGAAGTCCAGGATATTGGCGGCGGGATCATGGGAGCCCGTCAGGTCCGCCCGGCGCAGAGCCACCGTAACAATTTGAGAGCCGGAAGCCTCCAGAGCATCTTTCATGCTTTCATTGGAAGAAAACTTTCCCGTTCCCACCATCAGGCGGGAGGTGAATTGGCGTCCGGCTATCTGCAAAGGTGTATCTGTCATTGCGGGGAGAAGGGTACCTCCGCTTTCTTTTCCAGGCAAGGGAGAATGGAGAAAAGGGTGAACGGGGAATAGTGCGGGAGGCGGTTTTCCCGGGCAGAAGAGCGGGAAGGAAGCGGCCTGCTGCCCCCGTACGGAGTCCAGGTTTCATCGTTACGAGGTCCGGAAAACCGGTTTTCCCGGAATGTACCGCATGAACCCCGCAGGGTGGGCAAAATCCGGAAGGTGAAGGAACTGGCCCCTTGCTTTCAGAAGCGCGTCCATCGGAAGACATGAAGGAGCCGCCGGCTCAACCACGGGGGAAAGTTCCTCCCTATTCCCCGCTGAAGGAGACGCCCCGGAGGGCACGGGGCTTGCCCAGGATTTCCTGATAAAGAATAGCCGTTTTCAGGGATTGGGAGCGGCGCAGGGAATTTTTCAGGGTAAGGGGGCTGTCTGGAGCAACCGCCGGGAGCGGTTCAGGAAGGTTTTCCTTCATTTCCCTTTCCTGTAAACGGCGCAGGGCGGCTTGCTCCGCGTCAGACAGGGCTCGCATGGACTGCTGTGCTTCTTCCGTAGCTTTCACGTACTGCTCCAGAACGTTCCGGGCTGCTTGCTGGGCAGTGGGCACGGCCTGTTCCGGCACGGGGGCCGGTGCAGGGCGCGGCTTGCGGGCCACGGAGGGGTTGGGGAGCTCCACAGGAGGCGCAGAAGGGCGCGGTGCGTGCTGTGGTGCCGGCTTCGGAGGTTGCGGAGGAGTCCGGCGCATTTCCGCAATAACCTCCTTCACGCGTTTTTCATGATTGTCCTCCGTGTCCAGAATGGGTTTTTCCTTTTCCTCCTCTTTTGGTTTCAGGAAATTTACCACCATCTTGATGAGGTAGATGGCCCCCACGACCACCCAGAACCAGATTTTCAAGTGGTCGTCATCGCCGCCGGAGGCAAGCATGTATGCCAGTAAATCCATAAGGAAGGAGGGGGCCTCCGGAGAGGCCGTCCGGGTCTCTCCGGAGGCCGGAAAGTTTATTTAATGGAGGAAGGAGAGGTATCCGGCTTGGCGATGGAGTCCCTCATCCGGGTGTCAGCCACCACGTTCTGGTAACGGGCATAGTCCAGCACGCCCAGGTTGCCGTTGCGGAAGGCTTCCGCCATGGCCATGGGGATTTGAGCTTCCGCTTCCACCACCTTGGCACGCATTTCCTGCGTCTTGGCGGCCATTTCCTGTTCCGTGGCTACGGCGGCGGCGCGGCGCACTTCCGCCTTGGCCTGGGCAATCTGCTTGTCCGCTTCCGCCTGCTCTGCCTGGAGGCGTGCGCCCACGTTGCCCGCTACATCCACGTCTGCAATGTCAATGGAGAGCACTTCAAACGCAGTGGCGGCGTCCACGCCCTTGTCGCTCACGGTGCGGGAGATCACTTCCGGTTTTTCCAGAACGTCCTTGTAGGAGGGGGCGGAACCTACCGCGGAAACGATGCCTTCCCCTACGCGGGCGACCACCGTTTCTTCCGTGGCGCCCCCGACGAAGAGGTCAAGGTTGGTGCGCACCGTTACGCGGGCGCGCACCGCCACGGCAATGCCGTCACGGGCCACTGCCGTCAGGCGCGTCTGGCCGGAGCTGGGGTTCGGGCAGTCGATGACGCGGGGGTTGATGGAGGTTCTCACGGCTTCCAGCACGGTTTTGGACGTGCCTTTCACGGCCAGGTCAATAGCGCAGGCGCGGTCATAACTCAGCGGGATTCCGGCTTTTTCCGCGGCGATCAGGGCCAGCACGCAGTCCACGATGTCGCCGCCGGCCAGGAAGTGGGCTTCCAGTTCATCCGTGCTGATGTCCAGTCCGGCCTTGGCAGCCGTAATGCGCGTGTCCACCACCAGGGGGTAGGGCACTTTCCGGAGCCACATCCCCAGCATGTTGCTCATGGAGACGGGAGCTTTTGCCAGCCGTGCGCGCAGCCATGTCTTGAAGAATTTGGCGATGATGGCGAAGAAGATAACCAGGAAGATGACCAGGACGACTACCAGGATGGTCCCCCAGGCAGTGGTGTTGGAAATGTTTGCTGACAGCAAGTTGTTCATGTTCCATTCCATATCATATTATCCGGTACAGGCAAAGATATAATTGTGTTACCTATGGTTTAAAGGTATTGACCTTTCAGCGGATTCGTGGCAATGCACTTGGCCGTGCGCACCATTGATTTTGATTATCCGCTGCCGGAAGAATTGATTGCGGACCGGCCCCTTCCGGACCGCGCCGCTTCCCGGATGATGGTCATCCACCGGGACACGGGCCTGATTGAGCACAGGCATTTTAGTGATTTGCCGGAGTATGTGCGTGCGGGGGACCATTTTATCCTGAATGATACCAGGGTGGTTCCGGCGCGGTATTTTTCCAATGACGGGTCTATTGAAATTGTGCGTGCGGAGGTGCTTAACCCACTGCTGTGGAAGTGCATGGTGCGTCCGGGGCGCAAGATGAAGCTGGGGCGTACAGTGGCCATTGGAGAAGCGGTGGGCACTGTGGAAGGCATTGATGAGGAAGGCTACCGCCTCATCCGGTTTGACCGGGAGGTGGATGAGGAGAAGTACGGGCGCCTGGCGCTTCCCCATTACATGAACCGGGAGAGCGACCCGTCCGACAAGGAGCGCTACCAGACCGTTTACGCCAGGCATGAGGGAGCCATTGCCGCCCCTACGGCGGGCCTGCATTTTACGCCGGAGCTGCTGGCGTCCGTTCCTCATGATTTTCTGACGCTTCACGTGGGCGTGGGGACGTTCCGCCCGGTCAAGGTGGACAGGATTGAAGACCACCAGATGCACACGGAGCATTTTTTCCTGCCTGAAGCCACCGCCCGGGCGATCAATGAAGCCGGGAGGGTGTTTGCCGTGGGCACTACCAGCGTGCGGGTTCTGGAACATGTGGCTGCCGCGGAGGGTTTGCCCTTGAAGGAGTGCGCCGGGTCAACGAACATTTTTATTTATCCCCCCTATAAGTACAAGGTGGTGGATGCCCTGATCACGAATTTCCACCTGCCGCAGAGCACGCTGCTGATGCTGGTGAGCGCCTTTGCCGGGAAAGAGCTGGTCATGAAGGCTTACCTGGAAGCCATCCGGGAACGGTACAGATTCTTCTCCTACGGGGACTGCATGCTGATTCTGTAGGGTTACGGCCTGCGGCCCGGAACGGATTCCCGGTCACGGGAGGCCGCCGGAGTGCACGGGGCGTCAACCGGGTTTTGTGAATATTGTTCCCGGCTGAGCGTCAGCATGTTTTTGCCGTGGTTCCTGATTTGCCGGAGGGAAACTAGGGAGCGCAGAGTTTCCCCCAGCAGGATGTACATGAGGTTGGCGTAATGGCGGTCCGTGTTTTCCCGGCATAATCCCGGGAAGTAGCCCTCCTCCAGCTCCGGCGCGTTCCATTTGTCCCGGATGAGGCGGCTCCTGCGGGAATCCGGCGGCCAGCAGGAGTGCTGCCTGTCTTTCAGATAAAGGAGGTAGCAGTCTTTTAACATATCAAGCTGGGAAGTTGTTTCAGTTCCCGCGTGCGGCTTGATGAAAGGCGGTTCATCCTTTACCCCCTGGAGCGTCATGTGGATATTCGTTTCCGCGAGGACGGTCCAGTAAAGAATGGATTCCGCCAGGGAGCGGCTTCTCCTGCGGAACCGCAGGTAAAAGTGATGGCTGAGTTCCAGGATGGACAGGGCTTTGATGTAGTGCGTCAGGACCATCAGGCCATACTGGCGGAAAATGAAGTGTTCCAGTTTTTCCCGGAGGACAGCGGAATCCATTTCCGTTTCCTTCCGGAGGAGTGCCCATTGTTCCTCGAATATTGAATCTCCCGTCATGAATTTGATAAGGGTTTATTTTTAATAAATATGGAATATATTTCTATTAAATTCAAATAAAATAACAAGTAAGCCTGATAAATATCAAATACATGCAGGGGGAGGAATGAAAGTCCGCGGGAAAGCGTTTGGGGAAGTTGAAGCGGCATGTGCGCTTGAAGTTGGGAAACAGGACATAAAAGCGCCATGCCCGGAGTGCAGGCATGGCGCTTGTCAAATGCGGCTTGGGCCGGATCAGAAGTTATAGCGGTAACCGAGGGCCGCGCCAATGGAGGTGTCTCCGGAGCGGAGGTCGGCGTTGCCGTCCACATAAACCGCGCCATAGTCGGCGCACGGGATGTTGAGGCCCACGCCCAGCTGGATGCCGGTACGGCCAAGCTTGGCGCCTCTGATGGTCTGGACGAGGCCCGGATTGGCAAGATAGGCCACATTGGCCTGGGCCTTGTCATCTCCGAAGTCCTGGGAGACGAGGACGCGGAATTCTCCCGTGATGTCTCGCCCGGTCAGGCTGGTGCCCAGAACCCCTTTCAAGCGCAGACCGGCGGCAACGCTTCCGGTGGTCATGTCCATGTCATCCACACGGAGCCCCGCGCCGCCTGCGCCGGCTTCATTGAAGCCGTCCACGGAGGAACGCATGATGCTGGCGTTGGCGACCGGCTGGAGGATGGCCGTCCGGCGCTTGTTGAGAGCTAGGTCATAGGTAAGCTCGTACATGGCCCCGAAGCTCATGCCCGTGGTGCTGAAGCTGGTCTGGTAGCTCCCCAGATCATGGCGTACGCTGCGGGTGATGTCTGCATCAGACCATCCGGCGGAAAGAATGAGGGAGTGCCCCCATTTCTTGTGACGGTAGTGGCCGAAGAGGCTGACGTAATAGGTATCCAGATTGCCGGAGGCGGAATCAGCTCCGTCGGAGGAGTAATCCCCGTAGTTGGCGGAGAAAGCGCCGCCCACGGTGAAATTCTCCGTGCAGTTGACGTCCAGTCCGGCCGTGCCGCCCCAGGAATTGAGCGTGAATCCGTTGCCTTCATTGGAGCCGTCCAGGGAGTCCCTCCCCGTGTTGGCTTCAATCCAGCCGTTTACCTGGGGAAGGTCCCCCGGGAGGTTGTTGGGATTAAGGCCCATGGTTTCCGCCCGATTGCGGAGGAAGGTCATTTCCCTCCGCAGGCCGGACCTCTGGGCGGCCAGGATGCCGGGAATGGCCGTACCCGCGGAAGCGCTCAGCAGGCGGTTGGCTCTGGAGTAGTCCCCGTCATTCCAGGCATCGGAAACGGCGCGGTTCAGATAGCCCAGCTCCGTTCCGTCTTCAATCTTGTCGCAGTTCCAGAGCAGGACGGCCCCGGCGGCGGAATTGGAGGTGTCAGCCGTGGAAAGCAGGGCATTGTCCGCCTTGCGCGTGCCGGTCAGCACGATCCGTCCGTCGCGCTCTTCCGCATGCAGGTCGGAATAATAGGTTCCCAATGCGCCGTAGGCGTTGATATTGAGATCAGCACCCACCAGATCTCCTTCAAAGAGAACCAGTTCAAGCGTTCTTTCCGGCGCGGCGACATTGGATTCAATGTTGAGGGTGGTCCCGTTGCGGTCTCCCTGGACGGTCAGCGTGGCTCCGTCTTCCGTGGAAATGAAGGGCGTGTTGTTCTGCGCCAGCAGGGGATTGATCACGAGCGTGATGGTGGAGCCGTTCATGAACTGGCTTGCCCCGTTGAGAAGAAGCGTGGTGTTATGGGCGGCTCCGGCAGATGCCATGGCAAGCGTGAGCGTGCCGCCGGACCCCACCGTGAGGGAGTTGAGCAGAATGGGATTGGCAGAATCCCGGATCAGGGACACCCCGCCTTCCGTAATGTTGAGGTTCAGGGTGGTTGACCCTGCTCCGGTATAAGTCCATCCCGCTTGCCCGGTCTTGTTGATCGTGCCGTTCCCCTGGAAGGAGCCGGAGAAGACGGAGGATTTCTCCGCATGGATGCCAAGTTCCCCATTGTTGAAGGCCACGGAGCCTTTCCCCAGCAGGCCGCCTGTTACGGAATTGCGCGTGGAGCCCAGGTCCAGCGCGGCGCCCGCGGAGTCCGGGCCCACGGAGACCGCCGCCCCGTCAAATTTTGCATCCCCGGACAGGGTGAAGGTTCCTCCCTGTATAACCAGGAGGCCGGAACCGCCGATGGTGATGTCCGTGTCCAGCTTGTTGCCGTTGCGGACGGTGAGCATGGAATCCGCGTTCAGTTGGAGGATGCCGGTTCCGGTGATGGAGGCTTTTTCCGTCAGGAGATTGGCCGTTCCGCTGATGGACAGCGCGGCGTCATTCAGCGTCAGGGCGCCTTCCTGTCCGTTCAGGCGCGTGGTGGAGGAGGCATGGAAGATGGAAATGCCGCCGCCGTTCAGCGTCATGGCGCCGTAGGCGGAGGATTCTGCGGTCAGGATGATGGTGCCGCTGGAGGAGTCCAGATGGAATCCCGCAGTGCCTGCGCCGCCCAGCGTCAGATCGCCATCTCCTTTTTTGCTGAGCGTGCCCGTGCCCTGGAGAGTTCCGTTCCAGGTAAGGGGATTTGCCGTATCCAGCGTGATTTTACCGCCCTGGGCCGCCAGAATGCCGTCTCCCGTGATGGAATGGATGACAATATTCTGCGTGGCTCCCGCATTCAGGGCGGAAGTGCCGGAATCCAGGGCCAGTGCGGCTATTTCCATCCGGGCCTGGTTGGTGAAGGACAGCGTGCCCTGAGTGATATGCACGGTTCCGTTCCGGGACCCGTCAATGTAGATGGCGTCTCCAATGGTATTGCTGCCGTCAAAGGTGAGGGATTTTCCTTCCGTCAGGGCGATGGTTCCGATGCCTACCAGTTTCAGGCCGCTGTAAATGGTGTTGTCCGTTCCGGTCAGGGTAAGGGTGGAATGAAGGAGGTTGATGGAGCCTTTGGTGCCCGTCAGCTTTCCTACCTCTGCCGTGGCTTCCTCCTTGGCGAGCTGGGACACGCCGAAGGCGCCCCCGTTTATTTTCAGTTCCCCGATAGTGTTGGAAGCGCCGGAAAGCACCAGGCCACCCTGCTGCACGTCCAGGGCGCCGGTGGTGGAGAAGCCGCCGGCCAGCACCAGGTTTTTACCTCCCGTCTTGAGGAAGTTGGCGTCATTGCCGATGACCTCGCCCGCGCAGATGGAATCCATGGCCGTGTTGGAAAGGTTGACGGTCAGGGATTTCCCGGCGGTAATGGTGACGTTGTATTCCGCCTTGTCCCCTCTCAGGGAAGGCAGGATAATGGTGGCTCCGTCACCCGGATCAATAGTCATGTTCCGGTTGACGAGAACGGAGGTGAAGAAATCCAGGTCAATCTGGTCCGTGATGGAAGCGCCGTCCACGGATGCATAATAGGTAGGGTCATCCTTGAGTACCCAGCCCATCTCCGCAAGGAGGGCTTTTTCCAGGCCGCTGAGGTCTCTCCTCTGGATGCCCGTCCCGATGGAATATTGCATCAGCGCCTCCGGATCGCTCAAAGCATCCACGTGGGACATGCTGGAACCGGGATTGAAAATAAAGGGATTGTAAACAGTGAGGCCACCGGAACCGATGGTATAGGAAACGCCGGTTTGGTAATTGAAGCCCGCCTCTCCCGGATGGTTGCCCTGGGCATCCGTGATCAGGGAATCCCAGATCGTGTAGTACTCTCCGTATGCTCCTGCGTTGTTCAGCGAGTTGAAACCGACATTGTGTCCGATTTCATGCAGGAGGACGCTGATGAAGTCCGTAGAGTCCTGGGGAGTGGTATTGCCTGTGCTGAAGCCGTAGATGGGATTGAATTGGAGCCTGAAATCCATCTCCCCTTCTTCCAGAGCGAGGCCTTCCCCTTCTTTCCAGATGACTTCTGTGGAAGTGGCCGCATTGTAGTTTTCCCCGTCGTATTCGACATAATTGGAGAAAGAACCTGCTAAAACGCCCTCTTCAAGAGCTCCCCAGGAGATGGTCGCTTCTATCTTCCGGGAGGCGGTATTGCGGAAGGTGTCATCCCAGATATTGAGCGTGGTGGTGACGGCGGCTATCTGGGCGTCACTCCAGTCACGGGTCCCCATCCAGTCCGCCGGACCGTCCCCGTTGCCGAGGAGAGTGATGTGGAAGTTTTTGGTAGTGATTTCATGGGTGGCCGCCCAGCCCATGGGGGCCAGGATAGAGAGGCCCGCCAGATATGACAGGATAAATAGGGTGAGTTTCATCAACGCACGTTATAGGTAGCCCGTGTCAGTGAAGTCAATCAGAAACAGTTGAAAGTAAAATAAAAACAGTATTTTTAATAATAATAAAAATATGGTAGAATCCGGAAAATCCCCGTTTTCCGGGCGTTGGATCGGAGGTCTTGAAAAAGTGCGACTGCATTCCGGTGCGCCGCAATGCGTTCTTGTGGGAGGAAATCAAACGCGGTAGCGTGGGAATGACCTGGCGGTCAAAGAACATTCCCACACCTGACACGCGCGTATGGATCACGATTTCAGCCTCATCTTCACTTTTGTCGGCGGATTGACCGCTGCCCTCCTTTTCGGTCTTATTGCCAGAAAACTGCATTTGTCTCCGCTGGTAGGGTACCTGCTGGCCGGGGTGGTGGTGGGGCCGTACTCGCCGGGCTTTGTGGCGGACACCCATACCGTGGAACAATTCGCGGAGCTGGGCGTTATCCTGCTGATGTTCGGGGTGGGGCTTCATTTCCATCTGAAGGATTTGATTGCCGTGCAGAAGGTGGCTGTGCCGGGGGCCGCGGTGCAGATCTCCGTGGCAACCGTGCTTGGGGTGCTGGTGGGCTGGATGTTCGGATGGTCCACCATTTCCGGACTGGTGTTCGGCATGGCAATTTCCGTGGCAAGCACGGTGGTGCTCACCCGGGTGCTGGAGGATAACCAGAACCTTCACACGCCAAGCGGCCATGTGGCCCTGGGCTGGCTGGTGGTGGAAGACCTCTTCACCATTCTACTGCTGGTGCTCATCCCCGCGGTGATGGAAGCGCGCCAGAGCGGCGCCGGGGACTGGAACGGCATTCTCCTTGAACTGGGGTGGATGTTCGTCAAGCTATCCCTCCTGGTGGCCCTGACGCTGTTTGCCGGGAAAAAGATCATTCCCTTGGTGCTGCGCTACGTGGCGCGGACGGGAGCGCGGGACTTGTTCACGCTGGCCGTGCTTGTCATTGCGCTGGGCGTGGCGGTGTGTTCCGCGGAGTTCTTCGGCGCCTCCATGGTGCTGGGCGCCTTTCTGGCGGGCATGGTCGTGGGCCAGTCTGACTTCTGCGCGCGTGCGGCGGCGGAGGCCATGCTGATGCGGGATGCCTTTGCCGTGCTCTTCTTTGTTTCCGTGGGAATGATGTTTGACCCCATGTCCGTGGGGGACTGCTGGCCGCTGGCCCTGGCGACGCTGGCGGTGGTCATGGTCGGCAAGCCCCTGGCGGCCTATGTGGTGGTGAGGTGCCTGCGGCGTCCGCTGCCGCTGGCTCTGAGCGTATCCGTGGCCCTGGCGCAGGTGGGTGAATTCTCCTTCATCCTTGCCGGGATGGGGCTCATGTACAATATTCTGCCTCCGGACGCCAACCAGGCCATCATTCTGGCGGCCGTGGTTTCCATTTCTCTCAATCCCATCCTGTACCGCCGGATTGGCCCTGTGGTCAAGTGGCTGCAAAAGCGCGGCATTGGTCTTACGGACATGGGCGGGGTGAACAGCATGGCCCTTCCATCGCCGGACGCGCGGCGCGTGGTGCTGGTAGGGTTTGGCCCCACGGGGCGCATTCTTAAAAGAATACTGAATGACAACGGGGTGGAAGTCGTCATTGTGGAGATGAACATAGATACCGTTACCGCGATAAGGGAACAGGGCGGAGACATCGTTTACGGGGATGCCAGCCAGCGGGAAATCCTGCGCCATGCGGGCATTGAATATGCGGAAAGCCTGATTCTCTCCGCCTCCATTCCGGATGCCAGGGAGATCGTGAGAGTGGCCCTGGAACTCAACCCCCACATTGACGTGATGATTCACACCAAGTACATGAGGGATGTGGACGTGCTGAAGGAGGCCGGAGCCTCCCAGGTCTTCTCCTCGGAATCGGAAGTGGCCCTGTCCATGGCGGAATACTTCCTGCGTGAGGGCGGCGCGGACGACGAACAGATCGTTTCCGAGCGCCAGCGCATCCGGGCGGAGCTGGACCGGGAAGTTCCCGGAACTCCCGTTGCCGGGCGCTGATAACCGTGTGTGCTACTTCTTGCGGGCGGAGATAATCAGCATCATGGGGCGGCGCAGTTCATCCTGCATGCCGGGCACGGACTCCAGAAGTTCCTGCGGCGGCTGGGGTTCCACCAGGGCCGTGACCTCAAATCCGTTTGCGGCCAGCGCGCCGAGGTAGGAAGTGAGCGTCCTGTGGTATTTGGTCACCTCTTCTCCCAGGAAGAGAGCCTGCCGCGGCCCTTCCGTGAAATAACGGTCCACGGGCCAGTGCATGATTTTTCCTGATTCATCACGCTGCCAGTCCTGCGTTCCCTGGGCGGTGAAAACGGGATGCTCCACGGAGAAGACAAAGACGCCTTCCGGCTTGAGCCAGCGGAAGACATTCCGGCAAATCTCGTTGAAATCCGGCGTATAATGGAAGGCCAGGGAACTGATTGCAATGTCGAAGGAAGCCTCGGGCAGCTGGATGTCTTCCATGGGCATGCAGCGGTACTCAATGATGCCCTCATTTCCCATGGAACGGGCTTTGGCGATCATCTTTGAGGAAATATCCACCCCCAGGACGGAGGCCGCCCCGTGTTCCGCCGCATACCGGCAGTGCCAGCCGAAGCCGCATCCCAGGTCCAGTACGTCCTTCTCACGGAAATCCGGCAGGAGCCGTTCCAGCGTCTTCCATTCTCCGGCTCCTTCCAGCCCCTTCACGGAGCGGTCCATCTGGCTGTATTTCCGGAAAAAAGCGTTATCGTCGTACTTGTTTTGTTTCATAATGGGTGGAAAGTGGTCTTTGTGCGGGAATAAGATGCTGTTTATTTGGACGGTTTCAGAATAACGGTGACGCGGCCCAGATGGTGCAGGGCGTTTTCTATCTGGTTTTCCAGTTGTGAGGCAATCTGGTGGCATTCCCGGATGGTCAGGGCGGCATCCGCGGAACACACGCACGTTAGGGTTGGGAAATTATCCTCCCGCGCCAGGTCCAGCTTGAGAACCTGGCAAATATTCCTGTGTTGCTGGAGGATGAGATTCACCTTAAGCCGGACTTCCTCCGGAGAAACGTGTTCCGGAATGGCGTTCGCCTTCATGTCCCGGCAATCCGGCTCAATGCGGCAGATCACCTTCTCCGGTTTGAGAGCGTGCCGCACGGAATCCCTGAACGATTCCACCACATGGTAACCCCGTTCCAGAGGCCAGTCCGCAGGAATCTCCACATCCATGAAATAACAGGGCGCATGCTTGCCCCTGCCGGCGTAAAAACCATGAATGCGGACGTGGTGGCGCAGCGCCAGCCGGTGGACGACCGTGTCCGGCTCCATGTTGGAAAGGTTTTCCCTAGCCGGTTCAATATGGACAATGACATCCGCTTCAGGTAGCTCGTACTTCACAATGCCCTCAATGGACTCCGCCACGTCGTGGGCGTCGTCCACGTGCAGCTCCGCGGGGGCTTCCACATCCAGCTCCACAAAAATGCGTGCGCCGCCGTCGCGTAGGCGGATGCGCTTGACCGGGTAATCCGGGGCGTTCTTCTTCATGGCGGCCAGCACCTGATGCGTCAGGGCGGAAGATCCTCCATCCATCAGGGCGTGAATGGAACGCTTGGCAAGGCCGAAGGCTACGGAACAAACCAGGGCCGCCACAAACAGGGCAGCGACGGCGTCCGCCTTTTCCAGCAGCCCGTGCCAGACGGACTCCGCGGGAACCAGATGGGCCAGCCATACGCAGAAAAGGCCCAGCAACACCACGGCGGAAGACCAGATATCCGTGGTGAAGTGGAGGGCGTCCGCCTCCAGTGCCTGGCTCTTGTGCTTTTTGGCTACCTGGCGGAGCATCGCGGAGCGGTTCACGTCCACCAGCAGGGAGACGGCCACCACGGCAAAAGCCCACCAGGTGAGGGTGATCTCCGCCTCATTGTAAAACAGGCGGTCCACCGCCTCCCAGACAATCCAGGCGCAGGTGATCAGGAGCAGGGCCGTTTCCGCCAGCGCGGAAAGGTTCTCCACCTTCTCATGCCCGTACGGGTGGCTTTCATCCGCGGGACGTGCGGCCACCTTCACGGCGTAAAAAGTCATGGCCGCCGCCATCAGATCCAGGCCGCTGTGCAGGGCCTCGGAAATAATGCCCAAGCTGCCCGTCACGATACCGGCCCAGAGCTTGATCCCCGTCAAAAAGGCGGACCACAGGACGGAGGAAAAGGCCGCATGTGATTTTTCTTGGTGCGCTGCTTGATCCATAAGACAGAGAAAAGGAAGAAGAGCATATCTAAGCCCGCCCCCCTTTCTTAGTCAATAATAACACAGGCGGCGTTGAACTTCCCCTCCGTTCCATGACGTAATAGAGGTTTTCCCGTGAAGGTGCTAGACAGAATATTGTGGATATTATAATATTTATTATTAACTTGAATATTTTTTGAATTGATTTCTAATGAACCAAACCGTGTTGGGCGTGTTGCCGAAATTCCGGTTTTCTTCTACGTAGGAGATAGATACGGAGGTATTCCCCAATACGGGAGAAGCGCCATCCTATTTCCTGCAAAGGGATACGTTCCTTTCACGTTCGTAAATTCCCATTACTGCGGGCAACATAATAAGCAATAAAACAATTTATGAACAATCATACTCTTTTTATGGCGGAGGAAGGTGAAGAATCATTGCCTCCGTTCATCAACATTCTGGAAAATGGGGAACCGGAAGATGGTTTTGAAGAAAATGGAACGGATGGCCCGGCAAAAGTGGCTATTGCTCAAAATCCAGATGATAGTGAACATCGTTGGGATGGATATTTGAAAATCGACGAATCAGCCAATTATTATTTTCGTGTAGATGCAGATGATACCGGCTCCATCACGATTGATGACAAAGGTTTCACTGTCAGTACCGGAGGTGGTTCTTTAAGTACTCAGCAAAAGTCCGTTTATCTGGAACGTGGCTATCATCGTTGCCATATTCAGCATAATAGCATTGCGTATGAACCGGTAGAAAACTCCTACGAAGGATTCGTGGCTTTGACAAGCAGGTATGAAATCCCTGAAGGAAAATACGTTAAATATCATACTGATAAATCCAAACTTGCAGAAGGCGATGGGATACAACTGGTCAAATTGTACCATAAAAAGAAAAAAGCAAAATGTCCGTGTGAAGATGGAGATTCCAGTGGCGGTTCTTGTCCCGAATCCGGAAGTGTCGAATTGACAATCAGTTTTGGTCGCGGCGGCGTTATTGCAGGCGTTCCTTCAGGACGCCTCAAACTGCATGAGGAAGTTTTGGAGGAAGCGTCCTTTACCAGGCAAGCATTTTCCTATGAACACGTTTCCATGCGCCATGTGAAGGAAGCCACGGCTCAACGAGTAGTTGTGATAACGGAAAATGGAGATAGCCGCTATTACCGATGGAATGAACAGGAGCAGAATTTTCAACGTTCCGGAACAGGGCAGATTCATCCAGAGTTGTTACGCATGCTGGATGCCCAGGGACAGTCTTACACCGGTGATATTGCGGGAGCTTACTATCTGGAAGAAGTGACTGATTTGGAAGAAGCCTATCGTTACTTGGCAGAGACAAAAACTCTGGAAAGCTACAAGACTGATACCGGAATTCGTATTCCAATAAAAGATATGGGAATAGAAGTTATCCGTGATTCGGATGGTTCCATCCAGCAAGTTTATAATACGGTGGATGGTTTGCTTCATTTATCGGATTATTCGGCCCGGCGTGTATTGATCCAATGGTATCCTGCATCTGCCGTAGGGGGAAAGGATCCGGAGACAGGGTTATATTCCATAACAGGAGAAATGCGAAAGCAATGGAACATGGGGGCTTTGCCGGAAGAGGCGGATTTGCCGGAAGTTCCCCGTCATTTTGAGCTGCTT
Organism: Akkermansia muciniphila; assembly: GCF_040616545.1. Taxonomy (NCBI): domain Bacteria; kingdom Pseudomonadati; phylum Verrucomicrobiota; class Verrucomicrobiia; order Verrucomicrobiales; family Akkermansiaceae; genus Akkermansia; species Akkermansia muciniphila. Next base: position 971,874 of record NZ_CP156688.1, on the reverse strand, counting down.
GAACAGAGGGATGGTTCTCCTGGAGCACCCGTTTATCGCAGCTTCTGGACTTGGATACCGGCAAATCCTGCGGAACAAAATTTTGAAGATCATTGGGAATTCACACGGGGAGAAGGCAGCAATTCTGTTACCTCTACCAAACTGGTGGAGGAAATCAGCGCCAATGTTACTAAAGAAACAACCCTTTCTATGGATGCGGAAGGCAATATTCTTTCTCGTGAGGTGGAAGTAAATAACACTTATGCCTTTGGGGATTGTGTGACACGCCGTGAATATGGTGTGGACCCAGACGTGCGGGTTACCGAATATGAGTATTGTCTGGATCGTTCCTCTTCCCAATATGGCCGCATGATTCGCATGAAGGATCCACGGGGATTGGTCAGCGAGTACGAATACGATGCCAAGGGCCGTGAAATTCGTTCATCACGTCCGTGGGTAGGAGGCGGTTTTAAGGTACAGGAAACCACTTGGTCAGACAGCGCTTTTAATGATTGGCGCCCCATAATGGAAACGGAAAAAATTGTGGCGGAAGATGGAACGGAAACCGTGCTTAATACCACCACCTATGCTTATGAGGAAACAGGACTTATCAAACGGGAGACTGTTACCCGTACCGGTCTTAACTGTCCGCATGCCGTTATGAGTGTCACGGAATGGTATGGAGGAGATGAAAAAAATGTTTATGCCCGGGGGCGTATGAAATTGGTCCAACAGGAGGACGGTGTTCAGACTGCTTATGGCTACGAGGAGACGTCGGAATATGGTGCTGCCTATAAATGCGTGGCTACCCAAATGGTGGCGAATGAAATTGTTCCTGGCAAATCCACGCGGGACATTACTTGGTACACTGGAGCCGATCGCATGGTTGCCCGTGAAACTCAAGCCCATACCGGAGAGAATTTTGAATCTTTGGGGGTGGAGCAATACCAGCTGGATGAAACAGGAAAAGTGGTTCTGACGCTCCATGCCGATGGTAGAAGCAGTTCCACTATCTGGGATTGCTGCGGGAACCCTTTGGAAGAAATCGATATCAATGGAGTTTCCACGCGGTATGAATATGATGCTGGGCGCCGCCTGATCCGGCAAATACAGGAACCTACCCCTGTTCTGGAAGATTACAATGCGCCTTGTCCTACGTTGACAAAACCTCTCGTTACTACCGAGTATATTCGCGATGCCGCAGGACGTGTGGTGGAGCAAATTACTATTACGGGGGATCCGGAAGACAAGGAATGCCAGCGTAAAAGTGTCCTGACTACTTATGACAGTTTGGGAAGGACCTTGTCTTCCAGTGATCCTCTGGGGTGTGTGACGCGCTATTCCTATTCCCCGGATGGCTTGGTCGCTTCCGTAACTACATCGATGGGAGCAACCCGTATCACGACATGCCATCCGGACGGTTCCCTCTTATCTGAGACGGGAACTGGGCAGCAGAATCGGTATTATTTCTATGAATTGACGGCGCAGGGAATTAAGACTACGGTCCGTGTGGATGCCATGGATGGCCCGGTTCTTTCGGAAAGCATTGAAGATGGTTGGGGACGCATAGTTTCCAGTGCTGTACCCTCAGGCAATGGGGCCATGGTTGTTACAGAAACACTTTATAATGAGCATGGGCGAATTGCCCGGAAGAAAGAAACGGGAAGCGCCCCGGTTTTTACGGAATATGACGTTCTGGGGAATATAACGCGCCAATACGTCAAGCTTTCGGATGCGGAGGCAGCCGATCCTTTGCGTGACCGGATTCAGGAAACGGAAGAGGGATATGTTCATGAATTTAATCTTCCTGTACCTTGCGCGGCCGGGGCCGTATATTACCAAACAGTGGAAACTGTCTATAATGCACAGGGCCAACCTTTGGTGACGGAACATAAGAAGCTTGTATCCGCCATGCGGGCAGTTGCTCCCGGAGAGCCATTGCTGACGGAACATACGGTTACCAAGGATGTACGGGGAAATGTTTCAGAAAGCTGGACGCTGGATAACGCCGGAAACCTTGTTTCATGGAGCAGAACTCCCGGCTGTGTGCAGGATGCCCGAACCATTTCCGTAGATGGCGAACTTTTGCAAAGCATGGGTCATGACGGAGTGAAAACATGTTATGCCCATCGCTATCTCCCGGAAGGCGATCTTGTGCAAGTGATTGATGGGCGCGGCAATGTTTCCGCAACGCAGAGCAATTTGAAAGGCCAGACTGTAGCCAATCGGGATGCTGTTGAAAACGTTACCGTTCATCAATACGATACAGTGACAGGTCTTCTGATCAAAACGGTCCGACCGGATGGCACGTTCAGCGAGTATGCTTATGATGTGCGGGGGCGTAAGACGGCACAATACGGCACGGGGGAACAGCCCGTTTTATTTGAATACGATGAAGCGGACCGGATGACAGCATTGACAACCTTCCGTATTCCTGGAACTGTCGTTACAGACAATCCGTCAGACCGTGTGGATGGTGACCGAACGGAGTGGACTTATGATCCAGCTTCCAGCTTGCTCCTGAAAAAGACTTATGCCGATGGCTCTCACGAGGATTATACTTATGATGATTTGGGTCAATTGATTTTGACAACAAAACCTGATGGCATGACGGTTGCCCGCTCCTATGTACCGTTAACGGGTGAACTTGCTGCCGTTACATACGGGGATAATACAGAGGATATTGCCTATGCCTATAACCATTTAGGACAGGTGACCAATGTAACGGATGCCTTGGGGACACGTATTTTTTCCTACAACCGGTATGGTGAAAAGGAGACCGAAAATACGTCTGGGCTTTATGCCTCCGTTGTCACGTGGAAGCGTGATGACTTGGGGCGTTCTTCCGGGCATGCCCTGTCTTATCATGGAGTTCCGGTTCAGGATATCACGCTGGCCTATGACGATGAAGGGCGCCTCCATACTGCGTTGCCTGACACGGAAGAAGTTCCTTTCACCTGGGACTATGATCCAGCTAGTGGTTTGCTGTCTTCCCTGGACTACCCCAATCCTCTCAAGAAACTTATTATGTGGGATGAGCATCGGAATCTGGTGACCAAACTGGACTATTGGCGCCCTAACAGCACCAATTCTCCGGTTAAGCATGAATATGATTATGATCTATTGGGAAGGATCGTTCAAAAGCGTGATTATTGGAATACGCCTAATCCGGGAAGGTGCCATTCTTACACCTATAATGACCGGGGAGAACTGACCGGAGATAGGATGGTTCCCGGAGCCTCTCTTGCTTATGCTTACGATAACATCGGCAATCGGGAAAATGTGGCGGATCAGGGACAGAAAACTTATCAGAGCAATATTCTCAACCAATATACGAATATCACCCAGGGGGAGGTGTCTTTCGTGCCCAAGTATGATATGAATGGAAACCAGGACGTTTTAAAAACTTCCACAGGAGAATGGACAGTCACTTATAACGCGGAAAATCGTCCTGTAAACTTTACCCATCGGGATGGCCAAACCTCTGTAGTGTGCGTTTATGATTATATGGGACGCCGAGTAGAAAAAGCCGTCTACGACAATGGAGCACTGCAGAAGAAATTGCGATATGTCTATAATGGTTATCTGCAGATCGCGGAGTTGGATGCAACACGGAGTATGGAAGAAGAGCCTCCTTCGTTGACCAAAACGTATTTCTGGGATCCTTCTGAAACTGTAGCTACTCGTGTATTAAGCATGGGATTATGGAATGAGGATGGAAGCTATAAGGAGACCATTTATTTGACCCATGACACGCAGAAAAATGTAACTGCGGCTTTTGGCATTCTGGGTGGACGCCGTGCGTTATGGGAATATGGTCCGTATGGTAATATCATTAATAGTTCTGGGGATATAGATGAAATTAATCCTTTTTTATATTCTAGCGAGTATTATGAAAAAGAATTAGGATTAGTTTACTATAATTTCCGATATTTGAATCCCTTGGATGGAAGATGGATGAGTAGAGATTTGGCTAATGAAGATGGAGGATATAATTTATATAATTATCTGAATAATACAAATTATTTTTTTGATATATTAGGAATGATTGATCCTACGATGATTGGAACAATAATAGATAAAGTAGTACCTACTATAATTGATACAATTATAGTATGGAAAGAGAGATGGAATGCGGTTTGGTTTTTTACGGTAAAAGAGGTTGGAAATTTTAATGAAGCTCCTTTGCCAATTTTATTCTTAGATAAATATATCAGAGGAGAAAATTCTGATTATGAACTTCAAGCTTGGATGTTTCCTCGATACATAAAACCTAAAGGATCTTTGACAACTAGTAATGAATTTAAAAAAGAATTGGAGGAAAAGTGTTCAAAAGCAACTTCTGGGAAAATAGTAGAGTACCAAAATAATTACTTAGTTAATTTTAAAGATAGAGGGCATTCTACAGGAGGGTTAGGGAATTTTAATCTAAAATGTGGCACAAAAGTTTGTTGCGAATCTCGTGATAAGTGGTATGCTTCGGGAGAAGCTACCATGGAGCCGGACGCATGGGATTTTAATGTTGAATTTAGTGATGTTGTCGGGGAAGCTCTAGATTTGTTTGCCGCTAAGATTAGAGGAGAAGTAGGGTTATTGCATGGAAGAGAGTTGCGTACTTGGTTAGGTTCTCATATACCGGGTAAACCATTCAATGTAACAGCCCCATCGGTAAAATTAAAATTTGAAGAGAAATCTGTACTTCCATTAATGAAATTTTTGTAATTATATGTCTATCATGCCTATTATTTTAAAATGGTTTATATTACTCTTGTTGATTTTTCTGCTATTTATTTCTATCTTATTTGATATAGTTTTAATTAATGGAATTAAAGAGATGCGTGAGCTGGCACCGGAATGCCTTTATAAAATGGTTTTGCGGGTAGAACAGTGGGGAAAGAGCAATGGGAAGGAGAGATATCGTCTCCCTCCGGGTGATTCTCGGAGCGTTTACTCCATGTGTAAAATTCCACGCGGAATCTCTGTCAATATTGATCGACTTGATAGTAAGGGATTATGGGTAGGTTTAATTATTAATGATAAATACTGGGTAAATTATTATAGTAAATTTCCAGATGAATTTGTTATCCAATATGACTCCCTACCTTCGGATTAATTTATGAATGAGACTGAATGTATCGCAAATGCTAGAAACGTCCCAAAGCGTTTTTGGATGAAGAAAGCGTTTATTGTTTTAGGAGGATTGCTTTTGATATCCATCTCCATAAACGTAATGCTCTGGTTTAAAACAATGCAGGAAATGCACACAAGCGTTTCTTCCGTAAAGGAAGAACTGGAGGAAGTTGGTTTGTGGGCTCACGCTTTCCAAAAAAAGCATGGACGTTTACCCTCAGTTAAGAAGCAGGTCGAATACGGAATGAAAGGAACAAAGTATGAAGGGTTGAATATGACCATCTTGGAAGGGAAGGATGGCATCTATATAGGTTTTGAAATGAAGGATAACTATAAGGGAGTATACGACGTCTCCTTGCACCGGGTCATTTTGGGCAAAGAAACGTTGGAAAAATGGCGCCAGAAGGATAGTAAATAATTCTGTGATTTTTTCTTCATTAATCAATATAATTATTGTATATAATATTCCATTTATTAGTAGCTTATTCATTTTTTTAATGTTATTAAAATACATTTAATAAAATGAAATATGATTAAGTGTGAAGAAGCCCCTTGGAAATGGTATAATGAAAATCATATGCTCCTGATTTAATAAATATGATCTCTGGCAAATAAGATGAATATTAACTTTCTATTGGTATTCCTAATAATAGGACTGTGTGGAATAGCCCCTTCAGAAGGAGCACGGCGAATGATAGATCCTATTGGACATCCTGTGATGGATTTATCGGAACCTCCAAATCCCGGGTATTCCGATAGAAAGTATCCTCCCATCAATGGAAGATGGAGTGAACAAAAGTTGATGGAATTCAATCATCATCAATTTCTTCAATGGAAACTGATTTTTAATTGTGAAGAATGGACCGACGCACCCCGCAGGACAAACCGGAAGCAGGGAGAGTTTTTGAATCTCCTCTCCGGATTCTACCCCAAAAAGGATTATGATGAAACGAACGACCGGGGATGGACGGATATTCAGGAATATTCATTGCATATGTACACCTATTTCACTCCGGACGGGAAAATCTGTAACCTTGACAATCAGGGTTATCACATGCGTGTGGTGGAAGAGAATAGGGGACGTAAGTGCGTCACTTTTTATGGTGTTCGGGGAGAAGATGCCTTTTGTGCAAATGGTTATCACCGGGGAGAGGTTATTTGTCAGGAAGGGGCAGGAATTCTCAATGGCCCTTTCGTTTTTAGGGAATCTTTTTTTGGAAAAGGAGATGATTCAAGAAGTATCGGGAGCCAGGATCCTATAGATGTGGAACGTCCAGCTATTTTCCCGAAAGGACGAATGATCCGTTACCATCAATATAAGGCAACGCCCGCTGGGGAGGCGGGCGTTGTCTGCCTGGAAGTTCATCAAGGATGGGAGGCGGAATTGACAGTTTCTACAAGAAAAACCTTTTATTTAAAAGGAAGATTCGGTGATTGGAACGATATTAATCAATTACGGTTATACCTGCCTGAAAACCTGCTTCACGCAAAGTATTATCTGGACCCTTATGATGTAGCTGAAGCTGAATATACGGACAAGTTTGGACGGTTGGTTCGTGGCCTCCAGGGGTGGGCTAGGCGTTGCGTAGACCATTATGAACCTGGGAGTGATTTGGGAGGAGGCCGCGCCGTAAAGGAAATCCGTTATTACGACGAAAATGGAGAGTTAAGTTCTGATCATCAAAGGAAGTGTGCGATTATCCGTTTTTCTTATCCGGAGAAGGGAATTCAACAGATTGCTTACTTTGATGAACACGGCAGGGAATTGAAACATTTAAAAAAAGAAAAGAAAGATCTTTTAGAAACTTTGGACAGGGAATCTTCTGATTCTTATACATACTATTCTATGCTTGATGATGATGTGACCGTGTATGAGGCCGATAATCGAGATGATGGAGAAGAGGTAAAGCGTGAAGAGGACTAACGGAGACGGATAAAGCGTTCAGTTCGGCCTTTGTCATTGGCAGACTGTCCTTCCTCTAATTCAATGAAGGAACAAAATTTTTCACAGAATGTTCTTTCCTTCTGGTTGATGAAGGTATGGAAATGGATTATTGAAGATTACATACATCCAGAATTAAAATATAAAATATTGTAAATATGCTTTTTTAATATGCCTTGGTCTCTTTTCTCCGGTGGAGGGCCGGTTGATGATCAATAGAGAGGCTTATGCATCCATTGTAGGGTATGCTGATACCATGCGTAATTATCCTTCCTATGATGATTCCCGGTATCCTGATTTCGACGGTAGGGATGTAAATCTGGAGTCTCTGGAATGGCGTGGAGGAGAACAGTATTTGAGATTAAGCATCACTTTATGGCATATGGGAAGACTTTCGGCGGAGAAAGTTGCTCAAACAGGTTTTTTAGGACTTTTGTCACAGTTTTACCCCAAGAAAGTTTATGATGTGAGCCGGAATAATTTTCGTCATACGGAAGATCATCAGGTATATCAGGAACTGTTTTTTTCCAAAGACGGGAAAATATGTGAACTGGAAGATTTGGGATTTCATTTAAGGATAGTAGAACGTAATAGAGGTCACCAAAGCGTCGCGTTTTATGATGCGTCCGGAAAACCATGTCCGTGTCTTCACGGATATCACCGGGGAGATGTATTGGTCAAAGGAGATGCTGTCATCAAAGAAACATTCTTTGATACGTCTGATGAACCGGTTGATATTTCCCGTCCGGCGGTTTTTCCTCTTGGAAACATGATCCATTATCACCAGTATAAAGCCACTCCCGCTTTTAAAGCGGGGGTGGTGTGCCGTGAAGTACACAAGGGATGGGAGGCGGAAGTAACATCTTCTGGTCGAAAGACTTTTTATTTAAAGGGGAGATTTGGAGATTTTAATGATGAATGTGAAAGATGGCTTTATCTTCCTGAGGATCTACTGCGGTCCAGATATTATCTGGAACCCTACGATATGGCGGAAGCGGAATATACGGACAAGTTTGGCCGGTTGACTCGTGGCCTCCAGGGGTGGGCCCGGCGTTGCGTAGACCATTATGAACCGGAAAGTGATTTGGGAGGAGGCCGCGCCGTGAAGGAAATCCGCTATTACGACGAAAACGGAGAGTTAAGTTCCGATCATTTAATGAAGTGTGCTATTATCCGTTTTTCCTATCCGGAACATGGATTCCAGCAGATCAGTTATTTTGATGAGCATGGCAGGGAATTGAAGCATTTTCAAAAAGCAAGGGAAGGGCCTTTGGAAAAGGAAGAGCCATATAGTTACTATTCCATGTTAAATGAAGATGTTACCTGCTATGAGCCCGATAACCGGGATGAAGGGGAAATAATAGAGCGTGAAGCGGACTAACGGAGAGAGGATAAAGCGGCCGTCCGCCTTTTCCTGGAGACGCTCGCGCTTTCATCAAATTAAATAAGACGAGCAGTCTTTTCGTAGAATGATTACTCCAGACTGTGGGAGGAATTGTTTATCCGGTTCCCTAGGGTTTGCTTCCGTGCTTCCGTGACCTAAAAAAGTATTGCCAATGCTGGGGAATACGTTATTTTGCATGTGTTGAGAGTGACTGCCAAGCGGTAGCCGGAGCCCTGTGGGCGCGCGGCGTGTTCCCCGGCAGAGTATCCGGTCCCTGTAACGTATTTACGGATGGCCGCACCCTGATTCCCTTCCTGCGTGGTATTTGCGAAAGACAATGTGTTCGCCCGGGTTGAAGAACGGTTCCGCTGGTTAGTTTGTCTCTTTACATTCACTTACTATTATTCCCAATTCTATGTCAGGACATAATAAATGGTCTAAGATCAAGTACGTTAAGGCTAAGGAAGATGCCAAGAAGGGCAAGGTGTTTGCCCGCTTTGCCCATGAAATCATGCTGGCCGCCAAGAGCGGCGGTGGAGATCCTGATCTGAACCCGCGTTTGCGCGCCGCCATTGACGGGGCCAAGGCCGTGTCCACTCCCAAGGAGAATATTGAACGCGCCATCAAAAAGGGAACCGGGGAATTGGGCGGCGCCACCATTCAGGAGATTACCTATGAGGGCTACGGTCCGGCGGGTACGGCTTTCCTGGTTGAAGTGGCTACGGACAACACGAACCGTTCCGCTTCCGAGCTCCGGACTCTTTTCACCAAGAACGGGGGGAGCATCGGCACGCCCGGTTCCGTTGCCTACCAGTTTGAACGCAAGGGAGAAGCCCGCATCATGGCGGAAGGCCTGACGGAGGATTCCGCCATGGATCTGGCGCTGGAATGCGGCGCGGACGATGTGGAGCAGGGGGATACCGATAACGAATGGGTGTTTGTAACGGACCCGACGGAACTGAACAATGTATGTGCCGCCCTGCGCGAGGCTGGCCATACGGTGATCTCCATGAAGCTGATTTCCGTAGCGCAGAACATTTCCGTGATTAATGATCTGGATACGGCAAAAGCCGCCATGCGCCTGTATGAAGCGCTGGACGATTACGACGACGCGCTGAATGTCTTCTCCAATTTCGACGTGGCGGAAGAAATCCTCGAACAGCTTGACTAACGCCGTTGTCTTTCAGGAGACGCCTGTTGTTGCAGTCCAATTTTCTTTTCCATGTCTGATACTCCCCCAGATTTGACTCCGGAGCAGGTTTCTCCGGAGCCTTCGCCCAAAAAACGTGTTGTCCGCAGAACCAAGTCTGCGGCGGAAACTCCTTCGGAGCCCCAGGCCGCCGTTGAGCTTTCCGTGTCCGGACCGGATGCTTCCCCCGCCCCCCGCAAGAGGACGGCAAGGAAAAAGGTTCCGGAAATGGCAGGTGAAGGAATGGGGGAAACGCCTGAGCCCAAAAAGAAGACTGTCCGCAAAAGCAGTGCTGAAATTCCGGCTCCGGAAGGTACGGAAGAAGCCCCGGCCAAGCCGCGGCGCGGACGTCCCCGCAAGAAGCCCGTGGAGGAAGCGCCGGAAACGGACGGCGCCCATGAGGCGCCCGTAACGGAGGCTCCCGTCAAGCCTGTCCGCAGGCGTTCCACCAAGGTTGTCGCGCCTGAGGGCGATACACCGGGGGGCGCCAGGGCAGAGGCCGTTGTTCCCATGGTTCCTGCGGAACCGGGCGCCGCTCCTGCGGAGTCCGCTCCGGAACAGCCCGGGGAGGGCAGGCCGAAGGTGATCCGCCAGAGGTTTGTAAGAAAACCGCGCGTACAGGAAGGGGGGGAGGATGCGAATGGCTCTGCCCCGTCCATCAAGGTGGTGCAGGAAGGCGCGGCGGATTTATCCGCGGATGCCGCCCGTGAAACCTACCGGGGCAACGACCCGCAGAGACAGCGTTTTGACAGGCAGAACCGCCGCAATAACAATAATAACGACCGTTTCAACAAGAACCGGAACAACCGCCAGGACAGCCGCAATGGCAGGAACGGCAATGACCGGGTCAAGAACCGCTGGAACAATAACCATCAGGAGGGCACCGCCCCCCAGAATAACGCTCCCCGTGAACTGGGACCGCCGGAGCCCGTGGACGGGCTCCTGGAAATCACGAATAAAGGGTTTGGTTTTTTAAGGAAGCAGGATAATGATTTTGACGCCTTTGCGGAAGCCGTTTACGTTCCGCAGGACATGATCCGCAAATTCGGCCTGCGTCCCGCCGTGTGGGTGCATGGGCAGGCCTGCCGCCATGACCGCGGCATTCTGCTGACGGAGATCACTGCCATTAACGGGGACGCTCCGGAGAAGGCGCGCAAAAATCCGCATTTTGAAGAGCTCAAGGCGGTCAATCCGAACAAGCGCATTTCCTTTGAAACCCGTCCGGAACGTTATACTACGCGCACGCTGGACCTGATTGCTCCCATCGGGCGCGGTCAGCGCGGCCTGATCGTTTCTCCTCCGCGTGCAGGCAAAACCACATTGTTGCAGCACATGGCGGAAGCCATTCTGGAGAATTACAAGGATTCCATTCACCTGATGGTGCTGCTGGTGGACGAACGTCCGGAAGAAGTGACGGAATTCAAGCGTTCCCTGCCCGGTGCGGAGGTGTACGCCTCTTCCAATGACGGAAGGGTGCGCGACCACTGCCGCATGGCGGAACTCTGCATTGAGCGCGCCAAGCGGCTGGTGGAAGCCGGCCAGCATGTTTTCCTGCTGATGGACTCCATCACGCGCCTTGCCCGTGCCTATAATAACGCGGACAAGGGGAGCGGACGCACCATGTCCGGCGGTATTGACGCCCGTGCTCTGGAAATGCCCCGCCGCCTTTTTGCCGCCGCACGCAATACGCGCCAGGCCGGTTCCCTTACCATTATCGCCACGGCTCTGGTGGAAACCAACAGCCGCATGGATGACCTGATTTTCCAGGAGTTCAAGGGAACGGGCAACATGGAGCTGGTGCTGAACCGCCGCATTGCGGAACAGTACATCTTCCCTGCCGTGGATATCCTGAAATCCGGGACGCGCCGGGAAGAGCTGATTATGCCGGAGGCATGGCTGTACAAGATGAACCTGATCCGCCGCGCCCTGGCAGGGCACAAGCCTGTGGAAGCCATGGAACGCTTCCTGTTCTTCCTGAACAAGTACCCCGGCAACGCGCAGATGCTGCTGGACCTGAAACAGAAGGTGTAAGCCGCGGAAGGAGCAGGAAAGGGTTCATGCAGGGAACCCTTTCAGCCGGGGAATTCCGGCCATTTAAAACCAAGGGCGTTTTCAGACGCCCTTTTTGCTGCCCCAGATGGCGATGTGCAGGCGGTCTGAAAAGCGCAGGCCGTAGCGCAGGCACCATTCCACCGTTGGCGCCCGCATGGCGTCCAGTTCCTCCCGTGTGGCAGCCAGGGGCATGATGAGGATGCGTTCCGCGGGAATACCGGCACGGGAAGCCTGCCACAGGATGGTCTTCACGTCTTCTTCGCACGCCACTACAAATTTGAACCACGCTTTTTCCGTGTCCGCCAGGCGGCGCAGGACATCCGGTTTCCAGGCCCTCCCGGCATCGTTGCCGGAGTGGGGAAGCTTGGGAGACACGTTGAACTGCGTGATGCGTTCCAGCAGTTCCGCATCCGGCATGATGGTGCCGTTGGTCTCCATTTCCACGGCATGTTCCGGCAGCAGGCGCTGGAGGGAGGGAAGAGCTTTTTGCTGGAGCAGCGGTTCCCCTCCCGTGAGGACCAGGCGACGGCATGGATAACGGAGGACCAGTTCCGCCGTTTTTTCAGGTGTGATCCGCACGCCTGGAACCGTTCCGTTCCAGGAGTACGCCGTATCACACCAGGAGCAGGCCAGGTTGCAGCCTGCCAGGCGCAGAAAGACGCAGGGCGTTCCCTGGGAAACGCCTTCCCCCTGGATGGAATGGAAGATTTCCGGTTGTCCGTGAAGCTGGGCCAGTATGAGCATGATCAGGCAGGCCTGAGACTACCATATCGGCGCCGTCCGTCAACGCCGCCCTGCGGAGGCTGCCGCAAGAGCGGAAGTCCGGATACCTTCTGCATCCGGAATGTTAAAAAGAACGGGAACAGGTTCAGCCGTTGCTGCGCCGGAAAGCACCCACGGTGAACAGGAGCAGGAGGAAACCCGCTACAGAGGCTCCCCCCGTGAACAGCTTCCGGAAGGAGGCCTGGTCTTTTTCCTCCTTCTCCAGCTTCTTTACTTCATCCCTGGATGAATGGCGCAGTTCTGCACGGGCCTCGTCATAAGCCCGGGAAGCCTGTTCCTCCTCTTTCCGGGCTTTTTCCAGAGCTTCCCTGACGGGTTTGGACTGCTCCCTGTATCCGGCGGCAGCCAGTAATTCTTCATCTCCCAGATCCGGGAGGACGTTTTCTTCCTGGTCATCGGCGGCCAGGGCCTTGTTTTTCTCTTCGGTAAGTTTTTCTTCCACTTTCCGCATTTGGAGCTCCTGCTTGCCGGCATTTTTTTCCTGGGCTTCCAGGGTGGCATCCAGAAGGAGCATTTTTTTATTGGTAGCCGCGGTTGCCGCGCGGATGCGGTTCATTTGCGCCTGAAGGTCCGCGATATTATCCTTCTGGGGGGCGGCGCCGGAAAATTTCTTTTTAGCTTTGGCGTCTTCACGGTTCTTGGAGAGCTCCCGTTCCGCCTGGCCCAGTTCCGTCTGAAGGCTCCGCTGCTTGTCGGCCAGCTTGGCAAGCAGGGTTTTCAGGCTCTCCCTCTTCTGCAGCAATTCTTCCCTGGCGGATTTGGAGTTTTCCTTCTGCCTGTTTATGCGGCGGCGCAGCTGGTCAATTTTCTGGTTATGTTCCGCTACTTCCTCCTGCTGGTCCGCCATGCTCTTCCGGTAGGCGGCATCCAGGGCCTCCTGCTGCTCCTGCCTTTTTTGATCAAGATATGCCTGCTGGAATTTTTCCACGGCTTCTTCCGCCGTATGCGTGGCGTCCTGGGTTTCATCCAGCTTTTTCCGGGTCTCGCCGACGGTTTTTTCCAGCGCCACGGCATGTTGTTCCATGGCCGTTTTCCGGGCGGCCAGTTCCCTGCCTTCCGGGGAGATGCGGTTCTGATAGTACCAGACGGAAAATCCGGCGGTTAAAATAGTAAGGAGAAGCAGTACGTAGCGCATGAGAGTGTTCCAATGATTCGGGTAAAAGTACAAAAATGGACGTGCCTTGTCAACATGGCAGAAAAAAGACAGCCCGCCTTCCACCGTGGCAGGCGGAAAAACGGGCTGTGTGGAAAGCGGTATTCCGGAATTTTCCGGAGGAGCGCCTTTTCAGGTTAAAGATTCAGGGCGAAGGCGGAAATAGCGCCTATCTCTCCCGCAATCTTGTCCAGCAGTTCGTCGGAAATGGGCTGGTTGGTCTTCAGCACGGCCAGGGCTTCATGAGTCGCGTGGTCAGCCGGAGCGGCAATGTTGTCAATGTTGATGCCGTTGGAATACAGGGCGGAACCGATGGTGGCGATGATGCCCGGACGGTCCTTGTAATGCAGGAACAGCGTCGTGCCGCGAAGGTCCGCATACAGGCCGTTGAAGTTGTTCAGGCGGGAAACCATGGGAATGCCTTCCGTCACCACGCCGCGCACGCTGGTGGAGACGTATTCCCCGTCTTCCTCCATGGCGATGTCCAGGGTGATGGAGTCTTCATACGGCTTGTCGTCCTTAGGTTCGCGGGCTTTGAAGACGATGCCGTGCTCCCGCAGGGATTCCTCCGCCGCGGCGGGCATCAGGCCCTTTTCCGCGTGCGGCAGCAGCCCTTCCAGGATCGGGGCCGTGAACCATTTGCGGAATACGCGCAGGTTGCCGTAAAAGGTGCATTCCACGCGGCGGATCGGCTTGTTGCCCCCGGCATTGCGCGCCAGGGCGGCCAGCAGGAAGGCAAGCTGGAGATGGGCCGGATTAAGGCCGTTGGGGGATTCTCCGTTCACCACGCAGGAGGTGTCCCCATCGGAGAAATAGGCCACCATCTGTTCCGCGGCGCGCTTGGCGGCCTTGGTGTTGGCTTCCTGGGTGTTGGCGCCCAGGTGGGGCAGGATCAGGTCCGCCACGGCGGCGGAGGGCTTCTCCCCTGCGGCGTCCTTGGGGTGCACGTCCGTCAGGTAGCCGATGTTCTTGCCGGAGGCCTTGACGGCGGCAACGGCTTCTTCATCCACCACGCCGTAACGGGAACAGTTGATGAGCACGGCGCCGTCCTTCATGCTTTCAAGAAGCTCCGCATTCACCATGTTGTGGGTGGAGGGGCCGCCCGGAACGTGCAGGGTGATGATGTCGCACTGGGAGAAAATGTCTTCAATGCTGGTGGGCGTGACGCCGATGTTCAGGGCGCGCTGGCGGGCCAGGAAGTGGTCATAGCCAAGCAGGGTGGGTTCAAAGCCCTGGAGGCGTTTGACCAGGTTGCGGCCAATGTTCCCCAGCCCGATGATGCCCACGGTCTTCTTGGTCAGCTCGCTCCCCATGTACTTCTTCTTTTCCCACAGGCCGGCGCGGGTGGTGGTGTCCGCCTGGACAATGTGGCGGTAATACGCCAGGATCATCGCCATGACTTCTTCCGCCACGGCGTTGGAATTGGCGCCGGGGGTGTTCATGACGTCCACGTTTTTCTTGCGGGCGTACACGATGTCAATGTTGTCATAGCCGGCTCCGGCGCGGATGACCAGTTTCAAGGACGGCAGGGCGTCCATGATTTCCGGAGTGACTTTTTCACTGCGCACGATCAGGGCCACGGTGTCCGGATGGGCGGCGGCCTGTTCTTCCAGAGGCGTGTCCGCGTCCTGGATGACTTCATAGCCGGCCGTTTTAAGCGTATTGGCCGCTACGTCGGAGAGTTTGGTGGGAATAAGAACCTTGTTCATATTGGTGTGTGGTGGAAAGATTATTGTTCAATGGTGTGGACGAACAGTCCGCTGCGCAGCTTGGGTTCAAACCAGGTGGACTTGGGCGGCATGATTTCCCCGGCGTCCGCCACGCGGAACAAGTCGTCCATGGTGACGGGGTACAGGGAAAAAGCCAGCGTCATTTCACTGGCGCAGCGGCGTTCCAGCTCTCCCAGGCCGCGGATGCCGCCCACAAAGTCAATGCGGTCGCTCGTGCGGGGGTCTTCAATCCCCAGGATGGGGCCCAACAGGTTGGCCTGGAGAATGGCGCAGTCCAGGCTCTCAATGGGGTGGCCGGCAGCGAAAGTGCCCGGCCTGGCGGTGATGGAATACCAGCGGCCGTCCAGGTACATGCCGAACTCATGTTTGGCGCGGGGCGCGTAGCCCTCTCCGGGAACGGTTTCCACGGGAACCGCGTCAAAGGCGGTTTGGAGTTTTTCCATGAATTCTTCCCGGCTCAGGCCGTTCAGGTCGCGCACCACACGGTTGTAATCCATGATGAAGAGGTCTTCATCACAAAAAACTACGGCCATCAGGTAATTGAACTCCTCCTCTCCCGTATAGTCCGGGTGTTCCCGGCGGCGTCTGGCGGAAACGGCGGCGCTGGAGGCCGTGCGGTGGTGGCCGTCCGCAATGTACAGGGCGTCCACTTCTTCAAAGCCCTTCCGGATGGCTTCCACCGTACCGGGGTCGGAAACGGGCCACAGGATATGGGTGACGCCGTCATCCGTGGTGAAATCATATTCCGGCTTATGGAATTTGATCCATTCCCGGATGATGCCGGAAAGGCCCTCGTGCTTCCGGTAGGCCAGGAAGACCGGCTCCGTCTGCGCGGAACAGGCGTCAAAGTGTTCAATGCGGTCCAGCTCCTTCTCCCGGCGGGTCAGTTCATGTTTTTTAATGGTGCCGTTGATGTATTCGTCCACGGAGGCGCAGCCGACGATGCCTGTCTGCACGCGGCCCCACATGAGCTGGCGGTAAATGTAGAAGGAGGGAGCGTCATCCCGCACCAGATACCCCTTGTTCACGAACGCCTCCAGGTTTTCCCTGGCCTTGGCATAGGTTTCCGGGTCATGAATGGCGGCTTCGCTCATGTCAATGTCAGAGCGGCAGATGTGAAGGAAGGAGGCGTCATTCCCGGCGGCCATTTCTTTGGCCTCCCGGTGGTTCATGACGTCGTAAGGCAGGGAGGAAACCTGCGCGGCCAGTTCGCGCGGGGGGCGCAGGGCCGGAAAAGGATGGAGCGTGGACATGGAAGTATAAGAAAAGGGATGGGATCAGGAATAACGGAGCCTGCAACGGAACGCCCGTACGCGGAAAGGAGGCGGCGGAGCGCAGGCCGGGGCCATGGCGGACAAGGTATGCAGAGTTGTCTGGAGCATCTTGTGCAAGGAAGCCGTTCCTTTCATGCCTCCGGAGAGGCAGGCTTCCCTTTCCCGGGCCTGCCGGGAAAGGGAAGGGGGAATGAAATTATTTGAGCTTCAGGATGTCCACGATATTGGACGTGATGGAGCGCATGTCATCCATCGTCAGCTCACCCATGTGGGCGATGCGGAAGGTCTTGTTCTTCAGGTCTCCGTAACCGTTGCCAAGCTGCATGCCGCGTTCGATCAGCATATTGTTCAGGGCGGCGATGTCAATGTCCCGGGTATTGCTGATCACCGTCAGGGTGCGGGAGAGGTGGTCACGATTGGCAAAGACGCTGAAATATTCGTCCGCCCAGGAGCGCACGAATTCCGCCATGGCTTCATGGCGCGCAAAGCGGTTTTCCACGCCTTCCTGCATGATGCGCTGGAGCTGGAGGTCCATGGCGTACATGATGGAAACGCAGGGGGTGTTCGTGTACTGGTAATCCTTCTTCTGGATGGTGTCGTAAATGGAACGCAGGTCAAAGTAGCAGCCGCGGTTGGGAACGGAGGCAGTGCGTTCATAAGCCTTCGGGGACAGCGTGCAGACGGCCATGCCGGGGGGCAGGGCCAGGGCTTTCTGGGTGGAAGTCACCAGCACGTCCACGCCCAGCTTGTCCGTTTCAATCCGGGAGCCGGCGGCGGAGCTCACGGCATCCATGCACCACACCACGTCCGGGTACTTCCGGAGCACTTCCGCAATTTCCTCCACAGGGTTCTGAATGCCGGTGGATGTTTCATTGTGCGTGATGCAGATCGTATCGTACTTGCCGGTCGCCAGGGCGGCGTCCACCATTTCGGGAGTGGTGGGCTGGCCGAGCTCGCTCTTGAAAATATCTGCGGGAACGCCGTTGCCGGTGGCAATCTTGTACCATTTGTCGCCAAAGGCGCCCACGGAAAAAATGGCGGCGCGCTTGGCGGTGCAGGAACGCACGGCGCCTTCCATCAGGCCCGTACCGGAAGAAGTGGAAAGCAGGATTTCCTGGTCTGTCAGCAGGATGCGGCGCAGATTATCGGAAATGCGGCGCTGCAGGGCGGAAGCGGCCTTGGAGCGGTGACCCATCATCGGGCCGCTCATGGCGGCGAGTACTTCAGGTGCTACTTCAGTGGGTCCGGGAATGAATAATTTGGTTGCCATGGTTTTTTAACAGGGTGCGTGTACTATAGCGTTTTCAAACGGTTTGGCTATTCAAAATTCCTGAGAAACCCGGCTCTTCATGGCGGGAAATGCGGAATGCCGGCCTTTCCGGAAATTTCCTCAGGCCATCCAGGCCGTAACGCCCTTCACCAGCCAGTACCCCCCGAAGAAGAGCCAGGCGTAAAGCAGGGCCGCCAGCAGGAAAGGCCGCGCCCCGGCTTTTTTAAATTTCTCAAAACTGGATTCGGCGCCCAGAGCTGTCATGGCCATGGTCAGCAGAAAAGTATCCAGGGTGTTGATGGCGTCCACCAATCCTGAGGGGAGCAGATTCAGGGAATTAAAGCCGATGACGACCAGGAACAGGAAGGCGAACCAGGGAATGGTGATTTTACGTTTTCCCTCGTTCGTGCCGTTGGCGGAATCCCGGCGCGCCAGGATGATGCTCAGAATGACCAGCACGGGAGCCAGCATCATGACCCGGATCATCTTGACGATGATGGCGGAATCGGAAATGGACTGTCCCATGGCGTTGCCTGCGCCTACCACATGGGCCACCTCATGCAGCGTGGCTCCGGTAAAAAGCCCCATCTGTTCCGTGGTCAGTTCCAGCATCCCGGCACGGAAGAGGGCCGGATACAGGAACATGGAAATGGTACCGAAGATGACGACGGTGGAAACGGCCACGGCCGCCTTGTACGGCTTGCTTTTTACCACGGGCTCCGCGCCCAGCACGGCCGCGGCGCCGCAAATGGAACTGCCGATGGAAGTCAGCAGGGTCGTATCCCGGTCCATTTTCAAGAGCCGTCCCAGGCCCACTCCCAGCAGGATGGTAAGGGTAACGACAACCGCGTCAATAAGCAGAGCCGCGCCGCCGATGTCAATCACGCTCTGGAACGTCAGCTTGAACCCGTAAAGTACAATCCCGGTTCTCAGAACCTGCTTGGTGCAGAACTGAATGCCGGGAACCCATGGTTCCGGAAGATGGTTGCGCAGGCTGTTGGCGTAAAGCATCCCCAGCACGATGCCGACGATCAACGGACTGAAGGAAAGGTGTTTCACCCATTCAAAATCCGCAATGTAAAAGGCGGAAAAGGAGAACAGGACGATAAGCAGAATACCGTGTAGCGGATTAGCGAGGTGTTTGGGAGACATGGGCTGTAGAATGGTCATCACTGCCGCCGGAGACGCCCGGATGAAGGCGTTCTGAAGCGGATGCGGTGGAGATATACCCCACTATTATGATAAAATCTAATCAGAAATTGTTATAGACAATTAGATTTTGTTATAATAATTCCGGCAGAATTTGATGAATAACTCATTGATTCTGCTGTGGTCTCCGTGCCCGGTGGCAAAATGGAAGGAGCGGCGGATTTCCAATTGGCGGACGTGGATTTTTTTCAGATCCCCGCGTTTGAGTTCTTCCCGGACCGCGAGGGAGGAAAGAAAGGAACAGGCGGCCGAATGCGCCAGATACAGCTTGATGCTCTCCGTGTTCCCCAGAGTCATCAGGATATTAAGACCGGAAGTAGTTATTCCGTGCGCCTTCAGGGCTTCCTCCACCACCCGGCGTGTTCCGGACCCCGGCTCCCGCATGATGAGGGGAACGCCGGAAAGCTGGGGAAGGGAAAGCCCTTCCCGCGGCACGGCGGCGTGGGCGCCTCCGGCCAGAATAATTTCATCCTCCATGAAGGGCAGGTAATGCAGGTCCGTCCGCGTTGCCGTGCCTTCCACGATGCCCAGCTGCACGGCTTCATGCTGTACGGCCTGCTCCATTTCTTCCGTATTGCCGCTTTTCAGCCGTATCCTTATCTCCGGATAATGGCGGTTGAACAAGGCCAGCAGCGGAGGCAGCACGTACTGGGACATGGTGGAGCTGGCTCCCAGGCTCAACTCTCCGGAAATGGGGGCATTCCTGCCGGAAGACATGTCTTCCTCCAGCGTTTCATATTCTTTCAGAATGCGGCGGGAATGAGCCAGCAGGCGTGCGCCTTCCGTCGTCAGGGCGATGCCGCGGCCCTCCCTCTTGAACAGGCGCACGTCCAGCAGACGTTCCAGTTCCTTGATATGGCGGGTGACAGCCGGCTGGGTAATGAACAGCTCCTCCGCCGCGCGGGTGAAGTTAAGCCGCCGCGCAACGGTCTCGAACACTTTCAGCCGGAAATCCGTAATCATGGAATAATGGCATTCAACCATTTCACCCGGTCCCCGGCAAGGTTCTTTCCGGTTTCTACTGGCTGATAAAAAATACTTTTCCGGAGAATTGGATTACAAAATCACTCCTATAAGCGGCAATACCCGGTTTTTCATGGGTATGAATAAGTCCCCGGAAGCAGCTTGCTCTGTGGTGGCCATGCAAGACAGAAAGGAGGGAGAGGCTTGAATGTGGATTCGTTTCTGGTTGAAGGTCAGATTGTTGTTTGCTGTGAATGAACCCTGGGAAAGGTTTTGCGGTCACTCATGGTCTGAACGGTTGCGGGCGGAAGGGACTCCAATGCCTATATGAAACTGCAATCCATGATCATTGTCGGCGGCGCCAGCCTTTTACTGCTGGGAGCCTGTTCGCCTTCATCCTATCAGACTACGTTTCCGGAACCGGCCTATGTGAAGGTTTCCACCAATAACGGAGCGTATGCGCCTTATCCAGATAATCCCGCGGGCCAGCAGGAACTGGTCTACTGGTATGATTCCCTGACCACCCCCATGACCGTGGTGGCGGAAGTGCCCCCTACCCCCATTGTGACCAAGGGGCCCGGCCCGGTGATTCTTGATTCCGACGGTTTTTCCGCCAAACTGTACCGCGACAGGACGGAAGTGAAGAAGAAGGACAAGGACGGCAACTGGGTCACCAGCGTGCGCCCCACCACCCCCGCCGACCAGCGCATGAGGAATTATCTGATTGCTTCCAAGAAGGCCCGCTAACCGCGGCTTTCATCAATTAGAACACGTTTAACCGCATCCGGCCCGCTTTCCCCTTGAACGGGAAGCGGGCCGGATTCATGGCAGGAGCACTCCTCCTTTCAGGAGGGAGGCGCTTACAGGTCTTTCAGCGTCCATTCATCCTTCCATTCCAGAATAATCTGGTCCCCGTCCCATTTCATGGGCAGCCACATGTGCCGTCCGTCAATGGCGTTTTTGGGCCTCCAGATGTCCGCCATGAAGATGAATTTGCCGGGTTTGCCCTGCACGGGCAGGATGTAGGTGCTCTGGCCGCCGAAGGTGATGCCGGCTTTTGGCCCCACGCAGGGGTTCTTGAGTTCCGTCCACGGTCCGGCGATGTTCTTGGCTACGGCGCTGCGGGCGGCATTGGGCGCCCAGCCGGAGCACCCGGAGGCGATGAGGTAGTATTTCCCGTTGTGTTTGCAGATGGCCGGGGCTTCCATGTAGCGGTTGACGAAGGCCCGGACATATTTTCCCGTATGTCCCGTGTAGTCCGGCGTCAGTTCCGCGATGTGCAGGGTAATGTTGCCTTCCGAAGAGTAGATGTGGTAGGCCTTTCCGTTGTCGTCCACAAAGATGGTCATGTCCCGGCTCATCTGGCCTCCCGGGTAATCCCTGCGGATGATGCGGACGTAGTCGGGCATTTCCTTCGTGAACTCGGTCGTCCGGTCCTTTTTGTCCAGGTTCGCGGGCCATTTGCCCGGGTTGACGCGCCCGGCTTTCAGGAATGTGAACGGCCCCGTGGGTTTCGTGGCCGTCGCCACCCCGGCGTATGCGGAGCCGTAACCCTTCCCCTTGAGTTCCAGATGGAACCACATCACGTATTTTTTAGTCTTTTTGTTGTAGACCACCTTGGGGCGTTCCAGGATGCACCCTTTGGCGATGGGGTGGGAGTTGTCCCCTTCCACCACTTTCAACGCAATGCCCTCATCCTTCCAGTTGTACAGGTCCTTGGAGGAGTAGCAGTGCACGCCTACCTGGGCGCGGTTTCCGGCGTCACCCTCCACCTTGTGCTCCCCGTACCAGTAGTAGGTGCCCTTGTCGTAAAGGATGCCGCCGCCGTGGGCGTTGATGTGCACGCCGTTGTTGTCCGTCCAGATTTCTCCCGGCTTGAAAGACGTGTGCCTGACGGGGGCGTCAGCCGTGGCAACAGGGAAAAGGCAATAGGCCAGTCCGGCAAAAAAAGTAAGTAGAAGCGGTTTCATGGGCAATGTTTGTAAGAGGCGTTACATGTCTTCCAGTTTCCATTCATCCTTCCATTCCAGCTTGATCTGGTCTCCGTCAAACTGGATGGGCAGCCACAGGTAGCGGCCGTCTATGGCGTTCTGGGGCCTCCAGATGTCCGCCATAAAGATGAATTTGCCGGGCTTGCCATGCACGGGCAGGATGTAGGTGCTCTGGCCATCGAAGGTTCTCCCCGCCTTGGGACCCACGCAGGGATTTTTGAGCTCCGTCCATGGTCCGGCGATGTTTTTGGCTACGGCGCTGCGGGCGGCGTTGGGCGCCCAGCCCGTGCAGCCGGACGCGATGAAGTAGTATTTCCCGTTGTGCTTGAAAATGGCCGGAGCTTCCATGAAACGCCCCGGGAAGACACGCACGAATTTTCCGGTGTGCCCGGTGTAGTCCGGCGTCAGCTCCGCGATGTGCGTGGTGCTGTTTTCTTCCGAGGAATAGATGTGGTAGGCCTTTCCGTTGTCGTCCACAAAGATGGTCATGTCCCGGCTCATCTGGCCTTTTTCAAAGTCTTTCTTGAACATGTCCTCGGAACGCACTCCTTCCGGCAGTGCGCTGGAGGTCAGGCCGGGCACTCCCTTGAACGTTTTCATGGTCTGGTCCTTCTTGTCCATGTTCGCGGGCCATTTGCCCGGATTGACGCGCCCGGCTTTCAGGAAGGTGAACGGTCCGGTGGGCTTGTCAGCCGTCGCCACCCCGGCGTAGGCCGCCCCGTAGCCCTTCCCCTTGAGTTCCAGATGGAACCACATCACGTATTTTTTAGTCTTTTTATTGTAGACCACCTTGGGGCGTTCCAGGATGCACCCTTTGGCGATGGGGTGGGAGTTGTCCCCTTCCACCACTTTCAACGCAATGCCCTCATCCTTCCAGTTGTACAGGTCCTTGGAGGAGTAGCAGTGCACGCCCACCTGGGCGTAGTTCCCGGCGTCTCCCTCCACCTTGTGTTCTCCGTACCAGTAGTAGGTGCCTTTGTCGTAAAGGATGCCGCCGCCGTGGGCGTTGATGTGCACGCCATTGTTGTCCGTCCAGATTTGTCCGGGCTTGAAGGAGGAATGTTTTTCCGGGGTCTCTCCGGTGGAGACGGCGGCTGCGCCGCAGAACAGGCAGAGGGCGGCAAGTGATTTAAGAACCTTGGTCATGGCTGAGTGGATTTGGGCGTGGTTAGTGGCCCGGTGGGCGTGCCGTAGAGCTTGTCCCATGCGCGGGAGAGGGCGTACAGGGCATAACCGGTACCGTAGAATTTGTGGTAATTGTACAGGGGATAGTCCCACCAGGAACCGTCGTCGCCTTGCCGGGTGAGAATATCGTTCGCCAGCAGAGACGCATGCCGTTTTACCTTGTTTGGGGGCAGCATGTCCAGACACATTCCCGAATAATAATATCCATAATAAAAAAAGTAGCCGGAGTTCTGGGCAAAACTTTCATGCGGCGTCGGCTTGTGAAGGGCCATGGTCAGCCAGCCGCGGCGGCTCCACAGACGGTCCAGCCCGTCAATGAGCTGGCGCAGGGAGACGGCTTCCGGCTCCCACAGCCTGAGGGCGTAATCGCAGGCGGGGGTACGGGCCAGGCTGCCGGTATGGCGGTTGATGGGACGCCCGGGATAGAAGGCGTGCCCCAGGGAATAAACGTAGGTTCCCGCCGGAGTCCGCTGGGATTTCAGGAATTTCAGCGCCCGGCGGAACACCTTGCCATCCAGGGAAAGACTGAATGTCCTGCCGGCCATCCAGGAGGAGATGAGTACCGTTCCCGTCAGGAAGGAAGTGGGTTCCGCCGCGGGCCGCCGGCTGTAGCCCGTGTAGGTCAGGTAGCCCCAGCCGCCTTTGGCGGAGGCCAGTTCATTGAGCCGGTCCACCTGGAACCGGGCGCAGCCCATCAGTTCCCGGTAGCGCGGGCTGTTCCGGTCCAGGGCGGCTGCCCGCATGCTCATGGCGTCCAGCACGTAGGTGTGGGCCCAGGTGTTGTAAATGCAGAGGGCGTCCCCCCGTTTCAAATGGGGCATCGTCCGGATCAGGTAATCTTCCGCACGGGTCATGGCCTGCTGCACGGCCGGTTCGTTCCGCAGGGGGCTGGCGTTCAGCCCCGCGATGCACAGGGCCGTGCTGGCCGTTTTAAACGTCAGGGGGCCGTCCGGATAGGGGCAGAGGATGTTCCAGGTGCCGATCACCCGGTGATCACCCCAGGAGCCGTCTTTGTTCTGGCTCTTCAGCAGGAAGTCCGCGCCACGGCGGAACGCCCGGTCAAACTGCCCGGCTTCCGCAGGGGGAACGTCCGGGATTTTGGCGATGGGGACGGTGTCCGCATTGCCGGGGGCGGCGGACTCCACTTCCGCTGCGGCAGCGTGCAGGGTGGCCGTCAGGAACAGGCTGGTCAGCAGCAGGCGGAACATGGGTTCAGGGGGCGGGAGCCGGGCTTGGAGGGTACAGTGAATCCCGCACGCGGGAAACGGCAAACAGGGCATAGCCGGTGCCGTAGAATTTGTGGTAGTTGTACAGGGGGTAGTCCCACCAGGAACCGTCCTTTTCCTGCATGGGCAGCAGGTCGGCCGCCAGATGGGAGGCGTGGCGCTTCAGGCGTTCCGCAGGCACTTCGGAAAGACAACGGGCGGCATAATAGTAGCCGTAGTAGAAGAAGTAGCCTGCATTTTGGGCAAAGCTTTCATGCGGGATGGGCTTTTTTACGGCCAGTGAAAGCCATCCTCCGCGGCTCCAGATGCGTTCCAGGCCGTCTTCCAGCTGAAGCCTGGAAATGAAGTCCGGATCATACTGGATCAGGGCCAGATCCCCCGCCGGGGTGCGGGCCAGGCTGCCGGTGTGGCGGTTGATGGGCCTGCCGGGGTAGAAGGAGTGGGAGAAGGAATAAACGTAGCTCCCGGCGGGAGTGCGCAGTTTTTCCAGCCCGGCCACCGCCCGTTTGAGGATGCGGGGATCAGGCTTGAGGCCGAAGGCCCGTTCCGCATCCTTGTAGGCGATCAGCACCGTGGCGGTCAGGAAGGAGGTAGGTTCTCCGATAGGGCGTTTGGAGAAGGTCTGGAACGTGTAATAGCCCCAGCCGCCCTGGACGTCCGCCATCTGGTCCAGCGCTTCCACTTGCAGTGCCGCCACTTTTTTCAGTTCCGCGTACCGGGGGGAGTCTTCCGGAAGGCCCCGGGCCGCCCTGCACAGGGCGGAAAGTCCGTAGGCATGCCCCCAGACGCCGAGCACGGTGCGCGTATCTCCGCGTTTCAGGGTGGGAAGCGTGGTAAGCAGGTACTGGATAGCCTTGTCCAGAGCCGTTTTCACGGCCGGGTCTTCCTTCAGCGGGCTGGCGAGCAGACCGATGACGCACAGGGAGGTGGAGGCGGTCCTGAATGACCTGGGGCCTTCCGGGTAGGGGCAGATGACGTTCAGTCCCTTGGTGAGCGTGTGGCTTCCCCAGGAGCCGTCTTTGTTCTGGTTGCCCAGCAGGAAATCCGCCGCCTTGCGGATGGAGGCGTCCAGCTTTTCCCGGGAGGGCGGCGGAACGTCCGGCACCCTGGCGATGGGGATGGTGTCCCTTTTCTCCTTCTTTGCCGTATTTTCCGGTTGCGCGGGAGCGCAGAACGCCGTGCAGGCGCCCAGGGCGGCGAGAAGGAGGATAGCCTTGTTCATGGCGGTCCGTAGGGGCTTACGCCTGCTGGTCCTTGATCGTCACCTGGACGGGAAGGCCGGGGGCGAAGATCTGGCTGGCGGGAACCTTGGGCGTGATGATGATGCGCCGCTTGCCGTCGGCGCCCGGAATGGGGCTGGCTTCCGTGATCACGCCCGGAATCTGCATGTTCGTCACCTTGATGATGACGGTTTCCCCAACCTTGGGCGTGGCGGTGGAATCCGGCAGAGTAGCCTGAACGATCAGTTCCGAATCAGGGGGGACGATAGTGGCTATTTTATCAAAGGCTTCCAGCTTGCCGCCGGGTTTCAGTTTTTCCGCCACCGGAATGGCTACCCATTTGTCCGCCACGTAGCCGCCGTAAAGCAGGATGCCGCTTTCCGGCGCCTTGAAGGCGGCCATTTCCCGGTCCGCTTTCAGTTCATTGTACTTGTCCTGGAGGCGGCGCAGGGAAACTTCCGCTTCCGTCAGGGCTATCTTTTTCTGTTCCAGGTCAAAGTCCGCCTGTTTTTTGGCTTCCGCCAGGTCTGTCTGCTTTTCCCTGACCGCGGTGGCGTAGTCTTCCCCCAGGCGGTGGATGTTGCGCAGCTTGGCAAGTTCCGCGACGAGCTTGGCCCCCTGCACGGCAAATTCGCTTTCGCCCAGTTCGTTTTTCAGGCGCTTCAGGATGATCTCTTCCGTTTCTTCCGCCACCTGGTCGTCCTTGTACATCTTGGTGAGCTGGTTCAGCTCCTCCTGCTTGTAGGACATGTGGCGCAGGGCCCGGTTCACGCGTTCCTCCTCTTCCGCCAGCATGCGGGCCTTCCGCTTTTCCAGAAAGTCCTTCTGGTCCTCTTCCGTGCGCGTCAGGGCGGTCTGGTATTTTTGCAGGGCCATGGCGGAGCGTTCCTTCTGCTGGTCCAGGGCGTAGCGGAGTTTCAGCACTTCCAGGTTCTTGCTTTTAATGGTGCGTTCGTAGTCCTCAATGCTCCTGTCCAGAATGCGGAAGTCGGCCTGCGCCACGGATTCCCCCTTTTTCACGGAACTGCCCTGGGACATGATGCCCAGGAGGAAGATGTCTGAGGTTCCCTTGGGGGAGAAGGAAATGGACTTGGTATTCTTTTTGGGCAGCAGGATGCCCGGGGCGATGGAGTCCGCCATGGCGGGAACTCCCATGAGGAGGGCGGCCAGAAGGCCGGCGGTGGTGAGGGATATGCGCTTCATATGGAATGGTGAAATCAGGACTGGTGGGCGGAGAAGGGGACGAACCGCCCCTTCTTTCCAAGAAGAACGGTGTGAAAGGTGGTTTTCTTTCCTTTATGTGAGGCAGGCACGGCTTCCGTGCTGACTTCAAAGCCCGCTTTTTGCAGGGTGCGGGCCAGGCGGGTGTCCGGCCGGGCTATGGTGATGACCAGCAGGCCGCCCTGCTTGAGCGCGGCAAAATAGTCGGAAGCCTCTGCCACGGTCAGGTTCATGCGCTCATGCGTGGAGCGGCACAGGATGCCATGGAAGCTCTTCGGGTTCTTGCGGGCCACCTGGAGTGCGGAAGTAAATTCCACACTGACGCGGGGATCATGCAGAAAGCCGGGGCGTTCCTTGTCCAGCAACTGCTCATGCCAGTCCACGAGCTGTTTGCAGGGTTCCCCCACAATGAAGCTGGCCTTTTCCCTCTGCACCTGGTCCATCAGGGCAAACAGGGTGAATCCCAGGCCGAGGCCGTCCAGGAGAAAAGAGGGCTGGTTGGCCCTTTTTACCGGGGCTGCGGCCATGGCTGCGGCCGTTTCATTGCTTCCATGGGAAAAACTGGACGCCATCTGCATGCCGTCACGGAGAAGAAAATGAAAGCCGTCCCGTTCCCAGAGTTCAAGAAGGGAACCGTCAGGCAGGCTGGTGGAAGCTAATTTGGTAATGGGTTTCATATGAAATAATGCCGGATACACAGCGTAGGAAAGAACGCTTTTCAGGGCAAGTCCGGACAGCGTGTTTAGGATGGAATACGGTTCAATTTGAAAAAAATTGCACGGAATTCAGGCTTTGCGCATTCTTTTTCTTGATTTACGGACGGAAATAAGCGAGAGCTATCGTTCAGCACAGCTATTTTTTCCGATATGAGTAATCCACCTCCCCCCTCCATTCCGGGCGGTACTCCGCCCCCGCCCAGCATCCCGACTCCGCCGGCAGCTCCTTCCGTGCCCAGTGCACCGGCAGCTCCCGCGGCGCCTCCCGTAGCCGGCGCTCCTGCGGCTCCCGCCGCTCCGCCCGCAGCCGCTGCGCCCACCATCCCCCTGCGTCCCGCCGGACTTGGCGGCGGCATCAAGCTTGGCGGCGGGTTGAAGACGGTTGCTCTTGGTTCCGCCACCACGCCCATCGCGCCTCCTGCCGGTGCGGCCCCCGCCGCTGCTGCGCCCACCGTTCCCCTGACGCCTCCCGGCGCAGGAATGGCTACCGCCCAGCTTCCGCAGGCCACCATCGGGCTGAATACCGCTCCTGCGGCCGCTCCCGTTTCTTCCACTTCCTTTACGGCCAAGAAATTTGAAGAGGATACGCAAGCCGCCCCCAATACGCTGCTGAATGTCCTTTCCTTCGTGGCCCTGGCTTTTGCGCTGATTTTTGTTGGTTATCAATACTTCACGGATACTCTGGAATCCCGCAGCATGACGGGCTGGCTGGGCGGCGACTCCAAGCCCGCCGCCGCGGCTCCCTCCGCCGCTGATGAAGAAGCAACGGAGGATACGGCTGCTGACGAGCCTTCCGATGACGCCGCCTCCGACACAGCCGCTGACGAGTCTTCCGACAGTGCGGATGCAGAAGAATAAGTGAACGTAATCCTTGTTGAACTACTCTAAGCGGTACTATGGCAAACGTATTTTCTGAAGCAAATTTTGAGGACGAAGTTCTTAAGTCCGACATTCCTGTGCTTGTCGACTTCTGGGCTACATGGTGCGGCCCCTGCCGCATGATCGCCCCGATCATTGACCAGCTCTCCACGGAACTGGCCGGCAAGATCAAAGTGGGCAAAGTGGATGTGGACGCCAATAACGGCCTGGCCGCTACCTACGGCGTGCGTACCATCCCCACGCTCCTGATTATCAAGGATGGGGAAATCATGGACACGATGGTGGGCGCCTCTTCCAAGGACGCCATCATGCAGCGCTTGCGCCCGTTCATGTAACCGGACTGGTTATTCATTCAAGGCGGCTTGTTGCGGATTCACCGCGGCAGGCCGTTTTTTGTATAAGGGATGGGCCTGAATGATCCTGATGCGGGGAAGGGGAACGGGCGCCTTTCCTCCGGTCCGCGTGATTCCTTTTTTCTTGGCAGAACCGTCATGGGAGAATACATTGTCAGTATAAATCCCGCGCCGCGGGATAGCCCTCAACTCCTTTTCCGTGATGCGCTTCATCTCTTCAGTCCTGTCCCTTTTTTCTGCCTGCTGTCTTCTTCCCGCCGCATGGGGCGCGGGAGACATTGCGCCGGATTTGAAGTCCGGCGCGTTCTGGAATCTGCCGCAGCCGGATTTGTTCGGAAAATATTTTAACGGAGAGTCCGGAGGCTGGGTGGACAAGGGAAAAACCCAGCTGCGGATTGCGAAGCCTGCGATCAAGCTGGGAAAAATGTCCCTGGGGGAAATGCTGGTGCATTGGAAGGAGGGCGTTCCCCAGTCCATGACCATCATGATGTATAACAAGGGGGACAACGGGGCCATTGACAAGGAAGAGTTTGAAAAGCGCCTGGACCATATCCGGGAGGCCCTGACCGGGCTCACCGGAGTGCAGCCCAAGGAATACCGCGCCTCCCGCCGGGAGGCGGTGGTGAAGGTCAACGGCTGGTCCTGGAACTGGGACAAGGGAGCGATTGCCCTGGAGATCAATACGTCCAGGGAGGGCAGGGAATTTGAAGCGGAATTCATTCGGTTGAAGGCCGGCCCCACGGAGGCTTCCATCGCGCGGGGAGACACTTCCTCCCGCGCCAGGAAGGCTGACGTGAAACAGCATGTCAGGAAGGAGGGAAAACGCGTGGTGATCCATGATATTCCCATGGTGGACCAGGGGCAGAAGGGGTATTGCGTGGTGGCTACGGCAGCCCGCATTTTTGCTTATTACGGGATGGATTACGTGGACCAGCATGAACTGGCTTCCCTGGCCAATTCTTCCGCTGAAGGAGGCACCAGCACGAAGGAAATGGCGGAGAACCTGAAAAAGATCGGGGCGCGCTTCCAGATCCGGATCAAGGTGCTGGATTCCCTGACGGATGCCCGGGATTTCAGGAACCTGCTGAAAGCCTACAACCGCGCGGCGTCCAAATTGAAAAAGGAGAAGTTCGAGGATGAATATGACTGGCCCGGCTTCTGGGACAATGCGGACGGGGAAGTGCTGAAACTGGCGCGGGCCGGATCTCCGTCCCAGATGGATAAATGGCTTAATTCCATCAAGCCCTATATCTCGGCGGGCATACCCGTACTGTGGTCCGTGCAGCTTGGAGTGGTTCCGGAACCGATGCGCATTTCCCAGACGCGCGGCGGCCACCTGAGGCTCATCATCGGCTTTGATGAGGAAAAGAAGACGCTGATCTTCTCGGATTCCTGGGGAGCGGAGCACACGGAGAAGGAAATGCCTTTGGCGGACGCCATTGCCATTACGACGGGGCGGCAGGTCATGCAGCCCTCCAAGTAAAGCGGCTTTGCCTCCCCTTGTTTCCCTGGCTGGAACGCCGGATTATTCTCCGCGCGGGAAGGTAATTCTGCTGGAATGGGAAAGGAGCTGTATTATACTTGCGCCATGATCAGCAGAACATTGGTGAAGCATGCCCTGGCCAGTGAGGCGGAAATGCCGGACGTACTGATTCAGGGCTGGGTGCGGACGCGCCGCGATTCCAAGGCCTTTTCCTTTCTGGAGGTAAATGACGGCTCCTCCGTGGCTTCCCTCCAGGTGGTAGCGGATGAAGGCATTCCCGGCTATGAACGGATCGGGGAGATGACTACCGGGTCCGCCGTGAGCATCCGCGGGGCTCTCGTCGCCGGGCAGGGCAGGCAGCGCTGGGAACTGCGCGCCTCTTCCCTGGAGCTGGTGGGGACCGCCCCGGATTCCTACCCCTTGCAGAAAAAGGGGCATACGCCGGAATTCCTGCGTTCCATTGCCCATCTGCGGCCCCGCACCAACCTGTTCGGCGCCGTGTTCCGCATGCGCAGCAGGCTGGCGTTTGCCATTCACCGGTTTTTCCAGGCCAGGGACTTTTCCTGGGTCAGCACGCCCATCATTACTGCCAGCGACTGCGAGGGAGCGGGTGAAATGTTCCGCGTAACGACGCTGGAAGTGGGTGACGCCGCTTCCCGTGACGCCGCCCGTGATTTCTTCGGCAAGGCGGCATACCTCACCGTGAGCGGCCAGCTGGAAGGGGAGGCCTTTGCGTGCGCCCTGAGCAATATTTATACTTTCGGCCCCACCTTCCGGGCGGAGAACTCCAATACCACGCGCCACGCGGCGGAATTCTGGATGGTGGAGCCGGAAATGGCCTTCTGCGACCTGCACGGGGACATGGACATGGCGGAAGCGTTCATCCGCTTCCTGGTCAGCGATGCCCTGGAAAACAGCGCGGAGGAAGTAGAATTCCTGACCAGGTTTGTGGACAAGGGGCTGAAAGAGCGGCTGGAGCATGTGAAGGAAACGCCGTTTGTGCGCTGTTCCTATACGGAGGCCGTGGACATCCTTCTCAAGAGTGGAAAGGCGTTTGATTATCCCGTTTCCTGGGGCATCAACCTCCAGAGCGAGCACGAACGCTTCCTGACGGAAGAGCATTTCAAGTGCCCGGTCATCGTGTACAACTACCCGAAGGAGATCAAGCCTTTCTACATGCGCCTGAATGAGGACGGTAAGACCGTTACCGCCATGGATGTGCTGGTGCCCGGCATCGGGGAAATCGTGGGAGGGAGCCAGCGTGAAGAGAGGCTGGACATCCTGCTGGAAAACATGAACCGCATGGGCATGAATGAGGAGGCGTACCAATGGTATGCCGACCTGCGCCGTTACGGCACCGTGCCGCATGCCGGATTCGGCGCCGGGTTTGAACGCCTGCTGATGTTCATTACCGGAGTGACCAACATCCGGGACGTGCTGCCCTTTGCGCGCACTCCGCGGAACTGTGAGTTCTGACCGGAGCCGCAAACCAGCCCGTTTTTCCGTTCAGGGCGGCCCGGGGCGGAACTCTTGACGCATAAAGCGGGGGGATTTGTGTGAATTGGCTCCGCGGTAAAAGAAAACCCCGGCTTTTCCTTTCAGGAACAAGCCGGGGATAAAACCGTTTCTGCGGCAGAGAGGCTACTGCCTCTTTCTTCTTAACAGCAGGGCGCCCAGTCCCAGGAGGCTCAGCGTGGCCGTGGCGGGCTCCGGAACGGTTTCATAGTTCACGAGCACCTTCGTAACTCCGTTTTCCGTGACCTGCGTCACGGTCGCATGAACCTGGGAGTTGCTGGCGATGTTCAGGCCGCTCAGGTCCAGGTTGAGATTGCCTCCCTGCTGGGCGGTTTTGATGGAAGCCAGTTCAATGGTTCCACTTCCGGAAAGGCTGTTCATGTCCAGCGTGCCGGTGAAGGTGACGGTCTTTCCATTGGTCCAGAAGTTGGTGAGGTCCGTGGCAACCCAGGAACCGTGTTCCGCCGCTGAGAAGGTGCCGAAGTCCAGCGTAAAGTCCCGGCCCAGTCCAAAGGCGTTGGTAGATTCGAATACCAGCTGGGAATTGCCGTCCAGCTTGAAGGAATTGACGTTGAGGTCTCCTACCGTGGTGGTGCAGAGCAACGTGCTTCCGGAACCGATCTGGACCGTATTGGTGGCGCCGAAGAAGCCTTGGGCATTGGACCACGTAACGGTTCCGGCATTTTCTCCAATGACGGCGTTGTCATTGGTGCTGTGCTGCGGGTAATAGCCGTTTGGCGCACCGTTCACGGTCCAGTTATTGGAATCTCCGTAAATCCCGTTTCCTGCCGCTCCGCTCCAGACGTAAGTGGCGGCCTGGGAAATCCCCGCGGACAGGCAGCATAAAATGCAGAATGTAGATAGCTTCATGCTTAACAGATACTTTAACGAGGATACGGATAACGGATTTCCAATCCGGGGTCAATGCAAATGTTTGAAGGAAGACGGCATCAGAAAAACATATCTTTATTACAAGTTTAAAGAAAAAGGAGCCATGGGTATTTAACTAATTCATAATCCATTATCAGTGAGATATTTGTTTTCCGGCAAACTGTGAACCGGATTGGAAATCCGTAAAGCCGCTGGCCCTTTATTGGAGAATGCCGTTTTTAAAAGAAAAGATTTAATGTGCGGCGGCATGCCATATGTAAATACACGGAAAACCCTTTCCCGCACCAGGCGGGAAAGGGCCTACCATAACCAAGTAAAAGCATGCGCTGATGCGCCGTCCTACTTAGAACGTATAGCTGATAGCTCCGTTGATGCCCTGGGAGGTCAGCTTGTTGCGGGTCTCGAACTGGTAGCAGATGCGTGCGCCCCAGTTATTGGAGAAGAGCACGTCAATACCTGCATTCAGGCGGAAGGCCGTACGGCCCACGTTCACGCCGCGCACGTTCCAGGCTCCCAGGGGTCCGGTGACGTTGGACTTGGGATTCATGCGGCTCACATCCTGCGCCGCGGCCACCGTCAGGGCCGGGGTGATGGTGGTGCCGCCGTCCGTCTGGTAGGCGCGGGCGATGGTCACGCCCAACGGAATGGTCCAGTTCTGGGCGCGGGCGTGGTCAAACGTGCGGCCGTAAGGTCCGCTTTCCGAGAAGCCCTTGAGCTCGGTGGTCATGAATTCGATACCCGTGTAAGGAGTCACGAAGGCTTTGCCGAGGGCGAAGTGTTCCGTCCAGGTGGCGTACAGGCCGCCGCTGAAGGAGTCCGCATTCTCGTTGCCGTTGGCGGCGGTTCCCATGATGTAGGAATTGCCCTTGAACTTGGAACGTCCGTAGGCGCCGTAGCCGTCCAGCGTGAACTTGCTTTCCCTGAAGGGATGCATGCGTCCGTAAATCATGGCCATGAAGGAGTCCACATCATAGTCGGAGCCGAATCCGCTCTTGTCCTTGATGTCGCCGAAGCTCTGGCCGACGGCAATGCCGAGCAGGGAACCCTGGGCGGCCTTGTAGTCAATACCCACGGCATAGCCGCCTGCATTGTACTTGTAGCCGGAGATTCCTCCGCGGGCATCCTGGTCATCCCAGTTGCCCATGCCGCCTACCCAGATGTTGCCGTTGCCCTGGGCAATCGTCTTGCGGGCGATCGGGGCGCCCTTGGCGTCCACCACTTCAATGGTGGATTCCGTCTGGCGCGCCATGGACGCGGCGGACTGGATGCGGCCCAGGTCGGCGAAGCTCCTCAGGGTCCGGCTGGCGGCCCATGCGAAGTTCATCACGTTTTCACCGCTGACGGACTGAATCATGTTGGCGGCTTCATTGGGGTCCGTCACGCGCAGCAGGGTTTCATAAAACTCTGCTGCGGGAGAACCGGCGGCCACGTTCAGGCGGTTGTTTTCCAGGGCTTCGGCTACGGTGTAAACGTTGCCGTTGTAGCCGGACATGGGTCCGTCAATGCCCCTCATGGTCTGGGTGAGGGTGGTGGTGCCTTCCGTCGTTCCCGGAGCCATGGTGGTGGTCAGGAAGAGGTTGTTCAGCAGGCGTCCGGAAATGTCCGTGCCGTTCAGCGTGACGTTCACGCTTTCGGAGCCCTTCTTCAGCTGGGCGATCGGTACGGGATTGCCCGTGGCGTCGGACACCTGGATGCCCACGCGGGAATTATCCGTGAATGTGGCGGGAGTACCGAAGTCAAGCACGGAGCCGTCGCTCAGCAGCAGGGTGGAATCACCGCCGAAGGTGGCGGAAGCCCCCTTCATGGTGGAGTTCTGCGCCAGAGTCACCTGACCCGTCCGGATGTCATAAATGGTATCGTCCGTTCCCATCACGGCAGCGCCGATGGACTGGAGGGGACCGACCTTTCCGGTAGCGGCGTCCACCGTGCCGAAGGTGGCATGGCCGATAATCAGGTTGCCTTCAAGCTGCTGGTAGGTGCCTCCGAACGTGTCGGTGGCTTCGCCACTGCCATAAACGAGGGTACCTGCGCCGGTCTTCGTCATGACGGTCTGGTCAGCGGCCAGCGGGGCGGCGTCAGCTATGGGGGCGGTGGTAGGCGCGGTGGAGATGCCGTCATTGATGAAGGTATAGGCGGCGGCGTCCGTATAAACGTTGATCTGGGTGTTCTGGCCCGCATGTACGGAACCAAGGGCGCCGTTGGACGTATTGTCGGAAAGGACTGCGCCGGAACCGATGTACAGGGTCTGTCCGTCCGCCAGGTTGATGGCGGCCTTGTCAGCGTTGGTGGCGGTGTTGCCCACGACCTGAGTGCCGTCTCCGATGGAGATCTGCCCTCCCGCGGTGATGATGCCGTCAGCGGCGGTATTGCCGGTGATGACGCTGTTGTCGCCGATGGCAATATTGTCATCCGCCGTCAGCGTGGCGTTTCCCTTGACAGTGGTATTGTCGCCCAGCGTGATGCTGCCTTCGATGGTGTCCAGCTTTTCCGTGCCCACGACAGTGTTCCAGTTGCCGTCGTCATTGCTGTAGACGGTCTTGTTCAGGTCCACGGATTCCGCGGAAACGGTGGTGCCGTTCAGGACGGAGTTGTCCCCCAGGGAAACATTGCCGCCCTGGGTCTTGATGTTGATGGCTCCGGCCGTGGTTTCCCCAAGGACGATGCCGCCGGAAATGCTGTCATCCATGGAGTCGATGACGGTTTTGCTGTTCTGGTTGTGGGCCGCGTCAAATTGTTCCGTGGTCACGGTGCCGATTCCCGCCGTGGAGGTCACGTCTCCGTTCAGCGTAACTTTGGCATCCGGATCGCTGACGATCTGGCCGGTAGCGGTCACGGTGTCCTGCATGGTGACGTTATTGCCCAGAACCACGGCCTGTTCGTTGGAATCATTGTAGGTGTCGTAGGTCGTCCTGGTATAGGCCTGCCCTGAGGGGGGCGTGGCGGGGTCTACCGTGTGGGCTGCCTGGCCGGTGACGGTCACGGCTTTTTCCATGGAAACGTTGTCGCCGATGCCTACCTGTCCATTCGTGGAAGTGACGGTGGCGCCGACCGTCTTGGGATTGGCGGCGTCATTCGTGCCTTCGATGGCAATGTTCCTGCCGTCAATGGTGGTGGTGTCCGTGGCGTTCGTCACCACGATGTCATTGTCGCTTCCCAGGGGTTCGCTCAGCGTGATGTCGTTGAAGCTGACCTGACCATTAACCAGATCATAGTTGAAATTGACTAATTTGCCGCTGGCGTCCGTCATCTGGACGGTCACATTGCCCGATCCGGAGATGGCATTCAGCTGGGCCCGTTGTTCCTGGGTCAGCGTGATGTTGTCGGAACCTGCCGGCACGGTGATAGTGATGGTTGAAGCTTCGTTGGAAGCGGCAGCCTGGTTCCAGGCCGTAACGAATGTATCGGCACTGTTGGCTGTGTAGTCGGCTGCGGTAGCAACGGATAAGCTACCGAGGCAGGCGATTACCGCTGCCAGCAGCATATGTGGGAGTCTTAATTTCATGCTTTTTTTATTAGTTTAATGATTAGGTGGTTATGCGTTCGTGACAATCACGGCGCTCAAGAGATTAGATGGTTCTTATTCCGGGCCGTTCAAGGACATGACAAGGGGGAAATTGATAGAACCTGAAAATGAAATTACTTGTAGTGAATAACTTACGTATAATCTCTAAATGTGTCATTCATGACGGAGTTTTTAAGCCTGATCATGAACGATAATTCAATGAGGCATCAGGGGAATTCATTTCCAGGACAAATAAAATAATCACATTGATCATAAATGTATTACGGAGTCTTCAGGAGACTCTTTTATTCGTGCCGGGATTCTGCTGAAATAAGGGGCGTCAACATGTTCAGCGCATGAACGAAAAAAATTCGTTTTTACAGGCAACCGGGGTTGGGATGCCGTGTTTTCTCCTTCCGTGTGCGCCCGTTGAAAAAGGGCCGTATCCAAATAGGGCCAGGGTGGGAAATCCTCTTCTCTGTCAACAGGCGGCATAACATGGCCAGGGATGGATGACCTTCCAAAATTTGGAATCACTGGAACATAAGGTGGAGATGTGCAGATGGGGAAGGACTGTAGACAGGAATGGAGAGAAAACAGCTATTATATATAGTGGCGCGGATGAAGGGGTGAACCGTACCGTCATCCATGAGGCCGTGGTGCTCAAAAAACGGCGCGCCATGAAGGAATTTCCTTTTTCGGGAAAGCATGAAATAGCGCCGGTCCGGAACCGGGCGGAAGGCCTACGGCGGATTGCGTCCAGTGGCTCCTGAAACTTCCGGGGAATGCTTCCTCTTCCGCAGAGAGAATTGAAGTTCCGGCGCGTCTCCGCTTTATGGCGGCAGGGGCGGGAAATTCACTCCACCTGCCACTCTTCCACCAGGCTGGCGGGGAATTCATCCAGAAAGCGGGAGGGCATCTGCATGAAGGTGCCTCCCTGCGCGCGGCAGTTCCAGCGGGGATAGGTCAGGTAAAGCTGGTCCTTGGCGCGGGTGATGCCCACGTAGAAGAGGCGGCGTTCCTCCTCCAGCCCCGCCAGGTCTCCGTCATCAATCACGCGCTGGTGCGGGAACATGCCGTCGCACAGGCCGATCAGGAAGACCACGGACCATTCCAGCCCCTTGGCCTGGTGGATGGTGGACAGGGTGACGGCTCCTCCGGAGAGGTCCGCGGCTGCGCTTTCATCATCCGTATTGCCCAGCAGGGAAAG
This sequence comes from Akkermansia muciniphila, assembly GCF_040616545.1. Taxonomy (NCBI): domain Bacteria; kingdom Pseudomonadati; phylum Verrucomicrobiota; class Verrucomicrobiia; order Verrucomicrobiales; family Akkermansiaceae; genus Akkermansia; species Akkermansia muciniphila. The sequence goes on along the minus strand of NZ_CP156688.1, from coordinate 934,424 downwards.
CTGGGAGAGGAAGTCCTCCGCGGAATCAAAGCGCTCGGAAAATCCAGCCAAGTGCAGCAGGTCCTGCCTGCGCTGGTCATAGTTCTCAAAAGCGGACTGCATGTACTCGTCATACACGGCTTCATTGATGGAAAGGAGCATGGACGCCGGTCCGGCGATTTTACCGGCAGGGGCCAGTTCGTCCAGCGTGTAGCAGAGCTGCGTCCAGCCTGTTTTGGACTTGGCCGGAACCGGAAAGTCCAGCATCAGGGCGGAGAAGGATTCCGGCGGCGTTTCCAAACGGCTTTCCGGGCACGCGGCCCAGCGTGTCCAGAGCTTCTGGGCCATGCCGGGGCCTATGCCGGGCAGCAGCATCACCATGCGGCGGAAGGAGAGTTCATCCCTGGGATTGACCACAAAGCGCATGAACGCCACCACGTCCTTGATATGGGCCTGTTCAAAAAACCTGATGCCGCTGGTGATGCGGAAGGGGATTTCCCCGCGGGTCAGTTCCATCTGCAGCTCCATGCTGTGGAAGTGGGCGCGGTAGAGCACGGCTATTTCATTGGGGTCTGTTCCTTCTTCAATGAGGTCCCGGATGCGCTGGGCAATGAATTTGGCCTGCATCCTGTCGTCATTGAGCGGGACGAGGGCGGGCGGCATTTCTCCGGTAGGGCGCACGGAGCGGAGCTGCTTTTCAATCTGCACCTCGTTGGCGGCGATGGCGGCGTTGGAAAGCTCCAGAATCTCCGGCACGCTGCGGTAGTTGGTTTCTATCTTGAAGGTTTTTGCGGCCGGGTAGCGGGTGGTGAAGCTGAGGATGTTCTCCATGTCCGCCCCGCGCCAGGAGTAAATGCTCTGGGCGTCGTCCCCCACGACCATGAGCTGGCCGTGCTCCCGGGACAGCATGTCGATGAAGCGGCTCTGGAGGTAATTGGTGTCCTGGTATTCGTCCACCAGGATGTGCTGGAAGCGGGAGCCGTACAGGGCGCGCAGGTGTTCCTGCTCCTGGAAGAGCCTCACGACGTTGAGCAGCAGGTCGTCAAAGTCCATGCTATTGGTCTCCTGCTTGCGCGCCACGTACTGTTCGTGCACGTCCAGGATGGCGTCCAGGTGGTTGGAAAGGTATGGATAGGCGTTTTCCAGCGTTTCCTGGATATTGGCGCCTTCGTTGTCCGCCAGGCTGAACAGGGAGGAAAGAACCTCCGCCTTGGGGAAGCGGGTGGATTTTTCATCCAGCTTGAGGGATTTGACCACGCTTTTGATCATGGATTTGCGGTCGTCGGAATCCATGATGGTGAAAGCCGGGGTATAGCCCAGGTATTCCGCATGCTGGCGCAGGATGCGGTTGGCTATGGAATGGAAGGTGCCGCTCCACAGGCGGGACAGGTCCAGCGGAATCAGGGAGCGCACCCGCTCCGTCATTTCCCGCGCCGCCTTGTTGGTGAAGGTCAGCAGCAGGATGTTCCACGGGTCCGTGCCATGGTCCAGAAGCCAAGCCACGCGGTAGGTCAGCGTACGCGTTTTTCCGGAACCCGCCCCCGCAATGACGAGCGCCGCCCCCGGTTCCGAAGAAACGGCGGCGTACTGTTCTTCATTGAGGGCCGTGCGGTAGTCAATCCCTGAGATGGGCGCGGCTGGCGCGGCATCCTGCTTGATGACGTAACGGCGGGCCATGGCGTTTCAGTTAATAGTTAATAGAGAATAGTTAATGGAATTGGCCGAAAAACTTTTCTCTCCACTCTCCACTCTAATCACTCTTTAAAAGTCCAGGTACATTTCCGCGCGGCGGTTTTCCTTGCGGGCTTCGTCCCGCGCTCCTTCGTCCGCCGTGGGGGAATAGGTGCGGCGCGGCTGTGATTTGCCGAATCCCTTTGTAACGATTCTTTCCGCAGGCACGCCGAATTGGACGAGCTGGGCCTTGACCGCCGCCGCCCGGCGTTCGGAGAGGCCCTGATTGTAGCGTTCGCTGCCCACGTCATCCGTGTGCCCGCTGATTTCCAGCTTCTTGCCGCCGTCCATCTTGATGGCTTCCGCCACGATCTGGAGCTGGCGTTCGGAACGCTTGGAGAGGGCATCTTCATTAAAGCCGAAGAACAGGGCCAGGGAATCCCCTCCCTGCGGGTTCTTTACGATGGGAATGAAGATGTCGTCCCCGGCGCCCTGCCGTTTGGTATAGGCTTCCAGCATGCTGTCCAGGGACGCTTCCGCAACCAGCCATTGTTCATCCTTCTTGGCTACGGTCAGGCCCACGTTGCCGGCTTTCCGGCCCTGGGCGTCCTGAAGATGCACGAAGAACCCGGCGTTGGTGGGCGCCTCATAGGCGGTCTTGATGGGGGCATCCTCCCGGAGTCGGAAGGCCCCTTCCTCAAACAGGATGCACAGCCCGGCCACGGTGGCGTCCTGCACCCTGGCTCCGTCCACGAATTTCCGCGCCGTGCGGAAGTCCGCCTTGGCGACGGCGTCCATGAAGGAGCTGACGACGCCCATGGGATCATTCATGGCCATGGGGGCGGCCTTGTCCTTGGCCAGGTCCTGCTTGCTGGGCAGGGTGAGGGTGTCCAGCGTCCACTGCTGCTTGTCATTGCGCTTCATGTCCAAGTAGCCACGCGCGCCGCTGCTGAAATTGAGCGTGTATCTGGCCGTAGGGTTGGCTCCCTGGTTGTTGGCGCCGATGCTGGTGATGCCGGGAGTGGAAAGGCGCACGTGGCGCGCATCCATGAGCTCCCGGATGGTGCGGCTCTGGGCTTCCGTGACGGCCTGCTGGATTTCCAGGGATTTCAGGGTGTCCACGTCCCTGTCCTGGATGACCTTGGCAATGGCCTGGGCCAGCGTCTGGGGGGAATTGAGGTTGACCACGGAGGACGGCGTGGCCGTCTGCTGGCTGATGTCCTCCTTGGTAAGCGGGTCCACGGTGGGCTGGGGCGTCACCGTCTGGCGCGCCGGAACTTCCGTTTGCGCCGCGGGTTCCGTGGCGGCTGGCTCGTCCTCCCGGTTGCCCAGGAACAGGAAGACCAGGGCCAGGCTGCCCACGACCAGGAAGCTGATGATGAAGGCGGTGATGGTGGATGCGTTTTTCATTGGAGATGAATAATGTGGGAAAAAGGGTCAGGCGTTCAGGGCTTCCAGCAGTTTGGCGTGAATTCCGTCAAAACCGCCGTTGCTCATTACCAGAATAACGTCTCCCGGCTGGGCTTTCTTGCAGACGGCGGAGACGATTTCCTGCGCATGGCCTCCAATGAGAGCGTCCTTGCCCAGCGCGGACAGGTCATTGGAGAGCTTGGTGAGGTCCAGGCGCTCTTCCAGGGCCACCTTGTCCGGGTGGTCCACGGCGGCCACCACGGGGAAATCCGCCGTGGCGAGGGACAGCGCCAGTTCATTCTGGAAGATGTTGCGGCGCGTGGTGTTGGAGCGCGGTTCAAAGATGGCCCAGATGCGTGAGTCCGGGTAACGCTGGCGCAGTCCCAGGATGGCCTGCCTGATGGCTGTGGGGTGGTGCGCGAAGTCGTCCACCACGGAAATGCCGTTAACCACGCCCTTGACTTCCTGGCGGCGCGCCACGCCCTCAAAGCGGGCCATGGAGTCCGCGAGCTGCTTGACGTTCAGGCCCGCGAACTGCGCGGCGGTGATCGCCATGGCGGCATTGCGGATGTTGAATTCCCCGATCATCGGCACATAGTACCGGGTGCCTTCCAGCGTGAAATGGCTTCCGTCCGTGGAAGTTTCCACGTCCAGGATGCGGATATTGGAGGAGTCGGAAAAGCCCAGCGTCTTGACGGGGCAGGGCGCCCCCTTCACCACGTCCAGGCAGTTGGGATCGTCCGCGTTCACCAGAGCCAGGCCGTTGCGGGGGATGATCTTGGTCAGGCGGCGGAAGCTCAGCTTGATTTCCTCCAGGGAGTTGTAAATGTCCGCGTGGTCAAACTCAATGTTGTTGATGACCACCAGTTCCGGCAGGTAGTGCAGGAACTTGGAGCGTTTGTCGAAAAAGGCCGTGTCGTACTCGTCCCCTTCCAGCACGGAAAAGTCGGAATCCGTAAAGCGGCCGCCGCGGCCCAGGTTGCGGGCAATGCCGCCGATCATGAAGCTGGGGTTCAGGCCGGAGTCTTCCATGAGCCACGCCAGCATGGACGTGGTGGTGGTTTTGCCGTGGGTGCCGGTCACCACGTAGTTGCGCTTGCCGCGCAGGAAATATTCCTTCATCGTTTCCGGCAGGGAGAGGTAGCGCAGGCGGCGCTGGAGCACGGCTTCCACCTCCTCATTGCCGCGGCTCATGGCGTTGCCGATGACGATGACGTCCGCATCCTTGGGGATGTTGGCCGCCTTGTAGCCTTCAAACAGGGTGATGCCCTCTTCCTCCAAGAAGGTGGACATGGGGGGATATACGTTGGCGTCCGACCCGGTGACGGTGTAGCCGCGGCGCGCCATGGCGGCGGCTACCGCCCCCATGGCGGTTCCGCAGATGCCGAGAAAGTGAAAATGATTGTTCATGACGGGGAGAGGAATGGAACAGGTTTATTTGGAAAAGGAGGGAGCCGCCACGCAGGAATCCGCCAGGGCGCGGTCCCGGCGGCGCACGATGCCGTTGGCGATGTCCGTAACCATGCCGGACAGAACGCGGGTAAGGTGGCTTCCGGGCGTGTAGTCCGCCGGGGCGATGAAGTTGACGCGGTCGGAATTGGAGGCCAGGTTGTAGCACTTGCGGAAGCTGCGGCCCGTTTCATCCTCCGGGTTGTAAACGGCCACGGCATGGCCGCCGTTCCTGCGCATGACGGTGAAGCAGGGAACGTCCGTGGGGCCGTCGCCGATGTAAATCATGTTGGCGAAGGGGATAGGGCGCATGTCTTCCGGCATGTGGTCGTTCACGTCCTGGTCGTAATCCAGCATGCCCTTGTTGATGCGGAAGAGGTACTGGGTCTTCGTGGTGTGGGAGATGACCCTTTTGGGAAAGTTGATGTGCCCGTCCATCTCGCTGAACTCGCAGCCGAACACGGCCTTGAAGTAGGGGCGCAGGGCGGAGCCGTCAATCAGGGCTTTCAGGCCGGAGGAGATGATGTAGTATTCAATGTTGATACCCAGGTCCGTATGAAGGGAGGAGAGGGTCATGGCCGGGAAGGCGTCAAAAAACTCCGGCAGGCCGGGATAAAAAGTGAGACGTTCACCGAGCTGGGTGAGCCGGGCATTGCTCACGCGGTCCAGGGAGAGGGCGTCCAGCAGGCTTTTCATGTAAATCAGTTCACCGTCCCAGCCTTCCTTTTCCCCGGTGGCGTTGCACTGGGTCCAGAACTCCTGCGGGGAGATGCCGAATTCCGGGAAAATGGCCTGGTCCTGCATGTAGAAAGGGCTCAGGGTCTGGTCATAGTCGAACACCAGGGCGATTGTATTCTGCGGGGAGGACATGGGACTGGCGGAAGGAGGTGTTACATGCGGAACTGGTCGCCCAGGTACTGCTTGCGGGCGATGGGGTCACTGGCGATTTCCTCTGAAGTGCCGTGCTTGATCACTTTCCCTTCAAACAGGATGTAGGCGCGGTCCACGATGTGGAGGGTTTCCCGCACGTTGTGGTCCGTGATCAGGATGGAAAGGCCGTCCGTGTCCCGCAGTTCCATGACGATCTTCTGGATGTCTGAAACGGCAATGGGGTCCACCCCGCTGAACGGCTCGTCCAGCATCAGCAGCTTTGGATTGGTGGCGAGGGCGCGGGCGATGGTCAGCCGCCTCTTTTCCCCGCCGGAAAGCTGGATGGCCATGGAGCGGCGCAGCTTGGTGATGCCGAAGCGGTCCATCAGCTCCACGGCGCGGTCCTTCTGCTGGCGGGAGGTCATGTCCTTGCGGGTCTGGAGAATGGCCAGGAGGTTGTCTTCCACGGAAAGCTTGCGGAAGATGGATTCCTCCTGCGGCAGGTAGCCCATGCCGCGCCTGGCGCGCAGGTTCATGGGCAGTTCCGTGATATTCTCATCCGCAAAAATGACGCGTCCCTCATCCGGGCGCACGAGGCCGGCCACCATGTAAAAGGAGGTGGTTTTTCCCGCGCCGTTGGGTCCCAGCAGGCCCACGATTTCGCCGTGGCCCACCTTCAGGCTGACCTGGTCCACGACCGTGCGCGTCTTATAGGTTTTGCAGATGCCTTCGGCGCTCAGCAAAGGGGAGGAGTGGAAGGAACTCACGACTTGCGGTTGGTTTTCTGTTTTTCCTGGTCGGAAAGTTTTTTATCTATGTGGCGGAACGTGGTCTTGGTTCCCCGGCTGCTGTACATGTTTCCGTTTGAGTACACGCGGATGAAGGCGTTCTTGTTCGGATTCTTGATGATGGCGTCCGGCGTGATGATCACCGGGGAGCCTGTCAGGATGATTTCCCCGGTTTTGGCGTTATAAGTGATCTTGTCCGCCTGGGCATTGCTGGTTTCCCCTTCCTTATTGGTATAGCTGGCTCTCACGTTGCCGGAAGCCGCGACGGTTTTAATGGAGTTATAGTCAAAGTTGCCGCCGTTGGGGAGGGCCACCTGGGGCTTCTCTCCCTCTTTTTCTCCGGCTTTTTCCTTTTCCTTCTCCTGCTTGCGTTCGGAAGGCTTTTTGTCGCCCGGCTTTTTGGGAACGAACTCCGCATAAATCTTCAGGTGGTCCGCGCAGTCCATGGAAAGGTTGGGGTTGCGCACCCGGACGTTTTTCATGAACACCAGCACGCCTTCTTCCATGTCAAAGTACAGGTCCCCGTCACAATCCACGGAGTACAGGTTGTTTGCGGAGTTGGAGCGCATGAAGCTTTCTTCCGGATCGGGCGCAGCGGGGGCGGTTTCCGCTGCCGGGGCGGCGGAATTGCCGGTGACTTGGTGCTTTTGCCGGAACTCCTGGATCTGCCCGTCAACGGCCTTTTCCTGCTCATTGTAGGTGTTGATCGCCTTCTCCCCGTCTTCCTTCAGGTGCGCAGCCGGAACGGGGGCCAGCTCCTGGTTTCTCCGGGCGGTTTCTTCCGCCGTCATGGGGCGCACGATGTTGGAGGGAGGAGTCAGGGGCGGTTCCAGGCGGGGATCCAGTTCCTTAGGCAGGGGCTGGACGATGTGGGCCGGGACGCCGTCAGTGGCGCCGCAGGCAAGGCCCCCGGTCAGGGCGAGCAGCAGGGAGGAAAGTTTCTTCATGAAAGTAATGGTTACTTGTTGCGGTGATCCGTGCGGATGGTTGTTTGGACGGGGCCCAGGATGATGCCTCTCTTGATATCGGTATCCAGGTAAAGGCCGGTTCCCCGGGCGGAGATATTCTCTTCCTTGAGAGTGGTTTCCGTACGGGAGACAACCAGTTTTTTGTCCAGAAAGTAGGACGCGGCCCTGGTGAAAAGCCGGGAAGTCTGGCTGTCCTTCCCGTACAGGTAAATATTCAGGATGCTGGCTGCGATTTCCTGCGGGGCGGCTACCGTCACGCTTGACGCGGTCAGCAGCATGGAAAGGCGCGGGCCTTCATAACGTGACAGGCTCACCTTGGGCAGTACCTTGCCCACGGGCAGGAGCTCCAGCATAGGCAACTTCTTGTCCACCCCGGCGAAAGGCGTGGCTGCGGGCAGGCTGGTATCCGCCTGCGCCGCCATGCCGTGCATGGCCGTCGCCAGAATGCATGTGGACAATAATTTCATCATGACTGAACCGCCTGATGGATGGACTGAAGGCGTTTCAGCACTCCTTCAAGCAGGTGGAGGGGGATTTGGTTGGGACCGTCGGAAAGCGCTTTGGACGGATCCTTGTGCACTTCCATGAACACGCCGTCAATGCTGCCCGTCGCCATGGCGGCGGACGCCAGCACAGGGGCCAGCTCACTGTCCCCTCCCGTGGTTCCGCCCAGGCCGCCGGGCCGCTGGACTGCGTGGGTGGCGTCAAATACGACGGGGAAGCCTTCCTGCTTCATCCAGTACAGGGAGCGCATGTCCACCACCAGATTGTTGTAGCCGAAGGAGGTGCCGCGTTCGCACATCATGAACTTGTCACAGCCGAAGGCGCGCATCTTTTCCCCGATGTTCACGGTATCCCACGGAGCCAGGAACTGGCCTTTCTTGATATTCACGGGGCGCCCGCTCTTGGCGCAGGCTTCCAGAAGGTCCGTCTGGCGGCACAGGAAGGCGGGAATTTGGAGCAGGTCCACATATTCGGCGGCAACTTCCGCTTCCTGGGCCGTATGCACGTCCGTGACCACGGGAATTTTTAATTCCTTCCCTATTTCTGACAGGATGCGGCAGCCTTCCCGGACGCCGGGACCCCGGAAAGAGGTGATGGAAGTCCTGTTGGCCTTGTCGTAGGAGGCCTTGAAGATAAGGGGAATATCCAGGTTTTCCGCGATGGACTTGATGGAGCGGGCCATCTCCCAGACGAAGGATTCGCATTCCAGGGAGCAGGGGCCCAGAAGGTAGAACGGCCGGGGGCCGCCGATTTCAACGGATTGAATATAAAACGACATAAAACAAAACCTGTATGTCTTTATATTATGACGGTTTCAAGACCTCCGGTCAAGCCGCTATCCTGCCTCCGGCGGAGATTGGAAAGGAGGGTTGCATTTTATCCGGAACATTTCTTTTAAAAATTTATAACACAATAATTGACAGCATGATAAGTTGATTTTTTATTCCATTTTCCGGAGGTTGGAAACCCATCAATGGAAAAGACGGTTATGGTATTGCCGTAATCCGGAGTTTCTGTTACAAACGGCAGGCATGCGCTGCCCGGCGTCTCCGGACGGGGAGAGATGCTGAACGCCGCTTCCCCTCCGGGGTCTTACTTGACATGCCCAGAAAGATTTACACGTTATACGTCTCCTATGATGAGGCGGGGGCCGAACTGCGGCAGCATCTGGCCGATGGCCTCCGGGCGCGGAGCCCGAACCATGCTCCCGTTTGGCAGGCTTCCTTCAGGGACATGGAAGCGGCTGACCTGCCGCCGGGCGACGGAGTGGTCCGGGTTTATCCGCTTTTTATGCAGAGCGGCTGGACGGTGACGGAGGCGCTCCCGGAAAAATTGCGTGCCCTGTATGCGGAACGCGGCCTATCCCCGGAATTGGAATTCAAGCCGGTCTGGGGGGCCGGAGAAGGTGTGGAAAACTTCCACGGCGTTATTGGTGCCGCCCTCGCGAAGGAGCTGGAGCCGGGTACGTCCCTGCTGCTTGTGGCGCATGGGGTGGTGGGGAAGGAACTGCCCCCGGAGCCGGCCGGATTTCTGCGGGCGCTCCGCCCCTGGTTGCAGCCGCAGGTGAAGGACATGGCTCTGGCGTATTTCGGCGCTTCCCCCTCCGTGGAGGAGGTGCTTCCACGATTGAAAGGGAACAGGATCGTAGTGCTGCCGTTCCTGATTGGGGAAGGAAAGCATGTGAGGGAGGACATGCCTTCTCCGGAACTGGCGGCAAAGTTTGGCAAGGAACTTACGGTTTTACCTCCCATTGGCGCGTTTTATTTGCAGAAGGCGCGGGAATACTGGGGAAGGGAACATTCCGGGTTTTCCGCAAGGGCCTGTGATTGACCCATGCGGGGGGGCTCCATGACGGCTTTCCTTTTCTTCCGCTGGTGCATCGGTTCCCGGGGCAAGGCCGGAAAACGCTGCCGTTACACGGCCTGCCGGACGGCTTCCGGTTCTTCCTCACAACATGGCGGAAAGGTCTGCTTCATGGACCGCATCATCTTTCTGCTGGTGAAGTAATAGGCGATGGCGAGCGGCACGCAGGAGCCTATCCAGGCGGCGGGGCTCGCCATGCTGGCGCCCGTAAAGCCCAGGTAGCGCGCCAGGATGATCGCGGCCAGGGCGCGCATGCACAGCTCCATGACGCCCGCGAAGGTGGGCACAACGCTCTGGCCCAGCCCCTGAAGCGTATACCGGAAGACGAAGAGGAGCGCCAGTACCCAGTACATGGAGGCGTTGATGTTCAGGTAGGTCTGGGCCAGGCTGACGACTTCCTTTTCGCCGTCTCCCACGAACAGCCTGATCAGTTCAGGCCCCCAGGCAATGTTGACGGCCGCTACGGCGATGCTGAACCCCACGGACATCAGATTGCACTGGAGAACGCCCTGCCGGATGCGCGCCAGGTTCCTGGCTCCGTAATTCTGCGCCACGTACGTAGCCATCGTGATGCCGAAGGACATCATGGGCAGCGTGGCTACCATGTCAATTTTCTGGGCCGCGCTGAAAGCGGCCACCGACTGCGCCCCCAGCCGGTTGAGGGCAAACTGCACCAGAATGGCCCCCATGGCGATGATGGAGGCCTGGAACCCCATGGGAAGGGCCACGCGGATGTGGGCCCAGAGGTAGCGGCGGCTCATGTTCCAGTCCGCCCGGGTCAGCCGGAGAATGGGGAACTTTTTAAAGACGTAAGCGGCACAGCACAGCCCCGCAACGAGCTGGGAGACTACGGTGGCGACGGCCGCGCCCGCAGGCCCCATGCCGAACCGCAGGATCAGCGCCAGGTCCAGCGCGATGTTCAGCACGCAGGCCAGAACCAGGAAATAAAGGGGCGTCCGGCTGTCCCCCAGGGCGCGTAGCACGTTGGAAAGGAGGTTGAACAGCATGGCCGCGCCGATGCCCCAGGAGATGACGATAATATAGGCATGGGCCGCATCCAGGATTTCCGGCGGCGTTTGCAGCAGTTCCAGCACCGGACGGGCAAAGACGACGCTGACAGCCGTCAGCAGGACGGTCATGACGGAGCTCAGGACGATGCAGACGGCAAAGCTGCGCCGCACCGCACGCCTGCGTCCGGCGCCGAAGCGCTGTGCCGTGATGATGGCCAGCCCCGCCGTAAACCCGATGACGAAGCCGAGGATGAAGAACATCAGCCCTCCCGTGCAGCCTACCGCCGCCAGCGCCTCCACGCCCAGCGTGCGGCCCACGATCAGGGTGTCCGCCATGTTGTAAAACTGCTGGAACAGATTGCCGATCAGCAGGGGTATGGTAAACAGGAAAATCAATTTGGCGGGATTGCCGCTTGTCAGGGTCTTGGTCATCCGGAACGCCCGCATGGAACGCCTCTTCCGCATTTTTTCCAAGACTGTTTTGCGGCATGTTCCTGTTTTTTGTACGATAAGGGTCCGGCGGAATATGAAAGACTGTGCCGGAGGCCTCCTTCAGGCTATCTCCGCGGATGGCGGAATAGTCACGCAAATCAATGATTTATGCTTTGACAAGAAGGCCGTTCCGGAGTATATTATCTGTCCCTCGCGTGATTCGTCGCAACCTAAACAATGGGGATCGGAGGGGTAGAAAGCGGCGAAGTCCCCAAAAACGCTTTTCCTGACGCAAGGAAAGCCACCTACATACAAATATGATTAATGATCTGATTAACCAGATGGTTGAAGCCGGTGTTCATTTGGGCCACCAAACCCGCAAATGGCACCCCAGCATGAAGAAGTACCTTCTCAAGGACAAGGCCGGTATCCATATCATCAACCTTGAGGAAACGGAAAAATGCCTGGACAAGGCTTGCTCCTTCCTGGCCGATCTGGCACGCCGCAACAAGAAGATTCTCTTCGTCGGCTGCAAGCGCCAGGCCCAGGAAGCCGTCCGCGAAGCCGCGGAAGCCACTGGTCAGTACTACGTCAACCATCGCTGGCTGGGCGGCATGCTCACCAACATGAGCACGATCCGCAAGAGCATCGAACGCCTTGCCTACCTTGAAGGGATTGAAAAGACCCCGGAATTCAAGAGCATGTCCAAGAAGGAACTGGCCGCTCTGGACCGCGAACGCCAGAAGCTGGAACGCAACCTCCAGGGTATCCGCAACATGGGCGGCGCTCCGGACGCCATGGTAGCCATCGGTGCCGATCATGAAGACATCGCCATCCGTGAAGCCCATCGCCTGAACATCCCCGTCTGCGTGCTGGTTGACACCAACGCCGACCCGAAGGAAATTGACTTCCCGATTCCCGGCAACGACGACGCCGTCCGTTCCATCCGCCTGGTGCTTGACTGCATTGTCAAGGCCATCAACGAAGGCAAGGGCGCTCCCGCCGAAGCCTGAACACCCATTTAGAAAGAATAGAAACACTATGGCAGAAATTACTGCAGCTCTCGTCAAGGCCCTCCGTGACAAAACGGACGCCGGCATGATGGATTGCAAGAAGGCCCTCAACGAATGCAACGGCGACATGGACGCCGCCGTGAAGTATCTCCGCGAAAAGGGCATTGCCAAGGCCGCCGCCAAGGCTGACCGCGATGCCAAGGAAGGCGTGATCCGCGCCGCCGTGGCCCCCTGCGGCTGCTCCGGCATCATCCTTGAACTCAACTGTGAAACGGACTTCTGCGCCAAGGGCGACAAGTTCCAGGGCCTGGTGAACGACGTTGCCAAGGCTCTCATGGATTCCAAGGCCGCTACGCTGGAGGAAGCCCTCCAGGTGGCTATGCCGGAAGGTTCCACGGAAGAATACATCAAGGCCATGTGCAGCTCCATCGGTGAAAACATGGCTCTGCGCAAGTTCGCCCGCCTGACGGCGGACGGCACCGGCACCGTGGTCTCCTACATCCACATGGGCGGCAAGGTAGGCGTTCTCCTGTCCATCAAGGCCGGCAAGGAAGAAACCGTCAAGTCTGACGCGTTCAAGGCCCTGGCCAAGGACCTTACCCTGCACATCGCCGCCGCCGCTCCCAAGAGCGTCAGCTCCGACAGCCTGGACCCCTCCTTCGTAGCCGAGGAACAGGAAATCGCCAAGCAGCAGCTCATTCAGGAAGGCAAGCCCGAACACCTGCTGGAAAAGATTCTTCCCGGCAAGCTGAAGGCCCTGTATGCCCAGTCCTGCCTGCTGAACCAGGTGTTTGTGAAGGACCCTGCCGGAAAGATGACGGTGGAAGCCCTGCTCAATCAGGTCGGCAAGGAACTCGGCGACGAAATTACCGTCGTCTCCTTCGTCCGCTACCAGCTCGGCGCGTAAGCTCCGCGGCAGCATCAATCTCAGGAGCCGTTCCCTTCACGGGGAGCGGCTCCTTTGCATTCCGCGAATGCGCTGCATTTCCATTTTCCGCTGCGTTTTTCATTATCTGGCTATCAATTCATTTATTTTAAATGTCATACACAAGTTCCCCGGAAGCCGGAACACCGGGGAGAGCTGGCGGGATGCGAACCGGAGGCGGACGGAACGGTTAAAGCTCCGCTTCATTACCTCCTAAGGCGCCGTAACCGGCCGTTCCGGCGGGGATGAGTCCGGGTTGGCTGCGTGTTGACGAAGCTGGCACGGTTGGGGTCTTGTCTTGCTCCGGGAGGCTTGTTAGAGTGATGGCATGGCTTTTCTGGAACTGGATCATGTGAGCGTTGTCTTTCCTGCGGTGCAGGGGCTTCTCTCCTCCCGTAAACCGGCGCCCGTGGTGGCGGTGGACGGGGTATCCCTGTCCGTAGAGCGCGGGGAAATCCTGGGCCTGGTGGGGGAATCCGGCTGTGGCAAGTCCACGCTGTCCCGGACGGTCATGCTGCTCCAGAAGCCCACGGAGGGCCGCATTTGGCTGGAAGGAGAAGAGTTGACCGCTCTGTCCCCTTCCGAGGTCAGGAAGCGCCGTCCGGATTTCCAGATGGTTTTCCAGGACCCTTACGCCTCCCTGAATCCGCGTTTCACCGTGTACGCCACGCTGAAGGAGGCTCTGGAATGCCGTTCCCGCAAGCGTTCCTTTTCCCAGATGAGGGATGCCGTGGCGGAACTGATGGAGCGGGTGGGACTGAATCCCTCCCTGATGCGGAAGTATCCGCATGAATTTTCCGGGGGACAGCGGCAGCGCGTCGCCATTGCGCGCGCCCTGGCACCGGAGCCCAGGCTGGTCATTGCGGATGAACCCGTTTCCGCGCTGGACGTCTCCATCCAGTCCCAGATTTTAAATCTCCTCATCTCCCTGGCCCGTGACTTGAACCTGACCATGATTTTCATTTCCCATGACTTGTCCGTGGTTCATTACATTGCGGACCGTATTGCCGTGATGCGCAAAGGCCGCATTGTCGAGTACGGGGAGGCGGAGCAGGTGTTCTCCTCCCCTGCCCATGAGTATACACAGGCATTGCTGGCTGCCGTGCCGCGACTGTAGGTGAATGGAAGGAAAAAGAAGAGGGAGGGATTCCTGTCCAATGAATATACTCGCTCCATCTATGTCCTTTCCAACGATTAGCAAAAGGGAAGTGTCCGGGCTACCTGTCCTGCATGACTAAATGGAGGATCAAGAAAGTGCGATGCAGCCATCAAATCCTGGTCAGTAATTTGAGAATTTTACATTATTCCCATTTCCATTTGTCATTAGGAATAAGGCATATTCTTTTTTAATCAGAATATCACGGCAATTAAAGGTTAAAATGGTTGTGGGGATTGGACCATATCTCCACTACTGTAATGATGTGTCCGGGCCAGCGTTATTGTTTTGGAAAAAACGGGAATGTTGGATGGGTACTAAAGGTATGTTGATGCCAATTATTTTCAGGATGGAATTGATGATTTTATGGTATTTAGGCCTGTAATAATGGTCGCCGTAAAATCGTTCAGGATAGATGATACGGTCCGTGAATTCAGTATGGAATTCTAAATTTATTTTAATTTCATATCCGCATATCTGGCTCATGTATGAAAGTCGTTCGTTGATTTCATTGATATTTTCGTCTGTAACCAGTGTATCTGACCAGTATTCTTTAAATATAAATAATACATGCTGGTTGCTGTCTATATGCAGGGAATCATTTTCCCACCATTCAACGATGCCTGTTAGCTGATGCAAATCAATATTTGAAATGCCGGTTCTTTTCATTTACTTTCATTGGCTCATCGGTTTACAAGCGTGATTTGGTTTTCCTGAATATTAAAATTTCCTTTATGATGCTTTGAAACTTATAATTCTGAGAAATGGCTATTTTCAGTAAAAATTTCTAAAGAAACTTCCATTGCGGTTTCAAAATTTAATATTTTTTTTTGTTCAATGATGTATTCAGGATCTTCTTCGATTATTATTTCAGCATAATTTTTTAGGTTGGATAAGAAATTATGTGACGAATAGTAACCGCCATAAAATATTCTGGTTTTTCCTGAAGGCATTTTAATGAGAATAATTCCATTTGGAAGTATATGGCGAGTATTCGGTATGCAAATACTTGTGTAAACACCTACATGCGTTGTAAGAGTTTCAATTTGATCGTATTTATTTCTTATTTCCTCCGGAGAAGAAGCATTAAATGTTTCTTCAAGATGGCAGGCCTGTCTTTTATTGTTTTCAGAAATGAGGAAAAATGATAAAATAAGAATACATAATAAAAAAGTGAGCCAGAATATGATTTTTTTTAACATCCGTTGAAGCAATTTTAATAAAATTAATTAAATAATTTTTAATATGGATACTGAAATTTACCAATATTTCTATATCCAAATACATCGCATTTTACAAGAGAAAATATCCTGCAATGAATTCGTAATCCATCATTTTACCCCAAATGGCAAGGTTTCAATTCTACTTCACATTTTTCACAGCAACAGCGTTCGCCAGAATTAAAATCCACCGGAGGAAATATCTCATAAACCGTATCTTTTATTTTTAATTGTTTTTTATTTCTTCAAAGACCCAATCTTTCGTTTTGCTTTCCGGGATAAAAGATATAATTAATGCTGATACGTTGCTTGTCTGATCTTGATCAATTTACTGCAGTTGCCATTTCTCATTTTCTGGAAAGCTCACAGAATGTAAAAGTCGGGATATTGAGCTTGAGGAGTCAGGTATTCATGAGAACCATGCTGTTGGGGATGGGGCGCTATTGAGGAAGCTCCCGGTTACGATATTCTAGTTTAGTCATCTGGGATATTGCATACAGGAATGGAAACTAAGATTGTTATTCATATTGGTGAAGGATGGCGTCCGCTGTGAAATCTATGGAGAAAATTATGGTAGCTCGCATGAGGAAGAAGTTCATGACAGATGCATTATCGTCACATATTCTATTTTTCTAATTTTTCTTTCATCCATCCAAGTATGTGGAGGTTTTGGTCAAGCAGAAAATAGTAAATTGTTTTATCTGAAAGATCTCCCAAATTAGCCTTGGTGCGTCCCCATGCTGTCCTTGTCTCATAGCCAACTATATATTTTACTTTATTGGCCTCTCTATTTTCGGAGTACCAGTTGATATGCAGGGAATTTAATTTCCCCTCTGTTATGTATCTGGCTGTGACTCGCTCCAGCCGTTCTATATAGGACTGAAAAGCGGAATCATCCTGCCTGGGAGGAACTCTGCTCTTATCTAATCGTTGTTCTATATCATATATCTCTTTAGGATTTTCCTTGATGATTTCATTCATCATCCCAGGAGTCATATCAGGGTTTAAAGTGTATTTTATGTATAAAAAGGGATACATGAAAGAAAACGGCATAACGGCCCACACAACACCCAGTACAACAATAATACCTGCAATCCATTTGAAAATAATCTTTATTGTTTTCATATTGAGTCTGTTATCTGGAGGGTTTTATTTGATGATTTCAGCAACATCTTCAAAATATTTTTGATTTTTTTCAGGATCATATACTGCGCTATGGTCATCGTCAAAATCATTTGTATAATCATTAGTATGCACATTGGTCGGTACTCTATCCGCATGCTCTGGTCCATTTTCTCCGAGAGCAGTATCAAAAGATGACGCAGAATATAGAAATTCAAGAACATCATCTTCTTGGCTAATTGCTATAGTTATGGATTCTGAATATTTTGGAGCTTCTCCAAATTCTTTTCCATATTCCAAAGATTCATTATCAACTGCAGGATTTGTCAATACAACATTTCCTATTCCACTTACTCCTTCTCCATTTGCCAATGCTTTCAAGGCTACAGCGGCACCCAGACTATGGGTACCTATATGAATTTTTGTCTTGGGACATTTCGATCTTAAGTCACGAATAAATTTAGAAAATGCACCTTTGCCTACATATCGGGCTGCTATAGTCGCTTCCTGAAAATGAATAACTCCTGGATTTCCATTCCAGGCAAATCCATATACATCGCATTTTCCTTTAGCATCTTTATAAGATTTTTCAACAGCTTCAAAACTCTTCTTTGCGTCTGCCAGTGAAACATTATATCCATGTATCCATATAAATGCACATTGACATTTCGGACATTCTCCTATTTCTCCTTCATAATTATCCGAATATTTAACTGCGTGGAAAGGCCTGTACGCGGTGGCACGCTGATATCCAGTGGATTTACGAGCATTAATTAGTGTATACAGGCCCAAGAAATCAATTTTTTTAGTAATCTCGTTTCGAACAAATCTATATAAGTTAATCCCTCCCTTTTCTAAAATAGGATCACGGTTAATCCATCTGCCGTCCGAGGAGTTAAGATGGCGGTAATTGTAATACACAAGCCCCAGTTCGTCGTCTGTGAACTCGCAGGAAAACCTAAATTTGTTTTCATGAGCCATGTCCCCTTTAGCAGTGAGCAGGCCTCCGAAAGGTGCATACTCGTAGAGTGTTTTCTGCTTCTGCTGCCCGTCGAAGATACAGGTGACGTTCTTCAATGCATCGTGCATGAAGTAGAAATGCTCTTTTACTTTCATTTCGTTTTCTTGCCAGCATGTCATCATCAGGATGCGAGTGGCCATGGGTTCCGTCGGATCCCACAGATAGCTCTTTACAAGCACAGGTTCAGGATGCCTCAAGTCCAGTTCGGCTACCTGCAAATAGCTCCGGTACAGGAACCAGGAATGGCTGGATACTGCCTCATTGACGGAGACCTTCTTCTCAAAGCGCCGTCCCCGGAAGTCATAGCCGCAAGTGATGGTAGTCCGTCCATCCTGGCTGGTAAAAACGACAGGGCGGTCGTTGGCATCGTAGGACACTTCCCAGATGCCCGTTGAGGTCTTGATCGTGGTTTGGTTGCCGTCGGCATCGTAGACAGGCTTAAAATCTTCTTCTCCCCCGGTAATATCCGCGTACTGGTTGAGCGGGTTGGATTCGTAGGCTATTTCCTTCTCCAGTTCCTGGGCGGTCTTTCGGTTGCCGATGTTGTCGTATTGATAGTTGAAGCTTCCTCCCCGGCTGATACGGTCTTTCACCAGCTCGCTACGCCCATTGTAAGTAAAATCTCTTACCACTGGAGTAGTACTGCTATCCCAGGAGTCTCGTCGCTGAATGGGACGCAGCAGACCATCATAGTCGTATTCATGGCAGGTTGCCAATTCATCCTCCTCTCCCTTCCTGTAACCGACGGCGGTTACGAGGTTGAGCTTGGGGTGGTATGCGTTATTGCGGACCATGCCGTTGGGGTAAGTGAGATGGTTGAGGAAGCCGCTGGTTTGATCGTACTCCCAGATAAAGGGAGTCTCCAGCCCTTCTACATTCATTCCTATCATGGCACCTTTGGAGTTATAGTCAAGGTGGGAGTGTTGCACGGTGCGTGTTCCGACCATCAGGCAGCCGCCGGCTGAACGTCCAAAGGCATCGTATTCTTCCTGGAGGCAGCTTTCCACGGTTCCAAAGGAAGTGTCCTGTTGCGTTCTTCCATAGGCATCATAAGAAAATTCTCTGATGCCGGAGGCGTCCCGGACGTAGGTCATCTGTCCAAGCTGGTTGTAGGTGAACTCCCATCCTGGCGTATCATCACTGTGGAAGACGGAGACAAGTTCTCCGGTGAGAGGAGCATATGTATATGTTGTCACAACGCCTCGTGCTTTGGTCAATGCCTCCAGATGGTTGAGAGCGTCGTAGGTTTTGGAGATGCGGGAGCCGTCGGCATAGGTCTTTTTCAATTCCAACCCGGTAGCTTCGTCATAGAGCCACGCGGTGGTGTCTCCGTCGGTTCGGTTGGAAGGATCGGTTGTGATATTCTCTTCATCTGCGCGGAAGGTAGTCAAGGTAACCATACGGTCGGCTTCATCGTAGGCGAAGCATACGGGCTGGACGGCGGTGCCGTACTCGGCTGTCTTTCTGCCTCGGATGTCGTAAGAATAGCAAATAGTATTCCCCAAGGTATTAGTGATGCGGGAGAAGGCATCACAGCAAGGGCGATAGTCGGCAACAGTAATATTACCTTCTGCATCTGTTATTTTAATGGTTCGTCCGGCTAGATCGGTTTCGATGGTAGTGACATTACCTCTGACATCGGCCTGCTTGAAGATCATTCCGATAGAGGTGCAGGAACGTTGCTGCGAGGAATGAATGCCCGCATGGTTCGTCTGGCTGATCTCAAAACCGTCCACCACCAGTGATTCAGCTGTGATCTCCGAAGTTGGAATCCGGCTGAACTGAGTGTGCTTGGTTGGTGCAGTATACTCCGTCCATTGCACGCTCTGCTGTCCGTAGACGTCTGTGGTGATGGATTTGTTTTCCAACAGCGGATTGAGCTGAGAAACCATATTCTCTGTGGTCTGGGTGAGAGGGAGGCCGTCGGCATTATAGGTCGTAGAAGCCTGCACCTGGTAGACGCCGTCCTCCCGAACCCGGAAGCAGGATGAGGTTTCCGATATCCTGTTTTTTGAAGTATCCTCCGAATGGAGAGTGTCCAATAGAACAGTTCGTCTTACGGCTTGCCCCAGTTCATTGTAGACGGTGACAGTGGGTGCCAAATCTTCCTTTTGGGTGTGTACGAGCAGTCCTTTCTCATTGTAGGTATTCCTGGTTGTTACGAATCCCCCCTTCGTATTGGGCTGTTCCTGCCGGATGGTTTGGCCAAAGCCGTTTTCCAGATTGCGTGAGAGAATGACTCCTTTGGACAAAGTTGTGGTCAGTATGCCTTCTTCTGTCAGCTCCAGCCGGGTCTCCATCTCTCGCTGGCCGGTTCCTCCCTCCAGAACGACGGTGCCGTCGTAATGGGTTTGAGTGACCAGAGTGGCTCCCGAAGGAGTAGTGATGGTTGTTGTAAGGCGGTCCTCGCTGTATTCCGTTCGTGTCACTCGGCCAAGTATATCCGTAGAGGAAACTACTCGTCCCAGATCGTCGTACTCTGTACTCTCCACCGTCGTCATGGGACCCACGTCGCGGCGCGTGGCAATCGTCCTTCCCACCGCATCCTTTGTGTAGGAGGTAATCGTTTCAGGCGTGGTTTCCGTCGCTGCCCGAATAGTTTCCACCAGCTGCCTGGCCGTGTTGTAGCCGTAGCTGATCACCACCCCGTCTTCATCGGTTTCCCTGAGCGGACCGCAGCACATCCATTCCGTCGTTATGGTTCTGCCGTTGCCCTTCGTCGTCTTGACGAGCCTCTGCTCATCGTCGTATTCATAGTCCTCCGAGGCAATCAGCGACCAGCCTTCTCCGGTGTGAACGTATTGTTCTTTCCTGGTGGTGCCGTTTTCAGCAATGTACTCTACGTTCCTGGTGCTTTGTCCGGGAACGATGCTTCCGTTGGCCTGCACGGTCTCCGTCACCTGGTGAATGGCCCCGTATTCCGCGGCTGCTTCATAGGTGTAGACCCTCTGGACGCCATTGATGCCCTGGCTCATCTTCCGCCTGCCCCGGGCGTAGGGATATTCGACAGCTTCCCCATAAGTCTCTTCTACACTCGTATGGACCTGGTCGGAGCCCAGTGCGGTTTCCGTCAAGACCGTGCGGCTGACTTGCGGGCTGTCTTCATACGTGTAAGTGCGCTTGCCAAGTTCCGTTTCCGTCCCATCCTCAGCAATAATTACTTCGGTTTTCGTGGCAGGCCTGAAGTCATTGAAGCGCAGGTCGGCGTAAGTGGTGCGCGTCCCTCTCTCCCCGCCTCCGGCCCAGGGAGCAGCGGAGAGCACCACCCGGCCCCGGTCATCATATTCGTAGCGCGTGTAACCGCCGTCGGGCTTGATCTCCAGGGACACCCGGAACTGGTCGTTATAGGTATAGAGCGTGGTTTGGGCCAGAGACGTGTTGTATCCCTCGGTGCTGCTGATGGTCAGCCAGCCGCCGTCGGTGTACTTCTTCACTGTCCGGGTACAGGAGGCGGGCGTTTCATCGTTGATGCCGCGCAAGCTCTCAATCATTTCCCATTTGCCTCCAGGCAGAACGTTTTTCTCCACCATGCGCACGGTGCGCTCGTCTCCCTCTCCCTGAATGGTCGTCACCTTGTTGCCTTCCGTTCTTCGCTGCGTCCGGAAGACAGGCATTCCTTCCCTCTGCTCGGTGATGTTCATCACCTGCACGCCCTGGTCGGAGCTCAGTTCATAGACGGCCGTCTTGTAGGGAGTTCCCGTGCCGGCAAAGCCGCGCGCATTCTTGCTCACCTGGCAGGGAGCATACCATTCCAGGGTAAGCTTGCTGCCTTCCGGAACCGCCTGCAGCAGACCCTGGGACTTGGACCAAATGCTCTCGATAGCTCCCGTGGAAGGATGGCGGTTCACCTTCATCTGCCGGGAATAATCTTCCGCCGTGGTTTCCACGCCGGAGGCGGAGACCATGGAGACGACCTTTCCGGTGGCTGCCGAGAAGCGCAGGGTGCGCCCGCTACTCTGGACCATGTCCAGATAGGCGGGAGAGCCGCCGGTACAGGGAGACTTGTCGGCATTCAGCTTCTGAACCTTGTAGTTCAACTTGCGCGAACTTCCGGAGACGGAGGCTCCGGCATGGCCGTCAGAACTCTGGAAGGAGATGGAACTGCCCGTGGGGCGTTTGATGGAGATCTGTCCGGTTGCTGGATTGCAGGATGCGGTCCATTCGAGGGGATGCTTGTAGCGCAGAGTGATGGGACATGGGGAGGAAGGTTCGGCAAGGGTGCGTGGAAGCGTGGGATTGCCTCCTTCGGAACCGCCCTCGCCCACTTCAAGCAATCCTTCGCAGTCGTCGGCCCCGTCCGGATAGCCGCCGAAGAAATGGGAAGTGTTTTTGCTGCAATCGGACTGTTCGATGTCTTCGTCACAATCACAGGAACAGGGGCATGGACAACCTCCTTCCTCCGGTTCGCTGGAGGAAGAAGAGAGGGAACTGGAACTGCTGGAGGAAGAGGAACTGGAGCTCGAAGAACTCGATGAACTTGACGAGGACCAGGAAGAACTGCTTGACGAGGAGGAGCTGCTTGAGGAACTCGAACTGCTGGAGGACGACGAACTGGAAGAAGAACTGCTGGAACTGCTCGAGGAAGAGCTGGAAGACGGAGCGCTGCTGGAGGAAGTTGGTGTCTCAGGCACCAAGGAACTGCTGTGGAAACTGGAAGACGACCAGCTGCTGGAGGAAGATGAAGAAGAGCTGGAGCTGCTGGATAAAGACGAGCTGGAACTGGATGAAGACGAATCTGTAGAGGGACTGCTGCCGGAAAAACTGGATGAACTCGACGAGGAGGAAGACGAACTGCTGCTGGAAGAAGAACTCGAACTGCTGCTTGACTTGGGGTCAAACTCAAAGGAATCTCCTCCCCCTGCCGAGGAACTGCTAGACGAGTCCCCTTCCTCCTCTTCCTGGTACAGGTTGACCAGCGTCAGCACGGTTTCTCCTTGCTTGCCGGGAGGCATCGTCTCCTCTGAAAGATAATAGTCCAGGTCGGGCTCTCCTTCCTTGTCGCACATTAAGGCAATGCAGAACTCTTCTTCCGACCCCAAGGAAGGCTGGTATTGATGGACGATGTGGCACCAGTAATAGCCCTGTTCGAAATGAAGCTGGCGGCAGAGAGGGGTGGAAGAGCCGGCCTCCGTGGCAAGTTCCAGCTCCTTGGCGGGGATGGAAAGGGAAATGGAGGAGCGGGCATGCAGGTGGAGAAAACAGGTGGCGGGAGCCATGACCTTGAGGTATCCGAACCATTCGTGGCGGGTGGGGGAGGAAGCGGTCCGTTTGGGAACGAGAACGGGAGCGGTGATGCCGTTGACCAGGAAGTTGCCCTGGGGCTGGCCGTTGGGATACATGGGAATGAAGGGGTAGACGGTGTCCATGGCACCGATATTGAAAGTGTTGTTCATGGTAATGAAATGATGTTTGTTCAATGGTTACCCCTACCATGAGAACAAGAATTACCAGTGTAAACACGCCGCGAACGTTATGGTAAAAGGATGAGAAGCATCATGGAACAGTTGTTCCTCGGATTTATTTCTGTATCACTGAATGCAGTCATAAAAAGGAATGCCTTTCGGAGAAGCCCTCCAGAAATTGATTAATACCAGAGGGATTTTGGTTTATTTTCAGAGACTTTAAATAGAACGTAGATGAAATTCGTGTTTGGAATGAGTATTTAATGCCTCCTCCGGTATTGTCAGCCCAGGCGAAAATGGTGATGTCATTTTTAGGTTTTTTGTTGTTTCCAGTGTACTCTAGAGTGCGGATAACATGCATTTCATAGTTATTTTTTGCTTATGATAAAAGAAATCCAGGATTTTTATCTCCAAACTCTCCCATACTTTTTCTTATCTATTATGAGATCAACATGTAAATAAATCCAATAAGTTATACTTAATTTTAAAAAATCCTAAGATGAAAAACCTGCCAGGAGTGATTGGCTTGATTTTACGGAAACTATTGGCAGGGATCATGTTTGACCTTTGAAAAATTATGAAATGATGGCACAATTTTATGGAATAAAAGTCATTGTGCGTTGTCTGAATAAGAACAGTCCTTCCAGATTTGCAAACATGAGAATATTATTTTTAACCTTGCTGGCAATTTTCTTTCAGGTTGTTTCGGCCATGGCGCAGCAACCGGAGGTGCAGAGCGCCGCCAGGGACGCCGTGGAGTGGAGGCACCACATTCACCAGAACCCGGAATTGTCTTTTGAAGAATACAAGACGAGCAATTATGTGGCGGACCTGCTTGCCTCGTTCGGACACATTGAAGTCCTGCGGCCTACAAAGACCTCCGTGATCGGCATTCTGCGCGGCGGAAAACCCGGGAAGACCGTCGGGTTCCGGGCGGACATGGATGCGCTTCCCGTGCAGGAGGAGACAGGATTTTCCTTTGTCAGCAAAACGCCGGGCGTAAGCCATGCCTGCGGGCATGACATGCACACGGCCATGTTGCTGGGGACGGCCAGGGTTCTGGCCTCCATGCAGAAGGAGCTGCCCGGCACGGTCTATTTCATTTTCCAGCCCGGTGAGGAAAAGTCGCCCGGCGGCGCCCTCCCGATCATCAAGAGCGGAGCGCTCAAGGGCGTGGACGCCATCTTTGGCGCGCATGTGATGCCCAATGCTCCCGCGGGCTCCATCGGCATTTTGCCGGCAGGGGCCGCTTCCTCCGCCTCAGACGGTTTTTTCCTGACCATCCAGGGAAAAGGTTCCCATGGCTCCATGCCGCAGATGGGCGTGGACCCCATCGTTACGGGGTCTGAAATCGTCATGGCGCTGCAAACGGTTGTTTCACGCAGCGCCACGCCCGGAGACATGGCCGTGGTGACCGTGGGCAAGTTCCAGTCCGGCAACGCTCCCAACGTCATTCCGGACAAGGCGGAGCTGGGGGCCTCCATCCGCTCCGTGACGCCGGAAACCCGCAAATTGCTGGAGGAACGCATCCGGATCATCATTGACCACATATGCAAGGCAAACGGAGCACAGTACAAGCTGGATTACGTCCTGGGTTATCCGTCCATCCAGAATGACGCCGCATTGCGTGAACTGGTGAAGAAGGCGGCCATTGAGGCGGTAGGGGAGAAGAACGTTTTTGACGCTCCCAGAATTCCGGCCAGCGAGGATTTTTCCTATTATGCGCAGGTGGCCCCCACCTATTTCATCACCGTGGGTTCCGGGGACGGTCCCGCCAACCATAATCCCGGCTTCAAGGCGGACGACGGCGCGATTTCCAACGGAATCAAGACCGAGGTTCAAATGATCCTGGATTACCTGAACGCCAAATAAAGGAGGCGTCCAGGGTTCACGCTCCCTTAGTTGTAACAGCGGGCGGCTTTCTCCATTTCCCGGATGCATTCCTCCATCAGGGCGGCGTCTATTTCATGGACATCCTTTCCCCGGCCTATGCCGGTGAGCATCAGGATGGTCAAATGGCCGCCCAGATGCTCGCGGAAGGCCTCCAGGCCCTTCAGGACTTCGCACCGCCCATCCTCCGTCCTGCGGGAGAGCAGGGGATGAAATACGGGCAGTTCCAGGGCTTTCAGCACGGAGATGATTCTTTCCGCTTCTCCGGCAGCCAGCCATCCCTTTTTGACGGAGTAGAGAATGTCCAGGCACATACCCACGGAGACGGCTTCCGCATGGCCCAGCGTGTAGCCGGACATGGTTTCCATGTAATGGGCCGCCCAATGCCCGAAGTCCAGGGGGCGGCTGGACCCCAGTTCAAAGGCGTCCCCCCCGCGGGCGATGTGGGAGGCGTGCAGCAGGGCGGAATGTTCCACGGCGTATTCCAGCGCATCCCGTTCGCAGGCGGCCAGCGCGGGGGCGTTCCCTTCCAGCCAGTTAAAGAAGGCGGCGTCTTTCACCACGGCCACTTTCACCACTTCCGCCAGTCCGGCCCTCTTCAGGGCAAGGGGCTGGGAATGCAGGAACAGGAAATCATTGAGCGTGGCCCACGCCACGGCGAAGGTGCCCAGGTAGTTTTTCTGCCCCATGAAGTTGATGCCGTTTTTAACGCCCACGCCGGAGTCCGCCTGGGAGAGGGTGGTGGTGGGCACGCGCAGCAGGCGGATGCCGCGGTGGGCCGTGGCGGCGGCAAAGCCCGCTACGTCCAGAAACGCCCCGCCGCCCACGGCAATGATGTAGGAATGGCGGTCAATGCCCGCTTCCACAATGTGGCGCAGGGCCGTTTCCCAGGCGGCGAAGGTGGTTTTGGCCGCCTCCCCTCCCGGAACAGGACGGCAACCTGCATAGGCCAGTTCCCCGGCGTTTTTCTCAAAATAACGGTCAATCTCCGCGGGGAGTTCCGGGTAAAACCGTTCCAGCCCTTCTTCCATCAGCACGAGGATGCGGCCTCCGGGCCTCTGCTCCATTAGGCTGGACAGCGCGCCGTTTTCCGGATGGAAGGCCCCATGGGTGAAGCCTGTCCTGTAGGGAAAATCCAGACGGATGTTCAGCGTATGGAGGGACATTTCAGAATGGATGCAATGGAATGGCGGAACGCTGCGGGGCCTAATCCCTGCGGAGTACGGGCACGGCCCTCATCTGGATGAAGCGGTCCGCCTTGGCGGCCTCCTTCTGGGACATGTACATGGTGTACGGCTGCTGGGTCACCTCAATGCGGTGCGTGCCGCCGGGAGCGGGCAGGTCCAGAAGCTGGTTGAGGTGCTTGAGGCTTTTCACCTGCACGCCATTCACTTTTTCCACAATGGAGGGGCTCATCTGGGCATAGCCCAGCGTGGCCTGGGTGGGCAGCGCCATCAGGAAGACCACGATTTCATCCACGCCCTTTTTCCGGATGTCCTCTTTCTTCTGAATGGCTTCCACCAGGTTGAGAGGGGGACGGTTCTTGCTGAGCTTGTTGATTTCCCCTATCAGGGCCCCGGTCAGGGGAACGAAGACCAGGCCGCCGTAAATGCGGTAGGGGGGATTGGAGACGAAGGGGGCCGGATTGACCAGGTCGCCGTCCAGGGCGCTGCGGTCCAGCTTGACGTCCAGGGTCATGGGCTGGCTGACGCCGTCCTTGTCCTTGCGGCGGATGCCCAGCGTGATGGTGTCCCCCGGCATGGCGGAATCACGGAACAGGACATTGGCGGAGACGGGCCCCAGCGCGGGGTCCTTGATCAGTCCCTTGCTGTCCAGCGGGATGCCGTTGACGCTTTCCACCACGTCTCCGGGGCGGACCCCGGCTTTGTAGAATGAACCGTAGACGGGCAGCTTCACCACGTAAAAACCGCCTCCGGTTTCAGGAAGGCCCAGGAATTTGCGGAAAACGGGGTCCGTCAGTTCCGTAACCTGGGTGCCGTCCGCCGGGAAGCCGGTGTAGTTGCCGGACCGGGCCTGCTTGAGGAAGCGGGAAATCATGGTCTGGGTGACGGCCAGCGCCTTCTGGGCGGAGGGGTCGCAGCTGGCGCTGAGCGCCACCAGTTCATTGTCCCTCATGATGGGGTTGCCCGCGCCGCCCTTCAGGGGCGTGACGGAGGATTTGACATTGTACAGGACAAAGGGTTCGCTGTTTGTGAAGGGGCTGGCGCTTTCCGTAGCCAGAAGGGTGCCGGAGGTGGTGATGGGAAGGCCGTCGTCATTGAACTGCCAGAAGGCCACCTTGTCCCCCAGGCGGGGGGCGCTCCCCAGCGTAACGGGTACCAGCTTGTCCAGGAATGGGGCGTCCTTTTCATTTTTCAGGCGCAGCAGGGCAAGATTGGCCTCCGGGTCAAAGGCGGTCACGGTCACGGGAACCGTCTGGGAGCCGTCCGCGGAGGTCACCTCCACAAAACTGGCGGAATAAACGATGTTGGCCGCCGTCAGGATGTCGCCGTCCCCCAGGTAGATGCCGAAGCCCTGGCTGTACGCCGGGTTTTCCTTGCTCCATGGCTGGACCATGGCATAGCCCTGGTTGGTGGCGTTAATGCCCACCATGGAGTTGGTGGGGGAGGGGAGACTGGCCGGTGCAGGCGCTTCCTCCGGCTGTTCCTGAGGGGATTCCGGCTGCTGTCCAGGCTGCGGCGCGGGGGCCGGGCGGCTGTCTTCGCGCGGCTGGCAGCCGCTGAGGAGAATCAGGGAAGCAAGGGAGAAAAGGGAAAGAATTTTCATGGCGGTTAACGGGCGGGAGTGGTGTTCCTTTCAGGCTGACGGCCGGGAATGGCGCTGTCCAGGCGGGCATTTTTCGGAATGTTGTAGGTTTTGGAGATGCGCTTGTTGGCCGCCTCCATGGCCCTGCCTTCAAAGACCAGGGGGCGTTCCCCGTCTTTCAGTTCAATGACCACGTATTCCGGCATGTTCTTCGGGTAAAGCAGCTCGTAGGCGTGGGTGAGGCCCTTGACCTTCACGCCGTTGATTTTTTCCACAATGGCGTTGGAGATGGAGCCGGACAGGCGGGCGTTCACTTCATCGTCCAGCACCTTGGTAATAATCACCATGTCTTCATGGTCCACGCAGCCCCCGTCTTCCTGGTAATCCCTGATGTCCAGGGCCACGTCCAGCAGGGAGATGTCCGCCGCCGCCAGCACGTTGCGCTGGATGGGCTGGAATACCAGGCCGCCAAAGACGACGTAACGGGGCATTTTATCGTATTCAGCCATCAGCAGATCCTTGGAAAGAGAGGGTTTCATCACCATGTCCACTTTCATGGGCTTGCCGTCCCGGATGATGTCCAGCGGGAGCCGGTCATCCTTGAAACAGCGTTCAATGAGCTCTTTCATGCTGATTTTCTGGCCGTCCAGCTCAATCATGGCGGAGCTGTCCACGTCGTACCCGTCCACCTTCATCAGCAGGTCTCCGTTGCGCAGCACGCCGTCTGCGGAGGAGCCCTTGAGCACCTTGCCGATCAGGACGCCCTTTTCGTCGTCCGGCAGGCCGAACGCCTTGCGCATGGCGGGATTCAGGATGGGTGCGGCCTGGATGCCCATGTCCACATAGCCGTCATAGACGCCGTCCTTGATGTCTTCCAGAAAGTGGCGGATGACGGGCGTGGGAATCACGTATCCCGTATTGTTGGCGTTGTTCAGGCCCTGGAAGGCCACGCCGATGACTTTGTTCCCCATCAGGGCAGGGCCGCCGCTGTTGCCCGGGTTGATGGCGGCGTCCACCTGGATGGTCAGGTGCTCCGTGTTCCGGGGATGGGCGTACGTGGTGAAGTCAATGCGGGAGACCACGCCGCGCGTGACGGAAAGCCTGTTCCCGCCGATGGGGTAGCCGATCACCCGCACTTCATCTTCCAGATGGGGCAGGCTTTTACTGAATTCAAAGGGCTTGATGCCCTTGAAGGGCTTGGGGTCCTCTGCCTCCAGCAGGGCCAGGTCCGCGTCATGGGCAATGAATTTGACCCTGGCGGGAATCTTGCGGGAGTCCCCGTACATGGAGATGTAAATGCGTTCCGCGTTACTGACCACGTGGGCGTTCGTCATGAAGGCGTTTTCCCCGATCAGGAAGCCGGTGCCGATGCCGCCCTGGTAGCGGCCCGTGTCCCACGGCGTGGCGTAATCCGGCGTCAGGGAGTCCACTTCAATTTTAACGACTCCCTTGTACTGATCGTTAATGGAAAGGACAGGGCCGGACATGACCTTGTCCACGCCGAAGTCTGAGAGGGAAACGGCCGGTTCATCCGCATGGGAAAGAGCGGCGGCGGCGAGGACTGCGCACAGCCCTTGGAAGCAGGTATGGGAGTACATGGTGGTCAGCGGTTGAGGATAATGCTGTTAAGAAAGGGGCCGGTGTTTACAAATTGCTCTTCCGGCTTTGGGTGGCCAGGCTTTCCTGGAAGGAGTTGACCTCCTCCAGCAGGGAGGAGAAGCGTTCCGTCACCTCGCCGTCCACCTGGCTGCCGCGGTTGTCCAGAATGCCGACGGTCTGGCGCGTCTGTTCCACGCACAGGGCCATGCGGGCCGCCATGGTGCAGTAGTCCGCGTCGTTGTCCTTCTCCTGGAGGAGGCAGGAAAGAATGCGCGGGGTAATATAGCGGATGCAGTAGAAAATCTGGCTCAGGGGTTCCGGCGGTTCCGTACGGTTCCGCTGGGACTTGCTGATCTCCCTGCTGAACTTGCGCTGGCACAGGTCCGTCAGCTCCATGACCTGCTGGAACAGGGGGTGGAACATGCAGGACTGCACTTCCTGGGCCTCCTCTTCATTGAGGATGTCAAACAGGCTGAGCATGCCGGTGCTTTTGCAGGAGCACGGGGTTCCCGTTTCTTCCGACTGGGCAATGTTGTCCAGCACGTCGTCCCAGCCCATTACAAAGGCAAGGCGGATGTCCCCGCTGGGGTTCAGCCTGTATTTCTGGAACACCTCCTGATAGGCGATGGCGATGGCTTCCGCCTCCCGCAGGCGCTTGTCCCAGTGGTGGTCCGGCAGGTTGCCGTCCTCCTGGTTGTTGGAGTAGGCTCTGGACCATTCCTTCACCTGAGTGCGCAGCATCTGCTGGCTCGCCATGATCTGGGCCTGTTCCTCACAGGAATCCATCATCCATTCCGGCAGGGATACCTTGGTGGAAAAAGCCGTGCTTTCCAGCAGCACCATGTCGTGATGGTCCGTGAACCATTCCAGGTACAGGGCGTTTTCCATGGTTTTCTTCCCCTTGGCGGGCACGCGGCGGCTGGCCGTCATGTCTCCCGCCACGCCCCGGATGTTTTCCGGGAGCTGGGTGAACTCCGCAGGGAGCCGCTGGGGGGAGGGGTTCCTGAAGTCCGCCGTGCATCCGGCCAGATCCTGCAAACAATCCCCCTGCAGGGTGATGTTCACCGGATGGGACATCCCCATGAGCTGCAGCGTAAGTTTGACGGTTCCGCGTTCACGGTTGTCCAGGGTGCCGTAGTGGACGTAGTCTGTAATTCTGAAAATCATATAGGGAGTAGGGGTAGGGGGAGATTGGTGAATACAGGATCAGCAGGCTGCCGTTACCTGGGGCAGTTCCGCGTTTTTCTTTTCCACGGCCTCCATGTTGACAAGCAGTTCCGCGATGGAATCCCAGCGGCCCCTGCTAAGGGCTTCCCGGGCTTCCGCAGGCATCCGGATGGGGAAGGAACCTTCCTTCCAGGAGGCTGTCATGTTCAGGAGGTCGATCGTCACTTCCGTTTCCGGATGATCGGAGATGTACTGGGCCAGGGCGGCAATGTCCGCGGCGGACGCGCACACGCAGGGCAGGCCGATGCCGGTGCTGTTGCCGAAGAAGATTTCCGCGAAGGATTCCGCGATGACGGCATTGACGCCGGAACGCTTAATGGTCTGCGGAGCGTGCTCGCGGGAGGAGCCGCAGCCGAAGTTGGAGCCACCCAGGATGATGGAAGCCCCCTTGAAACGGGGATCGTCCACCGGGTGGGATTTGGACTGTCCGTTTTCATCAAAACGTTCGTCCCAGAACATGACCCCCGCCAGCTCGTCAAACGTGATGCACTTGAGGAAGCGGGAGGGAATGATGCGGTCCGTGTCCATGTCCGGTCCGGGAACGGGAACGCACGTGCCGGTGATGGAGGTGAATTTGGTCAGAGACATATAGGTAAAAGCTGGATAGTTAATTGAAGGAGAATACTTCGCGGGCGTCACAGACTTTCCCGGTCAGGGCGGCGGCGGCCACCATGGCGGGGCTCATCAGCAGGGTGCGCCCGGTGGGGCTTCCCTGGCGTCCCTTGAAATTCCGGTTGGAGGAGCTGGCGCAGAGCTGGTCCCCCTGGAGCTTGTCCGGATTCATGGCCAGGCACATGGAGCACCCCGCCAGGCGCCACTCAAAACCGGCTTCACGGAAGATGTCCGCAATGCCTTCCTCTTCACACTGCTTTGCAGTCATCTGGGAGCCGGGAACGGCCAGCGCCCGGACGCCGGGCGCCACATGGCGCCCCTTGATGAGGGCGGCCACTTCCCTGAAGTCGGAGATGCGGCCATTGGTGCAGGAGCCTACAAAGCACACCTGCACCGGCAGTCCCTTGAGGGGCATTCCAGCGGGGAATTTCATGTATTCCAGCGCTTCATGAATCATCTTGCGTTCGTCGTCATCTTTGGCGGAGGCGGGGCTGGGCGTGCTGCCGCTGATGCCCGTGTTCTGGTCCGGGGAAATTCCCCACGTTACCGTCGGTTCAATGGCGGCGCCGTCAATCTCCACAATCTCGTCGTATTCCGCGTCCGGATCGGAGGCGAAGCCCAGCCAGCGTTCCACGGCCTTGTCCCAGTCCACACCAGCGGGGGCGAACAGGCGCCCCTTGATGTAGTCCACCGTAGTCTGGTCAGGATTCACGTAACCGCAGCGGGCAGCGCCTTCAATGGACATGTTGCAGAGGGTCATGCGTTCGTCCATGCTCATGGCGTCAATCACGCTGCCGCCGTATTCATAGGCGAAGCCCAGGCCGCCCTTGGCGCCCAGAAGGCCGATGATGTGCAGGGCCACGTCCTTGGCGCGCACGCCGGGGGCCAGTTTTCCGTTTACATTGATGCGGCGCACCTTGAGCGGGCTGAGCGCCATGGTCTGCGTAGCCAGCACGTCGCGCACCTGCGTTGTGCCGATGCCCATGGCAATGGAGCCGAAGGCGCCGTGAGTGGCCGTGTGGGAGTCACCGCACACAATGGTCATGCCCGGCTGGGTGATGCCGAGTTCCGGGCCCACCATATGAACGATGCCCTGGAGTCCGGTAGGGAGGTCAAAAAAGCGGATGCCGTTTTCCGCGCAGTTCCGGCGCAGTTCCTTGATCATGGCGTCAGCCGTGGCGTCCGCGAACGGTTCCTCCTGGTTGTCCGTGGGAATGATGTGGTCCACGGTGGCAAAGGTGCGTTCCGGATGGCGCACGGCAAGGCCCAGGTCCCGGACCATTCCGAAGGCCTGCGGAGAGGTGACTTCATGCAGCAGGTGAGTAGCGATGAACATTTGCGTTCTTCCGTCCGGCAGGGTGCCGACGGAATGAGCGTCCCAGATTTTTTGGAAAAGCGTTTTCCCCATAGCTGGCATAAGCATCCGTCCGTTCGGGAACCGCGTCAAGATGCAAGGGCGTATTGCTGACACGGTCTGTGTCTTACAAAGAGTGTTTTTTTGAACATTTCCTCTGCCTTCATGGTCTGAATTGGCCCTTCCCATTCTTTGGCGCATTTCCGTCTTCAAGGAAAGGCGGGCTTTCAGCGTTCTTCTGCACTGGAATTCCTGTGGAATTTTTCCTTCCACAGTTCTGCGAAAACATCCCCGAACCGGGTCAGCAGCGCATCCCCCGGACCAAGGTCCGGCATTTCGTTTTCCAGGCAGGTCATCTGCACGCCCTGAATGCCGCAGGGGGTGATGGCCTGGAAGGGAGGCAGGGATTCACGGGTTACGTTGAAGGCGAAGCCGTGCATGGCAATCCATTTTTTCACCCCCACGCCGATGGAGGCTATTTTGCGGTCCTCCACCCACACGCCCACCAGTCCTTCCCGGATGCGTGCCTGCACGCCGAACCGGGCGCAGGTTTCAATCAGGGCGTTTTCCAGGGCCGTAACGTAGTTGTGCAGGTCCCTTCCGCGGCGGTTCAGGTCCGTAATGGGGTACCCTACCAGCTGGCCGGGGCCGTGGTAGGTGGCCTGGCCTCCGCGGTTGATTTCATAAATGGGGTACGGGAGCACGGAACCGGGGTGGAGGCTGGCGTGGTCCCGCGTGCGGCCGATGGTGTAAACCCCGGCGTGTTCCAGCAGGAGCAGGTCATCTTCACACTCCGGGTCTTCCTGGTGGGCGCGGACCAGTTGTTCCTGGAGTTTCAGAGTTTCCTGATAGTCTGCCAGGCCGGGGATGCGGATGATGTTCATACGGCGGGTGGCAACGCCCGGTAAGACCGGGGTTAACGCGTTCTGCGCGCCTGCTGGCCCAGGGCGGTGCGGTACTGGCGCACGGCGGCGGCCAGGGAGGAGGCCATGAAGTTCTGGTAGCGTTCCGTGGCGATGAGCAAGGCTTCCTGCGGGTTGGACATGAAGCCGCCTTCCACCAGGATGGCCGGATGCTTGATGGTGCACAGCACGGAATACCGCGCGCGCTTGATGCCGCGGTCAACCATGGAGATGCCTTCCTTGATGGCGAGCGGCCCTTTCAGCATGTGCCCCTGCACGGCGGTAGCTAGGGCGATGTTCATGCTGTCCTGGGCGTTGCCCTGCAACGCGTCCTGCCGTATGTTGCGGGACATGGAGGAGGAAGTCCCCGCGGGAGCCAGCGTGAAGGTTTCCACTCCGCGGGCGGAGGAGCCGCCGTCATTGAAGTGGATGCTGATGAAAATGGCGTTGTCATGCCTGTTGGCGATGCGGACGCGGTCCTGGAGGGTGATGAAGTTGTCCGTGTCACGGGTCATCACCACCTGGTAGCCCATCCCCTTGAGGCGGTCGCGCAGTTTTTTGGCCACGGAAAGGTTGATGTCCGCCTCCCGGCTGATGCGGTTGCGCGTGCCGCTGTCGTGCCCGCCGTGGCCGGGATCAATGACCACCGTGTTGAAGCTGCGGCGGTTGGCGATGTAAATGGGACGCAGGACCGGATCAATGATTTTATGCAGGTCCATGTTGGAGACCATCAGCCCCTTGGAGGGATGGTCCGCCACGGGGTAGGAAAGCACGAACTTCATGTTGTTCATGAACATGTCCTGGCTGTGCGCCTGCATGCGGATCTGGATCTTTTCCGGCACTTCGTAAACTTTCTGCCGCCCTTCCGTACGCTCACGGGTCAGCTTGTAGTGGGTGCGCACCTCGGACATCGGTATATACTGTATCCCGTTGATGGTTTCCGGGTTCCATCCGAAGGCCGTGGACAGCGTCAGCAGAAACATGCCCAAAACGCCAAGCATGGCTGCAAATGATGTGCGAGAGGTCGGATACATAGGACGATATCGCGTCCAGACTAACGGATTTTTCATGACGCACAAGAGAAAAATTCCCGTGAAAGATTCTTTTGTACCTGCGTCCGTAAAGAGAAAAGGCGGCTTCCGTTTCCGGAAGCCGCCTTGGATGAGGGGGGAAGGGAAGAAGCCGGATTATTTGGCCGCCTTCTCGTCCATCTTGGCCTTGACCAGTTCTTCGATTTCCTTGTACAGGTCAGGGTTGGACTTGAGGGCTTCCTTAGCGGCGTCCCGGCCCTGGGCAATCTGGCTGCCGTTGTAGCTGATCCAGGAGCCGCGCTTCTGGATGATGTCATATTCCATCGCCAAGTCCAGCAGGCTTCCCACAGAGGAGATGCCTTCATTGTACATGATGTCGAACTCGCATTCCGTGAAGGGGGGCGCCACCTTGTTCTTGACCACCTTGATCTTGGTGCGGTTCCCGGCCACGGTTCCGTCGCTGGCCTTGATCTGGCCGATGCGGCGGATGTCCACGCGCACGGAAGCGTAGAATTTCAGGGCGCGTCCCCCGGGAGTGGTTTCCGGGTTGCCGAACATGACGCCGATTTTTTCACGGATCTGGTTGGTGAAGACGCACACGGTGCGCGCCTTGGAGATGAAGCTGGTAAGCTTGCGGAGGGCTGCGGACATCAGGCGCGCCTGGGCGCCCACCGTGGAGTCCCCGATTTCGCCGTCCAGCTCCTGCTTGGTGACCAGGGCGGCTACGGAATCCAGCACGATGACGTCAATGGAGTTGGAGCGCACCAGGGCTTCGCAGATTTGCAGGGCTTCTTCACCGGAACTCGGCTGGGAGACCAGCAGGTCGTCCAGGTTCACGCCCAGGCGTGCGGCGTACTGGGGGTCCAGCGCGTGTTCCACGTCAATGAACGCGGCCAGGCCGCCGGCCTTCTGGGCCTGGGCGATGGCCGTCAGGGTCAGCGTGGTCTTGCCGGAGGATTCCGGTCCGTAGATTTCCACGATGCGGCCGCGGGCGAAGCCGCCCACGCCCAGCGCGCGGTCAATGAGAAGGTTGCCGGTGGGGATGACGTCCACTTCCATTTTTGCGTTGTCGCCAAGACGCATGATGGCATTTTCACCGAAGTCTTTCTGGATCTGGGAGAGGGCCAGGTCAAGGTTGCGCTTGCGGGCCGCCGCCAGTTTTTCAGCTTCGGGGGATAAAGATGTTTCGTTACTCATAATATCGCGGAAAGTATAGCTGACGCGGCCCTGATGGCAAGTGCTCAGTAGGTCTTCACGGCCTCATTTCCCGTTGAGAAAGAACAGAATTCTGACATGGGGGAAATCCTGTGAAAACCGGGTATTCCCTCCGTTGGGGATTGAGGAAAAATGGAGAATTCTCCGTGGGCGCGGAGGGGGAGAACGGGTGAGGCCGCGCCATCGGGAAGGAGCGCGCGGGGGCGTCACTCCTCAATAGGTTCCGCCAGGGGGATATCCTCGTAGGCATCGTCAAAGATGACGGGGATGTTATGCTCCGGAATCAGGTTGATGGCGCTGATTTTGCGGTGCGTCTGGCGCGCGTGCTGAAGCGCCTTGGAGAGTTTTTCCACCTGGTGCTCCAGGCCGTAATGGCTGAAAGTGGCCTGGCAGTCATTGGAAAAGCGCACGCAGAAAGACCAGTCATTGGGCGTGGTGATGGAGACAATGCTGGGCAGGAATTCCGTCACGCTGCCGGACAGCAGCTCAATAAGCTGCATGGGCGCTTCCAGTTCACGGATGCTGATGCCGTAAGTGAGCTGGCCGGAGCTGGGCGGCCTGAGGGTCACGGAAGGCATGTGCCTGCCCTGGATGTAGGGCAGGTGGACCTGCTCCATGCAGGGGAAGATGACGCCCTCCTTGTCCGCCAGAACGCCGTACCTGGCGTCACCGGGGCGGATGCCGAGCTCCGGGCAGTCAATCCATGCCACGGGGATGCGCGCGTCAATGTCCACCAGCAGGGTGGGATCAGAGGATATCTGGCGTTTGACGGACGCCCGGCGGATGGCCGGGCATTTAAGCAGGCGCTGTTCCAGCTCTGCGGCGTCCATGGCAAAGATGTTGTCTGCGGGCCCCACGCCCATGAGGGAGAAGGCCTGCTCCGCGTTGAAGATGCCGTTGCTTTTCAGCGTAACGGTATCAATGGAGAGCCAGTCGTATTTAAGGATGTAGTCCTTCCACAGGAAGACAATGGCCCCGATGAGGCCGAAGATGAGCGTGTAAACGGTGAGGATGTGGAACAGCCTGCGCCGGAAGAGCCAGAAACGGTAGTTCCTGCCCTTGCGCTCAATGGTTTCTTTTCTCGCCTCCCGTTCCAGCAGGAGCAGTTCCGGCCTCTTGGCGGAACGGGGGACTGGCGTTGTGGCTTTGTGCGACATCGGGGGGTGTGGGAGGGGCAGCTCCCCGCCCTCTGTCAGATATTACGCTATTTCCGGGGGGTGGCTAGCGATAATTCCGCTATTTTTTCGCAAAGGGAGCCGTAGGGCCATCCTGCGGCCGCGGCGGCCTTGGGCAGCAGGCTGGAGGGGGTCATGCCGGGAATGGTGTTGATTTCCAGCACAAAAGGCTCGCCGTCCTGTTCACGCAGCAGCACGTCCACGCGGCCGTACACTTCCACGCCGGCGGCGCGGTAGGCCTTCAGGGCGGCATCCTGCACCTTTTGGGCGGTTTCCTCCGGCAGGTCCGCGGGGCAGATGTAGTCCGTGCCGCCGCCCATGTTCATCCACGGGTACTTGTTGCTCAGGTCGTAGAACCCGGAGCGGGGGCAGATATGGATGACGGGGAGGGCCTCCCCGTCCAGAACGCCCACCGTAAGTTCACGGCCCTGAATGAATTCCTCCACCAGCACGGTGGAACCGTGGGTAACGGCTTCCTCCATGGCGGGGAGAATGTCTTCCTGCCTGTGGACAATGTGGACGCCCACGCTGGAACCCTCGCAGGGGGGCTTGATGACAAAGGGGAGGGGGAGGGAAGGCATCACGATGCCGCCGGAACAGTCCAGAATTTCCGCGCGCGGGGTGGGCACTCCGGCGTCCAGGAACACTTTCTTGGATTCGGCCTTGTCAAAGCACAGGGCGCTGGAACGGGAGCCGGCACCCGTGTACGGAACGCCGCGTTCCTCCAGAATGGTTTGAAGGGCTCCGTCCTCGCCGAAGGTGCCGTGGATGATGTTGTAGGCCAGTTCCGTGCCTTCCGGCAGGCGGAAGTCCGGGCCGTGCACGTCCACCTGCGTTACGTTGGTGAATCCGGCCTGGCACAGGGCGTCGTAAACGGATTTGCCGGAGACGAGGGATACTTCCCGTTCAGCTCCGGGACCGCCCAGAAGAAGGGCGATCCTGAGGTCGCGCTTGAGAGTGCTCATGTTGGAATAAAATAATGAATAGGTTAAAATTGAGGTTCCCGGTCACCGATGACCTGGGCTTCCGATTTCAGGTCAATGCCGCGGTTTTCCATGGCTTCTTTCCGGATCATGTCAATCAGGATGGTGATGTCCCGCGCCCTGGCGTGGCCGCGGTTGATGATGAAGTTGGCATGCACGTCGGACACGCAGGCATCCCCCACGCAGGCGTTTTTGAGGCCCAGCTCGTCAATGAGCCTGCCCGCCGGGATTTCAGCCGGGTTCTTGAAGATGCATCCTGAGCTGGCTCCTACGGGCTGGGTGAGCTTGCGCTTGGCGCGGGCTTCTTCCAGGCGCTGCTCCATTTCCCGGGTAGAAGCGGGCCGCGTCTCAAACACGGCCTGAAGAACAAAGTTGTGGGCCAGGTCCGGAATGGAACGGTACTGGGCGTTCAGCTCCTCCTTCGTATGGCTGCGGATTTCCCCGTCTTCATCCAGGCAGACGACGGAGACCAGGTTTTGAATCATGTCCATGCCCATGGCTCCGGCGTTCATGCGGAGGCTTCCCCCCACGTTGCCGGGAATGCCGTCCATCCATTCCAGGCCGCCAAGGCCGTTCTGGACGGAGGCGGAGACCAGCTTTTTCAGGCGCACGCCCGCACCGGCGGAAATATGGCTGCCCTGGATGTCCAGTACGTCGAATTCGCCGCCGGAGGGGTGGATGACGGCGCCGCGCAGGCCGCCGTCCCTGACGATGATGTTGGAGCCGCGGCCAATGACGTGCACGGGGATGTTCCGGTCCCGGCAGTAGTTGACCGCCGTCCGCATCCCGGAAAAGGTGGAGGGCTCCAGCCAGTACTGGGCGCAGCCGCCCACGCCCATGGTGGTGTGGCGTGACATGGGCTCGTACAGCCTGCCTTTCAAATCTTCCCCCGCGGTGCGTTCCAGGTCTTCCAGCAGGGCCAGGTCATGGGCAATGCGCATGCCGCATTCATGGACGTTCCCGGCTCCCAGCGTCAGGAACAGGTCTCCGGGGTTCAGCGCGTTGCCGATGGCGTGGTGCGCCGTGGCGAGGTTGGGGAGGTAGTGGGTTTCCACCGGGCCGTGCTTGTGCATGGCGTCAATGATGGTCTGCCCGCTCACTCCCTTGATGGGCAGTTCGCTGGCGGGATAAACGTCCGCCACAAAGACGAGGTCCGCCGCCTGGAGCACCTTGCCGAAGTCGTCCGCCAGCATCTGCGTGCGCGTGTAGCGGTGCGGCTGGAAGTACACTACCAGGCGGTTCGGCTGGAGGGAACGGGCGGTCTGGAGGGTGGCGGCTATCTCCGTGGGATGGTGGCCGTAATCGTCCACAATCCGGATGGAGGGGGAAAGGTATTTGGTTTCAAAGCGGCGCTTGGCTCCGGCAAAGGAGGCCAGTCCGCGCGTCACCGCCGGGAAATCCACGCCCAGTTCCGTTGCCAGCGCGATGGCCGCCAGGGAGTTCAGCACGTTGTGGCGGCCGGGAATGCCCAGCTCCACGCGGCCCAGTTCCTCCCCCCCCTTCAGCACGGTGAACAGGGTGCGGCCGCGGCGTTCCAGAACGTCCGTGGCGGTATAGTCCGCATCGGACCAGCCGTAGGAAACGGAATTGGGGTATGCGGCGCATACGTCCGCAGCGCCGGGATGGGCGCGGCAGTAGATGATGCTGCCCCGCGTCTGGGAGCACAGCTGGTTGAACACGGCCTTGATTTCATCCAGGTCCTTGTAATGGTCCAGGTGTTCCGGCTCAATGTTGAGGACGATGCTGTGCTCCGGGATGTAGTTCACCAGCGTGCCGTCGCTTTCGTCCCCTTCCGCCACCAGGTACTCGCTGTCCTCGTTCCAGTGGGCGTTGGTGCCCAGCACGGGGATTTCCGCCCCCACGTAGTGGCACGGGCGCATGCGGCCTTCCCGCATCAGGTGCGCGCAGAGGGCTGAAGTGGTGGTTTTCCCGTGCGTGCCGGAGACCACCACGCCCTTCTTCCCGTTCAGGATGGCCGCCAGGCATTCCGCGCGGCGCATGCAGGGGATGCCCAGCTTGCGCGCGGCAGCCAGGGCCGGATTGTCCTCCCGGATGGCGCTGGAATAAATGACGATTTCCGCGTCCGAGACGGCGTCCGCGGAGTGGGGGCATGAGAAGGACAGGCCCAGGCTCTGGAGCCGTTCCGTTTCCGTGCTCGTAACCCGGTCGCAGCCGCTTACCCGGTGGCCCATTTCCATCAGCATGAGCGCCAGGCCGGACATGCCGGAACCCGCTACGCCGATGAGGTGCAGGCGTGCCGGGTGTTCCCTGTCCATCAGGCGTTTGCGTAAAATCTCAATCATGGATGGCTGCATGGTCCGTATTTTCAATGACATTGGCGATGCGGGATACTGCATCAGGCGTATCCAGACGTAAAGCACATTCATTCATGGAGGCCAGCAGGGAGGAATCCTTGAAGACTTCATTCAGAAAAGCCGTAATATCGTCTGGCGTGAGGGTGTTTTCACGCATCATGCGCGCCGCGCCGTGGGCGGCGAAAACGCGCGCGTTATGCGCCTGGTGGTCGTCCGCGGCAAAGGGGTAGGGAACCAG
Source organism: Akkermansia muciniphila (assembly GCF_040616545.1). Lineage (NCBI taxonomy): Bacteria > Pseudomonadati > Verrucomicrobiota > Verrucomicrobiia > Verrucomicrobiales > Akkermansiaceae > Akkermansia > Akkermansia muciniphila. The sequence goes on along the minus strand of NZ_CP156688.1, from coordinate 894,314 downwards.
CAGGGCCGCCTTCCCCATGTGGGCCAGCTCCGTCAGGCTGGACGCCCCGGAGCGGGAAATGACCACGTCCGCCGCGGCGTACGCGGTAGCCATGGCGGAACAGAATTCAATGACGTGCACATGGGGCATGTCCGCCGTGAGCTGGCTCACGCGCGCAAAGTCTGCGGAGCCGGTGATGATGAGGAAGTCGCACAGGTCCGCGCACTGCCGGGCCGCTTCAATGACCAGGGAATTCAGGTTCCTGGCTCCCTGGGAACCGCCCATCACCAGGACCACGCGGCGGTCCTTGGGCAGGTTGAGCTCCGCTCTGGATTCATCCTTGTCCCTGCGCTCCTCCATCTCTTGGCGCACCGGAGTGCCGGTGACGATGCACTTGGCGGGGTTGAAGTAGTGCCTGGCTTCCTCAATGCCCAGCAGCACGTTCGTGCAGCACTTGGCGGTCATGCGGTTGGCTTTGCCGGGCAGGGCGTTGGAGTCATGCACGTAAGTGCGGATGCCCTTGCGGTGGGCGGCGTACACGGGCGGGAAGGAGGTGAACCCTCCCATGCCGATGACGACGTCCGCGTTCACCTCGTCCAGCAGGCTGCGGCTGAAACGGATGGCCTTGTACAGCTTGATCCCGAAACCCAGCAGGGACATGGACGGGATTTTGGGCATGGCAATGGCCTCAATGGTGCGGAAGTTGAGATCGCCGTAATTCCGGCTGGCCTGGGCGTCCACCTTCTTCTGGGAGATGAGCAGGGTGACGTTGTGGCCGCGCTTTTTAAGTTCCTGGGCCACGGCGATGCCGGGAAAAAGGTGCCCCCCCGTGCCGCCGCAGGCAATCACGATGTTCAGGGGGGGGCGTGTGGAAGAGGGTTCAGTCATAATCTTACATCAATGGAGCGTTCGTCTTTGCGGGTGATTTCACAGTTGGGCTGTGCCCCGGTGGAAAATCTCTGGATGCTGGTGAGCATGCCCAGGGCGGCCAGCGTGAAGACCAGGTTGGTCCCCCCGAAGCTGATGAAGGGCAGGGGCAGGCCGGAGTTGGGAACGGCGTTGGTCACCACCGCAATGTTCAGGATGGCGGGGCAGAAGATGATGGCGACAATCCCCACGGCCAGGAACCGCCCGTAGGCGTCCCGGCACTGCATGGCCACGCCGATGCCGGCGTACGTCATCAGGAAGTAGCAGAGCAGGACGAACATGGTCCCGTAAAAGCCGAATTCCTCGCCCAGCGGGGCGAAGATAAAGTCCGTATGGGCGAAGGGCAGCGTGCCGTGCTTCTCCGCGCTGTTGCCCAGGCCCACTCCGTCCAGTCCCCCGCGGGACAGGGCGATGGAGGCGCGGTACTGCTGGAGTCCCGCGCCCAGGCGGTGGGCGTCCAGGTCCTTCCAGGCCAGGAAGCGTTCCAGGCGGTTGGCGTTGCTCTGCACCAGAACGTAAAGCGCACCCCCGGCCAGGGCCAGGGCGCCGCCCAGGTAAATTTTACGCGTGCCCGCCACGAACATCACGCAGAACGCGGCCAGGGCCAGCGCTACGGAGGTGCCCATGTCCTTTTCAAAAAGAATCAGCGCCAGCGGAACGCCGAAGATGATGCCGGGCATGGCGAACCCCCACCAGAAGGAGGTGGTGCGGTCCCGGTACAGGGCCAGCCAGTGGGCCAGCGCCATCATCATGCAGAGCTTGGCGCATTCACTGGGCTGGAACTGCATGCCGATGGTGATCCAGCGGCGTTCCCCGTTGATTTCCTTGCCGATGCCCGGCATGTAGCACAGCACCAGCAGGAAGGAGGCGAATCCCAGGATCCACCAGATGTACTTCCTCCATATCCGGTAATCTATCCGGGAGAGGACCAGGGCCCCCAGCAGGCCCGCGCAGGCAAAGGCCGTTTGCTTGAACAGGGGTTCGTAAGGGTGCGTGGTTTCCTCCGCCCACGCCGCCGTGCTGGATACCATCACCAGGCCCACGACCAGAAGGCAGATGACGAAAAACCAGACCAGAATCATGCAGACTTTGGAAGACATGGCGGGAGGGGCTGGGAAGGGAGAAGAACTACTTCTTGGGAATCATGATTTTTTGACCAATCTTGAGGCGAGCTACGTCCTTGTCGCTCATCTTGTTGAATTTCTGGATATTGCGCCAGTTCATCTTGTACTTGCGGCCGATGACGGAGAGGGTTTCACCCTTTTTCACGATGTGAGGCACGCCGTCCAGTTCCGCTTCAGCCGCGGCGGTTTTTTCCTGCACGGGCTTGTCGCCGGGGCGTGCGGGAATGACCAGCGTGCTTCCGCTGACAAGGCGCTGCACCTTGGGGTTGACGGTCTTCAGGTCATTGACGGCCACCCGGTTGTCACGGGCAACGCGTTCCCAGGTGTCCCCCGTGCGCACAATGTGGCGCGCAGGACCTGCCACCGGAGCGGCGTCCGGAATATGCTCCTGGGCGGCGGGGGCGGGAGCCGGATGCCTGTTCGGCCGGGCGTCCACCACCTGTTCCGGCTGCGTGATGGTGACCGGGGCGGCGGGGGCGGCCTGCGGGACACGGGGCAGAACAGCGGGAGCCGCCGCAGGCGCGGGCGTCTGGGCAACGGTGGGCGGCGTAGGCAGTGTGGCCGCCATCTCCACGGTTTCCGTGGTGTTTCTGAACCAGGTGCTGCGGACATAAACGCCGCCGATCACGAGAAGGTGGAGAAGAAGGAGGACGACGAGCCAGCGCACGACGGTGCTGCTGGGGGCGTCGTCTTCAAATTCGGAGACGCGGGCGCGGTACCTGCTGAGCTTGGCGCGGAGCACGGTGCCCATTTTGCGTTTCGGACGGGTGCGTCCGGTCGGATTGTGATCGGGGGTCTTGGTCGTTTTCATGATGGTGGGTTTCTGGTGGGTTGTCAGGGAAGGGGGGTAAGGGCGTTCACCGCGTCCCGGAAGGCCTGGCCGCGCTGGACGTAGCCGGTGAACATGTCAAAGGAGGAAGTGCCGGGGGAGAACAGGACGGTGTCTCCCGGCCGCGCCAGGGCGCGGGCGCGGGCCACGCAGTCCGCCACGTCCGCGGCTTTTTCCGTAGGAACCACGGGGGAAAAGGCGTCCTGAAGCTGGTCCGCGATCTGACCGAAGACGACGCACGCGCGCGCCTTCTTCTTCAGCGCAGGCCGCAGGGGCACGTAATCCAGCCCCTTGTCCTTGCCTCCGGCAATGAGGAGCACGGGGGAGTTCTGGGATTTCAGCGCCGCTTCCAGCGCGTGCAGGTTCGTGGCCTTGGAATCGTTCAGCCACAGCACGCCGTCCAGCGTGCGGACGGTCTCGCAGCGGTGGCCGGGGGGCGTGAACTCCTTCAATACCTCCGCGGCTGTTTCCGCGGGAATGCCCAGGTGGCGGCAGGCCAGCACGGCAGCCATGACGTTTTCCGCGTTGTGGCGCTGGTTCAGCGTGGTATCCGCCAGGTTCAGCAGCGCGGCGCCTTTCTCCATGACCTGGGGTTCACGGTAATAAAGGTCCGCCGCCGGGGCTTCCGAGCTGAAAGTGCGGACGGAGGCTTTCAGTTGCGGGAGCCGTTCCCCGGCGCGTACCACGGCCAGGTCGTTTGCCGTCTGGTTGTCGAAGATGTGCAGCTTGGCCTGGTAGTAATCCTCCACGGACTTGTAGCGGTCCATGTGGTCCGGCGCGAAGTTGAGCCATACGGCCACGTCCGGGTGAAAGTCGCGGATGGTTTCCAGCTGGAAGGAGCTGACCTCCAGCGCCAGCACGTCCGGAACGGAATCCCGGAGCAGGATTTCCGACATCGGAACGCCGTAATTGCCGCAGGCCACGGCTTCCTTTCCGGCGCGCAGCAGGATTTTTTCCACCAGGGACGTGGTGGTGGTTTTTCCGTTGGTTCCAGTGATGGCGATGATGCGGCCATGGTAGAAGCGGAACGCGAGTTCCATTTCACCGATGGTCTCCACGCCTTCCCGCCCGAAGGACTTGACGAAGGAGCTGTCCGTCTCAATGCCGGGGGAGATGACCACCAGGTCCGCACGGAAGGCGCGCCCGTCTTCCTCCGTGGCGGCGGCGTGCAGCGGAATGTCTTCCGGCCATTTGCCGATGGAGGCGGAGGTGTCAAACACGCGCACGCGGGCGCCGTGCTTTATGGCTAGGCGCGCGGCGGCGCGTCCGCTTCTTCCCGCTCCCAGAACGGCTATGTTGAGGTTGTTGAGCTGCATGTCCGTGGCTTGTCAGGCGGTGGTGATCAGGAACAGGCCCAGGAACGCCAGCAGGAGGCTGATCATCCAGAAGCGGGTGATTACCTGCGTTTCCTTCCATCCCTTAAGTTCAAAGTGGTGGTGAATGGGGGCCATGGCGAAGATGCGCTTGCCGTGGCGCAGCTTGTAGCTGCCCACCTGGAGGACGACGGACGTGGCTTCCATGACGAAGACGCCCCCGATGACGATGAAGAGAAGTTCCTGCGCCGTGCAGACGGCGGCCATGCCGAACGCCCCGCCCAGGGCCAGAGAGCCGGTATCCCCCATGAAGACCTTGGCCGGGTAGCAGTTGTGCCACAGGAAGCCCAGGCAGGCCCCCACCAGGGCCATCATGAAGACGCTGATTTCACCTGCGCCGGGGTGGAAAGGGATGTCCAGGGAATCCGCCATCAGCCAGTTCCCGCAGATGGCGGCAAGAATGGCGTAGGAAATGCCCGTGGTGACGGAGCAGCCGGAAGCGAGCCCGTCCAGCCCGTCCGTCAGGTTCACCGCATTGGAGGCGGACATGATGACCACGGTGCCGAAGGGGATGTAAACGTACCACGGCAGGTTCACCTGGCCGTAAAACGGGATGAAGAGGGAGGAAACGTAGTCATTCAGTTCCACGCGTGGAGCGCCTTCCGGGTACAGGTACAGGAACGTGACGCCTATCAGCCCGGCCAGGAACTGGATGAGGAGTTTTTTGCGCGCGGAAATGCCGTCCGAGGTTTTCTTGGCTACCTTCAGGTAATCGTCCCGGAAGCCGAGCAGCCCCAGAGCCAGCGTGACGAACAGGCAGGCGATGATGAAGGGATTGCTCATTCTGGCGCATACCAGGGTGGCCGCCACCATGGAACCTGTAATCAGCACGCCGCCCATGGTGGGCGTCCCCGCCTTGGCGCCGTGGAGCTCCGCCAGCTTGTGCACTTCCTCCGCCGTCCTGATGGGCTGGCCGATTTTCAGAGAAATCAGCGCGCGGATGACCCGCGGGGCGAACATCATGGTCAGGACAAAGGAGATGAGGCAGGCCAGCAGGGCTCTCCCTGCCGGTTCTGCAAACGCCCCTGCGGGGCTGAGCTGTTCAATGAGGGAATGCATAAAATTTACTGGGGCGGGAAGGTGAGGTTCATGACTTGCTCCATCCGGGCAAGGCGGCTGCCCTTGAAGAGAACGATGTCTCCCGGAGCCGTGTGGCTGCGGAGCCATTCGGCTGCTTCTTCTGCGGTGTCCAGGTTCACGGCCCGGGTGGAGGAACCGGGGGAAATGGCGTCCGTGATGCGCGCGGCGTCCGGCCCCACGCTGACCACGCAGTCAAAGCGGAGCTGTTCCGCCGTGCGGCCCACCAGGGCGTGGCCTTCCGCGGAGAACGTGCCCAGTTCCCCCATTCTGCCCAGCACGGCAAAGCGCCTGCCGGTGCAGGAAAGTTCCGCTGCAGTGCGCAGGGCGGCCTGCATGGAATCCGGGTTGGCGTTATAGGTATCGTCCACCACCAGGATATCATTGACCCGGGTGCAGTGGAGCCTGCCGCCCGTAAGCTGCGCCCGGTTGAGGCCGGAGACGATCTGCTCCTTCGCAAGACCTGCCACCCAGCCGGCGGCGGCGGCCAGCAGCGCATTGCCCACCATGTGGCGGCCGTGCACGGGCAGTTCCACCTCCTCCCGGCAGAAGTCCGGGATGGCGAGGGTGAAGCGCGTCCCGTTTTCCGTGGAAACGGGGTTTTCCGCGCGGACGGTTCCGGCGTCAATGCCGCAGTCAATGCAGGCGGCGCGGGTGGACTGGCGGATCATGTCCGCGTAATCGCAGTCCGCCGGAAAAATCATGAAGCCGTCTTCCGGCAGACAGCGCGCCACCGTGCATTTTTCCCGGGCGATGTTTTCCCGGGAACCCATGTATTCAATGTGGGAGGTGCCGATGCTGGTGATGATGCCGATCTTCGGGCGCATCATGTCGCACAGCGGGGCCAGTTCTCCCGGATGGTTCATGCCCATTTCCCACACGGCGGCTTCATCCGCCGGGGAGGCCTGGAGGATGCTGAGGGGAACGCCGATGTGGTTGTTCAGGTTGCCTTTCGTGGCAATGGTCCGGAAACCCTGGGAAAGGACGGAGGCCGCCAGGTCCTTCGTGGACGTTTTTCCGTTGGAGCCCGTCAGCCCCACGGCGGTGAGGGTCAGGCCCGCGCGCCACCAGGAGGCGAGTTTCTGAAGGGCCTTCAGCGTATCCTCCACCAGGATGACGGCGCAGGAGGGGTCCATGCCCGGTTCCACGCGGCTGACGACGACTGCCGCCGCGGTGCGGGAAACTTCCGGCGCAAACAGGTTGCCGTCAAAATGCTCCCCCTCCAGCGCGAAGAAAACGGCATGGGGCGGCAGGGCGCGGCTGTCCGTGCACACGCCTCCGGAGGCGACCCTGTCCAGGGGGCCGCTGACCGGTGTTCCGCCGATGGCATTGCAAATGCCGTGTGCCGTGAGGGAGGTCATGAAAATGATGGTGCGTGTATTATGCCTGCGGGAATTCTTCCCGCTCCTTGATGAACATGTTGCGGCGCACTTCCTTGGCGTCGCTGAAATCAATGCGCCCGGTGGAAAGCTCCTGGTAATTTTCATGGCCCTTGCCCGCGATGAGGACGATGTCCCCCAGCCGGGCCTGTTCAATGGCCGTGGCGACGGCCCGGGCGCGGTCCGGGATGATGGCGTACCTGCCTTCCGGCATGCCCGCCGTGATCTGGCTGATGATGGAGAGGGGTTCCTCGCTCCGGGGATTGTCGGAGGTGACGATGCAGGCGTCAGACAGGCGCGCGGCCACGGCGCCCATCAGCGGGCGCTTGCCTTTGTCCCGGTCCCCGCCGCAGCCGAACACGGTGATCAAGCGGCGGGAGCAGATCTCCTTGAGCGTCTTGCAAACGTTTTCCAGGGCGTCCGGCGTGTGGGCGTAGTCAATGAAGATCTGGGCGCCTCCGGGGTGGGTGAACAATTGCAGCCTGCCGGGAACCTGCGGAATGTTCTGGAGGTTCGCGATGGCGTCCCGCACCGGGATGCCGGCGCAGATGACGGCCGCCAGCGCGGCCAGGCTGTTGTACATATTGAATTTGCCGATCAGGGGCACGCGCACCAGGTAGCTTTTCCCCTTGTATTCCAGTTCATACTCGCTGCCCTTGGCCGTGGCGTGGTGCACCAGCATGCGGAAATCCGCACCCAGGGCGGAACCGTAGGTCTTCACGGCCATGCGGCCGGAGAACATCTCCGCCAGGCGGCGGCCGTAGGCGTCGTCAATGTTGATGACGGCCACGGGCTTGCGGCGGGCCTTGGTTTCCTGCGCCATCTGCTCGAACAGCTTCGCCTTGGCCTGGAAATAGTTTTCCATGGTATGGTGGTAGTCCAGATGGTCCTGGGTCAGGTTGGTGAAAATGCCCACGTTGAAATTGATGCCCGCCACGCGTTCCTGGTCCAGCGCATGGGAGGATACCTCCATGGAGACGCCGCGGCAGCCGTTTTCCTCCATTTCCTTCAGCAGGTGCTCCAGTTCCAGCGGGCCGGGCGTGGTGTGGGTGGAGGGGGTGATTTCCTCCCCGTTGTCATAGGCGATGGTGCCGACCAGCCCGGCGCGCATCCAGGACTGCTTGAGCAGGGAATGGGCGATGTAGGCCGTGGTGGTCTTTCCGTTCGTCCCCGTCACGCCGATCATGGCCATGTGGCGGGAGGGATGGCCGTTCCAGGCCGCGCCCATCAGGCTGGCGGCCAGGCGGGAATCCTTCACCTCCACCCAGGAGACGCCGCCGTCCCGCGCTTCCTTCGTGCAGGGCATTTCCGCGACGATGGCGCAGGCTCCGCGGCGGATGGCTTCCGGGATGAACTCATGGCCGTCCGCCTGGGTTCCCTTTACGGCAATGTAGCAGGAGCCGGGCAGAACGCGGCGGCTGTCGCATTCCAGATGGGAGATTTTCACCTGGGGGGAGCCGGTGAGCGTATGGGCGGGAAGGTCTTTGAGTAACGTAAGTAGCTTCATGATGTGGTTTATCTGCGCGGCGGTTTGGACGTGGAGGAAGAGGCTTGCGCCCGGGAGGCTTTCTTGTCCGCATCTGCGGAAGGAGTGTTTTTGGGAATGTTCATGGCCGCCGCCAGCCGGGTGGCCAGTTTCTGGAAGACCGGGGCGCATACGGTGCCGCCGCCGGGGTGGCAGTGCTTGGAGGTGGGGTCGTCAATGACGATGAGGCAGACGAAGGCCGGGTCTTCCACCGGAAGCATCCCCACGAAGGAGACGGTATAGCGGTTTTCAAAATAGCCGCCCGTGGGCTTCACCTTGTGGGCGGTTCCGGTCTTGCCCCCCACGTTGTAGCCTTCAATCCGCGCCCTTTTGGCGGTGCCGTCCAGGTCCGTGACGTGGAACAGGGCGTTCCGTAGGTTCCGCGCCGTTTTAACGCTCATGACCCGGCAGGCTTCCACGGGAGGGGAGGGCTGGAAGTTCTTGTCATCCACATAAATGCCGTCCACCAGGCGCGGGCGCATGCGCACCCCGTCATTGGCGATGGCGGCGTAAGCCATGGCGACCTGGAGGGGGGAGACCATCAGGGAATAGCCGAAGCTGATGCGGGAGAAGTTGACGAAGTTGTTGCCGTCCTGGCACTGGCTGCTGGTTTCCCCCGGCAGGTCGATGCCCGTCTTGGAGGAAAAGCCGTACAGGTCAAAGTACTTTTTATAGGTGGGCCAGCCGGACCTGAGCGCAATGCGGAAGGCCCCCGGATTGCTGGATTTTTTCAGCACTCCGGCTACGGTCAGGCCGCTGTAGAAGCGGGGTGCGTCCGTGACGGGGCGGGAGCCGGGGACCATGTACGGCGTGCAGTTGATCATGGTGTCAAACGTGGCCTTCCCGGTATCCACGGCGGAAGTGACGGAAACGATCTTGAAGGTGGAGCCGGGTTCGTACAGGGACTGCACGGCGAAGTGGTAGGCTCCCTCCTGAAGCCCCTCGCGCGTATTTAAATTATAGTGGGGGCGGCTGGCCATCGCCAGGATGCTGCCGGTCTTGGGCTCCACCACGATGATGCAGCCGCGGGGCTTGTGGGTCTGGTCCGTGTAAAAGGAAATGGCGGCGTCCAGTTCCTCCTCCACGATGGTCTGGTACTCCATGTTCACCGTCAGGCGCACGTTCAGGCCGTCCACGGCGTCCTTGAACCGGGAATCCGCGGAGGGGATGATGCGCCCGCGGCTGTCCTTCCGGTACTCCCTGATGCCGTTGTGGCCCAGAAGCTGGTCGTCCAGCTGCTTTTCCAGGCCGGAAAGGGCCACGGGCCGGGGGCCGCTGTCCTTCGTCTGGGCAATGTAGCCCAGGATGTGCACCATGCATTCCGGCACGGAATAAACGCGTTTGGAAGAAGTCTCAAACCGGAACCCCTGGACGCGGGCGTTCTGGATGGCCTGCCGCAGCAGCTCCGCTTTTTCCTCGGACAGGTTCTTGGCGATGACGATGCGCTTCTTGGGAATCTCCCCGTCCTTTTCCACCGTGTTGATGATGTCCTGCACGCTCACGTCCGGCAGGAAAGGGGCGATTACGCGGGCGGCGTATTCCAGATGGGCCTGCACGTACTCCTTCACCATCTCCGGCTCATAAAGCTCTTCCAGCTTCTTTTTGGCCATGTCCACCCCTTCCGGGCCGTCCTCGGGTTCTTCCAGCAGGATTTTCGCCAGGTTGTGTTCCTTGCTGCCGTCCTTTCTGCTGGCCGCCTGGCCCAGAATCTTGCTGCGGAAGCCGGAAACGAGCTTCTCCTTTTCCTTTTCCGTCACGGCTTTTTCCCAGAAGGCGGAATGGACGGCCTTGGAATAGGCAAGCGCCCAGCTGATGGTCTTGGGATCGTTCAGGTGGTAGCCGTCCGCGATCAGCTCGGAGCTCTGCATGTTGTTGGTCAGGATTTCCTCATTGGCGTCCATGATGCGGCCGCGCTGGGGCAGAAGAACCTCCCGTTCAATGATGCCGCCGCTGGGCACGCCGCCCGTTTTCCGGGGGGAAACCAGCTGGAGGTTGACCAGCGTCAGCATCAGCCAGATGACCGCAGCGCCCGCCACGCCGCACAGGACGAGGCTTCTTCTGGCAAATCTGGACTTCGTGATCGTGGTCATGAACGGCTCAACGCATTAATTGCCTGCCGCGGCAATGCGGGAGGCGTTTTCGGAAGAAATGTATTCGATGGCGGAGGGCTCAATAGGCTGCAGGCTGGACTTGTCCTGGGCCAGACGGTCGCGGATGGCCCAGCGGCTGGTCAGGGAGGAAGTCTTGGAGCGGTAGTATTCCTTCGTGAGTTCGCAGGAGGCGATCTCCTCGTTCATTTGCTTGATGTCGCGGGCGACCTGGATCTGGTCGTTCTTCAGCACGGCATAAGTGATGCCCGCTCCGCAGGTCAGGGCGGCGAAGGCAATGAGCCACATGATCATGCTTACGCTGATCTGGTGGCCGGTGAAACGCTGTTTGAATTTTTTCATGGTGGTGGCGAAGGAGAGGGTGTCAGATGATTTTTTCCACGCCGCGCAATTTGGCGCTGCGGGAACGGTGGTTGGTTGAAAGTTCTTCTTCTCCCGCGGTGACGGGCTTGCGGGAAAGCAGGCGGAAGCAGTAATCCGGATTGGGGCGCGGCGCCGGCCATTCCGGGCGGTCGATCTCCGGACGGCTCCGGAGGTCGAAGAACTGCTTGACCCTGCGGTCTTCCAGGCTGTGGAAGGTGATGACGGCCATGCGGCCCCCCTTGCCGAGCAGACGCACGGAGGAATCCAGCAGGGCGTCCAGGGCGTCCAGCTCACCGTTGACGGCGATTCTCAGGGCCTGGAACGTGCGGGTGCCGGGGTGCTGCCTGCCCTTGCGGGGGAGAACGGATTCCACCACGCGGGCAAGCTGGGCGGTGGTGGTGATGGGAGCTTGGGAGCGGGCCTTCACGATGGCGCGGGCGATGGCGCGGGAGGCGCGTTCCTCGCCGAACTGCCAGAGAATGTCCGCGATCTCTTCCTCCGGAGCCTCGTTTACCAGGTTCCGGGCGGAGAAGGCGGCGCGGGTATCCATGCGCATGTCCAGCGGGCCGTCTTCCCGGAAGGAAAAGCCGCGGGAGGCGGTGTCAAGCTGGTGGGAGGAAACGCCCAGGTCCGCCAGTAGGCCGTCCACCCGGGAAACGCCCTGCCCGGCGAGGATGGCTTCCACATCCTGGAAATTGCCCGCGAGCACCTTGAAGCGGTTGCCGAAACGGGCCAGCTTGAGCATGGCGGCGCGGCGGGCGTCAGGATCACGGTCAATGCCCCAGACGGTAGCGCCCTGCTCCAGAAGAAGTTCCGTGTGGCCGCCGCCGCCCAGCGTGCAGTCCACGATGAGTTTGCCGGGTCCTGCGTCCAGCATGTCCACCGTTTCATGTAGCAGAACGGTGATGTGGCTGAAGCCGCTGCCGGAGGCGGCTTCGTCCGTTTCCGCGTCAGCGGCGGTGGAAACGGCGTCATCCCCCAGCTCGGCAATCAGGGAGTCCACTTTGGCTCCGGCTTCCGGAGCCTTCAAGGCTTCCGTATGGTACACGTTTTCCCAGGCCATGGAGGGGGCGAGCGCCTTCCAGGAGCAGACCAGCTCGTCCACGCCCATCTCCTCCGTCAGCTCCGCAATCACGTGCACATGGTTGCGGCAGATGCTCCACGCCAGCACGCGGCAGGAGGTGGCGTCCGCCAGGCCGTCCGCCAGGGCCTGACCCTCCTCCGGGCGGATGTGCGTACCCGCGCCCGCGCGTAAGGAAAGCTCAACGTGGTCGTCAAAAGCCCGGTTCAGGCTGGAGGACAATGCGCCCAGTTTGCCATAGGCGCCCTTCTGGCCCGCCAGGGACATTTCCCCGGTGATGCGCGTTTTTTCCTGCTGCCAGGCGATCATATCCTGCGCCGGAAGGGCGTCATGCCCCCAGAAAACAATGGAATACGCCGTGACTTCCGCATCCAGCCCGGTTCTGGCTCCGACGCCCAGGCTGGAAACAAGCCAGCCCGGGCGCAGCGCAAGCGTTGCGTAGGGACGGGCCTGATGCGTGGGCGGAATGGTGGAGTCAGGGGGCATGAAGGGAGATTAGAGAATGCCGTAGGATTGGTTGATGTCGGAGATGCTGGCGTTTTCACGCCGGGAAACCTCTTCGTAGAGGGACGGTTCCCATAATTCGAAGTATCCTCTCCGCGCGGCTAGCCTGACGGAGGAACTTAATTGTGCGTGCTCGCACATTTGTTTGGGTATCAGCAATTTACCCTGGGCGTTAATGACGGCCTCCACGCAATTGGCGTATAATCTGCCGATGAACAGGTCAATCTGCGCCTCCGTGTATCCGGGAGTAGATTCAATCTTATCAATGATTTGCTGGAATTTTTCCCGCGTGTAGGCTTTAACGGTCGGCAGTTCAAGGCGCCGTCCGGACAACAGGAGCAGGGCGCAACCTTCGGTAGGCCTCCATTCAGTCGGAATTGCAATCCGGTTTTTGGGGTCCAGCTTGTGGGTGTATGCACCAAAAAGGTTGTCAGATACACTGCTCATCACATGCAAGTACACTACGTAGTGACTTCAATACACTTTAATGCACTTGAAATGTCAACCCCGTACTGGAAAAAAGTATTTTTTCTTGTGTTCATGTCGTGAAAAAAAGCATTGATCCGGTCTTGCGCCGCTCCGGGGCCGGTATTATATTCCGCGCATGATGCAGTTTTGCGTGTTGGGCAGCGGCAGCGGAGGAAATGCCACCATCGTGAAAGCGGGGGAAACCGTGTTGCTGGTGGATGCCGGGTTCAGCGCCGCCAGGCTGCGGGATAAAATGAAATCCGCCGGCGTGGAGCCGGATGATCTGGACGCCATCCTGCTCACCCACGAGCACACCGACCACATGAAAGGCGTGCACCAGTTCACCAAGAAATACACCGTGCGCGTTTATGCCACGCGCCACACGGCCATGTGCGTTCAGGAAAAGGCGCCGGAAGCCCCCTGGGCCTACTTTGAAAAAGGGCAGTCCTTTAAAATAGGGGACATTGTGGTCACCCCCTTTGCCACCTACCATGACGCCGTGGACCCCGTGGGATTCAAGTTTGAAACGGAACAGTCCAGCCTGGGCTTCATTTCCGATACGGGGCACGCTCCCGGAAGCGTGGCGGAGCACCTCTCCATGGTGGACAGCCTGGTGGTGGAATCAAACTATGATCCGGACATGCTGGCCGCCACCCCCAAGCGGCCCTGGCCGCTGAAGCAGCGCATAGCCTCCGAGCACGGCCACCTGTCCAACGAACAGGCCTGCGACCTGCTGAGGCGCATCGCCCATGACGCCCTGAAAAACGTGGTGCTGGCCCACCTGAGTGCAGAAAGCAATTCTCCGGCATTGGCAGAAAGCCTGATGCGTGCTACCCTGCATGACATGGGGCTGGCCTCCACCTCCCTGTTCTGCGCCAGCCAGGACTCCTGCCTGCCGTGGATACGGGTCTGCTGAAGCCCTCCTCTTTCTCCTTTCCCCCGCCATGTTCCTCTCCATCTGTGAAATCATGAGCACGATCATTGGAGCCCTGGCGGGGTCCATTGCTTCCTCACGGGTGAAGATGGACCTGTTCGGCGTGATTGTCTGCGGCACCCTGGCAGCCCTGGGCGGGGGAACCGTGCGCGACGTCCTGCTCGACATTCCGGTGTACTGGACGCTCCCTTCCGGGGAAATCTTCGTCCTGGCCGCTGTCGTCACCAGCCTGGGAACCTTCTACGTAGCCCAGAAATATCCGCCCCCCATGGGCACCATCCGCGTGGCGGACGCCATCGTGCTGGCCCTCTTCGGCATGATCGGCACGGAAAAATCCTATCTCCACGGCTATACCTCCACCGTTTCCGTGATGATGGGCATCTGCACCGGCGTGGCGGGCGGCCTGCTGCGCGATGTGCTCACTGGGAATGTTCCCTACGTGTTCCGCCCCGGGGAACTGTATGCCACCGCGGCATTGCTGGGCGGCGTGGCGTACGCGGTGCTTTACTACTTCGGGATCGACTCCTCCACCTGCTTCGTGACGGGGTTCGTAGTCACGCTCTCCGTGCGCCTGGCGGCCATCCGGTGGAACTGGAACCTGCCTTCCTACATCCCCCTGTTCACGCCGGAGGCGGAACCGGAAGCCCTGGAAGAGGAGGAGAAGGAGGCCCTTGCCGGGAAGCCCGGCGGGAAGTAACGGCAGCCGCCCGTTGAATGGCGTTTCCGGACGTTCCGGAGGGTTTACTTGCCCAGGCAGAAGGAGGAGAAAATAGCGCCCAGGACGTCCTCCGTATCCACGGCTCCGGTAATTTCCCCCAGGTGCGTCAGGGCTTCCCTGAGTTCCAATGCCGTAAATTCCGGGCTCTCCTGCCGGGAGATGGACTCTGAAGCCAGCCGGATGTGCTCCAGGCACAGGCCCAGTTCATGCTGGTGCCGGGCGTTGATGGCCACCTGGGAGCTGCCCGTTTCACCGGGCAGGGCGGAGGCAAAGGCGCGGACAATGGCTTCTTCCAACTCCTCTCTGCCCTCTCCGGCGGCGCAGGAGAACCTGATGCCGGGAATGGTTTTCCAGTCCGGATGGATTCCCAGGTCGCACTTGTTCAGGACCAGCAGCCGCGGCGCGGTGCACCCGGCGGTCAGGAAGGGTTCTGTGCGGGGCGCGGAGGCGTCCGCCACTTCCAGAACCAGGTCCGCGGTTTCCAGCGCCCGGTTGGTGCGGGTGATGCCGGCCTGTTCAATCACGTCGGATGATTCCCGGACGCCTGCCGTGTCAATCAGCCGCAGGGCCAGCCCGGCGAGCTGGATGGATTCCTCCACCGTGTCCCGTGTGGTTCCGGCAATGTTGCTGACAATGGCGCGCTCATACCCCAG
The DNA here is from genome assembly GCF_040616545.1 of Akkermansia muciniphila. Taxonomy (NCBI): domain Bacteria; kingdom Pseudomonadati; phylum Verrucomicrobiota; class Verrucomicrobiia; order Verrucomicrobiales; family Akkermansiaceae; genus Akkermansia; species Akkermansia muciniphila. Next base: position 879,272 of record NZ_CP156688.1, on the reverse strand, counting down.
CAGGGTATTCAGCAGACTGGATTTTCCGACGTTGGGCGGTCCGGCGATCGCCGTGCGGATTCCTTCCCGGAGCAGGCGGCCGCCCTCTGCGGTCCGGAGCAGGGCGGAAAGCTTTTCTTCCATCTGCCGGAGACGCTCCAGAAGAGCGGAAGCCGTGTCCGGAGAGATATCCTCATCCGGAAAGTCAATATAGGCCTCAATATGGGCCAGGACGTGAATCAGGCTGTCCTTTAGTTCGTTCACCTGGGAGCCGATGCCTCCGTCCAACTGGCTTTGCGCGGCTTTCAGGGCCAGGTCGCTCCCGGAGGAAATGACGTCCATGACGGCCTCCGCCTGGGTCAGGTCCATGCGACCGTTCAGGAAGGCCCTCTTGGTGAACTCGCCCGGTTCCGCTGGGGAGGCCCCGCACTGGTACAGGCGTTTCAGCAGGCGGACCGTCACCAGCATGCCGCCATGGCAGGAGATTTCCACGGTGTCCTCCCCCGTATAACTGGCCGGAGCCGGGAACCAGGTGATAAGCGCCTGGTCAATGGTGCCTCCTTCCGCGTCCAGAATGCGGGCCAGCGTCGCACGGCGTGGCCGGAGGCGGTCCGTGAAGGCCACGGGAGTACATTGTTTCAGGACGTCCATGCAGCCGGGGCCGCTCATGCGGATGACGGCGATGGCTCCCTGTCCTGCGGCGGTAGCCTGCGCGGCTATGGTGCGTTCCGGGTCAATCATGGTTCTATGGATTCAAAAAAACCGCCGCCCAGCAGCTTGCCTCCGTCGTAAAAGGCGCAGACCTGCCCCACGGCCAGCGCCCGGAGGGGCGTGTCAAAGCTCAGGCGCACCTTTCCTTCTTCCAGATATTCGCAGGAGGCCCATTCCGCCTTGGCGCGGTAGCGGGGCTGAGCCATCACGCGGGAAGGCAGGGGTGCCAGCGTATTGGAAATGCCGCCGACCACCGCATGGGCCGCGTACAGTCCCTGTGTGGACGCGTCCTCATACCCCAGGATCAGGCGGTTGCGCTTGACGTCCTTCCCCACCACCACATAGGCGATTCCCTCCCGCGGGGAGGCGACGCCGTGGCCTTTCCGCTGGCCCATGGTGAACAGGTGCAGGCCGTTGTGGGAGCCGAGCACTTTTCCCTCCGTATCCACGATTTTGCCGGGCTTGTCCGGCAGGTAGTGGCGCAGGAAGTCGCTCATTTTCACCTGGCCGATGAAGCAGATGCCCTGGCTGTCCTTCTTGCGCGCCGTGGGAAGGCCGTATTTCTCCGCCAGCACGCGGACTTCCGGCTTCAGCAGGTTCCCCAGGGGGAACACGGCGCGGGCTGTCTGGTCCGGGCGCATCAGGGACAGGAAGTAGGACTGGTCCTTGTTCGGGTCCCGCCCGCGCAGGATGAAGGAGCCTTGCGGCGTATCCAGTCTGCGGGCGTAGTGGCCTGTGGCGACGCCGTCAAACCCCTGCTCCAGGGCGTAATTCAGAAAGACGCCGAACTTCATTTCCCGGTTGCACAGCACGTCCGGATTGGGCGTGTATCCGGCGCGGTAGCCTTCAATCAGATAATTCACGATGCGTGCGCGGTATTCGTCCACCAGGTCGATGACCCGGAATTCAATGCCGATTTTTTTGGCGACGGCCAGAGCATCCTGAATATCCTGTTCCCACGGGCATTCGCCGGGAATGCCCTCGTCATTCACCCAGTTTTTCATATAGGCTCCCACCACGTCATGCCCTTGCTCCACGAGCAGGGCTGCTGCCACGGAGCTGTCCACCCCGCCGGATAAGCCTACAAGAATACGTGCCACGATGTTGAAAAAGATATGAGTGTGATAGGGAACCTGCGTTTGGGAAGTCTTCCCCGCCTGCCCCTGTAAATCAAAGATGCCCCCGCAAGCCAAGACAAAAAGCGGGGAAGACGATTATTCGGACGTAACCTGGGAAAACAAGGGGATGCCTTACAGTCTTTTTATGCAGGAAAGGGTTTGCACTAGTGACGCTTTTTGTTGTCTGGATTTAGATGCCGCTTTAATTTTTCTGTTTGGGCAATCCCTTGTAAAGGTAGGCCGCTTTCGGCACCCGGCCGACGGTCCTGTCCAGCAGGGCCGGAATGTCCTTGTCCCTGTATCCGGCCAGACGCAGGTATTTTTTGACCTCCTGGGCTTTGGTCGGGAAGCAGGTCATCAATTCCCTGATAAATCCGCGTTCCTTGCTTCTGATGGCGAATTGAGCGTTGTTGCTTCTCGAACTCAGCGCGCTTGTCTTGTTGAACAGCTTGGTATCGTTTCCTTCGGACATTCCGGAGGCATGGTCGATGAGCATGTGGGCGAAGATTTCCGTAGCTTCAAAAGCATAATCCACTTGGTTGTGGAATTGTTTGATGATCAGGGCTTTTGCGGATAAATAAAATCGAAGGGCCTCTTCCTTGCCTGGGAGGCTGCTATTCTTGTCCGTTAGGGCAAGGAAAGGGATACTGTTTGTGAAAAACTCTTTTGCGTGGTGATCTACGCTAGTGTAGGTAGCAAGCCATTCGACATTTTCGTAATCGTTGAGGTCGATGAACGGGGCCTTGGCAATCAGGTAGCACAGGAAAAGCCCCTCCGTCAATTCCTGAGGGGTGACGTCCTTTTTCCGGTAGAGGTTGGCTTCTTTCAATATCTTATCCGCCCCTTGGTAGAACGGAATGATTTGGCCGCTGTCCAGCAATTTCTTGAGGTGCAGGAGTTCCGGGTTCTGCCTGTTCAGATTACTGATGGCGGAAGGAAGGGGGAGGCGGTCCTGCTCCGGAGAGGCTGAACAGGGAAAGGACAGCGGGAAAAGGACGAATAACAGAAGGAAGGGACAAGATTTATTCATGATGCTAAAAACAGGAGGTTATGGATTGGCGGTAGAGTCGGCATGCAGGGCGTTGCCTGCTGTGCTGCGCGTGACGGTGCATCCGAATTTGGTGATGCTTACCTTGATATTTTTCAAGCCCCTGGTGGGGGATTCCTTATTGGTTTCCCTTTCATCTTCGTACTTGAAACTAAAATCCTGGGAGTACGTGTCATTGCCGACCTTGTAGCAGTCCTTGCCGTCGGCGTGTACGTACCACCCGCAGATCCATGAAAAGGAATCGGGAAGTTTCATGTCCTGCAAGTGCTGCAAGCGAATATCCTTCTCCTTGTCCCATCTCCAGCCGATGTTGTCATGATGGTAGGCATTCAGGGCATTGGGCCACATCAACTGTTTTCCCGGGGTATGCACCGGTTTGAATCCTTCCGGGTCTTCCGCCCGTTCCATGATGGGAACGTTGCTGAAACTGACCGCCAAGGGAAGAAAAGTCACGACAAGCTTGGAGGAAGCTCCCGGTCTGTCTTTTTCCTTGTCCTGGGGATGTTCTTCCACCCGTTTCCCGGAATGTTCCGCTTTAATGTCAGAGGGAACGAGAATGCTGAAAACAGAGGGTTCTCTTTTCGGTAGTTCTTCATCAAGGCTGGTTTTGACTCGAACCTTCAAGTTAGTGTCCTGGGTAAGATTTCTGCTGATGGTCAGCGTAGCTTGATTAATATCGTCATTTGATTTCTCAATGCTGGCCGCATTCTCCGGCTCCAGGGACCATTCAAGGGAGTCTGAGTCCACGTCCTTAATCCTCTTGCCGTTCAAGGTTAAGGTGACCACTTCTCCAATACCGACTTTGGTGCGTTTCCTGTCCTCGTCCTGGTCTCCTTGGTCGATGAGGCATTGAGGAGAGGCAACCTTCGTTTCCGATTCGATGTACAGGGAACGGTCATCTGTGGTGGGAATGTCTTCTGCATGAACAAAGGTTGCCAGGGCATGCAGAAAAATGCCGGTAGAGGAAAGGCGGAAAGAGGGAAAGTTCATGCCAGGAAAGGAACTGCGAAGAACGATACTTAGGATAACTTTTTATCCATTTAAATGTCAATCTTTCCAAAAATATGTTAGATATAGCCTGATAAAGAAGGAGCAAGCGGGTTGCCATGGGAATAACAGGATGACGCCGCTTTCAGGATGTTTATCGCCGAGTGAAAAAGGATTAATGCGTCAGGTCCCGTATCATGCGTTCCGCAAGTTCCCGCGCGGAGGACTGACCGTCTGCTGGAAGTTCCCGGAGCCATTGTTCGCGTTTCAGCCAGGTACGCTGCCGTTTGGCGTATTGGCGGGTGGCCAGGGCCAGTTGCGCCTGGCAGGCTTCCTGGGTGATTTCTCCGCGCAGCATGCTGCGTATGAGAGCCAGGCCAAGGGTGCGTTCCGCCGTGGCGGAGCAGGGGCCCAGCCGCTCCACTTCCTCCACGGCCCCTTCCTGCATCATGCGGGCGGCGCGGGCGGCTATTCTGCCGTCCAGCTCCGGGACGTCCCGGGTGATGGCCCAGCCGTGGCCGCGGGGCGGTTTCAGCCAGTTCCGCTTCCAGAAGGAAAGGGGTTTTCCTCCGGCAAGGACGATTTCCAGGTTGCGTTCCACATAACGCCGATTGGCGGGACTGGTGGCTGCCGCGCCTTCCGGGTCCAGTGCGGAGAGCCTGGCGTACAGCTCTTCCGTGGAACAGTCCGCAAAGGCGGCGCGCAGGGAGGCGTCTCCCGGAGGAGCTTCCGACAGGCCATGGGAAAGGAATTTGAAGTACAGGCCGGAACCTCCCGTGACGATGGCCGTTTTTCCCCGCGCATGGATGTCTTCCACGCACCGCATGGCCCGGTGGTAGTGTTCCGTGGCGTCCCAGGGCATTTGGACGGGAATGACCGAAATCATGTGATGGGGGATGCGCGCCTGTTCTTCCGGGGAAGGGGCCGCCGTCAGGACGGGAATTTCACGATACACCTGGTAGGCGTCCGAACTGACGATCTCCGCGCCCAGCATGTCCGCCAGTTCCACGGCCACGGCGGACTTTCCGGATCCGGTGGGACCGGCAAGGAACAGGGTGGAGAGGGTGGCTGGGGATGGTTGCATGAAGATTCTGTGGTGGACGGAAAGGAGGGGTTACTTTTTCAAACAGGTCCTGACGGCGCTTTCCAGTTTTCTGGCGGTGGCGGAAAGCCCGTTTAACAGGGCATCTGCACAGGCGCCTGACGACGGAGCTCCCTGAAGCTGAAGCCAGGCGTCCAGATCCTTGTCAACCTCGGGCCGTTGTCCCCCTATGGAGTCCAATGCTTTTAGATGATGCTGAAAACACAGGATGGAGAAGATGGCCTGGTCGTGCCTGTGGTCCTTGAAGGAAGGGCCGTTCGGTATGTCCGTGTTTGCGTCGTAATCTCCAACCAGCGATAAATGGTGGCATTTTTCTTCCCATTCCTCCGCCAGTCTCACGGTCGCCGGGGTTTTTCTCCAGACGGAGAAGGAGGTCTGAATGGGAGGAGAATTCAACATATCCGGCGAGAGCGCTTCCATTTGGTTCAGCGTGGCGGCCTTGGTCCAATTTCCTATTGTACCCGTATAGGGGATGTATATTCCGGGCATGATGTCCTGGCGCAGTTCTTCCAGCCATTGTTGAACAGAGCCCAGGGAATGGTGGAACATCCGCACCCACGGCCGGCCGACGTCTGAATAGATGACCATGTCCCCGTCCTGCACCTGCCGGAGGGCATGATGAATGATGAAGGGTTTCCATGACCAGAATGCAAATCCTCTCTGGGAAGGGTGAGCCCAGGGATGGGTGTTATAAAACCCGAGCTTTTTTAAGTGCTTAGGCTGGAATCCATGAACTTGATCCGCTTTTCCGGCCAGTTTGGCGGAAAGAAGCTGCAACATCTGGCGGTGCGTAAACCGGGCGGAACCAAAGTTAATGAAAACAACCTTTTTCATGGGAAAGGGGAATGGAAGAGTATGACCGGGCGCAGAGCCGGTTTCATGCATGGATGAATCAATCCGGAAGAGAGGAGGGTTTGTCATTCATCAGGGATCCGTACCGGGAAAGGAATTTGCTGCAAGTCAGTTCAATTTTCAGAGCTTCTCTAACCTCATCCAGCCCGTAAAGCCCCATGGTCATGTTTTTCTCCAGGGATTCAGTCAGGGAAAGGACTGCCTGGGCAATGGCTTCGCTGTCTCTGACGGGGATAATGTACCCGGATTTGCCGTCAATGACATACTGGGTCTGCCCCCCTTCGCAAGTAGTGACCACGGGAAGCCCGATGACTCTTGCTTCCTTGACGCAATTGGGAGAGGCATCACCCAGGGTGGGATGTACCAGGCACCATGCTGACGACATCCGCCTTTGCAGTTCAGGACGCTGCAAGGTGCCAACCCAATGGATATTGGGCGTGCTTGCTGGTTCCAGTTTTTCCCTTAATTCCCCTGACCCGGCAATATAAAGTTCAACATGTTGCAGCGAGGGTTCCATAAATGCTTGAATCAGGTACCTGACGCCTTTTAATTCATTGAGGCTTCCTACAAACAAACATTCCGGAGTGGCGGAGGGTGATCTTTCGACGTGATGGAATGATTCCTCCACTCCATATTCAATGATCGAAATCTGGGCGGAAGGGGATATTTCAAGAATACGATCATGTATCCATGGAGATTCACAAGTGATGTGGCGGTATTCCGGAGTGGTCCGTTTTTCCCAGAAGGCCTGAATCTTCGGGAACATTTTCATTTTGGAACGTTGGCAAGAAGCAATCAGGGAGCCCTGGTAGGACAACAGCTTGATGCGTGGTTGCGTTTTGCACGCGGTCGCGTATGCCAGTTCAATACCCCAGACGTGAATCAGGTCCGGATTCAGTTGATCCAGAAGATGACGGATTTTTCTGGAGGCGGAAAAATGATTGGTAAGCAAACCTACTGCCAGGCTGGAGTCCGGCAAAATATGGATGGTCTGGTGATGGATGGATTTGACCGTATACTCGGAAACATATTTCTTGAGCGTGATCCAGTGGATGTCGTATTCCGCTTGGTTTGCCAGAGCCTGGAACAGGGAAAAAATCCATGGTGTAAGGGAACGATCTTTTTCCTGAAACTCGCTGGGAATCAGACGCCCCAAAGGCATGTCCGAGACAATGGCGAGAACGGGCCGGGTATGGTCGGAAGGGATCATATGAAGAGGAGATTCAAATCACTTGTAATTCATGTGTCTGAATAGTTTTCAGATTTTTTGGCGGAACGGAACAGGGCCTCCCACTGGGCATAGACAGCATGGGGCGCATAGCGCTGCTGCCACTGCTGGAATCCGGCGGCGCCTAAACTTTTCCGGGTATCAGGAGCCAGCATGGAGGTTAGAGCCTTTTTAAGACAGCCGGGAGTTCTTCTCTTCAGCATGATGCCACCTTTCAAAACGGAAATGCAACCGATGTCCGGAGCTATCCAGGGAATGCCGCAGGACATGGCCTCCAGAATACACAAAGGCTGTTGTTCCTGGTAGGAGTAGAGGAACATGGCGTCGCTTTCCGAGATGGCGGCCTCCACTTCATGCCTTGGAAGATTGTAAAGAATGCGGAATCCGGGATGGTTCCCGATGGCCTTTTCCATTTGCTCTGCATACGAATTGCGTTGAGGGACGAGAAAAAGGAAAACGATATTCTGCAAATCCATGCGTCTTGCCTGGCGGATGAAAAGGAGCTGTTGTTTCGTTGTGCAGGCGCTAGCCGCACAGGTGAACACGGAGACCCCGGTTAATCCGTATTTTTCCCGGAAGAACGGAGTGCCGCGTTTCAACGCCGGAAAAGTGTTGGGAATGCAGCAGGCGTTGGGAAGCTTGAGCTTGCTGGCATAATAGTAATCGAATCCTTTAAATAGGCTTCCGCAGGGTTCAAGAAAAACAAGACGGTTCAAGGGCGCTTCTTTGCCCGTAAGGAGAACGGACTTCCTGGTATTGAGGAAGGAACCGATCCATTTTTTCATTCCGAAGAAGGGGGGGTAACGGAGTCGGAAGAAGGCGGAAAAATTGGTGCCTGTCCCATGTGAGCGCAGGATGAAGGGGATGTGGTGCGACTTGGCATATTCCATGAGTTCCTTCCTGCACCAGTTTGACCAGGAATGATAAATGATGAAATCCGGCTGGATATCCCCCAAATGGGTGTTCAGGTATTCCTTTAAACGCGGCCTGTCTTCCGTTAAGGAATCCGGTATGGAGGCGACGGAACAGCATACCGGGCGGGATGGATCAGCCAGTGGATTCTGTTCCCGCGTAAGCACGTGAATGTCCCAGTCTAAAGTACCGAGCCCTTTCGCCATTTCAAAAGCTGCCATTCCTACCCCGCCTTCTCCCGGAGGAAATGTATAGGCGACAATTAAAATCCGGCCTTTGCTCACGAACTTCAATATAGATGGCAGGTGAAAATAAGGCAAGGAAGTTTTGCACCGCATTATTGAATAATAGGAATCAAATGGATTTTTTTGCTAAGGTAAAAAGTGTTGATGTAGTGGAATGATGTGCTAGGGTAATGCCGCTTTCATGGGTATATGATTGGCGGAATATTTTGTTTTATTTTACAGGCTGAATAAATAAAAGCGGGTTTGTGCAATTTCTGTATTTTATATTTTCTGATAGGGTTGGGTTGAATTCATGAAATGTATGAGATGAGGGAATCACGTGTAAAAAAGAGTTTGCAGAATGCCCGTGTGAATCTTGTGTTCTACATCTTGATTCTGTGCATCTCCTTTTTTTCCCGGAAAATATTTTTAAACTGCCTGGGAGCCGATTTTGTCGGCTTGACGGGAACTTTATTAAACCTGCTAAATTTTCTCAATCTGGCGGAACTGGGGGTAAGCACGGCGATAGGCTATGTGCTTTATAAACCTATTTTTGACCAGGATAAAACCAGGATTAACGAAATCATTTCCGTCCTAGGCTACATGTACCGCTGGATAGGCCTGGTTATTATTGGCGCCGGATTGGTGCTGGCATGTTTTCTGCCGTTGATTTTTCCTTCTACGGGGTTTTCCTATGGAGTCATCTACTTTGCTTATTTTTCATTTCTGGCATCTTCCCTAATTGGCTACTTTGCTAATTACAGGCAGACTCTCCTGGGAGCGGACCAGAGAAATTACGTGGTAGCTGTCTATTTCCAAACGGCTACCATCATCAAGATTTTATTTCAGATGCTGTCTGCCTGGTATACGGGCAGCTACTATCTGTGGATCGCGATAGAACTGTTATTTGGGGGAATCTATTCATTCATCCTGAACTGGAAAATCAACCAAGTGTACCCGTGGCTGAAAGGCAGTGTTGCCTTGGGGCGCCAGTTGTTCAGGAAATATCCGGAAGTCATCAGATATACCAGGCAGCTGTTTGTTCACAGAATTGGGGCCTTTGCTCAGTTCCAGATAACGCCGCTTCTGGTTTATGCCTTCGTTTCCCTGCAGATGGTGGCTTACTTCGGCAACTATTCCATTATTACGGACAAGCTGTTTCTCCTGGTCAACAACCTGCTGGGCAGTACGGAAGCCAGTGTAGGGAATCTGATTGCGGAGGGAAATACGGCAAAAATCCGCAGGGTGTTTAATGAACTGTTTTCCCTGCGTATGCTGATCGCCGGAACGATATGCTTCGCCCTTTACCAGTTGCTGGAGCCCTTCATTTCCCTTTGGCTGGGGTCCGGCTATATCCTCTCCCGGGAAATCATGATTCTGGTGATCATTAATCTTTTCATTGCCATTACGCGGGGAGTGACGGATCAATTCTTGTATGGCTACGGTCTCTTCTGGGATATTTGGGCGCCGCTGGCAGAGAGTGTGATCAACATTACAGTGGCTGTCATCGGAGGCTATCTCTGGGGGCTGCCCGGCATTCTGCTGGGAGGCATTTCCAGCCTGATGCTGATCGTAGGCATCTGGAAGCCCTTTATGCTGTACACATGGGGGTTCAGGGAGAATGTGATGTTCTACTGGCTTCAATTCGGTTACCAGCTGGCGCTGATTCTGGCACCGGCCGTGCTGATGTCCTGGGTATGGAGATATATTCCCCTGCAGCCTTCCCTGTCTTTCCTGAATTGGTTTACATGCGCCTTCTTGATGGTTGTTTCCTATGGCGGCGTAACGGTGTTTTTAATGTATTGCGGTACGGCGGGCATGCGCTCCATGGTGCACCGGGCCTGGTCCATGGCGGGCAGCCGCCTGCGCCTGCTGTGGAAAAAATGACCCCGGCATGCCCTAGGGCCTGTTATGCTGGTCAACTCCGCGGGATTAGGCTAAGATCTACCTATTGTTCTATCCCTGATCTAATCTCCCGTCATGAATCATTCGGACCTTCCCTCCATCAGCATCGTTCTGACCGGACATAATGAAGAATACTGCATTGGAGATGCCATCCGGAGTGTGTTCCGGCAGGACTATGAGGGACCGGTGGAAATCATACTATCCGATGACGGTTCTTCCGACCGTACGTTTGCCGTCATGCAGGAAATGGCGGCCCGGTACCGTGGGCCGTACCGGGTGGTTTTAAACAGGAATGAAACCGCCCTTGGACGCGGGCAGCACATAAGGCAGGCGGTGGAACTGGCCACCCATGAATGGATTCTCCGCCAGGATGGGGACGACTGTTCCTTTCCCTGGCGGTGCAGGATTTTTGCCAGGGCGGTGATGGAGCATCCGGATGCCGTGGCTGTGGCCAGTCAAATGACCCATGTTTATGAAGAAGCCGGGGTTCCGTTTGAGTTCCCGGAGTTTCCGGCTGCTCCGGAAGGGGCATTGTCCGTCCGGCTCCAAACAGGGCCTTTTTCTTCCCGCGCCCATTACGGAGGGAGCATGATGATCCGGAAGAGCGCCTGCCAGTGGGGAAATTCCCTGCCGATGACGGCCAGCTTTGAAGATGATTTAATGGCATTTTATGCGTGGCTCCAGGGGAATATTTATGAACTGCCCGCTACTTCCCTGTACTACTATAGATTTGCCTCCAAGAACATTTGTGCCATTAACAGCGCGGCGAGATTTGCCGGCATGAAGACGGCGCTGGCCTTTGAGGAAAGAGAACGGAAAGTGCATCAGCAGTTGCGAAAAAGCAAACGGACGGGCCTGGAATTGTGCGGGGATTTGTTGAAATCCGGAAACGCGGTTTTCCGCTCCCGGGAGGAATTGCTGGCGGAGATTGAGGAAAGGAAGAACATGGTTGAGGGCATTGACCACCTTCTGAACTGGTGGGATTATCCCTTCCGCCGGAGATGGAAGTTGAAAGGGAAAGGCTGGATGGGCATGGCCCATGCGTTGCCGCAAAGGCTCTATTTGTTCTGCATGATTTCCTTCTTTAAGCTCAGGAAGGTTAAAAGATACCTTTCTAGTATCAGGTGAATACTCTGTCAGGGAAAGGAAAACACCAGCCGCCAAGTAATGGCGGGTATTGTCGTGATGGTTGAAATCGGGCTGCTGGCCCGGTGAAGAGGATGGCATTGTTCCTTGTGTAGGAATGGAATCTTGAATGAGTAAAAGACGCTTCCGGCGTGGTTTCGTCTGGCCGGGGGGGAAACTGGAGTGGGTAGACGGTTTGTGCGTGATGATTTTCTGGCCGATTGGTGTTTTTTTAAGCCTGATTAATTAAAATTTATGAGAATTGATACTGTTAAAGGGGGCGCGTATGCGCTGACATGTACGGAGGCCTGTACCGTTCAGGCACTCCGTGCCGATGCTGCTTTTATCACCATTCTGGAGGCTGATACAGCTGGACAGTATAGTTTTGTGGCTCCAGGGGAAGCCGTAGAAGTATCTGATGAAAATGCCATGGTAACGCAGATGCTGAAACCGGCCGCGTTAGGTGCGGCTGGCCGGAGCGGAATGCAGAGCGGTGGGGACGTGGTTTTAAGAAACCTGATGGCGGAGGCGGCCGCGTTTTCCGGGATCGTCAACGCCAACGGAGGTATCAATATTCCACTGGCTGCCGGGGCTGAAACGGATACGGCGTCTATGAACCGGGCTTACGCCATGGGAGTGGCCCAGCTGGTGCTGATGCACCAGACGCGTACCTATTGGCTCGCGTCCTCGTGCACGGCTACCAATGGGGTGACGATCAACCATGTGGTTCCAGGGTGCTACTGCGAGATGCTTTTGGGCGCCAGTGGCTGTACCTCCCTTACCTTGCCAACTACCGGAGCAGTTGGCGGTGGCGATTACAGCAAGATCATGGGATATTCCATCCCGCTCCGGCATAACGGTGGGAGCGCCGGTGTCTGGATCAAAATGTCCATGCTTCTGGGAGCAGGAGGAGAGTGGACGGAATTACCGGATGCGGGGATGGATGGTTACCGCTTCAGGCCCGTGGCCGGCAGCGCCCCTTCTATTGCCCGATTGGTTGAAGTGACTCTCTATTACGATGAGGGGTGCAAAGCCCGCGTTCGCGAACTCATCGGCATTGGGACTCCACGGAGTTACGTTGTACGTACTACTGAATCCAGCCTGAATTACGACAACAACACGAATCCCTGTTCCGCGGCCTACCGTCTGGTGATCGCCCAGTCGGAGATATCTTATACCAACACGCTGGGAGCTGCGGTTTGGCTGGTCATGGGCGGAGCATCCGGAGATACGGTTGTTAAGCTGGCGGACATTAGGGGATGGGATACCTACCACATGTCAGTGTCTCCCAAACTATACCTGGATATGCAGGCGGGGGAATATGGGGGCAGGGCGCAGCTGGAATCCCCCACGATTCTCAACGGCATAGGCAACAATACCTATGTGCGTTACGGCCTGGAACCCTACCAGCGCAGCTGGATTACCACGGAGACGGAAGTTCCGTACAAGGATCCGGAGCAGCCGCCCGCGTCATAGATGCGGCCCGGAAATAATTCTTAATGACCCTCTCCGGGTGGAACGGTTTCCAATCGGGGCAGATGTTTTTTCCGCATAAAAGGAAAATGACGGCATCTTTCCATGCCGGAATGTTTCTCCGGTGAAAGGCCTCTCCCGGTACCAGTAGCGGTGAAGGCCGCCCGGTTTCCCGGACAAAAAAGCGCTTTCCACGGATGGTGGAAAAGCGCGGTAAAAAAGAGGAAAATCCGGAGGGCGCGATTAATACACGTCCCGCTGGTAGCGGCGGTGCTCTTTCATGTCAGCCACGTATTCCGCGGCTTCTTCCGGTGACTTGCGGCCCCAGGTCTGGATCACTTCATGGAGAGCCGCATCAACATCTTTCGCCATGCGGGAAGCATCTCCGCAGACGTAGAAGCAGGCGCCGTTTTCCAGCCATTTCCAGAGCTCTTCACCTTCCTGGACCATGAGGTGCTGCACATAGACCTTCTTCTCCTGGTCGCGGGACCAGGCTACGGACAGCTTCAATTTGCCGGCTGCCGTCAGTTTATTCAGCTCGTCTTCATAGCAGAAATCGGTAGCCTTGTACGGATTGCCGAAGAACAGCCAGTTGCCGCCCTTGTCTCCGGAGGCGATGCGTTCCTCCCAGAATGCCCGGAAGGGAGCGATGCCGGTACCGGGGCCAACCATGATGATGGGGGTGTTTCCATCTTCCGGCAGGCGGAAATTCTTGTTGGTATGTATGAACACCCTGGCCGTATGCCCCGGCTGGAGGCGGTCCGCCATGTAAGTGGAGCACACGCCGCCGCGCTTGCGGTCCCGGGCCGTGTAGCGTACGGCGCCCACACACAGGTGCACTTCTTCCGGGTGCGCGTTCGGGCTGGAAGCGATGGAATAAAGGCGGGGCATGATCTTTTTCAGGATGCCGACAAAAGCTTCCGCAGATTCAAAGGACACGGGATATTCCGTTGCCAGGTCCAGCACGTCGCGGCCCCACAGGAAATTATTGAGGGCCTCCTTGTCCCCGTTCAGCAGAGCTTCCAGTTCCTGGCTGCCGGAGGCGGCGGCCCATTTGGTCAGAAGGGCCTTGTTGACGTTGGTGATGTCATAGTTATTGACCAGGGCATCCTTCAGGCTGGCGGTTTCTCCTTCCGGAGTGGTGACCTGGGCATCTGGACTGAGGCCCAGCTTGTTGATCAGGGTGTCCACCAGGGCATGGTCATTGGCGGGAATCACGGCCAGGGCGTCTCCGGCGATGTACACCATTCCGGCGCCGTCCAGGCTGTATTCAATATGGATCGTCTCTTTCGGGCTGCCTTCTCCGGTCAGGTGCTTCACGGAAAGGACTGGTGCGGGGAACGGATTCTTCTTGCCGTACGGTTCGGTTGTCATGTGTAATGTAAGTTCTGGAATGGAATAACGGAATTACCACCGGATGGCGGCTGCGGCCCAGGTGAGCCCCGCGCCAAAGGTGACCAGGACGACGTTGTCCCCCTTGCCGAATCTGCCGGTGCGGCGCGCCTCGTCAAACGCGATGGCCACGGCGGCGGCGGACGTGTTGCCGTATTTTTCAATATTGATGAACACCTTGTCTTCCGGGATGGAGAGACGCTGGGCCACGGCATTGATGATGCGGAGATTGGCCTGGTGGGGGATGATCAGCTTGATCTCCTCCGCCGTGAGGCCGGCGCGTTCAATCACGCTGGCGGCGGAATCCTTCATGCGGGGAACCGCCTGGCGGAAGGTCTCCTTGCCGCGCATGGCGAGGGTAGCCAGGCGTTCATGGGCGTTTTCCGCCGTGGTGGGGCAGCGGGAACCGCCGCCGGGAATCTGAAGCAGGTCATGCAGGGAACCGTCCGTGCCGATGTCCGTGGCCAGAATGGAGCCTTCCCCATCTTCCCCCGTGGAGGCCTGGAGCACGGCTGCGCCGGCGCCGTCCCCGAACAGGACGCAGGTGGTGCGGTCCTCCCAGTTGACGACGGTGGAAAGCTTTTCCGCGGCAATGATGAGCGCCGTTTTCATCTGGCCCGTGCCGAGGAACTGGACGGCCGTCTTCATGGCGAACAGGAAGCCGGAACACGCGGCGGAAATGTCAAAGGCGGCGGCATTCCTGGCGCCCAGGGCATCCTGGATGTAGCAGGAAGTGGAAGGGGTGAACGTATCCGGCGTAATGGTGGAAACGATGATCAGGTCAATATCCTCCGGCTGGAGGCCGCAGGATTCCAGAGCGCGCTGGGCGGCTTTGGTCCCCATGTGAGAGGTATACTCGTCAGGGGCGGCGATGCGGCGCTCCACAATGCCCGTGCGTTCAATGATCCATTCATGGGAAGTGTCCACCATCTTCTCCAGGTCCGCATTGGTCAGACGGCGTTCCGGAACATAGGAGCCCGTACCGATGATCTTGACGGGCAGTCTTTTAAAGGCGATATCAGAATTTGCGGCCATAGCTTTGGGCGTATGATGAACAGAAAACGTCCTGACGTTTTATGTGGGAACAGTCTAAAAGAAAGGAGGCCCCATGACCAGCACAAAACGCAGGACTCCTGCCATGCCGTAAACGAATGGCTTACAACAGCCACCCCTGGCTGTTGGCCGGCGGAGTGGCCCCCATCTTGAGATAGGCGGAGGGCATCGCCACGCGCCCCCTGGGAGTGCGGCTGATGTACCCCTGCATGATCAGGAAAGGTTCATGCACGTCCTCCAGTGTGGAGGCGTCTTCCCCCACGGCCACGGACAGTGAGGAGAGGCCCACGGGACCGCCGTTAAACTTGTAAATCATGGCCTCCAGCAGGCGCTTGTCCATCTCGTCCAGGCCGTCGTCGTCAATCTCGATCATGGTCAGGGCGTCGTGCGCCAATTGTTCCGTAATCACGCCGTTGCCGCGTACCTGGGCGTAATCCCGCACCCAGCGCAGCAGGGAATTGGCCACGCGGGGTGTGCCGCGGGAGCGCAGGGCAATCTGAAATGCTCCTGACGGCTCCACGGGAACGTTCAGCAGCCCGGCGGAACGTTCGATAATGGAGCACAAATCCTCCTGCGTATAATAATCCAGCCGGTTCACCAGGCCGAAGCGGGAGCGCAGGGGGCTGGTCAGCATGCCGGCGCGGGTGGTGGCCCCCACCAGGGTGAACTTGGGCAGATTCAGCTGGATGGAGCGGGCGTTCGGGCCCTGGTCAATGATAATATCCAGCCGGAAATCCTCCATGGCCGGATACAGGTACTCCTCAATGGCCGGGTGCAGGCGGTGGATTTCGTCAATAAAAAGAATGTCTCCCTTTTCCAGATTGGTCAGCACGCCGGCCAGGTCTCCCGCCTTCTCAATCTGGGGTCCGGACGTCGTATGAATGCGGCAGCCGACGGCATTCGCGATGATATTGGCAAGCGTCGTCTTTCCCAGGCCGGGAGGGCCGCTCAGCAGGATGTGGTCCAGCACGTCGTCGCGCTGTTTGGCGGCCTCCACCATCAGCATCAGGCGGTCCTTGATCTTCTCCTGCCCGCGGAACTCGCTGAAGGCGGGTGGTCTGAGGGACAAATCAAAAGCGGAGGGGGGTGTCTCCGTGGTGCGTGTGTAAAAGGACTCTCCCATGCGCAGGACTAGCAAACCCGTCTTTAAGGCATCCGTCAAGATGGAAGTGCAGGCGGGGAACGCCTTTTCCGGGACATGCCGGAACCCTATGGTCTTTTTTTGATTGCGGAGGGAAAGCGGTTCCGTCAGAATCGCGCGCAATGAAATGGCTTATCCTTTCTCTTCTGCTGGCGATGGGCGGCAGCGTTCTTGCTGCCGGCGACGTGGAATCCCGTCCCTATCAAATCATCCCGGAACCGGCCGAAGTCAGCACCTCCTCCGGCGTTTGTAAATCCCCTAAAATCCTCAAGCAGGCCGCCAACAAGGCTCTGGGGCCGGAGGGGTATAAACTTACTGTCAAGCCGCAGGGTGTGGAAATCCAGGCTGGCGACCGCGCGGGCCTCTTTTACGCCAAAAACACGCTGGAACAGCTCCAGGCCCAGTACAAGGACGGCGGCATTCCCTGCGGCGTCATTGAAGACAAGCCCCGGTTTGGATGGCGCAGCATGATGATGGATACTGCGCGCCACTTCGTTCCGGTGGAGGACGTCAAAAAATTCATTGATGTGATGTCCTTCTACAAATTCAACAAGCTCCATTTCCACCTCACGGATGACCAGGGCTGGCGCCTTCCCGTCCCCGGATACCCCAAGCTGGAAAGCGTGGCCTCCAAGCGTAAGGAAACCTTTGGCAACAAAACCCCCCATGGTGGCATGTACACCAAGGAACAGCTTAAGGACCTGGTAAAATACGCCGCCGCCCGGAACATTGAAATCATCCCGGAAATAGATGTGCCCGGCCACAACCAGGCCCTTTGCACCGCCTATCCGGAATTCCTCTGCTTCCCAAACCCCAAGCTGGAAGTGCGAACGAATGCCGGCATCTCCTACACGCTGGTATGCCCCGGCAACCCGGACGTGTGGAAATTCTATAACGCCGTCTTCAATGAACTCAAGGACATCTTCCCGTCCCAATACGTCCATCTGGGCGGAGACGAAGCGCCGGAAGACAACTGGATGAAATGTCCCAAATGCGCAGACTTCCGTGAGAAAGCCGGTATCCGTGAGGAAAACAAAAAGGCCGCCGCTCAAAAGGAAATGGTGGAATTCTTCACCCGGTGCGCCAAAATGCTGAAAAGCCGCGGGAAAACGGCCGTCTTCTGGTATGAGCCCATAGGCAAATATCCGGACGGAGTGATCGTCACCACGTGGAGAGGCGGGCACACGCCTAAGACGGTAGCCAACACCACGGGCGACAAGGTGGACGTCATCTGTGCTCCCAACGGCAAATGCTACTTTGACTATCCCCAGCTTCCCGGCGACTGGCCCTCCGGCCAGCCGGACACGGGCTGGATGCCCGTCAACACCCTGGAAAACGTATACTCCCTGGAACCGGGCCACGGCCTCTCCGCCAAGGAAATGGAACGCGTACGCGGCGTAGACTGCTGCCTGTGGGCGGAACGCCTGCCGAACATTGAACGCGTCTTCTACCAGGCTTACCCGCGCGCCCTGGCTCTGGTGGAAACCGCATGGTCCCCCAAGGAGGTGAAAAACCTGAACCGCTTCAAGGACAAACTGGAATTCCACAAAAAATTCATGCAGAAAAAATGGGGCATCGATCTTGAGCGTCCGGAAAAGAAATAATGACCTAATAGTAAGAGTCCCTTCCTGAAAGACGCAAACGCTGAAAAAAGAGGAAGAACGTCTTTTGCCTTTCTAAAAGAAGAGAGGCATCGGGCACGAAGGACTCAACCTTGTTCAATGACAGGCTTCTGTAGATAACAGAAGCCTGTTTTTATATGGTATTATGAGGTTCTCTTACCATCCCATTTCCAGGATTCCTTGGATACCTATGCGCTTTCCATCCTTTTCAGGCAACAGATGGAAACGCGGGAAGAGCTTGAGGAAAACAGGAAAATGCCTCCCAGGTGAAAAAAAGATTGCCAACCCCCTCTTCTACCGTTACATTATCCCCGCTTTCCTATTTAACACAATCTATCAACGGGCAGGTGTCAGAGTGGTCGAATGAGCACGCCTGGAAAGTGTGTGTACTGGCAACAGTACCGAGGGTTCGAATCCCTCCCTGTCCGCCATCAATTTTCTACCGCAATATGTTTGTAATGAATGTATTGCGGTTTTTATTTGTAGAGGTATGGGGAAAATATTGGGAAAAATCAATTGCATACAGGCCTTTGGGATTTACATTTATATCAGAAAGCCTATCATTTCCTTAATATGCCTTGTATTGATTCCCCCCTTCGCTATCCAGGAGGAAAAACTGCCTATTCTTCTCTGTTAAGAGAGATAATAGTGTTGAACCGGTTAAAAGGGCACAAATTGGCAGAATGCTTTGCCGGTGGAGCAGGCGCTTCAGTATCCTTATTATTAAATGGTACCGTACCTCATATCATCCTTAATGATTATGATAAAGCAATATATTCTGTATGGCATACTATTTTAAGGCATCCTAAAAAATTAATTAAATGGATTGAAAATACTCCTATTACTATAGAAACTTGGAAAGAACAAAAACACATCTATTGTACAGAGAAAAAAGCAGGATTTGAATTAGGTGTTGCAACTTTTTTTCTTAATCGCTGTAATAGATCCGGAATAATTTTAGCTAATCCCATTGGAGGAATAAAACAAGAAGGGAAATATAGAATAGATGCTAGGTTTAATAAAAATAAATTAATTGAAAAAATAAAAAAAATCTCTTCTTTCAAAAAAAATATATCAATATACAATCTTGATGCTTTAAACTTTATAGAGTTAATGAATTTTTCTGAAGACAAGGTTTTCATGTATTTTGATCCACCCTATTATCAAAAAGGAGAAACTCTTTACTTGAATCATTACGATCATAATGGTCATATGTTACTGGCTCAGTCAATACAAAATACAAGATGCCCTTGGGTCCTTTCTTATGATGCTTGCGATTCTATTTCTCAAATTTATAGAAATTATCCAATATATGAAAAACGGCTACTCTACTCAATAATGCCCCCAACGAAAGGTCTGGAGTATATAATTACCCCGTTAATTGTTCCAAATGAAGTAAAAAAAGCTCGTGTGTTATATTCAAATGTGTAGAAATTCTTTTCAAGAAAATCGCTTTTTAGTGAATCGATTATACATTGAACGATTCCGAAGGTTTTATCAGCAATCAGCTAATTTAGGTGAGAGGATTACCCTAATAGCAGGTCAAAATGGAACATCAAAATCCACTCTCTTGGGAATGATTGCCCAAGCCTTTTCTTTTTCTAAAAAGAAAAAAGGAATATCTGAATCTCATGCAAAAGTATCTGTATATACAGATAATTACGATGCTCAAGATTTTCAATATAAAACTATTGGAGGCAAAATTTTTCAGTCTAAATTTAGTGAAATTTTTAGACTATCAAAACAGTACGACAATAAAGGAGAACATAACTATAGATTATTCATTCAAGGGGACGACCTAACTGAAAAATGGTTAACAACAGAAGGCCTCCCTATAAAATCAAGAATTCGTAGCGGAGGATCTACTCCTGTAAGATTTGTTGCCGGTAAAACACACACTGGAGGAGAAGGAAATTTTCCTCATCCAGTAATATATTTAGGACTAACAAGATTATCTCCTCTTGCTAATTCTTCTAAATTTAGACTAACAAAAAAAAGTGATTTAAATGAAGAGGAAAAGAATTTTTTAAAAGAATGGCATAGAAAAATATTATGTTTAACAGAAGAAGCTAAAGATACAGAAATAGTCCATTCCGGCATACCATCTAAAGGCGATTTTATTGGTACTAATTTTGAAGATTACGATTCAGAGGGTTGTTCCGCCGGTCAAGACAATTTGGGACAAATTCTTACTTCTATTCTTTCATTTAAACGTCTAAAGAAAATCCTTGGACAAAAGTATAAGGGAGGCATTTTATTAATAGACGAATTGGATGCTTCATTTCACGCTGTTGCACAAAAGAACTTACTAGAATTTCTTTCTAAACAAGCAAAAGAATTAGATATTCAAATAATAGCAACAACTCATTCTTTAATAATCTTAGAGCATGCTTATACATCTTCCTTGAAAGAATATACTTCTATTTTATATCTAAGAAGACACAATAAAGAAGTTTTCATAAAAGAATATGATACTTATGAACTTATTGAGGCAAATTTAACAAACACTTTAGTAAGGGATGTTGTTCCTGAGAGAAGAAGAAATATTTTATTTGAGGATAAATTAGCGTATTGTTTTTTTAATTGTTTAACTCACAATAAATTTAAATCCGGTTTTTTTAAATTTACTAATGAGATAGCAGAGGAAGGTGAACAAAACGAAAGAAAATCTAATTCATCGGCAAATTATTTGAAATGGTTATCTAAATTCGCTCCTTTAAAAGATACAATTAAAGCAATATATATACTTGATTCCGACCAAAAAGAAGAAAATTTTCTGAAGAATACTAAAAATGTTCTATTTTTACCTAGTGCATTTGATCAGAAAATTGCTTTTGAAAAAGAGCTTTTTCTATTCTGTGAAAGCCTAGATGATTCTTCCAAATTTTGGAACGAAGAAAAAAATTTCATTAAATCTGTTTTAATTCAAGGATATGAACATTTAAGTTCAGAGACGCAATCTTCCGATGACTTTAAAAATTGGTTCAAGGGAATAATTTCAGATAAAGAAATGATTAAATTTATAGGGAAATTTGGAGAAAAGTTAATAAAACTATGGGTTAGTCATCATATGGAAATATCAAAAGAATTTTGCCTTAATTTTATCAAATCTGTATCTCATGTATTTGGAAAAAATTCATTACCAAATGATATAGTTGATTCTCTTTTATCAAAATATGATACTAAAAAAGATGACAATATCTCACCTGTCGTGTCTATTGATATCAAATCTACACCGTTAAAAGCTAAGAAAAAAATAGACTCTAATCCTTCTCAAGGAATATTAAATTTATAATATAGCTTTTGCTATTATTCCTCGATCAATTTCTCCCTATTCATTTTTCCATTACCATTCTATCTCTCATAAATACTTTTCTCCATCATCCATTGGTATTCCCCTCAAATTATATTCATACATGGAGTGAGATCATTTTTCTTGTAACTTATTTGTTTCCATGTGCTTGTGGATTTTGTGAATTTTTGCAGAAGTAGATTATAGGTATACAGAAGTATACATTTGAAAACTCTCTCTTTTATCTTTAATATACATTGTATGAGACCATATTTTTCATAACTTGCTCATTGCAATATATTTGTAAATTTTAAACCCGTTTTCATAAGCCTTTTTTCCTCTCCATTATTCCATTTTACAGGATCACTTGGAGAATCCATGTTTTGGAAAATGCTGATGGTAGTATACGGAGAATCATCTATACGCAGATTATTTTATTCTGAATATCCCCAGAATTGATTGTACGGATTTTTTAACATCTTCCCTTACCAATTACCTTTCTTCCTGAATAATTTCCGTAAGAATCAATTTAGAATTAATTATCCTGTATTCCTTGGATTCTAAGAAGTGGAGCTGGATTGAATGACCACGAGGAAATGTTTAATTAAAAACGGCTTCGTACAAAATCTTCATGGAGGGATGATTTTGTGTTTCCTGTCAGTTGTACGCTGTATTCCTTGTCGGTGGATGGTGGTTTATTCTAAATGCCTCCAGGATCATTTGTAAGGATTTCAGAGGAATGATGGGTATTAACATCCGCAAATCTGAAAAATTACCGTAAAAAATAATTTTGCCTTACAAGGGCCTAAATGGATTTTCCTATTTTCCCAATTGATACATTTTCTAATGGAGAAAAGGTTTCCATTTTTTACTGAGAGATAGGCATATTATGGCTTTTATGAGGAATAATTAGGATTTCTTAATAATACTATTCACTTATTCCGACGATATCAGTTTCAGGTTTCGGGTAGCTTTTATCAGTAATCCATTTTTTTGTTTCAGCCACCATTTCAGGAGTGACGGTGAAATCGTAATTAGCGTAGTCACCGATTTTGAATTGCCCGGTTTTGAAGAATCCCCATTTCTCGAAGAAGTCGGTCAGGTCGGTTTTTGTGACGTCGCAGCAGGCTTTGATGAATTCGAACTGGTATTTGATCGTTTCATTTCCGCCGTAGTTTCCCGCGTTGTTGCGCAGGTATTCCATGACGTCAGGGTAGAAGTCGGGATGCCCGTTTTTGGTAAAGTAAAGATGGAGTTGCCACAGGGGGACCAGCTTGTTGAAGACGTCCTTTGATTCCAGGTAGGCGATTTTTCCGTCGATGATTTCCTTGCGCGCTTTGTCGTAGCTGCCCTGGCGCTTCAAGCGGCTTTCGTTGCCCGTTTTGGCGGCGGCTTGAAGAGAGAAAATATTGTTGCTGACCTCCGTCATGCCGCCCCAGGTCATCGGGCGCATTTGCATGACGTGTCCGACTTCATGGGAGAACCCCCAGCAGGCGTCGCCCTTGAGGACGTTTTTCGGATCAGTCACCATCCGCATGGTGCCGTTGTCTCCCAGATAGGCGACTCCGTCGCCGTCGCGGAACATGTAGTAGTTGAAGTTCACGCGGGCAAAGACGCGGTTTTTCGGGATTTTGCCGTATTTATCGAGGCCCATCAATTGGTATTGAATGCCAATCAGCTTGTCATAGGCGTCGATCAGTTCGGTACCGCGGTCCCTGGTGAATTTTTTCAGGAATTCGATGGGATAGGCCACCTGGATGTATTTTCCCCGGGCGTCCATAATCGGAGAGACGGCTTGGTCAAGCAGGCGTACCCAGTCTTCGTTGGTGTCGCCCCGGGTGGTGTCGAAATACCCGTTGACCTTGCCCGTCACGAAATGGACGGGGATTTTCGGAGCCGTATCGGCATCATTAGTAAAATAACTGATGTAGGCGTTGGCGGGCGTTTCCACATCAATGATGTTGATTCCTTCCTTGAGGGGAATTTGCTTTTTGTGCAGTCCCCAGCCGTTGGGGTCTTTCGTCGGCTGTACTCCTTCGGCCGGCTTGCGCATCAGGTTCGGGAGCAGGAGGCTGATTTCACGTCCATCCGTCTTGCCTACCAGCACGACGTGCTGCCCTTTTTCCAGGTAGACACCCGTCATGTTGTCGTATTTGCTGAATCCATCTCCGATTCTGAGATTTTTGCCCGTCTGGCGGGGTGAGGGGAGGGCCTGATATTCGGCATACAGGTAGTCCGGCTTGTAGTTGCCTGCCAAGATTTTGCCCGCGAGTTCCTTCATCGCGTCAGACTGGAAGGTGGAAGTGTCCTTAACATCCTGTTTCAGGGCCGTGCAGGAGGCATCCTTGAATAGCTGGAGATCATTGCCGATACTTTCCGGCGTGTTGGCGGCAAATACTGTTGCGAGCGACAGCAGGGGAAGGGAGAGGAATGAAATGATCCGGTTCATAACAACGTGGGGAGTGAATGATTTTACGATGTTAGAAGTTACACTCTCCGTTTTCCTCTTCTTTCACTATTTCTCTTTTTACCGGCAAACGGAAACCCACCCGGCTTCAACGCAAGGCCCGGGCTGTTTGATGAAGGGGAGCGCTTCAGTATTGTGCTGTTAATCTTTTCTGCGTGTGATTTTGAAGGCTTCCATTGTTTTAATCACTGGCCTCCCCCTGCTGCGGTTTCCGTGACAGGGGCATCCGCTGCTGTCATGCTTGAGATATTTGCCTCGGGTGAAGCATTTTTTCCAGGTTCAGAACCTGTTAGCGGGGCTTCCCGGTTCATGGCGTTCCATGGCGCTGATATTTTACCTTGGGGACATTAAAGTTGTAACATGGTACGCCTTTCCTTCTTCTTTGAGAGTCTTATTCTTGAACGGAGAGGCCAGGATATTGTTTAACAGGAGAGTAGCTTTCCGCTGTTCTTCCAATTCCAGCTTCTAATGAAAGGGTCCTTCATTTTTCAAATCAAGTTATTGTTTTTGCGGGCTAACAAGCTGCTTTGGGTCAAGGCTACCTATTTTGCCCTGCTGGCTATTATTACGGCCATTGCATCTATTTATCTGGGTGAGTTTGTGCCGTTTGATATTTTCCAGAAGATCGGGGCGGATACGGTTGATACGATTTTAAACATTCTGGCTTCAAGTATGCTGGCGGTTACTACTTTTTCCTTAACCACCGTCGTTTCCGCCTATGCAGCGGCTACGTCAAGCGTGACGCCCCGGGCCACCAAGCTGCTGATGGAAGATTCCACGGCCCAGAATGCACTTTCCACGTTCATCGGGTCCTTCATTTTCAGCCTGATTGCGATTATTTTCCTGAATTCCGGCATGTACGACCAGAAGGGAAGAGTCGTGTTGTTCGTTGTCACGCTAGGGGTCATCGCCATTATTCTGGTCACGCTTATCCGGTGGATTGAGCATTTGTCCCGTCTTGGCCGGGTGGGCGAGACTTCAGAGCTTGTGGAGGGAGTAACGCGGAAAGCATTGCTGGAACGCGCCAGAGAGCCGTATCTGGGGGCCAATCCCCTGGCTGACCGGGAACTTGATATTCCGGAAAATGCCGTTCCCGTCAGGAGTGAACAGACAGGCAATATCCAATATATTGACATGGGGAAGCTGGACCACCTTTCCAGGGACAGGGACCTTGATATTTACGTTATCTCACTGCCGGGGGATTTCGTTTCCGTTTCCTCAATCCTGGTTTACGTTGACAAGCCTGTGTCGTCTGAAACCCGGCGTGAGCTACTTGGAGCTTTTGTGGTCGGCCATGAGCGCAATTTTGAACAGGACCCCAGATTCGGATTGTGCGTGCTTGCTGAAATTGCCGCACGGGCCTTATCCGCGGCCGTCAATGATTACGGCACAGGGATTGATATTATCAACCGGGGCGTGCGGCTCCTGACGAATTACGCCCAGGCGGAACGCCATGCCGAGGTGAAGTATGAGAGAGTCTGGGTGCCTCCTTTAACTGTCTCCAATCTGTTTTCAGATATTTTTGCCCCTATCCTTCGGGATGAAGGAGGCATTACGGTTATTGACATCAAGCTGTTGAAGGCTTTTGCCGAGCTGTATAACCTGGATAACGGGCAATTCAAGGAAGAAGCCCGGAAATATTCCCGCCAGTGCTATGAACATGCGCTCAGAACCGTAGTGCTCGACGAAGACAGGGAGACCTTGAAAAAGCTGGTCATTGATGAGGCGGTTGCCGTGAGAAAGGAGTAGCCTTTCTATTCCGTATTCCGGCCAAACCGGGCGGACTGATTTTTGAGGACACCATGAAGTTTCCCGGATACCTGTACAGGCAAAGAAAAAATGTATTTTCCTGTAGCCTTCGTTGATAAATCGGCAGGAAGAGGGGAGCATTCCGACATTTTCATGACCAGGGGCAGGCACGGGCTGCGCCATGTTATTGGCGCTGATGATTAATATTTTAGAATAAGATTATTCGGGGATGATGCAGTTTCATCTGTTCCTTGATAGTTTTCTTCAGCAAATGGAAATTTTAATGAGCGTCCAGCCGTACATGCTCATGATTCCGTGATATGATGAAGATGAATACATGTGTCCGTTCCGGCGTTCTTTTCTGCCTGTTGATGGCGGCGATCCCGTGCAGTTTTGCGCAGAAGCCCGTGTTGACGGCATGGAATTACGTCCCGTCTTATGGGCAGTCGCTTTCCGTAGGTTGGACGGCCAAGCCGGTCGTAACCACGGAGCAGAAGGACGGCAATTTGATGTTCAAGGGCGGTGTGCGGCCTTTTGAGGGCGGCAATGACCGGAGCGCCGTAGTTCCTCTGGTGGAGAGAGTTTCTCCGGACGGCGCCAGGGGGGAGACGCCCGTTTCCGGAGCGGCCGGTAATTTCATGCGCCTGCTGAAGAAGCGCGATGCCGGAAAGTCCGCCAGGGTCCGGTTCCTGTGCTCTGCCGACGGTGTGGGCGGTGTCAGCATAGGCGTCCTCTCCAAAGGGAAGGCTCCTTATCAACGCATTCTGGATGATTTAAAAGCGGGCCGCGAGCTAGCGGCCAAGGCCGGAAAGACCTTTTCCATGCCCTGTTTCCTGTGGACGCAGGGGGAAACCGACCAGCAGGACAGGAAAACCGGGGAGTGGTATAAGGAGAGGATGCGCGCCCTGATCCATGATATTGACGCGGACGCCAAGGCCGTTACCGGGCAGAAGAATGACGTGCTGTGCTTCGGGTACCAGGTTTCTTCCCACCTCAATTATTTTGCCCAGAATCCCACGGACTACCCCGTGATTGCCGTGGCCCAGCTGGATCTGGCCCTGGAGAAAGACAGCCGGTACATCATGACCACGCCCATGTATCATTTCACCTATAGCGACGGGGTGCATTTGACGGCTCCCATGTCCCGGCTTTACGGGGAGTATGCCGGATACGTCATGTATAAGGTGATGGTGGAAGGCGTGAAGTGGAAGCCCATCCATCCCGTCGCCCATGCAATCGGCAGGAAGGGGCAGGACTGGACGGTAGACGTGAAGTTTTTTGCGCCTGTGCCTCCTCTGGTGCTGGATACCAGGACGATTCTTGATCCGGGCAATTACGGTTTTTCCCTCGTGAACGGCCGGGAGGAGCCTCTGGAGATCAAGTCCGTCAGCTTGAACGGTAAAAATGTCGTCCGCATCGTAACATCGTCGGACCCTTCCGGCTGCCGCCTCCGGTATGGGATGACCTTGAAGGAGAAGCTTCCCTCCGGTCCACGTACCGGCGCGCGCGGATGCCTTCGGGATTCCCAGGGGGAGAAGGTTAAGACCCGGATTCAGGACGTCGTGTACCGCATGGATAACTGGTGCCCGTTTTTCGATTATCCCCTGGATTCCCGGGGCAGGATGAACAAGACGGATCCCAGGTAGGTTTTCATGAGGCAGCCGGAGCCGCTTTTGTTCCTTCCTCCTGCATGGTTTATCCATTCCTTCTGAAAGACATGGAGTTCCTGTTCTCGTCTTAGTGACCTATACCCTAAATTGGAGCCAGTTCAAATGAAAGAGATCTAAGGCCCGATTATCGTTTGTAGATTGTTTGTCCAGCGTATATTTTAGAAAATAAGAAGGGTGGAGAATTTTTCCTATTGCTGTTGCAATTTGCCTCATTTATTTTTTTCACCCGTTTTATTTATCTTCCGATGAGCCGGAATAATTTTCTGCACAATCTAGGCTGGCCGGACTTTTCTACGGACGAGACAGGAAATGAATGCAAGCAAGCCAAGCATGGAGGTCGAAGGCTCCGGAATAGCATCATGCGCCATGCCGTTGAGCCGTATGTTGCTAATCGCCAAACTTTCTTCAACATCTTCGGTCGTGTTGGCAAAAGCAATTCTGAATGTGACTTCGTTTATGTTGCTATAGGTTTGACTCCAGGAAGTTAAGTCGAAAGATACACTTTGATCAAAAGTTTTGAATCCTGCATCTGTTCCAACACTAATGACGCCTCGCTGGCTTGTCAGACCAAGAGGTATCCAATCCTCTCCGCCTATGTTGGCGAAAATTTCAAATCCGAACCGTGAAGTTACTGTTGTGGGTTCCAGCACAGCCGCTCCCCAATCAAATGTAATGTTATATAAATCAAGGGATTTTCCTTCTTCTGCCTTGGTTGAAAATTGAATATATGATTTGTCGTAGTGGGGTGTATCGCTCGGCGTTGTATGATCATTGAACAGGGCCCAATAGTTGCCATCGCCACCCGATACGGTTGGGAAGTTGATCATATCCAGATTTCTGCTGTAGGTGAATGAAGTGATGGCCCCCTCATAAGTAGTCATCTGGCTGCCTCCCGAAGAGTCAATGCCGGGTACTGTGGCAGCGTGGTTATAAGGGCTTGGCTGTCCGTCAAGGAAATGGGACAGCAACTCGGCTTGAACCGAGCTACAAGCTACAAATGCCACCAGAATGAGGAAAAAGTTTTTCATTGAAAATATTTTTTACTGTTTATATTAAAGTAAGTTATTGTGAAAATGTTCGATATCATCTGTATGTAATTTAGATTAAGGGGGGTATTTTAGCCTGCACAACACTTTTTCCATGTTGGTACAAAGCGACGAACATATTAAGTTTCTGTATTTCAATAGAAAACCCAGTTTTTGGAATAGACGTTAACGCGTTTTTTTCGCTTGTTCAGGATTGTCATACGTTCTTCCGAAATTGCTGTGTAGCCCTCCGTCAATATCCGATTTCGTAACTTGGCTGATATTTCATGGTTGATCATATTTTCCGCTGAAGCCGAATTCGTTAGGCGTTTGCAAGGGGCCCCATGAGTCTGGTGCTGAGCACCATGGAGCGGTCGGCGTCCTTGACTGGTTCAAGCGTCTTCAGAACGGCTCCGTAAAAACCGCTCCCGGTGTCGCAGTCATCATTGATATAAAAATCAGAATGTCTTTCAGTTTATGCCTGGATCATTCATCCAAAGATGGCCGTGTTTCCTTAGTGTCCATCGTTATGTTTCTCGTTACATTTCATGGGCATCCCGTTGCCGGCCCCTCTGTTTCCCGGCTGCAAATGTATTACCGCCGAGGTTTCCCATCCGGCTGGGAGAAGCCGCGCTCTTCCGTACGCGACATCGTTTTTCATTTTCCCTGAAAGAGTTCCCGCCAGGAATAGCAACATTCCATGGATGCGTGTTCCTATCAGTTTTGAGATCCTGACATATTTTCATATTGAGAGTATGACCTCTGGGAGAATGGCTTCATCAGGGAACGATTGCTTCCCGCAGGTTTCTTTTTAACGGGTATTTCGTCACGTGCGGCACAGCCACGGCTGTTATTGGTCCGATTTTTCCCCATCTGAGAGTCCTGACGTGAAATCTCTGCCAAGAGGCGGAAAAAGGAGGCGCATGATTACCGAGTCATGAATTGCCCGGAAGGCGTGTTTTTGACTCCCTTCTTCCGGAAGGCGTAACGGCATCCGGTAGACCTGCGGAAGACCGAATTGGTTGCCTTCATTCCTCAAGAGTTTCCTCTGGTCTTCACTCGAATGCATGACATGGCTGTTGTGCGGAAAGAGAAAGTGGAATAGGATGAAGAGGATGATGAATTCCGTATTCAAGTGTTTGATGAGTGCCGTATGCGCCGTGGCATTGCCGGCATTGGGGCAAGAAGAAAAGGCCGGCTTTCCCACGGATAACGCCGTGACCGTGTTCAGCGCAGGGGAGGGGAATCCTTATGCGTCCATCCGCATTCCCGCATTGCTCAGCCTCGGCAAGGGGCAGCTTCTGGCGTTTGCCGAAGGCCGGTACAAGAATACGGACCAGGGGGAAAATGACCTGATCATGAGCGTCAGCAAGAATGGCGGGAAGACCTGGTCACGTCCCCGGGCGATCGCCAAGTCGCATGGGGCCACCTTTAATAATCCCTGCCCGGTTTATGATGCCAAAACCAAGACGGTGACTGTCGTGTTCCAGCGTTATCCCGCCGGGGTCAAGGAACGGCAGCCCAATATCCCCCAGGGATGGGATGATGAGAAGTGCATCCGCAATTTCATGATCCAGAGCAGGAACGGAGGCGCCACCTGGACGAAGCCGGAGGATATCACGAAGACGACCAAGCGCCCCACGGGCGTGGATATCATGGCTTCCGGCCCGAATTCCGGAGCGCAGTTGAGGAGCGGCCCCCACAAGGGGCGTCTGGTAATTCCGATGAATGAAGGACCGTTCGGCAAGTGGGTGATTTCCTGCATTTACAGTGATGACGGCGGCAAAAGCTGGAAGCAGAGCCAGCCAACCGCCAATATGAAGGGCCTGGTGAATGAAACGTCCATCGCGGAAACGGATAACGGAGGCGTGGTCATGGTCGCGCGCCACTGGGGCGGAGGCAATTGCCGCCGCATCGTGTGGTCGCAGGACGGCGGAGAGACATGGGGTGAAGTGGAAGATGCTCCGGAATTGTTTTGCGACAGCACGCAGAATTCCCTGATGACTTATTCTCTGACGGACCAGCCTGCCTTTGGCGGCAAGAGCCGCATTCTGTTTTCCGGACCCAGCGCCGGACGGCGCATCAAGGGGCAGGTGGCAATGAGCTATGACAACGGCAAGACCTGGCCGGTGAAAAAACTGCTGGGAGAAGGCGGTTTTGCCTATTCCAGCCTTGCCATGGTGGAGCCCGGCGTAGTAGGCGTGCTTTATGAGGAGAACCAGCCGCATATCAAGAAGCTGAAGTTTGTTCCCATCACGATTGACTGGCTGACGGACGGGAAGGACACGGGACTCTCTGCCGGCAAGAAGGCTCCCGTGATTAAGTAGAGCTTACTGTGGTGCGGATGGCTCAATTCTCCTTCCGCACATCACCTGGACGGAGCCTCCCGGACACAGTTCCGGGATGATGAGGCTGTTGGATACGCGCCGTTGTTCAACCAGCGCTTCAATCATCCGTATCAGTCTGCGGGCCGTCTTGCCCGTGGGCTGGCGGTAGGATGTTATGGGAGGCGTGACATGCCTGATGTAGGGTTCATCCACCAGGCTCAGCAGGCTTATGTCTCCCGGGATATTCCTGGCCTGGGAGGAAGCCCATGAGATGATGGAAACAAGCATCCTGCCACGCGTGGAGATAAGCGCCGTGATGCCGGGATCACGCAGAAATGCCCGGTCCAGCGCCCGGGCAGCCTGTGCCGCGTCCTCAGGCATGCGGATAAGGTGAGGAACCCATTTTTCCCCTTGAAAGGAAAGAAGCCCTTTTTCCATTAAACTGTTGCCCCTCAATTTCGAGGCCGGAATGCAGAGCGCCACGCGGCGGTGCCCTTTCTGATGCAGATACCCCGCCGCGTGGCGCACCAGAACTTCCCAGTGTGTGTCCAGGTATGGCAGCCTGGAAGACGGGTAGGAGATTCCCCTGACGAGGCACGGAATGCCCTTTTTCTTAAACCACAGCTGCACTTCCTCCGTAGTTCGATAGAGTATCCAGCAATAGCAGCATGCGGAGGCTTCTATCTTGCGCAGGCGGTGTTCCGAATGGTCTTTTCCGGTCCATGGAGCTTCCATTAATTGAAGTTCCATCCCTTCGGCGCGCAGAGCAGTCCCCAGTTCATGAAGTTCCACCCAGATGCTTTGCGGAAGATCGCGGAGGGGAAGGGAGGACAGGAAGCAGACATGTTTTTTCGGCAGGTTCGCAGGGGTCTCCGGGAGCGTTCTTGTCACCTGCCTGACCCTGTTTTTTTCCGGTGCGGCTATCAGCCCTTCTTCCTGTAACTGCGCCAGGGCTTTTCTGATGGTATCCCTGCCGGCTGCCAGCTCGCGGCTCAGCTCCCGCTCACTGGGCATCACCCCGTTGAACCGGCCTGACTGAAGACGCATTTTCAGTTTAGCGACGGTTATTTCTTCGGCTGATGCCTTGCCATGGCGCTTCATGAAGGTAAATGATACTTCCTTTTCACGCCGTGTTGCAAGCATGGGCTTGCCGCATGCCCCGGAATGGTTTGAGATGACTCCGGGGAAGAGACGGAAGAGGCGGTTGTTCAGGAACGTTTCAACAACTTGTTGATGGCCGCCGGATCATTGGGATCAAAAATGGTTTCTCCTTTTCCCTTATCGTTTCTGATAGGCTTCCGGCATCCGTTTGCATACGCTTTCGCCATACCGTCCGTATCTTTTATATGAAAGCGTATGGAAAGAATGTAGGGAGGTTCCCCCTTGTCAAAGTGCCCGTAGGTGGTGCACACCAGAGTGCCGTCCGGGAGCTGTTCCGCAGCGGGGTATGCGCAATCCCATCCGTTGCGGTTGTCCTTGAAGCGGATTCTATACATTCCCTCCCCGCCGTTCGCCAGATCTTCCCATTTGCCTACCCAGCCTACCCAGTCCCCTTCGGTAGGGGTGCCGGTATGTCCTTTTTTCTTGGAAGGCGGCGCGTCCCGGAATTGAATCAGCAGCCGTTCGTCCGGCAGGGGCTGAATCTGGTGGCGGTCCCCGCACAGCGCTGCCGCCAGATCTTTTGGCGCAGTCCAGGTTTTCCCCTCATCCTGTGAAAACATGACTTGGGAGTTGTTATTCCTGCTGTTTTCTCTCAATAGCAGAGCAATTGTCTTTCCGTCAGGGCTGCGGACAAATCCTCCCTCGCACAGGTGCATGTTCCTTGTCCCGGGAAAAATAACCTGGGGAGCGGACCATGTTAACCCTCCGTCCCTGGTGAATGTCACGTACTGTTCGAGGGTACGGAATTTTCCTTCTCCATCCTCTCCTGCGGCATTGGCATGATAGGACGCCATATAATGGCCTTTACCGGTTTTCAAGGCAATCAGGTCACTCATGACCACGATTCCCCCCGGTTGGTTGGGAATGGGAAATAATTCGGACCAGGTGCGTCCTTCATCTTCGCTGACGGCCATCCGGTTTCTGGCTTTTGTGTTCCTGTTTCCCCCCTGAACGCCGCTGAAGAGCAGAATGTGCCGCTTCCCGGCTGCATCTTCCGTCTCATAAAGCGTAGGGACTTCCCGGCTGCTCTTCCAGGACTCGGGGACGGGCAGCCTGTCTCCCCATGTCCGGCCGCCGTCAAAGGATTTTTTCAGAATAATTTCTCCGCTGCCGTGGCCTTTGGGATAAACGCATAAAATGGTCTTTCCGTCCTTGAGGAGCAGGGTGGTGGGATGTCCCAGGTATTGGCCTTTTTCCTTGTCGACGGTGATCTGGGCTTCCTTCCAGTCATCCAGATCAATAATGGGAATGGTGGACTGGTTCAAGTGCCGGGAGGGCATATCTGCTGAAGAGGACAGGTGGAACATGGCGCAGACCACCAGAAATGTTCCGGTGAAGAATGTAAGAGGAAAGTTCATGGATGTTGTTGGGGGTGTTTATTGGAGCGTCATACGGCTGTGCCTGAAGGCCAGACCCGCCGTGCCTGTTGAAACCAGGTTTCCGGCAATAACTGTAAAAGCAGAGAAGTGTGGGAGCCTCATTAAGCGTATTAGTTTTAATACCAGGATTGCCCACGATGCAGCAAGCATATTAGGGGCGCTTGTAAAAAAGGCCATATTTTTAAAATTAATGAATTGATAATGTATTGAAAATAATATCATATCATATTTTTTTGGAAGAAATTTTCTCATGAAAGAAGACCATTGTTTCAAAGGTGGGTATGGTGGAACTTTTAATAAACCGGACTCCGGAAAAGACCAAGACGGTTTGGAAGGCATAAGGGCGAACTCCCGTATTTTCCCGGCATGACAAAGTGCGCCTGCATTGCCGGCTTGATTCCGGGGCGTCCGCAGGTACCCTGCAAGGCATCCGTTGCCCTTGGAGCTTTTCCCCTTCGGGAAGGCCGGCGAACGGAAGAGGATACCCTATTTCAATATATGTCCTGGATTTATCTGGTGTTGGCCGGTCTCTGCGAGATCGGATGGCCTTTGGGTTTTAAACTTTCCCAGGCCCCCGGTACGGGGAGCGGCAGGTTTGCCGCCTGCATTGCGTTTTCCGTGTTCAGCATGGCTCTGAGCGGCTTCCTGCTGTGGCTGGCGCAGCGGAACATCCCCATAGGCACGGCTTATGCCGTGTGGACGGGCATCGGCGCTCTGGGCACGTTCATGGTGGGCATCCTGTGGTTTGGGGATTCCTCCAATGTCTGGCGCATGCTGGCGGCCACGTTTCTGCTGATAGGCATCATCGGCCTGAAGCTGGCTCCGGGCCATTAAAGAAATCCCGTGCCGTTGAACGGCACAGCCGGGAAACCGCCGCCGCTCCCGTAACATCACTCCCCGCCACAGGCGTTTCAGCTATGGGAAAGTCCGTCTGACCAGACGGTTCCCCATGCGTCGGAGGGCATGCGCCAGTCTCCGCGCGGGGAGAGGGAGATGGTGCCCACCTTGGGGCCGTCCGGGATGCAGCTTCGCTTGAATTGCTGGCGGAAGAAGCGGCGGATGAAGATTCCTAGGCACCGGCGGATGAAGTCCGGCTGGAATTCATTCCGGAAGGCGTTTTCCGCCAGATACAGGATTTTGTCCGGCTGTGCGCCGTATTTGATGAAATGGAAGAGGAAGAAGTCATGCAGGTCGTAGGGCCCCAGGACGTCTTCCGTCCGCTGTTCAATGGTGCCGTCATCCGACGGCGGCAGCAGTTCCGGGCTGACGGGAGTATTGTTGATGTCCAGGAGGGTGGCTGCCAGTTCCGGGGAGGATTGGGCGGCAATGTGTTCAATCAGACAGCGGATCAGCGTTTTCGGGATGGAGCAGTTGACCGCATACATGGACATGTGGTCCCCGTTGTAGGTGCTCCACCCCAGGGCTATTTCAGACAGGTCTCCCGTGCCCACCACCAGGCCCCCCATCTTGTTGGCCAGGTCCATCAGGATTTGCGTGCGTTCGCGGGCCTGCACGTTTTCGTAAGTGGTGGTGCGCTCCGCCGGATCGTGCCCAATGTCGCGGAAGTGCTGGAGAGAGGCTTCAGAAATGGGTATTTCCCGGAGTTCCGCCCCCAGCAGGCGGCACATATTCACCGCGTTCGTGTGTGTCCGGTCCGTGGTGCCGAAGCCCGGCATGGTAACGGCCAGAATGGCGGAAGCGGGCTTGTCCAGCGCCTGGCATGCCCGCGCGCAGATGAGCAGGGCCAGCGTGGAGTCCAGGCCGCCGGAGATGCCTATCACCAGCCTTTGGGCATGCGTGTGTTCCATCCTCTTGGCAAGCCCCGCCGTCTGGATGGCGATGATTTCTTCACAGCGTTCCTGGCGGTGCCGGGGCGGGGGCAGGAAGGGCCGCGCAGGATTGCAGGCGTGTTCCAGGCCGGGGGAGGGGGGGACTTCCTCCGCCAGCGTGAGATGCAGGGTGTTTACGGAGGGGAATAACGCCTTGCTGTCGTTAAAGGAGCTTTCCGAGAGACGCGCCGCCGCCAGCCGTTCAAAGTCCACGTCTGCCAGAATAAGGGAGCTTTCCCTGCGGAACCGTTCGCCTTCCGCCGCCAGCCTGCCGTTGTCCGCAATGAGGGAATGCCCGCCAAACACCACGTCCGTGGTGGATTCATGCACCCCGGCGGAGGCCAGGACATAGGCGCAGAGGCATCTGCCGCTTTGCTGTTTGACCAGTCCGCGACGGTAGGCGGCTTTGCCGGTGAGTTCCGTTCCGGCGGACGGGTTGAAGATGGCCCTGGCGCCTTGAAGAGCCAGCATGGAGCTGGGGGGGATGACGCTCCAAAGGTCTTCACAGATTTCTATGCCAAAGCTGAAGGAGGAGGCTGAATCATGAAAGATGATGTCCGTGCCGAACGGAACCAGCGACCCATTGACCGTGGCCTCCCGGACGCCCGCGCCCAGCTCCCTGCCGGAAGTGAATTGCCGTTTTTCATAGAATTCCCGGTA
Source organism: Akkermansia muciniphila (assembly GCF_040616545.1). Classification (NCBI taxonomy): domain Bacteria; kingdom Pseudomonadati; phylum Verrucomicrobiota; class Verrucomicrobiia; order Verrucomicrobiales; family Akkermansiaceae; genus Akkermansia; species Akkermansia muciniphila. Next base: position 843,841 of record NZ_CP156688.1, on the reverse strand, counting down.
GTTGGGGAGCATCGTTTTGGGAACCAGCGCCAGAACCCGGCCGCCCTGCACTACGGCGGCGGCATTATACAGGGCGTCTCCGTACAGGAACGGCAGCCCCGCCACGGCAATGGTCCTGGTCCCTTTCGTGGCTTCTGCAAAGCGGCGCAGCCCATTCAGGGCCGCCTCCCTCAGGCGCGGCTGAAAGAAGAGGTCTCCGCAGGAATAGCCCGTGATGCACAGTTCCGGGAAGACGACTGTAGCCGCCTGCTGCGCTGCGGCCTGCCGGAATCCTGCAATGAGCTGGTCAGTGTTGTAGTCCACGTCAGCTACGCGGAGCTGGGGGACGGCGGAGGCAAGTCTGTAATATCCGAACATGGGCGGTACGGTCTGAAGATAAAGCCCGCCAACGCTTTGTTTCCCCGGAGCAGGGGACAAGCCGGAAGGTGCGGGGCCTGATCCCGATACTAAAAGCTCCTGAAAGACTTGTAAAGCCGGGAGTGGGACCCGCCGCTACTCCTGCCAGGCTTCATAATGCGGGCACGGGAAGCTGTGGAAAGGGGAGGCGGAAGATTCTGTCCAGGATGCTGGCGGAAAGATTTTTCTGCGGCGTAGAACGGGATTGGCGCTGGCAAGGCGGTACGGCGGCGTTTTACCTTTGACCCGGAAAAGACATTTTCCGCCAGAGTGATGGACAATACAGGCAAATTCACCGGAAAAGCCGCTTCCTACACCCAGGGCCGCCGCGATTATCCGGAGGGGCTCCTTGACCTGCTGGCGCAGGAAGGAGGGCGCGAGCCCCTCCGCGCAGCGGATGCGGGTTCCGGCACGGGCATTCTGTCCCGCGCCATGCTGAAGCGCGGCTGGACCGTGTACGGCGTGGAACCCAATAATGACATGAGGGAAGAAGCGGAGAAGCTGTTGAGGGAGTTCCCGCTTTTCCATTCCGTGCCCGGCACGGCGGAACATACCCTGCTTCCGGATGCTTCCGTGGACCTGGTGACGGCGGCGCAGGCGTTCCACTGGTTTGACGCCGCCGCGTTCAAACGGGAATGCCGCCGCATCCTGGCTCCGGGAGGAAAGATTGCCCTGATCTGGAATTCCAGGGCAGAAGACTCTCCGGCGGTTCTGGAAGAAGGGCGCATCCATCGCCTGTACTGTCCGCGGTTTTACGGCTTCAGCGGGGGACTGGCGGATATTCAGGGGAGGATAGCCGATTTCTTTGACCATCATTTCCAGGTCTTCCGTTTCCCGAACGAGCTGTCCTATACGCGGGAACAGTACATCCGGCGCATGCTTTCCTCTTCCTATTCCCCCGGAGAGCGGGAAGAGGGCCATGCCGCGTGGCTGGAAGAGCTCAACCATCTGTTTGACCGCTTCCAGACGGGCGGAAAGCTCACGATTCCCCATGAAACCGTTGCCTATCTCGGGTAGTTTCCCGGTGGCGCCGGATGATGAATGGAAAGTTTTTCTTGGCTGGTTCCGAGAGGCGCGCCGGTGCGGCAACTGCTTCCTTCGCCATCTTCCCGCTTTCTTCAGGAAAAGGGATATGTTAGAATAAACTTCCACATGATGCAGCAGCCTTCTTCTCAAGAACCTTTCCTGGTGTCCGGATTGCATGGGGACCAGATTCTGGGCGCACGGAGCAATCAGCAGGACTCCTTTTCCATCCTGGCGGCGGATGATGCGCTGGTGATTGTCCTGGCGGACGGCATGGGGGGCTATACCGGAGGTGAGCTGGCCAGCCGTGCTGCCGTGGAAGGATTTTCACGGACGTTTGAGCGGGAGGGACGCGCCGCTCCCGGGAAGAGGCTGAAAAACGCCGTGCACGCGGCCAATGAACAGGTACGGATTGTCCGGAAGAAGCGAGGCTCCGACGATGAAATGGGCACTACCCTGGTAGCCGCCTGGATTGGCGCGGACGGGCTGCGCTGGGCCAGCGTGGGGGATTCCCTTCTCCTGCTGGTCCGGGAGGAGCAAATGTTTTTGCTCAATGCGCTGCATCAATATTCCGCGGAGCTGGAACAGATGGTGGCGGAAGGTTCCATCACCAGGGAAGAGGCTTTGTGCCATCCCGCCCGCCATTCCCTGACTTCCGCCCTGATGGGGAAGGAGGTGCCCCACGTGGATCTGCGGGTTGATTGTTTCCCCCTGTTGCCGGGAGACCGCCTGCTGGTGGCCAGTGACGGAGTGGGGCCTTACCTGGACTCCCTGGGCCCTGCCGGCATGCGTTACCTGTCCATGCTGTCTGCGGAGGAACTGGTGCGTTCCGTGCTGGACGGCATCACCAGGGACGGCGCTCCCAACCAGGACAACGCTACGCTTGTGTGCATGGAGATTACCGGAGCGTAATTTCCTGAGGAAATGCCGTAAGAGAAGCGCTGGAAACGGTTAACGGCATGGGACGGATTTTTAATCCGGCGTCAAGGGTTGATTTTAAGGGAAAGGAGGTTGTGAAAAAACTCCCCGGACTATGGCGGGGAGAAAGACCGGGGGAAGGCTGGCAGAAGTTTGTTCATTCATTTATTCCGGGAGGCCCGTGTTCCCGACAGCGCGGTCATCAGAGATTGCGGTGGAAGGACTTTTTCCCACGGTTTGGAGGGAAAACAGCCAGTGGAGAATGAAAGGCTGATTCGTTCATCTTTCCGATTCACTCGCCCTGCGGGCTTCATGCTTCGCATTCCGTCCAACCGGGCACGCCCGGTTTTCGAGCCTTCACAGCTGAATCTGAACAAGCGCCCCGGATTAAAAATCCGCTAAGAATTAGACCGCCATGAGAATATTATCCATGATTCTAGTAACATCCGGAATGTCTTCCATGGGAATTTCCCATGGCGCTTCCCTTGCGGTTTCTTCTCCTCTTCAGGAAGGACTGGCCATCCACATGGGATTTGATACCGCCGCGGCCGAATACGACAGCTACACCGGGTATACCGGGGGCATCAGTGCGTGGGGAGGAATGGGAATTGCGCCAGGCGGAGCTTTCGGCAGCGCGGGGCACTTGAATTTGGCCGGAGCTTCCGGCGCGCATCCGGGAACATCCGCGTTAAGTGCGGCCAATATCAGCGCGAACCATTTTTCCGTTAATTTTCAATTCAAGGACGTTTCCCTGAACGGCAATTATGTCCTGCGCATGACGACGGACACCGGCCGGACGTTTCAGTTTGAAACCATCGGCAATTCCATTCAACTGTTCGTGAGTTCCTCCCAGGGGAATTTTTATGCAGGGAATGTAGGCACGTTGACCGGCAATACTTCCAACTGGCAGAATTTTACGATGACGGCCGGGAACGGCGCCATTTCCCTGTATCTGGACGGCACGAGAACGGCGACTTACAATTTTGGAGACGCCGATCTCGGAACGCTTAATTTTTTCCAATTGGGCTGCGGGAATAACGGCGTGAATGCGGGTACGCTGAAAATGGATGATTTCAGCCTGTGGAACAGGGAACTGAGTGCGGAAGAGGTGCAATTCCTGGCAGATCATCCCGCTTCGGACGCCATGGTTCCGGAAGCTTCCGCCGCCTCTCTGGAGCTGTTCGGCCTTCTTGGCCTCCTGATCCGGCGCAGACGGCGTTGAGCCGCCTCATTCTTTCCCGTTTATTTGCTCGCTCCGGGAGGCTTTTCATTTCAGAATCCGGTTGATCATGATGACGAAACTACTCTACTGGGCGGCCCTCTGCCTTTGTAATCAATTGCATGCGGATTTATCAACCAACCAGTTGATCTATCTTCTGGATTTTGACGCGGCAGGCACTCCGGAGAAGCTTACCGCCGGTACGGGCAACGTGCCGTTTACGAGAGGGACTCCGGTGATGATTACCCCGGGCAGCCTTGTGCATCATGAAACGGGCGGCGTGAATAATTCCGGTTATGTACGCGCTGCGGGCGGAACCGGGAACAGCCTGCAAATTTCCAATGGGAATGGCCTGCCCCTGTCCAGCAGGGATTTTTCCATTTCATTCAATGTCCGCCGTTATACGGGGGGAAGCGCCTTGTTTGCCCTTGACGGGGCTACCGTCAACAGCGGCTGGACCATCTGGGGAGCAGGCGGTACGAGTTCCAGCTCCTGGAAAGATGAATCCGGCAATTCCAGCGCATCCCCTCCGGCGGTTCCCGCCGGGGACGAGTGGCATTCCGTGGTGTATTCCATCCGTAATACATCCGTGAATCTCTTTATTGACGGCAGGCACAGGGGAACCTGCACCATTACCGGGAATTTCCAGTTCGCGCCCCGAATTCGTTTGATAGGACTGGGGTGCACGGGCAACAATGCCAATGAGGCCGCGGCGGCTGATTTTGACAATATCGCGTTGTGGGGGAAGGCCATTACGACGGAAGAGGAAGCCAGGGCGGTCATGGAGGCCGTCCGCCCCGATCTCCTGGACCCGGCGCACCCTTCCGCGCCTCCCGTTGACGTGCGGCACAGGACGTGGGATTTCAATGAGATGGAGGACTGGCAGCATATGAACCAGAATACCCCCCATGATCCTGACCCGAATCCCGAACCGAGAACCGTTACGGAAAACGGCCTGTTGGCCATTCATGTGCGCAAGGGAACGCAGGACCGCCGTAAAGTGCTGACGAAGGACAAGATTTATACCACAGGGCGTTATAAATGGCGCCTTTACCTGCCCAAACTGGACAAGTGCGGAAGAACGAGCATAGGCGCCTGGATTTACTGCGACGACCAGCACGAACTGGATTTTGAAATAGGTTCCGGCACCCAGGCGGAGAGAACCAGGCTGGGCGCCGGAGATGACGACCTGGTCGTCGCGATGACTTCCCAGGCCAATCCCTACATATCCGGAAGACAGCTTATAAAGACGGGCTGGCATACCGTGGAGATGGATTTGACGCTGGTCAACGGCAATTATGAAGTAAAATGGCTGATAGACGGTGAAGTCCGGCAGACCCAGCGGGTGACGTTTGGAACAAGTTTCCCGTTCTTCATTTATTGCAGCGTGGAAAACCTGGGATTCATGGGGGACCATCCTCCCACGCAGGACAATACCGCCTATTATGACCGTGTGGAGTATTATTACCATCCCTGATGCCATGAAGCGTCTCCTTTCCCTGTTTTTCTCCGGTAGGTTTCGTTCATCCCTTTTCCGTGCAGGGCTGTTCCTGATGGCCGCTCTTGCCGTTCCTCCGGTCTGCGGGGCGTCCGGTTTTGACGGCGGGGACGGCACTCGGGAGGCCCCCTACCTGATTTCCAGTCCGGAGGGGCTGGCCGCGCTGGGCGGTTATTGCGGACCGGCGCACAGGGACAAGCACTTTATCCTGACCGGGGACATTGTTCTGAAAGGAGCTTGGACGCCCATCGGCTCCTCTTCCGCCGTGGAAGACGGGACCGGAGCCTTCCAGGGAAAGCTGGACGGCCGCGGGCATACCATTTCCAATGTCTCCGTGCAAACGGACAGTCTTGCCCATGCAGGGCTTTTTGCGGCATTGCATGAGGCGGATATCCGAGACGTCCATCTCAGGAACGTTTCCGTCTCCCAGACCGTCAGGGCTGTTTCATCCGCCGGCGGCCTGGCGGCTTTTTCCAGGGGAACCCGGTTCCTGTATTGCACGGTGGAAGGGAGCGTCAGCTCCCTTTATGAAGCAGGCGGCCTGGTAGGGCGGGACGGCGGCGGTTCCTCCTTTGTGCGGTGCGGCGCCGCGTGCTCCATTTCCGCCTCCTTTTTTGCCGGGGGCTTCCTGGGCACGGGGCATGCCGGAAGTTCCCTGAAGGGCTGTTATTCCCAAGGCCGCGTGGTGGTGACGCGGGAAAGCGGCGTGGAATTTGCCTCCTTTTTCCATGGCTACGGAGGCGGGATGGCGGCTTTTCTGCCGGAGGCGGATGACGGCGTATCCTCCACGTTCCGGAATTGTTTTTCCACCTGTACCGTGGAGGCCGATGATGAAGGCAAGACATTTACGCTGGGCGGTTTCATGGGGTTTGCCTCCTGCGCCGGGTTCATGAACTGCGCTGCCTCCGGCAGCGTGCGGATTCTTCATTCCGCCAAGGGCTGGGCCGGAGGATTCACCGGAGACAGCGTGCGCTGCCGGTACGTGAATTGCGCCGCCAGAGGGGCGGAAGTAAGTGTTTACTCTTCCCAGGATTATGCCTGTGCGGGCGGATTTTCAGGAAGGAACGGTCTGGGAAGCAGCGAGAATTGCCGCTCCGTCTCCAGGGTGGCGGCGCACGCCGCGGCAGCCTCCGGAGCCTGTACGGCCATGGCGGGCGGGTTCACCGGGTACAACCACCGGGGAGGCACGTTTTCCCGCTGCTACGGGGCCGGGAACGTGGAAGGAACGGCGGGTTCCTATTATGCCATGGCGGGAGGGTTTTGCGGCTATGACATGGGAGGCAGCTATACCGGGTGCGCGGCTTCCGGGTCTGTCGCGGGCACGGCGGCCAGCGTTTATGCAGGGGGCATTCTGGGATACATGGCGGATTCCGTCCTGGAAAACAATGCCTTCAACAGCGCCTCCGCCATTTCCGCGCATGGGGAGGACATTTCCGCCGTCCACCGCTCCAACAACAGGAATGGCGCCTCCGCGTCCGTGGACGGTTCCGGAAATGTGTGGAACGGGCTGGGTTTTTCCTTTGGGGAGGATGACTCCTCTCCGTGGAAGATGGGGCAGGATTCCCTGCCGGAGCTGTACTTTGAATCTTCCCAGAAGGCGGTGACTGTTTTCCGCATTTCTCCCGAACAGCTTTCCCTGGGCAGGGAGGGCGCCGGGGGCGTGCGGATAGACGTTGTTTGTGAGGGCGCATGGAACGTTGCTTCCCATGCGTCCTGGGCCGTGCCGGAAACCCTCTCCGGCCATGGAGACGGAAGTTTCACCGTGACGGCTGCTCCCAACAATTCCCCCGCTTCCAGAAGCGGCTCCATGGAGGTAGCCACGCCGGAAGGGCTGACCCGCCTGCTTTCCATCACCCAGGCCGGGAGCCCGTATGACCAATGGAAGAAAGACCGTTTTCCGGACGGAACGCCGGAGGGCCAAATGGCTCCGGACGCATGCCCGGCCGGGGACGGCATTTCCAACCTGATGAAGTACGCCACGGGGCTTGACCCGCTCAAGCCATGCGGAAGCGTTACCCGGCTCACGGTCAGGGAAAAGGAGAACGGCGGCAAATGCCTTGTGCTTGAATGGCCCGTTAATCCGCAGGCCGTTGACGTGGAGCATTCCGTGGAGTGTTCCCCTGATCTGGAAACGTGGGCGCCCGTTCAAGTCATGGAGACAAAGGGAAAAACGGAAGCGGTTTTTGAAGACCCGGAGCCCGTGCACGGCGGGAACGCGCGCCGCTTCCTGCGCCTGAAAGTCACCCGGCAATAGGGTTTCCGGTTAAAAAATGCCCCGCATGCTTTTCCGGCATGCGGGGCATTCCTTTTAAACGGCTGGGGCCGTCCGCGTTCAGGAATGATATTCCTGGAGGGAGCGGGGGGATACCTTCACCTGCTGGGCGGAGCGGATGCCTTCCACCGTGGCCCTGGCGGCGGCGATGGTGGTCATGTAGGGAATCTTCTTCTGGATGGACTGCATGCGGATGAAGGAGTCGTCAATCATGCTGGTGCGGTCCACCGGGGTATTGATAATCAGGTCAATCTGCTTGTTGGTGATCATGTCGCCCAGGTTCGGGCGGCCTTCATGCAGCTTGTTGACCACTTCCGTTTCCACGCCCTGGCCGCGCAGGTATTCCGCGGTGCCGCCGGTGGAGACGATCTTGAAGCCCAGAGAGATGAGGTCGCGGGCGATGGGTTCAATGAACTTCTTGTCGCGGTCGGAGACGGTGACGAGCACCTTGCCGGAAGTGGGCAGGATGCAGCCTGCAGCTTCCTGGGCCTTGTAATAGGCCATGCCGAAGTTGTCCGCAATGCCCATGACTTCCCCGGTAGCGCGCATTTCCGGTCCCAGGACCGGGTCCACTTCCGGGAACATGTTGAACGGGAAGACGGCTTCCTTCACGCCGATGAAGCGGCAGGCGCGCGGCTTCAGGCCCAGGTCCTTGAGCTTCTTGCCCAGCATGATTTCCGTGGCGTGGCGCGCCATGGAGATGCCCGTGACCTTGGAGACGATGGGCACCGTGCGGGAGGCGCGGGGGTTGGCTTCAATGATGTACACCTCGTCGTCGCAGATGGCGAACTGCACGTTCAGAATGCCCTTTACCTGGAAGTCCTTGGCGATCTTGGCGGCGTGTTCCTCAATGGTGCGGACATGCTTGGGGGCGATGGTCACGGGAGGAATGGCGCAGGCGGAGTCCCCGGAGTGGATGCCGGCCAGCTCAATGTGTTCCATCACGGTAGCCACGAAGGTGTCCGTGCCGTCGGCCAGCGCGTCCACTTCCGCTTCAATGGCATTGTCCAGGAAACGGTCGATCAGCATGGGATATTCCGGGCTGACCTGGATGGCCTCCACGCCATAGCGCTTCAGGTTTTCTTCATCGTAAATCACTTCCATGCCGCGGCCGCCCAGCACGAAGGAGGGGCGCACCATCACCGGGTAGCCGATCCGGCGCCCCAGTTCCACGGCTTCCTCCAGGGAGCGGGCGGTGCCGCTTTCCGGCTGGAGGATGTTCAGGGCGATCATGCGTTCGCGGAAGTACTCGCGGTCTTCCGCCAGGCGGATGCCTTCCGGCTGGGTGCCCATGATCTTCACGCCGGCGTCCTTGAGGGCCTGGGCGATGTTGAGCGGGGTCTGGCCGCCGAACTGGACGATGACGCCTTCCGGTTTTTCCTTTTCGTAAATAGCCAGCACGTCTTCCACGGTCACGGGTTCAAAGTACAGCTTGTTGGCCGTGTCAAAGTCCGTGGAGACCGTTTCCGGGTTGCAGTTTACCATGATGGATTCATATCCGTTGTCCCGCAGGGTGAAGGCGGCGTGCACGCAGGTGTAGTCAAACTCAATGCCCTGGCCGATGCGGTTGGGACCGCCGCCCAGGATCATGATCTTCTTCTTGTCGTTCACGGGCACTTCATCCTCTGCGCCGCTGTAAGTGGAATAGTAGTATTCCGCGTGTTCCACGCCGCTGACGGGCACGATGCGGTAGGTGGCCGTGATGCCGTTTTTCTGGCGGCGGGTGCGGACGGCCTTTTCAGGCACGTTGAAAATCTGGGCCAGATACTTGTCGGAGAAGCCCATTTCCTTGGCCCGGCGCAGGGTTTCCACGGGCAGGGAATCCCAGTCCTGGCTGTCCAGGGAGAAGTCAAAGTCCGCCAGTTCCTTCATTTGCTCAATGAAGAACGGGGTGATGCGGGTCAGCTTCACGATCTCCTCCACGGTCACGCCGCGGCGCAGGAGCTCGTAAATCTGGAAGAAGCGTTCGCTGTTGCCGTACGTGATCTTTTCACGCAGTTCCGGCGTGGTCAGGGCTTCCAGCTTCTTCACGCGGCCCAGCCCGGCGCGGCCGATTTCCAGGGAGCGCACGGCCTTCTGGAAGGCTTCCTTGAAGTTCTGTCCAATGCTCATCACTTCCCCTACGGCCTTCATCTGGGTACCCAGCTTGTCGGCTGCCTTGGGGAACTTTTCAAAGGCCCAGCGGGCGAACTTGACGACGACGTAGTCGCCGTAAGGCTCGTACTTTTCCAGGGAGCCCTTGCGCCAGTAGGGCAGCTCGTCCATCGTGATGCCGGAGGCCAGCTTGGTGGAGACGGAGGCGATGGGGAAGCCGGTGGCCTTGGAGGCCAGGGCGGAGGACCGGGAGGTGCGGGGATTGATCTCAATGACGATGATGCGGTTGTCCTCACGGTTGTGGGCAAACTGCACGTTCGTGCCGCCCGTGACGCCGATGGCGTCCAGAATGCGGTAGGAATAGTCCTGAAGCCTGTCCTGCACATCCTGCGGAACGGTCAGCATGGGAGCCACGCAGAAGCTGTCCCCGGTGTGCACGCCCATGGGGTCCACGTTTTCAATGAAGCAGACGGTGATCTTCTCACCCTTGGCGTCGCGCACGACTTCCAGTTCCAGTTCTTCCCAGCCCAGCACGCATTCTTCCACCAGCACCTGGTTGATCAGTGAGGCGGCCAGGCCGCGGGGGACGATCTGGCGCAGTTCCTCCACGTTGTACACGATGCCGCCGCCCGTGCCGCCCATGGTGTAGGCGGGGCGGAGCACGACGGGGTAGCCCAGCTCGGCGGCCACCTTCTCCGCTTCCTCCACGGTATAGACGGGTTCGGACTTGGCCACCGGCACGCCGATCTTGTCCATGGTTTCCTTGAAAATGATGCGGTCTTCCCCGCGGGCGATGGCTTCCAGGTCCACGCCGATGACTTCCACGTTATACTGCTTCAGGATGCCTTCCTCATTCAGCTTGGAGGCCAGGTTCAGGGCCGTCTGGCCGCCGAGGTTGGGCAGCAGGGCATCCGGGCGTTCCTTCTCAATCACGGCCGTGATGCGGTCCACGGTCAGAGGCTCAATGTAGGTGTGGTCCGCCATGCCCGGGTCCGTCATGATGGTCGCGGGGTTGGAGTTCACCAGAACGACGTCGTAACCTTCAGCGCGCAGGGCCTTGCAGGCCTGGGTGCCGGAGTAGTCGAACTCGCAGGCCTGGCCGATGATGATGGGGCCTGAGCCGATGATGAGGATTTTGCGGATGTCTTCGCGTTTTGCCATGGTATGATGCCTCTATGTGGTCCGTGGTGGTTAAAAATAAATACCGGAAACAAGGTCCGCCCAAGGTGCGTTGCCTCTCCGCTCCGCATACCCGGCGCGTGACCTGACGCACAGTAAGGGACGTTGTGCGATAAGTCCAGACAAAACAACAGGAATTCCGGGGAAAAGGCTATGGCCTTCTTCCCTTTCCGTACAGCGCTGCGCGCGCAATCCGCCCTTGATATTTTCCGCCGCCCGTATACCCTGTGGGGCAAGGATGAGGAACGCCCTGACATTGATTTGCTGCCTCGGGCTGCTGTGGCCCGCAGCCGTTACGGCGGCGGAACACGCCCCCGCGCGGCGCGGCGCGGCCATGACTCCCGGAGAGGCCGCATGGTACCAGTCCCTGCGCGCCGGGCTTTCCCAATTCCGGACCGGCGGCGGATACAAGACCAACAGGCAGGCCATGGAAGCCCTGGCGGAGAAAACCTGCCGCTGGGACCCCCGCACGCGCCGTCCCGTCTTCCTCCTCCGGGAGGCTACGCCCTCCTTCTGTTCCTCCGCCTGCTACCTGCTCCTTTTAAAATCCCTGCAATTGTGGGACGCCGCCCAGCCGCAGCCCGTTATTTCCGAGCGCGCGTGGCTGGCCCTCATCCCCCGCTTGGGCCAGCATGACGGCGAAGGGCCGTGGGGCTGGGCGAATGCCAACGGTCCCGGCCTGGCCGTGCTGGTGCACAGGCTGGGGGCCGGCGTCAACTTTGAAGACTGGCGGAAGGCCCGTCCCGGAGACTTCATGAAAATATTCTGGACGGACCACATCGGGCGCCGGGAATCCGGCCACCTGACCGTTCTGGTGAAGGACGGCGGGGACACGGTCACCTTCTGGTCCTCCAACATGCCGGACGGCTACGGAGCCAAAACGGTGCCCAAATCCCAGATCAGGCGCGTCATCTTCACGCGCATCACCAGGCCGGAGCGGTTCAACCTGGCCCCGGCGGTGGGAAGCCACCCGTGGCTCTCCTCCCTGCTCCGGCAGGAAGTGGGCATCAAGGAAGTGCGCAGGTACTCCGGCATGCAGAACCCCTGACTATTTCCCGCCGTGAAGAAATGCTCCCTCCCTCCCTCCGTCACGCCGGAATGCTCCGTGCTGGTGCTCGGCTCCCTGCCGGGAGACGAATCCCTGCGGCAGGCGCAATATTACGCCCACCCCCGCAACGCCTTCTGGAAAATCATGGGAACCCTGCTGGGCTTTGACCCCTCCCTGCCGTACGGGGAACGCCTGTCTCTCCTCAACCGGGGCGGGGTGGGGCTGTGGGACGTGGTGGCCTCCGGCGTCAGGCCCGGCAGCCTGGACCAGCACATCTCCCAGGAACAGCCCAATGACATTGCCGCCCTGCTGGAATGCTTTCCCGGCATCGGCACGGTCTGCTGCAACGGCACCGCCTCCCATAAATACCTCAAACGGTATTTTCCGGAACTATTCCTCCGGGAAACCCCTGCCATCATCCAGATGCCCTCCACCAGCCCGGCGGCGGCGCGGCTGACGTATGAGCAGAAATTCCGCGCTTATGAGGAAATTCTTCTCCCCCGCCTCCGGCAGGGAGGAGAAAAAGGCTAAGCTTCCGCGCCTTATTTTCCGTCTAATTCCCTGGAGGTTTTGGCCCCTGCTTCTTTCAGGAGGCGCGCCAGGCTGCTCTTTCCGGTGGCGATGGCGCGGTCCAGGGGAGTGGCCCCGCCCCTGGCGCGGAAATTCACGTCCGCCTTGTGCTCAATCAACAATTTGGCGGCGGCGTTTATGGAATTTTCCTGAAGGCCGGAAACGTCCGCGAGCACCCACAGGGCCGTTTCCGAATGGGCCGGCTTGTAATGGCCTAGCCGCGGCTTGCCGTTGGGTTTATTGGGGTCCGCGCCGTTTTCCAGCAGGACCCTGACGCTCTCCTCATTCCCGTACCTGGCGGCGGAAATCAGCAGCGTTCTGCCGTCATTGCACACGTAATCCGGGTCCGCCCCGTGCTCCAGCAGATAGGCCGCCTGCGGAGCCCTGGGATTGAAATAATGCCTGGAAAGAAGGGAGGAAGAGGCGTTTTTATACTCGTCAGACCGGCCTATTTCCAGATTGACGTCCGCCCCGTTGGCAATCAGGAGGTCCGCCAATTCAAAAAACTGCATGTCCAGCGCCAGGGCCAGCGCGCAAGAATTATCCCCCCTGATGCCCTCCCCCTGGTAATTCACATCCGCCCCGGCGCGGATGAAGGCGCTCACTTTGGAAAGGTCCGGCTTTGTCCCCTGTTCCGGCAGCTTGTCATACTTCCTCTTGCCGTTGATGGTGACGGAGGAGGTTGTGCTTTCCCGCGCGGGCCTGTAATCCTTCAGCTTGTACAGGTACTCATACAATTCCAGCCCTTTCTTCTCCCGGGTGGCCCGGTCGGCGGAAGGGTCCACGGGCAGGGGGGCCTTTTGGGGAACCAGGCGCAGGGAGCGTTCCGCCGTGCGGTGCCCCTGCCTGGCCGCCTTGGAAAACCAGAATTTGGCCTGGGAGGGGCTGCGCTTCACGCCGTCTCCCTTCAGGAAGCACAGGCCCAGGCGGTACTGGGATTCCGCGTTTCCTTCCTTCGCTTCCAGGTAAATGCGCCTCCCTTCTTCCGGGGTGACGGCGCGGACGGCGGACGAACAGCCGAGGAAGAGGGCGGCTGACAACAGCAGGCAGGGGTAGCAGGTCATAGTGGGGTAGGGGGTGAGGGAGTCTTCATTCAGGAAGACCCGACGGCGGCCAGCAGGTGGACGTCCAGCGCCAGGGCTTCATGAATGTTGAAATTCAAATCATCGCGGAGCCTGTTGAGGGCTTCCATGCGCTTCAGCAATTCGTTCACGGGCATCTGTGCGGCCAGCGTGCGCACCTCCGGATGAATTGGCGTGACCTCCGGGGCTCCGGAGGCGATCAGGGCCGCCTGGCCGAACCAGCTGATGAGCAGTTCCAGGGCCTGGTTGCGCTGTTCCAGGTACTCCGTCTCTATCTGGGCGGCATTCGCGTCCTTGTTGCGGGACTCCCAGTCGGAGGTGTCCGTGCCCTGGGCGGCTTCCTTAGCCTCATCCTTCAGGGCCTGGTTCAGGTTTTTGGTGATGGCGGCCTTGGCCTCCGTCATGACGTCCACGAACTTGCTGCGGAAGGCCAGCGCGGCCAGGTCATTGTCCAGGTTGCGGCAGGTCTCCAGCCAGTGGGGCAGCAGGGCCTCCTGGATGGGGGTGAGCCTGAACTCCGCGGATTGCAGCAGGTTGACGCGCACGCAGCGGGAAATGATGGTCTGGAGAAGCTGGTCCGGCTGGGAGGTGGCCAGAATCAGCAGGCACTGGCTGGGCGGCTCCTCCAGGGTTTTCAGGAAGGCGTTGGCGGCCTCGTCATTCATGCGCTCCGCATCCATGAACACGGCTATCTTCCATTTCCCCTCCGCCGCGCGCTGCTGGAGGAAAGGCTCCACCGCGCGGATGTCGTCCCGCAGGATGCGGCGCGACTTGGACTTGGGGCGCACCAAGCGGCAGTACTCGTCCCGCACGCCGTCCAGGTGGTCTGCCCGGATGCCGTTCATCAGCTCCAGCAGTTGAAGAATCAGGCGGGAGGCTCCCTGGTGTTCGTCTCCCACAATGAGCAGGGCGTGGGGAAGCCGGTTGCGGGAGAAGGCGGTGCGGAGCAGGTCGAACGCTTGGGATGCCGTGAATGCCATACGCTCCCTATGAAACCATTTCGTTGCGTCAGGGCAACAGAAAAGATTGGTATATGTCGGATATTTCATGTACTAAGGGGGCCGGTTATGGAACAAAATGACATCTCATCCCGGATTGTCTTTGCCGACCGCGGCAAGGTGAATGTGGAAAAAGGCGTGGAATTCGCCCCCAAATTTGACCAGAACGGCCTCATTCCGGCCCTCGCCATGGACCACGTTACCCATGAACCGCTGATGCTGGCCTACATGAACGCGGAATCCCTGCGCATGACCATGGAGCTGGGAGAAGCCGTTTACTACTCCCGCAGCCGCCAGGAAATCTGGCATAAGGGCGCGACCAGCGGCCACGTGCAGAAGGTAAAGCAAATCCTGATTGACTGTGACCAGGACGCCCTGATCGTGCTGGTGGACCAGTGCGGCGCCGGAGCCTGCCACACCGGGCACCACTCCTGCTTCTACCGTTCCGTGCCCTTTGGCGAGGAACTGAAGGCGCAGCCGCAGGGGGAACCCGCCACGCTGCGCGAAGCGGACGGAGGCGTTGTCTTTGATGCCGAGGCCGTATACGGCAAGGGCCATTAACTCTTTTTTGCGCGTCAATCTGCGTTCACCGGGTTGACGCGCCCTCTTTTTCTGCTGTAAAGTCATGAATGTGAAAAAGCTGCTTGTCATGATGGCCGCCGTCTCCGGAACGCTGGTGCTGTGCCAGTGCTCTTCGGAAGCGCCCCCGCCCCCCGGAACCGTCCGCATGGTGGACCAGCAGGCGATTGCTCTGATGCAGGAAGCCAGGGCGAAGGAAGCGAAAAACGACCTGTCCGGCGCCATCAAGAAATACAAGCGCGTGGTGGAAAAGCACCCCCTTTCCAAGGAAGCGCCGCAGGCACGGTTCAGAATGGCGGAACTCTATGAAGCCCGCAAGGAACCTGCGGATGCCTTTGACCAGTACCAGAAGCTCATTGACCGTCACCCGGACAGCCCGCTGTACAAGCAGGCCATGGAGCGGCAGAAGGAAATGGCCTTCGGCGCCGCGAGCGGCGCGCTGACCAACCGCGTGCTATGGATGTTTGACGTCAAGATGGACCCCAAGAACGTCACGGAATGGCTGAACCACGTGCGCGACAACGCTCCGTATGCCTCCACCGCCCCGCAGGCCATGAACGTGCTGGGCAGCTACCTGGCCGCCCGCGGGCGGATGAAGGAGGCCATTGAAGCGTACCAGAACCTGGTGGACAACCACCCGCACTCTCCGCTGGCCCCCACGGCTCAGCTCCAGATAGCCACCCTGTACCGCCAGGCCGCCGCTGACGGGGACCGCAACCACGTCAATGTGGCCCGCGCCCAGGAAGCGTATGAAGACTACCTGCAGCGCTACCCCAACAGCTCCCGCGCCGGGGCCGCGCGTTCCGACCTGGCCGCCATGAAGCGTGAACTGGTATCCCAGCAGCTGGAAGTGGCGGAATACTACCTTACCAAGATGAAGGACACCAATGCGGCCATCTTCTGCTACCAGGAAGTGGCCTCCAAGGGCAACATCAATCCCGCCGCCGCCGCTACGGCGAAGGCGCGCCTGAAAAAACTGGGCGTCACCAGCAAATAACAGGAACCCTCCCTCCGCATGAACCGCCTCCGGCACCTGTTTAAACTTCTTCTGCCCGCGCTGTGCCTGCTGGCTGGCTCCTGCGGCTACCAGCTGGGGGGCACCAAGCCGCCAAAGCTGGAATTTGCGAAAACCGTCCAGGTCTGCCTCTTTGCCAACAATTCCCTGGAACCCCGCGCCGCCACGCTGGTGACCGGCGCTCTGGCGGATGAACTTCAGCGGGACGGCACCTACAAGCTGAGCTCCCGCTCCGGGGCGGACATCCGGGTGGAGGGGGAAGTGTACTCCATCACCTTTGACCAGTTGCGTTCCAGCCGGGAAGACACCTATAAAAGTACGGAACTGGGCCTGCGCCTGGCCGTCAAATACCGTGTGGTGGACGGCAGGACGAACGAGGTCCTGTATGCCAGCTCTGCCGAGGAAGTGAGCCAATTCTTTGACCTGGGCAACATCCAGACGGCCCGGACCAACGCCCTCTCCTATGCGGCGCGGCTGGTGGCCACCTCCATAGCGGAAACCCTTACCAACGGATAGGCCCTTACTGTTCCGGAAAATCCTTGCTTATGGCGGAAGTGGAATACAGCGTTTACTTTGTCCCGGTACCGATCGGCAACCGGGCGGACATCACCCTGCGGGCGCTGGACGTGCTGCGCAAGGTAGACGTCATAGCGTGTGAAGACACCCGCCATTCCGGCCTGCTGCTCTCCCATTATGAAATCCGGAAGCCGCTGATGAGCATGCATGACCACAACGAGCAGTCCCGCGCCGGGGAAATTGCCGCCCGTGCCGCCGGAGGGGAAAGCTTCGCCGTAATCAGTGATGCGGGAATGCCGGGCGTGAGTGATCCGGGGTACCGCCTCATCCAGATGCTCAAGAAAAAGGAAGTCAGCTTCACCGTGCTGCCCGGACCGTCCGCCGTGGTGACGGCGCTGGTGGGTTCCGGACTGCCTACGGACGCCTTCTTCTTTGGCGGCTTTCTGCCTGTCAAATCCGGCAGGAAAGGGGCCATGCTCCAGGCGGCGGTGGAAGCCAGCCACACGAGCATCTTTTATGAATCCCCCCACCGCATCGTCAAAACCGTGCAGGCGCTGGCGGCGCTGGATCCGGACGTACCCGTCTGCGTAGCCAGGGAACTCACCAAAACCTTTGAAACCTATCACCGCGGCCCCGCTGCACGTCTGGCGGCGGAATTTGCGGAACGCGCCCCCAAAGGGGAAATCGTGCTGCTGGTGGGCGGCGTGAACGCGCCAAGGACCGCCCATTGACGAGCCGAAGGCATTAATAGCGGACCACTACTTTAACCGGGCGGTGGTCGGAAGCGGCAGGTTCTTCAATCACCCTGCGTTCCGCCACCTTGAACGCCTCCGCCTTTCTCCCCCTGTACATCCAGATGTAATCAATACATTCCGCCGGATGGTCGGCAGGGAACGTTTTTTGGGAAGAATCGCTCAGAAGGATGAAGTGCTTCTTCATCCTGGCCACCGGTTCCGAGTCCGGCGTCAAATTGAAATCTCCCGCAATGAAAAAGGGCTTCCTGCATTCCGCGGCCAGGGTGGCAATTATGTCAATGGAAGCGTTGCTGTCCTCCTGAGTCAGGGACAAATGCGTGACGCAAAAACAATAATCCTTGAACTCGGCCATCAGCAGCACGCGCGCCTCCTCCCTGCCGGGCAAAGGAATTCGCCGGACGCTCAAAGGCTTCTCCCGGGACAAAAGGCCCACTCCATAGGAACCGCCCGAATAATCAATGGCCTTGGCGTACGTCCCCGTCAACTTTGTCCTCGCGGCCAATTCCTGCAAAGTGTCCTTGCCGCCGCTCCTTTTTGTCTTGCTGTCCAGTTCCTGAAGGGCCGCGACGTCCGGTTTCGCCGCCATGATTACCCGCGCCGTGCGGTCATCGTCCCGCCTGCCGTCCATGCCGGTGCCGTTCTTCACATTGTAGCTCATGAATACGGCTTCCCCGGCCCACAGGGAAAAAGGGGCCAGAAAAACCGCGGCGGCTATGCATGGACAGAAAATGAACGGGTTCATCACTTCTCCGCTGTAAAAATGAAATTCCGGGGCTGTTATTCCGAATGGCCCGGATTACAGGTAATACGTATCCCTTTTCCCCGCTTCTTGCAGAATATCTTTCCGGTGAATCCCGCGGATGGGGAAATAAGCGCATCTTCGGCCCCAGGGAAATTTCCTTATCCGTTTCCGGATGTTCGCCTCTCATGCTCTTCCTGTCCCGCACCGGGGGAAAATGACGCAAGTCTTATCAACTTGACGCCTGGAAGTGTGTCATGATAGTATCCTATCATCATGCTGGAGGATAGGAGATCACGTTCCTCGCGCAAGACACCGGATTTGGTGACTGATGAGCTTATTGTCATTCTTCATGAGGCGGGCATGCTGGAATTCAACGATATCTTCCAGCGTACCGTTATCGTGATGAAGGAGAAGCACATGTCCCTGGGCGGCGAGGAAATCCTGAGGCTGCGCATTTATGAAAAGCTCCAATCCCTGGTGAGCGCCGGGGGTTTGGTAAAAAAGGGCCGTGAATACACCGCCCAACCCAAGCTGATTACGCTGAAATCGGAAGCGCTGCCGGACATCCGGCTGTGATTTCTAAAAGGAATGGACAGGATGGGCTGGATTATACTCCATGCCGTCCATCCTGTCCATGAACCGGGTGTGTGGCTTTACGCCTCAACCTCCCTCCTAGAAGTTGGTGCGGAACGCGATGTTATAGCTCCAGCCGGTGAAGCCTTTCTGCTTGCTGGCGTCCGTGCCGTTGGAATGGGCGTATTCGACGCCCGCCATGATCTTGGCCATGTTCGGATTGCATTCGAAAATGTAATAGTTGACGCCCAGGTACAGGGCCTGCATGCAGTCGGACGTGTTGGAATAGGTGGAGTTCTGCGTGTAGCGTTTTTCCCACTTCACGGCATTGCTGCCCGCCGCCATCTGGTAGCGGAGCACTCCTTCCCAGTGGGGCGTGAATTGGTAGGACGGCATGATGGTCACGCCGAACACGTTTTCAGCCCCGGCTTTCATGCCGATGACGTTGAACCCGGCCATCACTTCCGTCATCAGGGAAAAATCCCCCTGGGAGCCTTCCCAGGTCAGGGCCACCACGTCCTTGGCTCCGGTGCCCTGGTACTTGGACTTGAAGCTGTAGTCATGCAGCTTGTCGTACGCCTTGTTCCGGGCGTCGTCTCCCCATTTGGTGAAGTTATGTGCGTAATCCAGCCACAGGCGGCTCTTCTTCAGGAAAACGTCGTTGGACGTGTCATAGCTCAGCGTGCCGGTGACAAAGCAGTTGTCCTGGGAATTGAAGGCGGGTTCAATGCGGTTGTTGAACGTTCCGGTGCCCGTGCCTCCGTTGCCGTTCATCCAGATGCCCGCGGCCCAGCCCAGCGTATCCTTCTTGTCGGAATTGTTCACCTGGAACCCGTAGTTGGTCTCCGGGCGGAGCTGGTTGACCAGCATGGAGCGCTCAATGGTCAGGATGGCGGAGGAGGAGGTGCGGTATTCTCCGGTGATGCGCGGCTTCATCTTGCCGAGGGCGTAGGTGACGGGGCCGCCCTTGTATTCCAGATTCAGCTCATACAGGGAATAGGTCAGGTCGGAGGTGTCCCAGGTGTTGGTCTCCGTGTTGTAGCTTTCCAGACCGTCCATGCCGCCGATGTTCCAGACGTTGTTGAATTTGAAGTTCTTCAGGAACTTCATGTTGAATCCGGCTCGGAAACGGCGCCACTCGTCGTTAAAGCGGCGTCCGTTGCCTTCCTTTTCACCCATCACGCGCCCTTCGCCGTTCGGGTCAATCCAGTCCAGTCCGTACTGCATGCGCAGGGAAACGTTGAATTCCTGGATGTAGGGATTCTTGTGATCCCGTTCCGCATTGAACCACTTGAAACGGTCACCGAGCCATTTGCAGGTGGAAAAGCTGTCTCGGGCCAGCAGAACGTCTCCGGTGGATGCCGTGGAAGGCGCGGCGGCGGCAAAGGCGGCGGCTCCGAGAGTCATGATGCCGATGACGGGGAGAGTATAGGTTTTCATTTGTTTTCTATGGTTGGTGTGTGTCTGTGAGAAGGTCTTCCGGGGAAGGTTCTTCCTCACGGAGACGGCTTCTGTCTATCAAACCAGCCACAGGGCTGTCCAAGGCTTAAGGGTGACAAAATAGCCACCCGTCCCATTGAAGGTTACACGGTAATGCGGAGCCATGCTTTGGCGGCCAGGGCGTCCGCGGCGGCGGCCACTTCCGCCTTCCGCTTGCTGGCTCCATGGCCGGAACCGATGGCGTGTCCATGCCAGAAAACGCGGGAGTGAAAACGGTTTTCGGCGTCCCTCTGCCCTTTTTCTTCCGTTTCATAGGAAGGAGTTTCGGGCAGGATGTCCTGAAGAATGGCCTGGAGTTCCCCTTTGGGGTTGATCTCCTTGGGGTGGCTGGCCGCGGAGTCCAGCGCCTCATGCAGAACGCGCAGGGCCACGGCCTTGGCCGTTTCATAATCGGAATCCAGGGACATGGCCCCGAAGACGGATTCAAACGTGTTGGCAATG
The DNA here is from genome assembly GCF_040616545.1 of Akkermansia muciniphila. Classification (NCBI taxonomy): domain Bacteria; kingdom Pseudomonadati; phylum Verrucomicrobiota; class Verrucomicrobiia; order Verrucomicrobiales; family Akkermansiaceae; genus Akkermansia; species Akkermansia muciniphila. The sequence goes on along the minus strand of NZ_CP156688.1, from coordinate 823,423 downwards.
ATGGAATTCTTTCCCCGGCCTCCGGCTCTTTCCTCCCCCTTTCCCAGGGAAATGTACTTGTCCAGCCCCAGGATGTAGCCGTATTTGCCCAGGTTGGCGCGGCTGACGGTGCGTGCGCGCAGCTGGGTCAGCTCCCCTTCCGGAGACTGGGGCATCTGGTGGTAAAGGTACTGGGTGACGGCCAGCTGTAAAATGGCGTCTCCCAGGAATTCAAGGCGTTCATACGTCCGGCGCGTTTCCGGCTTGCTGTCCGTGCTGGGGTGGGTCAGGGCCTGCACGAGCAGGTCCGGGTTCTTGAAGCGGTAACCCAGCTTGTCTTCCAGCGCGGTATAGTTCATCCCGGAAATGCTAGGGCCGCCAATTCGGAAATGCAACTCCAAAGGAAGGGTGTTTCCGGAAGGGCGGGGGCCGCTTTTTCCGCGTCATCCCAGCCGCGGCACGGCTTTGACATATGGGCGCGGAGGTGTAGGATAGTAGGCGAACGAACGTTAGAAACCACGATGAAAAAGATTGATCCAAAGGAGATTCGGGATAATGCCATGCAGTTGATCGGGCACGACTGGATGCTGGTGACGGCTGGAACGCCGGAGCATTTCAATATGATGACGGCCAGCTGGGGAGGCCTGGGCTTCATGTGGAAAAAGCCCGTGGCGTTCGTGGTCATCCGGCCCCAGCGCCATACCTTCCGCTTCATTGAAGCCGGGGAGGAGTTCACGCTTTCCTTCTTCAGTCATGAGTACCATAAGGCCCTTACCGTTTGCGGCACCACCAGCGGACGGGACACGGACAAGGTGGCCGCCTCCGGGTTGACTCCGCATGTAACGGAAAACGGCAACGTGAGCTTTGCGGAAGCGCGCCTGGTGCTGGAATGCCGCAAGCTGTACGCGGAGGCTCTGAATCCGGAAGCTTTTCTGGACAAGACCATTGTGCCGGAATGGTATGCGGCCGGGGATTTCCACAAGATGTACATTGTGGAAATACTGAACGTATGGGTGAAGGAATAGGGTGCCCGGGCGGTTCCTTTTTCAGCCAGGCCGTGTTCAGACCGGCTTGAGCGTGGAGTCCTCCAGCCGGAAGACCGGCAGCGGGCACGGGGCGTCATGCAGCCAGTCCAGATGGGTGGTGGTGATGAGGCTCTGGGCGTCCGCCGGGAGTGATTGGAGAAAGGCCACGCGCCGCGTGGGGTCCAGCTCTCCGAAGACGTCGTCAATCAGGTGAATGGGCGTGTGGCCCGTTTCCTCCGTAAGCAGGGAGGACTGCGCCAGCTTCATGGAGATGGCGATGGTGCGCTGCTGCCCTTCCGAGGCGAATTGGGCGGCGCTTCTGCCGTTCAGCGTGATGTCCAGATCGTCCCGGTGCGGGCCGTTCTGGGTCTGTCCGTACCGGATGTCCCGGTCCACCCCGGCGCACAGCCGTTCGTACAGGTCCCCTTCCTCGGCGGCGCGGTAGGTGACGGCGGCCTGTTCCTCCCTTCCTCCGATGTTGCGGTAGGCCAGGGCGATATGGGGAGCCAGAAGCGCCAGCAGGCTGGCGCGCAGGTTCCTCAGTTCCGTGCCGTGCAGGGCAAGCTGCTGCGTGTACGCGTCCAGCTGGAGCTTGTCCTTATGCCTGTGTTTAAGCAGGTAGTTGCGCGTTTTCAGGGCTTTCCGGTAGCTGAACAGGGCCAGCCTGTAGCCAGGGTGCCACTGGCTGCCCAGAAAGTCCATGTATTTTCTGCGGGCGTCCGCTCCGGCCTGGACCAGGGAAAGATCGTCATTGCCCAGCCAGACCACGGGGTAGCTGTCCGCCAGGTAGCTGCGCTGGTCCTTGCGCGGTTCGCCGTTCACACGGAGGTCCGGAGCGTCAGGGGCCCACAGGATGCGCCTGATCTGCCCCGGCAGTTCCCCGCGGATGCCGAAGGATTGTTTGCCGTGGGCCGCCAGCGGGCCGGGCCGGGCGGTGCGGGGGGATTGCAGGCGGAGCAGGAAGCAGACGGCCTCCAGCAGGCTGGTTTTCCCCTGCGCGTTGTTTCCCAGGATGATGGCCCCCTGCTGCGGAATCTGCCAGGAGAAGCTCCCGTAGCAGCGGAAGTCCATTAATTTCAGCCTGGAAATCATGGGGCCGGGAAAGGGGATTATTCCGCAGGAAGGGCGCGGATGGCGTCCATGATCCTGTCCGTCAGATGCTGGTACGCCTCTTTTCCTCTGGCGTTGAGTTCCGCCGGAGTGAAGGGGATGGGGTCCCCCACCGTGACCGTGACGGGATGGATTCTGGGGAAGCGGGAGCCGATGGGGAAGGCTTCATACGCCCCGCTGATGCGCAGGGGCTGCACGGGTACTTTCGTCTTGCTCAGGATGAGGCCGATGCCTCCCATGCCGTCATGTACCTCACCGTCCGGCGTGCGGGAGCCTTCCGGGAAGACGAGCACGCGCTTGCCGGATTTCAGCAGGCGTATCACGTGCTTGAGGCTGGCGGCGTCCGGGTTTTCCTGGTCGATGGGGATGGCCTGGCAAAGCGGAAGAGCCCACTTGAAGATGCCCTGGAACAGGGTCTTGCGGGCGAAGAAATAGATGCCCTCCTCATAGGAGATGCCCAGCATGGGAGGGTCCAGAAAGCTTTGGTGATTGCTGACAATGAGCACGGGGCCGTCTTCAATCAGCTTTTCCCGGTTGACGACCTTCCAGGAGAAGAAGGCTTTGGAGATGCTTTTGAAAAGCGTGTAGAAAACCCAGTAGAAGGAGTTCATCTGGCGGCGAGTTTTTGTTGAATGTTATCCGTAATGAAGTGGACGACCTGGTCAATCGTCATGTCTGACGTATCCACCAGCAGGGCGTCCGGCGCCTGCGCCAGCGGAGCCGTGGCGCGGGAGGAGTCCTTGCGGTCACGTTCCGCGATGGAATCCGTCAGGCCTTCCGCGGCGCGGCGGGCGGCCCTCACTTCCTCGGAGGCGGTGACGAAGTACTTGAACGGCGTATCAGGAAAGACCACGGTGCCTATGTCCCTGCCTTCCATGACCACGGGTTCCCGGCGGTTGTATTCCCGCTGCCGTTCCACCAGCAGGGAGCGCACTTCCGGAATGGCCGCAATGGTGGAGACGTGGTCGTTGACCTGCTGCCGTGTGAGTTCTTCACCCAGCACATGTTCCCCGCACAGCACCACGGAGCGGCTGCCGTCCTTGCCGAAAGAGAGGGGGACGGAGGGCAGGGCGGCCAGCACGGCGTCCGTATCCGCCGGGTCAATGCCCTGTTCCAGCATGTACCAGGTGACGGCCCGGTACATGGCTCCGGTGTTGATGAACGTGTAGCCGAGGCGGTCCGCAATGAGCTTGGCGACAGTGGATTTTCCGGATGCGGCGGGGCCGTCAATGGCGATGGCTGGGTGCATGAGTGTCTTCTATGTTGGAAATGGGGGCTAAAGCCGCTTGGATTGTAACTTTGCGCCCTGTGGAAATCAAGACCGCGTTCCGGACGGCAGTGCAAAAAGAGTTTCACTTTTTCCTGTAAATCCGTTATACAGCGGGGCATGGCCCAGCTCAAACGCCCGAAGATGGTGGACATCCGAGATATTTTGGACGAAAACACGCGTCTGCCTTCGCTGGTGGCGGCGTCTGCTGAAAAGCTGCTGGGCCTGGAACGCCTGAACAAGGCGTACGACAAGATCGTGCGCGACAAGGAGTCCGGCTCCCCGGAGAATTTCTTCCAGCTTGCCTCCAGGCACTTGAACCTGAAATTGCAGCTCCGTCCTGGGGACCTGGAAAATATCCCCAAGAAGGGCCCGGTGGTCGTGGTCGCCAACCATCCGCACGGCCTGTCGGACGGCGTCATGTTCGGGGAATTGCTCACGCGCGTGCGGGAGGATGTCCGCATCCTGGCCAACGAGCAGCTTTCCCTGTGCCAGGAGCTGGACCCCTGGCTCATCAAGGTGGACGTTTACGAGGATGAAACCGCCAAGCGCAAGAACCTTTCCGGCATGCGCCAGATGATCTCCTGGCTGCGGAAGGGCGGCGTGCTGGGCATTTTTCCCGCCGGCACGGCCTCCAGCTTTTCGCTGGCCCACAAGAGGGTGACGGACGATCCCTGGAACACGAACATCGCCGCCATTATCCGCATGACGAAGGCGACGGTGGTGCCCGTGTATTTCCCGGGGCGCAACAGCCTGCTGTTCCAGGGCGTTTCTCTGATCAACCGCAAGGCGCGCGTGGCCTTCCTTCCCCGTGAGGTGGGGCGTGACGGCCGCCGTACGCACCGCATTGTGGTGGGCAAGCCCATTCCGTTCAGCCAGCTGGGGCAGTATGATTCTGATGAAGCCATGGTCTCCCATCTGCGCCTGCGCACCTACCTGCTGGGCAAGAGTTATGAAAAAAGCCGCCGTCCCCATGTGCACAAGAAGGACCGGAAGGCGAAGATGGCCACGCTGATTTCCCCCGTTTCCGTGCAGGACATGCAGGCGGAGATTGACGCGCTGCCCCCGGAATGCCTGCATGCCCGCCAGGAGAACGGAGACTGGGACGTGTACGTGGCGGACGCCCTGCAAATCCCCAATATCCTGATTGAGATAGGGCGTCTGCGGGAATATACCTTCCGCCAGGTGGGGGAGGGTTCCGGCAAGGCGTGCGACCTGGACACGTATGACAATCATTACAAGCACCTGTTCCTGTGGGACCGCACCCACCGGAAGATTGTGGGCGCCTACCGCATGGGGGAGACGGACAAGATCATCGCCCGCTACGGCGTGAAAGGGCTGTATAACGGGGAATACTTCTCCTTTTCCCCGGCCGCCCTGAAGGTGCTGGACCGCTCCCTGGAAATGGGGCGCGCCTTCATCGTGCCGGAATACCAGAAAAGGCCGCTGGCCCTCGGCTTCATCTGGGAGGGCATCGGCCAGTTCATGGCCCGCAACCACCATTACCGCTACCTGTTCGGCACGGTCAGCATTTCCCGTGATTACACCAACCTTTCCCGCGCCCTCATCGTTTCCTACCTGAAGGCGCATGAAATGGAACCCGTGCTGGTGCATGAGGTGAAGGCCTACAATCCGCCCCGCAAGGCGGACCTGAAGAGGTCGGAATCCTGCATCCTCCCCATCGGCCTGACGGATGCGCAGGGACTTTCCCAGCTGGTGGCGGACATTGAAGAGGACGGCAAGGGAATTCCCGTGCTGCTGCGCCAGTACCTGAAGCTGAACGGAAAAATCCTGTCCTTCAGCGTGGACAAGCACTTCGGCGACGTGCTGGACTGCCTGATTCTGGTGGATATTTTCAAAACGCCGGAGCGCTCCATCAAGCGCTACCTGGGCAGGGACACGTATGAACAGCTCCTGCCCTACATGCAGCAGGAGAAGGAGGAAGAAAAGGCGGCGGAATAGTTCCGCAGGCGTCTTGCATTGGCTTCCCCACGGTTTTTCCTTAATGCCGCTAGTGGAAATGCCTGTAACCCGCCGGAAGTGCGGAGCAGGGTTCCGCGGTCATTTCCCCGATGACGGTGAAGGGCGTTTCAGGAAAATGATCCGCTGCCAGCCGGACGGCCTGCTCGCGGTCGCCGGGGCGCAAGGTCACCAGCAGCTCATAATCCTCCCCGTCACCTATGGCCTGCGCCGCCGTAAATCCCGGGCGCACGGGCAGGAGTTCTTCATGAATGCGGAAGCCCAGCCCGGAAGCCTTCGCCAGCCGGGGGAGGTCGGTCCCCAGCCCGTCGGAAAGGTCCATCATGGCGGTGGCCAGGCCGGAGGCGGCCAGAATGCCGCCCTCCCTGACCCGCGGAATGAAGGAAAGATGGTGCCCCGTGGGGAAACTGCCGCCCAGCACGCCCGTCACGGCAATCAGGTCGCCCGGCTGTGCCGTGCTGCGCAGAACGGCCTTTCCTTCCGGAACCTCCCCGGTCAGCGCCACGCTGATGATCAGGCCGTCTGCGGGCAGTCCGGAGCTTTCCCCTCCGGCAATGCTGATGCCGAACTGTTCCGCCAGCCGTCCCATTCCCCGGTAAATTCCTTCTACCTGGGAGACGGGGCGGTCCGCATGCACAAACAGGGTTACCAGGGCGTGAAGGGGAGTGCCGCCCATGGCTCCAATGTCTGAAACGGCCCGTGCCAGCGCCTTGCGTCCGATCAGTTCGGGATCCGTGCCGGGCAGGAAGTGCATGCCCTCCACCACGCAGTCCGTTTTCAGGAGCAGCTGGCGTTCGCCGGAACTCCGCGCCACGGCGCAATCGTCCCCCGGTCCCGTCACCAGGGCGGAGTTGGAAGGTATCAGGGGCAGGAGCCGGGCCACCAGCGCGTCCTCCCCCACCTGCCGGATGATGGGATCAGGTGCCATAGGGCAGGAGGACGCCGGGGTAAAGAATGTTGATCAGGGTGGCGGTGTTAAAAATGCAGTGCGCGATGATGGGCGTCCAGAGGGTGCCCGTGTATTCATACAGCAGCACCAGCATGGCACCGAAGATAGCCAGGGGGATGAATGGCACCAGGCTGACGTGGATGATGCCGAAGAGCAGGGACGTAGTGACCAGCGCGAACCAGGCGCCCGTGTACTTCTTCATGATTGGATACAGGTAGCCGCGGAAGATAAGCTCTTCCACCAGCGGGGCCGCGATGGCCGCGCTGAAGCAGATGACCGTAATCAGGGGAATGTCGCTGGAATTTCTCAGCACGGAGACGATGGATTGTTCCGCCGGAGCGTGCGTAACCTGTTCAATCCACAGGAACAGGCCTGCCCGGTCCAGCAGGAAGTGGATGACCAGCACCAGCAGGTAGCCCGCCACGGGGGCGTAAACCAGGGCTTTCAGGGAATGTTTTTTCAGCCCCAGCGCCTCCATTCTGCCCGTGTGGAACATGCGCACCAGCAGGACGAAGGCCAGGATGAGGTTCAGGCATGTGCCGTTGAAAATCTTGTACCCGTCCAGCTCCATATTTGTGGTGGTGGGCGGTGCGGACGCGCCGGGAGGCGTGGCCGCCGCCATCAGCGCCCCCATGCTGAAATACAGGACGATGATGCCGCACATGGCGATGTCCAGCATGTCCAGATGGTCCACGGGGACGCGCCATTTCAGGGGCCGCCGGATATTCGGCTCCTGGGCCTGGCGGAACACTCCCACGGCCAGAGTGATGAACATGACGGCGATCAGGGCGGAGGAAAACAGGGTAATAAGCTGGTCCGTTAATTCATTCATGGAACATGTGTGCGTGGAGTGGGCCGGTCCTCCGGAGAGCCACGCCGGAAAAAAGGGCTCCTGCTTCTTTAGTGAAAACACGGCAATTTTCCAGCAGAAAGTGAGCTATCCGCCTGCACGGGCCAAAAAAAATCACAGGGAAAGGGAATGAATACTTTTCAACGAAAAGCGGGTATGCTACGTTTCCAACGGATTATTGCCATGAACATTCAACCCAAAATCACGCCTGTGCTGGACCCCGGCTTCGTGCCGGCCATCCTTTGGAATCAAGCTTTTGAAGCCAAAGCCGCCGCCGATCCTGCTTCTCATCAAGTGGACATCGCGCTGACCCGCAATGACGGAACCTGCTTCCGCTGGTCCGGCAAGCTGCTTCCCCACACCGGGGAAAACGTTGCCCTGAATGAGAAATATGTGGAACGCATCGTGAAATTCCTGCTGTGGCAGAAGGGCGGCAATATCATCCTCGTCGCCGGGGATGACGCCATTGCGGACATGCTGGCCTCCCGCTACTGCAAGGGCGGCGCGCGCGAATTTGACTGGGATTTCATCGGCAAGAAAATTTACGGCTCCCCGATTGAAGTGAAGAAGGTGGCCGTGGAAGACCTCCCTGCGGAATACTCCGGCTCCATGACCCTGGGCCGCAACCTGGATGGCTACCGCATCGGCTTTGACCTGGGCGGTTCCGACCGCAAGTGCGCCGCCGTGGTCAACGGCGAGGTGGTCTACTCTGAAGAAGTGGTCTGGGACCCCTACTTCCAGAAAGACCCTCAGTACCACATTGAAGGCATCCAGGACTCCCTGGAACGCGCCGCCGCCCATCTTCCCCGCGTGGACGCCATTGGCGGTTCCTCCGCCGGCGTGATCATCAACAGTGAAGTGCGCACCTCCTCCCTCTTCCGCGGCGTCAGCCAGGAAGACATTGAAAAGACCCTCGGCAAGGTGTTCCGCACCCTCCAGAAGGAAAAATGGAACAACATCCCCTTTGAAGTGGTGAATGACGGTGAAGTCACCGCCCTCGCCGGAGCCATGGGCATGAATGACAACGCCGTTCTGGGCGTTGCCATGGGCACCTCCGAGGCCGCCGGCTATGTGGACCCGGAAGGCCACATCAAGCCCTGGCTGAATGAACTGGCCTTCGCCCCCGTGGATTACTCTGAAGAAGGCGGCGTGGACGAATGGTCCAAGGACATGGGCGTAGGCGCCCTTTACTTCTCCCAGCAGGCCGTGGCCCGTCTGGCTCCCCGTGCGGGCTTCCAGTTTGACGGCATGCCCTTCCCGGAACAGCTCAAGAAGGTTCAGGCCGCCATGGCGGAAGGCGACGAACGCGCCCGCAAGATCTATGAAACCATCGGCGTGCACTTTGGCTATGCCATCGCCCACTACGCCCGGTTCTATGACCTCCGCAACCTGCTCTTCCTGGGCCGTGTGGCTTCCGGAGACGGCGGCCAGATCATCATTGACAAGGCGGAAGAAGTGCTGCGCACGGAGTTCCCCGAGCTGAAAATCCAGCTTCGCGTGCCGGATGAAAAGACCAAGCGCCACGGCCAGGCCGTAGCGGCTGCCTCCCTGCCGGCCCTGGCCTGACAGGAGAACTGAAAATTTGCGGGAGGGGCTCTGTACGGGGTCCCTCCCTGCTCTTGTCAGGAAGGGAGCTTTTTCCGGATAGGCAGGAAAAACTCCGCGCCGCCGATTTTCCCCTTCCTTTTTCCTCCCGCATTCATGAACCCCCAGCAAGACAACATCATTGAGTGTCCGGAATGCGGGCAGGCCATGGACGTCTCCCAGCTCCCGCCGTATGCCAATGCCATCTGCCCGGGCTGCCAGGCGCTGACGCGCGTGAAAACGCGCATGGGCCCCTACCGGATTACCGGAAAGCTGGGGAAGGGCGGCATGAGCGTGGTGTACCGTGCGCAGGACTCCGTGCTGGGGCGCGAGGTGGCCCTGAAGGTGCTGAATGATACCTATGCCGGGGATGTCCTGCGCAGTGAACGCTTTGAGCGGGAGGCCCAGATCATGGCGCGGGTCTCTCATGAAAACCTGGTGCAGATTTATGCCGTGGGGCATGACCAGGGGCTTTTTTACATTGCCATGGAACTGGTGGAGGGCAGCGGCCTGGACTCCCTGATTACCGCGGAGGAACGCGTGCCGGAGGACAAGGTGCTGCGCCTGACGCTGGACATGGTGCGCGGGCTGGATGCCGCCTGGAATGCGGGCCTCATGCACCGGGACATCAAGCCGGCCAACGTCCTCCAGTCTCCGGACGGAGTTGCCAAAATCGTGGACTTCGGCCTGTCCCTCCTTCACAGTGAGTCCGACGTGGAACGGGAAATATGGGTTACCCCGTATTACGCCGCTCCGGAAACGCTGCTGCGGGGTGAGGAAGACTTCCGGACGGACATGTACGCGCTGGGAGCCACCATGTACCATATGCTGGTGGGCGCTCCTCCGCGCGTGGACGCCTCCCAGTCTTCCGATGTTCTTCTGGAGACCAAAAAAAACCTTCCTCGCCTGGACCAGTTGGTCAATGACATCTCCCCGATGACCTGCTTCATCGTGGACAAGCTGATGTCCTTTAATAAGGAGGACCGGTTCTCCTCCTATCCGGAATTAATGGATGCCGTGGAGCAGGCCCTGGGGGAATATGACAGGGCCATGCAGGAATCCGGCCTCACCTGGGCGGAGCGGCGTGCGGCGGAGAGCCGCCGCGCCCGGCGCAGGAAATGCCGCATCATCGCCGTCTCCTCCGTTGCCGCCGTCGTGGCGCTGGGCCTCGGCATCTGGGGGTGGTCCGCATGGCAGGAGGGGCGCACCGCATCACGCGCCGCATCCCCTCCAGCGCTTCCCCCCACCGCCGGGAAAGGAACGGCTCCGGAGGACTGGGCAGGGGCGGAATCCCGGCTGGAACGCAGCATCCGCTTCGGCAACCTGTTCAATGAAGCCCAGGAATCCCTCAACCGGGGAGATATAGTGAAAGCCGCCGCCATGTTCGGTGACCTGGCGGACCAGCCGGACTGTCCCCTTTCCACCTCCCTCTGGGCCGGGTTGAACCAGGTTCTGTGCCTGTGGATGCGCGGCCAGTTCCCGGAAGGGGTGGAACGGCTGGAGGAACTGTCCAGAAAAGTGGAGGCCTGCAAGGACCCGGCGGAGCTGGAACGCGCCCGGGACGTGGGTAACCTGGTCATGTACCTGGGCTCCGGGGACTGGTCTTCCAGAATGCCGGGGCTGCGGTCCAGCTCTGACCTGGCCGTGCATTACTACGCGGGCATGGCGTTGAAATCCTGGTACTTGGCCGGTAAATGGCCGGAATACGGCTCCTTTCTGGACCGGGTGGCTGCTGAGGCCGCGGATGACCGGGAGAAAAATATTCGTGAACTGGCTTCCGCATGGCTCAGCAACCTGAAGCCGTATACCGCGCAGTACAACCGCCTGAAACGCCTCCAGGACATGCCGGAAAAGACGGTGGCGGAGGTGGAGGCCAAACAGGCCGCCGCGGACTTTCTGCGGGAACAGATGATGAATGGGGAAGTAGCCTCCATGCCTCCGGCCTATGCCGCGCTGGAGGGGATCCTGGACCATCTGAGAATGCAGTACCAGACGGCGCGGGACTGGGAGGCGGCGGAAGCCGTGAGAATGGCCAAACTGAAAGAGGAGGAGGAAAGGAAAAAAGCGCAGGAGGAGGAAAAGAGGAGGGAAGCCCTGCTGGCCGCACAGTCCAGAAGCTATGAGGACGTCTGCCGGGAAGCGGCTGGCATCATGAAGAAAACGGGTGATTATGAAAAGGTTTCCGCCGCCTATCTTGCGGCGGAGGGCGTGGTGTCTTCTCCGGCGGTGAAGGCCAGGCTGGCTGCGCGCCGGGAAATGACGGACCAGATGCGGCCTCTGTTTACCCGCATGGAGAAAATCCTGCCCGGCCTGCTGGAAAAAAAGCCCGGGAAAAACCTTGTGTTGAAAGACGGCTCCAAAGTGCGCCTGACGGGAATCAAGGGACACCTGCTGACCGTGGAGCCGCAGGACAGCCGGGAAGGCAGTGACGCGTACCAGGTGAGCTGGAATGAACTTCCGTTCAATTCCCTGTACGCCCTGGCACGGGAATGCCGCCAGAAGCAGCCTGCGGAATTTGCCTCCCTGGCGGATACGTACTCCAAGCCGCTTCTTATCTTCGGCAGCCTGACGGAAACCATTTCCCCCACCCAGCAGGAAAACGCCCTGCTCCAGATGGACCGCTCCTTCATTGAAAAATGGAATCTGTGGATGAGCAGTCTGGATGAGGAGGAAGAGCCCCCGGATGAGGAGTAAATTATTGTATTGAAAAAACTTGCCGCTCGGCGGGGGGAGTGGTACAGGGAAAACAATTGCCAATGCTGGTTATGAAAAAATCTCTTATTCCTGCCGCACTTTTCCTGCTGCTTTTCCCTTTAAGCTCGTCCGCTGATGCAGCCGTTCCCGCCAGTCCCTACTACTCCGGTGTTTTGCCCGGAGGCTGGAGCGTTTCTTTCTTTGGTCCCCAACTGGGGGATTCCATGGATAAGGTCGTCTTTCTCCGGGAGGGGCGGGAGGCGGCCTCTTTCAAGCTGCCTTCCGGGAATTCCCTCAACAAGATCATTGTGGATGAACCTTCCGGACGGGTCGTGATCGGCATTCAGACGGACAACGCCACTTTTGTCCTGAAGATGTGTGACCTGAAAACTGGCAAGGCCGCGGACATTGACATGTCCGTCCTTCTGGGCAGGCTGGCTGAAGACTTTCCGGAGGCCGCCCCGGACGATTACGTGGGGCATTCCGTGGTGCAGTGCGGCGCCCTGAAGCTGGAAGATGGAAAAGTCATGGGAACGGCTGTGAAATCCGGAACCGTGGGCGACCTCCGCTATGACCTGACTGTTCCTTTCTCCATTAACATCGCGCAGCCCTGGCCGGAAGCCGGGAGGAAAGCCGTGATGACCCTGGAGGAATCATCCATGGAAAGGACTCCGGACCCCGATCCTGTGGGGAAAACGCCGCGCATGCAGTAAAATTTGCTTGCCTAGGGTACTCTGTGCGGCTCTCATAGCCGCATGAGACTGATCAGCTTTCTGACGCTGGCATGTACTGCCTGCTTCCTCTCTTCATGCGGTTGTGATTGTCACAAGCATGCGGACTTCGCGCTGAAGGACTACACGCCCACCTCCAGCAAGCAATTCCGTTAACCGGCCGCCATGTTTGAAATCCGCGAAAAACCGGAAATGGTGGAACGGGCCATGCTCGTTTCCATCTACTTTGACCCCTCCGAGGCCGGGGAGAAACAGGCCATGCTTGACGAGCTGGAAGACCTTGTCTCCAACCTCGGCATAGGCATTGTAGGCAAGCACCTGGTTAAATCCCGTGACGTGCACGCCAAATTCCTGTGCGGCACCGGCAAGGCGGAGGAAGTAAGGCAGCTGGCCCTGGACTGTCGGGCGGATTGCGTGGTGTTTGACAACATGCTCTCCCCCTCCCAGCAGCGGGAATGGGAACGGCTGATCGACGAATGCGTGATTGACCGTGAAGAGGTCATTCTGGACATCTTTGCACGGCGCGCCCGCACGCGGGAGGCCACCCTCCAGGTGGAACTGGCGCGCATGCAGTACTCGCTCCCCCGCATGGCCCGCATGTGGAACCACCTGGACCGCCAGGGCGGCGGTTCCGGGGGCGGGAAGGGCGGCGGCGGAGCCGCCAGGGGCGAAGGTGAAAAGCAGATTGAAGTGGACCGCCGCCTGGCGCGCGCCAGGATTGAGGCCATTCAGAAGGAACTGGCCCTGGTCATCAGGCAGCGTGCCACACAGCGCAAGGAACGGGAACGCCAGGCGATCGCCACGGCTGCCATCGTGGGGTACACCAACGCCGGAAAATCCTCCCTGCTGTCCCTGGTATCCGGCTCGGAGGTCATGGCGAAGGACATGCTCTTTGCCACGCTGGACACCACGACGCGGAAAATAGAACTTCCGCACGGCCAGCCCCTGCTGCTGACGGATACCGTGGGCTTCATCCGCAACCTCCCCCACCGTCTGGTGGAGGCCTTCAAGTCTACGCTGGAGGAAGCCGTGCTGGCGGATTTCCTGGTGCAGGTGGTGGACGCCTCCGATCCGGAAGCCGTGCGCCATTATGAAACCACGCTGGAAGTGCTCAGCGAGCTGGGCGCGGGGGACAAGCCCATGATCGTGGTTCTGAACAAGGTGGACCTTGTCCCGGAAGAGAAGCGCCACACGCTGGAAGCCCTGTTGAAACCCCATTTCAACGGCAGGGTGATACCCATGTCCGTGCAGGAGGAACAGGGCGCGGAAGACCTGCTGGACGCCTGTGTGGAAATGCTGGAAAGCCGCGTCCGGCGCGCCAGCTTCCTGATTCCCTACACCCGGAGCGATCTGGTGGCCGCCATGCACAGTGAAGGCAAGGTTCTCTCCACGGAATATGTGGAGGAAGGCACCCTGCTGGAAGCCGTGCTCCCCGTGGCGTTTTATAACAAGCTCAGTTCATTCCTGGCGGAAAAATGATTCCCCTTTGATGGCGGGGAAACCGCAGAATGGAGCCCTGATGAAGAAGACCGGTGCAATCTGGATGCTCAATAGCCCCAGTCGCGCAGGCACTTCATGACGTCCCCGACAGGCAGGCCGATCACGTTGTCCGTATCGCCTCGCACGGAGGAAATGATCATCTCCCCATGTTCCTGGAAGGCGTAGGACCCGGCCTTGTCCATCACGTCCACCAGCTCCATGTAACGGCGGATGTCTTCCTCCGCCAGTGTCCGGAAGGTGACTTCCGTCAGCACGGCCATATCCTTCATTCCCAGGGGGGACTGGATGGAGACCGCCGTGCACACGTGGTGCGTGCGCCCGGAGAGCATCCGGAGCATGGTGCGGGCTTCCTCCGCATCCTGCGGTTTGCCGAGGGGAAGGCCGTCCAGAAAAACGAGCGTATCCGCGCCGATAATGGTGGAATCCGGATGTTCCCGGAACACCGCTTCCGCTTTGGCTCTGGCGTTGTGCAGGCAGAGTTCTTGCGGAGGCAGGTCGGCGTCTTTCAACTCCTCCGTATCCCGGATGACGATGGAGAAAGGCACGCCGGCCTTCGCCAGCAAATCGCGCCGCCGCGGTGACTGGGAGGCTAGGATAACGGGGGGAAGCATGGGAGGGGAAGCACCAGTGAAAAGTTAATGAATATTAACTATTACCTGTTAATTATTAACTATTTACTTCCCATGATCCGGTTGAACGCCTTCGGGGAAATCTCCCGGATGGACCGGATGATATTCTTGGAAAAGGCGCCCATGCGTTCCCTGATGGTCTCCCGGTCTTCCGCGGAATCAAACTCCATGCCCACCAGGGCGCGGCCCACGCGTTCCCCGGTATAAGTATAGTTAAAGTAGCAGAGGGAGGCCAGGTCCGCGATGCGCTCCATGAAGTCAAGAAAGGCCCCGGCGCGTTCCGGAAATTCAATGTGGACGAACAGGGGGTGCTGGCACAGCTCCGCCTGGTAGTGAATCATGCGGAAGCGCACGTCGTCATCCTCACTGATGTCCTCAAACTCGATTCCCTTCTTCTTCAGCGTCGTGCGGATGGTGTCCAGATCCTCGTCGGAAGCGGCAATGCCGAACACGGGATACTGGGCGGCCCCTTCCGTCTTGCCATACTGCACGTCCACCAGCGTGGTATCCTGCGGAATGTGGCGCAGGTACTTGAGCACCTGCCCGCGCTTGGAATCCATGGAGATGCGCAGGTAGCGCGTTTCATGGTTGCCGATGCCCGCCTGGCGGGCGATCTGGGTGAGGTGGGTGAAATCCATGTTGGCGCCGGAGATGACCACGAAGCTCTTTTCATCCGGCTTCACTTCACCCTGGTTCCATTGTTTCAGGAATCCGGCCAGGCTCATGGCCCCGGAGGGTTCCGGCACCACGCGGGAGGACTCCCACATGGCCCTGATGGCCTGGCATACCTCGTTGTTGGTGACGGTTACGAACTCGTCAATCAGCTCCCGGCAGAGGGGATAGGTCAGTTCTCCGGGAATGTGGACGGCGGTGCCGTCACAAAACACGTCCACGTAATCCAGATTCACCCGGTGGTTTTGCTCCATGGAGGTCTTCATGGAGGCCTGGTCCACGCCTTCCACGCCAATCACCTTGATGTTCGGCCAGAATTTTTTCAGCCAGCAGGCTACGGCTGCGGCCAGTCCTCCCCCGCCGATGGCTACATAAGCGCGGTCAAACGGTCCTTCACCGCTCATGATCACTTCATCCGCCAGCGTTCCCTGTCCCCCCATGGTCACCAGGTCGTCATAAGGGTGTACGAAGGTGCTTCCGTGGGTTTCCGCGTACTCATGGGCGGCGGCCGCCGTCTCGTCATAACAGTCCCCGTGGAGCATGATCTTCACGTGTTTCCCGCCATGGCGGCGCACTTCCGTCTGCTTCACTTCCGGCGTGGAACGGGGCATGAAAATGGTGGCATGGCAGTTCAGGACGCTGGCCGCCAGGGCCACGCCCTGGGCGTGGTTGCCGGCGGAGGCCGCCACAATGCCCTTGTCCCGCGCTTCCTGGCTCAGTGCGGCCATGCAGTTGAACGCTCCGCGCCATTTATAGGCCCGGATGGGTCCCAGGTCCTCCCTTTTGGCGTACACCGGAGCCTTGATGCCCGGCAGATTCAATCGTTGAAGAGGAGTTGGTTCGCCAACGGTGTAAACGCGCTGGCGGGCTTGCAGTATTTCCTCGGAAAGACGGTCCGAAAGTATGCTCATGATTGTAATGCTGGCTCCTATTCTACCGGGTTGCGGCCTCCTTTTCCAGTAAAACATTCCCGCCGGGGTGCCTGTTTCCCAGGTCCCGGGCTTTCCGGGAACAAAAAAAGCCGCCCGGAGGCGGCTGTTTCTTCTGGACAAGGTGGCGAAGCGGACGGGGCTCGAACCCGCGACCTCCAGCGTGACAGGCTGGCGCTCTAACCGAACTGAGCTACCGCTCCCTGACCTTGAATGCTGTGTTCCTGCCTTGCAGGCGGGGACGTGGAGGCTTATACAGGCACTTCCATGGGAATGCAAGACAAGAAATCACTTTTTCCTGCATGCAGTCCGCGATGGATGGAAGAAGTGGGGCAATGTTTGGGCGGATTTAAAATCCGGAGTCAATGACAATTTTTGAGGCCAAGCGCTTTAGGGCAGATGAATGGCTGGAGGGATGGAGCAGGAGAGGAGAGGCAGCGTCCGTTTCAAGTACGGGCATTATCAGTATTTAAACCATTATCTGGCCTCATTCATGAACATTTCCGGATTTTAAATCCGTTAATTATTACTAACAATATAGTCTGGTATATAATTTATTATTCATTATCAAAACCTTATAGTTTATGCGACCGCACCTGCCCCTCACTCTCCTGTCCGCTCTTCTGGCTTGTTTCATTTCTCCGGCGTGGTCCGCCTATACATTAACGGGCAATGGGGAAACCACCATTTCCTTTGCCGACGACCAGTATACGATTACGCCTCCGGCAGGGAACCCGGTGACTCAGGCAGAGTCCCCCGGAGACATTTATTTAACGGATATTACCGGAAGCGGAACCTACGAGGACGGCTATAACCGGGTTCTCAATCTTGAAGGCGGAACTTATACCAAGTTGCAGTTATGGAATGTTGGGGGCACCACTGGCGGCGTTACCATGGGAGGAACTAATTCCTTTGTGGTCAATATCGGAGCCGGAACGTCGCTGCTGAATACAAATCCTCAGTTGATGGGGTGGAGCAACCAGGACCGGGTAGTGGCGGCTGACATCACTCTCAATGTAGACCAGAATGCAGGGACGATCAACGGCCTCTGCCTGGTAGGTGATGGCAACAAGGCGGATGCATTCCGGACGACAGGGACGTATATTGTCAATATCCATGGGGGGGAATGGGCCGGAACTTCGGTTAGCTCACCTGATGCCAGGTGGTGTATAGGTTTGGGACAGGAATCCTTCCGCCACACGGGAGATGTCACATTCACCATTGACGGAGGAACTTTCGCACAGTTGGTGACGGCTGGGACGACGCGCGGTGTGGGCCAAAAATCAACCATTATCGGGAACGTTGCCTTAAATCTGGACGGCGGGACTTTTAACGGCTCTGTTGCCCTTCTGGGAAGGGGCCTCGTCCAGTTGGGAGACGGGACAAATGCGTATACGGCCAAATTAAAAATTACGGGAGGCCAATATAACGGGAACGTGTATGGCTTGTCCGATGCTACCGCGGCAGGTTCCGCCGCAAATATTGCAGCCAATTCGTCCGCTTCCATGGAGATTACAGGAGGAACCTTTGCACAAAGTTTATTCGCACAGGGAGTGACGACAACCATCACGGGAGCTACTTTTTCAGGGGACGGAACCAAGAAAATTTTTGCGGGCGCCCGTCTGAGCACCTCTGCCTGGAATCTGACTGATACCAACATGACGCTGGATTTGGGCAGCGGCACAGTGGCGGCCATGATTGCCGGGGGAAGCTGGGTGGAAACCGGAGAAAGCACGTTCAATATTACAGGCTCAACCAATCTGACGTTCAAATCCGGCACGTATACAGGCCAGATTTGGGGCGGTTCCTACATTAATGGAACCGCTACTGCTGCCCTGACCGGGAATATCGGTTCTACCAATATCACCATTACAGGGGGTACATTTGACGGAGCGCAAATATCCCTGGGTTCCTATGTGGAACGCAACAATACCAGTTCCTCGTTGACCATTGGAGAATCCAACCTTTCCATCAGCGGAGGAACCTTCAACAATGCCTCCATTTATGCGGGTGGCCAGAAGGTTAACGGCACTTCCCTGACCACGGCGCTGGCCAACGTGACCATTACAGGCAATGACGTTGTTTTTACCGGAACAACCACTCTTTCCGGGCAGGGCCGGGGAGATACCGTCACCAAAAGCGTGCTGAACCTGAACGGCGTGACGCGTGCGGACATGTTCGCGAATGCCACGGTTTCCGGGTTTGACGAGATTTCCGCCGGGGAAGGAACGGACGCCACCATTGCCAACGCAACAGTGCTGGATGGCCGGAACGCCTTCACCAAGAGCGGCACGGGCAAGCTGACGCTGAGTTCCGCCGCCGGCTTTGCGAATGCGCTGACGGTCTCCGGCGGAGAGCTCAGCTTCGGACTGGCGGGGGGCGTCACCTTCGGCAACTCCATTACGCTGGGCGCCGGTGCGCGGCTTACCTCCGCGGGCAACATGACCTTGTCCCAGGCTTCCGGGCTGACCATGGACCTGACGGGGATGAATTCCGCCAGCGCTTCCGTCATCCAGTCGGGCGGTACGCTCTCCTTCAATTCGGAGGGAACGCTGACCCTGACCATCAGCGGGGTAGACCAGACCATGGAGAACGACTACAGGCTGATCACCGCGGACAGCTTCGGCACGCTCACG
This sequence comes from Akkermansia muciniphila, assembly GCF_040616545.1. NCBI lineage: Bacteria > Pseudomonadati > Verrucomicrobiota > Verrucomicrobiia > Verrucomicrobiales > Akkermansiaceae > Akkermansia > Akkermansia muciniphila. The sequence continues at coordinate 804,888 of NZ_CP156688.1, read as the reverse complement.
GCAAGCAACTTTACCTTTGATCCCGCCGGGCTTTCCGGTGATTACAGTTATGTTCTGGAACTGATGGGAAACACGCTTTACCTGCGCGTGAAGGCTCTGGGGGAAGCCCTTAACTGGAACGGCGGCGCGGCGGGAACCTGGACCGTGTCCGGCGGGGAAGCCATCTGGCTGGACAAGGACGGAACGGCTGTGGCCTATGACGCCACGAAGTCCGCCAACTTTGAAGACCTGGCGGGGGTGGCCGCTTCCTCCGTTACGCTGGACGGCGACGTTTCAGCCGCCCGCGTTACCGTCAATAATACGGATACGGCTTATACCTTCACGGGCACGGGCGCCCTTGTGGACGGGGCCTCTCCGGTGGCGCTCGTCAAACGGGGGGAAGGGGAGCTGACCATTGAAAACACGGGAACCAACACCTTCTCCGGCGGTACGACCATCTCCGCCGGCACCCTCAACCTGAACGCTGTGCAGGGCCTGGGCACGGGAACGGTAACCCTGGCCGGGGGCACGCTGGTGCTCAACACGGCCGGAACCACGGACGGCACGACGGGCCTGGTGGCAACCAACAAGCTTATCTTTGCCGGAGGCACGTTCATGTACGGAACGGGAGCCGCACAGGACATTTCCGGCCTCATTGACGCCGCGGCCAGTACGGCCGCCGTCCGGGTGGACACCAATGGCAACGACGTCGCCTGGGCCACCTATACCCAGGACCTGGGCAACAGGGAAATCGTGAAGCTCGGCGGAGGCATGCTGACCATCAGCACGACGCTGGACGGCACCTTCACCGGAGCCATCACCGTCAGCGGAGGAACCCTGTTCTATGACATCGGCGCCAACAGCGCCACCCGTACCTGGAGCGGCAATATCTCCATCGCAGAAAATGCAACACTTCAAATCCGGGATAACCGGGCCCATAACACCGTCAACACGGATATCCTTTCAGGCCGCATCACCGGAGCCGGCACCCTCGTCCTGGGCCATAAGGAAGGGGGAGCCAACCCCGGGGGAGGCCGCTATTCCGTCACCGGTGACAACAGCGGCTTTACCGGCACCATGAGACTGGTGGGCGCCGGGACCAACGCCGCGTGGAATGAAGTGGGCTTTGCCAATGCCGCCGCCATCGGCGGGGCCAGCCTGGAACTGGACGGCCGCGGCTTTTTTGTCAGTGATTCCGCCAATCCGGTGAATGCAGACATCCATGTAGCGGCCGGCGGCGGCTGGCTGAACGGGAACTCCAACCAGACGCTTACCCTGGCGGGTGACCTGACGGGCGAGGCCGGGGCCAATCTGGGCATGACGCTGGCGGGGAATCCCACGCTGACGGTCCTTTTCACCGGCAACCTTACGGGCTTCACGGGAACCCTGAATTCCGGACAGGGGAACGGAGTCATGTCCTTCGGCAGCGGCGGCGCGGCGGCCACGCTGGGAACGGGAGAATTCCTGAAGGGCGCCTCCCTGGGCGGCGCGGGCACCTTCCGGGTCAATTACAGCGGCACGGGGAAGGACCTTCTCTATGCCGGCAACGTCATTGACACCGCCAGTCTGAACGTGCGGGGCGCGGACAAGCTCATCCTGACCGGCGCGAATACCAGCACGGGGGCCATGAGCATTGAGCAGAACGCCACGGTCCAGCTGGGCGACGGCACGGGGGACAATGCCGCATGGGCCGGCACCGTCACGGGTGCGGGCAGCCTGATGGTGAACACCACCGGAACCTTTGCCGTGGGAGACCGCGCCAACGGACTGACGGGCACGCTGACGCTGGCCCGGGGAACGCTGGACCTCTCTGACGCAGCCGCCACAACCAACATCCTTATCCAGTCCGGCGGCCTGGCAAATGCCGGGAACTACGCCGGAACGGCTACAAACCGGGTGAATGTCAATGCCATTGCCAATTCCGGCAATATCTCCATGGGCGGCCTGGACGCTTCCAGGCTGGGAACGGTAGCCACCACCACGGCAGGCACGCAGATCAACGGCCTCAAGAACGGTTCCACCTGGACCGTCAGCGGGACGGGCAGCAGCCTGGCCCTGAGCGCTGACAATATCTCCGGCGACCCGTTCACGGGGGCGGACGCCCTCATCCAGTTCAACGGAACCGGGGACAACCTGGGGAGCATTTCCTTCGGAGACGGCTCCACGCTCACACTGGACCTCACCAGCGTCATGGATGCCATGAAAACGGCGGGCGGCAATTTGGAAATCCTGCTCACCAACGGCGGCTTTGCTCAGGACCTTGAAACCCTCAAGAGCCACATCACGGCCAATCCCCTCTTCGCCGCCCTGGGCTTCGGCATTGTGGATGTCAACGGAGGCAGCATCGTCCTGTCCGGTGATACGGACCTCGTTTACGTGTCCTCCGTGGACGGCACGGGCACTGCGGACAATCCGGTCACGAACCAAGCCCTCAACTTCTACCAGGCGGTGATTGTGGACCAGGACCTTTACGTCCAGTCGGACGGTTCCATGGTCATCAAGAACCTGACGGCCCCCGGTTCGGGTACAGGAACGGGCAACCTCATCGTCACCAACACGGCGGACAACAAGGGAAGCATTGAGCTGCAACACAACCTCTTCCATGAAGGTACGGGGGTGGATACCGTCTTTGCCGGAAACATCAGCGGCGTGGACGGCGCGGCAGCCAATACGGACCTGGTCAAGACGGGAGCCAACAAGCTCACCCTGTCCGGGGATGTGACGCTGGCGGGGGATGCCATTGCGCAGGAGGGAACTCTCCAGCTCAACGGCACGGCCAATGTGGAAGCCCTGCGGCTTGACTCAACGGATGCGGGTTCTCTTGCGGTGATCGGTGTGGGAGGCCATGCCACGGCGCAGACGCTGGAAACTGGCGCCAACGGGGGCAAGCTGGACATCGGCGCCAGCGGAACGCTCACGCTTACAGGCGTTATGGACAATCTTTCCCATGCGGAAATCAGCGGAACGGGCACGCTCCATCTTGCGGAAGGCGCTTCCCTGGGACTGGCCGCGGACAGTACGCTTTCCGGCGTGGTGCTGGACCTGGACGGTTCCCTGAGCCTGGGAGCGGACAGCGGCGCGGGCGGCCTGAAAGGCTCCGGAACCCTGACGCTGAACGGACAGACCCTGAATATCCAGGCGGCTTCCGGCCAGACGTACACCTTTGACGGAACACTGGGCGCCGGAACGCTGGACGTCTCCGGCGCGGGCACGCAGGTTCTGCGCAGCTCCGGGGCGGATACGGACCTGACGGTCAGCGGCGGGAACCTGGTCCTCCAGGGGAAGGCGGATGTGGATGGGGCCCACCTCTCCTATGGCAAGCTGGTGAACAACGGCAATCTGACCGTCCAGGCCAGTGACAACGCGCTGACGGCGCTCAATACCACCCTGACCGTGGACGGCGCCGCCTTCGGCAGCGGTTCCACCACCACCTTTGCGGTGAACACGGACGCAGACCTGGTCTCCACCTTCATCCAGTCCTCCGGCGACATCGTCATTGAAAACGGCGCTTCCTTCCATGTGACCAGCCTTCCGGGGATCAACATCACCTGGAAGTCCGGCAATCCGATGGAACTTACCCTGATGGAACTCACCGGGGGCGGAACCATTCAACTGGGAGAAAATACGCTGACGGTAGGCGGCCTGTTCCTCACGTACTACAAGAATGCGCATCTGGTGCAGGAAGGGGATAAAGTTGTCCTCAAGGCGGAAGAACAAACGGACAATATTTACGCCGGCGTGGCGGATACGGCCAACTCCACGGCGGGCGCCAACCTGGTATGGGAAGCCGCCCGGCACGGAACCGTGGACCAGGCGCTCACGGACTTCCTGAGCTCCCTCAATAATGACATGACGAACAACCCCTCCGCCGCCAGGCATGCCCTGGCTGCGGCGGCGGGCAGCACGGTGACGAGCCTGGGCATCGCCCAGCGGGACGCCCTGCGCGACCAGATGACCTGGATACGCAACCGTACCAACCAGATGGGCGTCAACCCCGCCTACATCAACGAAGACCTCCCCTACTTCCACATGTGGGTGCAGGGGACGGGCTCCTACGCCAAGCTGGACACCAAAGGGGATGAAAGCGGCTACCAGCTCACCACCTGGGGCGGAACCGTCGGCATGGACGTGGACCTCAGCGACCACTTCACGATGGGGGCGGCCTTCACGGCCAACTACGGGGACCTGACGGCCAGCGCGGCGGATACGGCGGACGGTCACCTGGACAGCTACTTCGTCAACCTCTTCGGTCGCTACCAGAGCAAGAGATGGGCCCATACGCTGATCCTGACGGGCGGGTGGAACGACGCCAAGCTCAACCGCAACGTCAATTATGGAGCGGGCAGCTACGGCACGCACGGAGACACCAACGGTTGGGGCTTTGGGGCGATGTATGAACTCACCTACGACGTCTATCTGAACGAAGACAAGAGCAGCATCCTGCAACCGCTGGCCAACGTCTCGGTGGTAACCACCCGTATGGACGGTTACACGGAAACGGGAGCCGGAAACATGGGCCTGAACGTTGCCAAACAGGATTTGACCACGGGAATGGTAGCATTGGGCGGCCGCTGGATGGGGCTGGTAGGCAGCAACATCTTCGGACGCGAGGCGCTGGCCGAGTTCCGCGTAAACGCGGCCCAGGACATGGGAGACCGCCGCGGACAGGCCAATGTGGGCCTGCTGGCCAACCCCGGTTACATGCAGACGGTGAGGGGGGCCAAGGTAGGAACGACGGCGCTTCAAATCGGAGCGGGCCTGAGCGTACCTGTGGGAACGCAGGGAACGGTCTTTGTGGACGGCAACGCGGACTTCCGTGACGGGGCCAGCTCGGTGAACGGAAGCGTGGGCTACCGCTATGACTTTTAAGGAGAGTTAAGGTTTTAGAGTGGAGAGTGGAGCGGAGACGCCCGCTCTCCATCCCTTCAGGGCCGTTCCGGACAAGAGCCGGAACGGCCCTGCTGCTCATTCTTCCAGAAGCCGGCCTCCGTCATGCCATTCTCCGTACATCCTGTTCTCCCGGGTATTCTTGATGAATTTCTCCAGGCGGCTGTTGAACAGCTCCGGCTGGTTTTTCTTGATTTGGATGGTGTCAAGGCGCACATGACGGTACAGGCGGGGAAAGGCCAGAAAGTTGGCGTAGGTCTGCGGCTCCCGTTGCAGGGCTTCCAGAATGCCGGGATCAATCCGGAAAGCTTCCGGGTCCATCTCCGGCAGGCACTCCCTCCCATGGGGCGTCATCAGTCCCAGCCTGTCCAGGCGGCGCACGCGTTCCTTGTTCAGTTCCGACCACTTGCTCCCCCTGGAACGCGGGGTGAGGCGCTGGGCCAGAATGCCGGAAGACGTTTTTTTGCGGGTGCTGTCAATCCAGCCGAAGCACAGGGCTTCCTCCACGGCGTCCAGGTAAAGGATGGCATGGGGGGAAGGCTTCCGCGTGGTGGGAACCCAGCAGCAGGGGGAGGAACGGTGGTTCTCTTCCAGCCACGTTCTTAATTGCCGCCGTGTGGTGATGGGGAGAAGATGGTCTATTTCCATGATGGCTCTGTTCAGCTCCGCGCCTGCTGCGGTTTTACGGACGGATGATACCTTCCCGGCGCCTGCATTTCCAGCACAGGTGCAATTTCTGCTGCCGCGCCATTCTCCTGCGCGGGCTTTCCCGCACCGCCGGACAAGGAAAGCGGTTTTCTCCTTGTCAAAACGGATGCCGCCATTATACATGATTTATGAAGAAAAGCGTGTTGCTGGCAGCGCTGGGGCTGGTTCTGCTGGCCTCCGTAGTTGTGACTCTTAAAATGGCATGTGCCGATGATTCCGCCAACCGGGCGGACACTGCCCGGGAACGGGTGACGCCCGTGCTGAATTCCTTCCTGGGCCTGTGCGGCGCCAAGGTGGGTGACCCCGTCTTTTTACGGGCCGTCAAGGAGGATTCCATGCTGGAACTGTGGGTGAAGCCGGGCAATGCGGAACGCTATGTGCTTGCCAAGCGCTACCCCATTGCCGCATGGTCCGGAGAACTGGGACCCAAGGAAAAGGAAGGGGACAAGCAGACGCCGGAAGGCTTTTATGAAGTGGAGCCCTCCGGGTTGAACCCGCGCAGCAACTACCATCTTGCCTTCAACATCGGTTATCCGAATTCCTATGACCGGTCCCTGAACCGGACGGGAAGTTTTATCATGGTGCATGGCAGGGACGTTTCCATCGGCTGCCTGGCGATGACCGATCCGGGGATTGAGGAAATATACACCATGGTGGAACAGGCCCTGGTTCACGGGCAGAAAAGCGTTCCCGTGCAGATTTACCCCTTTGTGCCCACTCCGGCGCGTTTGCTGAAGGAGAAGAATTCCCCCCATGCCGCCTTCTGGGCGGACATGGCCCGCGCATGGGACTGGACGGAACGGACCCACACTCCGGCCCGGATGAATGCCGTGGATGGCAGGCTGGTGGTTGATGAACAATAAAAATCCTCCGGCACGGGCCGGAGGATGGGGAAATTAAGGAACGCGGCGGCTGGGGCAGGGCCTGCTGCCGCGCGTCCGGAAAAGACGCGGAAGGAATTATACCAGTTGGGCAATCAGCTCTTCGCGGTCGCCCGGCAGGAAGTCCATGGGGGCGATTTCCGGCAGGGTGTAGCAGCCGGCGGCCAGTTTCATGCTGGCGCGTGCGGAAGCCACCATCACTTGGGCCGTGAGGGCCGGGTTGTTGATGCGCATCTCAAACGTGAACAGCTGGTTCTGCGTGGCGCCGGAAACGCCCTTGCGCTCCATCAGCACGCCGTGGCCCATGTCCTTCAGCACGTCGATGTCCGGCACCTGCTGCACGCGGGTATCGTCATGGCTGAAATAGGAATCGGACTTGATGGCGAACTCTACGTCGGAGAACTTGGCTCCTTCCTTCAGCACCACGTAAACCATGCGGCGGTGTACGCCGGACCCGGTGGGAATGGTGAGGGAAAGGGCGTCCGCCACGCCTTCCTTGGAGCGGGCCACCACGCTGTGGCCCATGCTCATGCCGGGACCGAAGTTGGTGTACGTGATCCCCTTGGGGGCCATGGCCAGCATCATGGTGCGGATGACGGAGTCCGTGCCGGGGTCCCAGCCCGCGGAGATGATGGAGACGGCGTCATGCTTGATGGCCTGGGCTCCCAGGGAGCGGCGCAGGTTCACGATGTCTCCGTGAATGTCAAAACTGTCCACCGTGTTGATGCCGCGGGCAAGCAGGGGCAGGGCCGTTTCCTCCACGCTGCGGGTGGGGGTGCAGAGCAGGGCCGCGTCCACGTGGCCCAGTTCCTCCATGCTGCTTACGGTCTTGATGCCGTGCACGGGTTCGCTGCCGGGGCGGCGCACGATGCCCGCCAGTTCCATATCGGGCGCGGCGCGCAAGGCGTCCACGGCGTATTTCCCGATGTTGCCGTATCCTACGATGGCTACTTTGATCATCTTGGTAGTAAATAGTAATGGTTCCGGGAGCGGCGGCGGATTATCCGCCGGAGGTTTCCTCCCGTTGACGCATGTTTTTTTAAGTGTTGCGGGTACTCATGGCAAGACCGGAGAATGACAGGGGGCAGTGTGGCATGATCATGGGTTCTTTGAACGGGGGCTGGAGGAATGGAGTCTGATTATTCGGAACTCTTCCAATAAAACGATGAAAACCAAATTGATTATTCTGAGTATCGCCACCCTTCTCGGGTGTGTTTCCTGCCATACGATTGGCGGAGTGGGCAAGGACGTGGAAGCCGTCGGCAGCGACATTAATTCTGCCGCCCGTTCCACCAGCCGGTCCATGTAAAAAGACTGTGTGTGTGACCATGGACGAAAACCGCTTCATCCACCCGGGTGAAGCGGTTTTCCTTGATGGACATGTCTCCTTTCTTTCCCTTCCCCGGTTTTACGATTCCGGGGAACGCTCCCACCCCCCACGGGGAATGGGGCTTTTCCCCTTTTCCGGCGCGGGACGGGAGCATTAAAAAAGGCATGCCGCGTGTCCGGCATGCCTTTTGAAAAGAAGTTGAACCTTCCGTTTTTTAACGGCGGCGGCGCAGCATCAGGGCCGCCAGGCCCAGCAGGCTCAGGGAAACGGTGGCCGGTTCCGGCACGCCATTGATGTAGGAGACGTAAATCTTGCCGTCCTTCGTAAACACCTGGTACTTGCCCACGTTTTCAGCGGTCAGGTCCTCGGCGGTGATGTCGTCGCTCTGCGTTCCGCCCGTAATTGTCGTATTGCTGGTGGCGGCGCTTCCCACGCCGTTGACAAGTTCGCGCGTCACGAGCTGGAACGTGGTCCCTTCCGTAATCAGGTCCCCCAGGGAGGCGGAGAAGGTAAAACGTCCCAGATCAGTCTGGTTCGTAAGATTCAGCGTGCCGGTTGCGCCCAGATCCACAGATAAATTGTTGTTATTGGCGTTCCAGGTAAGTGCGGCGGTAATGTTTAGCGTGCCGTATACCGTCCAGTTCATGTTCTGGTCACAGTTGGCTACGATGGTACCGCTCGTTTTGCCCACGGTCAGCGTGGAGCCTTCTCCCACGGAGACGGTCGTACGCTGGAATTTGGTGAAATTCTGAAGGGAAACGCTGGCTCCGTTGGAAACGTTGATGGTGGAGGTCCACCCTTCCACGGTAGTGCCGGGACCGCATACCACGGTGTGGTTGCCGGATACGTTGATCGTGCCCCAGTTGGGATTAACCAGCGGAACATGGTCACTGGTGCCGCTTTCCGTCTGCCAGTTGGACGCCTGGTTCCAATCGGTAGAACCGTCAATGGGTGCCCACGTATAAATAGCGGCCTGGACCGTCATGCAGGAAAAAACCAGCAGAAAGGAAAACAGGATGAGAGTTTTTTTCATATGAATGCGATGTAAGGTAGAGCTTGAAAAGGAAATTTCCAAGGGCGGCGGAGTATGCTGAATTACAAATCCGGGGTCAAGGGCTGATTTTTATATCAAGGAACTTATGCTGCCTGCCCCGTTTCACCATGGGAGACCGTTTTTCTGACGGAATCCTTGCGGAACTGTGCAGCCGGAATCCGGAGAGCCGCAAGCCTTTGCGTTCATTGGAATAAACGCGTCCCGTCAGGAGGCACTGACTTTCAGGGGAAAGTGTTTACAGCCGCTCAGGTTATCCTCTGGATGCCGCAAGGGCTTGCGGCTCTCCATGGGGAGAAACCGACGGCCATGAAAAAGAGGGTTCCGGGCCGGTGTCCGGGTGCTTCCTTCCCTCCTTATTGCATGGATTTGCTGGTGGCCTGGGAGGCGCTGTCAATCTTGCTGCCCATGGCCTCCACGTCTTTTCCGATTCCGCTGATGGTGTTGCAGGAGGCAAGGCCGAGGGCGGCGAGCGTCAAAAGGGCGAGTTTGATATTCATGGCAAGGAGAGGTTGAAAGCCGCATCCTACCCTGCTTCCGGTTCCTTGTCAATGAGGCGGGCATTTTCCGGGAGGTCTGTTTCTGCGGTAGCAGAAGATTGGAAAAGGGGCAAGAAGGAGTTATGCAGAGCTGGGGGATTGGTAAAGATGTCTCCGCTGCGTTCCGGTGGTAATTCAGCGGTGAAGGCCGGGAAACCGGGTTATTCGGTTGGACGGAAAGCCAAGCCTGGAACCCGGAGGGTAAGCGGGTTTGAAAGATGAGCGCGCCAACCCTCCATTCCCGGGTGGGCCGATTTCGTTTAAACCGCGGTGATACGTCCTTTCCTCCGTGTCCTTTGCTGGCCGCGCTGCCGGGAACAAGGGCCTCCCGGCCCTTGTCGGGAACTCCTTCGTTTCTCTCCCGGAATAAATTCCGCTATGATGACCGTCCTGCCGCAGAGCAATTCAATCCTTTGCCAAAAAGAAGAGCCGCAAGCCTTTGCGGGCCGCGGCACATTTCAGGCTTCGCTTTTTCCTGCCGGGCCGTTTCCGGAACGCGCCAGCTTCCTTTTCAGCTTCAGCCCCATGCGGACCAGAAAGTAAACGGCCGCGCCTGCCAGCACTGCCCCCAGTACGGGGAGCACGCACGCCAGCACGGCTACGATGGAGGCGGAAGCCGTCTCCGCCGTGGTGACGACGGAGTTGCCCATGCCGCCCGTAGCGGCGGAGGCCGCTCCCCGGATGGCGGCCATGCCTCCGTGAATGATGCCCGCCGCTCCGCCTCCGGCAATGGCGGCCAGGCCCCACTTGAGCATGGGGTCCATGTGGCCGATGAAGCCGGCGGCCAGGATCGTCCCCGCGATGATGGCGGCGGGCGCCCCCAGCACGTCCAGCGTGTGGTCAATGACCGGGATGTAATACGCCGCTATTTCCAGCAGGGTGGCTACGGAGAGGGTGACCAGGGCGGCGGTGCCGCCCAGCCATGCGAATTCCGGCGTTACCGTGAGGAAGCCTCCCCGGATGGCAATGGAGGCTACCAGCAGGGGCACAAAGATGCGGAAGCCGCAGGCCGCACCCAGCCCGATGCCGAGCAAAACGCCCATGACGGCTTCCATATTCATCTGCGGATCAGCTTAGTTTGACGGTGGTTGCAGCCGTGGCCGCCTGGGGCGCCGCCGCGGGAGCCGCGGCAGAGGGAGCGGGCGCTTTTTTCTCTTCCGTGGATTTGCCCAGGAAGCCGGGCAGTTCCAGCCCTACGCTCTTGCCCAGTTCATGGAGCGGCAGCGTATCCTTCACCAGGTTCTGGACGAATCCGCCTACGGAGGAGTCCCCTCCGTTGCCCATGACGATAACCTTGTCAAATTTCAGGCCCTTGATGGCGCCGGACTGGAGTTCCACGATCTTGGTGATCTGTTCCGTCACCAGCAGGTTGGAGGCGGCCTCGGAAGAGCCCGCCGCCTGCACGATCTGCTGGAAGCCGCGCGCCTTGCCTTCCAGCACGGCTTCAATGGCGGCGGCTTCACCGCGGCCCACCATTTCCATGCCTTCCCCTTCCGCCTTTTTCTTCAGCAGGGTGGCCTGGGCCTCGCCTTCCGCCAGCTGGCGGATGGCTTCCGCTTCCGCCCTGCGCTGGATGAGCAGGGCCTGGGCCTTGCCTTCCTGTTCCAGCTTGAGCACTTCCGCCGTGGCCTGGGCCTGCACTTCGCGCTGGCTCTTTTCAATGCGGGCCGTCACCAGGATGTTGGCTTCCTGCGTGGCGCGTTCACGTTCGGCGCGTTTGATTTCCGCTTCCTTTTCCGCCTCGTAGGCTTCTTCCAGGGTTTTGGCTTCCTGCACCTTCTGGGCCACTTCCGCCAGCTTCTTGGCTTCCGCCTGCTTCACTTGCAGCTTGGCGGCGGATTCCGCAATCTTGATCTGGGCTTCGTTCTGGCCTTCAATGGCAATGGCGCGGGCGTTCGCCACCTGGACGGTCTGGTCCTTTTCCGCTTCCGCCTTGCCGATTTCCCCGCGGCGCGTTTCTTCCGCCACCTTGATGGTGGCGTCATTGATGGCGCGCGCGGCGGCTTCCTTGCCCAGGGCGCTGATGTAGCCGGAGGCGTCCTGAATGTCCGTGATGTTGGCGTTGATGAGGTGGAGGCCCACCTTGTGCAGCTCCACGTCCACGCCTTCCGTGATGCCCTTGATGAGTTTTTCGCGGTCGGAGTTGATTTCCTCAATGGTCATGGAGGCGATCACCACGCGCATCTGGCCCATGATGATTTCCGCCGCCAGGTTGCGGATTTCCTCCCTGGAGCGGCCCAGCAGGCGCGCGGCGGCGTTCTGCATGATTTCCGGCAGGGTGGAGATGCCCACGATGAAGGAGGAGGGAACGTCCACGCGGATGTTCTGGGAGGAGAGGGCGCCCTGGAGGGGCACGTCAATGTTGATGGGGTTCAGGTCCAGGTAGCTGTAGGACTGGAGGACCGGCAGCACGAAGGTGGAGCCGCCGTGGTAGCATTTGGCGGGCTGCCCGGTGCCCACCTTGCCGAAGACGATGAGGATTTTGTCCGGCGGGCACATCCGGTAGCGGCTGAACAGCCAGGAGGCGGTCAGGATGATGAAGAGAACCAGAATGGCGATAGGGATGATTTTGTCCATGGTGTTGGATGGGGTGTATGGTTGGGTTTGTTGGTTAATGAAGAGGTTTGACGGTGACGACGCCTGCCGTGACGGCGACTACTTCCACCGGGGTTCCTGCGGGCAGGGATTCCTCCCCTTCCTGAATGGCGGGGAGGTACAGGAGCTGGCTGGGATGGGCGATCGTGACCTGGCCGCCGCGCTCCAGCCTGCCGGGAATGCTGATATAAACGGTGCCGTGCATGCCCTTCAGGGTTTCATAGTTCAGGGTGCCGTCTGATTTAAGGCTCATGATGAAGCGCATGGAGATGCCGATGATCAGGAACATCAGCAAGCCCGTGAAGAAGGCCGCCGCAATGGAGGCGCCCATTCCCCACCCCAGGCCCTGGGCCAGCACGCCGCCCCAGCCGAAGCCCATGAAGAAGCCGATGCCGGATTTGATGGACAGCAGGCCCACGTCCGCGCCCCCGGCGTCCGCGTCAAAGTCCAGGTCATGTTCCCCCAGGCCGAAGAGGGAGAGCAGAAAGAGAAGCGCCCCCACGCCAGTTGCGGCAAGGGCGATGATGAAGAAGATGGAGTAATCAGTCATAGGGTAGATTGATTACGGGGAGTATCCATGTTTGGAGGCCGCTTGTCTATGGAAAAAGGAACGGAGGCGCGGATAATCCGGCGGCAGGCGGCAAAATAGCCCCCTCCGCCGTTTTCCGCCTCAGGCCTATTTCATTTCCACGACGGCCTTTTCCCCTTTCTTGAGGTCCAGCTCCCGGAGCAGCAGGAAGTCATTGGTCAGCAGGCCCGCTTTCTCCACGGGGGTGGCGGTTTCTCCAATGGTGACGGTGGCTTTCTTGGCGCTGATCCTGTTGGGGAACCAGACGCCCAGGCGCCCCTTGGCGTCCTTGTTGGCCGTGACGGTGAAGCCCTTGGCGGCGTCCGCCGGGTCATTCCAGTCAATGTGCCACGGGGACGGGGTGCGGGATTCATCCAGCCGCGCCGTCCACGCAGGATCTCCGTAAAAGGCCACGGTATCCCGGTCATGGATCAGGCCCATCTGGTCCTTGCCCATGCCGTAGCCGGCGGAGTTCATGCTTTTGGCAAAGTCCGGGTCATCCTTGATGCCGTTGATGTCCGGCGCGTTAAAGTTGACGTTCATGAGCTTGGGGAAGCGGGTCATGGTTTCGTCCAGAATGAACTGGTTGTTCAGGTACCAGGCTTCCGCCAGGCTGGAGGCGTCATGGTTGCTGAACAGGAGGCCCAGCGTTCCCCAGCCGCCCTTGCCGTACCAGGAGGGGACGGTATAGCCCACCAGCTGGTTGAAGCCGTAGTGGCTCAGGGCCGTGACGGCCATGGAGTTTTTCGTTTTTTTAGTGTCTCCTATCAGGCAGTTCCCCGCCGCCACCCAGACGGCCGGGACCGGCTTGATTTCAATCACCGGAGCCTTGATTCTTTCCAGGAAGGAGAGCAGGTCGTCTTCCTTCCCGTTGAAAATCACGCCGCGCAGGAAGGTGGTGAATTCCTTGAACTGCTTTTTGTCCAGCACGTGGAACCGGTTGTTGCCGGAGACGATAAGCCCTTTGCCGAAGGGCATTTCCAGGTTGAACTGGGTGGCGTGGGAGGCCGTGACGAAGAGCTGGGGAGCGTACTGTTTCCAGTATTCCGCCAGCTTGGGCGTTACGCCCAGCGTGGTGTCGTCTCCCTTGTCCTGCTCCTTCAGGCCCTTGGCGTAAAAGGCCGGAGTCATCTTTTCCGCGGAACCGTGCTGTTCCAAGTACTGGAAGGGCTGCCAGTCCGTGATGCTCATGCTGTCGCTGAAGCGGGAGGCGTCCACGTTGGTGGTGCCCATGGAGCGCGTGATGACGAGCGGCTGCGTTTCAGCGGCTATCCTCATGGCGTCCTGCGGGGTGTAGCCCGTGATGATGCCCCAGATGCAGTCTCCGTAGGGATCGTCATCCAGGCGGCGGCTCAGGCGGTGCAGGTCATTGACCAGAACGCGGTCTATCTCCTCCGGCCGCGCGACCACGGCCATGAAGCGCGGGGCCATCTTCTTGAGGGTGTCCAGTTTGGCGAACATGGAGTCCTTTACGGTGACGATGGCGCCGCCGTGCTTCTCCGCCAGCTTGTCCGCCACGGCCTTCCATTCCGGCATGGCGGCGGTTTCCTCGGAGATGATGATGGCGTAGTCATTCTTGCCGGAGTCTTTTTTTACGGTCTTCACGGCGGTGGCGTGAATGCAAAAAGCCGCCGTGGAGACGGCGGCCTGGGGGGCGGCGGGCTTGTCCGCCTGCTTTTCAGCAGGCGGAGCTTCCGCGGCCGGATGGTCCGGCAGAATGTTCAGGTTGAGATGCTCTCCCTTGCCGAAGATGTCTTTGGCAAGCTTGTTGACCTCTTCCACGGTGATGGCTTTCACGTCCGGAATGCTTTCCCTCTGCTGGTTCAGCCGTTCCGGCCTGGCCTGGGAGTCCTTCAGCAGGGAGGTCCAGTATCCGTTGTCGCGCTGGGCGCGGTCCATGGAATTGAGAATGGGGTTGCGGGCGCGGTCCAGTTCTTCCTGGGTGACGTTCCCCTTGCCGAGGTCGTCCGCAATTTTGGCGATCGCATTCCGCACGGCTTCCTTGTTGCGCATCACGCCGGAGCTGAGGGTGATGATGTAGCCGTCGTCCGGGTAGGTTTCACTGATGTTGAGCCCGGTGGAGGGGGAGTAGGTTTCCCCCATGTCCTCACGCAGCCCCTTGAATACGCGGTCATAGAACACGGCCTTGAGCATGTTCAGCCTGCGGGCCAGCTTCTTGTCTTCCCCGCCGGGCGTTTTCCAGAAGAGGCAGACCAGCGTCTTGTCAATGGAGGAATCATAGGTCAGGTCCTTGGAGAAGTTGAAGTCCGCCATGGCCGGATGGCGCAGCTTTTCGTCCAGCTTCGCGGGGGCTTCCGCACGCCTGGGCACGGCGCCCACGGTGCGTTCCAGCAGGGGAATGATGTCCTCCGGCTTGAAGTCGCCCGTGACGGTCACTTCCATGTAGTTGTTTTTCAGGGGGGCGTCCACCCAGTCCTGCACGTCCTTGACCTGGTAGGAGCTCAACTGTTCCTGCGTGGGGAAGGTGAAGCGGGGGTTGTCCTTGTACAGGATGGCCGGCACCTGCTTCTTCATGGCTCCCTGCACCTCATGGTTCAGCTTGTTGTAAATCATGGGGATGGCGCGGCGGAGCAGGGTGACGCCGTCCTGGCGGTAGCCGGGATACATCAGGTACGCCGTCTGGAGCTGAAGCTGCGTTTCCAGGTCTTCCCTGCTGGTATTTCCGGAGAGCAGGAAGGCGCGATCCGTCATGGAGAAGCCCACGCCCACCTTCTTGCCCGCCATGATGGCGGCCAGTTCATCGTTGGAGTGGTCCTTCAGGCCGCCGCCGTTCATCACGGCGCCCGCAAAGAGTTCCAGCCCGGAGGCTTTTTCCGGCCTGGTCAGTTCCCCTCCGTCCACGGCAAAGGTGATGTTGATGGAATCCTTGTCAAATTCCGTGGGCTTCAGGTTGACGCGCACGCCATTGGAAAGGGTGAGCTGGGTCACTCCCAGGTCCGCGGCTTCCGTGCGGGCCGTCACCTTGCCAGGTTCCCCGAACTTGTAGGAGAAATTCTTTTGCGCGGACGCCTGGTAGGGTTCCACCTTGGAAGCCTGTGCCTCCTTGTACGCCTGCATGATTTCCGCGCTTCCCTGGGCGTTTTCCTTGTTGGAGGTGACGATCACGCGGGGGAAGGCTCCGGTCCAGGCTTCCTTCAGGGCGGCCTGGCACTGTTCCGGAGTCAGGTTTTCCACCACTTCCCTGGAAATGGCCCAGTCTTCCTGCGGGGTGGTGAAGACCTTGTCCTGCGCGGCGCTCTGGGCGATGGCGGAGGCCAGGTCTTCCGACTTGGCGGTAGGCCACGCCTTGATGGCGTTTTCCGCTGCTACGGTGATGTTGCTGCGGGCTTCCGCCAGCTCCTCCTTGTTGAAGCCGAATTCGATGGCCCGGCGCAATTCCTGTTCAATGGAGGCCAGGGCCGGCTTCCAGTTCTTGTAATCCGCCTGGGTCTGGATGGCGTCCACTTGCGCCGCTTCCATCACGTCCATGCGGCCGCCCTCCGCGCCAATGAAGGGGCAGTCCGGATTCTTGGCCATCTTTTCCAGGCGGCGGTTCAGCATGGCGTAAGCCACATTCAGGGGAATGTCCTTGTTGCGGTTGGCCACCGTGTCCGCCTTCTTCACGTAGGGCCGGGCAAGGTTGATGCTGATGTCCGTGCTGGTGGCTTCCTTGTTGGTGATCCAGTGGGCGGTGGTTTCCCTGGCTTCCTTCAGGGCGCCGCGGTCCGTCTGGAAGGAGTAGTTGTCCTTCTTCAGGGAGCCGAAGTATTTTTCCACCCAGGCCTTCCCCTGTTCCGGCGTGATGTCCCCGGCGATGACGAGCTGCATCTGGCTGGGAACGTAGTGGGTCTGGTAATAGTTGACGAATTTTTCCCGCGGCGCGGTGCGGATCACTTCCAGCGTGCCGATGGGGTAGCGGTCCGGAATCCTGGTGCCGTCCAGCATGATGGAAAAGACCTCCTTCATGACCCGGTAGCCGGCGGAATCCCGCGCCTTGTATTCACTGGTGATGATGCCGCGTTCCGCGTCAATGGCGCTTTCCTCCAGCAGGGCGCCGTCCGCAAAGTCCCTCATGATGGTGAAGGCCAGGTTCACGGTGGACTCCTTCATGCTGGGCACGTCCATCATGTACACGGTTTCGTCAAAGGCGGTGTAGGCGTTCGCGTCCCCGCCCAGGCCCAGGCCCTCCTTCTGCATGGCGGGAATCATTTCCCCGCGTTTGAAATGGGTGCTGCCGTTGAAGACCATGTGTTCCAGGAAGTGGGAAACGCCCTGGATGTCATCCGATTCATTCAGGGAGCCCGTGTTGACGCGCAGGCGGATGCTGAAACGGCCCTTGGGCTCCGCGTTCGGGCGGATGAAGTAGGTCAGGCCGTTGGGGAGCTTCCCTTTGACCAGCTGGGGGTCCTGCCTGGGGATGCCTGCCGCCGGCTGGACGGCCGCGGACCCGGTTTTGTTTTCTGCTGCGGTTTCAGCCGGAGAATGGGCCGAGAGGAGGCACGCGGCAGCCAGAATGGAGGTGATGGTAAATGCCTTCATGGGAAAAATACTGCCCTCTTGTTTCACATGATTTCCCAGGCAAGTCAAGCGGCCTTCCCTGCATAAAAGAGGTGAATTTCCGGAGAACCCCCGGAAACGGAAGCCATTTCAAAAGGATGAGGAAGGCGCCCATTCATCCCGGGGCCGCGGCTCTGAAATTCCGCAGATGCGGTCCACGCAGCGTTCCCACGCCTCCCGGCCCTCATAGATTTCCACCTCAATGCGCAGGAAGTAAATGGGCACCTCCGGATCTTCCTCCGGTTTTTCCAGCCGCACGGCGTCCTTCTCCGTGGTCACGATCATGTCCATGGCGCGGTCCGCGCAGCGGTCGTAAAACTCCTGGAGTTCCGACTGTTCAAACCAGTGGTGGTCCGGGAACCTGCGGCAGATTTCCACGTTCGCGCCCAGGGAGCGCAGGGAATCCTCAAAGCTTTCCGGGCGCGCGATGCCGCTGAGGCACGCCACCCATTTCCCCTTCAGGGCCTCCAGGGGCAGGCGTTCCCCCGTGAATACGTTTTCCAGGTACCTGGGGCCGTGGTCGCTCACGATGATATCCGCCACGGGATTGTACTTCCTGATGGCGGCGATCAGCTCATCCTGGGGCTTGCCGCCGCATTTGGTCAGGATGATGTAGCTGGCGCGCGCCAGGCTGCCCCTGGGTTCCCGCAGCGTGCCGCGCGGGAGCATGGCCCCGGTGCCGAAGGGCGCGCCGCAGTCCACCAGCACGATGTCCACTTCATGCGCCAGTTTCAGGTACTGCATGCCGTCGTCCAGCAGCAGGGTGTCGCACCCCAGGTGTTCAATGGCGAAGATGCCGGACTTGATCCGGTTCTTGTCCACCAGCACCGCCACGCCGTCCAGATTCTTGGCGAGCATGAACGGCTCGTCCCCGGAATGCAGGGGGCCCAGGTAGCGGGTCTTGCCGTCGCTGGCGATCTTGGGGAGCTGCTCCACCCGGGCGCCGTGCCCGTCCTTCCATTCCTGGGGTTCGTCCAGGTCCGCGCTCTTGTAGCCGCGGGTCAGGATGGCCACCTTGCGGCCGCGCTGGGTGAGGGTGCGGGCCAGCAGTTCCACCACCGGGGTCTTTCCGGTGCCCCCCACGGTGATGTTCCCCACGCTGACCACCAGCGTTCCCAGCCGTGCCTGCCTGGCCATGCTGGAATGGAACAGGTACAGCCGCGCCAGCACCACCAGCCTGAACAGCCAGGAGGCCCCGCGCAGGAGCGTGCGCATCATCGTGGCGCGGAACCCCTTGGCCCGCCCGAAGATGACTTCCGTTCCCCACTCTTCAAACTCTTCCGATCTGGATTTCATGATAAGCCCGGCGGCGTGCCTGGAAACTCCGTCAGTGGAGGATGCGGTGGCAATTGTCGCAGTAAACGGTTTCGTGGCCGCCCAGCACCTTCATGCGGGCGTTGTCCGTAATGACCATGTGGCAGCCGCCGCAGTGGCCCTTTTCATCCATGGGCACAATGACGGGAACTCCCTTGCTTTTGGTCATGCGTTCGTATTCCCCCAGGGAATCCTCCGGAACGGCGGCGGCCAAGTCCGCGCGTTCCGCGTTCAAGTGGTCCAGAAGCTCCCTGTCCGTCTCCGCCGTCCGGTCAAAGCGGGCCAGCGTCTCCTCCATCTCCCGCTGGGAGTCCCGCGCGCGCTGGATTTTCTGCGCCATGTCCGCCTTGGCGGTTTCCAGGCGTTCCATCAGCTCCAGCTCGGAAGTCTCCAGGGCGTCAATGACGGCTTCCGTCTTTTCCACCTCCTGAATGCACATCTGGTATTCCTCATTCTTCCGGGTGTTGGACTGGAGGGTTTTCATCTTGCCGATGTAGGCGCGCTTCGTTTCAACGGTGGCCTCCACGTCCCGTATGCTCTTTTCAATGCCCGCCACTTCCTGCTTGGCGGCCACGGCCTTCTGCTTGATGGCCTCCATCTGGCGCAGCAGGCGTGTTCTCTGTTCCGGCAGGGAGGCCAGCTCCTTCCGGAGTTTGGAAATCCGCACGTCCTTCTCCTGGAGGATCAGCAACTGGTCTAAATCGGCGTGGTTCATCGCCTCCCACCCTAGCACGCTCCGCCGGGGCGGAAAAGATTTTTTCTCGGCCCCCTGGAGGAAGGGGGTTCCCCGTTTTTTCCTGCCGGAGCGCCCCGGCGCTTCCGGGGCCGGACTTCTCCGGTGAACCTTCATCCGGGTTCCTGCCCAGGATTTCAAGAAGCTTCCTCTGCTGGGCCGGAGTGCTCTCCCGGCGCGGCCCCGGCATCACCAGCGCCGCATACTCCCGCGCCGTTTCATTTTTCTTCTGCCTGCTGCGCCAGAGGGTGAAGCAGATGGCCAGCGCACAGGCGCTGACCGCGATCAGGAGGGCGTATGAATGGCGGCTGGAGGGCATGATGGCGGGGGAATGGCCGTGGATCTGCCGGAAAAAGGGACCTTCCGTTAAAATAAAGGGGATGGGATTTTTCCGCCGCCTGCTCCGGCGGACTTTAAAAGGTCAGGATGGTTTGCAGCCGGAAGACGCTGGCGTTTCCGGTGTCATCCCTGCCCGCCGGGTTGGAGATCCACAGCAGGGAGGGCTGGACCAGGAACCAGGGAGTCACGGAAATGTTATAATGGCACTCCATCACCACTTCCTTTTTGCTTCTGGAGCGTCCTTCCGCCATGCTCCCGTCGTCCGGGCGCGTCACGGCCAGGGCAATGCCGAACTGGTTGGCCTCCCCCTCCCCGCACACGCCCAGGTGCTGGAGCGGCTGGCTGCATACGAGGCCGCCGGACCACTGCACGGCGGCGCCGCAGAGGTTGTCCCGCGTGGAATCGCTCCACCCGGCGCGGCAGAAGGCCTTCCACGGGCTGGAGCCAAGCTGCTGCTCCACGTTCAGGGCAATTCCGGCCACGGTATTGAGGTTCTTTCTTTCCTCCCCGTCCGGCAGTTCATTGGTGCGGGCCATGAAGGGGGTGAGCTTCACGGCGCCGGAATCATGCACCCACGCCAGTTCCGCCAGGATGTTGAAGTTCTTGCCGTCCGTGTGCTTCAGCGGGGAGGCGTTCTGGGGGCAGCTGGTAAAGTTGCCGCCCAGCATGGCGTACCACTGGGCGTGGAACTGGTGCTGGAAGATGACGCCCAGGTTGGAATCCGCCATGGGGATCACCTGGTTGTTGACGAATGGGGAGGCGCAGAACTGGCCGAAGGAGGAGTTGGCGTAGCTGTTGGTGTCAAAATAGTTCGTCTGGTTCACCACGCCCGCCACGATGGCGCTTTTCCCCCGGTTGAAAGTTTGCAGGAGCGCGATTTCCGGCAGGAAAAAAATCCTCTCGCCGAAGATGTCCGTGTGCGTGTCTCCCGTCAGGCCGATGGCGTCATTCATGTTGCCGCCTCTCCACGTCTTCCCGGTCAGGGCGGTGGAGCCTGAAAGCTCCAGCTTCAGCCACGTCTCCCGGTTCCCGGGGGCCTGGATGAGGCGGTAATTGGCATGGGCGTGCAGCAGGTACCAGAGCTGGGTGCCGGGCTTGTCCGGAGCCGGGTGGTGGATGGAATTGTAGGAAAAGGCGTTTTCCACCAGGAATTCCAGCCCGGCGCGGTGCGCCTTGGAATGGAGGCCGGTCAGGGCCTGGGTGAGGGAATCGTTGGGAATGGGGGCGGTTTCATCCCCGTAATCCCCGCCCAGCAAATTGATGTCCGCCAGCAGGTGGGCCGGAGGTTCAGGCTGGTCCGGGCGGAGCAATTCGGTTCCGGCCTGTCTGCCCTGGGCGGTGAAAGCGCCCAGCAGGACTAGGAGGGTAAGGGGACGGTACATGGCTGGCAGGTGAATCAGTTAAACGGGAGCGTGAGTGCGCCCGCATCCTAGATGAAGCGACGGGAGAAAGAAAAGAGGCAAATCACTCCGTTTAAGTCATGGCGCCGCCCGCGGTAATATTCCCTCTGCGGGATTTCCGGTTCAGGACGTGCGCCGGGCGCGTCCCGGGAGAACGGAGCCGTGATTAAAGGCCCAGGGCTTCCCTTTGCCAGTTCAGCAGGGTGGAGACGCCCTTTTCCTCATCTTCCGCAATGGCTTCCAGGGAGGCCCTGGTGATGAGGAAGGAGCCTTCCATGCCAAGTTCTTCCGCCTTCCGGTCCCTGAGCTTGCACAGCCTGTCCATGTTGGCTTCAAACTGGTCGGAATGCTGGCGGCGCTGGATGCGGGGGCGGCACGGATAGTCGTCTTCATCCAGCAGGTAGAATTTCTGGAGCGCGTCCATGAACCGGCTGCGCCTGTGGGCGTGGAAGCGGGGCGGAGGCGTCACGGCGCGCTGTTCCTGGAGGGCCAGGCTCCACTGGATGAGGTCCGCGTTGGAGCAGACCATGAACGCGGGCCTGTCCCATGCCCTGGCCTCCGAGTCACGCCAGGTCCACAGCTCCCGCAGGGCGGCCAGCCCTTTCCTGTTCAGCTTGCCGCAGCCCTGGATGCGCCAGGGGTCCTGATGGCCGGCCAGATGGCGTTCACGGGCGCGGTCCATGGAGTGCCTGCAAATTTCTTCAAACCAGCCCATGCGCCCTTTTTCCCGCAGGGAGGCCGTCAGCTTGTCCGCCATGTCCAGCATGTAATTGACGTCATTCAGGGCATAGGTCACCATGGTGGGGGAAAGGGGCCGCCGCGCCCAGTCCGCCTTCTGGGAGGACTTGCTCAGCGTGACGTTATGGAAGTGTTCCACCAGGGCGGCCAGCCCGAACTGGCGGAAACCCAGCAGGCGCGCCGCGGTCTGCGTGTCCCAGATCATGGCGGGCAGCGTTTCCCAGGCGTTCTGGAAGAGGCTCATGTCATAATCCGCCCCGTGCATCCAGACTTCCGTTTCCTTCAGCCAGTTGTAAAACGGCCCCATGTCTTCAATGGAGAGAGGGTCAATCAGGCAGGAGCCCGTTTCATCCGCGTACTGGATCAGGCAAATCTTTTCCTGATAGCGGTGCAGGCTGTCTGCCTCCAGGTCCAGGACCACGCGTCCCGCGGGCTGTGCGGTGGCGCGCTTGCGCCATTCCAGTAATTCCTCTTTCTCGCTAATCATCTTATTGCAACAGAGCGGGATTGAACCATGTATCAGCACGCCGGGCAACTGGAAATACAAAAAAAGTGCTGATGCGGCAATGATGTATTGCCTATTTTCCGGAAATAGGGCACGAAGAAGGGCATATGGAAGAGGAAGCTACAGGAACGGAACGCAATCATGGAGAACAGCCCCTGGATGAACTGATGAAGCGCTGGCATCTTACCAACCACGACCTGGTGGAGATTTCCCCGGAACAGCTTACTCACAAGCAGGTCCAGAAAGCGCGGCAGGGCCGCCAGCTTACCCTGAAAATGATGCAGAAGGTGTGCCGTGCCCTGAACGTGGCCATCTGGGAACGGCTTACCCCCATGCAGAAGGAGCAGTACTTTGAATACATGCACAAGCACGTGTTCAGCTACGCCAAGGGATATGATCCGGCCTGGAAGGACCCGAACATGGACATGATGGCCTGATCCCGGGCCTTTTTCCAGCGGCGGCAGCCACCGCCTCCTTCCGTTTTTTGTTTTGTATTTCCGGGGAAATACCGGGCCCAGGCAAGGATTTTTTTTACATGGCTGGCTGTTTTTACGAGGCGCTCCGCAACCCTGTTTTTTCCCCGTTTACGGGGGAGCAGCACAGATCGTCATGAGTATGGTATTGTATTCCAGCAGAATGATAAAAAACAGACATTCCATTTGACAGCCAGAAAAGCAGGGTGTATACGCCGCGCACCTTTTTATCCGTCATCATGTTGAATATTGCTTTTATTACTTGTTTCGTCGGTGTTGCGGGGATGTGCGCGGGAGCGTCCCTTTCCGGTGGAAGGCCGGCGGCGGGAGAAAACGCTCCCCTGGCCGATGGCGTGGCGGTGGCTCTGGAAGACAATGAATATTTGCTGAATCCGGCGGATTATGGAACGCTGGAACGGGGAGGGAGCCTGTTACTGAAGTATTTGCCCGGAAAGAAGGGGTTCCGGGAGGATTCCTCCGCATTTTATTTTGAAAACAGCCACGGACGGGTGGTGGATGCCGTGGTTGCACGGGTATCCGGAAACGCCGGAACCGGGCACGGGGAGCGCCTGGCGCTGGTCAGCCCCGCTTTTCCGCTGGCCCCGGAAGGGAAGTGGAGCCTCAAGCGGAAAAGCAGGTCCGCTGAACTTTACAGGAAGAAAGTGGCTGTCTCCCATATGAACCAGGAGTATACCTTCCAGAGCCATGAAGATGCGCAGGTAAAACTGGTGCACGGGGTGCTGGCAAATGCCCTGGTTTCAGGGAATAGCCGTCCTTTCCCTTATAACCCTTTCAATGTAAGCTATCCTACCCCCCCCCCCCCCCCCCCCTTCTTTCTGACCCGCTGAAGGAAAATTCCGGCTCTTCAGACGGGGAGAACGATGAAAAAAAGGAGGATGAAGAGGAGTGGGCCGGCGGGGAGAAACCGGACATGGCGCCCGGCAGGCATCCTGTGGAGGATGCCGTTGCGGTGCGTGGCCCGGATAACTTTGCCGCCGCGCCGCAGGCGCCTGCGGACATTGTTGTGGCGGGAGGGGACAGTGTTTTCCTGGAAGAAGGGTATGCCGGAACGGTGCGCATGGAGGGGAACGGGGATATTTTCCTGGACAGCGCCAATGTCAGCGACGACGGCAACAAGGAGAAGCATTACGGCGTGAATATCCGGATGGACGGAGGCTCCGGGGACAAAGTGTACCTGGGGTTCACGAACTCCACGGCGCGCACGGCTTTTCTGGAAGGTACCATTTCCGGTACGGGAACGCTGGTGTTTGAGAACACGAGCCGCAACCGGGTAAGCATTTTTGACCTGACGGGGGCGGACATGAGCGGCTTCAGCGGAGTGGTGCAGGCGGCCGCCCCCCGTTCCAGCCTGGCTTCCGAGGGTTACAATACGCCCGTCCAGATTCAGGCGGCGGGAGACATGAACGCCGTGGTGGCGGACCTGTCCCTGATCCGCCAGGGAGGGAAGGACCCGGGCAACCTGGGCGGCTGGCTGACGGGGAGTGCCGGAACGCCTGGGCAGGTGATTTTAAAGCTGGAGGGGGATCTGCTCCTCTCCGGACTGGAGGGGAGCACGGAGGGGGCCTCCTCCCGTGTTACGGTGGGCAACGGGAACACGGCCACCCTGACCATTGACGGCGCGGGGAATCATGAATTCAAGGGCGTGATAGGCGGTCTGGGGGCGGACGGCGCCTACTATGAGGGGACGGAAAAGAACGAGAGTTACAAAAACGGGCAGGCCATTGAGGCGGACGGCACCGGAACCATCAACCTGGTCAAGAAGGGCAGCGGGGAACAGACCGTTTATTCCGGCAGGCTGGGGAGTGTGGACATCCTGGGCGGCGTGCTCCGCCTGGGCGCCGGAGGTTCCCTGACCGTCAGTGAATCCCTTTCCACTTCCTCCGGCGGCCTGCTGGATATTGCCGCCGGAGCCGCCCTAACCCTGGACTACCGTGAAACGGCTTCCCGCCTGGACGGCATGAACTGGCAATCCGCAGGAACGCTTGTTTTCAACAAGGGCCTGGTTCTGGATACGGCCGGAACGTTCCGGCTGGATTCTTCCGTGCAGTTTGCGGAAGGAAGCCTGTTGACGGTGGCCGTTCCCGAGTCCGGCATCCAGTCCGGAGAATCCCGGAAGCTTATTTCCGTGACGGATGGCAACACCCTCTCCTTTGCGGATGCCGTGCAGAAGGAAAAAGTCAGGTATGCTGAGGGAAGGGATGCGGACGGGAACTGGATTTACCGGGATATTGACGTTTACAGCGGATTGACCCTGAACGTGCAGGGGGACGGCCGGTGGCAGATGCTGGTGACCGGGCTGGACTCCTCCTCTCTGGAGGGCACCTACTTTGACGCGGACAAATTCAATTATTACGTGTGGCAGGGAAACCGCGGCCAGACGCCGGACGGCAATGTATGGTCTGACGGCTCCAGGGGCGGCAGCCCGTGGGAAGGCAGCCTGACGTTCCGCAACGGGGAGCGTGAAGTCCTCTTCGGCATGCAGGACTTGTCCGGCCACGCGGTGAACAGCTTTGACGTTACTCTGGACGGCACGGTGCGCGTCTCCAGGCTGACGGTCTCCGTGGACAAGGAGGCGAACGGCGGCATGGGATATGTCTTTCACGCCGCGGACGGAGGAACGGGCAGCATTGCGGATGCCGGGGAAGGCATCGCGGGAAAACTGGTCAAGGAAGGGGCGGGCATGCTGACCCTGGCCACCGCCAACACTTTTTCCGGGGGCACGGAGATTCTGGAGGGAAGTATTCTGGTGGCCCGCAAGGGGGCGCTGGGGTCCGGGGACATCCGGATGGCGGACGGAACGGAACTGTATGTGAATTATCCCTTTGCCACGGAGCTGGATTCCCATTACCGCAATCCTTCCATAGCCAACAACATCCAGATAGGCACGTCCTCCAAGGACACGGCTAAGGTGGTGATAGGCTACTCCCCCCTTTCCCTGGCGGAGAAGGAAGAGCTGCCGGGCGCGGGCTCCTCCGGCTACCAGTGGGATTACCTGACTTCCCGCCACTGGCGCACGCTGTCCCTGACCGGCAGGCTGGACGGCTATGGAGAACTGACGCTGATGGGCTACACCTCCACGACCATGGGCGGCCTGGACAAGTGGGTGAGCATGTTCCACATTTGTGACGAAAGCCTGGCCCCGGGAGAAAAATCCAGTTTTACCGGAACCGTCAAGCTGGACAACTACATTCTGTATTCCGAGGCGGACTCCCCTGCCAATGCGGATTCCAACAATGACCTTCTTGCCGTCCGCAAGCCCGGCGCCGTGCAGCTCATTGTGGAAGACGACGCGCTGCGGAACGCCAAGGTGGACCTGACGCGCGCCCATACCGTGAATGCGGCGGACAACGGCACCGCCTTTGAAGGCAAGGAGCGCATGGACCTTTACCACATCCTGCTGGTGCAGAATGACGCCGTTCTGGCGGGGTTGCAGGGGGACTTGATCGGCAAGACGCAGGACAGCGAATATTACGGAAAGAACTACACCGTGGGGAGCGAGGTGGATACGCTGCGCGTGCTGACCAATTCCGACAGTACGCTGACGCTGGACGTGAAGGAGGCGGAAAACCTGTACTTTGCCGGCGTTTTCGGCACCAGCTCCGCGTATGGTTCCGCCACTTCCGGCAAGGTGACGGCCGCCAGCCAGGAAACCCTTTCCCTGACCAAGACGGGCGCGGGAGCGCAGTACATCCATACGGCTGTGGTCAACCGCCTGGTTCTCCGGGAAGGGACGCTGGGCTTCAACAACCTGGATGTGAAGACGAGCGCCACCCTGCATGGCGGCACCACCCTGAACCTGGGCGTGACCCGCGGCGTCACTTCCGGCGGCACGGTGCAGGACTGGGGCGCGGCCAAGGGGAGCATGACGATCAATCCGGGGTACGCGCTTCACATCGTGACGGACAAGGCCGTCAGCGTGAACACGGGTAACGGCACGGTCCAGACCCCTGAAACGGCTGTTGTAAACGGTTCCGTGACGGTTTCCGGCACTTCTTTCCTGTACTTTGACTGCAGCATTCTCCCGTCCGAACTGGAGGAGCACCCCCTGCTGGCTATCAAGGAGCTGGACGGCATGGCGGATTCAGGCCGTCTGAATCTGGACGGGGATATTCTGGTGCGTTTTGACGGTTACGACTTCGGAAACACAAATACGGTTGATAAGAAGTATTACCTGGCGACCACGGAGAACGGCATTTATGTGGACGGGACGCTGGGCGGCTTTCAAACGCGCACGATTTCCGTAGGCAACGGCTGGTTCGGCATCATTAAAATATCCGAGGACAACATGGACCTGGTCATGACGGTGACCAATACGCCCATCCGCACCTGGTACAACGGAGAGAACCGGAGCGAGGGGGAATACGTGGCCGCCACGGATAACGTCTGGTTTGGCAACGAGTTGGCGGATGGACAGGGGACCGACCGCAATCACTGGCTGGAAGGCCTGGACAAGAATCTGGGGCTCAACGGCTTTTACCGTGATACCTACCACGTGGCCTTTGGCGCGGAAGGCGCGGGCAAGACGGGAATGGTGGAAAGGGAAGGCGGGGAGGATTTCAACGTGGTGCTCATCAAGGGGGAAGTGCGCCCGGCGTCCATCCGCGTGAAGGATGACGTCAACTACATTTTCCGCGCCCATGAGGCCGGCGGCCTGATTGCGGACGGCTCCCTGCCGGAGGATTACGAAACCAGCGGCTGGAAGACCATCCTGACCAAGGACGGAGCGGGTACCCTGGTGATGGAAACGGCCAACACGTATTCCGGCGGAACGGAAGTCAACGGAGGCAGGATCGTCATGCGGGACGCCGCCGCCCTGGGGACCGGGGAAATCCGCATGTTTAACGGCACCTCCCTGGCGCTGGACTACCGGAGCGGCGGATTTATCCAGCACGTGGCCTCCCTGGGCAACCTGCTCACGATCGCGGAGAATTCCGTGGTGACGGTATCCCACACGGACAGGGTGATCGGCGCTGTTATTTCCACCGTCCGCGGGGATTTCACCGCCAACCTGGTGCTGCAGCACGCCAACGCCAGCGGCCAGACCGTTTTTCAACTGGATGACGGTTCCGCTTTCCATGGAAAGGTCAGCATGGGCGGAACGGAAAACGGGCAGGGAACGGTACAGGTCTGCCTGGATAGGGACACGTGGACGAAAGCCCTGTTTGACCTGAGCCTGAACGGCGTCCGGAACACAGTGCTGCATCTTGATTCCGTGGAGAAGGTCCACAAACTTACCCTGGCGGGCATCATGGGGAATGATGAAGCCTCCTGCGTTACTACGGAAGCCTCCGCAGGGCGGGATTCCGCCACCGCCCTCCTGCTGGCGGTGGACACGTCAGACCGTGTTTATCACGGCAATCTGGGATTTGGGCAGTACATTGACATGTACGACACGGGCAAAAAATATGACTCCGGCTACATCGGCCTGGTGAAAACGGGCGTCTTTTCCCAGACGGCGGGGAACGCGCGCCTGGCTTTCCTGACCATTGACGCCGGTTCCCTGAAGGTGGAGAACTCCCTCTTCCTGGTTGGAGAACTGAACATGGGGCAGGATGGCAACCTGGTGGTGGGCAGGGACGAATGGCAGGCGCTGTATGATTATGACGTGCAGGTCAATGACGGCGGCGTTCTGCGCCTGGGTTCCGGCTTCGGCACCTTGTCCGGAACGCCCTATACGGAAGACGGCGTGCAGAAAACCGGCAACACGATTCTCCTGAACGGCGGCGGCGTGCTGGGCATGCTGGATGCGGACTGGGACAATGATTATGAAATGGTGGTGGACGCCGGAGGCAAGGCCTTTGTGCTGGACACGACCGGGTACGATCCGGACGCCATGGCGGCCTCCGGTGACAGCCATGTCATGACGCTTAACGGAGTCATCAAGCCCGGCGAAACCTCCGGAACCATCATCAT
Organism: Akkermansia muciniphila; assembly: GCF_040616545.1. Classification (NCBI taxonomy): domain Bacteria; kingdom Pseudomonadati; phylum Verrucomicrobiota; class Verrucomicrobiia; order Verrucomicrobiales; family Akkermansiaceae; genus Akkermansia; species Akkermansia muciniphila. The sequence goes on along the minus strand of NZ_CP156688.1, from coordinate 776,357 downwards.
TAAAAATGACAACGCCGGCAAAAACGGCCGCGTGGTGCTGGGAGGGGCCAATACCTGGGACGGCGCCTACCGGGTGACGGACCACGCCGCGCTGGAGCTGGCCCATGCGGGGGCGCTCAATGAGAAGGCAAGCGTGGAGCTTCTGGGGGCGAATTCCAGGCTGGATGTGAAGGCGGGAACGGTCTCTTACGCCAGCTCCGTGAAGCTGGCGGGCGCGGGCGCCTCCGTCAACACGCTGAACTCCTTCTCACTGTCTGACATTTCCGTGGCGGTGACGGCGCGTGCCGGGGCTTCCTCCTCCACGGTGGAGCGCGCTTCCTTCGGTTCTTCTGCCGGAACCGGAATTGTGAAGGGGGCAAGCGCCGCGGACCGCGCGCAGTTCAACGGGGTCAATGTGAACGTCAGGACCGGAGCGGCGCTGGCCCATACGGAATTCTCCGGCTCCGTGCTGGAGGTGGCCGCAGGGCAGGAGGCCCGTGTGGAAGACATGCTCATTCACGCGGCGGATTCCGGCATCAGGCTGGGGGAACTTTCCTCCCTGGCCGTTTCCCCCGTCTCCACGTCCCCGGCTGTGCCGAACCTGAACATCAGCTATGCGGACGGCAACTTCTCCATGACGGACCCCGGCACGTGGACGACCAACGCGCTGATTACCGGGGCCGGAAACGCGTCCGTGGACTTCTGCGGGGGCGTGAACCTGATGCTCACGGAATGTTCCGCCGCCCTGATCGCGCAACTGGTGGATTCCAGCGTGACCACCATCCACTTTGTCCTTTACGACGGCTCCGTGACCAATACGTTCAGCGGGGACGCCTCCCTGGCCTCCGTCCTTTATGACGCCGCCCTGAAAAACGCCGGATTCCTGCTGGAAAACGGGGATTCCTGGATGAAGGACGGCGTGGTGTCGCTGGTGCGTCCTGTTCCCGAACCGGGAACGGCCGTGCTTGGCCTGCTGGGGCTGGGCGCGCTGCTGCTGCGCCGCCGCAGGAACGGAAATGCACGTTAAAACATTCCGGCGCCGTACGCCTGATGATGCGTTCGGCGCCGGAACAGGTAAGAACGGAAGGCACGGACAAGGCCCGGCTCGGAACAGGGGCGTCTTTTACCGGGAGGACTTCGCCTGCTGCCAGCGTTCCTCCATGGCGTCCAGCCCTGCTTCCTCCAGGGACATGCCGTCCCTGGCAAGCAGGCGCTCCATCTCATTGAAACGCTGCTCAAACTTCTTATTGGCTCCCGCCATGGCCGCTTCCGGGTCAATGCCCTTCTTGCGGCACAGGTTGACCACGGAAAAAAGCAGGTCCCCCAGCTCCTCCGTGACGCGCGGGTCTTCCTCCGCGGCGGGCAGGATTTCCTCACACTCCGCGGTTTCTTCCTTCACCTTGTCCAGGGCGCCCTGGGCGTCCGGCCAGTCGAACCCGGCTTTGGCGGCTTTCTTCTGGAGCTTCCACGCGCGGAGCATGGGCGGCAGGCCCTTGCCCGTTCCGTGCAGGTACGGGGTGGACTCCGTGCCTTTCTCCTGGCGCTTGATCTTGTCCCACTGGGTCAGCACGGCGTCCGTCGTATCCGCCGTGGACTGGGCAAACACATGGGGATGGCGGCGCACGAGCTTTTCACTCACTTCCGCGGCCACGTCATTGAAATTGAACCGCCCCGCCTCCCGGGCGATCTCCGCATGAAAAACCACTTGAAGCAAAACGTCGCCCAGCTCCTCCTTCATCTGCTCCCAATCGTCCCGCTGGATGGTGTCCACCACCTCGTAGGCCTCCTCAATCATGTTGGTGATTAGGGAGCGGTGGGTCTGTTCCGCGTCCCAGGGGCAGCCCTGGGGGGCGCGCAGGCGTTTCATGATGGCGATGAGGCGCTGCATTTGAAGGGCAGGCTCGCGGCATTCGATCATTTCAGTGTCGTTCATGACAGAGCCATACTAATCGCGCAAGGGCGGATGACTAGCAAAAATTCCTCTTTACCCGGGGCGGTTCTGCCTTACACTCGCCCCCATGGAAGTTCACACGTGGAAAGAACGCACGGAAGAGGGCACCCTGGTATACAGGGCATGCCACCACGCCAACAAATGGAAGCTGGAATGCGCTCCCAAGGTGGGCCGTGCGGAACGTGACGATGTGGAATGGGAGCACGTGGAATTCACGCGTGAACGCTGGGTGACCCTGCGGGACGTGCTCTGGCGCAAGTACCAGCGCAAGCGCTGCCCGTGGCGCTTTATCGAGGCCATTGACAAGCTTCTGGAAGACATGCCGGAAGAGGAGGAACTCGGCTCCCCTGACGGGGAGGACGGCCGGTAGGCCGCATTTCCATTTCTGCCGCGCCGGACATGCTGGGAGCAGTGTTCAGGGAATGGCTCTCCTGGGTGTATCCCTTCGTTTGCGAGCTGTGCGGGCGCGGCGGCCTGGACGGCTGCCACGTCTGCCCGGAATGCCGTGGGAGCTTCGTTCCCGTGGAGCCTCCGTTCTGTTCCGTTTGCGGGGAACCCGCGGAGGGCTCCTTCATCCCGTCCGGCCTGTGCCGCCGCTGTGCGGAAGCCGCGCCGTCCTTTCAGGAAGCCCGCGCCGCCTATGTGAATGAAGGGGCCTTGAGAGACCTTCTCCTCGCTTTCAAGTATGCCGGGGCCGTGCATCTGGCCGGAACCTTCGCCGGGATGATGGCGGATGCCATGCGCGGAAATCCCCACTGGTTCGGCGGAAAAAAACGCCTGCTTGTCCCGGTGCCCATGCACCGCCGCAAGCTCGTCCGCAGGGGATACAACCAGGCGCGGGAACTGGCGGTTCTGCTGGGCAGGGAGCTCCGCTGGCCCTGCGCCGGAGTGCTGAAACGCCTGCCGGACCGGATGCCCCAGGCCAGCCTGGCGCGGGAGCAGCGCCTCCGGCACGCCCGGAAAATCTATGATGCGGATGAAAAAAGGATAAAACGCCGCCCTGTTGCGGGAAGGGATGTGCTGCTGGTGGATGACGTTCTTACCACCGGGGCTACGGCGGAGGCCTGCGCGCAGCTGCTGCTCCGGGCCGGGGCGGCCTCCGTGTGCGTGTTCACGCTGGCGCGGACGCATCACGCATGGCATGGCTGAACCGGAATTTCCTTTCAGCGCGCCCGTTTCCTTCCTACAATGGCCATCATGAATCCGGAGCTGATGTTTCACACGGAAGATGAAGTCATGTTTTATGATACGGACTGCGGAGGGGTGGTTCATAACCTGGCCTACCTGCGGATGATTGAAGCCTGCCGCACCAAGCTGGGAGCAAAGCTGGGGATGGACTATAAAACCATGGGCGGCCGCCAGCAGTTCGCCGTGGTGGTGCGCCATGAGATCAACTACGTGCGCCCTGCCGTGCTGGGGGATACCATTGTCACGACGGGGTGGCTGCAATCCGTGGAGAGGGCCTCGTTCTGGTGCGATTTTGAAATGCGCCGCGCTTCCAACAACGACCTGCTGGTAAAAGCCCATCAGCAGCTTGCCCTGGTGCAGATGCCCCAGGGGCGCCCCACGCGCATTCCTGCTGAATGGCGCGCCCGGTGGCAGGAATACATGGAATCCTGATCTTTTTTTGTCCGTCTTCCATTTTGCGCTTGCCATGAAAGAAGGCGTGGTGTTTACTGCCTCCGCCCTTCCAGCAAGGGTAAGTGCTTGGGTAGCTCAGTTGGTAGAGCAGTAGACTTTTAATCTATTGGTCCCGGGTTCGAGTCCCGGTCCAAGTACCATTCATTTTCCATCCTTTGAAACTCCGCGGGGAATAGTTCCTTGCGGAGTTTCCTTTTACGGAGTATTCTTGCCCGCAATTGGGTGTGCATGCTGAATGCGTATGAGAGAACGGCTGATGCCGTTATTTAATATTTTCCGCGGCTTGTCCGTCCCTCCCGTTATGTGGGATATCCGAAGAAAGCGGAAAGATGAATTTTCAGTGAATGAAAATGTTTATTTTAAGGTTCTTGTTAAGATTTTCAGCTCCTGCCGGAGCGGCGTGGAAATGGGGAGGGAAAACGGTTGCTGTCGTCTGGATGCTGGCCATGGCTGCATGGGCCGATTCATGGCCTCTGGAATTGCCGGATGACGTGCCGTACGACGGCGTGACCTGGCTCTGCGCCCACAATGCCATGAGCAACAGCCGCGACGGTTGGTGGTGCCCCAATCAGAATTGGAATATTCCGGAACAGTTGGAGGCAGGGGTTCACGCCCAGATGTGGGACGTTTGGAAGAAGGACGGGGAGCTGGTGCTCAGGCACGGGAATGGAAAATTGTTTTTTCCGGGTTCTATCTCCCTGCAGGATGCCCTGGGCCATGTACGCGTTTATTTGGAAGGGCATCCCCGTGCCGTGGTGACTCTGATCCTGGAATCCTATGCGGATAATGAAGAAGTGAGAAGAGCGTTTGAAAAGGCGGGAATGGCGAAGTATTGCGCCCCTGCTCCTGTACAACAGAGATGGCCCACCCTGGGGGAAATGCGGAAGACCGGGCGCCGCCTGGTAGTGATGACGGACAGGCCTGATGGAGAAGGAAACTGGCCCATGCCCGTCTGGAAATACTGCGTGGAAACTCCATGGAAGGCCGCTGCCGCAAACCGGATGGCCAATACGCTGAACAGGGGGCTTCCCACTAATGGACTTCTGATAGTCAACCATTTTGTTTCCACGCTTGTTCCCATGATTGAAAACGCGGAAAAGACGAATGTGTTAAAAGTACTGCGTGGCCGCTCGGAAGCGTTGTGGCGTCTTTATGCGCGGCGCGTGAATTTCTGGGTTCTGGATTTTGTGGATACGGGAGAAGCCATGGAGTTTATCCGCGAGCAAAACTCTCCGGGAACTGTACCTTGAAGATGGCTCCGGCCTGTGGGCCGGAAGGTTATTTTTAAGGAAAGTCGTGCCGGACGGCGCGTTCTATTTCATGGAACAGCAGGAAATGGTCTTTCAGATGGTACAGCCATGAGTTGATGTCCGCCAGTTCATGGGCTTCCAGCATGACCACGGGGGAGATGAACGGCGTTTTCTTGATGGCCACTTCAATGAGCCCGATGATTTCATTCCTCCGGCTCAGGACGGGAATGGCGAGGTACTGCATGTATTTTTCCTCCGGGGGCTGGTTGCGCTTCCGGTAGAAGCTTCGCCTCACTTCTCCGGGACCGGAGAGAACCAGCGGGCTGAGACGGCGTTCCGTGAATAATTGTTCGTCCAGCATGGAGGGGGCTCCGGTCACGGGGCGCGGAGGCTGGGCCAGCAGGGAGGGGGTGTCGTTATTGTGCTCTCCCTGCGCGTAGCCCGTGACGCGCAGGAAGGTTTGGCCCTCCTGCCGTTCCGCCTGGATATAAAGCACTTCAAAGATGAGGGAATTCTTGTATTCGGCCAGCGCCGCCGCAATCGTGGAGCACAGGAACTGGCAGGCGCCGTTGAAGCTCTCCGCCGTTCCGCGGGAACCGTCCGTCTTGCTCTCTCCGCAGGCACCGCCGTTCAGCCTGTTGGCGAAGTGCTCATATTCTCCGCTCAGCGAGGCGTATGTCTTTTTGTAAAGGGCGGCGCTCCTGTTTTTCAGCGTGCAGGTATGCTCTTTTTCCTCCCTCCGCCTGTTGATCAGCCTTTGGCATTCCACATGCCACACAATGAAAGCCGCGCCAAGGATCACAAGCAGGACGATTTTTCCCGTATTGGCTTTCTCCATGGGTGTTCCTCCGATGATGGAGATAACAACTACCAGAATGGGCTGGAACAGGTTTGCTTTCTTGATGAAGGAAGTCTCTTTGGACATAAAAGGGAGCGGAAGAAAGATTGGTTGAAATTAAGATGATGCTGTATAAGTCTTGTTAAAGGTGTGTTATGGGTTGATTCTCAAAAATATTCCATATTGAATATTGAAGAGGTGAAGAGTGCGGTGAAGGAATTGAAGTGATCTTTTCTTATGTGAGTTTAAATAAAATTTATTTACAATCAATGAGTTTTTATCAATTTAGAAATATTCTAAGACGGTATTTCTTTGAATAATAATGCTTCTCCGGTTCCAATAATTGTTAGGAAAAATGAATGGTTTTCCGTTTGGGAAACGGTTTATTAAATCGCAGAGTTCTGCCGTGTTTTATTTTCAGGACAAAAAAGAAGGGAAATCATGGGCGCGTCCGCCCCCGCGGCCGGATTTTTTACGGAATTTGCCGCAAATGGGTGAAGTGGGAGCCGTTTATCATGAATGGCTTCTACGGGATGCCTGCGGGGGAGTGGGTTTTAACGGGCGGAGATAGCCTGTTTTCCCGTTCTTAACTCCGGGCAGTGTTATTCCGCATGGTTTTCCGCCGCCCACTTGTTGTACCGGGCGGATATCTGCTCAATGAGCGGCTGGTGCTTGGGCGCCAGGTTCTTTTGTTCCGTCCTGTCCCTGATGTCGTACACCTGCCAGGGACCGCGGTTGGGGGCCACCAGCTTGAACTGGTTTGTCAGGGCGGCGCGGTTCCTCTGGTGTTCCCAGAAGATGGTGCGGGGAGGGCAGGTATTGGGGATGTAGTCCCAGACCCTGGCCGGAGGAATCTTTCCGGGATTGGCCCAGTAGGCGTTGAGCGGCTTGCCGTCCATGTGGGCCGGGACCGGGAGCGTGGCCCACGTGAGGCAGGTGGGCGCGATGTCCTGAAGCAGGAAGGGGGAGTGGTAGCGCGTGCCGGGACGGATTTTGGAAGGGTAGCGGATGATGAAGGGCGCGGACAGTCCCCCGTCAAAGGTTTCAATTTTATACTGGCGGTAGGGGGTATTGGAAACAGCGGCCCACATGGGACCGTACCCGTCCCGGCAGCCCGCTTCCCCCAGGGGGCCGATGGGAAGAACGGTTTTCTTGTTTCTGTTGTTCTGGGGCATTTCCGCCGTTGCCCCGTTGTCCGACAGGAAGATGACGATGGTGTTGCCGCTGAGGCGGTGGCGGTCCAGGGAGGCAAGGATGCGGCCTATGCCGCGGTCCATGATGGAGATTTGGGCGGCATAGGTAGCCATGCATGCGGCAAGGTTGTCCTTGCGTTCCGCAGTGGCCTTTTCATAGCCCGCGGGATTGAATTTGCCTGCCATGCCCAGTTTGGCGGACGGGGGGACGATTCCTATCTGCTTCTGTTTTTCCAGCCTTTTGGAGGCAATGGCGTGGGGGGATTTGCCTCTGTAGGCCGGGAGCATTTTTTCTATCTCCTCCCGGGGGGCCTGGAGGGGCGTGTGCGGAGCCGTGTACGCCACGTAAAGGAAGAAGGGTTTTTTGCTTCCGGCGGCATCGTCAAGGTAGGCCAGGGCCGTTCTGGTGATGTCATCCGTCATGTAGAAGTCCTCCGGCAGGTCTTCCGGCTTGAGCAGTTTTCCGTCTTCCCCGAAGGGGCGGTCCGGCATGGGCTTGTAGTAGTCCGCCGCGCCGCCCAGCAATCCGCGGTAACGGTCGAAGCCGCGGTCCCACGGGTAGGTTCCCCTGACTTTTCCCAGGTGCCATTTTCCGGAAAGGTAGGTGCGGTAGCCCGCTTTTTTCAGGAGCTCCGGCAGGGTGGGAATGTCCGGATTCAGGCGTCCGCGGTAGCCGGGGCGTCCGCTGTCGTCGTCCAGCAGCCCTACGTCCACCTTGTGGGGTTCGCATCCCGTCATGATGGAAGCGCGGGAAGGGGAGCAGCGGGAAGCCGTGTAGCACCGGGTGGCCAGCATGCCCTGCCTGGCGAGGGAGTCCAGGGCCGGAGTGGGTATTTCCGACCCGTAGCACCCGAGGTCTGACCAGCCCATGTCATCCGCCAGGATGAGGACAATGTTGGGCTTGTCCGCCAGGGAGGGGGCAACGGTAAGCAGCCAGAGGGCGATGCAGCCCAGGATGGAAAAACACGGAATGGAACGCATGGAAGGAACGTGGTTTATGGTAGTGTAAGCGGAGCCGCCGCTGGTTCTTGCAGCAGGGTTGAAAAAGCAGGGTTGAAAAAGCAGGGTTGAAAAAGCAGGTTGTTCCGCGGGTTTTCCCGTTGCCCTCCGCAGGCGTGCCGGAAGGGGCGCGCCTGCTACCACCACAGGATGGCGCAGAGCAGGATGGCGGCTCCGTAAACCATGCCGCCCAGGCACAGGGGCGTCCACAGGGCGGGTTTGGAGCAGATTTTGTTCACCATGTCCCGGTACAGGTAGGGCTTGCCGATCCAGAGGAGGGAGAGGAAGATGACGATGTAGCACCAGACGGGGATGAGCAGCCGGGTAACAGGGTCCTGAAGGAAGGCCGCGCTGAGGAGGGGGGCCGCCACCATCAGGCCGAAGATGCCCAGCGCGCGCGGGAAGAGCAGGTTTTTCACCTGCGTGACCATCAGCACCAGGAACACGGGGCATGCGAGCTGGAGCAGCCACCGGATGCCTTCAAATTCCGCCAGCCCCACCCGGAAGTAACTCAGGACGCCCAGTCCTTCCGGAGCCACCAGCAGGAAGAACCAGAACAGGCCGACGGCCAGCAGGACCTGCGCCAGCAGGTGGTTGCGCGGGGAGGCAAGCAGGAAGGCCTGCACCTGGCGCCTTTTCAACAGGGCATAGAGATGGGCCAGCAGCAGGACGGAGCCCAGCACATACCCGGCTACGTGCAGCGGTATCATTCCATCATACGGATGCAGAAAGGGGGCGTGCTGGTTCATCTGAACGCTAACCTTAATGATTATCCCGGCTTCGTAAAGGCGAATCAGCGGGAGAGGGAAGAAAATTCCACCGGTTTCCCGGCGCCGTGCCGCGGGGATTTCCCGCAGCGCGCGGAGAAAGGCGGCTCAGGAATCCTTGGTGACCTTTTCAAACGTGGGGTCTTCAACGGCGGAGATTTTCCCGTCCGCGTAAAGCACCATGATGCCTCCCTGGTGGCGTTCCAGGGCCGGAACCACGATTTCCTCAAAGTCCTGTTCCGTGATGACGCTGCGCCCGTCAATGGGGATGCCGTCGCTGATCCAGGGCTTGCCCCGGAGAGCCTGGCCGCGCGCCACGTTCATGGGGCGGCCCTTCCTGTTGTCCAGCCAGCTGGTGTAGGAGATGGTGTCCGGACTGGCGGGAAGGTTGGCGTCTTCCGCCGCGAGGATTTCCGGGCGCTTGTCTCCCGTGCAGCGGAAGGTGTCCGGCAGCATGTTCGGCTCCTTGTCGTTCCGGGCGATCAGGTCCGGCTGTTCCGCGTTCACGATGGGGGCCAGGGCGTCCCACCAGTTGCGGCATTCGCGGGCGGTCAGGAGGCTGTCCTTCATGCCGCTGGAAGGGAGCTTGCCGCCGTTCTGGCCTGCGAATTCCTTGCCCCAGTCACTGATGCGGCGCAGGTTGTCCGTGCAGCGCGTTCTGGCCGCCGTCTCCGTGGCATGGGAGTAAATGCTGTAGGAGACGCCTGCCAGCAGGGCGATGATGGCGATGACTACGAGAACTTCAATGAGCGTGAAACCTTTGCTGCGTGAGGTGAGTGAGCGGGCTTTCATGATTTCCCGCCATTATGCACGATTGCGGCCGCTTGAAAAGGCAGAAACTGCGGTCCGGGGTGAAAAGCCTTCCCCGGAGCGCGGGAAACGAAAAAGGCCGGTCCCGTGAAGGACCGGCCTGGAGAAATGGAAATGTCCGGGTTCCGCTTACTTGGCGGAGGTGACCAGGGCGGCGAAGGAGTCCGGCTTCAGGGACGCGCCGCCCACCAGGGCGCCGTCAATGTCCGGCTGGGCCATGAGTTCCACCACGTTTTCCGGTTTCACGGAACCGCCGTACTGGATGCGCACCTTGGCGGCGGTATCTGCGCCGAAGACGTCGGAAATGACCTTGCGGATGAAGGCGTGGGCTTCCTGCGCTTCCTTGGAGGTGGCAGTCAGGCCCGTGCCGATGGCCCAGACGGGTTCATAGGCGATGACCAGGCTGGCCACTTCTTCCGGAGTGAGGTCCTTGAGGCCGCCCTTGATCTGGATTTCCAGCACGGGTTCCAGGATGCCGCCCAGACGTTCGTCCTTCGTTTCACCGATGCAGAAGATGGGGGTGATGCCGGCGGCGATGGCCTTCTTGATCTTGGCGTTGATGATGGCGTCCGTTTCGCCGAAGTACTGGCGGCGTTCGCTGTGGCCGAGCACGACGTACTTGAGGCCCAGTTCATTCAGCATGCTGGTGGAGATTTCACCGGTGTAGGCCCCGTTGTCATGCTGGGAGACGTTCTGGGCGCCTACGGCGGCGCAGGAGCAGCCGCCCAGGGCGTTCAGCACGGAGGGGATGGTGGTGAAGGGGGGGATGATGACGGCGTCGCACGCGACGTCTTTTCCCTTAATGAGGTTTTTGAAGCTTTCGATGAATTGGGCGCCTTCAGCGGGGCCGATGTTCATCTTCCAGTTGGCGGCAATGATGGGTTTGCGGGACATAGTGGAATGAGATTAATCAGGAGGACGCATTGTTGCCAAATTAAGGCGGAGGTCAAGCACAGATCAAAAGGGCCGCATACGCGCCGTCCGATTTTTCCTGATGGGGAAGGATGAGTTTTTCCTCTTTCAGCGTCCATTCCGGGTGGTTCCGCAGAAAATCCCTGACCAGCAGGCCGTCCTCCTCCGCGTCAATGGAGCAGGTGGAGTAGACGAGCCTGCCGCCCGGCTTCACGGCGCGGGAGGCGTTTTCCAGAATGGATTTCTGGAGAGCGGCCAGACGGCGGATTTCCGCCGGAGTCACGCGCCAGCGCACGTCCACGCGGCGCTGGATGACCCCGGTGTTGGAGCAGGGCACGTCCAGGAGCACGGCGTCAAAATGGCGTTCCCATTCCGGAGGGCACGGCTGGGACCAGTCCGCCTGCGCCGTTTTGACGGAAGCGGAGCCCTGCCTGTCCAGGTTTTCCTGAAGGGTGGGCAGGCGGTGTTCGTGAAGGTCCGTGGCGGTCAGGAGCGCCTTTCCCCCGGTGGCGGCAATGATGGCGGCGGCCTTGCCGCCGGGGGCGGCGCAGGCATCCAGGATTTCCTCCCCGGCGCGCGGAGCCAGCAGGTCAATGGCGTAACGGGTGGAGGGGTCCGCCACGTACAGGGAACCGGCCTGGATATCTTCCAGCGGCAGGGGGCCTTCCACGGAGAACCAGCCTGGCGCGCGGTCCAGAGGCGCGAGGGAGGCGGGAATGCCGTTCATGGGGATCAGGGGATTGGCCCGCACGTACAGGCGCGGCGTGGTGTTGTTCCAGCGGAGCAGGTCGCGGGTTGTTTCCCGGTCCGTCTGCTGCGTCCAGCGTTCCACCAGCCACGCCGGGGTGGAATAAAGAACGGGGAGGGGAAGTTTTTCCCGTTCGGCCAGGATGGCTTTTTCCCGCCGCAGGGCGTTGCGCAGAATGGCGTTTACCAGTCCCCTCAGGCGTGACGGCGCAAGATTGACGGTTTCATACACGGCGGCATGGTCCGCCATGCCCAGCAGGAAAAGCTGGCACAGGCCGATCTGAAGGATGAGGCGCATTTCCAGGTCCAGCCGGCCTTGCCGCAGGGAGTCGATCACGTGGTCCAGCCAGGTCCGGTTGCGCAGCACGCCGAAGACCAGGGCCTGCACCAGATGCCTGTCCGCCGGGGAAAGCTGCGCCCGTGAACATTCCCGGTCCACAAGGGTTTCCGCAAAGGAGTGGCCTTCATGCCAGCGCATCAGGCAATTCAGGGCGGTCTGGCGGGAGGATGGTTTTTTTTTGTTCACCGGGGGACTCTACATGCTGGGGGCGCAAGTTTCAACCAGCAAAAGCACGCGGCGCGGAATGGCTTGCGCAACAGCGCGAACTCCGGGCGGCTGCCTTACTTGTCTTTCCGCGGGCTTCCCACTTCCCTGCGGTAAATGGCCTGGAGCTGCCGGAGGCGCTCCGTGTGCGTTTCCGCCAGGTTGCGCCTTTCCTCCGGGTCCGCGCTTATTTGGAATAAAAGCCATTTTCCCCGCTGGTTGGTGAGCTTCCATCCGTCCCCGGTGATGATGGTGCGGTCCACGACTACATGGCTGCGCGGCGCGGCCTGTTTGCCGAACAGTGATTTTCCATAAGAGACGGCATCTTTCCTCGCAGGCATGGGGACACCGGCAAGCTCGGCAAAGGCGGCCATGTGGTCGTAATTGGCGGTGAGGGCATGGCAGGTTTTCCCTGCCGGAACGGTGCCGGGCCAGGAGATGATCATGGGGACGCGGATGCCCCCTTCATGATTGGTCCATTTCAGCCCGGCCATATTGACCATGCTTCCGTCCGGGCTGGTGCGTCCGCGGCTGCCGCGGAAAACGTCCAGTACCTCCCCGGTGCCGTCCAGCACGCCGCCGTGGCAGTTGAGCCCGCGTCCGCGGCTCTTGTCCGTCCGGTAATAGAGTTCATGCCCGTTGTCGGAGGCAAAGATGATCATGGTGCGTTTTTCCAGTCCCAGCCTGCGGACCTGCGCCACGATGGCCCCAACCTGCTTGTCCAGCTTGCCCACCATGGAGGCGTATTCCTCCGCCGCTCCGGCGCACTCCCTGTTGGGGCCGGAGGCGTCCGCGTAAGCCTTGCGTATCTCCGGATGGCCGGCATACGTATTTTCCGCAGGCGGGATGTCCACGGGGCCGTGCGGAAGATTGGTGGAGAAGAAAATGAACATGGGCCTGTTCCGGTTTTTCTCCATGAATTCCAGCGTTTCCCGGAGCATTGCGTCCGGGGCGTAGGTGGTTTTTCCGTCCCGGTTGCCGCGGCGTTTTTCCGTGGCTCCGGCGCTGTAATTCTCCGCCGTTATTCCGGCATCCGGCCTTGTATTGCCTTCCAGGGGGAGCCTCTCCCCGTTTTTCCACAGGAAAGTGGGGTAAAAGCCGTGGGCGCGCTGGTGGTCCATATAGCCCGCGTAATGGTCCCAGCCGTGTCTTTTCAGTTCGGCGTGCCAGGTGTTGAACCCCCAGTCCAGCTTGCCGAACTGCGCGGTTACGTAACCTGCCTTTTTCAATAATTCCGGCAGGAAGACTTCCCCGGGGGACGGCTTGATAGGGGAGGCCTGCGCGGCTTTTTCCTCCAGGTCCGCGTTGCTCCAGCCTTCTTTTTCCGCTCTGGTGACCAGCCCTCCGGCGGTCTGCGTATAGGATCCTGAATGGCTGTCATGCACTCCCATGAGCAGGGAAGCCCGCGCCGGGCAGCAGTACTGGCTGCTGTAGCACCGCGTGAACATGACGCCCTGCCGGGCAAGGCGGTCAATGTTGGGCGTCTTGACAATCTGCTGGCCGTAGCACCCCAGCATGCCCATTCCCAGATCGTCCGCGTAAATGAGGATGATGTTGGGCCGGGACCCGCCGGGCGCCCCCATGGACAGGGAACACATCCAGAAAAATACTGCCGGAAGAAGGCGCAGGAAAGGGGTCATGCAAACGGATACGTTCCTTCCATGAACCGTTTATCAACAAAAAACCGCCCGGAAGAAGACTCCCGGGCGGTTGAAAGAGGTTTGGCCTGTGGGGCTTAGTTGCCGTACGGCTTGTTGACGCGGCTGAATTGCTTCAGGCGCAGGCCGTTCAGGTGGATGAAGCCTTCCGCGTCGTCCTGGTTGTACAGTTCCTCGTGGCCGCCTTCCATCGTGGCGATCTCTTCGGAGTACAGGGACTGCGGGGAACGGCGTCCGGCGTACATGACGTTGCCCTTGTAAAGCTTCAGGCGCACTTCCCCGTTGACGGTTTCCTGGGACTTGGTCACCAGGGCCTGGATGGCTTCACGTTCCGGAGCAAACCAGAAGCCGTTGTAAACCAGCGTGGCGTATTCCGGGATAAGGGAGTCGCGCACCTTCTGCACTTCACGGTCGATCGTGATCGTTTCAATGTCGCGGTGGGCTGCCAGCAGGATGGTGCCGCCGGGGGTTTCATAAATGCCGCGGCTCTTCATGCCCACGAAGCGGTTTTCCACAATGTCCACGCGGCCGATGCCGTGCTTGCCGCCCAGGGCGTTCAGCACGTACATGACGCCCAGCGGGCTGAGCAGGGTGTAGCCGTCGCGTTCGCCCTTCGGGGTGACGTCCAGCTCTTTCAGCAGGGCGGGCAGACCTTCATACTGAATGCCGACCACATCACCCTTTTCATACAGGAGCTGGATGTATTCGGCCTGGTCCGGGGCGTCTTCCGGAGAAACGGAGAGCTTGTACATTTCACGGTCCGCGGGAGTGGTGCCGTCATACCAGGTATCTTCCAGCATGCCGGCTTCAAAGGAGATATGGAGCAGGTTGCGGTCCATGGAATAAGGCTTCTTCAGGGACTGGCGGATCGGGATGCCGTGGGATTCCGCATAGGCGATCATTTCCGTACGGCCCGGGAACTGCTGCCGGAATTCAGGGTCGCGCCACGGGGCGATGACCTTGATGTTCGGGGCCAGCGCATTCACGGCCAGTTCAAAGCGCACCTGGTCGTTCCCCTTGCCTGTAGCGCCGTGGGCGATGGCGTCCGCCCCTTCACGGATGGCCAGGTCCACCATGTCCTTGGAAATGCAGGGGCGGGCGATGGAGGTGCCCAGCAGGTAGCGGCCTTCATACAGGGCGTTGGCCTGCATCATGGGAAAGATGTAGTTGGCGGCGAAGTCTTCCTTGAGGTCGCCGATGAAGCACTTGGAGGCTCCCGTAGCCAGGGCTTTGGCTTCCAGGCCGTCCAGTTCTTCCGCCTGGCCTACGTCCGCGCAGTAGGCGATGATTTCGGCATTGTACTTTTCCTTGAGCCACTTCAGAAGAACGGAAGTGTCCAGGCCGCCAGAGTATGCAACTACGATTTTCATGTGCGTCAATGATTAGTGTGCGGCGGCATGATGCCCCATTCCCCCCCCGGAGGAAAGGACAAAATCATGTTTCACCGCAGGCTTTTCCCGGAGCCTGCCGCCCCCTTCCCGTTTCACGTGTTTCCCGCCGTTTCCGGGTTCAAATCCCCCATGGAGGGCCGATAGCGTTTTCGCGCGCCGCCAGCCGTATTTTCAGAGCCGCCCGAATGCGCGCCATCCTCCAGAGTGTGCGCCTCATGTTTTCATCCTTTCCGGTGGGCGCCTGCTTTCCCGTCAATGGAACATCTGCTTGATGCGTATTTCAGGCAGAGTGGTTCTCGTCCGGCGGAAGAAGGAATGATTAGGAAGAGTTAAATAAATGGCCTTCTCCTTTTCCTCCGATAATGTCCCGCCTGCTTCTTTCTGCGCCCCTGTTGGCGGAAGAAGCAGGTGTTCAAGCTGGTGTGCGGAAGCCGCTGAAAAGGCCGGATGACATTGAAAACGGCTTGAATTTGATGAAATTGAAAAAAAGCGCTTGATTTTTCATCGCCGGGCCTCTACTTATTCCGCCGAACTTATGGCTAAGAAGAGCTGGATCGCAAGAGACAAGAAAAAGGCTGACACCGTCAAGCGCTACGCGGAACTGCGGGAGCAATTGAAGGCTGAGAAGGATTATATCGGTTTAACCATGCTGCCCCGCAATGCAAGCCCGACCCGTACGGTCAACCGCTGCCTTGTTTCCGGCCGCCGCCGCGCATTTATCCGCCGTTTCAAGCTTTCCCGTATTTCCTTCCGCGAACTGGCCAACGCCGGCATGATCCCCGGTGTGACCAAGTCCAGCTGGTAAGGCGGGAAAGGTTGCAGCCTTACAAAGATTTTGACGCTAGGCTGATTTTTATTTAGCCTAGCGTTTTACTATGCCCATATACGAGTATATTTCCGAGCACCCCGACGACCCCGCGCAGTCCTGCCCGGTGTGCCGCCGCGGTTTTGAATTGCGGCGTCCCGTGGACCGTGAGCCGCTTGAAAAGTGCCTGGTGTGCAAGCACCCGGTACGCAAGGTGATCAGCCGGGTCAATGTGCCGGAGGTCACCAAGCCCCTCTCCGTTTCAGACGCCAAAGCGGCAGGATTTACCGTGCTGGAACGCCGGGACAAGGGCGTTTATGAAAAACTGTAACCCGAAAGCCGGGAAATATCCCGGCGCTTTTTCCGTATACTACTAACAGAATGAATGATCCGGACCCTCTGAGTATTCTTGCGGCCTTCGGGGCCGCTGAAGCGCCTGCCGCTGTGCCGGCGCTGGGCGGGATGACGCTGGCAGTTGCCGGCCTGATCCTTTTTTTATTACTGAATGCGTTTTTTGTGGCGAGTGAGTTCGCCCTGATGAAGGTCCGGGGAAGCCAGTTGCAGGCTGGGGAAGGCGTTCCCGCGCGGACCCGGAGGAAGCTGGCTCTGGCGCGGAAGACGGTCAAGCATGTTGACCTGTATCTGGCGGCCTGCCAGGTGGGCATTACCCTCTCCTCTCTGGCGCTGGGATTTCTGGGCACGTTTTTCGTGGTTGAACTGACGGCCCCCTTCCTGTTTTCCTTGGGTCTGGAGGGCACGGCTCCCGTTTATGGCATGGCGCTGGCCGTTACGTTTATTTTCTTTGCCTGCTGCCAGGTGGTTTTTGGGGAGTTCATTCCCAAGGCGATGGCGGTACGCCATCCGGACAAGGCCGCCCTGGCGACGGTCCCCCTGCTGCGTTTCTTTTACGCGGTATTCAAGTATACGGGCATTCTGGGCCTGACCGGGGGAATAGCCCGGTTTGTGCTGAAGTACCTGCTGGGCATTGATCCCCGCTCCACCGCCTGCACGGTCCACAGCACGGATGAACTGATGTACCTGGTGCAGGAGAGCGAACGCTCCCGGGAGCTGACCAGGCAGGAAGCGGAGATTTCCAGGAACGCCCTTGAGCTGAACGATATGTGCGTCAAGGACGTGATGACCCCACGCTCCGAAGTGGACGTGATGGATCTGACGGCTCCCTTTGAGGAGAACTGGGAGCTTGCCCGGAAATCCCGCCACACCCGTTTTCCCCTGGTGGAAGGGGACCATCTGGACGAGGTGAAGGGATGGGTGCATGTGAAGGACCTGCTCAAGCTGGTGGGCCAGGATAATCCGGACCTGATGAGCGTGCGGCGCGAGTTGCGCGTGGTGCCGGATACGATGCCCCTGGACAGCCTGCTGACCTTTTTCCTGAAGGAACATTCCCATTTTGCCCTGGTAGTGGATGAATTTGGTGATTCCATCGGCCTGGTGTTCCTGGACGATGTGCTGGAACAGATCGTGGGGGACGACATTCAGGACGAGTTTGACCAGGAGGAAATGCGCGAATTCGTCAAGACCGGCAAGGACACGTATGCCGTCAACGGCGCCGTTACCCTGTTTGACCTGGCGGACTACCTGCCGGAAATGGATTTGGACTGTCCGGGCGTCACGACGCTGGGCGGTTACGTGATCAGCCGGCTGGGCTACATTCCGGAAGAGGGTGAGGAGTTGGTCATTGGCCGTTACCGGGCCGTGGTAACAGGGTCCGACGGCAGAAGAATCACGCAGATTCTGCTGACCCGGCTTCCGGAGGAAGAGGAGGAATAACCCCATGGCGGAAAAGTCACATCCGGACCTGAGCTTTGAGGCGGAGGCGCGTTCCTCCGGTTTTCTTTATGTGGCCGGGGTGGATGAAGCGGGCCGCGGACCATTGGCCGGGCCCGTGGTGGCGGGGGCCGTTATCCTGCCTGAACTGCCGGAAGAATTGGCGGGGCTGAATGATTCCAAGCAGTTGACCGCGGCAAAGAGGGAACGCCTGTTTCTGGCCCTGCTGGAGTGCGGGCGGGCGGTGTGCTCCGTGGGGGTGGCTTCCGTGGAGGAAATAGACCGGCTCAATATTCTGAGGGCCACCCATCTGGCCATGGCGCGCGCCGTGGAGGGGCTGGCCCCGCGTGCGGATTTCTGCCTGGTGGACGGCTTGCCCGTCAAGGGATTGCCCGTGCCGCACCGCGCCATCGTGAAGGGGGACGGGCGGAGCTTGTCCATTGCCGCCGCCAGCGTTCTGGCCAAGGTGACGAGGGACCGCATGATGACGGAGGCGGACGCCTCCTACCCGCAGTACGGTTTTGCAAAGCACAAGGGATATGGCACGAAAGCCCACATGGAGGCCCTGCGCAGGCATGGGCCTTGTCCGCTCCATCGCCGCTCGTTTGCGCCGGTTTCACAAATGGAACTGTCCCTCCCTGAATAGGGAGGAGCGGACTACGGAATGGCTGGGAAGGTACGGGGAGCTGGCTGCGGCCTCCTTCCTGCGTGCGGAGGGCTGTTCCGTGCTAAGGAGAAACTGGCGTCCCGTCAGGGGCGGGGAACTGGACATGGTGTGCCGTGACGGAGACTGCCTCGTCTTTGTGGAGGTGAAAACCCGTACGGGTAACGGGCATGGAGGCGCAAGGCGCGCCGTGAATGCCCGGAAAAGGGCGCTGATACGCCGGGGGGCTGCGGAATGGCTGCGCCAGCTTCCGGAACCGGCTCCCTTCCGGTATGATATTGTGGAAATCCTGTACCGGGAGAACCGTCCGCCGGAATGCAGGCGCATCCGCGGAGCGTTCGGGGAGAAGGATTTGCCCGTTTCATGAAAAGCGCCGCAGGCGCAGGGCGTTCAGGATGACGGAGACGGAGCTCAGGCACATGGCTGCCGCCGCAATGACGGGGGAAAGCAGGATGCCCCAGAAGGGATACAGGATGCCGGCGGCAATGGGGATGCCCAGGGCATTGTAAACGAAGGCGAAGCCCAGGTTGGATTTCATGTTCTTCACGGTGGCGGCGGAGAGGGCGAAGGCCTTGGAGATTACCAGCAGGTTTCCCTTCACCAGCGTGACGCCGCAGCTCTGCATGGCTACGTCTGATCCCGTTCCCATGGCGATCCCTACGTCCGCTTCCGCCAGCGCGGGCGCGTCATTAACGCCGTCCCCCGCCATGGCTACCACGTTATTCCCGTTTTTCAGGGAGGCAATGAGCGCCTGCTTGTCCGCCGGGGTCATTCCTCCGTGGAATTCGGAAATGCCCAGGTCCCTTGCCACGGCTTCCACCGTTGCCGGGGCGTCCCCGGAGGCGATGATGATGCGGATGCCCTGCGCGGCCAGGTCCGCCAGAGCCTGGCGCGTGTTTGTCCGGATTTTATCCGCCAGGGAAAAGGCTCCCGCCGC
This sequence comes from Akkermansia muciniphila, assembly GCF_040616545.1. Taxonomy (NCBI): domain Bacteria; kingdom Pseudomonadati; phylum Verrucomicrobiota; class Verrucomicrobiia; order Verrucomicrobiales; family Akkermansiaceae; genus Akkermansia; species Akkermansia muciniphila. The sequence goes on along the minus strand of NZ_CP156688.1, from coordinate 757,483 downwards.
ATGGCCGTCCACCGCGGCAAAGACGGTGACGCGGCCCTGCCTCCGCTGTTCCTCCACCCATGGCGCCAGCGGGGAAACGTCCACGCCCTGCTTCTCCATCATATCCGCCGTGCCCACACATACCTTGCTGCCCTGGAAGGTCCCGGCCACGCCTCCTCCCGGGAAGGACTGGAAATCCTCAATGGGTGACAGGGGGATTTTCTCCTCCCTGGCTTTCCGGATGAAAGCGCGGGCGATGGGGTGCTCGCTCCTCTGTTCCAGGGAGGCGCACCGGGCCAGCAGCGTATCCATGTTCACGTTGTTTGCCGTGGTGATGTTGACCAGGGAGGGCTTCCCTTCCGTAAGGGTTCCGGTCTTGTCCATCACCAGGACATTCACCTTGTGCATGGTTTCCAGGGAGGCGGCGTCCCGGAACAGGATGCCGAGGGTGGCCGCCTTTCCGGAAGCCACCATCATGGACATGGGCGTGGCAAGGCCGAGAGCGCAGGGGCACGCCACGATCAGGACCGCGACGGCATTCACCAGCCCGTGAGTCCAGCCCGGCTGGGGGCCCCAGAAGCCCCACGCGAAAAACGTCAGAACGGCGACGAGCGCCACGGCAAGCACGAAATACCTTGCCACCTTGTCCGCCAGCCTTTGCATGGGGGCCTTGGTCCTCTGGGCCTGGGCCACCAGGTTCACGATGCGTGCCAGGACGGTGTCATTCCCCACCTCCTGCGCCGTCATGGTGAAGGTGCCCGTGGTGTTCAGCGTGGCGCCGATCAGCTTGTCCCCGGGAACATGGGAGACGGGGATGGGTTCCCCGGTCAGCATGGATTCATCCACATCGCTTCCCCCTTCCTTCAGGACGCCGTCCACGGGAATCTTTTCTCCCGGTTTCACCCTCAGCACGTCGCCGGGCTGCACGTCCTTCAGCGGGATGTCTCTCTCCATGCCGTTGGGAACGACCAGATGGGCGGTGGAAGGAGCCAGGTTCATCAGGGCCCGGATGGCTTCCGCCGTGCGGGACCTGGCTTTCAGTTCCAGAACCTGCCCCAGCAGGCTGAGGGAAATGATGATGGCTGCCGCCTCATAATAGACGGGCACGTGCCCGTCATGGATAAAGACGGACGGGAACCAGCCGGGCACGATGGTGGCCGCCAGGCTGTATAGAAAGGCGATGGAGGTTCCGGCCCCGATCAGCGTCCACATGTTGGGATTGCGGGTTTTAACGGACTCCCAGCCACGGGCCAGGAGCGGCGCTCCGGCCCACAGGACCACGGGAGCGGCCAGAAGCAGTTCCACCCAGTTCTGGACTCCGGGGCTCATCCATGCGGCAAGATGGCCGCCCATGGAAATAATGAAGATCAGGATGACGAAAGGCAGGGAAAAATAAAAGCGCTTGCGGAAGTCGTCCAGCTCCGCGTGGTCCAGGACGGTGGCGGAGGGAAGCAGGGGCTCAAGCGTCATTCCGCAGATGGGGCAGGCGCCGGGATGGTTCTGCCGGATTTGAGGGTGCATGGGGCAGGTGTACACGGCGCCGGGGGTGTCCGGCGCCGGCTGCAGGGAGGAATGGCCCGTGTCCCCGTGATGGTGCATGGGCATGTCCATGCCCTCCATCTTCATGCCGTGTCCGTCGCCCGGAGGGCGGGAGAGGACTTCTTCCGGGGACTGCGTGAATTTGTCCCGGCAGGCGCGGCTGCAGAAAAAATAGGTTTTCCCCTGATAGTCAGCTTTCCAGGGAGTATCTTCCCGGACTTCACCTCCGCAGACGGGGTCTGTATGCGGGGAAACGCCATGACGGTCCCGTGGGCTGTTGCTCATGTCCATATGGAGAGTGAGACAATTCACGGTCCGTTGCCGTTCCGGGACAGCCATGATTGGGAAAACCGGGGAAACGGCTTCAAGTCCTCATTTCTCCAAAAGGGTGCGGATAGCTCCGCTATATTATATATAGTGCGGATGGAAAATCAGTCCGCCCGCAGCGCCAGGATGGCCTCCATGAAATCCTGGGGAATATCCATGCGGGCCAGTTCCTCCTGGAGGATGACGCCGTTGGCTCCGGCGTCCAGCATGCGGCGCGCGTCCTCCACGGTACGGATGCCCCCCGCCGCAAGCACGGTGACGGAGGCGGGGATTTCTTCAATCAATTTTTCCGTAACGGCCGGATTGGCCCGGAGGGTGTGCGGGTCCGCATTATTGATGCAGACAAATTCCGCTTCCAGGTCCATGACGGTTTCAAGCTCCTCCAGGGTGTGGACCTCCATCATCACGTCCAGCCCCAGCCCTGCGGCCATGCGGTACAGGGACTCCAGGTCCTTTTCCGGCAGGGCCGCGGCAACCAGGTTCACGGCGTCCGCTCCGGCCACGATGGCCTGGCAGATCATGGCCGGATGAATAAACACGTCACGCGCCATGACGGGAACGGCGCTGATTCTGGAAACGGTGGAGACCATGTCCCAGGAACCGCCGTACACCTCCGGGTCCACGGCGATGGAAATGCCCTGCGCCCCGCCCTGGATAAACATGCCGTACTGGTGGCGGAGGTCTTGGTTCTCTTCATGGATGTTGAGGACGGGATGGGCCCTGGCGATCTCCGGGACGACGGAGAGGCGGTTTTCCCCAAGGTCCACGGCGGTTCTGAATCCCGCATAATCGTTCCTTTGAATGGCGGAGGCCCGTAATTTCCCTTCCAGGGGAAGGATTTTTTTCAAATCGGCGCGTTTGCGCTCCAGAATGCTGTTTAAATAATCCATATGTTACTTTTTGGGCAGGAAATAGGAACGTTGCTTTTCGGAAACGGGGAGGCCGGCCTGTTCCATGACGCACAGCATGTCCTCCCAGACCTTTCGCTTTTCTGAAATATCTTCAGTGCGGAGAAGGTAGCTGGGATTATAGGTGACGCGCACGGGCGTATCGAACGCCGTGTGGAACGTTCCCCTCAGGGCGGAAAGCGGCGTTTCTCCGGATTGGAGGATGCCCCTGGCGGCGATGGCCCCCAGGGCTACCACTACTTTGGGCCTCACCAGCAGGATTTCTTCCCGCAGAATGGGGAGGGAGACCTCTATCTCACGGTCCGTGGGCGGCCGGTTGTTGGTAAGCTGCCGGGGAAGGGCGGGGCGGTACTTGACCAGATGGGTCAGGTAGATGTCGGAACGGGAAAGACCCATGGCCTTCAGCATGGCGTCCAGCTTCTCCCCGGAGGGACCGGCCAGGGGAATGCCCTGCTTTTCTTCATACAGGCCGGGAGCGTCCGTCACCATCATGATGTCAGCCCTGGGGCTGCCGGAGGAAAAAACGGGCGTGTCCCGCAGGGAGTCCATGTTACGGAGCGGGGGCCAGTTAACGACCAGTTCACGGAGGGAGGCGAGCTTTTCTTCCTCGGTTTCTCCTTCCAGGTCAAAGGAAACATGGCGGGGCACGGCTGCTTCTTCCTCCGTTTTGCCCGGCTGCACCCCGTTGAGAATGGCCCGGAGCTCATTGCCGAAGGAAACTTCATCCACGGAATCCGGCTGGGACTGGTCCTGCATTTCCGGCTGTTGCGGTGTTTCTCCGGTTCCGGGCAGGGAGGGAGGGCAGGGAGGGATTTCCCCCCGGGCAATTCTGCGGGCGTCCATGACCCATTTCCTCAATACCGTTCTGGCCTCTTCCGTGACGGCGGCTTTCTCCACTCCCCGGGATAACAGGGCGCGCAGATAATCCAGCGTGAGGTGTTGGGGCAGGCCGGGGGACATGTTCGTTCCGAATTGTAATCTATTTCCGGAGGGATGCAACAGCCCATTGGGTGTACGCCCTCCTGCCGGAAAGGGGCGCGTGGCATCACATGGAAAGCGCCGCTGAGAAGAAGAATAAGTGTAAAAAAGGAGGAAATGCTGTAAAATACCAATCTCTTTCCTACCCCGGCAGGAGCGACGCAGGCCTTTGCGGCAGTTGAAGGAAACAGGGCGTGAGCGAGCGAATATGAAAAGAAAGCAGCCTTTGGGCGTGTATTGATGCAGTAACCGCGGAGGCCGGCGGCCCTCCCTATGGGGCCATTTCTCCGCCCCGGTTGGCGGTTTGGCCGCCGCAAAGCGTTTCCGTTTTCCATAACGCTCTCTTTGCCAGCCTGTGTTCTCTTTTATGCACAGCGCTTCATTAACGCTTTTGCCCCGGGGAGCGCTTCGGTATTCCGCCGGGCAAAAATTTCATTTCCCGTTCTCTTTTCTCCGCCTGCATGCCGTGATATTTGAAAATGGGCGCGGAACAGCCGGCGGAAGATGGTTGAAAATCCCCGGAACCCTGAACGGTAAAGGGAAATTCGTTCAACGGAAGACGCGGGTTTTCTGCCGCTGACGGCTTCTTCGTAACTGGGCTATTGAACTTTTTTAGGGAATCTTTTGAAGGATTGAGGCGGATTTTGGTGCACATTGCATTTATTATCAGTGAGATGTGTTAAAAATAAAAAAGTGTGTCGTGATATGATAGGAAAAGATGTTTCGTGAAGTATATTATTTGTCATGATATGACAAAAATGCGGCATGTTTTGTATATTACTTATTTTTAGTGATTTATATTAATGGCTTTTCCTTGTTTGGGAGGTGGTGGGCGAAAAAAAAGGATTGCCAAGGTAGAAATTATTTCGTAACCAAGAGCCGCCGTTGTCGTTTTTCCGACTTCCGCACATGGCCTGAAGGTTCTGCCGGAGTGATTGCCGTGTGTGTGGCGCCTAACATCATACCGCATGAATTTAAGAATAATTGCCACCCTGTCCTGTGCCGTAGCGGCAATGTTTGTCAGCAGTTGCTCGACGAACGGAGCTGTAACCGGCATGGAGAAATCCAGTAGTGACGCCCTTGTTTTGGCCCGTGCAGGTGAAACAGCCAAGGGGTTTGTTCAACCCCTGGCGCCGAGCCGTTCGGCAGTGCCTTCTTCCAAGCTCCCCAAGCTGGGGCGCGACAAACACAAGATGCCGTTTTATCATCCAGCCCAGCGCACCCGTGTGGTACGCACCACGGCTTACACCCATTCCGAACGCGACCATCTGGCCTACGGACCCCGGAATGCCGTTGGTACGACGCTGAAATACACTTCTTCCGTACGCAGCGCCGCTGCGGACTGGTCCGTTTACCCTCTGGGAACAACCTTCCGCATCAAGGGCCAGCCCTACCTCTACGTTGTTGACGATTATGGAAGCGCCCTCGTAGGCACCGGAACCGTTGACATTTACCAGCCCAATAAAAAGCTGATGAAGGAATGGGGACGCCGCTACGTGGAACTGACCATCGTCCGCTGGGGAGACCCTGCCAACAGTCTGGAAGTGCTCGGCAGCCGCCGCGGCTACAGACACTGCCGCGCCATGTATGCGGCCCTGCAGCAGCGCGTGTCCAAGGGCCTTTACGCCAAGGCTGACTGACCGTCTTCCTGAACCCCTTGCCTGAAGCGCCGCCGTTCATGGGAATGGCGGCGCTTTTTTTATTTTCCGCCATGGAGCTGAATGGTAGTCTGGCGGCATGGATACGAAAAAACGTGCTTCCATTGTCCGGGAGGAACTCATGTCCCTGTACGGGAACCCTCCCATTCCGCTGACGCACCGTGACCCCTATACCCTCCTGGTGGCGGTCCTGCTGTCCGCCCAGTGCACGGACAAGCGCGTGAACCTGGTGACGCCGGCCCTGTTTGCCCTGGCTTCCACCCCGGAAGAAATGGCCCGGCAGGACGTGGAAGCTGTCCGGGAAATTGTGCGGCCCTGCGGACTCTCGGAAAGAAAGGCTTCCGCCATTGTCAACCTCAGCCGCATCCTGGTGGAAAAATACCAGGGAAAGGTTCCGTGTGACTTCCAGGCGCTGGAATCCCTCCCGGGCGTGGGGCATAAGACGGCCTCCGTCGTCATGGTGCAGGCCTTCGGCATTCCCGCCTTCCCGGTGGATACCCATATTTTCCGCCTTTCCCGGCTCTGGGGGCTCAGCAAAGGCAAAACGGTGGAGGCCGTGGAGCGTGACCTGAAAAGCCTTTTCCCTGAAAATACGTGGGGAGAACTCCATCTCCGCATTGTTTTGTACGGCCGTGAATACTGTCCGGCGCGGGGATGCGGAGGGAAGTGCCCGATCTGCAGCCGCCTGGCCCGTGAAGACGGTTCCGCAGGGGCCTGAATTTTTGACAGGGCCCGAATTCAATGCTTGCAAGTCTGAATTTGCATGCTTTAATACACCAGTATCTTTTCGAACAACCATATCACTTAAATTATGAAGAACCTTTTTAGACTGGGTTTCCGTTTTGCCGCATTTGCTTCCGTCCTGATGGCTGCGTTTTCTACATCCGCCTTTGCTCAGGAAGCTGCTGAAGCCGCTGCTCCTCAGGAACAGACCATGCTTGACAAATGGATCATCGCCGGTGGTTGGACCATGATTCCGATTATGCTCGTGGAAGCATTCATCGTTTTCCTGGTGATCTACAACATGGTTGCTCTGAAAAAGGAAAAATTCTGTCCGGAAGACCTTAAGGTTACCCTGCTGCAGCTGATGGCAGAATGCCGTATCCGCTCCGCCATTGAAGTGGCCGCCGGCAGCCCCACCTACCTGGGACGCCTGGTTGCGTATGCCCTGCCGAACGTGGACGCCACCCGTCCGGAAGACCTTGGCAAGGACGCCATTGAAGACGCCGTGGCGGACTTCACGGCCAATGAAAGCCGTTCCGTATTCAAATGGATCAACATGCTTGCCCTTTGCGCGCAGATTTCTCCCATGCTCGGCCTCTTCGGCACGGTGCAGGGGATGGTGGGCGCGTTCGGCACGCTGTCCAGCGCCGGCCAGGCGGACCCCACCCAGCTTGCGGGTGACATCTCCGTGGCTCTGTTGACGACCTTCTGGGGCCTGATCAACGCCATTATCGCCACGCCGTTCTTCTTCTTCCAGAAGGGCATTGCCAACGCCCAGATCGCCGAGTGCATCGGCACCGTGCAGGAAATGGTGAACACCTCCATCAACGTGGTGAACGCCGAAGCCCAGCTTGCCCGCATCCCCGAAGGCCTGGCCTGATCGCCGGGGCAGATGGTCCGGTCCGGAAGTTTCCGCCCAGGCGGAGCCGGACCGGAGAATCCCAACCAAATGTAGCTTATGGGTAAGAAAAAAGCCAATGTAGCAGCCGAAGAAGAGAGTGGGGAAATGGATATGTCCCCCATGATCGACATGGTGTTCCTCCTGTTGATCTTCTTCGTGGTGAACGCTACGGCCATTACCGTTAAAAAGGATAAGAACATTCAGATGCCTACGGCCAGCAGTTCCGGCGAAGTGAAATCCGCCAACGGCTGCATCGTGGTGAATGTGTACGGGGAAGGGGAAGGAAAGCGTCCTCCCGGCGTAGACCCAAGCGTCCGCTGGGCTTCAGACGTCAGTACGCCGCTCAACTCTCCGGATGAACTGAAGGAATATATCAAAAACCTTGCCGAACGCTTTAAGGACAAGCCGGATTTTGAGACCCGCCTCTATCTGCGCGGTGACCAGAAGGCTCTGTTCAAGGGGTCCAGGGAAGTGATCCGAGTGGCTGCGGAATGCGGTGTGGTCAAGGTGATCTTTGCCGTACTGCCCTCCAAGAACACCTCTGCAAACAAGGCTGAATAACCATTACGCACCATGGCAAGACATAAGAAATTGGAGATGGTTGAGGATGAAGATCCCAAGCTGGATATTTCCTCCCTCATCGACGTGTGCTTCCTTCTGTTGATTTACTTCATTGTGGCGACCTCCCTCATTCAGGAACGCAAGCTGGACATGTCCATGCCGGGGCGGACTCAGGGAGAAAATGCCTCCCAGATTGAACCGGCCCTGATCCGGATTATCAAGGACGGCACCATTTACTGGGGCAAGGACAACAGCCTCATGATCGACAACGACATGAACAACCACAACCTGGCGACGCTCGTGCAGCAACTGGAAGCCAAAAAGCAGGAAGCCAGCGCCGTGGGCACCAAGCCGGTGGTTCAGTTGTGGGTGGAGGGTGACGTTCCCCACCAGCGCGTCATTGACGTGATGAACGCCTTGACGGAAGCCGGGATTACCACAGTGGCCCTGACGGACCTCAAGGACGACTAAGCCATTCGCGGATAGGCCCGTGTTATTGATTTTCAGCTTCCGGACGCCTGTTGGGCGCCGGAAGCTTTTTTTGTTGAATCAAGGGACGGAAGAATTCCGGGAAAAGATGATTGGCTGGCGCAGAAAACCGGAGAAACCGTTTCTTTACTCCTTAGGACTTCTTCATCAGGGCCCTCCGCTTTTATTTCTCTTCTTCCGCGCTCTCTTTTACGGTAACGGGAATGGCCTTTTTTATCCTCTGGTGAAGGGGGAAGGGCGCCTGGCGGTCGTTCCGTTGATGGCCGGAATCCGCTTCTGCCGGGAATGCCGGATTTTTTTGAAAGAGCAGGATTTCCGGAAGTAAAAAGGCCTTTTTGGTTCCAAATCCAACCCTCCGCTAAGGAAACGCAGGCGGGTAGAACTTTCTTGCAAGGATGACTAAAAAGACAGAACTTTCTGCTTTAGAGTTCGCCACATCCTGTTAGAATGACGCAATCCATTACAGATAGGTGCATTCCGTGCATTCGCACAAGTGTTTTTCTATCTATTATCTCTTCTGTTTCAACGAATTTTAAACACATGATCAAATCAAACTATACTACTGCACTGGCTGCAGGCCTGGTTTCCGTGTTGAGCATTGGGGCGGTGATGCCGTCCAGTGCACAGCATGGCCCGCGCGATTACCAGCGCACGGCCCTGACCGCCATGAAGGAAGGCAAGTGGCAGGAAGCCCTGGATGCCGTGGACCGCTGCATCCGCGTTTACGAGCCCCGTATCAAAACGCTGGGGCTTGATGACGGCTTTGGCTGGTTCTATTACCAGAAGGGCGTCTGCCTGGCCCAATTGAAGCAATACAAGGAAGCTGTGGAAGCGTTCAAGGCCTGCTACACCAAGTTCCCGAGCGCCAAGAACCAGCTCGTGAAAATGGCTCTGTTCCGTGAAGGGGAAAACTACTGCCGCCTTGGCGATTTTGCCAAGGGAGCAGAGCTGCTGGAAAAATTCCTGAAGGAGTACCGCAGTGATCCTGTCGCCAGGAACGTCAATGCCGGTGAAGTCCAGGGGCTGCTGGCCCAGTGTTATTTCAAGATGGATCCGCCCTCCTTTGAAAAGGGGCTGGAAAACCTTACCGCCTGCGTCAACTCCCGCTACAAGGGGCGCCGCATTACGGATGCCGTGATTACCAACGCCTTTCTGGCGATGGTGGACGCCGCTATCAAGACCGGCAAGTGCCAGGAAACGGTGAAATTTGTGGAAGCCCATCCTTCCGTGATGAACATCAGCCCCACCCGCGTGGCGCTGTATGCTCCCCGGCTGGTGAGCAACATTGCGGAGGTGCTCGGAAAATCCAGCGCTCTTCTTCAGGAAGGAAAGCAGAAGGAATCTGAAGATTACGCCTCCCTGGCCCTGGTGCTGATGGGGCTCCTGCCGGACCAGGCCGGAGTGATGGCGGACGCCAACCATTCCCTGGACCGCCTTGGCCGCGCCAACGGAGCGGTGCCCGGCGTGACGGACCTTTCCCACACGCTGGACAGGACGAAGGTGAACGCTCTGATCGAACAGTTCAACAAGATGAAGGAGGAAGGCAAGGTCATGGACGCCTTCACGTTCAGCTTCATGGGCAACCAGGCCCTGGTCCACGGCTCCCAGAGGGTGGCCCGCGCCGCCTACAAGCTCATCAATGATTCCTACCCGGACGCCCCGGGCAGGGAAGACAACCTGTACTACCTGGCCATGACCACGTGGCAGCTGGGAGAAGCGGACAAGGGCGGCGAGCTGGTGGCCCAGCACCTGAAGGAATTCCCGAATTCCAAGTATGCCCCCATGCTGAATACGCTGTCCCTGGAGGGCCTCCTGAAGGACAAGAAATTTGATCTCTGCGTCCAGCAGGCGGACAAGGTCATGGAGCTGCACAAGGACGACCCCACCCACAAGTTCTATGAACTGGCCCTGTACTGCAAAGGCGCCTCCCTGTTCAACCTGGGCGCTGCCGACGCCGCCCGCTACAAGGAAGCGGTGCCGGTGCTGGAACGCTTCGTGAAGGAATACCGGGACAGCTCCTACCTGAAAACGGCCATGTACCTGCTGGGTGAAACCTACACGAACCTGGGCAACATGGATGAAGCCATCCAGGCCTTCACCAATTACATTGCCCGTTTCCCGGACAAGAATGACGCCAACATGGCGGCCGTGCTGTATGACCGGGCCTTCAATTACCTGAACCGCAAGAACCCCGGAGACGAGGAGCTTGCCACGGCGGATGCGAAGGAAATCGTGGACAACTTCAAGGACCACCGCCTGTTCCCGTATGCCAACAACCTGCTGGCGAACCTGTACGCCGGCAGCAAGGAGCATGAACAGGAAGCGGAAGGCTATTTCCTGGCCGCGCTGGAATCCGCCAAGAAGCTGGGCGACAAGCGCCCCGCCGCGGAAGCCGTGTACAACCTGCTTATCAATGCCACCAAGAAGCCTCTTCCCGTGGAGCCCAAGGAAGCCGTGGAGGCTGCCAAAACGGCGCGCCGCGACGAAGTCAAGAAATGGTATGACGAGTACTGGAAGAACAGCGACCAGCCCGGCAGCCGCTACAGCCTCCAGCTGGCGGCCGCAGCCATGGACTTCTTCAAGGACGACAAGGAAATGTTTGATCCGGCATCCGTCAAGATGCAGGAAGTCATCGTGCGGGAAGGCAAGAAGGATGATCCCAAAATGACCGTCCTGCTGGAAGAAGCCGTCAACTCCTACACCAAGACGTACATGGCAGGCAATCAGGCCCTGGGCCGCAATCTGGACGCCAACGCCATGCGCAACCACTTCTACCGCTTCCCCGGCGTGGATAATGACAAGGACAAGACGCTGAGCGCCATGCTCCGCATGGCCGTCATTGCCCAGACGCAGGAACGTTATGAAAAGGCCCCCACGGAAACGGATGAACAGCGTGCCGAAAAAGCCGCTCTGGAAGGCCTGGTCAAGCAGCTCTTCGTGGAGCTGAAGCGTGACTTCAAGCCCTCCGACCTGCCTCCGTACACGCTCGTGAAGCTGGGCATGCACCTGGCCAATACGACCCAGCCGGAAGAAAGCATCGCCTACTTTGATGAAATCCTGGACCCCTCGGAACCGGATCCGGTGCGCAAGAAGGCCCGCATCAACGGCGTGTCCAAGTACCGCAAGAATGCGATCTTCGGCAAGGCCGTGGCTCTGGGCCGGAGCAAGGACACCGCCAAGGTGGACACCGCCATCAAGATGATGAAGGATGAACTCAGCAAGGAGGAATCCAGCGCCAACCCGGACCGCAAGGCCATGGAAGACGCCCAGTACAACCTGGTCAAGTTCACCTCCGCCCGCCAGGACTGGCCCGCCGTCATTGCCGCGGCGAACAAGTACCGCGAGAACAAGGCGTACAAGAAGAACCTGCCGGAAGTCCTCTTCCTCCAGGGCCAGGCCTACCTTCAGCAGAATGAGCTGGACAAGGCCCTGATCAACTTCATGAACATCACGGGCACATACAAGGGCCTCGTGAAGTGGTCCGCTCCCGCCGTACTGGCCCAGATGGATACGCTCTGGAAACGGAACAACATGTCCCAGGGCGCGGGCAAGCAGCCCTCCGACAGGTATGTTGCCTGGAAGGCCGGCACCCAGTACGTCCAGTTGCTGGATACTCCCGCCAACCGCAAGAAGATGACTGCGGAAGACAGCGCCCTGGTCAATGAGGTGAAGGATAAGACCGCCAAGTTCGGTTCCGATCCCGCCGTCAGCCAGGAACGGGCGGACATCGCCGCCTATGAAGCCGCCATCCGCGGCGCCAAGGGCCAGAAGTAACAACAAAAGGTTTAGCAATCAACAATATGAAAGCACTTTCAGTAATAATGGTACTGGCCGGCCTGTCCACCCTGGTTCCGGCCATGGCGCAGAATGTCCAGAACGCCCAGCGCCTGCGCGCCCGGGTATCCGCCCAGAGCATCAAGAATGGACGCCCTACGGATATTTTCATCCTTTCCTCCAATGGCCCTACGGTCCAGTTTGTGGAAACCAGGGAGTCCCAGGAAGTTCTCCAGCAGATGGCCAGCGCCTTCAAGACGCTGTACATTTTTGAAACGGATGACTTTGTGGACGCCAAGGTGGCCATGGAAAACCGGAAATACCAGGAGGCGCGCAACAAGTTCCACGCCCTGGTTAACAAATATGCCTCCACCCTTTCCATCAAGGACAGCCTGTCCGCCCGGGCGGCCGTTTATGAATTGGAAGCCGCCATGCGCATGATGGACTGGGCCGGGGTGAAAGCCCTGGTGGCCAGGTTCCCCGTGAGGGCCGGCAACCTGTCTCCCTCCGCCCAGGATGATCTGGAGGTAGCCAAAATCATGGCCCTCATCCCGGACAAGGACTGGAACGGCCTGAAAAGCCGCGCTGCGTCCTTCCTGGCGACCAAGAAGAACGCCACCCGCCTTCAGCAGGCGCGGATGAAGTACGCCCTGGGCGCCGCCGCCATGGTGGCCCAGGATTGGAACAAGGCTCTGGATGACTTTGCGGAAGCCCTGGTGCTGCTGCATGGTTCCGATGAAGAACTGGCCTCCGCCTGCGTGGTCCGTTCCCTGGATGCCTACCTGCGCATGCCGGACGTGGCCAAGTTCCTTGAAGACTCCGCCGTGGCGGCTGCCGTGGAAGCCAGAAAGCATAATCCTGAAACCGTGATCCCGGACATGCAGATGAAGGCGCGGCCCGCTCATGTCAAGGAAGCGGCGGCGTTGTACCGTCTGCATGAACTGATGCTTCCGGACAGGAAGCTGCCGGCCAAGTATGACGGCTTTGCGGTTTCCTACAAGCATCCTTCTGCGCCCGCAGCGGCCCAGGATGCCGCTAAGGCTCCTGCGCAGGCTCCCGCCCAGCCGGAGAAAAAGCAGTAATAAACTGGCGCGGCAGGTTTTCCCCCTAGCCGCCTATCATTTACCAGGGGCTGTCTTCCTGTGAAGGGAGGCAGCCCTTTTGCCGTTCTTCGGCCGTTTCTTCATGAAGGAGCATTCGGAATTCCGGAAAGGAGGCCGTGCCGTACGGGCTGAGGCATGTTTTTCTGGAAACGCAGGCCCGTGCTTTGTTCCGTTCTGGTCCGGAATACGGAAAAACGGCATGGCCGTTTAAAGCTTCAATGGCGGCCTGGGCCTCCCCTCCTTCAAGTTGGGAGGAGGGAATGAAGAATCCCGCATGGACCGACGGCGTGGCAGGTAAAACCCGCTGGCTGGAGAACAGGGGCGCGAGGTTTTTCTGTAGTATATGGTCTGGAGGGCGGCGTCAAGCCGAGGCGCGGCGGTGTAGCACAGACAGGGAGAAGCCAGGCAGGCGCAGGGCGGCCGCGGACGGCATTATGGCTGTGGAATAAAGTGGCGTGCCTTCATGGTAACATGCTCCGCAGGTGGCCGGGAGGGCTGCCATGCCGGAACGGGTGCACGGAGGGGAACCCCGTTCGTGCAACAAGTTGGCCACGGGGAACGGCGGGGAAGAAGGGCTTACCCCAGGACAGGAGCGCTTTTCACGTCCTCCATCCATTTCCTGTACAGGTCCGGGGAGATTTCAGAGGGCTTGATTTCCGAACGCTCTCCCCAGAAGACCGCCGTGTGCAGCACGGGAATGCCCACGGCTTCCAGATGGCGGTCAATGGCCGCCTTATGCTCAAGCACGGCATTTTTTTCCAGGCCGTGCACCACGCCCATGATCTGCGCGCCGCCGAAGATGTCTCCGCCGGTTCTCCAATAGCAGTGGGTCATGCAGATGTGGCGGCCGCATTCCGCTCCCGCCCGGATTTCCATGCCGGCGGGAACCGTCCAGTGGAACAGCCCGTTGTATTTGGTGACGGGGCCGTCATCCGTTTTGGCCCGTACGTGTTCCAGGAAGGTGGCAAAGCGGCCTATCACCTGCTTCCGGTCCAGTTCTTCCGCCGTGCGGCAGTATTCCTCCGTTTCCAGGCCAGCCTGGGCGGCCCGGAGGGACCAGGGGTCTTCCACCATTTCCTCCGGTCTGAGCTGTTCTTTCACGGAAAGGAGCACCTTCCATTCCTGACCAGAGAGGGAAACGGTTTTCGTTTCCTGCATGGGGGCCGGGTCCGGGGTCTTGTCCCCCGGTTGAAGGCCCCTGCGGCGCATGTGACCCACCCCCAGCGCAAAGACGCCGCGTGCGGGCAGCAGAACGTAGTTCTCCGCGCCGATGTGATGCTTGAGAATATCGCAGTGTTCCTCCAGTGTTCCGCAGCCCACGGGCACCTTGACCGTGGTCCAGAGCCTGTAATGGGAGCCGGGATTGGAGGCATCCGTGTTGCGGAGCACCACGTGGCCCGTGAAGGGGTCCTGCTCCTTCATCCAGTCAAAGGCAGCATCCAGGTTCTCCTCCGGCAGGGACCAGGCCACCAGGGCTCCCTGCGCCAGCTTGGTAGCCAGCAGCGTCTGGCGCACGCGGCGCACCACCCCGGCCTCCATCATGGCTTTCAGGCGCTCAATGACCACCGGGACGGGATGTCCGCATTGTTCGGAAATAGCATGAAAGGGCAGGCGGCGGAAACCCTTGACGCGGTCTTCCGCCACCATCAGGATGTCTGTGTTGACGGGATCGTTCGGAGAGGAGGGAATGCTGTTCATGACGGGTTAAAAAAGGGCCGGGCGATGGTGTCGCCCGGCCCGGAAAGCCGGAGTTGTTTTTTTGGTTTTACTGCCCGGACTGGTACAGGGCCTTGTTGTCGTACCGGGCGTCGTAAATGGCGAAGGATTCGCGGTGCTGGTTGTGGTCTCCGCGGAAGATCAGCCTGCCGCTGTGCTGGCGTTCCAGCTCCATGAGGAGGCTGGCGTCTTCATTCTTGAAGCGGGAGAGCACTTCCGAGTTCACGACGATGACCATGTCCCCGATGGTGTCCCGGTATTTCTGGATGCAGGCGTAAATCTGGCGCTGGATTTCCACGCTCATGGTCATCACGGATTTGACGCGGCCGCGGCCTGCGCAGTACGGGCATGGATCATGGACGGATTCCCGGAGGCTTTCATTGAGCCGCTGGCGGGTCATTTCCATCAGGCCGATGGGGGTGATCTGGAGCACCTGGGTCTTGGCCTTGTCACGCTTCAGGCGGTCCTTCATGGCCTTGTACACGGCCTGCTGGTCCTTCCGGTGGCGCATGTCGATGAAGTCCACCACCACCAGGCCGCCGATGTTGCGCAGGCGGAGCTGGCGGGCGATTTCATACGCGGCTTCCAGGTTGGTGTCCAGAATGGTCTTGTCCAGGTCCTTGGTGCCTTTGTTGCGCCCGGTGTTCACGTCAATGGCGATCAGGGCTTCCGTCTCGTCAATCACCAGGTAGCCGCCGCAGGGCAGGAGCACCTGCCGCTGGAAGGCTTCATTGATTTGCTTTTCAATCCCCAGTTCTTCAAAGATGGGCGTGCGCACGGGGAAGTGCTGGATATGGCGCTTGGCGCGGCGGGAGATTTTCCCCGCAATGGAGCGCATGTGCTCCGTGGTTTCCGCGTCGTCGCAGATGATGTTGTCCACGGTGTCCGTCAGGAAGTCCCGGGCCGTGCGTTCAATCAGGTCCGGTTCCTTGTACACGCAGACGGGGGCGGCATTGGCCTCCTTCTTTTCCTCCACGCCGTACCATTGCTCCAGCAGCATGGCGAGGTCGCGGACAAAGTGGCGGTAGCGCTGGCCCTGGGCCACCGTGCGCATGATGATGCCCATGCCGTCCGGCACGTTCAGCTTCTGCATGATTTGGCGCAGGCGCAGGCGTTCCTTGGGGTCTTCAATCTTGCGGGAAATGCCGAACTGGTCCGTGAAGGGCATCAGGACCAGGTAGCGGCCCGCCAGGGAGACGTTCGTGGTGACGCGGGGGCCCTTGGTGCCGATGGGACCCTTGGTGACCTGCACCATGATTTCGGAGCCGATGGGGTAGATGTCCGGAATGTCCTTGGACGTGATTTTGCGCTGCTGCTTCTTCGGGCGCCCTTCGCGTTCGATTTCTTCCAGGCTGGAATCCAGCGCGGCGGGCAGGGCGTCCCAGAAGTGGAGGAAGGCGTTCTTTTCCTGGCCGATGTCCACGAACATGGCCTTCAGGCCCGGCTCGATGTTTTTGACGCGGCCCTTGAAGATGCCGCCTACGATGTTGTCTTCGCCTTCGCGCTCGATGGTGTATTCTTCCAGTACGCCGTTTTCCAGAAGGGCTACGCGGCGTTCAAGTTTCTCGGCATTGATGATGATGGTGGAGCCTTCCATGGGATCACAGGATCCGAAGCCGAAGGCTCTTTTAATTTTTTTAAGCATTTTTGTAAACACGGGGTGTGAGTAAGCTAGGGTGTGCTATTGCCCGCAATGTTCCCGGGGGGCCGTCTCCCGTCAGGAGAGGCTGGAATTCAAGCTGTGGAGATGGCCGGAAAGGAGTCATGCAGGCAGATGCGTGGATGTGATGCGGCAGTACGTCAGGGGCAAGCCCGGAGCGATGGGGCTCCGGAGATTTCGTCTTCAGTCTTCCGCGTCAGTAACATTAGTGAAGAAGTCCAGTTCCTGAAGGGCCTTTCCGGTACCTTCCGCAACGGCGCTCAGCGGATCTTCCGCAATGTGGATGGGCAGGCCGGTCTGCTCGTGAAGGAGCTGGTCCAGCCCGCGCAGCAGGGCGCCTCCGCCGGCCAGAACGATCCCCCGGTCCACAAGGTCGGCGGCCAGTTCGGGGGGGCAGCGTTCCAAAGTCGTCCGCACGGCGTCAACAATCGTGTTGAGTTGTTCCGTGAGCGCTTCACGCACTTCTTCTGATCGGATTGTCACTGTCTTGGGCAGGCCCGCGACCAGGTCGCGGCCCTTGACCTCGATAGAGAGTTCCTGGGGCAGGGGATAAGCGGAGCCGATGCGGATTTTGATGTCCTCGGCGGTGCGTTCCCCGACCATAAGATTGTAGGTTCTCCTCATGTAGGAGATGATGGCGTCATCCAGCTCATCCCCGGCGCAGCGCACGGAACGGCTGTAAACGATGCCGGAGAGGGAAATGAGCGCCACTTCCGTGGTGCCGCCGCCGATGTCCACGATCATGTTGCCCGCGGCCTCCTGTACCGGAAGGCCTACGCCGATGGCGGCGGCCATGGGTTCCTCAATCAGGTGCACGCGGCGCGCGCCTGCCGCCTCCGCGGATTCCTTGACGGCCCTGCGTTCCACTTCCGTAATGCCGGAGGGGATGGCGATCAGCACGCGGGGCTTGATCAGGTAATACCTGGCGGTAGCCTTTTTGATGAAGTAACGGAGCATTTCCTCCGTGATGTAGAAGTCGGCAATGACGCCGTCCTTCAGCGGCCGGATGGCCGTGACGGAGCCGGGGGTGCGGCCCAGCATGCGCTTGGCTTCGTCCCCCACGGCCAGAACCTTGTCCCCCTTGACGGCGACGACCGAGGGCTCGCGCAGAACAATGCCCTGGTCCTTGACGTTGACCAGCGTATTGGCGGTTCCCAGGTCAATGCCAATGTCATAGGAGAAAAGTTTGACAATTTTCTGAAAGAAAGATGACATAAAAAACTAGTGGATAAAGGCGTAGTCCTGAAACAGCCGGAGGAGGAACGCCACGCTTTTTCCTTTTCACGGGACTGAAAGCCTGGCACCCGGACCGGGGCTGCGGGATAATCCCGTACAGGACGAATCGACTATGAAAAAACATGCCTTCCAGGTCAAGCGGAAGATGCCGGATGACATATGTATTTGCATTATCTGCAAGGATGTACTATAGGAATGAAAGATGGCGGCAATGTTTCTCCGTATATCAAAATCACATTTACCTATTCATTGATGAAAGTCACTAACATCCTAGTCGCGGCGGCTTGCGTAGCCGGTTCCTTCTCTCTTTATGCCGATACGGTTTCCGACCAGGAAGAAGCTGCGTCATCCACGGGAGCCTATTCCGTGGCGGGAGCCCTCCGCCTGCCGGAGAATATAACGAAAAGGGATGTCTACGGCATGAACGTGGGCTGGAAGCTGTTCAAGGGGAAGAATGCCCCGGAGGGAATAACCAGTCCGGATTTTAACGATTCCTCCTGGGAATCCGTCAACCTTCCCAACGGCATTGAGCTTCTCCCGGAAGAGGCCAGCGGCTGTTCCAACTACCAGGGGCCGGCATGGTACCGGAAGACGTTCACGCCCCCCGCCCAGCTGGAAGGAAAGAGGAACACCCTGTATTTTGAAGGCATCATGGGAAAGAGCGAGGTTTGGGTGAACGGGGAAAAGGCCGCGGAGCATTTTGGCGGGTATCTTCCCGTGATCGTTAATCTGGACAAGTGGCTGAAGCCGGGGCAAAAGAACGTCATCGTCGTGAAGACGGACAATTCCAACGACGGTTCCTATCCTCCCGGCAAGCCCCAGGAGAATCTGGATTTCTCCTACTTCGGGGGCATTTACCGTGACGTTTACCTGATTTCCACCGGCCCCGTGTACATCACGGACGCGAACGAGGCCGGAACCGTGGCCGGCGGCGGCGTCTTTTTCCGTACGGAATCGCTTGATCCCCGCACCCGCAAGGGCAAGGTGGGAGTGAAGGTGCAGGTGGCCAACCAGACGGACAAGGAGCAGAAGGTGCGCGTGCAGGCGTTGATGACGGACCCCAAGGGCGTGGACCCCGTCGGGGAGACCGCTCCCTTGGTCATCCCGCCCCACTCCACGGGTGAAGTGGACATTCCCCTGGAAATATCCAATGTGAAGCCGTGGTCCCCGGATAATCCCAATTTGTACACCCTGAGCGTGGAAGTGTGGAACGCCGCGGGCGGAAAGAATGCCAAGGATCCGGCCCACCTGCTGGACAACCGCTCCATGAGGGTGGGCGTCCGCACGGTGGAAATTACGGATAAGGGGCTGGTGCTGAACGGCTCCTTGTTCCCTGAAAAGCTGATCGGCGGCAACAGGCACCAGGATTTTGCCCGGCTGGGGAATGCCGCGCCCAACAACCTGCAATGGCAGGACGCCGTGAAGCTGAGGAAGGCGGGCATGCGCGTGATCCGGAGCGCCCACTATCCGCAGGATCCGGCCTTCATGGATGCCTGCGACCGTTTGGGCCTGTTCGTCATCGTCGCTACGCCGGGCTGGCAGTTCTGGGGCAAGGGGCCTTTTGCGGACCGGGTGTATGACGACATCCGCCAGATGGTGCGCCGGGACAGGAACCACCCCTCCGTGATGATGTGGGAGCCCATTCTGAACGAGACCCATTACCCGGCGGATTTCGCCAAGAAGGCCCGCGACCTGGTGCATGAGGAATATCCGTACAAGGGCTGTTACACCGCTTGTGACGCGGTGGCCCAGGGGAACCAGCATTACGAGGTGCTGTACGCCCACCCGGCCACGGGGGACAAGCACTGGTCCATCAAGGAGCGGAAGGACAGCAAGCCGTACTTTACCCGTGAATTCGGGGATAACGTGGATACCTGGTCCGCCCACAATTCCACCTCCCGCGCGGCGCGGCACTGGGGGGAAGGCCCTATGATGGTGCAGGCGCTCCATTACCTCAAGACTTCCTTTCCCTTCACCACGTATGATACGCTGAACGCCGCTCCGGCCTATCACTTCGGCGGCTGCCTGTGGCACCCCTTCGACCACCAGCGCGGCTATCATCCGGACCCGTTCTACGGCGGCATTCTGGATGCCTTCCGGCAGCCCAAGACCTCCTATTACGCCTTCATGTCCCAGCGGCCCCAGAAGACGCGCAACGAACTTGGTTCCGGTCCCGTGGTGTACATCGCCAACGAGTGCACGCCCTTTTCTCCGGAGGATGTGACCGTGTTTTCCAACTGTGATTCCGTTCGCCTGAGCGTCAACGGCGGCGCCCCGGTGGAAAAGAAGGTGGCTTCCTATCCCAACGGCCTCAGGCGCGTTCCCGTCGTGTTCCCGAAGGCCTGGGATTTCATGGAAAACAAGAAGCTCTCCCGCGGCGGCAAGGAAGGCGCGGTGAAGCTGGTGGCGGAAGGCCTGATAGGCGGCAAGGTGGTGACCAGGCATGAAGTGCGGCCGGCCCGCAGGGCGGAAAAAATCCGGCTGCGCCTGGACCGTGAGGAAGGCGTGGACCTGTGCGCCAACGGTTCCGACGTGTTTGCCGTGGTGGCGGAAGTTACGGACAACCGCGGAACGGTGAAGCGTCTGAATGACGAGGAACTTGTCTTCACCGTGGAAGGCCCTGCCGAGCTGCTGACGGATTCACCGGACGGTACCCTCACCCAGCCCGTCAAGTGGGGTTCCGCTCCGGCGCTGGTGCGCCTGGGCACGAAGCCCGGCACGGTGACGGTGAAGGCCTCCGTGAAGCACCCGGGCTCCCAAAAACCCGTCTCCGGCGTCTTAAAGTTTGACACGAAGGCCCCCGGGTTGAAAATGCTCTTCACGGAAGATGCCTTAGGCAAGGTGAAGAAGAACGCCGGCGCGCCGTCTTCCGCGGAAGCTCCTGCCTCAGAACGGGAGAAATCCCTCCAGCTGGAGCTGGAAAAGGTGCGCCATGAACTCAACTCCCTGCGCAATGACAAGGTAAGCGCCCAGCAGACACACTTTGAATAAAGGAAGGCCGCTCCATGCTGAGAGAAAAAATAGTCCGTATCTGCCTGCTCCTGCTCCGGCTGGGGATGGGGGGCTTTTTCCTCTTTGTGGCGGGGCGCAAGCTGTTTCACCTGGACCAGCTCCAGGCGACCATTGACCGGTTCGCCATTTTCCCGGAAGCCTGGGGGCATCCCCTGGCCTGCCTGGGGGTGGCGTGCGAGATAGTGGTGGGGCTGGGGCTCCTGTTCCGCAGAACTTGCGCCGGTGCCGCCCTGCTGGGCAGTGCGCTCACGTTCACGTTCGTGGCCCTCTTCGTGCAGGGCTGGATCAGGGGGCTTGCCCTCTCCTGCAACTGTATCGGCGTGGAAAGGGAGGTGACCAGCTATCCCTTTGAAGTGGCATGGAGGCTGGGACTGTTCCTGCTGATGCTGGTGATCCTGTGGAACTCCTGCCGCAAGGGGAAAACGTATTTCAATGTAACGCGGCTGGATTTCAGTGAAATGTGAGGGAAGGGCGGCGTGACGGGAGTTCAGAGTGGAGTTCTCTTTTCCTTCATACTTGAATCTTCTCCGGAGGGCGGCAGGGGGCTTTTAAGAAAACGCTTTATTTCTGCCGCCGTTCTTTCCCATGCAGGTAAAAGCAGGGCAGCCTCCGCAGAAGCTGCCCTGAAAATATTTACCCGCACTTTTACTGGTATTACAGCTTGTGGCCGAAGGAGTCTTCCGGCTTCAGGGACTTGACCAGTTCCAGCAGAAGCTTGATGGTGGCTTCCACGTCCGCGAGGGCGGCCGTTTCCACCGGGGAGTGCATGTAGCGCAGGGGTACGGATACCAGGGCGGAGGCTACGCCGTTGCGGGAGGTGTAAATGCTGTCCGTATCCGTTCCGGTGCGGCGTCCGGCGGCTTCATGCTGGAGCGGAATTTTGTTCTTGTCCGCCACGATTTCCAGGCGGGCCACCAGGTTGGGATGGTTGGCCGTGCCGTGGATGACCGCGGGTCCGCCGCCCAGCTTGATGTCTCCAAATTTGCCCTTGTCCAGTCCGGGGGAGTCCGTGGCGTGCGTCACGTCAATGCAGATGGCGGCGTCCGGACGCAAACGGTGGGTAATCATTCCCGCGCCGATGCAGCCCACTTCCTCCTGAACGGCGTTCACGAGCGCAACATTCCAGGCCAGGGGTTTTTTCAGCTTGCACAGTTTTCTGGCTATCTCCGCCAGGACAAAACCGCTCAACCGGTTGTCCAGGGCGCGGCATACCAGTTTGCTTTCATTCATCAGCATGGGGCCGTCGCAATAAACGCCCACATGGCCTATGCGCAGGCCGAGCTCCGCCACTTCCTTGTCGGAAGAGGCTCCTACGTCCACGTAGATTTCCCAGATTTTGGGTTCCTTCTCCCCGGGTTCCCTCAGATGGATGGCCGTGTTTCCGGTCACGCCCATTACTTCACCCTGGGATCCCAGGAAACGCACGCGGCGTCCGCGGGCGATGGCCGTGTCCGTGCCGCCCACGCGTTCCACGTACAGGAAGCCGTCCTTGGTGATATGGCGGATCATGAAGCCTATTTCATCCGCATGGGCTTCAATCATCAGCGTGGGGGCGTCTTCCGCATCCGCGGGGAAGACGGCCCAGGTATTGCCGTAGGTATCGCACTGAACGTCTTCCGTGTACTTGCGCAATTCATCCGCCCAGATGCGCTGGGCGTCTATTTCAAACCCGGAGGGGCTGGGCGTTTCCAGAAGTTCCGTTAAAAATTCAAGGCTGTCGTCGCTGATCTTCATGCCGATATAATAGCACTGGTCCGGGAAGCGCTCAACAGGAAAGGACGGCTGCGGCATGGGGGCGGGGAGCATGCCCGCCATAATAAAGGCCCCGCCCGCATGGACTGCGGCGGGGCCTGGAAAATAAGGCAGGGCAGGGAGGCGTCAGGCCTGCCTGTCTGCGGAAAGTCCCGCCAGCACGTCCTGCTTGTCCATGATGTACCCGGTGTCCGGGTCATGGTACTGCGTGGAGTACACGGAAGTTCTGGCGCTGCCGTAGGGGTCCGCTTCCCTGGCGACGGGGAGCCGGTCCGACAGGGAGGGGAAGCAGCTTTCCACCAGTTCAAAGGTGGTGACGGGTTCCGGAACCAGGTTCACGGAGAAGATGCCGCATTCCCACGCTTTCTCCACGTCCCTCACCAGGCGGTGCATGGGGTAGAGCTGGTGGCGCTCCAGCAGGAATACTTCCAGTTCCCCGGTTCCTTCCGCGGCGTTCACCAGCAGGTCCGCCACGCTCATCTCCGCGCCCGTTCCGGTGATTTCCGGCAGGTACACGTTCAGCACGCGCCCGAAGCGGAGGTTAATGAAGTCCCTCAGCTCCGCCAGGGCCGCAAGCCATGGATCTTCTGCTTCATGAAGCAGGGGGGAGAGTTCATTGCCCGCTTCCGGCTGGGTGTCAATGCAGGTGGCGTACGTCACCCGTTCCGCCTTCACTTCATGGAGGATGTTGACCAGGTTGTCCACCTGAGCCGCGAAGCGCGCCGGATCCTTCCGGCTTGCGCTGCACCCTTCCCAGAGGGAGGGGCAGATGATGACGGCCTGCCCGAAGTCCTTGCCGCGCAGTATGGGCAGGTTGCTTTCATCAATCAGGTAGTCAAAGTACCTTTTTGAGGACCAGAAGGCGCCGAGGGCGCAGGTGGAACCGATGAGTGCCGTGTCTGTCATGAGGGTGCGGAGGCTGGGCGGTTGAATGGGATGGTGCCGTTATTTGAGGGCGTCAAAGGCGGACTTGAAGAGGAAGTAGCCCCAGCCCCAGTCTTCATTGCCCGCCCAGTCCTTGTCGTAATGGTGGCGGGGCAGCAGGAAGCGTTCCGGATGGGGCATCAGGCCCATGGCGCGGCCGGTGGAGTCCTGAAGGCCGGCGATGCTGCATTCGCAGCCGTCCCGGTTGTCCACGTATTGCAGGGCCACGTTGCCGGCGGCCAGGTATTTTTCCGCGTCGCCGGGTTTGGTTACCAGGCGCCCTTCCGCGTGGGCGGAAGGCAGTTCAAATTCATCCGGCAGCCCTTGCAGGAAAGGGGAATCCTTGGCCACCTTCACCAGTTTGGCCCACACGCATTCAAAGCGTTCCTTCTTGTTGTCAATGAGGCTGGAGGAAGGCAGGATGCCCATTTTGGTAAGGATCTGGAACCCGTTGCAGATGCCCAGAATCAGGCCGTCATTGGCATGGTGCCTGTGCAGGGAGTCGCCCAGGAAGCGTTCCGTCTCCAGCTGGGCCAGGCGTCCGCTGGTGACGTAGTCTCCGTAGCTGAAACCGCCGCTGAGGACGACGAGCTGGGATTTGGCGACGTGTTCCTGCGTGGCCGTGGCGATGGGCTGGACCTGCGTGGAGAAGCCGGCTGCGCGCAGGGCGCGTTCCGTTTCCGCATCACAGTTGGTGCCGGGGTATTTCAGTAAAAGTGCGTGAGGCATGTCGTTAGATGGTAAATCGTTGATAGGGGTGAATCCTGGCTCCGGAAATCAATAGTAGGGGGTGAGGCCGTCCTTCCAGAGCTTCTTGAGCTTGGCTGCGTCGCACTCCAGCACCTTTTCCCCGCCGCAGCAGGTGGCCGTGAGGAGTTTTTCTTCCGTTGCCTTGCCGATGCAGGCGCAGGGGAAGCCGTTCATGGCCGCCTCAAAGTCCGCGGCAAATTCCGGGTCCACCTCCACCAGAATGCGTCCGGTGCTTTCACTGAACAGGGGGACTGCGGGGGATTTCCATCCGCCGGCGGTCGGCACCTTGGTCAGGTCCAGTTGAACGCCGCCCTTGCCGGAGAAGGCCATCTCCGCCGCCGTGACGGCCAGGCCGCCTTCGGAAACGTCGTGTGCGGAGAGCACCAGGCCGGAGGTCAGGGCATCGTAATAAGCCTTGTACAGGGCCATGTTCCTGGCGCAGTCCGTCTGGGGCACTTTGGCGTCTTCCACGCCGTGGGTGCGGGCGAAGACGGAACCGCCCATTTCATCTTCCGTGTTGCCGATGAGGTACAGCAGGCTGTCCGTGCGGCGCAGGGAGGAACCGGTGGCATGTTCCGGGCTTTCCACCACGCCGAAGCCGGAGCAGAGGAAGGTGACGGGCACGTTGATGGGGCCGTCTTCCGTTTCAAAGTAATTGTAGAAGGAGTCCTTGCCGGAGATGAAGGGGGCGTTGTAGGCGTCCGCCGCATGGGCGATGGCCTTCACGCATTCCACCAGGCGGCCGAGCTCCCTGGGGTCTTCCGGGTTGCCCATGCAGAAGTTGTCCAGGAGGCCGATCTTGTCCGGGTTGGACCCCACCAGGATGAGCTGGCGCACGCATTCGTCCACCGTGCCGGTCCCCATGGCGTACGGGTCCGTCTTGCCCCATTCCGGAAGAATGGCGCAGGCCATGGCCATGCACTTGTCGGAACCGTCAATGTCCACCACGGAGCCGTCCTGCGGAGCGTCGGACTGGGCGCCTGCCAGGGGCTTCAGGATGGTGTTGCCCTGCACCTCGTGGTCGTACTCGCGGATGATGGGCTCGCGGGAGACGATGGCGAAGTCCCCCATGATGGTTTCCATGGACTTGTTCAGGTCCTTGTCCGGCAGCGGCTGGCCGGTAAGGCCCTTGCCGGGGGTGAAGACGGATTCCAGTTTCTTGATGGGGGCGTCATGCAGTTTGGAATTGTCCAGGGAGCAGACCAGTTCCCCGTTGTGCCAGACCTTGAGGATGCCGGTGTCGTCGGAATGGCCCAGGACGGTCAGCTCCGTCTGGAACGTATCGGCCAGCTTTTGGAGTTCCGGCAGGTCCTTTTCCTCCACGGCGATGACCATGCGCTCCTGGGACTCCGACAGGAAGATTTCCCAGGAGATAAGGCCCGGTTCTTTCAGGGGGGCGTTGTCCAGGAAGATTTCCCCGCCCGTGACGGAGAGCATTTCCCCGGCTGCGGAGGAGAAGCCGCCCGCGCCGCAGTCCGTGATGAAGACGATCAGGCCGCGTTCCCGCGCTTCCATGATGAAGTCCAGCGTTTTCTTTTCTTCAATCGGGTTGCCGATCTGCACGGCGGTGAAATCCTCTTCATGGGAGGCTTCGTCCAAGGCGGCGGAGGAGAAGGTGGCTCCCTTCAGGCCGTCGCGGCCCGTCCGTCCGCCGATGACGATCACCTTGAGGCCCGGGCGCATCTCCTTCAGGATGTCCTCGCGGGGAATGACGCCGGCGGTGCCGCAGAATACGAGCGGATTGTAAATGTAAGTGGGGTCAAACTGGATGGCGCCGTTCACGGTGGGAATGCCCATGCGGTTGCCGTAATCCCGCACGCCGCGTACCACGCCGCGCATGATGCCCAGCGGATGGATGACGTCCGGGGCGGTGATGGAGGCGGGGTCCGTATCCGGAGCGCCAAAGCAGAAGACGTCCAGGGAGGCGATGGGCTTGGCGCCCTTGCCCGCGCCCAGGATGTCGCGGATGACGCCGCCCAGGCCGGTATTGGCCCCGGCGTACGGTTCAATGGCGGAGGGATGGTTGTGCGTTTCCGCCTTCAGGCAGACGGCCAGCTTGTCGTCCAGGGCAATGAAGCCGGCGTTGTCGTCAAACGCGCTGAGCACGAAGCCCGGCTTGCGTTCCATGATCTTTTCAGACGGCTTCTTGATGAACGTCTTGAACAGGCTGTTGACGGTTTCCGGTGCGCCGCCGTTCACGCTGTGGCTGATGTCTGCGGAGAAAATGCGGTGTTTGCAGTGCTCGGACCAGGTCTGGGCGATCACTTCCAGCTCCACGTCCGTGGGGTCGCGGTCGATTTCACGGAAAATCTGCTGGACCACTTCCATGTCTTCGCGGGACAGGGAAAGCTTCTGCTTCTTGCTGAGTTCAAGCAGTTCGTCGCTGCTCAGGTCCCTCACGGGAACGGTGCGGTAGGTTTTGGCGGACATGTTCTGAGAAAGGGGAAAGGGGGGTTAGGCGATGGTCCAGTTATGGATGGCGGGGTTGCAGACGTCCTTGGCGAAGAGCGCCGCCAGGGATTCCTTGTCCCCCTGGCCGAAGACGTACACGCGCTGGGTGATTTTCAGGCCGTCCAGGGTAAAACCCATGTTCTTGCGGCCGCGGTAATTTTGCAGGATGGCTTCCTTCTCCAGGTCCAAGGCACCGGCCTTCATGCCGTAGTCAATGGTGAACAGGGCGTCTTTCAGGATGGGGGCGTCCTGTTCGCTGCATTCCTGGGCGATGGGGTCCACCAGCACACTCAGGAGGTACTCGCGGGCTTTCTGTTCATCTCCGCTGATTTCCACGGTGTAAACGCGGCTGCGGCGGAAGGTGAGCCCGGCGTTCAGGGGAGTGTAGAGCAGGGCGTCGGCATTGGCCGCGGCCTGGAATCGGCTGATAACTTCAAAGTGGAGGGTCATATCGCTCAAGAATGTTGGTAAAATGAAAAATGGGGGCCGGTCAGACAACCGGCTCCCATGAAGGGGAAGGGGCTCAGGCCTTGTTCTGGAGCCGGGAGAGGACTTCCTCGTAGGCTTCCATCACGTTGCCCAGGTCCTGGCGGAAGCGGTCCTTGTCCATCTTCTCGCCGGTCTTGATGTCCCACAGGCGGCAGGTGTCCGGGGAAATCTCGTCCGCCAGCACGATCTGGGAGGGGTCTTCCGCCAGACGGCCGAATTCGATCTTGAAGTCCACCAGCGTCAGGCCTACCTGCTTGAAGAAATCAATCAGCACGTCGTTTACGATGCGGGCCTGGTCCTTCAGGAAGGCGCATTCCTCTTCCGTGGCGGCGTTCAGTTCGCGGGCGTAATCGTCATTGATGAAGGGATCGCCCAGATCGTCGTCCTTGTAGGAGAACTCCACAATCGGCTTCTTGAAGGGGGTGCCTTCCTTGACGCCCATGCGGCGGCTGAAGGAACCGGCGGCGATGTTGCGCACGATCACTTCCAGAGGGAGGATGGAAACCTTTTTCACGTCAATGTTGATGTCGTCCACGTCGGCGACCAGGTGGGTCTTCACGCCCTTGCTTTCCAGCATGCGGTAGATGACCAGGGTGATGGCCTTGTTCATCCTGCCCTTGTTCTCAAACTGGGCTTTCTTGGCGCCGTTTCCGGCGGTAGCGTCGTCCTTGTATTCCATGCGGAGGACGTTGGGATTGTCGGTCGTATAAAGCCGTTTGGCCTTGCCTTCGTAGATAGGTTCCATGATACGTGTTGCGCAGGGGTTGAATGCGTGCGGGGATGTTACGCCACCCTCCCCGCAGGGTCAAGCCGCAACTGGACGAAGGAGGGAGCGGCTTTGCGCGTCAAAAACGGGGCTTTACGGAAAAGGAATGGAAGAAAAAACAGGAAGGAAGGCGGATTCCCCGCCTTATGCAGGGCGCCGTTACGTGGAGAAGAACCGGAAGGGGGGAGCCGCAGGCCCTTGCGGCCGTCCAAATGATTACAAGGGCCGGGAGGCCCTTGATCCCGGCAGCGCGGCTGCCAGAGGGCAGCGTAGAAGGGCATGCCGCCATGGTTTGAACAGTATGCCGCCAGTTGGGAAAGGAGGTTTGATGCGCTCATCTTTCAGGTTCGCTTGCCCTTCGGACTTCAAGCTTCGCTTTCCGTCCAACCGGGAAACCCGGTTTTCCGGCCAATCTATCCCGAAGCGCCGCAGGGAATTTTTAAAGGCAGGGCCGACTGGTCCATATCCCCTGTGAAGGAAAGGTGATAATCAACTTGCCACCTGTCCCGGCGGATGTTAGGAAGATGATTGATGTTCAAACTGGCTGCATGTTTCTGCACGGCTCTCGCTCTCGCACTGCCGTCCCGGGCGCAGGACTCCTGTTATTCCGATGTGGAAAGCTGGAGTACTCTGCGGTGCCCGGTCCAGTATTTTGCGGTGGAGTCCCAGGATGGTCATTATTGGACGACTCTTTTTCCGGACAATCCGCCGTTTGTCTACGCGTGCCTGTACCTGCCTTCATTTGACCGGGAATTCGGCTTTTATCTGGACGGAAACGAACTGTGCTGGGCCAGGGCCGTCGGGCCGTGCAGCATGCAGATGCTGTCCCAGTTTCCGGTGGCGGATTTCCAGAACTCGGGGGTGGCGAAGGCTGCCGTGCTGGTGACCCGCCTGCAATTTCCCGTGTTAGGAAATCTTTTGGAAGGCTGGGACTGTCTTGCCGGCAGCACAGCGGAATGCGGCTCTTTTGCCGACAGCACGGCGGAATGCGACCCTTTTGCCGGGAGCACAAAGAGTATGGTTCCGAATCTTCCCCAATTCCGGGAGTATTGCGAGCTTTCTGCCGCCTGGGCGGAGGCCGTGGTCAATCCCGTTCTTTACAGTCATTTATTCGTTAAAAGGGGCCGGATGGCATTGCCCCCTGCCGTGGCGGACGAACTTCGCAGGACTTGGGATGAAGCGGTTGCGCGCAGAACCTTTCCCATGGACCTGTACCGCGAGTACGTAACCGGATGCGACGGGAATTACTGTTATTTCCGCGGGAAGTCCGGCGCTGTGGCGGAAGACCGGTGCATCGGAGCGGGCAGGATGAGGCCGGCCATGAGGTTCCTGGCCTGGGGACTGGCGGATATGACCATGATGGATGATTTGACCCCGGCGGGGGAGCAATGGCTGATGAAGCAGTGCGCCGCCGTCCGGGAGTACGCCGCAGAAGTGGGTGACGAGCCTCCCCCCATGGTGTCCGGGGAATGGGTGAAGGGATTCGCCAAACGGGTTTGGGAACGAATGGAGCGGGAGGAGAAAGCCGCCCGGGAACGGGAAAAAGGCGTTCACGGGGAGGATGCGGCCGTGGAAAAGAAGCCGGTGGAAAAAGCTCCTTCCCCGTATTCAGGGGGAAAATATGTCCGTGGCTTCCGGGAGCGTTTTCTAAAGCCTTTGGGAGAGAATCCCTTTTGGAAGGATTTGTTCCCGGTGGGAACAGAGGGGAAACCCGGCGTGTGCTGTTTGCTTCCCGGGCGCGGCATCTGCGGTTTTTATCTGGACGGTCCCCTCATGGGGCGTGCGGAATCCCGGTCACACCATCCCTGGGAGGTGTATGACGGCTGGTTTTCCCGCCGGGAGCCGGAGAAAGAGCTGTTCCCTTATGAGGGCATTCCGGATGCGCAGGGGGATTGTGAGGCCAGGGTGAAGAGGGAGTGGCTCACCGTTGGAAAGGAAACAGGCGGTTTGATGGAAGGGCTGCTCACCGGGATTGCGAGGGGGGAGCTGGGCGCCGGAAAGGGGAAAACTACCCATGATGCGGATGCCATTGACTTTTGCATCGTGCGCGGAGCTGACGGAACGGAGAGGATCATGTCTGCCGCTGATGCGGATTTGGGCGCCGTGGTGGAGCTGATGGATTTATTGTATACCATGGACCTGTTGTTCACTTGCGATGAGGATTATTTGCAGGGAATTGCACAGAAGCGTGCCGCGCTGCAGGGAAGAACTCCGGAGGAAGGGGAGCGGGAGTATCCCCGCGCAGGCGCCCTGTGAAGCAGCAAGGAGAGGCCGGGCCCGGCGGTTTTAGTCCGGGACCGGGAGGACTGCTCCCTATGCCTTTTCCCGGAACGTCCGGTTCATGGGTCCGCAGCGGCAGGCCCGGAGATGAATTTCCCTTATTAACTTGCCCATGGTATTTTGCCGGTTTAAAAAATGCTGATGTTCAAACAACTACTCTGGCTCTGGATGGCTTTTTTTCTGGTTCCTTCCCCATCGGCGGCAGACGGGGAGGCTGAGGAAGGAATGTCCCTCATCTGCCCCGGTCAATATTTCGCATGCACGTGGGAGGAGGCCTATTGGGGGGACGCCCGCGTTTATTGGGAAATGCTTTTCCCGGAAAATCCTCCTTTCACGTATGCCTGCATTTACCTGGGGTCCTTTGACCAGGAGTTCGGCTTTTACCTGGATGGGGACAAGCTGCACTGGGCGCAGTCTGCAGGCTTTCAGAGCATCCAGATGCTGAGCCAGAAACCTGTAGTGGATTTGCAGACCATGGATGTGTTCCGCGGAGTGCAGCTGCTTGTGCACTTGTGGGCGCCTGCCGGAGGAACTCTGCTGGATGGATGGGACTGGCTGGTGAAAATAAACCCCGGTTTCCTACTGGGGAAGGGAGAGGAAATGCGGTATGTATTCCGTTCTGAAGATGGAGTCGGGATGATGGCCGCATTCGTGGAATCCGTGGTTAATCCGTTCGTGTATTCCAGATGGTACGTCAGGAGGGGGCGGCGGGCATTGAGTCCGGCGCTGGCGGAGTCCCTGCGCCAAACCTGGGATCAAGCCGTGACCGGGCGGACTTGTTTCATGCGGGTGTACCGGGGCTTGCTGCAAGGGACGGATGGCAATTATTGTTATTTCCGCGGGGCTTCAGGTCCGGTGGGGGAGGATTTATGCTGCACCAGCGGAAAGATGAAAGCCTCCATGATGGATTTGGCCCATGGGTTGATCGATATCATGATGATGGATGATTTGAACCCGGAGGCGGAGCGTTGGCTGATGGAGCAATGCTCCATGGTGCGCCGGAATGCTCTTGAGCTGGGGGATGCTCTTCCCCCCATGGCGTCGGACGAATGGGCACAGGGGTTTGCGGACCGGTTTTTTGACAACCTTGAGAAGAAGCAGGCTGCTGCAAACAGGAAAAAGGAGCTGATAGAGCAGGGCCTGGTCGTTCCCAAGGAGGAGAAAAAAGATACGGAGGAATTGGCGCAGCAGGAAGAGAAGAAAGATGAAAGGAAGGAAGCCGTGGAACGGGCAAGATATGCCAAAGGGCACCGGGAGCGCTTTTTCCATCCCCTGGAGAAGAATCCCCTGTGGAATGACCTGTTTCCGAAAGGTTCGGAGGGGAAGGCCGGAGCCCTTTGGTTTGGGGAAAAGGGACTGACGGGCTTTTATCTGGACGGGACGATGATGGCCCGGGCTTCTTCCCTGAATTTGAACCCCGCCCAGATGTACTGCAATTGGTTTTTTGAAGGAACCCCTGAAAGGCGCCTTGTTCCCTATGAAGGCGAACCACTCTGGGAGGATGGCGCGGGCCTGGGCTGGGATTATTCACCCAGGGTAAAACGGGCGTGGATGGATATGGGGAAGGTCCTGTCCCGGCTGGTCATCCGGGTGCTGAACCATGCCGCTTCCGGAGAGATTGCCGCCGGGAAGGCGGAGGGTGATTCAGACCCGGATTCCGTGGGCATGGTGATCATCCGTGGAACGGACGGAAAAACCAGGATACTGACGCCGCAGGAAGAGGGGTTTGAGACCATGGAGAAGCTGCTGGAGTGTGCGTACAGCGCCTGCCAGAATGAAAGCGTGACGGACAGTGTGGGATATATCATGAAGTACTATGATATGTTGCAGGGGAAGGAGCCGCCGGCGGAAGGCTACCCCTGCAAAGAGTGCTTCGGAATCAATGGGAGCCGTTTTAACTGGTAGGGGGAAAGGGGGCAGGCAGCCCTGGATACGCTGGCCGTGCGCTCCTACGGGAATTTAGTCTTGATACCGGTAGGGGTGCGCGTATCATGTGCTTTAGTATGCACGCCGACTTGGAGAAATTATTGTCTCTGGGGAAAATCACCCCCTCTCTCGCTGAAAAACTTGATCGCATCGCACCTGGCCGTTACTGCTTCCATTCTTCATGGGGCGCCGGCAAAGTCATTTCCTGGAACCTGGCCGCCAAAAAGCTGGTTATTGATTTTGAGGAAAATCCGGAACATGAAGTTGCCCTGGAATTTGCTCCCAAAATTTTGGAGTTCCTCCATGATGACCATTTCCTGGCCAGGCGGTATGAAGATACGGAATCCCTCATCAACCTGTCTGTGGATGATCCGGTGGAATTGGTCCGCGTTACCCTGCAGGGCTACGGCAATTCCCTTACCCCGGAAAAGCTGGAATCCGCTCTGAAAGGCACCGTGATCGCGGAGGATAAATGGAAGAACTGGTGGGACAAGGTGCGCGCCATGCTCCGTTCCAACGTCCAGTTCATGATGCCCACCCGCAAGGGAGAGCGCATCACGCTCCGCACGAATATTCTTTCCCGCGCCCAGGCCGCCCTGGAGGATTACAACAAGGCCGCCGACCTGAAAGCCAAGGTGCGCGTGCTGGACGCCATCAAGATGGAAGCGGTCATGACGGAGCCGGACGCCGTCAAGGCCCTGGTTCAGGCAGTGGACGCGGATGTGCGCAACGGCGGCAGCCTGGCTCTCCAGCAGGTGCTGGAACTGGCCGTGCTCCGGGACGACCTGATCGCTGCCGTGAAGGACACGGAGGCGGCCGGGGAAGCCTATCCCCTCCGCTCCATCGTGGAAGCCAACATCGGCGATGTGGAACACTTGGCGGAAGTGCTCAATTCCATGCCTGCTGTACGCCAGAAGCGCGTGTATATGACGCTGCCAGCCATCTTTGGCGAGGAGTGGACGCAGAAGGCCCTGGAGCTGTTTGACGCAAGCGGCGCCCGCGCCGTGGGTGAAATAGCCAAATTCCTGATTGAAGAGGGGCAGGACAAGGCCCTGGTCAAGCATCTGAAGCATGAACTGCTGCGCCAGACCCTTCCGGCGGAATCCCTGATCTGGATCTGCCGCCAGCGCCATGACGCCTCCAAGCCCCTCTTCGGGCTTCCGGTGGGCATCGCCATGCTCTCCCTGATTGAGCAGGACCACATGGACGGGGGCCCCAACCGCATGCTGCGCCTGAAGAACCTGTTCATGGAGGACAAGAACATCATCCAGGAAATGATCAAGGGGCAGGACGTGGCGGAAGTGCGCCAGTTCGCCAAGATGCTGTACAATACGTCCGCCTTCTCCGAACAGGACCGCGGCGCGCTGATGGCCCGCGTGATCGGCGTTTTCCCGAATCTGCACTCCATCGTGCTGGACGCCATGGTGGATACCTCCGACAAGCCGGAACCGATCTTCGTTTCCTGGGACAGCCTGGAAGCCCGCAAGAAGGAGCTGGAGGAACTGGTAAACGTGAAGATTCCGGAAAACCTGCACAACAAGAAGATTTCCCGTGCGGAGGGGGACCTCCGTGAAAACGGCGGCTACCAAGACGCCAAGGAAGTGGAAAAGGTGCTCAACCGCCGCCGCTCCGAACTGGAGCACGCGCTGGCGCTGGCCCGCGGCACGGACTTTGCCGTGACGGATACCTCCAGAGCCGCCATGGGGATGAAGGTGACCCTCCAGCCCCTGGCCGGGGGAGATGCCGTGGTATACACCATTCTGGGGGCATGGGACACGAATCCGGAAAAACACATTGTCTCCTATCTTTCCCAGGTGGGCAAGGAGCTGACGGGCAAGAGCGTGGGAGACCAGGTGAAGATCGTCCCGATGGACGGAGACAAGAAGAAGGTGTTCACGATCACGAAGATTGAAGCCGCTTTTTAGGAAAGCCGCTTTCTTTTTTGACTTAGGCCTTTAAAAAGCTCCCCTTCCAGAGAGAAGGGGAGCTTTTTTGTTGTTCATGGAAAAGCCTTCCGTTGTTTTGCGAATTTAGAATCCGGGGTCAACAAAAAAGACCAGAGCTCCGATTATTATTTCATTAGTATGAATGCCTTAATCAAATAGCTCATTGATTGAGGGGCTAGATAATCTCTCAGGCAAAGACTTGCCTTTCAAGGCGCGAAAAACAAAACTGACTCATTTTCAATGAAATATATAACACATTTCCTAGATTTTTCTTCTAACATACATAACGGATTCTAAATTCGTTATTTGTCGCGGAATGGAAGTGGCGTTTCATCATTTCCAACCACATATCCCATAGACACCATGAAGAAAACATTATTCATTCTGGCAACCATGGTTGCGGCGGCCGTGGCGGCTGAAGCCTCTACGGTTCTGATCTCCTTCGGGATCAATTCAGGCAATGGCACTGCCGTTGTGGATGGCACGTATCTTGGAGAGTCCGGACAGAAAGTGAACAAAATTTCCACCGGA
The DNA here is from genome assembly GCF_040616545.1 of Akkermansia muciniphila. Lineage (NCBI taxonomy): Bacteria > Pseudomonadati > Verrucomicrobiota > Verrucomicrobiia > Verrucomicrobiales > Akkermansiaceae > Akkermansia > Akkermansia muciniphila. The sequence goes on along the minus strand of NZ_CP156688.1, from coordinate 723,104 downwards.
CAGAGCAACTCCTATACTTCCGGCACTTTGGTCACTACCGGGGGGGACGGAACCGGCATTACCCTGACGACCGGAGGGCTCTGCTGCGGCGGACCCGGTGTCATGACCGATTCCACCGCCAAAGGCTCAGCCCTGGGCCAGGACAACAAGTTTTACGACGTTTTCGGCCAGGATATGACCACGGGGAATCCCATGGGCGGAGCGGTCAATACCAGCGGCTCCGCGAATGGCAACTTCACGATGTCCCTGAACAATCTGTCCTCCGGCACCTACACGCTCACCATGCTGGTGGGACGCGGAAACAACTACGGTACGGGCAATACCTCTTCCTTCAGCATTGACGGCAGCGGCATCTCCAACATTTCCGCCAGTCTGGATGATTATTCCACCGGTTCCGGCGCCACCCTGAACGGTACAACCGTCACGGGCAGCACGCATACCGGGGACTGGATGCTGATTACTTACACGTTTGACGTGGCGGAGGACGGCACCCAGCTTAATATCAAGTCCCAGGGGGGTACCGGCAACATCAATACCCTGGCGCTGGCCTCCGTTCCGGAGCCGGCCACGGCCAGTCTCGGCCTGCTGGGCCTGGGCGCTCTGCTGATGCGCCGCAGGCGCGCGTAATGTTGTTCTTCATGCAGGCGCCGGCGGTTCGTAAAAGGGACAGCCGGCGCCTGTCTGTTTACGGAAGGGAAAATCATGATGAGAAAACTGAATTGGTGCGGATGGATTCCGGCCGCAGTGGCCGCCTGCTGTCTGGCTCATGCGGAAGAAATAGGGATAGGGGTGCTGAACGGAGCTGCTGCCACGGAGACGGCGTTCCAGCAGGCGCAGCCCGGGACTGTGGCGGAGGAAGGGAAAACCTGGAATTTCATCAAGCCCGCGGCCAATGCCACGACGACCGCCTCCGCCCTGAAAACTACGGAGGGAGTGTCCACGGAAGCCTCCTGCGCCATCAAGCCGGGTTACTGCGCCAGCAACGGCGTCTTTGCGCCCGGCAAAAACCGCGATTATGTTCTCATGGATTCCTGGGCAGGCATCCGGGGGACGGAAAATGTCGTGATTTCCCAGCTTCCGGAGTCCATGGCGGAATACTGCCATGTGGAAATTTACGGGGATTGCAATGATTCGGACCGGGACATGGTTTATACGGCCAACGGCCTCTCCGGCGTCATTCAGGACCGCGGCACGTTTTCCGGCGCTTTTCAGGAAGGAGCCAACAAGCTGACGCTGAAATATGTTCCGGTAACGAACGGGACCATCACCATCACGGGAAACGGGGCTTCCCTGACCCGTTCCGCCATTAATGCCGTCCGCCTGGCGGCGCCCTCTCCCGGCATCGTGTCCTTTACGGCTACTCCTGCGGAAATCATGGAAGATTCGGCTTCCGGAGCCGTGCTGAGCTGGAAAACCTGGAAATGCGGAGCGGTCACGCTGAGCACCAGGGACGGGCAGGACATTCCGGCCACCACGGAGAACGGCGCAGGCTCCGTCACGGTAAAGCCCGGGACCACGACGACTTACGTTCTCCGCGCCGCTTGTGAGGACGGGACCGCTTCCGCGGAAGAAGTAACGGTGACCGTCAAGAAGCAGGAGCCGGAGATACTTCTCTTTGAATCGGACAAAAAGAGGATTACTCCCGGCAGTCATGAAAAGGCCACCCTGACGTGGAGTACGGTGAAGGCGCAAACACTCACCCTGACCGCCAATGGAACGGAGGTGCCCGTCACCAGCACGGCGGGCGCCGGCAGCGTGCAGGTAGCTCCTGCGGAAACCACGCAGTACACGCTGACGCTGACCGCGGCGGACGGCACGGAGAAAAGCAAGTCCCTGATCATTTCCGTTCTGGCGGAGAATGCGCCCAACGTTCTGGTGTTCCTGGTGGACGACATGGGCTGGCAGGATACGTCCGTGCCATTTTACTATAAGGACGGCCAGCCCGTCGTCACGGAGTTGAACTCGTTTTACAAAACGCCCTCCATGGAAAGACTGGCGGTGCAGGGGATGAAGTTCACGAACGCCTACTCGTGCCCCCTGTGTTCCCCGGGCCGCACGTCTCTGATGACGGGGAAGACCTCCGCCCGCCACCGGGTTACCAACTGGACGGCCGTGAATGCCCCCACGCTGAATGAATTCAGCGGCGGGCTCCCCCACATCCGGGCTCCCCAGTGGAACATGGCCGGGATGAGCCAGCAGGAGATTCCCCTCCCCCGGGTTCTTCAGGAAGCGGGTTACAGGACGATTACGGTAGGGAAGGCCCACTTTGCTCCGTCCAACCAGCGTTATTCCAATCCGGCCAATCTGGGATTTGACGTCAACATTGCCGGCTGTTCCGCCGGGCAGCCCGCCTCCTACCGGGGAGAAGACCATTTCGGCTCCGGGAATACCCATGTTCCGGACCTGGAGGAATATTACGGAACGACCACGGCGGAAGACAGGAAGAAGAACTTCCTGACAAATGCCCTGACGCTGGAGATGAAGAAGCAGATCAAGGCCGCCGTGGATGATAATGCGCCTTTCTTCGCGTACATGACCCATTACGCCGTGCACCAGAGGCACGACCAGCCGGACCCCAACGGGGATTATGATACCTACCCCTCGGGAACGACGTTTGAACCGGGAGTTTCCATCGGCGGCAACCTCCGCAACTTCGGCACCCTGATCGGGGGCATGGACAAGTCCCTGGGGGATCTGATGGATTACCTCAAGGAGCTGGGCGTCGCCAACAGGACGCTGGTCATTTTCATGTCTGACAACGGCGGGGACGCACCCATCCAGCAGAGCTATGACGGGAATATTCCGTGGCTTGAGAAGATAAGCGCCGTGGCCCCCCTGAGAGGACGCAAGGGCAGCCGTTATGAAGGGGGAACGCGCATCCCGATGATCGTGGGATGGGCGGAGGCGGACCCCTCCAGCTCCATCCAGCAGGAATACCCCATTCGGCAGAATGCCGTAAACCATGACATCGTGGCTATTTGGGATATTTATCCCACTATCCTGAATATGCTGAAGCTGAAGGTTCCGGTGGGCCAGCAGGTGGACGGGGAGGACATCAGCCCCTATTTCAGGGGAGACGCCTCCTTCCACCGCACCCAGAAGATATTCCAGCATTTCCCCCACCACCATTCCTACGCCAATTTCTATTCCACCTACCGGGATGGGGACTGGAAAGTCATTTACAATTACATGGACCAGTACGCCCATACGGACCTGTATTCCGGCAACGGCTACAAGACGGCGGGCCGCTTCCCGTGGCAGCTCTTCAACCTGAAGGACGACATAGGAGAGAGCAATGACCTGGCCCGGGACCCGGCGCAGCAGGAACGCCTGATGCGCATGGCGCGCGCCCTGATCCGGGAGCTCCGGCAGGTGGATGCGCAGTATCCCGTGCTTACCAGGAACGGCCAGGCGGTCGGCACGGCCTACATCCGCATGCCCGATCTTCCGGACGTGGATTCCGACGGGGACGGCGTTCCCGACCTTGTGGAAGACGCCAATGGAAACGGCCTTGTCGATCCCGGGGAAACGGACCCGGACGATGCCTCCTCCGTGGTTCCCATCCGGCAGTAAACCTCTCACCAACTGGACAAGACTTATGAAGAAAACACGTTGTTTTTCCGTTCTTTCCGGCCGTCTGGGCCTTCCCGGGGTTGCCCTTGGGGCCGCCGCCCTTCTTTCCGGGGCGCTTTTGCTGGCGGATGTGCTGGTCAATGCAGGCGGAGGTTCCAGCAATGCGGATAAAACCGGCAACGGCGGCGGCACGCTGGATTACGGCCGGGTCACGTTCTCCGGTTCCGCCTCCTATGACAACAATACGGTGCGCGGCTTCTCCCAGGGCGGAGCGGTTTATGCCGGCTCCGTGGTGCAGCAGGCCGCCGTTTCCTTTTCCGGCAACAGGGCGGAGCAGGGCAGCGGCGGGGCCATGTACAGCCGTGGAAACGTGCAGATAGCCGCGGGTTCTTCCTTTTCCGGCAACGCGGCCGGCCATAATGGGGGCGCCCTGTGCCTGGACGCCAATGACGGCGAGGATGAGCGCACCGTGAGTGTGGAAGGCGGCTGTACCTTTTCCGGCAACAGCGCCGGCAATCTGGGCGGTGCCGTTTATGTCTCCGGCAACAGCGCCGCGGCTCCCACCGTGCTCAATCTCCGTTCCACGGATTCTTCCCGTCCCGTTTCCTTCAGCGGCAATTTCCGGGGGCGTTCCGTGGGGGCTTCATCGGGCGGCGTGCCCAACTCCATCACAGTCATGGGCCATGTGCGCATGGTGGCGCATGCGGACCGGGACTGCCTGGTCAGCATGGAAGATCCGCTTTATTCCTTCGCCGGGTATTCCTCCACCTCCAGCCTGAGGAAGACGGGGGACGGAACGCTGGGCTTCGGCGACGGCGTTTCCCTGTGCCATTTTCCGGTAAGCGTGGAAGGCGGGACGGTGCGGCTCGGCACGAATGCCGCCATACGGGGAATGACGCGGCTGGACGTGGCTGCAGGAGCATGCCTGTCCTTTTCTCTTCCCCGGGACCCCGGCCGGGAGGCCAAGTGGAGCGCGGAGGGTCCGGTCTCCCTGGACGGCGGCGCGGAGGTCCATGTGGCTCTCCCTGCCATGGACGGGAAGGAACGGGAGCAGAGCTGGAAGCTGGTGGAGGGTACCACTCTTTCCATGGCGGCGCTTCCCTCCGTTTCCTATGACGCCGCCAGCGCGGAAGCCTGGAAGCAGGCGGGCGGTTTTTCCCTGAAACAGGAGAATACGGCGGGTAAAAGCGCCCTGGTGCTGGCCTGGACGCGCACGCCTTCCCCCTATGACCAGTGGAAGAAGGACCATTTTCCCGATGGAACGCCAGAGGACCAGACGGCCCCGGATTCCTGCCCGGCGGGCGACGGCATTACCAACCTGATGAAGTACGCCACGGGGCTGGATCCGGACAAGCCCTGCGGAAGCGTCACAACGCTGGTGGCCAGGGAGGAAAACGGTGAGCGCCGCCTGGCGCTGGAATGGCCCGTGAACCCTGCGGCCACGGACGTGACGTTCAGCGTGGAAAGCTCGGAAGACCTGGTTTCCTGGAGAGAAGAGGCGGTGATTGAGCCATCCGGAAACCGGGCTGAATACCTTGATACGGTGGTGATAGACGGCAATGCTCCGGCGCGGAGGTTTTTACGGCTGAAGGTGACCAGGGAATAGACCGCCTTCCCCGCTCATTCTCCGGGCGCACATAGATGCGGCGCAGGCTCTACGGGGCTTCAGGACAGGAGCGGCCAGCCCTGCTCCCGTTCTGAACCGCCATAAGCAAAGGGCTGTTTCACACGCGGTGAAACAGCCCCTGAAAAGGAATAACGGCAAAACGCCGCAAGTTATTTGGCGAGCACTTTTTGAACGGCGGCGACGACGTTGTCCACGTTCATGCCGAGTTCTTCCAGCACCTGTGCGCCGGGTGCGGAGAAGCCGAAGCGGTTGATGCCCACGGCTTCACCCTGGCAGCCCAGGTATTTCCACCAGAGGTCCGTGATCCCGGCTTCCACGGACACCCTCTTCACGCAGGAGGAGGGGATCACGCTTTCCCGGTATTCCGCGGGCTGGGCGTCAAAGCGGAAGAAGCTGGGCATGGAAACCACGCGGATTCCTTCTCCCACCTGTTCCGCGGCTTTCAGGGCCAGTTCCAGTTCCGAACCGCTGGCCATAATGACGGCTTTCAGTTCCCCCTGTTCCCGCCGGGCGATGTAGCCGCCTTTCAACACGCCCTGGCGGCGCGTTTCCACGGGAATGTCATTCAGGGTGGCGACCTTCTGCCGGGTCAGGATCAGGGCGGTGGGACCCTCGGCGCGTTGCAGGGCGGCCATCCAAGCTCCGGCGGTTTCTTCCGGGTCTGCCGGACGGATGACGTCCAGGTTGGGAATCACGCGGAGGCCGGAAACGGTTTCCACCGGCTGGTGGGTGGGGCCGTCTTCGCCCACGGCCACGGAATCGTGCGTCAGGATGTAGGTGACGGGCAGGCCGCTGAGGGCGGCCACGCGGATGGCGCCGCGCATGTAGTCCACAAACACGCAGAACGTGGCGGCGCTCACGCGGAACAGCCCGTCATAGGCCATGCCGTTGCAGATGGCGGCCATGGCATGTTCGCGGATACCGAACCAGAAGTTGCGGCCTTCCGGATTTTCCGCGGAGAAATCCCCCGCGCCGGAAAGGTAATTCTTGTTGGAGCTGTACAGGTCCGCGCTGGTGGTCAGGAACCACGGGTCCGCCTTGGCAACGGCGTTGATGGCCACGGAACCGGCGGAACGGGTGGCGTCACTGTAATCTGCGGGGAAGGGGGGAATGTCCTTGTCCGTGATGGCGGCGTCCACGCCCCTGGCGCAGGCGTCCATGCCGGAGTCCAGCTCTGCGGCCAGTTCCGGATAGGCGGCGCGCCATTTCCGGTACGTGGCTTCCCAGGCGGTGAAGGCGGCTTCCCTCCCGGCCCGGAGGCCGTTGAAGAAGCTGCGGACGTCTTCAGATACATAATAGCGTTCTCCCGCGGGAATTCCCCAGTTGGCGTGCGCTTCCTCCTGGAGCTTGGCGCCGCCTTCCCCGTGGCCCTTGGTGGTGCCTTCAATGCCGGGAATGCCTTTGCCGATGACGGTCTTGGCAATGATGAGCTGGGGCTTGCCGTTTTTGGCCGCCTTGGCGGCTTCCACCGCTTCCGCGATGGCCTTGAGGTCATGGCCGTCAATCTGGCGCACGTCCCAGCCCAGGGCTTCATACATGGCGCGCGGGTCCGCAATCTGGGTGCGGTCCGCCGGGGCGTCCAGCGTGATGTCGTTGGAATCGTAAATGAGAATGAGGTTGTCCAGTTTCAGGACGGCGGCCAGGGCAATGGATTCGCGGGCCACGCCTTCCTGAAGGCAGCCGTCCCCCGTCAGGCAGAAAACGTGCTGGGTGAAGATGTCCATGCCGGGCCTGTTGAACCGGGCGGCGGCGCGCCTGGCGGAAAGGGCGAAGCCTACGGCGTTCGCAATGCCCTGGCCCAGGGGCCCCGTGGTGCATTCCACACCCTCCGTATCCCGGAATTCCGGGTGGCCGGGCGTGATGGACCCCTTGTGGCGGAAGCCTTTGAGGTCTTCAATGCTGATGTTGAATCCCGACAGGTGCAGCCAGCCGTAAAGGAACATGGAGCCGTGGCCGGCAGAGAGAATGAAGCGGTCACGGTTGAGCCAGCGGGGCTGCGCGGGACAGATGTTGAGCAGATCGCCGAACAGGACGGCCCCGATTTCTGCGCATCCCAGCGGCAGGCCCAGGTGGCCGGACGCGCAGTCGTGAACGGCATCCATGGCAAGTCCCCGCGCCTGGTTGGCGGCTTTTTGGAGAAGGTCAAGATTCATGCCCGGGCAATATGAGCAGATCAGCCACATATTGAAAGCCTAAAATGCGTCTCCGGCAACAGGGCGGAAACGCGGAAAGCGTTGAAGATGGAAGCGCCGGACATTCCCTCCCGGAAGCCCCAGGCAGCCCGCCCGGCATGCGCAGACGGTTCAGGCCATGGTGCTGCGGGGTAGCGTGGCGGGCGCCTTACCCCATTTCTCTTTCACGGCTCCATTTGACCCTGTTTTTGATGGCTCTGGCCGGGTTCCCCGCCAGAACGGTGAATTCCTCCCGGAAGGGTTTGGTGACGACCGCTTGCAGGCCTACAACCGTATTTGCCGGGATGATGGCGTTTTTGGTGAAGACGGCTCCCTGCCCAATCCAGCAGTGGTCGCCAATGAAGACGCCCTGCGGCCGGCCGTTGAGCAGTTCCCCGGTGTCCGCGTCCATCAGGCGATGGGAATCGTTTGCCCAAATGGTGATTTTGGAAGACAGCATGCAATCGTTCCCAATATGGCATTGGCCGCCCGCAAGGACGACCGTTAGTCCTTCGATGCTCGTTGAATGGCCGATGGACAGGGCGCTTCCGGATGCCGCCGCCAGAATGCTCACATTGTTCCAGTGGCTGTGATCGGCCGCGGAAGAGCCGAATTCCATTTTCACGCCGCGGACATGCTTCCAGATGTGGATGGAAACATTGTTTAAGGAGAGCGGGGCATGGAAGATGAGCGTGTTGTGTTCCCCCTCAATGTTCAGCCGGACGGAGCCGGGAATCTGGAACGGCTCCACAAGCTGTTTTTCTCCGGAAGGATGAATGAGAAAAATACGGTTCCCTTCCGGGTTCACGTACCCTTCTCCCCCTGACTTCAAGCCCAGGCGGATACGGCGTTTTTTTCTGGTTTGCGAAGAAAAAGAGAGGCTGCAATAGATTGCTGCAAGAAAACGGTTCATGATGAAAACCCCGATTCTTCATCGAGAAAAGCACTGTCCCGGATTCTCCATTCAGGGTCAAGTGGAAAAATGGCGGAACGGGCCACCTCCGGAACGCCGGTTTTCCAGGCGGAACGGCATTCCCAGGTCCGTTTTCCCCTCCGCGGAAGGAGGCCGGAGGCAGGCTGCCTTCCTTCCCGGGATTTGAAAGAAACTTTGTTGACACCATTGAAAAAATTAGTTTATAATAATTATAAATAAAAAACCATGAGCGATCAAAAGAATTTGACAACGTCGGTCGGGGCTCCCGTTTCTGATAATGAAAACGTGCTTACGGCCGGCCCCCGCGGCCCCATGCTGTTGCAGGACGTATGGTTCTTGGAAAAGCTGGCCCATTTTGACCGTGAAGTTATTCCGGAAAGGCGCATGCACGCCAAGGGCTCCGGAGCTTTCGGCACCTTTACGGTGACTCATGACATCACCCGGTATACCAGGGCGGCACTGTTTTCCGGGGTGGGCAGGAAGACGGACCTGCTGGTGCGGTTTTCCACGGTGGCCGGGGAGAGGGGCGCGGCGGACGCGGAACGGGATATCCGCGGCTTTGCCATCAAGTTTTACACGGAGGAAGGCAACTGGGACCTGGTGGGCAACAATACGCCGGTTTTCTTCCTGCGTGACCCGCTCAAGTTCCCGGACCTGAACCACGCTATCAAGCGTGATCCGCGCACCAACATGAGGAGCGCGCGCAACAACTGGGACTTCTGGACCTCCCTTCCGGAAGCCTTCCACCAGGTTACCGTGGTCATGAGCGACCGCGGCATTCCAGCCTCCTACCGCCACATGCACGGCTTCGGCAGCCATGCGTTCAGCATGCTGAATGCGGATAACGAACGGGTGTGGGTGAAATTCCATTTCAAAACCCAGCAGGGCATCAGGAACCTGACGGATGCGGAGGCGGAAGCGATCATCGCGAAGGACCGGGAAAGCCATCAGCGGGATTTGTATGAAAGCATTGAACGGAAAGACTTCCCGCGCTGGACGATGTACATCCAGGTGATGACCCAGGAGCAGGCGAAGGCATGCCCCTTCAATCCGTTTGACCTGACCAAGGTATGGCCGCACGGGGATTACCCCCTCATGGAAGTGGGCGTGCTGGAACTCAACCGGAACCCGGACAACTACTTCGCCCAGATTGAGCAGGCGGCGTTCAATCCGGCCAACGTCGTGCCCGGCATCGGTTTTTCCCCGGACAAGATGCTCCAGGGGCGCCTGTTTTCCTACGGGGACGCCCAGCGGTACAGGCTGGGCGTGAACCATAACCAGATTCCCGTGAATGCTCCCCGCTGTCCGTTCCACAGCTACCACCGGGACGGCATGATGCGCGTGGACGACAATGCGGGAAGCACGCTGGGTTATGAACCGAACAGCTACGGGGAATGGAAGGAACAGCCGGAGTTCCGTGAACCGCCGCTTGAGCTGGACGGCGCGGCCTGGCACTGGGATTTCCATGAGGACGACCATGACTACTATTCCCAGCCCCGCGCCCTGTTCCGCCTGATGACGCCGGAACAGAGGGAAGCCCTGTACGGCAATACGGCCCGCGCCATGGGGGATGCGCCGGATTTCATCAAGCAGCGCCACATTGACCACTGCATGGAATGCGATCCGGAATACGGGGAAGGCGTCGCCAGGGCCCTGGGCATGTTTCAAGGGTAGCCGTACCCGCTAGAACCTTTCCCGGACGGAAGCTTCCTGTTGCGGAAGCTCCCGTCCGGTTTTTTCTGGTGTTGGGGCGCCCTGTCCGGCGCTTGCCGGGAGGAGGTTCACAGATGTTCCGGACCCCGGAGGCCCTTCTGCCCTTCTTCCGCGAAAATGGAAGAAAAGCGCACAGCTCCGGCGTGCAGAAGGGAAAGGGCCACGGGCATGGTTCCACCATGCTCCCTGCATGTGGTCGTGTCAACGGTTGTCTTTTGCCGGAAGTCTTTGTTACTCAAAAGTTATTTTGAATGAAACCTCCCGGGGGAAAGAGAGGGCGGGATTCGCAAGGTTTTTTTGATGGAGGGAAACCGTTCCTGATTCCTGAGCCATGCGGCAGCCGTTTTTCAGGGAAGGGACGGCACCGCCGTGCGGATGGGACTTTGGCCGGGAAGAACGTGCTTTCTCCTTCCCGCGGGAACGGCGTGTGATGTATAATAGGGGGCAGACGTATGAAAATCGTAGTGAAGGTAGGGACGGGCGTGCTGACCCGTGAAAACGGGACATTGGACGGTTCTTCCATCGTGCATCTGGTGAGCGCCCTGGCGGACCTGATGCAGCAGGGGCACCAGGTGGTTCTGGTGAGTTCCGGCGCCGTCGGTTCCGGAGTGTCCGTGCTGGGGCTGCCGTCTTATCCGCAGGAGTTGTCATTGAAGCAGGCCTGCGCGGCGGTGGGGCAGACGCGGCTGATGCAGACGTATGAGAATCTTTTCAGCCATTTTGATGTGGACGTGGCCCAGCTTTTGCTGACGGCAGAGGATTTGAAACGCCGCCGCCCCAACGTGCAGGCCACGCTGATGCGCCTGTTTGAGCACGGCAGGATTATCCCGATCGTGAATGAAAATGACACCGTTTCCGTGGAAGAGCTGAAGTTTGGGGATAACGACATTCTTTCCGTCCACATGGCGCGCATGGTGGGGGCGGACGCCCTGTTCATCCTGACGAGCGTGGACGGCCTGTATCCCCCCGGCGGCAGCCGTGACGCCATCATTCCCCGGGTGGAGGATGTGGACGCCGTCCTGGCGTTTGCGGAGGACGACCGTGGACGTTTTTCCATGGGCGGCATGAGCGCCAAGCTCCAGGCCGTGCGGGAGGCCGTGAATGCGGGCATAGGCACTTACATGATGCATGGGCGCCATCCGGAACGCATCGGCCTGCTGCTGGAGGGTGGTTCGGAAAGCGCCGGAACGTTTTTTGTGCCGAAAGGAGCGGGAAGATGACTGCGGAAAATCCTCTTGAACCGGTGGGGCGCGCCGCCCTGGCGGCTTCCCGGGAGATGCTGGCCCTAGGGCCGGAGGAAAAGGCGGAGGCCCTGCGCCTCATGGCCGCGGCGGTACGCGCCGCCGCGCCGCGCGTCTTGCAGGAGAACGCGCTGGACATGGAGGAGGCCGGGGCCGCCGGGCGCAATGCCGCGTTTCTGGACAGGCTGCTACTGACCCCTGACCGCGTGGAGCGCATGGCGCACGGCATGGAGCAGGTGGCGGAATTGCCCGACCCCGCGGGCGAGTGCATCCGTGAGTGGACGCGCCCGAACGGGCTGCATATCAGCCAGGTGCGCGTGCCCCTGGGGGTGATCGGCTTTATTTATGAGAGCCGCGGCACGGTGACCTGTGACGCCGCCGCCCTGTGCCTGAAGTCCGGCAACGCGGTCATTCTGCGCGGCGGGAGCGAGTCCCTGCGCACCAACCGCGTTCTGGCGGAGGCGCTGCGCGGCGCGTTAAAGGAGTCCGCCGTTCCGGTGGACGCCCTCCAGCTTCTGGCTTCAGGCAGCCGTGACGAGGTACGGCAGTTGTGTGAGCTGGATTCCTGCCTGAATGTCATTATTCCGCGTGGCGGGAAGGGGCTCATCCGCACTGTCATGGAGTACGCCAGAGTGCCCGTGCTGAAGCATTTGGACGGCGTTTGCCATGTGTACGTGGACGCCGCGGCGGACCTGGAGATGGCCGTCAACATCCTGGACGACGCCAAGACGCAGAGGCCGGGCGTCTGCAACGCGGCGGAAACCCTGCTGGTGGATGCCGCCGTGGCGGAACGTTTTCTTCCCATGGCGGCGGAACGCATGCGCCTGCGCGGCGTGGAGTGCCGCGTGTGCGGACGGAGCAGGCCGTTTTTCGGTCCGGAAGCCGCCGCCGCGTCAGAGGAAGACTGGTCCGCGGAGTATGAAGACCTGATCCTGTCCGTAAAGGTGGTGGACGGCGTTCGCGGCGCGGTGGAGCATGTGAACCGCTACGGCTCCCACCACAGTGATTCCATTGTGACGGAGGATGCGCAGGCCCGTGATTATTTCATGCGCCGGGTGGACAGCGCCTGCGTTTACCATAATTGCTCCACGCGGTTCAGTGACGGGGAGGAGTTCGGCTTCGGCGCGGAGATAGGCATAGGCACGGACAAGTTCCATGCGCGCGGGCCGATGGCCCTGCGGGAGCTGACCTCCTACAAGTACGTTATTGAAGGCAGTGGACAAATGAAAGACCCCTCCCGGATTCCGGGGAAGAACCGCGCCTGAACAGGGCCGCCCGCCATGAAAAAGGGAGCACCGCAGCATGGCCGCGATGCTCCCGCTTGTACACACCCCTGAAGAGGTCCGGTCAGAACGTCATCCGGTAGCCGATGCTGCCGTTGACGCTGCTGGCCCGGCTGCGGAAGTCCGCATTAACGTCCGCAAAGACGGAGCTTGTGTAACCCACCGGAATGGTGAGCCCCGCGCCCACTTGTAAGCCGGTGGCTTCTTCCCGGGAGCCGTTCACGCGGAAACCCGCTCCCGGCGCGCCTACGGGCGTCAGCGCAGCCGCCGCCTTCCGGTCGCCCAGGTTCTGAACCACCTGTGCCCGCAGTTCGCCCATGCAGGCGCGGCCCGCCAGGTTGCTGGAGAGTTCCCCCCGCAGCCTGCCGCCCAGCCCCACGGTGCCGTAGGTGGATTCCATGTCGTCCACGCTCATGCCCAGGCCGCCGGATTCCGTAAAGCCGTCCATGCGGCTCCTGTAGACGGAGGCGTTTGCCAGGGGCTGGAACACGGAGGTCTTGTTTTCGTTCAGGTACAGGTCATAGGTGCCTTCATAAAACACGCCGTAGCTGCTGCCGCTGGTGCTGCCGTGCATGGTGTACATGGCGCCGGGAACGCCCGCCGTGCGGTCCAGGGAGGCATCATTCCACCCGTAGGTGAGAATGACGTTGTGGGCCCAGCGGCCGGACTGAATGCGGAAGAACAGGTTGCCGTAATAGGAGTCCAGATCGCCGTTCGCCATGTAGGCGTCCAGGTCGCCGTAGCTGGCGGAGAAGGCCGCGCCCCACACGAAGCTGTCGCTGCACGTGACGTCAAAGCCGAAGGTGCCGCCCCAGGTGTTGAGCTTGTAGCCTGATTCGTCCGTGCGGTCGTCCCGCTTGCGGTAGCCGCCTTCCCCTTCAATCCAGGCGTTGAAGCGGGGCAGGTCGTCATTGATGTACTGTGTGGAGGCTCCCATCTGGGTGAGACGGTTGCGCAGGTGCAGCACCTGGTCCTTCAGGGCTCCCTTCTGGGCGGAGTGCAGGGCGGTCACGCCGCTCCCCGCATAAGAGGAAAGGGCGGATTGGATGGTGCCGGCGTCTCCCAGGGCCTGGGCCGTTCCCACGGCGTTCAGGAATTCCAGCATGGCCGGGGTGATGTTTTCCGGGGAGGAGGTAACGGCCCACAGGCTGGCCGCCGCGGCTTTCTGGTTGTCCGTGGAGGCGTAGCCTTTCAGCGGGCTGTCCCCCAGTTTGGTGAAGTGGACCTGGAACAGCTTGCCGTCGCCGGAGACCAGCTTGTCAATACCGTAAACCAGGTTGGCGAAGCCCGCATAAGTCAGATTCACCATGTCCGCGGTCCAGGTATCCCCGTCAGCCGTGACCAGGCCGTTTTCCGCATAAAGGGCGTTGACGGTGAATTCCGGCAGAATGGCCCAGTCCCCGGCGGTGCCGAGGCCGTAAATGTTGACATTGATGGACGGTTCCGCCCCGGTGATGCGGATGGAGCCGTTTTCCGCCTTCACGGAGGCCCAGGCGTTGTCCGCCGTGCGGGCCAGCGTTTCCGTATTCACGGTAATATCCAGGGTGGAGCCGGAAGCCAGGTCCGCCGCCACGCCGCCGTTATTGCCGGTCAGCACCAGCTGCACGGCCCTCTGGTTGGGATTGCCGCCCAGGTACAGCTTGCCGTTGGAGGCGACGGAAAGCGTATTGGCCGTGGTGTCGTTCAGCAGGGAAAGGTCCGCCGTGACGTCCGGATTGGCGGCGTCACGGGTATTGCTGCCCAGGGAGATGTCCCGGTAGGCCATGGAGCCGCCAGCGGCCAGGCCGCTGTCTCCCAGGACCAGGTGGCCTCCCGCCTGCGTATGGCTGACGTCCACATGGCCGTTCCCGGAGGAGAGGATGATCTGCGTGCCTTCCCCGCGGTGGGTGATGGAGCCTGTGCCGGTGATGTCCCCCTTGAAGGAGTAGGTTTTGCCGTCGCCGGAGGCCAGTTCCAGATGGCCGTCCGCCCCCAGGTGGAGCGCGCCGCCCTCCCGGTCCTGGTGGAGCCCTTCCAGGGCAATCGTGGAGCCGTCCCGCAGGCGCAGGCTGCCGCCGCCCAGATGGAGCAGTACGTCTTCTCCCAGGTTGCTGTCCGCGCCCAGAATCAGGTTGCAGTTATCCAGCTTCAAGGTTCCCGTGCCGGTGATGGCAGCGTTAAGCATCAGGTCTGAAAGCGTGTCCCTGGTGATGGTGAGCAGGGCCCCCCCGTTCAGGTTGACGGTTCCGGAGCCCGTCAGGTCCGTAGCGGCCAGGGAGGCGGAATTCAGGGTCAGCGCGGCATCCTGTTCCACATTCAGCGCGCCGGAAATGATGGAGCTTTGCGTCCGGTTTTGCAGCACCAGCTCCCCGGCCTGCACGTCCAGCGCGGCAGCGGTGACCCGGCCGTCAATGGTCAGCCTCTGGCCACCGTCCTTGACAAGTTGTGCCGCCCCTTCAATGGAGCCTGCGTAAGCGGTATTGCCGGGTTTGTCCGGGTCTGCGGAGGTCTCATTCAGCAGCGTGATAACCACGCTGCTGTCCGTCCCGGTATTCACCATGGCATCCGATTCCGTTCCCGCCAGGTAACGGAGGGTGGTCTTCTTGTCTTCCGGTGCGGTTGCCCCGGACAGGTTGATATTCAGCGTTCCGTTGTTGGTGACGCTGGGCGTTGCCCCCAGCGTGTCGGAGGAGGTGATGGTCTTGATGCCTCCTTTGTCAATAATCAGGGCGTCCAGCTGGCCGAAGGAGATAATCACCTGGCCGCCTTCTGTCCGGGTGATGTCCCACGCCATGCCGTTGTATTCGCTCAGCGTAATGTGGTTGGTATCCGCATGCAGCGTGCCGTTGGTGATGTGGAAGGCGTAATCCCCCGGAGCGGTGAGCAGGGCCACGGCATCCGCCGTCAGCGTCAGGGTCAGATTCCCCAGCGTCAGGCTGGAACCGGACGGGTCGTTGAACAGAATGGCTCCCGCGCCGTCCGCGCCCATGTTGGCGGCGGAAAGCCTTAACTGGGTATCCGCACCGGACAGGTCCGCATGGCCCGCCAGTCCGGAGATGGTTCCGGCGCCCGCTCCCATGTTGATGGAGTTCAGCTTGCTGCCGTCCAGGCCCCCCAGGTTGATGTTTCCGGTGATGCCGGAGACGGAAACGCTTTTGGCTCCCAGTCCCGCCGTGTTGGCAAGCGCCCCGGCGGAGATGGAGATGCTGCCGGATACGGCCTGCCCGGCCAGGTCCAGCGTTCCTCCCTCCACCCGGTAGGTTCCGGTTCCGGTGTCTGCGGATTTGAGGGTCAGGTTGTGCGAGGTGCGGATCGTGCCGTTGTTGGTGATGTCCAGCGTGGCCCCCTGGTCCCGGTTGAACCGTAGGGCGGAGCCTTCATCCACGGCCAGGGAGGTAACCGTATCGCCCAGGGCCAGGTCCAGCGCCAGGTCCGAATTTCCGGTGACCTGCACCTTGTCAAAGTTCTGGAGCGTTCCCAGGAAGCTGGCGGCGTAGTGGTTGAAGACGAGCTTCTTTTCCCCGTTCACCGTTCCGCCCCCCTTGCCGTCGATGGTGCCGGCGTATTTGTCAAACTTGTGTTCGGACCCGTCTCCGGTGGTGGCGGCAATATCCTTCAGGGTGATGGTGGTGCCTCCGTTGATGGTGCCGCTGGCCTTGTTGCCGCCGCACAGGAGCGTCCATGCCCAAGTGTCGCCGTCCGCCTTCCCCAGGATGGCGTCCGTTCCGGTAATGGTCAGGCTGGTTCCCCCGGAAATGGTGCCCTGCGTCTTGTTCCCGGCATAAATTTCATTCATGAACGTCCCGCCATTGATGTAAATGGAGGTGGAGCCGGAGATGACCTGGGTCCCGGTGTAAAGGCCGCCGAAGATGCGGTGGGAGAACACGCCGTCATTGAACACCAGGGTGATGTCTCCGTCCACGGCGGTGGCATAGGCTCCCGCCACGGAGGTGCGGTCCGCCTCCCCGTTGGTGAAGGAGGTGTCATAGGTTCCCGTGGAGGAGGAGAATTCCAGGTAAATGTCCCCGTGGACGGTACCGCCGTTGACGACGCCGAATACCGTGGATTTGCCGATGGCTCCTTCCGCCAGCCGCAGGTGGATGTCCCCGTACAGGTCGCCCGACGTGTGGCCGCCTATCCAGCCGTTATTGCTGCTAATGCCTTCCCCCAGCGTCACCCACAGGTCCTGGTGGCTGTCCGCGCTGCCGTAGGCTCCGTTGTTGGCGTAAATGAATTTGGTGCTTCCCGTTCCCGTGATGACGGCAATGTTGGAGCTGGTGCCGTTGCGGACATTGTACGTGGCGTTGGCCCCGGCCGTGGCTATGGCGGTGGCGGCGGCATCCGTGGTCCATTCAATCATGCCCGGTTTAAGGAGGGATGGTTTTCCTCCGTTTACCAGGTAGAGGGCTTCCGGGCCGGTGATGCCGGCGGTGGCGGGAGCGTAGGAAAGGGAGCCGTCCAGCGCCAGATTGGAGAGGATGGCGTCCAGCGTGCCGGAATAACTGAAGGTGAGTCCGGAGGAGCTGGCTCCCGCCGCCGTCTGCGCTTCACCGATGAGGACGTCCCCCAGCCAGATGTAGTAGCCCGCGCCCAGGCCGTTGGCATTGTCTCCCGCCACGTAGGCCACGCGGATGGCGTCCGCATTGGCGGACATGTCCTTGGAGTACAGGATGGTGCTTCCCCACTGGATGTACGCCTCATTGACGTTCAGTGTTCCGTTGCCCAGATTCAGGGAGAAATTGTTCGTGGTGTCCCAGCCGCCCGTGGCGCCGTTGCCCAGGCGCAGGGTGAAATCTACCGTGTACCCCCCGGACTGTCCCTGGGAGGCGCCCCAGTTGTAGGTGAGGGTGCTGCTGCCGGACTTGTTGAAGTTGATCGTGTTGTTGGAGATGGTGACGTTGTTGGCGGTAAAGCCTTTGGCCGTCAGCGTCTGCTGGGTGATGGCCGGGGCCTGCCCGAAGTTGACGCCCAGCTCGTGGGCGGCCTTCCTGGCCTGTCCGGCGGAACGCCCGGCGTAGCCCATGCCCTTGGCCATGTTGCCGGCCATCAGGAGGTCTCCCTGGGCATTGGGATGCAGGCCGTCCGCCGTGGGATTGTTGAACATGGAATGCACCCCGAAGAAGGGGTTGGAGCTGGCCACGTCAATGATGCCTGCATTAATATCAATCACCTTCACTCCGTTGGCGGCGTTTTTGGCGCCCCATTCTTTCAGGGATTCGTTGTACGTGGCTACGGCCTGGTGCGTTTCATCCATGTTCCCGTTGGCGTGCTGCGTCCAGCAGGGGACGGTCATCACGAAAATGTCCGCCTTGCTGTTGGCAGTGCGGATGGAGGAAACCATGGAATCCATATCGTTCAGCAGAAGGTAGGTCACTCCGTCCAGGCGCAGGTGCAGCGTACTGTTGTTATTGTCGGAAAGGAGGTCGTTGGTCCCGGCCAGCAGGAAAAACGTATCCGGCGTGTTGGCCCCGGTGAGGGTCTGGCCCGTGTAGGTTCCCCCCTTGGTCTTTTCCGTGCTCAGGCCCAGCCAGTTCTTGAGGTTGGAACCGTTAAACCGCCCGTAGCTGCTGCCGTCCGCCCTGCCGGCTATTTCATAGGCGCGCGCGCTGGCCGCGGAGGAATGCAGATTCTGGAAAACCCTGCCGCCGTAGGAGGTTCCCGCAGCCACTCCGCCGCTATGGTTGCCGGTCATGATACCTTTTTCGGTATAGCTGATGCCGTTATCCGCAAAAATTTTGTGCATGGCCCACCGCCAGGAACCGCCATTGACGCCATGGGTGACGGAGTCCCCCACATACATGACGTTGCCCAGGTCCCCGTTGGAAACGGAGGCGGAGGCCACAGTGGTAAACAGGGCGGCGCACGCCAGTAAAACGTATCTCAGAGAGAGGGGTAATCTTAAACGCATATCCTAGCAGTATGCGAATTAGGAATCCGTCCTCAACTCAAAATGTTGAAGATTAGTATATTATAGATTCCAATACATTGAGATTGAGACTATTGTCCTACGACTGGTCTTTTTAAAGCTTGCTTTTTCCCCTGATTTTTGCAGGGCTGCCGCTCCACCGTGTTTTCAGCGGTAAATAACGGATTCCTAATCCGTTGCCGCATTAATCGCAAAGGCACTGGTTCATGTCCAGCGCGGGATTGTCCGGAATGGAGTCGCTGACGATGACGGCGGGAACGCCAGCTACCGTGGTATGGGGCGGGACGTCTTCCAGAACGACGGAGCAGGCGGCGATCTTGGCGCAGGCGCCGATGGTGACGCGGCCCAGGATTTTGGCCCCGGCGCCGATCAGGACGCCGGATTCCACAATGGGGTGGCGGTCTCCTTCTTCCTTGCCCGTGCCGCCCAGCGTGACCTCATGCAGGATGGATACGTTGTCCCGGATGATGGCGGTTTCCCCCACCACGAAGCTGGTGGCGTGGTCCAGCAGGATGCCGCAGCCGATGACGGCCGCCGGGTGGATGTCCACCGCAAAGACTTCACTGGCCAGGCTCTGGAACTGAAGGGCCATGATCGTGCGCCCGTGCTTCCACAGCCAGTGGGAGATGCGGTACGTGGTGATGGCGTGGAACCCTTTGTAAAAGAGCAGGGGCTCCAGCGGCGTGCGGCACGCGGGGTCCCGGTCCACGATGGCGATCAGGTCATGGGCGATCTGGCTGAGGATGTTCTGGTCTTCCGCCAGCGCCTCCCGGATGAGGGGTTCAATCAGCTCCCGCGGCATGTCCCGGCGGGAAAGCTTGCGCGCCAGCCGCGCCGCGATGGAGGTGGCCAGGGAGTTGCGGGACAGGCACACGTCATCCAGAATGCCGCGCATGGCGGGTTCTTCCTCCGCCGCCTCACGGGCGCATTCCACCACCCAGTCCCATACTCCGTTGATCACGCATTCGCAATTGGTGCAGCGGCGGAGTTTTGTGCGTTTCAGGCTGGTCATGGCTGGCGGAAAGGTTGAAAAAGGAAGGAGCGGCCTTCCGGGCTGGAAGGCCGCTCCTTCATGAGTACCAGAGTGCGCCGCGTTTGAGAACTGGAAAGTACGTCCTATGGCGCCGCGCAGGATTTGCCCGTTAGCCGAAGATCACGTGGAAAATGTTCATGAACCAGGCGTCCACGGACCATGGGCCGGGGCCTGTCAGCAGCAGGGCAAGGGCGCAGCCCGCATAAAGAAGGTGGAATTCCACGCCTTCCCCGGCCTTTTTCCCGGACCAGTTGGCAAAGTAGCCATTCTTGACGTGCTTGGTCATGGCGACGGCCATCAGGATGATGGCGCCCAGGGCCGCTAGGCGGGTGAAGAAGCCCAGCGCCATGCAGATGGGCGCGACGAATTCCGTGACCATGGCCACTTTCGCAAAGAAGGGCGGAATGCCCATTTTTTCCGTAAAGGCCAGGTAGGTTCCATTCCATCCCGCGCCGCCGAACCAGCCGAGCACCTTCTGGGCGCCGTGGGGCCACAGGATCATGGCCAGAGTAAGCCGGAGGACCAGCAGCCCCCATGCCGCCGCGATGATGGTAATGGAATCAATGGTATCCATGAATTTGAAATGATTGAAGAAAAGACCCTTTTCTTGTCTGCGCCGTTCATTGCGTAGAATAGGAAAGGCCGGAAAAGAAGGTCATTGCCTTCCTTTCCGGCCTTTGAAGCGGAATTGTTGCGGACGGTTCGGTTACCGGGGAATGGAGTGGTACAGTTGTTCCAGAGCCAGCACGCAGTAGGCGGTGACCAGCACGGGGTCCGCCTCCCACCAGCGGTTGTTGGTGTTTACCCAGGAGCCGTCGCTCTTCTGGATGGAGATGAGCTTGCCGGCCAGTTCATCCCGCCAGTCCACCTTGCGGCCGTCTTCCAGCGTCAGAGTGTCAATACCCATGGCGCTCAGCGCCTTGGACATGGCCTGGTAGTAATAGTAAAGGCCCTGGACGCCCATGCCGGGGTTTTCATCCAGGTTGTAGCTGTTTTCCAGCCATTTGAGGGCCAGCTTGACGCGGGGGTCATTCTTGTCCACATTGGCGTAAATGAGGGACTGCATGCCGGCATACGTCATGCTGCCGTAGGCCTTGGGCGGCTCCGCCTTGTCAAACGCGGCGCTCTTTTTATCCTTGGCGCTGGCTACGCCCGGACGGTACACGAAGCCGCCGAGCTGGGATTTGTCATCAGACACCCAGGGTTCCTTGTTCACGGCGGGGTTCTGCTGGCAGCGGTTGATGAATTCCGTGGCGGCGTTCCAGTCCAGGTCCGGCTGTTCCCCGTACTTTCCGTCCTTGGCCAGCTTCTGGGAGTAGTAAATGGCTTCCAGCGCCAGGGAGGTGTTGGAAAGGTCCGCGATGGGGGGGGCCTGCTTGTCCCCGTAGCCGATGCCGCCGTTGTAGGGGTTGTCCGGGGCAAAGTGGTTCTGCTGCTTGATGAGGTAGGCGCGGCCCTTGAGGATGGCGGGGGCGTATTCCTCCTTGTTGGCGGCCAGCAGGGCCATCATGCACACGGCGGTGTTATAGGAGGACATGCCGCGGTTGAAGATGGAGCCGTCCTCCTTCTGGGATTTCAGGATGAAGTCATACCCCTTCCGGATGTATTCCGGAACGGGCTTGCCCTGGTTGGCGGGGTCGCGCATGTAGGCGGTGACTGCCAGGGCCGTCAGGGCCGGGTAGGAGGGCTGCGCCCAGTAGCCTTCCGGGTTCTGCTTGCTCTTCAGGTATTCGTTTCCCTTTTCAATGGCGCGCAGGATTTCCTGGCTGATGGAGGCGTATTTGGAGGAGGCCGCTTCTCCGGGAACGGCCGTCAGGGTGGTCTGGCCGAAGGCGGCTGTGCCCAGCGCGGCGGCCAGCGTTAATGTAAGTACAGATTTAAACATGATGTTTTATTGCTTGGGTTGGACCGGTTTCTGGGAAATGGTGACGGTGACGTTCGTGCCCAGGGGCAGGTTCTTCTTCGGGTTGACGATCCAGCCCGTGTCGTTGACGCCGTCATGGAAGTCGCCGATGTAGTTGATGGGGGAAGTGCGGCTGGCGAAGATGGAGATTACTTCACCGCTCAGGCTGGCCTGGTAGGCGCCTTCGTAAAAGAAGGAGTTGGTGTAAAGCCAGTCGTTGGGGTCCAGCCCCTTCCGCGTCTGGGAATTTACGACGATGTCGGAAAAGTCGCTCTTCTGCTCCTTGCCGTTCTCCGTGTAGGTCATGACGACCTGCACGTAGCAGTCCGCATAGTCCGCGGGCTTGGGCTCCGTGAAGGGGAGCCATTCAAAGTTTTCATCCCGCACGGGGAAGAACTTTTCAAAGCGGTGGAATTTGAGCAGCGTCATGCCCAGGCTGATGTGCAGGGGGTCCGCCTCCGTCACCAGCAGGGATTCATGCAGCTTGCCGTTGGGCATGCAGCAGACGTATTCCAGAATGCCCTCTTTCATGTTCACCTGGGCCTGGAAGCTGACGGTGCGTTCCTTGTGGTTCACGATCACGTTGCCGATCTTGATGCGGTGCTCGTCCAGGGGCTCGAACTTGGGGACCGTTTTGCCGTCCGGCAGGGGGATTTCCCGCGGGGCTTCCTCCGGCGCAGGGGCCTCCGGGGCGCCCGCGGGGGTGGAGACGTCCTGCGCATGGGCAAGGCCCCAGGAGCAGGCAAGCAGGGTGATCGTAAATTTCAGGAACATATTTATGGGAATTAGATTGTAAAAAGGAAAGCTTCGGTTCAATGAAAAAGGCATCCGTGATTGATTTGTTACTTTTGAATCACGGATGCCTTAAAGAAGTGGGAGGGGGCGGTTTTAGACCAGTTTCATTCTGGCGAGGTCCTGAAGGTCAATGATGCCTACGGGAGCCATCTCTGCGTTGAGCACCACCAGGTCGTCAATGTGGCGGTTGCTGACGGCTTTTACCGCCTCGGCGGCCAGGTCGTCTTCCATCACGTAGATGGGGTTGCGGGTCATCAGGCCGCTGACGGGCTGCTCCCCGATGAGGGGATTGGCTCCGTATGCCCGGACAAAGTCCCCGTGGGTGAAGATGCCGGCCAGCTTGTTGTCCGCCGTCAGCAGGATGCAGGCGCCGGTGTGGGCGGTGGTCATGGCCTTCAGGCAGTCGTTCACGGAGGCGGTTTCCGGCAGGATGGCCATTTCTTCTCCCTTTCGCATGATGTCGCCCACCTTGGTGAGCAGGGCGCGGCCCAGGGAGCCGCCGGGATGGCGTTTGGCGAAGTCCCGCGCGGTGAAGTGGCGCGCTTCCACCAGGGCCATGGCCAGGGCGTCCCCCATGACGAGCATGGCCGTAGTACTGGAGGTGGGGGCCAGGTTCAGCGGGCAGGCTTCACGGGAAACGCCCGTGTCCAGCACGATGTCTGAGTACTTCGCCAGGGAGGAGGCCGTATTGCCCGTCATGGAAATGATAGGCAGTTCAAAGCGTTTGATGAAGGGGAGAAGGGCCAGCAGTTCCGTGGTCTCCCCGGAAAAGGACATCGCGATGCAGACGTCCCCGTCCTGGACAATGCCCAGATCCCCGTGCAGGGCGTTCAGGGAATCCAGCAGGACGGTGGGCGTTCCCGTGGAATTCAGGGTGGCTACGATTTTGGCCCCGATGTTGCCGGATTTGCCCACGCCTACAATGACAATCTTGTTGCCGCGGTCCAGCGCCCGGGACATGAGGTCCACGGCCTGGTTGAAATTGTCATCCAGCCGGGACAGGACGCCGCGCAGTTCTTCAATCTCCATTTCAAAAACGGATTTGGCGCGTGTTAAATGATTCATATCTGGCGGGAATGATGCCAGATGCCCCTGTGGGCGTCAATTTTTCATTGCGGCTCCCTCACGCCCGTTTTCCCGGCATTTGCACGCGGGATTGGGCGCCAGGGGAACGGTGGTGAAACGCATGCGCAGCGTATCTGCGGAAAGCATGGCCCCCACCAGCGGGGAGGGAATGCCGGCAAGGTATTTTACCGCTTCCAGCGCCTGGATGCAGCCGATCATGCCCGCATGCGCGCCCAGGATGCCGGCGGCGGAGGCGGTGTCTTCCTCCTCCATGGGCGTGCCGGAGGGAAAGAGGCAGCGGTAGCAGGCGGTGCCCTCATGGGGGGCGAATACGGCTACCTGGCCCAGGAACCCTTTCACGGCTCCGTACACCAGGGGAAGGCGCAGGGCGCAGGCGGCGTCCGCCATGGCGAAGCGCGCCGCGTAATTGTCTGAAGCGTCCAGGACAAGGTGGCACCCCTCCAGCAGGCTCCCGGCGTTCTCCGGCGTGAGCCGGGTGCGGACTTCCATGACGTTCACGGCGGGGTTTAATGCGCGTAGGCTCCGGGCGGCGCTGGCGGTCTTGGCCGTACCCTCCGCATCCGTGGCGTGCAGGATTTGCCGCTGGAGGTTGGAGAGGCTGACCGTGTCCGGGTCAATCAGGGTGATGCTGCCCACACCTGCGGCGGCAAGATAAAGGGCCGCGGGGGAACCAAGTCCCCCGAGGCCCGTCAGGGCGACGTGCGCCCGTTTGAGTTTTTCCTGGCCCTCCTCACCCAGTTCCGGAAGGGAAAGATGCCTTGCGTAGCGTTCGGTTTCTTCCTGGGTGAGGGGCATTGACTTATGGGATTAACGGCGGGAGGAGCTGCCGCTGAAAGCGTACAGGAGCAGTGTCCAGCCGGAGAAGATCAGTTCCACCGCAATCAGGGTGCCGATGAACCAGGCTGTGGATTCAGGCCAGCCGAAGATGACCATGAGGCCCAGGATCAGCGTGATGATGACGTTGAACAGGCGCCAGCCGCTGGCGGGCAGGGAACGGGTCTGGAACCAGATGGCACCCTGGAAGACGGCTGCGATGACCAGCCCCCACCCGATGATGAGCGTGGTGATGGCCAGGGAGACATTGGGATCCTTGAACAGGAACCAGCCCGCGATGCCGTACAGGATGGCCGTCACCAGGTTCCACCAGCGGGAGGAGGGAACGGTGAAGGTGTGGATAAGCCGGACGACGGCCAGGATCATCAGCATGATGCCGATGACCCAGATGAAGCTGGCCCCGACAATCCAGGGAGAAGCGAGGGCGATGAAGCCAAGAAATAGCTCGATGACGCCAAGGATACCCATCCACCATGAGTTGCCGGATACCGAGGAGCTGCTGACTTGAGGTTGAGTTGTCATATGGCGGTATGACCGGACCCGCAGCGGAAACGTTGAAGAATGACGATTTTATTTGCCGGGGACTGCCGCCTGGGGAGTGTTTTTCGGGTCCATGGTCTTCAGCAGCTCCGGGGTGACGTTGATCAGCACGGGGCCGCTCCTGGGGTGCGCCTGCGGGGGCACGAAGTAGGAGAACGCCCTGGCGGGAAGCTGCCCCGGGATTTCCGGCATGATGTACACTTCCACGAGGACGGCGCCTTTCTTGCCGTTCGGGCTGTCCGAGAAGTTCAGCGTGAGCGAGTTCGTACCGTCCCGCAGGCCGCCGGAGATGACTTCCGCCAGGCGCGTGTTGTCGAATTCATGAGGAGAAATATTATTCACGTTCGCCTTCACGGTGCGGCCGGGGCAGTCCACCAGAATTTTTGCGATGTATTTGGGCGGCGGGCAGACGGGCGGCACGGCGGGAATTTTCCCAAGGGGCTGGAAGCCGTCCTGCTCCATCAGGACGGTGGCGTCTCCGCGCTTGAGGCGTTCCTTGACGGCGGGCAGGCGGGTGAGGTTGAAGAAGCGCGCCTGGTCATATTTCCATTTGCCGTTTTCATGGGTGAACAGCAGGACCAGGGCATTGGCGTCCGTAGGTTCCTGGCCCAGTCCCAGGTCCACCTTGCCGTAATAGGTGGCCGCTGCCGTGGGGCCGTCCACCACGGAGCCCACGTACATCAGCGAGACGAGCGCGGGGGGGGCCATGGGCTGCCGGAACAGGGAGGCGGGGAAGGGGCGTTTCTCGGAAACGGCCAGATTGCGCACTTTCACCTGGCGGTAGGCGGAGGTGGTGGCCCTCCACCCGTCATAGTTGCCGCGCAGCAGATGCAGGCGCCAGGTGTTGTAAGCTACGTCCAGATCGTCCCTCAGCTTGGCGTCTCCGGGCTGCGGAGCGGCGGATGCGGAAGTGAGAAGGGCTGCGGCGCAGCACGCCATGGTGAGAAGGGAACGAAAAGTCATTACACGATTATTTAGACATCAAACTTGCGCGGAGTGCAACACAATTGCATCATGAAGCCGTTCTTATGGAATTGTTCACGGAAGCCGATCATCTGGCGGAAGCCCGGTACAGGAAACTGTTGCGGGACCAGCCCGGCTTTGTGTGGAGGCGGTTTGCGGACGGGGAGGAGCTGATGGCGTATGTCTTTTTTCCTCCCGGCCATGATGCGGCCGCGTCTGCGCCCTCCGTGCTGTTCTTCCACGGCGGCATGTGGGTGGGCAAGAGCCTGGGGGACTTTGTCCCGTGGGCGCTGCACCTTGCGCAGCAGGGTATTGTGGGCATCATTCCCATGTTCCGCACCCGGGGCGCCTATGAGGTAGAGCCCATGGACATTCTGGAAGAGGGCCGGGAAGCCTGGGCCTGGGTGTATGAAAATGCCTCTTTGCTGGGGCTGGACCCGGCCCGCATTACCGTGGCGGGGAGTGATGCGGGCGGCCTGATGGCCCTGCATGCGGCCCTGCCGGACCATCCCGCGCGCTGGTCCCTGTTCCGTAAAAAGGCCCCCCTTCCTCCCGGTCCCGCCGCCGTGGCCCTGTTCCGCGGCGTGTGTGACCTGGCGGCGCAGTCCGCCTTTAAGCTGGGCGGCATGATGCCGCCGGACCAGCGGGATGCCGTCAATCCCCTGCGGCGCGTGCAGAAAGGGCTGCCGCCCCTGTTCGCCAGCCATGGCGGAAGGGACAGGCTGCTGCCGTGGCGCAACAGCGAGCGGCTGGCGGAACTGTGGCGGAAAAAGAAGAACCGCTCCAGATTTGAGCTTCTGGATGTGGCGGACCACACGTTTTACCATTTCAATGTGAATGCCGCCTACTTTGAGCAATTGCTCAACAGTTGGAGCTCCTTCATGGTGGAGCAGGGCATCTGGGAGTATAGCGAGGGGATGGATGCCGGATTGCTGGGCTGACCCGGAGAGGAATGTCCGGTGGATGTGCCGCCCGTGAAATATGCGGAGGGTGTGGGGTGTTTTCCTGTCAGCGTCCACCCAGCATGTTCTCCCGGATTTCCTGCATGTCCCGGCGGAAGGCGGGCTGCGTCTGCGGGGTGGGCGGCTGGATATCCCATTCCTTCATCTTTCTGCGAACCTTGAGGAAAGCCTCCTGTTCGCTGGCGCCGTATTTCTTGCAGACGGTGGAAAGGGTCAGTTCCGGTCCTGTAAAATGCCCTTTCAGGAAGAACGGCAGGTCGTGCTGCCAGGCGCGCCGGAAATCCTCCGGGCATCCCTCCGTGCTGATGGGGGAAAAGAGCGCCTTCACCTGGCTTTCCCGGATGCCTCCGCTGTTCATGCAGATGGCGGTTTCCATGTAGGCCAGCGTGAATTCCAGCATGACCCGTTCAATGGACTGCCTGGCCTTGGCCAGCTGGGCCGGGGTCAGGCCCATGATTTGCGCGCGCAGGACGGCCAGGGCGTTCAGAATGGCCTTGGGGTCTCCGCAGGTGCGCGGGTCCATGCGGGGAATTTGTTCATCCTCGTCGTAAAGGGGGATGGGCGGACGCACCTGGGGATTGATCTTGAACAGTTTGCCCTGGAGCCGTTCCCGGAGGTCCTTCAGGCTCACGCCGTACTTGCGCAGGACGGGGGCCGCGTAATTGCGCCCCGGCTTGTCCGCCTGCCGCAGCCATGCTTCCTGAAAGTCCGCGGGGCATTGCTGGAGCCCCGCCGCCAGCATGGCGTTCCGGAAGTCCTCCGCCTTGGGCGTTTTGTTGGCATAGGCGTGGGTCCATTCCATTTCCAGCATCCAGATGGCGGTCAGGCCCAGGAATTGTTCAATGGCCTGTTTGGGTTCCACGGTTTCCGGCGCCGGGAGGGCGGAGGCCGGAGCGTGCCAGCAGAACGGGAGCAGAAGGGAGGAAATCAGCAGGGAGCGCAGCGTATGCATAGGAAGAAGAATTGGTTGGAGAGGACCGGCATCATTCAGCCGTCACCGTGATGTCCAGCGGACGGTCGGAGACGGGGAATTGCAATTCATAAAAGCCGTTCCCCAGGTCTTTGACAGGGGTATTTCCCGCCTTGACGGCGCTTTTCCCGTGCCAGACGACCACCGGGCCGGACTCCTTCACGCGGAAACGCAGGGCGTCCGCCCCGTATTCCGGAGCGGCGGCCAGGGCGCACGGGGAGAGGAACTTGTCACCCCTGCCGATGACGGCCCAGCCCCGGACGATGGGGGCCATGATGAACAGGCGGTCCTTGAAGCCCGTGAGCTCCACGTCCAGCTCCGGCTGTTCCTGGGTCAGGGCGCGGCCGCCTTCTGCGGAATAGGCCGCGATTCCTTCCGGGGGAAGGCTGGCATACGCCTCCGCCGCCTTGCCGTTCAACAGGGCTGCGGCATTGTTGTAATCCGTCAGGGAAATCCTGCCCCGGACCGGTTCCGCCGGGGAGGGGTGCCTGAGGTTGTACAGCACTACGGCGGCGCTTTGGCCGGGCAGGGGGGCGATCACCCGGTAAAGGCGGTTCTCGTTCATGGCGTCCAGAAAGACGGAGTCCGGCAGGGGAACGGCGGGAGCCAGCGGGCGCAGCAGCAGGCCGTCAGACCACACCAGGGGCATGATATGTTCCGGGTTCAGCTTGTCCGCGGGGTCTGAAAGATAAACCGGGCCGCCGGAAACGGCTTTGGAGACGGCCATGAGCCGCGCGCTGGTGGGGTCCGTGGAGTGGAACATGTCATGGTCCGGCCACGCGGTCTGCCCCAGCCAGAGCGTATTGGCATAAGACTGGAGGATGTGGGACTTGCCCATGGCTTCATCCCCCAGCTTGTAGTCAATACTGCACCGGGTGACGGCGCTGTAGCGGGTATTCTGGATATTGACGGTGCCCTGCGCCATGCAGTTGACCAGGTTGAGCCCCATTTTCCGGCAGGCCTGCTCCAGGGCCTCCGAGCACTTGGTGTTGTGGTGCACCGGGTTGTCCAGACCGTCCGCGTGCTTCAGGTATTCCGCCTGCACGTCAATCTTCACGAAGTCGAACCCGGCGTCCTTGACGGACTGAAGGAACGGGCCGTAAAACGCCCCGGCTCCTCCGGGACCGTCACCGGGAAGGATTTTCCCCTTGGAGGTGGTGACCAGCCCACGGGCCGTCTGGGCGTCCAGCCGGTGTTTGGGGTGGATGCCGTTCCAGAGGCCGTAGTAGCAGTGCCATAACCCCATCCACTTCAATTTGGGGCTCTTGTGCTTCATCAGTGGCGCCCATCCCTGGGGGAACTTGCCCTTGTTGGTCTGGAAGCTGATCAGTTTAAGGCCCTCCTGGGTCTGGAAGCCGTCGTCCACCAGGATCCACCGGACGGGAACGGGGGAGGCCTCCAGCTGGCTGGCCGTCTGTTCAAGCAGTTTGGAGGAGATATTCTTTTTATACTGCTCCCAGCTGCACCAGCCCAGGTATTTGAACGGTTCCGGGTAGGCCTTTTTTTCACGGGGGAAGGTTCTTCCCTTGATGAAGGGGAGGGAGAGGGCTTTGCTCCATGCGGCGGAACAGGCGCGGTAAATATCCTTGTCCACGGCAGTGACGGCCAGCACTGGCTGCGGCTTAACCGTGGAAGTTCCCAGCGTACCGTATTCCACCAGGAATTTGCCGTTTCCATCAAGCTTCAGCCACGCGAGAGAATCAGGAGTAGCGACGGGGAGCACCGCCATGAAACGCCCGTCCTTCAGGTGGAACAGTGCAAACATGGCATGGTCCCCGGGCTTGGCAGTGCTGGGGTTCGGCTTGCTGTCCAGCAGGTTGCCGGGGTCCGTCTTGCCGAACCAGGGCAGAACCCGGTTGCCGTCTCCGGGCCAGCGGCCCCGGTCCGCTGAAAACCAGCAGAAGGACTGGTAGGGAGGGACCGGAAGGGGCCGCGCGGTTTTCCCCGGCAAAGGGGTAATGGAGGATATCTGGGTCTGGGCTGCGGCGGTCCAGACGGTCAGGGCCGCCAGGACAAGGGCCGGGAAGGTGAACGCTCTCATGGGATCATCATTAAGTTAAGGAAGCCGTTGAAGGGATGCGCGCCTCTGTTCTCAGGAAAAAAGACGTTGCGTTATGATGGCAGAGCATTTCCCGGAGACGAGCAAAAAATGATTTTTCCGTTCCGGTTCCCTCCTTTTTCCTGTGAAGACGGATTGTGAATCCGGGGTCAATTTAAAAAGAGATGAATTCCTGATTTTCCAATGATTTCACCCATTGGAAATGGATCATACGCCATTTCCGATTTAAGCAAACATGCCGGCTAAATAAAATTAATAATTTCATGTTGAATATATTACATCATTGATGAAATTTTACGGATTCACAATCCGATATAGAAAAACCCGGAGCTATGGTTACATGCCTGGATTTTTGATCGCAAAACGCTCACGGGAACGGATTTGTGAAGCATGGAGGCAATATTTGCAACTGTTGGCGCCCATCTTTAATTCCTGATATCATGAAGAAAACTCTAATTATTGCCTGCTGCGCTCTGGCTGCCGTATCCGGTTTCAGCATGGCGGCAACCTATCAATGGACGGGCAACGGTGACGGCTCCTCCTGGACGGACGCGGGCAACTGGTCGGAATCCGGGGTGCCTCCCACCACTCTTGGTGCGGGAAACAGCATCATCATTAACAGTGATGCCTCCATATCCACCGCCGGGGCCGGAAACTTGAATTACAAGGGCATTGACCAGCTTGTCCTGAAGGGTACGGGCACCCTCAGCAACAACACGGGCGGGGCCTTGATCCTGGGAAATGTGGAGATGGATAAATCCTTCACCCTGAATTCCAGCAATACGCAGCTCTGGGGCAACCTGGCGATTGATTCCGTGATTAATTCCGGAGCCTTGGGCGGGGGACTGTCCGAGGGGTATGTGTGGGATTTCGGCCTGAACGGGCGCCTTGCGACGACGAGCCTTTGGATCAATGCAAACGGGGGTACTATTCAGGCTATCATTGATCCGTATACCACCACGGGCGCCTTTGGGACGGTGGTGCGTGAACTCCTGGGGCAGAACGCTTCATCCTCCTCGGGCGGCAACGGCTTTGATACGGTGGACTACGTGGTCAGGGATGCCGATGGGAATATCCTGACCCGTGCGGACGGTCCTTTGGAGGCCACTGCTGAGAATGTGGGCAAGTACTGGATTACCACCAATGGGGGAGCGTGGGCCAACGTGAAGATTCATTATATCACCGGGGCGGCTCCCGTTCCGGAACCTGCTGCGGCCGGCCTTTCCGCCGCCGGGCTGTTGCTGGCCCTGCTGCGCCGCCGCCGTATGCGCTGAGTCCGGCATGGCCTGAGCCTGATTTTTTGAACATGCTTCCCCCTGCACGGGGGAGGCATTTTTGTTTGCCTGCCTGTCCATGGCTCCGTTTTCCCGTGGTCCGGGAAAGGGGCGGTTTTTATGTTTTACGGGGTCCGTAAAAGTTCCCTGGAAAGGCTGTTACAGTTTAATGAACAGGCTGCGCCGGAAGAAGGCGAATAAAACCAGCCATTGCAGCAACAGAAGGGAGACGGCGAGAAAGACGGGCTGAACGGAAGGAAAGAAATCCGCCGCGCCGCTGAAAATGCGCCTGTTGAGTTCATGCACGTTCACCAGGGCGTGAATCAGGTACGCGGCCAGCGCGTTCAGGCCGATGATGCGGAGGGGGAAGGCCCATGAGCCGCCCTTCCACACGTCCACGGCCAGGTGGAACAGGGACAGGGCGATCAGGGAAGCCCCGGCGGCGGCCAGAATGAAGGTGCCTGTCCACATGTTTTTGATGATGGGATAAACGCCGTCCAGCGCCAGGGCGGCGTAGAACAGCAGGCTGCCCGCGGCCAGCGTCAGAAGGCAGAAGCGCACGGGCCGTTCCCGGTTTTTCCGGAGCAGGCTGCCCGCCAGCCAGCCAGCCAGGCACAGCGCGGCGGCGGAGATGATGCAGAGCGGCCCTTCCGGATCAAAGGTTCCCCCGTGCAGGCGGCCGGGGAGCCAGTGTGTGTCCACCCATGAATTGACGGAGCCCCCTGGCGTGAAATTGCCGCCCGTGAATTGGAGAACGGCCACCAGGGCAAGCAGGGCGGCTCCCGCGGCGGCCACGGAGCCCTGCCGCCGGAGCAGCAGAATGCAGGTGCCCGCGATGGCGCAGGAAAAACCGATCAGCCCCAGCACGGAAGCATACCGCATGTCCTCCGTCCACGTGAGCGTTCCGTTGACCAGCATCCCCAGCAGGGCCAGGATGAGGGCGCGTTTCCATATCTTGAGCAGTCCCGGAGCGGCGGGGGCGTTCCCGTCCGTATGCCTCGCCAGGGAGAAGGACATGGAAACGCCGGAGATGAACACGAAGACGGGGAACACCAGGTCATACAGCCGCAGCCCGCCCCAGGCGGCGTGGGTCATCTGGTGTCCGGCTTCCTGAAGGAAGGCGCTTTCCGGGTTTCTGGAGGCCAGCAACAGGACCAGGGCGTCCAGTCCCAGGATGATGAGCATGTCCAGACCGCGCAGGGCGTCCAGGGAATGCAGCCTGGGGGGGTGGATGGGAGCTGAAGAAGGGGAATTCATGGTGGTGCGGAAGTAGAACGGCAAGAAGTACGGCAGGAAAAGGCCAGGTTTATCAGGATTCCTGAAAACATGCCGGAACGGAGGGGAATCGTGCTTGATTTCCACGGGGGAAGAAGGTAAAGCAGGCCGCATGCCGCGCGCCCCTCTCGCTTTTCTTCTTTTCCTCTGCGTCTCCCTGCTGCTGGCCGCCTGTTCCTCCACGCCGAAGACCCCGCATGGCAAGCCGCTGATGAAGGATGGCAGGTACGTTTCTTCCTATGACGCCTTTGTGGCGGACCCCCAGTACCGCTTTACGCGTGACATCTGGTACCATGACGGGCGCATCCGGCAGGCGCAGACGAAAAACAGCAAAATCGTGGTTCATCTGAAGGACCAGCGCGGCGTGCTGTGGGTGAACGGTGAACCCGCCATGAATTTTCCCGTGTGCACGGGCAAATCCACCCATGAAACGCCCCGCGGCAGGTTCTCCATCATCCAGAAGGATGCGGACTACCGCTCCCGGTCCTACGGCAGCGTGTTTGATGCAAGCGGCGTGTGCGTGAATTCGGACGCCACTTCTTCTTCCCGCGTTCCGTCCGGCGGCAAATTCATTGGCGCCAAGATGCCGCTGTGGATGCGCATTCACGGGGGAATAGGGCTGCATGTGGGCACCGTGTACCGGGACGCCAACTCCCACGGGTGCATCCGGGTGCCGGTGGAGGCATGCCGCATTTTGTTTGACAAATGCGGCATGGGAACAACCGTAATAATTCAGGAATAAGCGCGAGCGTGAATAATCGTTGATTCCTTACGGCGCATCTGTCACACTCCTGCAAGCTGATGAAAATGAAGGTTCTGATACGTTCCCTGGTATTGCTGGCCGGGTTGGCCGCGTGGACGGCGGATACGGCCTGGGGGCAGTCCTCGGCCCGCCATTCGTCTTCCCGTGGGGGGACGCCCGTGCGCCAGGCCGCCGGGGAACAGCGCGCAGAGGATGACGCCGTGGAAACGGTGGACCTGGGGGATAAGAAGAGGGAACCCGGCACGGCTTCCGGTGAACGTGAAGGCGTGGCCGACGCCCCGGAAATGCCCAGGGAGACGGACAAGGAGCAGAACGGCCTGGACTCCCTGTCCCTGATACCTTCCCTGAATGGAGGCCGGCTGGACGCGGCGCGGGAGGCGCATACCAGCACCCGGCCTTCCGCCCGGACCATGGCCCTGCTGATTCCGGCCCCGCGCGGCCCCATCCTGGACCGCCATGGAGAGCCACTGGCCGTGACCACTGTGGCCTACCAGCTGGCCCTGCGGTTTGAAATCTTTGAAGATCCCGACCGCTCCCGGGTGGTGGAGTTCGGACGCAACTGCCTGGAACAGGCCAAGAAAATTGCCGGAAAGGCGTGGTCCTTTTCCGATGACCAGCTCTGGAAGCACTATGAGCACCGTCGCTGGCTGCCTCTTCCCCTCACCAACGTCATTCGCGCGGAAGAAGCTGAAAAAATGAAGGACAAGGTGAAAGGGGTGCGCGGCCTCCAACTGCTGCCTATCTACATCCGTTCCTACCCGGAAAAGGCGATTGCCGGGCACATCATCGGTTATGTGGGGTCCAAGGGGAAACTACCCACCGGCCCCATCAACCACATGGACCCCCTCTGGGAACAGGTGGAAGGCCGTGCGGGGCTGGAAAAGGAATTCAACAAGGACCTTACAGGAACGCCTGGCGTGTGGCGCCTGATGTTTGACGAGGACGGCAACAAGATTCTGGACGAACTGCAAATACGGCCCAAGCCCGGCGGCGCGATCGTCACTACCCTGAACCTGAAATGGCAGCAGGACGCGGAACGCATTCTTTCCCGCGGCAAGAGGCGCGGCGCCATGGTGGTGCTGGACTGCGTGACGGGTGAAGTGCTGGTGATGGCCTCCACGCCGTCCTATGACCCGAACATGTTCATCCCGAACATTTCCCAGAAGGATTACGACGCCCTGCGCAACGACCCCGCCGGGCCCCTGGGCGCCCGTGCCTTCCAGGGGCGCTACCCCCCCGCCTCCACCTTCAAGGTGATGACCGTGGCCAGCGCGCTGAAGAACAACAAAATTACGGAAAATACGCAGATTTACTGCCCGGCGGCCATCACGATCGGTAACCACGTCTTCAACAACTGGAGCAAGACGCCTCTGGGGGACATCAACTGCATCCGCGCCCTGGCGATGTCCAACAACCCGTTCATGTACCAGATGGGCCTGAAGCTGGGGGCGGAAGCCCTGATGGATACGGCCCGCGCCTTCGGCCTGGGGGAACGGACGGGCCTCCCCATTCCGGATGATCCCGGCCTGGTGCCCACCAGTGAATACATGATCCGCAACTACAAGCGTGATTTCATGTCCGGAGACGCCGCCAACCTGTCCATCGGCCAGGGAACCCTGCTGGTCACGCCGCTCCAGGTGGCGCACATGATGTCCGGCGTGGCGAACGGCTACCTGCCCCGGCTCCAGCTCATCAAGCAGATTCAGGACGGCAACGCCAACGTCATATACGCCCCCAAGCCCCAGGAGGTCCAGCGCCCCCTGCCAGCTTATGAACGCGCCCTGGCCAGCGTGCGCAAGGGCATGAGGGAAGTGATTGAAAACGGCACGGGGGGCCGCGCGCGCCTGTCCTATTCCAGCATTGCCGGGAAGTCCGGAACGGCCCAGTGGGGGCCGGAACGGGAAGACAAGCGCCTGGCCTGGTTTGCCGGATTCATGCCTTGTGACAATCCCCGTTTCGCCTATGTGGTGCTGTATGAAGGCCGCGCCCACGAGCGGCTGGGCGGCGGCGCTGCCGCGGCTCCCATCGTGAAGGAATTTTTTGAGACGGAAAAGAAGGACATCAAGGCCATCATTGATCCTCCCAAGGATGACATTCCTGTAGCGGAACCGGTGGAGGAAACCCCTGAAACGGCCGCTGCGGCTCTCCGGGAACGCGGGGAATCCCCCGCCGTGGTGCCGGACAACCTGCCTCCCGGCCTGTATGATCCGGAAGGAATGGAGCCCATCAAGGTTCATGAAATACCCGCAGACCTGGATGATTCTTCCGATGCGGAAATCAAGGCTACTCCGGTAGGCGGTTCCCGCTCCGCCGCGCCGTCTGCGCCTCCCCTTTCGGAAGAACCTTCCGCCGCTCCCCTGAGGCCCCGCCGCGGTGATTCAGACTACATTCCGGGCCTTCCCCGGCAAATCCCCCGCAGTCTCAACCATTCTTCCCCTGTGACCGCCCCGGCGCCGAGGGCCCCCATGCCGGAGGATGACATCCCCATGGCGGAGCCGCTTTAAGACGGCTTCCGCTGGGAGCGCCTGCTCGGGAAGGGCGTTTTTCGTACGGTGTTTCCCGGGATGCCGCGGCGTCCCATGTCATTGCTGTTCTTCATTATGCTTGCGTGGTTGGGGAGAACTGCCTATATATGCGGATGATGCACGTCGATGAGACTGCTTCCGCAAGGAACGGCGCTTTTTGCCGGATGGCATCATGACCCCCCACGTTTCAAGATAATGAAAAAGCATTATTTCTACTCCATACCCTGTTTTGCGCTGACTTGCGCTCTTGCCGCCTGCTCTGACGACAATAAATCCTCTTCCGCCAAGGCCGGACAGGACGCCGCCGGCTTAACCCCCGCCGCCGCGCTTGATCCCTGCGCCCCCGTTGCCTCCGATCTGGTGGCGAAACGTGCCGAACGGCTCGGGCTGGCTGCCCTGTTCCCCAGGGACATGGGCATGGTGGCCGGTGTTTACGACATTCCCGGCATCATTAAAAGCGTTCAGAATCTGAACATGGTCAAAACCTGGGGGAATTGCTCCGCGGAACAGAACGCTGATGAATCCGTTGCCATTCCGGGAGAGGACGCTCCCAAGCCCGTCCGGGCCAAGTGCTCCGTCAACAGCCCCGTCATTGACGCGATGATCGGTTTCGGTCCGGAATGGGCTCCGTGGATGGACAGCGCCCAGTCCGCTTTTACAGGCATGGGCCTGAACCAGATGCAGGGGATGCTGTCAGCCTACAAACTTTACCAGGCCTCAGCGGATGGAGCCAAGAAAGACAATAGTGCGGAAATGGAGGCTATGGTCAACAGGTATGCTGAAATGCTTGTGCAGTGGGTTGACTCCATCGACTTGCGCCCCTCCCAGGCTGCGACGGCTCCCGTGATGGTAGCCGCCAAATTGACGCCGGAAGCCGTTGCCCAGGCGAAGGCTACCCTGAAGGATGCCAACCTCCCGGAGGACATGGAGCTGCACGGCATTGTTTCCCTGTATGACAAGACCTACAACGGCCTGGCCTGCAAGGTGGCGGAAGTAGACTGCAAAAAACTGCGGGCGAAGCTGGAGGAAGAACTGGAGAAAGCAAAAGACAATATTAAGGTTTCCCCGGAAAACATGAACCGCCTCAAGGCTGCTCTCCAGCGTCTGGACGAATCCAAGCTTTATGTAGCCGTTGGCTTTGTGGACGACACCCTGGTGGGCTTTGTGACCACCAATCCTGAAAAGCAGGTCCGTCTGGCCGCTTCCCCCCAGGACTCCGTTCTGGCGCGTCCGGATTTCTCCATGGCTGACGCCCAGCTCCAATATCCTGCCTATGGCCTGATATTTGCGGACAAGGCTTGCGCCAAGGGCCTTATTAACCTGGACATCGCCTACTACAAGGGCATGTTTACCGGGTTGAAGGACCTGATGCAGACGGTAGGCACTGACTGGAAGATTGCCGATCTGGCCCCTTCCATGGCCGCGCTTGATTCCATGAAGGGCAGCCTCCTCGGGCTGTATGAAAAGGTGGCGCAGAATGCCACGCCCGTTTCCTACTACGCGTGGCAGGACCAGGGGGTGCATGTGGAAGCCTGCACGTATCCGCTTGAATTCTACCTGCTGGATGCCCCCTCCTCCATGAACTCCGTCCGTCCCGGTGCGGATACGGTGCTGTATTCCTCCTTCCGCATCAATCCGCAGATTGTTGACATGGGCTGCACCCTGTATGAGAACATCGCGCAGATCGTCTGGGATTACGGCAATGCGTACATTTCCAACCCGAAGCATGACGTAAGCGACCAGATCCGCATGGTTGCCCCCATGCTCCAGATGGCCCGGCCCACCATTGAAGAACTCTGGAAGGCGTACAAGACCGCTCTTTCCGGCATCACGGACTCCGGCGCTTACATTGTGGACATGAAGGGCGCTCCCAGCCCCATGCTTAAGAATGTTCCGGCTCCGCGCTTCTCCCTGGTATATGAAGTGAAGAACCGCGCCGCTCTGGGTGAGGCCTGGCAGAAAGTGTCTGATGCCGCCAAGACCATCGTTACCCTGGCCAGCCAGGGCAAGATGACGGAACTCCCCGCTCCCAAATCCTCCGTGGAAGGGGATGTCACCACGTATGATTACGAGTGCCCGCTGGGCGCCGACCTGAATCCGGTGGTGGCCGTGACCGACACCCGCTGGGCCGTCAGCATGCCCAAGGCCTTCGGCATGGAAGTCATCAAGGAATCCATGAAAGCCCCGGGGCAGGTGGCTCCGCTGGAATTCCAGCTTAACCTGGTTCCGGTCCGGGACGCCCTGAAGACTGCCGCGGAAGGCAACAAGGATATTCAGAAAGCCGTGAAGACGCTGGACGTGATCACTTCCGACGTCACGGGCATGCACGCCACCGGCCGCAAGGGTGCGGACGGCAGGGACGTGTACCACATCCACGTGATTTCCGCCAAGTAACAGAGGCATCAAATTGAACTGACGGGCTTCCGGGAAGAAATTCCCGGAAGCCTTTTTGTTGGCTGGCTGGGCGTTCGTGCCGTTCCGGAACCCGGGCTTGAAAATTCCCTGGTGGCTGGAAGAAAATGCGAGGAGTGTCCTGGGAGCCCTTTAAGATTGTATACAAATGTTCATAATTTGCATGCGTGCCAAGTTTTGGACTTGCCAAGGGAACGGGGAGAGTACACAATTAACACCGTCAAATAAAGGGAAGTTTCCCCTTTTCCCGTATTTACAGGAGTTGGCGCGAGTAATGGTGAAAGACAGACGATGAGCAGATTTTTCCAGTTCCTGTGGTTGGCGGCGTTGGCGGTGCCCGGCATGATGGGCGGCAGCGCCTGTGCGGCGGAGGAAGGCGCGGGGCACGGACTGGAGCAGGCTGCCCCCCAGTTGTTTTCCATCCCGCTTCCCGGCGGCATTGAACTGCCGGTGTCCAACTCCATGCTGATGCTCTTTCTGGCGGTGCTCCTGATAGGCATTGTGGTATGGTCCGCCACCCGCGCCATGCGTATCCTGCCCTCCCGGCTGCAAAATGCGGTGGAATACTTTTTTGAGACCCTGTACAACTTTGTGGAGTCCCTGCTGGGGCCGCGCCTGACGCGCAAGTACTTCTGGTACTTCGGAACCATTTTCACCATCATCCTGGTCAGCAACTACATGGGGCTTCTCCCCGGGGTGGGCACCATTACCTACAACGGGGTGCTGCTCTTCCGCGGCGCGAACGCGGACATGAACGTGACGATGTTCCTGGGAATCTTTTATGCGCTGATGTGGCTTTACTGGTGCATCCGGGAGCAGGGGGTGAAAGGCTTCTTCATCCACTTGTTCGGGCCCAAGGGCAGGCTGC
Source organism: Akkermansia muciniphila (assembly GCF_040616545.1). Lineage (NCBI taxonomy): Bacteria > Pseudomonadati > Verrucomicrobiota > Verrucomicrobiia > Verrucomicrobiales > Akkermansiaceae > Akkermansia > Akkermansia muciniphila. Next base: position 684,395 of record NZ_CP156688.1, on the reverse strand, counting down.
CCGGTTTCATGGGGTTTGTGCTGGTGCTTATCTTCCTGTTTGTGGGCCTGGTGGAGGTCCTGAGTATCACGATCCGCCCGATTGCCCTGGGCGCCCGTCTTTACGGCAACATTTACGCCGGGGAAACGATCATTGAGACCATGGCCAACATGTTCGGCCCCGTGCTCAGCTCCCTGTGCGTGCTGCCGTTCCTGGCCATTGAACTGCTGGTGGGCTTCATCCAGGCGCTGGTGTTCCTGCTCCTGACGGCCATTTTCCTGAAACTCCAGGTGGGGGACGGCGACTCCCACAGCCATGCGGACAAGAATGAACAAAAGGAGCCGCCTGTACCGGACAGCCTGCCGCCCGGAAAGACTTCATGAGCAGCACCGCCAACTTTCCGTTCCGGACCATGGGCAACCTGTGGGGGAACGTTCAACAAAAACATAAAACCATACAATAACATGATTGATCCTACTGCAATGACCTCCCTGGCCGAACTGTCCGGCAACGTGGGCTTTGGCCTCGTCACCATCGGCGCCGGCATCGGCATAGGCCTCATCGGCGCGAAAGCCGCGGAAGCCACCGGGCGCAACCCCGGCGCCTCCTCCCCCATCATGGTGATTGCCATTACGCTGGCCGCCCTGATTGAAGGCGTGGCCCTGATCTCCATCTTTGTGAAATAATCCGGACGCTCCGTTCCCGGAGGGAACTCCTTCCGCTCCGGGGCGGCGCAGCCGTTCCTGCCGGTCCGGAAAACTTCCGGCATGTTTCAACCCGTTCATTTTATGCTGAATCTCATAGCCGACCAGTCCTGGAATCCCTTTGCGCCCTTCGGGGTGACAAGCTGGGAGCCCTTTCTTGCCAACCTGATCGCCTTCATCCTGATGGTGGTGATCCTGCGCTACCTGGCGTTCAAGCCTATCCAGAACGTTCTGGAAAAAAGGCGCCAGCGCATTGAAGAAGGGGAGGAAATGCGTGAGGAAAGCGAACGCCAGCTTGCTTCCGTAAAGGAGCAGACGCATGAAATGCTGGTGGAGGCCGGGGAAAAGGGGCAGGAAAAAATAGAAGCCGCCAAGGAAGCCGCCTCCCGCCTGCTGGAGGAACAGGAAGCGGAGGCTGCCCGGAAGGCGGAGGAAATTGTCAAAAAAGCCCGGGAGCTTGCGGAACTGGAACAGCAGAAGGAACGCGACGCGCTGAAAGAGCAGTTCGGCCAGCTGGTGGCCTTGGCTACGGCCCAGGTCACCGGGAAAGTGCTGACGGAAGAAGACCAGCGGAGAATCAACCGGGAAGCAATCGACAGCCTGGATTCCTGAAATAATTTATGAAAATCGGAAAGGACACGCAAAATGCCGCCCGCAGGCTGTTCCGGCTCTGCCTGGACGGGAATGCCGTGGCGGAGGACCGCGTGCGCCTGATCGCCCGGAAAATTGCAGAGCGCAAGCCGCGCAATTACGAGGCCCTGCTGACAGCCTTCTCCCGCATGGTGGAATATGCGGTGAAAAGCCGTACGGCCACCATTCAAAGCGCCGTGCCGCTGACGGAGGAGGAACGCTCCCGGATTCAGACGAAACTGGCGGCCAAATACGGCGACGGACTTTACTACAACTGGGAAGTGGAGCCTGGCCTGCTGGGAGGCGTCCGCATCCAGGTGGGCGACGACGTGAAGGACGGCTCCGTGCGTTCCAAAATTGACCGCCTGGCCGACCTGGCCCGCACCCTTTCCAATTAACCAACGAACTTTTTTTCCATGAGCAACATACTTCAAGAACTCGAAGCAGAAATTAAAAAAGCCACGGCTACCGTCAGTCAGGAAAACGTGGGCGTCATTCGTTCCGTGGGGGACGGCGTCGCCAAGATCGAAGGGCTGAGCGACGTGATGCTCAATGAAATGATTGAATTCCCCGGCGGCGTGATGGGCCTGGCGATGAACCTGGAAGAACATGAGGTGGGCGCTGTGATTCTGGGGGATGATTCCAACTTGAAGGAAGGGGACCTGGTCAAATGCACGGGCCGCCTCCTCTCCGTGCCTGTGGGCCGTTCCCTGCTGGGCCGCGTGGTGAACACGCTGGGGGAACCGATTGACGGCAAGGGGCCGATCAAGGCGGAAGCCTACTACCCCGTGGAAAAGATCGCCTCCGGCATTATTTCCCGCCAGCCCGTCACCGTTCCCGTGCAGACGGGCATCCTCCCCATTGACGCCATGATCCCCATCGGCCGCGGCCAGCGTGAGCTCATCATCGGGGACCGCGCCACCGGGAAAACCGCCATTGCCATGGACACCATGATTGCCCAGGCGGAGCAGAACCGCATGGCGGAGGAAGGCAGGCTGCCGGACCACCGGCCGCTGTACAACATTTACGTGGCCATCGGCCAGAAGCGCGCTAACATCAGCCGCCTGGTGGCCAAGCTGGAGGAAACCGGGGCCATGAAATACTCCATCGTGGTGGCGGCTTCCGCCTCGGACCCCGCCGCCATGCTCTACCTGGCCCCGTATGCCGGCTGCGCCATGGGGGAATACTTCATGGACAAGGGGGAGGACGCCCTGATCGTTTACGATGACCTCTCCAAGCATGCCGTGGCCTACCGCCAGATTTCCCTGATTCTGCGCCGTCCGTCCGGGCGTGAGGCATACCCGGGGGACGTCTTTTACCTGCACAGCCGCCTGCTGGAACGCGCCGCGCGCATCAACAAGGAACACGGCGGCGGCTCCCTGACGGCCCTCCCCATCATTGAAACGCAGGCCGGGGACGTTTCCGCCTACATTCCCACCAACGTCATTTCCATCACGGACGGCCAGATCTTCCTGGAAACGGACCTGTTCTACCAGGGGGTGCGCCCCGCCATCAACGTGGGCATCTCCGTCTCCCGCGTGGGTTCCTCCGCCCAGACGAAAATCATCAAGAAGCTGGCCGGCTCCATCAAGCTGGACCTGGCCCAGTTCACGGAATTGCAGGCCTTCGCCCAGTTCGGGTCTGACCTGGATCCCAGCACCAAGGCCAAGCTGGCCCGCGGGGAGCGCATCGTGGAGCTTTTCAAACAGAACCAGTATGAGCCCAAGCTGCTGGGGCTGGAAGCCGCGGACCTGTACGCCATGCAGAAAGGCTACTTTGACGACGTTCCGGTGGACAGGATCAAGGAATGCCAGAATGCCTGGGAAGCCTACATGCAGGACCAGCATCCGGACCTGCTGGAAAGCATCCTGAAGGAAAAGGACCTGACGCCGGAAATAGACGCTGGGCTTAAAGCCGCCATTGAATCCTTCAAGCTCAGCTGGAACTAACCACTACGGGAGCACTGAACCATGGGCAACCTGAGAGACATCAGACGCCGGATCAAGTCCGTCAAAAACACGTCCCAGATCACCAGGGCGATGCAGATGGTGGCCTCCGCCAAGATGCGCCGTGCCCAGGACCAGGCCGTGAAGGGGCGCCCCTACATCCGCGCCCTGGCGGAAGTGCTCTACCACCTTCAGGATGAAATTGACACCAGCACCAGCCCGCTGATGCAGACCCACGGCGGCGCGGACCTGGTGCTGCTGGTGAATACGGACCGCGGCCTGTGCGGCGGCCTGAACGCCAACCTGATCAAAATGGTCAGGGAACACGCGCCGGAAAACGCCCACTACGTCACCATTGGCCGCAAGCTGAACGCCGCGCTGGCCAAATGGAATGAGCGGCTGGAAGCCACCTGGAGCCTGACGGACCCGCTCTCCTTGCTGGAATTGAAGCCGGTGTTCGACTTCATTGTGCAGAAATTCAAGGCGGAGGAATACGGGCGCGTCTTCATTGCCTTCTCCGGCTTTGTGAACACGATGGTGCAGAAACCCATCTTCCGCCAGCTCCTCCCCATTAAAGCGGAGCCGCTGATGAAAATGGCGAAAGCCGGAGGCGCGGCCCTGGACGGGGAAAACGCCCACAAGCAATTCCTGCTGGAACCCAGCCCCTCCGCCCTGTTGGATACCATCCTGCCCCTTTACGTCTTCCACGGCCTGGTCCAGATCGTGCTGGAAGCCCGCGCGTCCGAACACTCCGCCCGCATGGTGGCCATGAAGGGCGCCACGGAAAACGCCAAGAACATCATTGACGACCTCACCCTGGACTACAACAAGGCGCGCCAGACGCAGATCACCAATGAACTGCTGGAAATCACCACGGCCATGCGCGCCATGGAATAACGCCGGACTCCGCTTCTTCACCCACCTTTCAAACAGAACCCTCACCTCTTCTATTTCAACACCAAGTTTTTCTCATGATGAATAACACAGGCACTCTCGTTCAGATCATCGGCGCCGTGGTCGATGCGGATTTTTCCCGGGCTGAAACGCTTCCGGCCCTGCTCAATGCGCTGGAAGTGGACTATGAAGTTGACGGAAAGCGCAAAACCCTGGTGCTGGAAGTCCAGCAGCACATTGGTGACGGCTGGGTGCGCGCCGTGGCCATGAGCTCCACGGACGGCCTGCGCCGCGGCATGCCCGTGCGGGATATGGGGCACCCCATTGAAGTGCCGGTGGGGCAGTGCGTCTTGGGCCGCATCTTCAATGTGCTGGGTGACGCCGTGGACGAACGCGGCGCGCTTGACTGCGCCGGAAAAAAGAGCATCCACCGCAGCGCCCCCCCGCTGGAGGAACAATCCACCAGCACGGAAGTGCTTGAGACGGGCATCAAGGTGATCGACCTTATCTGCCCCTTCCTGAAAGGCGGCAAAATCGGCGCCTTCGGCGGTGCGGGGGTGGGCAAGACCGTGCTCATCATGGAACTCATCAACAACATTGCCAAGGCGCGCAGCGGCCTCTCCGTCTTTGCCGGGGTGGGGGAACGCACCCGTGAAGGGAACGACTTGTACAATGAAATGATAGAATCCGGCGTGATCAACCTGGAAAAACCGGAGGAATCCAAGGTGGCCCTGGTGTACGGCCAGATGAACGAGCCTCCCGGCGCCCGTCTGCGCGTGGCTTTGTCCGCCCTGACCATGGCGGAATACTTCCGCGACGAGGAGCACAAGGACGTCCTTCTCTTCATTGACAACATTTTCCGCTTCTCCCAGGCGGGGTCGGAAGTGTCCGCCCTGCTGGGCCGCACGCCGTCCGCCGTGGGCTACCAGCCGAACCTGGCGGAAGAAATGGCGGACCTTCAGGAACGCATCACTTCCACCAAGCACGGTTCCATCACCTCCATGCAGGCCGTCTACGTTCCTGCGGACGACCTGACGGACCCGGCCCCGGCTACCACCTTTGCCCACCTGGACTCCACGGTGGTGCTGGAACGTTCCCTGGCCGCCCAGGGCCTGTTCCCTGCGGTGGAGCCGTTGTCCTCCACCTCCAAGGCCCTGGCCCCGGAAATCGTGGGGAATGAGCACTATGAAGTGGCGCGCGGCGTGCAGATGGTGCTGCAGCGCTACAAGGACCTTCAGGACATGATTGCCATTCTGGGCATGGACGAGCTTTCGGAAGAAGACAAGCTCATCGTGAGCCGCGCCCGCAAGATCCAGCGCTTCCTGACGCAGCCTTTCCACGTGGCGGAAGTCTTCTCCAGCATTCCCGGCGCTTACGTGCCCGTCTCGGAAACCGTCCGCGGCTTCAAGGAAATCCTGGAAGGCAAGCTGGACATGGTTCCGGAAGACGCCTTCTTCATGCGCGGCGGCATAGATGACGTCCTCAAGGAGGCGAAGGATGCCAAATAACCCCTTTTCCCGCAGTTCCACACCATGAGCATGGAGTTCAAAGTCATTACCCCGGATGAAGTGGCCGTTGCCGCCACGGTGGAATACGTGTATCTGCCCGGCAGCCTCGGGGAGATGGGTGTGCTGGAACACCATACGGCCCTGATTACCTCCCTGGAACCGGGGGAACTCCGCTACAAGCCCCTGGACGGCCCGGAGGAAAGCATGGTGGTGGGAACGGGTTTTGTCCAGGTCAATGACGACCACGTCCTGATGGTGACGGACCTGGCCCTCAACTCCTCCCAGATTGATGAAGGCAGCGTGGAACGGGCCATTCAGGAAGCGCAGGAAGTGCTGAAGGCCCGCTCGGAAATGTCCCGCGAGGAACAGGCCCGGTTTGAGGCGAACCTGACCAAGCAGATCATGATGCTGAACTTCAAGCGCAAACACAAATCCCCCGGCAGATGATGGCGGAAGACTGGAACGACACGTTTTACGACCTTTTCCGCGAGGCGGTGGGGCGCTACCATGAAGGCCACAGGAATGTGGACGGCTTCTTTACGGACCAGGAAATCATCTTCCTGTCCTCCATCGGTTGCCGAACGCGGGAACTGTTTGACTTTGTGGAACTCTATGCCCGCACGGGAGAACCTTCCCCCACCACGGTGCTGTTGATAGCCGCGGCGCGCAGGGACTTCTTCCTGACCATCCAGCATGGGCAATTTTACCAAGGCAAGCCCGTCATCGGGTATGACCTGCCGGGCTTCGGGGATGAACTCAGCGGCCTTCCGTACCTTCCGCGCCTGATTGCCAAGGCGCGGGCCAAGTTGGTCGGCTCCATGGGGGATGACGTCATCTACTGCTGTGAGAACGACCGCCGCTTCCTCCGGGAACACGGTAACATCCATCCCGCCGATTTCCTGCGGGTAGTATGGGCCGCGGGCGACAGTGACCCCAAGGTGTACGACTACGTGCGCCAGTGCACGCTGAGTTCCACGGCCAAGCCGCTCGATGGTGAATGATGTTTCTGCATCGTGACTCCCTTTGGTGGGAGAAGGCTTGATGAAGCAGAGCGTCTGTAGAACTGGCGTTTGGTTAGACGGTGCTTCCAGGGAAATCTTATAGGAGGAAAGAAAGTTCGCTGACCGGCGGTATCTAGCGTCGTGGATAGGGATGATCAGATGTCTTGTGCTTTATTGGTACTTTAAAGCTGGTCGCTGGAAAAATCTGTATTGTCGCCTTGATTAATCAAGAGAATCAGAAGAAGCATTATGTATTTTATGAAATACCTATGTTGATAATATTATTGTGTATTTGAATATCATAACGTTCGCGGCGTGTTTACACTGGTAGTTTTTGTTTCATGGTAGGGGCAACCATTGAACCAACATCATTTCATTACCATGAACAACACTTTCAACATCGGTGCCATGGACACCGTCTACCCCTTCATTCCCATGTATCCCAACGGCCAGCCCCAGGGCAACTTCCTGGTCAACGGCCTCACCGCTCCCGTTCTCGTTCCCAAACGGATCGCTTCCTCCCCTACCCGCCACGAATGGTTCGGATACCTCAAGGTCATGGCTCCCGCCACCTGGTTTCTCCACCTTCACGCCCGCTCCTCCATTTCCCTTTCCATCCCCGCCAAGGAGCTGGAACTTGCCACGGAGGCCGGCTCTTCCACGCCTCTCTGCCGCCAGCTTCATTTCGAACAGGGCTATTACTGGTGCCACATCGTCCATCAATACCAGCCTTCCTTGGGGTCGGAAGAGGAGTTCTGCATTGCCTTAATGTGCGACAAGCAAGGAGAGCCCGACCTGGATTATTACCTGCTGGCGGAAAACACGCCTGCCGGCAAGGAAGGAGAAACCGTCCTGACGCTGGTCAACCTGTACCAGGAGGTGGAAGAAGGGGATTCGTCGAGCAGTTCGGCAGGGGGAGGAGATTCGTTTGAGTTTGATCCCAAGCCAAGCAGCAGTTCAAGCTCTTCCTCCTCGAGCAGTTCGTCTTCCAGTTTCCACAGCAGTTCCTTGGTGCCTGAGACTCCAACGTCCTCCAGCAGCGCTCCGTCTTCCAGCTCTTCCTCGAGCAGCTCCAGCAGTTCTTCTTCCAGCAGCTCGTCGTCGAGTTCCTCAAGTAGTTCCAGCTCCAGTTCCTCTTCCAGCAGTAGTTCCAGTTCCCTCTCTTCTTCCTCCAGCGAGCCGGAGGAAGGAGGTTGTCCATGCCCCTGTTCCTGTGATTGCGACGAAGACATCGAACAGTCCGATTGCAGCAAGAACACCTCCCATTTCTTCGGCGGCTATCCGGAAGGGGCTGACGACTGCGAAGGCTTACTGGAAGTAGGAACCGGAGACTCAGGAGGGGGAGGAGGAAATAATTCCCCCGTTCCCCGCACTCTTGCCGAACCTTCCTCCCCATGGCCCATCACTCTGCGCTACAAGCATCCCCTCGAATGGACCGCCTCCTGCAATCCCGCAACCGGACAGATCTCCGTTAAACGGCCCACGGGCAGTTCCATCTCCTTCCAGAGTTCTGACGGCCATGCCGGAGCCTCCGTCTCCGGAAGTTCGCGCAAGTTGAACTACAAGGTTCAGAAGCTGAATGCCGACAAGTCTCCCTGCACCGGCGGCTCTCCCGCCTATCTGGACATGGTCCAGAGCAATGGACGCACCCTGCGCTTCTCGGCAGCCACCGGAAAGGTCGTCTCCCTGGTCTCCGCCTCCGGCGTGGAAACCACGGCGGAAGATTATTCCCGGCAGATGAAGGTGAACCGCCATCCTTCCACGGGAGCTATCGAGAGCATTTGGTCCAAGTCCCAGGGTCTGCTGCAGGCGGTTCCGGAAGGCAGCAAGCTTACCCTGGAATGGTATGCTCCCTGCCAGGTGAGCAAGAATGCGCGCGGCTTTGCCGGCACGGGAACTCCCTACAAGACGGCCGTCTATGAACTGAGCTCCGACCAGGGCGTGCAGGTGATGAACATCACCGAGCAGAGGGAAGGAATGCCTGCCTTCCGGACGCAGCGAAGGACGGAAGGCAACAAGGTGACGACCATCCAGGGAGAGGGAGACGAGCGCACCGTGCGAACGGTAGAGAAAAACGTGCTGCCCGGTTCCAAGTGGGAGCGCATTGAAACTATTCAGGGCATCAACGAGGAAGAGCCTTCTTCCTGCACGCGTACAGTCAAGAAGTACACCGACGGGGGCTGGCTGACCATCAGCCGGACGGAGGGGTACAAGACCTCTCTGGCCAGGACCACCCTCTATACCTATAACGACCAGTTCCGGGTGTCCCTGGAGATCAAGCCCGACGGCGGTTACACGCGCTACGAGTACGACGAGCAGGGGCGGGTCATCTTGCAAGCCACTCCCTGGGCCGGAGGAGGTGAAAAGGGGACACGCACGACTTACGCCGACTTGCGCTTTAACGACTTCAGGCCAGCCACGGAAACTAAGGTGGTCATTGCCGAGAATGGAGAAGAAACCCAACTTCTCAAGCGCACTTACACGTATGAAGACAGTCCGCAGGTCAGCCGCACCACGGTGAAGGAAACCGCACTGGGCTCCGACCAGGTCCACACCAGTGTAGAGGAGACTTATGGAGAAATGGCGGAGTATCCCTACGCCCGGGGCAGGCGGAAGATGAGCCAGGGCGTCAATGGCGTTCAGACGGTCTATTCCTATGAAGCAGCCGCGGAATACGGGGCCGTCCACAAGGAGGCGGAGACCGTGCAGGCCAACGGAAGCATTGTTCCCGGACAAAGCACCCGAAACGTGGAATACATCGCTGAAAACGGCACCACCACTAGGAAAGAACAATACGTTCACACCGGAGAAGGCTGGTCGCTGATTGCCTCGGAGGACTACGAGTACGACGAGGAGCAAAGGCTCATCAAGACGACGAAGGGCAACGGGCGCACCAGCACGACGGAATGGATGTGTTGTGGCCCGTTGAGGGAAACCGACGAAGACGGCATCACCACCAGCTACGGCTACAACACGGCCAAGCAGCTGGTGGAAACCATCCGCTCGGCGACAGAAACCACACCAGAAACGATTACCTCCTACAGCTATGATGCTGCGGGAAGGACGATCGCCGTGCGGCGGGACGTGGGTCCCATGACGACGACGGAAAGCACGGAGTATGACGATCAGGGACGGGTCGTTTCCTCTACGGACATCCTGGGACGGGTCACCAGGAAGGAATACAGTGATGACGGACTCACCACCACCGTCACCACTCCTGCAGGGGCTACCCTGGTCACTCGAACCTACTACGACGGCACAACCACCTTACAAGGAGGAACGGGGCAAAGAGAGATGGAGACCCGGCTGGAACTAACCGAAGAAGGCATTCTGACCACGACCTTGTCCAAGGGAGTTGTGCTGTCGCGGTCTCTGGAAAACGGCTTTGGTCAAACCGTCCGGCAGGAACAGCCCAATACTCTGGGTAGCTTTATCGTTACCAGGAACACTTATAATGACAAAGGGCTACTCGCGCGTTCCCAGACGGAGGACCTTGCCCCTACCGTCACGGACTACAACGAACTGGGGCAAGTCGTAAAGCAAACTGTCCTGCTGGAGGAACTTCATCCCAATGACACTACCAGAAACAGGATATCGGAACACTCCTCCCGCTACCGGCTCCGAGAAGACGGCGTCTACCAGGTGCAGACTTCCACCGCCTACAATGCCGACGGTCTCCCCCTCACCCAGGCCACGGAGAGCCTGGTTTCCGAACTCAGTCCTGTATTGGAAAGCAAGTCGATTTCTCTAGACGTCTATGGTCAGGAAAGTATGCAGTGGACGGAGTACATTGCACCAACCAAGCGCACCCAGTTCAGCCGGATTCCCACTTCAAACATCGTAGCCGAGTCTCTTATTGTCGACGGCTTTACCGTAAGCCAGACCGACCACTCCGGAATCTGTTCCATCCAGCGGCATTCCTGCACCTCTACAGGGGTGATTCTGGAAAAAACCGATGGTCGCGGCAATACCACTATTGAAGAAACGGATCTTGCAGGACGCCCAGTTAAGACTACTGATCCTGCGGGCCATGTCACCACCACCAGCTACTCGTCCTGCTATGACAATCCTGCCTGCATCACCGACGCTTTGGGAGGAACAACCTGTTATTCCTATGACATCCGCGGCAGAAAGACGGCCGAGTACGGCACTGCCACCCAGCCGGCCTGCTTCGCCTACGACGAAGCCGATCGTATGGTCTCCCTGACTACCTTCCGGGCGGATGAGGGAGACATCACTTCCGATCCTTCCAACCGAACCGATGGAGACACCACCACCTGGCTCTACGATCCAGCCACCGGTCTGGAACTGAAAAAAGCCTATGCCGACGGTTCTTGTGTCTCCAAGACCTACGACGAGCTCAACCGTCTGGAGACATTGACCAAGGCTAGAGGGATCGTCACCAGCTATATCTACGCTCCATTGACCGGAGAACTTGTCTCCATTTCTCACAGTGATCAAACCATACCCTGGCTCTATTCTTATAACCATCTAGGTCAAGTGGTCTCTATCTCCGATGCCTCCGGCATCAGGGAATTTTCCTACGATTCCTATGGCCGCATGATCCAGGACACTTCCTTTGGAGGTGTGGAGAGCTGCATCCAGGAACAATACGATGCCTTGGGACGTTCTGAAGGCTACCGCCTGATGCTTGGAACCCGTACCGTGCAGCACTCCCATCTTGACTATGACCAGCAGAGTGGCATGATTGGGATGAATCTGGAAGGTTTAGCATCTTCCTTCACGTGGGAATACGATCCAGCCAGCGGCTTCATCAACTATCTCACCTACCCCAACGGCATGGTCCGCTGCAATACCTACCATTCCACACTGAACCTAGTAACTGCCATCGGTTACAGGAAGGGAGCGGACGGCGAATTGGCAGCCGGCCACGAATACGACTACGACGCTCTGGGGCGTCCCATTCAGCGACGGGACTCCTGGGATGTCGCCACTCCTGCCACGCTAAGAGATTTTACCTATAATGGCCGCAGCGAGCTGGTCGAAGACCGGATCAGCCGGGGAGGAAGCTTTATCTATTCCTACGACAACATCGGCAACCGCAAAACCGCCCGGGAACTGGAAGAAGAAGTATCCTACGATGCCAACTGTCTTAACCAGTACGCGGAGATTGCCGGGAGAGAAGAACATTTTACCCCCGCCTACGACGCCGACGGCAACCAGACCCGCATCATGACCTCAACGGGCATCTGGGAGGTGAGCTACGACGCCAACGACCGCCCCGTGATCTTCACTCAGGAAGACGGAAGAACCGTGATTACCTGCTCCTACGACTACCAGGGAAGGCGCTTCGAGAAGAAGGCCACCGTCAATGGGGCAGTATCCAGCCATTCTTGGTTCCTGTACCGGGACTATTTGCAGGTAGCCGAATTGGATTTGACGCATCCTGAACCCTTGCTGGTAAAGAGTTATTTGTGGGATCCAACGGAACCGACGGCAACGCGCGTCCTGATGATGACATGCTGGCAGGAAAACGGAATGAAAGTAAAAGAGCATCTCTACTTTATGCACGATGCCTTGAAGAACGTCACTTCCATCTTCGACGGTCAGCAGAAACAACAAGCACGCTACGAGTATGCTCCCTTCGGAAGTCCTATCACGGAAGAAGGGGGCATGGCCCGGGAGAACAAGTTCAGGTTTTCCTGCGAGTTCTCGGACGACGAACTGGGGCTTGTCTACTATAATTATCGGCACCTCAATCCCGCAACCGGCAGGTGGATTAACAGAGATCCCATTCAGGAACAGAGTGGATGGAATTTGTATTCTTATATCTATAATTCACCTACAATATCTAATGATATTATTGGATTATACACCGTCTCCTATGAAGTCAATCTAGGGATCATTGGTGCTCCATTTTATGCAAGAGTACAAGGAGAAATACAAACTGATCCCTACTTCAAAGTTTCAGGCGAATTTTATGCAGCTTGGCAGTGGACAATACCAAGCGTTAAAAAAATTGATAAACTTGCCTCCAAATATTTGGGTGTACATGTTGATGCAGGACTTAGGGTAGGAGGCAAAGCTAAAATTTCTCACGATAAATGTAAAAAATTATCTAATATTAAAGTATGTGTATCCGTAGAAGCCTTTGCTGTTGCAGAACACAGACGCAGCGGCTATAGAAATAAATCAACGGGACAGTTTAATCGACAACGTTTTGGTGCAAATGCTTCAGGCTCTGGAGATTTATGTCTTAATTTATGTAATGGTGATATTTCACTTCAGGCAAACATTTCATGGAGCGCCTATATCAATATAGGGGTCTTAGGATTCAATAAGACAATTTCCGCAGGAGGAAACTATAGTTATCCTGAAAAAAATCTTGCAACAGCTTCTTCATTGGCTATACTAAAAAAATACTGTAACTCATGATATTAATCATTAAAAAATAAGATGATTCAAGGACTTAATTTAAATGAAAATCTCATTAATAAAATAAATTACTCGCTTTCCTTTTCGTTAAATAATGGAATCCTATCAGTACAAAGAGTATCCTACGAACCCCTGTGGAGAAAAATAGTTCTTACAGGATTGTTTTTCATCCCTGCCACCGGGTTTTTATTGACAACGTTGTATTGTATTTATGCAATCACTGTAGATACGCAGTACGCGAACAATTGCTCGGAGGCACTTCCCTTTCTGATTCTCATCACTGTTATCTGTTTTACAGCAATACCATCTATAAATACCTTGTATTCCAGCAAGAGTAGCCTGGATAGCTCTCAATACTCCTTTATTGGATTTTTTGTCTCAAAAAGAATTCAATTGGAAAATAGAAAGCCCATTCTTACTCTCGAAATATACGATTCCACAATCGGAGGACTTTTGGAAGGTAAAATCAGAATACCAAGAAAAAGAAAGTTACTGCCTTGGGACATTCACGTTTTTTTGTTTCAGACAATAACATACCCATCTAAAGAAATAGCTTGTAACAATGCTTATATGATAAAAGAATATATTTCTAAAAACTCAAATTCACTATTTGCAGAAATAAAAATTGAAGACTAAAGAATCCATTTCCTTTCCTCTCAAAAAATATAATAAAAAAATTGTATTTCTCATGAAAAAATAAAAAATTATTTAAATACAATCTGACAATTATTTATTTCATCATCCGGCATGCTGTTTGCATGCCGGATGTTTTTTAGGACTACTAATCTCAATAACATCTGTTTTCTATTACTTATCCGTGAACGCACTGCTGTCATATCTGGTCTCTGTAGCTCTATCTGATGCACTGCGGTCTTTTACATGAGACTGGCGAAGATAGAATCCTGAAATTGCAAGACTATAACAGATCCTGTAAAAGTTAAAGGGAACCATTTGCTATATGATATAGCCCAGACACCATCTTGTCCCAAACGTTGAACAACGGCTTCGGGCAGACCGTCGTCCAGCCCCTCCGACGACCGTAGGATTCCTCTACTACCGCAGAGATCATAACGTCGGCACGCAACACGACACGGACAACAGCAGTTCTTCTGTCTCCATGGTGCCTACGTTCTATGAATACAACACCTTTGGTAACGTCACTAGGCAGACTCTTGCTCTGGCAGACTAACCTGCTCCGAAAAACATAATTATGTATTGTGGGAAGTCATTAAGGAAACAACTCCTACCTCTTATAGCTTGACTAGATTTATAATTAAGGTAGTATCTGAAGGGCAAACAACCTTATACCAAATAAATAATATGGGGCAAATAAGCCCGATTCTGGACCTAGAAATACCATCAGGACGATACAAATAATAAACCACAGCATCAATATCTGTAATTTATTGTTATTAATGGTATTAAAAATAATAAATAAATCCGTTAATTTTAATAATATTAAATTATTTTTTGATTATAATATTTATAGTTTTTATATCGATGGCTTCAGGCGCATGGTATAACTGAACATCATTGCTTATATTAATTTCATTATTTATTTTAAATATGTTATGTTTTTTATAAGTATTTATTATATGATGAGGAAAATCAAAATTTGAGTAAATATTATAGCTTGCACTCTTCTATTATTTTCATGATTATAGCATCTTCAATGTGCTGGGTGAAGCCGTGGACGAACGCGGCACGCTTGACTGCTCCGGCATGAAAAGCATTCACCGCAGCGCTCCCCCGCTGGAGGAACAATCCACCAGCACGGAAGTGCTGGAAACGGGCATCAAAGTAATCGATCTTATCTGCCCCTTCCTGAAAGGCGGTAAAATCGGCGCCTTTGGCGGTGCGGGGGTGGGCAAGACCGTGTTTATCATGGAGCTCATCCACAACATTGCCAAGGCGCGCAGCGGCCTCTCCGTCTTTGCCGGGGTGGGGGAACGCACCCGTGAAGGGACGACTTGTACAATGAAATGTTAGAATCCGGCGTGATTAATCTGGAAAAGCCGGAGGAATCCAAGGTGGACCTGGTCATTGATGGTTTTACAGTGAGCCAGACGAACCATGCGGGCATTCATTCCTCGCAGGAACGCTCCTATACCTCTGCAGGCATGATTCTGCATCAGACGGATGCCCAGGACAATGTCACAACGATTGGAACTGACTTAGACGGATGACCAGTCAAAACCACGGATGCAGCCGGCAACGTAACCACCACCAGCTACCTTCCCTGCTGCGATGCTGTGGCTTCCATCACCGATTCCATGGGAGGTACTACTTGCTATTCCTACGACATCCAGGGAAGAAAGATAGCCGAATACGGCACGTCCCTCCAGCCCGCATGCTTCGCCTACGACGAGGCCGATCATATGGTGACCCTGACCACCTTCAGGGTGGACGAAGGGGACATCACCACTGCTCCTTTTGGCCACGCCGACGGGGACACTACCACCTGGCTCTACGACGAGGCCACGGGAATGGAACTGAAGAAAACCTATGCCGACGGCTCCTGCGTTCTCAGAACCTACGACCAGTTCAATCGTCCGGAAACCGTCACCAAGGCCAGAGGCGTTGTCACGACGTACGCCTATGCTCCATTGACAAGAGAATTTGTCTCCGTCTCCCACAGCGACGATACTCCGGGATGGGAGTTCTCCTGCAACCATCTCGGGCAGATGACTTTTATCCGGGACGCCTCCGGCCTCCGGGAACTTTCCCATGACAGTTACGGCAGAATGGTTCGGGACACTTCCTTTGGAACGGTGGAAAGCAGCCTTCAGGAAGACTTCGACACGTTCGGACGTTCCGCCGGCTACCGCCTCATGACCGGGACCCGCACGGTGCAGCACTCCCATCTTGACTACGATCGGAAAGGTGGCATGAATGGGATGAATCTGGATGATTTGGCCTCTTCCTTCACTTGGGAATACGATGAAACCAGCGGCTTCCTCAACCGGCTCACCTACCCCAACGGCATGGTTCGCAGCAACATCTACCATCTCAGGCTCAACCTCGTGGCTTCCATTGGCTATGAGAAGCAGGGAAATGGAGGCATGGTCGCCGGCCGTGAATACCAGTATGATGCCCTGACGCGTCCAGTTCAACGCCGGGACTCCTGGGACGCTGCCATTCCTGCCATGGTAAGAGATTTTACCTCCAACAGCCGCAGTGAATTGACTGGAGATCAACTCAGGGAGAGAGGCATCTACAGCTACCAGTACGACAACATCGGCAACCGCAAGACTGCACGGGAACTGGAGGAAGAAGTATCCTACAATGCCAACCGGCTCAACCAGTACACGGACATTACCAGAAATACGGAACCATTCATTCCCACTTACGATGCAGACGGCAATCAGACCAGAATCAAGACTTCTACCGGCATTTGGAAAGTGAGCTGTGATGCCAATGACCGCCCTGTAATTTTTACCAGCAAAGACGGACGGACTGTCCTTACCTGCGGCTACGACTACCAGGGAAGACGCTTCAGCAAGAAGATCACCGTCAACGGCTTAACAGCCAGCCATTGCTGGTTCCTTTACCGGGGCTATTTGCAGGTGGCCCAACTGGATTTGATGAGCCCTTCTTTCAGGCTTGTGAAAACCTACCTGTGGGATCCGACGGAACCGATGGCCTCGCGTATCCTGATGATGACCAAATGGAAGGATAATAGTACGGGGATAAAGGAACATTTTTGCTTCATGCACGATGCTCTGAAGAACGTCACTTCCATCTTCGACTGTAAGCAGACGCGAAGGGCGCGCTATGAGTATGCTCCCCTTGGAGCCCTAATCACGGCGCAGGCGACAGGGCACAGGAAAACAAGTTCAGGTTTTCCTTCGAGTTCATGGACGACGAGCTTGGCCTGATCTACTACAATTACCGCCACCTGAATCCTACAGACGGCAGATGGATTAACAGGGATCCTATTGATGAACAGGGGGGAGCAAATTTATATGCATTTTCAGGAAATGCTGTGATAAATAAATTAGACTTATTAGGATTAAAGCCTGCTTTGGTGGATGATTATGATAATGAAACAAAATTCTTGAAAGAAGAAGTATCTAAGCATATTTTATGCTGCACTAAGTAAAATTATTAAAAAAGCAAATTTTAAGATGTTAAGTGGCAGGCAAACTGTCGAGCATGGAGGAGCTTTATTTAGAAAAAAACAGCTAATTCCTATTCATATAAAGTAAGTAATCACGAAGCAGAGAGTACAACATATCACCGCCAACCAGAAGTAGCTCCAAAAAATTATTGTGAAGTAGCGATTTGGCATTCTCACAATATCGTATTCAAACACGATGGTATAAATGAAAAAACAGGATTCGTTCTAGACGGAAGGTTGGAAGGCGTATTTGGACCTGGTTCCCTTTTTCCAGAAGATGAACGTACTGGATATGGATTTGTATGGGCTAATGGACATAGAGTTCCTAAAATGGACAATCCTGAAAGTGTCCCTGCATATGTTATTCAAAGTACTCCGAAACCAGCTCGTAAAACTCTCAGAATAAAAAAGTTGGATCAAGATATAAAAACACAATTCTCAGAAGAAGATTTCACAGCTATCTTGGTAGCGCGACAGATCGATGACACCCAATCAAATAAAGAAGCAAATATTGTTATTTTAGATGAACACGGAAAACCTTTACTACCGAAGCCACGTCTTCCGAAATCTGGGAAGACTAGGTACTAATATCTTAATAATATATTTATGTTTAGGTTCTTTTTCGTGGGGGGATGATCACCTGCGAGAGTCTTCTGTAAACTTAGATAATATATTTGTATCTTCTACAGATTCCAGCAGCAAGAGTCTTAACGATAGTGATATACAGATTTTTTACTTGGTGAGTGATCCATGCTGGGGAAATTTGGAAAAAGATAAGAACAACTTGTTGGAAGCAGAATTGCGGAAAATCTATCCTGAACCAGGTTCTCTCTCATGGCTGGAATTTCCCATATCACCGGATTTGCCCAGTAACCCGTATGGCATTAAGACATGGAGGATATGTCGCCAGCGACTCCTGTATCGGCATTATTACCCGTTCACGCATTTCTGGTATGAATACCTAAGTTTAATGCCCTGCTGGATGTACAGTTTGACTGATTATATCAATGCTCCTGAACTGCAAGCCATACAACTATTGCCATGTCTTTTGAAACAGCTTTCAGATACCATGAGTCTATTTCAACATTCACCGAGAAGACTTGGAATGGAGTGGGTAGATATAGGTTCCTTGAATATGCAGGAATACGGAGGAACCCTTTCCATGATCCAATACCAAAATATGCCATGGGTTGCCTTATGTTCATATTTCACCGGCAGAACTGATTTGAAAGACAAATCATGGCTTGTGTGGTGCAGCAAGTATATTAGTCGCGTAGTCAGAAAATATCAGTATTTATATAGATTGATTTATAATACGTCTGAGTTTGCTCATCTTGGGGTATACGAGCAATTATGGATTGCCCATCAATTCAAATCAAATAATGAATTAAAAAATAAAGATAATCATAATTATTTGGCTGATCAGTTTGATTCGAAGCGGTTATGGAATATATTATTCCCGAAAGATTATCCCGACAGCATCCGGATTTTATTTTTGGATTTCCAATATACAGCAGGGTTGTCAATTCGTGGGAAGTATATTTATTACGCCATGATCAAAAATGATAAAATGCACTTGTTCAATGATTTATTTTTTCATAAGACATTGCCGGTTCCAGCAGGTTACGAGCAACTGGAACATCAATATGGGATGCGTAAATTATCTCAACAAGAGTATTGGGAAATGGCTCTTAGTTTGGATGGTGTCACAAGAGGACTTATCATTTCAAATGATCTGTTTTCAAAAATGAAAACCTTGTTTTCCCAATTACGTTTTCAACGGAAAAAAGAAATATCGGATTCCGAACTATTTTATATCCGAATGCCCAATGATCTGGAATGGAAAAAAAGTTCGTCCATTGTGAATGATGAAAATTTGACCAAATTCCAGGATATGATCATGAATATTGCTCTTATTCTGCATTCGGAGTTTTTACATCAATTTGTGTATCCTGTTATATCGGATGAAAAGCCTGAAGTACAATAGATACTTTAAAGTAAAAGTAATGAAGAAATAATGTCTGTGGATAGAGGCGGCAAACCGCATGTGACAAGATCGGGGTTTTTCTTTTACCGGCTCTCCTATCCCAACGCCCTGCTTCGCAGTAATATCTACCATTCCAACTCAATCTTGTGACTGCCATCGGCAACGGTCAGGATGGAATGGTCAAACAATGGCCACATACGAATGCCGGTACAACTCCCTGATGACCCGCTGGAAGAATGCAGAAGGTGAGCTTTTATGATAATGACGTATCCTGTTTTTCGCTGGGAATCAATTCCAGTTGCCCCAGCGTGTCGGGGCGGCCTTTCAGGGCCATGCGCTTGAGGTGTTTGGCGAAGGCGGGACGGCGGTGGTACTTTCCCACAACCTCTCCCGTCGTTTTCAAGCGCAGGAGGTATTTGTACGTGGTGACGCGGATGGCGTCCGGTTTGGCAGCAGCGCACGGGACGGCCCCTATTTCCCGGCATATTTGTTTCCACCGCGCGCCGTGGGTGCGTTCTCCGTGCCGGGTCCATGCCAGGGCGTGGGCTATCTCATGCAGGATGGTGTCACGGATTTCATGGGGGACTTCCAGATTGGCGCGGACAAAGTGGACGGAGAGGGAGATGCTTTTTTCCAGAAGGCGGCATACGCCCAGCCGCCTGCGGGCACGGTCCCAGCCGAATTTCCAGTCATGGAGGCCCAGTTCATCCATTTTCAGCCGGGCGTAGATTTCAATGTCCCGGAAGCTGTCGCGGTTGCCGGATTGGAGGTTCCCGATGGTCATGCTGTGGGGGAAGCATAGCACGGAACGCAAGGAAGGAAATACGGAGAAGGACATCATGACGGAGTTGCCGCGGAGGGTATGGTTTTTTACGGAAACAGCCGTTTTTTTTGCAGGATCGTGGAAAAAGAAAGCGTGCGGAAAGGTTGGAGGGCAGGGCTCCGTAATAGGGGATATCGCCATGAGTTCAGCTTCCGGTACCAAGCCGCAGAGGATTGCGGCCATTGACGCCCTGCGGGGTTTTGACATGTTTTTCCTGACGGGAGGGCTGGCCCTGGTAGTGGCCGGCATTAATCTTTTTTATGACCAGAGCCCCGCATGGCTGTTGAAGCACAGCACGCACGTGAACTGGGAAGGGTTTGCGGCCTGGGACCTGGTGATGCCCCTCTTCCTGTTTATTGTGGGTACGGCCATGCCGTTTTCCTTTTCCAGGCGCATCGGCACGGAACCCATGTGGAAGATTTACCTGAAGGTGGCCAAGCGGGTGGTGGTGCTGTTTTTGCTGGGCATGGTGGTGCAGGGCAACCTGTTGAGTTTTGAACCGTCCAAAATGTCCTTGTACTGCAATACGCTCCAGGCCATCGCCTCCGGCTACCTGATAGCGGCCGTCTGCCTGCTTCATCTGTCCATCCGGTGGCAGGTGGTGGTCACGGGGCTGCTGCTGGCCGTTTACTGGCTGGTCATGAAGTTTGTTCCCTTTTCCGACCCCGTAGTGGGTTCATGTCCGGCGGGGATGCTGGAACCGGGGCGTAACCTGGCCCTGCTGCTGGACAAGTACCTGATGGGGGACTGGCAGGATGGAACGAATTATGCGTGGATTCTGGCCCAGTTCGGCTTTGGGGCCATGACCATGCTCGGGCTGCTGGGCGGCCAGATATTGAAACGGGTGGAGGGGCACGGGAAAAAACTGCTCTGGCTTCTGGGTTCAGGCGCGGGGTGCCTGGCTCTGGGATATGTCTGGAGCCTGGATTTTCCGATCATCAAGCATCTGTTTACCAGCTCCATGGTGCTGTGGGCGGCGGGCTGGTGCTATTTCCTGCTGGCCCTGTTCTACCTGCTGACGGACGTGCTGAAGCTGAACTGGCTGACGTTCTTTTTCTCCGTGATCGGGAGCAACGCCATTTTCGTCTACATCTGGGCGGAGTTGTGCCCCCCCACGCGCAATTTCTCCCGCGTGCTGTTCACCGGGTTCAGCGAGTGCTTCGGGGATGCGAACCGGTTTGTCTTTTATTTGTGCAATTACGCCCTGATTTGGGGTGTGCTGTATTACATGTACAAAAACCGGACCTTCATCAAGGTCTAGGCTTGTTTTCAGCACTCCGTTCATAGTAGGGTCTTTCGCATGCGGACGGCGTTGCTGCGGGAACGTTCTCCGCAGGACCGGCATGCCCGCGCCGGGCGTTCATCATGAGCCGGTCCTTTCTGGAAGCCATGGAGATTCCCTTCAACCAA
Source organism: Akkermansia muciniphila (assembly GCF_040616545.1). Classification (NCBI taxonomy): domain Bacteria; kingdom Pseudomonadati; phylum Verrucomicrobiota; class Verrucomicrobiia; order Verrucomicrobiales; family Akkermansiaceae; genus Akkermansia; species Akkermansia muciniphila. The sequence goes on along the minus strand of NZ_CP156688.1, from coordinate 662,997 downwards.
CCTCACAAACACGGTCCCGAACTGGATTATATCCGGGACGCCATCCAGCGTGCCCATTTATGCGGAGACGGCTATTATACGAAAAAATGCCATGAACTGCTCGTGGAGCGCACCGGAGCCGGGAAGGCCCTGCTGGTCCATTCCGGAACCGCGGCTCTGGAAATGGCCGCCCTGCTGATCGGCTGCCAGCCGGGGGACGAGATTATCATGCCTTCCTACACGTTCGTTTCCACGGCGAACGCGTTCGTCCTGCGCGGCGCCGTTCCCGTTTTCGTGGACATCAGGCCGGATACCCAGAACATTGATGAGACACTGATTGAAGCGGCCATTACGGACCGCACCCGCGCCATCTGCGTGGTTCATTACGCGGGAGTGGCGTGCGATATGGACGCCGTCATGGATATAGCCCGGCGGCACCGCCTGTACGTGATTGAAGATGCGGCCCAGGGCGTAGGTTCCTGCTATAAGGGGCGCAGGCTCGGTTCCATCGGCCATTTGGGGTGCTACAGCTTCCATGAGACCAAGAATGTTATTTCAGGTGAAGGGGGCGCCCTGCTGGTGAATGATCCGGAATTGATGGAACGTGCGGAGATTATCCGGGAAAAAGGGACCAACCGGGCCAAGTTTTTCCGCGGGCAGGTGGACAAGTACACCTGGGTGGACGTAGGCTCTTCCTATCTTCCCGGGGAAATGACGGCCGCCTATCTGTACGCCCAGCTTGAACACGGGCAGGAGATCAACGGGGAAAGGCTGAAGTGGTGGAACATGTACCACCGCGCGCTGGAACCTCTGGAAAAACGGGGCGTCCTGCGGCGTCCGTGCGTTCCGGAACACTGCTCGCACAACGCGCACATGTATTACATCCTGCTCAATTCTCTCGAGGAGCGCACCAGCCTGATTGGCAAGCTGGCGGAATGCGGAATCAAGGCCGTGTTCCATTACATTCCCCTTCATTCCTCCCCCGCCGGGGTGAGGTTCGGGCGTTGTGCCGGACCCATGCCGCATACGGACCGCACCAGTGAAACGCTGCTGAGGCTTCCCCTGTATTATGACCTGGGGGAAGAGGGCTGCCGGGAAGTGTTGCGGGCCGGGTTTGGCCTGGAAGAGATTGAAGCATGATGAAGATTCACCTGGTTAACGTGTCCGATGTGGACGAGTCCATGCGCATGCAGCTCCGCATGTGGCGCAATTCCGACGCGGTCAGCCCTTTTTTTCTGCTGGACCAGGTAACGGAGGACCAGCACGGGGCATGGCTGGAAAGGAATATCCGCGGGGATGATGCCCTTGCCTGCGTGATTTACGCGGACCGGATCCCGCTGGGGCTGGTGTACCTGCCGTGGTTTGACCGCGCCGCGCGCCGCGGGGAGATAGGCATTTACCTGTATGACCGGGGATTCAGGGAACTGCGTCCGGCTTCCGCCGCGTATGCGCGGATGATGGAGCTGGCCGCGGAGGAACTGGGGCTGGAAAAGCTGTGCGCCCGGATTCTGGATGACAACGCCGCGTCCATCCGCTTTCATGAGCGCATGGGGTTTGCCCATGCTCCGGAAGAGGATGGGGAATGCTGGAAAAACGGAGAGAAAAAACGCGTTCTGATGTACGTAAAAACGTTATGACTGATCCACAGGTTCAACTGTCCATCGTGGCTACCGTGTACTGCACGGGCTCCTATCTGGCGGAGTTCTGTTCCCGCAGCTTCGCCGCCGCGCTTGAGGCGGGTTACGATCCCTCCCGCACGGAGATAGTACTGGTCAATGACGGCTGCCCGCGGGGAGGACTGGAAGAAGCCCTGAAGGAACGGGAGAAGGATAGCCGCGTGCGCGTGGTGGATTTGTCCCGTAACTTTGGCCACCATCTGGCCATGTACGTGGCGTGCGAGGAAGCGCGTGGAGAACGCGTGTTCCTGATTGACAGTGATTTGGAGGAAGCTCCCGAATGGCTGGGGGATTTTTCCCGGGAAATGGTCGGCACCGGTGCGGATGTAGTTTACGGCGTGCAGGAGAAGAGGAAGGGCGGCTTGTTTGAAGCCGTCTCCGGAGAGTTGTTTTATACGGTGTTCAACCTGCTTTCCGACCAGCAGATTACAAAGAACATGGTCACGGCGCGGCTGATGAGCGCGCGTTTCCTGCGGGAAATGCTGAAGTTCCAGGACCGGGAACCGTTCTTTTTCGGCCTGTGCGTTTCCGCCGGCTTCCGGCAGGTGCCGTGCATGGTGAAGAAGGCCTCCACCTCCCCCACCACGTATACGTTCCGCAAGAAGATGGCGCTGGCGGTGAATTCCGTGGTCTCCTACAGCGCCAGGCCGCTGGTGTACATTTCGTACTTCGGCATGGGGGTGACGCTGGTGGCCATGCTGTACGTCGCGTGGGTGCTTGTCCGTCAGTTCCTTTATAACGTGGCCCCTCCGGGGTGGGCCTCCTCCGTGGCCTCCATCTGGCTGGTGGGCGGGTTGATCCTGATGTGCCTGGGGGTCATCGGCATTTATATCTCCAAGATTTACAATGAAACCAAGCACAGGCCCGCCGTGGTAGTGGCGCGCCGGTATGAGTGAGTTTCTCCCGGCTCTTTTCCCCTATGATCAACTACCTTGTCCTTCACCTTCTGTTCGTCGTTTACGCCCTGAATACCGTCCTGGGGCGCATGGCGGCCCCCTATGGCTGGACGGACTGGCGCAAGTACGCTTTTCTGGCCGGCGTGCTTTTCCTGCTGGGCATTTATGCGGCGGGGTGGCAGGTGATGCTGAAAAAATTCAATCTGGGCGTGGCTTACGCCAACCGTTCCGCCGTCGTCCTCTGGGGCATCCTGCTGGCGTGGCTCTGCCTGGGGGAAGCCCTCTCCTGGACACTGGCGGCAGGGGCGGTGTTGATCATCGGCGGCATTATTCTGGTTTCCACGGAGGAGGATGCGCATGAATGAGGAATTCTACATCGGCCTGAACCTGTTTTCCGTTTTCCTGGCGTCGTGCACGCAGGTGATTCTGAAAAAATCCGCCATGAACGAACGGCTGACGGGCATTTCCTACTTCGTGAATCCGGCCACCGTGACGGCCTATTCCATTTTCCTGGGCTGCTGCCTTCTGACGTTTTACTGCCTGTCCCACCTGCCGATGATTACGGTGAACGTGCTGGAGTGTTCCGCGTACGTGTACATCCTTTTCTTTGACCGGATTTTTTTCGGCAAGCCGATTACCTGGCGCAAGATAGGGGGAAACCTGATGATTATTGCGGGCATCATTATCTGCCTGAACCGCTGAGGCGGGTGTAATGGCCTTTTGACTTTCCCGCCGTGTGCGCCGGGATCGGCTCTTGACTTTCATTTTCCCCGTTTCTAGTATGCGGGCCCGGACAGGGAGAATAGCCCCCAAAGTCAGGGAATTTGCTTATGTTGAAACAGGTTTGGAGATGGACATCGCTTTTTCCGCTGCTCCATCCCGTATGGTTCAACCTCCTGCTGCTGGTACTGGCCTGGAGCATTGTGGGCGTGGCGTACCAATCCAATGATGATCTGGTGATTGCGTCCGTGCTTGACGGCTGGGGCGATCCTTCCTACGCGGATGCCCACGTCATTTTCGTCAATCCCCTGCTGACCGGGCTGCTGCTGAAAGCGGCCCCCGTGCTGGGCGGCCTGTCCGTTTGGCCCGTGTTTCTGGCGTTTGCCACGCTGTCCAGCGGCGCGGGCATTTTCACGATGTTGACGGCGCATGCCCGCAAGGCGCGCAAGTATGATTTCAATACGCTGGTCCTGCTGCTGGTGTGGCTGCTGATCATGCCCGGGTTTTACGCCGCCCTTCAATTCAGCCATGCCGCTTTTCTGGTAGGGTTCACCGGGGTGCTGATGTGCCTGAAATACGGTGTCTCCTCATGGAGGAAGCTATGCCTGGGGGGCTTCCTGTGCGTGCTGGGCAGCATGATCCGGCTGGACGCCGCCCTGGTGTGCGACGCCTTCTGGGGAGCCATCCTGCTGGCGGGAAGCCTGGACGGGTTTAAACCGTCCCGGGAGAAGTTGCTTGCCCGCGGGCGTCTCTGGCTTGCGCTGGCCTGCGTGCTGGCCGTCTCCTTCGGGCTGAATGAGTATAACAAGTACGCCCACCGGAATGTGCTGGAGGGGTGTGACGTGGCGGCATGGAACCAGGCCCGCGCGCAGCTCTCGGATACATGCCCCATCAGGCAGGAGAGCGAGTACCAGTGCGAGAAGTACGGCGTGTTTGCCAATGATATCAAAATGGTGCGGATGTTCACCAACTGCGATATGGGGGTGTTCAATACGGATTATCTGGAAAGGCTCCTGCTGGCGCGGGACGGCGCTGAATTCTGGCCCAGGATGTGGGCCCGTGCGGAAAAGGCCCTTCATCTGTTTTCCTGGAATTCCATCATGGACCTCCTTCCGTGCTGGATTCTGTTCGGCCTGGCCTGCCGCGTGTCTTTCCGGCGCGGGGATGCTCCTGCGCTGCGGTGGTGCGTGGGCGGCCTGCTGGTGCTGATCCTGATGTACATGTCCAGCATAGACCGCCTGTATTTCCGCGTGGTGTATCCCACCTTCCTGATTGCGGGGCTGTGCCTGCTGTGGTCTGAGAAGTACCGCCCCATCCGCGTCAAGTGGACGGGGCGCGGGGCTCTGGCGGGCGGCGTTCCCATGTTCTGCGCGTTTGCCGTCTCCCTGTCACAGGCGTGCGCCGCCGTGTGGGAGGCCAACCTGGAATCCTTTTCCCCGGATGCAGGGCGTTTGCTGTGTGAGCGGGTGGACCGTGAACCGGACTCCCTGTTCTGCGTCCAGATGTCCGGAGGCACCATTGATGACCTGGCTCCGGGGCAGTCCGTCTTCCGCAAGGCATGGAGCTGTTCCCGGAAGAACGTCGTGACGCTGGGCGGCTGGAATTTCCCCTTGAAGCCCGTGCAGCGGAAGCTGAAGGAAATGGGCTGGGAGGGCCAGTCTTCCCTGAACCTGTGCAGGGATAACGTTTACATCGTCTGCCTGACTCCGCAGGGAGACGATTCCGACATGGACAGCAAGTTCATGAGGATGCTCAGCCGCCATATCTGGGAGCAGCACGGCATACGTACGGCGTGGCATCTGGATGAAAACATCCATGGGCTGCGGGTTTACCGCCTGCGCAAGACGTGGTTCCAGCCCGGCAGGTAGGAGCCGCCTTTTTCCCGGCAATCACGCCGTTCCATAAAACAGCATCCCCGGTGCGCACGGCACACCGGGGATGGAAAGGAACATCGCTATTCAGGTTCCGTTAAAAACGCGGGCCGCGTCTGTTGTTCGTGCGTTCTTCCCGGAGTTTTGCCTGTTCCGCCGGGGTAAGGAGCAGGAATTCCAAGTCACGGATGGCGCGCTGCTTTTCCGCGGGGTCCTTGATGCCGGAAATCAGGCTCTTCATCTTTTCAAGAGCCGCCACCTGGTCGCCGAGCTCAAAGCAGGCTTTTTCCCGTTCCCACTGTCTCTTGATCAGGAAATTGTTTTTTTCCACTTCCGCCGTTTTTTTGTCGCTGGCGGAATTGTTCTGCAGCAGGGTGGCTTCCAGGCCAATGCGCTTGTTCCAGAGCTTCCGGAAGTTTTCCACATCCTTCTTCTCCTTGTAGGGGGCCAGCAGCACGCGGTCAAAAATGGTGTTGAGGTCCATCATGTTGTCCGGGAGCGTTTCCGAGCGGTAGTCGCTGATGTTCAGATAGGAACGGATCACCTCGCTGGCTCCGCCCACCATGGGGAGCTGTTCGCCCACATCCTTGGCGTTGGCGGCCATCTCATCCAGCATGGACAGGACGCTGGGTGAAACGTTGAATTCACGTTCGTTCTTCTCCGCATCCGCCTTTTTCAGACACAGGAGCATCCATTTGCACTGCATCTGAAGGGCCTTTTTAAAACCGGGGGCCACGTTGTTCCCCGTATTCTGCTTGCGCCAGTTGGAAAAGGCGGTGCTGGGGCTGTCGGGCTTGCTGTTGCCGCCGTTGTTGCCTCCCCTGCCTCCGGAACCCGGCATGCGCATCATCCGGAAGCCCCCGCCGCCGCCCCGGTTCAGCATGTGGGACATCATGCTGGTGGGGTTCAGGAAGCGGTCCTTCATGGCGTCCACGTAAAGTTTCATGGCGGCGTTTTCCGTGCTGATGGCCGTGGTGAGGGCGGACACGGCCTTCTGGATACGGGCGGAGCTGGTGTTCAGGTAGCCTGCTTTGACTTCCTTAAGCCACTCGGAGGCTTCCTTCCTTGCGGAGTCGGTAAGCATTTCCTGGGCCTGGCAGAAGCCGGAGCCCAGAATGAGGAGCATCAGCGCGGAAAGCGCCGGACGTTTGCGGAACGGGGTTAAATGTATCATGACGGTATGAGGTTACAGGGTATTTTTACAAACCCCTCCCGCGAAGAAAAGTTGCAGCTTTTCTTCAAAAAAAGGAACGGACATATTGTTGCGGGGGTATAAATGTTTACCCCAGCACCTTGCGGATGCAGGCCGCGCAGATGTCCACGGCCTCCTGCATTTCCTCTAGGGAGATGACGAGAGGCGGATTGAAGTACAGGACATCTCCCAGCGGACGCAGCAGAAGACCTTGTTTAAGCGCTTCCTTGTAAATCTGGTAGCCCAGCCGCCGTCCGGACGGGAAACTCTTTTTGGTCTCCCTGTCCTCCACCAGTTCAATGGCGTTCACCAGGCCCAGGCTGCGGATTTCCCCCACGTGGGGATGGTCCCCCAGGGCGTCCGCGATCATCCGGTGAAACACGGGTGCCTTTTCCTGCGCCCGGGGAATAATTTGTTCCTCATCCAGCACCTTCAGCACGGCCAGGGCGGCGGAGCATCCCAGGGGATTGCCGGAATAGGTATGGCTGTGCATGAAGGCCTTCCCCTCCCGGTAGTCCGCATAAAAGGCGTCGTAAATCTTCTGCGTGGTAACGGCGATGGACATGGGCATGTAACCGCCCGTCAGCCCCTTGGAGAGACACATGATGTCCGGGGAGATGCCGGCCTGGTCACAGGCGAACATGGTGCCCGTGCGGCCGAAGCCGGTGGCGATTTCATCCGCAATGAGATGCACGTTATAGGCGTCGCACAGGGAGTGGAGTTTCGCCAGATAGGCGGGGGGGTACATCCGCATGCCCGCGGAACCCTGGAGCAGGGGCTCCACCAGCAGGGCGGCGCATTCGTCCCCATGGCGCGCAAAGGCCTCCTGGGCCGCGTCAATGCATTCCGCCCGGCAGCATCCGCGTTTTTTTCCCCTGGGGCAGCGGTAGCAGTCCGGAGCGGGAATGCGCACGATGTCCAGCAGCAGGGGCTTGTAAAGTTCCGAGTAAAGGTCCAGCCCTCCCATGGAAAGGGCCCCCAGGGTTTCCCCGTGGTAGCCGTCGCTCAGGGACATAAAGCGCACCTTCTGGCGGTTTCCGGTCTGGTAATGGTACTGGAAGCTCATCTTCATGGAGGATTCGATGGCCCCCGAGCCGTTGTCGGAAAAATTGAACTTGCAGAGCCCCTGCGGCATCTTCTTCATCAGCTCCTCGCACAGGGTGATGGCAGGCTTGTGGGAGAAGTTGGCGAAGATGACGTGCTCCAGGGAATCAAGCTGGTTCTTGATGGCCTGGTTGATTCCGGGGTGGGAGTGCCCCAGCAGGTTGCACCACCAGGAACTGACCACGTCCAGATAGCGTTTCCCGTCCACGTCGTACAGGTTGATTCCCTGCCCGCGCTCAATCACGATGGGGGGCAGCGTTTCATAATCCTTCATCTGGGAACACGGGTGCCAGATGTATTCCAGATCTTTTTTTGACCAGTCTGAGTGATTCATGGTGAAAGGCGGCGGAAGCGGGACGGCCCTTACTTCATGCGGACTTCATAGCCCAGTTCCGCAAGCATGGCCAGATCTTCCCGGATGGTGACTCCGGAGGTGGTGAGCATATCCCCGGAGATGGCCGCATTGGCCCCGGACATGAAGATTTTCCTGCCGTGGTCCTTCATGGTGTTGCGCCCTGCGGCGATGCGGACGAAGCCGTCCGGCATGATGAACCGCACCAGGGCCACGATGCGCAGCTGGTCTTCCTCCCCCAGCGGGACCATGTCCGCATACGGCGTGCCGGGGATGGGCGTCAGGAAATTGATGGGGGCGGACTTGATGCCCAGCGCGGCGATGTCCATATACATGTCTATCCGGTCCTCCAGGGTTTCCCCCAGTCCCATGATGCCGCCGCTGCACACTTCCAGCCCGGCTTCCATGGCCCACTTGATGGTCTGTATCTTGTCGTCGTACGTATGGGTGGTGCACACGTTCGGGAAGTTGCGGCGGGAGGTTTCCAGGTTGTTGTGGTAGCGGGAGACGCCCGCGGCCTTCAACTGTTCGCAGTGCTTTTTGGAGATAAGCCCGTGGGAGGCGCAGAGGGAAATGCCGCACCGTTCCGCAATGTGCCTGTAGCTGGCGCAAAGCTGCTCCACGTCCGCATCCGTCAGCCTCTTGCCGGAGGTGACGATGGAATAGCGCAGGATGCCCCGTTCGTCATTATACCTGGCTCCCGCCAGCAGGGCTTCGCCGCTTAAAAGGGGGTACTCCTCCACGGCAGTGGAGTAGTGGGCGGACTGGGCGCAGTACTTGCAGTTTTCCGAACATTTGCCGCTGCGCCCGTTGATGATGGTGCAGAGGTCGAAGACATTTCCGCAGAAGTGCTCCCGGATGGCGTTGGCCGCCTGGCACAGTTCCTCCAGCGGCTCCCGGCTGAGGGCTATCAGTTCTTCTCTGGTGCAGGACGCCCCATGGAGCACCCTGGAAAGGAGGGAAGAGGTCAGACTCATGCGTGAAAGACTACCCCCGGCGCGCTTCACGTCAAGGGCAGAATGACGGGGTGCGCGGATCGCGGGGGCTCCATCTGTTTTTGGCCATTTGGCCGTCTGTTCGGGAGCCTTGTAGCGCAGGGCCGGGAAGCCGGGCGCGGGCTTGTATTCCGTGTCCAGGATAGCGATGGCCCTGTCAATGAGGTCGCTGTTTCCGGCGGAGATGTCGTTTTTCTCCGCAGGATCCTTCATGATGTCGTACACCTCCCAGTTGTCCGGCTTTTTACCGGGAAACAGGTTGCGGCGGATGACTTTCTTCGTGTCAAAGCGCACGGCCACCTGGCCGCCGTAGCCGCCTCCGGCCCAGACCAGGGGTTTCCGGTCTTTCAGGGCGGATTTTTTACCCAGCAGGACGGGAGAGAGGTCAACCCCCAGCGGGGTGCCGGCGTCCGCTCCCGCCAGGGCGCACAGCGTGGGCATCACGTCCGCATGAAAGGCCGGCTGTGAGATGGTTTTCCCCGGAGCGATTTTTCCGGGCCAGCGGATGATGCCGGGCACGCGGATGCCCCCTTCATAAAGCTGGCCTTTCAGCCCTTTCAGGTTGGCTACGGAATTGAAAAAGTTGTGGTCCACCCCGCCTACGTCGTGCGTGGTGCCGTTGTCGCTGGTGAAGATGACGATGGTGTTCTTTTCCAGACCGCAGGCTTTCAGCGTGTCCAGCAGGCGGCCCACATTGTAATCCATCTGGGAGATCATGCCGGCATACGCGGCGCGGGGGCGCGGATGGGGCAGGTAGCCCTGGTTGCCGCGGTAGGGCCGCTTGTCCCATTCACGGGGATAGCGGTCAATCCATTCCTGGAGGGGCTGCATGGCCACGTGGGGTTCCAGGGGCGCGTAATACAGGAAAAACGGCTTCTTCCCGTGGGCCTTTTCCTTTACGAATTCCAGCATTTTGTCTGCAATAAGATCGGAACTGTGCTGCTCGGCCCGGTAGGTATCCGCCAGCACTTCCCCTTCCGGCTGGGAGCCGTGTCCGATGGTGGCGGGAGTGAGCGAGGTGTTCAGGACTTCCTTCTTCCCGTCGTTCCAGAGGTGGGGCGGATAATAGGTGTGGCAGGCTTTCTGGTCCGTGTAGCCGTAGAACCTGTCCACTCCGTGCTTGTCGGGCGCTCCGGTGGAGCCGAAATCGCCGATGCCCCATTTGCCGAAAACCGCCGTGGCGTAACCGGCCTTTTTCATGGCTTCCGGCAGGGTGTAGGTTTCCTCCCGGATGGGCCAGTCTCCCTTGAGGTTGCGCCAGTTCTCGCCGGCGTCCACGCGCTTCAGGTCCTGCACGTCGCAGTTGCCTGTATGCTTGCCGGTCATCAGCACGTTGCGGGAGGGGGAGCAGACCGGGGCGCCGGAATAGAAATAAACCCACCGCTGCCCTTCGGAGGCCAGCTTGTCGATATTGGGGGTTTTAATCTTCTTCTGCCCGTAGCAGCCTACTTCCGCCCAGCCCAGGTCATCCGCATTGATCAGAACCACATTGGGCGGCGCAGCCTGTGCCGCATGAAGCGAGGCAACGGAAAGGACACAGTAAAAAACGCTTTTAAAAAATCTCATCCTATATAAAAACGCGGGCCGCTCCTTCAATATTTCAGGGAATGCGGCTTTCCGTCCATTTCATGAAAAGTTTCCTGGAATGGAAAGGAATATGAAGGCTGCGGATTCCGTGATTCCGGCGGAATGCGGGGGTGCGCCGCCCTGTGACGCCGCGTTTTTCAATGTGGGGCGGTAGGCTCCTTTTTCATGCGGCGCCACAGGTAGGCGCCGCAGATCAGAAGCAGCGTGGCGAGGATGATGCCGTAGTAGGTATTCTGGCGGTGGTCCCTGTACTGGAGGAAGACATGAACGGGTGCGTCCGTGGCGGCCAGCGGAACGGTGATGCCGTAGTTTTCCGAGCATTCCACGGGAAGGGGCTTTCCCCCGTTGATGCGTGCCGTCCAGCCGTCCGAGTAGCTTTCCAGAATATCCAGGGACGTGGTTCCCGGCGGAACGGTGAAATCCATTTGATTGTACGTCATCCGGTTGGGCTGCACGGGAACGCGTTCACCCGTGGCCTGGTTCGCGGCAAAGTACCTTCCCTTGTAATGGGGATTGGCCAGAAGGATGTACTGGGGGGTATTCTCCACCAGGTTCCAGCCCTTAACCTGCGGCGGGCTCTGGCGCGGATTGACGATGATATGGGAAATGCCGGCCCTGGCGGCGGCTTCCGGATGGGCCAGTTTGTCCTGGAGGGAGTGAAGCCGTCTGGGAGCGACGGTTTCATAGCCTTCAGCCAGCTTGATTCCGAAGGTGGAAAGATGGTTGGCGTGAAGGTAATCCTTGTCTCCCTGAGCGGAGTAAAAGGAGACGGAACCGTCACCCACCTGCTGTTTCAGGCGCGGCATCCATTCAGGTTCCTTGTACAGTCCGGAGGATTCAGGCTTGTCCGCATATTGCACCCAGGTGGCCTGCACCAGAAGCAGTTCCCCCAGGGAGCAGAGAATGACCAGGGAGGCCAGCAGCAGCTTGTGCCGTGCGTGGACGTGGATGCGGGAGGCGGCCCAGAGACCGCCCCACAGCAGCGCCAGCAGGGCAAGCGTGCGCGGGTACCAGATGCAGCTTTGCTCCAGCAGCCGTTCCGTCCGGAGCAGGTACCAGCTTTCCCTCCCCGCTTCAGCGGCGGAAAGGCGGGAAACCAGGTTCTTCTGGAGTATGGAGAGGATGTCCTGGTGGAAGATTTGAATCAGGACGGAGCAGAAAAGCCAGCCCAGCGTCAGAACCCCCAGGGCTATGAAGATTTTCTTCCAGACGGTTCTTGCAGGTTCCTGCGTGAGGGCGTGGAGCTGCCACGCCGCCAGCCAGGAAGCGCCCAGGGCATACACCGCGGTGGACCGGGAGTAAAAGTAGGTGATGAGAGGGGTGAAGACCAGCGCCAGGCTGATGACCATCAGGAATTTGGCCGTCAGCGGGGCTTTCCTGTTGAAGAGCCCCATCACGGAAAGGACAAAAATGACACCGCCGGTGAATTTCAGGTCAAAGAGGTCCTGCCCCATGAGCTTGAACAGGTCAATGGTTTCCGGAACGCCCAGAAGGGTGGGGAACAGGACGGTGACCAGGGAGGGCAGGTGGGTGACGCCCGTCAGGAAGGGAAGCTCTTTGACCCCTGCCATCAGAGGCGGAATGGTCTGGGCCAGCACGTCTATGGAGAGCAGGGCCCCTCCGATGCCGGATACCAGGTAGGGCAGGGAGACGCGCCAGAGGGTTTTAAGGCTCCAGCGTGAAGGGGAAGACCACCAGTCCGCCAGCCACACGCAGCCCGTAAGCAGGACGATGAACAGGCACGCCTGGAGGTGGCCGCCCCGGAACCCCAGGGCAATGAAGAGGATGGAGGGAAGGTCAATGATTCTCTTTTCCCTGTTGCGCATCAGCGCCCAGAGTATCCAGGGGGCCCAGCACATGGTTCCCAGCACCCAGCGGTGGTAGATCCACATGACGAATTGGGAGTAAAAACCATAGCCCGCCGCTCCCAGCAGGCAGTAGGGAGCCGGAACCTTCCTGTTCCGCAGGAGGACGATCATGCCCAGGCCCGCGATAAGGAATTGCAGGATGATGCCCGTGTCCCATGCCGTCCAGAAGGGCAGGAAAAAGTAAAGGGCGTGGTGCCAGTCTCCGGGGCACAGCATGGTGTTCTCCGCAATGGGGGTGCCGTTATGGGCGTATGGATTCCAGCCCATGTAGCCGTCCTGCCGGACGCTTTCCGCTACGGAATAGTTGTAGGGCAGGTACTGGGAAATGGCGTCCACCGTGAAGTGGTTGTGGACGTTTTCCATGGGCTGCGTGGCATACGGGGAGATGAGGCAGTCCATGATGTCCATGGGGGCCAGCACCTTCCCCCCGAAGATGGCCGGAGCAAAAAACGCGGCCACCATGGCGGTCCAGAGAAGGCAGCAGAACCAGAAAGAGCGCCTGGAGAGGGAGTCAGTGTTTTTCATGCTTAAGGTGGCGTTCGTCCCAGTGCATGAGGGAAAGGACATGGTCATACCGCTGGGAAGTGCGCAGGCCGTGGAGGATGAAGGCGATGGTCAGGGCAAGCGCGGACACGGTGAACAGCCCCATGGACAGGACGGCAAGGGGAAGATGGAAGACGTACTCATACCGGAAATAGTCCAGAACCGCCGGAAGGCCCGCCAGGATGGCGAGGATGAGCAGGATGGCGCTGATGATGGAGAAGAAGAACAGGGGACGGTGGTTCATCAGGACGGAAAAGATGGTCTTGATGACTTTCACCCCGTCCGACACCGTGGAAAGCTTGGAAACGGACCCTTCCGGACGGTCCATGTAGTTCGTGGGCACTTCCACGATGGAATAGCCGTTGTCCAGGGCGTGGATGCTGATTTCCGTTTCCAGTTCAAAGCCCGTGGAAAGAATGGGGAAGTTTTTGACGAACCGTTTGGAGAAGACGCGGTACCCCGTCAGGATGTCATGCAGGTTGCCCTGGAACAGCTTGTTGATGAGCATGCGGACGGCCTTGTTCCCCGTATCGTGCATGGGCCGCTTGTTTTCACGGCTGTAAATGCCGGCGTCATGGCGGTCTCCGCACACCATGTCCGCGTCTCCGCGGAGGACCGGTTCCAGCAGGCGGTTGAGGTCGGCGGCCGGATAGGTCAGGTCCGCGTCCACCATCACGTACACGTCCGCATCCACTTCCCGGAATGCCTTTTTAACGGCCATGGCTTTTCCCTTCCGCTTTTCTTGAAGCAACGTGCCGGAACAGCCTAAATCTTCATAAGTTTTTCTGGCTATTTCCGCAGTTTTATCGGAAGAATTATTGTCAATGACATAAATGGCGGCTTCCGGACAGTGGTTATAAAAATCTTCCATTACCTCCTTGATAGTCAATTCTTCATTGTAGGCAGGAATAATAATGGCGATAGAATTCATGTCAGATATCTCTAACGACGGCTCGAAAAAGAATACGGATTATAAATCCGGGAGTCAATGTATTTTTCTCATCTGAAGAGATTAACGATTTTTTTAATGGTAGAGATAAGAAGAATAAGAGATAAATAATAATTTTTGTTTATTTTTGATATTCAGATAGATAACAAGATTTATTTAACCAAAAACACACTGGCCGGATTTATAATCCGCTATATTTTTTATGTGCTGCATTTGTTTGTTTAACTGCACGGTTGAGCTATAGGCAACTTCATATGAAAATGGATTTCAAAAATTCGGATAAAACTTTACTATGCATTAACATAGCCGTTTGGGTAATATGTGTCGTGTTGTTTTTCAGCCCAGCTATCTTTGGAGGAAAAGTATTGGCTCCCTTGGACTGTTTGGAGTGTGTATTTAGACCTTTTGCTACGCACCCGATCGAACAAGTTCATAACCAGTACAATGTGGATGGGGCTTCCCAATATTTGCCTTATAGTTGGGCTATGCAGCAATCCTGGAAAGAGGATGGCTACATGGGCTGGAATCCTTATACGCATAATGGAACATCTTTGCCGGAAAATACCATGTTAAGCCCGGGAGACTGGCATCATTGGTTGTTTGCTTTTCTTCCATTTTGGACAGCGTGGGATACGGGAATAATTCTACAGTTTTTCCTAGCGGGACTTGGAATGATTATTTTATTAAGGAGTAGAAATGTTCCCTTTCTGTACACTCTGTTAGGTGCCGTCAGTTTCAGTTTTTATTCCCAGTTCATTATGTGGATGTATGATCGGTGGCTGGGTGCCATGATTTGGGCCCCGTGGATTGTCTGGGCCTTGTTGCGAGGAAGGGAGAAAAGGAGAGTGATTGACGTCCCTTCCGTCATTTTTATTTCTCTTGGATTCAGGGGGGGACACCTCCAATCCTGTACTTTTATTTTCCTGCTGGTGCTGTGCGTTTTTCTGGCGGACTGGTGGCGTCGTGAAAATCGATGGTCATGGAAGATTTTTGTCAATTCTGCCTGGCCTTATTTTATTTCCGGTGTACTGGCAGTCCTGCTGTCCTTGGATGTTTTTGTGGATACATTGCCGCGTATGGAAGGATGCAAATCATTGAGTTTTATTTGGAGTATAGGACATTTACCATCCTTGATTACTTCCATTATTCCTACTGTTTTAGGTGTTCCGCAGACAATTAGCCTGTTCAGGGTGATGGACGCTGATTTGTTCGACATTAAATTTGGGGGAGGAATCGTTTTTATTTTAGCGATTCTGGGACTTTTTAATTCTCGGGCTCCATTGACGGCTAAGTTCTGTTTTGTTATTAGTTTGGTAGCGTCTTTTTCCCCACTTGCCTCTTTTTTATATTCGCGATCTACGACTGTGATGGCTTTAGGGATGGCGTGGCTGGCTGCATGGCAGTTATATGATCTAAGTCTGCATTCGCAAAGACCCATCTGGCGCAAGATTACCTGGTGGGGAGTTTGGATATTGCTTGTTTGGTTTTTAGGATCTGTCGTTGTCCAACTTTTCCATGAACCATTGTTGGCGAAATTACAGGGCTTAATGGAACACAACATTATGACGGCTCAACAGGAAGGTCGCCGTTCCTGGTATTATATGAGGGTAGAGAAGTTGCTTGCTCAACTGATGATTTGGGATTGGCGCAACATGGCTTTTATTGTACTAATTGGCGCAGGTTTGTGGGCTTGTTCCCATTTAAATGTGTCCAGCCGCCAGCCTTGGGTATGGGCGGGATTAGTAGCACTATGTACGTTTGGAGAGCAATTGGTATTTTCATCTTCCTGGCTTGCCTATGCCGACAAGCCAGCCACCGTTTATCTTTATCCCGAACCGGAATGGTTGCCGGAACTCCGCCAGAATGTAAAAGACGGTTCTGTAGAGATCGTTAATCCGCATGGGGATTTGGATTTTTTATGTACAAATCATTTATCCACTTATGGCATCAGATTGGCCGGGGGCTATGAGACTGTTCAGCCAAAGTGGTTGAAACCTTTGGGGCAGGGGTATGATCCGGAAGATTATGCCAAGGCGGGAATTTCCCATTTATTGTATGATGCCCAAGCAAGAATCCCCATTCTTAAAGGATGGCGTCTAGTACAAAAAACATCAGGTTTCTATTTGCTGGCTAACACGGAATACCGAGGCCGCTATTTTATTCAAAGTGGGGCTGATGACGTATTCCGGAGTGTTAATTTGGATTGGCGCACGTGCAATAAGATGCATTTTACTGTCCCTGCCGGAACCAGGAAATTAATCGTATTAGAAAGTTATTCCAGAGGATGGAGCGCCAGGATGAAAGGAGGAGGGAAAATTCCCGTAGAACGCACGGAACGGAACGGTCTTCAGATTCCCGTGCCGGATACGGGACGAGAGACAGGCATTTTGCTGCAATACCATACTCCCTACCGTGCCTGGTATTATGGAATCATGGGAGGTACGGCGATTTTTCTGATTTTAACGATTCTTTATCAACGGTGGAAACGATACAGACAGGAATGTTGACCAATTTACATCATGAATCGTGTAAGAAAAATTAAGGTAAGATGATTCCTTCTACAGCGGTGCGGAGGGGCTCGTCACTGAATTGCTCCAGGGCATGCTTCAGGAAGCCCTGCGCAATCATTCTGCGCGCCGTCTGTTCCGGAATGCCGCGTGAAAGCAGGTAGAAGATTTCTTCCGGAGAGATGGAGGAGGTGGCGGACCCGTGTGAGCACTGCACCCTGTCCGCCAGGATTTCCAGGCCGGGAATGGAGTTGGCTTCCGCGCGGGGACTGAGGATCAGATTGCGGTTGCTCTGGTAGGCGCTGGTATCATGCGCCCCTTCCGCCACCAGGATCATGCCGCTGAAGATGCTGGTGGATTCATCATCCAGCACATTGGCGTAAAGCAGGTTGCTGGAGGCTCCGCGGTAGAGGTGCTTCTGGTAGGTTCTCTGGTCCAGTTCCTTGTTTTCCTTCAGGTGGTTGGCGGAAAGCAGGCGTACGTTCGCGCCGTCCCCGTTCAGGAGGCAGACCGTTTCCTGCCTGGCCCACGCCGCGCCGGGGTGGCTGGCCAGGTGTTCCATTTCCGCGGAATCGTCCGCCATGATGTGGCAGAGTTCCACCGCTCGGGAACGGCTGTTGAGCTCCTGGACCAGGGCGTATTTGACGGAGGAAGAGGAGGAAAGATGGTGCTGTTGCAGCGCCCCGCAGAATTGGCTGCCGTGGTCCGCGCTGATGTGTCGTTCCAGAATATGCAGGCGGCTTCCGGTTTCCGCAATGACTAGCGTGGCGGGGAAGACGGCCACCTTGTCCCCGGAGATGAAGTGGAAAATTTCCAGCGGCCGGGAGATTTCCTTTTCCGCCATAATGACCAGTCCGTTGTGCTGGAGGGCGGTATTCAGCGCGGCCAGCTTTTCAGACCCAAGCGTTTCCGGCGTTGTTTCCAGATGTTTGCGGGCGGCGTCCGGGTATTGCAGCACGAAGTCTTCCAGGTCCATCACGGAGAGCCCTTCCGGCAGTTCCTCCGGAATGGAGACGGGAAGCCCGTTGGCGTAAATGATGCGGATGGCGTCCGGCATGGAGGCGTGCTCCGTGATGATGGAGGCCAGGGCCTCCGGGGCGACGGGGTATGCCGCTTCAAAATCTTCCAGGGATTCGTTGCCGGGGGCACCGAAACGCCAGGATTCCATGCGGCGGGAGGGTTCCGGGAGCTGGTCCGCCTGTTCCAGGGCGCGGCGGTGCCTGGCTTCAAACCATGCGGGAAGGAAGCCTGCGGGGAATTGTTCTTCGTTGAGCAAGTGGTTCATCATTTCCTTCCTTATCCGATGCTGTCTTCCATTTCCAGGTCAATGAGCCTGCGCAGCTCCACGGAATATTCCATGGGGAATTCCTGGACGAGATCATTAATGAATCCATTGACGGCCAGGGACATGGCGGCCGCCTTCGGGATGCCGCGCTGCTGCATGTAAAAGAGCATTTCTTCAGAGACCTGGGAGACGGACGCTTCATGCTGCACCGTGTTTTTGTCCCCCTTCACCGTGATGGCGGGGTAGGTGTCCGTGCGGCTGTTGGCCGCCAGCAGGAGGGCGTCGCATTCCGTATTGTTCTTGCAGCCCTTGAGGCCTTTCCCCATGACCACCTGGCCCCGGTAGCTGGCGCGCCCTTCACCGATGCTGATGGATTTGGAGACGATGTTGGACGTGGTGTCGTCCGCCGCGTGAATCATTTTAGCCCCGGTATCCTGGTGCTGGCCCGTGTTCGCCAGGGCGATGGAGATGACCTCTCCCCTGGCGCGCCTGCCCTTGAGCACCACCGCCGGGTATTTCATGGTGAGGCCGGAGCCGATGTTGCAGTCTATCCAGCGGATTTCCGCATCTTCCATGGCAAGGCCGCGCTTGGTGACCATGTTGAAGACGTTGGAGGACCAGTTTTGAACGGTGACGTACTGGATTTTGGCGCCTTTCAGGGCTACCAGCTCCACCACGGCGGAGTGGAGGGTGGACGTTTCAAACTGGGGCGCGGTGCACCCTTCCATGTACATGAGTTCAGCCCCTTCATCCGCAATGATGAGGGTGCGTTCAAACTGGCCGAAGTTTTCCGAGTTGATGCGGAAGTACGCCTGAAGCGGGTGCTTGAGCTTCACGCCCTTGGGCACGTAAATAAAGGAGCCGCCGGAGAATACGGCGCTGTTCAGGGCGGAGAATTTGTTGTCTCCCGTGGGGATGACCTTTCCGAACCACGGGCGGAAGACGTCTTCATGGTATTTCAGGCCTTCCGCGGAGTTTACGAAGATGACGCCCTGGCTGCGGAGTTCCTCCTTCATGTTGGAGTAGGCGGACTCTGAATCATACTGGGCTTCCACGCCTGCCAGGAACTGGCGTTCCTGTTCCGGAACGCCCAGGCGTTCAAAGGTGCGCTTTACGTCTTCCGGCACGTCATCCCAGCTTCGCTTGGGTCGTTCCCCGTCGGAAAGATAGTAGCGTATCTTGGAGAAATCTATTTTTTCAATTTCCGGAGAAGCCCAGTGTGTGGGCATGGGCTTGCTTTCAAAAACGGCAAGGGCGTTCTTGCGGAACCGGCGCACCCATTCCGGATCGTCCTTGACGTCGCAAATATAGTCAATGGTGGCCTCCGTCAGGCCGTAGCCGGCGTCGAATTTATGGCGTTCCGGGAAGGAGAAGTCCCCCTTGCTCCGGTCAAAGTCAAACAGGTTCTGTGTGTTCCCGTCTTCTGACGTGTCAGGTTTATCGCTCATGAGATGACTGCCGGATTGGCGGCGTTAGGCCTCTTCCTTTTCTTCCGTTTCCTTCAGGAATTCATATCCCCTGCTTTCCAGCTCATCCACCAGCTCTCCTCCGCCGCTACGGACGATTTTGCCGTCCGCCAGCACGTGGACCACGTCCGGCCTGATGTAGTCCAGCAGACGCTTGTAGTGGGTAATGACCAGGAAACTGCGGAACGGGGAACGCATGGAGTTGACCCCTTCCGAGACGATGCGGAGGGCGTCTATGTCCAGGCCGGAGTCCGTTTCATCCAGAATGGCGTAAAGCGGGTCCAAAAGAAGCATTTGCAATACTTCATTACGCTTTTTCTCACCGCCGGAAAAGCCCTCGTTCACCGCGCGGGAGGTGAATTTGCGGGACATGCCGAGCTGGTCCATTTTTGCATACAGCGTCTTGTAGAACGTGACCGCATCCAGTTCCTCCCCTTGGGGCATGCGGGCCTGCATGGCCGCGCGCAGGAAGTTGGCGTTGGACACGCCGGGAACCTCCATGGGGTACTGGAACGCCAGGAACAGGCCTGCGCGGCTGCGCTCGTCAATGCTCATGTCCAGCAGGTTCTGTCCGTCCAGCCAGACTTCCCCTTCCGTCACCTCATAGTCCGGATGGCCGCAGAGGACTTTGGAGAGGGTGCTTTTTCCGGAGCCGTTGGGCCCCATGATCGCATGCACCTCTCCCTTGGGGATTTCAAGGTTGATGCCTTTAAGTATTTCCGTGCCTTGCACCTTGGCGTGCAAATTTTTAATGACCAGGCTCATGATGATAAAAAGGGGATTAGCCCTGCGGCGTGATGATGGAGCCTCTCAGGGTGATTTGGGCTTCCTCCACGCATACGTCGTCAGGCAGGTTGATGAATTCCTTCAGATCCACGCCCTCCTTGATGGTGATGTCATAAATGCAGCCGGTCCGGGTGTCCTGAAAGTGTCCGTGATCAACGAGGTTGGGACAGAAGCGGGAAGAACTGCGTTCAAAGTTGACCTGATTGACCAGGCCGTGTTCCACGAGCGCCTCCAGGCAGTTGTAAACGGTGGCCAGAGAGATGCTGGGCAGCTTTTTGCGCACCCGGTGGTACACTTCATTTGCCGTGGGGTGATCCCTCTGTTCCAGAAGCACCTGGTATACTTCCTGCCTTTGCTTGGTGAGCCTCAGACCGGAAATCACCGGGAGGGTGGAGGTGCTTCTAACGGCTTGCTTGGAATCTGTTTTGGGATTCATATCTTATTTTTCATGCTCTGCGTGGATAGTGGGGGAGGGGTAATTGTTTTGCAAGAACAATTCCGGTTATTTATTTGGGTAGCTGGGGAGGGGTAAAAGAAGGGCGGTCATCCCTGTGGATGGCCGCCCCTGCAGGGAGATGGAGTTTATCCGTAATTTAGTTGGCGGCGTCGGAAGCTTCCGGAGCCACGTTAACGCGGCGGCCTTCGCGGTCAAAGAACACGCGGCCGTCCACGAGGGAGAAGATGGTGTAGTCACGGCCCATGCCCACGCCCTTGCCGGGGTGCCACTTGGTGCCGCGCTGGCGGATGATGATGTTGCCCGCGATCACTTCCTGCCCGCCGAATTTTTTAACGCCGAGGCGCTTGCTGCGGGAGTCGCGACCGTTCTTGACAGAACCTTGACCTTTCTTGTGAGCCATAAGATGGAGATAAAATTAAGGGTTGAAATTAGGCGTTGATAGCGGTGATTTCCAGCTTCGTCAGGGAGCGGCGGGAACCTTTCTTCTTGTGGAAGCCCTTGCGGCGCTTGAATTTGAAAGCGATGATCTTCTTGTCGCGGAATTGGCTGACGACCTTGGCGGAAACCGTAGCGCCTGCCACCGTGGGGGTGCCGAGGGTCACGTTTCCGTCATTTTCCACCATAAGCACCTGATCAAAGCTTGCTTCAGCACCCTCTTCGAGGGTATTGATGCATTCAACGTCGATCACGTCGCCCGCCTGAACGCGGTACTGCTTGCCACCTGTTTTGAAAATTGCGTATGCCATTGCTATCACTGTTAAGGTTCACCCGCGGATGCGGGAGCCGCAATAAACCATATCACCTCCTTTTAGACAAGCAAAATTTCATGAAAAAATGAGCGAATGGCATAAAATTTTTAAAAATGGCCCCGTTTTAACTCATTCTCCGGAGGAAATGCGGGAACTGGGACGCCGGATAGGTAAAATTTTAATGCCGGGGGAAGTGCTGGGCGTGGTGGGAGAGCTGGGCGCAGGAAAGACGCACCTGACCCAGGGCGTCATGGAGGGGCTGGGAAGTTCCGATGCGGCGGCCAGCCCGACGTTTTCCCTGGTGCACGAGCATGCGGACGGGCGCCTGAGGGCGTGCCATTTTGATTTCTATCGGCTGAGGGATGAGTCCGAGCTCCTCGGCATCGGCTGGGACGAGTACCTGGACGGTGATGCGGTACTCATTGTGGAATGGGCCAACCTGTTTCCGGACGCCCTGCCGGAGGAAACCTCCTGGCTGCTGCTGGAGCATGAGGGGGAATGCCTGCGCCGGGTGTCCCTGGCTCCCGCGCATGGAGCGGATCAGTAGCTGATGCTTTTGGAAAACGCCTGGTCAAAGCCCGGGCTGAGCCAGATGGTATTATGCATGGCGCCGGGGAATTCCCGGTAGTTGACCGGCGTGGAGAAGCAGTCCCGGAGCCGTTTGGCGTGGTCCGGGGGAATGACTTCGTCCGCTCCCGCCGCCAGGATGCTCACGGGACAGGAGACCTTGGGCGCCGCCAGGTCAGACCGGAAGTGATCCGGCAGAAGAAGTTTCACGGGAAGGTAGGGGAAGAGCCCGCGGGCGGCTTCCAGCAGGCTGTCAAAGGGAACCAGCAGGACCAGTTTTTTCACGTTCCTGACGGAAGCGATCTGGGTGGCCACCCCGGAGCCGAGGCTTTGCCCCACCAGGATGACGTCATCCGGCGTTCTTCCGGTTTCCTTCAGCACGGAATCCAGAATCGCCAGGGAGTCCCCCATGATGTCCTGTTCCGTGGGGGAGCCTGTGCTGAGCCCGTAGCCGCGGTAGTTGACCAGGAGCTTGGCGTGGGGGAAGCGGTCCAGATACGGCAGCATCATTGAGATGTCCATGGCGTTCCCCCCGTAGTACACCAGCAGGGGCTGCCCCTTCTTTTCAATGAGCCAGCCGCTGAGTTTGGCCCCGTTATGGTGGAAGGTGCGCCGGTGCGGTTCCCAGGCGGCGCGTTTTTCCAGATAGGCGGTTTTGTCCTTGGGCTGCGGAGGCAGGTAAACCAGGGAACGGACGGAACATTGGGAACATGCCAGGGCCAGCGCTCCGGCCAGCAGGAGGGCTGCCCTTATTTTCCATTTTCCCGGTTTCAGCATCTGCATGAAGTTCATTGGTCGGGAGTTTCCGTGGTCATGGTTCCGGCTGTCCCGGTGCGGGGCAGGGGCGTTTTCCGGTCCTGGCAGCGCCAGTTGTCCAGGGAGGCTGTTTTGCCCTCCGTGTCCAGATGGCGCACGCCGTTGAGGATGATTTCACGCGTGGAAGTTTTAAAATGCAGCGCAGCGGCGGAGCTTCCCTTTTGGCTGGTCACGGCTGCCGTTTCAGGGAACGCTCCGTTGACTGACAGGGTTCCCCTGCCGTCCCCCAGGGAATGGTATAAGAGAGTCATGCCGGAAGCCCCGCGCTGGATTTCCCGTGCGGGGGCAGGTTCCGTTTCACCCTCCAGGACGATGGAGGTGCGGCTGCCGTTGGGGAACCACTCCGCCTGGACGTTATCCGTTTCAAGCGTGGCGCCCCCGCGCCCGCAGGCGGAAAGCGTCAGCAGAATGCCGGGCAGGAGGAGGAAAGCTGGTCGCATGGAAATAGTTTCCCTGAATTCGGGGGAGAAGGCAATCTCTCTTTTCCCTGGCGTGCGGCTTTCGGGAGCGTTGGTAATTTTCTGATAGAAGAAAAACGTAAAAAAGGTATAATAGAGGATATGTTCAACCGGATGTTTTCATGGAGTTTTGTGGCCGCAGCATGCGTTGCGGGGTCATTCCCGGCGCAATCCCGGGGGCAGGAAAGCGCGGGAAAGCCCGGAGCCGTGCCCGTGGAGGTGTCTGCCTCCAGTCTGCTGATGGCCCGCCAGGAGACGGGTGAAACCCGGCTGAACCGGTCTTTCAAGAATGAGGAATTGAGTGTGGGCGGTAAAAAATACGCCACGGGCATCGGCACCCACGCCACCTCCATGATTCCTCTCCCCGTGCCGGAGCGGAAGGGCGCAAGAGTGGTGAGCCTGGAAGGAGCGTGCGGCATTGACGACGGTACGGACGGGGACGGCAGCGTGGAATTCCGCGTGATGAGCGGCTCCGGAGTCCTGTGGAGCTCCGGCGTGATGAAGCGGGGCATGCCGGCGAAGAAGTTTTCCGTTCCGGTGGCGGAAAACGGCATACGGCATCTTTACCTGATGGCTGACCGGGTGGAAAATAATTCCTATGACCACGCGGACTGGGTGGACCTGGCCTGGAAGATGGGCGCGGAACAGCCGGGCATGAAGGGCGCTGTAGTGAATGCCGCCAAATTCGGCATGGTTCCCGGCGTCA
The DNA here is from genome assembly GCF_040616545.1 of Akkermansia muciniphila. Lineage (NCBI taxonomy): Bacteria > Pseudomonadati > Verrucomicrobiota > Verrucomicrobiia > Verrucomicrobiales > Akkermansiaceae > Akkermansia > Akkermansia muciniphila. The sequence continues at coordinate 639,468 of NZ_CP156688.1, read as the reverse complement.
GGAAAGATCAGGGTCCGGCGTTGCGGGCCGCTATCTCCGCGCTGCGGAAGCAGGGAGGGGGCGTTTTGAACATCCCCAGGGGGGTGTACCATTTTTATGCGGAGGGCGCCTTGAACATGAGCTTTAATATTTCCAACCATGACCAGCCCCTGATTCATCCGGTATGCGTGCCCCTGACTGATTTGAGGAATGTCCGCCTTGAAGGGAACGGTTCCCTGTTCCTGTTCCACGGCAGAACGATTCCCCTGCTGATTATGGACAGCGAGAATGTTTCCATCAACCGGCTGGCGGTTGATTACGAGCGGTCCATCTGTACGGAAGCCCGCGTGACAGGCGTGGACGACAAGTTTACGGACGTGGAGATTGACAAGAAGTCCTATCCCTATGAACTCAGGAATGGCAAGTTCGTTTTCCTGGGTGAAGGCTGGGAGGAAGGCATGGCCGGCTGCATGGCTTTTGAAAAGGGTACCGGACGTATCATTGCCAATACGGCGGACATAGGCTGGAACGGCCGCGTGCAGCCTATGGGCGGCAATAAACTGCGCCTGGAATGGGCGCTCAAGAACAAGGGAATCAAGCCGGGGGATACGCTGGTGCTCCGGAACTACCACCGTCCCCATCCGGGGTGCGTGGTGTACCGGGCGCAGAAAACGCGCCTGGAAGACGTGGCCGTGCACCAGAGCAGCGGCATGGCCCTGTTGGTTCAACGGTCTGAGGATTTTCTCATGAAGGGCGGCGGCGTGTTCATCAGGAAAGGCACGGGGAGAGTGCATACCGCCGGGGCGGATGCCACCCATTTTTCCAATACACGGGGTGAAATCATCGTGGAAAAGGCCCTGTTTGAAGGGATGATGGACGACGCCATCAACGTGCATTCCACCTGCCTGGGCATTACGGAAGTGGTGGACAGCCATACGATCAAATGCAGGTACATGCATCCCCAGGCTGTGGGATTTGAAGTGTTCCTTCCCGGAGAGACGGTGCGCTTTATCAACGGGCCTACGCTGGAGCCGGGGAGCACAGGCAAGGTGAAAAACGCCGTGAAAAAGAGCACGACGGAACTGGTAATCACGCTGGAAGAACCGCTGCCCGATTCCGTGAAGGCCGGAGATGCCATTGAGAATGCGGATTTTTATCCCTCCGTGGTGTTCCGAAACAACATCGTCCGCAACAACCGCGCCCGCGGCTCCCTGTTCACCACGCCCGAAAGAGTGCTGGTGGAAGGCAATCTGTTTGACCATTCCTCCGGCGCCGCCATTCTGCTGGCCGGGGACGCCCAGGGGTGGTATGAGAGCGGCGCCTGCCATGAAGTGGTAATCCGCAAGAATACGTTCATCAATAACCTGACCTCCCGCTACCAGTTCACGAACGCCATCATTTCCATTTACCCGGAAGTCAAGCAATTGAACAGGCAGAAAGATTATTATCACCGTAATGTGCTGATAGAAAACAACGTGTTCAAGACGTTCGATGTGCCGCTGTTGTTCGCCATTTCCACGGATAATCTGAAATTCATTAATAACAAAGTCATTTACAATGATGATTTCAAGGGCTGGGGACAGAAGCCCTTCCAGTTCAGGAGGTGCGCCAACATCCTGATAAAGAATAACAAGGTAGAGCCCCCCCGTACGTGGACCATCGCGGACTGCAAGCTGGAAAATACTCCGGCGGACCAGGTGCGCGTGGAGAATTGATGTCTGTGTCCGCACCGCGGTTTTACCGGAAACCCCGGTCTTTGCAGAAATTCCGTTCCGCAAAGACCGGGTAATACGGTGTGAAACAGTCTTCCCCGGAGGGAGGATGGCCCGGAGTTTTTTGCGGTTGTTTCAACGTATTGACGCAGAGCGGTGTCATTACCGGAATGATGGATATTCCCGCTGATCTGGTCAAACGCTGCAAAAAATTCATTGAGCCGTACCGGGTGACGGACGGAGAGGGCTTCAAGCTGTCCCATTACGACCCGGGCGACCTCGGCAAGCTGGACAAGGACAGCAAGAAAGAGGCCGTTGACAAGCTGGAGAAGGGAATCCAACTGCTGGAACAGCTTCAGGAGGTGTTGTATGCCAGTGAATCCTATGCGCTGCTGGTGGTTCTTCAGGCCATGGACAGTGCGGGCAAGGACGGCATCGTGAAGCATGTGATGGGGGGCATTAATCCCCAGGGCTGCGTGGTCAGCAGCTTCAAGCAGCCCACCACCCTGGAACGGGGCCATGACTTTCTGTGGCGGTGCGTGTGCCGTCTTCCCCGGCGCGGGATGATCGGCATTTTCAACCGTTCCTACTATGAGGAGGTGCTGAGCGTGCGCGTGCATCCGGAATTTCTGGACGGGGAGGGGTTTGAGCCCGCCCATGCCAAGCGGTCGTTCTGGAAGGAGAGATTCAAATCCATCAACAACCTGGAGCGCCACCTGCTTGCCAACAAGACGCGGATCGTGAAAATATTTCTTCACATTTCCCCGGAGGAGCAGAGGAAGCGCCTGCTGGCGCGGCTGGATACCCCGGACAAGAACTGGAAATTTTCAGAGGGGGACATCCATGAACGCGAGTTCTGGGACGAGTACCAGAAGGCTTACCAGGAAATGATACGGCACACGTCCTCCCCGGAAGCCCCGTGGTATGTGGTGCCGGCGGACAATAAATGGTTTTCCCGCCTTGTCTGCATGTGCGCCATGGTGGAAGCCCTGGCGGAAATGAAGCTGGAATATCCGAAGGTGCCCGGGGAATTGAAGGAGTTCTTCCCCACGTTCCGGAAGGAACTGGAACGCCCGCTGTCCAAGGGCAGGGATTAGGCGGCGGTCTTCCTGAACGGAGGTGGGGGAAAGCAAGTCATGAAACGGGAAAAGCGGCGCATCATGCGGGAACGGTCCCATGCGCTGCGCTGCCGTTCCGTGCCCGGCAAGGGCTTTGCCGCTTTTCCTTCCGGGGTCAGCGCCTGCGTTCCCAGGATTTCACCTTGCCATTGATGAACAGCACGTAGCCGGTATTCACCGGAACATAGGTGACGTCATTGTAATACGGGTAATAGGGGCTGTAGAACCCCGGTCCCCAATAGGGGCCGCCCCAGTACGGGCCGGCCCAGAAAGCGGGCGGCGGGGAGTAAACCGGCTGGAGGGAAGAATAAATCCAGCGGGTGGCGGGCTTCCCGTCAAGGTTGCCTTCAGCTACGGCGGAGGGATCCCCCCAGGCCAGGAAAACGGCGGGCGGAGACATGCCTTCAGCAATTTGCCCGGCTTCCACCAGCGTCTTCTGCGAGGATGGCAGGGAATTGAAAAGAACCGGATTTTTCTGGATGCGGGATGCGGGGGTGGACACGCAGGAAGCAAGGCTCAGAGCGGCGGCCAGAGTAGTGAAAAGTAACTTCCAATTCATGATGTACATACGGATAACACTCACTTTGACTCTTGCCAAGGGTCTTTTGTTGAGTAAAATGCACATATACGTTATGAAAGCGCTCCGCAATCTGGCTTTAATACTGATGGTCCCCGCTCTGGTTTCTTCCCTGTACGCAGCAGAAAAGCCGGAAATTATTGATGAATATCTTCCGGTAGGCAAAATGGTGGAGGCCTCCGCTGTCAGCGTTGTGCTTGATGAAAGCCTCCAGCCGTTCATGGAGAAAATTGACGGCGTTTTTGCCGCTTTGCCAGACAAGGACAAAAAAGAACTGGTCAGCCAAATCATTCCCGGACAGCCCGTCCCTTATGACGAACGCCTGGGCTGGACCAAGGATGAATATGCCAAGTACCTGGAATGCTGGAAGCTCAAGCAGGTGCAGGAAGTGGCCCCGGTGGCTCTGGGCGTTTTCCCCTCCGGGGAACGCGGCATCTGGAATTTGGCCGCCCTGGCCCAGCAGGGGCCGCTGCCCATGAGCACGCTGAAGTATGACTCCAATAACAAGACCTGGATTTCCCCCAACGGCGTCCTGACCCTGAAGGGGGATGTGTCCTATGATGACCTGAACGTATACGGCGCTTGGAGCGGCAAGGAATGGACCATGGAAAAGAAGACCATCCTTTCCACCCTTACGGAAACCATCATTGCGGGCAAGACCAAGGACGGCAAGTACGCCTATTTCGTCTACAACATGTCCGAGAAGAATCCGGATAATATTGCCATTGCCAACCAGTCCATCGTGCTGCGCGTTCCCATCACCCGCGTCACGGGAGACCCCCTGCTGGAAAAGGCCAAGGCCAAGGCCCGCCAGTAGGGCATGACGTTCCTTTCATTTCCGGTAAGAACATGCGTATCATCAGCGGAAAGGCCGGCGGCATAGCCCTGTCTGTCCCCAAGGGGGAAGTACGGCCCACGACCGACCGGGTCAGGGAAGCCCTTTTTTCCATCCTGCACCCGTTGATTGAGCATGCCGAGGTGCTGGATTTATTCACCGGTTCCGGGGCGTTCGGCCTGGAGGCCCTGAGCCGCGGGGCCAGAAGCTCCCGCATGGTGGACTTTTCCCGTCTCTCCTGCGCCACGGCCAAAGCCAACCTTGCCAAAACCGGGCTGGAAGGCGGAACCGTCATCCAGGGGGACGCCGTCCAGTTTGTGAAGAGGGAACTGCTGGCCGGCAGGAAGTACGACGTCATTTTTGCGGATCCCCCCTACTGCAAGGGCCCGGCGGACCGTGATTTTATTGTGGAGCTGGCGCAGGCCGGAATTTCCGGACTGCTGAAGGAGGGCGGCCTGTTTATCGCGGAAGTGCAGGAAGGCTGGGGAACCGGCAGGGAAGGCGCCGCGGAGTTTGACGGCCTGGAACTGGTGGATACGCGCCGGTACGGGAAAAATATGCTGCTGTTTTATCAATTGCCTGAAGAAGTAAAATGAAAGCCTTCCTGTTCTCTCTCTGTTACAACGTCCTGTACACCGTCGGGTGGCTGGTGACGCTTCCCTCCTACCTGCTCAAGCAGAAAAGGCGCGGCGGATTCGGCACGGGGCTGTTGGAACGCTTCGGCCTGTACCGGGTCTCCTACAACCGGGAACCCAAGGGAGTGCTGTACGTCCATGCCGTGAGCGTGGGTGAAGTGGTGCTGGCCCTCAAATTTCTCCGGGCGTGGCTCCGGGAGCGCGGCGGTTCCGCCGTGCTGGCCACGAGCACGGCTACGGGGCATGACACGGCGGTGAATGCCCAGGTGCCCGGTGTGCGCGTGATTTATGCGCCCTTTGACCTGCTGGGGCTGCCGGGGCGGTGCTTTGACCGTTTTGAACCGGAGGCCATCGTGCTTGTGGAAGCGGAACTATGGCCCAATTTTGCCCGTGCGGCCAAGGTGCGCGGCATCCCCATGGCGATGATTAATGCCCGCATGTCCGCGCGGTCTGAAAGCCGCTACCGCGCCTTCAAATGGATATCACGGTATTACTTCTCCGCGCTGGACGCCATGGGCGTGCAGGACAAGGGGGATGTGCGGCGCTTTGAATCCGTGGGGGTGCCCCCTTCCATCATTCATGTAACGGGCAGCATCAAGTTTGACCAGCAGATGGCGGACCGGAGGGAACCCAACCCGGAGTTTTCCGCCATTCTGGAAAAGCTGAAGCGCGGCAAGCCCGTGGTGCTGGCCGCCAGTACCCATGAGGGAGAGGAAGTCCTGATTGCGGAGGCGGTGCGCAAGGCGGGAGGCTTTCCCCTGATCGTCCCCCGGCATGCGGAACGCCGCCATGCGGTGGTGCGTGACCTGGAGGCCCATGGCTGGCAGTGCGTGCTGCGGACGGACGGCGAGCTTCCGGAAACCCTGAAGGAGCAGGTTTGCTACATTGCGGATACCACCGGGGAGCTGAGGGACTGGACCGCCCTGGCGGACGTGGCCGTGATCGGCAAGAGCTTTCTGGCGGACGGCGGCCAGAACCCGGCGGAGGCCGTGGCCTGCGGCGTGCCCGTGCTGACGGGGCCGCACATGGAGAATTTTGACGCGCTGGTCCAGTTGCTTGAAGGCGTGGACGGCATCACGCGGTGTGAGGAAGATCGCCTGGCGGACGTGCTTAAGGAGATGCTGGACAATCCGCTTCTGGCCCATGCCCAGTCCTCGCGCGCCCAGGTGGCGCTGAAGGCCCATTTCGGCGCTACGGCGCGCACCATCCGCATGATCTGCATCATGCTCAAGATTCCCGTTTGACGGCGGGAGCCTTTTTCCCGCGAGGCTCCGGTTTGGAGTGGGGAGGCAGGGCGAAGACTTCCCCCTGCGGAGCGTCAATGATGATGTCAAAGTGCTTGAGGGTATCCACGCCGATCTGGCATCTGCCGCCTGTTCCGGTCACGGCGAAGGAGAGTCCTTCCAACTGGAAGTCCGGCCCCATGCGGAGCGTGGAGGGAACGCCAAGTTTCATGACGTTGCGGTCTCCGCTGTGCCCGTTGATGTCGGACGCCTTCGCCGTAAGCTGGCTTCCGTCCGGGTTGGCGGGCCACTCTTCCAGCGGGGCCAGGGAAAGGGAGGAGCCGGAGTCCAGGGCCAGCAGGAAGGAATCTCCGCCGCGGGAGCAGCGGACATAGAAAATTCCGGAGGCATGGCGTTCCACGTCCAGGGGCTTCATGCGCTGAACCGGAAAACTGGAGCGTTCCAGGAATTGCAGGGAGGCATCCTTTACGGACAGCAGGAACGGGGAGAAGCCCAGGTAATTGATTCCCAGAATGCCGTCCACCTGTACCTGCATATCCTTTTGAAGGGGAGTCAGGTCCAGGGCGAAGCCGAAGAAGTTTTTAATCTGAAGCCCTCCGATGGAGAAAGACTGCACGGGAAACAGCTGGGGGACGGTATTGACGTTGGAGCCGGGGGCGATTTGAGCGTTCTGAAGAGGCAGGCCGGGAAAATTCTTCTTGATGAATTTAACGTCAAAGGTGGTGTGTGACGCCGCCGTATCTACAATGAGGCTGCATGGAACGCCGTTCACGGTGCACTGGGCCACCAGAAGATTGCTGTGGGCGTCCCGCGCCAGCCGGACAGGGGCCAGGCTGGTGATGGAAACCACGGGTTTGGCCTGGGCGGGGTCGGCTGGTTCCGCTGCGGAAAGAGGGAGCGCGCCAAGCGCCAGAACGGCGGCGGAAATACGGAAAATGCGGAGCGGCAGAGGCATCCCTTACAGGTAGGCGAACCCCTGTGGTTTGACAAGTCAATTTGACTTGGAATCAGTCATGGCTGCGGTGATTGGGCTTGTGGCGGCGTTCCAGGTCCACGCGGTCCTCGTAATTGCGGGCCTGCACCTTCCGGTCCCTCTTTCCGGCCCGTTCCACGTTCATCTGCCTCTTTTTCTGGCGTTTGGCCAGCCGGGCTATTTCATCTTCCAGATTCAGGAAGTTGAGATACCGCTCCTTGTCCAGCCGCCCTTCATCCACGGCTTTCCGGATGGCGCAGCCGGAATCCGTGCCATGGCTGCAATCCGCGAATTTGCACTCATGGGCCAGCTCCGTCAGATCCGCAAAGCTTTCCCGGAGGGTGTGTTCATCCGTCCACATCTGGATTTCCCGGATGCCGGGATTGTCAATCAGCAGGCCGCCGTGCTTGAGCAGCACCAGTTCCCGCGCCACGGTGGTGTGGCGTCCCTTGCCGGTTACCTCGTTCACTTCCCCCGTCCAGAGCCATTCATCCCCCAGCAGGGTGTTGACCAGCGTGGATTTCCCCACACCGGAGGAACCGACGATGGAGATGGTCTGCCCCTTGGAGAGGCATTTGCGGAATTCCTTGATTCCCTTATTGTGCAGGGCGCTGATGCTGATGATGGTGCATTCCGGGGACAGCTCCCGGAGGGTTTGCATGGCTTCCTTCACTTCCTCCTTGGAAAAAAGGTCCGCTTTGTTAAGCAGAATGAGGGGGGTGGCGCCGCTGCGCCGGATGAGGGTAAAATAGCGCTCCATGCGCCTGGGGTTGAAATCCGTGCCGGGTTCCGTCACCACGGCCACAATGTCTACGTTTGTTCCCAGTACCTGTTCTGCGCTGCTTTTCCCCGGCGCTTTACGGGAAAAACAGGTCTGGCGGGGAAGAATGGCGCGTATGACGGCTTCATCTCCGGCTTCTCCCGGATCAATCGCCACCCAGTCTCCCACGGCGGGAAGTTCCGCATCCGTGGCCGCGTCATGCCAGAGTTTTCCGCTGACGACGGCATCCACGTCTTCCCCCCCGTCCAGCAGGGCGGTAAAATTGATTTTCGTTTCCCGGATGAGGCGTCCCGGAATCCAGCCGGGCTTGGCGACGGCGTTGAAAGCGCGTTGAAAGTGGTCGTTCCAGCCTAAATCCTGAAGAGTGACGGGCATGAAAGGTAAAGCTGCGGTTCTGGGGAGGGGGGGGAAGGGCGTCCTGAGACGGTTAGTGCTTCATCATGGAAAAAACTCCGGCACGGTTCAAGCACGGAACGGGTATGCCGGTCAGCATGACGCCCCTTTTTCCTGCGCAAGACGGGAGGCACGTTCAATGATCCGGAGGGCGATCTGTGTTTTAGGCGCTTTTTCCAGCAGTTCCGTCCGGTCCGGATAGACGAGCATGACTTCATTTTCCGAGGAATCAAAGCCGATGTCACTGCGGGAAACGTCGTTGGCTACAACCATGTCGCACCGTTTGCGTTCCAGCTTGCCGCGGGCGTAATCCTCCACGTCGTGGGTTTCCGCCGCAAAGCCAATCAGGACGCCGCTGAAGCCGAATTCCGTGCGCATGGAGCCCAGGATGTCTCCGGTGCGTTCCAGCTCCAGAACCATGCGTTCCCCCGTTTTCTTGATCTTGCGATCCGGAACGAAGACGGGGCGGTAGTCCGCCACGGCGGCGCTGAGAATGGCGGCGTCCGCGTAGGGCGCCTGGTTCTTCACGGCGTCATACATTTCCTGCGCGCTCTCCACCGGCAGGAAGTCCACGCCGTGCGGAATATCCAGGGAGGTGGGGCCGGAAACCAGCAGGACGCTGTGGCCTTCATGCACTGCCGCTTCCGCCAGGCAATACCCCATTTTCCCGGAGGAACGGTTGGTGAGGTATCTGACGGGGTCAATCGCTTCCCTGGTGGGGCCTGCCGTGATGAGAAAACGCATGGGCGGCATTATGCGGAATCACGGGTAAAAGTGAAGAGTGATGTTGTGCAGCCGGGCATAATGTTCCGGCTTGACTCCTTCCCGCGATTGGGGGAGTTATGAAGGCATGATTTACTGGGACAACAACGCCACCACTCCGATGGACCCGGAGGTTTACGCGGCCATGGAGCCGTTTTTAAAGGAACGGTTTTTCAACCCTTCCGCCGGTTACGGCTGTGCCAGGCTGGTGCGTGAGGCGGTGGAAGAGGCCCGTGCGGACGTGGCCGCCCTCCTGGGGGCGTTTCCCTCGGAAATCGTGTTCACCTCCGGCGGCACGGAGGCTACCAATGCGGCCTTTCGCCAGATGGCCGGGGAGCGGGGCCGGGGCATAGGCGTGCTTTCTACGGATCATGACGCTTCCCTGAAAACGGCTCTGGCGCTGGGCCATGGCCGTGTTTGCCCCGTGGACCGGGAAGGCCGCGCCGTTCCGGAGGAGTGGGAGGCCGTTTGCGCGGATGGTGCGGCCGGGGTCTCCTTTGCCTGGGCCAATAACGAAACGGGCGCATTGCAGGATGCGGCGGCCCTGTGCTCCGCAGCACGGCGGCATGCTGTCCCCGTGCATCTGGACATGGTGCAGTGCGTGGGGAAAATTCCCGTGAACCTGCACGGGATGGAGGTGGATTACGCCTCCGTCTCCGCTCACAAGTTTCACGGCCCCAAGGGGGCGGGCTGCCTGTACAGGCGTTCCGGCTCTCCGCTAGCTCCCTCCCTGTTTGGCGGGGGGCAGGAGCACGGCGTGAGGTCGGGGACGGAGAATGTTCCGGGGATCATCGGCTTTGGCGCGGCGGCGCGCGCGGCGTTGCGGCATTTGGAGGCGGACGCCGGGCGTCTGGCCCGGATGCGGGATTCCTTTGAATCCCGCCTGAAGGCGGAGATCCCCGGCGTGACCGTGCACTCCGGCGGGATGGAGCGCATCCCGAATACCTCCAATCTGGCATTTGACGGCTGTACGGCGGAAGCGCTGATGCTCTTGCTGGAGCCTGCCGGGCTGCTCTGTTCCGCGGGGTCCGCCTGTCACACCCTCCAGCCCATGCCGTCCCACGTCCTGACGGCGATGGGGCTTTCTGACGCGGAGGTACGCGCCTCCCTGCGTTTTTCCCTGTCCTTCATGACCACGGAGGAGGAAGTGGCGCAGGCGGCGGCTCTGGTGGCCTCCGCCGTCCGGAAGGTGCGCGGCGTGCAGTCTTCCCGGACTGGCCCGGTGCTTGTTTACAAGCCGTAATGCGTACCCGTCTCCGGAAGGGGCGTTCGGCTGGAACGGGGGGCTCCGCATGGGCTCTTTTTCTGCCTGGAGACAGTATTTTCCTTCTTGAATCTGTAGGGTTCTTTTGTTAGCCTGTACAAACTGCGAAGGAATGTGCAGCGCACCTGTTTAAAATGTATGAAGATAGAACATTACCAGAGCAAGGATGAAACGGAGGTCCTGAATATTTGGATGAAAGCGTCCGAGCAGGCCCATGCTTTTGCAGGGGTGGGGTTCTGGTGCGGCCTGGTGGAGGAGATGAAACAGGTGTACCTGCCCAGGGCGCGCACGTGGGTATGCCGGGACGGAGGAGGCGTGGCCGGATTTGCCTGCCTGGTGGGGGAAGGGGAGCTGGCCGCCCTGTTTGTGGCTCCGGAGCGCCAGTGTGAGGGAATAGGCACGGCGCTGCTGGACTGGGTGAAAGAGCACAGCAAGGGAATGCTGACGGTGGGAGTATATGAGGAAAATCCCCGTGCCCGCGCGTTCTATGAACGCAGCGGCTTTGTGGAGATCGGCTCCAGGGATGATGAGCTGACAGGAAGCCGGGAGTACCGGATGGAATGGAAAAGAGACAGTAATCAATAGAAACAAAAAAGGCGGAGGTTCCAGTGAACCTCCGCCCCGGTGAAGCAGATAAGCGTCAGGCAAGTTCCACCTTGACGCCGCTCTTCTCAATCTGGTCAGCCATTTCAGGAGAAAGGGCTTCATCAGTGATGAGCATGGAAATCTGGGAGGGCGCAACGGTATAGAATGCCGGGTTGTTCGCCACGCTGGTGGAAGGCGTAGCGATGATCACCTTGGCATCCGGAGGGATAACGCTCTTGATGAATTCGGATTGCAGCATGTTCTTGTATCCGGCTCCATGCTTGGGGGAGTAGCAGTCCGGCGTCAGCACCACCATGTCAATGCTCAGGGAACCGGCGGCCTTGGCGGCTTCCTGTCCCACATAGACCAGGGCTTCACGGTCAAACCGTCCGCCTGTGCAGTAGAAGCTCAGGTTCGGAATGCCTTCAAGCCGGGTCAGCAGCGTGGGGTTGTTGGAAACCACATGCGTATCCCGGGAATTGATATGGTTGCAGATCTGGTAGCCCATGGTGCTGCTGTCAATGAACATGACCACGGAAGCGGGGATGTTCTGGACCGCTTTTTTTGCAATTCTTATGGAAACATCGTCCTGAGTGACTATGTCTTCATGGAGGGACTTATGGGTAAGCGCCAGGGCGCCGCCGTGGACACGCTTGAGAAAGCCGCGTTTTTCAAGGTTGATTAAATCATTGCGGACGGTTTCGTCCGTGACCTTCATCTGTTTGGCCAAGGCGATAGTTCTTGCGGCTCCATGCTCGGCCAGGGTTTTCAGAATGAACTCTTTACGTTGGGATGCTAAATACATTGCGTTCTGTTTTTCTATGTAGAATATTTACACATTCTATGTGTTAAGTCGTTTTCTAACAATTTTTCACTATATCAGTCAAGCGTTAGAAATTCTAAGTTTTGATTGTTATTGTGAATAATGCCGATTTTGTAATGATGGGACAATTGAATACCGAGAAATGTACAAAAATAATTTTATGATGCACAAACTAGTTATCGGTATGACAGAGTTTATCAATCGGGAATGGTGATGGAGGCCGGATCGAAGTTGGGAGTGGGGAACGTGAGCTGGAGATGGCGGAGTTTTTCCACCATCAGGCGGGCGACGACGAGGTTCCGGTACCATTTCCGGTCTGCCGGGATGATGTACCAGGGAGCGTCCGGAGTGGACGTTTTTTCAATGAGATCCTGGTAGGCCGTCTGGAATTCTTCCCAGCGGTTCCGGTCATCCAGGTCGTCCATGCAGAACTTCCAAAGTTTATCCGGGTCCTGGAGCCTGGATTCCAGCCTTCTTTTCTGTTCCGCCTTGGAGATATTCAGGAACAGTTTAATGATGACGGTGCCTTCTTCCGCGAGCATGGATTCAAAATCCAGAACGTGCTTGTAGCGGCGCTTCCAGACGGGGTCCGGAAAGATCTTTTTCACGCGCACGGCGATGATATCTTCATAATGGGAGCGGTTGAAGACGGCGATCTGCCCCTTGGACGGCACCTCCTTATGCACGCGCCACAGGAAGTCATGGTCCAGTTCTTCCATGGTGGGTTTTTTGAACGGGACTACGTGCAGCCCCTGCGGGTCCACACGGGAAAAGACGTGCTTGACGCAGCCGTCCTTGCCGCCCGCGTCCATGGCCTGGAGGATAAGCAGGACCCTGTGCTTGTGCTGGGCAAAGAGTTTTTTCTGCAATTCCTGCAATTCCTCCCTCAGCTTGTCGAATTCGATCATGGATTCCTCCTTGGTTCCGGAGAAGAGAGATTTGTCATCCGGGGAGTAATCCTTTAAACGCAGTTTTTTGCCCGGAGGCACCAGGTAACGGTTCATTGTATGCGAAGTTAATGTTGGAGAGGCGGTAGAGGCTGGGGAAGATGTTTTCACGGCGGAGGGTTTGGTTGACGGATCTAGGCCGAAGAATTGTTCAAGGGCGCCCTTAATGACTTTCCTTTTGAATTTGGGGAACATCTCCAGCTTGATATTCTGGAGCGGAATCCATTTCGTTTTGGAAAATTCAGGGCTGCGGTGCAGGTCCGTCTTGGGGCGGCGGGTCTTGCAGCGCACGAGGAAGTAGGTTTGTTCCTGGCCTACCCAGCGCGTGACTTTCCGGTTGCTGGACGGGTATTTGTAACGCAGTCCGGAGAGGCTGCTCACAATGGTGTAGTCAGAGGGGCGCAGGCCCACTTCCTCCCATACCTCCCGGGCCAGGGCGTGTTCAATACTTTCATTTTTAATGACGCCCCCCTGCGGGAAGTGCCAGTATGGGTTGCGGCCGCTGTCCTTGCCCAGCAGTACGTAGCCGTCCGTGTCCATGATGATGGCGGCGGCGTTGATTCTCCAGGTTTTGTCTGTGGGGGGAGTGTCCATGGCGGGAGGGAAAGGGGCTTACCTGCCTGTTTGCTCCGGCGTTTCCGGCTTGACGGCTTCCGGGGCGTCTTTTTCCGGATCATCCTGCCAGATAAAGTGTTCCAACTGGATGCGGCGCGCATAAGCCGCCGCCTCCCTGGCCCGGGGGCCGGACGTCTGCGCCAGTTTTTTAGCCAGCGCCAGCGCGCCGTCCCAGTCCTGGAGCTGGCCCATCAGGCGGATGGAGGCGAAGCCGGCATTGTAGAACCAGTGCCAGTCCCGGCGTTTGTTGGCGGAGCTGCCGCTGGGCGTGTGGGCCAGGATGGAGGCGTAGTCATCCAGCGCCTTTTTCTGCTCGTTCATCCGTTCATGGAACTGGGCGCGCTGGGTAAGGGCCTTGAATTTCCAGGCCAGGCCCAGGTTGGGCGTATCCAGGATTTCCGTGCACAGGTTGATGGCCTTGCGGAGGGTGTCCGAGTTGGTGTCCTCCTTCGTCACCCATGCGTCCGCCTGGATGGAGAGGGCCAGCAGGCGCATGTACCGCGGGAGCGGAGTGGAAAGCAGGTTTTCCAGGGTGGCGATGCTCTGGTCCGCCTTTCCCATGCGCAGCAGGACGGAAGCTTCTTCTATTCTGGCCGGCTGGGCGAACGGGGTGTCCCCTTCCCCCAGCGTTTTGAAAATATTCAGGGCCGCTTGAAGCGTGTTTCCGGTATTGCTCTGCTGGGCGGCTTTCCCGGCCAGGAAAAGGGCGGCGGCTTGCAGCGGGCTGTCCGGATACTTGGAGGGGAAGGGCTGGAGGACAAGCTGGGCTTCATGGAAGTCCCCGTTTTTATACAGGAGTTCCCCCAGCTTGAGATAAAGCAGGTCCGCCTGTTTGCCTTCCGCATCCAGGGAGATGGCCTGGCGGCAGGCCTGGATGGCGCTGGCCCATTCCTGCCGGTTTTCCGCTTCCAGGATTTTCAGCCGTGCAAGCTGCATGGTCTGGTCCGGCGTGAGCTGTTCCTTTTCCAGTAAGGGAAGAAGGGTCTGCACGGTTTCCAGGTCCGGAGGATTGAGGTTCAGGGCCACCTCCGCCTGGTCCAGCCGGGCCTGGGTTTTCAGGGCCGGATCTTCCGCCAGGGCCACGAAGCGGGCCAGCAGTTCGGGCGCCTGGGGGGCCATTCTTTTGGCAGCGTAATGGGCCTGTTCAAAGAGGATGTGCTCCCGGAGCCGTGCGGAGCCGGCGGCTTCCTTGGCCAGCGCGGCGGCCCCTGCGGCGTCATTGGCATTCAGCGCAGCCAGGTTTTCATTAAACAGGGCGTTCTCCGCCGTCTTTTCCGGGGCGCGGCGGGCCGCTTCATGGAACAGGCTCTGCGCGAGCTGGTAGTCTCCCTTGCGGAAGGCCAGGGCGCCCTGCTGGAAGACAAGGTCCGGGGCGGTGCCCGGATATTTGGAAATGAGGCGTTCCGCATCCTCCACGCGGTTATTGCCCAGCAGGGCCGTGATGGTATTCAGGCAAAGAGTCTGGACGGGAAGGCTCTGCGGGTATTTGGAAAGGCCCTCCTCCGCAATTTTTACGGCTCCGGACAGGTCATCCTTTGCCAGAAGCAGGCTGCCCATGGCGTACATGGCGGCCGGCTGGCGCGCGGCGTCCCGCGCATTTACCCAGCCGGTGAGTTTTTCCAGCGCCTGGGGATTGGTGCGGAAGGTGTCCTCCTCCAGCAGCATATTGAAGGCGTCCATCAGCAGGGAGGATTCCGATTTGCCGCCAATGAACGCCAGCAGGCGCTCCTCCGCCGTTCCGGCCGTGTGCGGCGCTTCCTCTGCTTGGGGCTGGGCGCGCGTTTCCTCTTCCGCCTGTTCCGGGTTGTTTTTCTCCCGGGTGATTTCCGTCCTGGCAAGGGCCAGGCGCCCAAGGTCCCGGATTTTTTCCGGATACGCCTTGTTATCCATCACGGAGGCAAAGATCTTCATGGCTTGTTCCGGATTTCCCTGTTTGTCCGCCAGTTTGCCTTCCACCAGCTCTGCGTACGAACGCATGGGCAGGTCTTTAGCCGCGTTGTCATCCATTCCCTCCTTGAGCTGTTTCAGAATGACGGAGGCTTCCGGGTAGCGTTCCGTGTTTGCCAGGGTATCGGCCAGCAGAACCTGCGCTGTCCGGGAAATGGCGGGCGAATCCGCCTGCTCCAGCCGGGAGAGGGCTTCCACCAGGAGCTGCCGGTCCTGAAGCTGGCGCGCCAGCTGGGCTTTCAACTGGAACCCGTAGAGAAAAAGGGGGTCCGCTTCCGGAATGGAGGATATCTTTTCCAGGGCCTTCGTGAAGGAGCCCTTGTTGAAGAGGCCCGTTGCCATCCAGTAGGCTTTCATGGGAGAATCCGGCAGTTCCTCCCAGGCTTTCAGCCCTTCTTCCGTTTTATTGGCGCGGATGAGCGCTTCCGCCAGGAAGGGGCGGATGATGGCTTTCTGGGCTTCCGGCAGGTTTTTGGAATTCAGGCATTCCTGAAAATGCTTGCTGGCCTCCAGGGGGAGGCGGTCTTCCAGGGCCTTCAGCCCCTGCTGGTATTTTTTATTTTTCAGGAGGGCCTGGCGTTCCGGTGAAAGGGCAGGCGCAGGGGGGGGAGTTGCCGCGGCTCCGGCGCCCGGGGACAGCAGGAAGACCGTGCAGGAGGCGAGGACGGCGTGAAGAAAACGGGAGGCGCTGGAAAAGGTTGGCATCATGTTAGGATTACGGTTCGGGCCCCATGAAGATGAGCCGGATGTAGCGTTTGCCGGAGGCGGTCAGCTTCGGCTCCTTGCTGGAACCGGAAACGCGGTTGCATGTCCTGTACAGTTGGGAGAACGGGTGCGGGACGGCCCGGATGACGGTGGGTTCCGTGCATGGCTGGCCGGAAGGCGTCACGGAAACGGGAACTCCCGTTCCCGTAAAGCTGATTTCCCAGGATTGGGGGTTGGCCGGGCCCGGTTTCAACATGAAGGGGTAGCGTGTGACAAGGTTGGGCGGGCTTCCCGTGGATGGTACGCGCACGACGTACTGGACGGGCAGGCTGGAGATGTGGCGGGAGAGGGAGAATTCCGCGCCGTCCTTGCACTGGATGAGAACGGGGGCCGGATCAAACCCGGCCAGGTTGAGGCCATTGTAGGCGCCGTGGCGGTTGGGAGTGCCCAGTTTCAGGCTGGAATACCAGGTTTCAAAATCGTCCTGGAGCTTGAGGCAGAGTTCCAGATGCACATGGGCGCGTGTTTTGTTCAGGCCCACGCCGGAGTATCCCAGCCTGCCGATGACGTTTCCCGTTCCTACCTGGTCCCCTTCCTTGCAGGAGACGGACGCCAGATGGGCGTACAGGCTGTAAAACGGGCCGTCCGCCGGACGGTGTTCAATGACCACGTAGCGGCCGTAATTGCTGTGCGTGGGGTTGGAGGAGGCGTGGACCACGGTTCCCCCGGCCACGGGGTGCACATCGTCCAGCGGTGTGCCGGAGGCATCCCGTTTGAGAGGCTTGATGTCAATGCCTTCATGGAATTTGACCGCCACGGGGCCGGCCTGGGTTCTGACGAGGGTCCGGGTGAAGCCGTAGGCTCCCGCCTGCCAGGGCTGTGATTTTACCCCTTCAAAGTTCCGGTCCACGTACATGTAAAAGTCCTGCGGGCGGTTGTCCAGCAGGGCCGTGTTTTCCGTGGGGAAGCGCACGACGGTATCCGCCATCAGGAATGGCATGCTCCAGGAGAGCAGGAGAATGCCGATCAGGAAAGGGAAGAACTTGCCGTGCATGCTCATACAGGGAGTGCTGGATCAGATCCGTCCCCGGCGGGTGCTGACCACGGTGCGGTCCTTATGTTCTTCAGGCTCCTTGACTTCCTTCTTTTCCTGCGTGGGGTCCTTGGCGGGAAGAAGGGGCTTGGTGACGGGGGCCAGCTTGTTGATGGGTTCCTCCCTCTTGGGGTCCGCCGGGGGGATGAATTCCGCCATGGCGGCCAGGTCCGCCGGGGAAAAGCCGCCCATGACGGCCAGCTTGCCGGAGGTGACGGGCTTGTTGTAAAGGCGCAGGGGTTGCATGGTGTGCCCGTTGACTACGGGAAGAATTTGCCTGCCCAGGTTCTGGGCCGTCATTCCTTCCACCCGGCTTTCAAGGCCTTTCTTGACGTTGACCACAATGCCGTAGGTATTGTCCTGCGCCGGGAAGGAATAATAGGATTCAATGTCTTTCTGGGAGATGAAGGGGGCCTTGCTGTAGTAATGCCCGTCATGCATGAAGGCGAATTTTTTGCTGTCCGTTGATCCCGTCTCCATGTGGAAGCTGACGGGGTATCTGTCCGGCCCGCAGGAACAGAGCATGAGAGTCCCAAGGAAGTAGAGGAGCATTTTCATAATGTCCATGATAAAAGATTTACTTCTCCCGGGGCAAACCAATAAACAGGCATGGAGGTAATTTTTGCGCAGCCGTTACGGCAGGAGGGAGAGCGTTTCTTGAACAATCCGGTCCACCGGCATCAGTTTTCCCGCTCCTTCCGCGCCGCAGGCCAGAACGCCGGACTCACAGGGGCCCAGGATGTGGTGGCCTTTCCGTTGCTTCAGGATGGCCGCATTCTGCTGCGTGGCCGTGTGTTCCCACATGTGGACGTTCATGGCCGGGCAGATGAGCACGGGAGCCTGGCAGGCCAGGTAAAGGGAACTGAGCATGTCTGGCGCGAAGCCGCGGGCGAGGTTGGCCATGGTGTTTGCCGTGGCGGGAGCCACCACCAGGAGGTCCGCCCGCTGGGCGAGCTGGATGTGGGGGGGGATCCATTCTCCCTTTTCATCCTCAAAGGAGGAGAAAACAGGGTTGCGGGAGATGGTGTGCAGCGTGAGGGCCGTGACGAATTCCAGGGCCTTGGCCGTACAGACGCAGTGTACCTCATGCCCGGCTTTAACCAGGGCGGAAGCGATGTCCGCCGCCTTGTACGCGGCAATGGAGCCGGTGATGCCCAGGATGATGCAGGCCATGGGGTCGGAATGGTCAGGATTTGGAGGCGTTTTTGCCTTCGTCAATGAGTTTCCAGAAGTGTTTGGACTGGCTCAGGATTTCGTCTTCCCCCGCAGAAGGGGAAATGTTGGTGCGGAACAGGAAATCATTCAGGCTGTTGGCGTGCAGGACTCGGTGGACGACTACCTTGCCCTCAATGACTTCAAAATAAATACGGTAGTCCCTGGCTACGTAACGGTAAAGAATTTTGCCGTCTTTTTCCATCTTGCCGAAGCGGGCGTCATCCAGGGTTTGCAGGGTGGATTCGGAAACCTGGAAGTCTCCGAGCAGGTCCAGTTGTTCCAAAGTGGGGATGCTGGATACTTCCGCAGCGCTGATTTTATTGAAGACGATTTGAAGCACGCCCTTTTTTAAGTGCGCCGGCGTCCGAGTTCAAGCCTGAAACAAGCCACGGACCGATTTTGAACCGGGCCGAGCGGGTTCCGCGGCATTTCCCCGGGAGGCGGGTTTCCGCATCACCGGGCATCCTGTGTGGGGATGATGCCCTTGCTTTTTACCACCTGGGTGCCGCGGATGACTTCAACAGTCAGGGGCTTGTCTCCCGTAAGGTAATAGGTGGCGTCCAGCATGTCGCCGTAGTTGCGGATGGGGGAGCCGTTGATGCTGATGAGGATGTCTCCGGTCTGGATGCCTCCCCGTGCCAGAGGGCCTCCGCTAATGAGGCCTTCAATGACGGGGGTGGAGGCATTGATGTCCAGAAGGCATCCCAGCCGCACCCTTTTGGCTTTCGGATGGTCCGCCAGGAAGGAGATGGCCTGGGCGGGCAGCAGGTGGCACGTTCCCCTGCGGGAAACTCCCAGCACGATGCCGACCAGGCGGTTTTCAGCATCATAGCAGGGCTGGCCGATGGGCGGAGCCGCCAGCTTGGGGAATTGGGCGCGGACAAGGCGCAGCGGGAAGCTGGTATCTCCTATGGAGTGCTCCATGCCCACATAAATTCCCAGCGTGGGTTCATTACGGTTGCTGGTAAAGGCAAGCCGCGCGCCGCGCCTGAGAGTGCCGGCGGGCACCAGGATGGCGGGATCTCCGCTGATCCGGGCGGCGTCCACCTTGAAGATGGTCAGGCCCGTGAGTTTTTCCTGGGCCCATACCTGCAGGGGCGGGGTGTCCTTGTCGCCAAGATAGTAGGCCACCTCTCCGTTTTTAAAAACCCTGTACGGAATCAGGGAGGCGATCAGGTCTTTTCCGACCTGTGCCGCCATGGCAGTGTACGGCACTCCTTCCGCCTGTTGCGGAATGGCTTCCACCTTAAAAGGGGCAGGCACGGCCGCCGCTTGATAAATCAAGCCTGCAACGGCTATGCCCGCCAATATCGGAGCCAGGTTCATCATGGATTGTTACATCTCAATGAGAACGCGGGATACCGGTTTTTTATCGGTATTGGAATCAGTGTTCAGCTGATTGTCTTTAGCCGATGTTTCATGTGAAGACGCTCCGGTGGTAAACTCAGGTTGTCCGGCGGAGACGGCTTCGGTTGAAGGTTGTTCAATAATTTCGTTACTTACGGGAACGGCTTTTTCCTTCAAGAGAATCTCTTCCTTCTCCTTGATGGAGGAAGCATAAGAATCAGCAGGTTCGTCCATATTCCCGGATGCGATGATAACGCCCACCGCAGCCAATGTCACGATGGACATGGAAGCGTAGACCCACTGCCAACCACGAAAGTTTTGCAGATAGTTGTCCAGGCGTTCGAGTAGCAATTTCCAAGCAGAATGGGTAGCCGGATCGGTTTCCTTTCTTAAATGAAAATTACGGAGGAAATCTTCCTCAAAGTTGTCATGGTAACAGGCTTCCTTGCGAAAAGATGCCAGCATGGCGACCAGAGTTTCCTCATTATGTTCTGTGGATTTTTTATCCATCGTCGTTGATTTTAAGTGTAATAAAGGTTTGGGGCTTTAGTCCTAAACCTAGGACTATGCATTTTGACATGGTCCGGGGAACCGTTGTTCAATATTTTTTTCACCGTTAACTCAGATATTCTGCCAGCAGTCCCTGCAGTTCTTTGTGGGCATAATGCAGACGTGATCTGAGCGTTCCTTCGGAGATACCCAGCAGGGCGGATATTTCCGTATGGTTAAGGCCCTTCACATCATGAAGGACAACGACTTCCCTGTGCTTGGTGGAAAGTTTTTTCAGAGCTTCATTGATCTTGAGCTGAAGTTCGTTCAAATGGGTGCGGCGTTCCGGGTCCGCTCCATCCGTTTCATCAGCCATGTTCATGTCCTTTTCCGTATGGTCGCCGTACTCGTCGTCGTCCAGGCTGTAGGTCATCCTGCGGTTCCTCTTTTTCAGGAAGTTCCTGGCGTGGTTGACGGCGATGGAATGCAGCCAGGTATAAAAGGCGCTTTGGCCGTTGAAATAGCGCAAGGCCCGGTAGGCTTTGGAAAACGCTTCCTGAGCGATGTCGTAAGCATCGTCATAGTTGTCCGTCATCTGGTATAAGGTGGCGTGGAGTTTGCGGCTGTGACGAATGACTAGTTCGTCAAAAGCACGCGAATCTCCTTCCCGCGCCCTGGCGACCAGTTCAGTGTCCTCCAGGGTCGTATATGCAATGGGTCCCGACATATTAGTAGCAGAATACCCAAAAATAGGTACCCCCTACAAGGGCAAATCGTATGCACGGCCCGCTTTACCCTCAAACCAGCGCATGTATGCCACATTAACTGTGGTGTATCCGCCCGGAGTCGGGTAGTCCCCGGTGAAATACCAGTCACCGCACGGGCCTTCTATGGAGGCGTGCAGGTTTTCAATGGTCTGGAAAATGACTTCCACGGGGCATGGAGCGTCGTGCGGAGTGACCAGGCGCGTGATTTCACGGGAGATTTCCGCTTCCGTGAGACCCTCGTAAATGGCCTTGACGCAGTTGCGGCGTTCTTCCCTGGGCTTGGTCAGTTCTTCCTTGCATGCCTTGTACACATCTTCCAGCAGCCGGGCCTGTCCGTGCTGCTTGAGCAGGGAGACCGCCGCCTGGAAGGCAATGAAGTTCCCCAGCTCGGACATGTCAATGCCGTAGCAGTCCGGATACCGGATTTGCGGAGCGGTGGAGGCGACGACGATTTTCCGGGGGTTGGTGCGTCCCAGGATGCGGAGGATGGACCTTCTCAGCGTGGTGCCGCGGACGATGGAGTCATCTATGGCGACGAGCACGTCTTCCGGACCCACGGCGCCGTAGGTGAGGTCGTACACGTGGGAGACCAGTTGGGCGCGGCTCTTCTCCTGCGTGATGAAGGTGCGCATCTTGATGTCCTTGTGGGCGATTTTTTCACCGCGCGGCCACCGTTTCAGGATGGCGCTGTCCAGCATCTTTTCATCAAGGGTTCCGTTTCTCAGGGCGTCCAGAAGCTGGGCGTGCACGCGCTTGCGGCGGTAGACGCGCAGGCCTTCCAGCAGGCCGTAGTAGGCGGTTTCCGCCGTGTTGGGGATGTAGGTGATGGCGGATTTGTCAAAGCGGTCTTCCAGGGAATCCACGATTTGCGGGGTCAGCGCCGCGCCCAGGGTCTTGCGCTCCCGGTACACGATGGGATCGTTCCCGCGGGAGAAGTAGATTTTTTCAAAGGAGCACGGCGTGGGCTTCAGCGGAGTGGTGAATTCCGTGATGTTATGCGTGCCGTCCGCCTTGATGGAGAGCATGTGGGCCGGGGGCAGTTCCTGCACCTGTTCGCTTTCCGCTTCAAAGACGGTCATCAGCGGAACGCGTTCGGAGGCCACGGCAATGTATTCATCCGTGATGAGGTAGTGGCAGGGGCGGATGCCGTGGGGGTCCCGCAGGCAGAAGTAGTCCCCGTTGCCGATGGCGCCCATGATGGCGTAGCCGCCGTCCCATTGTTTGGCGGAGTTATGAATGATTTCCTGGACATTGAGCCGGGAGGAGATGGCGTGGGGGATTTCCGGTCCGGGCATGCCGCCGTCACGCAGGGCGCGGTAAAGGTCCGTGTGGGCTTCATCCAGATGGTAGCCTATTTCTTCAAGGACGGTCTGCGTGTCCGTGCCGAAGACGGGGTGCTGCCCGCGCTCAATCATGCGCTGGTTCAGCTCCGGCGTGTTGGTCATGTTGAAGTTCCCCAGCACCATGAGGGTGCGCGTCGGCCAGTTGGTGCGGCGCAGGTAGGGATGGCAGGAGCCTTCGTCAAAGAGGCCGGAGGTGCCGTAGCGGAGGTGGCCCATCAGGATTTCCCCGCCGTAGTCAAAATTGTTCTTGATGTCTTCCGCGTCTTTCAGGTTGACCTGGCCGCGGCGGACTTTTTTGTTGAGCTTCTTGATTTGCCCGTTGAAGATGGTAGTCAGGGCGTCCTTGCTGGCGTCCCTGGTGCGGAACAGGTAGGGCTGCCCCAGGGGCATGTTCAGTTTAACGCAGCCGATACCCGCGCCGTCCTGCCCGCGGTTGTACTGCTTTTCCATCAGGATGAGCAGCTTGTTGAACGCCCAGAGGGTGGAGCCGTATTTGTCCTGAAAATAAGAGAGAGGCTTAAGCAGACGAATGGCGGCTACGCCGCACTCGTGTTTAAGAAAATCGCTCATGGGATTGTGATGAAAAGATTGTCCTGTGAAGTGTGGTGTATCCGCTGCAAGGAAATGGCTCCGTCTCTATTCGCCCTGTACCTTGACATGAATGCCGCGGCCTTCTCTCAGCGTGCCGATGACCGTGCCGCCGGGGCCTGCCTTCAACGCGGCTTCCACGTCCTCCGGCTTCACGATGGCTACCCAGCCGATGCCCATGTTGAAAGTGTTGAAGCGGTCCTGGGGGTCCGCGTGCTTCAGGATTTTCTGGGCTGCGGGGTTATCCCAGAAGGGGATGGTGAGGTCCGCGCCGTAGTCGCCCAGGAAACGTTCCAGGTTTTCCGGAAGGCCGCCCCCGGTGATGTGGGCGTAGGCCTTGGGGATGACGTTGGAGCTGCGCATGTCCGCCACCACGTCATGGTACAGGCGGGTGGGCTGCAGCAGGGAACGGAGTTCTTCTTCATCCACTACGTCCGGGTTTTCCTCCAGAATGCGGCGGATGAGGCTCCAGCCGTTGGCATGGAAGCTGTCGGATTTGTAGCCGATGAATACGTCCCCGGGCCGGACGGTCCTGGGATCAATCAGCTTGCTTTTTTCACAGCAGCCGATGCAGAAGCCGGAAAGCTCCACGATGGATTCCGGAACCACGCCGGGCATTTCAGCCGTTTCCCCGCCTGCCAGAATGCAGTTGCAGGATTCCAGATAGTCGCACATGCCGGCCACCAGGCGGGTGATGCGGGTGCGTTCCTGTTCCAGATTGGAGATGCCCAGGTAGTCCAGGAAGAGGAGGGGATCCCCGCCCGTGGTAAGGATGTCGTTGACGTTCATGGCCACCAGGTCCTTGCCGGCGGTTTCCACCATGTCCAGTTCAAACAGGATTTCCGTCTTGGTGCCTACGCCGTCGCATCCGGTGACGATAACCGGTTCCTTGTAGGAGCTGAGGTCATAAGCGGCGGCAAAAAGACCGAAGGCCTGGTGCAGGGAGCGCTGCTTTTGCGTTCTTTTAACGTGAGAGCTGATGTCGGATACGAAAGCGGCTGCTTCTTTGGTATCGACCCCCGATTGCTTGTAGGTTAATTTGCCGGACATTGAACGGATGGACTGGGTGTGCCAGCATCCTAGAGGAAGGCTCCTGCCGCGGCGAGTGAAAAAAGAAGTATTTTTGCCATAGGCCGGGCGGGAGGAGGCCTTTTTATTCCACTTCTATTTTGCAGTCGCGCCAGAGCCACCAGGCATCCAGGGAGAATTTGCCCGGGCCCGTGTAGAAGAGGGTCAGGTAAATCAGCAGGTAGATGGACGCGAGTTCCTGGGCGCCCCAGCCGGAGAGGCCCAGGACGAGGAAGAGCGCCACGCACATGTTAATGATCAGGATGAGGGCGGTCAGGCGGGTGAAGAGGCCCAGGAAGATCAGGATGGAACATCCGAATTCCGCGCCCACGCACAGGAGCAGGGACAGAAAGTTGCCGATTCCGAGCGGGTCCTGGAAAGCGGCCCAGTTTCCGCTGATGAGCATGCTCAGCTTGGGAATGCCGTGCACAAGCATCATTGCGCCTACGCCCAGGCGCAGCAGCAGGACGCCGAAGTCCATGCTGGTATTGGTGGCGAAAGAGCCAAGCAGGCAGCATGCGGGTGATTTGCATTTATTCTGTTCCATGCACTGTAGACCGTTCATGCGTCGGAATTGCTCAAATAAAATGGGATGAACTGGAATATCCGGGATGAAGGGGGCTGGACGGTCCGGCGAATCCGCCGTCTGAAGGGAAGCGGCAGGCTTTCCGGAGTCCCGGAACCGGCTGTCTGCCGCCGCCGTCCAGGGTGGGAAAAGGAGGGGGAATTTTTTAATTGAAGATGTTGAAAGCTAATATCTTCAATTGGAAAATCCAAAAATCGCGCTAACGGTTCCTTGGGGGAATCAGGCGGAAGGCGGCGGGGGATTTGGCGGATTTGATCTCCAGGGGCTTGGTCGGGTCCTTTTGGGTTTCCGTGCCGATGGTGATGATAAGCCGGTCCCCGGGATGAATGACGGTGGCGTTTTCAAAGACGAGCGTGCTGGACCCGTCCGTCAGCTTCCAGCCGTCCAGCAGGATGCCGGATTCTCCCGTGTTGTTGATAATCACGTTTCCGGTGCCCGGTTCCAGCTTGGGAGCAGGCTGCTTGAGCTTCATGCTTTTTGCCAGCTTGGCGAAGGTGATTTCCGCAATGCGGCGGGCTCCCGGTTCCGTGGGATGCAGGCCGTCCACATACCATTCCGGATGATCGGAGAGGGGATGGAGCGCGTCAAAAAGGCCTGCCTTGTGCTTGCGCGCCACGGTGGCGATCAGCTTTTCCGCTTCCGGGCGGTTGGCCGCGGAGCCGTTGTCGGAGCCCGAGTACTTGCGCACGTACGGGTAGCAGTTGCCGGGGAATGCCTTTTTGTTCAGCGGGCCGCGGTAGTCGGGGCCCAGCAGGCCCCAGGCGAAGAACCGGGCCTTGGGGCTGGCGGATTTCCAGGCGGTGAACAGGTCGTCATAACCCTTTAAGAACAGCTTGGGGTCCCACCAGCGGCCCGTATCATTGATGCCCAGGTTGCAGATGTAAACGTCTGCCTTGAAGTCCAGGGATTGCTTGAATTCCTTGGTGCTGCCGTACCAGCGGCCTACCTGGCCCGGATAGTCTCCGGCCGTTTTTCCGGGATTGCCGAAGCCCCTGACGTCAAAGTCCGGACCCATCAGCGTGGCAAGCACCTGGGGATAGCGGGCATCCCCGGGTTTGAGCCCGGAGCCGAAGGTGATGCTGTCCCCCACGCAGGCTATTTTAGCGGGGGCGCCCTGGGCCGCCATGCCCAGGGATAGGGTTGCGGCCAGGGAAGCGAAGAGAAGACGAAGGTTCATGGAATGGTGGAGTGGTGAGAGTTATTTTTTAGGAGCGGGCGCATCCGTCCGGAAGGGCCGGGCCGGGAGCTGGTCTCCGTTGACCAGGTTGGGGGTCACGAAGCGGTTCCAGCAGTACCGCGCGTTCTTGGGGGATTTGACCTCCGGGGAGGTGAGGCGGATGACGGCGGTGCTCCCTTTTTTGTTCACGATTTCCGCTGTGGCGGGATGGTAAACCCCGTCCGCTCCGGCAATTTCAAACTGGGCCGGTTCCTTGCCGTCCGTCGTGGCCAGTCCGGCGGCATGCTCCATCTGGACCAGGAGGCCGGAGCCGGAGGGCTTGAAGGCCTTGAAGGCGGGGCCTTCACAGGGAACCTTCTTGCCGTAGACCTTGTTCAGGGCGGTATTGCCCGCCCGTTCCCCCACGGGACGCTTGAACGGCGGGTGCACGTTGGAGTTCGTGGAACCCAGGTCGATCGTATTGACGCTGTAGGCATGGGGAACGGTTTTGGCCGTCATGTCCTGCATTTCACGGAATTCGGGCCAGCCTTCCCGGATTTTGGAAGGATCGTTGATGCGGGGGAGCTGAATCATTACGAACGGCATGTCCGGATTCCGGAAGGCTTTCCTCCAGGAGGCAATCATGGTTTTCAACTGCATTCCGTTCTGTTCATTGTTAATAATCTCCGCATCGGATTCCCCCTGGTACCAGAGGACGCCCGTGATGGGGAGGTCCGTCATCCACGCGATGCCGGATTCATACAGGAACGCCGGTTTGTAGGGGTGGTCGGGGGAGCCCTGGTTCAGCCGCGGAGAGATATTCTTTTTGGCGCGGCCCCTCACCCAGTCGGAAATGAGGGGGGAATCCAGCCAGCGGTTGCCGCGCAGGGAGCTGAAGCTCTTGTTGGTGTTGATGACCTGCTGGGGTATCCACGCCGCTATTTCCGAACCGCCGAGCGAGGAGTGGATGATGCCCACGGGCATGTCCAGGCCTTCCCGGAGCTTCTTGCCGAAGTAGTAGCCTACCGCCGTCATAGGGCCGGAGGTGGAAGGGGAGCTGACCTGCCACTGCCCCTTGTAGAAATTATCCGTGGTGACGGAGGTGAAGTCCTTGTCCGAATAGGGGGCGTTGTTGGTGTGGGCCTGGGGAACGTTGTTGAGCAGGCGCAGCTGTTCATCCCCGGAGGCCGCTATGTCCTCCCTGGCGGTATTGGTCTGGTTCAGGCGGAACAGCATGTTGGATTGTCCGGAGGCCAGCCACACCTCACCCACCAGAACATCTTCCAGCTTGGAGGAATCGCCATTCTGGGTGGCCGTCAGCGTCTGTCCCGTGCCGTTGGGCTGCATGGGGGGGAGCATGACGCGCCACTTGCCCCTGGCGTCTGCCCTGGTGTTCAGGGTAGAGCTTCCGAAGGTGACGGATACCTCCTTGTTGGGGTCCGCCGTTCCGGAGACGGGCACGTTTTTCCCGTGGGGAAGGACCATGTGGGAACCGTAAATTCGGTCGAATTGGGGAGCCGCCGCCCAAGCTGCGTTCAGGGCGACTGCGGCAATCAGGATGAATGGAGTATGGAGGTGCATGGTTTGAGCGGATTATCTGAGAAGGAGTTCATCCCGGGTGAGTCCGGTGAGCTGGCCGAGGCGTTTGATCAGGCGCAGCATGATGAAGACCAGGGCTGCCAGGATGGGGACGCCGATGATCAGGAAGCCCCACCAGGTGATGCTGCCGATGGCTACGTTGTAAGCCACCTGCTGTTCCGCCTCCGGCTGGCGCATGACGGAAGACATGAAGGAGAGGCTCAGGAAAAAGTTGCCGATGGAAGAGGCCACGAGCGTGCCCGCCAGCACCCAGGATGAGCTGGCCAGCAGCCGCTGGTAGGCCTGCTCTGCGTCGTTGGCGGCCACCTTCTGCTCTATTCTGGATATGTCAAACAGCTCCGGCGTATAAATGAACATGTTGAGCAGGGGGGAGCCCGTGGAACGGGAGACGATGACCGCGGCGGCCAGGATGAGGGGGATGAGGGCTTCCTTTCCGGCGAACAGCCAGGGCGTGGCGCTGTGGATGCGGCCTTCCGGCCCGATGACGAAGATGCTGATGACGCCGGTAAGCAGCACGCCGGCCATGCCCACGCCGGACATCAGGTCAAATTTCCGGGTGACGATCAGGGAGCGGACTCCGTAGACAAGAGGCAGGGAAAGGGCGATGACGAGCGCCCATACGGGCCCGAGGTGCCAGAAGCTTTCCCCTTCCGGGCGTTCCAGGGGATTGGCCGGACCCGCGCTGCAATAGTCCAGAATCAATACCGGCAGGAGGATGTTGATGAAAATTCCCAGGAGTGAGGAACGTGATGTGTTTGGCTTCTTGTCCATGAATTTGGAGGCAGGTACTTGTATCATACGCGGATATGCCACCGCAAGTTGCAACCCCGTGTGTGAATGTAAAGACCAGAAGCAGGAGAGAGGCGTTTTTTTCTCCGCCGGCAAGCCCTGTGGAAATCGTGGCATCCCACGGCATCTTCTGTTCTTTTGGCTGGACACAGGTGTGAATAATGTTCAGCTTCTCCCGTGACTTTGACAGATCATTTTTCCCCCATGACTCAAACATCTTCTTTTTCGACCCTTGGCATTTCGCCGGAGATTCTGGAAGCCGTTGAAGTGCTCGGCTTCGATACTCCCTCCGCCATTCAGGAACAGGCGATTCCCGCCGCCATCGGAGGGTCGGATATCGTTGGTCTGTCCCATACGGGTTCCGGCAAGACCCTTGCCTTTGCCATTCCGGCCCTGGAATGCATTGATCCGGATGAACGCAGCGTCCAGGTGCTGGCCCTGTGCCCCACACGGGAACTGGCCGTCCAGATTTGCCGGGAGGTGGACAAGCTGGCCCTGTTCATGGACGGCGTTTCCGCGGTACCCATTTACGGAGGCTCCTCCTTCCGCCCCCAGCTTGACGCCCTGCGCCGCGGCGTGCAGTTTGTGGTGGGGACGCCCGGACGCGTCATGGACCTGATGGAATCCGGAGCGCTGAAGCTGGACAATCTCCGCATGCTGATTCTGGATGAAGCGGACGAGATGCTGGATATGGGTTTCCTGGAAGATATTGAGCGCATTGCGGAGTCCATGCCTGAAACGAAGCAGACCCTGTTTTTCTCCGCCACCATGTCTCCGGAAATCAACCGCCTGGTGAGCCGGTTCATGAAGGATCCCGTCCAGATCACCATTGAGCGGCCTACGCTGACGGTGCCCACCATTGAACAGTCTTATTACGAGGTGTTGTTCTCTTCCCGGATTGAGGTGCTCAGCCGCCTGCTGGATACTGGAAAAATCAAGATGGGCCTGGTATTCGCCAATACCAAGAAAGTGGTGGATGACGTTGTGGACGGCCTGACGGCCCGGGGCTATCCCGTGGACCGCCTTCACGGGGATATGCCGCAAATCATGCGGGAACGCGTGATGGATTCCTTCCGCAAGGGAAGCCTGCGCCTGCTGGTAGCCACGGATATTGCCGCCCGCGGCCTGGACGTGGATGATGTGGATGCCGTAGTTAACTTTGAACTGCCCCGTGATCCGGAGGATTACGTGCACCGCATCGGCCGCACGGCGCGCGCCGGGCGCAAGGGGAAGGCCATCACCTTTGTAGGCCGCCGTGATTTTTCCCTGATGAGCCGCATTGAACGCTTCATCGGCGTCAAGCTGACTCCGGAACCCGTGCTGACCGCCGTGCAGGTGGACCAGCTCCGGACGGAATCCCTGGTGGATGACATTCTGGAACGCCTCAAGCCGGATGCCGTGCTGCCGGAAGAACTGAAGGACGTGGAGGCTGCCCCGGAATTCCTGGCCGCCGCCCTGTTTGATTTGCTCCGGGAACGCACCCACCGGGAAGTGCAGCCCATTCCGGAAGACAAGCCGGCCCGCAAATCCCGCCATGTGGCCCAGCCCGGAGAAGAAACGGAAAGCCCGCAGAAGGGGGATTCCTGGCAGCATAACGGTGATACGGTCACGCTGTTCATGAACGGTGGCCGGATGATCGGCCTGAGGCCCAAGGACATCGCCGGACTGTTCTACAATACGGTGGAAATGGAGAAGGGCGCCGTGGGGGACATCAGGATTTTCCCCAAGCATTCCCTCATTGAAGTGGACGCTTCCGTGGCCCCCCAGCTTCTGGAAGCCCTGGCTAACGCCACCGTCTGCGGGTATGAGGTCAATGTGCGCGAGGACAAGGGTACGCCGGAATATTCCGACGGGCCGCGTCCGCCCCGCCGCAGCGGAGGATTCCGCGGCGGTTACCGTGGAGACCGGGACCGCGGCGATCGCGGCGGATTCAGAGGCAGCCGCGGGGGATTCCGCAGTGACCGCGGTGAGCGCTGGGGCGACCGTCCCCGCAGGGACGACAGGAAGAAGCGGTTCTGACGTTTCTGCGGCTCGGGACACGTTGTTTGCGTTGCTCCGGAAATGGCTCTTGCCATGGGAGCAGCAGCTTTACTGCAGTTTTAGCTCCATGGAAATGGGCTTCAGATTCAGGAGGATCCTTTCCGGTAGGCGGCTCCCGCTTCCTCGCCGCCATTTTTGTACTGCTTCCGCAATGTATCCCGGTTGTCTGGGCTGGGGTGCGTAAGGAATCGGCGTGGCATTTTTGTGGCGTGTGTGGTTCTGAAAGCTTGGTAAATGACGCCGGAGGGCGTTGTCAGCACGCATAAAGTAGCTTTTTCCGGGAGTTCGCCGGACCACTTGACAGGGAGTTCTTCCGGTTTGGCGGTTCCGGGGACTGTGATATTAAAGGGGGAAAATACGTCGGCGGGAGATAGTCTGCCGGGTATTCCTGCTCCGCCAGGATAAAGCAGGATTGTGCCGCCTTTTTAAATAAATCAGAGGCGAGCAGGCGTTCCGGCACGCCGTATGCGTCCGGATTCCATGCGCTCTCCTTGTAAATGATGAACAGATTTTTGTTCTCTTTTCAGTTTATGCGGCGGCTTTTTTCAGGTCTGTCATCCGGACGTCCAGCCCGTAAAGCGTGCCTGACGGGAGGAGCAGGGCACATGCAATCAATAGAATATGGGGCAGTTCTATAGTTTCTTCACTATAGGTCTGACGAATCAGTCGTCAATTTCCTTTCCGTTTAATTCTCTTGAGAGATGGGAAAATTCATGTAAGATCACGCTCTGTTTTAACGTTCTCTTTAAAGTTTATTTTCACCTGAATCATGAAATTGGTATCTTTCCTATCCGTTCTTCTGACTGTCCTGGTTCCGTGCATGAGCGCTTCCGGGCAGGCTGCGAAGCCCGCTGCCAGTGCCGTCAAGAATGCAAAGCCCAATGTTATTTTCATTCTGGTGGACGATATGGGCTGGGGGGACCTGGATGCCAATTGGAGCCAGCAGAAGCTGAACGGACGGACGGTGGACAGGAAGAATGAGTTCAAGACTCCGGCCCTGTCCGCCATGGCCCGGGAGGGGATTCAGCTGCGCCGGCATTATTCCGCCGCTCCGGTCTGCGCTCCGGCGCGCGCCTCCCTGCTGCTAGGGGTGCACCAGGGGCATTCCCGCGTGGTGAGGAACAACCGCTTTGACTATCCCATTGAAGATTCCCATACGCTGGGCACCGTGATGCGGGATGCCGGATATGATACCGCCGCCATCGGCAAGTGGGGCGTGGGCGGCGGCGGGGAAAGCCATGGCCCGGTGACGGGCGGCCCCCACCAGCGCGGCTTCAATTACTTTTATGGAATCCTGGACCATCTGGCCGGGCATTTCCATTACCCTTCCGAATCCCGCAATATTTTTGAATATAACGGTTACGCCCCCAATCCCGAATGGAAGAATATCAAGGACCAGGTTCCGCAGACGGCCTATTCCACGGATTTGTTTGCCGCCCGCGCCAAGCAGTGGATTGTGGACCAGCGCAAGTCCGCCCGCAAGACCGGCAAGCCGTTTTTCCTGTACCTGGCTTTTCCGGCTCCTCATGGCAACCTGGTGGTTCCGGGAACGCCCTATCCTGCCGGAGGCGGTTTGAAGGGAGGCCTGCAATGGGTGAAGAAGAACGGAACGGAGTCCGTAAATACTGCTTTTGACGCCAAGGCTGAAAAAGACAAGGATACTTATATTCATCCGGACAATGCCCGTTTCCCCAATGACGTGGCCAAGCGGCATTCCACGATGATCCGCCGCGTGGACGACGCTGTGGCGGATTTGATCCATCTGCTGAAGGATTTGAAGATCGACAATGATACGATGATTGTCTTTACATCCGACAATGGCCCACACAATGAAGGAGGCGCCGATCCCAAGCACAGGCATGGAGCGCAGAATCCGCAGTTTTTCAAGAGTTACGGCATGATGGACGGCATCAAGCGCGACTGCTGGGAAGGCGGCATGCGCGTTCCCACGCTGGTACGCTGGCCCGCCCGCATTCCCAAGGGGCAGATCAGCCTGCACCCCGGCCAGTTCCATGACTGGCTGGCTACGCTGGCGGATGCCGCCGGAGTGCCGGTTCCCGCCCGCAGCGACGGCGTTTCCCTGCTGCCGACGCTGACAGGCCATGCGGACCAGCAGAAGCCGGGAGTTATTTACTCAGAATACAATGTTGCCGGCAAGACGCCTGGCTACAAGGATTTCCTGGGAGAACACAAGGGCGCGGAGCGGGGCCAGCAGCAGATTGTCTTTGTGGACGGTCTGAAAGGCTTGCGCATGGGCGTGAAGGATGCTGACAAGGATTTCATGATTTTTGATACCCTGAATGACCCGCAGGAGAGCAAGGACCTTGCTTCCTCCAAGCCGGAGCTCCAGGCCCGCATGAAGGCCGCCGCCCTGTCCAACCGCCGTGCCTTCCTTCCTGCCAAGACGGTGTTTGATACGGAGCTGGTCCCGGCAGTGGAGGTGACGGGGGCTGCCTCCCCCGGCTTGAAGTGGTCCGTTTATGAAGGTGAGTTCCCGTGGGTTCCGGATTTCCGCCAGCTGAAGAAGCAGCCTGCCGCGCACGGCGTGGTTCCGTCACCGTCCGTCAAGATGAACGGTCCCCGGAAGCGTGGGGTGGAGCTGGCCGGGTATGTAAAAATTCCGGCTGACGGAGAGTATACTTTTTACCTGTCCACGGACGCGAACAAGGGGAGCAAGGCGTTTGTCCGCCTGCACGGCATGGAACTGATTGACGCGGACAAGACTTACGAGCCGGGCACCGAAATTTCTTCCGATTTGGGCGACCGGAAGAATCCCGTTTATTTGAAGGCCGGGCTGCATCCCATCCGCATCAGCTACGTGGGTAATGCCGGTCCCGCCTCCAGGCTGACGTTGAAGTGGGAAGGCCCCGGCCTGCCCAAGCAGGAGATTCCCGCGTCCGCGTTCAGCCATGACGGAGCGGCCAAGTAAGAGCCTCCGATGAGTGATCTTTACGAGTACCAGGCGATTGACGGTTCCTCCAAGGGACCCGTCTCCCTGGTGCTTCTGATTCAGGCCCGCAACCATGGGCGGCTGTCCAACCGTACCCTGGTGAGGAAGCTTCCCGGCGGGGGCTGGCAGCCGCTGGCTTCCTTCATTCCCTCCATGACCGTCATGGATGACGATGGAGAGGCGTTTGAGATGCCGGGGCCTGGAGAGGAGTTCACGAGCGCCGTGCCTGTCTGGACCAGGAAGAAGTACTGGATGCGCATCATCAAGGCATGGTGCAGTTTTAAAGGCCGCGCCGGAAAGGGGGAGATGCGCGAGGTTTATGCCAGCGTGGGTATCGCATGGCTTGCTGCCGCCGGGTTTCCCTCTCTCGTGAAAAGCGGCTTTTTTTCTTCCCTCTCTCCATGGGTGGATCTGTTGTCTCCCGTATTTTACGTGGCTCTTATCGTGCTGTCTCTTCCCATGGCGGTCACCATGGTACGGCGCCTGCATGATGTGGGGAGGAGCGGCCTGTGCCTGGTGTGGCTGGCAGTACCCGTCCTGGGGTGGTGGCTGCTGTGGTATTTACGCTACGGGGAGAGCCAGCTGGGAGAGAATCAATATGGTGATCCTCCCTGGAATTGAAGGAACTGCAGGGCTGCCGCCGGGGATTCACAGTATTTGCACGCCGTTACCGCCATGATCAGGATAAACAGACTTTTTGCTGGTGTGGATTCTTGCTCAAGGGATCACCACCGGATTTTTCCAGACTGAGTTTTCCACTTGCAACCAGATTGGGGCGGTCAGGACGGAGGGACCACCCATAGTGGGATTGGGTGAGAAGGGGGAAACTGCATGAGTTGATTAACCGGCGTTTCCTTGCTGTCATCCAGTAATTCACGGATGACTGGTCGTACGCCTGTGGCGCATACGTTCCGGCTTCCGGGAATGAAAAGGGCTGCTCCATTCATATGGAACAGCCCTTTTCAGGTTAAGGTTGCGGAAGATTACGCTTCCACGGCTTTGGCGAATTCCTCCACCGTGTCACAGGTGCAGACCAGGTTGCGGTCTCCGTACACATTGTCCACGCGGCCGACGTACGGCCAGAATTTGTGGATGCGCAGGCCGGATACCGGATAGGCCGCCTCACTGCGGGAGTAGGGATGCCGCCATTCGTCGGCGGAGACCATTTCCGCGGTATGGGGGGAATTTTTCAGGACGTTGTCTTCCTTGTCCGCCGTGCCGTTGATGACGGCCGTGATTTCCGCATGGATGCGCTCCATGGCTTCAATGAAGCGGTCCAGCTCCTCCTTGGGTTCGGATTCCGTGGGTTCCACCATCAGGGTTCCCGGGACGGGGAAGGACATGGTGGGGCCGTGGAAGCCGTAGTCCATGAGGCGCTTGGCGATGTCATCCACGGTAAGGCCGGCGTCATGGGTGAGCTGGCGCGGGTCCAGAATGCATTCATGCGCCACGAGTCCCTTGTTGCCGGAGTAGAGAACCGGGAAGAGGTGGCCGAGCTTTCTGGCGATGTAGTTGGCGTTCAGGATGGCCATTTCCGTGGCTTCCTTGAGGCCTTCCGGGCCCATCATGGACAGGTACATCCAGCAGATGGCGGCGATGGAGGCACTGCCCCATGGCGCTGAGGCTACGGCTCCTTCTTCATGGCCCAGCGTGAGGTGGCCCGGCAGGAAGGGCACGAGGTGTTCCGCTACGCCGATGGGGCCGATGCCGGGGCCGCCGCCGCCGTGGGGCATGGCAAAGGTTTTGTGCAGGTTCAGGTGGCAGACGTCGGCGCCGATGCGGCCGGGGCAGGTCAGCCCCACCTGGGCGTTCATGTTGGCGCCGTCCATGTACACCTGGCCGCCGTTGGCATGGATGATGTCACAGAGTTCCCTGATGGTCTGTTCATACACCCCGTGCGTGGAGGGGTAGGTGACCATGATGCAGGAGAGGTTGTCCCGGTGGGCTTCCGCCTGGGTTTTCAGGTCCTCCATGTCAATATTGCCGCCTTCGTCGCATTTGACGGGTACCACCTTGAGTCCGGCCATGGCGGAGGAAGCGGGGTTCGTTCCGTGGGCGGAGGTGGGGATGAGGCACACGTCCCGGTGGCCTTCTCCGGCGTGCTTCTGGTAGCGGCGGATGGCCAGCAGGCCCGCGTATTCCCCTGCCGCGCCCGCATTGGGCTGGAGGGAGACGGCGGCGAAGCACGTGATTTTCGCCAGGCGGTCAGCCAGGATGGTGAGCATTTCCCGGATGCCTTCCGACTGGTCTGCCGGAACAAAGGGGTGCAGGGAGCTGGTTTCCGGCCACGTGATGGGGATCATCTCGGAGGCGGCGTTCAGCTTCATCGTGCAGGAGCCCAGCGGGATCATGGCCTCATTCAGGGCCAGGTCACGGGATTCCAGACGGCGGATGTAGCGCATCATTTCCGTTTCGGAATGGTAGGAGTTGAAGGCCGTTTCCGTGCAGAAGGGGGTTTGACGCGTATGGACGGGAGCCCATGCGGGGGCTTCGCAGCAGCAGGTGACGGAGGTTTCCGCTCCGGTGAGGGCGGAGGCCAGGGCCGCCACGTCTGCGCAGGTGGCAGTTTCATCCAGGGAGATGGTGACGTGGTCGGCATCCACCTTGCGGATGTTGTAGCCCGCTTCCAGGGCCTTCCGGACCATGGCGTCCGCCTGCCCGGGGACGTTCAGCAGCAGGGTGTCAAAGAAGTCCCTGCTTTCAATGGTGATTCCGGCGTCTGTCAGGGCTTTGAACAGGCTTTCCGTTTTCCGGTGGATTTCCGTGCCGATGCGCTTGAGGCCTTCCTGCCCGTGGTATACGGCGTAGAAGGCGGCCAGCACGGCCAGAAGCACCTGGGCGGTGCAGATGTTGGAGGTGGCCTTGTCACGGCGGATATGCTGTTCCCGCGTTTGCAGGGCCAGGCGGTAGGCCGGGCGTCCCTGGGTGTCTATGGACATGCCGATGAGGCGGCCGGGCATGCGGCGCTTCAGGGCATCCGTGCAGGACATGTAGGCGGCGTGGGGGCCTCCGAAGCCCATCGGAACGCCGAACCGCTGCGTGTTGCCGATGCAGATGTCAGCGCCGAAGGCGCCGGGTTCCCGGATGACGGTGAGGGCCATGAGGTCCGCCGCCACGACGCAGAGCGCGCCTGCGGCGTGCACGCGGGAGAAAAAGTCCGTGTAGTCGCAGATGTGGCCGAGCGTGTCCGGATATTGGACAAGCACCCCGGCCAGGTCCGCGCCGACGGATGCGGGGTCAAAGGTGGTCCAGTCCCCCACCAGGATGTTGACGCCCTGGAAGGCGGCGCGGGTGCGGATGACGCTGATGGTCTGGGGATGGCAGGTGACCGCCACAAAGAAGGTGTTTGCCTTGGGCCGGGCATTCCGGCACATGGTGACGGCTTCCGCCGCCGCGGTGCCTTCATCCAGCAGGGAGGCGTTTGCCACCGGGAGCCCCGTCAGGGAGGAAACCATGGTCTGGAAGTTCATGAGCATTTCCAGGCGCCCCTGGGCGATTTCCGGCTGATAGGGGGTGTAGGCCGTGTACCAGCCGGGGTTTTCCAGAACATTGCGCAGGATGACGGACGGCGTGATGGTGCCGTAGTACCCCTGGCCGATGAAGGTTTTCAGCAGTTTGTTTTTCCGGAGGATGGCACGGAGTTCCGCCAGGGCGTCCGTTTCCGATTTGGCCGCGGGCAGGTCCAGTGGGGCCTGCATCCGGATGTCTGCGGGAACGATGTCCGCAATGAGTTCGTCAAGCGTCTGGTACCCGAGGGCGTTGAGCATCTCGCGGCGTTCTTCCCCTTGGGGGCCGATGTGCCG
Source organism: Akkermansia muciniphila (assembly GCF_040616545.1). Classification (NCBI taxonomy): domain Bacteria; kingdom Pseudomonadati; phylum Verrucomicrobiota; class Verrucomicrobiia; order Verrucomicrobiales; family Akkermansiaceae; genus Akkermansia; species Akkermansia muciniphila. The sequence goes on along the minus strand of NZ_CP156688.1, from coordinate 602,740 downwards.
GCTGGCAAAGTCTGAGTTGGTTTTCATGTGGTGTCTGGCAGGTATGGACCCGGCCGCGGAGGGCCGGGTTAAATCAAAAATGCCCCGGGATGGAATCACCGGGGCGGGGGAGGGAGGAATGGGTCAGGAGCAGTATTCCTCGTAGTCCGTGGCGTTCATCATGTCTTCCGTTTCCGTGGGAACGTCCAGGCGGATTTTGTACAGCCAGCCTGCGCCGTAGGGATCGGAGTTGATGAGGGAAGGATCATTGGAGAGTTCCTCATTCACTTCCAGAATCTCACCGGAGACGGGAGTGTATACGTCGCTGGCGGCCTTGACGGATTCCACAACGGCGACGGGGTCGCCGGCGGCAACGGTGGCGCCTACTTCGGGAAGGTCTACAAAGACTACATCGGAGAGTTCGGCCTGAGCATGGTCTGAAATACCGATGGTGCCGATGTCTCCGTCAATTTCAACCCATTCATGGTCTTTGGAATACAGCAGGTTTTCTGGTACGTCGTGCATAAGATGTAATTGTTTGAGATGAGAGTGTAGTAAAATACGGTGTTTGTCAGTTTATTTCTGCGCAGTAGTGTCAGCCTTTCTTATAGAAGGGTTTTTTAACTACCACGGCGGGGAATTTTCTTCCCCTTACGTCAATTTCCAGCTCCGTGCCGACCTTGGCATGGGCGACAGGCAGGTAGGCCAGGGCAATGCCCTTCATCAATGAAGGAGAGAGCACGCCGCTGGTAAGTTCTCCGATGGCTTCTCCTCCGGGAACGTGAACAGCATAGTGGGCGCGGGGGGGGGCTCCCTTGCCGGTGTATTCAATGGCCACCAGGCGCTTGCTGAGGCCATTGGCTTTTTGTTCACGAAGAATGCCGGCGCCGATGAAGTCCGTATCCAGCGCGCAGAAGAAGCCGAGCCCGGCTTCCAGGGGCGTCTTGTCCGGAGCGAGGTCGGAACCGTTCAGGGGGTAGCACATTTCCAGGCGCAGGCTGTCGCGCGCGCCCAGGCCGCAGGGCTTGGCTCCTGCGTCAAGAAAGGCTTCAAACCATTTGACACCTTCACTGGCCGGGCAGAAGAATTCAAAGCCGTCTTCCCCGGTATAGCCGGTGCGGCAGACGATAAGGTCCGTTCCGTCCACCGTGATGCGGGAGATGCCGTTGCGGGGGGGAAGTTCCACGCCGGGAATGACGCGGGAGAAGACTTCCCCGCATTTGGGACCCTGGACGGCCAGGCCCACGAACTCGTCGGAATGGTTTTCCAGAATCACGTCCGCGGGCTTGTGGGCGGAAAGCCACGCAAAGTCTTCATCAATCTTGGAGGCGTTCACCACCACGAAGAAGGTTTCCGGCTCCATCCGGTACAGGATGAGGTCATCAATGACGCCCGCCTGCTCATTGAGCATGATGGAATATTGCCCCTGGCTGATGTCCAGCTTGTTGATGTCATTGGTCAGCATGGAGTTCAGCCATGCCGCCGCGGCGGGACCGGCCACGGTGAACTGTCCCATGTGGGAGATGTCAAAGATGCCGCAGGCTTCGCGCACGGCTTTGTGTTCGTCCAGGATGCCGGTGTATTGAACCGGCATGTTCCAGCCGGCGAAGGGGACCATTCTGGCACCCAGTTCAACGTGCTTGGCGGCCAAAGGTGTGGATTTGACGTCGGAATCAGTCATGAGGCGATGTGAAGGTTATGAGCAATCTGCTCTCTGCATGATGAAAAGTCAATGGAATTCCGGGAAAGCTTTGGGCTAAACATTGAAGCGGAATTCGACCACGTCCCCGTCCTTGACGACGTATTCCTTTCCTTCAATGCGCAGCTTGCCGTGTTCCCTGGCCCCGGACTTGCCGCCGCAGGCTACCAGGTCGTCGTAATGCACCACTTCCGCGGCGATGAAGCCGCGTTCAAAGTCCGTGTGGATGACGCCCGCCGCCTGGGGGGCCTTGGCCCCGGCCGGGATCGTCCAGGCGCGCGTTTCCTTGACGCCGGTGGTGAGGTACGTGCGCAGTCCCAGCAAATGGTACACGGCGCGGATGAGGTCGGAAACGCCGGAGTCCTGCACGCCGAGGGATTCCAGGAATTCATGGGCTTCCTCCTCCGAGACGTCGATAAGTTCTTCTTCAATCCGGGCGGAGATGACAATGGCCTCCGCATTGTGGTGTTCCGCCACGTATTTTTTCACCTGGGAGACGTAGGGGTGCGCGTCCGGGTTGTTGATGGCGTCCGCCAGTTCGTCTTCATTCACGTTGCAGGCGAAAATGCTTTTTTTGCCGGAAAGGAGCTGGAAGGTCTGGAGAAGCTTGCGTTCGTCGTCATCCAGCTGGGTTTCAAAGGTGAGGGCCGGATTGCCTTCGTTCAGGTGGGGAAGCAGCTTGGTGATGAGGGCTACTTCCGCCTTGGCCTCCTTGTCCCCGCTGCGGGCCTTGCGTTCCCGGGAGGAGAGCCTCTTGTCCATGGTGGCGATGTCCGCCAGGATGAGTTCCGAGTTGATGATTTCAATGTCGCGCAGGGGATCCACGGAGCCGAGTTCGTGGATGATGTCGTCATTGTCAAAGCAGCGCACCACCTGCACGATAGCGTCCACTTCACGGATGTTCGCCAGGAACTGGTTGCCCAGGCCCGCGCCTTCCGAGGCGCCCTTCACGAGGCCGGCAATGTCCACGAATTCAATGAGCGTGGGAATAATCTTTTCAGAGCCGGACATGTTGGAGAGCACCTGCAGGCGCGCGTCCGGCACGGTCACCATGCCCACGTTCGGGTCAATGGTGCAGAAGGGGTAATTGGCCGCCTGGGCCTTGCGGGTCCTGGTGACCGCATTGAAGAGAGTGGATTTGCCGACGTTGGGGAGACCTACAATACCTGCCTGTAACATAGGCAGGACTGATAGCGGGTCACGCCGTGAAAGTCAAATACCAATTGCCGCCGGGTGCTTATGCGGCGTCCCCCAGGGCCCATTTAAGCAGGTTTTCCGATTCCGTCCAGATGCGGGATGGATGGCAGCCGAGGACCACGACGATGACATGGCGCCCATTGAAGCCGGCGGAGGATACCAGGCAGCGCCCTGCGGCGTTTGTGTAACCTGTTTTCATGCCGGTGACCCAGGGGTGCTGGGAGAGCAGTTTGTTGGTATTCCTCAGGAGAAGCGTCTTGCCGTTGGCGCGAGTAAAGGCGTACTGGCGTTTGCAGATGATGCTGCGAAGTTCCGGATTGCGGTAGACGTAATAGGCGCAGCGGGCCATGTCAATGGCGGTGGAGTACTGGTCTGCGGGAAGGCCGTTAGGGTTGACGAAGCGGGAATTGTACATGCCCATCTGGCGTGCCTTGGCGTTCATCAACTGGGCAAAACGCGGGACGGAACCGGCCGTGTCGCGGGCCAGGGCCACCGCTACGTCATTGAAACTGCGGACCATCAGGGCATTGAGCAGTTCCCGGCGTGAATAGACTTCTCCGGCGCGGAAGCCCAGCTTGGTGGGGTCTGCCTTGGTATCGGAAGGCTGGATGACCACTTTGCTGTCCAGGCTGCCGTGCTCCAGTACGACCATGGCCGTTACCAGTTTCTGGGTGCTGGCTACCTGGCGGTGCTGGAGGCCGTTGTGGGAAAAAAGCACCTTTCCGGTAAGGGCATCCATCACGCAGGCGCTGGCGCAGCGCGGTGTGCGCGGGGCGCTGGGCGGGATGGCCACGGGGCGTGTGGGGAAATTGGCGGGGCGGGGAAGAGCGTGGGCGACAGGCTGGGAAAGCTGTGGGGGGACAGGCGTTGCCAGGGGGATGTAATCACTTGAGTCCCCATACGATTGGCAGCTCGTTGAGCTCAGGCAAAGGGTGAATCCTGCGAGAAGGGCGAACAAACGCATGTCTTGTTGCTACAGTAAGAAGTTTCATTCATCAAGCCCAAACTCCGCATTTGAAAGGAGGATTGGGCAAAAAAAGGCCGCGGGTTGTTTGATCCGCGGCCTTTTCTCTCTATTAACTACCTATGGAACCAAAAACCACCCTGGACGGATTTTGAGTTACTTTTCCCACCCGTCGGATAGATCTTGTAAAGGATAAGACTTTCTCCCGTGAAAAGACGTTCAAAATATGTCCGGGAACAGTAATTTTTTTAGGAAGCATTCTGAAGTATTGTTATTTATGTATGAATATAAGTATGTTACATGTTTTCTTTGTGGACGTTTTGCCTGTTTGGCACATGAAGGCGCCCGGAAGGGCTCGGTTTCTTCCCTTTATGGTCTTCTTATTTCTGGAATAATAATTGTTAGGAATAGTAACAGCGGCTGTTTTGCGATGTTTAAGGGTGTTTGTTTTGCGTCAGGAACCGAATGTTTTCCGTGCCGGAAAGAACCTGGAACCAAAGAAAAAAGTCATTGCGGAACATGGGTGATTATGATTGTTTACCATAAATTCGCTTCATGATGAAAGTTCCTGTTTTACTCCTGTCTCTGGTGGCCGCCTGCGTGGCCGGCGCCGAAATTCTCCCGTTCAGTACGCCGTGTTTTGATACCAGGAGATGCGCAGACAAGGCCAAGTCTTCCTTGTCCATGGAGCAGAAGGAAACGTGCGTGGGGGTAAAGCTGGCGGACGGGAAAGAAAGCATGGATATCATGATTCCCTTCCGGGACAAGAATAATTACAGCAACCTGGCTGTCTTTGAAAAGGCGTTCGCCAAGGAGAACATTGCCAAGAAGCTTGATATCCTGAAGAAGGCGGAGCCCAGGCTGGTCAAGACCATCATCAGGGGCAAGGAAGTGAAATGCCCGGTGGTGCCGCTGGTTTCTCCCCTCAAGGGGGAGGATGGCCTGATGCTGGCGCTTTTCCTGGCGTCCTATGAGAAGATAGATTTCAAGGCGCAGCAGGAGGGGCGTTTCCAGAAGAAAAGGAATCCGGATGACATCAAATTTGTGTACGGAGTGATTTTTGAAGTTTCCGACCCTGTGTCCAAGAAGAAGGTGGCCTCCCCGATCAAGTGGGAGCAGGCGGAGACGGTATCCGCCTGGATTGACGCCGTGCGCAAGGAGGTCAAGCAGTAGGGGAACCTTACGGTTTTCAGGCTATTTTAACGCGGGCCGCCTCCGGAGGGGGATGGCCCGCGTGCTGTTTAGCGTTCCTTGCAGTTGATGGAAAAATATCCCCCGGCGTCCGGCGTGATTTGCCCTGTAATTTGCATTCTGGCCAGCAGCGGAGTGATGGCGCATGCCGGTTCCCCCAGGGAGGCGCAGAGGGTGTCAATGGTGTTGAAGCCCAGCCTTATGGCATGGAGGACTTTCTCTTCCTCCGGTGTGGGAGGGGACGGACGTGTAGCGGGGGAAGGCGGGTGCGGGGAGAAAAGGGGCAGGCCCTGTTCCGGAGCGGTCCATTTCATGTCATGCAGAATGTCGCAGGCGTTGGAGGCCAGTGTGGCGCCGTCCCGGATGAGGGCATGGCAGCCGTCGGAAGAATGGCGGTCCACCGGGCCGGGAATGCAGAAGACGTCCCGCCCCTGTTCGCCTGCCATCCGTGCCGTGATCAGGGCTCCGCTGCGTCCGGAGGCCTCCACTACCAGCGTGGCCCGGCTCCAGCCGCTCACGATGCGGTTGCGCATGGGAAAGGTGGTGCGGGAGGGGGGCGTATCCATGGGGAATTCAGAAACTACCGCTCCATGGTCTTCCGCGATGCGCCGTGCCAGGTTCCCGTTTTCCCGGGGATAGAGCCTGTTGAGGCCTGCTCCAATGACGGCGATGGTGCGGCCCCCTGCATCCAGGGCGCCCAAATGGGCCTCCGTATCCACGCCGCGCGCCAGGCCGGAGATGATAGTTACTCCGGCTTCCGCCAGGTCATGGGAGATGGTTTTGGCGCATAGCCTGCCGTAGTGGGTAGCCATCCGGGAGCCTACGACGGCAATGGAACGCTCCGAGTCCTTACCGGCCCAGGCTCCCCATGAGTAAAGGACAATGGGAGCGTCCGGAAGGTCGCGCAGGGCGGAGGGATAGGCGGCGTCAAAGACCGTGGTGACAGAGGCTCCCGCTTTGTCCGCCAGTTCCAGTTCCCGGTATGGATTGACCATGCTGCGCCAGGAGGAAATGAGGCGCGCCAGTTGCGGCCCAATCCCGGGAATTCCCTCCAGCATGGAGGCAGGGGCCTCCAGAATCAGTTCAGGAGATGCGAATACCTGCATGAGGCGCATGACCCTGACAGGGCCCAGCCCCGGGATCAGGTTCAGGGCGATGGCGGCTTCCTGCGGCGTCATGAATGGGGAGCCAGTTCCTTGTAAACGTCAAGATGACCCTGAATCATATCCTCTATATTATAAGGGGAGGGAATTTGCCGGGGCAGGGGCGGGGGCTGGGCATGCCACCGGGCCAGCAGGCCGGCCATGGCGGAGGTGTCCCCCACGCTGATGTTCCCTTCCGGCAGAAAGGCGTCCAGTTGTTCCTTGACGCCGCCGTGGGCGTATCCGGCTACGGGTTTTCCCAGGGCGAGGGCTTCCAGGGTTGATTTGCCGAAGGCCTCCGGGCTCTGGGTCAGGGAAAGGGTGGCGGAGCAGGCGGAAATGATGTCCCGCAGATCCTGGCGGTGTCCCGTCCACGTAAAGGCGTGGGAGACGCCGGCACGCTCAATTTCCCGGAGAACCTCGTTTTTATACTCTTCCTTCCCCTTTTTGGTTTCTCCCACGATGACGGCGTGGGCCGGGATCCCCTGTTCCAGAAGTTTTCTGATGATGGGAATCAGGTCCAGCTGGCCTTTCAGACGCGTGATGCGGCCCGGCAGGCAGAGGGTAAATTTTCCTTTGAGTTCCGGATAAGCCATGTACCAGCCCGTGAGCCATTCGCGGGAGGGGGAGTAGCCCGGATAGTGTTGCTCCGGAGAAATGGCGTTGGGGATGATTCTGATACGGTCCTCAGGGGTGGACGGGTAGTGAGTGAGAATATAGTCCCTGATGCAGTTGGAAACGGCAATCACCCGTTCCCCGCGGCTCATGATGGCGGAATACCTGTTGACGGAGTAGAAGCCATGCACGCTGGTGACGAGGCCGGGGCGGTCTTCCGGCGGCAGTTTTTTCCACGCCAGGTACCCCACCCAGGCGGGAACGCGGGAATGGAGATGCAGGATGTCCGGCCTGATGGCCTGGAGCAGGGCGCGGAGTGCGCCGATGCGGAAGAAGGTGGCGAGGCTTTTTTTGCCGATGGGCATCAGGATGTGGCGGGAGCCTTCCTTTTCCAATTGGGGAACCAGGCGGCCGCCTGCGGAGACGACGATGTTTTCCACGCCCCGCGCGGCGAGGCCGCTGCCCAGTTCCATGACGACTTGCTCCACGCCTCCGGATTCCATGGAGGGGACGAGATGCACTATTTTCATAAGGCGCGGTATTGGGGGAAGAATCTGGTGAGGATGTAGTCTGCGGCGCGGTCCGCCTCCAGGAGGGGGGCGCCGGGCGTTGCCAGGCGGAAGCCGTTCTTTTTCCATTCCCGGTATCCGGTGACCAGGCCCTCCTTTTCCAGCATTTCCAGACCGGACAGGATGCGGGATTTACGTTTGCCGCTGCGGCGCGGAACAGCCAGGACGCCTACGGGGGCGCCTGCGCCCAGCGCTTCATACACCATGGAGACGCTATCTTGGCTGACCCAGGTGGCGGAGGCGTGCGCCAGATGCCGCGCCACCCAGCCCGGCTGCGTTTCCTCCACGGGAACGACGGTGATTTCCGGAACGGCCGTCTGGATTTTTTCCGCAAAGCCCTCCGGCGTCCGACGCGAGGTGGTCAGCACGATGTTGCCCGGCGTCCGGATGCTGATGTCTGAAAGCTGGTTGAGCATGGCCTCGTCATCCCAGTCAAAATCCTTGCTTGGCCCTCCGATGAGGATCAGCGTAATATCCTTCGGGATGGAAGGGTCCGGCCTCATGGGGTGAAGCGCTCCCTGGGTAGGGAAGATGCCCGTGTCCGTATAGTCGCGTCCGGGGCGCAGGTCATGGCGCGGAATGAGGCAGAGGTCAAAAAAGGTGCAGGGAAGCGTGGGTTTCATGCACAGGACGGCCCGTGTCTTGAAATGGTGGCGGGCGCAGATAAGCGGGATGTGCGTGCCGTGCCCGGCGGAGATGAACAGGTCCGGCCGCGGCGTGTCGCTGCCGGAGACGGCTTTCCGGATTTTCCCCAGAAGGGAAAGGCCTTGCAGGTCCACCGTTTCCACGGTGCCCCCCGCCTTGGCGATCAGGGCCTGGGCCAGCCCCAGGGACTGGTTGAGGTGGCCCTGTTTCCCATCGCTCAGAATCCGGATGTTCATATAGGTTTATTATGAGACGGAGGAAGTGTGCAGGCAATCCAATTTCCACCGGGATGAAGAAAATTCTTGGTGGAAGGGGCGCTCTTGTCCATGATGCGGGGGTGCTGACGCCGGAACCCGCCGTGATTAAAGATTCCCTGTGCGCCGTATCCCGGCTGCTGGGGTTTTCCGGCTGCCGCGTGGCCCGTGCCGGAAAGAGCCCTCACGCGGAAAAATTATTCCAGTGGCTGGAACGCGGGTGGCATGCGGGAATGGAATGGATGGCGCGCTCCCCGGAAAGGCGGGCGGACCCTGCGGAAGTGCTTTCCGGCTGCCGTTCCGTCATTTGCCTGTCCTATGATTACGACAGCCCCCGGGGGCGGCCGGAGGGGCAGGGAAGCATCTGCCTGTACGCGCACGGAAAGGATTACCACGGCATCCTGGAAGAGAAGCTGGCGGATTTGCTGGAACTGCTTTCCATTTACGGCGGGGAGCACAAGGGGTATGTGGACGCGGGCCCGGTCATGGAACGGGACCATGCGGAGGCTTGCGGAGTGGGGTGGCGCGGGAGAAGCGGCCTCATCGTGCGCAGGAAGGGCGGCTCCCGTTTTTTTATCGCCACCGTGCTGACCACGCTGGAACTGGAGCCGGACGCTCCGGTCTCCCACGGGTGCGGAAGCTGCCGCCGCTGCGCGGACCTGTGTCCTGCGGGCGCGATTATGGAAAACGGGCAGGTGGATGCCGGGAGGTGCCTTTCCTACTGGACGATCGAACACCGGGGTTCCATTCCGGAGGAAATGCGCCCCCTGATAGGCTCGCGCCTGTACGGATGCGACACCTGCGTGACGGTCTGCCCCTGGAACGGAAAGCCCCTGCCGGATGCGGATGAACGGTTCCGCATGTCCCGCCGCCTGGCCTCCATACCTCTGCGCGACCTGCTTTCCCTGGATGCCGATGGTTTTGCGGCCCTGTTCCGGAATTCCCCCCTGAAAAGAATCAAAAGGGAGGGACTGCTGCGCAACGGATGCATTGTGCTGGGGAATACCGGGACGCCGGAGGACATTGATTTTTTAAAGGCGCTTTCCGGGGAGTCTCCCCTAGTGGCGGAACACGCCTCCTGGGCCGTGGAGCGCATCCTCCGCCGCCATGGGCCGGGCGCAGGATCAAGCGGCGCAAGAGATTAAAAATAGAAAAAATGACGTTTTGCTCTTGTCAAAACCTCAATTTATGGTATCCATCTTGCCCCAAGCAATAGCTCTGCGCGAGGCAGAGAAAAATAACAGCTAGCAAATCCAATCCATTATGGCACGCCTTTTCGGTACAGAAATACCCAACGAGAAGCGCATCGAGGCTTCCCTTCCGTACATTTACGGGATCGGTAGCTCGACTTCTAAGAGAATCCTGGAACAAGCAGGCATCAATCCCGACATCCGCACGGGACAGCTTACCGACGAACAACTCACGAAGATTGTTCAAGTGATCACCACCGACGGCATCCTGATTGAAGGTGACCTTCGTCGTGAAAAGCAATCCATTCTCAAGCGTCTGACTTCCATCAACTGCTATCGCGGTCAGCGCCACCGCCGCGGCCTTCCGGTCCGTGGACAGCGTACCCGCACGAATGCCCGCACCCGTAAAGGCAAGAAGAAGACTGTTGGCGCGCAGGCCAAGAAGAAGTAATCCGCCAACCTGAATTTTACTATATAGCTTTACTATGGCTAGCGAAGAAATCACCAACGAAACCGCTGAACAGCCCGTGGAAACGGCAGCTCCCGCTCCCGCCCCGGTCGCTGAAGCTCCGGCCGCCGCTGCTTCCGCTCCTGAAGAAACCCCCAAGAAGCCTGAACCCCGCAAGGACATTTTTGCGGAACTGGGCCTTGGCGGCGATGACGACAAGCCCAAAATCCTGAAGGCCAAGGGCAGCAAGAACGTTTCCTCCGGCGTGGTTCATGTTTCCTCCACGTTCAACAACACCGTCGTCACCGTGACCGACCAGCGCGGCAACGTGATCGGCTGGTCCTCCGCCGGCAAGATGGGCTTCAAGGGCTCCCGCAAGAGCACGGCTTACGCCGGCCAGGTGGTTTGCCAGGACGCTTGCCGCCAGGCCATGGGCCATGGCCTGCGTGAAGTTGAAGTGCGCGTGAAGGGACCGGGCTCCGGTCGTGAATCCGCCGTGCGTGCCGTGCAGACGATTGGCATTGAAATCACCTCCATCAAGGATGTGACCCCCATTCCCCACAACGGCTGCCGTCCTCCGAAGGCCCGCCGCGTCTAATTGAATCCTTTTACCTATAGATCTAATATATCATGGCTCGTTATACCGGTCCCCGCGATAAAGTGTCCCGCCGTTTTGGCGTTGCTCTTTTCGGTTCCACCAAGGCTCTTGAAAAGCGCCCCTTCCCCCCCGGCCAGCATGGCATGCGCGCCGGCCGCAAGAAGAAGTCTGACTATGGCGTGATGCTTGCAGAAAAGCAGAAGCTGCGTTTCCAGTACGGTGTGCTTGAAGGCCAGTTCCGCAAGTATTATGCAGAAGCTGCCCGCCGCCGCGGCATTACCGGCGACATCCTGCTTCAGCTCCTTGAACTCCGTCTGGACAATGTTGTGTACCGCCTCGGCTTCAGCAACACCCGCGCTGGAGCCCGCCAGCTCGTTTCCCACGGTCATATCACCGTGAACGGCAAGAAGACGAACGTTGCTTCCTACTCCTGCCGCCCCGGCGACGTGATCGCCGTTGGAGGCAAGGCCTCCTCCCAGCAGCTTGCCACCCGTTCCCTTGACCTGACCCAGGCCACGGTGGTTCCGGACTGGCTGGAATGCGACCGTGACAAGCTCACGGGCAAGGTTGCCCGCGTACCTTCCAAGGAAGAGATTGCTCCTATCGTCAACGAGCAGCTCATCGTGGAATTCTACTCCCGTTAATCTTATCTCCTTCTGGATTTGCTTCAAAACCCCGGTTGCCTTTTGGCGGCCGGGGTTTTGGGCGTTTAAGGGGAGAGTTGAGAGTTGAGAGTTGAGAGTTGAGAGTTGAGAGTTGAGAGTTGAGAGTTGAGAGTGTAGGATGGGCGGCATGATGGATGATTTGAACGGGAGGGGCGTGGCCCTCTTTGATATGGACGGAACGCTGCTGCCGTGGGATACGCAGTATGTTTTTTCCTGTTTCGTGGTAAGGCGCCATCCATGGCGTCGCCTGCTGGTATTGCTTTTCCTGGCCTGTATCCCTCTTTACATCCTGGGAATATGGGATGAGAACCGGATGAAGAGGGCTTACCTCATTTACCTGTGGGGACTGCCCGGGGAAACGGTAGCGCAGTATGGAAGGGAATTCGGGCTTCTGGCGCAGGAATGGATTTATCCGGAATTGAAGGAACGGCTGCAAGAACATCAGAGGAATGGAGACCTGTGCCTCATGGTTTCCGCCTCCCCCTCGTTTTATGCGGAACCCCTGGGGGATTTGCTGGGATTTGACGGCGTTCTGGGAACGGATGTCCTGCTGGAGGGCCGCATGCCGGCGATGCCGGAACTGCCTAACGGCAACAACAAGGGATATGTCAAGGTGGAGCGTTTGTGTGCGCAGGGCGTTCTGCCGGAACGCGGTGTGCTGCAAAACGCTGCCGCCTACAGTGACAGTTCCGCGGATATGCCCATGCTGCTTTCCTGCGGGCGGCGCGTGCTGGTGAATCCGTCTCCTTCCCTGAAGGGGGACGCCCGGCTGGCCGGGGCGGAATGCCTTTATCCTCCCACTCCATGGAATGGGAAGTGTGACAAGATATGGAAAATCTTTCTTTTTGTCATCGGGATGAATAATATAAGTGCTTGTAATAAAGGTGATAACTAAACATGCGGGAGAAAAGGCTTTACTTTTGTGACGGAAATGTTTCACTTTCCTTAACAAGGGGGAAAAAGGCATTTTTCTTTCCTTGTTAGCAAATCAACAATTAATACCCTAACCAAGTAATAGTCATGCAAACCAAGAACATCATCACTGTAGCAGCAGCTGTGGCATCTTTTGCCGGCGCTGCCTTTGCGGGTACTCCCGTTACGGTTGTTACCCCCACTCCGGTGCCGACTGTCAATCCGTGGTCCGGCGATATCTATGCCGGTTACGCTTCCAATTACACCAGCCGCGGCATCGTGGCTTCCCACGCTTTGGTGGGAGGGGATAGTGTTATCCCTGCCGGTGTAAATCTGAATTACAAGCTGAGCGACGCCAACTCCATTGTCGGCGCTGCTTCCTACACCTCCCTGACCTCCGGTCACGAGCTGCTTGGCAACAAGGATATTGCGTTCCACAATGAAACCAATTTCAACCTTGGCTGGAAGAACCAGGACGGCCTGCTGAAGAATCTGTCCACCACCCTTGGCTGGAATCTGATTCATGGAGGCCTGCTCGGCAACTTTGCCAAGTATGACTACAGCAACGTTCTTGCCAATGGCGCCGTTGGCCAGCGTCACGCTCATTCCGTAGCTCAGGAATTCTATCTGAACCTGAACTATGACTTGTGCAACAGCTGGTTCGCCGGTGTGACCACGAGCTATGGCTTCCAGGGCATGACCGGATGGTGGTTCCAGCCGTATGTTGGCTGGAAGGCTACCATCTGCCCCGCCACGGACATCGTGATCACTGGCGGCATGTCTGCTACCGCCGGTTACTTTGACAGCAAGTCTGCTTTCATGTCCAATGGCGCTCAGGCCTGGTGGGTGAAGGCTGAATTGCCGATCAAGCTGGGCGTGCAGAACCTGGCCGTCGTTCCCTTCATCAGCTGCAACTGGGCCGGCAGCGGCGCTCTGAAGGCTAATAAGGGTGTGGACGCTGGTTCCAAGCCTTACAAGAACTTCGGCGTGGTGGCTGGTGCCAACCTCGTTTATTCCTTCTAAGCCATCCGGCTTACGATTGAATCATGTTTCAGGAGCGGCGGAGCAATCCGCCGCTCTTTTTGTTCTGCGTTGGGTCCCGCAAGGAAGGATACAGGCAAATCCTGTAGGTATTCCGGCGTTGCAGCCGGTTCGGCCCTGTTTATTTCTTCCGGGATGAATGGCTCTTAGCTGGATGAAGTTCCTGATGCGGAGAATAATGTTCCCGCTTCTTTTTTTGCTTGTTGCCAGCGGGAGCATTTTTATTCAGAATGTTGCAGCACCGTAGTTCCGAGTTTATGCATTTTCCCTTTTTTTCTGCTCTTGGGGCGGTTCTGGCCGTTTCCATTTCAATTTCCCTGGCGGAGTCACGCATTCCGGATACGCCTTCCGATCCACCCCTGAGACCCGTGAGCGGCAGTTTGAAGGCGGGTTATTCCACCAACTACGAGTTCCGCGGATTGATTCCCGGAGGGTGCAATCCCACGGCCCCCCTGCGCCTGGACTGGAGGAGCGACCTGAATGACCGGTATTCCCTGATTCTGGCCCTGAAGGAGGAAATATTCCTGGGACATCCGGCGGTGGACATGGAGAATGAAACGGTGGCTGACCTCGGGATCCAGCGGAAGTTTGGAAAAGCCACTTACGCCGCGTTATCCCTGCGCATGACTGACGGCGGGATGGCGGGATTTGCTTCCGAACGCCTGTTCGGCAACGGCGGGACGACGTATGAGTCAGCTCTGATTCTGCGCCATGACCTGGGCTTCCTGCCCGGTTTTTATGCGCAGGGCAGCGCGGCTTATTCCTTTTACGGCATCACGGGATGGTGGTTTGACATGTGCACGGGATCGGATTTCCGGATGACGGAGAATCTTTACATGGGGTTCAAGTTCGGCGCGGTGCTGAGTGCCTCCTACTGGCCTTCCAGCGGCAATGGCTGGCAGTCCCTGTACGTCCGGGTGACGGCGAATTACCGTTTGTTCGGGAACGTTTTTGTGGAGCCGTTTGTGGGGCTTCACTGGCTTGGCAAGGGGGCCCACGGGGTGAACCGGGTATACGGAAGAACGCTGGTGAAAGGCAATAGCTGGGTGACGGGAGTCAGCCTGGTTTATTCCTTCTGAGCAGGAGGGGGCAGGGACAGCTCCGCACGCATGCAGATCATGTCAATGCACTGCACGCCGTTGTCCCACACGGGTTCCGGATAGTTCTCCGTAAAGTGGTTTTTGATGACGCCTGCCATCCGGAAACCGCAGCTTTCATACAGGGCCATGGGGCCGGGGGAGGCATCGGACGTCCCCAGTTCCGCGTAACGGGCTCCCTTGTCCCTGATGACGTTCAGCGCGTGCAGCACCAGCGCGGTTCCGCAGCCCTGCCTTCTATATTCAGGGGAGACGGAGCAGTTCATGATTTCCCAGGTGTCATCCGCCGTGGGGCGGATGACGACGGCTCCGGCGAGAGAGCCGCGGTTCCGTGCAACGTATAGTTCGCCGTGGGCCAGGTGGTCCGCCACCTGGCGTTCATCCGGATCAGCATCCAGCAGAAGTTCCATCAGGGGAGCGGGAAGGGGCCACGCGGCTGGTTCCTGTACCACGCGGAAGCGGGGAGATGTTTTCATCAAAGGGGCAGTTGGATGGAATTCGCAGGGAGAGGTAGTTCCGGATGTTTCCCGGCAGGGGATCATGGGAAGGCGGGAAGGGGGACAATTTCCACGGTCAGTGGAAACCCTTCAGGGAATGCCGCAGGCTTCTGCAGCTCCTGAAGGGACAGGAAGCCAAGACCTTTCTTCTTATTCCGCACGCATGAAGATGATGGAGTCCGCCAGCAGTTCCCCCTGGAGGCTGTCCCCCTGGATGACGACGGGCTGCCCGGAGATGATCAGCCCTTTTTCCTTCAGCAGGTCCAGTGCGGTGGAGATCATGCGCGCGGGGTCTTTCAGGAAGGGGGATTCAAAGGCGGTGACGTCGCGGGCCAGCGCCAGTTGACGGACGACGACGGGATCATTGCTGAATGCGAAGATTGCCGCCCGTTCCGGTCTGAGAACGGCCGCCTGCGTGGCGGCCAGGCCGCGGCGGGTAAAGATGACCATGCAGGCGTTTTCCACGGAGTCCGCCAGGGAGATGGCCGCCTTGGTGGCTTTCTGGCGGTCCCCGCTCAGGATGGCGGACGCGGCAAAGTTGAGATTGCCGGAACGTTCCATGCGGTGGGCGATGGAGTCCAGCACTTCCACGCAGCGCACGGGATAATTGCCCACGGAGGTTTCGCCGGAGAGCATGACGGCGTCCGCCTGTTCAAAGATGGCGTTGGATACGTCCGTTACTTCCGCACGGGTGGGGGTGGGCTGGGTGATCATGGATTCCAGCATGTGCGTGGCTACGATGCAGCGGCGGCCCAGCCTGTGGCAGTGGCGGATGATGCGGCGCTGGATGATGGGAAGTTCTTCAATGCTGACTTCAATGCCCAGGTCGCCGCGCGCGACCATGATGACGTCTGCGGCCAGAATGATGTCGTCAATATGGCGGATGGCCTGCTGGTCTTCGATTTTGGCGACAATCTGGGCCCTTCCGCCCAGGGTGTCAATGTGCTCCCGGAGCTGGGCGATGTGGGCGGCGTCCCGGACGAAGGACATGGCTACGTAGTCCGTCTCGCATTCTACGGCTACGGCCAGGTCCGCCAGGTCTTTTTCCGTAAGGGCCGGGAGGCGTAGCGCCACGCCGGGGAGGTTGATGTGGCGGCGGGAGCCGAAGACGCCTTCCGTAAGCACCTTGCAGATGAGCCTGTCCGGGCGCACTTCCTCAATGCGCATGAGGATGCCGCCGTTGTCCACCACCATGGTGTGTCCCACCTGGACGTCCTGCAGGAGCCCGTCATAGTTCACTGTGGTGGAGAAGGGAATTTCCGGCTTGGCGGTGCTCAGGCGGATTTCCAGCGTATCCCCCTTTTTCAGGTGATAGGGTTCAGCCAGGTCGCCGGTGCGGATGGAGGGGCCCTGGAGGTCAAAGAGGATGGCTACGTTCGCCTGAAGTTCAGCGGCTTTCCGGCGGATGCGGAAGACGACTTCCCGGACCCAGTCGTGTTTGGAGTGGCTCATGTTGAGCCGGAAGACGTTGGCTCCGGCTTCAATAAGCTGGCCCAGCATGTCGGAAGTGTCCGTTGCTGGTCCAATGGTGCAGATGATTTTGGTGGCGCGGGGCCGGGAAGGTGTGCTCATAGTCTTTGTCAGTGCCCATACTGTATCCCAAGGCGCATTCAAATGAAGTTTTTTGTGGTACATGGCAGGATTGTTGCATGTCACGGGGCGGGTGGGGGAGCATACTGGCGGCATGAATCAGATCAGGGTTGAATTGATCAACACCGGTACGGAGATTTTGCTGGGGAGCGTTGTGAATACGAATGCAGCCTGGCTGGGCAACAGGCTGTTTGAAGCAGGGTTCCGCGTGGAGAGGCAGACGGTGGTTCCCGACGGTTATGCCATTAATGAGGCCATGAGGGAGAGCGCCCGGCGCGCGGACATCGTGATCGTGAGCGGCGGCCTGGGACCGACGAGCGACGATGTGACCCGGGAGGCTCTGTGCGATGTGTGCGGCGTGGACATGCACCGTGACGAGCATGTGGCGGAAGGGCTGAAGAGCTATTTTGAACGCAGGGGGGGGTCCATTGCGGAGTGCAATTTCAGGCAGGCCATGGTTCCGGACGGTGCCGCGGTGCTGGAGAATGCCAACGGCACGGCTCCCGGCCTGGTGATGCCTGCCGGCGGCTCCCTCCCCATGTTTATTTTATTGCCCGGGCCTCCGGGGGAGTTAAGGCCGATGGTGGAGCATTCCGTGATGCCCATGCTGGAAGATTTGGCGGAGAAGGATATTCCCCATTTGCGCGTTTTCCGCCTGGTGGGCATTGGAGAGAGCGATCTTCAGGAGCTGGTGGATGGTTCCCTGCACCAGGTGCCGGGGCTGGAGGTGGCGTATTGCGCGCGCATCGGAGAAGTGGACGTGCGCCTGGTGGGTGATGAGGCGGCTTTGAAACAGGGGGAGGCGCGCCTGCGCATCCTGGCCGGGGCGTATGTGCTGACGCCCGCGGGGGCTTCCCTGGAGAAGGCCGTCGTGCTCCATCTGGCTGCCCAGGGGTTGAAGGTGGCCACGGCGGAGAGCTGTACTGGCGGCCTGATTGCCAAGAGGATTACGGACGTGCCGGGGTCCTCCGGGGTTTTTGAATTCGGCTGGGTGACTTATGCCGACCGGGCTAAGGAAAAGATGCTGGGCGTGCCGGAGGAAGTTTTGAAACTCCATGGGGCGGTGGGCGAACCCGTGGTGAAAGCGATGGCGGAGGGCGCCCTGGACCGTTCCGGGGCGGATGTGGCTGTGGCCGTCAGTGGCATTGCGGGACCGGGAGGAGGCACGCCGGAGAAACCCGTGGGCACCGTCTGGCTTGCCTGGGCTTTCCGGGGGGGAGAAACGCGGACGGAGATGATGCTTTATCCGCGGGACCGCGATTCCTTCCGGCAGATGGTTTCCCAGAAGGCCCTGGCCGGACTTCTGGACGCCAGAAGAAGGGAGACGGTCACGGAATGAGGAACCACACGGGGAGTATTCCCGCCTCATGCAGGCCGCTGATGAATTCAAAGATGCCGATGAACCAGATGAACCACAGGGCGTCCACGATGTTGTGCGTGAACGTCGCGGGATTGACGGAATAGGTGGCGGGCGGCGGTTTTAACCGTGAGAGGGAGGGAATGAAGGAAGGTACGTTCCGGCAGTAGTTCCGGTAAGCGTCTCCAAACAGGGAGATAAGCCGTTCCTGTTCCTTTTTAATGACGGACGGGTAATAGATTCCGAAGGCCAGCGCCGTCAGCAGCGGAATGGTGAAGGTCTCCGTGGCGCAGGCCACGCCTATGCCGCCGATGAAGCTGAAGAAGTAAAGCGGATTGCGGCACATGGAGTACGGGCCTTCAATGACCAGGACGTTGTTTTTATACCCTGCAATGTACAGGGAGCACCAGATGCGGCCGAAAGCGCCTATGCCGGCCATGAAGCAGGCCAGCAACATGAGGCTTTCTTCAATGAGCGGGGACATTTCCCAGCGGGATTCCCCGAAGAGGAGGGCGCAGCCGATGGCGAGACCGAAGAAAAGGGAGATGAGCGTGCGGAGACGTTCGTTGAGTGATTTGGCGCGGGCTTCCATGATTCTGAAGGAATGTAATGGATGCATCCTATGGCCCTGGAAAATGGCATGAAGCTGTTTTTCGTGAAGCTTCCGTCACACGGGCATGCAAAAAGGGCCGTGCGCCTTGAACGCACAGCCCTTGAGTAAAAGTAAAGGAGGGTTAAGAGATCAGGCGCGCCTGCGGCGCATCATCAGCGCAGCCAGCCCCAGCAGGCTGAGCGTGGCCGTGGCGGGTTCCGGAACGGCGCCTCCCACCACGTATTGCACCTTGATGGTGTTTCCATCCTTGTAAACGTAGTATTGGCCCTGGTGGTCAGCGGCGTTCCCTTCCATTTTGGCGGAAGCTTTGGTCAGGGAACTGCCGTCCGCGGCCAGGAAGTCCCCCAGGGAAACGTCGCCCCCGTCAAAGCCGCCGGAACTGATCAGCGTGCGCGTGACAAACTGAAATTCCCCAGCGGCTATATCCGTGGAGGTGGTTGCGAGAAGCCCGGAGACGGAAAAACTGCCCGCGCCCCACATTTTCTGGTCCACGTTCAGAATGCCGCCGATGCCGAAGACGAGCCTGGCGCCGTCGCCGCCTGAATCAATGCCGCAAACGTTGAGATGAAGAGTGCCGTCCAGGGTGATCAGGCTGCTTTTAAAGTCCACCTGCCCCAGGTTCAGGGTGGAGCCCGTGCCCACGGTGACATTGCCCGTCCAGCGGGTGCCGCCCACGGTAACGTTGCTGTTGCCTGTAACGGTGATGCTGCCGCCGTCGGAGGTGTCTACCAGGCTGCCGCTGACATTGATCGTGCCGGTGTTGGCAAAGATGACGTCAGGTCCGACATTGCCGTTGCGGTTTGGAACGCCGTTACTCCAGTTTCCGGCGTTGTTCACATCATAGGTATTGCCTTCCGTAGGACCGGCTGCGCCAGTCCATGTAGTGGCCATGCTGGCAGCATGGAGCCCGGTGCACAATCCGCAGAGCAGGGCGGCAATGGATAAGGTTTTTTTCATGCTGAAAAACAGAGAGTTTTTATTTGGAAAGAGTCCGGACGAAACCGCCGGAATCGTTCCGAACCTATCGGATTAACAATCCGGGAAAGATAGCTCTGACTTGAACCCGCCGTAAAATTCAAGCAACTGCGGGGTTTAAAGAAAAATTCCTATCCCGCACATATCCAAAGATTTTCTTCATTCGGGACATGCGTATTTTATATAAACTTCTGCAACCCAAATTTTACCATTGACTCCGGATTGTTAATCCGCAGAGAAAACGGCCAGGAAAATTTTAGTCTATTCGTTTTCCTGGTCGTGCTCGTCTGCTTCACGGGTGGAGAAGCGCATGAGCTCTGCTTCAAAGTGAAGCGGCACGTCCCCTGTGGGGCCGTTGCGGTTTTTGGCCAGATGAAGGTTGGCTCGTCCGGCCATCTGCTGGCGTTTTTCCTCATCTTCCGCATAGTAGGCGGAGCGGTAGAGCAGTCCGATCATGTCTGCGTCCTGTTCAATGGAGCCGGATTCACGAAGGTCGGAGATGCGGGGCACGCCCAGGCTGGCTCCCGTACGGCTTTCCGGGCCGCGGTTGAGCTGGGCCAGGACGATGACGGGTACCTTGAGTTCCTTGGCCAGGGCCTTGAGCCCGGCGGAGATTTCCGCAACTTCTCGTTCACGGCTGTTGGCGGCCTGTTTGGAATGGGAGCGCATGAGCTGGAGGTAGTCCACGCCGATGGCTGCCAGGCCCCCCTGGTCCCGCATGACGCGGCGGGCCTTGGCCCGGAGCTCGTTGATGGAAATGGCCGCCGTATCATCAATGACAAGCTGGGAGGCCCCCACTTCCTTGACCGCCTGCTTGAAGTGCTTCATTTCCAGCTGGGTAAGGTTGCCTCTCTTGATGATTTCCCGGCTGCGGACCCCGGAGCGGGCGAAGAGAAGGCGCTCCACGATCTGGACGGCGGGCATTTCACAGGAGAAGAGCAGCGTGGGCTTTTTCTCATTCAGTGAGATGTGCTCCACGATGTTGAGCAGGAAGGAGGTTTTGCCCATGGAGGGGCGGGCGGCGATGATGAACATGTCTCCCGGCTTGAGACCGTTGCTCTTTTTGTCCAGTTCTTCAAATCCGGTGGTCAGGCCCTGGATTTGTCCCTTGCTGGCAATGAATTTTTCAAAGTTGGTGACGGCTTGCTTGAGGATGTTCGCCAGGCTTTGTTCGTCCTTGGCGCTGTTGTACCGCTCCCGTATCTGGAAGATGTGCGTTTCCACGGAGTCCAGCAGTTCCGCTACGTCATCCGGGTTGTCAAAGGCTTGCGTGGTGGACTGGGTGGCGATGTCAATGATGGAGCGGAGGATGAATTTGTCCTTCAGTACGTTGAGGTAGTGTTCAAAGTACGCTCCGGTGGTGGTGAAGGTGTAGATTTCCGCCAGTCCCGCGCTTCCGCCCACGGCTTCCAGCTGGTGCATGTCTTCCAGGGCCTGGGTGATGGAGACGATGTCAATGGGTTCGTTTTTATTGTAGCGCCCCTGGAAGAGGCGCCACAGCAGCTTATGGGCGGGCAGATAGAAGTAGTCTTCCGTCATGCCGATGGTGACGCACTGCCCTACGTAGGTGGCGGGGTCCATGGCCATGAGGGCCAGCACGCCCTTTTCCGGACCGGGGGCCTGCGGAATGTCCCGTAGGTCCAGGGCCGGGGCTTTGCGGGGGGCCTTGGTCAGTTCCAGTGGGGAGGAGGATAGGGTGTCCGTAGTGTCCATGATGCGGCGGCGGGATGGGTGGCATCCGGCGGGAAAGGAATAGCATAACCGGAGACTCCGGGCAAAATAAATACTGCCCGCAGTTCAGGAAATTCGGAGAAAGGTTCAGGCGCGGCAGCCGGGGGAGCCTTCGTTGTTTTCCTGTTCCTTCCTCAGTCTCAACTGGCCGCAGGCGGCGTTGATGTCATGGCCTTTTTCATACCGCATGGTGACGGGGATACGCGCTTTGTGGACGGCGTCCCGGAAGGCGCGGCAGCGGCCTTCCGAGGGGCGTTCCCAGGGAAGCCCCTCCACGGTGTTGTACGGGATGAGGTTCACCTTGGCATGCAGCTTTTTGGCGATGCGGACAAGGTGGGACGCATCCTTCAGGGAGTCGTTCACGTCCTTGATGAGGATGTATTCCAGCGTGGGCATCTGGTTCCTGTCCCGCCCCCATTCCTCCAGCGCGGGAATGAGCTGGGAGAGGGGCCATTTTTTGTTGACCGGCATGATCTGGTCCCTTACCTCGTCCGTGGCTCCGTGCAGGGAGACGGCCAGGCGGATTTGCCGGGGATAGGCAGCCAGTTTTTTCAGTCCGGGAACGAATCCGGAGGTGGAGATGGTGATGTGGCGCGCTCCTATTTCCAGCCCCCGGTGGGAGGTGATGATTTCCAGGGCGTCCTCCAGGTTGTCAAAGTTGGAGAGCGGTTCCCCCATGCCCATGAAGACGAGGTTGTTGACCCGTTTCCCGGCGATGGTTTCCGCAGAGAGGATCTGGCCGATGATTTCTCCCGTAGTGAGGTTGCGTTTAAGCCCCAGCAGGCCGGAGGCGCAGAATTTGCAGCCGAAGGCGCAGCCTACCTGGGAGGAGACGCACAGGGTGATGCGGTCCGATTGCTCCCCGTCTTCCGCAGCGGCGGCGGGGATAATGACGGATTCCACCAGGCTGCCGTCTTCCATTCTGGTGAGGAATTTCCGGGTGGTGTCCGCGGAACCGTGGATTTCCACGATTTCAGGAGAGTGGAAGCGGAAGTTTTCCGCCAGCAGGGTTCTGAGCCCCGGGGAAAGGTTGGTCATGGCGTCAAAGGAGGTGACGCGCTTGCGCCAGACCCAGTCCATGACCTGCTGGACGCGGAATTTGGTATGGCCGTGTTCCGTCAGGAACGCGAGCAGCTTTTCCTCCGTCTGGGCGGTGATGAGGGGGAGCGGGAGCATGGGAGCGGAGGGCCCGTTACAGCAGGGAGTCTACGTAGCGGTCCCGGTTGAAGGGTTCAAAGTCTTCTGCGCCTTCGCCCGTCCCCAGGAAGGCCGGGGAGATGCGCATTTCATCCATGATGGCTACGGCCACGCCGCCTTTTCCGGAGCCGTCCATCTTGGTGATGATGACGGAGTCCAGAGGGGTGGCCTTATGGAATTCCCTGGCCTGGGCCAGAGCGTTCGCGCCCGTGGTGGCATCCACCACCAGCAGGGTGCGGTGGGGTGCGGACGCATCCTGCTTGGCAAGGGTACGGCGGATTTTGGAGAGTTCCTCCATGAGGTTGTGGCGCGTGTGGAGACGCCCCGCCGTGTCGCAGATGAGGTATTGGAATCCTTCACGGAGGGCCTGCGTGTGGGCTTCATAGCACACGGAGGCCGGGTCCTGGTTGTGGGCTCCCTTGTAGATGGGAATGCCCAGCTTGTCCGCCCAGCTCTGGAGCTGTTCCACGGCGGCGGCGCGGAAGGTGTCCGCCGCGGCCAGGAGGACGCGGGAACCCTGTTTTTGGAGCAGGTGGGCCAGTTTGGCGGCGGAGGTGGTTTTTCCCGTTCCGTTGACGCCCACTACCAGGATGACCAGCGGCCTTCCTTCCGGAGGGGCGGGCAGGGACGGAGCGGCGGCCGGAAAGGCCTGGCGGAGAACTTCACGGGTGGCTTCCACCAGGTTTTCCGCATCCAGGCCCTTGCTTTCCCTCAGTTGGTCCGCAATGGTCATGGCGCGCCTGATGCCGATGTCCGCTGTGACCAGGTCCGCTTCCAGTTCGTCCCAGTCTATCTTGGCGCCGCGGGAGAATTTGGTGAAGAGTTTTTTGAAGAATCCAGCCATGATGCAGGGGTGGGGTTACGCCGGGCGTTCCGTTTTTGAGATGCCGGCCAGCACGCCGTTGATGAAGCGGGGGGATTCCGCGGAGGAGAAGCGTTCCGCCAGCCGGATGGCTTCCGAGATGACGATGGGCGCCGGAAGGTCCTTGCGGTGCAGGAGTTCGTAGGCTCCCAGCCGCAGGATGGCGCGGTCAATGGCGCTGACGCGTTCCGGGGTGTAGTTTTCTAGCGTGGCGTTGATGGCGGCGTCCAGTTCGTCCCGGCGGCGCAGGATTTCCTCTCCCAGGGTTTTGGCTTCGCGGTAGAGCCCGTCCGCATCCTGTCCGGCTTCCACCACTTTTTTCATTTCCGCCAGGGAGGGGCGTCCGTCCGGGTGGATGAGGCAGTTGATGCGGTCGTTGATTTCCTGGAGCTTGTTGCAGGAGGAAATGAGGGCCCCCCAGACGCTGCCGTAAGCCGGGAAGTCCTTGAGGGCGTCCAGCAGGCGGCGGCGCATCTGCATGAGGGTGGTGTTAAGTTCCTGGGCGGCGTCACAGGCGGCGGAAAGCGTGCCCCTGTCATTGGAGGGGTCTTCATGCAGGGCCTTTTTCAACTGGAGCAGGGAGGCGTTGAATTCCCCTTCCTTGACCAGAAGGTCCTGGAGCTGGTCGCGCACGGGCAGGGTGAGGGGGTCATGCTGGAGCTTGTCTGCCGTTTCCCGGGCACGGGTGACGAAGAGGCGCAGTTTGTCCGGATAGTCCCGGGTGAGGTGGCCGGAGACGGCCTTGGCCTTGAGTTTGCAGTAGTCCCCCCGGAAGGGTTCCATCAGGATGTCCCAGATGCCCTCGTCCTGTTCCTGCTCCGTTTCCGGAGCCTGGGAGGCGGCATAGAGGTATTGGATGGCTGCTTGTCTGATTTGGTTGCGTGAGAGCATGGCGGTAGAGAAGAGATGGAGAGAACGGGCCTTATTGACGGGAGAGGGAGTTGAGGAAGAGTTCCGCCATGCGGGCCGCGGTGCGGGCCGCTTCCCGCCCGCGGTTAAGCTGGGAGGCGATGCAGCGGGCAAAGGCCTGCTTTTCATCATTCAGGAGCAGGACTTCATGAATGACGGGGGTGGTAAATTCCAGCGCCACCTGCATGAGGGCCTGGGTGATGGTGGAGCCGATGAGGTCCGCATGGTCCGTGCTGCCGCGCAGGATGACCCCCAGGGCCACGACGGCGTCAGGGCGTTTTTCCGGAGAGCGGGAGAGGACGGATTTGATGGTCACCGGGATTTCAAAGGCGCCCGGAACGCGGATGATTTCCAGCCGCACGGCCGGGAGCACGGCTTCCAGCTCTTCCGAGCAGTTGTTTACCAGGGCCTGGGTGTATTGCTCATTGTATTCCGAAGCGACGATGCAGATTTTGGCGCGCGTGCCTGTGGGACGCTGGCGGGGAGGAAGTTCCGTGGACATGAAGGGATGGGCGGGGATAAGGTTACAGGATATGGCCCAGCTTGCATTTCTTGGTAGCCAGGTATTTGCTGTTTTGCTCGTTGGGAGGGATGATGAGGGGGACCTGTTCCGTTATTTTAATGCCGAAGCCTTCCAGACCCACAATTTTCCGGGGGTTGTTGGTCAGCAGGCGGAGCTGGTCCGCTCCCAGGTCATGCAGGATCTGGGCGCCGATGCCGTAGTCGCGCAGGTCGTCCGGGTAGCCGAGCTTGAGGTTGGCCTCCACGGTGTCCAGCCCCTGTTCCTGGAGCTTGTAGGCATGGAGTTTTGCCGCCAGGCCAATGCCGCGGCCCTCCTGCCGGAGGTAGAGCAGCACGCCGCCTTCCTGCGCAATGCGGCGCATGGCGGTATGGAGCTGGCTGCCGCAGTCGCAGCGGCGGGAGCCGAAGACGTCCCCGGTAAGGCATTCGCTGTGCACGCGCACCAGCGTGGGCTTGTCCGGGGAGATTTCCCCGTGCACCAGGGCCAGGTGAAGGGCTCCGTCCAGATGGGATTCGTAAAGATGGCAGGTGAATTCTCCGTAGTCCGTAGGCATTTTGACGGTTTCCACCAGGCGTATCTGCTTTTCCTTGGCCCGGCGGTATTCAATGAGCTGGGCCACGGTGCAGGCTTTCAGGCCATGTTTTTTCTGGAAGCCGCCCAGGTCCCCCGTCCGGGCCATGGTGCCGTCTTCCTTCATGATTTCACAGCACACGCCGGCAGGCTGGAGGCCCGCCATGCGCACAAGGTCAATGGTGGCTTCCGTGTGGCCGGCGCGGCGCAGCACCCCGCCGGGAACGGCGCGCAGCGGGAAGGTGTGGCCGGGCTGCACGAAGTCGTTGACGGTGGCCCTGGGATCCGCCAGCGTGCGGATGGTCAGGGAGCGTTCCGCAGCGCTGATGCCCGTGGTGATGTCATGGGCCGCGTCTACGGAGACGGTGAAGGCCGTGGACATGTTTTCCCGGTTGACGGAGGTCATGAGCGGGAGCTGGAGAGCGTCCGCGCGTTCCGGGGAAAGCGGGGCGCAGACAAGGCCCCTGGCGTGGGTGACCATGAAGTTGATGGCTTCCGGAGTGGCGAACTCGGCGGCAATGATGAGGTCCGCTTCGTTTTCACGGCCGGGATCGTCCGTGACGATGATCATCCGTCCCTGCCGGATTTCTTCCACGGCTTCGTCAACAGTGCAGAATTGAAGTTGATTGTCCATATGAGGGAATAGAAAGGAGGTTATTTTTGCTTTTTGGCCCAGGAGTCCTTGAGGGCCACCGTGCGGTTGAAGACGGGGCGCTGGCCGGGCACGTGGTCCCTGCGGTCCGCCACAAAGTAGCCGAGGCGTTCAAACTGGCAGCGGAATTCCGGCTCCGCAGCGCCCAGGGAGGGTTCCAGCTTGGCATTTGTGATGACGGTCAGGGAGCCGGGATTCATCACGGAGAGGAAGCCTTCTTCCGCCGCATCCGGGTTTTCCTCCGTGAAGAGGCGGTCATAGATGCGGATTTCACCGTTCACGGCGTCCCTGGTGCTTACCCAGTGAATGGCCGCCCGGCACTGGATTCCTTCCGGAGGGTTGGAGCCGATGGTGCCGGGGATGTGCTCGCAGAGGATTTCCGTGATGTTGCCGTCCGCATCCTGCCTGTAGTCCGTGCAGGTAATGCAGTAGCCGCCGCGGAGGCGCACCGTGCGGCCCGGGGCCAGGCGGAAGTATTTCTTGGGAGGGTCCAGCATGAAGTCGTCCCGTTCAATCCAGACTTCCCGGGTGAGGGGAATCTGGCGGCTGCCTTCTTCCGGTTTTTCCGGGTTGTTCAGCACTTCCGCCATTTCCTCCGCGTCTTCCGGCAGGGTGGTGATAGTGACCTTGAGGGGGTTGAGGACGGCCATGCGGCGCGGCGCGTTGGCGTTCAGGTCTTCCCTGACGCTGTATTCCAGCAGGGCCACATCCGTGAAGCCGTTGAATTTGGTGATGCCTATGGTCTGGCAGAAGTTCCGGATGGCGGCGGGCGTGTAGCCCCGGCGGCGCATGCCGGAGACGGTGGGCATCCGGGGATCGTCCCAGCCGGTGACGTGGCCTTCCTGCACCAGCTGGAGCAGCTTGCGCTTGCTCATCACGGTGTAGGTGAGATTGAGCCGGGCGAATTCCGTCTGGCGCGGGCGCGCCGGCACGGGGCAGTTTTCAATCACCCAGTCGTACAGGGGGCGGTGGTTTTCAAATTCCAGCGTGCAGAGGGAGTGCGTGATGTGCTCGTAGGCGTCTTCCAGCGGGTGCGCAAAGTCGTACATGGGGTAGATGCACCAGGTGTTGCCCGTGTTGTGGTGTTCCGCAAACATGATGCGGTACAGCACGGGGTCACGCATGTTCATGTTGCTGGAGGCCATGTCTATTTTAGCGCGCAGAATGGCCTTTCCTTCCGGAATTTCCCCGTTTTTCATGGCCTGGAAGCGTTCCAGGTTTTCCTCTACGGAACGGTTGCGGTAGGGGGATTCCACGCCGGGCACGTTCACGTTGCCGCGCTGGGCGCGTATTTCCTCTACCGTCTGTTCATCCACGTAGGCCAGTCCCTTGTTGATGAGGGCCACGGCGCATTCATGGAAGAAGCCGAACATGTTGCTGGCAAAGAAGAGGTTCTTCCCCCAGTCAAAGCCCAGCCAGCGGATGTCTTCCTGGATGCTGTCCACATATTCCTGGTCTTCCTTGCTGGGGTTGGTGTCGTCAAAGCGCAGGTGGCAGCGCGCGCCCGGGAATTCCTGGGCGATGCCGAAGTTGAGGCAGATGGATTTGGCATGTCCGATATGGAGGTAACCATTGGGTTCCGGGGGGAAGCGGGTTACCGGTGCCTGATGCTTGCCGGAGGCAAGGTCATCAGAAATCATATCGCGGATGAAATCTCGGCGTTCGGCAGGCTGCAATGACATGGCGAAAATTCTACTACCAAAATCCATCTTCTGCAAGTGTGTTCACTCGGAATGACATGAGGCGGAACGGGACGGATAAAAAGTGTTTTTTATCTTTCGCCGGAGGGTTCCGGTCATAAAATTTAAATAATTTCCATGCAGGTATATTTGGGAATGTGCATTTTTCATGAAGATGGATAAAAAATCCCCAGTCTTTCGCTAGGAAAAGGCGCAAGCCCGTTCCGCGGGGTGTTTGCAGAATGCGGCGGACCGGTTTGCTCGCATGGAAAATATTGTTTTTAAGCGGCATGGCGGAAATTTAAAGTGGAGAATGCAAACGGCGGAAACCCTGCGGAGGAAGAAAGCTGTTGAAAGGGAGTTTAATGGAGCAACCTTGAAAATTTATGCAGATTATCCGGCAAAAGGAAAGTTTGGAAGAGAGGTATTGCAAAAGAATCAAAAACGTGCATATTTGGCTCACGTGAATCTGAATTGTCCACAGTGCAAACGACATATCAATGTTCCTTCCTCCGCGGAGGGTTCGATGGTGAATTGTAGCAAATGCGGCCATGAGTTTCTCTGCGACAGGGAAAAGCTGATCCCCAAAAAACCTTTCGCCAAGGCGAAGAAGGCCATTTCCGTCAGTACCCCGAGGGACCGGCGGGAAGTTATTCAGAGCGCGTTGATGGAGACGGGGCTGATTCAGCTGATGTGCCTTTGCGCGTCCCTGGTCATTGCCGCCGGCTGTCTCTGGCTTTTTTACAATGCGTCTTCCGAGATGGACGGAACCTCATTCCTTTCCATGCTGCAGCAGCCCCAGCAGAAGGCGTTCGCCCTGTTTTTCGCCTGTCTGGCCGGGGGGCTGATGGCATGTGCCGGGCGGAGGCACAAGATTGTTTTCATCCTGCTGGGCTTTCTGGTCGCCGGGGGCATCGCTTCCCTGCCTTTCGCTTATCCGGTGAAACTGAACCCCTCCCTGCGTACCGGCAGGGAACATATTCCCCAGCCTGAGGAGGAAGATGTTTCCGGCTTTACCGGCATGGGCTGGGAACAGGCGGCCGGTCCGGCCGCTTCCGTACAGAATTATGGGGAAGGGGACTTGAAACCGTTGTTTGCCGCCATTGACCGCAAGGAAGACCAGGGAGTGCTGGGCGCGTGGGTGGTCGGGGTGAACGGAGCCAACCGGGACATGGTGAAGGCGTATTTGAAGAGGATGACCCAGTCCGAGGACGAACCTATTTTTTACGACCGCAAGGGAACGGGAGGCGGGTTGTTCGTAATTACCCCCACTCCTATTACGTTCAAGGAGTTTGTAGATGTGGCCTCCAAGATGGGGAAAGTGACCTTGCAGGACAAGGAACGCTTTTTTGTGGAAGTGGTGCTGAACCGGGACAAGTTTGAAGCCCGGCCCGCTTCCGCCGCATTGCAGGATGAACGCCACCAGTATTTCGTGCTGGCTAATTTGAAGGAATTGTCCTGCCTGGATATCCGGCGCGTCATTGCCGCGGCCAAGCGCCTGGCGTCCGTGGAGCCTGACCGGATGAGCCCTGAAGTTTCCGCCAAGCTGGTGGAGCTTCTCCGGGAGCCGTGGGGCCGTGATGCGGAGTATGTGACCGCGCTGGCCTCCGCCCTGGTGGTGTGGGGCCGTCCGGAGGATGCGGAGGCCCAGCGTGTGGTTTATTATGTAGCCACGGAGCTGAAGAAGGCGGATTGTGATATTCCGGCTTCCCTGGTCAGGTTTTTGCTGCACGGTCCGGAAAAGAAAAACTTTGCGCTGCTTCTGGATGAGTGGAAAAAGGACCCGCAGAAGTGGGAGGAGGAGTGCAAGGCGGCAGGCCCCACGGGGGAAGCGGACATCATCCGCCTGATGAATGAGTCCGATGATTTTGTGCTGAAGCGCTCCGCCGCCCGCATTTTGGGAGAAATCGGTTCGGAAGCTTCCCTTTCCGCGCTCAAGGCCTTCACCAGGGATACGGATAATGAATTGCGCCTGTGCGCGGAGCTGTCCGTGAACCTGATTGAAAAGCGGCTGGGGATAGATTCTTCCGGCAGGGCCTCCCAATAGGGGAGCTGCTCCCTGAAGCCGGGATTCTCCGGATGAATACGGGTCAGCGTGTTTTTTATGCGCGGTCCGGTGTGTGGAAAACTCAAACGGGCCTTTTAGGTGTGCCCTTGGTGGGCGGCGGATGAAGAAGGTTTTTTCCGCTGTTTATCCATGAAAGGAAGAAGAGCTGATGGGAACTGGTTTAAATAATCGTTCTTTTTTTATCATGCCCGCCGGTTTTCCGTGTGGTATTTCCGCTGTTTGAATGCATTTCACGGGAAGAAAGTTGTTTTTGTCCCGGAAGCGTCTCTTTTTTGGTTGCGGAGAAAAGCCAATTTACTAGAATGCAACGACCATGACAGACCAAGAAAACATGAAGGCCGCCGTTCCGGATGCGGCCAGGCGATACATGCGCTACCTCCTTATCATGGCCGGTTTGGGCGGCCTTCTTTATGGTGTGGACGTCGGCGTGATTGCTGCGGCGCTCCCCTACATTGAGCAGACGGCTGGCTTTAATCCCTCCCAGCTTTCCCAGGTGGTGGCGGCCGTGCTGTTCGGCAGCGTGCTTTCTTCCCTGTTTGCCGGGTACCTGGCCGACAAGATGGGACGCAAGGCGTTGATTACCGTAGCCGCCGCCCTGTTCACGGTGAGTATTCCCGTGATCTGCCTGTCCCAGGAGGTGTTCGGCATCATGCTGCTGGGCCGTATTCTCCAGGGCGCCAGCGCCGGTATTGTAGGCGTGGTGGTTCCCCTGTACCTGGCTGAGTGTTTAAGCGCGGAGTCCCGTGGCAAAGGAACGGGGATGTTCCAGTTCCTGCTGACGGTGGGCCTGGTGTTTGCCGCTGTAGTCGGCTTGCTTGCCGCCAGTTATGTGGGCGGCGTGGAAAATTCCGGCGCGAGCGAAGAAACGCTGACTTCCGCCAAGATTTTTGCGTGGCAGGCCATTTTCTGGGTTTGCGCCGTTCCCGGCCTTTTCCTGTTCTTCGGTTCCTTCCGTTTGAGCGAATCCCCCCGTTACCTGTTCCGCCGCGGCCGCAAGGATGAAGCCATGGCCGTGCTGGTGCGCAGTTACGGAGATGTGCGCGCCAAGGAGGTATTTGATGAGATGGTCCATATTGAAGAGGAAGAGAAGCAGAAGGCTGAGGAGCTCAAGAAGCAGAGTTCTTCCGGTGAATCCCTTCTTCAGCGCAAGTATGTTTATCCCTTTGTTCTGGCAGTCCTCGTCCTGGCCTTTACGCAGGCTACGGGTATCAACTCCGTGCTGAACTACTCCGTTAAGGTGTTCCAGCAGGCTGGCCTGGAAGGCACTACCGCCAACTGGGCGGACTTCACCATCAAGGTGGTAAACTGCCTGATGACCATCGTC
Source organism: Akkermansia muciniphila (assembly GCF_040616545.1). Classification (NCBI taxonomy): domain Bacteria; kingdom Pseudomonadati; phylum Verrucomicrobiota; class Verrucomicrobiia; order Verrucomicrobiales; family Akkermansiaceae; genus Akkermansia; species Akkermansia muciniphila. The sequence continues at coordinate 571,987 of NZ_CP156688.1, read as the reverse complement.
GCCATGGTTCTGGTGGACCGCAAGGGCCGCAAGTTCCTGCTCAAGATCGGCACCGCCGGCATTGTGGTGGGCCTTCTCGGCACCGGTTTCCTGTTCAATAATGTGGAAAAAGCCCGCAAGGACGTGACCACGGACGTGGCCGCCCTGCTGGCCGCCCAGAGCCCCTCCGTCCAGGAGGAGTTTGAACAGGGCAAGGACGTGAGCTCCATCCGCACGCTTCAGCTGGAACGCACGCCTGATTCCCCCTTCGTCAAGGACCTGCTCGCCAAGAACGACATGGGCGACAAGGACATCAACAGAATGCAGCTCATCATCACCTATGACCAGCCGGAAGCCAATCCCGCCTGGTACCAGTTCCTGATGGGGTCCTCCACTCAGCTTTCCGTGGTGGAATTTGTCGAGCTGACCAAGGATGCCAAGGACATCAAGAAGGAAGAGGACAAGGCTTCCCTGGCCCTGATCAAGGCCGTGCCGGATTCCACCAACAAGATGGTGGTGAACGGCAAGGACGGCTATGCCATGAAGCCTGTTTCCATCCTGAAGGCGGAACTGGGTGAAAAGCCGGATACCACCATGGGCTGGGGCGTGACCGCGTTCTTCATTATCTTCATTGCGTTTTACGCTACCGGTCCCGGCGTGTGCGTCTGGCTGGCCCTGTCCGAACTGATGCCCGCCCGCATCCGTTCCAACGGCATGGCGATTGCGCTGCTGATCAACCAGCTTGTTTCCACGATCATTGCCGGCTCCTTCCTTCCGTGGGTGGGAAGCTGCGGCTACTCCGGCGTGTTCTTCACGCTGGGTGGCATTACGGTGCTGTACTTCATTACGGTGACCTTCTTCCTGCCTGAAACCAAGGGGCGCTCCCTGGAAGAGATTGAAGGCTACTTCACGACAGGCAAGATGCCGGAAGATCTCAAGATGATCGGCGAAGGCATTGAAGCGGAGGAATAACGGCCTCCCGTGTTTTTCAAAGCCGCCTCCCATGGCCGGGGGCGGCTTTTTTCATGTCCCGGGATAATGGCGGCCGGTCTCCGGCGTTTCCCCTGGCGGATTATTGATGTAAGGGAACTGGCGTTTTCCCTTTTGAAGGGCGCGGGTCCGGGACGTGAATAGTGCGGTCAGCGTGCGCCGTCCGCCTTTTTCCGGTTGGCCTGCCAGTTTTTAATGGCTTCCGCAATGGGGGGATACCCGTTTTTCATGTGGAAGTCATAGGCCGTCTGCCCGTCATCGTTGCGGAGGGCGGGATTGGCGCCGTTGTCCATGAGGCAGACGGCTATTTCCGCAGAATTGCAGGCCATCAGCGGCGTCAGGCCGTCCACATCCGGCTGGTTGGGGTCCGCTCCCGCCTTAATGAGGAGTTCAATGAGGGGAATGAGGCGTTCCGCCGGTTTTTCCTTGGTGCAGACCAGGTGCAGGGGAGACTGCTTGCTTTCAAAGAAACGTTCGTTGACGTCAAATCCGGCCTTGATGAGGCGTTCATAAATGGCCGGGGAAAGACTGAGGAAGCCCACGCCGCGCGCCTGGGCGTTCAGCCTGCGCTTGAGGTCAGGGGAACCTGCGTCCAGCAGGGCCAGGGCTATTTTTTCCTGTCCGGGGTCGGAGTCATTGAGGGCGGCGGAGTACATGAACGGGGTGACTCCCCACGGTCCCGGCTGGTCCGGGTTGGCTCCGTGCTTGAGCAGGGCCTGCACCAGCGGCAGCCTGTCTTCCGCCGTGGAGTTCATGTAAAGGCCTGACAGGCATGCCCAGGTGAGGGGAGTGTCCCCCGGTTCCTTCATGCCGTCATGCATGAAGATGGATTGCGCATTGACGGGGGCCCCGGCTTCTATCATCCGGATGGCTAATGGGTTCAATCCCAGGGCAATGCAGAGATGGAGCGGGGTGTTGCGGTCCGGAGCCTGAAGCAGGAGGTTGCCCGTCTGCCGGAATTGCTCCAGCATCCGGTAGCAGTTGAGGATGGAGTGGAATTCTTCCTGCGCCTCCCCGGGGTACATGATTTCCAGGGGCCAGGAGTCATGCAGGAAACGGAGGGTGAGGCCCAGCAGGCTTTCACTCCCCGTTTTGATTTCCTGTTTTTCAGCCTCCGTGAGCTGGATGGTCCTTTCCTCCGCTTCCGCCAGGGGGGCGGCTGCGATGGCTGCTGCTGATACAAGCAGCATGGACCCCGTCATTTGTCTCATGGCATCCTTATAGGGCAAGGAAAGTGGCCTGTCACTTCAAATCAGGGGCATTATCCCAGTTTGGAGAGGCTGGCGCGGACGGCTTCCACCGTACGGTCAATGTCTTCCTCCGTATGGGCCGTGGAGATGAAGCCCGTTTCATATGGGGAGGGGGCGAAGTAGACGCCTTGTTCCAGCATGTTCCAGAAGAAGGGCTTGAAGAGTTCCTTGGAGGCCTTTTGCGCGGTGTCCAGGTCATAGACCTCTTCTTCCGTGAAGAAGAGGCAGAACATGGAGCCCGCGCGGTGGAAGGTGTAGTTTTTTCCGTGTCTCCGGAGAGCTTCCCTGATGCCTTCCTCCAGGCGCGCGCCGAGCTGTTCCAGGCGGTCATACGCGTTCCCGTTCAAGAGTTCCCGGAGCTGGGCCAGGCCCGCCGCCATGGCGACCGGGTTGCCGGAGAGGGTGCCCGCCTGGTACACCGGGCCGAGCGGGGAGAGGCAGTCCATGATTTCCGCCCTGCCGCCGAAGGCTCCCACAGGGAGGCCGCCGCCGATGACCTTCCCCATGCAGGTGAGGTCCGGCGTGATGCCGTAAAGCTGCTGTACGCCGCCGGGCGCGACGCGGAAGCCCGTCATGACTTCGTCAAAGATGAGCAGGGAGTCGTAGCGGAGCGTGATTTCCCGCAGGAAGTGGAGGAAGCCGTTCTGCGGGAAGTAAAGCCCGGCGTTGGCCGGGAAGGGCTCCAGGATGACGGCGGCGATGTCGTTCCCATGGAGCTCGAAGGCTTTCTTCACTGCTTCCCGGTCATTGTAGGGAACGGTGATGGTGAGCTGGGTCATCTCCCTGGGAACGCCTGCGCTGTCCGGCTCCCCGAAGGTGAGCGCGCCGGAGCCTGCCGCCACCAGCAGGGAGTCCACATGGCCGTGGTAGCACCCGATGAATTTGATGATTTTGCGGCGTCCGGTGTAGCCGCGCGCCAGCCTGATGGCGGACATGGTGGCTTCCGTGCCGGAGTTTACCATGCGCACTTTTTCCACGGAGGGCACCATTTCCGTGATCATTTCTGCCATATCCACTTCCGCCGGAGCGGGAATGCCGTAGCCCAGCCCCCTGTCCACGGCGGCATGGACGGCGTCCATGACGGGCTGCGGGGCGTGGCCCAGGATGGCCGGGCCCCACGTGCCGATGTAGTCAATGAGCTGGCGTCCGTCCGCGTCCGTGATGTACGCGCCTTTGGCGGACTGGACAAAGAAGGGGTCGCCGTCCACATTGCGGAAGGCTCGGACGGGGGAGTTGACGCCGCCGGGGATGACGGCGCGCGCGCGGGAGAAAAGCTGGGCGGACTGATTCATGTGCTGAGGGAAGCAAAAAGGGCAAACCTTGAGAAAGGGTTGCCCTCATTGAAATGGGTTCTATTCCCGAACCAATACTGATTTAAGCTTCAGGAGCGGAAACGGGAGTTTCAGTAGTTTCGGGAGCGGCTTCTTCGCTCCTGTTGCTGTAACGCCACTTTACTTTGTTGCGCTTGCTGGCGGAACGGGCCTTGCGGCGGCGTTCGTCCATCGGGGTTTCAAAGGCGCGGCGGCGGCGCATTTCATCCAGAATGCCTTCAACATCCAGCTTGGTTTTAAGGCGCTTGAGAGCGCGGTCGATAGGTTCACCTTTTCTTACGGTAACTTCACGCATGATTTGTTTTCCTTTTTCTATTCGTCCGGGAACGGGAGACAATACGTAGTGCTTTCCTGCTTACAGGTCAAGATTTTTATCATGGCTGACCCATTTTTTGTCTCTGAAGGAAGGGTTCCGGCGTCCGCAGCGGGGGCGGATGCCCGCATGATGCGTTTTCCTGCTCCGGAACGGGCTTCAACTGTCCTTGCCTTACGGTATGGGGCATGGTAGAAAAGAACGTCTCCCATGAACCGCCTGCACACATTGATTGACGGATTTCCCCGGGTGCGGATTCTCTGCATCGGGGACGTAATGCTGGACAAATTCCTGTACGGCAGCGTCAGCCGGATTTCCCCGGAGGCTCCGGTTCCCATCATGAAGATGGACCGGGAGACGCGCATGCTGGGCGGTGCGGGCAACGTGGTGAGCAACCTGTGCGCGCTGGGGTGCGGCACCACCTTTGTCAGCGTGGTGGGCAATGACGGCCACGGACGGCAGGTGCGGCGTTTTCTGGAAGAGACGTGCTGCGTTCCGGAGCTGGTGGAGTGCGAGGGGTATGAGACGACCGTGAAGATCCGTTTTGTGGCGGGCAAGCATCATTTGCTGCGGGCGGACCAGGAACAGCCGCTGCGGATGGTTCCTGAGCTTGCCGCCCGTTTTCTGGAACGGGTGGACGCCTGCCTGCCGGAGGCGGACCTTGTCCTTTTGTCCGATTACGGGAAGGGCCTGTTTGACGGGGAAACCACCCCCGCCGTGATTGCCCGGTGCCGGGCGGCGGGCAAGTCCGTGATCGTGGACCCGAAGGGGGCGGATTATTCCCGCTACAGGGGGGCCACGCTGGTGAAGCCGAATATGAAGGAGTTCCAGGAGGCGACGGGCGTGGCGCTGAATCCCTCCGTGCCGGGCTGGGAACAGGCGGCCATGGAAGGGGCGCAGCGGCTGTTCACGGAGTTCGGCATTGAGAACCTGCTCGTCACCCTGAGCGAGCACGGCATGATTTTCATTCCTTCCTCCCATCCCGCCGATTTTGTCTGCATTCCCACGGAGGCCCGCGAGGTGTTTGACGTGTCCGGAGCGGGGGATACCTCCCTGGCCAGCCTGGGCGCGGCGCTGGCCGCCGGGGCCACCGTGCCGGAGGCTCTGGTGGTGTCCAACGTGGCCGCCGGAATCGTGGTGGGCAAGTTCGGCACGGCCAGCGTGACCGGACCGGAACTGAAAAAGGCCCTGGAGGAGAAAGCCCGGAAGGCTCCCTCCTGGCACCACCGGAACAATATCCTGACGCCGGAGGCGGCAGCGGAGCTGGCGGACCGCTTCCGCCGGGAAAAGAAGGTGGTGGGTTTTACGAACGGCTGTTTTGACCTGCTGCATCTGGGGCACCTGCATTCCTTCATGAAGGCGCGGGAAGCGTGCGACGTGCTTTTTGTGGGGCTGAATACGGATGCTTCCATCAAGCGGCTGAAGGGGGAGGACAGGCCCATCAATAACGAGGAGATGCGTTCCCTGCTGCTGGCTTCCCTGGATTTCATTGATTACGTGGTGCCGTTTGACGAGGATACGGCCCTGCCGCTGATTGAAAAGCTGCGCCCGGACGTGATTGCCAAGGAGGGCTACCCGCTGGAACGCTGGCCGGAAGGGCAGTACGTGAAGTCTTACGGGGGGCAGGCGCTTGAATTGCCGCGCCTGGAGGGATTTTCCTCCACCAATATCATCAACCGCATGAAGAACAGTCCGGAATGAGCGAGTACATCAGGAATCAGATTTTAGGGATAGCGGATAATTTCAAGGCCCTGGCCTCCATGGCCGGGGAGATTGAACAGGTCGCCCGCGTCTGCGCGGATACCCTCAAGGCCGGGAACAAGATCATGTTCTGCGGCAACGGCGGGTCCGCGGCGGATTCCCAGCACCTGGCCGCCGAGCTGGTGGGCCGCTACAAGCTGAACCGTCCCGCCATGAATGCGCTGGCCCTGACGGTGGATACTTCCATCCTGACCGCCGTGGGGAATGATTACGGGTATGAAACGGTTTTTTCCAGGCAACTGGAGGGAGTGGGCCGTTCCGGTGATCTGCTGGTGGGGCTTTCCACGAGCGGCAACAGCCGGAACATCGTCCTGGCGATGGAGCTGGCGCGCCGCATGGGCGTCAGGACCGTGGCCCTGACGGGCCAGGGCGGCGGGGAGATGAAGGCCTGTGCGGATTTCTGCATTGCCGTTCCCTCCCACGCCACGAACAACATTCAGGAGATGCACATTGCCGTGGGCCATCTGGTTTGCGAGCTGGTGGAGCAGGAAATATATGGCGCCTAAAGCTCTGTTTCTGGACCGGGACGGCGTGGTGAACGTGGATGGCGGGTACGTTCACCGCAGGGAGGATTTCCAGCTGGTTCCCGGCATTCTGGACCTTTGCCGGAAGGCGCGGGAAAAGGGGTATCTGGTCATTGTGGTGACCAACCAGTCCGGCATAGGCCGCGGCATGTTTACGGAAGAGGATTTCTTCCGGCTGACGGAGCATATGAAAGGCGCGTTCAGCGCCGCCGGGGCGGAGATAGCGGGTGTGTTCCACTGTCCCAGCGTGGATGACGGCCATCCTGACCGGAAGCCGAATCCCGGCCTGTTTTTGAAAGCTGCCGCTGCATACGGACTGGATATGGCAGCCTGCGTATCCGTGGGCGACCGGGAGCGGGACATCCAGGCGGCCCTTTCCGCCGGGGTGGGACGGAATTTCCTGTTTTCCTCCGGGGATGCGCCGACTGGCGCCACGGCCCGCGTCAAGACCCTGGATGAAGTGGCTGCATGGCTGTAGGCGGGGATGGGCTGCTCCGGACATGACCCGTCAAGGAAGGTCCGTCCAGTTTTTTTCGTGGCTGGCCGCGTATTTATTCCCAAAGCGTTACGGCCATGCTTCATTCTTGAAAGAAAGCTTTACATGGGTGCGGATACCGTCTATAGGTCAAACAGTATGAAACCCTTGCTGCCCATCCTATCCATTGCATTGTGTTCCGGCGTATGCGCCGTTGTTCAGGCCGCAGATGCGGAATTGCCCCAGCGGCTGGAAAAAAGAGAGGCCCGTGCCCGCATTACTTATGAAGGAGGCGACGGCTCCAGCTTTGAAAAGGCCGTCGTCATTGTTGGCGCAAAGAATTCCATGGATGGAGTTCCTGCGGAGAGGAAATGGCTTGAGAAAAAATACAGGGATTATGAGAAGCTCAAGCAGGCGCTCATGGAGCATGAAGGCAAGTTCTTTGACGTGATTACGATCAAGACGAAAAAAGGCAGGGAAGTGGTCGTCTATTTCGATATTTCCGGTTTCTTCAGTAAAAATTAAAGAGAATAATATTATTCCCGTTATTTACTTATCCGGCCTTTCCGTTCCGCGGAACGCCGCCGGTTCTTTTTTCCCGCCTCAGGAATGGAGTTTTCCTGCGGCGGGTTTTATTGTCCGGAACCGGAGCGCCCATAAAAAACGGGAGAGGCAGACGGGATATCCGGAACTGTCCGGAAGGGCAGACGCCTGCGCAAACGGTTCATCAGCCGGGAGAAACCGGGGGAAGTAATTTGACATATGGGAGGGGCCCTGTTAGAAATGAAGCGATTGGTCCGTAGTTTCGTGGACTTGTCCTGCACAGGCTTTTTACTTTTGCATATATGAACCTGATTTCCTTCCGATCCATGGCGGCGGTCACAGCGCTTGGGGCCAGCCTTGCCCTTCCGGTGTTCGCCCAGTCTTCTTCCCCTGCCTCTTCCGCCGCGCCTGCGGCCTCCCGCGCCAAAAAGGCGGCCGGGATGCCGGTGTATCCCATTCCGCAGAAGATGACCCGGAGCGGCGGTTCCGTGACGGTTCCGGCCCTGAAGCTGTCGGGCGCGCGGGACGAGCCTACCGTGAATGCGCTGAAGAGCATGTTTTCCATCACTCCGAACGGGCTGCCCGTGCAGATGTCCATCATCAAGGGGGGCAAGAAGCCTGCCGGAAATGTTCCGCAGAAGGCCGGGGCCTATTCCCTGAGCGTAACCCCCCAGGGCATCCGGATGACGGGGTATGATGATGAAGGCCTGTTTTACGCGGCCCAGACGCTGCTTCAGCTGGCGGAGAAGACTCCTTCCGGCGTGACGGTGCCTGTGGTGGAGGTCCTGGACTGGCCGGACGTTCCTTTCCGCGGTACCATTGAAGGATTTTACGGGCTGCCCTGGGGGCAGGAAGGGCGCATCAGCCAGTTCAAGTTTTACGGGAAGTACAAGATGAATACGTACATCTACGGCCCGAAGGACGACGTGTTCCACGGTTTTTCCAAGCGCTGGCGCGAACCGTATCCCGCAGACATGGCCAAGGACCTGAAAGAGCTGGTGAAGGTCGCCAGGCAAAACAAGGTGAATTTTGTCTGGGCCGTGCACCCCGGCGCGGATATTCACTGGGGGGAGGCGGACCGGAAGGCCGCCGTGAAGAAGTTTGAGATGATGTATGACCTGGGGTTCCGTTCCTTTGCGGTGTTTTTTGACGACATCGGCGGGGAGGGAGCCAAGCCGGAGGGCCAGGTGGAGTTCCTGAATTACCTGAACAAGGAGTTTATTCACAAGAAGCCGGACGTGACTCCGCTGATTGTGTGCCCCACGGCGTATTCCGGCGGCGGGGGACGTTACCACGAGGTGATGGGGGAACATCTGGACAAGGACATCGGCATTATGTGGACGGGGTCCGGAATCGTGAGCGACATCAAGACTCCGGCGCTGAAAGGGATCAACAAGTACCTCCAGAGGCCCGCGTTCATCTGGTGGAATTTCCCGGTGACGGATTACGTGCGCCACGCCCTGTTCCTGGGACGCACTTATGGCGTGGACGCGGACGCGATGCCGTTCATGCAGGGGTTCGCCTCCAATCCGATGGACAAGCCGGAGGCCTCCAAGATTTCCCTGTTCAGCGTGGCGAACATGACCTGGAATGCCAAGGCGTACGATTCGGACAAGACGTGGAAGGACAGCATCCGCATCCTGTTTCCTGGCTGCGCCTCCGCCATGCAGACGTTTGCCGACCATAACAGCGACGGGGGGCCGAGCGGGCACAATTACCGCAAGGAGGAGTCCGTGGAGATCGCTCCCGTGGTGGAAGAGGTGCTGGAGCTGTGCCGCCGCGGCGGCAAGGTGTCCGAGAGCAAGGCCTTTGACCGCCTGAAGACGGAGTTTGCCAGGATGGCCCAGGCGCCGGACGTGATCCGGGCCAAGGCGAATAATGCCGCCTTCATCGCGGAAGTGGAGCCGTGGCTTGTCCAGTTTGAGTCCCTGGGGAAAGCCGGGGTGAACAGCATGCAGATGATTGAGGCCACGGAGGCGGGCAATGCCTCCGGAGCGCTGAATTACGCCATGGAGGCCGCGTGCCTGCTTGCAGAGATGCAGCGCTACAGCAAGGAGATCAGCAAGGCTATCAACAAGCACGTGACGGAGGTGACCAAGAAGAGCTCCCAGTGGCAGACTGCCGTGAAACCGTCTGAACTGGTGATGGCCCCCGCCGTGCGTGAGCTGCTGGACATGGGCTCCACTCCCGTGCTTTCCCGCGTGAGCGGGCAGTCCGTGGGCCGTGTGAAGCCGTATGTTTCCACCAAGTCCAAGGGAGGGATTGAGAAGATGCTGGATGACGATCCCGAGTCCTATTATTACTGCAAGGAGGTTCAGAAGAAGGGTGACTTTTTTGGCGTGGACCTGGGCGCGCCGCGGGAAATCCGCAACGTTTCCATTGTGATGGGCCGCAATGATTCCGATAAGGATGCGGTGAACAAGGGCCAGCTGGAGGTGTCCATGGACGGGCAGTCCTGGTCTCCCCTGATGCCGGAGTCCTCCGGGGTGCGCGTGGAGTACGAGGGCCGCGGCAAGAAAGGCCGCTTTGTGCGCTACCGTGCTACGGTGCAGGGCGTTCCGGGAGGAAAGCCTGACGTGTGGACGGCCATCCGGGATTTCAAGGTGAATGCCCCCGCCGCCCCTTCCGTGCTGACGGACGCGCCGGCGTTCAAGACCGCCGTGGTGGAAGCCGGGGACAAGGATATTTCCCTGAAGCGCATCATGGAGGTGCATCCCCTGCCGCCGAAGAAGTCCCTGGGGCTTCAAATTCCGGCGGGGGCGTCCGTGGAGTCCGCCTCCGTCAACCTGAAGACTCCGGACCTGAAGTGGGCCAGGATGTACATTTCCATGGACGGGAAGTCCTGGACGGAGGTGCCGCTGAAGGCGGACGGTTCCGCGGAGATCGGCGGCGTGATCAAGGGCATCCGGCTGGTGAACGCGGGTTCCTCCCCTCAGGAGGTGACCCTGGAAGAGTTCAAGCTGAATCTTGCCAACAAGGGCGGCAAGTCTGCGGATAACGGGGCGGCCGGGGATTTCAACCTGGCTACGTTCCTTCCGGTAGAATTGTCTCCGGAGAAGGTGGAGATTCCGTGTGATGCTCCGCGTGCGAATGCCGCCATTGTCCTGTCGGACGGGAAGGAAGCGTCCGTGCTGGCCTGCGGGGCTGACGGGCGGTGGGTGCCTGTGGGCAACCTGGGCAAGGGGAAGAAGGTGAGCACGTTCAGCCTGAAATCCGTCAAGAAGCCGGTGAAGGCCCTGGGCCTGACCGGGAAGAAGGGGAGCTCCGTCAATATCTTTGAAGTGATCTGGAAGTAACTGGTTCCGGGCGGGCCGCCGGGTATGGCGGCCTTCCGCGGGTTGATGCCCGCTGGCGCCGGGCGGCTGTTTCCTCCGTGGAATGGCCGCCTCCGGTTTTTTATGGGTCCGGGTTCAGGAGGCGCGTTTGGCCGCCAGGTGCATGCACCCCAGGATGAGGGCAATGATCACGAGCGGCCCAAGGATGTCCCCGTACCCCACCATGCCCGTGTTGACGGGGGCCAGGCACAGCAGGAACCACCATGCCAGGGCCAGCAGGCGCAGAAGGGGGGAAGAGCCGCTCCCGGAGAGGAAGACGTAAATGATGAGGGCCCAGAGCCGGGAGAAGCGCGGCAGCGTGACCAGCCATTCCCGGTGGTCCGCGCCGGGCCAGACAAGCGTGCCGTAAGAGCCGGAGGCGGGAAGGTCCCCCCACATGGTTTCTGCGGGAAGCGCCAGGTTCATCAGCAGGTTCAGGAGCAGTCCCGCGTAAACGGTAATCATCAGCGCTCTCCATTGGGCGGCCGTGCGCACGGCCAGGAGCAGGAACGCGGGAACCAGCAGGAAGGGTGTCAGCTCCAGCACGCCCATCCAGGCGGGAAGGAGGGAGCCTGTTTCCGCGTAGCGGTCCGCGCCCTGGGGGATGGCGGAGAGGATGGCCCAGTACAGGAGCAGCAGGAGGATGCAGCGGTATCTGACGGCGCGGCTCACGGGGCGTTCTTCATCCGGAGGAAGGCCCAGCCATGCTCCGGGGTGCGGCTGATTGGTGGAGTAAGGCATGGAGGGAACCGGCGCCTTTTGTAACGGGAACGTAGGGGTTTGTCAATAAAGCGCGGTTCCGGTCCGGAAAGCGGGGTTGTTTTTCAACAAAATGGACATTTCAGGTGTCCATTGTGACAAAGTTGTTGCCATCGGCTTCTTGCCGCGGGCGGTTCATTTTGATAGTCGGTGCCTGAAAGGGCGCGGAAAGTCGGCTGTGCCCAGTAACCCCTTCCTTTTGTTCATGTCCCATTCCATATTCCTGACGATTTTACCGGCCCTGTTTTTCTGCCTGCTGGCTGTTTCCTGCGGAGATAAAAGAAAGGAGGATCCGAATGTCATTGAATTGAACTTCGGCCATTTTCCGAATGTGACGCACGTGCAGGGGCTGGTGGCCCACCATTTTTCCCGGGAGGGGAAGGGGTGGTTTGAGGAACGCCTGAAGGAGGCCACGGGGAAAGACGTCAGGATCAACTGGTACGTTTATAATGCGGGGCCCAGCGCCATGGAGGCCGTGTTCGCCCAGTCCATAGAACTGGCGTACGTGGGCCCCAGCCCGGCCATCAACGCGTTTGTGCGTTCCCGCGGGGAGGACATACGCATGATAGCCGGAGCCGTGGAGGGGGGCGCCGCCCTGGTGATTCCGAAGGATTCCGTGCTGAAGGAGCCTGCGGATTTCCGCGGCAAGGTGATTGCCACTCCCCAGCTTGGCAATACGCAGGATGTTTCCGCCCGCGCGTGGTTTTCCCGCGGCGGCCTGCACGTGACGCAGCGGGGCGGGGACGTGACCATTCTGCCTACTCCCAATCCGGAACAGTTGAGCCTGTTCCGGCAGGGCAAACTGGACGGCGTATGGACGGTGGAGCCGTGGGTGAGCCGCCTGGTGATGACGGCGGGGGGGAAGGTGCTGGTGGATGAAAGGGAGTCCATCGCCACCGTGCTGGTGTGCGGGGCGGAGTTTCTTCAGGACAAGCCGGAGGTGGTGAAGGCCCTGGTGCAGGCGCATCAGGAGCTGAACGAATGGATACGCCGGAATCCGGAGGAGGCCCAGGCGATCGTGGTCAGGGAGCTGGAAGAGCTTACCCATTCCAAAATAGATCCTGCGCTGATTGCGCAGGCCTGGAAGAGCATCGTCATGAAGGACAGGGTTTCCCTTCCCAAACTCCAGCAGTTTGTGCAGGACGCCCATCACGCGGGGTTCATGAAGGAAGTGCCGGACGTGGCCGGACTGGTGGTTCCGGAAGCGGTGGAGGAACCGCTGGCTGAAGAGGAACGGCTAACCATGATGAAGGAGGCAGCCGGAAAATGATGATGGGTGAAGAACATTGCGGTCCCGGAGGGTGCAAGCTGCGCATTGTGGATGTGAGCAAGGTGTTTGAAGGGCGGCGCGGAAAGGTGGTGGCCCTGGAGGGGATCAATCTGAATATCAGGGGCGGCGAGTTCGTTTGCCTGGTGGGAGCCAGCGGGTGTGGAAAGACTTCCCTGCTGAATATCATCGCCGGGCTGGAATTCCCCTCTTCCGGGGTGGTGGAGCTGGACGGGGAACCCGTGACGGGGCCGGGCAGGGACCGCACCGTGATGTTCCAGGAGTCCGCTCTGTTTCCGTGGCTGGACGTGATGGGGAATGTGATGTTCGGCCTGAAGCTGACTCCCGGCCTGACGCGGGGGGACCGCCTCGCCATTGCGGAAAAGAATCTGGAGCTGGTGGGGCTGAAGGATTGTTCGCACTCCCATATTCATGAGCTTTCCGGAGGAATGAAGCAGCGCGTAGCGCTTGCCCGCGCCCTGGCTACCAGCCCGCGCATCCTGCTGATGGACGAGCCGTTTGCCGCTCTGGACGCCATGACCCGCGAACAGCTTTACCAGGATCTTCAGGATATTCATTTCCGCTGCGGCATGACGATCATCTTCGTCACGCACAATATGCGCGAGGCCGTTTGCCTGGGGGACCGCGTGGTGCTGTTTACTCCGCATCCCGGCCGCATCCGGGAAGAGTATTTTGTGAGCCTCCCCCATCCCAGGGACATTAATAACCGGGACCTGGCGCAGTTGTCCGCCCGCATCACCCAGGATTTGAAAGGAGCGATGGCATGAACAGGCACAAATGGTCCAAGTGGGCGGCCCATGGATGTTCGCTCGTATTCTTCATCCTCGTGATCTGGGTATGGCAGTATTTGAGCGACCAGAAGGTGTGGAAGCCCTATTTGTTTCCCTCTCCGCTTGAGGTGTGGGAGTATTTGCGCTCTTCCTTCATGGACGGGTCTCTGGAAGAGTCTTCCTGGATTACCGTGAAGAGGCTGGTCATGGGGTACGGAATAGGGCTTGTCATGGGTATTCCGCTGGGCATGCTGTGCTCCCGCTTCCAGTTGATTCAAAATACCCTGGGGCTGGTTTCTCTGGGGTTTCAGGCCCTTCCCAGCGTGTGCTGGGTTCCGCTGGCTACCCTGTGGTTCGGCCAGACGGAGGGGGCCATGCTGTTCGTGGTGATCATGGGGACGCTGTGGTCCGTGATTCTGGCGACGGCCAACGGCATGCGGAATGTGCCGCCCATTTACGCCCGGGCGGCGCGCACGATGGGCGCGGGGCCCTTTTACTGCCTGATTCACGTGACTCTGCCCGCTTCCGCCCCGTTTGTGGTGAGCGGCATGAAGCAGGGCTGGGCCTTTGCGTGGCGCTCCCTGATGGCGGCGGAAATCTTCGTGCCCATTCTGACCGGGTTCGGCCTGGGGCAGCTCCTGCATTATGGGCGTGAGCTGAACGCGATGAACCAGGTGGTGGGCATCATGTTCGTGATCGTAGTGATCGGCCTTTTATCTGACAAGATTCTGTTTTCCCCGCTGGAACGGTTCCTGCACCGCCGCTGGGGGACGGGGCAGGCGTAAAAAGGCGCGCCTTCCAGAGACGGGAGGCACGCAGGTTTTCCGGCGCCGGCAGGTCCGTTACTTGCCCGGGTTTTCCAGGCCCTTCTTGAGGGCATTGAATTCCTTGATCAGTGCCGGAAGCTTTCTGAGGCAGGCGTATTGCCGGCTGGCGTCCCTGAACGGGGATGCCGGGAAGCCCCAGTAGGTGACGTTTTCCGGAATGTCCGCGATGACTCCCGTTTTTGCGCCCATGATGGATTTTGAACCGATTTTAAGGTGGCCGGAGATGCCGACCTGTGCGGCGATGGTGGCATAGTCGCCAACCTTGGTGCTGCCCGCGATGCCTGTTTGGGCGGCAATGACGCAGTGTTTACCGACGACGACGTTGTGGCCGAGCTGGATCAGGTTGTCAATCTTGGTGCCTTCCCCCACGATGGTGCGGCCAAACCTGGCGCGGTCAATGGTGGTGTTGGCGCCTACGTCCACGTCATCCCCCAGTTCCACGATGCCCACCTGGTCAATGCCCACGTAGCGGCCATTGTCCCCCATCAGGAAGCCGAATCCGTCGGACCCGATGACGGCTCCGGGCTGGATGGTCACACGGCTGCCGAGCTTGCAGCGTTCACGGACGGTGACACGGGCGTACAGGCGGCAGTTTTCCCCCATCGTGACGCCGTCCCCGATGTCGCAGCCGTTGCCGATGTCCGTACCGTCCCCGATCACGCAGTGCGCGCCGATGCAGGTATAAGCCCCCACATGGATTTTATCCGGGTTGAAGCTGGCGGAGGGGTCAATGATGGCCGTGGGATGAATGCCGGGGGCGAACCGGTAGGCGGAGGCCATGAAGTATTTCACCAGGGCGTTGAACGCCATGGAAGGGTTGTCCACTTCCACAAAGGCGGTGTTTTCCGGGTAGGCGGGCAGACCCGGCGGCACCAGGACGATTCCTGCGGAGGTGTGCAGAAAGTCCTGGAAGTATTTCTCATTGCCGAGGAAGGAGGCTTCCTCACGGGTGGCGTCGAGAAGGGAAGCGACCCCGAACACAGCCAGTTCGGGGTCGCCTGAAAGGATTTTTCCCCCGGTAAGGGCGGCCACGGCTTCAAGTGTAAGCTTCATGGGAGTATGATTCCGCCTTCCCGGGGGTAATGTCAAGGGTTAGTTGGCCGGGGCCGCGGGAGCGGCAGGAACGGCCGGGGTCTTTTTCTTGGTGGGGTCAAAGCCCTTGGGGGCGTCCTTGTTGAGTTCCTTCATCACGGTGGGGGTGATGTCCATGCTGGGCTTCGTGTAGACGAAGACCTGGTTGGAACGGAGGGCCTGGGCGCTCTTGTCCAGAACAAGGTCATAATTTCCCTTGGTGGCGATGCCTTCCGTGATCTTGGTGATTTCACCCATGATCTTGGTGGAGCGCACCTTCATCTGTTCCTGGAGGGATTTGAGCTGGCGTTCCACGAAGCCGCGGCGTTCCTGTTCCAGCGCAATGACTTCCTGACGCTTGATCTGGGCTTTCTGTTCCAGTTCCTTTTTGTCCTTTTCATTCAGCATGGGGTCCTGAAGCTTCTTGACCATGTCATTGAAGTCCGCTTCCATCTTCTTGATGGTTTCCGCGCGGGTGTTGTTGGTTTCCTGCACGGTCTGGGCGGCCTTGTCCACTTCAGCTTGGGCTTCATGGGTTTTATAGTAATCGGCAAAGAGTTTCTGCACGTCCACCGTTGCTACTTTCAGCTCGGCGTTGGCAGTGGCGCTCAATGCCATTGCAGCGGATACACATAATGCTGTTTTGAAGAATCTCATAATTTTTAGCGTCTTCTGACTTTGCCAGTTTACATGCGGAAAAACATGCGTCAATCTTCTAGGTATATTTCAGGATTGAACTTTTGTCATCATGGGGCCACTTTAAGCGCATGCAAACATTTTCCACCAAGGCCCAGTTAAAGGGCGCCCTGCTGAAGCACCACCGCAAGCATGACCATGTGGTTCTGGTTCCCACGATGGGAGCCCTCCACGACGGGCACCGCGCCCTGCTGGAACAGGCCCGCAAGCTGGCGGGAGAAGACGGCGTGGTGGTGGCCAGCATTTTCGTCAACCCCATCCAGTTCAATAATTCCTCCGACCTCCAGACCTATCCCCGCACCCCTGAAAAGGATTTGGAAGTGTGCGAGGGCGCGGGCGTGGATTACGTGTTTTCCCCCGCTCCCGAGGAGATGTATGCCGGGGAGCGCAGCATCACCGTGGAGGAGGGCTGTTTATCCGCCACCCTGTGCGGAGCCTCCCGTCCCGGGCATTTTTCCGGCGTCTGTACGGTGCTTGCCAAGCTGTTCAACCTGGTGCAGCCTACGGATGCCATTTTCGGCAAAAAGGATTACCAGCAGCTGGCGATTATCCGCCGCATGGTGCGTGACCTGGATTTTCCGGTGCACATCCACGGGGCGGAGATCGTGAGGCACGGGAACGGCCTGGCCTATTCCTCCCGGAACGCCCGGCTGACGCCGGAGCAGAAGGAACAGGCCGTGGTGATACGGAAGGCCATGCTTCAGGCCCGGGAGGAGTTCCGCGCCGGAACGGATGTGCAAGCGGTGAAGGAGCATGCCGCCGCCATGATTGAGGCGGTGCCCGGCACGCGCATCGATTATCTGGAGATTGTGGATGCGGAGACCATGCAGCCGCTGGCGGAGAACCGGAATCCGGCCCTGATGGCCGCAGCCGTCTATTTCGGCGACGTGCGTCTTATTGACAACATAGAACTTTAATCCCGTACGGATTCCCTTATACTGCGCCCGTGATTACCGCCGCCAACCTCCACCGCAGCTATTCCATCGGCAAGAAGTCCATTGAAATTCTGCACGGGGTGGACCTGCACATCGCCGCCGGGGAAAAGGTGTTCCTGTGCGGCCCCAGCGGAGCCGGAAAGACCACGCTGATGTACACGCTGGCCGGGCTGGAAACGCCCCAGCAGGGGACCGTGACGATTGACGGCACGGATATTTACGCCTTGTCCGCCACGGCGCGGTCCGTGTTCCGGAACCGGAACATGGGGTTCATTTTCCAGAATTACCTGCTGATGCCGGAGCTGACGGCGCTGGAAAACGCTTGCCTGGCCTCCTCCATTGGCAGGAGGCCGCGCGTGGAATACGTGACGGAGCTGATGGAGCGCGTGGGCCTCTCCCACCGCCTGAACCATCTGCCCAGCGAGCTGAGCGGCGGGGAGCAGCAGCGCGTGGCAATCGCCCGCGCGCTGGCGAATGACGCCCCGATTATTTTTGCGGATGAACCTACCGGCAATCTGGACCGGAAGAACGGCGCGGAGGTGCTGGACCTGTTGTTCGGCCTGGCGGACGAGTCCCGCAAGACGCTGGTGATCGTGACGCATGACGAGCACCTGGCCCGCCGGGGAGACCGCATCATCACGATCATGGACGGAAACGCCGTTTGAGGCTGTCCGTTCCGGGGAGTTTTTTATCTCTCCGTTTTATTTGCCGTCTTGCGCCAGATGCAGCACGGCTTGGTGCACGCCCCGGACCACCTGCGCCATGCAGGCGTAGTCCAGCGTTTCCGGCAGGTCTCCGGGCTGGTGGTAGTTCGGGTTCCGGAAGAAGGAGGTGTCCGTAATCATGACGGCGGGCAGGTCTTTGGCCCAGAAGTTGCGGTGGTCGGAGAAGTCCATGCACATGCCCTTGATTTCCGGCAGGTTCAGGCGGACGGTGGGAAGGAAGGCCTGCATGTTTTTCTGGATGGTACGCGCCAGCCTGACGCTGTCCCAGTTGCCGACGATGGCGATGAAGTCCCCCTTGTCCGGATACAGGGCGCCCATGCCCGCGGCGGGGTAGGACTGGCTGTTTTCCTTGTCCGAGAAGTAGCCGATCATTTCCAGGCAGATCATGGCTTTCACCCCTATCTGCTCCGTATAGAGTTTCCGGGCGTGCTGTGCGCTGCCCATCTGTTCCGTGCCGAAGTAGGGTGGTTCCTCATTGGCATACGCGATAAGCTCAATGGTGCAGTGGGGGGAGACGCCCTTGAGCATGCGCCCCAGGGCCAGCAGGCCGGCCACGCCGCTGGCGTTGTCATCCGCTCCGGGCGTGTCTCCGCAGGTGTCGTAATGCGCGCCTACGATGATTCTTTTGGCGGATTTACCGGGGAAAACGGCGCTGACGTTGACGAAGGTGCGTTTGTCCGCCGTGAAAGGCTGGTACGTGACCGTGGCTCCCGAGCCCGCCAGGGACCGGGCGATGTATTGGACCGCCCTGGCCTGGTTCTTTTCATACCCCGCCGGGCGCGGGTGGCAGTCTTTGGACAGGTAGCGGACGTCCTTTTTCAGCTCCTGCTCCAGCCCCGGGCGGACGGCAGCGGCGGGAGCGCCGCCGTCCGCGGGGGTGGTGCAGTGGGAAATGATGCAACCCGTGGAGATGGTGAGAATGGCCAGGGCGGAAAATAGAGAGAGATAAACCCGGAGCTTCATGCTCCCTTTATAGCATTCTCCCCTGTGGTGACAACTTCAATGCGCCCGGCCGGGTTCTATTTGGTTTTGCGTCTGTCCATGAACAGGAAAGGACGCTTCTTCAACGGGCCTGGAACGATGGGCCAGCTTATGACCGGAGTTTTCGCTCAGCCGCGGCCACCAGTTCATCAATCAAACGAATTCCCTCCTCAATGTCATGCATGTCTTTTTGGGACTTAAAGAACCTGAATTCCATCCTCCGGACGTTTTCATCCGCTTCGAATAGATGTTCGATGTTGATTGCCTGATAATGCAGGGCGCAGTCAATACTGTCCAAGTAAGGGCCGAATTGTTTGCTGACGTCATGCTGGAACTGTGTCCAGGTAGGATGTTGAAATAACCATGCAGCGTGTTTCTCCCTGAATTGCTGGGGAGTCCTAACGCTGCTGCCGACATGTGAAAACCAGGAGGGGAAACGGTCTTCCATGTTGTCTTTCTTTGCCGTTGCCTCCCATGGTTTATTGGGCGTCGCTGTGGCTTGTATCCTGTTACTTGAAAGAAATGGATCCTTTTTGTCATTCCCGGAATCTATTAAAGGAGCATACCGGCTGTTGCCGTCGTGCAGCTCGCGGTACCTTTCTTCAGTTGCGATCAATGTATTGACGGCCAGCGGAAAGTTGTTGTTAAATCCCGTTTCGTAATCCACATTGATATGGCCGCCTCCGTCACCGGCCCGGAAACCGAGATCCGTCAATGCAGTGAATAAGGAGTCAAAATTATTACTCAGAGGACCGGTAATTTCCGGAAAGGTTACAGGCTGCGTCTGTATTTCAATGACTCCGGGGTCAAGGCTGGTGGTTATCCAGAAGGGAGCGGATTCATCCATAAAGTTCAACTGATAAATGGGTTCGCCGAATTTGCCGTTTTTTTCAGTTCCTTCATTCTGTAAGCCTAGACGTCCCACGAGTCCGTCTACGAAGGTCATGTATCTGCCCTTCAGCTCGTGTGTGATAGCTTCTTCGTTCTTAATGGACTGGGTCCAATTGCCATAGCTCCAGAGCTGGGGATTCCGAGGATCACATTCAAAGGTGAATTCAAATCCTATTTTAGCTGTTGTCAAAATATTGCTCATGAATATGTTTTTTTGTTTTTCCTACTCTGTTTATCTTGCGGATTTTCGGGTCCTCCGTGTTAAGCCCAGGAATGCTCCAGTTTTTGCTTCCGTAGGGCTTGCAACCTGAAGGTACCTGCGCCGTGCGGCCCTTTCCGTCTTTGCTTTCCCAAACGCCGGTATTTTTTCCCAAACGTCCTGCGCCGCATCCCCCGTGATTGTTTGCGGGAGAGGATCGGTATTGCAATCATGCGGGTTGTTGTGTAGCTTGTTGCGCATGTGGGACTGGATTATGATCAAGGATGCGCTCCGGGCGATCGTTGAAATTTTCATCCTGTGGGTATTCCTGTACCAGATTTACCGCGCTTTCCACGCGACGCGCGGCGCGCGCATCATGGTGGGGCTGTTCGCCTGCTTCCTGGCCCTGGTGGTGCTGGCCTTTTTCTTCCAGTTGAACGTGATTTCATGGATACTGACGCGCATTTTCGCCCCTGGCCTGGCGCTGGCGCTGGTGGTGATTTTCCAGCCGGAGCTGCGCGTGGGGCTGGCGAAGCTGGGCAGCCATCCGTTTTTCTCCTCCTTCGCCAAGCTCCAGCGGGTGGATTTCCTGGACAATTTCTGCAAGGCGGTGAGCAAGCTTTCCAACCAGCGGTTCGGCGCCCTGTTCGCCTTTGAGCGGAGCATCAGCATGAAGCCCATTGAAGATTCCGGCGTGAAGCTGGACGCCATTTTTTCTCCTGAACTGGCCCTGACGATTTTCCATACCAAGACGGCCCTGCACGACGGGGGCGTGGTGATTTCCGGCGACCGCATTTCCGCCGCCGCCTGCGTGTTCCCGGTCTCCCAGAAGGAGATGAGCGACCGCACCCTGGGGCTGCGCCACCGGGCGGGCGTAGGCATGTCCGAGGAGAGCGACTGCGTGGTGGTGGTGGTGTCCGAGGAAACGGGAGCCATCGCCCTGGCCGTGGGCGGCAAGCTGGAACGCAACCTGACGCCGGAACAGTTGAAGGGACGCCTTGAAGAACTGCTGAATATTTCTTCTTCCAATGAAAAAACTGCTATTGCTTAACTGGCCGGCCAAGCTGTTCTGCCTGGTGCTGGCCGTGATCATCTGGTCTTTTATCAATCACTGGGTGACCACTCCCGACGGCGTGTCCACACGGGGGCAGCTTGAGGAGATCAGAAGGTCCCATCCCTGAAATTGAATATTGATATGAGGAATTTCATTGTTACCGGAACGGATACGGAAGTAGGCAAGACTTACGTGAGCTGCCTGATTGTCAAGGCCCTGAGAGAAGCGGGAATTAATGCCGCAGGGTTCAAGCCTGTGGCCTGCGGAGACAGGCAGGATGCGCGCCTTTTGCGTGAAGCCGGACCGGAAGGCCTGACGCTGGACCAGCTGAATCCCGTTTTCCTGAAGAACGCCACGTGCCCTTATGTGGCCGCACGGCTGGAGAATACGGCGGTGGATGAGGACGCCATCCGCCGCGGCTATGAGGCCCTGGCCACGGCTCATGAGTGCGTGCTGGTGGAAGGGGTAGGCGGCTGGGAAGTCCCCATCGGCCCCGGACGTAATTTCAGCGACCTGGCGGCGGATTACAAGCTGCCCGTCCTGCTGGTGATCGGCAACAAGCTGGGGGCCATCAACCATGCCCTGCTGACGCTGAATGCGATCAAGGCGCGCGGCCTGGAATGCCTGGGCATTGTGTTCAATAACGTGAAGGATGAGTGGGATACCGCCTGCGTGACGAACAGGAGCATGGTGGAGGAGTTTTCCGATGCGCCCATTCTCGGAGAGCTGATCCATGGGCAGGATTTCATGGATATTGACGCCCTTCTGGAACGCCTGCGCTGAGGCTGTTTTACGGATGGACGGAGTTCCGGAGGCTTGACTGCGGGCCTGCCTGCCGCGGGGAGAGATTTTCCCGGAACTGGAAGATGGCCAGGGACGGGCCTCCCGCTGACCGGCTGCTCTTTTGCCGTCAATCCTCCGCGAAGGCGGAGAGAATGGCCTCATGCACATCCTGCGCGGAACGGATTTCCGGCAGGGAAGCAGGGCCGATGAATACGGGTTGCTGGTGTGCGGGCACCTTGTCCCGTCCGTGGGAGCCTTTTACCAGGTCTCCGTTGAGCGGAATGACTTTCATCAGGGCGCGGAAGCCCAGCTTTTTTTTCAGCAGGAAGGCGGCGGCATGAAGCATGGGGAAGGAGAGGGCGGGGTCAAAAAACATTTCCGCGGGGTCATAGCCCGGTTTGCGGTGGATGTCCACGCAGCGGGCGAAGTCCGGCGCCTTGGCGTCATCCTGCCAGTAGTAGTAGGTGAACCATGCGTCCGGCGCCGCGATGGCGGTGAAGTCCGGCAGGCGTTCCTGCGCCGCGGGATTCAGCCCGGAGAAGTCCGTTTCCCGGATTTCCTCCACGCCCGGGACGGCGGAGAGCAGGGCCCTTGCCTCCTCCTTCACGGAGGGATCGTTGATGTAAACCAGGGCCGTCTGGTGGTCCGCCACGGCAAAGGCGCGGGAGGCGCCGCAGTCCAGCATTTCCGTACCCATTTCCGGTTTCACGGTGATCCAGCCCCGTTCCCGGAAGAGGCGGTTGAGGGCAATGCTGCGGGAGACGTCGGAAATCCCGTATTCACTGAGGATAACGGGGGTGACGCCCTCCTGTTCCAGAAAGCCGATCAGGTCGCACAGGAGGCCGTCCATGGCCTCCGCCGCCCGTGCCGCCTGCATGGAGGAGGGACCGAATTTCTGAAGGTCATAGTCCAAATAGGGCAGGTAGATGAGGCTGAGGTGGGGGCGGTGCTTCCGTTCCACCCACCGGGCGGAGTCCGCTATCCAGCGGGAGGACTGGATGCCCGCCATCGGCCCCCAGAAGGTGGGGAAGGGGAATTCCCCCAGGTCCTTTTTAATGGTTTCCCGGAGTTCCATGGGCTGGGTGTAGATATCGAAGACCTTGCGGCCGTCCGCCGGGTACATGGGACGCGGCGTGATGGTCCAGTCTGCCGTGGAGTACATGTTGTACCACCAGAAGAGCTTGGCGCAGGTGAAGCCGGGGCCGTACCGTTCCCGTAGTTTTTCCCAGAGGCGCGGTCCCTGCACCAGCTTGTTGGACTGCTTCCAGAACTGGATTTCACTCATGTTCCGGTTGTACCATCCGTTGGCGGGAATGGCGTGCTCCCGCGGGGAAAGCCCCGTTACGTAGGTGCTCTGCGCCGTGCAGGTAAGGGCCGGGAAGGCGGGGGGGAAGGAGGAAACGCGCCGCCCCTCCGCCCACGCAGTGAGCCTGGGCATGTGTTCCATCATCTGGCGGGAAAGGGCCACCACGTCAATGACGGCCACGCGGGTGCTGGGGAGTTTCATGGAGGGGATATTAGCGGTTTGGCGCGGGAATTCCACTTTCCATTTGAAAAAACCGCCCGCATCCGTCATGATTCCGCGCATGGAACGTCAGGATAAACGACTTGTGGACCAGTTGCGCCCGATCAGCTTTGAAACGGGCATTGCCCCGAACGCCACGGCCTCCGTGCTGGTGACCTTCGGCCGCACCAAGGTGATTTGCGCCGTTACGATTGAGGAGGATGTGCCCCGCTGGATGAAGGTTCAGCGCGTGGAGGGCGGGTGGTTGACGGCGGAGTATTCCATGCTTCCCTATTCCACGCTTGACCGCAAGCGCCGTGATATTACGGCAGGGAAGCTGGACGGGCGTTCCAGCGAGATTCAGCGCCTGATCGGCCGCTCCCTGAGGGCCGCCGTGGATCTGGGCAAGATCGGCCAGCGCACGATCTGGGTGGACTGCGATGTGCTGCAGGCTGACGGCGGCACCCGAACCGCTTCCATCACCGGGGCTTCCGTGGCCCTGGCCATTGCCGTGAACAAGCTGATGGCCGCCGGGAAGCTGGCGGAATCCCCCCTGAAGAGGCTGGTTTCCGCCGTTTCCGTGGGCATGCTGGACGGGGAGGCCCTGCTGGACCTCTGCTATGTGGAGGACAAGGACGCGGAGGTGGACATGAACCTGGTGATGACGGATCACGGAGAGTTTGTGGAAGTGCAGGGTTCCGGGGAGGAGGCCGTGTTTACGGCGGACCAGATGAACCGGATGCTGGAACTGGGCCGCAAGGGCCTGGACGAGATTGCGGAGCTTCAGCGCCAGGTCATTGCCGAGGCGGACAAGCCGGAAGCCGGAGCGCTGGAGGACCTGAGCGCCTTTTTCGGCAGCGGCAGGTAGGCATGGATTTCCCATGGCGCGGGATTTTTCCGCCCCCCGGAAAACGGGGCGCGCGGAGGAAGTCCGGCGCCTTTCCAGGCCCAACATTTTTATGAGAATATGCTTGTCCTGACTGGGAAATCACGTTAATAGTAGAGACGAACATAGATAACCACGTACGGTTTTCTTAAACTGTAAACATTCCATCATATCCAACAATGAAAGTATCTTTTGCAACACGCCAGTTACGCAGGGGGTTCACCCTGATCGAACTTTTGGTTGTTATCGCCATTATCGCCCTGCTGGCTTCCGTGGCGTATGGTCCGATTCTGAACCAGATCAACAAGGGCGACCAGATGCAGGCCCTGACCAACATGAAGAACGTGGGCGTGGCGATGAACGAGTTCAAGTCCAACAGCAAGCTGGGCAACTTCCCGGATGACATCACCGCAGACCGCGTGGTGGCGCAGCACAACTACATGACAGGCCTGGGCGCTCTCCAGGGAGACACCTCCAATGACTACTTCCGCCAGCTTCTGGGCAACGAATCCGTTTCCGAAAGCAACTTCTACGCCAAGGTGCAGACTCCTTCCGGCGGTTCCACCGTCACCCCCGACGGTGAAATCTATGACGGCAAGGCCCTGACCCCCGGTGAAGTGGGCATTTCCTACGTCATGCGCAAGGGTGACAACAACAAGAAGGTGGGCATCGGCAGCTCCGTGGGTGAATACCCCCTAATGGTTACTTCCGTGCTTCCCGGTGAAGACGGCGGCACTGTCGTGGCCGGCAACGCCGTTCGCTTTGACCCGGAAAGCTTCCGCGGCAAGGTTCTGATCTTCACGACCGCCCAGAGCGCCAAGACCCTGGAACTGGACGACAACGACAACCTCCAGGACACCTTCATCCCCAAGAGAAGGGGCAAGGACGTCAGCGACCAGTTCCTGATTCTTACGCCTGATTTCAGCGGCCAGGAATAAGTTTTTCCACCAGCATGATTTGCACAGGGCGCATCCTCCGGGGTGCGCCCTTTTTAATGGAATTTTATTTGGAAACTGGCCCGCTTCCCACGGCCGGAAATCGCGGTATGACAGAGAGGGCCGGGAGGGGAAAAAGGAGAAAAAAAGTGTATACGCAGCGGTTTCCCGGAGGGAAAATATTGTTGGAGTTCTACCTTGTGATTTAACGGGAGGCTGATTGGCGCGTTTTTTGTTTTTCCGGACGCGCTTTCCCGGCGGAGCTGGGGGCCGGGTCTTCCTTCCGGGGCCAGTGTCATTTATGGGTCATCTGTTGTGCAATACGGAACCGCGGCGGTTTCAATACACTTATCATGACCAAGATTGCCATTGCCCTGTTATCATTGACCGCGCCGCTGGTGTACGCCGCCGTGCCTCCCGGTTCAAGTCCCGGAACCCCGGTTCCGGGTGATGAGGCGGTTATTAAAATGGATGCCGTGCTCCCCCTTTCCCGCGAGATGGTGAAGGCGGTTAATGACGGCGGAGCCCTGACCGTTTCTTCCCCCGCCTTTCCCTCCGGTTATTACATCCTTTACCGTTTTGTTTCTTCCCGCGGGGATGTGGTGCAAGCCTTCTCCGTGGTAGACGGAAAACCGCTTCAGGGGGTGGGAATGGCTTTGCCCGTGCAGGTGAAGGCCAGGGGGATTCTGAATGAGGATGTTTCCTGGAAGCTGGAACGGGAAATAGCGGCCATGTTTTCCTACGGCAAGTCCTATATGCCCCATAGCGAGGAGGTCATGGTCCGTGAGGCCGTGTACGGCCCCCTGTCCGGATCACTGGTATCCCGTGGCGGCGGTGGCGGTTTTTACGGCGGCCCTCCCAGAATAGCGGGTGGATTTGCCGCAGACCATGTCAAGCCTGAGGTGCCGGGAGTCAGTTCCAAACCGTCAGATGACAAGGGCAAGCCCTCTGTTCCGGATAAAAATCCGGGGGCCGGTCCTTCCGCTGATCCGGAACAGGATGAGAATGACGCCATCGTTGATTCCGGGGAGAAGGAACTTTCCCTGGAATCCCTGATCACGGGAGATGCCCTTGAGGCTCCATTCCTTGAACCCAAAAAACTTCGTCTGGCCAACAACTTGAAGGCGGAACCCGTACCGGAACCTTCTTCGGCCATGCTGGGGGCGTTTGGCATTGCCTGCCTGCTGATGCGGCGCAGGAGGAATTAACTGTTCCGTTCCGGTTGTCCGGTTCATTTTCCCATGCCCTTTATCCGGACGGTAAGGGCGGCATGGTTTCTCCCTTCTCCCATGCATGGGCAATGCAGGGTTACGGCCCGTAACAGGCAGGATCATGAAAAAGGCGTTCCGGCCTTGAAAAACCGGAACGCCTTGATGCGGAAAAGAGGCTGGATTTTATTTGCCTGCCGGAGCGCCGAAGACGTTGATTTCCGCGGCGGAAGCGCTGTTGCCGTCCAGAGAATTGGTGCCGGTGAAGCGGAAATAGCGCACGGGTTCGTTGACGTTCTTGAGGTTGACGGATTGTTCAATGGGATTGGCGCGGAGGTTGGAGAATTCCCCTTCCGCCGCCTTTGTCCAGGTTTTTCCGTCCGGGCTCACTTCAAACTGGTACTTGTCCGTCATTCCGGACGTTTTTCCGTCCTGCCTGGGCAGGTAGGAGAAGCTGGAGACCTGGTAGGGCCTGCCCATGTCCACAACAAAGGATTGAGGCGTTTCCGCTTTGGCGAACCAGGAGGTTTCCGGGTTGTCGTCAATGGCCGCCGCGGCGTTGCCGGAGGTGGCGTTTTTCACCTTCCAACCGGTTTTGCTGATGCCGAACTTGGCCTGGCTGACGGGACCCAGCTTGCCGTTGGAGAATTGGCAGCGTGCCTTGACGGTGCCGCTTTCCTCGAATTTGGCGCCCTGGCTGTAGACGGGGGAACCTGCCTTGGGTTCGCTGCCGTCCGTCGTGTACAGGATCTTGTTCTTGCCGTCCGCCAGGATGATGAGGTTGTCTCCGCGGCGGAAGATGGAGGGCCGCACCGCGCCTGCCGGCTGGCGGAAGAGGGAGAATTCAGAGATGCAGGGCGTCGCCTGGCTTCCCGTGATGCGCAGGCGCAGCTTCTGGGTGGTGATGGGGCGGTTCAAGCGGCGCATGACCTGGTTGCCGATGGTTTTCCCTTCATTGTCGATGCAGACCCATTTGCCGTTGATGAAGGCGTCAATGTTGAAGGAGTCTACACGCTGGCCCAGGCGGATTTGTTCGCGGAGGCGGATAACGTCAAAGGTGGCGGGCTTGGGCAGGGTAATGAAGGCGGTGGGCGTCAGGTTGTCGTCCTCCACGGCCCAGTAGGTCTCCATGTTGCCGTCCGTCATGTTGGAGGGGGCGAATTTCTTGTCATTGCCGCGCGTCTGGCTGGCCGTGACAGTGGCGCCCAGGGCGTAGTCCCTGGCATACAGCTTGTCGCGCAGTTCCTTGAATTCCATCAGGGATTTGACGTCCGCGGGGTCCAGCTTGCCGGTCTTGTCCGCCGCCACGTTCAGGATGAGGTTGGCTCCGCGGCCTACGGAGTCAAACCACACCTGCATGAGCTCTTCCGGGGATTTGACGCGGGACGCCTGTCCCTGGTGCCAGAACCAGCCGGAATGGTTGATGGTGGTATCCCCTTCCGCCGGCACCCAGCGTTCTCCGCCGCGCCTGCCGGTGCCTCCGCCTCCGCCGTTCAGTCCCACCGTGCTCCAGTGGGGATAGTTGACGTGGCCTTTTTCAGATCCCCCCCAGCGGGCGTCGCCGTAGTGGCCCGCGCCCCAGATGATGCAATTGGGCTGGATTTTGCGGATCATTTCCACGATTTTTTCAAAGTTGTAGTACTTTTCCGCATCGCCGATGTTGCGCTTTTCCCTGGCTCCGCCATAGTAGCCGTCCCCCCCGTTGGCTCCGTCAAACCAGATTTCAAAGACGGGGCCGTAATTGGTCAGCAGTTCGCGGATCTGCTTGTAGTAAACGTCCAGGTAGCCTTCCTTGCCGTAGTCCGCATTGTTGCGGTCCCACGGGCTGAGGTAAGTGCCGAATTTGATGCCGTTCTTCTTGCAGGCCTGGGCGAATTCCTTGACCACGTCCCCCTTGCCGTTTTTCCACGGGCTCTTGGTGATGTTGTGGTCCGTGGACTTGGTGGGCCATGCGCAGAAGCCGTCATGGTGCTTGGCCGTATAAATCATCCCCTTCATGCCGCCTTTCTTGAAGGTGGAGACGATGTCGGAGGCATTGAAGTCCGTCGGGTTGAAGATTTTCGGATTTTCGTCCCCATATCCCCATTCCCTGCCCGTGAAGGTGTTCAGGCCAAAGTGGATGAAGCCGTAGAATTCCATGCGCTGCCAGTTGACCTGTGCGGGAGTGGGCACCGCTCCGTAGGGCTTGGGAGGGTCCGCGGCCCATCCGGGCAGCATGGAAGAGGAGAGAATTGTTCCAAGGAAGAGGGAGGTAAGCTTGTTCATGCAGAAAAAAACGTGTGTTGCCAAATACGGGGAAAACTCATTCTTTCTTTCATACGGGGGGCTGGCTGTCAAGTTGAAAGGGTTTCGCGCAAAGGGGGCGGAAGGGGTTAGTAACTTCTAACTTCGACATACGGGGAATTCGGCTTGATCCGGGACTGGCGCCCGTTTAGCATACGGAGGACTTTTGCTCCTATGTCCTATTTCCGTTTTTTACTGCTGGCGCTGGTTCTTCTGACCGGGTCCGCATTTATCAGCGAGAGCGCTCCCGTCTACATGGCCCGGCGGGACAGCAAGTTCGCGCTCGTCCCCCTTTGCGACGGTTTTGATTTTCCGGTAGGCAAGCCTGACGGCAACGGCTATTACCGGTCCCGCGGCCTGCGCGTGAAAAGCCCCCGCCACATGGGCGAGGACTGGAACGGCAACAGCGGGGGCAATTCCGATCTGGGCGATCCCGTTTATTCCGTTGGCCACGGTGTGGTGACTTACGCGGCGGACGCCCGCGGCGCATGGGGGAAGGTGGTGATCGTCCGCCATGCCTTCCGGGAGCCCAAGTCCGGAAAGGTGCTCTGCTGCCAGACGCTTTACGCCCATTTGAACGATATTAACGTAGTGCTGGGCCAGCTGGTGCTGCGCGGCACGCAGGTGGGCACCATCGGCACGAACCGCGGGATGTATCCGGCCCACCTTCACATTGAATTGCATTACAATCCGGACGTGAACTGCGGCCAGCAGGGGATTCCCAAGACGGAGCGCAATTACGGGCGGCTGACGGATTTTATCACCCGTTTCCGCCGCCTGCCTCTGGAAAAGAGGATGGTGCGCGTGCCTATCGGCGGGTTCCTGCCTTACAAGGGCACGGAAGGTCTTTGATGTTTTTGATGAATGACGGACGGTGAAATTGTGCATTTTCGGCGGTTCGTTTGATCCCGTGCATGAGGGGCATGTTCGCGTGGCCGCCCATGCCCGTGACTATTGCGGGCTGGACCGCGTTCTGTTCATGCCGTGTTCCCTGTCTCCGTTGAAGGAGCAGGCTCCCGCCGTAACGGATGACCAGCGCTGCCGGATGATTGAGCTGGCGCTCCGGGGGCTGGACTGGGCTGTGCTGGACCGTACGGATTTGACTCTTCCCCCTCCCTCATGGTCGTGGAGGGTGGCTGAGTGCGCCGCGGAGCGTTATCCCGGAGCGGAGCTTTTCTGGCTTATGGGAAAGGACCAGTGGGATTCCCTGGAACAGTGGGGCCGCTGGGAGCATCTGGCCGGACTGGTAACGTTTATTGTGTACCACCGCGGCGGCGGGCCTCTCCCCAGGGAGGGGGTGCGCGCCGTTTTTATTGAGGGGGATGAACCCTCCTCCTCCACCCGCGTGCGGCATGACCTGCGCGCGGGCGTATGTCCGGTGCCTCATTTGAATCCGGAGGTGGAGGCGCTGATCCGGCGGGAGGGCCTGTACGGCGTGAAACGGAGATAGGGCTGCGGGCCGTCTTTGGCTTATTCAGGCCGGTTTTCCTGGGGTTCCGCCGGGTAGTGGACCCGCATCAGCGTGAGGCCGTCCGGCGGAGCGCAGAACGGGCTTTTATCCTGCGGGCGCGGAGAGTTGATGAGGCGCGCCAGCTCGTCCAGCGTGATTTTCCCCCTGGCCGCTTCATGGGCGGCGCCTGCCATGAGGCGCACCATCTTGTAGAGGAAGCCCGTTCCGGTGAAGGTGATGAAGACGTGGTCTCCTTTTTGCTCCACTTGCGCCTGCGTGATCGTGCGGCGGAAGTGGTCTTCCGGGATGGGGCGCGGTTCATTGCCGCGAAGGGCCGCGAAGGCCCTGAAGTCATGCGTTCCCGTAAAAAGGAGCACGGCTTGTTCCAGGGTTTCCACGCTCCAGGCCAGCGGACGGTGCCAGGCCAGCCCCGCGTCAAACGGGCTGAGGATGCGCGCGCGGGAGATGCAGTAGCGGTAGGTTTTTCCGGCGGCGCTGAACCTGGCATGGAAGCCGGGGGCTGCGTATTCCGCGTGCATGACCCGGATGGTATGGGGAAGGCGGGTGTTGAGGGCGGTGGGCCATTTGTCCGCCGGAATGCGGTGGGTATCCGGCGCGTCCACATGAAAAACCTGGCCCAGGGCATGCACGCCGGCATCCGTCCTGCCGGAACCGTGGATGCGGACTGGAGAGCCGAAGAGGGCGGAAAAGGCGCGTTCCAGGACATCCTGTACGGTACGGCCCCCCGGCTGGCTCTGCCAGCCCAGGTACGGGCGTCCATCGTACGCGGCGGTGAAACGGATGCGGGGCATGGGGCTGATTGTGTTGGAACGGTCCGGTTTTGGCAAGAGGCAAGTGCCGGACGGTAACGGTTTGGAATGGATGCCGGGCCTTCCGTCCCCTTCCTAGCTTGGAGGCCATTAAAGATGGCTATACGAATACAGGATTTTGGGATGCTGCATGTGGCGCCGGATTTGTCCGGCGTGGTTCCGTTGAACGCGTTTGAAGCGCAGGCCGCCGGAGTGCGGAACCTGGCTGCGGGCGTGATGGAACTGGCCGGAACGGCGGGAACCGCCGTGAAGGAGATGCAGGAGGTGAGGGACGCCGGACAGTGGGCGGAGGCCCGCGACGGCCTGTACCGTTTTGAACAGGACGTGATGAGGGAATTGGAGGCCGGCGGGGAGCCGGAGCACGTTCAGGAAAGATGGAAAAAGGCGCTCGCGGAGCGGCTTCCCTCCTATCTGCCCGGCAGGATGTCCGCTCCGGTACGGGAGAGGGTGGAGCTGGCGAGGGAGAATCTGGAGTCTGCCGGAAGCATTTATTTGCAGAAGATGTCCCGCCTGGGGCAGTTGGAGGAAGCGCGGCGGGCCTGGACCGGAGGGGTGGAATACGCCGTGGAGCAGGGAGAGGCCGGACTGGCTGAACGCAGGATTGAGGAAGGCCGCGGCGTTTTTGTGACCGGGGAGGAGGCCGCCCGCATGGTGGAGGATGCCCGCAGCCGCGTGGCCCTGAACCAGGCGGTGCAGGAGGTGCGGCGCGATCCGGTCCGGGCGGTTCGTCTTGTTTCCGGTGGCGGGGAACCGCCGCAGACCCCGGAGGAAAGGAAAGTGGCGCAGGAGGCCGTTACGGCGTATGGAGAGCTGAAGCGGCGTTATGCGGAATCCGTGGCGCGCACGGTGTCCGGGGGAGGCCTGCTCCGGGATGAAGGGCTGGCGAATGCGGAAAAGTACGGCTTGATCAGTTCCGGGCAATTGAGGCGTTATACGGAGTCCCGGGACCGGAGGCGGGAGGCGGAGTTTTCCGGCGTCAGCGTACCGGAGGACGATTTGCTGTTGTGCCGCATGACCTGCCTGGTTGATGAGGATTGCGGTGGGGAGGGGGATGCGGACGCCATGATTGAAGTGGCTACTTCCGGGCTGCCTGCTCCGCAGGTGGAAAGGCTCCTCCGGAGGCGGGAGGTGATGATGCAGGTTCCGCAGGAGACGCGCCGCGCGGCTTCCCGCCGCTTGTCCTCCCTGTTCCGCAGCGGAGCCTGGGGGCCATCGGAGGACGCGCGCGCCGTGGAGGAATGGAAGCGCGTCCAGATGGAATTGATGGAGGCGGTCAGAAGAGCCCCGCAGCAGCCTGAGGCGGAGCTTGAGAAAGTTTTTGAAAAGGAAAACCGGCTTCAGGATGAGGGCTGGGTGGGATTCAGGGATATGAACAAGGGAAAGGAAGGCAAGTAATGATGGAAAATGAGATGAATCGGGAAAAGGCAGGAACCCTGCCGCTGGAAGATGGAGCGCCGGAAAGGTCTCCCGTGCACAGGGAGGAAAGTTCCGCTCCGGCAGTGACCGGGCCCTCCGGAGAAGCTTACGGCACGCGGGAGAGCCCGGAGCGTGAGGCGGCGGCGCGTGAAGAATACTGGAACAGCGTGCTGACGGGGGACGTGATGACGATTCCCCTGGAAGTGAGGCGCAAGGCGGAAGCCGTGTATCCGGCGGGAACGGCTGACCGGGAGCGGGTGGCCGCGTGCGTGATGCAGTCCTGGGTGGCGGATTCAGGGGAGATTCCCCGTGAACGCATCCGGCGGGACTGGAAGGGGATCCGGGAGCAGGTGGCGCGGCAGTACGGCGCGTCCGGCAAGTCTGATGACGAGTTGTTTGTGGCCGTCTCCATGCACAACCAGGTGCGCCTTTCCCAGCGGGAAACGTTGTTTGAACTGTATCAGGAGGAGTATGACCGGACGCTGGCCGGAAACAGGGAGGCTCCGGATGAACGGCTCCGGGAGGCCGTTTCCGCCTGGCCGGAGGATTTGCAGGCCGTAGCGGAACAATTGAAGAACCGGGCCGTGTCCGATGCCCTGGATGACAGGAACCGTCTGGAAGATGCCGCCGGAATGATCCGGAAGGGGCTGGAGGGGCTGGTAGCCAATGAAGCTCCCGCCCCGGGAGATTTCCCCGCCGTGCAAGTGAACCGGAAGGTAGCCGCCGGCGTTCCGGATGTGGTGCGTGCCGTGGATTGCCTGGCGTCGCTGGAGGAGGGGGACCGGCAGAAGGTATACCGCATGATGGCTCCCAGCCTGCGCTCCCGCCCCGATTTCCGGGATGCCCTGGGAAGGGCGCTGAAGCGCGGCGCGGCGGAGATGGCGGAGAATGTGGTCCAGCTGGCCGTGAACGGTGCGGCCTGGACCCTCCCGGAAGGAAGTGAAAAGGAGACGCTGGACAGGTATTCCAGAAGCTTTGAGGAGCTGCGGAATTTTGCCAGGATGGAGTTCGCCCCCCTGCGCGGAGGAAAGGATGCCCCCTGGTTCCGGGAACTGCTGGTGGACATGGCCCAGCAGGGCGCGTCCACGGCGCTGGCGTTTGGCGGCCCGGCGGGGCTGGGCGTTCTGATGGCCGGGGAAACGGGGCGCCATATGGCGGATGCGCGCCGCATGAATCCGGAAGGCGTGTTTGACGCGCAGATGGGCGGGGCCGTGGCGTCCGGGGGGATAAATACCCTGCTTTCCTTCGGGATGACGAAGCTGGGCCAGCGTATGGTGGGGCAGGGAATGCGCGCCTTCCGGGCCGTGAGATCCGCCTCCGGCAGCATGGGGGCGGTTCTTTCCGGAACGGGCGCCATGGCGGCTGATGCCGTGAAGATGGCGGCGGAGAACAAGCTGATGGAGCTGACGCCCATGATGGTTCAGGAAGGCGTGGGCGCGGCTACAGGCAAGGAGTCCGGCGTGGATTGGGAAGGCTGGAAGGAAAGGCAGGTATCCTTGGACGACCAGTTGAGGGAGGCCGCCATGATGATGCCTTTCCTGCTGATCGGAGCCGGGAAGACTTCCCTGCATCATTTCCGCCATGCCGGAACGCTGCTGGGTGATGGCGCGCCGCTGAAGGCGTTCGGCATTCCGGATGAAGCGGCGGCCCGCATCCTGCGGGAGAAGGACGTACGCCGCGCCGGGGAACTGCTCCAAAAGTCCCTGCGTGATTCCCCCCTGTGGGGGTCCCTGTACATTTCCCGGAAGGCCATGGAATGGTCCCGTGTGCTGGATGAGGCCGGAGAACCCTTTTTAAGGACGGAGCAGGACGTGCGGGATTTTCTGGAAATGCCTTCCCCCGTCCGGACGAAGCCCTGGAAGATGAGGGATTTTCCGGAGTCGGAAGCGGTGTTGAAAAAACTCTTTCCGCACCCGGAACATGCGGAGGCCAGGACCAAATGGCTGCTGCGGGCCGGATTGCCGCGCGTGGGAGAGTCCGCCGTGGCGGACGGACGGCGCGTTTATGAGGCGGAACCCGCGCCCGGCGTGGAAATGAAGAGGACGCAGGGCCGCCATTCCGTGGAGGAGGCCCTTTCCTCCTGGTATGAGGCCCTGTGCCGTATGGAGGAGGAAGACCTGGGGCTGGCCCGGAACAGGAATGGCCGGGAAATTCCGTGGCGTTTGAGGAATGCGGCGGATTATGACGTGCATGCGGACGGCTTGCGCCGGGCGTTTGTGGAAGACAGGCTCAAGAGGCGCGCCTACCGTCCGTACAGGATGCTACTGCTGGCTTATCCGGAGGAAGCCGGCCGCGGCGTGGGCTTTTCCGGCACGGATTGGGATGCTCTTACGGTGGAGATGGACCGCCGGACGCGCGCGAATGTTTATGAGGGGGTGATGGAGCGGGTGCACGGCGCTTCCCATGAGGAGGTGTCCGCCCATGTGGCCCTTCGCTTGTGGGAGTCGTTCTGCCGTAACGGGGAGGCTTGCTCCAGGGCGCGCCGCTGGCTGGAGGAAGGCAGCGCCCTGCTGCGCGCTCCGGAGCTGCTGGAACAGGCTTCCGGACCGGACGGGCTTCCGTCCGCCCTGTCCCGGATGAGTTCCATGATGGCTTCCCTGGGGGACCGGGAGCGCCACGGGGTGAGTCCGGAACTGCGGGAAATGAACCGTTTTGTGTGGGGAACCCAGGCGGACGTGAACAGTTTGTTCCAGGTGCTTCCCAACATGAAGGAGTTTGATGTTCATGTGGGGCGCGGCTATACGCCGGTGGAGAGCTATGGCCGGCTGCTGTCCCGCTTTCTGGAAGTGGAGCCGGAGCATGTGGCCCGGTATGCCTCCGTTCTGGATGCTTCACGTCTGGATGCCGGGCCGGCGCAGGCCGCGCCGCGCGTCTATCCGGGTACGGAGAAGGCGGTGGAGAACCTGTCGCGCCTGACGCCGCGCCTGTTCCAATCATCGCGCGGAAACAGGGAAGGAGAAAGGCTGTGGAGGGTGAAATACCCCAACGGCAGGTGGTCGGACTGGCACCCTTCGCGGGAGGCCGCCGGGGCGGACCTGATGGCCCATGTCTCCATGATGTTTTCCCCGGCCTGCATGGCCAAGAGGGATTTGATCCGGAGCTGGGAGTGGCATGCCCGCAGCGGGCATCCGGAATGGGATACCAACTACCTGCGGCTGACTTCAGGGCTGGAAAACGCGCATGGGGAACGCCTCTCCTGCCTGTACGACAGCCTGTCGTCCATGGCGGTGGCGGATATGCTGAAAGCCGGTTACGGCGTGCGCGGGGCCGTGGGCTCCGGTGACCGTCTGGAGGTGACGGGCAGGGGACGCGTAGCCGCTGAAACGCTGATGAGCCCGGATGCCCTGAAGGAGCGCATGGACATTCACGGCAAGTATGTGGGCGAGGCGCAGCGGCTGGGGGTGGATGCGGACAATATGCCCGTTCCCACGGCCAAGGGGCTGGTGATGCACCGCCTGCGCCTCCATAACACGGACAACCCCCTGGCCCTGATTGAGGACAAGGCGGAGGTTGTCTGGGATCGGCTGATGCGCACGGACCAGCTCTCTCCGGAGGGCGCGTGGGAGATGCTGAAGCGCCTGGGCCGCGTGCCGCGGCGCCGGAAGCTGCCGGGAGAGACGGAACTGATTGAAGAACTGTCCCAGCTTTCCAAGGAGTATTTCTTTGCGCATCTGGATCATGACGCCGTTCCGGAAACGGTAGCTTCATGGGCGCGTTACGGGGCCGCGAGTCCGGACAGGGCTCCTGAACCCCTTGAGGGGCTGGTGCTCCGTGCCGCGGAATTGAAGGAAACGCTGAAGGAGGGGCCGGAGACTGCCGAGTTCATGGGCATGCTTCATGAAACGGTGGGGATGAACGACCGGATACGGGCGGAACGCGCCTGGAATGCCGGCGGCGCGGAGGTGCGCCTCCCCATGATGGAGAGGTATGCCCACAGCCTGATGACCGGGAGGCTTTTATCTACGGCCCCGGACCACGTGAAGGAGGACCTGGTGCGCGCCCTGGCTGCGCTGGATGGATACGGCGGCGGCTCAACGCGCCGGATGGAGCGGCTGGCGGAACACCGCATGGCGGAACTGGCCCGGGCGCTCCGGGAGTTTCCCCAGTTGAATTCATGGCGTGCGGATTCGGAGCATCCCGGCCTGTACCTCCATTTGGTGAAGCGCCCGCTCCGGGCCGGGCACGGAACTCTGCGGGCGAAAGGCGTTTCCCTGTCCGCCATGGGCGACTCCCTCCCGGAGCCTGTTCTGGATGCTCCCGCCTATGTGGAGGAGGAGTTTTCCGTCAGGCGCGGCGTGGCTGCCCCTGCCGCGTGGAGCAGCCGTCCGGACGTGGCTCGTGCGGTGGAGACGCTGGACGAGGTGAGGCGGAACTTTGCGGACCGCCCGGAAGCAGCGGAGTCCGGCATCGTCTGGCGGGGCAAAACTTACCGCATTGATTCCGCCGCGGTTCCCGAGGGGGTGCCCGCGTGGTGGAGCCGGGAGGTCCCCCTGGATGAAGCCGCCACCCTGATTGATGTCCTGGACCATCGGCAGGATGAAGTGAGGGGCGGCATGCTCCCCTTCCTGCCTGATCCGGAGGAGGCGCGCGCGATGTATGCCAATTGTGTGATTTACCGTGACCCGGACGATCCGGGGCATACCGTGCGCCTGATGCCGGGCATTCCGGAGAGCCCCGTGCGGCAGGCGCGCGCTCCGTACGTGGTGCATGCGTGGAACGGCGCCTATCTGGACAGGCACGGTCTGCCCGCGGGTGCCGGACGGGATTCCTATATTCCGCTGGAGTGCTTTACGGGGGCCGGAGAGGAGCCCACTCCGGAGACCGCGAGGGAGAGCCGGGCGCGGTCCCTGGGCCGTATTCTGGAAACGCTGGGGGATGCGGATGCGCAGGAACGCTTCTGGTGGAACAGGGAAGAGGCCGTGGGATGCTTTATGGAGGACGTCATCCGGCTGTATGAGGAGCTGGGCGTGCGGGAAAGTTATTTGCGCGGCAGGCTGGACCTGCTTGACCCCGTCATGGTGCAGGCCCTGCGCTTTGTCTCCCACGTGCTGAACGATCCTCTGGCGTACCGCCTGCCCCTGGACAAGGGGACGGAGGCCCTGAGGGGAATGACGGGCGAGGGCGCCCTGCTGAAGGAACTGGTGGACGAACATGGAAACTTCTGATCATCTGACGGAGTCCTGGAGCCTGCCGTGGCGGTCCGTGTTGTCCAGCCAGCTCTGGCGGCTGGAACACCTGTACTGGATTGAGAACAAGGCGGGGCAGCTCCAGCGTTTTTCCCTGAACAGGGCGCAGCGGCGGCTTCATGAGCGGCTGTGGTACAGGAACGACATCCTGAAGGCCCGCCAGCTTGGCATTTCCACGTATGTGGCCATGCTGATGCTGGATATGAGCCTGTTCCGGTCCAATTTCCACTGCGGCATCATTGACAAAAGCCTGCCGGACGCCCAGCAGAAGCTTGCCAAGCTGCACTTCGCCTGGGACCATCTGGATTACATTCCGCCCAATCCTTCCGCGATGGATGTGGCCCTGGCCCGGCTGGGAGAGAGAATCAAAAGCCTCTCCGGCGTGGAGAAAAAGGGGGTATGGCGTCCCTGTACGTCTGCGCGCACCCGTCTGGCTTTTGCCAACGGAAGCGATGTGCGCGTGGGAACGAACCTGCGCGGGGGCACCATGCAGTTCCTGCACGTCTCCGAGCTGGCGCACGTTTCCGTGCATGCCCCGTGGCGTGCCAGGGAAATACGTACGGGGGCGATCAATACGGTGCCCCCCGGCGGTTTTATCCTGAAGGAGAGCACCCATGAAGGGGGGCGGTACGGCGTGAATTACGAGCTGACGCGCCAGGCCATGGAGAACATGGGCAAGGGCGAATTGTCTCCGCTGGACTTCCGGTTTTTCTTTTTCAGCTGGTTTGACCAGGAGGAATACACCTTGCCCGGGCGCGGCAGGTGGAGCCGGGAGCTGGACGAGTATTTTCTTTCCCTGGAGCGGGACACCGGGGTGGTGCTGGACGCGGGGCAGAAAAGATGGTACGCCCGGATGGCCCGCGTGATGGGAGCCGCCATGAAGCAGGAGTACCCCGGAACGCCGCAGGAGGCGTTTGCTACCGGGGAGGAAGGCAGCATTTACGGCAGCCGCATCATGGCCCTCCGGGAACAGGGGCGCGTGGGGATGGAGTTTCAGGCGGACCCGGAGGCCCCCTCCTTCACGGCGTGGGACCTGGGCCTGAGCGACCATACGGCCATTTGGCTGGTGCAGGTGCTGGGGGACAGTTTCCACTGGCTGGACCATTATGCCGCCAGCCAGGAGCCCCTGGCCCATTACGTGGAAAAAATGAGGGAATGGGAGAAGCGGCACGGCGTGACGGTGACGGCCCACCTGCTGCCGCATGATGCCGCGCGGAGGGATGCCCACGGCGTTTCCTACGTGGAGAGCATGGCGCGGCTTGGATTGGCTAATGTGCGCGTCGTTCCCAGGACAACGGACGTCTGGCGCGGCATCAATACGCTGCGGGAACTGCTGGAGCGCAGTTTCTTCCATGCCCGCACCCAGGAAAGGATGCGCAACGGGCGCGGGGAAGAGGAACCGGGCGGGGTGGAGCATCTGGAGCTGTACCGGTCCAGGCCGCCCGGCGCGGGAGGCGCCGTGGCGGAAAGCCCCGTGCATGACGGACATTCCCATACGGCGGATGCCGCGCGCACCTTTGCGGAAGCGTGGTCCCACGGCCTGCTCCACGGCCCCGGGAATGGCGGCGGGCGCGGCAGACGAGCCCGGATGTGGTAGGGACGCGGAGCGGAAAAAGGAATTTTTTTGATTGATGGTTGACAGTTTTGTCAAAAAGCGGTTCTTTTTTCCGGCCCTCCGTTGTCTAACGCAGTGATGCGACTCCCCGAAATGAAGTTATCCCTTTTCCATTTGCTGGTTCCCTGCCTGTGCGTGCCCGTTCTGTTTTCTTCCTGCGGCACGACGGGCGGGGATGCCTCCCTGTCCTCCTCGTCCAGCGTTCCGGTGGAGGAACTGACCGGGTATTTTGAGGAAACGGGAACCATTCCGGGGCATCTGCTCAAGTGGGAGGATGACCCTTCACTGCCCGGAAAGCTGCTGGTTGTGGTGGATAAGAAAAAGCAGATGATGTACGTGTACCGTGGAACGCACCGCATTGGGTACGGCCCCATCAGTTCCGGCAGGAGCCCGGGCATGACGCCTGCGGGCTACTTCCGGATTTCCTCCAAGGACGCGGACCACCATTCCTATTACGGCGCTTTCATCAATGCCGCCGGAGAGCAGCGGGACGGGGATATACGGAAGGACGCCGCGCGTCCCGGAGAACGGTTTGAAGCGGCCAAGATGCCCTATTTCATGAGGGTGAACGGGGCTGTGGGCATTCATGAAGGTTACCTGCCCGGGCGCCCGTCCTCCCATGGCTGCATCCGCATCCCCCACCTGATTGCAAGGAATCTGTTTGAAGTGGCTCCCGTGGGAACCCGCGTGATTGTCCGGGACGGGAGCTGGAGCATTCATGAACTTCAGAAAAAGCCGTCCGGCATTTTCAGGACGGTGCACAGGCCGTCCCCTGCCCGGGCTGGCGCAAATTCCTCTTCCTCCGGGAAGAAGGAGCTTGTAGAGTCGGAGGCATCCGTGGGGAAGGATGCCGCGACCGTGCCGTCTGTTGAAGAACGGGAGATCATGCCGCTGCCTTCTTCCGGCGCGGATGCCGTGAACCCCTCTTCAACCAATGGCCTCGAAGGACTGGAATAACATGCTGGCCGGGCGTTTGTACAATGCCCAGGATTCCGAATTGACTGCCGGGCGCCTGAGGGCGCGCAAGCTTCTCTTCCGTTACAACCAGTCCGCTCCGGAGGAGGAAAGTCTGCGACGGGAAGTGGCGCGGGAGCTCTTCGGCCGCATGGGGGACAATTGCTATCTGGAGCCTCCCCTGCGGTGCGACTATGGAACGAATATCCGGCTGGGGGACCGCGTATATGCCAACTTCAACCTGGTGGTGCTGGACTGCGCCGCCGTCACGATCGGCAATGATGTGCTGATAGGCCCCAATGTGGGAATTTACACCGCTACGCATCCCGTGGACCCGGGGCTGAGGCGGGACGGGCTGGAATTTGCGCTGCCCGTCACCATTGAGGACGGCGTATGGATAGGCGGCCATACGGCCATTGGACCGGGCGTGCGTATCGGACGGAATTCCGTGATAGGCGCGGGAAGCGTGGTGACGAAGAACATTCCCGCCAACGTGGTGGCCGTAGGAAACCCCTGCCGCGTGATGAGGCCCGTGACGGAAAAGGACCGCGAGATATGGGGCACGGCGGGAAAAGATGATGAGGCTGCATCCTCAGGAACGGAGTCAAATTCTCCCGCATGATGAAATTTGAATTGCTTTTGGGAACGGATGGTGCATAGTTGGCGCCCTCACAGTGTCGATTAGCCGCTGCCACGAGCTAAATACATTCAAAGAAAACACTTATGAGTAACGAAATCAATTTGCAGGAATTCAAGATGCACGAAAAGGATTCCGGTAGCTCCAGCTACCAGATCGCCCACCTGACCCAGCGCATCGCCCACCTGACCGACCACCTGAGCACGAACAAGCATGATGTTTCTTCCCGCCGCGGGTTGTTGAAAATGGTGGCTCTGCGCCGCAAGCTTCTTGATTACGTCAAGCGTGAAGATCTGGCCCAGTATCAGAGCCTGATTCAGCGTCTTGGCCTTCGCCGCTAAACGGCGGAGCACGTTCCCGTTTGATACGGCCGTTGCGGTTTTCCGCAGCGGTCGTTTTTTATTCCTGCGGGAGAGTGGCTCTTCCTCCTTCATGTTCGGAAATAGGGGCTTGATCTTTAAAAAATGTCTGTTAGCCTGACAGACATCTATGGAGCAAATGACACGGGTCCAGCAGAACACGCTGAGAAAGATTGTAGAGGCGGCCATTGAGCTGATGAGCGAAAGGGGGTTCCACCGCGTCAGCGTTCAGGAGGTGGGGGCAAAGGCCGGTATTTGTGAAAAAACCGTCTTCCGCTATTTTGCCACCAAGAAGTCCCTGCTGGATGAAATCATCAGGTACCGGGAATATGCCAGTGAACTGAAAAGGGAATTCGAGAACAGGAAAACGTGGGACTTGGCGCATGACCTGAAACTGGCCGCGCGCCTGTACTTCCAGGAGACGAAGGCCAAGAGAAACGCCTTCCGTGCCTACTTGAGCGCGTTGGACTCCGTGGACACGAACGGGGATGATTTTTTGCGCGATCCGCGGGAGCTTCACTCCTTCCTGTGTGAGTACATGACCGCCATGCAGGAAAAAGGAAAAGTCAGGGAAGGGGACGTGCAGCTCATGGTGCGCGCTTTCATCAATACCCTGCACGGCTACATGCTGATGTACTGCCTGAATGATGACAGCAGGACGTGGCAGGACAAGGTAGCCTCCATGAAGCTGACCATTGGCCTGTTCATTCAGGGATTTTCCCGGCAATGCACATCCTGCGGAGCATGAGCAAACATTTGAAAGCCATTTCACTGGGCAGCATGGCCCTGGCAGCCGTGGGAGCCATCGGCTGGGGCGTCTGGCATTTCCGGGAGAACCATTCCATGAACACGGATGACTGCCGGGTGGAGGCGAGCATCGTTTCCGTGGGGTCAAAGCTGGCGGAGCGCATCATCAGCGTGGAGGTGGAGGAAGGGGACGCCGTGAGCCGTGGACAGACGCTGGCCCACCTGGACGGGCGCACCATGCAGGCGCGCCTGCTGGCCGCCCGTTCCCGTGTCAAGCTGATGCAGGCCAGGAATGATGAAATGCAGGCCGGTTTCCGCCCGCAGGAAATAGAATCCCAGAGGGCCAGGACGGCCCAGGCGTCCGCCAGCCTGGAACATGCCCGGCGGGATTATGAGCGCATTGAAAAGCTGGTGAGGGAGCAGGCGGGCATCAGCTCCGCGGACCGGGACGCCGTACGGGCCACCTACCTGGCGGCGCAGGCGGTGGAAAAGGCGGAACAGGAAACCCTGGCCCTCAGGCTGGAGGGTTACCGCGAGGAGGAAAAAAGGTCCGCACAGGCCCAGCTGGAAGCAGCTCGTGCGGAACTGGAAGAGCTGGAAGTACTGTGCGGGGAATGTGTGGTCAAGTCTCCCGTGGACGGGGTGATTGCCCGCAAGCTGGTGAATGAAGGGGAGATGGTCAGTTCCGGACAGAAGCTTTTTTCCATTGTGGACAGCAATGACATCTGGCTCAACGTCCGCGTGGAGGAAACCAAAATAGGCCGTATCCGCCAGGGGCAGGACGTGAGGTTTACCCTGGACGGTTATCACGGCAGGGTGTTCCACGGCATGGTTTATGAGATAGGGGCGGCCACTTACGCCACCTTTTCCCTGATATCCACGGAGAACGTCAGCGGTTATTTTACCAAGGTCATGCAGCGGTTCCCCGTCAAGGTGAGCCTGCCGGAGGCGGAGGAAGGCATCGTATTCCGTCCGGGGATGCAGGGAAAGGTTTCCATTGATTTTTAAGGGAAGGGCATGAGTGGTTCTGTTCAGCAAACAACGGTTCCGGCGTGGCGCCGCCGCCTGCTGGTAGGGATGGCCTGCGCCTGCACGATGCTGACGTTCCTGAATATGGGCTGCATCACGGCGGCCACGCCGGATTTGTCAGGCACGTTTGTGGTGGGCACGCTGGACGTTTCCTGGTCAGGTGGCGCATGCCCGCTGGGGACTGCCCTGTCCTTTACTGTGGCGGCGTATCTGTGGGCACGCATCGGGTTAAGAAGGTCCCTGCGCATGGCATTGCTGATGCTGCTGCTCGGGACGCTCCTTGGGCTGGCGGCCGATCATTTTTTCATGATGATTCTGGCCCGTTTCCTCCAGGGGGCCGGAGGAGGGCTGGCCCTCGTATACGGCACGGGCCTGGTGAATGCCGCCCTGCCGCCGGAGCGCCGCGGCGTGACAATGGGCGTGAAGCTTTGCTCCATTGGCCTGGCTTCCTGCGCCAGCCCGGTAGTGGGGTGCCTGCTGGTGCAATACTGGCACTGGCGGGGGCTGTTCGTCATTGTGGGCGCGGCGGCGCTTATCCTGGCTGTTCTGACGACGCTGTACGTTCCCAACCAGAAAATACCCAGGAGCGGAAAGTTTGACTGGTTTTCCTTTCTGGCGGTGGGGATGGGATGCGTGTGCCTGCTGATGGTCCTCATTTACGGGGAGACAGACGGCTGGACGGCACCCGGAGTGCTGGGGTGGATGTACGGGGGATTTTGTTCCTTTGCCCTGGCCTTCATTTCCTGCATGACTCACCGTTCCCCGCTGCTGAACGTCCGCGTGCTGGGCAACTGGCGGTTCCTGTGCGGCCTGCTGGCTTCCCTGTGCAACATCTTCTGCATTTGCTGGGTGCGCGTGGGGACGGTGCAGTTCATGCGTAATGTAATGAATTACGAGCCGGTGGGAATTGCCTATGTGTTTATGGTTCTGGTGGCGGGGTTCTGCGGCGGTGCAGTCCTTGTACTGCCCTTGATGCAGAAGGGTAAACTGGCCCTCAGGGTGGGCATGATGGCCGGGCTGCTGGCGCTGGGTTTCTCCGCTTTCCTCCTTTCCCGGCTGGATGCGGGCTGCTCCTGGCTGGATGTGGCATGGCCCCTGGGATTGTTCGGGATCGGGTATGCGTTCTGTTTGAACACGGCCACGCCGCTTGCCCTGAGAGGGGTGGAGAACCATGCCGCCGCCGCTTCCTCCCGGACGCTGAACACCGTGCGCTACATCTTCATTTCCTTGTATGTCAGCAGTGTGAGCACCGTACTGGCCCATATGAAAACAGGGTTCCGCTTCAGCATGGCGGAGCAGGTGAGGGAGGATGCACCGGGAACGGTGCATACGCTGGACCTGTGGCAGCGGCATTTTACGGAAACCGGAGGCACGGCACGGGAAATTCACGCGTCCGTGGAAGCGGTGCTCCGGAAGTCCGTGGCGCTGCAAAGCCAGATTTTTTCCGTGGATACTTTTTATCTCTGCACTGTAATCGTGGGGGCGGCGGGAGTTCTGTTTGCCCTGTTCTGCCTGAAATCCAGCCCGGAAAGGAAGTCCGCTTCATGAAACACCTCATGCTTCTTCTCATGGGCGCCCTGCTGGCGTCCTGCGGCAGTACGGCCGTATTTGAACGGCCTGTCATGGATATGCCGGAGGGAACGGCCCGGACTTCCCCCGTGGGGCACGGCTGGTGGCGCATTTTTCATGATCGCGCTCTGAACCGTCTGGAAGAAAAGGCCGTGGAGCGTAACCGCGATCTTCTCCGCGCCAGTGCCCTGGTGGACCAGGCCTCCGCCCTGGCGGCACAGGCGGGAGCAGCCCTGCTGCCCCGGGCTGAACTGAGGGCCGGAGCCAGTAGCCAGGAGCTTTCTGAGGGCGAACGCTATATGAACAACCTGCCGGACCGTTCCAGGGACTTGTGGTCCATGTCCGGCATTCTCTCCTATGAAGTGGACTTGTGGGGGAAGTTGCGGGCACGCACGGAAGCCGCCCGTTCCGAACTGCTGGCTTCTTCTGCCGCGCGGGATGCGGTTTACCTGCGCCTGACGGCGGAGGTGGCCTCCGCGTACATCAATGTGCGCACGTGGGAAGAAAAATGCCTCATCATCCGGCGCGTTCACGCCTCCTATGAGCAGACCTGCGCCATGTATGAAAAAAGGTTTGTGCAGGGGCAGTATCCGGAGCTTGCCCTGCGCCGTGTCCAGGCGGAGCGTTCCAGAACGCTGGCCCAGTTGAAACTGGCGGAAAACGAATTGTCCCGGGCAGAAAGCGTCTTGTCCGTGCTCGTGGGGG
This sequence comes from Akkermansia muciniphila, assembly GCF_040616545.1. NCBI lineage: Bacteria > Pseudomonadati > Verrucomicrobiota > Verrucomicrobiia > Verrucomicrobiales > Akkermansiaceae > Akkermansia > Akkermansia muciniphila. The sequence goes on along the minus strand of NZ_CP156688.1, from coordinate 527,215 downwards.
ACAGCCCCCGGCAGGTGATGAAAGGCGTCCGGCCCGCCGGAGGCAATCCGGCCCTGCTGGCTTCTCCTCCATCCATTCCGGCACGGATTCCCGGTGACATGATTGAACGCCGTCCGGATATATGGGAACTGGAATCCCGCCTGAAAGCCGCTTTTTATGGAAAGGAGGCGGCGCGGAAGGACAGGTTCCCCTCACTGGTGCTGACCGGGCAGCTGGGGCAGGTCAGCACCCAGCTGAACGAACTGCTGAACCAGCTGTCCAGAAGCTATGATCTGGGAGGCGGGATGATCCAGACTTTGTTTGACGGAGGGAGGAAGCGCGCCGCCGTCCGCGCGGCGTCTGCCGAATGCGCCGCCGTGCAGGCTGCATATGAACAGGCGGTTCTGAATGCCTTCCGGGAAATCCGGGACGCCCTGGTGGAACGCCGTAAAAGTACGGAGGTTTATGAAGCCGCCCTTGACGAGGTGAAGTGCCTGCGCCGGAGCTGGGATATTGCGTCCAAACAGTATGAGGCCGGGTATCTGGGGTTGATGGATGCCCTGGACACGCACAGGCACCTCTTGAGCGGGGAGCTGGAAATGGCGGATGCCGCGCAGATGCGGCTGAATGCCGTCGTTAAATTCTGCAAGGCATTGGGCGGTGGATGGCAGGGCCGCCCCGGTTCCGCATGAGGGTGTGCGGACCTTACGGAAGGGGAAATGCGCTTCTGTCCGGCAAAACCTTCCGTGCGGGAAAGGGAGGGGCTTTATTTTTTTGTGAACGGTTTTAAAAATTCCGGAACCACTCGTCTATCAAACTATTTGCTTGCATTCTCCTTGACGGGGATTATGCTGGAATCCGACGTTCGGGGATTCGTTTCCCGGTGCGTTTCTGTCGGGCATGCCTTGAGAAATTTTCGGATTTTCACAGGCTGTCAAGCCGGTAAGACTGGGCCGGAGCGTTTGATCCATCTGGGATGTGCGCCCTGCCGCGCAGACAGTGTTCCCCTTCATTTTTGGGAAAAAGCTGCTGCGGATAACACTCTTCCTGAGGCACTGCCCGTACCTGACGCCATTCAGGCTTCCCGCCCGGAGCCGGCCTGAATGGGCTGATGAGGCTGCGGGTGACTGAAAGACAAGAAATATAATGAGCATACATTCAGTTGAATGCAACGTTGGTACGAATCCCATCACGATTGAAACCGGAAAAATGGCCCGTCTTGCAGACGGCGCGGTTGTCGTCCGCAGCGGCGACACCGTGGTTCTCGTGACCGTGGTGAGCGCCACCAAAGTAAAGGAAGGCCAGACCTTCTTCCCCCTGTCTGTGGAATACAAGGAAAAGGCCGCTGCCGCGGGCATGTTCCCCGGCGGCTACTTCAAGCGTGAAGGCCGCCCCACGGAAAAGGAAATCCTGACGTGCCGCATGACGGACCGCCCCCTGCGCCCGATGTTCCCCAAGGGTTACTTCTATGACACGCAGGTAGTAACCCTTCTGCTCTCCGCCGATGGTGAAAATGAACCGGATATTCTGAGCATCAACGGCGCTTCCGCCGCCTGCGTCGTTTCCGACCTCCCCTTTGCCGAACCCGTGGGCGCCGTCCGCGTGGGCCGTGTTGACGGCCAGTTCATCATTAACCCGACCAACTCCCAGCGTGAAAACAGCCAGCTTGACCTGGTGTTTGCCGGGACGAAGAACCAGGTAATCATGATTGAAGGTTCTGCCAATGAACTGCCGGAAGAAGACTTCATCGCCGCACTGCGCCTGGCTCAGGAAAACGTGAAGGTTCTTTGCGAAAAGCAGGAAGAACTCCGTGCCGTCTGCGGCAAGGAAAAGCGTTCCTACGAGCTCTGTCTTGCCAAGCCGGAACTGCTGGAAATCGGCTATGAAATCGCCGGTGACCGCATTGAAGACGCCATCTATGCCGCCTCCAAGGTTGAACGCCAGAAGAAGGTGGGCGCCCTGCGCGACGAAGTGGAAGCCGCCATTAAGGAACGCCATCCGGAAGCCACCGATTTTGACGTGGAGCAGGTCTTTGAATACATTCAGAAGAAGGCCTTCCGCATCTCCATCATGGACAAGGACAAGCGTGCCGACGGCCGCGCCCTCAAGGAACTGCGCCCCCTGACCGCGGAAATCAACGTGTTGCCTTCCGTGGTGCACGGCTCCGCGATATTTGCCCGCGGTGAAACGATGTCCCTCTGCCTGGCGACGCTCGCTCCGATGGAAGAACGCCAGTACATGGACAACTACACGGGCAGCGTGAATGAAAAGCGCTTCATCCTGCACTATAACTTCCCTCCCTTCTCCGTAGGTGACACCGGCCGTTTCGGCGGGCAGAACCGTCGTGAAATCGGTCATGGCGCTCTGGCGGAACGTTCCATCGCTCCCGTAGTGCCGGACGAACAGGAATTCCCGTACGCCATCCGCATTTCTTCTGAAATCATGGAATCCAACGGTTCCACCTCCATGGCCTCCGTCTGTGCGGGCACAATGTCCCTGCTGGCGGCCGGCGTGCCCCTCAAGCGCCCCGTGGCGGGCATTTCCGTGGGCCTGGTGACGGAACAGAATGACCAGCATGAAATCACTACTTACAAGACCCTTCTGGACATCATCGGTTCCGAAGACTTCTACGGTGACATGGACTTCAAGCTTTGCGGCACGTCTGAAGGCGTGACGGGCTACCAGCTGGACCTCAAGCTCCCCGGCATCCCCCTCTCCATTCTGGAAGAAGCCATCCATGTGGCCAAGACCGGCCGCACGGACGTGCTGAAGGTCATGAATGACGCCATTGCCGCTCCGGCCCAGATGAGCCCGAACGCTCCCCGCATTGAGACCACCAAGATTCCCGCCGACCGCATCGGCGAGCTGATTGGCCCCGGCGGCAAGAACATCAAGGCCATCCAGGCTGAATCCGGCGCCGACATCAACATTGAGGAAGACGGTACCGTGCACATCTACGCCGCCAAGCAGGAAGGCCTGGACCGCGCGCTGGATCTCGTCACCCGCATGTTCAAGACCATTGAAATCGGTGAACTGTACACCGGCAAGATCGTTTCCACGACCACCTTCGGCGCGTTCATGGAAGTGCTTCCCGGCAAGGATGGTCTGATTCACATCTCCGAGCTGGCCGAAGGCCGCACCGCCAAGACGGAAGACGTCGTGAGCGTGGGAGACGTGGTGACTGCCAAGTGCATCGGCATTGACGACAAGGGCCGTGTGAAGATGTCTGTCCGCGCCGCTCTGCGCGACGCCAAGGCTGCTGAAGCGGAAGCCGCCGGCATTACGGAATAACGGTTGCCCGTTGAACCCTTAAACTTCCAGCCCCGTTCCCGGTTGTTCCGGGAACGGGGCTGTTTGAATTTGGACGGGAGCTTTTACCTTGCGGTCACGGGTTCCGGTTGTGGCGGTTGTTTCTTTTCCTGCGCGGATGCGGCTTTCACTTCCGGGGAGGGAGGGGTGCACAGGAAACGGCCCAGCAGGTCCAGCGTGGCCTTTACATCCTTCAGGTCCGCCAGTTCCCGTGGGGAGTGCATGTAGCGGATGGGCGGTCCCAGGAAGGCGGCCTGGCCGCCGTAAAGCTTGACGGGGACAAAATTGGCCATGCCGGGAGGAAAGGTGGCGTCCTTTTGCAGGGGAATACCTTGTTCTTCCGCCAGCTGGAGAAGCTGCTCAGTGATGGGCTGGTAAAAGATCTTGTCATGGGTGAAAATGACGGGGCCTTTTCCCATGGCCTGGCGGGTCAGCCTTCCGTTTTCTTCACGGGATGGAAGGTCGTCGAGCTGGACGGTATCCAGCGTGCAGTCAATGACGATAGCCAGCTGGGGTCGGTTCTTCTCACAATACGCCGTGGCTCCGATGAGGCCTATCTCCTCCTGGGAGGAAGAAAGCAGCGTTACGTGGTATTTCAGGTCTTTTTGATGTTGGGACAGGAAAGAAGCCAGTTCCATCAGCATGAAGGAATTCAGGCGGCAGTCCAGGCCGTGGGCCATCAGGCGGGAACCGTGCAGCAATTCCGGCCTGGTGGCGGGAACGCCGCGCTGGCCTGTGCTCAGGCCCATGTTCCGGGCCTCCTCCGCGCTGGACGCTCCCGCGTCAAACAGGACGTATTCCTTTCCTGCCGGGAGCGGGGAGCGGTTCAACCACCAGCCGGGCACTGCGCCCGCAAAGGCGGTGACGGGACCATGGGCCCCGTCAAAGCGGTAGGGGCAGGAAAGCATGGACTGGAAATCCGGGAACCCGACAGGCTTCACCTTCAGGAACCCGTTGGGCGTGATGCCTGCAATGACCACGCCCACTTCATCCGCATGGGCGTCTATCAACAATTCCGGAGCGTCCGGGTCCGGGCTGCGGAATGTTGCCCAGGCATTTTGATGCAGGTCCGTGCCGGAGCTGTCCGCCAGGGGCGCCACGTGTTTCAGCCAGCATTGCTGGAAAGGGGTTTCCGCTCCGGAGGAGGACGGAATGCTCAGCAGGGTTGTCAGACGTTCCATGGACTGGCCGCTGAAAGGCGGCGCGTCTTCCGGCACGGAGGCCATGCAAAAGTTCAGAAAAAGCAGGGGGAACAGCAGGATGCGGATAGCGGGCATGGCCTCACCATAGCACGGGTGGGGAAGAGGAAGCAATGGTGGAAGGGACGCATGGGAAAATGTGATTTTCCGGATGGCAGGATTTTTTGTTTCCCGTTCTTGACAGGATTTTCTTGGTTCCTATGATGCGGATGCCCGTTGCGTTCTACGGACACCCCCTCCATACATGATTCTTTTTATCATTTTCGTTATTCTTTTTCTGATTCTGATCAACGCCTTTTACGTTGCCGCAGAATTTGCCGCCGTGAGCGTGCGCCGCAACATGATTCGTGAAATGGCGGAGGGCGGCAGCAAGGTGGCGGCGCATTTGCTCAAAATTCTGGAGAATACCAGGGAGCTGGACCGCTACATTGCGGCCTGCCAGTTCGGCATTACCATCTCCAGCCTGATTCTGGGCGCCTACGGGCAGGTGGAACTGTCCGCTTATCTGCTTCCTCTGTTTGAACGGTTTGGCGGCATGGATTCCGTGATGGCCAATTCCGTAGCCGCCATTGTGGTGTTGGTAGGGCTGACGGTGCTGCAGGTGATTCTGGGGGAATTGATGCCCAAGTCCCTGGCGCTGCAATTCCCCCGGCAGGCGGCTTTGTACACGTATTACCCCATGCGCTGGACGCTGACCTTCTTCGCGTGGTTCATTGACTTCCTGAACGGAAGCGGCCTGCTGCTGCTCAAACTGTTCCGCCTGCCGCCGGGAGGCCACCAGCACATCCACACCCAGCAGGAGATCAACATGCTGCTGGATGAAAGCCATCAGGGGGGCCTGCTGGAGGAGGATGAGCATGAGCGGCTGCACAGCGCGCTTTCCTTTGCGGAACGCACGGTGGAGCAGATCATGATTCCCCGCTTCCGGCTGGTTTGCCTGGATGTGGACGCTACGGAGGAGGATATTCTGAATATGATTGCGGACAGGCCCCATACTCATATTCCGGTGTATGAAGGAAACCGTGAGTCCGTGATCGGCATGCTGCATATCAAGGACATGGTGGCCGCATATGCGGAAAAGGGCGTTCTGCCTCCCCTGCGCTCCATGCTGCGGGAGGTGCCGTGCGTGATGGAGATGCAGACAGTGGAGATGCTGGTGTCCCGGCTCCGGGAGGACAAGGCCAAGGAAGCTTTTGTGCTGGATGAATACGGCAAGTTTGTGGGGCTGGTGACGCTGGAACGCCTGCTGGGTGAAATGGTGGGGGACATAGATGAGGAATTCATCCGCTCCGGGGAAAAAGTGGAAACCCTGCCGGACGGTACCGTGCGCATTCCCGGCATGATGCGCGCCCATAAGGCGGAGTGCTTGGTGCCTTTCCTGATGAACGGCGCCGCTACAGTAGGGGGCTCCGTGATCAAGCACATGTCCTGCATTCCCAAGGAGGGGGACCGCCTGATTATTGCCGGGCGCGTGCTGGTGGTGGAGAAGATGGACCACAACCGCGTCTCCTCCATTCTGCTGTTGCCTCCGGAGAAAAAGGAGAATGAACCTGCCATGGAAAGCGGGGTGGACTCATGATGACGGTTTTTATTATTCTGCTGCTGATTGTGCTGAACGGCCTGTTCGTGGCCGCGGAATTTGCATTGCTTGGCGCGCCCCGCGCGGCGCTGGAGCAAATGGGGGCGTCCGGCAATATGGTGGCGCGCCGCGTCTCCCATATCTTGAAAACGCCGCGGTTGCAGGACCGTTACATTGCCACGGCCCAGCTCGGCATTACATTCGCCAGCCTGGGGCTGGGCATGTACGGGGAGCATGCCGTGGCCGGATGGCTTCACGAATGGCTCGCCCAGTATGGGTGGGCCTCCTGGCTTGTGGCGCACGGCGCGGCCAGCGTCCTGTCCGTGGCGGTGCTGACGTACCTGCACATCGTCCTCGGGGAAATGGTGCCCAAGGCGCTTTCCCTCCAGTATGCCACGAAGCTTTGCCTCATCATCACAATGCCCATGTACGTGGTCCAGCTCTGCCTGTATCCGCTGGTGGTGGGCATGAACACCCTGGGCAACTTTTTCCTGGGGCTGCTGGGCGTGGACAGGAATGAATCCAAGTCCCACTACCATTCTGCGGAAGAACTCCAGTACATCATTGAGGAGAGTCATGAAAACGGCGCCCTGCCGCAGGAATCCGGGCGCATCATGGATGGCCTGTTTGACCTGGAGGACCTGTACGTTCACCAGGTCATGACTCCGCGCGTCCGGATAGACGCCATTCCGGAAGGAGCGGGGCATGAGAAAATACGGGAGATTGTCCGCCGCACCCGCCGCACCCGCTACCCCGTTTACCGCGGTGATCTGGACCACGTGGTCGGCATGGTGCATGCCCGCGACCTGTTCCGCATCATGTTCCGCGGGAAGGCCTTGAAGCCTGAATACATCCACGCCATTCCCAAGGTGCCCAAGACGGTCAAGTTTGACAATGTGGTGGAGATCATGAGGAAGGACAACGTGCGCCTTGCCATCATTTTGGACGAGCACGGCGGGACTTCCGGCCTGCTGACCCTGACGGACGTGTTTTCTGAGGTGATGGGCTGGGACCGCGGCCGCATCAGAGTATTGACGGAGCTGCCCCGGGACGCCGTGGGCTTCTCGTGTGATGTTTCCGGTCTGGCCCGAATTGAGGAGTTGGGGGAAGCCATGGACATGGACTTGCAGAATGAGGAGATTGACACCGTGGGCGGTCTGATTCTCAATTTGCTGGAAGCCCCGGCGGAGGAAGGTGACGCCGTGGGTTACCTGGGCCTGGAATTCAGGGTGACCCGTACGGAGAACGGCGGCGTGGAGCGCTGCACCGTGACCCGGATTACTCCGCTGATGCGGGAGGAAGCCCTGGAAGAGGAGGATTAAGCTCCGGGAGTCCGGGGAAAACCTCCGGAACGGGTCCGCTTGTGTAAAAGTTCCTTGGTGGAGCGCGTAGGATATGGCAGAATATTTCCGCCATGTCCCAGCCCGAGTCCACTGATGCTTCCGTGAACAAATCCTCCATGAAAAAATGGGTGGTTCTCCTTATTGTTCTCGGGGCGCTGATTGGGCTGGGGACGATGATGAAGGCATGGATGGACCGGCGTTCCGGCGCGGAAGCCCAGCCGGCCGTTTTCTCCGGCGGCAGTGAGCACTGGGACCAGAATGAAGTGCCCATCTCCATGCAGTGCGGCGCCTGCCATGAAAAGGAATTCCGGCAGTGGGCCGGCTCAGACCACGCCTGGGCGTTCCGCAAGCTGGGGGACCAGTGGGAGTCCGAGGCATTTCATAACATGAAGCTGGACGCCCACGGAAGCATTCTTCAATTTTCCACGGATGCCCAGGGCCGCATGGTGCATGACGGGCAGTCCAACACAGCCTGGCGCGCGGAATGGGCTACGGGGAGGATTCCACTGGTGCAGTACCTGGTTCCCGCAAAGGACGGGGGCTACCACACCCTGAGCGCCGCGTGGGATGTAAACCGCAAGGAGTGGTTTGACATTTTCGGCAAGGATGCCCGCCAGCCCGGAGACTGGGGGCACTGGACGGGACGCGGCATGAACTGGAACACGCAGTGCGCATGGTGCCACATGTCCCTGTTCCATAAGAACTATGATCCGGTCAAGGACCGTTACGCTTCCACGTGGACGGAACCCGGCGTGACCTGCATCCAGTGCCACGGTCCACTGCTGGATAAGCCCGAGGCAGGAACGGGGTGCATGATTTCCACCAAAAACAAGCTGACGCCGGAGCAAATTCACGACAACTGCGCTTCCTGCCATGCCCGGCGGGATGAATTCGATCACGATTTTGCCATAGGAGACCGTTTTGACAATCATTTCCAGCTCGTGCTTCCCGTGCAGCCCGGTGTCTTCTGGCCCAACGGCATGCAGAGGGATGAGGATTATTGTGAAACCGGCCTGCGCCTGAGCCGCATGGGAAAGGCGGGCGTCACCTGCCTGGACTGCCATGATCCGCATACGGGAACGCTGAAGCTTCCGCAGGAGGACAACACGCTCTGCCTGCGGTGCCATGGCACCGGGGAGGCTGTGAACGGGGTGAAAGCCCCTGTTATTGACATATCCAAACATACGCCGTGCCCCCAGTCCAGCATGGGCGCCCGCTGTGTGGAATGCCATATGCCGGAAAGCCTGTACATGGCCCGCGACCCCCGCCGGGACCACTCCTTCAATTCTCCTGACCCCCTCCTGAGCGTAGAGCTGGGCATTCCCAATGCCTGCACCATGTGCCACCGGGAAAAGAGCAATGAATGGGCCGCGGAAGCAGTGGAAAAATATTACGGGCCCAATCCCAAGATGGCGCAGTACCGGGACCGCACCAGAGCCGTGCAGCGTGCTTATGAAGGACGGGAGGATGTGCTGCCGCTGCTGATGGAATGCTTCAAGAGGGAGGAAGTGGGCGCCTGGCGTGCCACGCTGCTGGATTTGATGGATACCTGGGCGCATGAACCGGCTGTTCAGGAACTGGCCGCTGCGGCGGTCAAGGACCCGGATGCCCTGACGCGCGCCGCCACCGCCAAGGTAATGGGCCGCGCGGGCAATCCCGCCGCGGGCAAATTGCTCAATGACCCATTCAAGGTTGTCCGCCTGCAGGCGGAATGGGCCCTCCGGGATTCCCTGCCGCCGGACAGCCCGGCCATGAAGGAGCTGACCGCCGCCGCGCTTCATCAGGCAGACCAGCCCTCCGGGGCAATGAAGCTGGCCCAGATAGCTATCAGCCGCAAGGATGCGAAGGCCGCGGAACAATGGTTTGCCAAGGCTCTGAAATGGGATGCCACATCTTCCGTGGTACACCGGGATTATGCCGTTTTCCTGGCCTCCCAGGGGCGCAGCGGGGAAGCGGTGGAGCAGATGAAGGAGGCCGTCCGCCTGGCTCCGAAGGATGCTAACCTGTGGTATCTGCTGGGGCTGGGACAGATTGAGAACAATGATGAGCCGGGAGCTCTGGAATCCTTTAATGCGGCCCTGAAAATAGAGCCCTCTTTCATCCGTGCCCTGTTCAACCGCGCCCTGCTTAATGAAAAGGTGGGACGGCTGGAGCAAGCGCTCCAGGACTTGGAGAATTGTTCCTCCCTGGACAAGGAAAATGCGGATATTCCGTTCACGCTGGCCGTGATGCTTTACCGCAACGGCCGTTACCGTGACGCGGCGGCAGCGGCAGCAGAAGCCCTGCGCCGTGATCCGGGGCATGCCCAGGCCCGGCAAATTCTGGAATCGGCTTCTCGACATGGAAGATAGGAAAGAGTATATTAGCGTTGTGTACATGAAATTTTCCCCTTTGCATATTCTGCTGGCGTCTGCGTTCTTGCTGGGAACCCCCTTCTGTTTTGCCGGTTCTCCTGATGCGGCGGAGGATCCTTCCCTCCGTACCTGGACGAATAAAAGCACGGGAACCACGGTGGAGGCCCGTCCTATCGCCCTCAATATGAAGACGGTCAAGCTGGTGACTACGGCCAAAAAGCCCATCACGATGCCGTTGGAAAAGCTTTCAGAGGAAGACCGGGCATGGCTGGAGGAACACAAGGAGGTGATCGGAAAGCCCCTCTCGGAATGGTCCTCCGTGCCGTCTGGTCCCGTGGCTGAGGAAATGAAGGGGAAAACCTACATGCTGGACAACGGCAAGCTCAAGAAGAAGGACGGGAAATTGAATCCCCGGCATTTTATCCTGTATTTCAGCGCGAGCTGGTGCGGCCCCTGCTGCCGGAATGCCCCCCACAGCGTGGAGGCTTACAACAAGGCGGTGAAGGATAATCCGGATGTGGAGGTAATCATGTGCAATTTGGACCAGAACCTGGAAGCCGCCCAGAAATGGGCCGCCGCCAACAATATGCCGTGGCCTGTCCTGCTGAAGAAGGATTTGACGGAGCTGGCCAGAAAAGTGGCTCCCCGCGGCATTCCCACAATGATTCTGGTGGACAAGGACGGAAAGGCCATCCAGTCTTCCCAGGACATGGAACAACTGGTAAAGGCTATCGGCTCAAGCCGCTCCTCCCGCTAGGCTGAAATACCTTTGATGTTCTGCAACGATGTCCTCCACCCGCAAATCCCAGTCCGACCGTTCTGCTGAAACCAGCGGCAAGATTCTTCGCGCGGCGCAGAAACTTTTTGCTCTCAGAGGATTTGACGGAGTGACCATGAGGGCCATTGCTTCTGAAGCGGGAGTGAACCTGGCCTCCATTGTTTATTACTTTGAAAATAAGGAAGGGCTGTACCTTGCCGTATTCCGGCAGTATGCGGAACCCCTGATGGAGGCGCGCATGAAAATGCTGAAGGAAGCGGACCTTCATCCGTCCCTGCGTGCGTACGCCAGGGCGTTCATTGAACCCGCTTTCCGGCTGCTTCTGGATAAAAGCCTGGGCGGCCCGGATCACGCCCGGCTGCTGTGGCGGCTGCCTCAGGAACCGGAATATCTGGGGAGAAAGATTTACGATGAATTCTATGCTCCGCTCATCCGGGAAATGACCCAGAGGGTACGCCAGTTCTGTCCGTGGGACGACGAACTCTCCATCTCCTGGCACGTCCATATCATGAGTTCCATTTTCCATGCCACGCTGGGGAAGTACGTCACCCGGCTGGAACTTCATGACAAGGAGCCGTGGATGAAGGATCAGGACCGCGTTCTGCAAATGATCGTGAATACGGCGGTTCTCCTGATTTCCCGTCCCGCTCTTTCTCCGGAGGAAGAACAGGGGAAGCGGTGAAGGTGGAACGGTACGTCCGTAAAGGCACGGCGTTTCCTCCTATATTTCTCCCAGCGTTCTTCTAAGCGCCATTGCCGTTTCCGTGATGTCCGGGTGCGTAAGCAGCCAGGAGACGATGACAACCCTGTCCGCTCCTGCCTTCAGGACGGAGGGAAGCGTGTCCCCATTGATGCCGCCGATGCAGAAGACCGGGAATTCTTCCGGAAGCCGCTGCCGCACGCCTGCAATATCTTCCAGGCCTATGGCGGGCCTTCCCGGTTTGGTGCCCGTGGGAAACAGGGGGCCGAATCCGATGTAGTCCGCCTGCTCTTGGAACGCTGCCAGGGCCTGTTCCGGGCTGTGCGTGGAACGCCCGATGATGGCGTCCGGCCCCAGCATGGCCCGCACAGGCGCCAGGGCGCCGTCGTCCTGCCCCAGATGAACGCCGTCCGCCCCGGTACTCAGGGCTATTTCAGGATAGTCGTTGATGATGAAAAGACAGCCATGTTTGCGGCACAGGGGGGCAAGCTGGCTGCCCAGCTCCTCAATACGTTCCGGAGCACAGTTTTTCGCCCGGAGCTGGAGAATTCCCAAGTCGGCCGCCAGCAATTTTTCCGTAACGGATAGCAGTTGGTTTTCAGTAGTATAGCCCGTATCCACAATGCCATACAGACGGCATGACGAGAGGCGTTCCTTCCTGTTCATGGAAGGGAATTGTACCGGATAAAATCATCCCGGCAAGACGCTTCCCATTCTTGACCCTAATGGAGGGTGTAGTATACTCCCCGCATCGTGTCACCCGCCTTATATTCCGCCGCTAAAAGTGTATTGTTTCAAATGAATCCGGAGACCGCCCACAATGTGACTTTGTGGGGGCTGCGCCTGGCAGAAAAGATGCGCGTACTGCCTCTCCTGACGGGGGATATTCCTTCCGATCCCGTGGAAATCCTGGGAATGAAATTCCCCAACCGGGTAGGCCTTGCCGCCGGGATGGACAAGGAGGCAGACACGGTGAACGCATTCGGCCAGATTGGCTTCGGCTTTGTGGAGGTGGGCACGCTTACGCCCCGCCCGCAGCCGGGCAATGACAAGCCCCGCCTGTTTCGCCTGATTCCCCAGCGGGCCATCATCAACCGGATGGGCTTCAATAATGACGGCATTGCCGCCGGAGTGGAGAACATCCGCTCCGCCACCCGTTTTCATGGCGTCCTTGGCGTCAACATCGGGAAAAACAAGGTGACGCCCAATGAAGATGCGGCCCAGGATTACCTGACCTGCCTGCGTGCGGCATGGCCTGTGGCGGATTACATCGCCATTAACTTCTCTTCCCCCAACACGCCCGGCCTGCGCGAACTCCAGGCTGCGGAACCCGCCGCGCGCCTGCTGGCTTCCCTGAAAGCCGAGCAGTCCAACCTTGCCGCGGAAACCGGACGCAATGTGCCCATTTTCATGAAGGTGGCCCCGGATGTGACGGATGAACACATAGCGGAACTCAGCCGCGTTTTTCTGGATGAAGGACTGGATGGCCTAATCGCTACGAACACCACGCTTTCCCGTGCCGGGGTGGAAGCCAATCCGCGCCATGAAGAAGCGGGCGGCCTGTCCGGCGCGCCTCTGGCGGAGCGCTCCACGGAGGTCATCGCGGCCTTTGCTTCCGAGTTGAAGGGGCACATTCCGATTATCGGCGTGGGCGGCATCATGAGCGGTGCGGACGCCGTCGCCAAGATCAAGGCCGGAGCCAGTCTCGTCCAGCTTTACACGGGGTTCATCTACCGCGGGCCGGATCTCATCCGGGAATGTGTGGAAGCCATGAAGGCCGAATGCCCCGTTAACTCCTGATCTGACTTATTCAACGCACACAGGTTCACTCCATGGCCGGTTCCTTCGTACACCTTCACAACCATACGGAATACTCTCTGCTGGACGGCGCCGTCCACATCAAGGACCTCATTGCGGAATGCTCCCGCATGGGCATGCCTGCTGTCGCCGTCACTGACCACGGCAACCTCTTCGGAGCCATTGAGCTCGTGATGGAGGCCAACAACCTTAACAAGTCCGTAGCCGCCTGGAACAAGGAGCACCCGGAAGGGCCGCAGAAACAGCCGGTGAAGCCCATCTTCGGCTGTGAGGTCTATCTTTCCCCCACGCCCATCGGCGTGAAAAAGCAGCTTCCCGGGCGCCGTAAATACACGCACTTGCTTCTTCTGGCGGAAAATGAAACCGGCTGGCAGAACCTTGTCAAACTGGTATCCCGTTCCCATCTGGAAGGCTTTTACTACAAGCCGCGCGTGGACATGGATACCCTGCGGGAATTCCATGAAGGCCTCATCTGCTGCACGGCGTGCATCGCCGGGCCGCTGAATGAATGGCTGCTCAACGACCAGCCGGAAAAGGCAGAGGAAGCCCTGCTGGCGCTGAAGGACATCTTCGGGGAGGACAACATCTTTGTGGAGCTTCAGGACCATGGGCTGGAGGAAGAAAGAAAATGCCTGCCCGGGCTGGTGAGCATCGCCCGCAAGACCAATACTCCCATTGTGGCCACCAATGACGTGCACTTTCTTCGGAAGGAAGACCACGACATGCACGATGTGCTGATTTGCGTGGGGACCAACGAGAAACTGGCTTCTCCCAAGCGCATGCGCTACTCCACGGAAGTTTACCTGAAATCTCCCGAGGAAATGCGGGAAGTATTCCGGGACTACCCGGATGCCGTGGAAAACACGCTGAAAATCGCGGAACGGTGCAACGTCACCATCAAGCTGGACTCCGCCAGTACGGAAAAGTATCCGGAATTCGGCACTCCGGACGGCTCCACGCGTGAGGAATACCTGCGCAAGGTGTGCTATGAAGGCCTGGAGGAACGGTACGGCAAGGAACGCGTGGCTACGGACAAGGAGCTCCGCGACCGCCTGGATTATGAGCTGGGAATCATCAACCAGTTGAAATTCCCCTCCTACTTCCTGATTACGGCGGACTTCATCAACTGGGCGAAGGACCATGACATTCCTGTGGGGCCCGGCCGCGGTTCCGCCGCCGGCTCCCTGGTGGCGTATTCCATGAAGATCACGAACATTGATCCCTTGCGGTTCGGCTTGATCTTTGAACGTTTCCTGAACCCGGAGCGCGTCAGCCCGCCCGATATCGACATTGACTTTTGCCAGACCCGCCGTCCGGAAGTGATTGACTACGTGCGGCAGAAATACGGGGAACGCGCCGTATCCCACATCATCACGTACGGCACCATGGGCGCCAAATCCGTGCTCAGGGACGTGGCTCGCGTGATGGACATGTCCTATGCGGACGGCGACCGCATCTCCAAGCTGATTGAAACCGGCCCCAAGGTAACCCTCCAGTCCAGCTACAAGAACAACGAGGAACTGCGGGAGCTGATCGCGTCTGATGAAACGTACGCGGAACTCTGGGGCTATGCAACGCGCCTGGAAGGACTCATCCGCAACGTGGGCGTGCACGCCGCGGGCGTCGTGATCGGTGACCGTCCTCTGGACGAGCATGTGGCACTCACCCGTGACGACCTTTCTGACCCGCATGCCGCCGTTGTCGCCCAGTGCGACATGAGCGCCATTTATGAAGTGGGCCTCTTGAAGATGGACTTCCTGGGCCTGAAAACCCTGACCGTCATGCATGATGCGGAAGAATACGCCCGCTGGCGCGTACCGGAATTCAAGCTGGACTCCGTTCCCCTGGATGACAAGGAAACGCTGGACCTGCTGAACAGGGGGGATACGATGGGCGTGTTCCAGCTGGAATCCGGCGGCATGGTGGACACCTGCCGACGCTACGGCATCCAGAAGATTGAAGACATCATTGACCTGCTGGCCCTGTACCGTCCGGGAGCCATGCAGTTCATGGATGAAATGATTGAAGTCAAGAAGGGGCTGCGCCAGGTGGTATATGAACACCCCTTGCTGGAACAGGTCAGCGGAGAGACCTATGGCGTGATGATCTACCAGGAACAGGTGCAGGCGGCGGCCAAGCTGCTGGCGGGCTATACGCTCGGCGGCGCCGACCTGCTGCGCCGCGCCATGGGTAAGAAGGACCCCGCAAAAATGGCCAAGGAAAAGGCCCACTTTGTGGAAGGGTGCTGGAAAACCAACCAGATTGACGAGAAGACGGCTACGGCCATCTTTGACAAGATTGAGAAATTCGCCGGCTACGGCTTTAACAAATCCCACTCCGCCTGTTACGGCCATATCTCCTACTGGACGGCCTACCTCAAGGCCCACTTCCCCGTGGAATTCCTCTGCGGCTTGATGTCCAATGAAGCGAACAACGACAAAATCGGCGTGTTCATTCAAGAGGCCAACCGCATGGGCATTGAAATCCTCCCGCCCAACGTGAACAAGTCCATGCTTAAATTCACGCCTGAAAAAACGCCTTCCGGCAAGCTGGCCGTGCGCTACGGCCTGGCGGCCATCAAGAACGTGGGGGAAGGCGCCATGCAGATTCTTCTGGAAGAGCGGGAGCGGAACGGGGAATTCTCCAGCATGGAGGACATTTGCAACAGGCTGGATTCCAAATCCGTCAACAAGAAGATACTGGAATCCCTGATCCGTGCCGGAGCTCTGGACTGGACTCTGGAACCGCGCTGCGCCCTGTTTGAACGCGTGGACCTGGCCCTGAGCGGCGCTTCACAGGTGCACAAGGATAAGGCTCTGGGGCAGGGTGCCCTGTTTGACATGACTTTTGAAGCCCCCAGGGTGAAGGATGAACCTGCCGTTCCGGAATGGCCCAAGGACCAGCGCATGGGGGATGAAAAGGATCTGCTGGGCGCCTACTTCTGCGGCCATCCCCTTGACTCCATGCGCGGCGTCATTGATGCGGAAAAATACACCCGCATAGGCCTTATTGACACGCTGGAATCACATGAACTCAAGCAGAAGCACCAGATCGCCGGGATGGTGCGTTCCGTCATCCCCAAGATCAGCAAGGCCGGAAGAAAATTTGCCGTTATGACGCTGGAAGACTTCACCGGCAGCATTGAAGTGCTGCTGTGGTCGGACGTTTATGAAAAGGCTCTAGAAATGGAAGGAGGCTTGGAACCGGGCGTCTTTGTTGCCGTGCGCGCCAACATCCGGGAGGATGACCGCACTTCCGCCAAGAGCGTGGCCGCGCAGGGCGTGGAGCCGCTGGGCGGTAAACGGCGCAAATCCAGGGCCGGGGACCAGGGGCCGCTGAACATCACCGTCAGCCCTCTGCGCCACACGAGAAAGAATCTGGAACAGATACGGGACATTCTGAGAAGATACCCGGGCCGCTCCAAGGTCAACCTCACCATTAAGGACAGCCTGGGCCATAGCCAGATACTGGAACTGGACGAACAGTTCCGCGTTAACCGCTGCCGGGAGCTGGAAACGGAGCTCTCCATGTACAACTGACGCCATGCCGGAAGGAAAGATGCTGCTGCCTGAATCGGAGCGCCTGGCATTCAGGGCATGGGAAGAAAGGGACTGGCCCTTTTTTGCCGCCATGAATGCCAATCCGCAGGTGATGCGCTTCTTCCCGGCCGTGATGACGAAGGAGCAATCCCGCTCCATGTGGGACCGCATGCGTGCGGAACTGGATGAAAAAGGGTACGGGCTGTATGCCGTGGAGCTTAAAGCCTCTGGCGGCCTGATCGGATTGATGGGATTCCACTGGGCGGATTTTGCCGCAGAATTCACGCCCTGTGTGGAAATAGGCTGGCGGCTCGTCCCGGAGGCCTGGGGCCATGGCTACGCCACGGAAGGGGCTCGTGCATGCCTGGAATACGGTTTTACCCGTCTGGGCCTTGACCGTATATACTCTTTCACCGCTTGCGTGAACCTCCCCTCGGAGGCTGTGATGAAGCGTGCCGGAATGAATAAAGCCGGGGAATTCAATCATCCCGAAGTGATGCCGGATTCTATCTTATATCCCCACGTGCTTTATATGAGTGAAGCGCCGGACAGATGATTCCGGAGTATGGCTTCCATGTTTTTCTGGCGTACCCTTTCATGAAAAATCGAACGGGCTGCAATCCCGGAGGAGTGCAGCCCGTTGACTGGGTTTGGGGCGCGGGGCAGCAGGACGGAACCGTCCCGCTGCCGCCTGGCGCGACTTAGAAGGCGTAGCTTACACCGGCGTTGACCCGGTGGTAGGTTGACTGGCTTCTACCTTCGAATTCATAGCCTGCGTAGGCCGTCCATTTGGGGTTGATGACCACGGTGCTGTTATAGTTGAGGCGCACGGCGTTCCGGTCCGGGCGGGAGCCCCTCGCGGTCCAGCTGTAATCGTTCAGCAGGCGGGTGGCCCGGGTTTCCGGATTGTCTCGCATCACGTCCGGAACGTAGCTCACGGACAAGCTATTCACCCACAGCACGCCGTTGCTGAATTGCAGCGCCTTGCTGACGCCCACGCCCACCGGCAGGCTCAGGTTCTTCAGGTTTCCGCGGTCAAAGTGCCGGGCGTCGTATCCCGTTTCCGTGAAGGAATTCTGGTTCACCTGCGTGTACTCGATTCCCAGGAAGGGGGAGAGCGTCCAGCCCTTGTTCAGGCTGTGGTCCCACGTGGCCTGAAGGGTGGCGAAGCCCATCCTGTTCTGCCATTTGCCGTGGGAGGCGCCTCCGTCATAATAGGAGTCCAGCTTGTTGGTCGTCCAGCCGAAGCCGGCGGTTCCGCTGATGGTCAGCATGTCCTTGGGCGCCATCTGCTTCCTCCATGCCCCGTACAGCAGGGCAACGTAGGAGGTCTGGTCCACTTCGCTGGCCCAGGTCCGGCTCTTGTTGGTGCCGTACAGGTTGCCGAAGGCGGCGCCCAGAATGGTGTTCGGGGTGAACCTGCGGTCCGCACCCACGGCATAGCCGCCTCCATTGTAATCATAGCCGTCAATGCCGTCCCGGGTTGCATGGTAGGTGAAGTCTCCCATGCCCTTGATCCAGAAGTTGTTCTTCGGGCCCATCAGGAAGCGGGTGATGCCTACCTGCCCCAGTGCGGCATTGGAAACGGACTTCATGTTGGAAGCGGAGCTCCACATGGAGTTGCCGATGTCCGACCCGGCCAGTTCCGGAAGTATTTCTTCAATGTCGTCTGTGGGGTTCCAGACGGCATACAGATGGTCGTTGATCCCGTCATTGTCCTGGTCTTCCCATTCCTTCGTCCAGTACCCTTCGTAGGTATAGGGGGAGTTGACGGTATCGGTGCCGGTGGCGCTTGAATAAATGCCGTCAAAGTCGCCGGAGGTACCGGGAATGGCTGCATCTTCTATGGACATGGCCAGGAAGCGCTGTTTCTGCGCCCACCGCTTGTGGGCGTAGTCTTCCAGGGAGTCAGCCACCCCCATGGTTCCTCCCATCGTGTGGCTGTTTGCCTGCTCAATGGTGAGGCCGGAGCTGTAATCGTCCATGAAGGGGCGGAAGTCAAAGATAGCGCCCTTGCTGATGTCGATCGTATCCCCGCGGAAGGCGGCTCCTCTTCCGGTCCTCAAGGTCACTCCGGATTCAATGGTGATGTCCTTGCTGTTTACGGAGCTGTTCCCCGTGATTTCCAGAATGCCCTTCTTCACGGTGAAGGAGGAGTTTTTGGCAAGGTCCTTGTTGCCGTAGGTAACTCCGTCTTCCAGGATCAGCGTGCCGTCATGCAAGGTGGTCTTGCCGCTGACGTTGAAGTACTTGGATTCCGCCAGCCGGTTCTGCCAGTCGGATTCCGATTCTCCTGCTGCCTGGGTGATCAGCCTGTTCGCCTCCGCCCCGGAGAAGCGGATGGTGCCCTTGAATTCCGGAGCGGCGCCGTTATACGGGGTGGTGTCCACGCCCTCGGACTTGTTAAAGTCAAAGACGATGTTGTCATGCTCCGCTCCGTCGCCCGCGTTGCGGAAAGGGTCATAGAAAGTGACCGTTCTTCCTTCCTGCGCGCGGAGCGCCACGCTATCCATGGAAACGCTTCCGTTGGTGCCGAACACAAGGGAGTTCAGGATGGGATTCTCCCCTCCGCGTTTTTCCGTGTTGCCTTTCACGATGATGTCTCCCTGGTCCGCGGAGAAAACGGCGTCCTTGTAATAAAGAAGCATGGCTCCGGCAGTGCCGTCCACGGAGTTGTTCTCAATGAGCACGCCGCCGCGGTTATTGATGAATTCCACCCCGTTGGCTCCCTGAAGGGCGCCAACGTTCCATTTGGCGGAGTTGCCGGAAATGGTGACCTTCCCTGTATTGACGAAGGATGTTTTGCCATCTACCAGCAGGGCCCCAAATCCGTAATCCGTGGATTTGTTGTTGGAAATGGAAATGTTCCCCGTATTGGCAAAGGACAGGTTCCCGTGAAACTGTCCCACGCCGTAGTGCCAGCCCGCCGTATTATTGTCCATGGAGATGTTTCCGGTCCGGGTGAACGAGGTATCTCCGGTCACCTCAATGGCGCCGTTGTACTGGTCCGCGCTGTTTCCGGAAAGGGAAATATTCCCGGCATCCGTAACGCTGAACGTCCCGTAAAACCGCAGGGCTCCGTTGGAACCCTTGGTGGAGTTGCCTTCCACGGTGATGTTCCCGTTATTGCTGAACGTGGTATTGCCGAAGACGGCCACGCCGCCCATTTGCTTGTTGGAGCTGTTTCCTGAAATGGTGATGTCTCCCGTATTGGTGACATTCCAGTCCTTGCTGATCCAGCCCACGGCATACGTATTGTCCGCGTGGTTGTTGATGAAGGTGATGGAGGCGACGTTATTGAGGTTGAAGCTTCCGCTGACGCCGAATGCCCCGGCGCTGTTGCTGGCATGGTTGCCTTCAAAGCGCAGGTCCCCTCCGACGTTGGAGATGTCCAGGTCCTGGCCGCTGTAAACGGCGCCGAAATTGCCGTTCCATTCGGAGGCCAGTTCACCGGCATCAGCCCGGTTGTTTTTGAAAACCACGTCTCCGGTAACGCCGTTTATCTTCATGCCGCCTCCGGTATTATCATAACCGTCCACGGCGCCTGCATAGGCGTAAATGGCTCCGGCCATCCATGCGGAATTGTTTTCAAAGGTCATGCTGCCGTTGACGTTCTGGAACGTCAGCGCGTATTCCCCGGCGGGGATGTAGGCCTTGCTTGCCGTAGAGGTGGAGTCGTGCGCGCCAGCGTAAATGGCGCCCCCGATGTTGGAGTGGGCGCTCGTGGGCGAGTGTCCGGTGGAGTTCCCGCTGAACAGGATGGACTTGGTATTTTCAAAGTCGATCTTTCCCCACGTAAACAGGGCTCCCCCCAGGGCCTGCCCCTGCTGGCTGTCGTCACCCAGCATGTTGTTGGTAAAGGAGATGTTGCCCATGTGGGAGAAAGTGATGTCTCCCCTTGCGTTCACGGCTCCCCCCGCGTTCGTATCTGCATTCACGATGGACTTGCAATTGTTGAAGGAAAGGTCGCCCATGTCCGTAAAGGTGAGCGTTTCCCCGCGGATGGCGCCTCCGCCTTCGTTGTCATTGACCCATCGGTCGCTGTGAAGGGAGGAACAGTCGTCAAAGCTCATGGACATTCCCGTGCCGGTAAAGGTCATGACGGACTCGCTGGCGGGCCGGGTGTGGTCCGCCAGCTGGTTGAAGAAGACGCTCCCTGCGTAAACGGTGTCTTCCGTACGGAATCCGGAAAAGCTCAGGTCCTCCTTCAAGGTGTAGGTGATGCTGTCCTGGGTCTCCTGGCGCGTGTCAACGGTGCCCTGATAGAGGTCTTCAGCCTGCTGGGCTGCTCCCGTCTGCACCAGGGAAGCTGTCATCAGGAGAAGGATGGCGGATACTGCAAATGTTGGTTTCATTAATATGCGGTAAGGTTCTTTGTTAGGTACCAGACCTGAGCCGTCTTTTGCCTGGGCGCCCGGGTGGGGGCTTGTGCGCGCGCCGGCACTGTTGCCTGGAAACTATGAGAGTCTCCGGAGAACGTTTTTTCTCAACGAATGTCACGGTGTATGGGAAGGCTCTTCTAACATATAATTTCGCTTGGTCGTTGAATCTGAAAATGTCCGGCTCCCTCATCTGTGAAAATATGGCCTGTGTCATACATAGAGTCTTTTATGAGTGTAGGTCAGTAAATATAACAAATTCTGTAATTTAATGATTTTGAGTAATACATGGGTAATAAAATGAAGCTTGTTCCTGTATTTTTGTAGAAAAGTTATGCCGGGGCGAATGACAATAGAAATATGAACACTTTTGTCCGTGAAAGCTTCTATCCTTTATGCGGGCGGTCTTTCACGGCTGGCCCGGAAATGATGAAACAATAGATACCGTCATGTTTGATCCAAATCAAAAACCCGATACAGCCCGGGCGGAAAATTCCATTTTCGGCTCTCCGGAAGCAGACAACCTCCTGCCCAAGGACCAGTTCCCGGATTACGCCATGCGCGCAGAAGACGCCTTCCAGCTGGTGTCCGATGAATTAATGCTGGACGGCAACGCCCGCCAGAACCTCGCAACCTTCTGCCAGACATGGGATGAAAAGCAGGTCCGGATGCTGATGAATATCAGCATAAATAAAAATATGATCGACAAGGATGAATACCCCCAGACAGCCGCCATTGAAATGCGCTGCGCTGCGATCATTGCCAATCTTTGGAACGCCAGCCAGGATGAAAAGCCCATCGGTTGTTCCACCATCGGTTCCAGTGAAGCGTGCATGCTTGGCGGCATGGCTGCCCTTTGGCGCTGGAGAGCCCGCCAGAAGGCCGCCGGCAAACCCATTGACAAGCCCAACCTGGTATGCGGCCCCGTCCAGATCTGCTGGCACAAGTTCTGCCGTTACTGGGACATTGAAATGCGTGAAATCCCCATGGCTCCCGGACAGTGGAAAATGGATGTGGAAAACATGCTGCAGCAGGTTGATGAAAACACCATCGTGGTGGTTCCCACTTTCGGCGTGACCTACACGGGCGCTTATGAACTGCCTGCGGAAATTGCCAAGGCCCTGGACGATTACGAAGACAGGACTGGCATCAGCGTGGACATTCACGTGGACGGCGCCAGCGGCGGTTTCCTGGCTCCGTTCTGCGCCCCGGACATTGTTTTTGACTTCCGTATTCCCCGCGTCAAATCCATCAGCGCTTCCGGCCACAAATACGGTCTTGCTCCGCTCGGAGTGGGCTGGGTGGTATGGAGAGACATCGCCGACCTGCCTGAAGGGTTGATCTTCAACGTCAACTATCTTGGTGGTGAAATCCCCAACTTCGCCATTAACTTCTCACGGCCGGCCGGGCAGATCATCTGCCAGTACTATGACTTCATCCGTTTGGGCAAGGAAGGGTATACCAACATCCATACCCAGGCCTATGAAGTGGCCAAGTACATTTCAGATGAAGTTTCCAAGCTGGGACCGTACGAATTCATTTGCACGGGCGATCCGGAAAAGGGCATTCCCGCCGTCTGCTTCTTCATCAAGGACGGAGCCAAGACGAACTATACCCTCTTCGACCTCTCGGACAAGCTGAGAACCCGTGGCTGGCAGGTGCCCGCCTTCACCCTCCCGGCAAATTGCCAGGATACCGTGGTGATGCGCGTCATGGTCCGCCAGGGCTTCACCAAGGACCTCGCAGACCTGTTCCTGGAAGACTTCAAGCGCATGATCGACTTCTTCGAGAAGCACCCGGTCACTTCCCCGATGACGGCGGAAGAAGGCACGGCTTTCCACCACTCCTGATGGAAGCCCCGCTGAGTGATTTTTGTTGGATGAATAAGTGTGTGTAAGCGCAGCTCCGCAGTTGCCAAGGTTTGTGCGTGGACCTGGCGGCTGCGGAGTTCTTTTTTGCTCCCTTCACCTTTTTGTAAAAAGAACCGGGTTTGCTCATAGGCAGACCCGGTTTTTTTGCATGGCCCAGGACATGCGGTTCATTCCCCCGTCAGTGAGGCTGCCGGGCAGGACCCGCCGTGCTTGTAAAAAGATTTCCGGTAGGACATGCTGCGGATTTGATGATTTTGCGCAAGCTCCGCAACAGGTCGGTTTTCCGGCTGGGGTAGTGCAAGGGAACCAGTGGCGCGAAATACTTCACCGGGCTATGTTCACATGCCGGAGAAAAGAAGCAGGGCATCCTGAGGGAGGGAGCCTTCAACCCGTGTCCATCCCCGGAGCGGAGGGATGGTATGGAACTGTATTCAGCTGATGCAGCGGTAGTAATAATCCACGCGGGAGATGAACCAGGACCATTTGAAGCCGGGCTTGCCGTTGTCCAGCAGCAGGTGGGGGCAGCGTTTGCCCGTCCAGTAATAGTGAGGAACGACGTTCCGCAGGGGAATATCGTGGGCATACATGTTATAGGCGGCCAGCTTGGCGGCGCGGTCAAAGGTTTTCACGATGCTCTGTCCCCGTTTTTCACACATTTCAATGCCAATGGAGTACAGGTCCCCGGGGCCGCCGCGGTCTGCATGGCGGCCCGTTTCGTTCAGGGGAATGTGCTGCATGGCCACGTACGGGTCTACCGTGTAGTGCCAGTTGCAGTGCAGGGCGCCGTTATTCAGGGCGCGGGCGTGCTGCATGGCGTCTGCGGACGGATTTTCCGTGTTGTGCATGGTGATGAAGCGCGGCTTCATCCGGGAGGAGCGCCGGCGCAGCGGTGAAGAGCTGGGCATGAACATCGGGTGCACGTTGCATTCCGCCAACAGTTGCCGCGGGGAGCGTTTCACCAGGGGAACGCCGGAGGGTTTGAAGGAGATCATGGGCGCCATCCCGGCCTTGCCGGAGGGTTCCGAACAGCTGGTCAGGGCCAGCAGGGCGGCAGCTTCCATCAGGAAGGTACGGCGATCAATGCCCCGGACTTTTTCCAGCATGGGCTGGAGTTGTCCGGAAACGCGGCCAAGATAAGTGGCGATGGTGGAAATATTGCTCATGTGGCTGTCCGGGGGATGGGGATTTGAGGCGCTGGTGCGGGGAAAGTTTAGTTCAAGCTAAGATTCACTTTCCTTCTTTGCAACGAAAAAGTGTGAAAGCTTTAGCTTTGTGCTGAATTCTTCACGCTTTTTGTCATATTGGCCTGTTCAAACCGTTGTTAAAAGCAAAACGGTCCCCGGCTCTGCGGCGGTAACGGCGTCCGCGCCGGCCGGGGAAAGGATGAATTCCCCTTGCCGGGCCGTTTTTCCATCCCATGCTACGGAGCCGCGGAGAACCGTGAAAATGGCAAAGCGGGAAGCGTCCGGCTGGGTGAAACGCTCTCCCCTGTCCAACCGGTATTCCTCCATGGTGAAGTACGGCATTTCAGTCAGGTAACCGGGGTGACGGCTGAGTTCCCGGAATTCCGCGATGGAATCCAGCGCCTGGTCCATGTGCAGTTCCCTCCCTTTTCCTGAAGCGTCCGTCCGGTTCCAGTCGTAAAGGCGGTAAGTAGTGTCGCTATTCTGCTGGATTTCCGCAATGAGGTGGCCGGCGCCGATGGCGTGGACCAGGCCCGCGGGAATGTAAAGATGTTCCCCTTCCTTCAAATGGGTGGAGCGTATCAGTTCTTCCATCCGGCCCGTTTCCGCCGCGCGGCGGATGTCTCCGGGTGTGGCGTCTTCTTTCATCCCTCCGTAAATCAGCGCGTCCTGGTCCGCGTCCAGCACGTACCAGACTTCGTTTTTAACTTCTCCCTTCAGGGCGGCTGCCGTGCGTTCCGGGGGATGCACCTGGACGGAAAGGTTTTCACGGGCATCCAGAATTTTGCAGAGCAGGGGAAAGCGCGGAAAACGTTCATAGCCGGGGCCGAAAATTTCCTCCCTCCGTTCCTCCCACAGCCGGTGCAGGGGCGTCCCCTCCCATTCTCCTTCCCGCACCACGCTCATGGCTTCCGGACGGTCGCTGATTTCCCAGGCTTCCCCGTAGGCCGTTTCCCGGTCGGGCAATTCCCGGCCCAGCAACGTTCTCATGTGCTGGCCGCCCCAGATGCGGGGCTGGTAGATGGAATGAAAGCGGAAAGGCTGCATGATCGTGGAGGGAGCGTAGGCCATCTTTTACGGGCAGACAAGCAAAATGCCCGCAGGAGGCCTGCGGGCATGAAGGAGGTGCAATAAGGGCTTCCGGCTTATTTGATGGATTCCCAGACGATGCCGATTTCATCAAACGGCACGTATTCCTTGCTCTTGTCAGGCTTCGGTACGCCGTAATTGGTCCGGAACAGCGGGAGGATGGGCGCTCCCGTCTTGGGATCCTTGCTCATGGGGGGCACCCCCACTTCCTCCAGAAGAAGAGTCATGCCGAATTCCCCGCCGGGACCTTCGCTGACCAGGATTTCAATGGGGTATACCTTGCCTTGCTCCACCGTGAACGGCTTGCCGGCGGCTACGCCGCGCATGGTGTTGTTCCAGTGTCCGGAGGTGCCGTACTTGTAGAACGTGACGGGCGGAACGTTGATGCCGATGTCCTTGAGTTCCTTTTTCTGCGCGTCGTTGCCGGGTTTGCCTTCCATGGCATCCAGCCATTGCGCGTTGTTCGCCGTCATTTTTCCCAGGGAGGCGGATTCCCAGCCGTAGTCGAATACGTTCTGGTTGTTGAACCGCACTGCCAGATAGTCGTCCCCCAGGCCTACAAAACGGAACGTTCCGGATTTGGGAGCGCGAACCTTACCGCGGTAAATGGCAAGCCACTGGCTGGGTTTGACCTTGTCGTCGCATCCGTAGGCCTTGGGCGCGTCTTTGGCGGGGGTTCTGGGGATGTAGAACTGGGCGGCGTACAGCTGCTGGGGCGCCTTGTAAAAGCGGTTCAGTTCCGATTCATTCCAGCCCTTGTTGACAAAGCGGGAAAGAAAGGCGCGGTACTGCTCCATGTTCATATTGGTAGGGCGTCCTCCGGGCGTCTGCTTGGCATCGTAAAAGGTGCCTACCAGCGTACTGCCGGAAGGCTGGGACGTGCCGAAGGCAGAGGTGGAATCCCCCAGGTCGGGGCCGAATCCGTCTCCCATGCCCAGCGCGGTTCCTTCTTCCAGCATGACGGGTTCATCCGGAGGATCAATGTCAATCTTGGGGAGGCTGACCGGGGCGGCCGCCGCGGCCACTACTACCTTGACGGGCGTTTCCGCATGGGAGGAAGAGGAGGTTTCCCTCTGCACTTCCGGCGGGGGAGGCGTATCCGCCGGAGGGGCCTCGTCAGGCGTAATGTAGCCGACGACCTTGGGCTCTTCCGGGGGAGCGATGATGATGGTCAGGGAATAGAGAATGGCTCCGGCAAGAATGACGGAGAGAAAGGATGTCGCCAGGGCGGCAATGTAATTTTTCCGCCTTTCCTTGCGCAGCGTGTCTACTGCTTCTTCTGTAGGTTCGATATGAAGGCTCATGCATATATGATAACACAGGAGCTCCATATGTTGAGTAACATGAGGATAACAAGGATAACATGTCGGTAACAAAAAGGTGCGGCACCCCGGGGTTAAGCCCCGTTTGCCGGACGTCCGTCAGCTTTTCCTGCGCCGTCTTGCCCTTCCGGGAGCCAGGGCGATGGCGGCGATGGAGCAAACCCCCAGAATCAGGGGGTAGTACAGGTACTCCATGATCATGAGCGGGGAAACCTGGGCGATGCCCGCCGCCATCAGCATCTGGGCCCCGTAGGGGATAACGCCCTGGACCAGGCAGGAGAATGTATCCAGAATACTGGCGCTGCGTCTGGGCGGAATGTGGAATTTGTCGCTGATCTCCTTGGCGATGGGGCCTGCCGTGATAATGGCGATCGTATTGTTGGCCGTACAGAGATTGGCCATGGAGACAAGGGCCGCAATGCTGAATTCCGCCCCGCGCCGCCCCCGGATATGGGACGTGATTTTTCCGATGATGTAGGCAATGCCCCCATTGTAGCGTATCAGGGCCAGCACGCCGCCGGCCAGCAGGGTGACGATGATCAGTTCCCCCATGCCGGTCATGCCCCCGCCCATGGCGCGGAACCAGGCCATGAAGGAAAAATACCCCATGCCCACTCCCACAAGTCCCGTGGCGAGCAGTCCCAGTGTCAGGACAACCATGACATGGACTCCGGCCAGCGCCGTCGCCAGCACAAGCAGGTAGGGGAAAACCTTCATCCATTCAATGGGGGCGTCTCCCATGGGGGGAGACTGCACGTTCCAGCCCAGCAGCACATAGCAGGCCAGGGCCAGCAGAGCGGCGGGAAAAACCACCTTCACGTTGGCCCGGAACTTGTCCCTCATGGCGCATCCCTGCGTCCGGGTGGCGGCAATCGTAGTGTCTGAAATAAAGGAAAGGTTGTCTCCGAAAAACGCGCCGCCCACCACAATGGCCGTCATCATCCCCGTGCTGGCCTGCGTGGCCTCGGCCAGTCCCACGGCTACCGGAGCCAGCGCTACGATGGTGCCTACGGAGGTGCCTACGGAAAGTGAAATGAAGCAGGAGGCAATGAAGACGCTGGCAAGCAGCAGGTTGTCCGGCAGGAGGCGCAGGGTAAGCTGCACGGTGGCGTCAATGGCGCCCATGTCCCTGGCGGACTGGGCGAATGCGCCCGCCAGCACGAATATCCAGATCATCATCAGGATGTTCCTGTTGGCTACTCCGGAGGAGAACAGGTCCACCCGCTCCGCCATGCTTTTCCCGCGGGTGATGAGCACGGCCCAGACAGCCGCAGCCGTAAAGGCCACCGTCACCGGGACGGCGTAAAAATCCCGTACGGCTACGGAGATTACCAGGTAAAGCAGGAAGAAAACCAGCAGGGGGCTCAGCGCCCACAGGCTGGGTTTGGCAGGAGCCGTATCATTACTGTCTGGAAAGTGGCTCATGGGCGGTGCGGGCGGGCCGGAGGCGGCGTTAATGTCCGGCGGCTTCCGCCTGGTCCAGGTACCACCGGTAGATGCGTTCCACGCCTTCCTCCAGTTCCACCCGGTGGGTCCAGCCCAGGGAGTGCAGCTTGGAAACGTCCGTCAGCTTGCGCATGGTGCCGTCCGGCTTGTCCGCGTTGAACACCAGTTCTCCGCGGTAGTCTTCCGTAGCGGCGATGAGCCGCGCCAGATCGCCGATGGAAATTTCCTTCCCCGTGCCGATGTTGATGTGGCAGTTGCGGACTTCCCGGCCCTCTCCTTTCAGATGGCTGAAATCCACCCGTTCCATCACGTGGACGCAGGCGTCTGCCATATCCTCGCTCCACAGGAATTCGCGCAGGGGCGTACCCGTCCCCCACAGTTCCACGGAACCGGGGGTGATGCCGTACTTGCCCAGCACAGCCAGGATGGCTTCTTCCGGAGCCGTTCCGTTCACCTGTTCCACGGGGCGGGCGGCCATGTCTTTCCGCACGGCGTTCCAGTCCCCCTCCATCAGGCATTTGGCCAGATGGATTTTGCGCACCATGGCGGGCAGCACGTGGCTGTTCTCCAGATGGAAATTGTCATTGGGGCCGTACAGGTTCGTAGGCATCACGGCAATATAGTTGGTGCCGTACTGGAGGTTGAAGCTTTCGCACATCTTCAGCCCTGCGATCTTGGCGATGGCATAGGGCTCGTTGGTATATTCCAGCGGGGAAGTGAGCAGGGCGTCCTCCTTCATGGGTTGGGGGGCCTCACGCGGATAAATGCACGTGCTCCCCAGGAAAAGGAGCTTGGAGACGCCGTGGCGGAAGCTTTCCCCGATGACGTTCTGTTGAATCTGGAGGTTGCGGAAGATGAAATCCGCACGGTAGCGCGAGTTGGCGATGATGCCGCCCACAAACGCCGCCGCCAGAAAGACGTATTCCGGCTTTTCACGGTCAAAAAATTCCCGGACGGCCGCCGGGTCTTCCAGGTCCAGTTCCCGGTGCGTCCGGCCGATCAGGTTGGAATACCCTTTCTTTTCCAGGGATTTCCAGATGGCGGAACCTACCAGGCCGCGGTGCCCGGCCACAAAGATGGCGCTGTTTTTTTCCATCTCAGCCATTGACGGGATTCTTGACGTACTCCATGTCATGCTTCACCATGATGCGCACGAGCTCCTCAAACGGCGTGGAGGTGGGATTCCAGCCCAGAAGGGTTCTGGCCTTGGTAGGATCTCCCAGCAGCTGTTCCACTTCGGAAGGGCGGAAATACTTGGGGTCCACTTCCACCAGGATATTGCCCGTCTTTTTATCGCGGCCGCGTTCTTCCACGCCTTCGCCTTCCCATTCCAGCTCAATTCCGGCTTCGCGGAAGGCCAGCGTGCAGAATTCACGGACGGTGTGCATCTCCCCGGTGGCAATGACGAAGTCTTCCGGCTTGTCATGCTGGAGGATCAGCCACATGCATTCCACGTAATCCCTGGCATAGCCCCAGTCGCGCAGGGCGTTCAAATTGCCCAGATAAAGCTTGTCCTGCATGCCCTGGGCAATGCGGGCCGCCGCCAGCGTGATCTTGCGGGTGACGAAGTTTTCCCCGCGGCGTTCGCTCTCATGGTTGAACAGAATGCCGTTGACGGCAAACATGCCGTAGGATTCCCGGTAATTCTTGGTAATCCAGAACCCGTACTGCTTGGCTACGCCGTAGGGGGAGCGAGGGTAGAACGGGGTGGTTTCCTTCTGGGGGACTTCCTGCACCAGGCCGAAGAGTTCGGAGGTGGAAGCCTGGTAAATGCGGCATTTCTTCTCCATGCCCAGGATGCGGACGGCTTCCAGCATGCGGAGGGTGCCCACGGCGTCCGTTTCCGCCGTGTATTCCGGCACGTCAAAGCTGACCTTCACATGGCTCTGGGCGGCCAAGTTGTAAATTTCATCCGGCTGCACGGTCTGGATAATGCGAATCAGGGAGCTGGAATCCGTCATGTCTCCGTAGTGGAGGTTGATCAGGCGGTTCTTCTTCATGTCCCGGACCCACTCGTCCAGGTAAAGATGTTCAATGCGGCCCGTGTTGAAGGAAGAGGAGCGGCGCAGGATGCCGTGGACTTCATAACCTTTGTCGATCAGGAACTCGGCGAGAAAAGAGCCGTCCTGCCCCGTAATGCCGGAGATCAATGCGATTTTGCTCATGTGATGTATACTTCAGGTGTTTGCTGGTTGAGGAGGCCTGGAGTGAAACCCTCCGGAGGCATGATGGAT
Organism: Akkermansia muciniphila; assembly: GCF_040616545.1. Lineage (NCBI taxonomy): Bacteria > Pseudomonadati > Verrucomicrobiota > Verrucomicrobiia > Verrucomicrobiales > Akkermansiaceae > Akkermansia > Akkermansia muciniphila. Next base: position 497,092 of record NZ_CP156688.1, on the reverse strand, counting down.
ACCCTCCGTCAAAAATAATGCATTCTTCCCATGATGACGAGGAAAATGCACCGGCTTTTGAAGAGGGCGGCGCGCCGGCAGGACGCTTATTGTTTGCGGGATGCAATCATTTGCTTGAACTCCCGGAACAGGTACTGGGGATCCCTGGGGCCGGGAGCGGCTTCCGGATGGTACTGCACGCTGAAAACGGGAAGCGTCTTGTGGGCAATGCCTTCCACGGTATTGTCATTCAGGTTCACCAGCGTGATCTCCACGTCGTCCGGCACGGTGTCCGGGTCCACGGCGAATCCGTGGTTCTGGGACGTGATGCTGATTTTGCCCGTGCGGAGGTCTTTCACCGGGTGGTTGGCCCCGCGGTGGCCGAATTTGAGCTTGAAGGTCTTCGCCCCCAGAGCGTGGGAAATGATCTGATGCCCCAGGCAGATGCCGAACATGGGGACCTTTCCGATCAGGGCGCCCACCTCCCGGTGGATGTCCGTCAGCGTGGCGGGGTCCCCGGGCCCGTTGGAAAGAAAGACGCCGTCCGGTTTCATGGCGAGCACTTCCTCCGCCGTGGCGTGGGCCGGAACTACGGTCACGCGGAAGCCGTTTTCACGCAGCTGGCGCAGGATGTTGTACTTGATGCCGAAGTCGAAGGCCACGAGGTCATACTCCACGGGGGGCAGTTCCCGGTCCGTCACCAGGGCGTCCACTTCCTCCGGCGTCATGGGATGGGAGCCGATCTTGTCCACGATGTTGCAGCCTTCCATGGAGGGGGCCTTTCTGGCCGCTTCCACGGCTTCCTCCGGCGTCAGTTCCGTGGTGAGGCAGGCGCGCATGGCTCCGGCGGAACGCAGGTGCTTGGCGATCTTGCGGGTGTCCACCCCCTCAATGCCGATGACGCCCTGCTTTTCCAGCCACGGACCCAGGGCCTCCGTGGCTCGCCAGTTGGAGTGGACCTTCGTCAGCTCCGCCACCACAAAACCGCTGACCTGCGCCTTGCCGGACTCGTAATCTTCCGGGTTGACGCCGTAATTGCCGATCAGGGGATAGGTCATCGTGACGATCTGGCCGCTGTAGGACGGATCCGTCAGGACTTCCTGGTAGCCGGTCATGGAGGTGTTGAAGCAGGCTTCCCCCACTTCCGTGCCCGTGGCTCCGAAGTGTGAACCGATAAAGACGCTGCCGTCTTCCAGTGCGAGAATGGCTCTCATGATATGGGTATTCTGTATGGTACGGGGTTAAAGGGTTTCAGCGTGGTATTCCTGGATGGTGCGGACCTGGAGGTCCCTGTTTTTCAGCGCCTCGATGGCATTCACGCAGGCCTGGGCGGAGGCCAGGTTCGTGCAGTAGGACGTCTTGGTGGCGATGGCGGAGGAGCGGATGATGATGTCGTCCGCACGGGCGTCATGGGAGCCGGGGGTATTGATGATGAAATTGATCTCCCCGTTCTTGATGTGGTCCACGATGTTCGGGCGGCGCTCCTCGTTCACCTTGTAGGCGCGTTCGCATTCAATGTCGTGCTGGAGCAGGTGGATCATCGTGCCGCGCGTGGCGCACAGGATGAAGCCCATGTCCGCCAGCTGGCGGGCCATGTGGAGCACCCGTTCCTTGTCACGGTCATTCACGGAGATGAACACCTTGCCCTCCGTGGGCAGCGGGTTGAAGGCGCTGATCTGGGACTTGGCGAAGGCAATGTCCGGGTCCGGGTCAATCCCCATGACTTCCCCGGTGGACTTCATTTCCGGTCCCAGCACCACGTCAATGCCCGGGAAGCGGCCCCACGGGAAGACGGCCTCCTTCACACAGTGGTATTCCGGCGTGATTTCCCGGGTGAAGCCCAGTTCCGCCAGCGTCTTTCCGGCCATAATCTGGGCCGCCAGCTTGGCGAGCGGCTTGCCGATGGCCTTGGAGACGAAGGGCACCGTGCGGGAGGCGCGCGGATTGACCTCAATCACGTAAAGCTGTTCGTCCTTCACGGCAAACTGGATGTTCATCAGCCCGCAGACGTTCAGGCGGCGCGCCAGTTCCTTGGAGGCCCGCGTGATTTCCTTGTGCATCTTCATGGAAATGCCCATGGCCGGAATCATGCTGGCGGAGTCCCCGGAGTGGATGCCCGCCGGTTCCACGTGCTGCATGATGGCGCCGATGACGGCCCGTTCCCGGTCCGCGATGACGTCCACGTCAATTTCAACGGCGTTTTCCAGAAAGCGGTCGATCAGCACGGGGCGTTCCTCGGACGCCTCCACGGCCTCCGTCATGTACCGGCGCAGTTCCTTCTCTTCATACACAATGATCATGCCGCGGCCGCCCAGGACAAAGGAGGGGCGCAGGAGCACCGGATAGCCGATGCGCGCGGCGATGGCGGCGGCATCCTCCACGTTGGTGGCCGTTCCCGCATCCGCCTGCTTCAGCCCCAGCTCCTTCAGCAGGGCGGAGAAATGCTCCCGGTCTTCCGCCAGGTCTATGGCCTTCGGGCTGGTGCCGATGATGGGCACGCCGTGGGCCTCCAGGGAGTTGGCCAGGTTCAGCGGCGTCTGGCCGCCGAACTGCACGATGACGCCGTCCGGTTTTTCCTGCGCGCAGATGTGCAGCACGTCTTCCAGCGTCAGGGGTTCAAAGAAAAGCTTGTCTGAGGAATCGTAGTCCGTGGAGACGGTTTCCGGGTTGGAATTGATGATGATGGTTTCATACCCCAGCTCCCGCAGGGCCATGGAGGCGTGCACGCAGCAGTAGTCGAACTCAATGCCCTGGCCGATGCGGTTCGGTCCGCCACCCAGAATGAGGATTTTCCTGCGGCCTGTGTCGCGCGCCTCGTTTTCATCCCCGTAAGTGGAATAAAAATAGGGCGTATACGCCTCAAACTCCGCCGCGCAGGTGTCCACCAGGCGGTAGCCGGGAATGATGCCCTGTTCCATGCGTTCCTTCCGGATATGTTCTTCCGTGGTTCCGCGGGCCAGCGCGATCTGCCTGTCTGAAAAGCCCAGTTTCTTGGCTTCCCGCAGGTCCAGCGTGTCCAGGCGGTCTCCCGCCTTCGCCAGGTCCTGCATCTGGGCCAGGAACCAGGGGTCTATCTGGGTGATCTGGTGCACCTCCTCCAGCGTAAAGCCGCTGCTGAATGCCGTCTGGATCCAGAAAATGCGTTCCGCGGTGGGAACGCCCAGTTTCCGGGTAATCTCCTCCACCGTCGCGCCGCGGGGAGCCTTGGCGTCAAAACCCCAGCCCCAGCGGCCCGTTTCCAGGGAGCGCAGGGCCTTTTGCAGGGACTCCTTGAACGTGCGGCCGATGGCCATGGCTTCCCCCACGGATTTCATGGAGGTGGTCAGGTGCTCGTCCGCCTGCTTGAACTTTTCAAACGTAAAGCGCGGAACCTTCGTGACCACGTAGTCAATGGTGGGCTCAAAGCAGGCGGGCGTTTCCCGCGTGATGTCGTTGCGCAATTCATCCAGCGTGTAGCCCACGGCCAGCTTGGCGGCCAGTTTCGCGATGGGGAAGCCGGTGGCCTTGGAGGCCAGGGCGGAGGAACGGGAAACGCGGGGATTCATCTCAATGACGATCATGCGCCCGTTGGCCGGATTAATGGCAAACTGGATGTTGGAGCCGCCCGTCTCCACGCCGATCTCCCGGATCACGGCGAAGGAGGCGTCCCGCATGACCTGGTATTCCCGGTCCGTCAGGGTCTGGATGGGGGCCACGGTAATGGAATCTCCGGTATGCACGCCCATGGGGTCGATATTCTCAATGGAGCAGATCACCACGCAATTGTCCGCGCGGTCGCGCATGACTTCCATTTCAAACTCCTTCCAGCCGATCAGGGATTCTTCAATCAGGATTTCCGAGACGGGGGAGAGGTCCAGCCCGCGGGCGCAGATTTCCTCAAACTCCGTCTTGTTGTACGCCACGCCGCCGCCCATGCCCCCCAGCGTGAAGGCGGGGCGTATGATGAGGGGGAAGGTGCCGATGTCCCGGGCCACCTGCCGGGCTTCCTCCATTGTGTGGGCAATGCCGGAGCACGGCACGTCCAGGCCGATGCGGATCATGGCCTCCTTGAACAGGCTGCGGTCCTCCCCGCGGTCAATGGCGTCCGCGTTGGCGCCGATCATGCGCACGTTCTCCCGTTCCAGCACGCCGCTGCGGAACAGTTCCATGGCGCAGTTCAGGGCCGTCTGGCCGCCCAGGGTGGGAAGAAGGGCGTCCGGCTTCTCCCGGATGATAATCTTCTCCACAAACTCCGGAGTGATCGGTTCAATGTAGGTGCGCGGGGCGGTCTCCGGATCCGTCATGATCGTGGCGGGATTGGAATTGACCAGCACCACTTCATAACCCTCTTCCCGGAGGGCTTTGCAGGCCTGGGTGCCGGAGTAGTCAAATTCGCAACCCTGGCCGATGACGATCGGGCCGGAGCCGATCACGAGAATTTTTTTGATGGAGGTATCTTTAGGCATAATGGCGATGGAAGAATCTTGCGGGTTCGGGCCGTAGATTTCCGCCGGGGGAATTAAGTGCCCGCAGGGCTCCTGAGGAAAGTTTTTTTACGGCCAATGACGCGGATTTTTCAGGGGTTGGGGCGACGCGGAAAACGGCGGGAAAAATGCGGGGCGGACCGGGGCGCGCCAAGGCTCCGGAGCCCTGCCGGACCTCCTGCGGGGAGAAGATTTCCCGCAGGAGGGCGGAGCGGCTCCGGAGCGGCGTCCGCACCCTAATAGATGAACAGCATTTCCCGGTACTTGGGGAGAGGCCAGGACCGGTCGTTCACCAGGGCTTCTGCTGCGTCGACGCTGGTTCTCAATCGGGACATCCCGGCAAGGATGTCCTCATGGCAGCTCGTGAGCGCCGTTTCCAGCGTATCCAGGTCGGACACGATGGAATCCAGGGCGTCGCCCAGCTTGTCCGCCAGCTTCCGCAGGGAGGCGGTGCCAGTGGTCTGCTTGGCGTCCAGCGCCCTGGAAAGCGCGGAAACGGTTTGCTTGTATTCATTGCGCAAGGCCGGGAGGATAATGGTGGCGGCCATTTCCCAGGACAGGCGCCCTTCAATGCGGATGCGCCTGTGGTATTCCTCCAGGAAAATCTCAAACCGGGATTCCAGCTCCCTTCTGGAAAACACGCCGTACTTCTCAAACAGGGCCACGTTCTTTTCATTAACCAGGGTATGGAGGGCGCTCATCGTATTCTTCAGGTTGGGCAGGCCGCGGCGTTCCGCCTCCTTCACCCATTCCCCGGAATAATTGTCTCCGTTGAAAATGATCCTCCTGTGTTCGGATATCCGGCGCTTGAGCGTTTCCTGGAGCTGGGCCAGGAAAGTCTCCGGTGCGAAGGAGGAAAGTTCTTCCGCCAGGGAATCGAAGGCCTCCGCCACGATGGTGTTCAGGGTAATCATGGGCCCGGCGCAGGACTGGGCGGAACCGGGCGCGCGGAACTCGAACTTGTTCCCGGTGAAGGCGAACGGGCTGGTACGGTTGCGGTCCGTGGCGTCCCTGGGCAGAACGGGCAGCGTATCCACGCCGATCTTGAGCGTGTCATCCCGCCGGCCGCATCCGGCTTCCCCGTTGATGATATTCTCAATCACCTCATTGAGCTGGTCGCCCAGGAAAATGGAAACAATAGCGGGTGGCGCCTCGTTCGCGCCCAGGCGGTGGTCGTTCCCGGCGCTGGCTACGGAAGTCCGGAGCAAGTCGCTGTGCTTGTCCACGGCTTCAATAATGGCGGTCAGCACCGTCAGGAAAATGGCATTCTGCTGCGGGTCCGTGCCGGGGTCCAGCAGGTTCTTGTCCCCGTAGGAGATGGACCAGTTATTATGCTTGCCGGAGCCGTTGACGCCCACAAAGGGCTTTTCATGGAGCAGGCATACCAGGCCGTGCCTGCTGGCCTGCTGGCGCAGGATTTCCATCACCAGCATATTGTGGTCAATCGCCAGGTTCACGTCCTCAAACAGGGGGGCCAGCTCAAACTGGGCCGGAGCCACCTCATTGTGGCGCGTCTTGGCAGGAATGCCCAGCCGCCAGAGTTCCGTTTCCACATCATTCATGAAATTCAGGATGCGGGGCTTGATGGAGCCGAAATAGTGGTCTTCCAGCTGCTGGTGCTTGGCGGGCGGCGCGCCGAACAGGGTGCGTCCCGTCTGGACCAGGTCCGGGCGGTTCAGGTAAAAATTCTTGTCAATCAGGAAATACTCCTGTTCCGCTCCCAGCGTGATGGTCACGCGGGAATCCGGCAGGTTGAAGCACTTCATCAGCCTTCTGGCGGCGTTGCTCAGCGCCTGCCGGGAACGGAGCAGGGGGGTCTTCTTGTCCAGGGCGTCTCCCGTGTAGGAACAATAGGCGGTGGGGATGCACAGGGTGGCTCCGTTGCCGTGGCGCTTGATGAACGCGGGGCTGGTGGGGTCCCAGGCGGTATAGCCGCGGGCCTCAAACGTGCAGCGCAGGCCACCGGAAGGGAAGCTGGACGCGTCCGGCTCGCTCACGATCAAGTTCTTGCCTGAAAAGCTCATGATGGCCTCCATGCCCCGGGGGTCCAGGAAGGAATCATGCTTTTCCGCCGTGGAGCCCGTCATGGGCTGGAACCAGTGGGTGTAATGGGTGGCCCCCCGTTCCAGAGCCCACTGCTTCATGGCATGGGCCACGTCCGCGGCGATGTCCGCGTTCAGAGGCAGGCCGTCCTGGATGGTAGCCAGAAGGGTCTTGGCCGTATCCTTGGGCAGGTACTGCTTCATCACCTCCGTGCTGAAAACGTCGGCGCCGTAATAATCAATGCTGACAGGGGCGCTCTCGCTCACTCCGCTCACGGGCAGGGAGGCGATGGCGCTGATGGCTTGTGTTCTGGTAGAGTCACTCATTATGGTTAACTGTTACATCTTTTATGCAGCAAGAAGCGTGCCAGCTTTTTTGACTCGCCTGGCGCGGGTGATGTGAATGAATATTAAAGTTATGGTAATCAATGTCTTTTGGTGCATTCCGGAAGAAAGTTCTCCGGGAAGGCTGCCATGGGGAGCCGGAATTTCATTACGAAAATGTAAAATCAGACGGAAAGGGTATTTACGGAAATGTAAAAAAGAGGGTTCCCGAAGCATGCCGTACGTTTCCCTGTTCACGGACAGCGGAAGGAGTCCACGGGAAAAAGCCTGTAAAACCGGGCGGTCAAGGTCCGTTCCGGTGTTCGGCGGGACCTGAAAGAAAAGTTGGCACGCTTTTTGCTATAATGAAGGCAGCTTAACCCAAACAAGAAACAGCAACCGATGAATAGTGATCAATTTGAGACAGGCATCCCCGCGCCGCAGGGATTGTATGACTTTGAACAGGAGAGGGACGCCTGCGGCGTGGGCCTGGTGGCGGACCTGAAAAACGAACCGAGCCACAAGATCATTGAAATGGGGATCACCGTTCTCAAAAGGCTCATGCACCGCGGCGCGGTGGGAAGCGATCCTGAAACCGGGGATGGCGCGGGCATCATGCTGGCCCTGCCGGATGAATTCTTCCGCCTGGCTCTTCCCAACCGGCTTCCCGCGCGGGGAAAATACGGAGTCGCCATGATATTCGGCGGCAGCGGCCATGAAAAGGAACTGGAAGCCGCCGTTACGGAAAATGGAGGCAGGGTCATTGCCTGGAGGCAGGTTCCCGTGAACCCGGACGGCATTGGCGCCAACGCCCGGCGCACCTGTCCCCTGATCCGGCAATTGTTCATTGACGGCAGCGGCTTTACGGACCAGGCGGAACTGGAGCGCAAGCTCTTCGTGATGCGCCGTGACATGGAACGGCGCGTGGAAGGCTGCTACGTATGCAGCTGTTCCAGCCGCAGCATTGTGTACAAGGGGCTGTTCCTGGGCACGCAGATTGAAGGATTTTATGAAGACCTGGCCAGCGGGCATTTCAAATCACCCCTGGCCCTGGTTCACCAGCGCTACAGCACCAACACCTTTCCCACCTGGAGCCTGGCCCATCCCTTCCGCTACCTGGCCCACAACGGGGAAATCAACACCCTGCGCGGAAACCTGAACCACCTGAAGGTGCGGGAACCGCATCTGGCCACCCCCCTGCTGGGGGACGACATGCAGAAGCTCCTGCCCCTGATTCCTCCGGGCCAGAGTGATTCCGCCTGCCTGGACAACATGGTGGAGCTGCTGGTGGCCGGCGGGCGCGACCTGCGCCACGCCATGCTCATGCTCATGCCGCAGGCCTGGGGCGCCAACTACCATCTGGGGCCGGATGTGCGCGGATTCTTTGAATACCATTCCGCCCTGATGGAACCCTGGGACGGTCCCACCGCCGTGGTCTTTTCCGACGGGATCAACGCCGGGGCCATGCTGGACCGCAACGGACTGCGCCCGGCCCGCTACACGCTGACCACGGATGACATATTCATTCTGGCCTCGGAAACGGGCGTGGTGGACATACCCGCGGAAAAAGTCGCGCGCCGCGGCCGTCTGCGTCCCGGTGAAATGATCTACTGCGACCTGGTGAACCACCGGCTGGTGTCCGATGCGGAAACCAAGAATGAAATGGCCCGGCGCAGGCCGTACCGCCGCTGGGTGGAGGAAAACAAGATTTCCGTGCGCTCCCTGTTTGATTCCATTTCCGCTTCCGCGGAAATGCCGGACCTCACCGCGCGCCAGCGGCGGTTCGGGTTCACGCAGGAGGACATAGACCTGATCATCCGGCCCATGATGATGAAAGGTGCGGAACCCATCGGCTCCATGGGGAACGATGCGCCCCTGGCCGTCCTCTCCGGGAAGGCCCCGCTCCTGTTCAATTACTTCAAGCAATTATTCGCGCAGGTGACCAACCCGCCCATTGACCCCATCCGGGAAGAGCTGGTCATGAGCCTGACCACGTACATAGGCAACCATCCCAACATTCTGGAAGAAACGCCGGAACACGCCCGGCTGGTCAAGATGGCGCGCCCCGTCATTACGGATGAAGAACTCAACCGCCTCTGCGGCATCCGGGAGGCGGGGTTCCCCTCCGCCAGACTTTCCATGCAGTTTCCGGAAGGAGGGAACGGGAAAGACCTGCGGGAGACGCTGGACAGCCTGGCGGAATCCGCCGTGGGGCTGGTCAAATCCGGCGTGCGCATCCTGGTGCTGACGGACCGCAGCATCAGCCCCGGTTATCTGCCCATCCCCAGCCTGCTGGCCTGTTCCGTGGTGCACCGCGCGCTGGCGGAGGCGGGGCTGAGATCGGAAGCCGGGCTGATTCTGGAAACGGGGGAAGCGCGGGAAACCATGCACTTTGCCCTGCTGCTGGGCTTCGGCGCCACGGCGGTGAACCCGTATCTGGCCCTGGCTACGGTCACCTCCCTGGCCGCGCCGCAGGACTGCCCGCTGGACGTGGTGAAAGCGGCCAGCAACTACATCAACGCCATTGACAAGGGGTTGCTCAAAATCATGTCCAAGATGGGCATTTCCACCCTGCGCAGCTACCGTTCCTCCCAGTTGTTCGAGGCCGTGGGCCTGAACCGGGAATTGATTGACGAATACTTTCCCGGCACCGTCAGCCGTATCGGCGGCATCGGGCTGGAGGAAATTGCCATGGAATGCGGCCAGCGCGCCGCAGGCGCCCCGGCACAGCCGGACGCCCTGGATGCGGGCGGCCAGTACAAGTACAAAAAGGGCGGGGAAAACCACCTCTGGAATCCGCAGACGCTCCAGGCCTTCCGCGCCGCCGTACGGGAAAACAACGCGGAAAAGTACCGCGAATTCGCGGAATACAGCAACCATCAGGCGCAGCACCTCTGCACCCTGCGCGGGCTGTTTGAGTTCAGCCCGGCGGACGCCGTTCCTCTGGAGGAAGTGGAAAGTGAGGACTCCATCCTGCGCCGCTTCGTCTCCGGAGCCATGTCCCTGGGGTCCCTCAGCCCGGAAGCCCATGAAGCCATTGCCATCGCGATGAACAAAATCGGCGCGAAAAGCAATTCCGGGGAAGGGGGGGAGGATGAGGCGCGCTACGAACCCAACTCCCGGGGAGAAATCCGTTCCAGCGCGGTCAAGCAGATAGCCAGCGGCCGTTTTGGCGTAACCATCAACTACCTGCGGCACGCGTCCGAATTACAGATCAAGATGGCCCAGGGCGCCAAGCCCGGGGAGGGCGGCCAGCTTCCGGCCCATAAGGTGGACCCGTACATTGCGCGGCTGCGCCACTCCATGCCGAACGTCAGCCTCATCTCCCCGCCTCCGCACCATGACATCTACTCCATTGAGGACCTGGCCCAGTTGATCTACGACCTGCGGAACTCCAACCCGGAAGCCCGCGTCTCCGTCAAGCTCGTCTCGGAAGTGGGCATTGGCGCCGTAGCCGCCGGAGTGGTGAAGGCCCATGCGGACGTGGTGGTGGTCAGCGGACATGACGGCGGCACGGGAGCCTCCCCGCTCACCAGCGTGAAGCACGCCGGGCTGCCGTGGGAACTGGGGCTGGCGGAAACGCAGCAGACCCTGGTGCTCAACAAGCTCCGCTCCCGCGTCAGGCTCCAGGTGGACGGACAGCTCCGCACCGGGAGGGACGTGGTCATGGCGGCCCTGCTGGGAGCGGAGGAATTCGGCTTCGGTACCGCCGTTCTGGTTTCCCTGGGCTGCGCGATGCTCCGCAAATGCCATGAAAACACGTGCCCGGTGGGTGTCGCCACGCAGGACCCGGCCCTGAGGGCCAAATTCAGCGGCAAGCCGGAATACGTCATCAACTACCTCCGCTTCGTAGCGCAGGAAACGCGTGAAATCCTGGCTTCCCTGGGACTCCGTTCCCTGGATGAGGCGGTAGGGCGCACGGACCTGCTCTCCATGAACAGGGCCATTGACTTCTACAAGGCGCGGCATCTGGACTTCTCCTCCATCCTGCACGCGGCGGAAGGAGACGGACGGCGGTTTGACCCCTCCCTGGAAAAGGAACCTCTGGACAATTATGACCGCCGCCATCTGCTGCCGGACCTGCGGCCCCTGCTGGAAAAGGGAGCCTCTGCCGAACTCTTCCGGGAAATCCGCAACGTGGACCGGACGGCGGGCACGGAACTCTCCGGGGAACTGGTGATGAAATTCGGCCCGCGCGGCCTGGCGGACGACACCCTGGCGGTGCGCTTCACGGGATGCGCCGGGCAGAGCTTCGGCGCCTTTCTGGCGCCCGGCATCACGTTTGAACTGGCGGGAGAGGCGAACGACTTTGTAGGCAAGGGGCTCTCCGGAGGGAAGATCGTCGTGCGGCCTCCGGAAAACATCTCCTATGCTCCGTCGGACAACGTCATTGCGGGCAACGTCATCGGCTACGGGGCCACGTCCGGAAAAATCTTCCTGCACGGGCAGGCCGGGGAACGCTTCGCCATCCGCAACAGCGGCGCCACGATGGTGGTGGAGGGCATCGGCGACCACGGCTGCGAATACATGACCGGAGGCCGCGTGGCTGTTCTCGGCAAGGTGGGCGTCAACTTTGCCGCGGGAATGACCGGAGGCCTGGCCTACGTGTACGATGCGGACAATGACTTTGACCGGAAGTGCAACCTGGGCAGCGTGGACCTGGAAACGGTCCTGCCCCATTCAGCCGATGAGGCGGAACTGCTCCAGCTCATTTATGAACACTACATGGCTACGAAGAGCCGCCGGGCCTACGACCTGCTGAACAACTGGCCGGAGGAACGCGGCAGGTTCATCAAGGTCTTCCCGGTGGAATACCGTCACGCCCTGTCCATGCATTCCTGAAAGGAGCACGCAGCAGTTTTCTGTTGTTTGGGTAAGCTGGGGCCCCCGCGGGTGCGGGGGCCCCTTTTTGTTTCTTTTAAATCTCATTGCCGGAGCATCCTTAGGCCTTTTTAACGCGATGCATTGATGCTGAAAGCAGGAATGAAGCAAATTGCTGGAATCCATCATTAAATAATAATTTACCATTTGGTTGACTTGGAATAATGCATCAACTATACAGAAAATATCATAGAATGATCATGAGTGTCCTATCTGGAAATTTATGCAGGGCTGCCGCCATGCTGCTGGCTGTTATGGGGATGTGGGTTGAGGCGGAAATTGCCTCCATCCAGGTGCCGGAACAACTGCCTGAGTGCCCGGTCCGCTTTATTCGGGGTACCCTGGTGGCGCGGGACGGAACTGTCTGGGCTGTGGGAGAGAAGGAGAGCGTTTACCGTCTCCAGGTAGGGGACCGGGCCTATGAAAAATCCTGGCTCAATATGGATTATTATTCCGGCTTTCCCAAAGGGAAGAATTTCACCTGCATTGCGGAGGACAAGGCCGGCCGCATCTGGGTGGGGACGGACGACAGCGGCGTGGCCGTCTTCAACGGAAGGGAGTGGAAGATGTATGACCGCAGCAATGCCCTGAACGGGGAACATGTTTACGCGGTGGCCGCCTCTCCCGTTTCCGGCGAGGTGGCGGTGGCCACGTCCGGCGGCGTCTCCATCTATGATCCGGGAAACGATTCCTGGAAGACGCTGGACCGGTCCACGGGGCTGGTGGAGGACCAGGCGGCTTCCGCGGCTTTTGATTCCAAAGGGAATCTGTGGCTGGCCTATGCAGTTGGCGGCATCTCGTACTCGCCGCGCAAATCGGGGTACATGCAGTGGAAGAACGTGCAGGCCCCGTGGTACTGGGACGGGAGGCAGTTTGCGCGCCAGCCGTACCAGCCGTATGGGGACGGGCTGCCCTCTAACGCCTGCAACGTTCTGGCCTGTACGGAAAAAGACCAGGTGCTGGTGGGAACGTGCTCCGGCCTGGCGTACAGCAATGGAATCAGTTCCTGGCGTTATATGAGGGGGAAGGATTATGCGCGGAAGAACATGGGCATTTATGGCTCCTCGGCGCGGAAAACCGCTGTTCCGGGAGATGGGAATTCCAAAATGCTGTCGGAAGACTTCGTTTCTTCCGTCCTCCGGAACGGAACGGATATTTACGTGGGCTACCGGACGGCGGGAGTGGATGTGCTGGATGCGGGAACGATGACGGTGCGGCAGAGAATCAGGAAGGGGCTGGAGAACGTGGATGTGTCCTCCTTGCTGGTCCTGGGGGATGGAAGCGTCTGGGCCGGGACGTACGGGAAGGGTTTTGTGGGCCTCAAAAAGGGATCCCTGGCTTATCGTGTGGACAGGAAGAAGCAGGATGATGAGATCGCGTTTCCGTCCCCTGCGGGGATGGAGGAACCTGCGGCGGTCCTGAAGAAGCTGGAAAAATTGGGGGCGGATGCGCACGCGGGGAAGAGCGTCGTGTTCCGCGGGGAAGACTGGTCCACCAAGGGAGACTGGTGCGGAAAGTACGGCCTGACGCGCGCCACGCTGTGCGCCGCGAATGCCCCCATGAATAATTCGGAGTTTAAGGCCAAGCAATTGCCTCTCCGCATGGAAACGAGTGCTGATGACCCTAAATGGAAACGAGTATATCCCTATTATTGGATTCAGGGACTGATGGGGCTCAACCGCAGCAAGGGGGATGGATTGCGTTGGTGGGTGCAAAGTTCCAATGTAGCAGGAAACCGCAACGTTCTCTTCGACCCGAGTGATTCCACAAGAACGGAGGCGGAATGGGACGACCACGGAGAAGCTTATCCGTCCTTTGTGGACGGTCCCGATATATGGGTCGCTGTGGAAGTGCCGGAAGGCGTCCATGAAATAGCCCTGTATTTCTACAATCCCAACGGATATCTTCAGAATGAATCCAGGCGGGATTACGTAGTGGAAGCCCGGAGGCATCCTTCTTCTTCCATTCAAAGCCTATTTGACAATAAAGCGGATATTGAAATTGGGAATCGCACTAAAAAAGGGAAGATGCTTGCTGCTTTTATGGAGCAGTGGCAGTCGTTCCCGGTGGAGGCTCGGGCGCGCGTTTCCAGGTTTGCGGGTGCCGGAGTTTACAAGCGCTTCATGTGCAGGAAAGGTGGCGTGTACTTGTTCCATGTTTGCCGGAACGGTTCCTTCAATACTATTTTGAATGGAGTATTCGTCAATGCGCTTCTTCCTCTGGAAATGAGAATGCCCGATGAATTGCCTTATTACGTTGATGGATTATTTGCAGGCATTATTCCTTCTCCGGAAAGAGTTCATTCTTCTGTTATTGGGCGGGAAGAGAAAGTGCGTCTCAACCAACTGCTCACTCTCCAGTATCATCCGCGGTACGCTACGCCCGCAGGATGTTCTTTCTTGAACAGATACGTTCTTTCCTCATTCCGTAAGGCGGCGGAAGGAAAGAAAAAGAGCATGTGCCTGGAAGACTGGTTCCGGTGGGAAGCCAGAATTTACTCTCCTGATGTCCGTTCTTCTTTTGACCGGACGATGGCATCGGCGTGGGAGCAGTGCCAGATTTATTATCCGGATCTTAGGTCCAGGGAATGTGTTCCAAATGCCCCGGGCACGATACCTTTTTCCGTAAATGAAGTTTATTTGATGGATAAGCTTGATATTGATTGGAGGCAATATCGGGATGATGCCGAACAGCCTCCTGCGAAATCAGTTCAAGAAATGAAGAAATACCTTGAACATGAATCCCAAAAGAAAACGACAACATGAATAATAAAATGATATTGGCCGCGGGAATCAGTCTGTTGGGCATGAATGTGCTTAACGGTGAGATTACCGGGGAGCATACCCTGTGGTCAGGAACTCATCTGAATTACGATGGGGTTTCCATTATTAATAAGCCGGCGCTTCCTCAAAAGGGAGTGGAAGCGAAAAAGGGCGTAAAAAACGCCTACAATATTATGCCGGGTAAAGTGACGGTAATCACAAGCCTCAATAAAAATCCTCAGGAAAAACAGGAATGGCTGTACAAAAAAATACATGAAGTACGGATATCCATGACTGGAGATATATATGTAGCGTTGATATTCGCCGATACGAAAAATGACGTTCCCTTCGCCTATGATCCAAGTAAATTCGGAACATCGGGAACGCTTTATTCACAAGTCTATATCACGGCCCTGCATAAAGTAACTAAAATGGAGAATAAAAATGATTTTGGGACTAGTGGAAAGGATGAAGACCCTACTTTTACTTTAGTAAAGAAAATATGACCGGCATTCCGGCTGCGTGAGGCGGAGGCTTTATTCCTTGCCTGGAAAACAGTAAAATTGCAAACAAGGGTTTCTGGATGGCAGATGCCCTTGTTTTTTAGAGCCGGATATATACCAAACAGGGGCTGTTCCGCGCCTTGCCGGTGGAACAGCCCCTGGAGTTTTGTTGTGGTTCAGGACGCTCAGGCCTTCTTTCTACGGCGCATCAGCAGGGCCGTGAGGCCCAGCAGGCTCAGCGTGGCCGTGCCGGGTTCCGGTACGGCCAGGCCGGTGAAGGTCAGGCTGCCGTTATTGTAAGTGACGCCGTCCCAGAGCAGGTTCTGGCCGTTCTGAGTGAGCGTGAGCAGTGCATCCCAGTCAATGTCGCCGGCCAGGGAAGTGCCTTCTCCCAGCGTGATCAGGTCAATCGTCAGAGGGGAAGTGAGGTCCAGCACCAGGTCGCTGCTCAGGTTAAGCGTCAGGCCGCCGGTCACGTTGAGGGTGGATGTTCCCTGCATGTTAATCAGCGCCGTGTTGAAGCTGGAGATGTTCAGCGTGGCGTTGTTCAGCGTGGCGGAGGTGGAGCCGGAAAGCGTCAGCACCTGTCCCGTGGAGATCATGGGAGCGCCGGGGGCGTTCCCCAGAACCACCGTTGAGTTGTTGATGGCGGCATTCCCCGTCAGGCCGACGGTGAGGTCCTTGGGAGCGGAAACGCTGCCCAGGTTCTGGACGGTTCCCGTCTGGAGCGTGATGGCGTTGGCCAGCGCCTGGCTGTTGGCGTTGAGCGTTCCTCCCTGTATCAGCACGGAACCCTGGCCAAGGGCGGTCGCGGAGTTTGTCTGGAGCGTTCCCTGGACGATGGAGGTGCCTCCCGTGTAAGTGTTATTGCCGGAGAAAACAACCGTGGAGCTGTTCTTGTTAACCTTCACGCTTATCTGGTGGGAAGCGTCCTTGTCGGAAATGACGGAGGAGATGGTGAAGTTGTTGCTTCCGCTGGAACCGTTGGTAACCAGCAGTTCTCCTTCACCGGTGATGGTTCCGCCCAGATTGGTGGCATTCCCGTAAAGGGAACCGGAGATGGTTACCCCGGCTCCTGCGGCGTCAACGGTAATGTTTGCATTAAGCGGGGTAGCTGCACCGAAGGCTTTGCAGTTAAGCATTTCAAACGTGGAACCGGATTTCATCAGCATGTCCGGCGTGCCGCCCAGCACGGTGCCTACCCCGTTCAAGCTCAGCTTGGAGTTCTGCCCGATGGTGATGGATTCAAACGTATAGGCAGTGTCAGCGGCAGTCAGATTGACCGTGCCGGCGTCAATGATCAGGTGCGCGATGTCGGAGGCATGGTCGGCGTTGATGGTGCCGGTGCCGTTCGTTACTTTGCGGACCGTCAGGGAGCTGTCCGCATGGGTAATGGGGATCAGCGTCCCGCTTTCAAAGGTGTATTCCACGTCCCCGGCTCCCGTCAGGGTGAGGGAGGAGGCTTTGTGCGCCCAGGAGTCATTGGCATTATAGCTGGCCGCCGCCATGGTCAGGGCACCTGTGAAGGTCCAGTTGGGGTTGGAGGCCGTGATGAAGGCGTTTTCCCCCAGCGTCAGGGAACCCGTATAGACGGAAGTGCCGTCTCCCGTGATGGAGATGGAGGCATTGTCCCCCAGGGTCAGGTTTCCGGAACCGGAAAGGCCCGTCAGGCTGTTGGTCCCGTTCATGATGACGGAGCCGGCCCCGTCAAGGGTGGCGTTTCCGGAGATGTTGGAAGACACGGTCAGCGTGGTTCCTTCCGCGGCGCGGAGAATGCCGGGGCCGGACAGGTTCAGGCTTCCGCCGGAAATGGACAGGTTGCCCCCGGTCAGGAGGATGGCGTCCGTACTGCGGGTCTGGTCATCCGCAATCGTCAGTGCGGCCGGGCCGTTGGTGACGTTGATGGAAGCATAGGTTCCTGCTCCTTCAGCAGCGTCCGTCCATGCGGCATTTCCCAGCTGGGATGCCGTCCACTCGGAGGAAGCCGTTCCATCCAGGGTGGCGGTGATTTTAACGCCGTCATAAGTATTGACGATCTGGATGCCTGCAATGCAGCCGCGGGTTCCTGTCCCGCTGGTATTGGTTGGAGAAGTGATGCTCAGGTTGGAGGAAGTCTGGCCGTCCACGTACAGGGTGTTGGTTCCTTCCACCGCTTGTCCCAAGGTTCCCGTTGCTCCCCATGCCCCGGAGCCGGGCACGGTGGAGGTGCCGTTCCACGTATAGGAAACGCCGTTGACGGTTTTGGCGGAGAAGTTTGCGTTGGCTGTGTCCGTATTGCAGTAAATGTAAACGCCGTAGGTCAGGAAATCCACTCCGCTGACATTGATGGTGATCCCATTGCCGTCATCCAGATATCCTTTGAGCATCTGGCCGTCCCCGGTGCTGGGGGTGCCCCCCCCGGTCCATGTGTTTTTGCTGGACCACGTGACAGTTGCTCCGGTGGCGTCTCCGTTGTTGTTTTTCAGGTCCTGGGCCGTGGACTGGGAAGCTCCGCTGAATTGGTTCCAGTTGGATCCAAGGACCGGGTCAAGCCCCGCAGTGGAGGAATCCGTGATAGTGCCGTTTGATTCGTTGGTGCCAAAATTGATGCTGATGCTTTCTCCGGCAGCCTGGGACTGGGAAGCGAGTGTCCCGAAGAAGGCTGCGGCCACAAGCCATGCTGTTAATTGATGAGGCAAATGAGGGTGCATGAAATTGATGCTGTTGCAGGTTAATTATTTAAACCAAATCCAAGGGGGGAGACCTCCTGTGGTACCCGGTTCTTATCGGATTCCGAATCCGAAGTCAACAGGAAAGTTTGGGTTAAAACGTGTTAGCGGAATTTGGATTTGGAAAATTTGGATGAAGGGAGATCAACGGTAAAATAATTTGAATCATAACTATTTGAACGTCTTTATTTTCATGCGCCGGATGCCCTGCAACGGATTCGGAATCCGATGCTTACGAGAGTAGAGGAAAGATTTAAACAGGATTTGCATTGTGGAAAAAGCGTTTGGCCGACGCTTTTAAACTGGGTGCCCTCATTTTTTCTGTCCGGGTATGACAGGGACTCTCCGGGGGCTTTTCCAAAACCCAAATAATCTATATAACTAACATATATTAAATGATTTATGTATCTTACTCTAAACGGATTGTGCCTATTTTTCATTGGATAAAATTGCGAATAAATTGAAAATGGGTTGACGTCGGTAAAATGCGATAATATTCTCACATAATAATCAGGAAATAATTGGTTATGTTAATTAAATTCAAACATTTCATAAGAACGGTCATGTTGGCCCTCCCATTGCTGGGTTCATGGTCTGCAGGGGAAGTAGTTTCCATCCAGGTGCCGGAACAACTGCCTGAGTGCCCGGTCCGCTTTATCCGGGGTACCCTGGTGGCGCGGGACGGAACTGTCTGGGCTGTGGGAGAGAAGGAGAGCGTTTACCGTCTCCAGGTAGGGGACCGGGCCTATGAAAAATCCTGGCTCAATATGGATTATTATTCCGGCTTTCCCAAAGGGAAGAATTTCACCTGCATTGCGGAGGACAAGGCCGGCCGCATCTGGGTGGGGACGGACGACAGCGGCGTGGCCGTCTTCAACGGAAGGGAGTGGAAGATGTATGACCGCAGCAATGCCCTGAACGGGGAACATGTTTACGCGGTGGCCGCCTCTCCCGTTTCCGGCGAGGTGGCGGTGGCCACGTCCGGCGGCGTCTCCATCTATGATCCGGGAAACGATTCCTGGAAGACGCTGGACCGGTCCACGGGGCTGGTGGAGGACCAGGCGGCTTCCGCGGCTTTTGATTCCAAAGGGAATCTGTGGCTGGCCTATGCAGTTGGCGGCATCTCGTACTCGCCGCGCAAATCGGGGTACATGCAGTGGAAGAACGTGCAGGCCCCGTGGTACTGGGACGGGAGGCAGTTTGCGCGCCAGCCGTACCAGCCGTATGGGGACGGGCTGCCCTCTAACGCCTGCAACGTTCTGGCCTGTACGGAAAAAGACCAGGTGCTGGTGGGAACGTGCTCCGGCCTGGCGTACAGCAATGGAATCAGTTCCTGGCGTTATATGAGGGGGAAGGATTATGCGCGGAAGAACATGGGCATTTATGGCTCCTCGGCGCGGAAAACCGCTGTTCCGGGAGATGGGAATTCCAAAATGCTGTCGGAGGACTTCGTTTCTTTCGTCCTCCGGAACGGAACGGATATTTACGTGGGCTACCGGACGGCGGGAGTGGATGTGCTGGATGCGGGAACGATGACGGTGCGGCAGAGAATCAGGAAGGGGCTGGAAAACGTGGATGTGTCTTCCCTGCTGGTCCTGGGGGATGGAAGCGCCTGGGCCGGAACGTATGGGCGCGGCTTTGTCAGCCTGAAAAAAGGGGCCCTGTCCTGTAAGCTGGACAGGAAGCAGCAGGATGATGAGATCGCTTTCCCATCCCCGGCGCGGATGGAAGACCCTGCCGCAGTCCTGAAAAGGCTGGAAAAGCTTGGCGCGGATGCGCATGCCGGGAAGAGCATCGTGTTCCGTGGGGAGGACTGGTCCACCAAGGGAGACTGGTGCGGAAAGTACGGCCTGACGCGCGCCACGCTGTGCGCCACGAATGCCCCCATGGGCAATTCCGAGTTTGAGGCAAAGACCGTATCTTACCGCACTCTTTCTTCCGTTCCTGGAATGCCCGGATACCAGGGGGCTTTATCTTCTTACTGGATCCAGGGAGTGATGGGGCTCAACCGCAACAAGGGGGATGCCCTGCGCTGGTGGGTGGAGAGCATCAAGGTGGAAGGCAACCGGAATGTCCTTTTCGATCCTACGGACTCCATACGGACGGAGGCGGAGTGGGACGACCATGGCGAGGTGTACCCCTCTTTTGTGGACGGTCCCGGCATCTGGGTCATTGTGGAAGTGCCGGAAGGCGTCCATGAAATAGCCCTGTATTTCTACAATCCCAACGGATATCTTCAGAATGAATCCAGGCGGGATTACATTGTGGAGGCCAGAAGGCATCCCTCCACCTCCTCCCTGGTGCTCCAGTTCAACAACCAGGGGGACCTTGAGATAGGGGAGAAAACCAAAAACGGGAACGCCCTTGCCGCCGCCATGGAGCAGTGGCAGGCGCTTCCGGTGGAAGCCCGCACCCGCGTTTCCAGGTTTGCGGGGTCCGGGGTTTACAAGAGGTTCATGTGCAGGAAAGGAGGCATCTACCTGTTCCATGTTTGCAGGAATGGTTCCTTCAATACCATTTTAAACGGCGTGTTCGTGAATGAAAAAATCCCGTGGGAAATCCGCCTTCCGAAGGAACTGCCCTATTACGTGGACGGTCAGTTGGCGGGCATTGTTCCCACTCCGGAGAGGGTGGGGGCGTCCACCCTGGGAGAAAAGGAAAAAGCCGTGTGCAAACCCCTGTACGAGCTGCAATATACCAGGAAGTACCTGACGCCGGCGGCGTGCAGCCTTCAGAACCGGTACATTCTGGCCCTGTGGCGCCAGGGGTGGGAAAAACGGGCGCAAGACGGCTGCCTGGCGGATATCCTCCAGTGGGAAGCCAGAGTTACTGACGAGCGCGTGCAGGCCTCCTTTGATGAAACCATGAAGCGCTCCTGGGACCAGAGCCAGATTTATTACATCGGCAACCGGTCCCGGGACTTCATGCCGCATGCTCCGGGCACCGTTCCTTTCTCGCTCAGGGAACTGCGCCTCATGGCCAAGCTGCACATTGACTGGCGGCAGTACCGGGACGATGCGAAGACCCCTCCTGAAAAATCCGTTCAGGAAATGAAGGAATTCCTTAAAAAGGAATTATTGAAACAACAAACCAATAAACAACGATGAACAAAATTATCTGTGCCATCATGGTTTCTCTCTCAGGGACCTGCTTCCTGAAGGGGGAAATAGCGCCGCCGGAAACGGAATGGAAAGGAGGCCGCCTTATTTATGACGGGGTTTCCATCAAGAATGAGGTGACCCTGCCTCAAAAAGGGGTCATGTACCACGATGAGGATAGATTGTCCTTCAATATTACGGATGCCACCATCACCATGTCCACCAGGCTCTCCAAAGATCCGAAATGCGGACGGGAATGGTGCTACAAGGGCATCGACCGCATTGTGGTCAAATACTGCGGGGACATTTCCGATCCGGACGACGGGGGGACCATCTATTTCCAGTCCCCCTATAATCACCACGTCTGGTTTGATTCCAGCAAATATGGACAATGGGGAATTATTTTTTCCAGGGTTTATATCGTCACCCGCATCAAGAATGCGAATATTGAGGATACAAAGGACTACGGCGTCAGCGGAGAGGATGGAAGCATCTTCTTCCAGTACGTGGAAAAGATGATGGCTGAAATGTGATCCGCGCCTGGTTCCTTCCCCGCGGTTGTGAAGATATGGCGCAGGCGCGGTGGAAGGAAACGCCGGCGGATTGATTCCGGTCATTCAGGCGCCGGGGGCCCGGTAACGGCCTCCGGCGCCTTTTTGGACGGGGGGAAAACCGGTTTGACGCGGCGCCGGGAAAAGACGCATTCGCCCGTCAGGCGGATAAGATGCGGACGGAAATGAGCGGCTTCATGTGCGGAATAATAGTTGCGGAGGCTGCTGACACAATCTTTCCGGGGAATTTGTTTTTTTGGCACTCGGTACTGAATGTTGTTTTTCCAATATTGGTCTTACCTTGGAAGGCATTTTATCCGGATGCGGGCGAATGGCCGCTTGCAGTTAAAAACGGAATGAGGCACTGTGTAAAAGGATGCACTGTTTCAGGAATCGCCTGTCCAACCATGTAATCATATGAACACGAAAACCGTAACGCAATTATTGCTGGCGGCCTGCACGGGCGTGCTGTCATGCTCCGGCGCCCGGGGCTCTGACGGGGGTTGCCGGGACCAGTCCTACTACCTGAAGACGGCGTGCCCGCACCCCCTTTCCCTGGCCGGTCCCACGGATGACCGGGTTTATCTGCGCTTCCAGACGGGGTGGGCCAGCAAGTATGAGTGCGAAGGCATTGACCTGTGGGACGGTTCCCTCTGCTCCTTTGTTCCCGAAATACAATACAAGGAGTGGGTGGGGAAGATATGGTACGGCGTTTCCACGGACCACCAGAACCATGCGGAATTGAAGTACAGGCTGGATTACATCAAGGAAATAGGGAACTGGACGATCATGCCGTGGTATGAGCACAGCTTTGTTTTTCCGGGGGACAAGGGCATTCCGCGCCCCGGCCTGAAGAGCACCTACCATTTTTCCAGCCGCTGGTTTGGCGGTACGGACCTGTACTGGCAGTACAACAATCATACGTTCCGCGGTTATTACGCCGTATTTGCTGGCATGCATGAGGAGATAGCGGATTGCGTACGGGTGGACGCGGTGGTGAGGTACGGTTACAACGGGGGGTACGTGGGACCGGTGGTGCATCACGGGTCCAACGCCCTGGATTACAACCTGAGCTTTACCTTCCGCGCCACTTCCCGGCTGACCGTGGAGCTTTTCACCAATTACAGCCAGGCGCTGACCGTGGTGAAACAGAGCGGTCTGGGGAACGATTTTTATTACGGAATCAACCTGAAATATACGTTCTAGGATACCGTGTGCTCCGGCGCAGGCCGGTCACGGACGGGCGAACTGGAAGTGCATCCAGTCGTAATTGCGTTCCCTGCCCAGGGAAAAAGCCCCCTCCTTTTCCACGATGGACCAGAAGGCGTCATATTCCGGTCCTGAAAAAGCGGCTTCCGGCGCGTTCATGTACAGGGTGTTGCGCTCCGGGTCCAGGTCCACGGCTATGCCCCAGGCGTGCAGGGACGGGCGGCTGCCTCCGCGGATGGGGCGGTTGTTGAAGCAGCCGCCGTAAATATCCAGCCGCAGTTCCCGGATGCGGTCCAGGCCGTAATGCTCCAGCGTCCGCTGGAAAATCCTGGTGAGGGGAGCGGCTATCAAACGGTGGCAGGTAATGGAAGTGAGTTCCGTATCCGGAGACCAGGAGGGCCGCAGGGGATAGGGCAGGGTAATAGTGACCAGGGACCCGGTATCTCCCGGCTGCCCGAAGATGGAATCGCCGGAGAGCACTTCACGTTCCGTGGGCCAGCCGGAGGCCGCATGCCTGCCGCCATGCATCTGGCTGCCCAGGATAACGCAGGCAGCCAGCAGGAGCGTGAGCGCCCGGAGGCGCGGAGATACCCGGCGTGCGGGGCGCTGTGTGCAGGTGGACATGGGTGCGGGGCGGGGGAACTTCCGGTGTAGCAGGTTTCAGGCGCGGTGCAAGCCCTTTGAAAGTGCGGGAGAATTTCCGGCGCAGTTTTTGCTGGCGGAATAACGGGGGCGGCCAGGTATTTTCTGCGGCATCGAACATCCGGAGGCGTTTTTTTGTCACAATGAAATAATATTGCCGCTTTGCCCATGAATTCTCCATCTCCCGCGCCTCAGAAGCCGTCCGATTCCGTTTGGTACGGGTGGATTCTAAAGCTGTTTCATCACTGGAAGGTGGGAGAAAGGCAGGTTACCTATGTTTTGGCCGTCATCGTAGGAATCGTTGGCGCCAGCATGTCCCTGTTTTTTGAGTGGACGGTGGAGGTTATCCAGTGGATTCTCACGGGCATCTGGTCGGACTCCCGCGTGGGCACCTTTTCCCAGGTGGAGCCGGAATGGCGCATGTTTGTTCCGGTGGTGGGCGGCCTGGTGGCCGGCTGCATTTTGCTGTTCCTGAAAAGGAGGATGCCGGGGCAGGCTACGGAATACATGGAGGCCATGTCCATCGGAAACGGGCTGATCAAATTCCGGGCCTCCGCCCTGAGGGTGTTTTCCGCGGCATGGAGCATCGCATCCGGCGCGGCCATCGGCAAGGAAGGGCCCATTATCCAGTCCTCCGCCCTGATTGCGTCCGCGGTGGGCCAGCGGCTGCATGTGTCCATCCCGCGGCTCAGGCTGCTGGTGGGCTGCGGCGCGGCCGCCGGGTTCACGACGGCGTTCCACGCCCCCTTTGCCGGCTGCCTGTTTGTGAGTGAAATTATCATCGGCACCGTGAGCATGGACATTCTGGCGCCTCTCCTGATTGCCTCCTGCACCGGGTTCGTGATGCTTCACATGCTGGGGGACCCTTCTCCGCTGTACAGTTCATCGTTTGAAAGTTTTGCCGTATTTTCAGAGTCCCTCTGGTGCATTGGGCTGGGGGTGGTGGCCGCCATAGCGGCCAGGGGATGGGTGAGCCTGCTGGATGTGGCCACCAGGTACCTGAACGGGCGCCAGGCCTTTCTGCCGCTGCGCCTGATGGGCGCCGGACTGGTGGTAGGCGTGTTTGCGGTTTTCTATCCGGAGGTGGTGGGCAACGGGCAGGCCCTGATTACCGGGCTGGTGAATGAGGATTACAGCACGCAGCAGGCGTTCATTCTGCTTCTGGTGAAGGTGTCCGCCGTGGCGGTGGTGTTCGGGTGCGGAACGGTAGGGGGCGCCATGACGCCCACCTTGTACGTAGGGAGCATGGTCGGGTTTATTTTCAGTACCGTTCTGACGGCCTTTGGCATGGAGGGGAACCATACCGTGGCGTATGCCATGGTGGGGATGGCCGCCTTTTTTGCCGTGGCGGCCCAGGCCCCCCTGACGGCCCTGGTGATGGTGGTGGAGTTTTCCATGAGCGGGGAAATGATTTATCCCCTGCTGATTGGCGTGGTGAGCGCCTACGGCACGGGGCGGCTGATTCGCGCGCGGTCCATGTACGCCGCCAGCCTGTCCGGCAGCCCGGCTTCCGTGGTCAGCCTGCCCATGGTCCAGGTGGATGTGCATGACCTGGCGCGCCATGTGGTGCCCCAGGTGGCGCCGGACGCCCCCCTGGACGATGTTTCCGCCCTGATGCTGCGGAATCCGGGAGACCTGATCTTTGTGGTGAAGAAGGACGGAACGTATGAAGGCGCCATTTATCCGGATGATTTTCTGTCTGTCCGCAGGAAGATGGAGGAAAAGGGGAAGGGGCCGCCTCCCACCGCCGGGGAGCTGGTCCGTCCCGGATCTCCGGTTCTGGACGCGGCCACTCATTTGACGGACGCCCTCAAGTTGTTTGAGCAGACCCATCTGGAGGCCTTTCCCGTGGTCTGGAAAAAAACCGGGAAGCTGGACGGCGTGCTGTACCGCAATGCGTTGTTCCAGGTCATTACGGAAATGATGAAAAGGGAGTCCGGCGGAGGCGTGGACATGTGAAACAGGACGGTGAAAGGCCCGTGCATTACAATTTTGTAACCCTCTTTTCAACTTCATTTATAACAACATCATCCTTCATTGATAAGATGTTATCCGCATTTTCCTTGCCCTCCTTCCGTGCTCCGTCGTCCCGGTGCAGGAAAAAGTAGTTGGTCTGGCAAGGCCGTACGGTTACTATTCGCCCAGCCCCTGATTGCATGAATGGAATAAACAAGTCCCCTGATTTGGAAATGGTCGTGCTGCGGGAAATCAGCTCCGCCATCGTCAATGAACGCAATGGCACGGCTCTGCTGCAGCATATCCTGGACGTTCTTTACCGCCGCATGAAAATGTTGCGCGGCACCTTCACCATCCGCCGCGGGAATGATCTGATGATTGAAGCGTCCCACGGGCTGGACGAGCAGGAGATGAAACGCGGCCATTACCGCGTGGGGGAGGGGATTACGGGCCATGTGGCTGAAACGGGGCTTCCCCATGTGATTGAAGACATTTCACAGGATTCCAGATTCCTGAACCGCACCCGCACGCGCAAGAGCGGGGAAAAAGTGGCGTTCATCTGCGTGCCCATTATTCATTTGCAGCAGGTGATCGGCACCCTGAGCATTGACCGCCCCGTGGACCGGAACACTGATCTGGAGCGGGACCAGAAGCTGCTGGAAATTGTGGGCAACATTGTGGGGGACGCGCTGGCGGCCAGCCTTCAGGCGCGTGAGGAACGGGCGGCCCTGATGGCGGAAAACGAGAAACTGCGCCAGCTTTTAACCACCAATCCGGGAGAGCTGATCGGCAACTGCCGCCCCATGCTCCAGGTTTATGAACAGATCCGCCAGGTGGCGCCCAGCGACGCCACAGTGCTGATCCGGGGAAGTTCCGGAACGGGGAAGGAGCTGGTGGCCCGCGCCGTGGTGAACCTGAGCGGCAGGAAGGACAAGCCCCTGGTCACGCTGAACTGTGCGGCCATGCCGGAGAACCTGCTGGAGAGCGAGCTGTTCGGCCATGAAAAGGGCTCTTTCACCGGAGCTACCGCACGCCGCATCGGCCGGGCGGAGGCGGCGGACGGAGGAACCCTGTTTCTGGATGAAATCGGGGACTTGAGCCTTCAGATGCAGGTGAAGCTGCTGCGCTTCCTCCAGGAAAAAACGTTTTCCCGCGTGGGGAGCAACCGGGAGCTTCATTCCGACGTGCGTTTCATTGCCGCCACCAGCCGCAATCTGGAAGAGCTAATGGCGGAGAACAAATTCCGGGAAGACCTGTACTACCGCCTGAACATCTTCCCCATCGTCATGCCGGACCTCGCCAAGCGCAAGGGGGACATCATGCTGCTGGCGGAGCACTTCCTTTCCAAGTTCAACCTGAAATACGGGAAGGACATCAAGCGGCTGTCCACCCCCGCCATCAACATGCTCATGGCCTACCACTGGCCCGGCAATGTGCGGGAGCTGGAAAACTGCATGGAGCGTGCCGTCATCACGGCGCAGGAGGACTGCATTTACGGCTACAACCTGCCCGCCTCCCTGCAAATGCCCAGCAATGAAGCCCCGCATGCCCGTGACGGGGAGGACCATGCGGATTTGCCCACCATGGTGGACTCCTTTGAGCGGGAGCTGATCGTCGCCGCGCTGAAACGCTCGCCGGGCAACATGTCTGCGGCGGCGCGGGAACTGGGCGTCTCCCCACGGGTGCTCCATTATAAGATGCACAGGCTGGGAATTCAAAAACCATGAAAGGCCTCCATCAGCTTCTGTCCGCCGTTTCCCGGTCCTTTTACCTGAGCATGCGCTTTCTGCCGCGGGAAATGCGCCCCGGCGTGGCCGTGGGCTATCTGCTGGCGCGCGCTACGGATACGGTGGCGGATACCGTGGACATGGATTCCGGAGAGCGCCTGGCCCTGCTGAAGATGATGGGCGAGACGGTGGCCGGGGACGCCTCCCGGGAGGCCGCCTCCACCTGCTTTGGCCGCCTGGGCGTTCTTTCCACCGTGCAGGCGCACCGGGGGGAGGCGGAACTGCTGGCCCGTTTCCCGGAATGCCTGGCGCTGCTGGAAGCCCTCCCCCCGCGTGAACAGATGCTGGTGCGGCAGGTGCTCTGCACCATCGTGGAGGGGCAGGCGTGGGATCTGGAATATTTTGAAGGGAACTCTTCCGTCTCCTGCCCGGAACAGCTTGAACATTATGCCTACATGGTGGCCGGCTGCGTGGGGGAATTCTGGACCAGGCTGGGCCTGCTGGTGCTGGGCGCGGGGTTCAGCACGCAGCCGGAAGACCAGCTCCTGCGCTGGGGCGCGCACTACGGCATGGGGCTTCAGCTTGTGAACATCCTCCGTGACCGGGAGGAGGACCTTTCCCGCGGAAGGAGCTACCTGCCTGCCGCCGATGCTGGCCCGTGGCTGGACCGCGCGGAACGCTGGCTGAAGGAAGGCGTGTTTTATGCGGAATCCCTGCGGAACGGGCGGCTGCGTTTTTCCACCGTGCTTCCCGCATGGCTGGGGCTGGATACGCTGGAACTGCTCCGGCGCCCGCAGCAGCCCGGGGCCGGAAAGGTGAAGATCACGCGCGGCGCCGTTTATTCCCGGATGTGGAAGGCCTTCCTCTTTTCCTGGAAGGAAGCCCTGTAGGCTACGGGCCGGTTTTGGAAGGAGCTGCGGAGGAGGGCGGTTCCTTAAGAGGGGCCGGAGCCGGATTTTCCGCGGGCTTGTCCGCAGGGTCATCCGTCTTCTCCTGATCCTTCGCGGGCGTTTCCGCAGCATTGCCGGTTCCGGGTTTGGGCGCGGGGGGAGCAGGCGGGGGCTTGGGGGCGAGCAGGTCTTCCCACTGGTGGAGCTTGAAGCCTTTTCCCGTGCCGCCGATGTCATTGAGCAGCTCCTGGCATTTGGCCGTAAGTTTGGCGTAGTCGGGCGGCCCGGCCTCCGGCTCCGCGGAGCCGGGGAAGATCAGGTAGCTGACCACCAGGTCAGAAACGGGGCGGCTGTACGGGCCTGCCTTGGGATTGATCTCCTTGCTCAGGCGCAGGGAGCCTTCCCCCGTCTTGTAGCGCGGTCCGGCGTCTCCCACCAGGGCCGGGTACAGTTTGTCCCCCACGATGACGACGGCGTAATCCCCGAATTGCGGGGAGAAGGAGGAGGATTGGTTGACCACGCCCAGCGGCACCACGATGAACGGATCGTATTCCGAGATCAGGAAGCTGTACCGCTTCAATTCCTCAATGACCCGTTCCGCATGGTCTATCTTGCGGCGCAGGGCCGCCTTTTCCGCCGCGGGGGCTTTTTCCAGCGTCTTCTTGTAGCCGGCCAGCCGTTGCTGCCAGGGCTTGAGGAGGGGATTGGGCTTGTCCGTGCGTTTCTTCCAGCGGTAGGAGGTGCTGGGCTGGTAGAAGGAGCTCTTCAGGATTTTATCCGGCATGGAGGACAGGCGGTCCCCGTCCGAGCCGTCTGAAACTACATCCATTTCACTCTGGAGCCAGAGAAGCTTTCTGCCCGTGTCCGGATGGGTGGTTTCCAGGATTGTTTCCGTATCGTAATAATTATGGCGGTCCAGCAATTTGAGCAGGGAGGCCAGGTTCTTGCGGATTTCCGTCTGCTTGCGCACGTAAATCTGCCCGTAATAGGGGGAGACGCGCGCCTGATTGAACAGGGTGGGGAGACCGGGAAGCATGGCCTCCAGCTTGGGGTTGATCTTCAGGATGTCCTCCTTCCTCGTCAGGGCCTTGGGCTGTTTGACGTTCAGGGTGAGGGTCATCTGGTAATTGCTCTTGGTCTCCCTGTCTTTGGAGGCCAGGGTTCCGGGGTGGAAATTGACCTGCGTTTTCAGGTTCAGCCCGCGCGCCAGCTCGTAAATATTCGTCATGGCCCCTTCCGCAGGCCTGGTGGGGAGAACGGGCGGGAAAGGGGGGTACTGCACCGGAGGCAGGGCGATGGTGCGCTCCGGCTCCCAGGAGGTGGCCAGCCGTGAATCCTCCTGATCCCTGGCGGGGGCCGGGGGAACGGAGGGGGCGGTTTCTTCCTGGCCCGGTTGTTCCGCGGGGCGCGATTCATGCGGCGGGTAGGCGTCAGAGCCCGTTTCCCGTTCCGGTTCTCCATTCAGGGCGCGGATGATCTGGGCCGGGTACGGCGTGAACAGGGAGGCCGCCATGGCGGCCAGGCAGATGCAGACTGCAAGCTTGAACCAGGTGAGGCGGGGTATTCCGCGGCGGTGGGCTTTCATGATGCTGAAGAGGGGTGGTTATTGGGGGAAGGCAGGACTTTCCGGGGACGCCTGCCCATGAAAAAGCGGATCAGCCCCAGCGGGGCGCTCCCCAGCAGCAGGGCGGCCAGCCGTATTTTCATGCCGGGGAATACACGGGCGCGCCCGTGGGACAGGGCGCGCAGACTGTCTTTCACGACGGTTTCAACGGACGTGTCAAAGGCGTTCCGGCCCGGCATCATGTTTCCCGTAAAGCCGGGACGGCGCGCCGCTTTTCCAAAACCCGTGGAAACCGGGCCGGGGCACACGGCCAGCACGCGGATGCCGTGCTCGCGCAGTTCCAGGCGCAGCGCTTCCGACAGGCTGGACACGTAAGCCTTGGTGGCCGCGTAAACGGCAAAATCCGGAATAGGGAGCAGGGCCCCCAGGGAGCTGATGTTGATGATGTCCCCGCCGTTCCGCTTCATGCCGGGAATCAGGGCATGGCACAGGCGGGTGAGGCACTCCACGTTCAGGCGTAGCAGGGCGCGTATTTTTTCCCAGCGCCCGTCTGCAAACTCCCCGTAATCCCCGGCTCCCGCGTTGTTGATCAGCAGGGTTCTGCCGGGCGGCAGGCCCTCCAGACGGGAAACGAGCGTGTCCAGGGAAGCTTCATCCGCCAGGTCGCACGGCAGTATGGAGGCGCGCAGGCCGGGATGGCGTTCTTCCAGGGCAGCGGCAAGCCGGCGCAAGGCGTCTTCCCTGCGGGCGATGAGCACCAGTTCCCCCGCATGAGGAGCCAGCGTTCCGGCAAAGGCCTCCCCGAAGCCGGACGAGGCGCCCGTGATGATAATCCTGTCGTACTGGAAGCGTGGGGTTTGCATGGTTGGCGGAGCTGTCCGTATCATGGTCAATCCCCCGGGAGACCGCAATGAAAAAGGGCGTTGCGGAACGTAAAAAAGAGGGACGGAATGCACGGCATGGAACCCGGAGGGTGGGTGCGCGTGAAGGGCGGACCACTCCCTTGTTCCCGGCAGCGCGTCCATCAGGAGGGAGGAGGGAATGAGGTATTAGCGGCGGGGTGAAGCGGCCTCCCCCCGTTTGGGAAGCTGCTTTTTCTCCCCCATTACCCCAATAAAAAACCGCCTGCCGGAATCCGGAAGGCGGTTTGATGAAAAGGAATGGACTTAAGCCTGGGGAGCTTCTTCCTGCACCTGCACCACGCGGAAAGGCACGCGGGAGGCCAGTTCGCCGTCAACCGTGAGGTCGATGGAGTAGTTACCCGGCTTTTCAAAACGCAGGCCCTGGAAGTTCATGATCAGGTTGCGGGTGAAGAAGGAAGCGCCTTCCGGGAAAGCGGGCACCGGGAAGTTGATCTTGATGGGCATGCGTTCCTTGTCCAGCGGCGTGCCGTCGGCGTCAACGATGCTCAGGCCCAGTTCGTGGGTGCCTTCGTCTTCAGGGGTGAGGCAGATGCGGAGGGCCACGGCGCAGACGGGGTGGACGACCGGGAACTGACGGGCGACCAGGGAGTCAAAACCGCCCTGGATGCAAAGCTTGCCCTGATAGTCGGCGGCGAAGTCACAAAGAGTAGAAACTAAGATATCCATGTTGTGATAATGTTATGTATTTGGCTCGCTTTCTCATGGAAAGCATGAACATTGGACAGAACTATACTTCCTCCCGACCTATTGCAAGATAAAGGTGTAGAAAATATTGTCATTTCTCCGTGAAATTCCGGTTGCGCTTGAGGTGGGCCCGGAATCCCTGTACTACTGTTCCTGCAACGCGTTCCCTGGCATGATCCGATGGTTTTTTGACATACCTTCCAAGCTGATTCACTGGAGGCTGAACCTGGTCAGGACGCTGGGCGCCTATGTGCCGTGGCTGCGCCGGGACGACGGCTCCATGAAGGTTCACGCCGGGACGCTGGTGGACCTGTTTGCCACCATTCTGAGCGGACGCCGCCATTTGAGCGCCCGTGACGCGGACGCCGCGCTGGACATTCTGCGCTATACCTTTCCGGAAGTGGAGCACCGCTGGCTTTCCAACCGTTTTGAACGGTCCATGCGGGCCAATCTGACGGTGGCGGACGTGCTGGCTTCCGCCGCCTCCGGCAGGGATGAAACGGAGCGCATGGCGATTGCGCTGGAAGTGCTCTCCCTGCTCATCAATACGGGAGATCCACGGATGATCGGGGAACTGTTTGACCAGGTGACGTACGGCCTGGAATTGCCGGGCACGGCGAACCTCTTGAGGCAGCTGCTGATGACGCCGGATGTGGAGGCCCAGGAACCGGCTTACAGCGTCGGTTTTTCCGCGGGCATTGGCGCGGAGGTTTCCCTGCCGGAGCAGGACAAGGGCATCTCCTTCCGCCTGATCCGGTGCTCCCGCCTGGTGCTGGTGGTGAATGACGGCTCCAAACCGATTGTGGTGCGCGGGCGCCATCTGGCTCCCGGCGGGGTGATGCCCCTGACCAACGGACAGGTGGTTCTTTTGCCGTCCGGCCCCCTGAGCTTTGAGGACTTTGCGTTTTTCCTGGACTGCAAGCGCTCCGGCAAGCAGGAGGCTTGTTACATTTCCCTGGACAACGGGGCGCTGCAAATCAGCCGGGTACGCTCACGGGCCAGTGAGGTGCGCGTGAACATGGGGCTGGCGTGCGAGGTGGAGGTGCTGAGACCGGAAGTGGAATTCATGGTGGATGGGAGGCGGCTGTACCCCGGTGAAAATGTGCGCATGGCCTATTATTCCTCCTTCACGCTGGACGGGGAGGGGCCTTTCTCCATGGGAGAGGTGCAGAATTCCATGTCGGACATCGGGCGGCGCTTCCGCCTGGACCCCGGAACCCGCAAGCTGCGCGTGACCAACCTGCCGGAAAAGGCGCGCAAGGGGGACATGCTGCTCACGCCGGGACTGGCCTCCGGCGTGGTGCTGGAGGTGTCCTTTTCCAGCGCTACCAATTCCGGCTGGCTGGAAGTGGTGGAGGCCTCCATGCCGCTGCTGCTTAATGGAAGGCCGGTGAGGGGGAGGGTATCCCTGCGTGACGGGGACGTGGTTCACCTGAACGCGTACCACGCGCTGCGCTGCCGTTTTTCCGCCGGGGTGCTGGATGAAGAATACCACGCCATCAGAACCCTCAGCGTGGAGGGCGTGACCAAGGAGTTCATGCGCTCCGGGCGCGTGCTGGACAACATTGACCTGACCGTGAAGCGCGGGGAGATGGTGTGCATCCTGGGCCCCAGCGGGTCCGGGAAAAGCACCCTGCTGTCCATGCTGGCCGGGCACCTGCCGCCCACGCGGGGCTGCATCCGTTACAACAACCAGCTTCTGTACAGCGCTCCGGACCTGATCCGGCCCTACATCGCCTTTATTCCGCGGGAGGACATTCTGGATGCGGCCATGAGCGTTTCCGAGCACATCGCGCAGGCTACCATCATCCGCCGGCCCCGCCTCACGCGGTCGGAACGCGTCCGCCGCGTGAACGCCATCCTGAAATTCCTGGGGCTGACGCACATCGCCTCCCGCCGCGTGGGTGAGATGAATGCGCGCACCATTTCCGACGGGGAGCGCACGCGCCTGAACCTGGGGCTGGACCTGGCGGGCATTGCGGACGTTTTCCTGCTGGACGAACCCATCAGCGGCCTTTCCACCTCCGACGCCAAGCTGGTCATGCAGACCATGCAGAACATGAGCCGTGACAAGATGGTGATAGCCACCATGCACCGGCCCAGCACGGCCATCCTGAACCAGTTCCAGAAGGTGCTGGTGCTGGACCACGGCGGCCAGATGGCCTACTGGGGGGACGTGCCGGGCATGATGCGGTATTTCCGGAAGGCGGCCGTGGACATGGCCATTGACGTTTCCGAGGAGGCGCGGACCGCCGGCGGTGCGGATTACGTGTTTGAAGTGCTGGAGGCGCCCCTTTCCTGGCATGACCGCCGCAGGCGGCAGCATCCGCGTCTGTGGCAGGAACGCTTTGAAGGCTACCGGTTCCGCAACGTGATGGGGCACCACCATGAGGGGGGCGCCCCCAGGACCCTGTATGAAGGCACGCTGGAATTTCCGCCTGCCCCCAGGCGCAGCGTGATGCAGTTGTGGCGCCTGTTCCGCATCTGGGCCGTGCGCACCTTCCTGGGCCGGGTGCGGAGCCGCATGGGGCTGTACACCATGCTGCTGGAAGGCCCGGTGCTGGCCCTGCTGATTTCCCTGACCCTGCGCGCCTCCTCCAGCCCGGAATACACCTTCGCCACCGCCCTCCACATTCCCTCCTACCTGTTCCTGGCGATCATCGTGGCGATGTTCTTCGGCCTCACGGGGGCGGCCAGCGAAGTGCTCAAGGACCGCGCCCTGCTCAAGCGCGAGGGGAACGCCAAGGTATTCGTGACCGGGTATGTGCTTGCCAAGGCGCTGGTGCTTACGGGGCTTTCCGCCGTGCAGTCCGCCCTCTTCCTGTGGGTGGGGAACGCTATCCTGGAAATCCATGAAATGTTCCTGATCTACCTGGGAACCATGACCCTGACGGCCTTCATCGGCGTGAGCCTGTCCCTGCTGGTCTCCGTCTTCGCCAAGACGGAGCGGGCGGCGCTCAACATGGTGCCGCTGCTGCTCATTCCCCAGATTCTGATGGCCGGGGCCATTGTCCGCTTTGATGAAATGAACCAGTTCATCCCGTGGTCCGCCCACCGTACGGATGAACACGGGCGCCTCAAGCCGGGCCGCGTTCCGCTGGTGGCGGAATTCTGCCCCCTGCGCTACTCCTTTGAAATGATGGTGGTGGACCAGGCCTCCAAAAATGTCTGGGAACGGGAACGTGAAACCATTCAGGAAAAGGTGGACGAGCTCAAGGCGCAGCCCCATCTCAATAACCGGGAGTTTGAGGAATTCAAGCTGCTCAAGATGGCGCTCCTCCACATTGCCGCTATTGGCGCGGATGATCCGGAACAGGCCAAGGCCGCGGTCCGCCAGGTCCGGAGAGCGGCGGTCAACGGCTATGAGAAAAACTACAGGCAGGTGATTGCCGGACTGGAACAGCAGGGGAAGGGCAAGCCCTCCGTCAAATCCTTTTACGTCAATGACCGCATTGTGATGCTGGATGAATCCGCGGAAATCCAGCGCGTCAGCCGGGATACGCTGGACCGTCCGGAAATTTTCCTGGCGCGCCGGCAGCCCCTGCCGTGGGGCAACACCGGAAAGGCTCCGGACGACCCCGGCTACAGCGCGGACGAAGGCACGGTACCCACCCCCTGGAAGGATTCCCTGATCCTGTTCCTGATGGGGGCCGTTCCCCTCTTCATTACGGGGCGCGTGCTCAAGCGGCGCCTAGAAAAAGCCAGGTAGGTCTATCATAGGGTGATACTGCCTAGGCATGGATGCTGTTGGAAAAGGCAGAAAGGGATTTCCATATTTTGCGTGTTTTGATGTGCTGAGTAAGATAGACCATGCTGTTCGTTCTTTTTCCAGGGGCTCCGGTGTGTGGAACAGTATGAAGATGTAGATCAATGCAGTTATTTTGTTGACGTTCTCCCAAGAATCACTATCTTGGAAAAAACTCATTTTCCATTATGTTTGCCCGTGTATTTAACAAGTATTCTCTCTCCTTTTTGTCTCTGGCGGTAGTGTCTGCTGGACTTCTGTCATGCGGAGGCAGCGGCGATAGTGGAGAAGGGACATGCCTTCCCTCCGGAAGCAGGCTGAATATGATAGTGCCGATTACGGATCAGGTGGACCCGAATAATTCGTCCTCTCTTATCATTCAGCTGGATGGTAATGATTCCGACCTTCCTCTGGCGAAGATTCAGGGAGCCGCTGCCGGTACTTCGATTCCCGCCACGACCCACATGGTGTACAGAAGGACGACTGCGGAAAAAGCTTCTCTGGTGGGCAATTTCGTGATTGCTCAGGGTCAGGTCACTTTGCCTGGTCCGATTGTGGTGATTTTCTACGGCTCCGTTCAGGTAAATATGGACATCACATTTAATGCTTCTACAAAGTATGAAACGGCCGAGGGTACGTGTACGGGCAACGTTTCGTTCGTAAGCGGTATTCAGAACGGAGAAGGAGAAATTGTGGCCGGGAATCCCTGGGCGGGAACAGATGGTACGGTGTTCTATTATCCTACCGGTAATTAAGTGGCTCATGAGTCACAGGTTTTATATTCAAAGTGCGGTCGTTCGTGAAGGATGGCCGCACTTTTTTTTGCAGGGAATATGTTGAAAAATTGGGGAAAATTATGCCTGGTGATATTTTCGTGCCTGCTGGCGTCTATTTTGCCGCATGGCTTCGGAACGGTGATTGCTCCGAACGTTCAAGAAGAGGTCCCGGAAACAGCCAGGGATTGCTACATCAATGTATTCAGGGCCAAGGTCGTCCCTGAGAGGATACGTTCTTTCAGCATGCCGGCAGACGGCATCGTCAGCAACTGGATTCCGGCGGATGGTCGTGTTCGGCGGGATACTATCATTGCTACAGTCAATGAGGATGAAATCGAGATGGAGCGGAGGGAACTGGAGGTCAAGATTTTAAAAGACCGTATCGCCAAGGAGGAGGAACTGTCCGAATTAGAAAAACAATTGGAAGAAATGAAATTTTATTCTTCCTTGTCGAGAGAGGAAAGACAGTATGCCAGCAAACAGCCGGAAGGCGGA
The DNA here is from genome assembly GCF_040616545.1 of Akkermansia muciniphila. Lineage (NCBI taxonomy): Bacteria > Pseudomonadati > Verrucomicrobiota > Verrucomicrobiia > Verrucomicrobiales > Akkermansiaceae > Akkermansia > Akkermansia muciniphila. Next base: position 461,170 of record NZ_CP156688.1, on the reverse strand, counting down.
CAACGAGCGGAAAAATCCTTGAGGGACAAGATTGAACTGACCAAAAAGGAATTAGCCATGGTTGGGGACAAGGCCAGATTGGACTTCAGCAAGAAAGAGGAAAAATACATCCTTAAAATGCCTTTTGACGGCAAGTTGCAGTACCAGTTTTCCTTCCCACGAGACAACAGTGTATCCTTATATCTGGATGCGGCGGCGGCCATTGCAACTGTTTGTGATGATTCCGCCTATTATATTACTATTTCCATAGCGGATCCTGATTTGACCAGACTGCCGCCAGAATCATTATATTTGGCTGTCCCCATGAGTGACGGTTCCATGCTGCGGGGGAATTTTGCTTTCAAGCGTGTAGAGAAAAACACTTCCAGCGGAGGAGATTTACTGGCTTATTTTTTCCGCCTGTCTCCAAAGGACTATGACCGGGCTCACGCCATGCTGGGTTCTAATTGTACGGCCAGGCTTTATTATTCTCCTTCTGGAGAGGTGGTTCGTCTCAATAAGATTTTGCTGGCTTCCAGTCCGGAAGGAAGGAAATGTTCCTCCTGGCAGGAACTGCTTGAAAAAACGCATCCGGATATGGAGCTGATCGTAAATGGAGAAACGGAATTGATTGTACGGAAAAAATGAAATTGGCATGTGAATCCGTTTATTTCAGCTATTCGGGAAAGCAATGGATTTTTGAAAACTACAGTAGGCTTTTTTCATCTGGAATCACTATTTTAAAAGGGTATTCCGGATGCGGAAAAACCACGCTGCTGAAACTTTTGGCCGGTTATCTGAAACCCCAGCGCGGAAAGGTGCTTGCTCCCGGCAGGCGATTTCTGACTGATGCTCTTTATCGCCGGAAGGAGGTGAGTTATATGTTTCAGGGAATCAATCTGCTGCCTCTAGCTACGGTGGAGAGGAATCTTCAATTATGTGCGGAGATGGCCATGTTGCCTAAAAAACAGTGGACACAAAGAGTGGACGACCTCGTGGAGCGTTTGGGGTTGGAATCCCTGCGTCACAAGAAGGCAGGTAGCCTGTCCGGCGGACAAGCCCAGCGTGCGGCTCTGGCCCGTACGCTGATGAAGGATTCAGATATTCTGCTGTTGGACGAACCTACTTCCGGGCTGGATGACAGCAATACGGAGATCATCAAGAAATTGATCAGGGAATATCCGTCCGATAAGATATGCATTTTAAGTACGCATGATTCCCGGCTCTTCGACCTGACTCATGAAATCATTGATTTTAATCAGTCTGTATCTCTTTAAGGATACTCTGCACCGGTGGAGGGAAAGGCCCGCCAGCCCGCTTTCCCGGGTATTGGTAGCGTTTTTCCTCTCGCTGTGCGCTCTTTCATTTCTTGCGAATTACGTTCTTTCTGCAAAGATGCTGCATGATGAGATCAAAAGAAACGGTGCTGATTTGATTGTAGTCCTTGATACCGTGCGCGACGGTGAACCTTCCAAAAGGAATCTGCTTCAACATGAGTTGCCTTCCTTGTATGGCTGCGACGTTCTGGCGTTAAAAGACGCTCCCGCGGGATTCGCCCGTGTGGGAAAAGCGGTTTTCCCTATTCTGGAATACAACATGGAGTCCTGCTTTTATCTTGCTGATCTGGGGCTGGAGGAAGTGCCTGTCGTCCTTTTGTTTCACCCGGGCAGGAGTTCCCTGCATCCTGGACCGTGCAAAGTTGTCATCGGGGATTTCGACTTTTCATTGAATGCATCTCCGTTGCCGGAGAATCACCTTTTAGGAAAATTATATCCTTCCGGAGTTGTGCTGGCTCCGGAGGGAGCTTTTAATACCGGACAGGTTGCCCCTGTAAGCAACGACCGTTATGTGATCAGGGTTCATGAGATGACCGCGGATAATATCCAGAATATTGAGGAAACGCTGAATAATATGGTGCGCTATGACGGAAGCATGACGATGGTTCAGACTCATGTAGGCATGTTGAAAAGATTGGAAGTGCTGATGAGCAACCAGATGGAATGCCGGACCGGTTTTTCCGTTGGTATTGCTGTTATTGTGGGGATTCTTCTAATTGCCCTGGCTTCTATGGAATTTCGCCAGAACGAGTATGTTTATACACTAATGAAAAGTTTTGGGGTGCGCCCGGCTTTGCTGGTGTTGACATTTATTGTTGAAAATATTTTCTTGATAGGAATTTCTTATGCTGGAGCTGTATGGGCTTTCATGAAGACTCAAAAGATTGTCCTGGGAGAATTTTTCAAGCTGGGAGATGCTGTTTTAACGTATGCAGACATATGGCAGGATCTATGGCTTTTAGGCATTTCTCTTTTGATTTGTGTGTTGCTTTCTTCCGTACCAGTTGCCTTCTCTGCCTATCGTCCTATTGGGAAAGTCTTGAAATAAGCGGAGTACACGTCCGTGCTTGGACTGAATAACTGTTCTTTCTTCGTTCGGAGATGCTGTTTTGATATAAAAAGGCCTGCAGAGGAAGTCTGCAGGCCTTTAAAATCAGATAGTAAGATAGTAAATATCTCGTATTATTTATTGAATTTCGTCAGGGTACCGGGCCGATCGGTAACGGCAGGATTGGCAAAATAGGGATCAGACAGAGCGCATGTAGCGGTTCCTGTACCTTTGGTTACATTTTTAACGTCGGTCATAATCAAGTAGCAGGGGAAGGCCTCTTCACCGGCTCTGTTGGTGTACCAGTACAAAGCTATTTCAGCGGCGGTGTCATCAGCGGGAACATAACCTCTAACATGGATGGACGCGACACTGGGGTCCGCACTTTCTCCGGAATAGATGTTAGCGTTGTGTGTGGAAACAACATCAAAGGCAACTGTATATACCTGGTTGTTTTCCAAGGAGATTTCTACATTGCGAGCTGTTCCGATAGGAATATAGATTTCTTCCGTTTTACTGGAGCCTCCGCAACTTGTGAGCACGGATGTGCACAAAAAGGAGGGAAGGAGCAGAGATGCCATGATGCAAAAACGAGTATTCATATAGATGGAGGATATTGAAATTATATGAGTAAGACAGGAAGGGACGATTAGTTGCTGTAAGTAATGGTGACGTCTGCACTGACACCATTGAGAGTTTGCATTTCTTCTCCTGCCGGCTGGCGTGAAAGCGTTCCGCCTTCGCCGCCTGCGGCTGCATGGGTGGATTGGTCAAATTCCAGAGCAGGGAGGTCCATGGAATATGCTATAGTATTGTTTTTCCCCGCAATCCAACGCAGGTTCAGAGTAGCTGCATTATCGCCTGTCTTGTGATAAATCACGGTTGGGGAGCCATTCCATTCTTCAATATTCTGTCCCCTGGTCTGGAGGCTGGACTGTCCGTTAGTAGCGGTGATCAATTCAAAAATATTAGGAAAATCTGATGCCGTTATTCCCAGTCTGATGGATAATACGGTGCCGTTGAGAGTATCGGGGGCATTACCGCCGCTACTACTGCTTCCGCCGCATTGCGTCAAAAAGAGAAGTCCGAGGGAACAGCAGGCCAGGGAGATATTCTGGGAAAGAGGGAACATAACAAATAACTATAGATAATGTTTATTGAAGGAGATTGTAGTATTTCATATGATCTGTCAAGGAAGGAAATTTGGAAAATGGAACGCATTTCACAAACGAATGGAAGAGGGATTTGAGCGGGTATTGATGATCTTCCTCCTATACTCCTTTTATCGGTTCTGCTGTGTTGGTACTTGACTTTTCAGAAGCAGAAGTTATGAAACGGGCACCAGTATGCTCCTTTTCTCCTCGGTTTGCAGCTTTTTCTGGAGTCCATTCAGGGTGGCTTGGTGGAAGACTCTGTTGGGTTTCTGTATTTGCTCCGTTGCGTGTACTTCCTGTTCCGTGGATAAGCACATGGAAAGAAAAACTGTGGAGCTGATGGATAAAATGGCTGCCATTCCCGATTGGGAGGAGTTGCCCCGAAAGGAAATATCCTGGGATACGGCGATGGCTGCTATGATGGAGGGAAATTTGGATTTGAAGCGCTCGGAACAGGCTCTTCGGGCAACGGAACGTTCTGTAATCAGCGTATATACCCAAGTCATTCCAGGTGTGAATCTGGATTGGATGCTGACAAAAGAGTTGAATGAACTGACCCGAGTAACAGCACAGGATGTAGAGTATAATACCAATATTCTGTTTAATATGCCGTCCCTGACGCAGATACCTTTTGATTATTACTCAGCTAAATCTGCCGTCTATACAGCCCGGAAAACCTTGGAGATGAAAAAAAGGGAACTTGTGTCTAGGTTGTATAGGCAGGTGCTTTCCTATCAAAATGCATACACCAGCTACAAGAATCGGCTGGATGCCGTGCCTTATAACGATGATGGCGTTCAGAAAAAATTGATCCAGGATGATTGGGAGAAAAGGGTGAGTGAAATTTCTCAGGGGTTTGCTGTCCTTATGGGGAATATGGATGCTCAGTGGCTTGTCAGGCCTGAAACGATGCCCAGGGTGGACTGGGTGAAATACAGGACCGCTTCCCGGCATTTGGATTTGCTGGTAGTGACCATGGTGGCCATGGAATTGGAAGCTTCCAGACTGCAGGTTCTAAATGCCAAGATGAAGTTTTTCCCGTCCGTAGATATTAATTTTTACAGCCCTACCCTGTTTTCCAGTACGGGTGGTACTTATCAGGGGTTCTTTGCAGGAGCCGGAGACATGCAGGTGAATATGAGCCTGCGTGAAGAATTGGACACTCGGTTGACTTCCTGGTTCCAATACAAGACGGCTAAGGAAAATCATGATCTGATGCAGAAAAAGGTTGTGATGGATTTGCAACAGAGACGCATCAAAGTGGCCGCGCTGATGGAGAGCAGGAAAAGGTTTGAAATCTGGAAGAAAGTCATTTTGAAGGAAATTGAATTTAAGAAGTCCAGGATGGCCCTATCAGGCAAGGAATATCTGGCGCAGAGGAAGGATATTAAAACCATGCATGAGAATTTGGATGCGGAAGCCGCCAAGAATGCGGAGGTGGAAGCGGCGCTCATCATGGAGTACGGCTGGCTGAAATAAGGGGAAAGGCGGTGCGGCGGCGCGGTCCTGTGTGACTGCGGGGGCTTCCTTTCTTGATGCCTTCAAAGGCTTGTGTTACGGTCCGGATATGCAAAAAGTTCGGCAGCCCGTGGGCATGGCGTTGATGATTCTGGCTTTTCTGGCCGCCATTTACGGGACGTTCCCGTGGGGAATCGTCCTGGGCTCCCTGTTGTTCCTGCTGGGGGTGGCCGTGGCGGTCAGCCGTTTTTCCGCCGTTGTCTGGTCGTGGTGCCTGTTTGCGCTGGGGATTTACCTGGCCGCGCCTTTCATCTGGATGTGGAATCCGGACTATTTCTTCAGCCGTCCGTTTGACGTCCTGCTGATCAGCGGCTGCCTGGTGGGCAGCCTGGTTCTGCTCACGGTCCGTTTTGCCGTGGTTCCCGTGCTGTGGCCTAAAATCGTGCGCCATTTTGTCAAGGGAGGCCCTACGCTGGAGGATCTGGCCCCGGAAAAGGGAAAGACGGTGGCGGAACTCCGGAACGGCATTGAACACAGGCAGGTGAACTTTCTGTTCGGGCATGCGGATGAGGAACTTGTGGAGAAATGGGGGAAAATAGCCCAGGGCATCGCGGCGCTTTCCAAAAGCCGCAGGCGGCTGACGGCGTGGGTAGTGGTTGTCCTGCTGGTTTGGCCTGTGGCCGTATTCTTCCTTTCCGGGGGGATGGGCGGCGCGCTGGAACGGGACATTGACCGCATGTGGGAAACGCGTCCGTTCCGGAATAGCATGGTGGTCTCCAGCCCCGCGGCCATGAATGCGGCAAGGCGCGTGTTCAGGGATGACCGCGCCCTGCGGGGACTGACGATGGAGCAGGCGCGCGCCTGGTTGAAGACGGACCGCAGGAATGCCGCTTTCAAGCTGGGCAAGCCGCGGTATGATTTTGAAAAGGATGAAACCGTAATGGTGCTTTCAGATGGGCGGGACTCCATCCGCCTGGTGGCCGTCTTCAATGACGCCGGGCAGATTATCCATTCTTGGCCGGAAGAATACATGACCCTGATGGTCAGGGATATGGAGAAATAGTCTTTTCTGTAATATACCCCTGAAGGAGGAAAGTACTTGAGGCGCAAGACTGAGATTTGAAAGACCGGACGCCTTCAGAGTATTAGGTTACCGGTGGCAGGCGCTATCAGGGGGGGCAGTTTCTCCCGGGTTTTGAGCAGGAGTGGAAGCTTGCAAGGCTTCTGATGCGAGCATCCGCACCGTTTTTCCGTTGCGAAAGACAATGACGTATTGTCCCAACCTGCTTTTTTTCTCCATCTCTTTTTTTACCGCCCTGTGAAGAGCCCGCAACCCTCGTTTTGCCGTTTCGGACAGATGTGGATGATGGTTCATGGACAGGTTTTCTGTTGAATGCTTTTATACAGGGGTGCGTTGATGACTTCAATCTTTCCTCTTGCCATGGTGAAAATGAGGGGATGATTTACGTCTGAATTATCGTAGCACATTACTTCATTGCATATGGGGAGATAATTGAATAAATTGCGCAGGCTTTTATCATAGCGTCTTAAAATGGCCTTATGAGGAATGTCATGCCCTCCCTGAGCTACACGTTCCTGCACGCGTAAAGCGGAAAATTGTGCATCCGGTATCCAGAGATAATGAAGAATCACATGCCAGCCGTCTTTTCTCCACTGGTTGATTTTTTGCAGATAGGAAGAGCCGGAAAGAGTAGTTTCAAAACAGAAGCTCTCTTTTTGTTTCAGATGCCTTTTCAATTCTTCCAAAAACAATTTCCCTGCCTTAACCTGGACCGATTGCGGAGCAAGAGGCGAAAGGCCCTGGGCGATCATGTCCGCGTTGATAAATGCCCGGCAATTTGTTTCATGCATCAGGTAATCCAGGGCAAATGTAGTTTTTCCTGCCCCATTCGGACCTGCGACGATATGGCATTGTGGCGTCTTTTTCACCTGGTAAATGGTTCGGGGTGGAATAACGGCTTAATATTATCTTTGAACTTGATGCATGCCTCCGCATTCACAGCGTGCGCTTTTGCGGGGGCGTCAGGTCCAGCCTTCCTTCGCTGATGTGGATGCCCATGCCGCTTTCCTCAATCATGTGGATGAGCGGCAGGTAGGCCTGGAGCAGGTTTTCAAACGCGGGAAGGAGAAAGATCATGTATCCTTGGGGAACGGAAAGCCTGCCGATGGTTCCTCCCACGTGGATGCCGCCCGGCAGGGTTTCGTCATTGTAGAATTCAAAGCGCGTCTGCACCGCCATGTAGTTGTGCGGGTCCATGGACTGGAAGGGCGTCAGGAACAGGGAAATCGTCTGGCGGGAGTCGATGCCCGTGTAGCGTTCTATGATGATTTCCATGCAGCCTTCCCCAATCGTGCCGTCCGGCTGCTCCTTGCCGCCGTGAAGCCGGATGCCTACGGCGGGATTGGTGGCGAAGATGGCCAGGGCCCCGTGCTGCTGGGGGTGGACGGAGGAGGCGAGGTAGCGGTTGATGTCCTCTTCCGAGAAGGAAACGGAGGCGTCCCGGCTGATGGCCTGTTTCAGGATTTTGGGAATGTCCGGGGCATTCTCCTTCTGGCGGAAGCCGGGGAGTTCCGCCGTATTCTGCGGGCGCCAGGAGGAGTAAACCAGCCAGGAAATAGCCGCCAGAATGGCTATGGTGAACAGGAAGATAAGATTGCCGATCAGGGAGAAGGGCGTTTTTTCACGGACGGGTTTTTCTTCCCTGGCCTGTTCCTCCGGATCGTAGAAATGTTCCACGATGTTCTCATGGTCCGGCAGGTCGTGCAGGGGTTCCCTGCTGGCGGAGTCGTTCCTGGGGGCGCCTTCGTTGTCGGAGGGGGTGGGCATGGTGCGGAGAGGGTTACGGGAGCCTGGGGAATTTGGAGAAATCCGGGGCGCGCTTTTCCACGAAGGCGTTTTTGCCTTCCTTGGCTTCCTCGCTCATGTAATAGAGCAGGGTGGCGTTGCCGGCCAGGTCCAGCAGGCCCATTTGCCCGTCGCAGTCCGCGTTCAGGGAGGCCTTCAGGCAGCGGAGCGCCAAGGGGCTGTGCTGGAGCATCTGGCGGCACCAGGAGAGGGTTTCCTCTTCCAGCTTTTCCAGCGGAACCACGGTGTTGACCAGGCCCATGTCCAGCGCCTGCTGCGCATCGTACTGGCGGCACAGGTACCAGATTTCCCGCGCTTTTTTCTGCCCCACGATGCGCGCCAGGTAGGAGGAGCCGAGCCCTCCGTCAAAGGAGCCCACCTTAGGCCCGGTCTGGCCGAATTTGGCGTTGTCCGCGGCGATGGTGAGGTCACAGACGACGTGGAGGACATGGCCTCCGCCGATGGCGTAGCCGGCCACCATGGCGACGACGGGCTTGGGCATGGTGCGGATGGTGCGCTGCACGTCCAGGATGTTCAGGCGGGGTACGCCGTCTTCACCGATGTAGCCGGCGTTTCCGCGCACCTTCTGGTCGCCCCCGGAACAGAAGGCGTCCGGGCCTTCCCCGGTCAGGATGACCACGCCCACCTTGGGGTCTTCATGCGCGGCGTTGAGGGCATTGAGCATTTCATGCACGGTCTGGGGGCGGAAAGCGTTGCGGACATGGGGGCGGTTGATCGTGATTTTCGCGATGCTGCCGTCGTCCGTTGTCTCATACTTGATGTCCGTATATTCCCTGGCGGTGGTCCATGATGCGCTCATGCGGACTACTTTAATAAGGCGCCCGTCAATGGGAAGCTTAAAGTGTGCCGTGTCCGGGTCTGAACGGGGAAATGCAGGGAATGGGAGGCGAATGCTTTTTTGCCGCGTCTTCCGGGAGAAGCGCATGGCGGGCGGCGTTTTTTTTTGTGACGGAAACTGGCGGCATTTGTAATTTACGGCATGCGCTTCTGTGCTACATTGGGAACGGTATGATACATGACCTACTGGTGAGCGGCGTGACGGTGTTTCCCGGGAGCGAACATTTTGAGTTTGTCCCGGGAATCAATGTGGTGGTGGGCGGCAATGATTCCGGCAAGAGCCATCTGCTGAAGCTGTGCTATACCGTGGCCAAATGGAGCGCGGACGGGGGCAGGAAGTCCCTGCCGGAGAAGTGGGCGGAGGAGCAGAGGCTCCGGAAGGACCTGATGCGGGTGTTTGCGTCCCGCGGCCTGGCCGGGCTGACCGCCCGGAACCGCGGCAACGCCCACGCCCATGTGGAGGCCTCCATGGAAGGGGAAGGCGTGCCGGAGGGCATGGGGAACCTGGTGTTTGATTTCAAGGCCGGGCATGAGGAGGAGGGGCTGACCATTCAGGAGATGCCCCTGCGCTTCCTGAACGTGCCGGTGGTGTTCCTGGCGGCGCGGGAGGTGCTGACCATTTATCCCAGCTTCGTGCAGGTGGGAAGCAGGTTTCCCGAGTTCCTGGACGGCGGAAGCTGGGACCTCTGCCGCTACCTGGATGCGGATGCGGCGGCGCAGCCCATCAGCACGGACGCCGGGCGCGTGGTCGCCAGGCTGGAAAAGATCATCGGCGGGCAGGTGGTGAAGCGTGACGGGCGGTTTTTCCTTCAGCGCCCCGGCCAGGAGCCTATTGAGATGAGCCTGGTGGCGGAAGGCTTCAAAAGGCTGGGCACGCTGAGCTACCTGATCCGTAACGGGTCCGTGAAGAGAGGCTCCGTCCTGTTCTGGGATGAGCCGGAAATGAACCTGAACGCCTCCCATCTGCCCGTGCTGGTGAAAACCCTGACAGGGCTTGCCAAAACGGGGGTGCAGGTAATCCTGTCCTCCCACAGCCTGTTCCTGCTGCGGGAGCTGATGATCCAGTTGTCCGAGCCGCGCAACGCGATGGTGCAGAGGAAGTTTTTCGGGATGAGCGTTCCGCGGGGTGACCGCTCCGGGGTAAGGGTGTCCTGGGGGGAATCCCTGGAGGATGTGGGGCCTATCGAGTCTCTTGAAGCGGAAATCGAGCAGGCGGACAGGTACTTGAAGCTGAGCTATGAGTCATAAGCCGTCAGAAGCTCATTACGTGGAGGGAGTCCACCGTTTCTGGATCGATGAAGGCTACGTCGTGTGCCGCATTGAGTGCTCGGACTATTATTCCCGGCAGGCGCAGAATTTCTGCGGGGGGTGCAAGGAGATGGACTTCCTGCTGTACCATCCGGGGCGCCGGGACCTGTGGCTGGTGGAGGTGAAGGATTACCGCTTTGACGCCCGGCCCAAGGTGGGGGAACTGGTCTGCGCCCTGAGCCGCAAGGTCAGGGATACGCTGTTCCTGCTCCGGGCCGCTTCCGTAGCCGCTCCGGATGAAGAGCCGGCGGAGGGCGTCTCCCTGAGGGATTTTTCCATCCTGGCCTCGGAGGCGGAAACGCTTCACCTGGCTTTTCTCCTGGAAATGGGCATGGGCGGCGTCTGGACGGACGGCGGCCTGCTGGCGAACGTCAAGAACCTGCTGGTGGCCTCCATGCGTTTTCTGGATGCGGAACTGATCTGCGCGCCCATCACGTATCCACACCGCATCGGCCCCTGGCGCGTGACGTCAGCCCATGGGGAGGTAAGCAAGCGGGTGGAAATCCGCCGGGCCAGGAAATTGGCGGAGATTCAGGAACAGCGGCGCCGGGAAAGGCTGGAAGCCCAGGAAGAACACGCGTGGAGGGAAAAAGGCCGGGAGGGGAAGGGCTTTCACGCGGCCAAGGCGGAGGGGAAGGTGCCCCAGTGGAAACTGCGCCTCCAGCAGCGCATGAACGGGGAAACCGCCAATCACGAGGGACGACGCAGAAAAAGGAAACGGGACTGACTCCCGCGCTGTCTATTGCCTCATTGCCGGAAGGCCCTTCTGCGCCCGGAAGCGTCTGGCGCCTTCCTGCGCCGGCAAGATGGCATGTCTCGGAAAAAAGTTTTATTTTACAAGTACTGGCGTATCATGCCGCCCGATTCATTAACTTCTGTGTGCTAACCACATTATGTCTGACAGAAAGCCTCCCATTCCACCCCGCCCCCCTAAATTTCCCGGCTCCGGGAAGCCCGAATCCCCCAACTGGGGCGTGTGGGTCATGGTTCTGCTCATTGTAGGCGTCCTTGCGTTTGGTTTTTTCACCCCTGAATCCTTTGGACTGGGGCCCCGCAAGGAAAGCCTGGAATCCTTTGAAGCCCAGTACAAGGCGGGCCGCGTGGTCCTGAACGATCCGAAGGCCCCCGTGGAGGTGGTCCTGAATGAAAACGGTTCTGAAGGCGTGATCCACGCGCTGGTTTACAAGAAGGACATCCAGCCGAAGGTGGAAATGAAACCCTTCGTGCTGTCCTATTCCATGTCCCTGCCGGACCGTGACAAGCCCCTGCTGAATGAACTTTCCGGCTACAGGGTGGCGGAAAGCCTGGACCGGACCGTGGAAGGGAAAAATGTCTCCATCATTCCTGAAGGAGCCCAGAAGCTTTCCGTGCCGGAATTCAACCGTCTGGCCATGGAAGGACGCATTGCGGGCGGTACTGACGGCCTTGTCCTGGCGGAAGATGGCAACCAGAATGTGCTGGTTGGCCAGATTGTCACCCGCGTGTGGCCTGCGGCCACGGGGGACGCCTCCGTGGACAAGCAGCGCTTTGAGCGTGTGGAAGTCCCCTTTACCCTGGAATTCCAGGGAGAGCGCGTCAAGCAGCTGCTGGGGCCGGATACCAAGTTCAAGCGTGAATCCGGCTCCTGGGGCGGCATTCTGCTGAACCTGCTGCCCATCGTGCTGATTCTGGTGATTCTCTTCTTCATGTTCCGTGCGCAGAGCGGCGGAGCCAGGGGGGCCATGAGCTTCGGCAAGAGCCGTGCGCGCCTCATTGCGCCGGACAAGAACAAGGTGACGTTCAAGGACGTGGCCGGCGTCAGCGAGGCCAAGGAGGAAGTATGGGAACTGGTGGAATTCCTGCGCAATCCGGAAAAATTCCGTGAACTGGGCGCCACCATTCCCCGCGGCGTGCTGATGGTGGGTTCTCCCGGTACGGGCAAGACCCTGCTGGCCCGCGCCATTGCCGGGGAATCCAACGCCTCCTTTTACTCCATCAGCGGTTCCGACTTTGTGGAAATGTTCGTGGGCGTGGGCGCCAGCCGCGTGCGCGATATGTTTGAACAGGCCAAGAGAACAGCCCCAAGCCTGATTTTCATTGATGAAATTGACGCCGTGGGCCGCCAGCGCGGCTATGGCATGGGCGGCGGCAATGATGAACGGGAGCAGACGCTGAACGCCCTGCTGGTGGAGATGGACGGTTTTGAAAACAATGCCAACGTGATCGTGATTGCGGCTACCAACCGCGCGGACATCCTGGACCCGGCCCTGCTGCGTCCGGGCCGCTTTGACCGGCAGGTGGTGGTGAACCTCCCGGACGTCCGGGGGCGTGAACAAATCCTGCAAGTGCACGCCAAGAAGGTGAAAATGGCTCCGGGAGTCAGTTTTGAGAGGATTGCCCGCGGCACGTCCGGCTTCTCCGGCGCCCAGCTGGCCAACCTGATCAATGAGGCCGCCCTGCTGGCCGCCCGCAAGGGATTGAAGGAAATCACGGAAGCTGAACTGGAGGAAGCACGCGACAAGGTTAACTGGGGCCGTGAACGCCGCAGCCTGGCCATTAACGAACGCGGGCGCCGCATCACTGCCGTGCATGAGGCGGGCCATGCCATCTGCCTGCTGAAAACTCCGCACAGCGAACCCCTGCACCGGGTGACCATCGTTCCCCGCGGGGGCGCCCTGGGCATGACCATGTGGCTGCCGGCGGATGACAAGATGCACCAGCTCCGGTCGGAGATGCTTGACCAGCTTGTCGTGGCGATGGGCGGGCGCTGCGCTGAACAGATTGTGTTCGGGGACGTGACCAGCGGCGCTACGGGAGACATCAAGAGCGCCACCAGCCTGGCGCGCCGCATGGTGTGCGAATTCGGCATGAGTGAAAAACTGGGCCTGATCGAATACGGCGAGCACCAGGGAGAAGTTTACATCGCCCGCGACCTGGGCACGCGTTCCCGCAACTATTCGGAATCCACGGCGGAGCTGATTGACTCGGAAGTCCGCTTCCTGGTGGACAGCGCCTATGAACGCGCCATGACCATCCTGACGGAAAACCGGGACAAGCTGGATATTCTGACGGAAGCCCTGATGGAGTTTGAAACGCTGGAAGGCTCCCAGGTCATGGACATTCTGGAGTACGGGGAAATGAAAAATCCCCCCGCCAAGGTGGTTCCCCCTCCCATGCCTTCCGATGTGGAAGAGCAGGACGGCCCGAAGGAAGACTCCGGAAAGGAGCCCGTGAAAACCGCTGAGGAAGGGAAGAAGGAGAACAAGCCGGGGGAACAGGACCCCTTTTCCTACAATCCCGTGGAGGAGTACGGCAAGGACGGGGAAGAAAAGAAGTAAGTTAATATGGAAAAAATCAATATGGTAGCCAACGATGCGATGGAACTGGCCAGGATGTGCGCCCGCGCCGCGGATGAAGCCAAGGCTGAACATGTGAAGGTGTACGACCTGCGCGGCATGTCTTCCCTGACGGATTTCATGGTGGTGTGCACGGGCCTGTCCGTCCCCCACCTGCGCGCCGTCATCCGGGGCGTGGAGGAAGCCGTTCAGGAAAAAACGGGAGTCCTTCCCACCTATGTGGAAGACACGCCCGTGGCGCTGTGGTCCGTGGTGGACTACATTGACGTGATGGTCCACATCATGGGGCAGGAGACGCGTGAGTTCTATGGAATGGACACCCTGTGGAAGGATGCCCCCGTGGTGGAATATTAATCCATTGTGATCCGGTTTTTCCCGCCGCGCCGCTGCCTGCCAGCGGCGCGGCTTTTTTGTTTTCCGGCCGCTCCTGGATTGGTTCTAACAAGATTCCAATCTTGCCTTGGGGACGGAACCGGATTACTCTTTCACCGTCATTTATGAGTAATTCCGGACCTACCGCAACGCCGATGATGGAGCAATACCTTCGCATGAAGAAGGGTTTGCCGGAAGACGTCCTGCTGTTTTTCCGGATGGGGGACTTTTATGAGATGTTCTTTGAGGACGCCAAGGATGCGTCCTCCCTGCTGGGCCTGACGCTGACCAAGCGGCACGGCATTCCGATGTGCGGGGTTCCCCATCACAGCGCGGAAGGGTACATCGGGCGCCTGGTGAAGGATGGCAAGCGCGTAGCCATTGCGGAACAGACCACCCTGCCTCAGCCGGGCAAACTGGTGGAGCGGGAGATCACCCGCGTGATTTCCGCCGGGACCCTGGCGGACATGAACCTGCTGGACTCCTCCCGCCACAATTACATCGTGGCCCTGTACAAGGATAAAAAACACTTCGGCCTGGCGTGCGTGGACCACACCACGGGGGAATTCTCCGTGGCCCAGTTTGAGCACATGGACCTGCTTCTGGATGAACTGTCCCGCATTAATCCTTCCGAGCTCCTGGTCAGCGACGAGCAGACGGAGTGTTTTCCCGGCGCCCATCCCACGCTTTATTACGACGGGTACACGTTCCTTCCTTCCACGGCCATTCCCAATCTGCTGGGCCATTTCCGGGTTCATTCCCTGGACGGCTTCGGCTGCGCGGAGATGACCGCCGCCCTGGGCGCGTCCGGCGCAGTGCTTCATTATCTGGGCTACCAGCTCCGGCGCCCCACGGATCATTTGCGCCGCATTTCCGTGCGCGCCACGGAGAACGCCGTGCTGATTGACCAGGCCAGCCAGAGGAACCTGGACCTGGTGGATTCCCGCGGCGGCGTGAAGCTTTCCCTGCTGGGAACCCTGGACAGGACGAGCACGCCGATGGGCGCGCGCAAGCTCCGGGACTGGCTGCTCCACCCCCTGTGCGATCTGGAAAAGCTCCAGGCGCGGCAGGAGATGATCGCCGTTTTATTGGAGGAGCCGTACCTGATGAGCAAGCTCCGTGACAGCCTGAAAAACGTCCGGGACATGGAGCGGCTGACGGGCCGCATTTCCCAGGGCGCGGGGAACGCCCGGGACCTCCAGGCGCTGGCCTCCTCCCTGGGCCGCATTCCCGCGCTCAGGGACGATCTGGAATCCCTGCCCGGAGGCGGGGTGATGCTGGAAAGCATCCGTTCCCGCATGGGCTGTTTTGATGAGCTGGTGGACCTGCTCCAGCGCGCCCTGGTGGATGAACCGCCCGTCACGATCAAGGAGGGCGGCATCATCCGGGAAGGGTATCACGCCGGGCTGGATGAACTGCGCCTGGCCTCCCGCGACGGGAAGGACTGGCTGGCCCGGCTTCAGGAGAAGGAGCGCAAGCGCACGGGCATTGATTCCCTGAAAATCCGCTTCAACAACGTCTTCGGCTACTACATTGAGGTGACGAAGAGCCATTACGACAAGGTGCCCCCGGATTACCAGCGCAAGCAGACGCTGGTGAACGCGGAGCGCTTCGTCACCCCGGAACTCAAACAGATGGAGAATACCATCCTGGGGGCGGACGAGCGTTCCCGCCAGGTGGAGTATGAACAGTTTCTCCTGCTGAGGGAGGAAGTGGGGCGCCACATTGACGGCATCCAGATTACGGCGGACGCCATGGCGGACCTGGACGTGCTGCTGGGACTGGCGGAGGGAGCCCAGCAGTATCAATACTGCCGCCCCGTGCTGGACGCATCCATGACCCTGCGCATTGTCAACGGACGGCATCCCGTCATTGAACAGAATATTTCCGGCGACGCGTTCGTTCCCAATGACGCCTTTCTGGAACCGGAGGAAAGCCGCCTCATTCTGCTGACCGGGCCCAACATGGCGGGCAAGAGCACCTATATCCGCCAGGTGGCCCTGATTACCCTAATGGCCCAGATCGGGGCCTATGTTCCGGCGGAGTCCGCCCACATCGGCCTGGTGGACCGCATTTTCTGCCGCGTGGGGGCCAGCGACGACCTGGCGCGCGGGCAGTCCACCTTCATGGTGGAGATGAGTGAAACTTCCCTGATTCTGAATAACGCCACGGAACGCTCCCTGATCATTCTGGATGAAATAGGGCGCGGAACCGCCACCTTTGACGGTCTTTCCATTGCGTGGGCCGTTGCGGAGTACCTGCATGACGAGCTGAAGTCCCGCACCCTGTTCGCCACGCATTACCATGAACTGACGGATCTGGCCCGTTCCCGGGCCGGGGTGCAGAATTACAACGTGGCCGTGCGGGAATGGAAGGAAGAGATCGTGTTCCTGCGCAAGATCGTGGAGGGCGCAGCGGACAAGTCCTACGGCATCCAGGTGGCCCGCCTGGCGGGCATGCCGGCCGTCATTGTAGACCGCGCCAAGACCATCCTGTCCCATCTGGAGATGAATTCCACGCGTCCCCGGAGGAAGGAGCGCGCGCGCCTGGCGGAACCCAGGGCCAAGAATACGGACATGGATGACGACATGCCCACAGGGGAATACGCCCAGCTGGAGTTGTTCTGATATGCCGCTGACCGCAGACATGATCGGCGGCCTGCGCTTTGCCGCCATTGATTTTGAATCCGCCGGGGCGGCCCGCGGAGAGACGGACCAGCCCGTGCAGATAGGCATTGCCGCATGCGCATCCCTGGAAGGGGAGCCGGAGCTGTGGACGTCCTACATTGCTACGGACAAGCCCGTCCTGTGGTCCGCTTCCCAGGTGCACGGCATCACCACGGAGATGCTGGCGGATGCCCCGTCCTTTCCGTCCCTCTGGCCGGATATCCGTTCCCGGCTGGGGGGCGCCGTGGTGGTGGGCCATAATCCCGCCACGGAGCGCAAATTCCTGCGGCGTTTTCCGGGGCACGGCTTCGGTCCGTGGCTGGATACCCTGGCCCTGGGGAAGATGTGCGCGCCGGGCCTGCCGGATTACTCCCTCTCCACCCTGTGTGATGCCCTGGGGCTCACCTCCTCCGTGGATGCGCTGCTTCCCGGCCGCCGGTGGCATGACGCGCTGTATGATGCGCTGGGCAGCCTGCTGGTCGTCCAGTTCCTGGTGCGGGAACTGAAGCTGTCCGCCCAGCCTCTGGAAGTGCTGGGCAAGGCGGTGGGGAAATAATTTTCCATTTTTCCCGGAAAGGCTGGTGCGTCGCCCATGCGTATTACAGGGAAGATGAAAGCTCCCGTTTTTCTTGCCGCTCTCGTTTTCCTCACCCTTTCTTCCGTTTTTGCGGAGAAGGCCCCGGAAAAGGTGGTTCCGGACCCCCCGGATGTTCCCAAAATGAATACGCAGCACTGGGTTCCGGCCCGTTACAAGGTGGTGCGGGAGCAGTTGCTGGGGAAGGAATGCGGCGTCCTGTTCGTGGGGGATTCCATCACGCAGGGCTGGGAACGGGAAGGTGCGGAATATTGGAAGAAGCTGTTCCTGCCGATGAAGGCTGTCAACTTCGGCGTCAGCGGAGACAGGACGGAAAGCATGCTGTGGCGCATGGAGGATACGGGGCTGGCGGTCAGGACTCCGCCGCGTTACTGCGTTCTGCTGGCCGGGACGAACAACATCGGCCTGTGGGAGGGAAAGCAGCCTGCGGAAGAAACGGTGAAGGGCATCCGGGAGGTGGCCGTGCGCCTGCTGAAGAAATTCCCGGAAACCCGTCTGGTTCTGATGGAGGTGACGCCTTACGGCCCCGACCCTTCAGCCCCTCTGCGCAAGCGGCAGGAGGAAATCAATGAACGCCTGCGCCGTCTGAATCTGCCCCGGACTACCGTTCTTTCCATCAATGGCCGCCTGCTGAATGCGGACGGGACGTTCCGGGAAGGAATGTTCCAGGACAAGGTCCATCTGACGCCTAAAGGCTACCAGGTCTGGGCGGAAGCCCTGCTGCCTCTTCTGGACCGTAAAGACTGAACCTTTCCGTGGCCGGCATCCGCCCGCGGAGGGAGGCGTTGGTCAGCGGTTCATTTCCGTTTCCAGGAATTCCAGCAGGTAGGACGGGGACAGGAGCTCCCGGGTGACGATGGGCTTTTTGCCCGGCAGATACAGGGCGTTCACGGGAACCGCCGTGCGGCCCAGGTTTTTGAGCTCCTGGTCAATGGCCGGGTTCGTGCGGGTCTTGTCCGCCTTCATCATGACGATGCCGTATTTCTTGAAGGCGGCCAGCACTTCATCCGTGTAGGACGCCTTGTTCACCTGGCAGGTGGAGCACCACCGGGCCGTGAAGTCCACATAAACGGGCTTTCCTTCGTCCAGGGCCGCCTGCATGGCTTCCGGGCTCCACGGGGTCCACACGCTCCCTTCCGCCTGATGGGCGGGAGCTGTAGCTGCGGAGGAATCCGCCGCTCCGGCTTCCCCTCCGCGGCCGAACCAGGCGGCTCCTTCCGGAGGAAGCATGTAGTACAGGCCGGCCAGCAGGAAAATCACGGAGAAGACGCCCCCCGTGATGCGGGATTTCCGGCTGCGGTACATGGGGCACCATCTGCCGTACACCCAGAAGGCCATGGAGAACAGCACCAGGCCGAAGAACAGGAACAGGATGTCCTGCGGATGGTTGTCCGCGTCAAAGAACGCAATGTAAATCCACAGGAAATAGGCGGCGGTGCCGAACATCAGGAAGGACATGGACTGCTTGAAGGATTCCATCCACGCTCCCGGTTTGGGCAGGTATTTGGTCAGGACGGGGAAGGCGCCCAGAATGATGTAGGGCAGGGACATCCCCAGGCCCATCATGGTCAGGCAGAGCACGATGCCCAGCGGCGGCTGGAGCATGGCCGCGCCGATGGCCTGCCCCAGGAACGGAGCGCTGCACGGGGTGGAAATGACCGTAGCCAGGGCGCCGGACCAGAAGGAGCCGGCATAGCCCTTCTGGTGCTGGAGGTCGTTGCCCATGGTGGTGGCCTTCACGCCTATTTCAAAGACGCCGAACATGCTCAGCCCCATGGCGAGCATCAGGCCCAGCAGGCAGAAGTTCACCCAGGGGTTTTCAAACCAGAAGGCCCAGTTCACCACGCCTTCCGCGCCGTGGCCCAGCCAGAAGTCACTGCTGAAAATGCCGGGTCCCGCGGGCGCGCTCCAGTCAAACATGTTCGCTTTCAGGGCAATCAGGATGGCCGTGATGACCCAGAAGGAGATCAGGATGCCCAGCACGAAGGTCAGGGAGTGGGCCAGCACTTTCCTCCGTTCGCCCCCGCCCAGCTGGACGAAGCTCATGATCTTGAGGCCTATCACCGGGAAGACGCACGGCATCACGTTCAGGATAATGCCGCCGATAAACATGAAAAACATGATTTCCCCCAGCCCCATCAGCGGCGGCGCGGGAACGGGGCCGGAAGATGCGGCGGGCGTTTCCATTCCTGTCATTGCCGCCTGTGCCCCCTCGGAAAAGGGGCGGGTGTCCGCCGTGATATTGACGCCTTCCTTTCCGGCGCGCAGGATGCCGGAGAGGACGGCCAGCGGCTTTCCCTTGCCTGCGTCCGGCAGGTTGTTGGGGTACAAGCCATCCGTGGTATCATTGTACTGCATGGACAGCTCGTAATTGGAGTCGTCCAGCTTCTTGAAGGTCTGGGGCGTGGTGGGGTTGATTTCCCCTTCGTTGCAGAAAAAGTAGACGGAATCTTCCGGGAGCGGCTGTCCGTTTGTCCTGAGGTGCAGGGTGACGGTCTTCCCTTCCTGGGAAATGCGGGCTTTCAGCCCTTCCGCCCAGGCGGGAGTGGAAAGCCCCACGAGGCCGCCCGTCAGCCCGTCCGCATCGGGAGCAGCCTGGCCGTCTCCGCGTTTCAGCGTAACGCTGAAGTCTTTCGTTTCCGGAGAGGCGCACTGTTCCGCGCACATTTGCCACGTCATGGTGGTGGTGAAGGTGGCCTCCGCAGGGGCGTCCTTCTCCGGAGTCACGCGGAAGGCCATTTTTGCCGTTCCGCTGTAACCGTAAAAATCCACGATCCCTTTTCCCAGTTCCGGGACTTGCCAGAAGGGGCCCTCCACCCGGAAACCGGGCACAGGTTTAAGCGCCGCTTCCATGGGAAGGCCTACGGTTCCCGGATTCCTGTAATAAACGTGCCAGTGGTCCGGCAGCGCCAGTTCCGCCACGATGACGAAGGGAGCTTCACCATAGGACGTGACGGTAGCCTTGGAAGTTCCGGAAGCCTGGGGGGACCCGGAATCTCCCGCGCCGCCAAAGCCCATGGCCCCGAAGTCCTGTGCCGCTCCCGTACTGCAAACCCCGGCAAAAATACCCAGGGAAACGGCCGCGGCTTTCAAAAAGGTTCTCATGACAAGCAGAGAACCATAAACAAGGGGGGGATTCAATGTTTGTGTGTTGCATGGTGCGGCGGCTTGTATAAAATACGGTCATGGTAAAAACTAAAACGACGTACGAGGGCGGCCTCCGCTGCTCCATGGTTCACGAACCTTCCGGGGCCACGTTCTCCACGGATGCCCCCGTGGATAACAATGGCAAGGGGGAATCCTTCTCCCCCACGGACCTTGTGGGCGCGGCCCTGGCAGGCTGCATGAGCACGATCATGGGCATCGTGGCCGCACGCAAGGGCCTTAAGCTGGAAGGCATGACAGTGGAAGTGGGCAAGCACATGAACGCGGAACCCCGCCGCATCGGAAAGCTGGAAGTAGTGATCACCGTGCCCCTTCCTGCGGATCATCCGGACAGGAAGATGCTGGAGCAGGCCGCGCTGAGCTGCCCCGTGAAGCACAGCCTGCATCCCGACATTGAAATCCCCATCACCTGGAACTGGGTTGGTTGACGGCCATCCGTGTTTTCTTGAAACCGCCTGTGAAAACAGGCGGTTTTTTTATAAGATGAAAAAATGTTGGAAAAATGAGATAATAGTTGAGTAAACTTGACTTGTATTTTTCTGTTGTGCATTTTCCCGGGCATGAAGAAGTTTTTTTCTGTCCTGTTTTTGCTTCCTGTGCCGATGGTTGGGCTCTTGTCCGGATGCGGGGGAGGTTCGGGAAAATCCGGAGATGACGGGAATGTTTCCCTGAGCGGGCAGCAGGTGAGCCTGTTTGAGGGCGGAACCATGCTGTACAGGCTCCAGTTCGGCGCGCAGGATGCGGACGTCATCAGGATGGAGACGAGAACCGTGTATGATGGAGTTTACACGTACCGGTTCAATGAAGGCGCCAATTCCGGCGTTCTGAATATTTCCCCGGCTTCAAACAGCGTCGCCGCGTGCTCCATGAGGGATGTGAATATTTCCTTTGACGATTCCGGAAGGGAGGCGGGCGTGGTTGTTTCAGGAACCATCACGGAAACCGGGCCCGATCTGGACTTCTCCATTGACGGCGTTCCCCGCCCCATGGCCGGATGGACCTGCCGCGTGCACCGGGATTAGCCTCCCGGAGGCTCAACAGTCCAGAACAAGGGGGAAGTGCCGGCTGAGCGGGTAATCCGTGACCTGGATCAGTTCCACGCCGTAAAGGCTGGCAATGGCGGGAGCCTCTGATTTTTCATACGGCTCACAGTAATAGATGGTTTTCACGCCGTGGGCGCACAGGGCCTGCATGCATGAGGTGCAGGGCATCGTGGTGCATGCCACCACCCTGGCTTCCCCCCTCCGGAACAGGCTGCACAGGTTGATCTCCGCGTGCAGCATGTACTTCTGGCGTTCATCCCGGCTGGCCCAGAAGGTGTCCTGCGCCTTGAATCCGGGATACAGGCCGTTGTAGGCGGTGCCGATCACGCGGTTGTCCGCGTCCAGGGCGGCGGCCCCCACCTTGCGGTACGGGTCTTCCGAGCGCAGCGCGGCCGCATGCGCCAGCGTCATTACATACTGCGGGATGGGGAGGCGGGAGGGAGAGGTGCTATTGCTCATGGTTGGAGGATTGGAGTTCCGCCAGGAATCCGGATTCATCCAGATACAGGTTGGGCGGCAGGGAATAAGGGGTGGGGAGCGTTGCCCCGGCGATGACGTTGGACAGGGGGGGCTTCAGGTAGAAGCCGGGCAGCAGGCGTCCTCTGGTTCTGGCCCTCATGCCGAGCTGCACGGTGCCGTCATCCAGCTTGAAGACGCTTCTCTTCATGGACATGGCCAGGATGATGCCGCGGTCCGTGGCGAAGCAGGGGCGCCACCCGATGTTGGGAAGCACCAGGTCCCCGGAGCCGCTGAAATCATAAAACGGCGTCCGCGTCTCCGGCACCAGGCCGTACAGCCTGCGGCGCAGGAAGTCGGAGCCCGCCACCTGCTTGATGCCTTCCGGCATGCTGTGGTCCGTGTCTCCAATGAGGTACACGGGGGTGCTGGTGAGGATGGGCCACAGAACGGAAGCCACCGTCTCATGCACCTCGTCATGCCCCACGCTGGTCAGCAGCAGTTCACGGGGCTGGAGGGAGTTCACGCGTTCAAGCTGCTGGGCGTTCATCCAGAAATCGCACAGGCGGCTCTGGGAGCGGGAGCTGTCCAGCAGGTTGGCCAGCCATTTCCTGAGTTCCGGATGTTCCGCGTCCACGGTGTCGTTCATCAGGCATTCCGCAATTTCATACCCGGTGAGCCGTGCGTTTTTAGCGATGACCAGCGGCTTGTGGGCGATGCGTTCCAGATGGTTCAGGATGGTATCCCGGCCGATGCTGGCGGCAATTTCCAGGCAGGTGGAGGAAAGTTCCCGCAGGGTGTTGATGACGATGCGGGGGTTGACGGCTTCAGGCGCAATGGGTTCTCCGATGGCCGCGGTGAAGCGGTAGGGAATGCGGAGGGGGGCCTTGGAGAAAAAGCGGTTGCCGGAGTAGGAGAAGATGCTCCCCCACAGCTCGTCCATGTAAATGGGGACGATGGGGCAGCTTGATTTTTTGGCCAGCATTTCCAGGCCCTTGCGCGCCGCGCAGAGGGTGCCCGTGCGGGTGAGCTGGCCTTCCGGGAAGATGCAGATCACTTCCCCGGCCTTGAGGGCCTGGATGGCCTTGGACAGCGCTTCACGGGGGTTCCGGGAGGAAATGGGGAGGCAGTTGAAGAGTTCCAGAATCCAGCCGAGCCAGCGGATGGCTACGAACTCCTCCGCCACGATGAAGCGGATGGGGCGCGGGCAGATGAGGGAAAGGAAGAGCGCGTCCCCGTAAGTGACGTGGTTGGAAACGATGATGGCTCCCCCGTCCTCCGGGATGCGGTCCTGGTGGATGATGCGGGAGCGGTACACGATGCGCATGATCCACAGGCCCATCATGCGGATGAATTCACGGGGAATGAGGCGGAACGCCACAATCGTGATGCCCGCGCCCAGGGCCGCCAGCACCCAGAACTGGTTCTGGATGGAGAAGATGTTCCTCAGCATGAGCTGGACGCCGACGGCCACCAGGCCCATCAGGCAGTCCATCAGGTTGCCTGCGGCAATCACCGTGCTGCGGTTGGATGGGTCGCAATTATCCTGAAGGTGGGCGTTCAGCGGCACCAGGTATGCGGCGGCAAAGGCCCCCGTGATGCCGAAGCCGATGTTGCTGGGCAGGGAGCCGGGAGCGAAGAAGGACATGAAAATGCAGCCGATCGTGAACCCGATGGCGCCCAGGGGGATGAGCCCCAGTTCAATTTTCTTGCGGCAGATGATGGAGGCGATCACGCCGCCCACCACGGTGCCGCCGCTGAGCCACGCCATGAGGATGGCCGCGGACATGCTGAAGCCTGTGCCGTCAATCGGATGCTCCTGGGCGATTTGCAGGGAGATCAGCATCAGGGCTCCGGCCAGGAACCAGAAGTAGGAGACGCCTATTTCACTCAGCCGCAGGTCGCGCTGGCTCCACAGGTACTTGAGCTGCACGAAGTGCTCGTAAAATAGCTTCCATTCGAATTTCCGGGTCTGGTTGGCCGGATACCGGGGGAGGGACAGGGCCGCGATGGCTACCGGAACGGCGATGCAGGTGAGGATGAGCGTGGGGAAGGCGGCCGCTTCCCAGCCGTCATTGGAGGAGACTTGCAGGATGTCAAACCAGACGAAAATGCCGATCTGGGCCGCCAGCATGGACAGGATCAGGCTCATTTCCATCAGGCCGGAGGCATAGCCCAATTGCCGGGAGCCCACCATGTCCTTGACCACCCCCTTTTTTGCCGGGCTCAGGATGGTTGCCTGGACGGAAAAGACGCAGAACCAGAAAACGGCCATTTCAATATTCTCATACTTGTAGCACAGGAACATGGCCCCCAGCACCAGGATCTGGAGGAAGGACATGAACTGGATGATGCGTGCCTTGCAGAAGCAGTCCGCCAGCCAGCCGACGAAGGGGGAGAACAGGATATAGGGGAGTACGAAGATGCAGGCCAGAATGTACTGGAGGGAGTTGACCCAGGAATCCGGTCCGTACACGGCGCTGTTGGCGGCCAGCCAGACGCCCAGCGGAATCAGCAGGAACTGGGCGGCTTTTTCATTAAAGGCGTTCTGGGCTTGAATGAGAATCAGGGAATAAAACCCCCTCCATTCTTTTTTTGAGGGCATTTTTTTCTTAGATGTCTGTACGTCATCCATGTGGGCGGATTGTAGCAGATCACAGGGGGTAGGGAAGGATAATCTGTTTCCGCAGGGCGGGGCCGGAGCGTGCCCTGATGGGGCTGGAGAGGCCGGGAAACCACGGGATGGGAACAGGGTGGCTTCCATGAGGGACAGGATGGACAGCAAGAGGACAGCGGGGCATCATCTGCTCCCTCCGCCTGTCCGGACCGGGCTATTACGGGTTATTTCCCCGCTTTTTCCGGAGAAAAAGGCATTCCGCCGGCAGCAAGCCCCATGCGGCTTTGCGCAAATGCGCTGCCAGGGACCGGAGAATCCTTGTCATGAAGCGGTTCGGCAAACAGGCTTTATGGTTGACATGAGGGTGGGGGGCCGTAGGATGCTGGCAGAAAGCTATCACCCGAAGAGAGATCATATGAATACTTCCCAGACGATAGGCGTGCTGCTGGCCGCAGGCGCAATTCTTCTGCCTTCCTGTGAAACGGAACGCGTGAATGAACGCCCAATAGGCATTTATCCTACGGAAAATGTCTACCCGTCCGGCTCTGGCTCCCAGGGCAGCAGCCTGTTGAATGAAATTCAGCGTGAAAATTCTCTGGACCCGGCAGGGGGGCAGAATTCCGGCTTTAATCCGGATCCGGCCCAGACCAATTCCGGAACCATCGGCAACCTGGTGGGCGGCAGCAATAACATTACGCCGCCCGCGCCTGTCGTCCCGAAGCCCGTCGTTCCCAATCCCGTGGGTGATGCTTCCAGTTCCGGCATTGCCGCTCCCAGGCCCGTGGAGCCTTCCGCTCCCTCTTCCATTCCCGTGGCATGGCCTACGGCGGACCCCACCGTGGTGGTCAGCCCGTATGACCGCACCAAGAAGATCAAGATTCTGAACAGGAGCACCAACAAGCCCTATCCTTCCGGCACCGTGCTGCGCGACACCAACTTCCCGAATGAAGTCAAAAAGTTCCGCGTGCCCTGATGCCGCCGCCGCAGAACCATGATGTCCGCGCCCCTGAGCATCCCGCATGTTCCGGGGCGCTGACGTATCCGCCTGTGAAAACCATGAGCGAGCCTTCCCGCAAACAGCTTTCCTTTTCCTCCATCGCCATTCTCGGCCCCGGCCTTCTGGGCGGGTCCCTGGCGCTGGCCGTGAGGGCGCAGATGCCCCATGCCCACGTGCGCCTGTGGGGCAGGAGGGAGGAGCCATTGGAATACGCCCGGGCTTCCGGAGCGGCGCATCGCGCCTCCACCCGGGTGGAAGAGGTGGTGGAAGGTGCGGACCTGGTCATACTCGCTACCCCGGTAGGCGTGATGGCGCGCCTGGTTCCCGGCCTGCTTCCCCTGCTGAAGCCGGGCGCCCTGGTGACGGACGTGGGTTCCGTGAAAGGCTGCGTTCACCAGGCCGTGGGTTCCGCCCTGACGGAAGCCGGAGTGGCGTTCATCGGCTCCCATCCCATGGCCGGCTCTGAAAAGCAGGGCATGGAGCATGCCACCGGAGAACTTTTCCGGGACGCCACCTGCATCCTGACGAATGACGAGCACGTGCATGAGGACATGCTGCTGCTGCTTCAGCGGTTCTGGGAGCGCGTGGGCTGCCATTGCATCCGGATGAAAGCGGCGGACCATGATTCTTCCGTAGCCCGTATTTCCCACATTCCGCATGCGTTGTCCGCCCTGTGCGTCCACGCCGCCCTGGACGGGGGGGATGTGGAGCGCCTGGGGCTGATTTCCGCCGGAGGGTTCCGGGACACCACCCGTGTTTCCATGGGGGAACCGTCCATGTGGGCGGAAATCCTGACGGAAAATGCCCCTGCCGTCCTGGACCGGCTGGATGCCGCGCTGTCCCATCTGGGTGAGGTGCGGAACCGTCTGGCCTCCGGGGACAAGGAGGCGCTCCGGGAGTGGCTGAAAGCCGCGGCGGAGAGCCGTGCGCGCGCCCTTGGCCTGTAAGGGGCGCCGGGATTTTCCGCGGATGGATGTGCCTTGGCAGGAAGGGAGAAGGGTTTCCTGTTATCAAATTGTTAACAATCCGGGATGGACGGAGGTCCGTTCCTTTTTATACTTGCCCCATGCGTTTATCCAACACGAATACCCCCCGCCATCATCTCAAGGGGCGTGGACTGCACCGCGCCGCCGCCATCGGGAGCCTGCTCGTCCTTGGCCAGTCGGCCTATGCCGAGACAAAACCCGCCGCAGCAGAGGAGGGCGTTCAGGAAATGCCGGAACGTGTGATGACCATCCGTTCCAAATCCCTGCGGGCGGAGACGGTCAGTTCCGCCACCCTCACGAACATGAAGACGGAGGAGGTGCCGCAGACGGTGAACGTCATTACGCGTGACCTGATGGATTCCAAGGGTTCCGATTCCCTGGTGGAAGCCCTGCGCATGGATTCCTCCGTCAATACGGGCGGGGACATGCTGCTGTCCCGCACGGCGGACCAGTACACCATCCGCGGTTTTGCGGGCAGCGACGTGCAGATAGGCAACATGCCTCTTCCCCGCGGCATGGGGTACGGCATGGATACGTCCCTGATTGAAAATATTGAAATTGTCAAAGGTCCCATCGGGTCCATTTCCGGCGGCCAGACCAGTACGCTCGGGGCATACGGCGCCGGAGGTTCCATCAACCTGATCCTGAAGGAGCCTGATTTCGTGGAACGGACGGAATTGACGGCTTACGCCCGCCTTTCCCACCACGGGCAGAAGTACCGCGCAACGATTGACGACACCCGGTACAGGGGGGATGAAACGGAGGGGTTTGCCCTGCGCACGGTGGTAGCTGCCGAGTATGAACGTCCGTTCTGGCTGAGCAACGGAGCCAACGGGGGCCAGAAGTACACGGTTTCCCCCATTTTCCGCTGGCAGCATGATTCCCGCACCAAGACGGTGCTGACGACCAGTTTCCAGTATCAGAATTCCCCGACGACCATGGGCATCCCCGTGCTGGGCGGCCATTTTGTGGGGCCTTATGACGCCTGGTACGGCTCTCCGAGCGGAAGGCTCAATTCCAAATCCCTGCTGGCGATGCTGGACTTTGAACGCAAGCTGGAAAGAGTCTGGACGATCCGCATCGGCGGCGGCATGGGCTACAGCGATGTAGACTACAATGTCTGGGGCATTTCTTCTTCCGCCGGACGGGGGATGAGCACGGAGGATTATTACAATGAGATGATCTCTTCCGGAAAGGCCAAGTATGAAGCCGCCTGGAGCGACGAGTGGAACATCAACTGGAATTTCTATTCCAACGCCCTGGCGGAGTTCAAGACCGGGCAGGTGGAGCATGAAGCCCTGATGGGCGTCTCCTATACGGGGAGCAGCACCTATGGAGACGGTTCCAGCCTGGTGACGAACGCTACCGCGAACACGAACGGTTATTTCTCCCTGTACAATCCTCCGCCCTTTTTCCCTGCGGGGCGCGATTATTCCGGCGTCAACGCGACGGATACCGTGGTTCAGCGGGCGGGCCTGTTGCTCCAGGACGTTCTTAGTTACGGACAGTGGCGCTTCCTGGCCGGCGTGCGCGGGGACGCCCATTTCAGCCTGGACAATAATTACGCGTTTGCGTGGAGCCCCCGCTTCGGAGTTACCAGAATGTTCGGCGAACGCGTCGCGCTGTTCGCCAATGCGGCCCGGACTTCAGCCCCTAATTTCGGATACCTGGATGAAAATGGCAAGGAACTGACCGACGCCTGGCGTACGGACCAGATGGAATTCGGCTTCCGGGTCAGCCCGGTGGACAAGGTGTGGTTCTCCGCTTCCTGGTTTGACATTATCCAGAACAATACGCCCGTAGCCATAGACGGCTATACCAACCGGTACTATTCGGACGGCTCCAAGAGGGCGGAAGGCGTGGAACTTTCCCTGAACGGGGAAATCACCAAGAACTGGAGTTCCTACCTTTCCTACACCTACACGCGGACCAAGAACCGGACCTCCGGGGAAGTGTATCCCACCATCGCTCCGAATGCGCTGGCCCTGTGGCAGAAGTACCGCATTGACGGCGGCCTGATGAACGGCACCGTGCTGGGCCTGGGCTACCGCTGCAAGGATTCCTACTACGCCACGTTCCGCGGCGCAAAGATTGCGGACAATTACACCATCCCCTCCTACAGCGTGTTTGACTTCACGGTGGAAATCCCCCTGCCGGAAAAATGGCTGAAGGACGCCACCCTGAGGCTGGCCGTGTACAACATCTTTGACAAGAAGTACGTGCAGTCCACCCGCCACGCCGTGCAGTGCACGGTGGGCGAGCCCCGCACGTTTGAAGTAGGCCTGAAGACCACCTTTTAACCATTCCCTCCAGTCATGAGTTCTCCCGTCATTTCCGTCACCCGCCTCAAGCGCAGCTTCAAGTCCGGTTCCGAGGACATAGCCGTTCTGAAAGACATCAGCCTCACCGTGAACCGGGGAGAGTTCGTTGCCGTCATGGGCGCGAGCGGCTCCGGAAAAAGCACCCTGCTGAATGTGCTGGGCGGCCTGCTGCCTCCGGATGCGGGCACGGTGACGGTGGACGGGCTGGACCTCGGTTCCATGTCTGATGCCGCCCTGACGGTATACAGGCGGGACCGCGTGGGATTCATTTTCCAGATGTTCAATCTGGTGGGAACCCTGAATGTGGAGGAAAACATCCTGCTGCCCTCCCTGGCGGGGGGCAGGAAAGTGGCTCCCTCCGCGCTGGACTCCATGATTGAAAAAGTGGGGCTGTCCCATCGGCGTCACGCCATGCCGGATACGCTCAGCGGCGGGGAACAGCAGCGCGTGACGATTGCCCGCGCGCTGGTCTCCGGCCCGGCCCTGGTGCTGGCGGATGAACCCACGGGGAACCTGGATTCCGAGAATACGCGGCTCATGGGCGATCTGTTCCGGGACCTGCACCGCACGCAGGGTTGCGCCTTCGTGCTGGTGACGCATGCTCCGGACGTAGCCATGTGGGCGGACCGGGTGGTTGTGCTCAAGGACGGCCTCATTGTGGACGACAGGCCTACGGCGGAATTTGCCGGGCCTGCGGAACTGTCCTCCTTCTATGAACGCACGCTCAATGACGCCATATGACGCTGCTGCCCAAACTGATTTGGAGGGATCTGGTTGCCACCCCCGGACGGGTAGCGGTCAGCGTGTTTGCCATCCTCGTCTCCGTCAGCCTCATCGTCTGGATGATGGGGAGCTATGATACGCTGGTCAGGGAGTTTGACAACGATGCCGAGGCTTACATGGGAAGCTACGATCTTTGCCTGGTGCCGGAGGCCCCGCGCGGGCCGCTCCCTCCCGGGAAGTACCCGCAGTTCTCTGATCCGGAGCTGGCTTCCCGCCTGGCCGCCTCCCCCCTGGTGGAATCCGTCAACGCCGCGTGGCAGGTGCCCCGCCTGCAGATCGGCTGCGGGAATGAACGCGGCAGTTTTGACGAGCAGACGCGCGACCGCATGGGGATACCCCCCCAGAGCCCCATCATGGTGGGGAACCATGCCGTGGAATGCCCGTATGATCTGAAAGAGGGCGTCTGGCCGGATATGGCTTCCTCCAATGACATGGTGGGCGTGCTGGGCAGCGGAAGCGCCAAATACTTCCGCGCGGGCGTGGGAACCGTCATGAACGTACGCGTGGGAACGCATGTGTATGATGTGAAAGTCGTGGGCATCGTCAAGCAGGCGAAGGCCACTCCCGGCGTCATCATGGGGCCGGGAGGCATGTCCGGACCCGCCTTTTCCTCCCTGTTTGTGCCCGTCAAGGTGTGTGAAAAAATCACCGGTCAGGCTTTTTCCCCCAATTTGATTTACGTCCGGCTCAAGGAAGGGGTGGACAAAAAGGAATTTGCGGACAGCTTCCGGGAGGAGCTGAAACGCTCCTCCGCCGTGGTGGCGGATACGGATTCCATCATCCGGCGGCTTTCCAGCGACCGTTCCGTGCGCTCGCAGAAGGAAAGTGCGGAAATGTCCGTGTGGCTGGTTCTCTTTTCCTGCGTCTTCATCATTTTCACGACCTTGAGCATCGGCGTCAGCGAACGCACCCGCAGGCTGGCCCTGATGCGCGCGCTGGGCATGAGCCGCATGCAGGTTGCCCTGCTGATTGTGGGGGAGGGGCTGTTCCTGTGCGTTCCCGCCCTGCTGGGCGGCCTGGCCGCGGGATTCTGCCTGGTGTACCTTTTGGAAGAAGGGGCTGCTTCCATGCCCACCCTGACCTGGACGACGGTGCTGGTTGCCGCGGCGTGCGCCGTGGGCGGAGCGCTGCTGGCCTCCGTTATTCCCGCGTGGCGCGCCTCCCGCCAGTCTCCGCTGGAGGCCGCCGTTCCCTCCTCCGGGCTCATGGGAAAGGTCAGCCGCGTTCCCGTGTGGTCCGTCGCGGCGGGGCTGATATGCGTATGCCTACAGCCGGCGGCTCTGCTTCTGCCGGGCCTGGAGGTGGAAACGCGCAAGTGGATCTTTTTCTGGCTGGGGTATCCCGGCCTGGTGGCCGGGGCGCTGTTCCTGGCCCCCGCCTTTGTGCGCGTGACGGAGTGGGCCGGAGCATGGCTTACCGGACTGCTGCTGCGCGTGCCGCATGCCTTCCTGAAGGTGCAGCTCAGCCGGAATCTCAGCCGTTCCGTGGGAACGGCGGTGTCCATGTCCGTGGGGCTGTCCCTCTTTGTGGGGGTGCAGACGTGGGGCTACTCCATGCTCGTTCCCTTCTCTCCGGATGCGTCCACGCCCGGCACGCTGGTTTCCTTCCTTCATACGGAGTTCAAATCTTCCGACGTTCCCGGGCTGATGGCGCGGCCCAGCCTGCGGAATGCACGGATGTATCCCATTTACGTGGATGAGCCGGACATAGCCCCGGCGCAGATGAAAAGCCCCGGTTTTTCCGGGATGCGCAACCGTTCCATTGTGCTGGCGGGCATTCCCGTGGCGGAAATGGCGCAGGGAAGCGATCCCCTGTTCAAGCCCGTGTTCGTTTCCGGCAATCCGCAGGAAGCCTATGCCATGCTGAAATCCACCCGCTCCCTCCTGATTCCGGACACGTTTGCCCGGACGGTGGGGCTGAAGGCCGGGGATGACCTGATGCTGGTGAATCCGGCCCTTCAGGGGCGCCGCCCCGGGAATGCCCCGTCTGCTGGCGCTTCCGGCAGGGGGACGGGGCCCGGCATGCAGGGGGAACCCTGGAAAGTGGCGGGAGTGGTTTCTTTCCCCGGCTGGCACTGGCTGACCAAGACCAGCGGCATGCGCGTGCGCCGCGGCGGTTTTGTGGCCGCCCTGGCGATTACTGATGAACGCTGGCTCAAGGAGGACTACGGGCACCAGGGGTTCCAGTTCATCTGGGGGAATACCGCTCCCGGAGTGAGCCATGTGGAGCTTCAGGATGACTTGGGAGAATATGCCCTGGAGAACGTGAGCCGGAAGGAAAACGGCACGGAAGGAGTGAAGCCGCTGGTGAAGGCATTGACCCGGGAAAGCCTGGGTGGAAGCGTCACCAGCCGCGGGGACGACGTGATTTTTACCATGAGCAAGCTTCCCATCATCATGATGGTGATTGCCGTGTTGGCCGTGCTCAATACCGTGCTGGCCTCCGTCCAGTCCCGCCGCCGGGAATTCGGCCTGATGAGGGCGGTGGGCGTGCCGGGCGGCATGGTGATGCGCATGCTTTGGGCGGAAACGCTGATGATTTCCCTGTGCGCCGTTGTCATGAGCGTGGCGCTGGGCGTGCTGGGTGCCTGGTGCTCCATCCAGATTCTGGAATACGGCTACCACTTCGGCATCGTCACCCCTCCCGTCACGATGCCCTGGGCCCATCTGGGTTATGCCGTGCTGCTGGTGCTGGCGCTCTCCACACTGGCCTGTCTCCTGCCCGCATGGCGCATGAAGCGCGCTTCCGTAACGGATTTGCTTTCCGTCCGCGAGGGGTAGGAAAGAGGGAAATGGATAGAACTGGTCTTTTTTATTTATTATCATAAAAACATTGTTTTTGTAAGGGAAAAGAGTAAGGGTTACCCTAAATAGTAGGGAACTCATGATTAATTATATTTTTTCCAGTAAAACAGGCCTGAGACTGCTAAGGCTTGCAGGTCCTGCCATGGCGGCGGTGCTTTGCTGCATGGCGGGTCTGGCGCCTTCCGCATCCGGCATCCCCGGCGACGATTGGGTGGATTCCTCGGCGATTGGAGAGTCGTTTGATGATTTTCCCGTAGCGAACGTAACCACTCTGGCCGGGCGCTACGGTTCCTTTACCGCCGCTTCCGGTCATGCCGCGATTGTGGACATGAGCGGCCGTGGATTCGGGCGCAGCCTCAAGATCAACGGGGCAAGCGGTAGTTCAGGGCCACGCAGCGTTACGCTGGTTTTTCCTTCCGCCCTGGAGAAGGATACGACCTGCGCGTTCCGGGCGGAACGATGGACCAATGGAAGTCCCCTGGATTTTAAAGTTTATTATTTATCCGGTTCAGGGGAAAAATCCCTGCTGCTGGACGCCAGTTCCGCGGAGGTAAGCAACAATGGCGCCCACCCCTTTCCCTCTTCTTTCCAGGGCACTGTTCCTGAGGGAACCCGAGGCATCATTTTTGAATGCGCCAGAGGGTCCGCCGTCATGGTGGACCATTTGCTGATGGGCGCGGATGCCGATGCGGAAGTCACCATTCTGGCGAAGAACTGGCCGGTCATGAAGAATCTGGATATTAACGGCATTCTCCGGTTCAACCTCGGTGAAGCTCCCCTCTCCTATTACGGGATGGCTGTGGAGGTGGATTTGTCTTCCAGTTCCGCCGTGAATGATATTGAAAGCGTTTCCCTTTACACCCCTGGAAGCATTAATGATTCCAATGAAACGATTCTGACGGCTACACAAAGGGGAGTTTGCCTGGCGACGGCATCCCTGGATGAAGGCGGCAGAGCTGTTCTGCAGGCGGATGCGTCCCAGCTGGCAGGTGAAACCGCTTACACGTTCTGGATTTCCGTGAAGCTTAAATCTTCCGCCAGCCTGGATGACAAGATCGGCGCCAGGCTGGTCTCCGTAACAGTGGGCGGCACTCCGCTGGGTGTGCCGGAAGTTCCTGCCGCCGTCCAGCGCATCGGCCACGCGGTGGCGTGCGCAGGCGATAAAATTACGGGCGGTCCTACGGAGGGGAAGGTTTCCCATTTTTTCCGTATTCCGGGCATTGCCCGCGCGGCCAACGGGGATTTGGTTGCCGTTTATGACATCCGGTATGATTCCAGCACGGACCTTCCGAGGAATATTGACGTAGGCCGCGCTATTTCCAGGGACGGGGGGCAAACCTGGACGGATACGGCGGTGGCCATTAATTACAATCCGGATAACAACCCTGCCTATGATTACCACCGTTCCTATGGGGTGGGCGACCCGGCCATTCTGCTGGATGAATACAGCGGGACCATGTGGATTGCCGCCATTGCCGGGACGGGGTTGTCCGGTTCCTCTATCGTTCCGGATGTGACGAGCCGTTCCACGTGCCAGTACGTGCTTGCCAAAAGCGAGGACAACGGGGTGACGTGGGAGCCGTGCAAGAGCATTAATACCCAGGTGCGCAGCGCCGCATGGAAGGGCATGTTTGAGGGGCCCGGGCACGGCATAACCGTCAAGGGTGGGAAAGATGACGGCGTTCTGGTGTTCCCCTCCCAGATATGGTCAGCAGGGGGCGGTTTGGGAACGCCCCAGTCCTGCCTGATTTATTCCCGCGACCACGGGCAGACCTGGGTGAGCGAGGATTTGAAAAAAACGGACGCCCCCAACGGCACGTGGGGCATAGGTTCCAGCACCAGTGAATGCGCGGTAGCCCAGCTTTCCGACGGTTCCCTGATGCTGAATGCGAAGGACGAGGGCGGAAGCGGCTACCGCGCCGTTTTTACGACGAAGGATTTGGGCGCAACCTGGCAGCGTCATCCCACGGACCGCAAGGCCACCCGGACCCTGAGGGAACCGAGGTGCCAGGGGAGCCTGTTCTCCGTGCTGGATTCCGGGCGCATGTCTAATGTCCTGTTTTTCTCCAACCCGGATTCCGGGTCCCGGAGGTCCATGACGCTGAAAACCTCCCTGGATGACGGCATGACGTGGCCCAAATCCCGCCAGATTCAATATGACTCCCGTCTTGGAGCAGGCTATTCCGACATCTGCCAGGCGGATGACGACCACATAGGTGTTCTTTACGAAGGGCTTCAGGGCGCCGGGTATATCTTTTTTCTACGCATTCCGGTTTCCGAGGTGCTGAGCGTCCTTTCCGTGGATACGACTAATATTTCCGTTCCTGCATCCGGAGCCGTAGGCGCCCGGCTGCCCGTCACATGTGACGCGGCGTGGACGGCTGCTTCCTCCGCGGACTGGCTGACCCTTTCCGCCAGTTCCGGAGACGGGGACGGGGAAGTGGTTTATTCCGCCGCGCCCTTCACCGGGGAGGGGACGAGGGAAGCAACAATTTCCGTGGCTTCTCCCGGACTCAAGTCCGTTTCCGTCCGGGTGGTGCAGTCTGAAAGCTCTGTGGCGTTGACGGCGGCTCCGGAGGAAAAGTGACGCAGGCATCTGTTTCTTCCGTTACATTTTCCTTGCCTGTTTAATTATGAATGGCTGGCGTCCTCGGCGCCGGCCATTTTTTTCTTCCAGATGGCTACGGATGTTTTTGTGGAGCAGGGGGGGCCTCCGGGAAGGAGTGGAATTGAAATACCCTGATTTGGGAGGATCCGGCGAAGGGTTGCATCCGGCTTGTGCAGATAGAAGCGGTGGTTTATGATAGCGAATGGCCCGGCATGATTTTTATGCTTGCCGATGCTGGAGCCCGCCGTCATGCCAAACTCCTTGCTGACGGTAGTGGAAGCAAATCAACAGGTGTGGAAAAGTCCTGCCTCTAAACGATGATGAAGAAGAAAATTGAATTGGCCACGTGGCCGCGCAGGTCGCATTACGAATATTTCCAGACGTTTGACTGCCCCATGTTTTCCATTACATCTCCCGTCCGGGTGGATTCCCTGTACCGTTATGGGAAACAGGAGGGGATTTCGTTTTTCGCCCTGTGCCTGTTTGTTCTGTTGAAGGCTCTGAACGGCGTGCCGCAGTTGCGGCAGAGGGTGGAGGACGGAGACGTGTGGGAGTATGATTCCGTGGATGCCCTGGTTCCCGTACTGGCGGCGGACGGGGAATTTACGCAGATTTTGGTGGAGTACCGTGACGGGTTGCCCTCTTTTCTGGATCACGCCCTGCCGTTGATCCGGAAGGCCAAGGCGGAGCCTGCACGCGTCAATCCCTGCCACCGTACGGACATTGCCGTGTTTAGCTGTCTGCCGTGGATTCCGTTCACCCAGGTAGCGAGTGCCTACAGGGTGTTCCGCGGGCAGTACCTTCCTCTGATTCATTGGGGGAAAATGGAGCCGGACGCTTCCGGCAGGCTGATGATGCCCGTGGCCATTCAGGCAAACCACGTGCTGGTGGACGGCGTTCATGCAGGCCGTTTTTACGGGATTCTGGAGAATTTGTGCAGGGAGTATTAGTGGATATTGACGACTAAAATGAGAGTTCTATTAATATCTAAATAATTGATAGTAATAGTATTTCCCTCAATAATGGGTAATTTTTACCAAGCGATTAGAGTATTATGAATTTCTGTTTAGAAGTTTTTACAAGAATTTGATTTTCCTGGACATATCAAAAATATATCTTATATATAACCATATTATGACATCAATAGATTTTAATGCGTATTTCGAAAATATTCTTGATAAAAATGAATATGATGTTTTCAAAAATCTTGAAAACGTTTTATGCAAAACTTTATGGTCAGCGAGAATTGATGATGCGTTGCCTAATTTTACTGATCATAAATGGGAACATTCTTTAAGAGTTATTGATAGGATCAAAGAGTTAACAGAAAATGCGTCCAACTTTTCAAATGATTTCATACTGTTATCAAAAAAAGAATGGTTTGTTTTGTTAATCGCCTCCTTGTTGCATGACATTATCATGTCAGGGCATCCCCATATGAAGAAAGATTTGGGAATGATTGACTATTTTGATTCAAAGTATAAATCCTGTATCAATTATGAATCTTATCCATCGACGGCAAGAGAATATACTGAAAATCAAAAAGATGAGATTAGAAAATACCATTCTCTTTATGCTATAGCAAAAATAAAATATGCACGCACAGATAAAGAACATCCACTATATGAGTCCTTACAAAGAATAGATGATACATATATCCCTACAATTTGCTCAATAATAAAATATCATACGTTTTTTAAATTATCAGAAATAGAAGATGAAGTAGAAGATAGCAAAGAAGTTACTGATAGATTACCATTTCTCGTCTTATTGTTTAGATTTTCAGATGAACTGGATCTAGGAAAAGAAAGAGATGACTCAGCTGCAAGGAATCAAGGAATGTCTAAAAAAGCTCAATCATTTTGGGAAATAGATTATAGGACATTAGTAAATATTAGTGAATGTAATATAGTTAATATTAGATTTTGCGCACGGCGGAATGATATTTTGGATAATAGAGAATTATTGGAAAGTATAATTATAAATCATATTACTAAAAACCAAGAATTAATAGTAAAATTAAGATTATACTCTCTTGCTATTAGGTATGATACAAGCAATTTATTGGAAGTAGATGATGATTATGATGTGATTGATAAAGAAATAATTGAAGAATGGAAAAAACGATTGAACTTTAAAAGTAAGGATGAGAAAGAAAGTGATACTTTGGTTCTATATAAAAAACATATTATGGGAGGTGTTGAAATAATTAAAAACTATATGAGTGTTAAAATACCGCATGTGGGAGATAAGTATATTATATTTGTGTATAAAAAATTTAAAGTTCTTAGAAAAATTGAAGCTATAAAATGTAGGATCCATGTTAATAAAAATAGTGCAAATATAGAAGGAGGATTAAATGATACTTTATTGAATTTAAAAGTATATTTTTCTGTCAAAAATAATGATAGAAATTTATATAGACCTTTTCAGGAATGTAATTTTAGTAAATTAAGTGCAGGAGACGAATACTATTATTTTGATGTTAAATTTAAAAGAGAAGATGGAATTAGATTAAATGTAAATAAGGATGATGAAGTTGCAATTTTATATAAATATGAAATTCCTTGTTACCAATATGGAAGAGAATTGACACGAACTGAGAGTGTATTTTTTGAAGATATTGTATGTGAAATTGCGTGGTCAGCGAAACATAATTTTGAGTTATATGGATTTGGATTTACTCGACGAATTGATAACATAACGTCTAGAGAGTTGGTTGAATTGGATAATTATGATCAATACATGATTAGAGAAAATTCTAATTCAATTTTTCAGAATATACATACCGATGATGAAAATTGGCTAAGTATAATATCAGAATATTATTCATCAGATGATGAAGAAAAATATAAATTTACTAAAATTAACTTTCGAGAATGGAAAGATAATAATTCAAATAAAAATGAAAAAAGAGAATTATTTACATATACAGTAAAATGGAATTTTGTTCCATTCTTTAGCGAGCCTGAGCAATATTTATATATGGAAAGATATATAAATAACGGATCTCCTAGTGGTTTTTCCAAAATCAATACCACTAGCTCTAACACTATGCCAACTGGAAAATCAAAAGATATTAAAATTGCTGTATTTACCTTAAATATAAGTGAAGATAATATTTTCAACCTAGGAATTTGTCCAGAATGGTTAGGAGAAAGAGAGATTTATGTTCATGAAGATTACTCAACTGATAGTGATTTAAAGGAAATGTCTGAGGGAAATATTCGTGTAATTTCAGGAATTCCTACTGCGAGTTCACGAACGGTTTTTTTGAACGAGAGAAATTTATATGTCAAATTACAATATAATAAAATGCTGGGTAGAATAGAACGGTTTATTACTCCAGATAGTGCCGATAACGCTATACGAATAAGTAATCTATTGAAGAAAAAATTTGATGAAAAAATATTTCCTGCAGGTCTCTTTTTTCTACCTGAAAATTTTGCGCGCGTCGTTGATTTAGGAATTAATTCAGATCCTCGATATTGGGGAATGATCGTAAGAGATTATAACGTCTATCCTACAATATCACCACTCCTGGAAATTCGTCTGGTGCCTGCTTTTTCTTTATTTTATGAAGGAGATAAAAGCTTTGAAAAATCTATTCTAGAGTTAATCTATTTATATAGAACAGATAAAAATATTGATTTCTATACTTTTCTAAGGGATAGTATGATTTTTCCTGTTTTTAAATTATACTTTGAAATATTGATTAAATCAGGAATACAGATTGAAGCTCATGCTCAAAATATTTTGTATTTATTGGTGATTGAAGGTAGTTGTATGGAAGTAAGGGGTGTTGTTGTAAGAGACTGTGAATCGATGGATAAAGATTCTTATATATTAGAAAAACTTAAAATTAAAGATGAACTTGGATATTGGAATATAAAAACTAATTCGCCCAAATCAGAGAATTATGAACGTAGAAATAGCTTAATGTTCGATTTTAAACTTGGAGAATATTTAATTACTCCCATTATCGAGAAAAGTAAAGATCTCTTGACAAAAAATGAAATGAAAAAATTAATAAGAGACATAAAAAAACATAATTCATTTTATATTAAACAACTTCATGAAGGGTTTTTCCCTGAAAATGAATGGTGGGAATATGAAAAGGAGAAGATAGATAGAAAAGATAATAATCGACCTTGGAAAAAAGGGTATTCGCATCCGAAGTACAGATGATATATTAATATGCAAAATTAATTTTAAGCCAGGCAGCCCGGGCAGTTCTGCACCCAGTGTTCCGGGGATAGCTCCGCCAGCTCCGGTTCCCGGTCCGTGAGGCAGAGTTCCGGGTTTCCGAGGGTGTTCCTGGGGCGGAAACTGCATCCGCAGGGCTCCTGCATCATGTTGGGGGGCAGGCCCGGGATCGTATACAGGGGGGCTCCCTTGGCGTGGAGTCCGGGGATGGATTTCATCAGTGCCCTGGTGTAGGCATGGCGGGGATGTTCCAACAGTTCCTCTGCTGGAGCGCTTTCCACGATGCGGCCCGCGTACATGACGTTGATGCGGTCCGCGTACCGGCGCACTACGCCCAGGTCATGCGTGATAAGGATGACGGAGGTGCCCATGTCCCGCTGGAGTTTCCGGATGAGGTCCAGCACCTGCTTTTGCACGGTGACGTCCAGGGCGGTGGTGGGTTCATCCGCAATGAGGATTTCCGGCCTGGTGATGAGGGCCATGGCGATCATGACGCGCTGGCGCATGCCTCCGGAGAATTGATGCGGGTAGGCGTCCATGCGCTGTTCCGCGTCCGGGATTCCCACCAGGTTAAGCTGTTCCAGTGCGCGGTCACGCGCTTCTTTCCTGCCCGCCCCTTCATGGATGATGAGGGGCTCCGCCACCTGGTCTCCAATGGTCAGGTATGGATTCAGGGAAGTCATGGGGTCCTGGAAGATCATGGAGATGCGCTTGCCGCGGATGGAGCGGAGCTCCTTTTCCGGGCAGTGGAGCAGGTCTGTGCCGTCCAGCAGGGCGGAGCCGCTTTCAATGCGGCCCGGGGGCGTGGGGATGAGCCCCATCATGGAGTAGCAGGTGACGGATTTTCCGGACCCGGATTCTCCCACGATGCCGAGCGTTTCTCCGGGAGCTACGTCAAAGGATACGTTTCTCACCGCCCGGACGATTCCCGCCCTGGTGTGGAAGGAGGCGCTGAGGTTCCTGACGGAGAGCATGGGGAGAAGCGAACTGGTCAGTCATTGCGCACGCGTGAGCGGGCGGAGAAGATGACCGGGATGCCGGGGGCGGGGTACGCTTCCCGGATTTTGTTGCGCAGGTACTGGGAGTAGCTGTCCGTGAGCAGGTTCTTGTCATTGACGAAGAGGACGTAGCGCGGGACGGGAATGGTGTTGTACTTGGGGTCCACCGCCGTGGTGACGTAGTAGATTTTCAGCCTCCGGGTGGAGCCGCTGGCGGTGCCGGGAGGGTTCATCTGCTGGGCAAGCTGGACCAGGCGGTTGAGCTGGCCGGTGGTGGGCAGGTTGCGGGATTCCCGGCGGATGCGCGTGATGACCTTGAAGATGATTTCCACGCCCTCCGCTTTTTTGGCGGAGGTGGCGATGAAGGGCGCGTAGTTGATGAAGAAGAGTTCCCGGCGCACCTGCTCCTCCACTTCCGCCATGCGGTCCTTCCGCGGGGCGTTCGGGTGGAAGAGGTCAAATTTGTTCACGATGATGATGCAGGGCTTCCCTTCCTCCGCAATGATGCCGGCGATGCGGCGGTCCTGCTGCGTGATGCCCGCCGCAATGTCAATGACCAGCAGGCAGATGTCCGCCCGGCGGATGGCTTTTTCACTGCGCATGGCGGAGAAGACCTCCACGGAGGTGTCCCGGCGGGAGCGCGGGCGCATGCCGGCGGTGTCAATCAGCACGTACGGCTGGCCGTCGTGCAGGTAGGGGACGTCAATGGCGTCACGGGTGGTGCCCGCTACCTCGGAGACGATGGTGCGCCTGTCCTGGAGGATGGCGTTTACCAGGGAGGATTTGCCGGCGTTGGGGCGGCCCACCACGGCCACCTTGATGGGCGGCGCGGTTTCCTCCCCGTCTTCCGGTTCTTCCTCCATTTCCTCCTTGAGGGGGGCGCCTGCTTTTTCAAGGAAGTCGTCCAGCCGGGAGGCCAGTTCAGAAAAGCCCCTGCCGTGCGCGGCGGAGAGGAAGATGTGGTCATTGAAGCCCAGGCCGGAGAATTCTCCCAGGTTCAGGTCCTGCTTTTCATGGTCTGCCTTGTTGAGAAGGAGGATGACCGGAACGTCCGATTTGCGGAGGTGGTCCGCGATGTTCTGGTCAATGGGGGTGAGGTGGTCCCGGCAGTCCAGGACAAAAAGGATGAGGTCCGCCGTTTTCATGGCGATGTCCGCCTCCGCGGCCACCTGGTCCGCAAAGCCGTCGCCCAGGCGCGCGCCGATGCCGCCCGTATCCATGAGTTTGCAGGCGCGGTCCGTGATTTTACAGGGAGCGGAGATGCGGTCCCGGGTGACGCCGGGTTCATCATGCACGATGGCGATGCGCCTGCCAGCCATTCTGTTGAAGATGGCGGATTTCCCGACATTGGGCCTGCCTACGATGGCGATGGTGGGGACGTGCTGCATGGGCGCCATGTTACCCGAACGGCCCGGCGTGTGAAAGACAATTCCGCGCCAACGAAGGGAGCTTGCGCCGGGGGCTTATCCCTTGTGCCTGGCCCTATTGTGAAGGTAGATGGCTACGGCAGCCGTAATGACGTTGGGCAGCCACAGCAGGATATAGGGCAGCATGGTGCCGCTTTTGCGGGACAGGTCCGCGAAGATCAGGGCCACAAAGTAGAGGGAGGCGATCAGGATGCCCAGGGCGAAGCCCGTGGAGGTATCTTTCCGGCGCGTGTTGATGGCGAGGGGCACGCCGATGAGGGCAAAGACGAAACACGCCAGGGAGAAGGAGGCGCGCCGGGGCAGCTCCGTGGCGAATTCCCTGGCCTGTTTTTCATCCAGGTATCCGGGCGTATTCAGGGCTTCCCGTATTTCCCGGTTGGTGAAGCGGTTGGCCTTGATGCGGCGGGAGCGGGATTTGTCCAGGTCGATGCTCAGGGGCATTTCATCCATGGTCACGCTCTGGGAGATGGAGCCCTTTTCCTGCGTGGTGATGAGGGGATTGATGAGGTGCAGGTAGAGGGTTTTGTTTTCCGGGGAGAAGTCCGTAGTGACGCGTTCCGCGTGCATGGCTACGGCGGAGGATTTGTCGTCCGCCTTCTGGTAAATGTGCATGCCGTGGATGACGTCGTCCACGCGTTTGTCAATGTAGATTTCCAGATTGTCGAATTTGGTGATGGCCTGGCCTTCCCGGAGGAGCCCCTTGGGGTTGATGGAGGCGGCCTTGATGAGCAGCTCGGAAATGGCCTGCTTGGCGCGCGGCGCTATGTCGATGTTGATCCAGTAGCAGAGGCCGGAAAGGGCGATGCCGATGACGATGGCGGGGGCGCTCAAACGCCACAGGCTCATGCCGGACATGCGCATGGAGGTGAGTTCATTGTCCGAGGCCAGGCGCCCGTACACCAGCAGCACCGCCGTCAGGAATCCCCACGGGATGGAGAACATCAGCGAGAAGGGAATCACCTGGAAAATGAATTCCATGACGATGCTGAAGGGAGCGCCGCTTTCCACCAGGAGGGGGCGCAGCTCCTTGAACAGATTGCCCAGAAGCAGGAGGGCGCTCAGGGACATCACCCCCAGGGCCGTAACACCCAGCAGCTGGCGGGCAATGTATCTGTCAAGGATCTTCATGCAGTAAAACCGTGCCGGTTATTTTGCCCGAAGGCCGGGGACAAGTCAACCATGTGCACGGAACAATCCGCATCTGCTTGTTGGTGCGGGAGGGCCCGGCATTTTGGTCAGCTTTCTTTTTGATCCAGGCTGGCGAGCAGTTTTTCCCGCTGGGGGGGGAGTTTGCCAAAGTGGGATTTCAGGATGACGTGGGCCGGAATGCCGGGATGGGCGATGCCGTGGAGCCGGGCGAGCTCCTGTTCAAAGTGCAGGATGGCGCGGGGAGCGGGGTCCGTGTTTTCCAGATAGGCATAGGCCCGTTGCAGGAGGTCGTAAAATTCCGGAATGGGCGTGTCCGGTTCCAGCATTTGAAGGAACAGGCGCGCAAAGTAGCCGGCGGCGGCAAGCCGGGGGTAGCTCTCCCGGAGGGGGAGCCGGGGGGATACCAGGTCCACGGAGGCCAGGGAGTGCAGGTCCCCGGTTTTGGCCTGCGTCCACTGCATGCGGCACTGGTAAAAGAGGTCCACGCGTCCGGCGAAGGGGCTGTTTGGCTTTCTGGCGCTTTTGGCCGCCGTCCGGATGATGCCTTCTTCCGTGCACCAGACGACGATCAGGCCGTTTTCCCCCAGGGGATAGAGCTTCAGAACCGTCGCTTCCGCATTCATTAATGGTTTTTTTCCAGCCCTGTTTTTTCCGGCTGTGCGGTCGGGACGGTCTGGCCGTAAGGGGAGGGCAGGATGCCCGCTTCCGTCATGGCGTCCGTAAAGGCCTGCATGGCGCTGGTGCCTCCGTGAATGCGGATGGCGGAAAGGAGCTGTTCCTGGGCCGCGTCCTTGTCCCCGCCCAGGAATTTGATGATGGCCTGGGAGCAGTAGTAGTACGGGGTGTCGTCCATCGGGCCGTACAGGGATTCCAGTTCCCTGGCGAGGGCCTGGTCGTCCAGCTTGCGGGCGCAAATGTAGCGCTTGAATTGCAGCAGCGAAGTCATGCCGGGGTTGTCCTTGAAGGAGGGCAGAAGTTCCGTGAACGCTTTCATTGCCCCGGCATAGTCATGGCTGACGTAGCGGGCTTCCGCCAGATTGAACTGGATGGTGAGGTTGGAGGGGTCCAGTTTCAATGCCTTTTCAAAGTTTTCCAGGGCCTTTTCAACGTTGCGGATTTCAATGTAGCATGCGCCGCGGAGGTTGTATAAGCCCGGGTTCCCGGCGTAGATTTTTTCCAGTTCCGTCAGGGAGAAGAGGCATTCCATGGTCCTTTTCTGGGCAAAGAGCTGTTCTGCCCGGCGGAATTGGTCAATGTAGCTTTTTCTGGATGCTTCGGGCAGACTGTTGAATTCCTGTACCCACGCGGGGGCCGGGGTTGCCGGGGCGGGTTGCTGCGCGGAGGCGGGGAGAAGGGCGAGCACCAGGGCCGCCAGTAGGAAGGTATGCGCTCTCATGGATGGATCAGGAGTTCAGGTGGGGAATGATTTTTTGTAACGCGGCTTCCGCCGTGAGTCCATATTTTTTTCTGAGGATGGGTTCCGAGCCGTGTTCAATGAACTGGTCCGGCCACGCGATGGCTTCCATGGGCGTGACGACGCCCCCGGCTTCCAGGGATTCCAGTACGGCGGAGTTGAAGCCGCCGCTGACGGCGTGGTCTTCAAAGGTGCAGACCACCCGGCTGCCTGCTGCGTACCGGCGGATGCATTCGTCATCCAGGGGCTTGATGAAGCGGGCATTGATGAGGGTGGCGGAGTAGCCCTGCGCTTCCAGCAGTTTGGCCGTTTCCCGGGCGATGCCGATCATGGTGCCCAGGGAGATAAGGGTGACGTCCTTCCCGGTCTGGAGCACTTCCGCCTTGCCGATGGGGAGGATTTCCGCCGTGGCGGGGAGGGGGACTCCGGAGCCGCAGCCCCGGGGATAGCGGATGACGGTGGGGCCGTTCTGGTAGTGGTTCATGGTCCGGAGCATGTGGACGAATTCCGCTTCATCCTTGGGCTGCATGAAGACGATGTTCGGAATGCTGCGGATCATGGCGATGTCAAACAGGCCGTGGTGCGTGGGGCCGTCGTCCGGGGAGAGGCCGGCGCGGTCCATGCAGAAGCGCACGGGCAGTTTTTGCAGGGCGGCGTCATGCTGGATCATGTCAATGCAGCGCTGCATGAAGGTGGAGTAAATGGCGATGTAGGGCTTCATGCCTTCCGCCGCCAGCCCGCAGGCGAAGAGGGCGCCGTGTTCTTCTGCAATGCCCACATCAAAGTAGCGTTTGGGGAAGGCCTCCTTGAACAGGTCCAGCTTGGTGCCGCTGGCCATGGCGGCCGTGATGGCCGTGATGGAGTCATCCTCCCGCGCCATGTCCACCAGTGTGGAACCGAAGATGTGGGAGAAAGTGGGGGTGGGTGTGCCCTGCGTTTCACCGTCCCGCACGCAGTAGGAGCCCAGGCCGTGGAATTTGGTGGGGTTGTCCAGCGCGGGCTGGTAACCCTTTCCCTTCTGGGTGACCAC
The DNA here is from genome assembly GCF_040616545.1 of Akkermansia muciniphila. Lineage (NCBI taxonomy): Bacteria > Pseudomonadati > Verrucomicrobiota > Verrucomicrobiia > Verrucomicrobiales > Akkermansiaceae > Akkermansia > Akkermansia muciniphila. Next base: position 416,190 of record NZ_CP156688.1, on the reverse strand, counting down.
GTGCAGGATGACGGGTTCATTGAGGTCCTTGATGTAGGAGAGGGTGCGGATCAGGGTGGGGATGTCGTGCCCGTCCAGGGGGCCGAAGTAGCGCAGGCCGAATTTGTTGAAGAGCAGGGATGGGAAGATGAGGTTTTTGGTAGTGCCTTCCAGCTTGAGGGCGAAGTCCCTGGCCTGCGTGCCGCCCAGCTTTTCAATGAAGGAGGCCGTCTTGTCCCGCAGCCAGGAGAAGGTTTCCGAGGTTTGAAGGGAGTTGAAGTATTTTGCCAGCGCGCCCACGTTTTTATCAATGGCCCATTCATTGTCATTCAGAATGGTGATGTAGCGCTTGGTCGTCTGGCTGATGTTGTTCAGCGCCTCCAGGGTGGTGCCGCAGGTGAATGCCGCATCCCCGGCCACGGTGACTACATGGTAATCTTCTCCCTTCAGGTCCCTGGCCGCGCACATGCCCAGGGCGGCGGAAAGCGCGGTGCCCGCATGGCCTGCTCCGTAGGCGTCATGGGGGGATTCCGACATTTTGGCAAAGCCGGAGAGTCCCTCATGCTGGCGGATGGTGTGGATCAGCGGGGCACGGCCCGTAAGCATTTTATGGACGTAGGCCTGGTGGGAGACGTCAAAAATGATTTTGTCCCGCGGCGTTTCAAAAACGCGGTGAAGGGCAATGGTCAGCTCCACCACGCCCAGGTTGGGGCCCAGGTGGCCCCCCGTGACGGAAAGGGAGTGGATGAGGGTGTTCCGGATTTCTTCCGCAAGGCGGGGGAGGTCCGCCTCGGGAATTTGCATCAGGTCCGCATGGCTGCGGATGCCTTTCAGCAGTTCCGGGAGTTCAGGTGAGGGAGAATTCATTGCTGTCTGGTTCATCAGTATCCGTTCCGTCCTGGACGGTTTCCGGGTTGCTGAGGGTTTGGATGCGCAGTTCCGCATCATGAAGAATGCCGCGGCAGTGGCGGATGAGCTTGTTGCCTTCTTCCACCAGGGCTATCATGTCTTCCAGCTCGGTGACGGGGGCTTCCGTCAGGCGGATGATTTCTTCCAGGCGTGCTACGGATTCTTCAAATCCGGGAGCGTTTTTCCGTTGTTTGGCCATATGGGTGGTTATTGCTGAGGGGTGGGGTCTTCTTCCTGAAGGTCTTTGTAAAGGATCATGTCCGCGCCCTGGAGGAATTGGCGGGAGTCCGGAGTGCCGAAGCGCTTTGCCAGGGGGGAGAGCGCGCGGCTGTGATCGAAGAGGTATACGGGGTTTCTGTCCTTCGTCTGGACCAGCGTCGTGCCCTCCAGAACAAGAGGGGTGAATTCACCATAGGTGGAGGCCACGGTGCGGATATCCTTGTCCAGCGTGGAGGCCGGGGTCACCAAGATGCTCCCCACCTTGCTGCCGTGGAATTTCAGGATGCGTTCCAGGACCATGAACTGGTCCACCATTTTGGGGAATCCAATGGCTTTCCTGTCTGCATACCAGCCGACGGCTGCGGGCTGGTCCGTCAGGATGAATTCCTTTTCCGAGGTCTGGGCGCGGAGGTCTACGTTGAGCCCGGGAGGGTAATAGGGCGGCCATGCCGGAATGCCGCGGCTGCTCGTCAGGATGCCCAGCCGCACTATTTGGGGAAGGCTGAGCAGAAGCGGCAGCGAGGTGAGGAGCAGGGCAACCAGCAGGACGCAGCCGCGGATGACGGGGGCCGCCTCCTTGTTGGAGTGCCTGGCGATCAGGTTGAGGACAAAGGCTGTGCCGTAAGCCGTGAAGAAGGGGGCAAAGAGGATTTGAATCTGTCCCAGGGAGAGGCCGGATTTACTGGTGGTGTAAAGGGCCATGCCGATGATGGACGGAACCCACAGGGCGAAGACGGCCCATTTGGCCTGGTTGACTTCCGGCCTTCTGAATTTGTGAAGAAGGGCCAGCAGGAATACCATGGCGAGGGGGAGGTTCCCCAGGTTCTCATAAAGAAGGTCGCCCTGCTGCATGATGTTGTTGATGATGGCGGTGACGGCTTTCTGTGCGGCAACGGGGATGTCCCCGGAGAGCAGGGAGTTCATCGCGATTTCTTCATTGCCTGTCAGCCCCGTGAAGATGGTGTAGTAAGCCGTCCCAAATAGGCTCCCGCTCAGGGAGCGGTTGATGTAAAGGGGATAGGCCAGCAGGAGGAACAGGATCACGAAGCCCGGGATGCAATACAGGCCGTGCGGCCTGAAGCGGATGCCCACGAAGATCAGGAACCCGGCCATGGGCCAGAGGCCGATCCAGCCGGCCAGGCAGACGCATGCAAAACAGATGGAGCTGTAAATGACCGGCAGCAGGAATTTGCGGTTTTCCTCCTGGTTTTGCAGGGCGCAGTACAGGAAATAGACGCCCCAGGAAAAGAAGAAGAGCATCATCATCTGCGGAAGGCCGCTGGTGGCGTATTGCAGGAAGAGATTGCTGAGAATCATCGTCAGGCAGGTAAAGCTGGCGATGGTGACGTCAAACATTTTATGCAGGATGAAGTAACAGCTCAGAACGGACAGGATGAAGAACATGCAGGAGATGCCGGCCACGATGCGGTCCGGCAGGTAAATCATGGAGCTGCCCGTCATTTTCCACAGGTCAAATTTGTGGACGCCCGCCACCTTGAATACCGCGGCTTCCACCAGGATGTTCAGGGGGGCGCTGCGTGTGTCCCGGAGGGCGTAGGGGTTGAATTTTTCCGTATTGATCAGGGATTCCCCCTGTCCGGCCAGAATGGCTGCCTGTTCATTGATCTGGGCGTCTGAAAGAAAGGGGTTGAGGCCGGAGCGGGTGCTGCCGGATACCATCTGGATGGGCCTCATCCAGTTGGTGGACATTCCCTGCCCCCTGGCTACGTTCCGGGCAATCTGGGCCTGGTCCATGGCGGCGCTGGAGGTGAGGCCGTTGAAGTTGAAGAAATACTGCACTCCCGTGATTGCCAGCAGCAGAATGAGAATGATGATAAACGGAGTGCGGGATGCCGTGGTAGGCGCGTTCATGAAGGTTGGGTATCTTGTAATTTGCGTTGAAGGGTGCGGCGGCTGATGCCCAGCAGCTGGGCTGCCGCCGTTCTGTTGCCGTTCGATTGGGCCAGCGCTTGCCGGATGGCATTCCGTTCAAGCAAGGATAAATTCAAAACCCCTGCCGGGACAAGCCCATTCTGTGTGCTGGCTTCATTGTCCGGTACGGGTTCCCGCGCCGTCCTTTCAGGCATGTCCGTCCGTTGCGGCGAGTGCAGCTGGCGGGGAAGGTGCGTGAGTTCTATTTTTCCGGAGTTGCTCATGACCACGCCGTGCTCCATGGCGGTGCGGAGCTCCCGCACGTTTCCGGGCCAGGGGTAGTTCCGTACCGCTTCCACGGCATCATGGGAAAGGGGCTTGAATTCCCGGTTGTTTTCCCTGGCGAATTCCTTCAGGAAGGCGGTGGCGAGCAGGAGCACGTCCTCCTGGCGCTCCCGGAGGGGAGGCATCTGGATGTGGACTACATTGAGGCGGAAGTAGAGGTCTTCCCGGAATTTGCCTTCCTGAACGAGTTTTTCCAGTGACTTGTTGGTGGCGGCGATGATGCGGACATTGACGGGGATGGGGGTGTTGGAGCCTACGCGTTCAATGGTCCGTTCAGACAGAACCCTCAGCAGGCGGACCTGTGTTCCGGCGTCTATCTCCCCTATTTCATCCAGGAAGATGGTGCCTCCGTCCGCCTGTTCAAAGCGGCCGATGCGGCGCTGGCCCGCTCCGGTGAAAGAGCCTTTTTCATGGCCGAACAGTTCGCTTTCCAGTAACTGGGGGGAGAGGGCCGCGCAGTTGACGGCCACGAATTTGTTTTCCGGCCTGCCGGAAAGGGAGTGGATGGCCTGGGCCACCAGTTCTTTCCCCGTACCGCTCTCCCCTTCAATCAGGACAGTTGTTCTGCTGGGCGCCACCTGCCGGATGATGGAAAAGACGTGCTCCATGGCGGTGGACCTGCCCAGCAGTTTTTGGAGGCCGGAATCCGCCTGGATGCGGGTGGTGAGCTCCTGGTTGGCCGTTTCCAGATTCCGTGTATGGAGCGCCCGCTTGAGCACCAGTTCCACGGCGTCCAGGTTCAGGGGCTTGGTGACGAAGTCGTACGCGCCCTGCTTCATGGCCGCCACGGCGGCGTCCACGGACCCGTAGGCGGTCATCATGATGCTTTTGGGGGGCTGGGGCAGGGAGGCTCCGGCTTTCAATACGTCCATGCCGCTTTCACCGCCCAGGCGCAGGTCCGTCAGGACCAGGTCCGGGGATTCCTCCTTCAGGAGGGTGACGGCCTGGGAAAGATTGGCGGCGGTATACACTTCATAGTCATCCTGAAAACCCATGCGCAGGGCGTCCCGCGTGGGTTTCTCATCATCTACGATCAGCAGAACGGGCATCTTCATGACGGGACGGAGGAGGGAAGGAGCCTGATGGTGCGTTCCACGCGCGGCAGAAAGACTGTAATGGTGGTTCCCTGACCCGGCTGGCTGGCCAGAGTGATGGAGCCGCCGTGTTCCTTCACGATGCGGCGCACGATGAGCAGGCCCAGGCCGGAGCCGGTGGACTTGGTAGTCAGGAAGGGCTCATAAATGCTGCCCATGACTTCCGGGGAAATGCCGCAGCCGGTGTCCGCCACGGTGACGAAGACGCTGTCATCCGTATAACCGCTTTTGACCAGGATGGTGCCTCCCTCCGGCGGGATGGACTGGTAGGCATTCTTGATCAGGTTGTAAAAAACCTGCCTGACCTGGACGGGGTCCAGGCTGAGCAGGGGGAGGCTGGGCTGCAGGTCCGTATTGATCTGGATGCCGCGCTGGTGGATTTCCGGTTCCAGCAGTTTCAGGACATCCATGATGATGGCGTCAATGTTGTGGGGCTCCCGGATGGGCTTGGTGGGGCGGATGGCCTGGAGAAACTGTTTCAGGATCACGTCCAGCCGGGAGGTCTCACTCTCCGCCGTTTTCAGCAGTTCTTCCATCTCCGTCCGGTATTCCGGGGGGAGTTTCTTTGCCTTCCGGGCCAGGAGCTGGAGATGAAGGCCTATGGAGTTGAGGGGGTTGCCTATTTCATGGGCCACACCCGCCGCCAGCAGCGTCAGGGCGTTCAGGCGTTCCGCCTCAATATTCTCCGCATTCTTCTTCTGCCGGGGCGTTTCATCCCGTATTAAAATCAGGTGGCCCTGGTCCCTGCTGCCGATGGGGGAGATGAAGATGTTCAGGAATTTGTGTTCCGGGTAGAAGATCTCCACGTCACGGGAAACGGCGGTCCGGCTCTGCTGGATGGTGTCCCACGTGCAGTCCCTGCCCAGGAAGATGCAGAAGTCTTCCGGCGTGACCTGGCCCGGCTCCTTGTCGAGGAGCTTGAGGGCCGCCTGGTTGACAAAGAGTATCTTTCCCCGGCTGTCCAGCAGGATCAGGCCTTCCTGGATGGCCTCAAACACTTGCTGGAAAAAGCCCTGCTGTTCCGCCAGCTTTACAAAGAAGCGCTGGAGGTCCTCCTCCTTGATGTGGTCAATGCGGCCGATCAGCTTGTCAATGGTGTCTTTCTTCATGGCGGCGGTTCCGTTTCCGTCCGGGCTTGCCCCTATATATAAAGAGAGGAATGTCACAAATCAAGCTGATGTGACATATTGTCACGCATTTGCGGCTGGACATGGTTCCAGTGAAGGGGGCAGGATGAAGGCATGCCTGAAGAACTTGCCCGCATCCCCTTTGTCAGAACGCGCCAGGTGGCCTTTCATGATACGGACGCCTCCGGCGTGGCCCACTTCACCCGGCTGCTGTGCCTGGTGGAGGAAGTGGAGCATGAGTACCTGCGTTCACAGGGGCTGGAGATTCTTTCCCCGGATTGCGGCTGGCCCCGCGTGCATGTGGATGTGGATTACTCCGGCTCCGCAGGGCTGGGGGACTGGCTGAGCATTGAATTGACCCTGGGAACGGTGGGAACCAGTTCCCTGGAATGGGAGTTTTCCGTGTTCCATTCCGAGCATCCGGTCATGAAGGGAAGGTACGTGGTTGTGCGCGTGGGGAAGGGAGGCAAACCGCAGGCTATTTCGGACTCGGAGAAGGAATGCCTGATTTCAGGCTTTTCAAAAGGGGGGGATGCCTGTAAATAAGGCGCATGTCTTCTAAAAAGCCTGTCGTTCTTGTGATTCGCGACGGCTGGGGCCGCAATCCGTTGGGGCCTGATGTCGCGAAAGAGTACGGTGACGCCACTGTTCTGGCTGATACACCCTTTACTGATTACCTGCTTGCCAACTACCCCCACAGCCTGCTGGGCGCTTCCGGGGAAGATGTGGGCCTGCCGGACGGCCAGATGGGGAATTCCGAAGTGGGCCACCTGAATCTGGGCGCGGGCCGCGTGGTTTTCCAGGATCTCTGCCGGGTGGATAACGCCATCAAGGACGGCTCCATGGGTGAAAATGCCGTGCTGAAGACTGCCTTTTCCCAGGCTGCTTCCTCCCGCCTGCATCTGCTGGGCCTGGTGAGCGACGGCGGCGTGCACAGCCATATCAACCACCTGGTTGGCATTGTCAAATACGCATATGAAGCTGGCGTGCGCGACATCTGCATCCATGCCATCACGGACGGCCGTGACTGCTCCCCCACCAGCGGAGCCGGATTCATGCGTGAACTGGAAGAAGCTATCAAGCCTTACGGCGCGAAAATCATCACGGTCATCGGCCGTTTTTACGCGATGGACCGCGACAAGCGCTGGGACCGCAACAAGCTGGCGTGGGATGCCATCGTGCTGGGGCGCGGAGAACAGTGCACCTGTTCCCCCGCCGAGTATGTGGAACAGTGCTACGCCAAGGGAGAGACGGACGAGTTCCTGAAGCCCGGCATTTTTGCGTACGGTGACGAACAGCGTGTGCGCGACAACGACGTGGTGTTCTTCTTCAATTTCCGTGCGGACCGCGCCCGCCAGATGAGCGACGCGTTCCTGTACCCGGAGTTTGACGGCTTTGACCGTGAAGTGACGCCCAAAGTGCACTACGTGACGCTGACGGAATATGACGCCAAGTATCCTTCTCCCATTGTCTTTGAACAGGAACAGCTGGACAACATCTTCGGCCAGATTGTGGCGGAAGCCGGGAAAACCCAGCTCCGCATCGCGGAAACGGAAAAGTACGCCCACGTGACCTTCTTCTTCAACGGAGGCGTGGAAACGCAATTCCCCGGTGAAGACCGTATTCTGGTCCCCTCTCCCCGTGAAGTGGCTACCTACGACCTGAAGCCCCAGATGAGCGCTGAGGAAGTGGCTGACAAGTTTGTGGATGCCGTGGACAAGTACGACGTGGTAATCATGAACTTTGCCAACGGGGACATGGTGGGCCATACCGGTTACGTGGAAGCCGGTGTAGCCGCCTGCGAAGCAGTGGACAGTGCCTTGGAAAAGTGTGTGAAGAAGGTTCTGGAACTGGGTGGCAAGCTGCTCATTACCGCCGACCATGGCAATGCCGAACACATGCGCAATGAGGACGGCTCCCCGAACACGGCCCATACCACCAACCTGGTGGACCTGATTTACGTGGGTGCGGACAAGGATGAGGTGAATCTCTCCAACGGCATTCTTGCGGACGTGGCTCCCACCCTGCTGAATCTGATGGGGCTGAAACAGCCTGCGGAAATGTCCGGACATCCCCTGGTGACGCCAAAGAAATAACGGCGCACGTAGTTTATTTAATGGAATCCGTTTCCGGCATGCATGGCCGGGAACGGATTTTTTGTGGCCGCCTGCGCTTGAAAAGGAGTGCGGATAAGCAATCCGTTTTACCGGAGATGGATGGAAAAAGGAAAAATCTTTCCCCTGCCAGGCAAGCCGCAAGGAATGCGGCGGTTACTGCGGCAGCTGAAAAGAAATTGAGAGCCAGGGCGGAAATATAAAAAGGGGCGGCTGGCGGCATATACTCGTTCAGGAGCTCTATAGAAGGCTGCCGCGCTTAGGAAGATTTTCTCTTTCTTTGGAAGGGAACGGGCATATTTGTACAAGCCTTTTCCCCTCAGGATCGGAACTTGACCCCGGATTGCTTATCCGTTAGCTTCCGGACATGCTGCCTGTCAGGAATTATGGATTGGACCTGCTGAGAATCTTGCTGTGCCTGACGGTTGTCTTTTTCCATTACAGCGGCGCGTGGAATTGCGGGGGGAGCGTGGCTGTGGACGGCTTTTTTGTCCTGAGCGGTTTTTTAGCCGTTCATTCTTCCAGAGGGGCGGCGGAAAAGGGGCTGGGAGACTATTACCGGAAAAAAGCCTGGCGTCTGCTGCCAGTGATGATAGTGGCATGGGCCATAGGCAATGCTGTTCTCTTTGTTGAAGGGCAGACGGTTCCTGCGTGGTCCGGATTCAGGCTCCTGGTGATTGCGCCCACGCTTGCAATGTCCAAGATGATGGGAAATGTGTCCGTCTGGTTCATCGGCTGCATCGTGGCCTTTCTGGCGCTCTTTCCGTGGCTGCGCCGTTGTTACGGAAAAAAGCTGTTTATATGGCTGCTGGCGGCCAGCGTTCTTTTTGCCCTGGTGCGGAGCGGAATGCGGCCTTTTGCCGTGATGGAGTCAGGCGGCCTGTATTACCAGGTGACGTTCCGCCTGTGGCAGTTCCTGCTGGGAATGTGGTGCGCGTCCTGGAACATGGAACGGTGGAATAGTTCATGGCGGTGGTTCTGGATTGGAGCGGGAGCGGTCTGGCTGCTGGCATCCTCCGTGACCGGGTGGAGGGGAATCGGGGCCCTGAATTATTCCTTCCCGGGATATGTGGTCTCTTCCGGTATTTTTGCCCTGTGCATTGCATCCCTGTGGAGCGTGCGCCTGCCTTCCCTGTCCAGGCCCGTGCTGAAATGGGTGGGGATCGGCGCCGGGATGACGTATGCCCTTTTCCTGTTTCATGTTCCGGTAAAGCTGGGAATGCTCCACATGCTGCGGAAGCTCTGGGCAGCGGACTTCAGGGAGGGGGAGTTTCCGGTTTTGTTCTGGGGAATTGCCTTGTGCGTTTCATCTGTCCTGGCTTACTTCACCTACCAGTACGTGGAAGTCCGATGGGTAGGAAGGAAGCTGAAAAAAGAATCGGAAGCCCGGAATGAAGCCCCGGAAAGAGCAGGGAAAAATGACAGGAAAGAAATATTTAGGAAAAGATGAATAAAAGACTTGTCATGGTATAAAATCACGTTATATTGGCCGTCCCCAAACGCGCCGAAAGGTGCAAGAAATACGTTTTCTATCGGGTTTGCCTCCGGAAAAAAGGCGCGCTTCCTGCTTATTGAAAGGGATGTTCGCCTTGAATATCGGGTCAAACCGACGAACCACAACCAAAGCAGGAAAACATGCCGACCATTAATCAGCTCGTCCGCAAGGGACGTATTACTCCGGAAGAGAAGTCCAAGTCACGCGCTCTTCATAGCTGCCCGCAACGCCGCGGTGTTTGTCTCCAGGTAATGACCCGTACGCCCAAGAAGCCGAACTCGGCTCTTCGTAAAGTGGCTAAAGTCCGTCTTACCAATGGTGAAGAAGTGATCGCCTACATTGGCGGTGAAGGTCATAACCTCCAGGAACACTCCATCGTGCTTGTGCGCGGCGGCCGTGTGAAGGACTTGCCGGGTGTTCGCTACCATATCGTCCGCGGCGCTCTTGACTGCCTCGGTGTTGACAAGCGCCGCCAGGGTCGTTCCAAGTATGGCGCCAAGCGCCCGAAGGCTTCTGCCAAGTAAACTTAACATCTTACCTATTAATATATTATGGCCCGCCGTAAACGCGTCTATAGAAAAATTGAACGTCGTGATCCCCGTTACGACAGCGCTCTTGTTGGCAAACTGATCAGCAAGGTTATGCTGGATGGCAAGCGCTCCCTTGCGGAACGCATCGTCTATGCCGCCATCGACATGGCTAATGAAGGCACGGACAGCATTGATCCCCTGGAAGTGATCACCCGCGCCATTGAGAACGCCAAGCCCCGTGTGGAAGTGAAGAGCCGCCGCGTTGGTGGCGCCACCTACCAGGTGCCTCTTGAAGTGGACCCGGCCCGTTCCGAATCCCTGGCCATGCGCTGGATCGTGAACTACGCCCGTAACCGCAAGGGCGTGCCGATGCATAAGGCTCTTGCCAACGAAATCAAGGAAGCCGCCAACAACCAGGGTTCCTCCGTCCGCAAGCGCGACGACGTTCACAAGATGGCCCAGGCCAACCGCGCCTTTGCCCACTTCCGCTGGTAAATCCCTTCCGCGAGCGTCAGCCGAACCACTCACTTTCGATCATTACAGATACTTTCCAGACACTATGTCCGATCACGTAAACAATCCCAATCGCAAGGCTCCCCTTGAGCGCTACCGTAACATCGGTATCTCCGCTCACATTGACGCCGGCAAAACCACTTTGTCCGAGCGTATTCTTTTCTACACCGGCATGATCCACAAGATCGGTGAAACCCACGAAGGTTCCGCCACCACGGACTGGATGGAGCAGGAACGCGAACGCGGTATCACCATCACCTCTGCCGCCGTTACCACCAACTGGAAGCAGCTTCAGAATGAAGGTATCAGCAAAGTGTTCGAAGGCGAAAACTTCCAGCTGAACATTATTGACACCCCCGGGCACGTTGACTTCACCGCTGAAGTGGAACGTTCCCTCCGTGTGCTTGACGGCGCCATCGTGGTATTCTGCGGTGTGGCCGGCGTACAGCCTCAGACGGAAACCGTGTGGCGCCAGGCCACCAAGTACAGCGTTCCCCGCATGTGCTTTGTGAACAAGATGGACCGCACCGGCGCCAACTTCAACAACGTTCTGGACGACATCCACAACAAGCTGGGTGCAAACGCCGCCGCCATCCTGATCCCCATCGGCTCCGAAGACCAGCTCCGCGGCCAGATTGACGTGGTGAACCAGAAGGCTGTCATCTATGCCGACAACGACCGTCTGGGCTCCACCTACACGATTGAAGAAATCCCCGCCGAACTCAAGGACGAAGCCGAACTGGCCTACCATGACCTGGTGAGCCGCGTGGCTGATGTGGACGATGAACTGGCTGAAAAGGTTCTCATGGAAGAACCCTTCACCGCCAAGGAACTCAAGCAGGCTATCCGCCGCGCCACCATCGCCAACAAGTTCATCCCCGTTGCAGGCGGTTCCGCTTTCAAAAACAAGGGCGTCCAGTTCCTGCTTGACGCCGTGGTGGATTACCTCCCCTCTCCGGTGGAAACCGTTCCCGCCCACGCTGAAAGCACGCTGGACTCGGAAGAAACCTTTGAGATCACCGCTACGGACGATGCCAAGCCCATGGTGCTGGCATTCAAGCTCTGGGCTGACAAGTTCGTCGGCAAGCTGGTGTTCATCCGTGTTTACTCCGGTGTGCTCAAGAAGGGTGATACGGTATACAATCCCCGCACCCGCAAATCGGAACGCGTGGGCCGCATCATTCAGATCCAGGCTAACCAGCACACGGACGTTGACGCCGTGTACTCCGGTGACATCGCCGCCATCGTGGGTCTCCGCAACGTGACCACGGGCGATACCATCACCAGCCCGGACAACGACATCTGCCTGGAACCCCCCACTTTCCCGGAAACCGTTATTTCCATGGCCGTGGAACCCAAGACCAAGGCTGACCAGGAAAAAATGTCCAACGCTCTGGGCCGTCTGTCTGAAGAAGACCCGACCTTCCGAGTGAAGACGGATGAAGAAACCGGCCAGACCCTGATCTCCGGCATGGGTGAACTTCACCTGGAAATCATCATTGACCGCCTGATGCGCGAATTCAAGGTGGAAGCCGACATCGGCAAGCCCCAGATCGCCTACCGCGAAACCATCACCACCCCCGCCCACGGCGACGGCAAGCTGGTCAAGCAGTCCGGCGGCCGCGGCCAGTACGGCCACGTGGTGATTGACGTGAAGCCGAACGAACGCGGCAAGGGCCTCACCATTGAGAACAAGATCGTGGGCGGCGCCATTCCGAAGGAATACATGAACGCCGTTTTCGCCGGTCTCAATGAAGCCATGACTACGGGCGTCATCGCCGGTTATCCGGTAGTAGACGTACACGTTGAAGTGGTGGACGGTTCCTATCACGAAGTGGACTCCAACGAAAACGCATTCAAGATGGCCGCCATCTTCGCCATGAAGGACGCCTTCAAGAAGGCCAAGCCCATCATGCTGGAACCCATCATGTCCGTGGAAGCCTCTACTCCGACCGACTACCAGGGCGACATCATGGGTGACCTGAACCGCCGCCGCGGCCAGATCAGCAACATGGAAAACAAGGCTAACGCCTGTATCCTGAAGGCCATGGTTCCCTTGTCCGAAATGTTCGGTTACTCCACCGCTATCCGTACCCTCTCCAGTGGCCGTGCCTCCTACTCCATGGAGCCCTCCCACTTTGAACAGGTGCCTCAGAACCTCGTTGACCAGATCGTCAGCGACAGGGCTAAATAAACAAACCTTTGAAGTATAACCAATAGACCGCACGTCCATGCAAAGTCCAAAAATCCGCATTCGACTCCGCGCATTTGACTCTCGCGCCATCGACCGCTCCTCCCTGGAGATCGTTGAAACCGCCAAGCGCACCGGAGCCAAAGTTCACGGCCCGATCCCGTTGCCGACCCGCATTGAGAAATTCTCCGTGAACCGTTCCGTTCACGTCAACAAAAAGTCGGCTGAACAATTTGAAATCCGCACCCACAAGCGCCTGCTCGACATCGTCGATCCGACAGCCCGCACGATTGATGAGCTCAAGAAGCTCAATCTCCCGGCCGGTGTGGACATCACGATCCGCATCTAGTTTGGTACCCGGATAAGTAATTAAAAAACAGAAAGACACACTACAATGGCTCTAGGACTTATCGGAAAAAAGGTCGGCATGACCCGCCTGTTTGACCAGGAATCCGGCGCTATGGTGCCCGTGACCGTCATCGACGTCAAGGGCAACACCTTCGCCCAGATCAAAACGGAAGACAAGGATGGCTACAACGCTATTCAGGTTGCCTTTGATGCGCAGAAGGAAAGCCGCGTGGCCAAGCCTCAGGTCGGCCACTTCAAAAAACTGGGCATCCAGCCCACCAAGCTCCTCAAGGAATTCCGCGTGGAAGCTTCCGAACTGCCTGCCGAAGGCGCAGAAGACCCCGGCGTGGACCTCTTTTCCGCCGGCCAGTGGGTTGACGTGATCGGCACTTCCAAGGGCAAGGGCTTCCAGGGCGCGATGCGCCGCCACAACTTCCACGGCTCTCCCGCCGCGCACGGTTCCATGATGCACCGCCGTACCGGTGGTGTGGGTGGCTGCTCCACCCCCGGCCGCGTCTGGAAGAACCAGAAAATGCCCGGACAGATGGGCAATGCCAGGCGCACAGTACAGAACCTGAAGGTTGTGGCAGTACGTCCGGAAGACAACGTCATTCTTATCTCCGGCGCTGTTCCCGGTGCACGCGGTTCCTACCTCGTGATCCGCCCCGCCAAGAAGAAGTAGGCTTTAGTTAACCTCACATTGATTATAGGAAAACCTATCTATGTCCGCAAATACCTTTACATTAGAAGCCGCCGCTGCCGCCAACATCCAGCTCGCTGGCAGTGACAAGGGCTCCCAGGCCGTGCATGACCTCATCGTGGCTTACCAGGCAAACCGCCGTACGGGTTCCGCCAACTCCAAGACCCGCGCTGAAGTCAGCGGCAACAACAAGAAGATCTTCCGCCAGAAGGGCACCGGTAACGCCCGCCACGGCGACAAGCGCGCCCCCATCTTTGTGGGCGGCGGCGTGGTCTTCGGTCCCCGCCCCTGCGACTACACCAAGAAGGTGAACAAGAGCACCCGCCGCCTGGCCCTGCGCCGCGTTCTGGGTGACCTGATCGCCGGTTCCAAGGTCAGCACCGTTTCCGAATTCTCCGTGGCCGACGGCAAGACCAAGTCCTTCATCAAGGCCGTCAAGGAACTGACGGACGCCAAGAAGGTGCTCATCGTGGCTGCCTCCTTTGACGAATCCACCTATCTTGCCGGCCGCAACGTTCAGGAAGTCCTCCTGATGACCGCCGCAGAAGTGAACATTGAACAGCTCATGAACGCTGGTGCAGTGATCCTCGTTGACAACGCTTTAGAAACCCTCGCCAGCCGTACTGCTTAAGAAGCCATGAAAGACATTTACCAAGTCATCAAGAAGGTGCGCATCAGCGAAAAGGCCACCATGCTCCAGGAAACCACTGGTGAGCTGGTCCTTGAAGTTGACCGTGACGCCAACAAAATCGAAATCAAAAAGGCTGTCGAAGTTGCTTTCGGCAAGAAGGTCGCTTCCGTGCGCACCGCCAACTATGACGGCAAGCTCAAGCGTCAGCGCCGCGCTGATGCAGGTCGCACCGCCCATTGGAAAAAAGCTTACATCAAGCTTGCCAACGGTGAAACCCTTGACCTCGTTTAACGCCCCCTATTAGGAAGGAAAGCTATCATGTCCCTCAAGTCATTCAAGCCAGTTACTCCCTCTAACCGCTACAAGGTGTGGCCGTCCTTTGACGAAATCACCACCTCCACCCCGGAAAAGAGTCTCTGCAGACCCCTCAAGAAATCCGGCGGCCGCAACAACAACGGCCGCATCACCACCCGCCACATCGGCGGTGGCCACAAGCGCAAGTATCGCTTGGTGGACTTCAAGCGCAACAAGTTTGACGTGCCCGCCACCGTGCTTACGATTGAATATGATCCCAACCGCACCTGCCGCATCGCCCTGATTGAATACAAGGACGGTGAAAAGTCCTACATCCTGGCCCCCACGGGTCTCCAGGTGGGCATGAAGGTGGAAAGCGGCCAGAAGGTTGCTCCCAAGGTAGGCAATGCCATGCCCCTGAAGAACGTTCCCCTGGGTACCTCCGTTCACAACATTGAAATCCGTCCGGGTTCCGGCGGCAAGGTTGCCCGCGCAGCCGGTCAGCAGGCCATCGTTTCCAACCGTGAAGCCGGCTATGCCCTGATCAAGATGCCCTCCGGTGAAATCCGCCGTTTCAATGAGGATTGCTACTGCACCATCGGTCAGGTAGGCAATACCCAGCACATGAACGAAATGTCCGGCAAGGCCGGCCGCACCCGCTGGATGGGCGTTCGTCCCACCGTGCGCGGTATGACGATGAACCCCGTCGACCACCCGAACGGTGGTGGTGAAGGTAAGTCCAAGTCCGGTGGTGGCCGCCAGCACCTCAAGTCCCCGTGGGGTCACGTCAAGGGCCAGAAGACTCGCCGTCTCCGCAAGCCCAGCGACTCCGTCATCGTACAGCGCCGCAACGCCAAGTAACCAATACACAATAACTTTAACTAGGATCATATAACATGGGACGTTCTCTCAAAAAAGGCCCTTTTGTCAGTCAGAAGCTTCTCACCAAGGTTGACGCTCAGCTTGAATCCGGTGACCGCAAGCCGATCAAGACCTGGAGCCGCGCATCCATGATTACGCCTGACTTCGTCGGTCTGACCTTCCTGGTGCACGCCGGCAAGAACTTTGCCACCGTGTACGTCACGGAAAACATGGTAGGCCACAAGCTTGGTGAATTTGCCCCGACTCGTGTCTTCAAACAGCACGGCGGTATCGGTAAGAAGTAATCAGTAAGTTAACAATCAACATGTCGAACTCTTCTTCCATCCTTGCGTACTCCCTCACCACCCTTGTGGGGCTGGGCGGAATGCTGCAGGGAGCGGAAGAGGATACGGCGGCACTGACGCGCAGAATCGAGCGTCTCGAAAAGCAGAATGCGGCTCTTAAGGCATCTTATGTCCAGGCCCGCAGCGACGCCGACAAGGCGGCCGCCCAGCTGGTGGACATCCGTTCCCGGCTGGAAGCTTTGGGAGGCGCAGCGCTAGGTAATAGTGAGGAGCGCCTGATTCAGGCGATGGCAGACATCGAAGTTCTCAATGACCGCATCCAGCGGTTGGAACAGGCGTCCGTCAAGCTCTCCGGAGCCATCCTCGCCTACATGAAACAAGCCATATCCGAGGATGCAAACTCCAGGACCGCGGTGGAAAGCTCCCTGCGCCTGCTGGACTCCGTTCTGGGATACAGGCAACAGCCCGTGCGAGATGGCGCGGGGACCCTGGCGGAAGCCAAGGTGCTCAGCATTGACTCCGAATCCGGAGTGGTGGTGCTGAACGCCGGCAAGACGGCGGGGATGCAAGTCGGGATGCCTGTACAGGTGACCCGGGGAGCGCAAACCATCGGAGAAGCCGTGGTCACGGACGTCCGCAAGGAAGTATGTGGCGCGCTTGTTCAGAAACTTGTGGCGCCAGCCGATCCGGTGCGCGTCGGAGATTCTGCCTCAGTAAAAACCAACGACTAAATCATCTTCATCAATAACCTGCACTACGAGGAAAAACCCATGGAAGTGAAAGCTGTTTACAAATACGCCCGCATCTCTGCCAAGAAGATGCGCGATATTGCTCAAGAAATCCAAGGCTTGTCCGTCTCCCAGGCGACCGACATCCTGTCCTACACCCCCAAGAAGGGTGCCTACCTGCTGAATAAGACGCTCAAGTCCGCTTTGGCCAATGCCGAAAACAATGCGGAACTGTCCGTTGATACGCTGGTGGTCAAATCCGTCATGGTCGATGAAGGCCCCACCATGCGCCGCACGATGCCCCGCGCCCGTGGATCCGCCAACATGATCCGCAAGCGCACATCCCATATCACCGTTATCCTGGCCGATCAAGAAGGCTAGGCCATACCAATCTAACACACATATAGCTGAACTAATATCATGGGTCAGAAAGTAAATCCAATCGGGTTCCGCCTCGCCGTCAACAAGGACTGGCGCTCCAAGTGGTACGCCACGGGCCAGGATTACGCCACCAAGCTGCATGAAGACTTGGTGATGCGCAAGTACATCAAGGAACAGTTGATGTCCGCCGCCGTCTCCAGCATCGTGATTGAACGCGCCTGGAACAGCGTCCGCATTACCGTCCATACTGCCCGTCCGGGTCTTGTCATCGGCCGCAAGGGTGAAGAAATTGAAAAGATCCGCCAGTACCTCCAGGGCCTGTGCGGCGCTTCCACCCAGGTCAACATTGACATTGTGGAAATCCGCTCCCCTGAAACGGACGCCCAGCTCATTGCTGAGAACGTGGCCGTTCAGCTGGAACGCCGCGTTTCCTTCCGCCGCGCCATGAAGCGCGCCGTGCAGGTAGCCATGGAACGTGGCGCCGACGGCATCCGCATCCGCTGCGCCGGCCGTCTCGGCGGCGCCGACATCGCCCGTGCCGAATGGTACCGCGAAGGCAAAGTGCCGTTGCAGACGCTCCGCACCCCGATTGACTACGGTTTCGCCGAAGCCCGCACCCTTTACGGCATCATTGGCGTGAAGTGCTGGGTCAACAAGCGCGATGAAGTCGTCAACAACCAGCAGAATTCCCGCCCGTCCGGCCCCCGCGGTCCCCGTCGTCCGCGTGCCTAATCAAGCCGCCATCACATTGTTCATCACACTTAACACAAGGAGGAATAAGATATGCCTTTAATGCCCAAAAGAGTGAAGCACCGCAAGATGCACCGCGGCAGCCGTTCCGGCAATGCCACGAGCGGTACCTATGTTGCCTTTGGTGACTTCGGCCTTCAGGTGCTCGACCGCGGTTGGATCACCAACAACCAGATTGAAGCCTGCCGTATTGCGATCAACCGTTACCTGAAACGTAAAGGTAAGGTGTTCATCCGCATTTTCCCGCAGAAGTCCTTCACGTCCCGTCCCCCGGATACCCGTATGGGTAAGGGCAAGGGCGCCGTGGAAGGCTGGGTGGCCGTTGTCCGCCCCGGCAACATTCTGTTTGAAGTTGGCGGCGTGACCGAATCCCAGGCCCGTGAAGCCCTTCGTCTGGCTTCCAACAAGCTGGGCGTGCCTACCCGCTTTGTCTACCGTCAAGGCGTTCAACACTAAAGCTACTCATCACCATGTCCGACAAGAACTCTCCCAAAGAACTTCGTGCTATGTCCGCCAAGGAGCTTTCCGCTCTGGTGCGCAGCCTTCGTGAAGAACTCTTCAATCTCCGTCTCCAGCAGGCCACCGGCCAGCTGGAAAACAACCAGAGAATCCGCACTGTCCGCAAGGACCTTGCCCGTGCCCTTACCATTAAGGGTGAAACCGGGGAAGCGTAAGCTGAGGATTTCCGGTAACAACAGAACATTCTAACACTTTTAGAATCCAATGTCCGAACAAACCGAAACAACCAAGAAGCCCGGCCTTCGCAAGACGCGCATCGGCGTGGTGACCTCCACCAAGATGGACAAGACCATCGTTGTGGAATACGTTGCCCGCGTTCCGCACCCCAAGTTCAAGAAGATCGTCAAGAAGAGCAAGAAGTTCTACGCCCATGACGAAAACTCCACGGCCAAGGTAGGCGATAAGGTACGTATCGTTGAAACCCGCCCGCTTTCCAAGCTCAAGTGCTGGGAGCTGGTGGAAGTGCTGACCCACTAATCAGGAATCAACCATTAAATAAAGGAGATTTGATACCATGATCCAGATGGAATCCCTAGTCCAGGTGGCCGACAATACCGGCGCCCGCTCCGCCAAGATGATTGGCGTCATCGGCAAGCGCACCCGTCAGGCCCACATTGGCGACATTATTACCTGCCACATCCGCGAATCCATTCCGACCGCTTCCGTGAAGAAGGGTACCGTGGTGAAGGCCGTGGTGGTGCGCACCGCCGCCCCGATCCGCCGTGATGACGGCTCCGTGCTGCGCTTTGACGGTAACGCCGTCGTCATCATTGACAAGGACAACAACCCGCGCGGCACCCGTATCTTCGGGCCGGTCGCCCGTGAACTCCGTGAAAAGAAGTTCATGAAGATTGTTTCCCTTGCTCCGGAAGTGCTCTAATTAAGACACCTCAGGATTTTGGAACGCCGTCCTCTGAAAAAGAGGGCGGCGTTTTTTGTTGCTCCGTTTTTCCCCCATGCGCAAGGATTAGAAGAGCCTGGCCTGTTGCTGAAGTTTCAGGCGGGAGCGCGCCGCAGGCTGCCGGCAGGCCGCACGTGCTGCCTCTGGAAGGAGTGTGCGAAGATGTATCCGGAAAGACAGCCTGTGCTTCTGAATCCGGATATGGCAGGATGGATGCGGAAAAGAAGACTCCGGAGAGAGGGCGTTAAACTGGCGCTCATGGCGCCTGTTGCAGCACTGTGAAGGGAGGAGGAGGCTGCTTGCAGTTATTCCGCGCGGGAAGGGATCTGGGCAGTCCCGGAAAACCGTGCGACAGGAACAGGCCCAGTGCTCAGCGCTTGCTTTGTTCAGCACGTGTTTTTTCCAGTTGCTGGGAGGAACCGCAGGCCGGGCACCGGAACCAGCGGAAGAGGAACACGTGCAGGGCCGTGGCAAATACATAGCCGAAGAGGGGGAGGTAATGCGCCGCCTTGTTGCGGGTGTATTTTTTAAAGGAGAAGACGTGCGCCCGGCATACGCTGCATTTCCGGGGAAGGGCCAGGGAGAGGTACAGAATGAGCGCCAGGAACAGAGGGCCAAAGCAGAGGCTGATGATTTGCCAGCCGCGTTCCCCGTTGAGAAGCACCAAGGTAGTCACCGCAACGGAGAAGAGGATGGAGACGAAGAGCAGAAGAACGGAGGCCGCCCCCAGCCACGTCCGGAAGGGGGTCATGTGTCTGACACCTTTTTTGCGCAGGTAGGTTTTCGGCTCCTGAGGAGCATGGGCAGGCTTGGCGGGCTGGTAGCTTTGTTCTTCCTGAAGCCTCGCCTTGGTGGAGAGGTGTTTTGCAGGGCTGTCAGACGGCCGCTGCCGTTTTTCCCGGGCCGGAACGGGGTTCCGTGGGGCTGCCGGCGGCGTGGCTGGTTCCGCAATGGGAACGGCAAGGGGGAGTGGAGCCTGGGCGCCGGGCAGGTCTGCCGGTTCCGGCGCAGTGGGGGATGAAAGCGCCTGCTCCACCCATGCCCTGAATAGAGGGGCCGGGGGAATTGCAGTGTTCAGCTTAAGCATCCGTTTTGCCTGATGGAGTTCAGGCAAAACGGTGAGGGGATCCACGGAAGCGAATTGTTCAAGAGTCCCTATGCCGACCGCTTCCAGCAATTCAATGAATTGCTCATGGCCGGCAAAGTACTGTTGAAGGTCATTCATTCCCGGAAGAATAGATGATTAGGAAAGGGAATCAAGCATGCCTTTCAGTTGGGCCTGTTTTGCTTCCCAATCCGCCAGGCGGGCTTTTTCCTGCTCCACGACTTCTGCCGGAGCTCTTTCCACAAAGCCCGCATTGCCCAGCTTGGCGGAGGATTTGGCGATTTCCCTGGCAATTTTATCCAGTTCCTTGCCCAGGCGTTCCTTTTCCGCTTCCACGTCAATGAGCCCGTCCAGGGGGAGGAAGAGTTCTCCCAGCGGCGTCAGGGCCGCAGGCGTTCCCTTGGGCGCCGCGTAGCCCGCATTCCGGGTGACGGATTTGGCATTCGCCAGGATGGAGAGGCGGGAGAGGATGTCCTGCGGGACGTCATGCGCGGTTTTCAGGATGAAGCTGACGTTTTTGTTGTTGGAGAGGTCATATTCCGCCTTTAGGTTGCGCGCCTTGTTGGCCGTTTCATAGAGGGCGGCTGCCTGGGTGTTCGCTAGCGTGATGCGGTTTTCATCCAGTCCGGCCAGCAGGGTGTCTGCGGAGGGAAGGGGAGTGCGCATGAGCGGTAGGCCGCCGTTGGAGTCCGCAAAGCCCAGGGAGGACCAGAGTTCTTCCGTGATGTGCGGCATGACGGGATGGAGCAGGGCCAGGTAGTGCCTGAGCACCGTGTCCATGGTGGTAAGCGTGGCCGCCCGCGCGGCAGGGTCCGCGCCGTCCCTCAGGTCGCCCTTGACGGCTTCCAGGAAGCGGTCGCAGTATTCGTTCCAGAAGAATTGGTACAGGGCCTGGATGAGGGCGTTGAATTCATAGTCCGCCAGCGCTTTTTCCACATCCGCATGAAGCTGTTTGAGCTTGGAGATGATGGCGATGTGCACGGGGGAGTAGTGCGGTGCCGCTCCTTCTTCCGCCGCGCCCTGCATCAGGCGGAAGCGGGTGGCGTTGTAGAGCTTGTTGGCAAAGTTCCTGCCTTCGCCGATCTGGCTTTCGTCAAAGCGCACGTCCGTGCCCGTGGGGGCGATGCGCATGAGGCCAAAGCGGAGGCCGTCCGCGCCGTAGTTGGCAATCAGGTCCAGCGGGTCCGGGGAGTTGCCCAGGGATTTGCTCATTTTGCGCCCGATCTTGTCGCGGATGATGGACGTGAAGAAGACGTTGCTGAACGGCTTGTCATGCTGGAAGCGGTAACCGGCCATGATCATGCGGGCCACCCAGAAGAAGATGATGTCCGGTCCCGTGACGAGGTCCGAGGTGGGGTAGAATTTGGCGCGGGTTTCGTCATCCATGGTGGAGAAGGGCCACAGCCAGGAGGAGAACCACGTGTCCATGACGTCGCTGTCCTGAATCCAGTTTTCCGGATCCGCCGGCGGCTCGGTTCCCACGTAAAGGCTGCCCTGTTCCAGGGCGGAGGCGTCCAGGGCCGGAGCGTTCCTGAGTTCCTCCGCCTTGTCCTTCCTGTACCAGACCGGGATACGGTGGCCCCACCAGAGCTGGCGGGAGATGCACCAGTCCTGGATGTTTTCCAGCCAGTGGGCATAGGTTTTCGCCCAGCGGGCCGGGCGGAAGGTGATGTCTCCGCCAGCCACGGCGTCCGCCGCCTCCTTCACGCAGGGGTATTTGAGGAACCACTGCATGGAGAGGCGCGGTTCAATGGGGACGTTGGCGCGTTCGGAGAAACCCACCTTGTTGTCATAGTCTTCAATCTTGACCATGAGACCGGCAGCTTCCAGCATTTCCACGGATTTCCGGCGCGCGTCAAAGCGGTCCATGCCGTGCAGTTCCGGCACTTCCGGGCA
This sequence comes from Akkermansia muciniphila, assembly GCF_040616545.1. NCBI lineage: Bacteria > Pseudomonadati > Verrucomicrobiota > Verrucomicrobiia > Verrucomicrobiales > Akkermansiaceae > Akkermansia > Akkermansia muciniphila. The sequence goes on along the minus strand of NZ_CP156688.1, from coordinate 394,383 downwards.
GTTGACATGGCCGTCCGGGGTAAGGATGTCGATGATTTCCAGATTGAATTTCCGGCCTATTTCAAAGTCCGCCTTGTCATGGGCCGGAGTGATTTTCAGGGCGCCGGTGCCGAATTCTATTTCCACGTATTCATCCCCGATGACGGGAATGGGGGCGGCGTTGAGCGGGCGCATGACGTTTTTGCCGATGAGATGGGCGTACCGCGGGTCCTTGGGGTTCACAGCCACGGCCACGTCCGCCATGATGGTTTCCGGGCGTGTCGTGGCCACATGCAGAGCTCCGGAACCGTCTTCCAGCTTGTACAGGACAGTGTAGAGCTTGCTTTTCTGCTCCGTCATGATGACTTCCTCATCGGAGAGCGCGGTAAGGGAAACGGGGCACCAGTTGACCATGCGGCGCCCGCGGTAGATGAGGCCTTCCCTGAAGAGGTCAATGAAGACCTGCCCGACGGCTTTGGTGTATTTCTCATCCATCGTGAAGCGTTCACGGTCCCAGTCACAGGAACAGCCCAGCTTGTGGAGCTGGTTGATGATGATGCCGCCGTGCTTTTCCTTCCATTCCCAGACTTTTTCCAGAAAGGCTTCCCGGCCCAGGTCATGGCGGCTCTGGCCCGTCGTCTGCTTGAGGTCTTTTTCCACCCGCACCTGGGTGGCGATGCCCGCGTGGTCCGTACCGGGCAGCCACAGGGCTTCATATCCCTTCTGGCGCGCGCGGCGCACCAGGATGTCCTGGATGGTGTTGTTCAGCACATGGCCCAGGTGGAGCACTCCCGTGACGTTGGGAGGGGGAATGACGATGGAGTAGGCAGGCTTTTCAGAAGCCGGGTCAGCCTTGAAACAACCTTCTTCAATCCAGCGGGATTGCCATTTTTCTTCCACCAGGGAGGGATCATATGCTTTGGGCAGATCAGACATGGGCAACAGGGTACCATAAAGTTTTTTTCTTTCAATCCCTACCTGTCCGGTAAATGGGGGAAAACGGGCCTTTTCCGTTCCGGAGGCGGGCGCATGAAAAAGCCGCCGGTTCCCTGGCGGGAACCGGCGGCCGTAGTAGATGCCCCGTATCTGGTTTATTTAACCGTCACGGTCGTCTGGGCCGGCTTGAGGCCGTTGGAGATGACCTGGAGCGTCACTTTTCCGGATTCACCCTTGCGGGAGCGCAGAACAACCTGGGCCAGGCCGTTGAAGGCCTTGATTTTCATGATGTTCTTGTTTTCCGGATTGGCCATGGTGGTGAAGTCCGTGGGGTCTCCGTTGCAGATGCCGGCGATGTCCGCCGGACCGCTTACCTTGAAGGTGAGCTGGTTTTTGCTGCGGGGCACCATGCGGCCCTGCGCGTCACGGACGGCCACGGTGACGTAGGAGAGGTCATAGCCGTCTCCCTTGATTTCACTACGGTCCGGCTTGAGGGTGAGCGCCGCCGGTTTTCCGGTGGTGGTTACCGTATCCGTAGCCCAGGGCTTCCCGTCCTTTTTGACGACTACCTTGAGGGTGCCGGGCGTGTATTTCACGTCTTCCCACACGAGGCGGTAGCGGTCCTTTTCTCCGGTGCCCTTTTTGCGGACGCCCTGGGATTTTCCGTTCAGGAAGAGTTCCGCTTCATCCCCGCTGGTGTAGACGTGCACGGGCGTTACTTCCCCCTTGCGTTCCGGCCAGTTCCAGTGCGGCAGGATGTGGGCCATCTTGACGTCCGGCCTCCAGTGGGCCTGGTAGATGTAGAAGCGGTCTTTCTTGAAGCCGCACAGGTCCACGATGCCGAAGTAGGAGCTGCGGGAGGGAGCGCGGTTGCCCATTTTCTTGAGTTCCGCCATCAGTTTTTCGCGTTCCGGCCCTTCCGGCACGTTCAGGGCGTTGGTGGCGTCCAGGTTGTACGGGGTGGGTTCGCCCAGGTAGTCGAAGCCCGTCCACACGTATTCGCCCGCGCTGTTGGGGTTGTCGTCCTGAGCGGCGAATTCCACGTCCGGGCGGTAGGCCCAGCCGGGGGCGTACAGGTCGTAGGAACTGACCTGGTAGAGGAAGAAGCCTTTGCCCTTGTTCCAGTCCACGGGGAAGAAGTATTCTCCGCGCGTGCTGACGCAGGAGGAGGTTTCACTGGCATAGAAGGGCTGGTCCGGACGGTCCTTGGAGAAGGCCTTGTACGCCCAGGGCTTGTAGTTGTAGCCGTAAACGTCCATGGTATCGCCAAAGCCGTTCCGGGCGGCGTTGGCGTCATTGCAGCCTGCCGTCACCTTGCGGGTGGGGTCTTCCCGGTGGAAGAGGTCCGTGAGGGTCTGGGAGACGTGGTGCAGGTTTTTATTGCCCTGTTCCGGCACTTCATTGCCCGTGCTCCAGGCGATGACGCTGGGATGGTTGCGGTCCCGGTGGCAGAAGTTGACCAGGTCGCGTTCATGCCATTCGTCAAAGTAGTTGTGGTAGTCCTGCCCCTTTTTGGCGCTGTGCCACATGTCAAAGAGTTCGTCAATGACCAGGATGCCCATCTTGTCGCACAGGTCCAGCACTTCCGGCGCGGGGGGGTTGTGGGAGGTACGGATGGAGTTGACGCCGAATTCCTTCAGGATTTCAATCTGGCGTTCATAGCCGCGCGTATGGGCGGCTCCGCCCAGCGGCCCCAGGTCATGGTGCTGGCAGACGCCCTTGAGCTGAACGCGTTCTCCGTTGAGGTAGAAGCCCGTAGGTTTCCATTCAATCGTGCGTACGCCAAAGTTCGTGAGCTTCTGGTCAATGATTTTGTCACCCAGCTTGACGGTGGTCTTCATCTTGTACAGATGGGGGGCCTGGAGCGTCCACAGGATGGGGTTTTTAAGGGACAGCGTGCTGGTGACCTTGCCCTTTTCCCCGGCGGGAATGGCTTCCCCCTTGGTGGTGGCCGCAGCCACTACCTTGTCACCGTCCAGGATTTCTTCCGTAACGGTGGGAATGACGGGCTTGTCCGTGGTGTTTTTCACTGTAGTGTCCACTTCCACCTTGGCGGCGGATTTGGTGACTTCCGGAGTTTTGACGAAGACGCCCCAGTGTTCAATGTGCACGGGGTTGGATTCCGTGAGCCAGACGTGGCGGTGGATGCCGCCGCCCGGATACCAGCGGGAGGAGTTGGGGGGATTGTCCACCCTGACGGCAATGGTGTTTTTCTGGCCGAATTTCAGGAAGGGCGTGATGTCCACGCGGAAGGAGCCGTAACCGTATTTCCATTCTCCGGCCAGGTCCCCGTTCACATAGATTTTCGGGCGGGACATGATGCCGTCAAAGTCCAGATAGAATTGGTTGCCCTTGGCGTCCGCGGGAACTTCCAGCGTCTTGCGGTACCAGCCGATGCCGTCCCAAGGGAGCTTGCCGGTTTCATTGGGCAGGTCCATGCGGTACGGTCCCTCCACACCCCAGTCATGCGGCAGGTTCAGGGAACGCCAGTTTTTGTCGTTGAAGCCCGGGCTGGAGGGGTGGTCAGCCTTGCTGGCTCCGGTAGCGGCCTGAGGGCGGATGATTTCCCCCTTGCCGTCTTTAAAGGTGATTTCACGGATGCTGGCCCAGTTCCCCTGGTTGTTGCCCGTGCAGGTAATGCGGAAGTAGCGGGGCTTGCCGCCCTTGTTTTCCACCGTGTCTTCCTTGGAGTTGTTTTGTCCGGAAGTTTTGTCTTCAATGGTCGTCCAGCGTTTCCCGTCACCGGAGCCTTCCAGCTTGAAAAGATGGTTGTTCTGTTTTTCCCAAAGGATGTTGATGGTTTTCACATCCACGGGACGGCCCATGTCCACGGTGATTTTTTCCCCGCTTTTGCCGCCGTCGGCACACCAGCGGGTGGATTTGTCCCCATCCACGGCATTGTCCGCCGGATTACCGGATTCCTCACTGGTGGCAGTGGCGAATCCCATGGCTTTCCCGGGCTCCGGCTGTGTGCTGCCATCCGGCATTTTTCCGAAACGGGCAAATTTCCAGTTCCAGTCCAGGCTCTCCGTTTTGGTTACGTCCAGGGGAGCCGCCATGAGGCTGGCGATGCTGAACGCAGTGATGCAGAGGGTCGTGCGTGTAATGTTGGTGAACATATCTGTGATATTACGACTGGAAATCCGCGATCTTGCAAGATTTTTATTCCGCAGGACACGGTTTCTGACCAGGTTTTTTCATCCGGCCCTCACGTGTCAGGCGTGATGACCCGGGGACGCCGGTCCTGTATGAATGGACCCGTCTTCCGGAAAGTGCCTTGGCCCGGAAGGCCCCCCTGGAAGTGAGAGTGGCGCGGAAGGTTCGGTTGGTGGACAAGAGCCGAGGGGGGATGAAAAGAAAATGCCGGACCGGCTTCGTTGAATGGCCGGTCCGGCAATGGGGGAGAAGTGGGGATGGGGAGGAATCAGATGTACACCTTGACGATGGCTTTTTTACGGAGGCGCTCCACCCATTTTTTGTAGCGTTCGTTGCTGCGCTTGTTGCGCGCCATCATGTCAATCTGCTCCTTGATGGCGGAGAGCGGGGGGGCCGGGGCCAGTTCCTTCTTTTCCACCAGCACGATGGTGAAGCCGGTGGCGTCTACAAGCGGCCCGATGATTTCTCCGGTCCGGGCTCCAAAGATGATGGCGGCGGATTCCGGGGAGAGCGTGGAGCGTTCCGTGACGGGCCAGTCGCCGCCCTTTTCCGCATACAGGTCCTTGGAGTAGCGCTTGGCCATGTCTTCAAAGGAGGCGTTTTTGGATTTGATTTCCTTGGCGATGAGTTCCGCCAAGTTGAGCTGCACTTCCGGCGTGGAGGCGGAGTCGTCCCCCAGCATGGGGATGAAGATTTTCTTGAATTTGATCTTGTCCTTGGTCAGGTCCCGGTATTGTTCCTTGGTCGCCTCGTATTCCTGCCGTATTTCTTCCGGGGTGGGCGGGATTTCCTGGTCGTACTTGGAGGCGCGCATGATCTGGACCTGGAGCTGTTTTTTCGTCATTTCCCGGAAAGCGCGGATGGTCATGCCGGACAGGTTCAGATTTTTCAGGAAGGCGGAGCGGTCGCCGTTGAAGGTGGTGAGGATGGTGCGGTTGATTTCCTGGTCGATCAGGGAATCGCGGATGACGCCGCCCATGCCTTCGAATTCATTGCGGAGGAGTTCGCGCTCCACTAGGTCTTCAATGATGTTTTTCTTCGCCAGGGCTAGCTGCTTGTAGAATTCTGGCCCCTGCTTGGGGTACTGGGCCGCCAGCTGGGCGCCGATGGGCATGAGCCGCACGCTGACTTCATTGGCCGTGATGGGGCGTCCGTTCACGGTAGCCGCTATCCGGTTGACGATGCGCTGGGGCTGGATGCGGGAGGCCGGGGCCTCATTCGGGGAAATGCGCTTGGATTCGTCCGGGAGCACCGTTTCCCTTCCGTCATCCCCGTGAAGCTGGACGGCCCGGGGGAGGGAGGAGTGCGGGTCCGTGATGCTTTGCCCCTGTGCAGATACGGCCATGGTACAGATGAGAAGCGCCTGGAAGTGGGTCCTGATATTCATGAAGGGGTAAGGAAAAGCTTTAATGTCTCAGGATGATAGGGGACGGACCTGCAAAGACAATCTATTTTTTGGTATGTATGGCTGGAGTCCCTCATGGAAGGTAGGGCTTTCCCCGCGCTTCTGCTGACTGTGGATGTGCTTGGTATATGCCGTTTTTCCCTATACAGTGCGCGGTGATGCACAATTGCCGTTTATTGCAGGGAGTGGTCCGTTCCTCCCGTCCGGCCAATATTCCCACGCTGTTGACCAATGCGGCGGCGGCCTGGGCCGCTGTCCGCGGGGCGGAGCTGCCGCCTGCCGGATTGTACGTCGGCGCGGTGCTGATGGGGCTGTGTTTTTATTTGTACGGCATGTGGGAGAATGACCGTGTGGACGCCCGGTGGGACGCGTCCCGTTATCCGGACCGTCCGGTGCCGTGCGGAGCCGTGAGCGTGTCCGTGCTGAGGCTTCTGGCCCTGGCGGCCGGGTTGTCCGGCTTGGTGCTGAATATGGTGCTGGGCGGGGAGTTTGCGCTGGGGGCCCTGCTGCTGATCGTGATTTCCCTGTATAATATGTTCCACAAGCTGTGGAGCGGGTCCATTTTCCTGATGGGGCTGTGCCGCGGGTTGTGGGTTCTGGCGGCGGGGCTGGTGTTTGTCCATGCGGCGGGGGAGCCTTCTCTGCCTCCGGCGCTGGCCTGGTATGCCTTCGGCCTGTTTGCGTTTACGTGCGTGATTTCCCTGGTGGCCCGGCGTGAGGCGGGCAGGCCCCGCGTTCAGGCGGCGGTTGGCCTGCTGCTTTCCGGCATGTGCCTGTTTGATGCGGTGTGGCTGTTGTTTTTCGGTTCATGGCTGTGGATTGGCGCCGTTTTGCTGTGGGCCGGAACGCGGTTGCTGCAGAAGTTCGGGTGCCGGGCTACATAGGTTTGGATTGAATTTTCACGAAAAGTGTGCATGATTTAACGCGAGAAAGAGGGTTATGAATGAATTGATCATCAAGATAGGGCCGTTGTTCTGGGTTTTGAGCGTTCTGGCCGTGTATGCGCTGGCGGTCGTGGCGGAGCGGATTTTATATTTCCACAGGATTCAGATTAATACCGGGGATTTTTTAAGGGGCATTTCCAAACTGGTGAACGCCGGCAGCGTGGATGAAGCCCGGCATGAGGCTTCCATTCTTCCGGGGCCTGCTCCCCGCGTGGTTTCCTCCGTGCTGGCTCATTCCGGCCTGCCGCGCGAGGAGCTGCGCGCCGTGGCGGAGGATTCCGTGCAGATGGAGGTGTTCCAGATTGAGAAGAATATCCGCGGCCTGCTGGTGGTGGCTACCGTCAGCCCGCTGATCGGCGTGCTGGGGACCATTCAGGGGCTGGTGGGCTTTTACTCCCAGCCGGGACTGCTGGAAGGGAAGGCTCCCACCCTCGCCATGTCGGACGCCGTTTACCAGGCCCTGCTGAGTTCCGCGCTGGGGCTGAGCATTGCGATTCCGGCGTATCTGTTTTATTCCTACCTGGCTTCCCGTTCCCGCCAGATCGTGCATTCCCTGGAACGGGCCGGCACGGAGGCTGTCTGCCTGGTGTGCGACGCACGCCGGAGGCGCGAGGAGGGGGAGAGCATGACGGGACGCGGAGTATAAGGTAACCCAGGAAGGAGGAAGCGCGTGCAGATCAAGACCCGTTCAACGTTGCCTACCGGGGCGTTTTTCATGCAGGTGGTCGTCCTGCTGGATCTCGTTGTCCTGGTTTGTGTGCTGACGATCATGACTTCCCGCGTGGGAATGGCGTACGGGTATGAGGTGAAGGCTCCGTCTTCACGGTTCCTGATGAACATTGTGGGGGATGCGGAGTTTATTTCCGTTACGGCCGGGGACCAGCCGGCTTTTTACATCGGGAACCGCCTGATTGAGGGTGGCCTGCCCGGGGTTTCCGCGGAGCTGGACCGTATTTCCCGGGAGCATGAGGGGAACGGAAGCGGGCGCATGAGTATTGCGCTGAGGCTGGATTCCGCTGTTTCCCGCGCTCTGGAACAGGAGCTGGTGGACATGGTGCTTGCCAAGGGAATGACGTGCTATATTGCCGCGGAGCCGGCGGATTGATTTTTTCCCTTTTTTCCGCATGAAGCTGAACAAAAAGAGCCGGGCCAAGATTTTCGACCTTCATCTGGGGTTGACGTTTGACTGGCGGGATACCGGCATTTTGCGCTGGCGTATTTTGCTGTGGATGCTTGTGTTCGGCGTCTGCCTGTTCATTGCCGCCCTGTTTGTCCATGTGGATGTTCCGGGAGCGCGCAAGACGGGGGAGCAGCCGGGCGCCGTTGTGCTGCTGCCCGCGGATAATCCGCGCCTGCACCAGTATGTGCTGCGCAATACGCCCCTGCCCGTGAGGGGGCCTGTCTGGGCGGATCCGGTGACGGCGGGGCCAATCGGGGAAACGGGCATCACGCTGCCCTCCCTGCGTTCAGAGGACACTCCTCTGGCGCCCCTCCCGCCCGTCTCCGTGCCCACGGTGACGGACCAGGTCTGGCGCATGTGGCAGCATCCGGATTTTCATATCCGCGCCATGTTGAATCCTTCCCTGGATGTTTCCGGCACGTGCATCCCGTACCTGTCTTTTTGTTCTCCGGGGCTGGACGGGCAGATTGTCACCGCCGGGCCCCTGTCCGGTTTTTCCAGAAGCGAGGACCATACGGGGTTGAGGAGCGAGTTTTTTGTGGTGGTGGACGTCTGGGGCGTGCCCTCCCAGGTGCTGCTGATGGAGTCTTCCGGGAGTTCCGGGGCGGATGAGTCCGCCATGCGGTTTGCCCGGTCCCTGCGCTGGACCCCGTCCAGGGAGCCGCGCAGCGGCACCATGTCCATTGAATGGAAGGAGGAAGAGCCGTGAGCATGTCCCTCCGGGAGTTTTTGCTGCATCTGTTCCTGATGGGAGCGGGCGCTTTTTGTGCCGTGGTGTTCGCCTGCCTGGTGACGGCCTGGGTGCGGTCTTTCCTGGACCGCAGGCACAAGGTCCGGTGCCGCATTTGCGGGTTCCGGTTTTATGTACGGGACGGGAATCCGCGTGCGGAGTGCCCGCATTGCGGCGCGGCTAACAGGAAAGGTTAAAAAATCCCCCGTGCGGAAGACCGCGCGGGGGGAATAGTGAAAGGGCCGGCCGGATTAATAAATCCGGAGGGATTCTTCATCAATGGGCAGGGAATCCATGCCCAGGTCCTCCGCTCCGTGCGTTCCCATTTCCTCCCGCACATGGATGACGTCCACCCGGCTGCTCTTGCCTTCCCCGGAACGGTAGCGGATGCGCGGTTCCCTGATGACGACGGTGTTGCCGCCCATGGCCGCCGCTTCCTTGGTGAAGTAGTTAATCAGTTCCTTGTCTTCCATGGATACATGGACAATACGCCCTTCCGGACCGTTAAAGTGCCCCACATTCGTGTATTCCCCCATGGGATATTCATCAATGACCAGAACTTCGTTCTGCGGGATGGGCGCGCGCGGCGGACCGGAAGTGACCGGCGTCCACGCATTGGGGCCGGAGGGGGAGGAGCAGGCTGCAATCAGGCTTGTGATCAGGCAAAAGGCCGGACTGATAAAAGGCGCGTTCATGGTTGTCCTGCCGTCAATAATCGGCAGGCGGTACAAAAATGCAACGGTAAACTTCGTTGCCGTCATGAAAGATTTGAACCATGACACGTTCAGGCGTTCTTTTGACGCAGTAGGAGTCGTGTTCCTCCGGGATGGGAGGCGCGTAACGGCGCGTGCTGCGGCGGGCAAAGACATGCTGGCGGAATACTCCCACGACGGCATGATTGCTCATTTTGACAATGGTATAGTAGTCGCTGGTAGGCAGGGTGATGGAAGGAGGAACGTCTTTGGCACTCACGGGCTGGATTATAGATGGCGGCTGAAAACAATGTCGAACCTGAAATGTGGCATGGGACCACGTCCGGAACGGTGTGGACCTAGTCCGTCCGCCCCATCATTTCCCGGGTTTCCTGGATGGTGCGCGCCTGGGCCTGCCGTGCGCTCATGATGGAGGGCTGTTCAAAGCTTTGCCGCCTGGCTTCAATGTCCTTGTTGACGGTGCGGCCCAGGTGTTTGTCCGCGTCTTTCCAGGAACGGCCCTCAAAGTCGGATTTCTGGGTGGCGTATTGTTTGGACGCATCCTGCCAGGAATGGGTATTCACCCCCTTGGCGTGGGCGATGAAGTCAGGGGTATCTACTTTGCCATCCGTGAAGGATTTGACGCCGTCCCATTTTTTGGTTTCAAATTTGGTGGCGGCTCCGTCAAATTTCTTTTTTTCAAAGGCGGTGGTTTCAAAAGCCTTTTTTTCAATCTGGGACGTGTCTCCGTTGTAACGGAGCCCTTCAAAGGAGCTCCGCTTCTGGGAGACCATGGTGGTGTTGCCCTCCTTGTCCGCCTGCTGGCCGAAGCCGCCGGCGAATTTTGCTTCCAGCGCGTCCATCAGCTCCGCATCCGTTTTTGGGGAATCCGGACGCTGTTTGGGCTGCATGCTCGTCGTCACCGTACGTTCGGTAGCGCAGGAGCAGAGCCCGGCGGCGGCGATCAGGAGAATGTGCTGTATCCGGAACATGCTCACGGTTTCCTATTTTCACGATTGCCGCGCAAATTGCAAACAAAAAGGCGCCTCCATTGCTGAATGGAGGCGCCCGGAGTAATTTGTCTGGTTCCTGCCGGGGAAGGTTACTTGGAAGCGGTCAGCTTGGCGACCTGGTCCTTCAGTTCCTTGCCTACCTTGAACTTGACGACGGAACGGGCGGGAATCGGCACGTCCTGGTCAGGATTCTTGGGATTGCGGCCTACTTTGGGCTTCACTTCCTTCACCTGGAAGGTGCCGAAGTTGCGAATCACCACACGGTCACCTTCCGCAAGTGTGCTGGAGATAATGTCCACGGCACGTTGTACGATGTCGAACACTTCAATCTGGGTGAAGTTGGTTTCGGCGCTGATCTTGTTAACGAGGTCTCGTTTTGTTAATGTTTTAGCCATATGGAGTGCAGAATGATATGAATGTATGAGTTTTATAGTTCAGCGTCCGTGATTTGTCTCCTAAAAAATCATATAATCCGTGGCATGCTTGATTTTTGCGTCCGCAACCGCGCGATGCGAGGATTTTGCTTGACCGGAGCGGTTTGAATGCTTCCATTATTCGCCGCCGGACGCTCCGGCGCCGGGAGGGAGGATATGCGCACCACATTTACAACCATGCTGACTGACGCTCAGGCCGGAAGGCTTGAGTCCATTCTGGAGGGAAAGGGGTTTGAGAAAAGGGAGGTGCCTTACGCGCGCTTTTCCTTTGCAGGACCCTCCCTGCTGGCGACGGTTTACGAGAAGAAGAACAAGCTCCTTCTTCAGGGGAAGGGAACGGACGAGTTTATAGAGTTTACCCTGGAGCCGCAGGTGACGGGCATTCTGTCCCTCCCTGCGGAAGCGGAGGAGGAGGGAGGAAAAACGGGAGCCCATTTCGGCATTGATGAGAGCGGCAAGGGGGATTACTTCGGTCCGCTGGTGGTGGCCGGAGTTTATGTGGACGGCCGCATCAGCGCCGCGCTGCGCAAGCTGGGCGTCTGCGACAGCAAGCTGGTGGGCTCCTCCGCCAGAATCCGTTCCCTGGCGGAAGGGATACGCAAGGTTCCGGGCATCCGGTTCCATCTGGTAAGCATAGGCCCGGAACGCTACAACCAGCTTTACCCGGAGTTCAGGAATTTGAACCGTTTTCTGGCCTGGGGCCATGCCACGGTGATTGAAGGGCTGGCGGCCAAGGTGCCGGACTGCCCCATGGCGCTGAGCGACCAGTTTGCCAATCCGTTTGTCCTGAAAAGGGCGCTGGCGGCCAAAAAACTGTCCATCCGGCTGGAACAGCGCGTCCGGGCGGAAAGTGACGTGGCGGTGGCTGCTGCGTCCATTCTGGCGCGTGAACGTTTTGTGAACTGGATGGACGCGGCCGGCGAGGCCGCAGGCATGAAGCTGCCGCTGGGTGCCTCCGGCCAAGTGGTGAAGGCCGCCCGCCAGCTGGTGGCCGTGCACGGGGAGGAGATGCTGCCGAAGGTGGCCAAGATGCATTTCAAGACCACGCAGAACGTGCTGAAGTGAGTCAGGCCGGCGTGGCGTAGGGCGGCGCTTCCCGCTTCCATTTGCCGTCTCCCACGGAAAGAACGGTGATTCTGACGCGGTCCAGCCCGTGGTGTTTCATGTCCAGCCGTTCCGCGGCTTTTTCACTCAGGTCAATAAGGCGGTTTTTGATGAAGGGGCCGCGGTCGTTGACGCGGACTTTCACGGTTTTCCCCGTGCGCAGGGATTGGACGAGCACCTCGCAGGGGAGGGGCAGGGTGGGGTGCGCCGCGTGCAGGTGCCAGGGGCGCACGTTTTCTCCAATGGCCGTTTCCCCGCTGACGAGTCCCCACAGGGCGCATTCGTTATAGTGGGAGGCAATGCCGGTTTGTTCATAGGACAGGGCCTGCTCCACGCTCATGGGGTGGTAGCGGTGGCCCCGGATGGTGTAGGGACGGGTCATGTAGCCGGGGTAGTCCCGGCTTTTGGGGGAGGAGGAGCAGGCTGCCAGCCATAACAGCCCGGCCAGCATGGCCGCTCCGCTGATGATGCCCGTGCGCATAGGTTATATATGGACGGGAATACGGCGGATTGCAAGACGCTGACGCGTTTTCCCTTCCGGGGAAAAGGCTTCTCCGGAGGGCCGGAGCGGCACGCCGCGGACTTTCCGGATCAGGTTTTGATTTTGGTTGACTTGACTGGGCCGCTTGCGTAGCGTTGGTGCGATTCTGGGAACTTACTACAATAATATAGATAACATAATGAGCAGACAGGCATTTTATCCGCATCTCTCAGTGGATTGTGTGTTGATCGGGTTCGATGAGGAAGGGCTGAAGGTCCTTCTGGTTGAAAAGACGCATGTCGAACCGGGCCATACCGGCGCTATTTCCAAGCTGCCCGGCGATTTGATTTATGAGGATGAAGAGCTGGACGCCGCGGCACGCCGCATCCTGTTTGACATGACGGGCATGTCTTCTCCCCATTTGGAGCAGTTTCATACCTTCGGTGCTCCGGCGCGCATCAAGAACCCGGCGGACCGGGAATGGGTGGAGGCCGTCTCCGGCCAGAAGATCGGCCGTCTGGTGACGGTGGCGTATATGGCCATGCTGAGGATTTCCACCAAGCTGCGCAAGTTGATGGAGAGCCACAAGACCCGCTGGGTGCCGGTGGACGGGCTTCCGGAACTGGCGTTTGACCACCGGGACATTATTGACCTGGCCCTGGAGAGGATACGCTCTTCCGTGAAGAAGGAGCCCGCGCTGATTTACGACATGCTGCCCGCCAAGTTTACGGCGCTCCAGCTCAGGAGGCTGAATGAGGAGATTCACGGCAAACCGATGGACGTGCGCAATTTCCATAAGAAGATCGCCTCCCGGCCCTACATCGTCCCCCTGGATGAGAAGGAGGAGGGGGTGGCCCACCGGGCGGCGCGCTATTACCGTTTTGACCGCAAGATTTACAACCGCCTTTATTACCGGAGCTGAGGCTGTCCCGGCGCGGTGATTCCGTCTCTCCGGGCCTCTTCCCGCCATGTTTGCGGGGAGGGGCTCTTCTCATTTGACAGAGTCCGTTTTGTAACGCATCTTATGCGCACGTTGATTCCCATGACAGATCCGGCCTTTATCCCAGACGATTTTTTCAAGGTGCTGGCGCCCTCCGATATTTTTGGCGCGGCCGGACCGTTTGAGGTGGATTTGGGCTGCGGGGACGGAGGGTTCCTGCTCCAGATGGCGGCCCATTATCCGGAACGCCGTTTTCTGGGCATTGAGCGGCTGCTGGGCCGGGTGCGGGGCGTCTGCTCCCGCGCGGCAGTCCGGGAACTGGAAAACGTGAAGGTGCTCCGGGTGGAGAGCCGCTATTTTCTGGAGTGGCTGATGCGGCCGGGGTGCATTTCCAGGCTGCATTACCTGTGCCCGGACCCATGGCCCAAGGAAAGGCACCATAAGAACCGCCTGGTACAGGATGATTTTCTGCCCGTGCTGCACCGCTCCCTGGCTGACGGCGGGGAGTTCCTGTTCAAGACGGACCATGAAGAGTATTTCCAGTGGGTGCTGGACCATGTGGAGCGCAGCGGCCTGTTCAGCCGCGCAGGCTGGGATGAAGACGAGTTTTTTTACCCCAAAACGGATTTCCAGCTTCAATGGGAGTCCATGGGAAAACCGATTTACCGCGCCCGTTTCATTAAATTGCAGAAAGCCTGATTACCATGCCTTTTACACTTCACCAGAAAGACTCCACCACAGCCGCACGCCTGGGCACGCTTGATTTGCCCCATGGACAGGTGCCCACCCCTATTTTCATGCCGGTGGGTACGCAGGGTTCCGTCAAGACCATGCATCCGCAGGATCTGGAATCCCTGGGAGCGAAGATCATCCTGGGGAATACCTACCATTTGTCCCTGCGTCCCGGGTCCTCCCTGATCCGGGAGATGGGAGGCCTGCACCGGTTTTCCTCCTGGAACCGCCCCATTCTGACGGATTCCGGCGGCTTCCAGGTCTGGTCCCTTGCCAAACTCCGCAAGATTACGGAGGAAGGGGTGCGGTTCCAGAACCATTTGGACGGCGCGTACATGATGCTGAGCCCGGAGCGTTCCATGGAGATTCAGGCGGACCTGGGCAGTGACATCGCCATGCTGTTTGACGAGTGCCCCCCCTATCCCTGCGACAGGAAGTACGCGGAGGCTTCCCTGGGCTACACGCTCCGTTGGGCGCGCCGCTGCAAGGACTGGGTGCGGGAACACGAGCCCCGTTCCGGGGAGGGGCGCCAGCACCATTTCGGCATTGTGCAGGGGTCCGTTTATGCGGATTTGAGGAAAAGGTGCGCGGAGGAACTGGCTGCCATGGACTTTGACGGTTATGCCATCGGCGGGGTTTCCGTGGGCGAGCCTGAGGAGGAGATGCTGCGCGCCATTGACCATTCCGCCCCCTGGCTGCCGGAGGACAAGCCGCGTTACGCCATGGGGCTGGGCACGCCCCCTCAGCTTCTGGAGATGATCGCCCGCGGCGTGGACATGTTCGACTGCGTAATGCCCACGCGCCTGGCGCGCCACGGCGTGGCCCTGACTCCGGACGGTCCCATGCATATCAAGAACCAGCGCTGGGCTGCGGATTCCCGCCCGATCGACCCGGAAGGGCATCCGCATGTCACACAATTCTCCCGTGCTTACGTGCGCCATCTGTTTAAAGCCGGTGAAATACTCGCTTTAAGATTGCTTTCTTTCCAGAATCTGGAATTCTATCTGCGGCTGATGGCTCAGGCGCGTGAGGCCATAGCCGCCGGCATGTTCGGCTCCTTCAAGGATTCATTCATCGCGCGATACAAAGCAAATAACATTTTATGAATATCTTCATGTTAGCACAGGCCCAGGATGCCGCCGCCGGACAGGAATCTGGAAATATGTTCCAGCAGATCCTCAGCAGCCCCATGTTCATGTTTGTGATTATCATCGTCCTGTTCTGGGTGATGCTGATCCGTCCGCAGCGGAAAGCCCAGAAGGAACAGCAGGCGCGCATCGCCGCCCTGCAGCGCGGGGACCAGGTGATCACGAACGCGGGCCTGCACGGTTTTGTGGAAAAAGTGAATGACCGCACCGTTTCCCTCAAGATTGCGGAAGGCGTGGTGGTTGAAATGGAAAAGAATGCCATCGTTCAGGTGGAGAAATAAGGTCTTCACCCTTTCCATACGTTTTCAGCATCCGCCCGTGTCGCCCGACGGCAGGGGCGGATGTTTATTTTTGAAACCGTCTTTTTCCGGCGGGGTTAATAAGAATGACCATGAGATTGCCCCACACTTTTATTATATCGTGCTCCGCTGCGCTGGCGTTCGGTTTTCCGCCGCTTGCGGCAGGGCAGTCCGTGGCTTCCGGAGACCGCCAGGAGGCTGAGGCGGTGCCCAGGCCCGGTCTGGAATTCCTGCAGGTAACCCTTCTGGTCCGCCAGATGGTCCTGGACCGGTATGACGGTACCGGAACCGGCATCCTTTCCGGGCAGGACAAGGCCCGGCTGGTGGAGGATGCGCGCGCTGCGCGCAGGGAGGCCAGGAAGGAATTCGTGATGCAGTTTGACAAGGACGGGGACGGAAAGCTTTCCCCGGAGGAATATAAGGCCTTCCGGGAGCATGTGGAAAAACGCCGCGGCGCCCGCAAGCCGGATGCCGGAACGGGTAAGCGGAGCGAGCTTCCTCCGCCACCGCCTCCCGGCAGTGAGCCGGGAACGCCCATGATGGAAGTCGTTCCCCTGGTGGAAATCCGGACTCCGGGGCAGAAGCGCTTCATGGTGGCTCCCGGCCTGTTTCTGCTGACCAGGAACATGCTGCTGGAGAAGTATGACGCTAACGGAAACGGCCGCATTGATCCGGAGGAGCACGCGGCCGTCATGAAGGATGCGGCAGCCCTGTACCGGGCTAAAATGAAGGAAATGATGGACCTTTACGATCTGGACCAGGATGGAGTGCTCAGCCCGGTGGAGAGGGAGCAGGCCCTGGCGGACAGCCATCAGGACAATCCCCTGTATGCCATGGAGGAACCGGACGACATTGACTTGTTCATCCGGGCGAATATCAGTGAAGTGCTGCTGAGGGAGGCTCCGGTGGATACCGGGGAGGAGAAGGATAAAAGCACGGAATAACTTGATTCTTCATCATGGAGCAGCCTCTGGAACCGGAACAGGCCTTCCTGCAATATCTGGAGGTGGAGAAGCAGGCTTCTCCCCACACGGTGGAGGTGTATGCCCGCGCGCTGCGCCAGTTCCGGACCTGGGCGGACGGTTCGTTCACGGGGTGGGAAAGCTGCACGCCGGACCAGATGAGGGACTGGCTGTTCCAGGAGCTGAAGGATGAGGCCGCCACGGCCACCATCCGCCTGCGCTTTGCCGCCCTGCGCAGTTTTTACCGGTTCATGATGCGCCGCCACGGATTGGAAGCCAGCCCGATGACGGGCGTCTCCCTCCCCAGGAAAAAGAAGAACCTGCCCGTTTTCCTGACGCTTAACCAGATGCTGGAATTGCTGGAGCTTCCGTACAAGGTGCCCGTGCCCCCCAATGCCCCCGCCTGGCTCCCCTACCGCGACGCGGCCATTCTGGAACTTTTTTATTCCTGCGGCATGCGCCTGAGCGAGTTGGTGGGGCTGGACGTGAACAGCGTGGACCACCGCTTCCGGGGAGTGCGGGTGATGGGGAAGGGGCGCAAGGAACGCATCCTGCCTGTGGGCGCGCCCGCACTGGCGGCTCTGGAAACCTATGCTTCCATGGCTTGCCTGCCGAAGGATTCCCCCCTGTTTGTTTCCCGCATAGGCACCAGGCTCAGCGCGCGCGCCGTGCAGATGATGCTGGACAAGTACGTGAAGCTCTCCTCCATTCCCTTTACCATTTCCCCCCACAAGATCAGGCATACGTTCGCCACGCATATCCTGGATGCCGGGGCTGACCTGCGCTCCGTGCAGGAACTGCTGGGGCATGCCTCCCTCTCCACCACGCAGATTTACACCCACGTGACGCGGGCCCGGATGGCGGAGGTTTACAGGCAGGCGCATCCCAGGGCGTAAGGACCGCTTTATCCCATGACGGAAGAACTCATATTTGCAGGCATCCTGCTGCTCTCCCAGGCGTCTCCCGGCCCGGACCAGGCCTTTGTCACCCGGAGCACGCTGGCCTACGGCTTCGGCGCCGGAGTCATGGCCGCTCTGGGCATAGGGACGGGAGTGATCGCCCATGCGGCATTGGCGTGCACGGTGGGGGCATCCGTTTTTCACAGTTCCCTGGGGCTGGTGCTGTTCTGCGCCGCCTCCTGCTGGATGCTGTATCTGGCGTGGAAGATATGGCCGCGGGGAGGGAAGGGGGCCATCACCGCGGGGGAAGACGTTCCCGCGGCCTCCGGCATTTACCGGGATGCCCTGGTGACCAATCTGATGAATCCCAAGGCCACGTTCTTTTTCGTGGCGCTGTCCGCCCCGCTGCTGGAAAAAAATCATGACCCTTCGTATGCCCTGTTGATCGGAGCGTTGATCGTAGTGACGGGAACGGCGGGATGGATTCTGTGGGCGCTTATTTTCCGGTGGCGGCCCATCCGCTCCTTTTATGACCGGCATGCGGGAAAGGTGGATGGCGTGCTGTCTCTTGTGCTGGCGGGCTTCGGCCTCAGCATGCTTTACTCCTTCGGGCGCATGGCGGTGGAAAGTTTTTCCTGACCGGGGGATGGGCGGAACGGCTTTTTTACCGGAAAAACAACTCTGGTGTTGACAATGACTCCATTATATCGCATACATCTGCACCCGCTATGGGAAGCTGAACGCGCACGCATGCGAGTGACAAGGCGCGCAAGTTCCCCATTAACACCTTTTACTTATAATTGATATGGCAGTAGCAATCAGACTCAACCGTCAGGGTTCCAAGGACCGTCCTTACTATAAAATCGTAGTTGTCGACAGCCGTGCTCGTCGTGACGGCCGTTACATCGAACAAGTGGGTTCCTATGATCCCATGAAGGAAGGCGTGAACTACACCATCGACCTGGAAAAGGTTGACAAGTGGCTTTCCAATGGCGCCCAGCCCTCCGAAACGGTGAATTCCATGATCCGCAAGGCCCGCAAGGCCTGAGTCCGGTTCCTTACCAGTTTTTCCTGAAGGCGTTCCTCTGGCGGGGACCGCCTTTTGTTGTTTCTTGCGCGGCGGGCAGCGGTAGCCTAGGGAGCAGAGCGCGGATAGGGAAGGCCTGGGCAGGGACAAGCTGCGCGTGTCCGCCGAAAAAGCGGAGTGCGCTATCTTTGGCGGGAACGGAATACTCTGGCAGATTCCAGAATGCCGAAGGCTATCTCATGAATGTGGAGATTGGCCGTATCAATGGTCAGGTGCGCCGTCTGCTGGTAAAAGTCACGCCGCTCTTCCATGAGGCGGGCCAGTACGGCCTTCGGGTTGGGCTGCTGGAGCAGGGGGCGGTTGGTGCAGCGGGAAATGCGCTGGTACAGCGTATTCACGTCCGTATGAAGCCAGACGACGAAGCCCAGCTTTTTCAGCAGGTTCCGGTTTTCCGGCCTGATGGTGATGCCGCCCCCGGTGGAGATGATGCGGCTCTGCCTGGTTGCAGTCTGCATCTGGCGGAGGACTCCGGTTTCCAAATCACGGAAATGTGATTCTCCGTGAGTTTTGAAGATCTGCGGGATGCTCATCCCCGTCTGCCGCTCGATCACTTGGTCCGTATCCGTGAAACGGAGGCTCGTCTCCCGGTGAAGTTCCTTCCCGATGGTTGTTTTGCCGCACCCCATCAGCCCGATCAGGATGATGTTTGGCAAGGATGTTGGCGCGGCCTCCTTCATGGCTTGATTGTACTCAATCCGGGTGCTTGAGAAAACAACTTTTTAGCCGTATGGCCTTTTCCGGTTTGGGGTGAAAGAGGAATGGAGCCTTTTGGAGGAGCGTGGACCGGCGCGCGGGCCCGTAATGCCGCGCTTCCGCATCATTTGGCAGGCTTCCGCCTTCGGGAAACCATGTCTTACTTGACGCAGGAGCTTCCTTCAGGCAAGGATAAGGCCATGCAAACCGAATTGTTCGAGGTAGACCCCCTGTCAGACAACCGCAAACTTTATGTCCGTGTGGCGGAAGCTCTGGCGGCGGGAGCACTGGTGGGAATTCCCACGGAGACCGTATACGGCCTGGGAGCTGATGCCTTGAACCCGGAAGCGGTGGCCAGGATTTTTGAAGCCAAGGGGCGCCCTTCTTTTGATCCGCTGATCATCCACGTGCATCATGGGAAGGAAGTGGATAAATATACCGCCATTCCGGAAGAATTGAAGGAGCTGGTGCATACGCTGGCGTCCAAATTCTGGCCGGGGCCGCTGACGATGGTATTGCCGAAGGCGGATATCATCCCGGACATTGTGACCAGCGGCCTTCCGACGGTGGCCGTGCGCGTGAGCGCGCATCCCGCCATGCGCGGAGTGGCTAAGGCGCTGGGGCGTCCCGTGGCTGCGCCCAGCGCCAACCGCTTCGGGCATATCAGCCCTACCTCCGCCTCTGCCGTGCAGAAGGAGCTGGACGGGCGCATAGAAATGATTCTGGATGCCGGCGCCTGCTCCGAAGGGCTGGAAAGCACCATTGTGCGTCCCATGCTTGACGAGAAGGGAAAGCCTGCGCTGGAACTGCTGCGTGAAGGGCCCGTGACCCGGGAACAGTTCCGGAACCTGGTAAAGGTGGTGCGCCGCAAGCCTGCCGCCCGCCCTGTTTCGGAAGAAGCCCCGGCGGATGCTCCGGGACAGCTTAGCAGCCACTATGCGCCGCGCAAGCCCATGATGCTGCTGGAGCCCGGCGACGAATTCGTGCCCGCGGAAGGGGTGCGGTACGGGTTGCTCTCCTATGAGGGGACGTCTGAACTGGCCCAGGAAGGGAATTGGGCGGAGGTGGTGGCCATGAGCCCCGGCAGCGGACGCCTGGCGGAGGCCGCCGTGCGCCTGTTTGCCCTGATGAGGCAAATGGATGAAAATGAGGGCATTGACGTCATTGTGGCGGAGGCCGTTCCGGAAGCGGGACTGGGCCGCGCCATCATGGACCGCCTGCGCCGCGCCTCCGCCGCCAGGGAATGACTTGCCCCTTGCTCCCGGAATATGCTAAAACCATTCCGAACCTTTCTTTGATTTATGGCCGCCACGCTATTTGAAAAAATCTGTTCCGGGGACATCCCCGCGGATATTGTTTACCAGGATGAACAGTGCGTCTGTTTCCGGGACATCAGTCCCCAGGCGCCGGAACATCTCCTGCTGGTTCCGCGCAAGCCCATTCCCCGGCTTTCCGAGGCAGGGGAGGAAGACGGCGCCCTGCTGGGCCACATGATGCTGGCCGCCGGGCGCATTGCCAGGAGCCTGGGCCTGGACGGGAACGGCTTCCGCCTGGTCATCAACAACGGGCCGGACGCCGGGGAAGCGGTGCCCCATCTGCACATGCACCTGCTGGCGGGCCGCAAGCTGGAATGGCCTCCCGGTTAGGCCCGGGCCGGATTGGAAGAGGCGCGGGGAAAGGGGCTGTGTCATCCCTCCCCCTTTCCGTGAATGGTGCCGCCCTGTCTGCTTGTCAGGCGCGGGGTGTGCCTGTAAGATGCGGTCATGAAAAGATTGCTGGTAGAGCTTGAGAACTTGCCGGAAGCGGGGAAGAAATACAGCGGTGAGCTGGATTCCGAAATCTTCGGCATCGATGATGAAGAGGTCAATTCCATTGGGCCTCTTGCTTTTGACCTGTACGTGCAGAGGTTTGAGAACGAATTATTCGTGAGGGGCAATATTTCCGCCCCGTTCAAATTCCGCTGCGTGCGGTGCCTGGGCTACTTTGACTACGTGGTGGAGGTAAATGAATTTGCCGCTTCTTTTGAAATTGATTCACAGAGTGTTGTGGACGTTTCAGACTCCATGCGCGAGGAAATAGTCCTGGATTTTCCGGCGTACCCGAAATGTGCGGACGGGGGCATGGAAAACGACTGTATGGCGAAAACTCCATATTTTGGGGTGGACAAAGAGGGGGTAACGGGTGTAAACAGTTCTGCCCCGAGCAAGAATAGTGGCGTGTGGGACGCCCTCAATGAGCTGGGGGATCATCATTAATCACCTTTTTACCAACTAAAATTATGGCAGCACCTAAGCGCAGAACGTCCAAGATGAAGCAGCGTACCCGCCTTGCCGCGCAGGCATGGCGCGCTCCGAAGCTCCGCAAGTGCCAGAATTGCGGCAGCAGCACCCCCGGTCATACCGCCTGCCCCAATTGCGGTACGTATACGACCCGTTCCGGCAAGGAAATCGTGGTGAAGGCGGAAGCGTAAGCTCCGCAGGCGCCGCATTTGCCTTGAAAAGTATCGCCGTAATCCGGCGTTATCATATTGACTCTCCAGCCGCTTTTGCTCCGCAAAGCGGCTGAACTTGCTTGAAGCGGGCTGTTTTTTCTGTTAACACACTTCTCCAACAGATACTATGAAGATTGCACTGGATGTGATGGGCGGCGACAATGCGCCTGATATTAACCTGGACGGGGCAAAGCGTGCCCTGCAGGATTTTCCTCTCATTGAAAAAATCTACCTGGTGGGGAGGGAAGACGTGGTGCGTGATTCCTGTGACCGCTGGGGCCTTTCCGGTCCGCGTGTGGAAATCGTTCCCGCTGCGGAAGTGGTGGAAATGAATGAATCCGGCCTGCTGGCGGTGAGGCAGAAGAAAAACTCCTCCATGTCCGTCTCCGTGGACCTGGTCAAATCCGGAGACGCGGACGCCGTGGTCAGCGCGGGCAACACGGGCGCGGCCGTAGCGGCGGCCACCATCAAGCTCAGGCTGCTCAACGGTGTGGAACGCGCGGGAATCGTGACCCAGCTTCCCAATGAATTCGGCGTTTGCAATGTGACGGATACCGGCGCCAACCCGGAGGCCAAGCCCCGGCATCTGGTGGGCTACGCCGTCATGGCCAGTATCCTGGCCCGTTCCGTTTACGGCAAGCCGGTGCCCAAGGTAGGGGTCATGAGCAATGGCTCCGAGGATGAAAAAGGAACGGACTTTACCAAGGGAACTTTCTGTCTCTTGAAGCATCTGGAGGAGCGCGGCGCGCTCCCTTTCAAATTTGTGGGCAATGTGGAGGGCCACGATCTTTTTGAGCATGAAATAGACGTGGCGCTGACGGACGGTTTTACCGGAAACGTGCTGCTGAAAACCTGCGAGGCCACCGCCAAGGCGTTCAGCAAGTGGCTGAAGGAGGAACTTCAGGCGAATCCGCTCCGCATGATGGGAGCCGCCTGCGCTTCCGGCGCATTCCGCGCCATGAAAGCGCGCCTTTCCGCCGACTCCGTGGGGGGCAGTCCCCTGCTGGGCGTCCGGGGCGTGACCATCATCGCCCACGGGAGCTCCTCTCCCGCCGCCATCCGCAATGCCTTGAGAGTCTCCATGGAGATGGTGCAGCAGGGTGTCAATCCCCTCATTGAAGAGGAGATGGCCAGGCTGGGCCCCATTCCGGAGGTCTCCGAAGTGTACCCTAAATAATCAACCATGTTTCATTTTCTGAAAAAACATGCCGCAGCAGCGGTAAAAGACGGAAAAACCGCGGAAGAGGCTTCTTCCGCGCCACGCTCTCCGGGAGACCGCCTGGACTCCAACGTGGCAGTATCCGCGGGCTTGTGCATTCTGGTCTTCATCATCCTGCAGTGGATGGGCAGTTACAGCCCCCATTGGGGAAAATCCCTGTGGCACAATGTATCTGAAGCCTTCCTGCTCTTCTCCGTAACGCTGGCGCTGATGCCCATGTACTGGCTCTGCGCCGGATCCCTGCGGAAAAAGAACAAAACCTTTGTCGTCACCTGGGGGGCCATTCTGCTTCAGCTCCTCTTCTTTGGCCTCATCCGCCATGTGACGGCCAACATTACGTCGGACATAGGCAACGAACTCCTGTACCTGCCTTACATGATGGCCCCGCTGATTGTGACGGTGCTGCTGGGGCCGCTGCTGGGCATGTTCGCCACCATCGCCATCTGCATGCTTGGCGGATTCTTCATTCTGCCGGCGCAATACGTGCCGGAAAAACAGGTCCAGTTCTGGATATTGAGCTCCCTGTCCGGCATGCTCACGGTGCTGCTCACCCATAATCTGAGAAACCGGGCGCAATTGCTGCGGGCCGGCTTCTTTGTGGGGCTCCTGATCATGGTTCTGTGCTGCATCATGGGGGTCATCAACCTCCAGGCCTGGGACTACAACCTGGTGGGCGTGCTGGTGTGCCTGGCTGTGGCGTTTGGCGTGAGCATGCTGACCAGTGTGCTGATCAGCGGCGTGCTGCCCATCATTGAGGGCGTCTTTAAAATCATCACGCCCATTTCCTGGCTGGAAATGGCGGACATGAACCGCCCGCTCATGAAGCGGCTGCAAATGGAAGCTCCGGGAACCTTCCACCACTGCCTGATGGTCGCCCAGCTGGCGGAAGCAGCGGCGGAAGCCATCGGCGCCAACCCCATTGAATGCAGGGTGGCCGCCTACTACCATGACATCGGCAAGATGCAGAACCCCCTTTACTTCATTGAAAACATCATGGACGGCCCCAATCCCCATGATGAGCTGACGCCCAGCATGAGCGCCCGCATCATCATTGACCACGTCCATGACGGGGTGGAACTGGCCAGGGCGAACAACCTTCCGCGGCCGCTGGTGGACGTCATTGAACAGCACCACGGCACGTCCCTGGCCTACTTCTTCTACAGGAAGGCCCTTCAATACCGGGATGAAATCCTGGGCAGGGTGGAAAGCGGGCTGGCCTCTCCGGATGATGTGCCGGAAGTGGTGGAATCCAACTTCCGCTACAAGGGCCCCAATCCCCAAAGCAAGGAAACGGGAATCGTCAGCCTGGCGGACATTGTGGAAAGCGCCACGCGCTCCATGGGGAAAATCTCCTGTGAGGAAATGCAGAAGAGGGTGGATGAACTCCTGAAGCAGCGGGTGGTGGACGGCCATCTGGACGACTGCGGGCTCACCTTCGGGGACCTCAAGAAAATCCGCAACAGCTTCATTCAGACGCTGAAAAGCATTCATCACAACCGCATTGCCTATCCTTCCCACAATCCGGAGGCAAAAATTGAAAAACCTGTGCTTCCCCCGGTGGAAGCAAAGGAAGAAGACCGGAAACCGGAGAAGGAGGAACAGGAAAGCAAAGCGGTTCCTGAAATCATGGAACTGCCTGATACCGGTGCCGGAAATCCGGAGAAGCCCGGAAAAGCGGATGAAAAGGACGGGACGGATACGGAGAAAAATGAAACCGCATCTTGAACTCTATGACCATCTGGAAGAGGGGCGCCTCAGCCCGTCCGTAACGGAAGCCCTGTACAGCGCCCTGGAGGCCAGCCTCCCCGCCGTGCTGGCGCTGCCTGAAGGCCCCGTGCCCGTCCTCTCCGGCCTGCACGAGGTGGAAATAAGCGTAGTGGGCGATGAAGCCATCCGGGACGTGCATGCCCGTTTTCTGAATGATCCCACGGTGACGGACGTCATCACCTTCCCCCACGGAGACGGGATGGGTGAAATCATCGTCAGCTATGATACCGCCATCCGGCAGGCGGCGGAATTCAAGGAGCCGGTATACAGGGAGCTATTCCGGTACATGGTGCACGGCCTGCTCCACCTGCACGGCTACATTGACACGGAGCCGGAGGAAAGGGAACGCATGTTCTCCCGGCAGGAACCACTGGTGCATGAATTCGGGGCTGCCCTGGCTGGCATGTCTACCCCGGACAACCATTGACACGGCGGCTGAAAGAGTTCTTTTAAAAGATACGGGCTTGCCAAGCCGAGATATTCTTTGTTAATCTCTTCCCGCATCATGCGTCCATAGCTCAGTTGGATAGAGCAACTGCCTTCTAAGCAGTGGGTCACTGGTTCGAATCCAGTTGGACGTGCCATTTTCCGGAACCCCGTATTCCTTCAGGAATAACGGGGTTCTTTCATGTGGCGAAGCCTATATTTCATCCGGAGAAGGATTCCTGGAGAAACGCTGGAACGCGTCCGGGCAGTGGGGAATGGCCGGATGAACGCCGTGCGGGGATGGAAACGGAGCAGGCGTCAGGACAACAGCTCCCCGGAAATGCGCCGGTCATCCTGCCGGTGCATTTCTGATGGGCATGTATCCGGAAGAGGGGACTTGACGGCTGGAAGACTCCCCTATTCGGCCTGCCGGGCGCAGGCCTCTCCCGTTCTGGTGAATCCGGGAAGCGGGGCAGGCCGAACATATTCATCCTGAACGAGGACATTGACGCACAGTTCCAGAATTTTATGCATGCCGTACTGGGGAAGGTCAATGTCCGGATGGCGTTTCTGGAACTTGTGGACAATGGACATTTCCGTCTCGGAGAAGCTCACGGGAATGGTATTGGAGAGCTGGATATTCCAGGGCTGCTCTTCACTCATCAACTTGTCGATGAAAAGGGACTGGGTGACGGGAATGCTGCCGCGCGCGGCAAACCAGGTGTGCACGGTACGGATGGAAACCCGGCACTGTTCCGCCAGCCATTGGCGCGTCTTGCCATGCGCCCGGAGCCATTCCTTGATTTTAAGCTTTTTCGGATCGCATTCCTCCGCAGCGGCAGGAGCGTTCAAATCCGGGTCGGAAACCAGGTCCGGGATGATATGGGCAAGCGCTTTTTTAGTATTGGCCGATATCTTGCGGACGCTCATTTGTGCGTAAAACGTCTGGGGCCGGATTCCTATCTCCTCCGCCAGCTGGTAGGACTTGCGGTTCTGGCATTGCAGCCATTCCTTGACCATGGTGCGTATATCGTCGTCAGACATGAATTTGTGCAGGTTGAATAATGAAGAAAAGATAGGGGAAAGGCGCTTGGAACGCCATATTCTCTTTCCTTGGGACTGTTCCGGGATGTGGAATCCTGCTTTTCAGCTTCTGCTCTTGATGCTGGATAGCGCATCCAGGGCTTCACTGGCCCATTCCGGAACGGTCAAACCGTGGCGTTCGGCTTCATTTCTGAACTTTTCATACTTCTGAGGAGTAACCGGAACATAAATGCTGTTGGTATTCTTCATCTGCGCCAGACGTGACTGCTTGGCGTATTCCTCTTTCATGATCCTGATGATGAGACGTTGTCGTGCTGGAGGGATAGGAACGGTGGAGAGCCATTTATCAACCTGGCTCTTGCTGACGCCGCAAAGATCGGCAAACTCGTCTCGGGTCATTTTCGTAAGGGAGAGAAACTTTCTGATGCTGGACTTCATTTCATCCATGAGCGCATTTTTCGCATTCAGAAAAATCTAGCAAGCCATTTTTGGCATATTTTCTATTTTAGAAAATAATATTGTCTTTACGTATCCTAAAAGGTAAATGGTTTTTCCTAAATCCAATGAAACTCAAAAAAGAATGAATGTTAGAAACCCATGTTTTCTTATTCTATACAAAAAACTTAATGCTTAATATTTTTCTTTCTCCATGGCCTTTTCACGGTTGTTGCCGGAAAAGAAAGTACGGTTGATCGAGGCGTTTCCGGCCTATCTTCCTCTATTGGCTTGACTCAGCACGATTCAGGCGTACGGTATTATCATGTTAAATTCCTCTTTATTTGCCTTGGGGTGTTCCGCGCTTTTTGTGATGTCTGCGGGGATGCCTTTGCTGGCTGCTTCTCCTGAAAAAAAAGAAAATAAAACAGCCGCTCCGGCGGAAGCCCTTCCCACGCTTTCCCTGGAAGGATTGCCGGAGGTATGGCTGCAGGGAACGCCCGTAAAGGAGTGGGAAAAAGACAAGGTGTATATCTTCGAATTCTGGGCTACGTGGTGCGGGCCGTGTCTCGCGGCGATGCCCCATATGGAACAGCTCCATCAGGCATTCAAAGATAATCCGCTCATCCAGATAATCGGGGTCAATGTCATGGACAGGAAGACCCCGGAGGCGCTGAAGGAATTCATCAAGAACCGTCCTACTCCCTTGAACTATACCATGGCGGTGGACGTGGATGGGAAGAAAACCAGGGAGAAATGGCTGGAACCACGGAAGGTAAACGGCATCCCCCACGCCTTTGCCGTTAAAAATGGCCGGCTCATCTGGCGCGGACATCCCGCACAGCTTTCAGAAAAAACCATGCAGGCCATGCTGAAACCGGATTTTTCCGCAGCTTCCCTTCCGGCAAAAGGGCCGGATGCGGGCGCCCATGAGTGGCAGCGTTACCGTGAAACGTCGCAAAAGGTGCGTGAGCTTGTGGAAAAGGACGGGAAACAGGGAGCCCAGGCGTTGTTGAAGCAGGTTCAGGATTCCGGAAAATTCCCGCAGGACCAGGTAATTCAACTGAAAATGATTCCGTTCCTCGTGCTCGCGGGACAGGGCAAATTTGAGGAAGCCCAGTCGGTACTGAATGATGTAAGCAAGGAATACCCGGACGATTACCGTGTGCAGATTGATATAGCCGGAACCCTGATGGAGGGAAAATCAGTGCCTGCCGGCAAGATGGATGCCGCTCTGGTGGAGCGGTGCCTGAACCGCTGTATTGAAATCTCAAGGAAATCCAACAAGGAAGCGTCCCTGCCATGGCGTATGATGGCGGAACTCCGGGAGCGGCAGGGAAACATGAAAGAAGCGCTTCAGGATATGGAGAAAGCGCTTTCCCTGACCTCCATCAGCAGGGCGTGGACGAAGTTGCAAAAGCTTTCCGGCACTACGGAAACATTCCAATCCCTGGTGGACCAGGCTGCTGCGGAAATGAAGCCGGAACCTCCCCGGAAGAAGCAGGAGCTGGGCCCGGTGCAGGAAGACGAGCAATACACGCCCCTTTTCAGCAAGCTGGACTGGGTCAACCATCCCGCACTGGCCGGGCTGCCTTCCGGCAAAACCGTATTCATCAGCTTCTGGAGATGGTCTCCGGCGCAGGGCGGCCTGTGGAGCGACGGGGCTCCGGGGAGAGCGCTTGATGTAGTCCTGAAAAAATACGGTCTTCTGGATCATCCGGGGGTTAAGGCCGTGGTGCTGGACGTGATCCCGTCGGACAAAAAGCAGGTAAAGGAATACCTGGACAGTCCGGAAGGGTGGACCGCCTATCCCGTCGGTGTTCCGTCGGATCGTTCGGTGGCGGAGCTTTTTGAATCCCTCAAGCTTGACTCGTTCCCGGCGGCTGCCGTCATCCGTGACGGAACGCTGCTGTGGGCTGGTGAAATTAAAAGGATGCCCGAGTGGGTGGCGGAAACGGCCCGGAGGGACTCTTTTGACAAAAATCAATTTGCGGAAGAGGAGGCGAAGCGCAAGGCCCGGCAGCAGGCCATGCAGGCGGTTATCAAAAAATCCTTTGAACTGCGCCGAGAAAAGAAATTTGATGAATACAAAAAGCTGATTGAGGAAAACGCCGAGAGATTTGTCGACGACGGATGGTTTGCATCTACAGTGGCGGAAGTGCAGGCGGGAAAAGCCTGGAGGGAGAAGGACTACCAAAAGGTGGCGGATATCTTTGACCAGGTGCTGGAGCGTTTTCCGAAGGAAGACTCCGTGGCCTCCTATCTTCTGAAAATCCTGAACGGGTCGGATGAAATGCGGGGATACAACTATAAAGCAGCCCGCCATGCTCTCCAGATCATGAAAGACTCCAATACGCGGGATGACGGCGGTTATAACGCGGCTTGCTATGAAGTCATGATGAACATGGCGATGGAGAAAAAGGACTACGCCCAGGCGAAAAAGGACGCTTTGAATGCACTCCGGGAATTGCCCCTCATGCGTCAATACGCGGCCATGAAGAAAAAACAGGCGGAAGCTTAAGACTTCTGAAACGTTTGGGCCCCTTTCGTTGTGAAAGGGGCCTTTTTCGTGAAAAAAGAGAAAAATGTAATACGTTAAGAATCAGCAATATTTAGAATGTTGAAAAAATCTTTGAAAAAACGACTCGAAAAAAATTGACACTTGGGGTGATTTTGATAGACTTCTCGGCACGCCAACACGGCGACGGGATGAAAAGCCCGGCAGCGGAAGGCCTGGAAAACAGGAGCTGAAGCGGCTGGGGCCGGCCACCCGGAAGAGGGCTTGAAAGAGAGCTCCGATAAGAAGATTTCAAGGGAATGACTACCGAACCCGCCGAGGGTTTTCCGGAGGTCGTCGAGAGACGGTCGAAGGAGAAAAAACCCGAAGGAGCGACCTTGCTCCGAGAGGGGCGGATTGGTAGAAGCAAGGGAAAGAAAAAAGGTCGTGACGCGCGCCGTGCTTGGCAGAGCGAAGATGTCCTCGAGAGACACAACTTGAGGGAAGAGCTGACTGAAGCATGGCGCAGATGAAATCGAAAGATTCCATTTGGTCCAGCAATTTCAAAAATTATTTTGATGGAGAGTTTGATTCTGGCTCAGAACGAACGCTGGCGGCGTGGATAAGACATGCAAGTCGAACGAGAGGATTAGTAGCTTGCTAATAATTCTCTAGTGGCGCACGGGTGAGTAACACGTGAGTAACCTGCCCCCAAGAGTGGGATAGCCCCGGGAAACTGGGATTAATACCGCATAAGATCGCAAGATTAAAGCAGCAATGCGCTTGGGGATGGGCTCGCGTCCTATTAGTTAGTTGGTGAGGTAACGGCTCACCAAGGCGATGACGGGTAGCCGGTCTGAGAGGATGTCCGGCCACACTGGAACTGAGACACGGTCCAGACACCTACGGGTGGCAGCAGTCGAGAATCATTCACAATGGGGGCAACCCTGATGGTGCGACGCCGCGTGGGGGAATGAAGGTCTTCGGATTGTAAACCCCTGTCATGTGGGAGCAAATTAAAAAGATAGTACCACAAGAGGAAGAGACGGCTAACTCTGTGCCAGCAGCCGCGGTAATACAGAGGTCTCAAGCGTTGTTCGGAATCACTGGGCGTAAAGCGTGCGTAGGCGGTTTCGTAAGTCGTGTGTGAAAGGCGGGGGCTCAACCCCCGGACTGCACATGATACTGCGAGACTAGAGTAATGGAGGGGGAACCGGAATTCTCGGTGTAGCAGTGAAATGCGTAGATATCGAGAGGAACACTCGTGGCGAAGGCGGGTTCCTGGACATTAACTGACGCTGAGGCACGAAGGCCAGGGGAGCGAAAGGGATTAGATACCCCTGTAGTCCTGGCAGTAAACGGTGCACGCTTGGTGTGCGGGGAATCGACCCCCTGCGTGCCGGAGCTAACGCGTTAAGCGTGCCGCCTGGGGAGTACGGTCGCAAGATTAAAACTCAAAGAAATTGACGGGGACCCGCACAAGCGGTGGAGTATGTGGCTTAATTCGATGCAACGCGAAGAACCTTACCTGGGCTTGACATGTAATGAAAAACATGTGAAAGCATGCGACTCTTCGGAGGCGTTACACAGGTGCTGCATGGCCGTCGTCAGCTCGTGTCGTGAGATGTTTGGTTAAGTCCAGCAACGAGCGCAACCCCTGTTGCCAGTTACCAGCACATAATGGTGGGGACTCTGGCGAGACTGCCCAGATCAACTGGGAGGAAGGTGGGGACGACGTCAGGTCAGTATGGCCCTTATGCCCAGGGCTGCACACGTACTACAATGCCCAGTACAGAGGGGGCCGAAGCCGCGAGGCGGAGGAAATCCTAAAAACTGGGCCCAGTTCGGACTGTAGGCTGCAACCCGCCTACACGAAGCCGGAATCGCTAGTAATGGCGCATCAGCTACGGCGCCGTGAATACGTTCCCGGGTCTTGTACACACCGCCCGTCACATCATGGAAGCCGGTCGCACCCGAAGTATCTGAAGCCAACCGCAAGGAGGCAGGGTCCTAAGGTGAGACTGGTAACTGGGATGAAGTCGTAACAAGGTAGCCGTAGGGGAACCTGCGGCTGGATCACCTCCTTTCTATGGAGTAAGTGCATTAGAAGTGCACAGGTCGGATCTCTTCCTGAGGGAAGAGGGAGCGGAACCCGTGAGGGCCCGCAACGAACCAAAGATGTGTAAACAGCCAGTTCGCTTGGAGCGAAACTAGGCACGACGTGCGTGACGACCTTTTTTCAAACCGAACCGCAACTGGGGGTATAGCTCAGTTGGTAGAGCGCCAGCTTTGCAAGCTGGATGTCCGGGGTTCGAGTCCCCGTGCCTCCACCAGTTTCGGTAAGAGGGCGGCCAGGGCGCCAGGTAAAAACTATTAACTATTACCTGTTCGCTGTTAACTGCCTCTGCGAGACCCAAAGCCGGGCCTGTAGCTCAGTTGGTTAGAGCACGCGCTTGATAAGCGCGGGGTCACAGGTTCAAGTCCTGTCAGGCCCACCAAAAGCAAATCGATTATTGAGGGAAGAACGAAAATTGACATCTGCGTGGCAAAGAAAACAATTGCTGAGAAGCAATTGCTTTCCAACAAAGTGGGTAGTTGAAAAACAACTACAATACACAATTTAAAACATGCATACCAAGAAATAAGACAATACAGTAAGTCACGAAAGGGCTTTGTGGTATTGTGGAAGTGGTAAAAAACTTTTGCAATATGATGAAGTAAGTAAGGGCGTACGGTGAATGCCTTGGTGCCAACAGGCGAAGAAGGACGCGGCAAGCTGCGAAAATCCTCGGGAAGCTGCAAGCAAGCGATGATCCGGGGGTATCCGAATGGGGTAACCTGATCGAGTTAATACTCGATCGTTCATACCTGAATACATAGGGTATGAAACGCGAAACCCGCTGAAGTGAAACATCTCAGTAAGCGGAGGAAAAGAAAGAGAAATCGATTCCGTAAGTAGTGGCGAGCGAAAGCGGATGGAGCCCAAACCGAAGGTACTCCTTCGGGGTTGTAGGACCACGACATATTCGACCATACTGGATAGTAGAACAGCCTGGAAAGGCTGGCCGTAGAAGGTGAAAGCCCTGTAAACGAAATCCAGCGTGGGAATTAGTGGTATCCTGAGTAATACATCACACGTGGAACGATGTATGAATCAGCGCGGACCACCGCGCAAGGCTAAATACTAGTTGGCGACCGATAGTGAACAAGTACCGCGAGGGAAAGGTGAAAAGAACCGCTGTGAGCGGAGTGAAATAGAACCTGAAACCGTATGTCTACAAAGTGTCAGAGCAGAGCGATCTGCGATGGCGTGCCTTTTGTTTAATGAGTCTGCGAGTCAGTGTTTGTGGCAAGACTAAGGGCTTCCGGCCCGGAGTCGTAGCGAAAGCAAGTCCGAATAGGGCGAATTAAGTCGCAGGTACTGGACCCGAAGCGGAGGTGACCTACCCTTGGCCAGGTTGAAGCATGGGTAAAACCATGTGGAGGACCGAACAGGTGAACGTTGAAAAGTTCTCTGATGAGCTGAGGGTAGGAGTGAAAGGCTAATCAAACCCCGTGATAGCTGGTTCTCTTCGAAATGCATTTAGGTGCAGCGTCACGTGCTGATGCGCGGGGGTAGAGCACTGACAAGGCTAGGGGGCACACCCGCTTACCAAACCTTATCAAACTCCGAATACCGTGCAATGGAACGTGGCAGTGAGACAGTGGGGGATAAGCTTCATTGTCGAGAGGGAAACAACCCAGACCAGCAGCTAAGGTGCCTAAATAACGCTCAGTGGAAAGGATGTGGGATTACACAGACAGTGAGGATGTTGGCTTAGAAGCAGCCACCATTTAAAAAATGCGTAATAGCTTACTCATCGAGTGATCCTGCGCCGAAAATGATTGGCGATCAAGCGTTATACCGAAGCTCTGGACTTTACCTTATGGTAGAGTGGTAGAAGAGCGTTGCATACGCGTTGAAGGGTGATGGCGACTGACCCTGGAGCGTATGCAAGTGAGTATGCAGACATGAGTAACGTAAAGCCGGGTGAAATCCCCGGCCGCCGTAAACCCGAGGTTTCCAGGGCAACGTGTTTCGTCCCTGGGTTAGCCGGGACCTAAGCCGAGGCCGAGAGGCGTAGGCGATGGACATCAGGTTAATAATCCTGAGCTCGCGACCCTTAAACTGGGAGGACGCATGAGAAAAGATGACTAGGTTATTGAATTCCGAGTTGAGTCTACGGACTCAGCGCATCATTGGATCGAGTGCCAAGAAAAGCCCCAGCATATGCTAAGCGACCCGTACCGCAAACCGACACAGGTGGGTGGGTAGAATATACCAAGGCGTAAGAGTGAAACCTGGTTAAGGAACTCGGCAAATTAGCCCCGTAACTTCGGAAGAAGGGGTGCCTGCAGCGATGCAGGCCGCAGAGAAATGGCCCAACCGACTGTTTATCAAAAACACAGCACTCTGCAAAGACGCAAGTCGAAGTATAGGGTGTGACACGTGACCAATGCCGAAAGATTAAGGCAAGGGGTTAGCCGCAAGGCGAAGCTCTGAACCCAAGTCCCGGTGAATGTCGGCCGTAACTATAACGGTCCTAAGGTAGCGAAATTCCTTGTCGGGTAAGTTCCGACCTGCACGAATCGTGAAACGAGTTGGGCACTGTCTCAACCAGGCGCTCAGTGAAATTGTAGTGGCGGTGAAGATGCCGCCTACCCGCAGAAGGACGGAAAGACCCTATAGACCTTAACTGTAAGCTGTCATTGTTTCTTCGGTTTTAATGCTCAGAGTAAGTGGGAGACGCTGAAGACACCCTTTAGGGGGTGTCCGAGTCATCAATGAGACACCACCCTTTGAAACTGGAGGATCTAACCCTGAGCCGTGAATCCGGCCAGAGGACCGTGTCAGCCGGTCAGTTTTACTGGGGCGGTATCCTCCCAAAGAGTAACGGAGGAGCGCGAAGGTGGGCTCAGCCCGGTTGGCAACCGGGTGTCGAGTGCATGGGCATAAGCCCGCCTAACTGTGAGACCTACAAGTCGAGCAGATGCGAAAGCAGGCCCAAGTGATCCGGCGGTAGAAAGTGGAATTGCCGTCGCTCAACGGATAAAAGGTACCTTAGGGATAACAGGCTGATCACGCCCAAGAGTTCATATCGACGGCGTGGTTTGGCACCTCGATGTCGGCTCGTCGCATCCTGGGGCTGGAGAAGGTCCCAAGGGTCCGGCTGTTCGCCGGTTAAAGCGGCACGCGAGCTGGGTTCAGAACGTCGCGAGACAGTTCGGTCCTCTATCCTCTGTGGGCGTTGGAAAATTGAGGGGTTCAGACCTTAGTACGAGAGGACCGGGTCTGACGCACCACTGGTGCATCGGTTGTACTGTCAAGTGCATGGCCGAGTAGCTAAGTGCGGACGGGATAAGCGCTGAAAGCATCTAAGCGCCAAGCCCATCCCAAGATGAGTTTTCCCTATAGGTTCGTGGAAGACCACCACGTTGATAGGTCGCAGGTGTAAGTGCAGCAATGTATTGAGCCAAGCGATACTAATTACCAATAGACTTCATCATATTACATCACTCCCGTTCGTGAATAACAACTTACCGTTGTCCTGTTCATACGATGTATGTTA
Organism: Akkermansia muciniphila; assembly: GCF_040616545.1. NCBI lineage: Bacteria > Pseudomonadati > Verrucomicrobiota > Verrucomicrobiia > Verrucomicrobiales > Akkermansiaceae > Akkermansia > Akkermansia muciniphila. Next base: position 360,081 of record NZ_CP156688.1, on the reverse strand, counting down.
AAAAAAAGTAACACCACCAGCCACGCAGATGTCAGTTTACGCTGACTTTCCTCAAGAGGCCACTCCTCTTTTAGAAATCTTCTTAAAGCCACACAAAACACATACAAAAAATCCCCCCCTCAAAGCCCCCAAGGGCTCCCGGGCAGGCAGGATGAAGAGAAACCCTCTTCCCCCTGAAGCCCGGTGGCCAGAGCGCAGTGGTCCCACCCGGTCCCGTTCCGAACCCGGAAGTGAAACGCTGCCGCGCCAATGGTAGTCGGACGATAGGTCCCGCAAGAGTAGGTCGCCGCCGGGATTTTTTTCATCAAGCCCCGCCAGTTCAAAAACTGACGGGGCTTGCTCTTTTCTTGATATGAACCATTAAGAGTTCCAGGGGGTAAAACAAAAGAAACAAGCAAGGATTGATCGCCTCCTCCTGCTTCTCAGAAGAAAGGTGCATTATAATATTTCCTTAACTATTCCTCATTCTTTCTTAACGGTTTAAGAGTGTGTTGGATGTTGACGGAATTCGTTCTTTCTTCAGAATGGCGGCGTATGAAATCTCCTATTATTCAGAAACCTGTTGCCGTCATTCTGGGGAACGCCGGCAACATAGGATATCTGGCGGCCAGGGCATTTGCCTGCCAGGGAATTGCGGTTGCCATGCTGCATGAGTCCGGTGAAGAGTCCTCCCGAGTGGTCGGCTGTCTTCCGGGAGCCAATCACTTCGCCATGTCCGGGCGGCTGGACCATTCACCCGATCTGGCTTCCTTTGCTGGACTGGTGCACACCTTGTATGGGCGCGTGGATTATCTGCTTACCTGTGAAGATGCTGCTGTTAAGGTGAAGGGATTGAATTATTCCGCACGCGGCCGCCTGACCGTTTTGCTGGAGCATGCTTTTGTTTCCGGCGCCATGGTCGTTCATATGGTTTCCCGTTCCGGAAGGAAGGTGAGATGGAAGGAGGCTGAGGCCGGAATGGAAGATAGCCTGAACCGGAGTGATGTCAGAATGAACCAGGTGGTGATTCACCGCCCGGTATTTCGGCATGTCTCGAATTCCAGGCTGGCGTCCTCCGCCTGTGCGGCGGTGCTGTTCCTGTGCGGCAGTGAAGGAAGGCATATCCACCGCGAATACATTGTAGTCAATGGGAGAAGGGCCGCCTGGAGGCAGGGTGCCCGTCCGGAAACGTCCCTCTCCTTTCTCAAGTCCTACCTGGAATTTTGTTCCGCCTGTTCACGGACGGTGTTTCTGGATGCCTGACAGGCGTGCCATATTTCTGTATTCTGTCGTGACAAAAAGTGTCTGTTAAGATAGTATGCTTCCAAGTAAAGTTATGAAGTTTCAAGGTCTTTATACAGCAATTGTGACTCCTTTTATCGGCGGCCGTGTCGATGAAGAGGCTTTTAGAATGCTTGTGGAAGCCCAGGTTGCTGCCGGCGTGGCCGGCATTGTGGCCGTCGGCACCACGGGAGAATCCCCCACCTTGACTGTAAAAGAGCACTTGAGGGTGATTGAACTGGCCGTCAAGTATGCTGCGGGCCGCATCCAGGTGATCGCCGGCACGGGGGCCAATGCTACTGCAGAGGCCATCCACATGACGCAGGAGGCGGAAAAGATGGGCGTGGACGGCACTCTTCAGGTATGCCCTTATTACAACAAGCCTTCCCAGGATGGCGTTTATGCCCACTTCAAGGCCATTGCGGACGCCACCAGGCTCCCGATCATGCTTTACAGCATTCCGGGCCGCTGCGGCATTGAGATCAGTGTGGAGACGGTTGGCCGCCTGGCCAGGGACTGCCCCCATATCATTTGCGTGAAGGAGGCAGGCGGCAGCGTGGACCGCGTGAACCAGCTCATGCAGGTGGTTCCTGAAGATTTTACCGTTCTTTGCGGTGATGACGGCCTGACGGTGCCCTTTATGGCCTGCGGAGCCAGCGGTCTGGTTTCCGTGGCCTCCAACCTGGTTCCCGGCATCATGAATTCCATCGTGAAGGCCGGACTGGACCGGAATATGGGAGAAATGCTTTCCCTCCAGAAGACGTTTTATCCCCTCATGAAGGGATTGATGACGCTGGACAGCAACCCGGTCCCGATCAAGGCGGCCCTGGCGCTGAGAGGCGATATTCAGCCCGGCGTGCGCCTCCCCCTGGTTCCTTTGCCGGAAGAGAAGGAGGCCCAGCTTTCCGCTCTTCTTCAACGTTTCAACGTTCTTTAATATCTCAATTATATGATTTCCATTCTTGTTACAGGTATTTCCGGCCGCATGGGCCAGGCCGTCCAGGAGGCGGTGACGCAGAATCCGGACACTTGCGTAGGCGCTACGCATGACCAGGGCCAGGAGCTCTATCCGGCCCTCGCTAAATGCGACGTCGTCATTGATTTTTCCCACCATGCCTTCACCAGCACCCTGCTGGCTGAAGCCGTGGTCAATAACAAGCCCCTGGTGATCGGCACCACGGGCCATACGGCTCTGGAACGGCAGGAAATTATGGATGCAGCCGCATCCATCCCGATCGTTTTTGCCTCCAATTATTCCGCAGGGGTGAACGCCCTGTTCTGGCTGACGCGCAAGGCGGCCCAGATTCTGGGGGGCAGCTGTGACATTGAAGTGATGGAAATGCACCATCGCCACAAGATAGACTCTCCTTCCGGCACGGCCCGGACCCTGGCTGAAATTTTGTCCGGCGCCATTGGCCGGAATTATGAGGACAGCGTGGTCTTTGGCCGTGAAGGCCTCGTAGGCCCCCGTCCGGACAAGGAGATAGGCATGCATTCCCTGCGTGGGGGTGATGTGGTGGGTGACCATACCGTGGTGTTTGCCTCTGACGGCGAACGCCTGGAACTGACCCATAAGGCATCCAGCCGCATGACGTTTGCTGCCGGAGCGGTTCGCGCCGCCCTCTGGCTCCAGGGAAAGGAACCGGGACTGTACACCATGGAAGATGTCCTGGGCCTGTCTGAACTGTAATTTTTCCGGCGTCATGGCCGTTCTTCTTTCCCGGAGCGGCCATGGCGCTTTTTTTGCGTGATGAAGAGAGCCGGAATCGCACTGGGTTCCAATCTTGGGGACAAGAACAGCCTGATGGTCCAGGCCCGGGACCATTTGCTGCAGATGAGCCTGTCCGACGATCCTTTTTTACAATCCTCCCTGTATGCTACCAGTCCCCAGGGCTGCCCGCACGGCGCGGATGATTATTTGAATGCCGTGGTGGAGTTTACCTGGCCGGGCACGGTGGAAGAGCTGCTGGTGCACTGCCAGGGTATAGAACGTGCATTGGGACGCGTCCGCTCCGGCATCCGCTGCGAGCCCCGTACTGCGGACGTGGACATCATTTATGTGGGAGACATGGTGGTGAATGATTCCCCGCGCCTGATCCTTCCCCATCCCAGGGCCCATCTCAGAAAGTTTGTCCTGAAACCTCTTTCCGATATCAGGCCGGACCTCATTCTGCCGCGGCAGGATAAGACGGTTGCCGAGCTGCTGGCGGAGCTGGATACGGATGAGGCTGATCCTCTCCTGGTTTCGGAACGCTGGTAACTGCTTGTTTACTGAACATCATGAATCAATCTCTTGAAAAAGCGGAACGCATCCGCGCCTGCAAGAACAGGCGGCACGTGACGCTGGTAACCGGTTATGACTATCCTACGGGGCGCCTCCTGGACGAAGCCGGCGTGGACATTGTCCTGGTAGGGGATTCCGTGGGAATGGTGCTTCTGGGGTTCCCGGATACCACCCACGTGACGCTGGACCATATGCTCCACCACGTGGAAGCTGCGGCTCGCGGCGTAAAGAACGCTCTGCTGGTGGGGGATATGCCCATTCATACCTATGATACGGTGGAGGAGGCCGTGCAATCCGCCAGGCGGCTGTTTCAGGCCGGAGCGGACGCCGTCAAACTGGAAGGTGGGGCATCCCAGGCGGAGAAGATCCGCGCCATTGTGGATTCCGGCATTCCCGTGGTGGGGCACATCGGCCTTTTGCCGCAGAAGGTACTGGAGGAAGGCGGTTACAAGATCAAGGGGAAATCCTCCGCGGAGGCGGAAGCCCTGGTGAGGGACGTAAAAGCCGTGGCGGAGGCGGGAGCCTGCGCCGTGGTCGTGGAAGGAGTAACGCCCCATGCGGCCCGTCAGATTACCGTCCATTCCCCCATCCCCACGCTGGGCATCGGATCCGGCGCCCATACGTGTGACGGGGACGTGGTGGTGATTCATGATCTGGTGGGCGCATTCCCGTGGTTTGTTCCCGCTTTCGTTAAACCCCGCGCGGACGTGGCCGGCAGCATGACTGCCGCCGTCAAGGAGTGGATGAAGGATTCCTATACGGAGCCGGGTTCCATCAAATCATCATAATTTATTTTAACCCATGCTGGTATTTTCTACATGCTGGAATTCCCACCGTCACCAGGACGGGGAAGAGATGATTGATGAAATCCTCTCCCTGGGATTTGACCATGTGGAGCTTTCCCACGGCATCAAGCTGTCCCTCCTGCCGGGTATCATGAAGGCGGTGGAAGCAGGGAAGGTGCAGGTGGTCGGCGTTCATAATTATTTCCCCGCTCCGATTGACGAGGTGGGGGACGCACCGGACAGCAGGCCGTTTACGGCGGATCTGCCCCAGGTGCGCAGCAAGGCGGTTGAACTGACGAAAAAATCCATGGAACAGGGCGCGGCCCTGGGGGCCGGATACATTGTCCTGCACATGGGTACGGTGGAGCCTCTGGTGAAGCGTACGGATACGGCTCATTTGCAGAGCCTGGCGCGGCAGGGAATGGTGGGAACGGAGTCTTTTGCCGGAACCAAGGGGGAGTTTGTGCGCCGCCGCAACCGGCTGGCTCCCGTTTACCTGGAGCGCGCCCGTGAAGCCATCCGGCAGCTTCTTCCCGGCGCCGCGGAACTTGGCGTAAAACTGGGCATAGAGGGGCGCAGCCATTATGAGCAGGTTCCCAGTGAGGATGAAATGGCCCTGCTGATGCAGGAGTTTGGAGAAAATCCCTTCATTGGTTACTGGCATGACTTCGGCCATATTCAGAGAAAGCACAATCTGCTCATCCTGAATCATGAGCAGTTTCTTCGCAAAATGTCCTCCCATTTGATAGGGGGCCATGTGAACGACGTCAAGTGGCCGGCCCGGGACCATCAGGTCCCCCTGCTGGGCGGCGGGGTGCCGTTTGAACGCCTGCTGCCCTTTTTCCCGCGTGGAGTCCCGCTGGTCTGGGAACTTTCAGGCCGCGCCTCCGCGGAAGACATCCGCGCGGCGCGCGTGCTGTGGGCTGAAAAATTCCCGCAGACGCTGGACTGACCATCTTGAGGTTGTAAATCCGGCGGAGTGGATATAAAGTCGGGACGATGATAGACAAGACGACATCCCGCGTCATCCTGGGCCTTCTGGGAACGGCCTGTGTCCTGATAACGGCGTTTGCCTGGTACAAGGCCAGCCACGCCGCCTCTCCGGAGGCAGGAATGCGCCATAATATTTATGATGAGGATGTACCCTTGTCCGCTCCCGTCCCTGTAGATTACAGGATGATTTTATTTACTCCCCAGGAGTTGGCCAAGGCCCCGCTGGCAGATGTGTTTACGTCCCCGCTGGGAGATGAGAATGGCGCGTTTACCTACGTTGCCCAGGGACTGGGAGACATGAATGTCCCGCGCGGCGGACGGCATACCGGACAGGATTTGAATGGAATTGGCGGGGAGAACACGGATGAAGGCCTTCCGGTTCGCGCCGCCGGGCGCGGCCTGCTTGTTTACGCGGGCGAACCTTCTCCTGACTGGGGCAACGTGGTGGTACTGCTCCACCGCCTGCCGGACGGCCGTTTTGTGCAGAGCCTGTATGCCCATTTGAAAACCGTCAGTGATATTCCCCTGGGTTCCCTGGTGGGCCGCGGTGAGCAGATCGGCACCGTAGGCACGGCGCATGGAAATTATCTGGCCCATCTGCATTTTGAAATGATTGAATCCATTGCCCATGAAGCGGGGATGCCGGGTTATGGAAAGACAACATTCAACCGGATCAACCCGGATGAAGTGCTGAAACAGTACGCCCCCCCTCCTGGCATGGTGATGCCTGATCCCATTATTGCCCTGAAACAGGTCCAAATGGCGGCGGGATGGGAAAAACTGCTGGAAAACCTGTACAGGGACAACAGCATGGAAGCTCTGGACAAGATCCTGCCGGATGGCCAGCCGGACACGGGGAAGAAGGAAGGGCGCTGAACGGAGGATGTCCGGCGGTCAGGGCCGCGTGTCCGTATTTTTGGAAACCAGCTCCTGCTGTTTCCGGCTGATTTGCAGGACGCAGACCAGCCATAGCACGGTGGCCGCCGTCATCAGGGAGCCAATTACCAGGAATGCCGCCAGGTAATGTTCCGCCCCAAAGGGGAAAAGGGCGCACAGGGTCAGTGCCGTGGTAACAAGCAGGTACAAGCGCAGGGAGCGGGACGGAGTTTGCAGCATCCACTCCGCCGGATTTTTGGATGCCCGGTACAGCTCCTGAAGAATCAGGGCATTCAGCACCATGCCTACTACGGGCATGCAGCTCAGGAGAACGCTCAGGAAAGGCGTGAACCGGAGCCCCTGGATGTGGAAGCCATGAACATTGGCGCACGCCCGGTACAGCCAGATCAATTGAATCAGCAGGGAAGGAATGAACAGAATGCTGAAGAGGAAGACCATCGGCGCTACAGAGGAAGGAAGCTGGGCCATGCTCTGCTGAATAGCCGCCTGGATTTCCTCATAGCTGGCGGTATTGTTGGAAAAGACAATCCAACTGCTCCAGAGCATGCAGGGGAGCAGGACGATGCATGCCAGGATGGATAATCTGGCAAGTCCCGCCAGGGGATACCGCAAACGGTATGGCTGGTCTTTCGGGAGGCTTTCCTCTTCTTCATCCCGGATTTTTTCCGGGGCGGGGGACATGGCTGGCAGAACCTGTTCCACGGGCAGCCATCCAGCCATGCCCTGTTTCCAGGTGAGCGTTGTTGAGTCGATCACTCCCTGTCCCAGAAATTCGCGGACCTCATATTCGGAATAGGCTCTCGGCTGGGAATCACCGGGGAGTTTCAGGTAGTATTCACTCATTACCTATATTTTAGGGAAAAAAGCGGGCGCGGGGCAATGGGAAATTTGACGGATGACTGATTTAATCAGTCAACAAAAAAGCCGCCCGGAGGCGGCTTTTAAAAAGTGGTCCAGCTGACAGGATTCGAACCTGCGACTTCTTCGTCCCGAACGAAGAGAATTCAATTTTTGGCTATTGATAGTCAATGGTTGTGTTTCTTGTACCCTTTTCATACCCTTTATTTTCCGCTTGATTATCGTGTCGTTTGGTGAATGAGGGGTGAACTACGCGTTAAGCGTGTTGATATGTTCAATGGAACATCGGCAGGATACTAGAAGACTGATGGTTCAGTCTTTCCAAAAATAAACAACACTTAATAAAATGAATAATTATATTCCTTTCAATAAGGCTATTGGTCCGAAGGTTCTCTGTGACGGTTATGAAGCCCTCATTCCGCAGAAACTCGGTGTTGATGAAATGAGCTTCACTTTTGATGGAGGCTCGTGCGAACATGCCTCCTGTGCCGGAGCACCGGAAATGTTCATCAAGGTGGAAGAAGAGGCGCTGTATCATTTTGGCGTGGAAGCTGATGATATTGGTCAACTTTTCATTGGAGAGTTCTGCGTATGTGACAAACAGGCTCCTGAAAAACACGGACGTTTGGAACTGGCTACTGGAAAACAGTATTTGAAACCCGGATTCTACAAAGTCAGGATTTCATATACCAATAACGCCTATAAACCTGTCAGCGGCAATGCCGTCGCCTTGAATGTGACGATGGATAAAGAACCCATCAAGGAAGGCGACTACTCTGCAGCATCAACCATGAAACGCTCTTTTTCTCCTTCGCCAAAAATCAAACTTTGGACGATTGAAAAGGAAGAAGGAATTACATGCGAACCTTCTCAAAATGTAGAGATTAAATGGGAGAAAAATTCTGTAACGCAAGATGAAGGAATAGATGATTGCCTGTGTATCCCTCTATTGGTCGATGTTCGTACGACTGCCTGCAAGGATACCCAGAACAATGTGTGGAGATTGCGCGTCCAGATGGTATCCAGCGGATGTGACATTGAAATACATACAGGCGCCTACAGAAATGCTCTTACCAAACCACCGATCGCTGAAGCCGAGGCTATTGAGGCTGTCAATTGTATGAACGAATATCAAAGCCGAGGCCGAACTTTTAGATGGCATACTCCTGAGGCATCTTTGGCCCATGAGGAGCACCACAAGCAACAGTGGAGGGACACATGTAATTTTTACTGGACCAACTTGAAGGTGCAGGAAGAATTGGAAAAGATCCAGGTGTCCTGTGAGCAGTTTCCTGAAATGGATGATGCTCTAAAAGAGATGAAAATGAAGATAGCAGCTACTATGGAAAAATTCCATAAGGAAGCAGATAAATATTTCCTGAGTTTGCCGGATGAAAAAAATACCAGGCCCTATCACGCCGGGCAGAAAAAATTGAATGAAGCCACGGAGTTTGTCATCAATCTGGCAAATCAGAATGGTTGGAGCAACGTTCCGCGTCAAATTACCGAACCTGGAGTCATTGAACCAGTGTGTTATCTGCCTCCTGTCAATGGGGAAAGTGCCAAGGCTGCCAGAACAAGGACTGTGACTCCTCTACAGTTGTTCATTGCGGATACTGCGGACTTGCTGAGAGGAAGAATAAGGGTTGGCTTGAAAAATATCAGCGGAGATGTGGTCAAACTTCCTGATGTGATTGACGATCGTACGTCGGATTTCTTTTTCTATACAAGTTTACAGGCAGGGAGGACCTACCGATTGAATTCCAAGGTAGGGAAAATCACCTTCTCTCAAGAGTTGCCATGTCTTGAGCTGTCTCCAGGAGAAGAATACAGGCTTGACATCCCTGTCGATATTTCCCAAATTTCAGGAAAATTGATGAAAGGGCAATCCGCTGAATTGGAAATGCTCTTCTGCAACTGGCATGGAACGGGATGTTTCCATGGCGTTCTGGAAACAACCGCATCCGTACTTTTATGAAAAAACTTCTTCTTCTCTGCCTGATCCTGTTGACCTGCCTCCCGTCTTTTGGCGGCGGATTCAACTTTTGGCCGGAGAGCAAGGAGGTGGAATGTTCCATTATTCTGTTATCCGAACCTGTCGAGGCGGGCAAGCTTTTTCCGGATTTTACGCTGATCTTTACCAATAAAAGCCGGAAAGAAGTGCGCCTGCTGGACAGCTTCTATCCTTCAAAGACCCTGAAACCGGACATTTTTCTGGAGATATGGGATGGAGAAGCCAGAGAAATGGCTTATTACTGGGCGCGTTACCGTGTTGAACGCAGTGTAGAGAACACGAAGTTCACCGTCTTGAAGCCCGGGATTCCCTTCCAGGTTACCATCCGGAATTTTGCGGAACATATCATCTACCTCCATCCCTTGGAAAAGGGGAAGAAGTATTTGATGAAAGTGACTTATCGGGACGGTTACGGAACACCGGGCCGTTCGGTAGGATACGTGGCAAGGAAGGAATTTGTGGCAAAATAACTTTTCTGAAAAATCCACCCGCTCATGAAATATGAGCGGGGCTTTTTTGTGGAGAAGGTTCATTCTCCTGCTTTGGGATTTTGGATGTCGTAGAGTGCTCCTGTGTCGGTATTGATTTTGCATTCCAGAGAGTTGAGGCCTTCGGTTCCAAGGGCGTTCTTTCCTCTGAATTTGTAAATTGGCTTTGCCGTCTGTCCGTTCAGACTCGGCTTTTAGGGGTTTGCTCCTATGAATTCGGCCCTATCAAGGGGTTAAATTTCATCAGTATGGCGCGATTTATTCACCTTAGTGCAAGATGATAGAAGAATAGGGCTGCCAAGGTGTAAAATTGATAGAGATTCGATATTTAAACAATAAAAAGCCGCCCGGAGGCGGCTTTTAAAAAGTGGTCGAGCTGACAGGATTCGAACCTGCGACCTCTTCGTCCCGAACGAAGCGCGCTACCAGCCTGCGCTACAGCTCGTTGTTGTGGTGCGGCGAAGTCTACGGGTGAAAGGAGGGTTTGTCCAGTTTTTTTTATTCGCGCCAGAACTTGGTTGTGATAGGGTGCCGGGGTTATGATGGATATGCTGGTACGGCTGTATGATTTGCCCGGTATTGAAGAAGAGCTTCGGAAGCTTGGAAAGGAAGGCATTCTGATCCGGCGGCCGGGGGCTTATGAACGCCATCTGGTGGCTGACTGGGTGGGGAGGAATTTTTCTCCCAAGTGGGTGAGTGAGGCAAAGACCGCCTTTAGCCGCCAGCCTGTTTCCTGTTATATTGCTACACGGGAAAAGAAGATTCTCGGCTTTGCGTGCTATGACGTGACGGCGCGCGGCTTTCTCGGTCCCATGGGGGTTGCAGAGGAGGCCCGCAAGAGCGGCGTGGGCAAGGTTTTGCTGGTTTCCGCATTGAACGCGCTCCGGGAGATGGGGCATGCCTACGGGATTATCGGCGGGGTGGGGCCTGCGGAGTTTTATGCCCGGACGGTGGGCGCGATGCCCATTGAAGGGAGCTCTCCCGGCATTTACGTGGATATTCTGCCGGAGCCCTGATTCTACCGGTTACGGAATTCCCTCCCGGTTCCGGGTGGCCCTTCTCCCGGACCATCCGGCAGACGGAACCGGAAGTTGTTATTTTTTATACCCTACGGGATGGCAGAGCATGGGCGTTTGAGGGGAGACTAGTTTCAGGGCCTTTGCCAGGGCATCCTTGTTCATGCTGGCCCGGGGGTAGGTGGCCAGCCCCGTTCCGGAGCAGAAGATGGAGATGTTCTGGGAGACGATGCCCGCATCCATGGCCGCCCATGGTTCCGCCGTGTCCGTCACAAGGACGAGGCACACGGGGGCGTCCGCCGGACGCGCATCCCCATCGCTGACGGGAACCATGGCGTGAGCCTTGTGGTCATACAGGTAGGAGGCGTCTTGCGTGCATACGTAAATTTTGACGTCCTGGCGGTTCATGGCGGATGGGGCAGTACGTTTCCCGGATTCCTGCCGGTTGACGCCGTTGGCGGCCCAGAGCAGGTCTGACAGATCCTTTTGGGAGAGCATTTTTTCAGAGAAGCTCCGGATGGATTGACGGTCGGACAGGGCTTTCATAACGGGCGCTCCCCGTTCCAGGTCCGGCTTGTCCAGTTTGACGGTTTCCGCGGCGTGAAGAAGGGCTGTGGAGGACAGCCCGGCGGCGATCAGGGCAAGGATGATTTTTTTCATGGCGTTGCGGCAGGGATGGTTGATGAATGCGGAGGTTCCGCATTTTTTCATTAACCGGAATTTAACATGGGAAGGGAGGTCTACAAGGTTTTTGTACGCTCGTTTTCGTCGTTGTCCGGCGGGGCGCCGCAGGGGCGGGAAAAAATCGGAAGGAGTTTTCAAGAAAAGCCTTGAGTTCTTGCCTGGAACTGGTATTGAAGGCAACCGATTTTTCGCCCGGCGGGGGAAGGCGCCCCGATTGCCCGCCGGCCAATAAGGGGCCATGAGAAAAATCGGCAATACTAACTCATCAACCATTTAAATGAGCACAACTGAACTGGCGGAACTTATTGACAGCAAGTTCCGCGAATTGCGTGAAGGTTCCATCGTTACCGGAACCATCCAGGAAATCCGTCCCCAAGTCGTTTTGGTGGACATCGGCTACAAGTCCGAAGGCGCTATTTCCATTTCCGAGTTTGAAGACGAGGAGATTGAAGTGGGGGACCAGATCGAGGTCCTTCTGGAACGCCTCGAAAACGACGAAGGCATCGTCGTCCTTTCCAAGGAAAAGGCCGCCCATAAGCAGAACTGGGATAAGATCGTGGGCGTGTACCGCGATGGCGGCCTGGTCAAGGGTAAAGTGAAGAGCGTCGTCAAGGGCGGCCTTATGGTCAACGTTGGCGTGGAAGCCTTCCTCCCCGGTTCCCAGGTGGATATCATTCCTCCGCGCGACCTGAACGAATACGTGGGCAAGGTTTACGAGTTCAAGATCGTCAAGGTGAACGACGACCGCAAGAACATCGTCCTTTCCCGCCGCGAAGTGATCGAAGCCGAACGCGCCGACCAGCGCCAGCGCTTCCTTGAAACCGTCAAGGAAGGCGACAAGGTGGAAGGCCTCGTGAAGAACATCACGGACTTCGGCGCCTTTGTGGACCTCCGTGGCATGGACGGCCTGCTTCATATCACGGATATGAGCTGGGGCCGCGTGAACCACCCGAGCGAAATGCTCCACATCGGCCAGTCCCTGGAAGTCGTGATTCTGGAAGTGGACCGTGAAAAGGAACGCGTTTCCCTGGGCCTGAAGCAGATGACGGACAACCCCTGGGCGGACATCGAACGCAAGTACCCGATCAATTCCCATGTCAAGGGCCGCGTGACCAAGCTCCTGCCTTACGGCGCTTTCGTGGAGCTGGAAAAGGGCGTGGAAGGCCTGGTGCACGTTTCCGAACTGTCCTGGGTCAAGAGAATCACCCGTCCGAGCGACGTGCTGAAGCTGGACCAGGAAATCGAAGCCGTGGTGCTTTCCATTTCCGTGAAGGAACAGAAAATCTCCCTCGGCGTCCGCCAGCTGGAAGACAATCCCTGGGCGGATATCGAATCCCGCTTCCCGATCGGCACCGTTATCAAGGGCCAGGTCCGCAACCTTACTCCCTACGGCGCCTTTGTGGGCCTGGAAGAAGGCATCGACGGCATGATCCACGTGTCCGACATGAGCTGGACCCGCAAGATCAACCACCCCTCCGAAGTCCTCAAGAAGGGCGACGAAGTGGAAGCCATCGTTCTGGAAATCAAGAAGGAAGACCAGCGTGTCTCCCTTGGCATCAAGCAGCTTGAGTCCGATCCGTGGGAATCCATCAATGACCGCTTCAAGGTGGGCGACATGGTGACCGGGCAGGTGGCCAAGATCGCCAGCTTCGGCGCCTTTGTGAACCTGAACGGGGACATTGACGGCCTGATTCACATCTCCCAGCTTAGCGAAGACCACGTGGAACGCGTGAAGGACGTGATCAAGGTTGGTGATGAAATCACCGCCCGCGTGATCAAGGTGGACAGCATCGAACGCCGCATCGGCCTTTCCATCAAGGCCGTCAATTACGACACCGAACAGCTCCGCCGTGAAACCGCCTCCTTTGAAGCTCTCCGCCCGAGCAGTGACATGGTGGGCCTGGAACACGCCTTCAACCTGGCTACCCGTGAAAACGAGGAATGGAGCCCTTCTGAAGAGAAGTAAGCTTATCTCCGTAATTCACTGATTGATTTAACCGCCGCGAATAGTGATATTCGCGGCGGTTTTTTTTCTCATTCCAAATTTGAATGGAAAAAGTCTTGAGTTAGTTTCGCCTAAGGGATTAACTGTTCTCTTATACCATGTTGGAGCTGACCAAGAGCAATGAGGATTATCTGGAGGCCATCGGGCTGCTGTCTGAAAAGAGCGGAACGGCCCAGGTGCGGGATATTGCAGAGATGCTTAAGGTAAAGATGCCTTCCGTGACGTCTGCCGTGAAGCAGCTGGCGGACATGGGATTGGTGGAATATACGCAGTACGCCCCGGTCAAGCTGACCCCCCAGGGACGCCGGATCGCCGGAAAAATCATTGTCAGCCATGGCATCCTGTTTGATTTTCTGCGGGAGGAGCTTGCCCTTCCGGAAGAACGCGCTAATGAGGTTGCCTGCCAGATTGAGCATATCATGACTTTTGAGGAGATTGAAAAGCTCAAGTCCTGCCGGATACGGCCTTTTGAAGGCGCCGGGGAGGATTCCGCCCGGTAAGTGTTTAGTTCCGGTGGCAGCGGGATTTGAATTAAGCCTCCGCTGTGCTTTGGAGGCTGTTAATTGATGAAGGCCGGAAACCGGAAAAGCCCGGTTGGGGCGCAAGCTTTGCAGCCCGTTTTTCCGGTCCTGGAAGAAACCCTCCGAAGTTCTCCACAGGAAATTTCCCCATGAAAACGCATGACCGCGGGAATTGGTATTTTGCCCTTTTCCGTTCAGCCGTTTCGTGGTAGGTTCCCGCGCATGGATCCCCATATCGCTGCAGATCTCTCGGCGCTCGACACGGCTGCTTTGCACAGCCGTCTTTCCGAGCTCGGGAGCTATCTTTGACCTGGCCGGCATTCAACAACGAGTGGCCGAGTTGGACGAACGCATGAGCGCACCGGATTTCTGGGATGACCAGAATGCCGCCCGGGCGCTGATGGCGGAAGTGAACCCCTTGAAACACAGAATGGAGGCCTTTTCCAGGCTGAAGTCCAGGCTGGAGGATATTGACGCCACCATTGAACTGGCCCAGGAGGCGGATGACGACGACCTGGGCCGGGAGGCCGTGGAGGAGTTTGCCAAATGGCAGAAATCCCTGGCGGATTTTGAGCTGCTGACTTTGCTGAACAGTCCGCAGGACCAGGCTTCCTGTTACGTGACCATCCACGCCGGAGCCGGCGGCACGGAAGCCTGTGACTGGGCGTCCATGCTGCTGCGCATGTATATCCGCTGGTGTGAGCGCCGCGGTTTTTCCGTGACTTATCTGGAAAGTACGGACGGGGATGACGCTGGCATCCGTTCCGTGACCTTGAAGGTGGATGGAGAGTACGCCTACGGTTATTTGAAGAATGAGCGCGGCATTCACCGCCTGGTGCGCATTTCTCCCTTTGATTCCGCAGGGAAGCGGCACACTTCCTTCGCTTCCCTGGATGCCACGCCGGAAGTTTCCGATTCCATCAATATTGAGATTCTGGATAAGGATTTGAAGGTGGACACCTACCGTTCCGGCGGCAAGGGCGGCCAGAACGTGAACAAGGTGGAAACCGCCGTGCGCATCACGCACATTCCCTCCGGAGTGATTGTGGCCTGCCAGAACGAGCGCAGCCAGCTCCGGAACAAGGAGGAGGCCATGAACATGCTGCGCGCCAAGCTGTACCAGATTGAGGAAGACAAGAAGCAGGCTGAAGCCGACCGCCAGTATAGTGAGAAGGGGGACATCGGCTGGGGCAACCAGATCCGTTCCTATGTCTTCCAGCCTTACCAAATGGTCAAGGATTTGCGCACGGGCGTGGAGTCCGGCAATATTCAGGACGTGATGGACGGCAACCTGGACCCCTTCATTGAGGCCATGCTGCGCGGCCACAAGCGCGAACGCTGACGGTTTCCCTTATGGCCGCTGAACTGATTATTGATGTTCTGTCCCTGTTCCCGGAGATGGTGGAAGCCCCCCTGGGCGGCAGTATCCTGGGGAAGGCCCGTGAAAAGGGGCTGGTGGAGGTGCGCTGCCATAACATCCGTGACTGGACGGTGGACAAACACCGCAAGACGGACGACTACCTTTGCGGAGGCGGGCAGGGCATGCTGCTGAAACCGGAACCCATTTTTGCCGCCGTGGAGGAACTCCGCAGGCCGGAAACGCGCGTGGTGCTGATGACTCCGCAGGGCCGCACCTTCAATCAGTCCCTGGCCGGGGAGCTGGCCGCATCCGGCGGCCACCTCATCATCCTCTGCGGGCATTATGAGGGGGTGGACCACCGCGTGGTGGAAGAACTGGTGGATGTGGAGCTGTCCATCGGAGATTATATTCTCACGAACGGGGCGATTGCCGCCGTGGTGGTGATTGATGCCGTGGCGCGCCTGATTCCCGGCGTGCTGGGGGATGAACGCTCTTCCGTGGAGGAGTCTTTTTCCAACGGCCTTCTGGAGGCTCCCGCCTATACCAAGCCGAACGTGTTCCGCGGGCTGGCCGTTCCGGACATCCTCCTGGGCGGCAACCACCCCGCCATTGAAAAGTGGAAGCACGGGAAGTCCCTGGAGCGTACGCGGCTGAACCGTCCGGATTTATGGAGGGAGTGGCTGAAGACGCATCCGGAGGATGCCATGGAATGAGATATTTGACCGGCGCGTCAAATTTCTCTTGCCAAGACCAGGGCCTTCCGTTATAAGACCTCGCCTGCCACCGCGAGGGTGGTGTAAAGCACCTTTCTGAACCTTTTACAAAACACAAGATCATGTCCAAGCATTCCAGCCTCAAAGCAACCGGTACCGTAGGCGGCAAGCGTTCCGTCCTGAAGCGTTTTGAACGCGTCAAGCTTCTCAAGGAACGCGGCGAATGGAAGAAGGGCCAAAGCCCCCTCGGCCTGCCGAAGACCAAGCATGAAGCTTAAGCCTGCTTTTACCCCCTCCGGAGAGTTTCCCGGCGGAGTTATGCACGGCAAGTCATTTTCCTAATACAGGAAGCCTCTCGGATGTCTATGAACCGAGAGGCTTTTTTCTTCCGGCAAAGAAGGCCTTCCCTCTTTTTTTGGGGGCGCAAATTGCCGTAATACAAACAATACAAAACCATCCGCTGAGATAGCGGACATTATACCAATATGAGTGAAGAACAACATGGCTCCGAAGAAAACGGAGGTATCCGCATTAATAAATTCCTCGCATCCTGCGGCATTGATTCCCGCCGGGTGGCCGACAGACTGATTGAGGAAGGACGCGTGGAAGTGAACGGGAAGGTTATTGATACGCCCGGAATGAGGGTGACGGAGAAAGATTTCGTGAAAGTGGACGGCCGCCACATGACCCCCATGGAGGAAGTCGTGGTGCTGTTGAACAAGCCCCGCGGGTACGTATGCAGCCGTGAAGCCCAGGGGGCCATAGGCACTGTTTACGACCTGCTGCCGCCGCGCCTGCGCCATTTGAATTACGTGGGACGGCTGGATGCCGATTCCGAAGGCCTCCTGATCATGACGAACAAGGGGGAACTGACCCAGACCCTTTCCCACCCCACCGGCGGGATTGAGAAGGAATACTGGGTGACGGTAGATCAGAATTTTGACAATTCCGTGCTGATGCAGTTTCTGCGCGGAGTCCGCATTCCGGAAGGCAATGCCAAGGCCAAGTACGTCTGCCGCGCTTCCGCGCGCCGCGCCTGCATTGTTCTGGAACAGGGGCTGAAGCGCCAGGTGCGCCAGATGTTCCAGTGCCTGGGCCTCCGAGTCCGCAAGCTGGTGCGCGTGCGCATCGGTTCCCTGTGGGGGGGCGATCTGGAACCCGGAAGCTGGAGATTCCTGGATGATGCGGACGTAGCCCTTCTGCTGAAGAATCCTCCCCGCCAGCGCAAGTACCTGGGCGCTTCCCAGCTTGTCGCCGGGACTTCCGCCAAGGGAGAACAGGGCGGGAAGAGCGCTGATTCCGATGAAGGTTATGTATTTAATCCGGAAGATTTTGAAGCCGGGGATTCTTATGAACCTACTCCGGAAATGAAGACCCGCTTTGCGGATACGGAGGACGAGGATGAAATCAAGGAAGGTGAAGACCTTCGGGATGATTCCGGGTTCCGTCCCCGTGAACGCGGATTCGGTGGAAATCGTCGTGAGGGAGGCTTCCAGCGCCGCGAAGGCGGATTCAGAGGAGACCGCCGCGAGGGAGGCTTCCAGCGCCGTGAAGGCGGATTTGGTGGAGATCGCCGTGAGGGTGGGTTCCAGCGCCGCGAAGGCGGATTCGGTGGAGATCGCCGTGAGGGTGGGTTCCAGCGCCGCGAAGGCGGATTCGGTGGTGACCGTCGCGAAGGAGGCTTCAAACGCCGTGAAGGCGGATTTGGTGGAGATCGCCGTGAGGGTGGGTTCCAGCGCCGCGAAGGCGGATTCGGAGGAGACCGTCGTGAGGGTGGGTTCCAGCGCCGCGAAGGCGGATTCGGTGGAGATCGCCGTGAGGGTGGGTTCCAGCGCCGCGAAGGCGGATTTGGAGGAGACCGCCGCGAGGGAGGCTTCAAACGCCGTGAAGGCGGATTCGGTGGTGACCGTCGTGAGGGAGGCTTCCAGCGCCGTGAAGGCGGATTCGGTGGAGACCGCCGCGAGGGAGGTTTCCAGCGCCGTGAAGGCGGATTTGGAGGAGACCGCCGCGAGGGTGGCTTCCAGCGCCGTGAAGGCGGGTTCGGAGGAGACCGTCGCGAAGGAGGCTTCAAACGCCGTGAAGGCGGATTTGGTGGAGATCGCCGTGAGGGTGGGTTCCAGCGCCGCGAAGGCGGATTTGGTGGTGACCGCCGTGAAGGAGGTTTTCGCAAACCGGGCTTTGGCGGCAGGTCCTCCGGCGGGTTCTCCCGCGGAAACAGAGGCCGTTAATGATTGACTTGTTCCGGTATGAAGAAGCATTGCAAATGGTGGCTCCTTGCCGGATTGTGGGGGCTGTGCCTCGTTCAGCCTCCGCTTCATGCATCTCAGGATGCTCCCTCCCCGGCGTCAGCCGGTGAGGGAGATTTTGGGGCTTATCTGTCCGGCCTCCGGGAGAAAGCCCTGAACGGGGATAAGGCTGCCGCGCGGGAGCTGGCGGTGCACTATGATGTGGAGGGAAATGCCCCGGAGACGTCCAAATGGATGTCTGAATACGTTTCCCTGGTAGAGAAGGAGGCCAATGGCGGTGACGTGGATTCCATGCTGGATTTGGGCAAGCTGTTTTATACAGGCAGCCGCCTGTATCCCAAAAATCTGGAAAAGGCCCGGTATTGGTTTGCCCGCGCCGCTGACAGCGGCAATGCCGCGGCACAGTACCAGGTGGCTGTAATGGCCTCCAAGGGAACGGGCGGTCCGAAGGATGAGGAAACGGCAGACCGCTATTATGAAAAAGCCCTCCAAACGTGGAGGAAAGAGGCGGACGCCGGTGACTCCAAGGCGGCGTTGTGGGCGGCCCTTGTTTATGAACGGAAGCTGGTTCCGGACAGCTCTCCGGAAAAGTCGGTTCCGTACCTTCTCCGCGCGGCGGAAAGCGGCAACCTGACGGCGCAGGGGCTTCTGGCGTTCAAGTACCGGGATGGCCTGGGCGTCCCGCAGGACGCGGCCAAGGCCGTGGAATGGTTTGAAAAGGCGGCCAGCCGGAAGGATCTGGGCGCCGTAATGGAACTGGGCATGATGTACCGGGACGGCAGGCATATGCCCCCTGACCGGGAAAAAGCCCTCAACTGGTTTGAAAAAGGCGCGGAATGGAAAGACCCCTACAGCATGGCGGCCCTGGCTGATATGCTGATGGAAGGAACTCCTTCCGCAGAACAGGCGGCGCGTGCGCTGGCCCTGTACCGTGAAGCCGCCGCCATCGGTTACCCCCCTGCCGCCCTGAAGGCCGCGGAATTGCTCCAGAACGGGAAAGGCGGGGAACTGGATGCAGATGAAGCCTACAGGCTGCTGCGGCGCGCGGCAGACGCTACGGGGGACCCCAAGGCCATGTACATGCTGGCCCAGGTGTATTATACACGGGGCGATGACGCGCAGGGGGATTCCCTGATGAAAGCCTCCGCCCAGGCGGCCTATCTGCCGGCCATGAACCGCATGGCGCGGCTCCATCTTCTGCCCGGCAGTTCTCTGTCCTGGAATCCGGTGCTGTCCTATTATTATTGGAACCAGGCTGGAGAACTGGGGGATGAAGGGGCGGCCTCCGCCGCGTTCGGGCTGCTGTGGGGCAGCATGGCTGCGCTTTCCCTGGTAATCTTCCTGGTCGTTTGGCGTTTCCACCGTTTTGCCGTCAGAAGGCTTGCGGAGCAGCAAAAACAGGAACAGGAATCCTCCGATGACGCATGAAGCGTATTATGAGGTATCCGGCATGAAAAAAATCTGTTAAAAAGACCGTAGCACTCCATGATGAACACGTTAGCAATTTTTGGACTGGGAACGCCGGAGATTATCGCCATTCTGGTGATTGTCTTCCTGCTGTTCGGCGCTAAGAAACTCCCGGAATTCGCCCGCGGCCTGGGCAAGAGCCTGGGAGAATTCAAGAAGGCCAAGTCCGAGTTTGAAGAAGAACTGCTGAAGACGGAGAAGGAAACCATGAGCGATGCTCCCGCCTCCAAGCCGGAGTCCCGTCCCTCTCCCGAGCTTTCCCAGCCCATTGACGTGGAAGTGGAGAAGCCCCTGGAAACCAAGCCGGAAGATAAATAACTTCCATCGCGCCGCGGCAATCATAACCTGGCGGGATTTTCCCATCCTTTTTCCGCGGATTTCCTTGAAGCATCCCGCCGGGCTGGCGGATGTGAAGGTGAAATCATATGATCCTGCATTAGCCTCATGGGCGGCTGCGTTGATTTTTTGTGGAACGGGCATGGAAGTCCGGTTTTAAGGCTTTCCGGAATGAATGGATTTGAACAGCTTGTCTGAATTGGCCATCATTCTCTTTGGGATGACGGCAGGCGGTCTATTTCCGGTTCGCCGTGGGGAGTATGAGGAATTGAATTATTGAAAATAGAAAGAAGAGTGGATTTCATTGCAGCTCTTTCTCCGTCTATTTCATGATTTCTTCCATTTCTGGCCGTTTTTACGTTTGGCCTTTCTTGAAGGGCAACCAGCTTTTTGCTTTTCCCGGTTCAGGGCCCCCTCTGCGGGGTAAGAATTTTTTAAGGAAAACGTGCAGCGTGGGCATGAAGAATTGTGATGGGTGAGAGTCAATGCCGGGAACTTGAAATTGTGAGCACGGGCATATGAAATTCATCATCCCGGAAGGCACTGATTTCTTGCGTTGACCGGAGGCATGTTGTACACATGTATTAATGAAAATTCATTTTTGCGGCGCGGCAGGTACGACGACGGGGTCCCAGCATTTGCTGGAGGTGAATGGGAGCAGGATTCTTCTGGATTGCGGCATGTATCAGGGGCGGCGTGAGGAGGCCTGGCACATCAACAAGGATTTTCCCTATTTTTCTCCGGCGGAGGTGGATGCGGTTATTCTTTCCCATGCGCACATTGACCATTCCGGCAATCTTCCCAATCTGGTGAAGCAGGGGTTTCAGGGGAATATTTACAGTACGTTTGCTACCCGGGACCTTTGCCAGATCATGCTGGCGGATGCCGCCCGCATCCAGGAGCACGACTGCGCGTTTATCAATAAGATGAATAAGCGCCGGGGCATTCAGCAGCCGGAAGTTTATCCTACTTATTCCGAACAGGACGCGGAACGGTGCATGCGCCAGTTCGTGAATATCGGGTATGAACGTTCCATCCCCGTCGTTCCGGGCGTGACGCTCACGTTTTATGATGCGGGCCATATTCTGGGGGCCGCGCAGGTGTGCCTGGATATTGAGGACCGGGAAGACGGGCGGAAGAAGCGCTTCCTGTTTTCCGGAGACGTGGGGAGAGGGGATAATGAACTCCTGCGTGATCCCGTGCCCGTTCCGGATGTGAACATCCTGCTGATGGAGAGTACTTACGGAGGCCGTTTCCATGAAGCCCCCTCCCGTGATGACGAGGCCTTTTGCAGGGTGATCCGGGAGGCTCTGGACCTGGGCGGCCGCATTTACATTCCCGCCTTTGCAGTGGAGCGCACCCAGCAGCTCCTTTACCTGTTCAACCGGGCGTACCATGAAGGCAGGCTTCCCCCCCTGAATGTATATGTGGACAGTCCCATGGCCGTGAGCGCCACGGAGATTTTCCGTATTCACCCGGAGTGCTTCAACAAGGAGGTGTATGATTTCCTGTTCCGGGAAAAGGAGCCGTTCTGCTTTGAACAGTTGCGGCTCATCCGCTCCGTGGGGGAATCCCAGAAACTGAACAAGATGAGTGAGCAGGCCATCATCATTTCCGCCTCCGGCATGTGTGAGGCGGGGCGCATCCTGCACCATCTGGCGAATAACATCGGCAATCCGAAGAATACGGTCCTTTTTGTGGGCTATTGCGCGGAACATACCCTGGGCCGCAAGATCATGGACGGGTGGAAGGAGGTTCCCATTCTGGGCAAGCAGTACACCGTCCGGGCCAGGATACGGGAGATGGATTCCTTCTCCGGCCATGCGGACCATGGGGAACTGCTGGAATATTTTGACAGGACGGGAGGGCCCAAAAGGAATATCATTCTGGCGCACGGGGAGGAGAAGGCCTCCCGCGCCCTGGCTGAGGCGCTCAGGGAACGGCAGCCCAATCCCGTTTCCATCGCGCAACTGGGAAGCGCCATGGTGCTTTGACGTTCCGGAGCGCCGGGGCCTTCCTGCGGCGGTTTCTTTCAGGGGTCGCCATTTTCATGGCGGAGGCGCCCGGCGTGCTCCAATCAAGTCATGACGGCAGGATGGCTGTGCTGGCCGCTTGACCCGGTGTGTTTGCGGGGCTAGCGTGCAGGTATGTCTTCCTTGTTTATTGAATATCCCAAGTGCACGACTTGCCAGAAAGCCAAAAAATGGCTTGATGAGCAGGGCGTTTCCTATGAGGACCGCCACATTGTGGAGCAGAACCCCACGGCGGAGGAACTCCGGACCTGGATTGAAGAGAGCGGCCTGCCGTCCAAGAAGTTTTTCAATACCAACGGACTGCTTTACAAGAGCATGAGTTTGAAGGACAAGCTTCCCGGCATGAGCCTGGATGACCAGATAGCGCTGCTGTCTACCAACGGCATGCTGGTCAAACGCCCCATTCTGATCACCAACGGGAGGATTTGCGTCGGTTTCAAGGCTGACGAGTGGAAGGCCGCCCTTCATTCCTGATTCCCGCCATGCCCCTGATTACCCGCACCAAGCAAGGAGCAGCCAATTTCGGCCCCTGGGAGAACATCGTCAGGGTGCTGATCCTGGTATGGTTCATGCTGTACACGCTGAATGCCATTCCGGACGTTCACCCGCTGGTAGGCCGCATTGCGGCCAAGGTGAATTACTGGATCAGCTATTTCTTTGTGTTTGAGTATATCCTGCGGGTGCTGTGCGCCAAGCCGCGGAAGACTTATATTTTCAGCGGCATGGGCATTCTGGATTTTATTGTCTGCGTGCCGTTCCTGGGCATGTTTTTCGGGCTGGACTGGCAGATTCTTTATTCCCTGCGGATTGTCCGCGTGCTGGCCATCTTCAAGCTGGCCCGGTTTAACCAGACCGCGGCCAGCTTTAAAAAGGCCTTTTACCTGATCCGGGATGAGTTCTTCCTGTTCTTCTCCGTGATCCTGTTCATGCTGTACGTCACGTCCCTGGGTATTTACATTGCGGAGCACGACGCCCAGCCGGAGAAGTTCCGCTCCTTTTTTGACGCCCTGTGGTTTGCCGTGGAGACCCTGAGTACGGTGGGCTACGGCGACCTGGTGCCTATTACGCCCATGGGGCGCATTTTTACCGGGGTGATCATGTTTATAGCCGTGTCCATCATTGCCATTTCCACGGGGTTGATCACGTCCGCCTTTTCCCGCGTGTGGCAGCAGGAGAATATTTTTGCGCACCGCCGCAAACACCCTGCGGACAAGTCTGCGGCTGACGCCGGCGGTGAAGAAGAGGAGCCCAAATAGCCCGCGCCTTATTGAGGGACTTTCAGCTCCGTTCCCAGGATTTTTGAAACAGGCCTGAACAGGAACGGCCGCCTTTCCACAGGGAAGGGCGGCCGTTGCATGAAAGCGGGAAAAGAGTTTTCCTAGCTGTTGTACATTTCCGTGTAGTACTGGTCCGCCATGCGGTCGGAGTCGAATTCGGGATAGATGTCCGTCATCGCATTGAAGACAATGTCCATCCACTTGTCGTTGTGATCGTAGTAGAGCGGGAGAATCTTGTCGTCCAGGATGTTGTAGAAGTTGTCGCGGTCGGAGCGGTCGCGGGCTTCCGGGGAGAGGTGGGGGGCCGCTTCCGGAATGACGAAGCAGTTTTCCCCGTCCTTGGCGAATTCGCAGATCCAGCCGTCATTGGTGGAGACGGAGATGGAGCCGTTCATGGCGGCGGACATGCCGGAGGTGCCGGAGGCTTCTCGCGTGACCACGGGATTGTTCAGCCACACGTCGGACCCGTTCTTCAGGTAGCGGCTCAGACCCAGTTCATAGCCGGTAAGGACGGCGGAACGGGGATATTTGGCCGTCATGTCATTCAGGCGGTTGAAGATTTCAATGGCGCCGTGGTCCATCGGGTAGGGTTTGCCGGCCCAGATGAATTGCACCGGGTAGTTGGTGCGCTGGAGCATGCGTTCAAACATGGTGGGATTGCCGGTGACCAGGTCCGGACGCTTGTAGGCCGCAAAGCGGCGCGCCCAGACGATGGTGAGGCAGTTCGGGTCAAAGACGCGGCCCGTCTGTTCCCCCACCATGCGGAAGAGGGCTTTCTTCAGGGCGCGCTTGCGGCGGATGAAGGCTTCCTTGTTGCGGGCCTGGAAGGCTTCCGCCAGTTCCGGGTCCTGCCAGTATTTTTGGTTCTGGGCGTTCGTAATGTGGATGATGGGGCATACGCCTTCATAGTCCTTCCACATCTGGCGGGAAACTTCGCCGTGGAGCTTGGAAACGCCGTTGGCAATGTGGGAAAGGCGCAGGGCGGCCAGCGTGTAGTTGAACGTGTTGTCCGTCAGGCCTACGGCGGCGCGCACCTGTTCCATGGAGAGTCCGTCGAAGAAGGAGAACGTGTTCATGGTGTTCACGTCCATCTTTTCATTGCCGGCTTCCTCCGGGGTGTGCGTGGTGAAGACAAAGCGCTTGCGCACTTCCTCCACGCTGCCGGTCTTGGCAAGCACGTGGAAGGCGGCGGCCAGGCCGTGGGCTTCATTCAGATGGTAGATTTCCGGTTCAATGCCCAGCTCGTCAAAGAGGCGGGCGCCACCCTTGCCGAGCAGCACATACTGGGCAATGCGGGTGAAGCCGTTGGCGTCATACAGGCGGCGGGAGATGTTGCGGCTTTCCTCGTCGTTTTCCTCCAGGTCCGTGGAAAGGAAGAACATGGGGGCGGTGCCGAAGGTTTCCGGATTCAGGAAGTAGGCCTTTACCCAGACGGGCGCGCCGCAGACGTGGATGAGGAATTTGATATTGTGGTCTTCCAGGAACGGGTAGTTCTTGCGCATGTACTGCGTGGCCATGGAGCCGTCTTCCGCCCGGATCTGGTTATAATAGCCGTAGCTCCACAGGATGCCGACGCCTACGAGGTTCTGGCGCAGGTCATGGGCGCTGCGCATGTGGGAGCCGGACAGGTAGCCCAGGCCGCCGGAATAGATTTTGAATGAATTGTCAATGGCGTATTCCATGGAGAAGTACGCTACGCTTTTTCCGTATTTGGGGTCGATTTCATACGGATGTTCGAAAATGGTGGGTAAGAATGATTTCGCCATGATTCTGTAAATGGAGTAAGCGTTCAACGGGTGAACCTGTATGCCTTGGTATCATGGTTCGGCAATATTGGAAAGGGCAAAATGCGTGTGTGTCTGAATTGTTGATTGAACAGGAATGCCTTTCCGGAGAATCCTTTCCGTAGTTTTTCCGTACTGGAGCGGCACGGGCGGGGAAGGGCGTTCCGCCACGTTCCGGCACTTGTTTTCCGGCGCTCCGGAAATGAATTTTGAGCTTGCCGCCGCAGGGGAAAAAGAGCATGAATGAGGGGCATGAAAGCTCTTGTAAAAACGCAGGCAGGCCCCGGTTTGGAACTGATGGATGTTCCCATGCCGGAAGTCGGCCCGAACGATGTTCTGATTAAAATTCATAAAACAGCCATTTGCGGCACGGACCTTCATATCTGGAACTGGGACAAGTGGGCCCAGCAGACCATTCCCGTGGGAATGCACGTGGGCCATGAGTTCTGCGGCGTGATTGAAGCCGTAGGCTCTTCCGTGACGGAATACAAGCCCGGGGAGATCGTTTCCGGGGAAGGCCACATCGTCTGCGGCCACTGCCGGAGCTGCCGTTCCGGCCAGAAGCACCTGTGCCCGAACACGAAGGGCGTGGGCGTGAACAGGCCCGGCTGCTTTGCGGAGTATCTTTCCATTCCCCAGGACAACGTGGTGCGCATCCACAAGAGCATTCCGATGGAAATCGCCTCCATCTTCGACCCCCTGGGCAACGCCGTCCATACGGCCCTCTCCTGGGACATGGTGGGCGAGGACGTCCTGATTACGGGTGCGGGCGTCATCGGCTGCATGGCCGCCGCCGTCTGCAAGAAGGCCGGCGCCAAAACGGTAGTCATTACGGACATCAATGATTTCCGCCTGAGCCTGGCCAAGACGCTGGGCGCGGACCGCACCGTAAACGTGACCCGTGAAAAACTGGAGGACGTGATGAAGGAGCTGGAAATGACGGAAGGGTTTGACGTGTGCCTGGAAATGAGCGGCGCTCCGTCCTGCCTGAAAGACATTATCGATAGTTCCCGCAACGGGGCCAACATCTCCCTGCTGGGCATCCAGCCGGACGGTTCCAGCATCGAGTGGAACAAGTTTATCTGGAAGGGGCTGAAGATGAAGGGCATTTATGGCCGTGAAATCTTTGAAACCTGGCACAAGATGGATTCCATGATCCGCAGCGGCCTGAACATAGCGCCCATCATCACGCACCGCCTGCCTTACACGGAATTCCGGGAAGGCTTTGAAGCCATGAATTCCGGCAAGTCCGGCAAGGTGGTTCTGGACTGGATTGTCTGATCTGCCCGGCCTTTTTTACCATGTTAACGAAAGCCCCGGTTTTTCCATGTGGAAAGCCGGGGCATTTTTTTGGGTGGCGGAATAAGGCGGAACGTCAGGCCGTTTTTCTGGGCGGGAGCGGCGTATGGGCCTCACGGGCCTGGGCGCGGCGCTCCTCCTTCATGCGGCGCGCGTAGCTGTCATCGTCTTCCTCAAAGGCGTCCGGGTGGGTCAGCTTGAGCCTGCGCACTACCTTGTCATGGTCCTGGGGGGAAACCAGGTCCGTGAACAGGCCGCCATGGAGGTGGTCCGCCTCATGCTGCAGGCAGCGGGCCAGCAGCCCGTTGCATTTGATGGTCACGGTACGCCCGTCCATCAGCGTCAGAACGGCCTTCACGCAGGAACGGCGCATAATGTCCGCGTAAACCTTGGTGATGCTCAGGCAGCCTTCCCGGTACGGCACTTTTTTGCCGAAGGGGTGCAGAACGGGATTGATGAAATTCAGGGGCATGATTTGTTCCAGCGTAGCCGGGCGCCCGTCTACCTCCAGCCAGGTAGTGGTGGTATCCGTGGCGGGGATATTGATGGTAACCATCTGGATGGGCTTTCCCACCTGCGGAGCGGCCAGGCCTATGCCTCCCTGGGCCAGGGTTTCCTGCATGTCGTCCAGAAGAGAAATAACGTCGCTGCTGATATGGATTACCGGGCTGCATTCCTCCCGCAGAAGAGGATGCCCGTACTGAAGAATGTTAAGAATCACGGCAGGTATGATGGAGTGGGTAATAAGGTGAGACCTCCTCTTTCAGAAGAGTGTTCATGATATTAAAAAAACATTTCCGCAGGCTTGAAGCGCGGAAATGTTTTTTCCGGATGAAGTGAAAAGGCCTTGCACTTTGGGGCCGCTTTCTTACGGTAATTCTGTTGCCCGATGCGGGTGGGGGGCAGAATCCCCTCGTCAACGCCACTTTCCTATGAAGCTCAGTCCCCGTTTTTCCCTGTTTTTAAGTTTAACGCTGTCGGGGGGGGCGTGCCTGCTGGCGTTGTCTTCCTGCGGGGATAAGGAGGATAAGCCGGAATACGTTGAAGAAGGCGACCCCGGAAAGCTTTCCCCGGTGGAATCTTATGAAGAGCTCCTTTCCCTGCGCCTGAAGGATGTGGAGCAGATGACGGATCTGGTCGCCTCCATTCAGGACCGCGCCATGGGGGAAGCCGCGATGGAGGAGCTGGGGCGCCTGACGGAAAGGCTGAAGCTTTACGACATGAACTGCGGGCGGCTGATGATCCTGAACCCGCGTGTGCATGAAGAGTCCCGGAAGGAGCATCCCGCCTTTCATTCCATTCTTCAGGAGCGTGTGGACCAGGCCCACGAGCGGATGATGGAGGGATTGCTGAAGATTCATCAACTCGGGTATTATGATTCCGGCCTGATCCGGGAGGGGCTGGAAAAATACGGGCTCAACCTGACGGAGGAGCGGATGGCCCAGTATTTGAACGACAGGATTCTGCCGTTCCTGAAAGCTTACCTAGACCAGTATTCCGCCATGGTGGACATGCTGGAAGGGATTGATAATAAAGTGGCGGCGGAAGCCTATGCCGTGTCCGTAGTCCTCCAGGGCCGCATGGTCAAGGAGCAGGTGGGCAATATCAGCCGGCTGGAAAAGGAGTACAGGACATGGATTCCCGGATTTGAACGGTACTACCATAACGGGCTGGAGAAGATGAGGAGGAAGGCGGATGAAGACCGCAAACGGGCGTTCCGGGTCCTGCTGAAGCTGGCGACTGTCAGGATGTACGATTCCCCCGCCATGCAGAAAGCGGTGGTAAGCCTTGAAATGGAACAGCCCAGGCTGATGGATTTTCAGGAATTCTGGGCGGACCCCATCATGACCATGGAGGAATTCTGCCTGTGCCTGGAGAGAGTCCAGTTTCTCCTGAGGGGCATCAAGGACCCCGCGACGGCGGACCAGCGCGCCATGGAGGTGGTGGAAGTGGTGGCCAAACTGAAAAGGCTGCGCTACGTTGTTGATATTTTTCAGAAATCCGGACGGATGAACATGGTGAAAACCAAAGATATGGAGCGAATCAGCCGCCGGGCGGAGGATGCGGAAATGGCTGTTTCCAGCACTATGGCCCATCTCATTGTGGAGACGGACGTGGTGAGCCGTTCTCCGCTTCTTTCCCGCGCCATGGGCTTTTACCGCTACGTGATGTACACGCAGTAAGAGCGGCATGCCGGAGAGAGCCTATTGACATCCACCGGCGGAACAGGAAAATCGGTCCATGACGGATATTGATTTTTCCGGCCGCGTTGTGGTCGTGACGGGCGGCGCTTCCGGCATCGGCCGCGCTATCGCGAAGGCGTATGCCGCGGCAGACGCACGGCTGGCAGTGCTGGATGTCAGGCATGAGGAAACGGCCGCCCTGCTGGAGGAACTGCCGGGAGAGGGCCATCTCTGCGTGACGGGGGATGCGGGAGCGGAAGAGGACGTGCGTTTTTTCGCGGAAAAGGTATTGGACCACTTCGCTCATGTGGATGTCCTGGTGAACAATGCCTGCATCACGCGCCGCGGCATTCTTTCCGGCTGCTCTTATGAGGACTTTAATGAAGTTCTGCGCGTGGGCGTCTCCGCCCCCTACCTGCTCAGCCTTCTGTTCCGTGATCATTTTTCCCGCGGCGCTTCCATTATCAACATCGCCTCCACCCGCGCCTCCATGTCCCAGAAGGACACGGAAAGCTACAGTGCGGCCAAGGGCGCTCTCGTCTCTCTGACCCACGCCCTCGCGATGAGCCTGGCTCCCTTCGGCGTCCGGGTGAACAGCATCAGCCCAGGCTGGATTGATACGGGGGCATTCGGGCCCCTGTCACGGGAAGACGCGCTCCAGCATCCTGCCGGGCGCGCCGGAACGCCGGAGGATATTGTCCAGGCTGTCTTCTTCCTCTGCCGTTCCGGCTTCGTCAATGCGGAAAACCTGGTCATTGACGGCGGCATGACCCGCATGATGGTGTATCACGGGGATGAGGGCTGGACGTTCCGCCCGGAGCCGCCGGACGGTGTTTCCTCATGACGGCAGGCATGCCGGGGGAACAACATGCCAGTGCAGGAAAATGCTGCCCGCGTGCGGAGGAATTCCAGGCGGGAATGGAAGGCCGCTTGTTTCTTCCCGGGAATATCCTCGGCTCACTATTTCCCGGAGCACAGATTATAGATGCCCAAGCAGGGAGTGACGACAATGCCGACCGGAATAAGGAGGACATTGGCAATCACGGTACCGGGGGCGTCAATCACGCAGCTCTGGGCTCCCGCCAGAATTCTCCGGCCCGTGGAGGGAGCGCTGACGATCTTTACGGCTGCTACGGTGGGAGAAGCATTTTCTTTTCTGTTCCAGTGCAGGCGGGGCACGGTAATTTGATGCGCTCCATGCGGAGAAAACCGGGGAAGAACGGTGAAATTCTCCTCAAGTACCATGCTCCGGAGGTCTTTGTATTCTATGGGATCGTGAAGGTCCTTCTTGCTAAGTTGCAAAAAGACGGTTTTTTCCGTTCCTGGAATATCCTCCATTCGTGAAATGAAGTCTGACTGGGCCATGGGCGGCCCGATGACTGGAGTTTCCTTGCGCTGGTCGCATTGCACGGCTTTGATGTAAACAAAGCCGTTTTTCACGTAGGCGCGGTCATTCAGCTCCCAGTTGCGGTAAACGGTCCCGGCGTTCAGCGTCTGGGCTGCCGTATTGACGGAAATGCAGGAACACGGCAGCAGGCATGCCGTCGGCAGGAGGAGGAAACGTTTCATAGGGTACTGCCGCAGATAGCAATATATTGACTGACAGTCAATGTAAAATAAGAAGAGCCGCTCCCTTCCGGAGCGGCTCCAATATTCCCTTCACGGGAGCAGGATGATAAAAGTTAGCGAATGGTGACGCGGGGATCGTTCGCCAGAACCTCGGCCAATTCATCCCAGCCGTCTTCCGTCTGGAGCTGGAACATCTGAAGGTATACGGACGCTACGCCGGGAGAGTACTTTTCAAACAATTCGTCCACGGCCTTGGAAAGCTTTTCCTTGTCCAGCGTTTCCGGCAATTCGTTGACAATGCCGTTGCCGTCATGGGGGATGCCCAGCGTGTTCAGGAAGGTAACCAGCATGTCCTGGTGCTTGCGCAGGAGCCAGACCTGGAGCAGGTGGTCGCCTATTTCATTGCTGGGCTTCCATCCCAGCATTTTCTGGATGAAGGAAAACTGTTCCTTCAGGGGCTTGCGCTGGATGAACTCCGGGCGCAGCTTTTTCAGGGCGCCCAGTTCACGCACGGCGGCGCGGTAAATGGCGCGTTCCTGGTTGCGCATCCAGTCCAGAATGTCGCTGATGGTCTGTTCGTCCGCCTGCTGGAAAATGTAATATGCCTTCATGATAAGTAAGGAAAGTAAAGCTCTTTGAGGACATGAACTCCACCATGTTTCCTCCTCCTATGCAAGCTCTTCTACTGTCAACTGCCGCGCTTGTCTCCAATTCCGGATTCAAGGCGCAAAAAAACGGCCTTATTGCAAAAAAGACTTGCTAAAAGGGGGCTGTTATGGTTACTTACCTCCGCGCTTCTCGCGATGCCACTGTAGCTCAGGGGTAGAGCAACGCATTCGTAATGCGTGGGTCGTCGGTTCAATTCCGACCAGTGGCTCCATCTTCAGAGTTGGAACACATCGTGGGGAACTGCCGGATACATGCCTCGTTAGCTCAGTTGGTAGAGCAGCTGACTCTTAATCAGTTTGTCCACGGTTCGAGCCCGTGACGGGGTACCATCCGGTTGTTCCGGCAAGGAACGCCACTGCATTCAAGTGCCTCGTTAGCTCAGTTGGTAGAGCAGCTGACTCTTAATCAGTTTGTCCACGGTTCGAGCCCGTGACGGGGTACCACTTCTTTTTTAAGTCCGGCTTTGCCCTCAGCAAGCCGGACTTTGTTTGAAAAAACGGTTTGTTCCGTCAATTCGGATGTTTGCAGCCGTTTATTCCTGTATCCCCGCGCTGCCGGTTACGGGTTTTCCCCGTACATGGGGAAAGGGTCATTTTGATCCACGCATGACATCTCAAGAAAATACTGGTTGGAATACGGCTCGTTGAAAATATGGCCATTGTAATAATGGGAAATGGCAAACATGTCGGCCAGGATGTTGCCGTCTTTAATAACTCTGCCGGGCAGCCCCCATTGTTGAGAACCGTCTAAAGACCTGAGATAGCCTTTATACCCCTGGTAAATCATATGGCCGTCATGGCGAATGGTTATTTGATCCGCGTCCCTAATGTCATTTCCCGCCAGGAATTCCTTGATGTTGTCAGAAGAGAAGTTTAAAAAATACGGGTTTTGAGTCACTGCTACATCTCCGGAAAAAACAGTCTCTCCAGACGTTAGTTCAATTTGAATGTGGACGCGGTTGTTTTTTGTAAACAGAATAATTGAGATCGGGATTAAAATAATTAATGCAATCAGGAAAAATCTTTTGAATAGGTTTTTTTTCATGGGGTTGGTGATTCTGTTGCCGGGGATTGGCCGGTACCGTCAATATTGTGCCGAGAATACATGATAACAGCCCATTTTCCAGATTAATAAAACAAGGCCGGTACCTGAAGCAGCTCCCCGCCGGGATTTTGGGATACCGTCCCTTTTGATTGCGTGGAAGAGTTGGGTGGTGTAGGAATACGGCAGTGAAGGAGCGCAGCGTTCAGGAGTGTTTCATGGCCCGGTGTTTCCTGCCGGAGAAAGGCGGCGGGAGCCGTCCTGAAGTATGGGAGCGGTTGAAAGCGGCGCTCATGGGAAAATTGTTAAAGCGGTGCGCCGGGGATGAATGCCTTCTCCCGGAAGGGTTTGCGTTTTCCCTGCGGGAGGAAGATGATTTCCGCGCTGTCACCCCGTCCGTACTGGGGAGTTTGCTGGAACGCTCCCTGGCGGATGCCCCCCGTTCCGGGACCGTGTATACTCCGGCATTCCTGGTACGCCGGATGGTGCGGGCGGCGGTGTCCCTCTGGCTGGATTCCATATTGCCGCACTACGGGAGTGGTGAAGAAGCCGTGTTGCTGAAAAATATCCGGGTTCTGGATTTATCCACCGGAGCCGGGGCATTTGCCATGGGAATGCTTCAGGAGCTTGTACGCCGCAGGAAACGCTTGGAGCCGGAATGTCCGGAAGCGGATTTAATCCGCTCCATTCTGGAAGAGAATATTTACGGGGTGGATATTTCTCCGGAGGCGCTGGACGTGGCGCGTTTCCGTTTTCAATGCGCGCTGCTGGCCGCGGGTGGGGAAGGCGTTTTCCGGGACCATCTCCTGTGCGGGGACAGCCTGGATTTGACCGCGGGCGGCGTCTGGCGGCAGGGGCTTGCCGCGGTGATGGAGGGCGGGGGCTTTGACCTTGTCATCGGAAATCCCCCCTTTGTCGGGGAAAAGGGAAACAGGGAGCTGTTTGCCCGGCTGAAATCCTCTCCTCTGGCCTCCTTCTGTTCTTCCCGCATGGATTACTGGTACGTGTTCGCCTGTGTGGGACTGGATGCCCTGAGGCCCGGGGGAGTAATGCACCTGGTTGTCCCCAACAAGTGGATGGCGAATGCCGGGGCGGCCCCCCTGCGCCGCAAGCTGCTGGCGGATTGCAGTTTGCTGCGCCTGTCGGATTTCGGGGCCTGCCGGGTGTTTGAAAACGCGCGGGTCCATACCATGACCATTCTGGCGGAAAGGAAGGGAGGCGGAGCCGGTCCGCTGGTTCCGGAATACCGGCGCTTTTGCGGTCCCATGGAAGAAGTGGACGCATTTCTGAAACATGAGCCTTACCGTCAGTTTCCTCTGCCGGAAGATGCCGGGGCGTGCGTGGAGGAGGGACTGTCTTTCTGCTCTGCCGCCCAATGGGCCGTTCTGGAAAAGATGGAGGCAGCCGGGAATTTCAGGCTGGATGGCCGTAAGGAAATCACCCAGGGGATTGTACCGAATCCGGACGTTGTTTCCTCCCGTGCGCTGGAGAGCCTGGAGCCGGAAGTGGCGCGCCGCTCCGGAATCCGGAGGGGGGATGGGGTATTTGTGGTTCCGCGGGATTACTTCCATGGGCTGCCGGAACGGGAACGGCGTTTTCTCAAACCCCTGTATGAGCCTGTCTTGGCAGGCAGGTATTCCCTGAAGGAGCCGGAGAAGGTTTTGCTGTACCTGACCCCGGATAATGGCTCGGACCAGGCAGTGACGCTGATTCGCCATTTGGAAAGGTTCCGCCCCCTGATGGAGCGCCGCAGGGAAACGAGGATGGGCCGCATGAAGTATTACCATGTGCACTGGCCCAGAAGAGAGGAGTTCTTTTTATCCGGACCCAAAATTCTCGCCGCCCGCAAATGTGCGCGGCCCATGTTTACCTACACGGAACGGGAAGCATACGTGATGATGTCATTTAACGTAATCCGCACGGAGCGCGTGAGCATGAAGTACCTGGCGGCCCTGTTGAATTCCAGGCTGATGCAGTTCTGGTTCCGCCTGCGGGGAAAAATGCAGGGGGATGCGTTCCAGATGGATACGGCGCCCATCCTCCGGGCCCCCGTCCGCGTGCCCCTCCCGGACATGCTTGAGGAGGCGGAAAGGCTGTCCGGGTTCCTGCATGCCTCCTACTGTCCGGAGGACGATGAACGGATGAACAGGCTGGTGGAAGATATTTACGGCCTTTCCCCGCAGGAGCGGGAAGTGGTTATTCAGGCGTGTCTTCCGCAGCAGGCCGGGAGGGGAAGCATGCCAGAATGATGAGCAGCAGCCAGTAGGCGGAGGAAATGATGCCCAGGAACTGCGTCACGGGACCGCCCTCATATTGGAAGCGGTCCAGAATTGCCCAGTTAAGCAGGCCGATGATGCCCAGCGCAATGTAGCCGTACCCCCATGCCGTGCTGAACCCCGCGTCCCTGAGCCTTCTGATGGTGACGCCCCAGATGGGCAGGTAGAAGGCCATCATGATGATTTGCACGACGAGGACGAAGGAGGCGATGTGCGGAAAGAGCATGGCCTGCATTTGGGCCTGGTCGTGTACTCCTTTCAGTTCCCCCCACGGCAGCGCCGCCGCAAAGAGGACTGCGGCGGCTATGCCGAAAATCAGGGAGAAGATGTACAGAAAGAGGTAGAAGCCCCAGAATTCGCGCCGCGGGGCCGTTCCGGAGAAGGAGCAGTAATTCCTGGTGAGGCACAGGATAAAGTATTTCCAGAGAGAAGGGCGCGTTTGGGTATTCATGTCTGCCCGTTTTCATACCACGGCCCGCGGGAAAACTGCAATGGCAAAAGAAACATCCGGGCTTGATTTTCAGGAACGCCCCCTTAAGGTGTCCGTCCTGCAACCTGTTGTTGATGCTGTGATGAAGTCTCTTTTTCTGAGAAACGGCCTGTTTGCCGCCTGCTGGTGCGCCATTGTTTCCGCAGCGGAGGCCGGCATGGGAATAACGCAGCCCCAGCCGGTGCCGGGCGCGCCACTTCCGTCCCTGTGCCGTGTGCTGGACCGCGGCCCCGTTCTGTACCGGAGTGATTCTTCCTGGATTAGAAAAGTGAAGCTGACCTTGATCGGCCAGTACCAGACGGCCGCCGTCAGTCCCAACGGGGCCAACAAGTTCTGCCCCTCCTCCGGCGGCCATAACAGCGAGTGGCGGCGCGCCTACCTGGGCGGGGATGTTGTGATGGGGGACGGCTCCTGGCGCCTGTCCAACCTGACGAACGTGGGGGATCTGGAGGGCCGCCACCGTGAAGTGCGCGGGGAATGGACCGGCAGCCGCACGGAGTGGTCCCTGTATGAACTTTATCTGGAAAAGACCGTGCCCGGCGTCAAGTTCAGGGCCGGGAAGCTGACTCCGCACCTGACGTCCGAATACTGCCTGGCATCCTCCCGGATCAAGACGGTGGAGAGGTCCGCCCTGTGCAATGAATTGATTCCCATCTCCAACTGGGGATTGGAGGCCAATTTCCAGAAGGACGCCAGGAGCCTGTACCACTCCTACGGCATTTATCTGAATGCGAACGGTACGGACCTGAAGGATGAAATACAGTTTCATTCCGCAGACAACGTGTTTGCCCTGAACGCCATGAAATGGAAGGTGGCGTCCCCCGCGTGGGACAGCCAGACCCTGGGTTACCAGTATGCGCATAATTTTACGGAATGGCGGGGAAGAAAGATTCCTTCCACTTCCGATTACTGCGGAACGGGAGCCCAGGACGTTATTTCCCTGAGCTGGGATGCCAGCCGGGGGGCTTTTTCCGTGATGGGAAACCTGCTGGCGGGCGTGGGGATTGTGGGCCAGCCGGGCGCCAAGAATGTGTACGGCCTGGTTCTTCAGCCCGTTTACCGGATTTCACCCCATTTGGAAGGCGTATTCCAGTACCAGTGTTCGTTCGGCAACCGTTCCGTGAAACTGAACACCCGGTACGCTCCCAGCGTCACCCATTATGCCGGGTGGGTGGACAGCATGCATTCCTTTTACCTGGGGCTGAACTGCTACCTGTGCCCGGAAGCGGTCAATGCGGTGAAGCTGATGCTGGCGGTGGAGTACGTCACCAGCCGGGTGGATTCCGCAACGGCCAAGGCGTTCAACGGCTGGAGCGTATTCGGCGCCGTCCGTTTCAAGTTCTGATTTTCCGTCCGGCCCCTACTGTAATTTTCTCAGTACGGTGGGCTGGTAGGCGGGGAGCGCCGGAATGGGCACATAGCCCGGAGGCAGTTGGTCCCACACGGGATGCATGGGCTGCGCGTCCGCTTCAAAAACGGCTCCGTTGAAGGATTTGATGATGGTGCGGATGGCCCCGGACGGAGCCGGCTGGATTACGAAGGGACGCGGGGCGGACTCCTGAAGGTTCATGTTCAGGTTGACCTCCGCTTCGTTCCAGGCGGGCCAGACGTCGGACGGCGAGGATATTTCACGGATTTCCGTGTTGGTGGCGGAACGGGGTGTGTGGAAAAAGGGGCTGTCCGGATCGCCGTCGTTCAGCCAGATTTCCTCATCCGGCGGTTCGGTGGTGATGACCGTTTCCTTCCGGTCGTCCGTGTGGTGGAATTCATAGCCGGACAGGGCGTTGCCGTCCCTTTCCATCCTGTCGTCATTCATGTGGATATCAATGGCGGGGCTGCTTTTGGGAGCCGTGTGCCTTATTTGTGAATGGAACAGGGCTGCCTGCCGTTTGAGGGCTTCCGGAGAGGTGCCGCGCGCGTATTTGGGGAAGAAAACGCTCTTGGTGTCTATTTTGCCGGGACGGACCTTTACCGGCTCGTCCGACAGTTCAAAAATGTACTTTACGGGCAGTTCCGTCGCGGAAGCTCCGCCGCAGAACCAACCCAGGCACGTCAGGAGATACAGGCGCGGTACAAATTTCATTAGTGGTTGAACTGGATTCAGTAAAACAAAAAGAGGGAAATATTCAATGATAAAAGAGAAAATCCCGTTTCTGCGGCGCATGACGGCGTTTTGCGCGTTTTCATGTGCCGGAGGCGGTATTTCCGTCATTTCTCTTCTTGGCACGCCCGTGCGCCTGTCCTATGGTGATGGGCATGATGAAAAAAATAGTTGCCGGGTGTGTGGCCGCCTCCGTATCCCTTCTCTGGTGCGGGTGTGACCGCAAGGCCGCCTCCGGGGAAAAACAGGGGGCCCCTGCCGGGGAGCGGGAAGAACCTGCCGCGGAAAAGGCGGAAAAAGGGGAGGCCGGAAGATGGAAGGACCGTCTGGACGCCGCCTCCGCCGCATCCCATAAGAAGGGTAATGACAAGGAGCAGGTGAAGGCGCTCAATGATGTGGCCGCCCTGTACGCGGAGGGATTGCAGAACGGCTGGGCGCACCCGCTGGATGTGCGCGCCTGGTGTGACTCCGTGGCGGAGGCCGGGTCCGGATATTCCGGGGAAACGGTCATCGGCGCCATGTACCTGTATGGAACCGGCATCAAGCGTGACGCCGCGGCGGCCAGGGAATGGTTTGAATACGGGCTGGCACGCCCCGGCAGCCAGCGGGGAAATGCCCTGTACATGCTGGGCATGATGTATTTCAAGGGAGATGGGGTGAACCGGGACCCGAACAAGGCGCTGGAGCTGTGGCACAAGGCATCGGATGAGGAGCACCCTGCGGCCATGGGGCTGCTGGGCCGGGCTTACATGGAAGGGAAAATGGGCTTTGACAAGGATGCCGCCTCCGGACTGGTGCTGCTGGAAAAGGCCGCCAACGGGGGCAATACGCCTTCCTCCGTGTACCTGGGGAACCTTTATGCCAGGGGGGAGGGCGTGCCGCAGGACATGGAGCGCGCCATGAAATGGTATGAACAGGCGGCTTCCGCCGGGGACGCCCATGCCCAGTACATCGTGGGCCTGGCGTACCTGGATGGTTCCGGCGTCCCCGTGGACGAGGGAAAGGCATTCAACTGGCTCCGGCTGGCCGCCGGGCAGGACCACGTCAACGCCATGCTGATGCTTTCCGTCTGCTACAGCACCGGAAAGGGAACCAGGCAGGATGCGGACATGGCGGAAGTCTGGAAAAAGAAGGCGCTCCAGTTGAATGCGGAGCGGGAGGGATCCTCCGCGCCGCGGACGGAGGAACGCTAGTCTTCCGCAATGCCTTCCCGTATCTCCCTGTTCAGGAAATCCAGGGCCTGCTTCCGTTCCAGAATAATGTTCCCCCG
Source organism: Akkermansia muciniphila (assembly GCF_040616545.1). Lineage (NCBI taxonomy): Bacteria > Pseudomonadati > Verrucomicrobiota > Verrucomicrobiia > Verrucomicrobiales > Akkermansiaceae > Akkermansia > Akkermansia muciniphila. The sequence goes on along the minus strand of NZ_CP156688.1, from coordinate 322,162 downwards.
GCCGTCCGGGATGACCAGCAGGCCGTCCCGGTGTTCCAGAATGGCGTGGATCATGGCGAAAACGTGGCCCAGGGCGCATTCATCCTCCAGGATGAAGCGCAGCATTTTGGTGCGGCTCCCTATTTGCTGGAGGGCTGCGCGGTCCTTTTTGAACGCCTGCCGGGCGTCGTCCGTCTCCATGACCCAGAACACGTCCAGTTGGGATTCTCCCTCTTCGTCCAGGTATTCTCCTTCCAGCACATGCTCCGGAGCATGTTCCGGAGCGCCGGAAAGGTTCAGACGGAAGCAGGCGTCCAGGCGGAACATGTTCTTCTGCAATTCCTCCGCCGCGGGCAGGGGCTCATTCTGAATAAAAAGCCAGAATTCCTGCTCTTCCGGGGCTGGGGCGGCGTGGGTCATGGGCGGATTGTGGCATTCCGGCGGCATTTTCCCACCCGGATTTGTGACATTGAGGCGGTGTGCGCGGATTTTTGGATGTTCAATGCCGCTCCTCCCGATTAAAAACAGGGGCATGAGTATTCCCGTAATGATGACGATTGCCGGTTCAGACTGTTCCGCCGGGGCCGGACTTCAGGCGGACCTGAAGGCGGCCCATGCCATGGGGGCGTTTGCGCTGACGGCGGTCACTTGCGTCGTTTCCGAGGTGCCGGGGCTGGTGCGCGGCATTCAGGAGGTGGACCCGGCCTTGGTCGCGGACCAGGTGAGGATTAATCTGGAGCATTTCCCCGTAACCGCCGTAAAAACGGGCATGCTGTATTCTCCGGCCATTGTCCGTGCGGTGCATGAGGTGCTTTCCGGCACGGATATTCCCGTGGTGGTGGACCCTGTCATGATCGCCACGGCGGGGGACCGCCTGATGCGGGAAGAGGCCGTAGCCGTTTATGAAGAGCTTCTGCTGCCGGGCGCGGCCCTGCTGACCCCCAATCTGGATGAAGCCGCCGTCCTGCTCCGGAGTTCCGCCAATCCCGGGAGGGATGAACTGCCGGAGTGCGCCGCGCGGCTGGCCCTCAGGTACGGGTGCCCGGTTCTTTTAAAAGGAGGCCATCTGGAAGGAGACTGCCGGGACGTGCTGGCCGGGCCGGACGGCCGCATTCTGGGGGAATGGAACCGTCCGCGCGTGCAGGATGTGAGCACCCATGGAACGGGCTGCTCCCTCTCCGCCGCCATTGCGGCGCGGCTGGCCGCCGGGGACGGGCTGGCGACGGCCGTGGAACGCGGCCTGGACTTCATTGCCGCCGCCATCCGGGACCACCTGCGGTGGGAACAGCCGGTACGGGTGGACGCGCTGAAATTGTGGTAGAATGCCGTCTCCTTTCCGCGTTGCTTCCTTCCGTTCCGTTTACCGGGGCCCGGTTGGGAAAAGCAGGGAGTGCCGAGGTCTTTCTGTGCCTTAATAATGCTTTGTGCTTGCGTATGGCATGCGGGGTTGGTAGTTGTATCCACGCCCATGTGCCACATGGAGCTCTTAAAAATTAGTAAATATCATAGCAATTATCACTATGGGACAGCAAATCCGCAAAGTCACCAAGCGCCGCAGACGTGTTGAATACATCAAGCGTAAGAAGGAACAGTCCAAGTTGAATTCCAATACGCCTATTCGTCTGGCCGTTCCCGTTGCCAAGGACGCCAAGCCTGCCGCCAAGGAAGCTCCCGCCAAAAAGACCGCGGCCAAGGCCCCCGCCAAGAAGGCTGAAACCAAGGCCCCCGCAGCCAAGAAGGCCCCCGCCAAAAAGCCGGCTGCCAAGAAGGCCGCCGAACCCGCCGCTGAATAATTGCCCGGGCGGAGGTTTCTCCCTCCGTGCGTCAATCAAACAGTTTTCACAAGCCGCCGCGTATTTGCGTGGCGGCTTTTTGCATACCCGGAACCCTCCTGCCTTCAAAAGGGTCAAGGGCAGGGGAGGGGGAATGGCGTCTTTTTCCCCGGTTCATGACATGTGAACGAGGCTTCTTCTGGGGTCTTCCGGAATGATATTGACTCTATCGCCCGGAGGCGTACAAAAAGAAATAACACCATCTTGTTTTCTCAAATATGCGCCATCGTACTACAGACACCGCCAAGGGGCACCGCAATTACATCATCATTGCATGTGACGTGCTTCTTTTCCTGGCCATGCTCAAGTGGCTCCCCGTGGAGCCGGAAGTAGCCAGGGGGCTGGCCATACTCACCTTCATCGGCATCCTATGGCTGACGGAGGCCCTGCACGTGACCGTAACCGCCCTGCTGGTGCCGGTGCTCGCCATGTTCATGGGCATTCTTCCGGGAGCCAGGGCGCTGGCAGGTTTTGCTGATCCCACCATCTTTCTGTTCTTTGGCGGTTTTGCCATGGCCGGTGCCCTTCATGAACAGAAAATTGACATCTGGCTGGCGGGGAAAATTCTTCAAATGGCACGGGGAAGCCTGGGCATGGCGCTGGTGCTGATCTTCCTGGCTACGGCCTTCCTCTCCATGTGGATGTCCAACACGGCCACGGCGGCCATGATGCTCCCCCTTGTGATCGGCCTGCTGGACCGCATTCCTCCGGAAAAACTCAAGACCACGGCTCCCTTTGCCGTGCTGGGAGTGGCGTACAGCGCTTCCATTGGCGGCATGGGAACGCTGGTAGGCTCCCCGCCCAATGCCATTGCGGCGCATGAGCTCGGCATGGGATTTGCGGAATGGTTCCGGATTGCCATGCCGCTTGTCCTGGTGTTCGGGGTAATTGTCTTCTTCCTGATGTACCTGTTCTTCCGGCCGAGGCTGGGCCTGCATGTGGGCATGACCCCGGAAGACAGTGAGGAATCTGCAGCACGGTTGAATGCCAAACAGGTGCGCGTGCTGGTCCTATTCGTGCTGGTGGCGGGGAGCTGGATGTGTAGCAGCTTCCTTTCCGCCGCGCTGGGTGGCATTCCGGCCATGGATACGCTCATTGCGCTGTGCGCCGCGGTGCTCCTGCCCCTGTGCGGAGTCATCAACTGGGGCGGCATTGCCAAAAATACGGACTGGGGCGTTCTGCTCCTGTTCGGCGGCGGCATCACGCTCAGCAGTATTCTCGTCCAGACAGGCGCGGCCGGATTTCTTGCGGACCAGGTATCCGCCATTGCCATGGGGCAGAATCCCCTTGTCATTCTGCTCATTATCAGCGTCTTCATCTCGTCACTCACGGAATTTTGCTCCAATACGGCCAGTGCTGCCCTGGTGGCCCCCCTGATGGTGACGGTGGCGGCCGCCATGGGAATGTCCGCCACGCCGCTGGTGCTTCTGGTGGGCATAGGCGCTTCCTGCGCCTTCATGCTCCCGGTGTCCACCCCGCCCAACGCCCTGGCCTATGCCACGGGGAAATTCCCCCAGATGACCATGGTCAAGGTAGGCCTGCTGATTGACGGAGTGCTTATCTTCGTCAAGGCCTTCTGGGCGTGGATCTTCTGGATGTAGGGTGGAGAGTGCCGCGGGGTGGCGTTTTATTTTGCCGGAGCGGATGCGCCCTGCGCCTTTTCCTGGAGCTCCCGCGCCGCTTTCTTATCCAGCTTGGCTAGTTTGGCAATCAGGTAGAAGAAGGAGGGAATGAAGAACACGCCGATGAAGACGGCCGTAATCATCCCGCCGATCACCCCCACGCCCACCACCTGCCGCGCCGCCGCTCCCGCGCCCGTAGCCAGGGCCAGCGGAAGGCAGCCCATGATGAACGCAAAGCAGGTCATCAGGATGGGGCGCAGGCGGATTCTGGCCGCGTCCAGCGTGGCCGTGAGCAGGTCCGTGCCCTGCCGGAGTTCCAGCACGGCAAATTCTACAATGAGGATGGCGTTCTTGGCCGCCAGCGCAATCAGGACGATGAGGCCGATTTCCGAGTAAATGTTCAGGTCCAGCCCGAATATCCACAGGGCCAGGAAAGCGCCCAGGATGGCGATGGGAGCGGTCATGAAGATGGCCACGGGCAGTGACCAGCTTTCATACAGGGAGGCCAGGATCAGGAACACGAACACGGCGGAGGCAATGAAGATCATGCCGATGGTGATGCCCTTCTGCGCCTGTTGTTCCTGGTAGCTCATGCCGGAATAGTCATAGCCCATGCTTGCCGGCATGGTCTGGGCAAAGACTTCCTCCAGCGCGCCCATCACCTGCCCGGAGGAATAGCCGGGCGCCGGAGTGACGTTAAGCTGGGAGCTGTTGAACATGTTCTGGCGGATCAGGAATTCCGGGGCCCAGCCATGCGTGACGTTGATGACGGAATCCAGCGGGACCGGGTCTCCATCATTGTTGCGTACGTAGAACATGGAAAGCTTGTCGATGTTGTTCCGGTACGGAGCGTCCGCCTGCATGTACACCTGCCATTCCTGGCCGTAAATGTTGAAGTTGTTCAGGAAGGTGCTCCCCATGTACGCCTGGATGGTCGCGTAAATCTCATCCACGTTCATGTTCTGGAGGGTAGCCTGTTCCGTGTTTACGTTCAGATTGTACTGAAGGTTGGAGGGAGACATGAAATTGCTGATGCCCGCGATTTCTGGCCGTTTCCCGGCGGCCGCGATGAATTTGGCCGTATTGGCGGCCAGGAATTTCTCGCCGATGCCCTGGCGGTCTTCCAGCAGGAAGGTGACGTCCCCGGACGTGCCCACGCCCGGCAGGGGCGGCGGCGGCACCACATACGCCATGCCGGAGGAAATCTCCGCGTTCAGCTTGCTCTTCAGCCTGGCGGCGATGCCGTCCGCCGTCATCCCGGGAGCCTTCCGTTCGGACCACGGTTTCAGGGAAATGAAGAAGAAGGCGTTGGAGGAGCTCTGGACGGAGCTGATCAGGTTGAAGCCGTTCACGGTAGTGACCACCTCCACGCCGGGGTCCTCCCGGATGATCCGTTCAATCCGTGCGGAGGTGGCCTCCGTGACGTTCAGGGAGGTATTGTCCGGCATTTCCACGCCGCCGAACAGGTAGCCCTGGTCTTCATTGGGCAGGAAACCTGTGGGAATGAGCTTGGCCAGGGGGAAGAGCGCGGCCGTCATGGCGGCCAGCAGCAGGATGGAAAGCCACATGCGGCGGATGAGCCACGCGCAGGCGTTCACGTACCAGTCCCGCGCTTTGCCGAAGCCGTTGTTGAAAGCCTTGAATAACGGTCCCAGCAGAGGAATGGTATCTGATTGGCCCGATTTCAGCAGCCCGGCGGACAGGGTGGGGCTGAGGGACAGGGCGCAGAACGCGGAAATGAGGATGGCCGTGCCGATGGTGACGGCAAATTGCTCAAACAGCTTGCCCGTAACGCCGGGCAGCAGCATGGTGGGAACGAACACGCAGGCGATCACCAGAGCCGTGCTCACCACGGGGCCGGAAACCTCCCGCATGGCGGCGATGGTGGCCTGCATGGGCTTTTCCCCGTGGGAAATATGGTTCTTCACCGCCTCCACCACCACGATGGCGTCATCCACCACCAGGCCGATGGCGAGCACCAGCCCCATCAGGCAGATGGTGTTGATGGAGAAACCGAAGAACGGGAAGGCGATGAAAGCGCCGATGATGGAGACCGGAACGGCAAAGGCCGGAATCAGCGTGCCGCGCCAGCCTTGCAGGAAGATGAACACCACCAGCACCACGAGGCCCAGGGCCGTGACCAGCGTGTTGACGATGTCGTCAATGCCGGCGCGGACGGCCAGGGTGGAATCCAGGGACACCAGGTAGTCCATTCCGGGAGGCAAATTGCTCTTTTCCAGCAGGGCCTTGATATTGTCCACCATCTGGAGGGCATTACCTCCGGGCGCTTCATAAATGCCGATGGAGGCGGCAGGCATGCCGTTCACGGAAGAACTCAGGCTGTACGTCTCCGATCCCAGTTCCACGCGGGCGACGTCGCTCACCCGCACAATGGAGCTGCCCTGTCCGCGCACCACGATGTTCTCAAACTCCTTCACGCTGGTCAGGCGTCCGGGAGCCTTCACGGTAAAGGAAAGCTGCTGGTCCGGCGGCGCGGGCTGCGCGCCTATCTTGCCCGCGGGGTTCACGGCGTTCTGGGCCTGCACGGCCAGCATCACGTCACGGGCCGTGATGTTCAGGGCCGCCATCTTTTCCGGATTCAGCCAGATGCGCATGGCATAACGGCCGGCTCCGAACACCTGCACGTCGCCCACGCCGGGCACGCGCTTGATGGCGTCCACCATGTTGATATAGGCGTAATTCGCCAGCCAGAGGCCGTCGTAGGTTCCCTGGGGGGAATAGAAGCTGACCACCAGGGCGGGCAGCCCGCTGGTCTTGCGCAGGGAGACGCCCAGCTCGCTCACTTCCGGCGGAAGCTGGGAGGTGGCTTGCCCGTAGCGCAGGTAGGAAAGCACCTGGTCCATATTCGCCTCCGTTCCGGTTTCGAAGAGGATCATCATGCTCATCTGCCCGTTGTTGGTATTGACGGAAGTCATGTAGGACATGCCGTCCACGCCGGACATCTGCTGCTCAATGGGGGAGGCGATGGACTTGACCACGGTCTCGCAGTCCGCGCCCGGATAGGTGGCCGTCACCTGGATGGAGGGAGGGATGATATCCGGATACTCGGAGATGGGAAGCCGCAGAATGGCAAAGCTCCCCAGCAGCACAAGGATGATGGAGAGGCAGATGGAAAGAATGGGGCGCTTGATGAAGAAATCAGCCATGGGGAGAGGAGCTTACGGGTTGCTGGCGGGGACTGCCTTCAGATGTGCGGCCGGGTTTCTGGAGGCCATTTCCGCCTGGAGAAGGCCGTCCACCACCACCTTGCTCTGCGGCGTGAGGGAATCCGGTTGAAGCGGGATGACCTGCTGGCGCTCCCCTACCTGGGTTCCGGCCTGTACGGGGATGATGGAAGGGTGGTTGTGTTCATCCAGCGTGATGACGAAAAAGCGGCCCTGGGTGGAAAGAAGGGCCTTGGCCGGAACGGTCAGCGCGTTCTTGACGGTAGCCAGCTTTGCCGTGGCGGTGATGAACATGCCGGGGCGCAGCAGGTAATTCCCGTTGGGAAGGTCCGCCTGCACGCGGATGGTGCCCGTCTGGGGGTTGAACGCCCGGTCAATGGCTACCACGGTAGCCTGTTCCGGGTACTTGGTGCCGTCCTTCAGCGTAATGTCCAGCTTGCTGCCCGTCTGGACGCCTTCATCCCCGTTCTTGCCCGCCTGCTGGATCCATTCCTGCTGGGTGACGGCAAAATTGACGCGGATGGGGTTGACGGAGGAAACGATGGCGAGGGGGCCGCTCTCCGGGCTGACCAGGTCGCCGATGTTCGTCTTGGAAATGCCGGCAATCCCGTCAAAGGGGGCATAAAGCACCGTATAGGAAAGATTCTTCTCCGCCAGGGCCAGGGCCGCGGTGGCCTGCTGCACCTGCGCCTGAGCGGCAATGGCGGACAGGCGCGTGTCCTCATACTTTTGCTTGGAAATGGCGTTCTCCGCGGCCAGCGGCTTGTAAATCTCCGCGTCGTAATTCAACTGCTGGAGCTGGGCCCGGGCCTGTTCCAGCGTGGCTTTGGCCCTGGATACCTGGTCCTTGAAGGTGGAATCGTCAATGCGGAAGAGTACCTTCCCCTTTTTCACCGGGGCACCGTTGGAATAATTCTGCGTCAGCAGGTAGCCCGTGATCTGGGGAACGATGGAGGCGTTGTCCACCCCGTCCAGGTGGCCCACCCAGCTTCCCTCCACCGGAATGTCCATGGTAACCGGTTGTTCGTAAATGAGCGTGGGTGTCTCATGCGGAATCTGTTCCGTCTTTTTGCACCCGGAGAAAACGAGGGAGAACAGGAAGAGGAGAACGGCGGAACCGGAGATAGAGCCCGTCAGGCGTGTCAAGTCCATGCTGTGAATGACACGCCTGCGGGCTCCTTTGTTGAAAGAAGGAGCCCCGGACGGGAACGCCGTCCGTGTCATGCAGGCGCATTCCGCCGCATGAGATTGTCCGGAAGGCTTACGGGCGGCGGAGGGATTTGTCCGGCGTGAACGCCCGCACCAGCTCCCCGATCCACAGGACGATGGAAGTACCCGCGAAAATGAGGCCCCAGTCCGTCCACCTCAGCGGCACCACGTTGAACATCTTGCCGCCGAAGGTGACGATGAGGTACTGCCCGGCCAGGATGAGCAGGGCCACCAGTCCAAATCCGCCGATGCTGGCCCCCATGCGGGCAAAGGCGCTCTGGTGCGTGTTGAAGGCCTTGGCATTGAACATATTCCAGAATTGGAGGAGAACAAAGATGGTGAAGAACAGGGACAGTTCATAGCCCGTCAGTTCATGTTCCGGGGAGGAGAAATCCAGGTAGCTGCCGAAGTAGCCGCTGAGGCTGAACTGCGTCAGGCTGGTGATGTCCGCATGCTTGAAGTACTGGAGCAGGCCGAACAGGAAGGCCACGAACAGGATACCCACGCCCAGGATGTTCCGGCCCATGGGGCGGGTGATGATATGGTCCGTGGTCTTGCGCGGCGGGTCCTGCATCACGCGTTCGTCCGGCGGAAGGGAAGCCAGCGCCAGCGCGGCGAAGGTATCCATGATGAGGTTAACCCAGAGCATCTGCGTGACCGTGAGGGGGGATTCCGTGCCCAGGAACGCGCCGATGAGCACGATGAGGCAGGCCGCCACGTTGATGGTCATCTGGAAGACGATGAAGCGCTGGATGTTCCGGTACAGGGAGCGCCCCCACATGACGGCGCGGGAAATGCTCATGAAGGAGTTGTCCAGAATGGTGATGGCGCTGGCTTCCTTGGCCACGGTGGTACCGTCCCCCATGGAAAGGCCCACCTGCGCGGCGTTCAGGGCGGGAGCGTCGTTCGTGCCGTCCCCGGTCACGGCCACCACCTGGTCCTTCTTCTGGAGCAGTTTCACCAGGCGTTCCTTGTCCATGGGCCTGGCGCGGCACATGATTTTCAGGTCCATCACGCGGTTCAGCAATTCTTCGTCCGGCGTCTGCTCAAACTCCACGCCCGTCATCAGGCGGTCCGGCGTGTCCGCCTCCGTCCACAGGCCGATCTGGCGGCCTATTTCCCGCGCGGTGCCGGGCGTGTCCCCGGTGACGATCTTAATGCTGATGCCCGCGTCCATGCAGTCCTTCACGGCCTGGGGCACGTCGTCCCGCACAGGGTCTGAAATGGCGGCGATGCCCAGGTAAACCAGGTCCGTGCGGATGACGCGGCCGTCCTCGAACACCGGGGCGTCATCATCCAGGATGCGGTACGCGAAGCCCAGCGTGCGCATGGCCTGGTTCTGGTAGGCCAGCAGCTGTTCCTCAATGGCGGGGCGCATGTCTGCGGCAGGCACCCGGCCTTCCGGAGTCAGGACCGTGGAGCACAGGCCCAGCACGATCTCCGGAGCGCCCTTCACGTAAAGGACTTTTTTACCCAGCAGGGGGGATTCCACCACGGTAGCCATGTACTTGCGCTCCGTGGAGAAGGTAAGCTGTTCCAGCACGCGGGCGTTTTCCCGCAGGTCCAGGTAATTCACGCCCTGGCCGTGCAGCCACAGCAGGAGCGCTCCTTCCGTGGGATTGCCCAGGGCCTTGATGTGGTCCGGGTCCGCATAATCCAGAAAGGCGGTGGAGTTCACGGAAATGCCCTCCCGGATCAGGCCGCCCAGCTCGTTGTCCGCCGGGGCGGCATTACCCAGACCGTAGAAATCCGCCTTGTACACGTTCATCTGGTTGCGTGTCAGGGTGCCCGTCTTGTCCGTGCAGATGACGGTGGCCGCCCCCATGGTTTCGCAAGCGTGCATCTTGCGCACCAGGTTGTTGTTGGCCAGCATGCTCTTCATGCTCAGGGCCAGGCTCAGGGTGACGCTCATGGGCAGCCCTTCCGGCACCGTGACCACGATGACGGTCACGGCGATCATGACCGTATTCAGAATGTAGGTTCCCGCGCTCAGCCATTCCACGGGGCCGGGCAGGTGGGAGAAGTACAGGGTGAGGCGGCCGATGATGATGAGGGCCGCAATGGCGTAGCTGGCCCAGGTGATGAGGTCGCCCAGCCGGGAAAGCTGGCGGTTGAGGGGCGTCTGCACCTTGTTGTCAATCTGGGAGCCTTCATAGACCTTCCCGTATTCCGTCTTGTCCCCCACGGAAGTCACTTCCATGATGCCGTGGCCGTCCACCACGGTGGTTCCCTTCAGGACGTGGTTGGAGGGGTAGGTGGCGTCCTTCTTGAATTCCGCCTCCACCGTGGTCTTGCCGATGAGGGGTTCCCCCGTCAGCGTGGACTCGTTCACCTGGAGGGAAACGGCTTCCAGCAGCACGCCGTCCGCCGGGACTTCCTCCCCGGTATTCAGGATGACGATGTCTCCCACGACTACGTCGCGGCGGGGCAGTTCGCAGATGTTGCCGCCGCGGATGACCTGGACCATGGTGTCGTCATTGACCTGGTTCAGGATTTCAAATTTCTTGTTGGCGCTCACTTCAAAGGCGAAGCCCACGCAGGTGGCCAGAAGGATAGCTACCAGAATGCCCACGGGTTCCAGGAAGACGCTGGCCGGTTCCGCCCCGGTGAAGAACTGGTAGCAGGCTACGCCTACGGACAGGAGCAGGGCAACCAGCAGAATCTTGATGATGGGGTCTGAGAATTTCTCCAGGAACTGCTTCCACAGGGGTTCCTTTTCCGGGGGCGTCAGGATGTTGACCCCGTATTTGGTCCGGTTTTCCAGAACCTGCTGTTCAGAAAGTCCCTGGTGATGTGCTGCACTCTTCATTGTTGAGATGTTTCTTTACCTGATTGGACTGCGTGAGGAAAGTGCGGAGGAGGATTTGCGGGGATGATGACGGGAGTTTTTGGGAAAGCTGCGCCGCCGCGCTCCCTCCGTGCCGTAAAGTCCGGCATTGTTGCCTTGACTTTGACGGAGTTCCGGCGATTCTGGAGCACCTATGTGGAATGATCTTTCTCATGGCCTTTCCGTACTGGCGGACGCTCTTTCCTTCCTCTCCCGCTCCTGGGGGTTCTGGATCTGCGTGGGCAGCGTGGCCGGACTGGCCGCCGTTTATGCCTGGTGGAGAAAGAGGCTCGCCCTGTGGGCCTTTGTCCTGTCCTTCCTTTCCCTCCTGGCGGTGGTGGGGCTGGCGTGCCAGCGGATGATGCATAAAAACACCTTCCTGTGGATTCAGGAACCGGCGCTCCAGGCCGTGTCCGGAACGTATGAGGTGGAATCCACTCCCCGGGTGCGGTTATTTTACCGTCCCCAGGAGCTGAAGCGCTTTTTCCAGATCAGTTCCTCCACGATTCTCCTGCATGAAGACGGCACGTGTGAGATTTCCTCCTTCCCGCGCCCGGAGGCATGGGGCCGGTGGATTTCCCATCCGGAGGACAGGGACGACCTTTCCGTGCTGGAAGAGGACCTCGTTTCCTCCTGCCGGGGCACCTGGTCCCTGGTGAAAAAAGAGGGGTATTACGGCGTCTCCATCGTCTATTCGGCCGGAACCAGCCTCACCCTTTACCTGGGAGGGGAGAATATGGAATGCCTGGTGATGCCCGTGAACCCTTCCGACCCGCTGGAAGCGGTGACGTTTGAGAAAAGGTTCTGAACCGTGGCCGCTCCTGCGGTCCGGGGGTGCAGTAAATTCAGGGAAGGCCGGAAAACCAGCCTCCCTGAAAGGGGGGCTATTTGACCTTTCCCCCTTCGTACACCAGTACTTCAAAGGGTTTCAGCGTGAACGTCAGCTCCTTGTCGACGTCCACAGTCTTGCCGGAGAAGCCGTCCAGAGGGCGCTGGTCATCATAGGAATCCTTGAAGGTGATAGAGCCCTTCACCTCCGCGGGAATGTCCAGGAGGCTGCGGAGGGTGCCGGTCAGGCTCTTTTCCTGGTCGGAGGAGTTGCGGAGGGCCAGGGTGGCCTTGTTCTTGTTCCACGCGGCCCAGCCGTACACGGCGCCTTCACTGGTCTCCTTGTTCCACGGATTGCCGCCCACCCAGTGCACGTCGTCCAGCACGTCCGCATTGCGGCGGATCCACTTGATGCCCTTGGCCAGCTCGTCCCACAGCACGCCTCCGCTGGCGTTCATCAGGTCCCGGTCCACGTAAAGTTCCTGGAGGGAGGTACCGCAGGCCGTGGCGCAGCGAAGTTCCTTCTTCACGTTTTCAGGATCGCGGGGCATGCACGCGGGCGGACCGAACTTGGTGACCATCAGGCCGTGGGTCATCATGGAATTGATGGGCATCAGCGGGGAGCCCTGCACAAAAACCTCGTGAACCAGGCGGTCGCGGTAGGTAATCCACTTGTCCCGGTTGTCACCCACGCCGATGGTGCCGAAGTCGTTTTCCTGCCTCCATACGGAATCCGCGTAGCGGAACCAGAAGGGAGAGGCCCACGTACCCACGGTACAATTGATGTAAAGGTCTCCCTTCTTCTGGCGCAGGGCGTTCAGCACGCGGATGATGCCTTCCGCATCCTCTTCATTGCCGGGGCCCTTGGCGTGGAAGTGGGTGCTGATGCCGTCGAATTTGAAGTACTTCATATTGTAGTCCTTCACCATCTGGGAGCAGCGGCCTACAAAGGCGTCAAAGTATTCCTTGTTGGAAAGCTGGAAATTGCCGATCTTGTTGTCCGGATGCTTCACATTCCAGTGGGCCAGGCGCTTGCCCTTGGAGGCCCCGTAGCCGCCCACCGGGCCCAGCCAGGTGCCGATTCCGGCCTTCTGCCTGCCCGCGGCGGCGTCAATGCGCTTGAAGCCCTGCGGGAACATCTTGTGAAAATCCCACAGGCTGTTGAACTCGTCCCAGCCGTCGTCCCAGACAAAGGCGTCAATGGTCATGCCGCGTTTCTGGAAAAACTGTTCCTGCCAGTCCTTCAGCACGGCCAGGCACTGCTCTTCCGTCATGCGCTTGGCGGGGTCTGAATCATTATTCCGGTTGATGTTCAGTTCATACCAGGAGTTATAATGGATGAACGGGCGGTAGGGCATCACGCGTTCCCGCTCCATATAAGCCAGGAAGGAGCGGCGCTGCTGGCCGGGGGCGAAGATGCCGAGGACGGAGGACACCTCCCACACTTCCCTGGGCTGCATGGTGGTTTTACGGCTCCAGACGCCCTGGGCAAGCTGGGAATCGTCCGCCTGGGCGTCTTCCTTTTCCTCCAGCGTGCGCACGGGCAGGGAGAAGGTGATTTCCCCCTTGCTGGCGATTGGTTCGCTCTTGGTCTGGGCCCAGTAGCGCAGCAGGTAGTTCCCCTTGGCGGGAATCTTCACCGTGTAGGTATTGTTGCTGCTTGCGTCTCCGGTGCTCCCGGCGTGGAAGTCGGAGTCAAGGACGGCGCCCTTGGCGGAAAGGAGCTGCACGCCGGCGATGTTCAGCTTGTTGTTCCCTTTGTCGCCCCCCTTGTACCGGAACGTGACGGTGCACGGGCCCTTGCCGTCAATGGTGACGGGGCCTTCCGCGCAGGCTACCTGCTCCCCGTACTGCTTTTTCAGCTCCTGCGGAATATTGAAATTGCCCGTCCATGAAGCCGTGGTCCATTTGTCCGCGTTCCAGGCGGCGGATTCCCCGCCTTGCGCGTTTCCGGCGCCTCCCACGGTATTGATGCCCATGGGCGTTTCCAGGGCGGTGAAGGCCAGATCGTTCACGATGAGCGCCCCCCTGGCGTTGCCGGAAACGGAGGGGGCGCCCGCCTTCCCTTCCACCAGGTCATACTGCATGGCCACGATGCTCTTCATCTGGATGGGCTTCGTGCTCACCAGGCGGAGTTCCTGGCGCAGGTAATGGGAATTGTCCCGGAGCACGGCGCGCCAGGAGAGCAGCAGGGAGCCGTTCAGCGCCTGGAAGGTGGCTGTCACGGCTTTTCCGGGGAAGCGGTCCGCCAGCTTGAACGCCTTGGGATTGGCCTGGAGGGTGACGAGCTTGACGTCAGCCGCCTTCAGGTCTGAGGACTTGATGCTCCTGCCGTCCTGAAGATTGATGATGAACAGTTCCTCCCCTGCCTTGGCTACCGGTCCCAATTTGGACGTCATGCCTCCAAAGGAAAGCTTGCCGCCGCGGTTGAGGAATTTGGCCGTCAGAATATTGTTGGAAAGGGTATAGCCGGAAGCAGCCTGCTCCGCATGGGCCGCGCCGGGCGTGGGGCCGGGAAAAACAACTGCTGCGGAAGCGGTGGCGAGGCTTCCCAGAACGGTGGCCAGCACAAGAGCCTGAGTAAGGAATTTCATGATGTGGTAAAGAAAAATGGAGCTAGGGTGCCAACATAGCGCGCGCCGTATTTTCTGCAAGAAAAAAGGCTGTGGGCGGGATGGCGGCTGTTTGAAACTCCGTCATGGTTCTCCGGACGGAAAGGATTCCCTGCGCCTATGACACAGAAGCATTGATTTTTTTAACCCCGTTTTGGTCTAATCTGCATGTATACGGTAGCTGATCAACTTGTTGAAATTTTGGAAAAAGCCGGGGTAAAGCGCATTTACGGCATTGTGGGTGACAGTTTGAACCCCATTACGGACGCCCTCCGCAGGAAGAAAACCATTGAATGGATTCACATGAGGCATGAGGAAGTGGGCGCCTTCGCCGCCAGTGCGGAAGCACAGCTTACCGGCAATCTGGCCGTATGCTGCGGCAGCAGCGGCCCGGGCAACCTCCATTTGATCAACGGCCTGTTTGATGCCCACCGGAACCATGCCCCAGTGCTCGCCATCGCTTCCCATATTCCGCAGAGCCAGATAGGCGTGGAATATTTCCAGGCCACGCATCCGGAACAGCTTTTCAGGGAATGCAGCTCCTACGCGGAGCTGATCTCCGAAGGGTCCCAGGCTCCGCGCATCGTGATGACCGCCATCCAGCATGCCTGGGCCAGGCGCGACGTAGGCGTGATCGTATTGCCCGGGGACATTGCGGACGCTCCCGCTGAGGCCGGGGACCTGGTGCATCCCCCCGCCTTCACCCGGGAAACCGTGGTGCCGGACCATGAGTCCGAGGCGCGTCTGGCCCAGATGCTCGCTTCACACGACCGCATCACCTTCTTCTGCGGGGGCGGCTGCGCCGGAGCGGAACGCAAGGTGGTGCAGATCGCCGCACGGGTGAAGGCCCCGATCGCCTACACCTGGCGCGGAAAAGACTATTTTGAACATGACAACCCCCTGGGAGTGGGCATGACCGGCCTGCTGGGCTGGGGGGACGCCTACAAGGCCATGCATGAAAGCGACCTCATTGTGATGTGGGGAACGGACTTCCCCTACTTCAACTTCCTCCCCACCAAGCCCGCCATCGTCCAGATCGACCGCCGCGGGGAAGTGCTGGGGCGCCGCTGCCGCCTGGACCTGGGAATCTGCGGGGACGTGGGCGCCGTGGCAGACGCCCTGCTGGGAATGCTGGAGGAGAAAAAGGATTCGGAGCACCTGGACGCCTCCCTGAAGCGCCATGCCAAGGATGTGAAAGACATGAACGCCTACATGGACGGGAATGACAAGGAATCCCCCATCCGGCCCGAACAAGTGACCACGGCCCTGAACAAGTACGCGGCTCCGGATGCCGTATTTACCGTGGACACGGGCACCCCCTGCATCTGGAGCGCCCGGTTCCTGTGCGCCACGCTGGGAAGGCGCACGCTGGCCTCCTTCAACCACGGCTCCATGGCCAATGCCATGCCGATGGCGATCGGGGCCCAGAAGGCTTATCCCAACCGCCAGGTGATTGCCCTGTGCGGGGACGGCGGCCTGTCCATGCTGCTGGGGGATCTGATTACGATCGTCCAGTACAGGCTTCCGGTGAAACTGGTGGTGTACAATAACGACTGCCTGGACTTCATCCAGTTGGAAATGCAGGCCGCGGGCCTGATTCCGTGGCAGATTAACCTGGACAACCCTTCCTTTGCCGCCGTGGCGGACGCCGTGGGCATCAAGGGCTTTGTGCTGGACAAGTCAAGCCAGGTGGACGAGATGGTGCAGGCCTTCCTGAAATATCCGGGAGCGGCCCTGCTGGACGCCCGTGTGGACCGTGACGCCATCGCGCTGCCTCCGTACATCAGCCTGGGACAGGCGGCGGACTTCTCCCTGGCGATGGTCAAGCAGACGCTGACCGGGGAAGTAAAGCAGGTGTGGAACACCCTGGCCGGGAACCGGAAGCTGTTCAAGCCCTGAGGGCCCGCAGGGAGTGTTTAGTGAACAGAGATGAGAGTTTGGAGTAAAAATAGCGGCCTGCGGCCGTTAAGGAAATCCAATCCTTAATCTCTGGTATCTAATCACTGCCCTGAAAGAGCTTTTTTCAGCGCTTCCGTCACAATCTTCGGGTTGGCCTTGCCCTTGGCGGCTTTCATGACCTGGCCGGTGAGCCAGTTCAGGAGCTTGTCATTGCCTGCCTGGATTTCAGCCACCTTGGCCGGATTGGCGGAAATAACTTCCTGCACGATGGCGTCCAGGAAGGAGGAATCCGCCTTTTCAAAGCCCAGCAGCTTGGCGGCCTGCGCCGCGGTGAGGGACGGCTCCTCCCACATCCTGGTGAAGACGTCCTTGGCCTGGTTGTTGGAAACGGTGCCGTCGTCAATAATGGCGATCAGGTCCCGGATGGCTTCCGGCTTCACCGGGCATTCTGACGGGCGCATGCCTTTTTCATTCAGCACGGCGGAAATATTGTTGATGACCCAGTTGGCGATCTTCTTGCCGCTGGCCGTTCCCCGTGCCGCCTCTTCAAAGAAGCGGGCCAGTTCCAGGTCCCCCACCAGCACATTGGCGTCATATTCGCTCAGGCCGTACTCCTCCATGAAGCGCTTCTGGCGTTCCTGGGGCAGTTCCGGAATCTGGCTGCGCACCTTCTCCACCAGCGGGGCGGTGTGCACGGGCACCAGGTCAGGGCACGGGAAATAGCGGTAGTCGTGCGCGTCCTCCTTGGTGCGCATGATGACGCTTTCCCCGCGTTCGTCATCCCAGCGGCGGGTGGACTGGATCTGCGCCATGCCCATGTCCAGTTCTTCCGCCTGGCGCTGGATTTCATAATGAAGGGCGCGGCGCACGGCGGACATGGAATTGAGGTTCTTCATCTCCACCTTGGCGCCCAGTTCCTTCTGGCCGTGGGGGCGCAGGGAAATGTTCACGTCGCAGCGCATCTGGCCCTTCTCCATGTCGGCGTCGGAAATATCCCCGTAATTCAGAATCTGCTGGAGGGACTTGAGGTAGGCGTAGGCTTCCTCCGGAGTGTCTATGTCCGGATCGGAGACGATCTCCATCAGGGCGGACCCGGCGCGGTTGTAGTCAATCAGGGAATAATTGGCGTGGTGGGTGATCTTCGCCGCGTCTTCTTCCAGATGAATGCGGGTCAGCTTCACGGTGCGGAAGGGGGGTACGCCAGCCTTGATCACGTCGTTCGGGTAGGACCAGGGGTACAGGGGCACCTCCCCGCCCAGGCACAGCGGCAGGTCCAGCTGGGAGGTCTGGTAATTCTTCGCCATGTCCGGGTAAAAGTAATTCTTGCGGTCCCACTGGGAAACCTCCGGGCTGGAACACCCCAGCATCAGCCCTGTCAGCAGCGTGCGCTCAATGGCAAACTCATTCAGCACGGGCAGGGCGCCCGGCAGCCCCAGGCAGGTGGGGCACACGCGCGTATTGGGTTCAAAGCCAAAGCCGGTCTCGCAGGAGCAGAACATTTTGCTCTTCGTCTTGATCTGGCAGTGGACTTCCAGGCCAATGGTCACGATGTAATCTGAAATTGCCATAAAATTCGGAACGCTTGAATATCGCGGGAACTGTACGGAACCCTCTTCTTCCTGTCCAGTAAAAAGGCCTGGGCGGGAGAGTGGAGCCGGGGAAATAGTTGACAGAATGGACTTGATGGACAAAATGAACACCTTTCTCTTCTCTTTTGTCCATGGAGTCCACTTGGTCTATTCCGTCTTCCTTCTCCGGGAGACCCTTCATCAACGCAACAGGGCCGTTCCGGCTCTTGTTCGGAACGGCCCCCCTGAGGAAATGGAGTGCGGTGCGTCTCCGTTCCACTCTCCACTCTAAACCCTCCACTCTCTATAAAATGCCCAGTTCCTTAAGCTGCTGGATGGGGCGTTCCGGCCAGAGCTTGTTGGCAATGGGGCTGGCGGGGCTGGGGTGGAGCAGGGTGCCGATGGTGAAGCTTTTTCCGGGGAGCCGTGCGGCGGCGTCCCGCAGCTTCTGCGTGGCGTACGCCCCCACGCCCACCAAGGTGTGCGGGTTCAGGATGGTGATGAGGGAAACCAGGTGCTCCATGCACACCTCGTCCACGGCGGCGCGCTGTTCCGCGGGCAATTTGTCCGGCGTGATGTTGGCTCCGGTGGCGCCCATCCAGATCAGCGGGCAATAGTTGGCGACGTAGTTGTGCCGGAAAAAGTTTTCCGCCGTGCCGAAGGTTTCCGCAAAAAGCCCCCACAGCCGCCGTCCGCTGACTTCCGACCGGGGGCAGTTGAACCCCTCCACCGGGCGTTTGGGGTGGGTATGCTCCGGCCTGCCTACTTCCCCCCGGATGTGCAGCCAGTTGACGACCGCGTCCACTTCTCCGAAGGGGACGCCCGTCTGGGCCATGCCGAAGGGGCCGGGATTCATGCCCAGGAAGAAGTGGCTCTTTTCCCCGTTTCCGTAGGTGCGCACGTATTGTTCATGCGGCGCCCACGCATAGGTGAGCGGATTGTAGGTAAAGTGGACCGGGTCTCCGAACCGGAGCCGGGCAGTGCCGTCCCGGAGGGCGGCCGTGGCGTTCAGAATGGCTGCTGCGGTGTCCTTCATGCCCCTCTATCATGGGGCGTTGCCGTTTATTGCGCCAGTAAAAACTCCGCGCTTGCATTATTTGCCCGGCTCGGTACCATTCCGCCCCGGACAAGTTAACCTTATTACTTATGAGTGGAATAGCCATTATGACATCAGGCGGTGACGCCGCCGGAATGAATCCGGCGATCAGGGCGGCTGTGGATCATGCCCGCCAGCTTGGAATGAACCCCTACGTTGTCTATGACGGCCTGGAAGGCCTGATCGATGGAAAAATCAAGGAAGCCACCCGGGAACTGACCAGCGACATGATCTACAGGGGCGGGACTCTCCTCCGCTCCTCCAGGTCCAAGCGTTTCTTTGACTACGAATTCCGCAAGCAGGCCTATGAACACCTGAAGGCCCGCGACATTGACAAGCTCATCATCATGGGCGGCGACGGCTCCTTCCGCGCCCTGAACGACTTTTTCAACGATTTTGAAGTTCCCTTCGCCGGCATTCCGGCCACGATTGACAATGACATCGCCGGAACTGACTACTGCCTGGGCGTGGATACGGCCCAGAACGTGATTCTGGACTGCATTGACTCCGTCCGCGACACGGCCCGCTCCCATCACCGCGCTTTTGTGGTGGAAACCATGGGCCGCGACTGCGGCTACCTGGCCATGACCACCGCCCTTTGCAGCGCGGCGGACATCTGCATTGTCCCTGAAATCCCTTACGACCTGGAATCCATTTACAAGCGCCTCCAGCCCGTCATCAATGAAGAAGGAAGCTGCATCATCGCCGTGGTGGCGGAAGGCACCCGCGTGGCCCAGTACCTGACCCGCTGGCTGACGGAACGCGCCGGAATGGACACCCGCCTGACCGTGCTTGGCCATGTGCAGCGCGGCGGCTCGCCCACCGCCCGTGACCGCCTGATGGGCACCCGCTTTGCCACGCGCGCCGTGGAAGCCCTGAACAACGGAGACATCAACCAGATCATGGTATACCAGGACGGCCAGTACGGCTATGCCTCCCTGGATGCCGTGGCCGGGCAGCAGTATTCCGTAAATCCGGACATCATCAACCTCTGCCGTGAACTGAGCTGCTAGCCAGTTCCGCGGTAATGAGCGCCGCTTTTTTCCGCCCATGCCCCCCGTTCCGGCGGCATGGGCGGATTTGTTTTGTAAAACCATGCCGCTGCTGTATGATGGAGCCGCATCTTTCCCTGAAAACAGAGTTATGAAAGTTATCGTTACGGGCGGAGCCGGCTTCATCGGCTCCAATCTGGTCAGGCTGCTGCTGGAGCGCGGCCATGAAGTCCTGAACATTGACGCCCTGACCTATGCGGGCAACATCCGTTCCCTGGATGATGCGGCGGCTTCTCCGGCTTACCGTTTCCTTCAGGCCGACGTGCGGGATGCGGAACTGATGCGGCGCACCCTGCGGGAGTACGGGCCGGACTGGGTGATGCACCTGGCGGCGGAATCCCACGTGGACCGGTCCATTGACAATCCCGGGGATTTCATGACGACCAACGTGATGGGCACCTTTTCCATGCTTCAGGCCACCCTGGAATATTACCGCTCCCTGGAGGGGGAGAAAAAGGCGGCCTTCCGCTTCCACCACATTTCCACGGACGAGGTGTACGGTTCCCTGGGGGAGGACGGCCTGTTTACGGAATCCACGCCGTACCGCCCCCATTCCCCGTATTCCGCCAGCAAGGCATCCAGCGACCACCTGGCGCGCGCGTGGCATGATACGTACGGGCTCCCCATTTTGATTACCAACTGTTCCAACAATTACGGCCCCTGCCAGTTCCCGGAGAAGCTGATTCCCGTGGTTATCCTGAAAGCGCTTGCCGGGGAGCCCATCCCCGTGTACGGCAAGGGGGAAAACGTGAGGGACTGGCTGTACGTGGGGGACCACTGCGAAGCCCTGCTCACTGTCGTTTCCGCCGGAAAACCCGGAGAAACGTACAACATAGGCGGCAATAACGAAAAGACGAACCTGGAACTGGTGGAGCTGCTGTGCTCCCATCTGGATGAATTGCGCCCCCGCGCGGACGGCCGCAGCTACCGGGAGCAGATCACCTTTGTGCAGGACAGGCCGGGCCATGACCTGCGCTATGCGATTGACGCGTCCAAAATCCGGAAGGAGCTGGGCTGGAGCCCGCGCCAGGACCATTCCTCCGGATTCAGGAAGACCATTCAGTGGTATCTGGACCATGAAGACTGGTGGAGGGGGATCCTCTCCGGGGAATACCGCCTGGAACGTTTGGGAACCAACAGCTAGGAGATCAAGATGAAAGGTATTGTTCTGGCAGGGGGAAGCGGCACGCGCCTGCATCCCGTTACGCTTTCCGTCAGCAAGCAACTGCTGCCCATTTACGACAAGCCGATGGTGTATTATCCCATTTCCGTGCTGATGCTGGCCGGAATCCGGGAGATACTCATCATCTCCACCCCGCGGGACCTGCCCCTGTACCGGGACCTGCTGGGGGACGGCAGCAGGTTCGGCGTCTCCTTTGAATACCGGGAACAACCCAGCCCGGAGGGGCTGGCCCAGGCCTTCATCATTGGTGAGGAATTCATCGGAAAGGACACGGTGGCCCTGGTGCTGGGGGACAATATTTTTTACGGGCGCGGCCTGACGGAAAAACTGCGCCGCGCCGCGGAACTGACGTGCGGGGCGACCATCTTCGGCTACCAGGTGCACGACCCGCACCGTTTCGGCGTGGTGGAATTCAATGAAGAGGGGAAGGCCGTCTCCATTGAGGAAAAGCCGCTCAAGCCCAAGTCCGACATGGCAGTGACGGGCCTGTATTTTTACGACAACCAGGTGGTGGAGATCGCCAAAAGGATTCCCAAGTCCCCCCGGGGGGAACTGGAAATCACGTCCGTGAACCAGGAATACCTGAAAATGGGCCTTCTGAATGTGGAAAAGCTGGCGCGCGGTTACACGTGGCTGGACACCGGCACGCATGACACCCTGCTGGAGGCCTCCATGTTTGTCCGCACCCTGGAGCACCACCAGGGCTTCAAGGTGGCCTGCCTGGAGGAGATTGCCTTTAACAACGGGTGGATTTCCCGGGAGACGCTTCAGGACCAGGCGGGAGCCATGAAAAATAACGGCTACGGCTGTTATCTGGATGAACTGGTGAAATAGGGAAATCCCCCTTCTTTCAGGACTTTCCCGCGGGGGCCTGTGTCCCGCTTCCATCTGGTGTGCTTTTCCCGGCTGATGGGGCTGTGCCCTTTTTTGCGGCTTCCACCGTGCCGGAAAGGGGATAATCCGGGGAAAGGGTGGCCTCCGTTCCGTCATGAAATTCCAGATGGTACTCCCGGTTCTGTTCCGGGTCTCCCGTAGCCACGGAAATGCGGTACCTGTCTCCCAGGTCGCGGACCATGATGAAACCGGGCCTGTCCACGCTCTTCAGCGGTTCCGGAAGATCGGAACAGGGGGCAAAAACCACGTATCCCGTAGTTCCCGTGGCACGGTGCGCTACGGCATGCACCGCGGCGTCCTTCCTGAGTATTTCCACCGGAGGCCGTTTGGATGAGATGGCGGCGGCGAATTCCCTTTCCTGCGCGGGAGCGGGGGAGATGCACATGGTGTAGCAGCAGGAGGCCGCCACCGGGTCCGTGCCGTGGTCCAGATAAGCCAGGGCGAAGGTGCCGCGGGTGGGGGTGTAATACGCGGCATTCGCGGACAGGGGGGATTCACGGAACCGCTTTTTCCTGATATCCAGGCAAGGATTGTTCCGTGGATCTTTAAGATCCTGCGTATTGAAATAAGTCCACTCCTGTTCCCGGATGCGGCAGATGACCGGGGCGCCGGGATGAATATAATAGCAATTTCCCATCAGATCGCGCAAAAGGGTGGGGGAGCTTCCGTCCTGACGAGAATGTGCGGACGGCTTTCCGTTGACCAGGAGTTCCGTTTTACGCGCCTCCGTGGATTGCTGGAACAGGGTTGTGACGATGTTACTGCCGTCAGGCCGGGCCGGGCTGATATCCGTGGTGATGACGGTGATGAGGTCATCAAAAAAGAACGCGCTTTTTTTGAAGGCAATGTCCCGGCAATTGAAATCATTCCCCCAGATGCCGTTCCCGTCCATCTCCACGCCTCCGGCCATATTGTTGCGGTTGTTGAACAGGGCGTATCCTTCAAAAAGCTCATGGCTCTCCCTGACGGGATTGGTCCCGGCAGGCCAGTGGTTCCAGTTCCAGCCGGAGCGGCGCCAGCCCGTTTCCCGGCCCATGGTGAGGAATATGGTGCCGTTCCTGCTGTAGCGTCCGTAATTGTTGGACTCCGTCCAGCCGTAAATCTCCAGCCCCCTGTGCTTTTGAAGCATTCCGACGGCTGCCGCCTGCCAGTCATCCCGGCGGTGGAGCCCCGTCGCCGCCAGGTTCAGGCTCATGTGGCTTTCCGGCAGGATGGGCGTAATGCCCATGGAACGGTACGTTTTCGCCTCCGGCGTCTGTTCCCGGTCCAGCGCGGCCAGGTAAATTCCGGCCATCTCCCGGTCCGGGGAAGAGGGCTGGTCTGGACTGCCCAGCCGGGCCATCAGGAGGGCGGCGGGCGCAATGCTCAGGGACATGGGCGCTCCGCTGCGGAGGTAAAGATTGGGCGCTAGCTGGCCGTGCATGATCTGGAAGGCGCATGCCCGCACATAGGCGCGCAGTTTTTCCTGGGCCTCCGGGGAAATGCGGAACTCCGTATCCCGGAAGGGCAGAATCTGGGTGTGAAGCAGGGCGGGGGGCGTGTAGCCGCCGTAGGACAAATGGTGCCCGGTATGGTGGTGGGCCGTTCCGTCCCTGCCGAAGGGCAGTCCGTTTGTTCCGATGACGAGGTCAAGATAGCGCTTGTAGGCGCGGAGCCGCTGGTAGCGTTCCGCTTCATCCGGAATCATCAGGATGGCCGCCGGAAGATGGGAGGAATAATTGTAAAACTGGTCGCAGGAGCTGTACGGACGCTCGCCCAGCATGGCATGGCCCATATTGAGGAAGGCGACGCTTTTGGCCATCCGGTCAAGAATCCCGGCACGGGAAAGCAAATCCCGGTGGGCGAAAACGGCCGGTGAAAAATGGCGGTAATCGTACCCGTTGCCGATCCAGCCGAAGTTGCCGTTCCCCTCCTGGAACCCCTGGTCCAGAAAATGGCGGCACATGAGAATGTACATTTGTTCCGCCTTGCGCCGGTTATCCCCTTCTTCCCGCTGTACGGCGGCGGCCAGGTTTCTGAACAGGGGCAGGAACGTCTTCTTGAAATCAACGGAACCGGGAACCGTATGGAAACCGTCGCCGGAAAGGGCCAGCGGTTTTCCCGTTACCGCATCTCCGTTTTCACGGATATCCAGCAGGTTGAAATCCTGTTCCAATTCAGAAAAAGACCTGTAATTCGTGCCTCCGTGGCCTCTCCCCTGAAAAAAATGGCGTTCCAGCCGCTCGATGTCGGCCCTGCTTTTGGCCCCGATGCGCTCCGCCGGAAGGAAGGGAGGCAGCCAGGGACGGTTGAGGCGGATGTCATGCCCGCTGTACCGGGTTTGGGAAGGGGGCGCCTGGAGCAGTAATGGCTGATCCGCCCAGGGCTGCTGGTCGTCCGGCTGGACCGGGCGGGAAAGGAGGGCGGGGCAGACTGAATCCACGCAGAGGGTTCCTGAGGGGAAGGCGGGGCGGAAGACGGCTCTGTCAAATTCAGTCCCCGGCGGGATGCCAAGCCGCTCCAGATTGATGCCCAGCGGCCTCCATCCCCGGTAGTCCATGTTGAACCAGCAGGAGGCGATGAGGGCGTCCCCATGATAAAGATCCACGTAAAGGCGTTCCTCCTGCTCATGTTCCAGATACGCCCAGAAGGCGAAGTGGGTGGACGCTGTCCGGGTCCGTACCGTTTTGCACGGGGCAAACGTATGGGAGAGGGAGGAGCCCGGCGCGTTCCATGTCCATTGGAGGGAATGTGTTCCTTCCTTGTAATGCCGGTTCGTCCGGTTGAGGGAACTGCCGGGAGAGGCGGCCCAGCCGTCCGCGTTCTGTTCAAAACCGGAGAAGGGCTCTCCTCCCCAGGCGCAGGCAAGCAGGAGAAGGAATGCCGTCCAGTGAATGGTAAAGGGCATAATCAAGTTACTCCTTTCCGGCTCCCCTTCTTTCAAACGCCGCAGTGGAATAGGGAATTCCGCCTGCCTGTTACCGGCTTCCGGGCATTTCCGGGTTTTGCACATCCGGCAGGGAGGCTATTCCCGCCACGTCCCGGTACAGGGCCCGGGCCAGCATGGCGGAGAAAACGGCCAGGGCCGCATCCAGCCCGCAGGAAAGCAGGAGGGCTGCATAGGGCAGCGCGGAGGCTGCGGATGGGGAAGGGCCGGACAGCACGTTCCATAACAGGAGGAACAGGAAAAACAGCAGGCTCTGCAATCCGTTGCAGGCGGCCAGGACAGCCCAGGCCAGAAACCTTTTTCTGGCGCGTGGGGGATAGCCGCGGGTATAGGGAAAGGCAAAGAAGGCGGTGACTGCGGCCAGAAGAAGGAACATCTCCCAGGTTCTTTCCATCTCCCCATACTGGAAGGCGGCGGGCAGCCCGGTGAACGGGATGAGCAGGGCGTACAGGGACGGAAGAACCGCCAGCATGCTCAGCACGCGGGTGACGCGGCTGCCGCGGGAGGCCAGCAGAACCCTGCTTCCCCACATGGAGATGCACGCCAGGGAAAGGATGCTGAGAAGGGCGGCCCAGGTTCCCGCGCGCAGCCATCCGGGCATCTGCTCCGGATAAGCGGCCAGGAAGGGGAGGGCCATGTGGATGAGCGCCGTCAGGATGGACCCCGCGCCGAAGAGGAAGGCGCAGGCTTTGATCAATGCCTTGGCTGCGGGATAAATCATCCAGTTCATGGGGGAGGGGCGGGCAATGGTGAAGGCCGGGAAAAAGGAAAAGGACCGCCCCCTGTGCGGGAGCGGTCCTGTAGGGTTAACGTGGAGTCATGGGCGTCAATGCGAATGACGGCAGGCAGGAGTTACTGGTACTGGGCCCAGTCCACATTCTTCATGTCTCCGCTTCTGGCCAGCTCGGCATGCATGCCCAGGGCGGCACGGATGGACTGCGGGGTCTGGGCCTTGCCGCCGGACAGTTTCAGGTAATCCCAGAGGATGTTCTTGTAATCCGGATGCACGCAGTTCTCAATAATGGTCTGGGCCCGTTCTTTCGGGCTCTTGCCGCGAAGGTCCGCGACACCCTGTTCGGTAATGATGATGTTGACGTCATGTTCCGTATGGTCATGGTGGGAGACCATGGGGACGATGGCGCTGATCTTGCCGTCCTTGGCGACGGACGGGCAGGTGAAGATGGAGATATAAGCGTTGCGCGTGAAGTCACCGGAACCGCCGATGCCGTTCATCATCTTCGTGCCGCCGATGTGCGTGGAGTTGACGTTCCCGTAAAGGTCGGCTTCAATGGCGGTGTTGATGGAGATGACGCCGAGGCGGCGGATCACTTCCGGGCTGTTGGATATTTCCGAGGGCCGGAGCACCAGCTTGTCGCGGAAGAAGTCCATATCCCTGTAAATGCCTTCCAGGCAGTCATTCGTAACAGTCAGGGAACAGGCGCTCCCGAATTTCACGCGGCCTTCCCGGATCAGGCCGATGACGGAGTTCTGGATGACTTCCGTGTACATTTCAAAGGCGGGGATCGTCTTGTCGCGGCCCAGGGCGCCCAGCACGGCGTTTGCGATGTTGCCCACGCCGGACTGAAGCGGGAGGAAGGTGGAGGGGATAATGCCCCGCTTCATATCGGCGGCCAGGAAGTCGGCCACGTTCTGCCCGATTTTATCGGTCAGGGGGTCAGCCGCGGCAAAGGAGCGGGCTTCGTCCGGCCAGTTGGTTTCCACAATGCCCACGATCTTCTTCGGGTCAACCTGGATGTATGGTTTCCCGATACGGTCGCTGGGTTTGTAAATGGGGATTTCACGGCGGTTGGGGGGATCCAGGGGTTCGTAAACGTCATGCAGTCCCATGGCGTTTTTGCTGTGGGCGGCGTTCAATTCCACGACGATCTTGTCGGCAAGGCGGCAAATGGTGGGAGCGATCCCGCCGGCGGCCGTCAGATAAATTTTACCGTCGGCCGTGACCTCGCAGGCTTCGATGATGGCCATGTCTACTTTACCCATGAATCCGTAACGGATTTCCTGGGCCATCTGGGACAGGTGGATGTCGTTGTAGGCGATTTCCCCATTGTTCACCGCCTTGCGGAAATCAACGTTGGTGGTGTAGGGGGCGCGGTAGCGAATAGCCTTGGCGCGGGAAAGAACCCCGTCGCAGGAATCGCCCGTGGAAGCTCCGGTGAAAACGCTCACCTGGAAGGGGTTCCCCTTCGCGTGTTCCGCTTCTGCAATTTTTGCCAATTCAGCCGTCACAGCCTTGGCCGTCCCTGCGGGAGTGAACCCGCTCAGGCCAATGTTATGGCCGTGTTTAATCAGGCTTGCTGCTTCTTCTGGTGTTAGTTCCTTGTAACTCATGTCAGTGATTTTTGTTGGATGAAAGAGAAAGAAACTCCGTGTAAACGGAGCGGTCAGGCTTATTCTTCAACAAGCCTGTTGATCAGGTGTGCCGGAACGGTCCGGAGGGAACCGGCCGGAAGGGATACCACAGGATTGCCCTGATCGTCAATCCCCGTAAAAATTCCCCGGATGGTTTCGTCATCCGTAAGGATGGAAACCGGCCTTTCCCCGGCCCATGCCTGCGCCAGTCCCTCCTGAAGGGCCGGGATGCCGCCATGGGCAAAGGTTGAAAAAACCTGGTCCAAATGCCTGCCGAGGGAAGCCATGACGTCATGCAGGGAGGGGCAGTCCTGAACAAGATCCGCGAGCCTTGCGGGAGGGTCCTTGATTTCTCCGGCTATGGAGGCCACGTCATTGAAGACGTTGACGCCTATGCCGATGACGGCCATGTTCTCTGCCGGGCGTTCCACCAGTATTCCCGCCAATTTGGACTTGTCCGCCAAAAGGTCGTTCGGCCAGCGCAGGCGCGCGGAGGTTACTCCCATGCCATGGAGCATGTTCAGCAGGGCGAGGCCTGCAACCAGGGGCAGATGCCCCCAGCAGACGGCCGGGGAAGACTCCGGGGTGTCCAAAGGGACGGTAAAGGAGGCCCACAGGCCGCCTTCGCCGCCAATCCATTTGCGGTTGAACCTGCCGCGGCCGCCTGTCTGCACGCGGCAGACGGCAATGTGCCCGGGGGGCAGGGAACGGGCCAGGTCATTGGTGGAAAAAGCCTCGGCCCATTCATGATAGGTCCAGTCGCCGCATGGTCCTTCCTCCTCTGGAGGAGTGGGGAATGGGGCGGTGGAATTCATGGGATGGGCCGAGGCCTGGAATAATTTCAAATCAGGTTACCTCGCCAGGGTGGCGATGTAGTAACCTGCGATGACTGCGGTGCCGATCACGCCCGCAACGTTCGGTCCCATGGCGTGCATGAGAAGGTAGTTGGAGGGATCGTACTTCTGGCCCACATTGTGGGAGACGCGCGCCGCCATCGGGACGGCGGAAACGCCTGCGGAGCCGATCAGGGGGTTGACCGGATTCTTGCGCCAGATAAGGTTCATGAGCTTGGCGGCAATCACGCCGCCCGCGGTGGCTACGCCGAAGGCGACAATGCCCAGCAGAATGATCAGCATCGTTTCCTTCTGCAGGAAGCGGTCCCCCTGCATCGTCAGGCCCACGGAGGTGCCCAGGAAGATGGTGACGATGTTGATGATTTCATTCTGGGAGGCCTGCACCAGGCGTTCCGTCACCTTGCACTCGCGCAGGAAGTTGCCCAGCATCAGCATGCCGATCAGCGGAGAGGCGTCCGGAATCAGCAGGATGGTGACAATGGTGACCAGCACGGCGAAGAACAGTTTTTCACTCTTGCTCACCGTTCGCAGGGATTTCATGCGGATGACGCGCTCCTTCTTCGTAGTCAGCAGCGCCATGATGGGCGGCTGTATCAGCGGCACCAGGGCCATGTACGTGTACGCGGCCACGGCCACGGCGCCCAGCAGGTGCGGAGCCAGCTTCATCGTCAGGAAGATGGAGGTGGGACCGTCAGCGCCGCCGATGATGCCGATGGAGGCGGATTCGTTCGGCGTGAAGCCCATGAACAGGGCCATGAAGAACGTGGCTGCCACGCCCACCTGGGCCGCTGCGCCCAGAAGAAGGGTGCGCGGTGCGGCGAGCAGCGGGCCGAAGTCCGTCAGGGCTCCCACGCCCAGGAAGATGATGGGCGGGAAGATTTCAGCCTTGATGCCGAGGCCGATCCAGTCATACAGGCCCCCGTGGATGGAGGTGACCAGCAGTTCCTGGGTATGCTGGCCCACGGCCACGTACTTGCCTGCGGCGGATACCACCAGGGGTTCCAGCTTCTGCGTTTCCAGATTCACCGGGACCTGGTTGCCTTCCGTGTCAAAGTAGTTGACTCCCTTCTGGCGCAGAACGGTGGTTGTTCCTCCGTTGGTGAGCAGGTAGACCGGATCGTTGCCGTCGGCTTCCGTCACGTTGTGGAAGTCCTTCAGGTTGGGATCCACCGTCAGGCTGTCGTCCCCCAGAAGGGCGGCGTCTGCCTTGGCTTTTTCCTGGGATTCCCGCACGGGCTTGATCTGGGAAACGGTCAGCGGGCTGCCGGGATAAACCTGCATGGGCTGCTGCATGTTTGCCAGATACTGGGCGCGCGCTTCAGGCGTGGTCAGGTTGGCCGGCACCTTGACGGGCGCCTGCTGGAGCGGGGCCACATGAACGCGCAGGTAGCCCACGTTGTTCAGGGACGTGGCCGTTACTTCCCCCGCTTTATTGGAGGAGATGACCTGCTGGTTCAACTGGGTGATGAGCATTCCGTTGTCCGGAATGTTGGCGATGAGGGCGCCAAAGGCAATCGGAACCATCAGCAGAGGTTCGTATTGCTTGGCCACACCCAGGTACAGGAGAAGAACGGCAATGCCCCACATCCCTACCATTTGCCATGATAGGGAGAAGATGCCCATCCCCTGTAAAAAGGTGATTAATGAATCAAAAAGACTCATATGGAATAATTCTTGTAGCGGTTTTTAGTCTGAGTCGGAGTCCGGACCCGTGTTAGGGGGGCCGGGCGGCTGCCGCCGGGATTAACCAATCTTGGCCAGCGCCTGTCCTTCCTGAACCGTGTCGCCCGCGCTTACGCAGAAAGCGGTGAGTGTACCGGCGGAGGGAGCATAGATGATGGTGTTCATCTTCATGGCTTCCAGCGTCAGGATCTGGTCACCGGCCTTCACGGCGGCGCCGGGGGCAACGTCCAGGGAGACGACCTTGCCGGCAAGCGGGCTGGGAACGTCGCCTGCGCCTGCGGCGGCCGGAGCGGCGGCGGGTGCGGGAGCCGGAGCGGGCGCCGCAACAGGGGCGGAAGCTACGGGAGCCGGGGCTGCAACGGGGGCCGGAGCCGGGGCCGCGGTGGTGGAGGAGACCTGGTCCAGGAGTTCTACGGATACGTCAAATACCTTGCCGTCAACGGTGATGCGAAGTTTCTTCATAATAATGTATGGTATGGAATGTTAAGTTAATGGTTCCCGCCGGAGGGGGCGGGGGTAGGGGTGAATAATGGAGTGGTTCAGTGGGATGGCCGGATGCGGTGGGAGGCAAAGATTTCCGCCCTGCCTGCGGCCGCATAGCCGGAGCCGGGGGATTGCTTGATTTCCACGATGCGGTGGCTCATGCCGTCCAGGCCTGCGTCCACGGCTGCGGAGATGACGGCCACCATTTCCGGCGTGAGCTCCGTCATGGCGGAGTCCACGGCTGCGGAGAGGATGGCGAGCATTTCCGGAGTCATGCCCGGCTTTCCTGCGGCCGCGGGAGCGGCGGCAGGTGCGGGAGCGGAAACAGACGCTGCGGCCTTGGCTTTGGCCTTGTTCTGGATGGAGGCGGCAATGGAGCCGCTGATGGTCAGAATGACGGCCAGGCCACCCAGGCACATCATGACCACCAGAATGCCGACGATCTGGTAGTCCAGATTCTCCATGATGTTGGCCATGCCCTGTGCAAAGGCTAGTGCTGTGAGTAACATATGAATCCGTTAAAATGGATGTTAGAGCGGAATGTTGCCGTGCTTCTTGGCCGGGCGCACTTCCTTCTTGTTCATCAGGGTGCGCAGGGCAAAGGCGATCTTGGCGCGGGTTTCTTCCGGATTGATGACTTCCGTGATCTGGCCCATGCCGGCCGCCACGTACGGGTTGTAGAAGGCGTCCCGGTATTCTTCCAGAAGCTCTCCCTGGCGCTTGGCTTTTTCCGCAGGGTCTTCCACGGCTTTCAGTTCGCGGCCGTAAAGCACCGGAACGGCGCCTTCCGCGCCCATCACGGCGATTTCCGCGCCGGGCCAGGCAAAGACGGCGTCAGCGCCCAGGTCCTTGCAGCACATGGCGATGTAGGCGCCGCCATAGGCCTTGCGCATGATCAGCGTGACCTTGGGCACCGTGGCCTGGGAATAGGCGAAGATGAGCTTGGCCCCGTGGCGGATGATGCCGCCGCGTTCCTGATTCTTGCCGGGCAGGAAGCCGGGCACGTCCACCAGGTTCACCAACGGAATGTTGAAGGCGTTGCAGAAGCGGATGAAGCGGGCAGCCTTGTCCGAGGAGTCAATGTCCAGGCAGCCGGCTTTCACGTTGGGCTGGTTGGCGATGATGCCCACCACCACGCCGCAGATGCGGCCGAAGCCGACGACGACGTTCTTGGCGAAGTCCTTGTGCACTTCCAGGAAGTCCCCGTCATCCACCAGGCGGCTGATGATGGGCTGCACGTCCAGGGGGGTGCGGTTGTCTGCGGGGATCAGGTCGCTCATGCCTTCGTCCGCGCTCAGGTCAAGCGGGGTGTCCAGCTTGTGGGGCGGTTCTTCCGCGTTGTTGGAGGGGAGGAAGGAGAGGAGCTTCTTCAGGATGTCCATGGCGTGCGCGTCGCTGTCCGCCACAAAGTGGACGTTGCCGGACACGGTGGCGTGGATGGCCGCGGAGCCGATGTCGTCCATCGTGCACTTTTCATACGTGACCTGTTCAATCACCTTGGGACCGGTGATGTACATGCCGGCGTTGCCGGAATTGCGCATGATGATGAAGTCTGTCAGGGCGGGGGAATACGCCGCGCCGCCTGCGCACGGGCCCAGGATCATGGAGATCTGCGGAACCACGCCGGAAGCCAGCACGTTGTTGTAGAACACCTGGGCATAGCCGGACAGGGCCGCCACGCCTTCCTGGAGGCGCGCGCCGCCGGAATCGTTCACCGTCACCATCGGGATGCCGGCCTTCAGGGCGTACTTCTGGGCGTCCGCAATCTTCATGGCGTGCATGTAGCCGAGGGAACCGCCCTGGGCCAGGAAGTCGGAAGCCGCGCAGGCTACCGGACGTCCGTCCACCAGGCCGAAGCCGGAAACGACGCCGTCGCCGGGGATTTCCTTCTTGCCCATGCCGAAGTTGTGGCAGTTGTGGCGCACGTGCATGCCGATTTCCGAGAAGGTGCCGTCTTCAAAGAGGTACCCCATGCGGTCGCGGGCGGTCATCTCGCCCTTTTCATGCCTTTTGTCGATCTTTTCCTGACCGCCGCTGAGGATGACCTTCTTGCGGCGGCTGTTCAGATCGTCAATCAATTTGGGATCAATAGCCATTTGGTATAGTGGTATGGTGAATTCGGGAAAATGCTTACTTGCCGCATCCGCAGGAGCCGGGATGCTGGCAGAATTCGGTCAGAACGCCGAAGGTGCACTTGGGATGCAGGAAGGTGACCTGCGTGTTGTGCGCGCCGGGGACGGGCGGGTCGTTCAGCACGGTGAGGCCTGCATCCTTGGCCTTGGAGATATTGTCGGCAATGTCGTTGGTCTTGAAAGCGATGTGGTGGATGCCCTCCCCTTTTTTCTCAATGGCCTTGGCAATGGCGCTTTCCGGAGAGGTGGGTTCAAGCAGTTCAATGTGGACTCCGGCAACGTCAAACATGGCGACGCGCACCTTTTGCGTGGGCACTTCCTCAATGTGGGGCTCTCCGAATCCGAGCGCATCACGGTAATAGGGAACGGTGGCGTCAAGGCTCTTGACGGCGATGCCGATATGGTCAATTTGTTGAATCATATGCGTATGATGGTTGTAGGGAATGCAGGTGAAAGCCTGCAATACATCAGGAGCCATTAAAGCGGATTTTTTTTAGAAGTGAAGCGAAAAGCGGAAAAATGGCGAAATCACGGATGGCTCCGGTTCGCCTGCTTGATTGCCCCGCAGGATCAGGTATGGTAGGGGGTATGCTGAAGAGGGGATTAGCCGTATTGTTCTTTCTGGCGGCGTGGTTTTCCGCCGTCCGGGCGTATGAACTCCAGCCCGCGCATGTGGCCGTGGTTTACAACGGAAAATCGGAGCTGAGCCGGCGCATGGCCGCGGAATATGCTCGGGTGCGCGGCGTGCCGGAAAGGAACCTCATTTCCCTGGATTGTCCCGCGGCCAATGAGATTTCCCGGAAGGAGTACGAGGACCTCATCCGCGCGCCCCTCCTGCGTGCGGCCCGGGAACAGCGCTGGTGGGTGCCTTCCGGCATTGCCTCTGCCCCCATGATGGACCGGAAGATTTTCGCACTGGTGCTGATGGCGGACCTGCCGATGAAGATACGGCATGAAAATCCCGTGCCCCCTCCCGGGAAGGACGTGAACCAGATGCAGACGGACCGCGCCGCCGTGGATTCAGAACTGGCGCTGCTGGCTGTGGACGGATATGAAAAAAAATCCTGGCTGCCGAATCCCTATTATAATTCCAGGGAGGATTTTGTAGGCGCCGGACTTCCCACGTTCCTGGTGTGCCGCCTGGACGGCCTGACGGCGGAGACCTGCATGCGGCTGGTGAAAGAACCCGCGGAGGTGGAGAAAAACGGCCTGTGGGGGTGGGCGGTAGTGGACCGTGGCGGCCCCTACGCCCAGGGGGACGCGTGGCTGGACGCCGTGTTCCGGAGCGTGCGGGAGGCAGGCATGCCCGCCTACCTGGACGACTGGCCCCAGACGCTTCCGGAGAAGTTCCCGCTGAGCCGGGACACGGCGCTTTACTGCGGGTGGTACACGGGTACGGCAAACGGTCCGTTCACGGACCCCTCCTTCCGTTTCCGTCCCGGTGCGGTGGCCATGCACCTGCATTCCTTCAGCGCCTCGGATTTCAAGGTTCCCGGCACGGGGTGGAGCTCCGCCCTGCTGGAAAAGGGGGCGGCCGTGACGGTGGGGAACGTGTATGAACCGTTCCTGGGCGCGTGCCACCGCTTTGACATTTTTGTGGACCGGCTGCTGGACGGCTATTCCGTGGCGGAAGCCTCCTGGATGAGCATGCCCGTGCTGTCCTGGCAGGGGGTGGTGTTCGGAGACCCCCTCTACCGCCCGTATGCCCGCATGAAAAGCATGGATGTGAAGCCCACGGAAGAGGACCGCTACTTCCAGGGCTGGTGGGCTTCCCGGGTGCAGTTCGGGGACCGCTGGCCGGAGCGCTCCGCCCGGCTGCTGGAGACCGCCCGGAAGGCTCCCTCCTCCTGCCTTTATGAAGCGCTGGCCCTGGAATACCTGTACCGGAAGGATCCGGTGCAGGCCGGAAAGCTGGTTTTCTCTGCGCTGGACGGCGCGCCGGATGCCCGCACCCGCGCCCGCCTTCTGCTGGAATCCCTGCTGGTGGAGCGCGCCCAGGGAGGAGAAAAAGCGTGCCTGATGCGCATGGACAGCGTTCACGCGCTCATGTCTTCCTCCGCCTTTCTTCCGGCGCTGGAGGAATGGCGCGGCAGGATGGCCCCGCCTCCGGTCCCGGTTAAAAAATAAAATTGAGGCCGTACGGCAAATTTGGATTGCCTTTTAGGGGATTATGGCCCATATTCTGCGTCCCGTAAGTTTTCCTTTTACTGATATTCACCAGCAATAGATAACACAAGATGAACATTATCAACAAAATCGAGCAGGAGCAACTCAAGGCGGACGTGACCGCATTTAACGTAGGTGATACCATCAAGGTTCACACTCGTGTTATTGAAGGCGGCAAGGAACGTATTCAGATTTTCCAGGGCATCGTGATCGCCAAGCGCGGTTCCGGCGTCAATGAAGCTTTTACGGTGCGCAAGATTTCCTACGGTGAAGGCGTGGAACGCGTGTTCCCCCTGCACACCCCCCGCATCGCCAAGATTGAAGTCGTAAACCGCGGCAAAGTCCGCCGCGCCAAGCTTCACTATCTCCGCGGCCGCATCGGCAAGGACGCCATGACGGTGAAAGCCGCCAAGCGCTAACCGGAGGAATTGCTATTTTTGCTGGCCCGGCCCGCCGTGAGGCGTGGCCGGGTTTTTTATGCCCGGAAGGAGGTCTCCCATGAGGGTGCGGGGACGGATGGAAAGGGCCCCGGGCCTCTGTCTCAAAAAGCTTCCGTGAAGCATTGAGAATAGCCGGATACGGGAAAAAGCGGGAGGCTCCCGGCGGGAGCCTGCGGTAGAGGCGGGATTGTCCGGGGGAAGGGTCAGCGTACTGCCAGCCGCCTTTGCAGGGAATGGAAGTGGAGCATCATCAGCACGGAAACCAGCAGGCATGCAATAAAGGCCATGCCGTTGTACATGATGACGGGCCGCACCATGCCGTTCATCAGGGCTTCCAGTTCCCGGTCCAGCGCAAACGCGTTCCCCGGGTCTTCTTCCGCCCAGGCGCGGAAGGTCTGGAAGAAGCTGGCCAGGGGCTGGCACAACGTATACAGGAAGACGAGCAGGGAGCCCGGCACGCTGACGGCCCAGGCCGTCCATATCCAGCCCTTTCCGCGTGAAGGGCCGGGGGAGGACAGGGCCTTGTTGATGTCCAGCATGGCTTGAAGGGGCATCCATATGTTGCCCACAGGCAGGAAGAAGGAAAAGACGCAGAGAAGGGGCGTGCAGCGCAGCGCCCCCTTCTTCACCGTTTCCGCGTTCTGCGCCAGGCGGTAAACCAGCATCAGCCAGCAAATGACCAGCCCGGCGGTGCACAGGTAGAAAAGGCTGCCGTCCATGGTGAAGGGCGCCGTGCCTCCTGCATTCACATGGGTGAGGGAGACGGAGGCGCTTCCGCCCTCCTGAAGCTCCTTCACGGACTGGGCCACCGTTTCCGCGATGGACTGCTGAATCAGGGGAAGGTCATGAAAAACCAGGTACAGGGTGCCCCCTGCCAGCGCCAGCGCAAACAGGCACAGGAGGAAAAGGAGAACGCCGGTTTTCCGCAGGGGCGGGAACCCGGCTGGAGGCGGTTGCTCAGGCATTATTCTTCCTCAGGGGCGGGAGCGGGCGCGTCCGGCTCTTCTTCAGGGCCGTAGGCCTCCACCTCCGTCAGCGCCAGCGGGCGGGCGGGATTGGTGGATTCCACGCGCAGGGCGCGCGCCTTGACCGGAGCGTCCAGTTTCCAGGTGGTGACGTTGGTGGATTTTTCAGAGGGGGTGGTGGTGAAGGTCTTTTCCGCCAGCACGTTCTTGTCATTGTCGTACAGCAGCACCTTGAACTCCTCCATCGTGCCCAGCAGGGTCAGGTTGGCAGGAGTGTAAATGACCACTTTTTCCACGGTGCGGTTGGTCCCCGCGCCGAAGTCGATGCCGAACCAGGCATTTTTCCCTTCCACCACGCCGGTGGCGCTGATGGAGACATCCGCAAGTTCGGAACTGGTATTGCCGTCAACGGCCTTTTCCGGACCATAGGCGTCCAGCATGTTGCGGTTGGAGCTCTGGCGCACCTTCACGCCGGGCTGGAGGCTCCAGTTGACCTTGCCGGGTTCTCCGGAAGGTTTGGGGGCTGCCGGTGCGGGAGCGGGGGGCGCGGCGGGAGCCGGTACCGCAGGGACCGGAGCCGGAACGGCGTTATCCGTCATGGCCGGGACGGCGGGGGCAGGAATTGCCAGGGCGTGGCGGCGCGCCTCCCGGTTCGCCTTTCGCGCGGCGTCCGCCTTCGCGTTATTGTTCTTCTGCACCTGCTCGTTGTAGTCATTGCGCATTCTGGCCACATCCTTCTTGTACAGGATGCAGGTGTAAGTCAGCACAATGCCCACGATCAGGGCCGGGATAAGGTAATAGTAAATATTGGACTGCCCCTTCTGCGTATTCAGGGAGGGGACCGCCGGGGCGGCGCCCGTGACCGGAAGGGCGGCGGCGCTCCTGCCCGTGGGATTGGCAATCGCCTTGTCCAGGTCCGTGATGAAATCCCCCAGGTTCCGGTAGCGTTCCCGGGTATCCGGATTGATGGCGCGGGAAACCACCGCGTCCACGGCGTCGCTGCATTTGACCAGGGTGGAAGGCATGGCGAAGCCCGCTTCCATGGGCGTCTTGCGGGTCAGCAGAATGTAGAGCGTCAGCCCCAGGGCGTAAATGTCCATGCCCGGCGTGAACGTGGCCTCCGCTCCGGTGACCCATTCGGGGGAAGCGTAATCCCCCATGTCCACGGGGGGCTGGGCCGGATAAATGTTGATGGGCAGCAGCAGGGCGTCACCGCCGTCCGCCCTCAGGCAGATCAGCTTGGGCGTGATGCCTCCGTGAAAGATGCCCTTGCGGTGCAGCGTCAGCAGCCCTTCCGCCATGTTCCGGACCAGGTTGAGCGCCACCTGGGGGGGGATTTGGGGAAGCTGCTCCAGGTCCGCCAGGCGCGGATAGGGGGAATGCTCGGAAATGATGAAGGTGAACGGCCCTGCCTGCCCCACTTCATAAACCCGCAGAAGGCCCTGGTGCGCCTGTTCCACGATGGTGAGGGAGCGCACGATGAATTCCGGGTCCCAGCCGAAAACGCCGGCTTCTTCCGTGGGGACCACCCGCAGCATGACGGGCGCAAAGTTGGATTTCAGGGTGGCCGTAAAAATCTGCTGGGGGCCTTTGGTTCCGGTGAGCCGGATGTTTTCCAGCTGGGGGAAGAGAGCGGAAATCTGGTCCATGGAAAGGGAGTCGTCGTCGGGCATGGAGGAGGGGGAATAGTATTGGCAAATACTCTAGCTTGAATCCTCTGCCGGAAGCAACTCTATAAGGGGGCATATTGCCGGAGGGAGGAATTTTTCTTCTTCCTCCCGGCCGCGGCACGTCCGTTCCCGGCAGAAGCGGAGGAATGTTTTTCCGGCAGTGAAGGCGGCATAAAAGGTGCGGAAGAGCGCAGAACGGAGGCGCCCGGAAAGAAACAAGGCAGTTGCTCCGTGCTCCGGGGCAGGGGAACGCCCGCTTTACGGCCTCTTCAGGATGACGGGCGGCGCGGGATTGGTCTGCCACACCGGGGTGGCGGCCCTGGCGTCTGCTTCCTCCAGCGCCTGGCGGCCCTTGACCCTGGCCAGGTGTTCGCGGAGGATGCGCCGCAGTTCTACGGCGGCGGCGGGGTCATCCTGCACGCTGTGCCCGGACGGGACGATTTTTTCACTCTCGCTCCAGTCCAGATGGGAGGAACGGTATTTCACCACCCCGTCGGAGGAGTGGGGCGTGTCATTCCTGCCCCTGTCGCCAATGATGGAATGAACCGGAACGGAGGGGGAGCCGCGCAGCTCGGACATGTACTTGACCAGGGAGGAGTTGGGGGAAAGCTGGCGGATGCTGGTGAGCTCGTCCTTCAGCTGGAGGGGATTCAGCAGGAACATGCCGCGGCTGAGGGTGGCGATGCGGGTGACTTCTTCCAGCATGTCCGCGGGGAGGTCGATCAGGCGCTGGCCCAGCCGCCCTATCCAGTTGTCCGCAAAGGTGGAGCCGCGGTGGGGCGTGGCCATGTACACGATGCGCGTGACGCCCCGGGCTGGGGAGAAGATGAAATTGTTCTGGAGCTGTTCCAGCGTGTGCTCGTCGCAGTGCAGGGGTTCCAGCCCGGTTTTCCAGTTCTCCAGCGTCATGTCCGCAAAGGTCTCCGGGGGCAGTTCAAACAGGCCCTTCATCAGCGTCCACGGCTTGGTGGAATTGTTGAACCGGGTGATGAGGCCGCCCATGGAGTGCCCCACCATGACGATGTTGTTCATTTCTTTGGAGGCGCCGCGGGGGTTGTACTCCTTCATCAGTTCCTCCAGCGCCTCCCGCTGCCTGCTGGCCGGAATGGTCCAGGCCAGCCCGGACGGATAGCCGAAGAACCAGAACTGGTAGTTTTCCCGGATGACGGGGTCCACCAGCAGGCGGTTGGTCAGGTTGGCAAAGGTGGCGGGGCCGGACATCAGGCCGTGGGTGAACAGCACGGGAATTTTCTTGGGATCGTACGGTTCGGAAAAATACAGCCCCATCGTATTGATGGCCTTCTTGGGGCGGAACGCGCCCAGCAGTTCCGTGCCGTCCGCGTCGGAAAGCTTCCAGAACAGGGCGATGGGTACGGAGAAGTTGGCCGCCAGAGGGTGCCGCACCTTGTTCTTGCCGATGAAGATGTGCTCATTCATGAGGCGCGGGATGGTGCGCAACGCCGGTTTGCCGTCCACCACGCGGTCAAAATCCAGAATGGCCGTCAGCGTGTGCACGTTGCCGTTGTCCTTCAATACGTTGGCATGGGGCCGGGAAACGCCCTGGGGCGCCAGGCCCGCCAGAGGAATGCCCATGCCTTCCACGGTTACGCTTTCACGCAGGCGGAAGGTGGGGTCCACCTCGTCGGACATGTAGATGGCTTCATAGAACCACGGATTGCTGTCCTTGGCGTAAGGGGCTTTTTCAATGATGAAGGGGAGGCTCCGGCGCGTCCTCTCATTCATGCCGCCCTCGCGTTTGGCCTCTTTCAGGTGCGCGGCCAGTTCCCGGATGCACGCGTTGTATTTCTTCCTGGCTTCCGGCCATTCCCTGCTGCGGCGCGGGTCCGCAAGGATGAGCCATGCGGCGTGCGCCTCCCGGATGGCCGCCGCGTCATCCTGGTAATGGGTGTACGCCGTCCCCTGCTGCTGGTGCAGGGAGCAGCCGGAAAGGCCCAGAACAAGGCCTAAAAGAAGGGCGGAAGCCGTTTTCATGGTAGGAGAGGGGGGAGGGCCGTTGCGGGCGCGGGGGTCAGGAGAGCATTTCCAGAGACCTGCTCATGGACTTGAGGAAGGCCTGCACTTCCTCCTCCGTGTTGTACAGGGCGAAGGAGGCGCGGGTGGTCCCGGTGGTGCCCAGGGCGCACATGAGCGGCTGGCAACAGTGGTGCCCGGTGCGCACGGCAATGCCCATCTGGTCCAGCAGGGTGCCCAGGTCATAGTGGTGGATGCCGTCCGCCAGGACAGAGACCACGGAGCTGTGCGGCACGTCCGGAGCCAGCACGGTCAGGCCCGGCATGGCCTTGAGGCCTTCCACGGCCATGTCCGTCAGCTTCTGTTCATGGGCGGCGATGTTGTCCAGCCCCAGCCCGGAGACGTAGCGGATGGCGGCGGCCAGCCCAACGGCCCCCCCGACGTTGGGCGTTCCCGCCTCATACTTGAAGGGAATGTCGTTGTAAACGGTTTTGTCAAAGGTGACCTCCTTGATCATCTCTCCGCCGCCCATCCACGGCGGCAGTTTTTCCAGCAGCTCCCTTTTTCCCCACAGAACGCCGGTGCCTGTGGGGGCGTACAGCTTGTGCCCGGAGAACGCGTACAGGTCACAGCCCAGCTCCTGCACGTCCACCTTCATGTGGGAGACGGCCTGCGCGCCGTCAATCAGCACGATGGTGTCAGGCCTGTTCTCTTTGGCCAGCGCGGTGATCTCCCGCACGGGATTGACGGTGCCCAGCGTATTGGAAACGTGCCCCACGGCCACGATGCGCGTGCGGGGGGAAAGCAGTTTTTTATAAGCCTCCATGTCCAGCGTCTGGCCCGGCGTCAGGGGAACGACCTTGAGGACGGCTCCCGTGCGTTCGCAGAGCATCTGCCAGGGAACGATGTTGGAGTGGTGCTCGGAGGCGGTCAGGATGACCTCGTCCCCCGGCCGGATCATGCCGGATTTGGCGATGGTGTCCGCCGCCAGATTGATACCCATGGTGCACCCGGAGGTGAACAGGACTTCCGCCGTTTCCGGCGCGTTGATGAACCGTGCCGCCGTTTCCCGTGATTCTTCATGCGCTTCCGTAGCCAGCTGGCTCAGGTAGTGGGAGCCGCGGTGCACGTTGGCGTTCCGGGTCTCGTAATAATTCCGGGTGGCGTCCAGGACGGCCAGGGGCTTCTGCGTGGTGGCCGCGTTGTCCAGGTAAATGAGCGGTTTGCC
Source organism: Akkermansia muciniphila (assembly GCF_040616545.1). Lineage (NCBI taxonomy): Bacteria > Pseudomonadati > Verrucomicrobiota > Verrucomicrobiia > Verrucomicrobiales > Akkermansiaceae > Akkermansia > Akkermansia muciniphila. The sequence continues at coordinate 281,488 of NZ_CP156688.1, read as the reverse complement.
GTGCACGCTGGTCTCCAGGATGGGAAACTGCGGGCGGATGATTGCTGTGTCAAGCATGGCTTATGGTACAAGTGAGGGTTCTTTGCGCAGTTCGTCCCATCCGCCTTCCAGGATGAAGATGGGCGCGCGGATGCCGTATTCCGGCTTTTTCAGTTCATTGGCTACGGCTGCGCTGGAGGTGCAGTCCCTGCTGCAAAAGATGACGATGCAGTAGCCCCGGTCTTCCGCCGTCATCAGGGCTTCCATGGCGTTCGCCAGAAGCTCCTGGTAATTGGCGTCCGCCGGGCGCACGGGGTAGACGGGGGCCTGCGTGACGGTGTGGCGTTCAAAGTCGTCCTGCTTTCTGGCGTCTATCCAGATGACCTTTCCCGGCCATTCCTTCATCACCTGGGACAGGCACACGTGCCCTTCCTCCAGCGTCTCCGGGTTGCAGGGCGGCGTGCGGAACGGCTGGAAGACGCGCAGGTCCAGCGCGGCAATGCCCACCGCCAGCAGGAATACGGCCAGCAGGAGCTTCAGGGCGGTGGAAAGGGCGTCTCTCATGGCGGAATGGGGCGGGCGGTCAGTCTTCCTTGATGGTCAGGAACCCCATCTGGCGCTTGTAGCGCGGCACGGTGGAATCCGTGCGCACCCAGATGGTGTTGAAGGCGGGCTTGTCCGTGGACTTGGGGGTGACGATGATCTTGTATTCCCGGCCTTTTTTGACGGTGACGGGCTCATAATTGAAGGCGTCCCCGGTCAGGTCCACCGTGGTCAGGTTGACGGGCAGTTCCTTGGAAATGGTGATCCTGATGGTCTTGGGGGCGGGGGCCTCCCCCCTGGTCCATTCCAGCTTGCGGGGCTCCATGCGGATGATGTCCGGGATTTGCGCCCGTATCACCAGCTTGTACGCGGAGCCGTTGGCGTGGACGGTCATGTCCTTGTCCACCGTGCCGGAAAAATTGCCGGTCTTCATCACGGCGCTGATGACGCCTGACTCCCCCGGAGCGTACGTCAGCTTGTTGTCCTTCGCCCCGGCGGTCGTGCAGTCGCAGGAGACGTGGATCTTGCTGATGGTGACGGGTGCGCCGGAGGTGTTGGTGAAGGGGAAGGAGGCCGTAATGCTGTCCTGGTCCGGAGCCACTTTCACCGGAACCACCGTTTCCTTGAAGGACAGTTCATCCTTGCCGGAGGCGGTGCCCCCGCACAACAGCAGCCCTGACAGAATGGCGGTCCGTATGGTCATGGTCGTTTCAGGATGGTTTTTCCTCTTTCTTCCTGGCGGAGAAGATGCTGGCGATGAAGAAGATGATCGCCGCCACGAAGATGCAGGAGTCCGCCACGTTGAAGGCGGGCCAGCGGTAATTGAAGACGGGGATGGTCACGTCAATAAAGTCCACCACGTAGCCGTTCATGAGCTTCGTGAAAAAGCTGTGCGTCTGTTCGTAGGGAATCAGGAAGCCCTGGATGAGGCGGTCCGTCAGGTTGCCCGCCACGCCCGCCAGCAGCAGCACGTAAGACAGCTTGAGCCATACCGTGTGGAAGAAGTTTTTCCGGTAAAGCACGATGAGGGCCACGATGGCGAGCACGGGGATGGCCAGGAACAGGTAGCTGGACCACACCGTTCCGTTCCCCATGCCGAAGGCCACGCCCGTGTTGTGCACGCGGGTGATGTTCACCGTTCCGTCCAGGAAGGAGATGGGCTCCAGCTCCCTCAGCTTGTTCAGGGCGTCCACCGTATGCGGGTTCAGGTCCGGGAACTGCGCCAGGTCCGCCGCCGGAACGCGCGCGTTCGTGGCGAAGTCAAGCGTTCCGTCCGCGTTGACATGGTGGAAGCCCGGGAAATCAGGCAGGTACGCGTACTTCTGGGCTTTCTCGTTCAGGTAATTCAGCGGGAAGCGATGGATGATCCACAGCTTGCTGGCCTGGTCCAGGGCATAAAGCCCCAGCCCCAGCAGGCTCCACCAGAGCCAGCCGGGAAGCGTTTTCTTACGGGGTGCGGTTTCCTTTTCCGTCTGGGAGTCCATAAAAGGTCGGGGGATGGGAGGTTGCCGTTCTCAGGAGAGGACTTCCGCGCAGCGTTCGCACACCTCGCAGCCGTCTTCCACGGGTTCATACCGGCGGCAGCGCGGGCACATGGCGTGTTCCGTTTTGGCGGCGGCGGCCGCCAGTTCCGGACCGCTCTTCAAGTCCAGGTCCGCAATGATGAAGAACTCCGTGGCAAAGGCCCGGTCTTCCAGCAGCGCCACCACGTCCTCGCTTTCGTTTGCCGGGACGGTGAGGGAGATGGAAGCCTCGTTGTTCTTGGAGAAGGCCTTGGCCTTCACCTGTTCTTCAATGGCCACCTGGATGACGGACTTGATTTCCTGAAGGCGGGAGATGGCGGAGGAAGCCTCCTGCGTGTCGTACTCCGGCATCGGGGCGGGGAAGTCCTGCTCGTGCACGCTGCCTTCATACCCGGCGTATTCCCAGGCTTCATCCGCCGTGAAGGCCAGGATGGGGGCCAGCAGGCGGCACAGGGCCTTGAAAATGATCGTCATGGCCGTCTGCGTGGCGCGGCGGCGCACGGAAGTGACGTCGTCGCAGTACAGGCGGTCCTTGGTGGTATCCACGTACAGGGCGGAAAGGTCGCTGGAGCAGAACTGGTTGATGACGCTGAACGCCTTGCGGAAATCATAAGCTTCATAGGCCTTCAGCGTTTCCTTGATGACGGCGTTCAGGCGTTCCAGAATCCAGCGGTCCAGGATGGGCATGTGTTCCGGGGCGACGGCCTGCGTGGCGAAGTCAAACCCGCTGATGTTGCCCAGCAGGATGCGCAGGGTATTGCGCAGGCGGCGGTAGGGCTCCGTGACCTGCTTGAAGAGGTCTTCCCCGAAGGGGACTTCATTTTGCCAGTCCACGGAGGCGGCCCACAGGCGCACGATGTCCGCGCCGTACTTGTCGTAATAATAAGCCGCGTCAATGGGCTTGCCGCTCTTGGCGTCTGACTTGGAGGTCTTCTTCCCGGTGTCCTTGTCCACCACGAAGCCGTGGGTCATCACGGCCTTGTACGGGGCCTTGCCGCGCCAGGCGACGGAAAGCATCAGGGAGCTCTGGAACCAGCCGCGGTGCTGGTCCGTGGCTTCCAGGTACAGGTCCGCCGGGGCGTCCAGTCCGGGGCGGGAATCCATGACGGCCATGTGGGAGCAGCCGGAATCAATCCAGACGTCCAGCGTATCCTTCCCCTTCTTCCAGCCCTTCGGCAGACCGAGGCGTTCGCACAGGTCTTCGTCGGAAAGTTCAAACCAGATATTGGAGCCGTGGGCCTCCACCATGTCCGCGATCTTGCGGACCACGGCGGCGTCCAGGACGGCCTTCCCGTTTTCGTCAAAGAAGACGGGCAGGGGTACGCCCCAGGTGCGCTGGCGGGAGATGCACCAGTCCGGGCGCGCCTCCACGGTGCCGTAAATGCGGTTGCGGCCCCAGGCAGGCAGCCACTGCACCTTGTCGATTTCTTCCAGGGCCTGCGGACGCAGTTTGTCCATGGAAATGAAGAACTGTTCCACGGCGCGGAAAATGATGGGCGTCTTGGAACGCCAGCAGTGGGGATACTGGTGGCGGTATTCCTCTACGCCGAAGAGGTTGTTATCCTTCTCCAGCATGGCGATGACGTCCTTGTTGGCGTCAAACACGTGCTTGCCCACGAGGGCCGGAACGCCTACTTCTTCCGTGTACTTGCCGTCGTCATCCACGGGGGAGAGGACGGGCAGGCCGTACTGGCGGCCCACGTTATAGTCGTCAGAGCCGTGGCCGGGCGCGATGTGGACGGCCCCCGTGCCGGTGTCCGTGGTCACGAAGTCCGCCAGGATGATTTTTGACGTGCGGGAAAGGAAGGGGTGCTGCGCTTCGCAGTTCTCCAGTTCGGCGCCCTTGAACTCGCGGATGGTTTCCGCCAGGGCCCAGCCCGTCTTCTGGGCGAAGGCGTCCAGCAGGTCTTTCAGGATGATGAGGGTTTCCGTCTGGCCGTCCTTCATGAACTTGCCGGCCACGTACGTGAAGCGGGGATGCAGGGCAATCCCCACGTTGGCGGGCAAGGTCCACGGTGTGGTGGTCCAGATCACCATGGAGGCCTCCAGGCCAAGCGGGTTGTCAAGTAGCGGGAACCGCACGAACACGGAGGGGCTCACCTTCTCCTTGTAATCAATCTCCGCTTCCGCCAGCGCCGTGTAGGCCCCATAGGACCACTGCACGGGCTTGCGGCTCTGGTAAACCGCGCCGTCTTCCACCAGCTTGGCAAACACGCGCAGGATGTTGGCCTCATACGCCGGCTTCATGGTCAGGTAGGGATGCTCCCAGTCACCGAAAACGCCCAGGCGGCGGAAGGAAGTCCGTTGAATGTCAATAAAGCCCCTGGCGAATTCCGCGCAGCGGCGGCGGATTTCAGCCGCATCCAGGTCACGGGCCTTCTGCACCACCTTGAACTCAATGGGGAGGCCGTGGCAGTCCCAGCCGGGAACGTAGGGCGCGGCATAGCCGGCCATGGTCTTGGATTTCAGGACCAGGTCCTTGAGAATCTTGTTCAGGGCCGTGCCCATGTGCACGTCGCCGTTGGCGAAGGGGGGGCCGTCATGAAGCAGGAACCGGGGTGCGCCCTGTTCCATCCTGCGGGACAAAATTCGTTCGTACAGTCCAGTGTCTTCCCACTTTTTCAGGCGTACGGGTTCGTTTTTTGTCAAATCCCCCTTCATGGGGAAGCCGGTCTCCGGCAACAGGATGGTGTCTTTATAATTCTTTTCGGGCGCACTCATGCGCGTGAAAAGTTAGCATCCGTCTTGACAGAGGTCAATACCCCGGTATGGCACATTCAGGTGCTTGGGTTGACAAAAATGATCTCAGAAAAGGAACAATGCTACAATAAAAACATATCTATGCCGCATAGAACAAATTCTATAAAATTCAGCGAGAGACATGAATTTTATGGTGATGGGAAAGGTAGAGTGAATTTTCTATCATAGAAGAGATTCCGGCGAAAAATTAGGGATCTACACATTTGAAACAGTATGTTCCATCGTCATCCTTAACAAAAAATTGAATTTCTTGAGAAGCCCATTTTATTTGAATTGCATTTTCAGTGAAGTGTAAAATATCTCCTTCTTGTCCATTTCCAAGTAAATAAGCTTTCCCTGAAAAAATCCTCATTGTGTCATCCCAGTAAGGATGATGAATTTCCAAGAGATATTCATTTTTGTCTATATCGGTACAGACAGAATGATTCTTACTTCTAAAATGCTGTTCAAGAAATTGCCCTCGTGTTACAGAGATGTTCGATTTTTGGCATATAATATGATTTCTTATATTGTTTTCTTTTAAAAATTTATAGATATTCCGACATCCAATGTCCTGCATGATAAGAAACATGAGATGATCTTCTCCAAATCCTATTTCTGAGCAGCCCCTCTCTATTGTGCAGCGTTTTATCATGGTGCTCATGTAAGAGGGATCGGATTCGCAACGAAACAATTGTTCAATCACTGCCGGACTCATCGAGAAAGCCGCGCCGAAAGATGCGTTAGAGCATTCCATCAGACAGGGAAAATTCTGGCGGGAAAAAAGAACAGTACCTTCACCTGCTAGACAATAACTTGAAAAGTTTTTGGGAAGGTGTTGATGAAATTGATTAATGGTTTTTATATAATCATGGCTATAGAAATCATCATCATCAATCTTTAAAAATAAATCATAATCCGTTTTTTTTATAGTTCTTATCGTATCTAGAAAATTGGATAATTGGTTCTTATTAGGAAATATTCCTAATGTTAATTTTTTTTGATTGATGAATTGCTTGAAATGAGGCTCAATCAGAGTTTTTACGCAATATTCTGTTAATCCTTTAATTGCAACAAATAAATGTACATCACTGTAGGATTGATGGAGTATTGTAAAAATTTGCCGTATTAAGTCACTTGGACGTTTATATGAACTTAAGCAGGCGGCTATTTTTAAATCTTTCTCCATATTTAATTAAATATAATAAAAAATATTCTGAGAATATATTTATTGCATATTAATTGATGTCTTAACATAAACGCCTATGGCATTTTTTTCAAATTCTTCTTTTCCCTTTTCTCCCCAGTCAATGATGAGTTTTTTATCGTTGAAAAGAATAACATCTGCCTCCTCATTAGGTATATGAAGTCGATATGCATGAGATTGGAAAATCCGTATAACGTAATGAGATTCGGAGCATTCTATTTCAACAATATGTTCTTCCAAATCTTCTATTGTATGAATATTGGTATTCTGCTCTCGAAAACAGCGTTCGAGAAATCCTCCTCGTGTAACGGAATTATTTCCCTTTTGGATAATTAAATAAAGAGAAATATCTTGTCTCTTTACAAAATCATAGATATTATAACTTCCTTTCTTCATCATAATACTATGAAACAATGAGTCTTCTCGAAATCCGAAATCATGAATATTTTCCGGTAAATCTATAATTTCTTGTATCAAATCAGGATTTAGTTCGCATTTTATAATTATGTCCATGCATTCTTTAGTTAAGACAAGAGAACTTCCAAACATTTCAAGTTCTTCTTCTTCAAGGCATGGAAATCCTTTATATGAGTGGCACGTTAAAGCGCGCCCACAATAATAACTTCCACAATTTTGTGGGATGATAGTATGAAAGTTATTTATTGTTTCAAGATAAGACGGGCCATAAAAATCATCATCATCTATTTTTGCAAATAAATCGTATGAAGAAATATCGATATTTCTGACTGTATCAATGAAATTAGATAATTGATTCTTATTTGGATATAGACGTAGAGTAAGCCTCCCTTCTTGCTGATAGGTTTTACACTCAGGTATAAGTATTTTTTTAAAAAAGTATTCACTAATTCCCTTGACGGCAACAAATAAGTGAAAAGAAGTATAGGATTGATGCATGAAGGAATGTATCTGACGCAACAAATCTCCGATTCTCTTGTAGGAGGAGAGGCATAAAGCAATTTTTCGTTTTCGAAAGCTATATGAATTTTCAGAGTAATGTAGGTTTTTTCTTGGTTTTTGATAAAAACAATCAAAACTACTAATCATAATTTTTATTTTTCCCCGTGAATGAGCAAATTCTAAGGCAGTGTCGGTTGGTAATGTATAAGTCAGGAATATATTTGCAATTTTTTTGCGACTTTTTGAAGGAATAACCATTGCGTGAGTGCCCCATACGTAAGGAGAATTTCTACTCCATTGTTTTGTTTGGAATGGAATAAAATTTATTTCTTTAAATGGCGTCGATGGTGTTGTTTTATGAGAATAAAAGAGTCTAAAAATATCGGTATCTGGATATTCCGCAATATATTTTTCTAAAGTAGTTTTTAGTAAATGTGCCGAAACAACAGGAGTTGCATCACTTTCTCCAAAAATGATTAGGTCGTCATTTTTGAATTTTGGATCCAAAAGCATCTTAACGAAAGATATTCTTAATGATCGTATGCATGGTTTATTGCAAGCTTGGGGATCAAATCCTAAAAATTCAAAGAAATCGTTATATTCATAATTTGTATCTTTTAATTCATGCACAGCTTGACTTGTAGAATAGGGTATGACGTCATAGCCCAATTCCAGCATTTCTTCAATACCCTCCAGGACTTCTCCTGGAGATTGCAGTAGAATACATTTCATGCAACTAGTCTGCTTCATGTGTTTTTAATGTCAGATAATCATTTCTATATTGTTTACCTTGTTTATTTAAAATATCAGAAGACCATGAAAACCAATCTAATTTTAACGAATCAGCAAAAAAATGATAAATTCCAGCGCATCCTGTGCTGACTCTCCGGAAGAAGTTTCGAGGATATAATTGTATGATATCTGGTTGGCTCCAGTTTAAATGTTCTGCTGTATATGTAATCAACGGATCAGAGTGATTGAATAAGTGGATGGCGCGAAGATTATCGGGACTACACCAGTGAGCGCTGGCTAGATTATTGTCTGGCATTGGATATGGAACGCAAGTCATGCACAATCTTTCGCTAGAGTAAATAATTCCTCCAAAATGTTGGCAAAGTTTGCCATAGATTACATCTTCGAATCCTTTAGAAGGAATATTGTCAAAGCTGACTATTTTCTCTATTATGGAACGTGAAAGGAAATATCCAGCTCCTCCACTGGGATATCCTTGAGTCTGCAAAGATGTGTTTCCTATAAGATCCGCTCCTGGTTGAAGCAAGGAATGAAGCCGTTCCGTTTTTACATACGTATCATCATCACATTTGAAAAACCACTCAAAATCATAATTCAGCAGTGCATATTTAAAAAATGTCAGGATTTTTTTCGGCAAGTGTTCGTAATTATCGCAAACTGGAAGATAAACAACATGCTCTTTTTCAAAGGAATATAGATATTTCCCTCCTACGAATATTTTGCATTGTATATTCCAAGGTAAATTCTTCATCCAGGTTTCTCGTACAGCCTGTTGACGTTCATTGGCGTGTAGACAGGAACAAATACCGATTAAGATGCGAGAACATGGTTCACGAATGAATTTTACATTCTTCATTTCATCTAAATGTCCATATTATTGAGGACAGTAAAAATTTCTTTCCAGCTTTCCAAGGAAGATTCTTTATTACTGAGCAAAAGACCTCGTTCTCGTGCGGCTGCCGCCATATCGTATCTTTGGTTAGGTTCATAAGCCATTTTGCTTGCATAATAGATAAAATCTCTTTCATTGTTACATAACCATCCTGTTTTACCATGTTCAATCATTTGTTGCCATCCTCCTGCGTTATCTACGATCAATACGCTCCCACTGGACATGGCTTCAAAACCTATACGCGGCCAATTTTCAACTGTATTGCTTGGTTGTAAGATAATCTCACAATGCTGATAAAATTCCTGCTGTGATACTTCTTCTTGATTAAGAGCTGTCCGTATCCACGGTGGGGGAGGACCTGTTTTTTCTTCGCTTCTTTTTCCGAATCCGAGAAAGAGTCCCCATTTGGGAATTGGGGATACAAAAGACTCATAAATGAAGAGAGTATCTTTAGCAAATTTATCGGCTTCCTGTCGAGAAATCCGCCCACATCCAAAATATTCGTTCCTACGTTTTTCGATAAAGGGAAAATCTTCACGATGAAAATATGGAATGAATTTTTTAAATTGTATTTTAGGATTCTTGTTAAAAGCTTTTAACTTGATTTTGTTTTCCTGCATAACTCTTTCGTTTTGATAAAGAAACATGGCAATCTCACCTTTTCTCATAGCCTCTTTTTCTTGGGGGAAAAGCCAACTCATACAATTTACAAAAACAGTTTTCTTAGTGTAAGTGCGTATCTGAGGAAGCAGTTCTAAAAATTCCCCATTGCAGAAGCTAAAAATAGGATCTTCTTCTGTTAAGGAAGAATAGTCATTAACCGGATGTATATGCACTCCACGGGAAAGCATTTCTGGATAAAGTGGATTTCTTTCTACTCTCCATGGAGGGATTAAGTGAACCTCCATTCCCATGAATTGCCAGATCAGGATCTGATGATATAACTCAGTTCCGGCACCTCCGTAAAGTTCTGGAAATCCAAAAACAAATAAACGTTGCATTTGTATGTTAGCTGGTTCCCTAATGTGTGAAAGTAATACTCAAGAGGGTTATAATACACTGCGTTATGTCGGTGATGTTCGGAAGTCTCCGAGAATAATAGAAACAAAAAATATTAGTATATTCTAAAATAATACGGTATAAGTTTTGAGATTTTTTCAATCTCTTCTTTGTCAGAAGGATGTCCCGTTATGATAATCAATTGATTGTTATGTATGCTTCCTTTCATGATTATAGGTGGTCCTTTTCCTGCGTCTGCGTTCGTCCAATCGTTCTCTTGAAGTTTCTCCTGAATTTTTTGTGCATCTATATTATTTAGTTTAGCGATTATTACAGTATATTTTGAATTATACTTTGATTTTTCTGGAGGATGATAGGAAATGCGAAAACAGATAATATGAGCGTTTCTTTCGATAAGTATTTTTTTTGATTTTTTAAAATAATCAAATTGTTTTAAACCAAATTCCTGAAGTGTTCCAATGTTTTCTAAAATTAATTGTGATACTACTTGGGGTGAATTGATACAATTAATTTTGGTGTTTGTAATTGAATGGTTAAAAGTATTAGTCCAAAATGATCCAATACTTGTTGCAAAAAGTATTGTTATAATATTCATGATTTTAAAACTTCTATTTAAAATATTGATTAAAATGTACCAGCAGGGTACCCAGGAGGAGGAGCAACAGGCGTAACGGGGGGTTTGACTGCTGCTTCAATGCTGAGTTTGATATATCCATCTTCTGCTAAACGAGTTAGTACTTCATCTGTTGTCCCTCCAGCCTGAGCTCCGCATAAATTGATGATAGTTAACACAAAAGATGCAAAATCAAATACTTCGATACATCCAAGCCCTCCCATTGCATAATGAGTGAATTGTGATGGCCCTGCATGTACAAGAAAATTACCATAAATCAAAAATGCTCCATTTTCAAGATTTTGCATACTATGAGGATTATAATTTGGGTCGTAAGTAGTCAGTACATAATTTTGTGCGTCTGCGAGACCTGACATAAATACATTTTCATTTGCTGTGGTTTTGGAGGGCATGAATCTCAATGCATAAAATATAGAATCAACACCGGGAAATTTTGTGCTAGTTAGCACCACTTTGTAGATAGGGACTTCGTATGCGAATCCTGTCTTTATAGGATAGCATTTGGCTAAATATTTGAATTCTGCTCCTTCTGATTCATATTTTGTTGAGGTTACTTTAATGGTAACAGTCCCCAACCCAGAGCCACTTGGATTCGGATTGAATGTCCTGGAATTTGAAGAATTGATACCAGAATGGAATTTTGTTAATTCACGCATAATATATTGATGTTTTACGTTATAAATGAATATGGGTAGAGCTTTTTTTCTACTGTTTGATACGATAACGAAATGTGAATATAAAAGTCAAGAAAAAATAATGATTTATCGGAAATTTTTCATTTTCTCTACTCTATACATTCAGAATGTTGGGGTGTATGAAGAATATTCACCAATAATATGGATTTTAGTTTATTTTGAAATAAAAAGGATTTACATTTAATGCAATTCAGCATTCGAATACCTTAGATGGCGCTATTTTTATGAATTCTATTGTTTCCATTGTTAGACAACTAGGAAAATTTGTCTATCAACCTAATTTTGGTAATGTCGGAGATGCATTAATTGATGTGGCAACAAGGAAATTTTTTTTGAAATATAATTTACCTTTTTTATCAGTTTGCTCTGTAAGTTCAAATATTCTTCCATATAACTTTGTCTACGGTGGAGGGGGGGCTTGCATACAGGATTGGGGATGTATTCCCTATCTTGTGCAGCTTTTTTCTTCTCTACGAATGAACCGTGTTATTATTCTTCCCAGCAGTTTTTATAATTGTGACTCGTTACTTGAGATTTTTGATGAACGTTTTACTGTTTTTTGCCGAGATAAAACCAGTTTTAACTATTGCTTTCACATGAATAAAAAAGCTCAGTTTTTACTGGCCGATGATATGACTTTGAAATTGAATGCCTTCACCTTTCTTAGTGAAGAAACATGGGATGAGAGTGTTCTGAGTACGAATATGTTTTCTTTGATGAAGGAATGGACACGAAAGTCTATGTATGAGTTGCAGGATGGACGGAAAGTACTATTAATCTTACGAAATGATCGGGAAAGTTGTTTAGGAAATGACCATCCTGTTCGTCGTCAATACCGGATAGTGGATTTGTCTGTTATGCATTGTGATGATTGGTGTGATGCACGAGTATCATCGGCTTGGAGTTATTTGTTTTTGACCTGTTTGAACAATGCAGATATTATTTTAACCGATCGGCTTCATGTAGCTATCGGAGGATATTTACTTGATAAAGAGGTGTATATTTTGGACAACACTTATCGTAAGCTTTCTAGCGTTTATCATTATTCTTTGTATGGAAGTTCCAATGTTAAAATGATGTCTTCCTTGGATGAATTTCCTTATTGGCGTTGTTTGATTTGAGTAAATATTGATTTTTTAAAGGGGTTTTGGAGTGTTCATAATCCCTCATTGTAATTCTACACGGTTTACCCGTCCTTACCTACAAGAGAAGCAAGCTGGGCAATGAATTTGTACTCTTCGTATGTGGATAAGGAACTATTGGATGAGGAATTTGATCAAACTTCCCTCATTACGTGTAGATGGCGGAATATAGGTTCGAAGAATGAAAGAATTGTTTAACAGGATATAAGTTGTAGTATAATTAATTTATTATTAACGTGTTTCGAATGCGTTGTTTTCTTGTTCCCCCAGCCATTTTTCAGCGTCTTTTGGCCACTGGTCGGTCGGATTGCCGCGCTTCTCCATGCCGTAGCCGTGCCCTCCCTTGGAATAAAGGCGCAGGGTCACGGGAACGCCTTTTTTCCGGCAGGCCTGTTCCATCAGCCTGCTGTTGGCGCTGGCTACGCCGTCGTCAAGCGCGTGGACGAGGAACACGGGGGGCGTCTGCGCCGTCACCTGCCGTTCCGCGGAGCACAGCTCCGCCAGGGCCGGAGTCGGGTCGGGCCCCAGGATTTTGCTGCGGGTGCCTCCGTGGGTGGTCCCGGGGGCCATGGTGATGACGGGATAGATAAGCATGGCAAAATCGGGCCGCGCGGAAACGCTTTTCAGCGGATTATCCTCTTCTTCCGGCAGGGTGCGGTTCCAGAGCGTGGCGGCCATGGCTGCCAGATGGCCCCCTGCGGAAAACCCAATGACGCCGATGCGGCGCGGGTCAACCCCCAGCGCGGAGGCATGCCGGCGCGTTACGCGCAGGGCCTGGCGGGCGTCCAGCAGAGGGCCCGGAAACATGCCGATGGCATTGTTTTCCCCGGAAACGCGGTATTTCACGACGACGCCCACCATGCCGTGCTCCGCCGCCCAGCGGGCAATGCGGACGCCTTCCTTTTCAATGGCCTGAAGGGCGTAGCCCCCGCCCGGAAAGATGCACAGGGCCGCGCGCTTGTCCTGCGGCCCCCATCCGGCGGGGAAATAAAGCTGTATTTGCGCCTCCCCCACGTCCGTAATGTGTCCGGGAGACACCTGTTTTTCCTTCAGGTCCGCCGCTTTAAGGCCCAGGGAAATCCATCCGGAATGAAAGGCTCCGTGTTCCGCGGGCGGCTGGAGGGCCGCCAGCGCGGACGGATCAAACGGGGCCCCTCCGGCGGGGGCGTGAGCGAATGCCAGTAAAAGGGCGGGAAGAAAAAAGGCAAGCTTCATGTTCATGGCTTATTGGCGAGTGAGATGACCAGTTTGGAAAGACCCTGCACTACCTCCGCAAACTGGGGGTAATCCAGCTTTTCAGCCGTATCGCTGGTTTCATGGTAATCATCGCAGCGCAGGAAGGCGGTGTCCGTGGCGGCGAAGGAGGGGATGTCCTCCTTCATGTAAGCCCAGTCATCTGACCAGGAAACGCCTTTGGTATAATAGGGAAAGACGGCGGAGCGCACCGGAAAGCGGTTCAGCCGGGAGAACTCCTCCGCACAGGAGCGGGCCAGCTTGCGGCCCGTGTTGGTGGACATGAAGGCCACGTAGTCGCACCGGTCCGGGAGCCCGGCCAGCCCGGCGGCCATGGCGGATTTACGCTTCTTGTTCACCCGTGGGGAGTAACAGCCCAGTGTTTCCAGCGCAATCATGCCGATGATGCGTTCCTTCCCCGGATGGAGGGCTGCGGATTTGGCGTGCACCACGCTGCCCATGGAGGGAGTCTGGTAAAAGGGAGGTTCCTCATTGGCATAAGCCACCAGGCACACGTCGTGCAGGGTGGGAACTGCAGCCAGGGCGCGCGCCGTTTCCAGCAGGGCGGCTACGCCGGAAGCGTTGTCATTGGCTCCCGGCGTTCCGGTGCGGGCCGGTCTGGCGGGGCCGTGGTCATGCCAGTTGTCCATGCCCACCTTGGTATCGTAATGCGCGCCTATGATAAGCGTTTTGGGCCGAGGGGAGGTTCCCTTTTTGGTGGCGACGAGGTTGTACACCGTCCTGTCCTTCACGGCGCGGAAGTCCGGAGAAACCGGGATGTCCACGGCCTGGCGCGTGACGGTGTAGCCCATGCCCTCCAGGGTTTGTTCAATGTAGCGGGCGGAACGCTCCATGGTGCCGGGCTTGTAGGCATTCCGTTCTCCGATGGCGTCCGCCAGATGGGTCACGTGCGCTTTCAGGAATGTTTCCGTCTGGTCCGTCTCCGGAACTTCCCCGCTTCCGCAGGGTGAAAAGAGCTTGGAACAGGAACCCAGGGCGAGGCAGGCCGCGGCGGTGGCCAGCCCGCATTTGATCACAGGGGAGGAGAGTTTCATGAGGGGAAGTTGGGGAAGGCCGGTTTTAGAGTGTATTGGCGGTGGGAGGAGGAAAATCAATCCTCTCCGTCTGGCCCTTTTTCATCACCAGGTCTTTCCTGCGGTCCCGGTGCATGAAACGGAATTTGCCGGGGCGGCTGGCTGTGGCGGTGGCCTGGACCCGGCCGTTTTCCCAGCGCAGGTCCACCTTCAGCCCGCCCCGGGTGCGCAGGCCCGTGGCGGAACCCTTCTTCCAGCCGTCCGCCAGGGCCGGGGCCAGCAGGATGACCTGAAAACCGTCCTGCATGATTTGGCTCTGCACCAGGCATTGGGCCACGCCGGAGGTAAAGCCGAAGTTGCCGTCAATCTGGAACGGGGGATGAAAGTCAAACAGGTTGGAATTGATGTAATGTTTCAGCATCGTGTACATGCGGTCCTCCGCGGAGTTTCCGTCCCCCAGAGATGCGTAAAGGTTGATGAGCCAGGCGGTGCTCCACCCGGTGCGGATGCCGTTGTTCCCCATGTCCGCGTATTTGCGCCGGAAATCCGCTGACTTGCGTACGGCCTCCGCGTATTCCGGCATGGTGAGCACGTTCCATTCCGTGCCGGGAAACAGGCCGTAAAGGTGGCTGATGTGGCGGTGGCCCTTCTGCATTTCCTCAAAGGGCTGCTGCCATTCCTGCACGCGGCCGTCAGGGCCAATGGCGGGCTGGGGAATCTTCGGGAGAAAGTTCAGCGCGTTAACCAGGGTGGGAGTCCGGACATTCAGCTCACGGCAGGCGTAAATGTAGTTGCGGAGCGCCTCGCGCCCCAGAAGCTGGTCGTGGGAATTACCGTTGGAAACGTAGGAAAGCACGTTGGGTCCCGTGCCGTCCGGCGCGTAAAACCCGGTTTCAGGGGAGACGCCCGGGCCGGAAAGGCAGCGGCCCTGGCCGTCGTCCTCAAACCAGGACATGATGAAGCGCGCGCTGGATTCCAGAATGGGCAGGGACTTCTTCAGATCTTCCCTGTCTCCGGTGAAGCGGTAGCTGTCCACCAGGTGGGCGCAGGCCCACGCTCCGTTCATGAGGCTGGCGGCCCATTCCGGATTGTTGCCTGAAAAATAGGTATGCTTCCAGCAGTCCGTATAATGGCCGAAGCAGAAGCCGTCCCGGCGGATGAAGCGTGCGAATTCCTCCCCGTACGGAAGCAGGCTCCGGACAAAATCAAGATAAGGCTGCTGGAATTCCCCCAGCCCGGTGGCGTGGGACGGCCACTGGTTCATCTGGCTGTTGATGTTCAGGAAATAACAGCCCATCCACGCCGCCCGCAGTTCCGGATTCCACAGTCCCTGCAAGCCGCAGGGGAGCTGGCCCGGCCTGGTATGGACAATCGTGCAGAAGCGGCCGAACTGGAAAAGCTGTTCCAGCAGGTCAGGATCCTTCCCACCCTGTTTGACGCGTTCCAGCCTTTGGGGGGTGGTCATGGCGGAAACCTCCGGCGGGGAATCCCCCAGGTCCACCTGGCAGCGCAGCATCAGGCGGGAAAAATAATCTTCCGTCTCCCGGGCAAGTTTTTTCCACCCCATTTTTTCCGCCTTCTTCAGGAGACGGCTGTTCCTGTCTGACAGGCTTCCCGTCAGCGGGGCCTCCGGCTTCCGGAGGTTGTAATCCGTGGAGGTGGAGGAAAGCACCAGCACCTCCCGGGCGGAATCCAGGATAATCTCCTTCCCCCGGGGGGAGATGGCGGCGCCGGGCGCCAGAATGACCACCCGGTTTTCAAACCGGGTTCCGCCATTGCTCCCCTGTCCCGCCAGCACCCAGCCGTCCGGCTGCGCGGTAATGCGGGCTGACGGGTCCGGATGCTGCAAATTCAGGGAAATGCGGCACCCGGACGGAATGGTGCAGGTAATGTGGTAGGCGGCGCAGTCCGCGGACGGAGCCGCCAGAATCTCCGTGACCAGTTCTCCCGTGCCGAATTGAACGCGGGTGGAGGCCTTTCCCCTCTGCATGTCCAGCGTGCGCCGGAAAGAGGCGGGGGAGGGCAGCCCCTGGAACTCCGCCTGAAGCAGGCCGCCCTGCTGGTAATCTCCCGCGATGCTTCCGGAGGGCAGAATATCCTTCCGGAACACCTGGTCCGCGCTCCGGTATTTTCCCTCCCGGCAAAGCTGGCGCGCCTTGTCCAGCGCCTGGGCGGCGCCTTCCTTCATCTGGAAATTCTTCTTCGCGAAGATGCTTCCTTCATTGAGGACGACGGTTTCCTTAGGAAAAACGCCAAAAGAGAGGATGCCCAGCCTGCCGTTGCCCGTGCCGTATCCCTCCGTCCATTTCCGGGCGGGTTCGGTGGAGGTGACCTGCATGGGGGCGGGAGATGCCTGAAGCGGAGCCGCGCCCAGAAGAAGAAGGCAGAAGAAAGAGAGAGATTTCATGGTTATATGAGTGGTTATTTCCTGAACCGGGAGGCTGTATTGGCGTAAATGACGGCAAACGCCAGGCTTCCTACCAGGAAAAACAGGGAGACGGACAGAAGCACGGCGTTCTGGAGAATAATGCTGGCGAGCCAAATCAGCATGCTGAAGGCGAGGCAGTACATGATCTTTCCCATGAACCGGCATAGCGCGCGTTCATCGTACTGTTTTTTCCGTTCCTTGCTCATGGTGTTATACCCGGCAATAAGGAAGGAACATTTTCCCATGGAAAGAATGACTCCAAGAATGATAAAGCCTGCCATCATGGCGACGGGTATCGGAATAGGTGCATCCATAAGCCGGAAAATGGGGAAAGTGAAAGTCTGAGACAGCTCGCCCGGACAAGTATGTAGAGTGGTCTTTGAGGGAATACGTTAGGGAAATGGTCTTTTTTTCAGCAGAAGAAAAAGCGTCTGTTTTTTCTTCCGGAAGGCGCCATGGGACACGGCCGGAGACTGTTATTGAGGATTTTTACCACGTTGTATTTTCTTTCTTCATCTTTGTCGGGCAGTCTGGCGCCCCTAACTTTCATGGTTGTTTTTTCCCGGAGGCGAGCTCACAAATAACGGACTTCTTGTGCAGACAATACAGGCCGGCGGTCAAAAATGAACAAAGTATATCCGTTCTTTAAAATTAAGGAACTAATCCGGTATCGGTCATACGCCAGTCCCTCTTTTTCTTTCCAGTCGGTGATTTCCCACCACGCTTCTATATCATCCGGATAAATTACGGGATAATTCAAAGACTGGTAGACGGAATTGATTCTTTTGAGAATACGGCTGATCTGTTCTTTGGAATGTTGATCTCCTTGTGGATTTGTTTTTAAAGGAATACCTCTTCCTGGGGGCATGATGCGGATAGTGGAATGAGCAAAAACTCCTCTCACTTTCTCCTGGACTTCGGGATGCTTGCTCCGTATGGAATATCCGAGTCGGCTTGAATGGATGTTATGTTCTTCCAGAGATGTTAGTTCCTTATCAATCCAAATTTGGGAGGACATGGGAAAACCGTGGAGCTCCGGATGTCTGCTTAGCGTTGTTTCCTTCTCAGAAATGTACTTGGAACGTTTCTCCAGGTTAGCCGGCAAATCCTCATTGCGTTCATGGAATGTGATGATAAAAAAGCTTATAGCCAAGAGAGGTATAAATATTTGCATTTTTTATTATTTCCTCACGATGACAGGGGCTCGTTCTTTGCTGCGCTCTTCTGAATCCGGTCCGGCCGGGGGCTCATGGACGACGTTAAAAAAGGAAGTAGCAGGAGCAGAACCAGGCGATGATGAGCAGGCCGCAGGTGAATTCCAGCAGAAGCCCGGTGAGCATCCCCAGCGCCGCTCCGGAACCGGCCTTGAACGCGGCCAGGATGTCCTTTCTGGCAAAGACGAGTTCCGCCAGCAGCGCTCCCAGGAACGGCATGAACAGAAGCCCCACGATGGGGGTGAACAGGACGGCGCCCACCACGGCGCCGATGATGGCCCCCCAGATGCCTGCGGCGGTGCTGCCGAATTTTTTGGCCCCCATGCCGCCGGAAAGCTTGTCAATGACCAGGCCGCCTGCCACCAGCAGCGCCAGCACGGTCCAGCCCCACCACTCCAGGCGCCCGGTGCCCATCACGCCCTGCCAGATGCAGCCTGCCGCAATGATGATGATGCCGGGAAGCATGGGAATGAGCGTGCCTATCAGGCCCATGCCGAACAGAAGCAGGGTGACGCACCAGACGAGGGTTTCCGAAAGGACGGGGGACATGCCTTCTTTCTTATCAGGAAGGGCGCCCGGAGGCAAGGCTCCTGCCCGGCTTGCGGATGACGGAAAAAAAGGGGGCCGGTTCTTGGATTGCTGTTGCGGTTGTTGCGGGTTCGGTATGCAATGGCGGCCATGACTTTTTCCGGTTCTTTTTTCCGCGGCTGCGTGGCATGTTCCTGCGCCATTTCCCTGGGGGTTCTCCCCGTGCTGGGCGCCGCTCCCGCGGCTGATTCCGCTGCCGTGCAGAAGCTGGCGCATTCCCTGAAAGCCCGCGTGGGCATGGCTGCGGTGATGCTGGACACGGGGGAAACCGTATCCATAGGGGATGAAGCGGCCTATCCCATGCAGAGCGTCTTCAAATTCATCCTTGCCCTGTCCGTGTTGAAGCGGGTGGATGAAGGGAAACTGAATCTGGAGCAGATCATCCGTATACGCCCGGAACAACTGGTGAAAGACACCTGGAGCCCGCTGCGGGAGCGCTTTCCGCAGGGCGGTGATTTTTCTTTAAAGGAACTGCTGCGCGTGACCGTTCAGGAGAGCGACAACAACGCCTGCGACTTCCTGTTCGCCCTCATCGGCGGTACGGAAGCCGTACAGAAGGATTTGAAGGAATGGGGCATCAGCGGCATCAACGTCCGGTTTACGGAAAACGAGATGCTGCGGAACCACGACTTGCAGTATGTCAACTCAAGCCGTCCTTCAGCCATGAATGCCCTGCTGCGCGCGTTTGACGAGGGGAAAATCCTGGACAAGGACACGCAGCGCTTCCTCTGGGACATGATGGCCGGCTGCGCTACGGGAGCCACGCGCCTGAAAGGAAAGCTGCCGCAGGATTACGTGGTGGCGCACAAGACCGGATCGGGCTTTACGTCCCCGGAGGGCGTGATTACCGCCGTTAATGACGTGGGCATCATCGTTCTTCCCAATGGCCGGAAAATGGCGGTCTCCGTATTCGTCATGGATTCGAAGGACTCCGCCCCCGCCTGCGAGAAGGTGATCGCCTCCATGGCCCGGTGGCTGTGCACGGAATGGCAGCCCGCCGCCGCCAAGTAGCGGGCGGCCCTGCACGGAACATGTTTTAAGCTTGGAAAGGGGACGGCGTTCAGGCAAGGTGTGCCGCGTTATTCATGAAGAACCTATTGAGCCGGTACATCAGCCTGAGCCTGGCGCTGCGGTATCTGAACCCGCTGCGGACTTTCTTTTCCATCATCACCCTGATCTGCCTGCTGGGCGTGTCGCTTGGGGTGATGGTGCTCATTGTCGTGCTGTCCGTGATGGGCGGCCTCCAGAAGGAAATCCAGGGGAACTTGTTTGCGCATTCCCCGCACGTCCAGGTGTGTTACAGGAATGACTTCGGCGTGAGGGAGGTGATTCCGGACTGGATGGAGCTGAGCGGGAAGCTTAAACACGTTCCCGGCGTCCAGTCCACCTATGCCCTGATAGAAGACTATGCGCTGGTGGACGTGCAGGGACGGCAGAGGCCGTGTTTTTTCCGGGCCATTGATACGGAAAACGCTGCCCAGCTGGACGATTTAAAGCACCTGGTGGTGGCGGGCAATGCGGACCTGGACATGGGGGAAAAGGCCGTGGTCTCTTCCATTGTGGCGGAAAACATGGGGCTGAACGTGGGAGATGTGATCCGGGTGTACACCACCCGCAATTTCCAGGAAATTTCCCACGCCTACCAGCAGACGGAACTGCCCGTACTGGCGGAGAAAAACGCCCGGGAACTCAACGATTTGAAGGAATGGGGCAAGTCCCTGAAAACGGAGCAGGGGCGCGAAGCGGCTAAGAAGGCCTCCGTGGACAACGTGTTCAACCTGCTCAACGGCCTGCTCTCCGTTCCCCGCAGGGACGCGGAGCGCTCCGGCCTGATGGATTTGCTGGCCGTGCTGAATGACGGGGAAGCCCTGGACAACGGCACCGTGGCCTTCCCGGAAGGCACCCGCAAGGAATGGGAAACCATTCTGGGCGGCTTCAAGGCCGGACAGCGGAATGAGGCGGACATGGAGTGCTTCCGCAAAATCAGGGAACTGGTCATGCCGAAGGACCTGGAGGTGATCGGCATTTACCGGGCCTCCCAGCATACGCCCAGCCCGGACCTGTTCATTCCGCTGGTCATCGGCCAGGAACTGCTGGGTTATGAGGATGACGTGGTGCAGGCCGTGGCCCTGCGCGTGGATGATCCCTACCATGTGGAAACCATGCTGGCTCCCGTGATGCAGGCCCTGGAAAAGGAAAAGCCGTCCTCCGCGTGGACGCTGGAAACCTGGCATGACCGTTTTAACGCATGGTTTGAACTCATGCAAAAGGAGCGCATGATGATGAGCTTCGTGCTTTCCTTCATCTCCCTGATCTCCGCCTTCTGCATCATGGCGGTGATGTTCACCGTCTCCATCCAGCGGAAGAGGGAAATCGCCGTGATGAAGGCCCTGGGGGCTACGCCGTTCCAGGTGGTGCGCGTTTTCCTGTGGCAGGGGGTCATCATCGGCTTTATAGGGGCGCTCCTGGGCGTGGGGCTGGGGCTGCTGGTGCTGGAATACCGCATGCAGATCCAGGGCTTCTTGGCGGGAATAGGCTTTGATCCGTTCCCCGTGGCGTTCCACGGCACGGCGAATATTCCGGTGGTGATTGACTGGACGGAGCTGGCGTGGCAGGGCGTGAAGGCCTTTGTCATGGTTGTGGTGGCCTCCATCATTCCGGCCCTCATCACGGCGCGCCAGGACCCGGCCCGCTCCCTGCGCAGCATGTAACAGGAACCGCCTCATGGATATTTACTGGATTCAGGATCATGAAAAGAAGGGGCCTCTGCCGGAGGTGGAAGTCATCTCCATGCTGGAGGCGGGCCTCATACCGGAAAACGCCCGGGCATGGCATGCCGGATGCGCGGAATGGGTGCGCATCCATGACCTCCCGGTGCTAAAGGAAATGTTTGCCGTCCGGGAGGAAGAAGAGGAACGGCGGAAGGCCGGGGAAGAAGCTCCGGAGGATGCTGCTGCGGAAATCTCCGTGGCGGAACCCGCGGACGGGGAATCCTTGCCGGAGGAAGAAGCGGAAAAGGCCCCGGAGGAGGACGTGGTGCTGGTGGTTCCGTACCCGTACGTGCGTTTTCTGGGAAGAATGGCGGATGTGATGATGCACATGACGCTGTACCTGGCCGTGCTCAGGGTACTGGGCCTGGGCTTCAGCCCGGACTTTCTCCCCGGCTCCTATGAAGCCCTGCTTTACCTCTGCCTGCCGCTCGTGCTCATTGAAGCCGCCTTTGTGGCGGCGCTGGGCACCACGCCGGGAAAAGCCATGCTGGGCGTCTCCGTCAGGGACTACCGCGGGAACCGCCTCTCCTTCTCCACGGCGTTCAGGCGCTCCCTGTTCGTCATGGTGCTGGGCCTGGGCTGCTTTGCCCCCTCCCTGATGCTGCTGGCCCTGTTCTTCTCCTGGTGGTGGGTGCGCCGTTTCGGCTTTACCCCGTGGGACCGGAAGCTGGGCACCACGGATGTGCTGAATGACTCCCTTAGCCTCCGCAAGGTGGTGATGACGCTGGTGCTGATCATCCTGTGCCTTCAGATCATGTACGTGCTGCTCATTCCCTGGCTTCCGGAGATGGAGGCGTATGTCAGCTCCTCCGGACAAATGTGACAAAAAGGCATTCCGAGCGGGATTTAGCCTTTTAATCACCTGAATTTGTTTCATACTTGCCCCAGCCATGCCAGAAATACACCCAACGGCAGTAGTGCATCCTACTGCGGAAATAGCGGATGATGTTAAAATCGGTCCCTTTTGCGTTGTCGGAGAACATGTAAAGCTGGGCCCCGGCTGCGTGCTGCACAGCCATGTGGTCATTGACGGCCCTTCCTCCTTCGGCAGCGGCAACGAGTTCTTCCCGTTTTCCGTCATAGGCCTGAAAAGCCAGGATTTGAAATACCAGGGGGAACCGACCTACCTGGAAGTGGGGGACAACAACGTCTTCCGTGAAAACGCCACCATCAACCGCGCTACGGACATAGGCGGCGCCACGCGGATAGGCAGCAACAACCTGTTCCTGGTCTCCTGCCATGCCGGACACGACTGCCAGATAGGCAACCATGTGATTTTCTCCGGCTTCGCCACCGCTGCGGGCCATGTCACGGTGGGGGATTACGCCATCCTGGCGGGCTGCTGCGCCGTGCACCAGTTCGTCAGCATCGGGGAGCACTCCATGGTGGGAGCCATGGCCCGCGTGGCCCAGGACGTACTGCCGTACACCATTGTGGAAGGCCATCCGGCCGTGACGCGCTCCGTCAACTCCATCGGCATGCAGAGGCGCGGATTTTCCGAGGAAGACCTGAGGGCCGTGCGCATGTGCTACAAAAAACTCTTCGTCAACAAGAAGCTGACCGTTCATGAGGCCCTGGAGGAACTCCGGAACTCGGACTATGCGGAAAATCCCTGCCTGAAGAGAATCATTGAGTTCGTGGAAACTTCCGAACGCGGATTCTGCCATTGAGGCCATGAAAACGGGTTTTGTCTTTGACCTGGACGGAACGCTGGTGGACTCCATTCCCGGCATCGCCCGCGGGCTGAACCTGGCCTTGAAGGCTCTGGGGTATCCGGAGCATTCCGTGGATGCCATCCGGGGAATGGTGAGCCGGGGCGCGCGGGAGCTCTGCCTGGCTTCCCTGCGGGAATACTTTCACGGGGAGGTGCCTGAAGAGGCCTTTGAAGCGGTGCACAAGGGGTTCATGAAGGAATATCCCCATACCTGGCAGGACGGCACGGCGCCGTACCCCGGCATCCGTGAAATGCTGCTGGAACTGGCCGCGGAGGGGCATCCCCTGGGCGTCCTGTCCAACAAGCCGCATGTGGTCACGGGTCCGCTGGTGCGCCATATCCTTCCGGAGGTGCCTTTCCAGGTGGTGATGGGCTTTTCAGACCGTTTCCCGCGCAAGCCGGAGCCTGGTTCCCTGCTGTCCATCGTCCATGCCTGGGGCATGGAACCGGGGCAGGTGTGTATGGTGGGGGATTCCGCCCACGACGGCAACACTGCCGTGAATGCCGGAACGCGCCTGGTACTGGTGGGGTGGGGCTACAGTTCCCGCGCCGCGCTGGACGCCTTTCACGTGCCGGTGTGCGCCTCCGCGGCGGAACTGTCCGCCCGGTTGCGGGAGGAAGACAGCTTGTTGTTCCCGATCAGATAATAAAGACAGGGAAAGGAGAAGTTCCTCGATATGCACCAGTACACCCAACAGAAAGAAGAG
The DNA here is from genome assembly GCF_040616545.1 of Akkermansia muciniphila. Lineage (NCBI taxonomy): Bacteria > Pseudomonadati > Verrucomicrobiota > Verrucomicrobiia > Verrucomicrobiales > Akkermansiaceae > Akkermansia > Akkermansia muciniphila. Next base: position 257,754 of record NZ_CP156688.1, on the reverse strand, counting down.
GAAATATCCGCGCTGGAATCCCGGTTGGAAAGGCTCAAACAAGACTTTGAGCCGTACAAGGCGCAGGAAGACATCAATCTGCTGCTGGCTATCTTGCCGACACTCGGCGAGAACCTGCGTATGGCGCAGTTATGCAAGGGTGTAGGATTGACGGTAGAGGCTATTAAGAAGTTTTTAGAGGCGAAACACTCTCCGTTACGGGCAAACTCCATTCGACCGAACATAATCGGTCATTCGGCGTGCAGGATGCCAAGCTGCAAATCTTAAAGGAGCAACGCGAGCCGAACAACCCCGATAAGTACCGTCTATCTATTGACACGCAGAATATCATCGGCTGGTTCAGGGAGCAATACCAACGAGTGAAACAGTCCGTTAGACTCCATATCAAACCTATCCCACCACAGCCAAAGAAAGGAAGAGGAATATAATCGCATAAAATACATAACTCAATAAAAATAAATAATTTAAGATATAATGCGGGCTGTTTGACAGAGATTTCGTATTTTTGCGAGTGTAGAGTGCTATATTTATTCTTTCTGCGCATTGTGTATTTTGAATAATTATTGAGCCAACACAAGAATTATGGGCAAGTGGATGGAAGCACCATACAAGATATGAAAAATGTAAAAATATACAGTAAATGAAGAAAGCAATAATTATTGGTGCAACCTCAGGAATTGGAAAAGCATTGGCGAAAACGCTAATAAATGATAACTATGAGGTTGGAATAACAGGCAGGCGTACAGAACTCCTTAATGAATTAAAAGCAGAAAATACAGAAAAATATTATATCCAAACACTTGATGTTGCAGATACCGAAAGAGCGATAGAAGCTATAGAAAAATTGGTTGAAGAACTCGGTGGATTGGATTTACTTATTATCAGTTCAGGAACGGGTGATATAAATAAAACGTTAGATTTTCAAATAGAAAAAAGAACAATAGATGTGAATGTAACAGGATTTACAAGTATTGCAGATTGGACATTTAATTTCTTCGAGAAGCAAAAATATGGACATTTAGTTGTTATCAGTTCCGTTGCAGGGCTTCGAGGAGAATGGCAAGCTCCTTCGTATAATGCTACGAAAGCATATCAAATAAATTATGCGGAAGCATTAAGAAAGAAAGCAAAAAAAGTAAAATCGCAAATATTTGTTACGGATATACGACCAGGGTTCGTTAATACAGATATGGCAAAAGGTGAAGGTCTGTTTTGGGTTGCAAATGTTGATAAAGCTGTAAAGCAAATTTATAGTGCTATCAGGCGAAAAAAAGGAGTTGCATATATCACTAAACGCTGGTGTTTCGTTGCTATGATTCTAAAACGACTGCCAAATTTCATTTATGATAAAATGTGATTAAATTACTGATAGACGAATACCTGCCCGTACCACGTGGTTTTGGCGTTAGTCGGGCTAATGAAAGGGCAATCCTTTATTTATCTGAACACAAAGGTATATTCCAAGAGCGGAACGTCAACACCGAGCCGCAAGCGGTTTTTAGAAATTTCTTCCTTTTTGCTTCACAAAAAGAGTAAATCTCTAAAAAGTGTTGCCTTATTTGCTCTTTCCATAGGAGGAGTGTTTACCAGATAAAAAAAGGGAAATACATGCTTGAAGTGCCAAAGAAATTCCGTGTCTTTATCCCCGAGTTATTTGACAGTACAGCACCGCAAATCGCTGGAATACGCACGGTTACTAACTCGTTACCTCTGAAATTCAAAAACTCTGCTAAAATTTTATTTCTCAATCGGTTATGTCAAACCGATGAAAATCTGAAATAAATATTTGTTGGTTTAAAGAGGGGGAGAAATGTCCGCGGATTTTGCCTGTAAGGTGATGTCTTCCAGATTGCCGGGCAAATCCTTGGTGGACGTGACGCCCAGGTTTTTCAGCCTCTGCGCCCGGGGAATGAAGCGGTGCTCAAAGGAGGAGACGGTCTTGTTATACTGGGCCACCGCTTGGTTCAGGCTCTTGCCCAGGGAGGAAAAGTGGCCCGTGAGGATGGAGCAGGTGTTGAACAGGTCCGCTCCCGCCTCCGAGATTTTCTTGGCGTTGTCCGCCAGTTGTTCCTGCTTCCACCCGTACGCGACGGTTTTCAACAGGGCGATCAGGGTGGAAGGAGTGGAGAGGATAACCTTGTTCTCCGCGCCGAACTCAATCAGGGAGGGGTCCGCTTCCAGCGCCGCCTGGAAAAAGGCCTCCCCCGGAAGGAACATGATCACGAATTCCGGGCACGGGGAAAACTGGGCAAAGTAATTCTTGGCGCTCAACTGCTGGAGGTGCCTTTTCACGTCTGCGGCATGGCGGCTCATCAACTGGCGGCGCTCCTCCTGCCTGTCCGTCTGTCCCGCGCTGAGGTAGGAGGTCATGGGCGCCTTCGCGTCAATGATGATGGAACGGCCTCCCGGCAGGTGGACTACCATGTCCGGGCGCACCCGGTCCTCTTCCCTGGAACGGGTTTCCTGCGTGGTGAAATCACAGTACTCCACCATTCCGGCCAGTTCCACCACGCGGCGCAATTGGAGTTCCCCCCACTGGCCGCGCGCGCTGTTGTGGTGGAGGGCCTGGGAAAGCCTGGCGGTTTCATTCTTCAGGGCCTCGTTCCCGGAAAGGATATAGCGGATCTGCGTTCTCAGGTCCGTATAGGCGCCCACGCGCTCCTTCTCCATCTCTCCCAGCCGGGACTGGACGAGTTTCAGGGACTCGCTCACCGGCTTCAGCATGGACTCAATGGCCTGCTTGCGGGATTCCAGTTCATGGTTGGCCTGCTGGCGCTGGTTCTGAAGCCGGGTTTCCGCCAGGTTCAGGAATTGTTTTTCCGAATTGCGCAGGACCTCCGCGCTGATGCCCGCGAAGGAATCCTTGAGCACCTCCTCCGCCCGGTGGAGCATCTGGGTTCTGTCCTCCGCCCGTTCCTGCCAGGAGCGGGCTTCCGCCTCCAGGCGGACGGAGCGGTCACGGTAGCGCAGCAGGAAAACCAGCAGCACCGCGCAGGCGGCCAGCAGCAGAAGGGCCGCAATCCAGGGGATCAGGGGGGAATTCATGATAGGGAAAAGGTAGTTCAGATGGGGGTGGCGTAGGGGATGCCGTCCGTCTCTTCCACGGGCTCGGCCAGGGGGATATTATCATCACTGCCGTCAAGCGGCTCCGCAAAGGGAATATTCTCCTCCGTATCCGGCTCCGCCATGGGGATGTGCTTTTCACACATTTTGGTGGGGGCATGGTAGCCTGCGGAAGTTTCAAAATAAGCCGTTTTGGCATACTGGCAGCCGGAATGGGCCAGTTGGTTGGACTCCCGGCAGACGAGCACGGCCTGGCCTTCCGAACCGGGGCTGGTTCGGATGGCGTTGGCGGGGTAGCCCTCCTTCTGGGCCGCCAGCATGATGTCCACCCAGACGGGCAGGGCCAATGTGCCGCCGTACCCTTTTTCCAGAATCTTGGTGGAGGAGTCAAAGCCCACCCAGACGCTGCACGTGAGGTTGGAAGTATATCCGGCGAACCACGCGTTCGTGTAATTGTTCGTGGTCCCGGTCTTGCCGCCGCAGGGGGGCTTGAAGCCCAGGGTGGTGATCCTGCCTGCCGTGCCTCCGGGTTTGCAGACCTGCTGGAGGATGGAGGAAGTGATATTGGCCGCCCGCTGGGTGTATACGGTGCGCTTGCTCCTGGTGATGGCAAAGCGCGGCTGCCCCCTGGAATCCGTAATGTGGTCAATGATATACGGCGTGGGGCGTACGCCGCCGTTGGCAAAAACGCTGTAAGCGCTGGCGATGTCCAGCGGAGAGGCTTCCCACGTGCCCAGGTAAAGGGCCGGAGTGCGGGAAATATTCCCGTGGAAGCCCGCCAGCTGGGCGGACTGGATGACGTTGGACAATCCGGCCCGGTTGCCGATGCGTACGGACATGGTGTTGCGGGAAAGAATGAGGCCGAAGGAGGCCGGCTTCATGCCCCGGTACGTGCCGTCCGAGTTGCGGGGGGACCAGTTGGCGGCTCCGCGTATCTCCCCATAGCCGATGCGGTCGTCGGAAATGCGGGTATCCGCGGAATTGCCCTGCTGGAAAAAGGTGGCGTAAATGAACGGCTTGAACAGGGAGCCGGTCTGCCTGCGTGACTGGATGGCGCGGTTCAGCTTGGATTCCTCCGCATCCCGGCCGCCGACGACGGCGAGAAGCGCCCCGGTGGCGTTGTCCATGACTACGGCGGCGGACTGGATGTAATTGGGCATGGGAGGCTGCGTCCCTTCCTTCCGTTCCGGGGGGAGCGCCTTCCAGGCGGCCAGGGCCGCTTCATATTCCGCCTTGGTGGTCAGCTTGTTCTTGAGGATTCCCTTCTTCTCCCGCCTGGCTTGCAGGGAAGCCAGGTGCTTCCTGAAATCCTTGCGCGCTTCCAGCGCTTCCATGTGCTTGTTGATGGCGTCCAGCGTGGCGTTCTGCAGGTCAAGGTCCAGCGTGGTGTGGACCACCAGGCCGCCCAGGCGGATATCTTCTTCCTCCAGAATGGCGTCCAGCTCCCGGCGCACCAGGCCCATGGCGTAATTCTCCTCTGACCGGGACTGGGGCATCCGGGTAACGATTGGTTCCGCCAGAGCCGCCTCATACTGCACCCGGGTGATCTTCCCCTCCTTTTCCAGCAGGCCCAGGACGATGTCCCGCACCTTCTTGGCTTCCTCCGGATGCTTGATGGGGGAGAAATCGTTCGGGCCGTAAATAATGCCGGCCAGGGTGGCGCACTCCGACAGGGAAAGGTCCCGCGGCTCCTTGTCGTAATACCCGCGCGCCGCAGCCGCAATCCCCAGGAAGGTATGGCCCCAGAAAATGCGGTTGATATAGGTCTCCAGAATCTCGTCTTTCGTGTAAGTGGCTTCAATGCGTTTTGCCAGCGCCACTTCCGTCAGCTTGGCGTGCAGGTTGCGCTCCTGGTGGTTGTACGTGATTTTGGCAAGCTGCATGGTGAGGGTGGACGCCCCCTGCGTGGCCCGCTTGTGCTTGAGCACCTGCGCGAAGGCGCGGCCAACGCCTATCCAGTCCACGCCGCCGTGGTCGTAAAAGCGGTTATCTTCACGCAGGATCAGGGCGTCAATGAAAATGGGGGGAACCTCTTGGAGGGAGACGCGCTTGCGGTTTTCCCCGTGCAGGGTGCCGATGGTGCGGTTCTTGCGGTCCAGAATCACCGTGCGTTCCGGAATATTGCTCTTGACCTCGGAAATGTCATAGCGGTTGGAAATGGTGCCGTACAGGAATACCAGGATGGAGCCTATCACGATGCCCGCAAAGCAGCACCCCAGCAGGATGCGCAGGGGCCATCTGACGAACCACTGGATATTCCGCGTCAGGGAGCCGATAAAGCGGAACGGCATCAACAGGACGAAGAGCAGGGCTCCGAAAATCGTAAAACGCGGCTTGCGCGGCCTTCCCGGGCGTGCGGAGCGGGGGGCCTCTCCGGGTTCATCGTAGTCATCATACTCCTCCGGCGGTGCGGGCCGGGAAATGCGGCGCGGACGGGGCGGCGGCGCATCATTCCGGGAAGAACCGCCGCGGGATTTCCCGGTTCTGCGGGTGGGCCCGGGAATCACGGCCGGACCGGGGGCCTCTGGCGGCAGGCCGGGATAGGACGGGCGGGGGGCAGACCTCTTCCTGCGTTCCGTTGGGGGACGGGAAGCCGCTTCATCGTCCTGGATGCGTTCCCGCCAGGAGCCGGCATTTCGTTTCCGTGATTTGTCGTTTAAACCCATCCGTGGGAGGAATTTATCATAAACAACCGGGATGGTCTAAGCAAAAGATAGGGCCCCATGTCGCAATTGTTAGACAAATTTGTATCGGTTTAAACGTTTATCTGGTAGGATATGTCCTATCATACGATTATCGGTAATTTCATGATATCAGCATTCAGGATGACGAGTTTTTATTACTTGGTCGTTGGGGGGCTTATGTCCCTGTTTTTAGGGGGAATGAGCCTGGCGGGAAATGTCTCTTCCATGGCGGATTTGCAGAAGCATGTGCATGAGGTGGCTTCCAGGGCCACGGCTACCACGGTGGCTCTGGTTTCCGACGGAGGGGAGACGGGTAGCGGGGTGATCGTCACGCCGCAGGGCCTTATTTTAACGGCGGCCCACGTGGTGGGCGGTGATGAAATCATGCGCGTGGTCTTTGCGGACGGGCGCGTGGTCAAGGGCCGCGTGCTGGGCGCCAACTTTACGCGGGACGCCGCCATGGTGCAAATCATCGGAGGCGGAAACTATCCCCATGTGGAGCTGGGGGAATCAGACGGGCTGCATGTAGGTGACTTTGTGGTGGCGCTGGGCCATTCCAAGGGATTTGACCCGGAGCGCCGTGCTCCCATCCGCATGGGACGGTTGTGCACGGACGGAAAGCAGCGTTTCCTTATTTCGGAATGCACGCTGATCGGCGGGGACTCCGGCGGCCCCCTCTTTGACTTGTCCGGCAAGCTGGTGGGCATTCATTCCTCCATAGGCCCCATGTTGAAAATCAACAACCATGTTCCCGTCTCCGTGTTCCGGAAGGACTGGGACAGCCTGCTTGCCGGGAAACACTGGGGCCAGCTTGGCCTTCACCCCATGGCTGACCCGGAATCTCCCGTTCTGGGATTTGCCATGATGGACGTGCTGGGCGTGGACGGCGTGGTAGTGCAGGACGTGGTGGTGAACTCCCCGGCGGATACCGCGGGCATCAAGCCCGGTGATGTCATTACCCACATGGACAGCCGGAGCCTGCGTTCCGTGCGGGACATGCTCCGTGAGCTGGGCAGGCACCGCCCCGGGGAAACTGTTCCGGTGGTGGTGGTGAGGAAAGGAACTGCCTACAAGGCGGACCTTACATTCGGCAGGCGCGGAGATTTGATGTCCGGCCTGAAACATGAAGAAGAGACTCAGGGATGATGATGAAATATTTATGGGCGGCTTTGGCGGCGTCCGCCGCCTGTGGCCAGGAAATAGCCTCCCCACTTCCCCCGGAGCAGATGATTGCCCCGGAGGACAGGGCGGTGCTTGACAACCAGGCCAAGGAAATCTTCCAGGAATGGGACAAGGTGGCCGGTCCGGTGGGCCGGTCCGTGGTGGCGCTGGTAGCCGGCAACACCCAGGTGGCCCTGGGAACGGTGGTGGGGAAGGGAAAAGTGCTTACCAAGCTGAGCGACCTTCAGAAGGAGCGGCGCCCGGTTATGCTGGTGGACTCCTCCGGACGGGTTTACGACGCCAAGGTACTCTTTGCCCTTCCGGAACACGACCTGCTGATGATGGATGTGCCGGGGCTTCCTGCTCCTCCCATTGACCTGAACTCCTATGTCCAGGCGGAGGAAGGGGATGTCATTGCAGCCGTATCCCCTACGGGGCATGTCAGTGACTTCGGCGTGGTCTCCGTGGCGCAGCGCAGCTTGCGGGCGGACGACCAGCCCTATCTGGGCATCGTTTCCGATCCCCGCTGGGATGGGGAGGGGGTAATGATCGGCGGTGTGGAAGCCGGAAGCGGCGCGCACCGCAGCGGCCTGCTGGCCGGAGACCTGCTGATGAAACTGAACGGAAAGCCGGTGGACGGCATGTACTCCATCCGCGCCGCCATGGTCGGGGTGAGCCCCGGTGAAACGGTTCCCGTGGAGGTAAGGCGGCAAAATCAGGTGATTGAAGGAAAACTCCTCACCGGCCCCCGGCCCAAGGTGATGAAATTTCCCCAGAAACGCCTGGACATGATGAACTCCATGGGCAACCGCATGAGCCTGAAGCGTGATGAATTCCCGCTGGTCATCCAGTCGGACATGACCCTGTTCCCGGAGCGTGCCGGATGCCCGGTCATTGACGTCAACGGAAAATTTGTAGGGCTGGCCCTCAGCCGCGCCGGACGTACGGAAACCTACATTCTGCCCTCCTGGATATGCCGGGAACTGGTGGAAGGGGTGCTTCCGCAGGTACAGCAGTACCAGGCCGGGCGCGGAGAGGACATTCCGGAAGCCCAGCCGGTGGATGATACCTATGACGCGCGCCGTCTGGAAGAAAACCGCCGCAAGGTGGAAGACAAGATGAGCCGCCAGGGACTGGTGCCCAAGGTCTATTAGGTTGGAGTGGCTCCCTGTGGATGAAGCTTCCGGGCGCTCCTGAGCGTCAAGGCTTCTTTCCGCCGTCATCCGGTGGACGGAAAAGGCCTGATTCTTTCATGCCGTGCTCCTGTTCCCGCAGGAATATGGCCGTTTTACCCGGAACGGAAAGCGGCCGGGCGGCTTTGCCGGAGGCGCATCAGCATTCACTCCCCGCCGGGGAGCGTCCCGGTCTTTTACGCTCGGATTCCGGAGAATGGTTGGAGGAGTGCATAAAAAACGGGCTGTGACGCCCGTTTTCCGACTGGTCCGGGATGCTCTCGGACTCTTGAATGATTATTCATCCCGGCCTTCCGCATCTGGGGAAAAACCGGGAGGGAAAAAGACCTGCTCCGCTACTTGGCGGAAGAGGCGGAAACCGGCTTTTCCTTGAAAATCATCAGCTCCGTCAGAACGACGGTGCGTCCGGAGGAATCCGGGGAAATAATCATGACCACTTTCCGTCCCGGATAGGTGATCAGCATCATGCCTCTGTCCTTCACCTTGACGACTTTGCCGTTCTTCAAGCGGGTCATGTACGTCAGATTGGCGGGAGTAGTGCGGGAATCCTTGCTGTCAGCGGAATCCTTGCCGAAAATGTAAGTGGATTTGCTGGGCAGTTCAATGGCGCTCTTTTCGCCCTGCGGCGGTTTGGGAAGCTCCAGGGTGAAAGTACGGCCGGTCAGGTTCTGGATGTAAATGCAGTTCAGCGGCAGCTCCGCCTCATTGATGAAATCCAGCGTGAACTCTCCGGTGCTGTTCTTTCCTACCAGCGCCAGGGTTTTGGGGCCCAGGTCGGTCGGCAGGGGTTTGCTGACGAGCTTGTTGGTCGGCATGCCCTTCTGGTCCAGGCCGCCGAACAGGGTGATGATCCTGCTTTTGGGGTATACGCTGCGGCGTCCGGGAAGGGCGGCGCGGATTTCCACCTTTTCCAGCCTTTTGGGATCAATGGGCATGTAAATGGGGGATGGCAGGGACATGGGCGCCTTAAGGACGAACCGGATGCCGTTGACGGAGGCGGGAGGAAGGGACTTGTCCACGGTATCGGCTGCCGGAGCATTCGGTTCCGGTTTGGCAGGCTCCGGCTTGGCGGGGGTGCGGGTTTGTCCGTGGACGAAAGACACGCTTCCGAGAAGGCAGGTAATGGTCAGGACAGGTAAAAGGCGCATATATTCGGGGGAGTGAAAATAAAAGGAAGGGGCTTTTGTCCGGCTGCATGGACCCTTGACAAACAATCGTGCGGGAGAACATGCGGCAGGCTGAATCCACCGGAAAGCCCGGATGGGTTTTATATCCCTTGTGAAGTACAGGAATGAGGAAGGCCGTGCAAGCTCAAAGTAGGGATGTTGGAGATAAAAAATAGAAAATTCCAGCGGTCATTAGACCATTTTCCCAGCCCGGAACCCTATGAATTCAGTATCTCCGTTATCTATGGTCCCGTCTGCACAGGGTAAAATGATACCTGATGGGGGGCCGGATGAACAAAAAGGTTGATGCGCGCGGACATGGAGCGCTGATATAATAAGCCGTCCGGCATTTCACAGGATGATATTTTCATGTAAAGGAGATGAAATCTTGTTTGTTCCCCCTGGTCGGATAAGGTGCGTTTGCGAGAAGGCTCTCTTAACGGAGAAAATGAGGCGTGGCAAAGGGAGATGTGGATGAATATTATCCATAAAAACATAGATGGAGGAAAAGCCTTTGGCTGGGGCACGGCTTCGGCAGACTATGCCCTGTTCCGCGATATTTACCCACAGGAATTCTACGATAAAATCATTAACCGCAACCTATGCGTAAGCGGTCAAAATGTACTTGATACGGGCACGGGAACAGGAGTTCTTCCGAGACACATGCACCGTTACGGAGCAAAATGGACAGGTACGGATATTTCGGGAAACCAGATTGAACAGGCAAAAATTCTTTCAGCCGGCATGGATATTGACTATCACGCCGCATCCGCTGAAAACATGGATTTTCCCGATTGTTCATTTGATGTAATTACCGCCTGTCAGTGCTTCTTTTACTTTAACCATGAGCAGGCTATGCCCGGGTTTTTCCGCATGCTTAAACCGGAAGGGCGTATTCTTGTATTATACATGGCGTGGCTCCCCTTTGGGGATAACATAGCAGGAGCCAGTGAAAAACTGGTGCTGAAATACAATCCTGCGTGGAGCGGCGCGGGAGAAACGGTGCATCCGGTAGTTATACCCGGGTGCTATCATGAACTGTTTGAGCTCGTTTACCACGAGGAATATCCTTTAAGCATACACTTTACCCGTGAAAGCTGGAATGGAAGAATGAAAGCCTGCCGGGGCATCGGCGCTTCCCTTGCAGAAAAAGAAATTGCCGCGTGGGAACAGGAGCATATGAAACTGCTTGCTGAAATTGTCCCTCCGGAATTTGACATCCCGCATTACGGAGCTATTGCTGAACTTAAAAGAAAATAAGCGCCGGATTCAGTTCATGAAACTGGTTTAATAACTTTCTGTTTTCCCGCCTTCTCCCCCGTCTACAGGGTTGATGATGTCCATTGCCTCCGCCAGTAGAGCTGCGTGTAAAGCCCATCCCATCCATCCACCTCACTCTTCCCTCCTTGCGCCTGGGCGCAAAAAAGCGCCGCTCCCCCCTCTCTGTCCGGGAAAGCGGCGCTGGTCAGACTCTTCTTCTCTCTCTTCTGTTCTTCCTCTCTCCTACACCTCCTCGGGAGACAGCCAACGGAAGGACACGATGTTGAACTTCCTCCCAAACGCCTTGTTCACCGCGCTCAGCTCCGTCTCCTCCAGGGCGCCGCTCTTCATGTTGATCTTCTTGACCGGTGTTTCCGGGCTGTTGACCGGGTCCACGTAGTTGATCCCCCTCTGCACCACCGCCTCGCACCACGCGCGCGACAGCACCACCCCCTCGCGGCTGGTCAGCTCCCCGTAGGCCCGGATCGTAAACGTATCGTCACGCGTCGTCAGAATGTTGCCTAGTACTGCCAGCACGTCGGACTGGATCAGGTAGCCGGGAGCCGCCGTATACACCGACCCCTTGGCCGCGTCCTGGTTCGGGTACCCTCCCTTGGGCGTGATGACCATGTCGGAGAGTTCGTCAAACGTGCTGTTGATGGAGCTTTCGTCAATAGCCGCCTGAAGCGCCCCCTTCACCCCCATCTCCCCGCTCTGCAGGCGGCGGTTGACAAAGTCGGACATGTTCAGGAAGGGCCCCCTCTTCTTGACCTCCTTGACCATGTTCTGGGCCAGGGACTTGATCTGGGAGTCGCTGAGCGTTCTGAGGTCCGACCACGCCATGGCCTCCCCGTCCGGGATGCCCTGCGTGACCCCCACCGAGCCGTAGTCGTCCACGTGGGACTTGTCGCTGCTGGCCACCCCGAAGCGGGAGAAGGCCGTCTGGCTGTTGCTGAGCACGGAGGGCATGCCGCTCCTGGAGTAGAGGAGCTTTCTCTTTTTCAGCCCCAGCAGGGTGGCCTCCCAGGCGCGCTGGGAGGTGGAGTTGACGTTGAAGCCTCCGGCCACGGTGAGGTACTTGCCGGCCTGCTTGTAGCCCTCGTCGGCCCTGGAGAGTTCGTCCACGACGGCTTCGGCGGGCTTGCCCTGGAGGTCCGGGACGAAGCGCCTGTTGGCAATGCCTGCGGCCTTGTTGGAGGAGGCGTCCGTGGAGAAGGCTTCCTTCAGGACGGTTTTGAGTTCTTCCTTGCCCGTGCCGCCGATGCTGGAGGGGCGGGAGGCCAGGGAGGAGGCAAACCAGGAGTCCCAGAGGGCGTCGTTGATCATCAGGCCGTGGTCCCAGAAGTCCCCCAGGGAGGCGTCTCCCATGATTTCATTGTGGGAGAAGACCTTGTCCGGGGGGAGCATGGGGTCGGCAAAGGCGTTGCCGATACCCACGCCCGGAACGCCGGACTGGTAGGCGAAGCGCTTGGCGATGGCCGCCTTGGAGTCGGTCTTGTACCATCCCGGGGTGAGGCGGCATCCGGCAAAGCCCGCCAGGCTGGAGGGCTGCTGGAAGGGGAGTTCAGCGGCCACGATCTTGTTGACCTGCTCGGCGCCCGGTCCGCCGAAGGGGGAGAGCCTGGTGCCGTCGTTGGAGAGGATGTTGGAGATGGTGATGGGGAAGAAGTCGCTGTTGGCGTTCTTGACTTCAAACTGGTAGGGGCTGTAGAGGCGTCCGAGCTCGGATGCGGTGGGCATCTGCCCGCCCCAGAAGAGGGGGCTGGAGTGCTGCCAGGTCTTGGCGCGGTAGTCCTTGCCTTCGGGGTAGGCCCCAATGACCGGAGGCTTGCCCCATTTGATCGATACCCCGTAGTAGGCTATGAACGTGGAATCCTGGGAAGGCGTTCCATATTCACCGGATTTTTTAGCTTCTTCATTGGGCCCTTCATTATCCTGCCACAAGTCCGCGGGGAACCTTACCTGGTCAATCAGAGGTTTTTCCCACGCACCCCAGTTGAGGTTCAGGATAGTGGGCATCGTCTTAGAGAAAATGTCAATTTCTGGCGTACTCGTGCCGTTGCGGGAGGATTTGGAATTCATTTTCCTGGGCTCCATCAGCCCGGCCGTCGCCATGAACGTGCCCAGATTGGAATTTGATGAATTCTCGCTGTATTTCATGGCAAGAACGTGGTTTTTGGGGGTTTCCGTAAGCTGGCTGGTATTTTCCGCAAAGATGACGGAAGCCTTGGCCGTGCCATTCTGTTCATAGCCGCTTCCTTCCAGCAATTCATAACGCAAGCCGTCCGTCAGGTTAACGGCATAGGAGCTCACCTGTCCCGGGCTCTGGTCCCAGCCTTCCTTGAGGGGGAATCTGTCCGGAGCGAAGTCTCTGTCCTGGTTTTTAGCCTGGTAAACTTCGTTGCCGTGAACGATGTTGGAAACAACGGGCTGGGCGAAGACAACGATTTCACCCGCCTTGAGCGTGGAGGAACCGCTCTTGTCCGGAGAGCCGTCACCCTTAAGTTTGGCTGTGGTATTGAAGGAAGCCCCGAAGTCGGCTACCTGGCGGTTGCTGTAGGAAACGTTTTTCGTGTAGGGAACCAGCATGGATTCGGAGTGGTTGGCCAACAGTCCGTCATCCAGGGAATTCCAGGCAAATTTAATGTTGTGGGAAAGCAGCAAGGGCATGAAGCGGTGTTCGCCGAAATAGCCACCCCAGGGTTCTCCGGACGGCCCCTGGAATTTCATGTCCACGTTGTACGGGTTCCACCAGACGTACACCGGGATCACGGAAATACGCAAGTCAATCCAGCCGCCGCGGTTGGGATGCTTGTTGCCGTGCTTGATGTATTGAATCCCTACGAAAGAGTAGAAGCGCAGCAGGATGGGATGGCGCATGTACGTGTAGCGGTTGTCCATCATCTCCATATTCGCGGCGGAATCGGAGGCGATCAGCGTGCTCGGCGTGCGGCCGTCCCATTGCAGGGCCGCGGAGGCGTCCTGGCCTTCTCTCCTGGTGGAGGAATCCCAAACGTTGGCCCACAGGTAGAGCTGGTTCCAGGAGCCAATTGGGCGAGTTTGCTCCGTGGGGTTGCCGTCCTCGGAGGTATATGGCCGCAGGCCGATGTCCGCATTGTCTCCGCGGAATTCTTCCGGCAATTTGTCTTGGGAAAACATAATGTTCAGGTCTTTTTTAAGACCCCCGAATTTAGAATTCGATTTTTCATGTAAATACAATAATATGAGATTTTAAGAGCTGTATTTCCTGAAAATGTATAATTCCTGGTTTTTCCTTTCTCCATGGCGCTCCTCCCTCCATTTACCGTGTCCCCGGCATGCTTGGGTTGAACCAATTTTGAGCTTGCATGCACTAGCCCTTTTTTGTATTGACTAGAGTTAAGAATTGGCTCTTTGCATCTTCGTGACAGTGGGGGTTATCTCCTCAAACTTGAGCGGAAAAGTGCACGCCGGAATACACTATTTCTCATGAAGACTAAACTTTTCACCAAACGTCCTATCAGGCATGTCAGCAAGGGGTTTGCCCTGATTGCCACCATCACCCTGATGATGCTTCTGGCCCTCCTCAGCGTTGGCCTTCTTACCATTGCGTCCTCACAGGTCCGCATTTCCGAGAAGCAGCTTTTCGCCGCGGAAGCCAAATCCCTAGCCAAGCTTTCCCTGGAAGTGGCCCTGGGCCAGCTCCAGTGTGAGCTGGGGCCCGACCAGCGTGTTTCCGCCAACTCCGGCATCCTTTCCTCCGGAACCAGTGAAGGAAGCGCTCCCTACATCCTGGGCGTCTGGAACAGCTGGGATACCTGGCTCAACAAAAACAACTCCCAGGGCATGACCATTTCTTCCACTTATGATACGGGAAGAAAGGCCATGTTCCGCCGCTGGCTTATTTCCGACCCTGACCTGCGCAGGCTCAGCTCACTGGAAGCCGGAAAGAACCTGCTGGGCAAGCGTTCCCTCACCAATCAGAATCTCCGCAGTGTCCCCTTGGTGAATCATGGCACGGTGGGAACGCCCGTTGGTTCTAAAAACCAGGACAATAAGGAAATCTACGCCCGGCTCGTGCGCGTGGATGACTACTCCAAAAACCTGGGGCTGAAAAAGAACGCCAATTCACGCAAGTACATTGCCTGGTGGGTAACGGGGGAAAACCAGAAGGCGCGCATCAACCTGATGCCGCACGCCTCTGAAGAAAGCACGGATGCCTTGACGGTGCTGCGCTCCACATGGGACACGCCCGGGCCGGATTTGGAACCCCTCAACCTTTCTTCCGTGATGGCCTCGGGCTCCGGAAACGACATGTCCGCCGTCAGAAAGCTCATCTCTCTTGATTCCCTGTTAGCTAGTAACAAAAACGGCCGCTTAAAGGATTTGGGAGAGGTTTATCATGACATTTCCCTGGTTTCTTCCAGCTTGCTCACGGATTCTAAATTCGGTGGATTGAAGAAGGACTTGAATATCATGTTCTCCCAGGAAAAACTGCCTGGGGAATTCCGGGGTGAGACCTCGGACGTCGGTCTGCGTCCGTACACGTCCGAGGACGGGAGCCCGACCGAGCAGAACCGCCCGATCGGCTCCTGGAACCAGCTCTACCTGTGGGCCAACGTTTGGGATTCCTCCACCAGGAGAGAAGGTCAGGACGCCTCCGCGGCCCTGCAATGGGACGGCCGCACGCCGAGCACGCTGATCGCCTCCGATTCCGCCGCGAACATGGAGATGATGGACAACCGCTACACATACATGCGCCATCCCATCCTGCTGCGCTTCTACTCCTTTGTCGGCGTCCAATACGCCAGATTCGGCGGAACCAACGGCCAGAACCCCTCCGTAAACGGGGGATTCATCAACCTGGCCTTTTCCGTCATCCCCGTTTATGTGTGGTGGAACCCGTACAATGTGGACATGAAATTCCAGGGGGCCAACGGAGAAGTGTGGGGAGCCTACTTTGGCGAGCACCGCTTCATGCCTATGATGTTTTCCCACAACATTAAAAACGGCGGCGGCGTAGGCGCCATGGGCAATTATACGGAACATCCCCTTACCCCTTACGTCCAGAATACCGTGGACAGAAACGACCGTCAGGTAGCGGACTTCGGCGCATCCTTCAGGGACAAGGTTACCTACCAGTCCGACGGGTCAACCACCAAGGGGAACCCCTCCACCCTGAAAGCCGGGGAAATCGTCATTTTCGCCCAGCCCATCCCGCTAATTGACGACATGTCCAACCCCTTCAAGAACAATTCCGTCTATCGCTCCAAGAGCAATAAGAACGACATTAAAACGGACAACTTCGCCATGAAGGAAGGCTGGTCTCTGGATTCCGCCCAAACCACCGGCTACTCCGTCAACATGTATTCCGGTCTGAAATACCAGAATTTTGACGGAAACAAATATCTGAACGGCGACCCGTTCATGGCGTCCGCCATTTTCGCCCAAAACTATGACGACCTGAAAGGCTGGTCCGGCACGACCTCTGACCGTACTCCTGCCGACCACATTCTCAGCCATAAATATACGGACGAGTTTAGTACCAGCTCCAAGAAGCTTGGCACCTTCGCCATGGGGGCGGGCCTGATGAGCGCGCAGCAGATCGGCCAATCCACGACGCTGAACGGTTCCAACACGGCGGATCCCGCCATCTTCTCCAAGACGATGCCCGCTGTGCTGAATCTCAACTGGGGAGCATGGGAAAAGCCCCTGCTGGACAACATCAAGTTCCCCGCCGACATGTGGAAAAATAACACCGGACCGGAAGAAAACAAGGAAAGGCAGGGTTATTATGGGGAAGCGGATCCGGACGCCCTTTTTATAGCCTACTACGGGGTATCCATCAAATGGGGCAAGCCTCCGGTCATTGGGGCCTACCCCGAAGGCAAGGACTACCGCGCCAAGACCTGGCAGCACTCCAGCCCCCTCTTCTGGGGCGGGCAGATGCCCACCGCATCCGAGCTCGGACGCCTCTACAGCCCCTACCAGTTTGAAGTCAAGAACGCCAACAGCGACTTCTTCCCCATCACCATCTCCAACATCCTCTCCAACGACGGCACCAGGCTCTCCCCCTTCGGCGGACCGGGCGCCGAGCAGGTCAACAAGATCGTGGCCGCTGAACTCCCCTTCCAGCAGCCCTCCAGCCTGGCGGGCTTTGCCGGATGCCGCCTCACCCCGGGATGGTACAAGACCGACTCCAAGGCGGCCATCGCCAAGCGCTTCGCCTACCAGTCCGGCGTTCCGGGCGTGGGTATCGGCAACGCCTTTGCCGACCCCATGCTCCCCCCGGACAAGGTCTTCTCCCACAATGAAATCATGGGAGACGCCTCCCTGGGGGACTTCTGGGACCACGGCCTGATGATCAACGACGCCCTCTGGGACTCCTGGTTTGCCTCCTCCCTGGCCTCCCGCCCCTCCAGCATCGGCGGCACGGGCAAGGAAGAACTCAAAACCGTCCTGAAGGAAGCCTTCTCCACGGACGCCTCCTCCAACAAGGCCGCAGGCATTGCCAACAGGCGCTTCGTCCCGGACCTCCAGGGCAAGCCCGCCGAAGCCGTCGTGGACGAACTCTCCAGGGCCGACGAGGGCTACAAGCAGGCCGGCAAGTACCTCACCGTGGCCGGAGGCTTCAACGTCAACTCCACCTCCCAGCGCGCCTGGGAGGCCACCCTGCTGGGGCTGAAAAAGAGAAAGCTCCTCTACTCCAGGAGCGGCATGCCCTCCGTGCTCAGCAACAGCCAGACGGCCTTCTCCCGCTTCGGGGTGGCCAGCAGCGACAAGTCCCACGTGGACGACTACGGCTCGGTGGGGGTCACGCAGGGCATCCCGGACGGGGAGGCCATGGCGTGGTCGGACCTCAGAACGCTCAGCGACTCCCAGATCAAGTCCCTGGCCCAGAACATGGTCAAGGAGGTCAAGAAGAGGGGGCCCTTCCTGAACATGTCCGACTTTGTCAACCGCCGCCTGCAGAGCGGGGAGATGGGGGTGAAGGGGGCGCTTCAGGCGGCTATTGACGAAAGCTCCATCAACAGCACGTTTGACGAACTCTCCGACATGGTCATCACGCCCAAGGGAGGGTACCCGAACCAGGACGCGGCCAAGGGGTCGGTGTATACGGCGGCTCCCGGCTACCTGATCCAGTCCGACGTGCTGGCAGTACTAGGCAACATTCTGACGACGCGTGACGATACGTTTACGATCCGGGCCTACGGGGAGCTGACCAGCCGCGAGGGGGTGGTGCTGTCGCGCGCGTGGTGCGAGGCGGTGGTGCAGAGGGGGATCAACTACGTGGACCCGGTCAACAGCCCGGAAACACCGGTCAAGAAGATCAACATGAAGAGCGGCGCCCTGGAGGAGACGGAGCTGAGCGCGGTGAACAAGGCGTTTGGGAGGAAGTTCAACATCGTGTCCTTCCGTTGGCTGTCTCCCGAGGAGGTGTAGGAGAGAGGAAGAACAGAAGAGAGAGAAGAAGAGTCTGACCAGCGCCGCTTTCCCGGACAGAGAGGGGGGAGCGGCGCTTTTTTGCGCCCAGGCGCAAGGAGGGAAGAGTGAGGTGGATGGATGGGATGGGCTTTACACGCAGCTCTACTGGCGGAGGCAGTAGGCTTAGGGGGCCCTTTGGGATACTTCCCGCAGGGGAAGGAGGAAGTTCCATTCAGCGTGCGGAGAGGTGCCGGCTTCTGAAGACGAAACCAACGGCAAAGGTAACCAGGGTGCCGATCGTCACGCGCCAGGGAAACGCTATTTCCGGAATATATTGTTTCCAACCGGCGGGGAGGGGGATGAGCTCCGTCAGGAGGGCGATGACCAGGAAGCCCGCTGCCATGGCAATGATGTTTCCCCTGTCGTTTCCCCTGGTGCGCGTGAGCATTCCCAGCAGGAAAATGCCGAGCAGGGAGCCGTAGGTGTAGCCGAAGATGCCCAGGGCTATTTGAATGATGCGGACGTCCGGATGGTGCACCACGTACCAAGCCGTGATGGACCCCACCAGAATGAGCAGCAGGGAGAAGCCCGCCGTTCCCCAGCGTACGCACCGGAGAAGTTCCCGTTCCGTGGCTTCCGGTTTGAATACCCCCTGGTACCAGTCCTTGGTGGCGGTGGTCGCCAGAGAGTTGAGAGCCGTGGAGAGGGAGCCCATGGCGGTTGCCAGCAATCCGGCGATCAGCAGCCCGCGGATGCCGTTGGGAAGTTCATGGATGATGAAATAGGGGAAGACGTGAAGCTGGGGCGTGTCCGCGGGGAGGGCTGCGGGCGTGGTTTGGTAAAAGACATAAAGGAGTATGCCCGTGAACAGGAAGACGATGACGATGGGGAAGTCCAGCAAACCGGAAACGATGACGGCCCGCGTGCCGCCTTTTTCTGTTTTTGCCGCCAGCATGCGCTGCACCATGTCCTGGTCCGTTCCATGCGTAGCCATGGTGATGAAGGTGGCCCCCAGGAAAGCCGCCCATACCGTGTATTCCTGGCCCAGGATATGGGTACACTGCTGCAGGAAGTCCAGGCCTTCCTTCGTTCCCCAGGAGAAGAATTTCCAGTCGTCAGCGCCGTTCATGGAGGCGGAGATGGAGGCCCATCCTCCGGGGATGTGGGAGAAGAGGACCCACAGGGCGGAGAGCATGGAGACGCCGAGTACGACGGCCTGGAGTACGTCCGTCCAGACGACGGCTTTCAAACCGCCTATGGCCGTGTAAATGGTAGTGGCAATGGAGATGGCGACCAGCGCCCCGATGTAGAGCAGGACAATTTGATTGGAGTCCGCCGTGGCGCCCGTCATGAATTGATAGGCAATGACCAGGAGAATGCCCGCAAAGTATAGCCTGGTTCCGCTGGCCAGCACGCGGCTGACCAGGAAGACCATGGAGGCCGTGCGGCGGGTCAGGAGCCCGAACCGTTTCTCCAGGTATTCATAGATGGAGACCACCTTGTAGTCATAGTAGGGTTTCAGAAAGAGCTTGCCTACGATGATGCGGCCCAGAATGGTGCCGATACAGAGCTGGGCATACGTGAAGTTGCGCGTATGGTAGCCTTCTCCCGGAGCGCCCAGGAAGGTAGCCGCGCTGATTTCCGCCGCCAGGATGGAGGCCAGGATGGCCCACCAGGGCAGGGAGCGGTTCCCCAGGGCATAATCCGTCAGGGAGTTCTGCTTTCGTCCCGCATAGATGCCGATGCAGAAGATAGCCAGAAAGTAGACGGCGATGACGAGGAGGTCCGTGAACATGCCTGGAGAGAGAAGGCCTTTTCCGGAATGATCATTCCGGAAAAGGCCCTGGGATCAATGAACGGTCAGGAGTGGCTTTTGTGTTCCAGCGCGGCGGAAACCAGGCCGGAGAAGAGCGGGTGGGCCCGGTTGGGTGCGGACTGGAATTCCGGGTGGTACTGGCAGGCAATGAAGAAGGGGTGGGCGGGCAGTTCCACAACTTCAACCAGCCCGTGTTCATCATTGACGGCGCTGACGACCAGGCCTGCGTTTTCCAGTTCTCCACGGTAGGCCGGGTTGAATTCGTAACGGTGGCGGTGGCGTTCCGTGACGCTGTCCTTGCCGTACAGCTTGTGCGCCAGAGTTCCGGGCTGGATCAGAGCTTTGTAGGCGCCCAGGCGCATGGTTGCGCCCATGGCCTTAATGCCTTTCTGTTCTTCCTGGAGGCTGATGACGGGATGGGTGGATTTCTGGTCGAATTCCGTGGAGTTGGCATCGTCCATGCCGCAGATGTGGCGCGCGTATTCAATGACGGCCACCTGCATGCCCAGGCAGATGCCCAGGAACGGGATGCCCTTGGTGCGCGCGTATTCCACCGTTTGTATTTTTCCTTCAATGCCCCGGTCTCCAAAGCCGCCCGGCACCAGAATGCCGTCCACGGAGCCGATCAGCGCTTCTGCGCCTTTTTCTTCAATTTCTTCCGCATCTATCCTGAGGATTTCCACGCGGGCGTCATTTTCCGCGCCGGCATGGGTGAAGGATTCGTAAATGGATTTATAGGCGTCCTGAAGGGCGATGTATTTGCCCACCACAGCAATTTTTATAGAGTGGCTGGGGCTGATGACGCGGCCCACGTAACGTTGCCAGTCCGCCAGGTTGGGCGCAGGAACGTCCAGGCCCAGACGCTTGGTGACGATGCGGTCTATCTTGTCCTGGCTGAGGTCCAGGGGGCATTCGTAAATGGTGTTTTTAACGTCGCGGAAGGCGATGACGTTTTTGGCCTCCACATTGCAGAACATGGCGATTTTGCGCCGTTCGTCCTCGCTCATGTCGTATTCCGTACGGCAGATGATCACGTCCGGCTGGATGCCGATTTCCCGGAGCTTGGCGACGGATTGCTGGGTGGGCTTGGTTTTCATTTCCCCGGCGGCCTTGATGTAGGGGAGCAGGGTGACGTGGATGAAGCAGACGTTGTCACGGCCCACTTCCAGAGCGAATTGCCGCAGGGCTTCCAGGAAGATGTGGCCTTCCATGTCCCCTACCGTGCCGCCTATTTCCGTGATGATGATGTCCACGTCAGATTTTTCCGTGACTTCATAAAGACGGTTTTTGATTTCATCCGTGACGTGCGGAATGTATTGAACCGTTTTTCCCAGGTAGTCTCCCCGGCGTTCCTTCCGGAGCACGCTTTCAAAGACCTGGCCGGAGGTGAGGTTGTTGAGGCGGGAGAGGCTGCAATGGACAAAGCGTTCGTAGTGGCCCAGGTCCAGGTCCGTTTCAGCCCCGTCATTCAGGACGTACACTTCCCCGTGCTGGAACGGGCTCATGGTGCCGGGGTCCACATTGAGGTAGGGGTCAAATTTTTGAAGGGTGACCTTGAGACCGCAGCGCTCCAGCAGGGTACCGATGGATGCCGCTGCCAGCCCTTTGCCAAGAGAGGAGACGACGCCACCTGTGACGAAGATGTATTTCATGTTTATGGTTCCTAATGTGTGTTTAATAAGATCTGTTCCACCTGGGCCGCCTGTTCCGGCGTATCCACGCCCACGCTGACGTGGTCCGTCAGGATGACTCTGATTCTGGCGCCGTTTTCCAGCGCGCGCAGTTGTTCCAGAGATTCCGTTTGTTCAAGGGGTGTAGGTTCCCAGCGCACGTAGTTTTCAAGGAAGTCCCGGCGGTAGGCGTAAATGCCCAGATGGCGGAGGGGTGGCGTGATGCGGGGATGGCGGGCGTAGGGGATGACGGAGCGGGAAAAGTACAGGGCGTCTCCGTTGCGGGCCAGGGCCACTTTGACGATGTTCGGGTTGTCCAGGTCTTCCTGCCCGCTGATGGGGCAGGCCACGGTAGCCATGGACAGGGCTTCATCAGAGACCAGGGCGTCCGCCAGACTGTCAATCAGGGCAGGGTCAATGAGGGGTTCGTCCCCCTGGATGTTGACCACATGGGTAGCGCCGGGGAAGGACTGCACGGCTTCCGCCAGGCGGTCGCTGCCGCTGGGATGGTCGGGGGAGGTCATGATTGCCTTGGCGCCAAAGGCCGTGACCGTATCAAAGATGCGCTGGTCATCCGTGGCGATGGCAATGTCATCAAGGCGTGAACACCGTGAAACGCGTTCCCATACGTGCTGGACAAGGGGCTTGCCTGCAATGAGGTGAAGCGGTTTGCCCGGAAATCTGGAAGATCCCCAGCGTGACGGGATAAGGCCGATGATGTGATGAAGAGAGTCTGATGCCATGGAAAGAGGAAACGCCCCGAAAGGTAGCAATTCCCCCTGAATTAGTCCAGCCTCAAGCATCAGGGGCGCCCGTTTTTCCGGAGGGGCGGCGCCGTGGTCAGCCGGAAATGGCGGGAGTTCCCGCTATTTGAGGTTTTTCCACCGTCTTCCGGATGATAAGCGGCATGTATTCCCTGCGTACGTGGAGGGGTACGTAGAGCCCTTCCTTTTTGGCGCAAGAGAATAATACCTTGATGATGCCCAGAGAAATGATGTCCTGCGCAATGGTGACACTGTCCCCGAAGAGAAAGAAGAAGGTAAGCGGCTTGATGATGTAGAGGGTTGAAACGTACAGGATTCCCAGTTTGTACTGGTGGTCGCGGTAGATTCTGCTGACAATCCATGCATAGGTCATGCCGATGACGGACAGGATGGTATATAAGGTCAGCCCCACGTAACCGAGCGTTTGAATGGTAGAGATGGGCCCGCTGTGCCATATACCGTTCCAGGCAAAGGACGTCTGGTCCTGCGAGAGGTTGTAGGCCTCTTCATAAATGTTGGCTTTTACGATGCTGATATCCCGTGAGAATCCGTCTCCGAATACTTTGTCCTGGATGAAGTGTTCGCGATCGTCGAGCGCCCATTGCCACATTTCAAGACGCCAGTTCGTGGAACCCTCCGCATCCATGCGGGCTTGTACGTTGACGTCCAGGAAAGGCAAGGCGGAGAGGGTGCGTTGAATGCCGAAGGGAAGGGAATGAAGAGCTCCTGCCGAGGACATAATCAGAAGAATGACCAGTCCAAAAATGGGGATCAGAATGCAGGATACCCATCTCCTGTAAATCAGGGAGACGAGGAAGAACAGGAGCAGTAACTGGGCCATCATGTTGCGGAAGCCGCTGAGCATGGCTCCGGCCAGCCCCAGCAGGAGGAGGCCCGCACGCCAGGGACGCTTGACCATCTGCCATATGGAGTAGTTGATGATGACCAGTTGGACCACCAGCTGGGAAATGAGAAGGAAGGTGCCCTGCCGGGTGTCTTCCTGGCCGGAACTGGCAGTGGCAGCGGCTACCGCCGGATCCGCTCCGGCGGAATCGGGGGAGAGAATATTCCGGGCCGTCGCGATCAGCGTAAAAAGAACCGTCAGGAAAACAGCCCATTGCAGCACCCTGCCGAATTCATGGCTGGTGGTCTTCAAGGAGGAAAGGCAGAGGTAGGCAATCAGGGCCTGAAGGAACAGGATGTATCCCTTGCCTCCGTAATAGTCTTCCAGCACATTCAGCCCCAGCCCGAAGGGATGGCTCAGGAAGATATAGGCCACGTGCATGAAGATCACAAGAATGACAGCATCCTGCAGAGCAATGGAATTCCATGTCAGGGATGAACGCTTGATCATAACATTCCACAGATAGAAGGGAATGGTGATGGTGTATATAAAGAGAGGGGCGTAGTCCCCCATCTGCCCTACAGGCAGGAAAAGAATGGGCAGCCATATCCACAGGTACCACACTTTTTCCTTCATCAGGTACAGCCCGGCCAGGACGAAGGGGGAAACCGCCAGGGCAATGGAAAAGGGGTCTCCGTCAGCCGACATGACGCCACCTATAATGGCAAGGAGAATGGCAACGACTGAAATCAGTACAATTTTAAATAAATTACCATTCATAGGGCTGCCCGTGATTCCCGCATATGAAGCAATGGCGGGAAAAAGAGATGGATGGTGGAGTATAGGGGATTCGAACCCCTGACCTTCTCATTGCGAACGAGACGCTCTACCAACTGAGCTAATACCCCATGGGAAATACCGGAGGGAATCTAGTCGATCTCTTTTCCAAAAGCAAGCGTAATTCTTAACGTGTGGCGAATAAGCCGGGAATCAAATTTGCTGACTGGCCTGTTTTTACATTTTTTCACGGATGATTATAAATGCGAGCAGGCATGAAGAAGATTTTTTACTCCGGATAAGTTCATGGAGGAGTACAGGATGGGGTTTCAGCAGGTTCTCTGAAAAACATCAATACCGGGGAATATTTTTATAGTTCCGGAGGAGGGAGAATGACCGTTTCAGTCTTGAAGAGAGCCATTTGCCGCATGGCTGTTCAATGCCGTAATGCAGGATGATTCCAACCACGATCAACAACAGGCACGAGAGGAGCCAGAAGAGTGGGGAATATGTCCCATAGCGGTATTGCGTCCAAATATACTGCATGAAGTTCAGAACGGGGATATGCAGCAGAAAAATGGCGTAGGTCAGAAGGCTTGCCTGATTAACCAGATGAATGACGCCGGACGGGATTTTTATGAACCGCGGCGCGTTAAATTTTTCCATGGAACATGCACTGGAAATGGTCAGGACGGCTATCAGCGTGTCCGGCAGGAGAAAACCCATGGATATATTTTCTTCTCCAATCAAGAATGTCCCGATGAATGTCTGATAGAGAAGATACAGTGTTCCGCAAGCAAATATGACCGGGCTCCACGAAAAGAAACGCGCGTGTTTTTTATAAAGCTGTGCTGCATAGCAACCTGCAAGAAACTGCCATAGACGGTAGGGAAAATAGGCATAAAGCTGTTTACCCGGTTCCTGAAAGAAAATGCAGGCCAGCGCGGCTGCAAAACTCAGCGCCAGCATCAGGAGGAGGTATTTCCGTCCATATGCCACCAGGGGGAAACAAAGCACCATGAGGATTTCAATCTTCATGTACCATAAAGGATAATTGTCGCCCGTGTATTGGTATACGAATTGATTGCCGCCGAATGAGGCGATAAGGACGCTGACCAGGTTATTGAAGTTAAAATGGCTTTTGCAGGACAGGAGGGCCGATAAGAGGAAGGCTGTGAACAATAACGGCCACAGGCGGGCAAATTTGGAGATATAGAAGGAGGAGATGCTGAATTTTTCCTTCTTCAGCGTGAACATCATTAAAAAACCGGACAGGATAATGAACCAGTCCACACCCACGCCGCCTCCCGCGGGAGACCGCCATGTCCAGTGGAAAAGGCAGATCATCAGGCACAGGATGATTCGGATAAGTGAGATGCCCGGAATAAAGGCAGGGGGTTTCATGAAAATAAGGTATTAATTCCCCTCTTTGTTCCGAATACGGTTCCTGAGGTGGCCTTCTTCAAGCAGGCCGTCCATGTACAGGCCCACGGCCTGTGCTTTTCTGAGACTTTGGGCCGCATTTTTCAGGGCCGGGAGAGCTTCTTCATAGGGGGGAATGGCTCCTTTTTTGACGGGGGATGCTTCCACGATGTGCCATCCCCACCTGCTTTTAATAAGCACGGGCTTATCATCAGGAACGCCCGCCAGGTCCAGCCCCAGTGTCTCCGCCGCGCGGGCCGGGTTCACCCAGCCCAGCTCTCCGCCTGCGGGGGCGGAACGCTCGTCTTCACTGAATTCCCTGGCAAGCCGGGAGAAGGCTTCTCCTGATTGCAGGCGCGCCAGCAGCGTTTCCGCCGCTTGTTTGACCTGGGCACCGTCCTTGTGCAGGGTCGCCAGGAAGATGTGCCGGGTTTTGCGGAGGTCAGGGGCTTTAAGCTGGTCCCGGATCAGGCCGTAATACGCCTTCAGGTCTTCGTCCGGAGGATCCGCCGCCTGGGCCGTTGCCCGGTAGAGCTGTTCCGTCTGCTTGAGCCGCGCCGCTATTTTTTCCTGAAGCTGTTCCTGCGTCATTTTCTGGTCGTGCAGGGTTTTCAGGTATTGTTCCGTGTTTCCGTCAAAGCGGGAACGTATCTGTTCCACGGCGCGCGCGGCCTCCGCGTTGCGGTTGGGGAGCTGAAGGTCGTTCACCCTGGTTTTCAGCCGCAGGAGGGAGGAGGAAATCAGGTCGTACCGGGCCCGCGGGGTAAGGTCGCCTGCTGTATCCAGCTCATGGGTAAGCCTGATGCCGCCGTCCATGTCCAGCACGGGAGGCTGGCGCAGGAGCCGGAGTTCCGTCACTCTTCTGGAGAGCTGGTTGGCCGTGAGGGGCTCACCGTATACTTCCGCAATCCGGGCGGAGTTGTCTCCGGGCGGTCCCGGCATGGGTTTCAGGTAGGCGTCCATCCTGCCGGCCAGGAAGCCGTGCCAGAGAAACAGATCCCCCACCAGATAGAGCAGGAACACTCCATAGATCACGAGCTTGAACGTGAATTTTCCAGTGGGGGACATGGGTGGAACAGGGAAGGGGGGGCCGGCCTAGTTTCCGCCGCCGGAGTCTGCCAGACGGACGGATTCCGGAGGAAGGAAGTTGCGGAACCTCTTCTTTTCAATGCACTTCATGTAGGCCTCCTCCGGAGAGACGATGCCCTGCTGGAGTTTTTGCCAGATGGCGTCATCCATGAATTGCATGCCCATGGATTTTCCGCCCACGATGACGTCCGGGATTTTCTGCGTGGCGCCTTCACGGATGATGCTCGCCACGGCGGGCGTGGCAAAGAGGATTTCATTGACGGCTACGCGTCCCGGCTTGTCGCTGCGCTTCATCAGGAGCTGGGCCACCACGCCGCGGATGGAACCCGCAAGCATGGTGCGCACCTGGGATTGCTGGTCGGACGGGAAGACGTCAATAATACGGTCAATCGTCTTACTGGCGTTGTTGGTGTGCAGGGTGCCGAACACCAGAAGGCCGGTTTCCGCCGCCGTAAGGGCCAGGGAGATGGTTTCCAGGTCGCGCATTTCACCCACCAGCACAATGTCCGAGTCTTCACGAAGGGAAGCCCGCAGACCGTCCGCGAAGGAGGGCGTCTGGAGGGGCACCTCCCTCTGGGTAACGATGGATTTTTTATTGGGGTGGACGAATTCGATAGGTTCCTCCACGGTGATGATGTGCCGTGACTGATTGCTGTTGATATAGTCAATGATGGCGGCCAGGGTAGTGGATTTACCGGAACCCGTGGGGCCCGTGACCAGCACCAGGCCGGACCTCATGTGGGCGAATTCCTTCACCACGGTGGGCACGCCCAGTTCTTCCAGCGTGGCGATCTTGGTGGGAATGAGACGGAAAACGGCTCCCAGGCCGTGCTGCTGCCTGAAGTAGTTGCAGCGGAAGCGGGAGGTTTCATCCATTTCATAGGCAAAGTCCAGGTCCCCTTCCTCCAGGTATTTCTGGAAGGCCTGGGGGTCACAGATTTCCGCGAGAAGGTTTTTGAACGACTGGCCTTCCAGATTCTCGTCGGAAATGGCGGAGATAGTCCCGTTGACGCGGATTTTCGGAGGCTGGCCTTCGCTGAGGTGAAGGTCGGAGCCGCCGGCTTCTACGAGATATTTAAAGTATTGGTCGATAACAGCCATAACAGGAGTGTGTCAAAGATTAAAGGTTACTTGATTCCCAGGAAGGATTTCATGATGGTCTTGTCTTCCGCGCGGAAGAGGCAGTCGTCCGTGGTGATGAGGCCTGCCTGGTGCAGGGCTCTCAGGGAGTCGTCCATCAGGATCATGCCCTGGGCCTTCCCGGTCTGGATGCAGCCGGGAATCATGAAGGTCTTGCCTTCGCGGATGCAGTTGGCAATGGCGGGCGTATTGACCAGCATTTCAATGGCCAGGGCGCGGCCGTTGCCGTCCGCCCTGGGAACCAGCTGCTGGGAGATGATGCCGCGCAGGGATTCACTGA
Organism: Akkermansia muciniphila; assembly: GCF_040616545.1. Classification (NCBI taxonomy): domain Bacteria; kingdom Pseudomonadati; phylum Verrucomicrobiota; class Verrucomicrobiia; order Verrucomicrobiales; family Akkermansiaceae; genus Akkermansia; species Akkermansia muciniphila. The sequence goes on along the minus strand of NZ_CP156688.1, from coordinate 230,021 downwards.
CCATGATGCGGATCTGGTCGCGCTGCTCCACCGGGAAGACGTCCAGCACGCGGTCCACCGTGCGGGCTGCGGAACCCGTATGCAGGGTGCCGAGCACCAGGTGGCCCGTTTCTGCCGCCGTAAGCGCCAGGGAGATGGTTTCCAGGTCGCGCATTTCACCCACCATGATGACGTCAGGGTCTTCACGGAGCGCGCCGCGGAGCGCGCGGGCGAAGGATTCCGTGTGCTTGTGCACTTCACGCTGGTTGACGTGGCAGTTTTTGGACGGGATCAGGTATTCAATGGGGTCTTCAAGCGTGATGATGTGGTCGTGGCGGTCCTGGTTGATGAAGTCCACGATGGAGGCCAGCGTAGTGGATTTACCGGAACCCACGGACCCCGTCACCAGAATGAGGCCGTTGGTGTAGCGGGTAAGGGGTATCACGTATTCCGTCGGCAGGCCGATTTCCTCCATGGTGCGCACCCGCGTGTTGATGATACGGAAGCAGATGTCATAACCCAGGCGCTGCTTGACTACGGAAGCCCGGTAGCGGCCGAAGTCGTTGGCGTAGGCAAAGTCCACGTCCCCCCTCTGCTGGAGGCGGTTCCATTCCGGGTCTTCCAGAAAGCCCCGCGCCAGAACTTCCGTGTCCTGGGGCGTGAGATTTGGCGCTTCCTCCCAGATGGGGAGAAGCTGGCCGAACCGGCGCCAGGTGGGGCGGCTGTTGACGGCAAGGTGGATATCGGAACAGTCAAAGTCCTGTCCAAGCTTAAGATATCCGTCGACGTGGGGCAAAATGTATTCGCTCATGTTGTGAATGCAGCAAACTGATAAAGCTACATACTAACGAAAACGGGGCTTTTATGACCAGCAAAAAATGATAGGGAAACGATTTCTGTGCGCCCGTTCTTCCAGGATCGCGGCAGGAAGCGCGGTTTTAAGGAAAAGGGAGGGGCGGAAGACTGTGGAGACCGGAAGAAAACGCGTTCCCGATCGCGCCTTTTCAGCCTGCTGTACTCTTCGGTTCCTGGGAGCTCCTCCCTTCACGGCCAAGGCAGTCCGGGCGGGAAAAATGCCCCGGTATGGCGGGGCGCCAGCAGAATGCTTTCTGAAATGGTCCAGCGGGAATTCCGGTATTTACGCAAGGAAGGGGAGCCTGTTATTTAAACAGGCTGAAAATTTTTTTACCGGCCATGTCAAAGCCCATTTTTTTCAGGGAAGGGAAAGCCAGGGTAATCAGGATTTCAATGATGAAGCGGAAGATGGGGGAGTTGATCCAGCTTCCGGAAGAATGCGCACGCGGCTGGGGAGCCGGACGGCTTTTTTTACCCGTGAACATCCGGATCAGGAGAATGCCGCCCACGGTGCCCACAATGGAACCGATCACGGGCAGGGACATGGCCCTTTTTTTCAGCCGCCGGAAGTGGTCCGCCTGCTGCTGCGTCTTTTCCGCCAGAAAATCCGCCTCATTGACGATATCCAGCCGGGAGGAAGCCACCCGCATCAGGAGTGCGAGCTTTTCTTGAGAGCCATTTGCAGACATGATAAATCCGTTTTAAGTTCTTCCGCCGTCGCCGGGGCGATGGGCGTAACATGGGTGCGGCTGAAGAGGATGAGCGCCACGGCAGCCGCCAGCAGGTGGAATCCGGTGGTTACGGCCAGTCCGGCGATGATTCCCCAGAAGTAAGCCATGACCATGGTCAGCAGGCACCACAGGAAAAGATAGCCGAAGACGGCCATGAAGGCGCCCAGCAGGAGCAGGGCCATTTTTTTGCCCAGCCTTTTGGACGCTTCCTCCAGTTCCAGCTTGAGCAGGGCGGCCAGTGCTTCCACATGGGCCAGCGCCGCCGCTCCGGTTTCACGGAGGGACCGCACCATGGCCGCTCCTTCTTCCTTTTCCTCCACAACGGGGGTGACGAAGGTGCGCTTGAGTTTGTCAATCAGTCCCATGGCTCGGCTTGAAAGGGGTGGGGGCGTCATGCGCCGGGGCGCATGACGCATCATGAGGGGTTAACGGCGGCGGATGAGCATGCCGATGAGAAGGCCCACGCCCATGGCGATCAGCACGGACTGGGTAGGTTTTTCCTTCACGTATTCTTCGCCTGCTTCATGGAAGTGCTTGGCCTTGTCACGGATGACTTCACCCTTTTCCTGGGCGTAGTCACGGATGGTAGATGCCTGTTCCGTAGCCGCTTTGCGGATGTGGTTCACTTTAGCCGCGGCGAAGGCTCTGGCCTGTTGAAATCTGGTAACGGCAAGCTCGCGTGCGGAAGGGCAGGTGCAGCTGGTTTCATTTGCTGCTGCGGTAGGTTCAAGTTCGGTTTGTTTGTCTTGCATGGTTGATTAGAGTATTAAGGGTTGGTTCCTGTTGAAAAACATGTCGGCTTACATGTTTTCGCCTCTCACATTAGGGATTATTTAGCACGCTCCACACTATTGGCAAGTGTGTAAAGCGGCTTCACCCGGAATTGTTCGCGTTCCTCAGCGGCGGCTTCCTGAAAAACCGCCGCGGGGGTCCGGCTTGACCTGGGGTTCGTTCGGGTTCCGGTAGCGCAGGATGCCGTAATCCCTCAGGTTGCGGATGAATTCCTGGGCATTGGAACGGAAACGGGCATCGTAGAGGAGTAGCCCCAGGAAGCCCTGGTTCCTGCGCGCGTCCGCCGTAACGGAGGCGATTTGTTCGGACGCCTTGCGCAAGGCGGTCAGCGTGGGCGGGATTTCCTTGATGGCGGGGTCCAGGCGGTTGAGCTTTTCTTCCGCCCCGGCAATGATCCTGCGCGCGTCCTGCACGGTGTCCTTCATGGCCGCCATCGTGTCGGGAAGCTGTTCGCCCGCTTTGTCCATTTGAGAGAGCACGTTGGCGAGGTGCCGGAGGTTTTCCTGGCTCAGGATGCCTTCATTGATCAGTTTGGTGGTCTGGGCAAGTCCTTTGGCCGCCTCCCCGATGTTGAGAATGGCATCGTCAATGTTGTCGGAATTCTTCTCAATCTGCTTGAGGATTTTCAGGATTTCCTCCGTAGCGCCCACGGCGTTGTTCTTAAGCTTGCTGAAGTCGCTTTCCGCTTGTCCAATGACCGTGGCGTGGGGTTCAATGTAGTTACGTGTGGGATGGGCGGGGGGAACGATGTCAATGTACTTGTCTCCCAGGATGTTCTGCATGTCCACGCGGAAGACGGAGCCTTCCTGGATTTTCACGTCGCTCTGGATATTGGCTTCCAGCATGACTTCATTGCCGGAGGGCAGCAGTTCCGGAGCCTTGGTGACCTTGCCCACCGTCACGCCGCCCAGGCGCAGCTGGGAATCCTTGATGAGGCCCGCCGCATCCTTGAAGATGATGTTGATGGGGTAGGTCTGTTCCTTGGAGGTCTTGATATTGCCGAACCCCAGGATGACGCCGATGATCATCAGGATTCCGGCAATCAGGAAGATGCCCACCCAGGTTTCCGGCTTAATTTTCTGCTTCATGGCGCTGTGGTAAAATGGTTATTGTTTCCGTTCACGTTCCGCCCGTTCCAGCAGAACCCGTTGAAAGTTTTCATGCCTGCCGGTCAGGGCAGTCCAGTCTTCCCCGGAATCCCCGTACAGGAACCGTTGCAGGACTTCATCCCTGGAATGCAGGAGTTCTTCCGGGGTTCCCGTCCAGTAGACCTCCCCGTCTCTGAGATAGACGATTTTGTCCGCAATGCGGATCACGCTGGGCATGTCATGGGAGACAATGACGGTGGTGATTCCCTGGTCCTTGCATATCTGCCGGATGAGGAAGCTGATGCTGTCCGTGACGATGGGGTCCAGGCCAGCGGTGGGCTCGTCATACAACAGGCATTCCGGAGTCATGACGATGGCCCTGGCTACGGCCACGCGCTTGATCATGCCGCCGGAAAGGCTGGCCGGCATTTTTTCCTGCTGGCCCAGCAGTCCCACGGAGTCCAGGGCGGCGGAAATGCGGGCGTCCAGCTCCGTTTCGTTACTGATTCCCTCCTCCCGCAGGGGGAAGGCCACGTTTTCCCCCACGGTGAGGGAGTCGAAGAGGGCCCCCTGCTGGAACATGAAGCCTATTTTGCCGCGGATTTCCTTCTTGATTTTTTCCGGCGCGCCGCTGATGCGTCTGCCGTCTATGTCCACATAGCCGCCCAACGGGTCCATCAGGCCGTCCAGATGTTTCAGGATGACGCTTTTTCCCGCGCCGGACCCGCCGATCAAAGCCATCAGCTCCCCTTTTTCCACGTCAAAGCTCACGCCCTTCAGCACCTCCTGGGTGCCGAAGCTTTGTCTGAGCTGATGAACGCGGATGAACGGCTGCATGGCGGCGCGGGCAGGTTATCTCATGAACCCCATGGGGAAGATGGAGTTGAGAATCATGGTCAGGATGAAGTTGGCGATGAGAAGGGCCACGGAGGCGTATACCATGGCCTGCATGGTGGATTTGCCCACGCCCACGGCACCGTTCGTGGTGCTCAGGCCCTCCCGGCAGGAAATGGTGGAGATGATGAGACCGAAGACCAGTGCCTTCACAAGCGCCACGATGATATCCCCCATGGTGACGAATTTGCTCATGAAGTGCATCCAGTAGGCCTGGTCCACGTTGAAGGACGTAATGCTGACGATGTAGGCGGACGCGATGCCCACCAGCACGGCTTCCATCATCAGGATAGGCATGGAAATGAGCATGGCCTGAATGCGGGGTTTCACCAGGTAGTCCACCGGGTCCACGTTCATGGAGTTGAGCGCGTCCACCTGTTCCGTGACTTTCATGGTGCCTATTTCCGCCGCCATGGCGGACCCCACGCGGCCCGCCAGCATCAGCCCGGTGATGACGGGCCCCAGTTCCCGGAACATGCCCACGGCGACGACGGCCCCGCCCATGGTCTCCATCCTCACCGTCTGGAGCTGAAAGAGCGTCTGGGCTTCCAGCACGGCTCCGGTGAAGGCTCCGGTGATGATGACCACCGGCTGGGACTGCACCCCGATTTTTGCAATTTGCTCCACAAGAACGCGCATCCGGAACTTGCCGGACCACATGCAGGCAGCCACTTGGTAAAGCAGCAATCCGATTGACCCCAGGCGGTCAACCAGCCTCAGGGCGGCGCGGCCGACCATGGTGGCTAAATAGAATTGCATGGCTCCTACTAATCACTTCTTCCGCTGCAAGAGCAAGCGCAATGTGCGCCACGGGGAGAAAAGGAAGGCGCCGCGTCAATCCATCAGGCGGTGGACGTAAGGCGTTTCCGGTTCGTCGGGAGCGGAGCGCAGCAGGAGGCGCGGAGGCAGTTTCCGCCGTATCCATTCGGAGGCCCGGGCCCGCCGCTGCAGGCGGCGGATTTCCTGCTCCCGTTCCGGGAGCCTGTCCGCCAGCGGCGTAGCGGATTCATGGTTCCGGTGCAGGCGTATCAGGAGGCCGTCCCGCATGGCTGCCTCCGGCGCGGGGGTGAGGAGGCCGGGGAACAGGTCCGCCAGTTCCGTCTCATATAAATCACCCAGCGGCATGAAGTCTGCGGCCAGGGCTCCCGGAAGAAGCGGGGAATCCGTCATGACGTCCGTTCCATTCAGGGCGGAAAGCAGCAGCGCCCCCTCCTCCTGCGCCCACTGGCGCATGCTCCACATGGCTGTGAAATGCCCCTCCGGTCCCTCGCCTGCCGTAGGTGACGGGAAAGTCCATTCCCTGGCATGGATGCCAAGCTTGTCCGCCAGGGCTCGCGCCCGCGCAAGGTCCCGTTCCGGAGCGCCGGGAAGGCGGGGAATAAGCCCCGTTATCTTCAGGGAGGGCAGCGCTTCTTTTGACAAATGGGCCAGCAGGGGGGAAGAGGGGCTTTCCAGCAGGTTCAGGCAGGCGGAGACGTGCCCGGTTTTCTGGATGAAATCCGCCATGCCTTTCCGGAGGGCGTGCCGCAGCTGTTCTTCCGGCGCGGGCAGGGAAAAGGCCTGATGCACGGGAGCTTCCGCAGAGATGACGGCGGAATCCCGCTCAAAGAGGCGCAGCCTGCCCAGGAAGCTTCCGTTCCCGGACCAGGCGGAAGACGCGCCGGGAAGCAGGAAAGAACCCTCCCCCCCGGCCAGGCGTGAGGTGAACACGGGAAGTCCCGTTGCCTGTGTCAGACGGCGTTCCTCCTCTTCCTCCTGTTCCAGCAGTCCTGCACGCCATGCGCCGGAAGGCGTGCGCAGCAGCAGGCAGGGGACGGGGGAGGAAGGCGCCCAGGGGAAGATGGAAAATCCGGCCTCCCCCGTGTTCCGGAAGATGCCGGAGACGGGGACGGAGCCCGTGCAGGATGCGGAATGGGGGATAACGGTCTCCTGCGGAAAGGAACGGCCGTTCCGGAGCAGGTGGAAGCGAAGGCCTTCCTCGTCCGCCGCTCCCAGCACCAGCGGAACATCCGCGATCTCCTTTGCCAGATAGGCCAGGGCCGCCCGGTGCTGGGACCGGAAGCCGTCGCGCAGGGCCAGTTTCCCGGTGTGCATGCCGCTGAGGGCCAGAGGCGGGCAGAGCACCAGCTCCGCCCCGCCGTCCAGGCAGGAACGGTACAGTTCCACGATGGTTCTGAGGTTCCGGGGAAAGTGGCCGGGAATGGTTTCCGGCTGGATCAGTCCTGTTTTCAGCATGCCCCGGCAGGTTAGACCATTCCGGGGAGCCGGGCAAGCCGGGATGCGCGGGACCGTTCCTGCGGAGTTTTTTATCGCAAGGAGCTTGTCATCCATGGTCTTCATGGTATGATCTGCCCCGATTGCGCGCCGTCCGTTCCCGGGCGCATCAATCCGGAATTACTTATGAGGAAACAGTCAACACAGGGGCAGGAATCCTCCATGCAGCGCGCCGTGGCTCTGTGGCGCGAATATCTTCTCCCTTATAAAGGCACGCTGGTGTGGGCTGTGATGGGCGGCATGGTGGCCGCTGTCGCCAGCGGCTTTGGCGTTCCGGTGATTTTGCAGGAAATGTTTCCCGTGATCTTTGACGGAAAGCCGCTCCCCCCGTGGGCGGAACGCGTCCTCCTGTGGTATGTGAAGCCGGAAAACCTGCCCTGGGTCACGGTGTGGGCCACGGCAGCCATGCTGCCGCTGGTGGTGGTGGTCAAGGGCGTGTCTTCCTTCATTAATGTCTACCTGCTCTCCAAGATAGGCCTGGGCGTTCTGGAAACGCTGCGGCTCAAGGTGTACCGTAAGTACCAGGATTTATCCCTGGCCTTTCATGACCGCCAGCAGAAGGGCGACCTGCTGAGCCGCCTGATGCAGGATACCCAGTTCCTCCAGGGGGGGCTGGTGCAGATTGCCAATGACCTGATTATCCAGCCCCTGACGCTTCTGGCCGCGCTGGGCTTCCTGATTTACCGGGCCTCCGTGAGCCAGCAATTCCTGATTCTGCTGGCGAACATGCTGCTGGTGGGCGTCTGCGTGATCCCCATCCGCTACATCGGCAAGAAAATGCTTGCCCGCGCGCGGGTGGTTCAGTCCAGCCAGGGGGACCTTTCCTCCACGCTTCAGGAAAACTTCTCCTCCCAGCGGGACATCCGCGCCTTTGAACTGGAACAGCAGCAGATCGGGCTATTCAGGAGCAGGATTCACCGCTACATCCAGGCTTCCATCAGTGCGGTCAGGTGGCAGAGCCTGCTGACTCCCCTCATTGAATTCGTCAGCGCCATCGCCATGGGCGCCACCCTGTTTGTCGGCAACATGAACGGCATGAATATGGGGGACTTCGCCGCGCTGGCTACGGCCATGTATCTTTGCTATGAACCGGTCAAAAAGCTGGGGGCCGTCCACAACAAGGCGGAAACCCTGAACGCCGGGCTGGAACGCATCAACCATGTGCTGGACGCGCCGGACGACGTTCCGGAACCGGAGAACCCGAAGAGCCCGGAGGAATGGAAGGGGGAAGTGGAGTTCAGCAACGTGTGCTTCGGCTACCAGGAGGATGCCCCCGTCATGAAGAACATTGACATCCGCATTCCGGCGGGGCAGGTGGTGGCGTTGGTCGGTCCCAGCGGCGCCGGGAAAACGACGTTCATCAATCTTCTGTGCCGCTTTTACGACGTGCTCTCCGGCAGCGTGAAGGTGGACGGCATTGACGTGCGGGAAATGGGAAAGAAGGACCTGCTTTCCCACATTGCGCTGGTTTCCCAGTTCCCCGTGCTGTTCCGCGGGTCCGTAGCGGACAACATCCGCATAGGCCGTCCGGAGGCTTCCGATGCGGAGGTGGAAGAAGCCGGGCGCATGTCCGCCGTGGACAGCTTCATCAATGAAACGGGGGAAGGGTATGCCCGCATGATCGGGGAAATGGGGGAAGGGCTCTCCGGCGGACAGCGGCAGCGCGTTTCCCTGGCGAGGGCCTTCCTGAAAAACGCGCCCATCCTGGTGCTGGATGAAGCCACGGCCTCCCTGGACATGAAGAGCGAAGAGCTTATCCAGAAGGAAATTGAAAAACTGGCTTCCGGCCGCACGGCCTTCATCATTGCCCACCGGTTCAGCACCATCCGCATGGCGGACCGCATTCTGGTGCTGGAGAAGGGAAGCATCGTTGCGGATGGAACGCATGAGGAACTCATGGGTTCCTCCCCCCTGTACCGGGAACTTTACAACAAGCAGCAGATGGTTGCGGAAGAGGAAGGAGGCGCTTCATGTTAAGACAGTTTTTGGAATACGCGCGGTATTTGAAGCCGGTGATGAAGCTCTTCATCGCCGCGCTGGCCGCCGGGGCCCTGGCCGCCGCGGCCAGCGGGTTCGGCTTTCCGCTGATGATCGCCAAGGTGTTCCCGGTGGTGTTTGACAATACCCAGATTCCGCCGCAGTTTCAGGACATTCTGGCCCGCATGGTGGACCCGGAGCACATGCACATTGCCATCCTCGTGGCCGTCTGCTCCCTGCTGCCCCTGGTCTTCGCCATCCGGGGCATAGGCACGTTTTTCAACGTTTACTGGATCAGCATCGTCAGCATGAAGGTGCTGGAGGAAATCCGGCTGGACGCCTTTTCCAAGCTGCAGGCGCTGCCCCTCTCCTTCATAGACCGCCAGAAGCGGGGGGACCTGATCAGCCGCCTCATCAATGACGCCGCCAATGTGCAGGGGGGCCTGGTCATAGCGGCCAATGACATCATCAAGCAGCCGCTTACCCTGCTGACCGCCCTGGCGTTCCTGGTGTACAAGGTTTTTGTGGACCCGAATACGGCGGTGGTCCTGATGAACCTGGGGCTCATTGTCCTGGCGGTGTGGCCCATCCGCTTCTTTGGCCGCCGCGTGATGAAGAAGGCCAAGCAGGCTCAGGATGAGCTGGGCAATATCACGGCCGCTGCGCAGGAAAACCTGGCGTCCCAGCGTGAAATCCGTTCCTACGGCATGCAGGAACAGCAGGTGGGCCTCTTCCTGGGACTCATCCAGCGGTTCTTCCGGATCAACCTCAGAACGGTGAAGTACAGGCACTTCCTGGTGCCGGTGCTGGAAATGGTGACGGCGCTCGGCCTGGGCATCCTGCTGGTGAGGGGCCATGAAATGGGCATCACCAAGGCTGACTTCACGGCTCTGGCGGCGGCCCTGTTCATGTGCTACGATCCCCTCAAGCGCCTGGGCGTGACGCTGACCAACCTGAAAAGCGCGCACGCCTCCCTGGAACGCATCAACTACCTGCTGAAGGAGCCGGACACCATGCCGGAGGCCGCAGACCCCGTTCCGCTGGGGCGCGCCACCGGGCGTCTGGACTATGACGGCGTTTCCTTCTCCTATGACGGCGCGCGCAAGGTGCTGGACGGCATTGACGTTCATATCCGCCCCGGAGAAGTGGTGGGCCTAGTAGGCCCCAGCGGGGCCGGAAAGACCACGTTTGCCAGTCTTCTGCCCAGGTTTTACGACGTAAGTTCCGGCGCCCTGCGCCTGGACGGGGTGGATGTAAGGGATGCTTCCCTGCATGACGTGCGCAAGAACATCGCCTTCGTTTCCCAGCATCCCGTGCTGTTCCACGGCACCATCATGGAAAATATCCGGATGGGGCGGCAGGACGCTACGGATGAGGAAGTGATGGAGGCGGCCCGCGCCGCCGCCGCGGACGGTTTCATCATGGGCATGCCGGACGGCTACCAGACCATGCTTGGCGACGGAGGCAGCGGCTTGTCCGGCGGCCAGCGCCAGCGCGTGGCGATTGCCCGCGCCTTTCTGAAAGACGCCCCCATCCTGATTCTGGATGAGGCCACCGCCTCCCTGGACGCGGAGAGCGAGGCCCAGATCCAGCATGAGCTGGACCGCCTGGTGGAAGGGCGGACGGCCCTCATTGTGGCCCACCGCTTCAGTTCCATCCGCGTGGCCACGCGCATCCTGGTGTTTGAGGGCGGCCGCATCGTCGGAGACGGCACCCATGCGGAGCTTTACGCCTCCTGCCCGCTGTACCGGGAATTGTATGACCGCCAATCCCTTTAAACAGGGGGGAGGCAGCGCGCGGAAGACTTTTTCCTGTATCCGGATTTGGGCTCCTATGGCGGTTTTTTCTCAGGCCATGATGGAAAGAGCTATTGTCAAACAAGAGCCATGATGTACTATTCCGCCAGCATGAATACACTGGATGAATCCCTGACGAATGCCGTTAAAGAGGGGAAGCTTTTGGAGTCTTCCCTGACCAATATCCGCCTTCTTCTGGCCGGAACCAAATCCCCCATTGCGCGGGAGGCCGTAGAAGAACTGGCTTCCGCCGGGGACTGGGAGGAACTGAATGACCGTTTTTACAAAACCCTGGCTTTCGGCACGGGAGGGCTGCGGGGCCGCACCATCGGCAATATCGTGACGAAGGCGGAGGAAGGGAACGGCGGCGTGAACGGCCGCCCGGAATACCCCTGCGTGGGCACCGCCTGCATGAACTATTTCAATGTGGGGCGCGCCATGCGCGGCCTGATCATTTACGTGAAAAAGCATGTGGAAGCCACGGACCCGGGCAGGAAGCCCCGTCTGGTCATCGGCCATGACACCCGCCACTTCTCCCGGGACTTTGCGGAATTCTGCGCCAAAATCGGCACGGACCTGGGCTGTGACATCTATCTGTTTGACAGTCCCCGGGCCACCCCGGAAGTTTCCTTTGCCATCCGTGAGCTGAACGCGGATTCCGGCGTGGTGCTTACCGCCAGCCACAACCCCTCCCATGACAACGGCTTCAAGGCCTATTTCAGCGACGGCGCCCAGCTTGTGCCTCCCCATGACAAGGCCGTGATTGCGGAAGTGAACTCCCTGACCTCTGAAGAATATGAACCGCTGCCGGAAAACCAGCGCGGCTCCCTCCATGTGCTGGGCGCCTCCTTTGACCGCGTGTACATGGACCGCCTGAAAAGCGTGCTGCTCCGTCCGGAACTCTTCAGCAAGGGCGGGGCCAAAATCGTTTACTCCAACCTGCACGGCACGGGTGGCCACATCATCGTGCCCCTGCTGAAGGAACTGGGCTGCAACGTGCAGACCGTGGCGGCGCAGGACGTGCAGGACGGCCGCTTCCCGACGGTGGCCTCCCCCAACCCGGAAAATCCGCCAGCCCTGGCGCTTGCCATTGAACAGGCGGACGCCTCCGGCGCGGACATCGTCATTGCCACGGACCCGGACGCGGACCGCATGGGCGTGGCCGTGCGCGGGGAAGACGGAAAAATGCACCTGCTGACCGGTAACCAGATCGGCTCCCTGCTGGCATGGTACCGCTGCATGAGCATGTCTGACCTGGGCATCATTAATGATTCCAACCGTTCCCGCGCCGTAATGGTGAAAACCTTTGTGACGACGGGCCTTCAGGACGCCATCGGCCACCACTTCGGCTATGAAGTGGTCAACGTGCTCACGGGCTTCAAGTACATCGCCCAGAAGCTGGGTAAATATGAAGAGGCCATTCCGGCGGAAAAACGGAAAGACTACCGGAAGATGAGTGAAGCGCAGACGCGCGCCCTGCGGCTGGAATACAGCCGTTACTTCGTCTTCGGCGGGGAGGAAAGCTACGGCTACCTGGCCCAGGACTTCGTGCGCGACAAGGATGCCAACTCCGCCGCCATCATCTTTGCGGAACTGGCGGCCTACGCGGAAAGCGTCGGCAAGAGCCTGCTGGAACTGCTGCATGAACTCTTTGAAAAGTTCGGCGTGTATCTGGAAATGGGCAAGTCCCTGGTCATGGAAGGCGCGGACGGCGCGGCAAAAATCGCCGCCCTGTCCGCCTCCTACTCCTCCAACCCTCCCACGGAAGTGGACGGCGTGGCCGTCAGCGGCATCCGGGACTTCTCCAGGGGAGACATGGTGGATGCGGAAGGCGACCCCATCCCCGCGGAAAAGATGATCTTTGTGGACCTGGCGGACGGGCGCAGCTTTGCGGTGCGCCCCTCCGGAACGGAACCCAAGATCAAATACTACCTCTTTGGCCACGGGAAACCGGGCGTTCCCGTGAAGGAAGCCCTGCCGTCCGTCCAGGCTTCCCTGGACTCCCTGTGGGCTGCTGTTGAGAAGGATGCCCGCGCCCGTTCCAACGGCTAAATGTTGTTGATTTCTTTCCCCCGTCTACCATGTAATGTGGACGGGGGAAATTTATTTTCTTGCCAAGGGGGCCGGAATTCCGCAGTTTATAATTCTTATGACATTTGCGGTCCACAAAACTCTCTCCGTGGCCGGTGCCCTTTTGGCCGGCCTTCTTCTCTCCTCCTGTTCCTCCACCTCCCAGCAAGTCGAAGCCCCGGCCCGGCTCCCCGCCTACCACTTTGTGCCGGGAAAAACGGCCGTGCTGCACAACGGGAAAGCCATTCCCCCCAGGAATGCCCCGGCACAGGTAAAGCGCGCCATTGCGGCCGCCAATTCCCTGGTCAACAAGCCCTACCGCCTGGGCGGCGGCCACAGGAAGCACTATGATTCCCACTATGACTGCTCCGGCAGCACCTCCTTTGTGTTGAAGGAAGCAGGGCTGCTCACCTCTACCCGCCACTCCAAGCTGTTCCTGAACTACGGGCAGAAAGGCGCCGGGGACTGGATCTCCGTCTATGCCAAGAACGGGCATGTCTTCATGGTCATCTGCGGCCTCCGGTTTGACACCACCGGAAGCGGCCGCCGCGGCGAAGGCCCCCGCTGGAGGGTGGACGGCCGCAATGCCCGGAACTTCCTGGTGCGCCACCCCACGGGTCTCTGATCCGGGCCTGCGCAACGGAAAACCGCGTTTTTTGCGTATGTTCGCGCAGGCTTTCTTGAACAATGGAAAGTAATGTGCTATCAGGTGCCAGGACGTTGATAGTTCCTTGACTTTCATGGCTAAGACAAAAATTCACGTAGGGCTTGAGATAGGGACAAGCAAGACTTGCATGGTCGTGGGCGAAGTAAAGCCTGATGCGACCGTGACGATCATCGGCGTGGGTGAAGTTCCTAGCGAGGGAGTGGTCCGCGGCGAGATTGAAGACACCTCCAAGGTCATCCAGTGCATTTATGATGCCTGGAACATGGCCCAGGACCATGCGGACGTGGACATCATGACCGTCTACCTGTCCGTGACCGGGGCCCACATTGTGGGGCAGAACAACCGCGGCACCTTCCGCCTGCCTCCGGATGAAAGCATCATCTCCCAGGAGCACATGGACGAGGTGACGGAAATCGCCCGTGACATCGCCCTGGGGCCGGAACAATTCGTCCTGCACCGCGTGCCGGGCCTCTTCTCCGTGGACGGGCAGGAAAACCTGACCAACCCCGCCGGGCTGACCGGCAGGACGCTGGACATAGACTGCCACATCATCCACGGCATCAAATCCCGCATCACCAACTCCTTCCGCTGCGTGCGGGAAGTGCCCCTGGATATTGCGGATGTGGTCTTCGCCCCCATCGCCACGGCCCAGTTCGTGCTCAACAGGCAGGTCAAGCAGGCGGGCGCCCTCCTCATTGACATGGGGGCAGGCACTACGGACTACGTCCTTTACCTGGACGGCCAGCTGGTGGCCTCCGGCTGCGTGCCCCTGGGCGGCGACCATATTTCCAATGACATCACGCTGATGACCGGCATACCGCTGGCGCAGGCGGAACTGCTCAAAAAGACGGAGGGGGACGCCAACAGCTTTTCCGGAAAGACCAATGAAATGGTGCGCGTGCGCGGGGAAGGGAACATGAAGGACGCCGCCATTGAGCGCAACGTGCTGAATGAAATCATCCGCTCCCGCCTGCTGGAAATCTTTAACCTGGTTAAATCCTCCCTGCCCAAGGACACTTTCAAGGGCAACCGCTGCCACGGCGTTTACCTGTGCGGGGGCGCCAGCCTGATGCGCGGCGTGGGGGAACTGGCCTCCCACGTATTCGGCGTGGCGATCAGCCGCCCCACGCTGGTCAAAAACGGCGCGCCTTCCTACCTGGATGACCCGCGCTACTGCACGGCCATAGGCCTGATACGGTATGCCCAGATTCTAGATGCCGAACTGCCGCAGCAGCGGAGCTGGCTGGGGCGCGTGCTGGGCCTCTTCGGCAGGAAGAATTCCTGATCAATCTCCATCCCAATCAAAAAACCATGCTGGACTTTTCTCCCCAGGCCCCGTCCGGACTATCCGGAAAAATCTGCCTGTGCGGCATCGGCTCCGCAGGAACCAAGGTGATGGAAGAAGCGCTGCTACTGGCCCCGCAGGAGGCTTCCGTGTGCGCCATGAACCTGGACGCCCGCCTGCTGAACGCCTCCTCCGTTCCGTGCAAGGTCCATCTGGGGGCCAGGCTGACCCGTGGGCTGGGTTCCGGCGGGGATGCCTCCGTGGGGGCGCAGGCTGCCTGTGAAAGTGAATCCTCCATCCTCCGCGCGCTGGAAGGCAGCGCGCTGACCGTCCTTGCCGCCGGGCTGGGAGGCGGAACGGGGTCCGGCGTGGCGCCGGAAGTGGCGCGGCTGGCCAAGGAGCAGGGCTCCTACGTCGTCAGCGTCGTCATCCGCCCCTTCCGGTTTGAAGGAGACAGGCGCGCCGCCCAGGCGGATGAAGCCCTGTCCCGGCTGGCTCTGTATTCCGACATGGTCCTGCGATTTGACAATGACGCCATGGAAAGCCTCATTGACCCTGACAAGGGAGTGCTGGAAGCCTTTTCCGTGGTCAATGCCCTCATAGCCCGCGCCGTGCTCATCGTGCCGTCCCTGCTGAACTCTTCCGGAAGCCTGCTCCGCGTGGGCCTGGATGACCTGCTCCGCGTAGCCGGAACGGGGAAGGGAATTTGCTCCTTCGGCGTAGGGGAAGCGTCCGCGGACGTTTCCACGGCGGACATGCTGGACCAGGTCCGGCACTCTCCCCTTTTCCTGGAAAAACGTCTGGGGGAAGTGGATGACGTTCTGGTGCTGGTGCGCGGCGGCAGTTCCCTGACCCTGCATCGCCTGGAAGCCCTGGCGGGCGGAGTGGCGGAAATCCTGGGGAATGGAGTGCGCCTCCATATCGGCGCCTCCGTGGCTGAACAGCCGGAAGACCGCCTGTCCCTGACCGTGCTGGGCGTGGTGCCCGCAGAGGAACCGGCGGCTTCTCCCGCGCCTGCTCCCGTTCCCCGTCAGGAACCAGTGGCTCCGGCGGTGCTTGTACCGGAAGAAGAACCTTTTATCGGAGCGGGGAAAACCCTCATTCAACCTGTTGCTCCTGCCGCCGCCCCTGAACCGGAATGGCGTCCGGAGCCGGAACCTCCCGTTTCCCCCGTCGTCAGGAGGGATGACCGTGAACTGGAAGAAGAGCTGGTGCCCGTCCGGCCTGTGCCGACCGTGCCGGACGCGGAGGAAACGCCCTCGGAATCTGCTCCTGTTGCAGGAGCATCCGGAGCGGATGAAGAGCCGGAAGAAGAACTGCTCCCTGTTCCGGACATCAAGGCGCTGGAAGAAGGCACTCCTCCGGACGAAGGAGAGGAAGAACGCGCGGGACACGGACTGTTTGCGCGGGTGCGCCCCCTCATTCTGGACGGGGAAGACCTGGACCTGCCTCCGGCGCTGCGGAAAAAGAAACCGGAGCCGAGCTAATGCCCTCCCCCCGTACGTCCACGGTGTGGTTTTGGGCGCTGGTTGCCGCCGCCCTTTCGTATGTGGCTTTGGTCAGTTGGTGGAGTCCCTTTACTTCTGACACGTACCATCATGCCCTGACGGGCATGGAGCACCGTTTCTCCTTCAGCCTGGTCTGGGAACGCTGTGCGGCGTCCTACATGACCTGGAACCCCAGAATTGGGGAATACCTGGCGTTTGCCGTGGCTACGGCGGGCAAATGGCTCTTCCTTCTGCTCAACCCCTTTGTGCAGGTCGGCCTTGCGCTGATGATGTTTTACCTGGCCGCCGGGCGCAGGGTGGACCCCCGTTCCTGGCCGGACGTGCGGCTCTTCGGATTGGCTCTGCTCCTGCTCTTCACCTGTACGGCCCGGCCCGGCGTCACCATTTACTGGCTCTCCGGGGCCACCAATTATTCCTGGGCTGCCGCTCTCTGGCTGGGCTTCTTGTGCCTGTACCGCGGCCTGCTGGAAAAAGGGGAAAACGGAATAAAAGGAGAACGCGGGGAAGACGGCTGGAAAAAGTGGTCCGCTGTGCTGGCGCTGGGCTTCCTGGCGGGCATGACCAATGAAAACAACATTCCGGGCACCTGGCTCCTGCTGGGGGCCTTGTTCGTCTTCGTCCGCCTGGTCCGGAAAAGAAAACTTCCGCTGTGGTCTTATGCGGGGTTGGCGGCGCAGGTGGCGGGTTCCCTGTGCATGCTGCTGGCTCCCGGCGTTTCCGCCCGGATGAACTCCGCCACGCCCGGCTGCGCGGAACCGCTCTCCGGCGTGTGGGATAGGCTGGAAGCCGTTCCCGCGCTTCTGCTCCGGATGCATGAATACCTGGCCCTCCCTCTGCTGCTGGGCGCGGTTGCCGCCTGGATACTCTGGAAATGCTTCCGCAGGGACCGGAACTCCATCCGTCCATGGAAAATTCAGATTGGAACGGCTGCGGCATACATCCTGACGGCATACGCCATGGCCCTCTCTTTTGCCGCTGCCGTTGTTCCGGCAGACCATGCCATGTTCTCCGCCACCCTGCTGTTCGGCATCGGGGTGCTGGCTCTCCTTCACGCCTGGTACGGCATCCCCTGCGCCGTGCCGCGGCCCCGTATCTTTACAGCCGTTTTTCTCGTCCTATCCGGACTGTGTGTTCTTTCCACCTTTCACGACCATCTGCTCCTGTTCCGCCAGCATGAAAAGCGCGTCCGCCTGATTCTGGAGCAGAAAAAGGCGGGCGTTCAGGAAGTCGTTGTTCCGTCCCTGGAGCCCCCCTCCTCCTGGTGCTCCTTCATCTTCTGGGTGGACCTGTCCCAAAACCCGGATGACTACGTCAACCGTGGCGCCGCCATGTATTATGGGATTAAGAATATCCGCGCATTTCATGCAGGATGTGACGGGAAATCTCTTCCATAAAATTGACGGACGGTTCATTCCAATCTATGCATCCCGTGTGGGATGCGACGCCCAAGAGGACCATGAGCGGCTCCTTGTCTTTTTGTTTCAATCCACGCATCCCGTGTGGGATGCGACGCGCGGCCCCTGGTGGGCTTCCACCGGGGAGGAGTTTCAATCCACGCACCCCGTGTGGGATGCGACCAGCCCCACAACGCGCCGTATGCGCAGGCTCCCAGTTTCAATCCACGCACCCCGTGTGGGATGCGACTCGCGCCAATGGAGGATGGCGAAAAAAAGTTGAAGTTTCAATCCACGCACCCCGTGTGGGATGCGACGGAACGTCTATAAGCTTGCCAAGCTCTACTGCCCGGTTTCAATCCACGCACCCCGTGTGGGATGCGACTGTCCCCGAATGGGCCCTATCTGAGATTTTTGGAGTTTCAATCCACGCACCCCGTGTGGGATGCGACTGTGGCATAACATTCATTATCAACATCTTAAATAGTTTCAATCCACGCACCCCGTGTGGGATGCGACGGCTTGGAAGTTAACAGTTGATGGTTAGCGGCACAGTTGCCGTTTTGCGCCAACCTGTTTGTCATGCTGTTATTTTCAAGTCCGTAGTTTTTATTCCAATGATGTCAATGTACGTTACCCAAGGCTTTATGCAGATCGCCGGTCTCCCGGGAATTTTCTGTGAGCTTGGGGTTGGCGCAA
The DNA here is from genome assembly GCF_040616545.1 of Akkermansia muciniphila. Lineage (NCBI taxonomy): Bacteria > Pseudomonadati > Verrucomicrobiota > Verrucomicrobiia > Verrucomicrobiales > Akkermansiaceae > Akkermansia > Akkermansia muciniphila. Next base: position 212,012 of record NZ_CP156688.1, on the reverse strand, counting down.
GCAGGGGGAAGGAGGCAGCATTCGCCCTCATCTGCCTGCTGGCCGCGTCAGGTTCAAGTTTATCCGGAATGGCTGAAGGAGTCCAGTTTCCTTTCCCGTCTGGAGTTGGTGCCGCGTAGATTCCGGTTTTCAATTCATCGGAATCCCGTAGGAGTGCAGTTTTTTGAATTCGCTGCTTTTGGGGCCTTCGTCGGTAACGCCGTTGTTGGGGGCGGCGTAGGTGTCCAGAGTCATGGAGTCCGGGTAGACGGTCAGGATGTAGTAGGCCGTGATGCCGGAGCGGTATTGCAGGGTTTTTACCCGTGATTTTGCGGGAAGAAGGAACGGGGCAGGGAGCACCTTGTTGCCCGCAGGCGCGCAGATGAGGGAGGTGAGGGTGTTTTTCCCGTCCGGGGATGTGATCATGTACAGGTCATGCGCATGCAGGTGCCCGGTGACGACGAAGCGGACGCCCGCTTCCCGCAGGTTGCGGTAAAAGGCGTTCTGGTGTTCCGCCGCGCTGTCATTGTAGCGGCCCCACAGGCATTCCCGGAATTGCATGGGCGTTTGCAGGGTGCGGTGGGTGAAGACCAGGCAATGGCGCGGCACGGTGTTGGCCTTGCTCCTGTTCTTTTTGACCCACGCGCTGAAGTCCACCATCTGGTCCGGGGTCAGGTCAACATCCATGAAGTACAGGGAGGCGTTTTTATGGCGGATGCCGTAGTTCAGCTTTCTGGTGGCCAGCCCCCTGGCTCCCTGTTTGCGGGTGGGCAGGAAGAGTTCCCTGAATTGTTTTGCGCGGAGGGGGATGGATTCATGATTGCCCCGCACGGCATAGAATGGGATGCCTTTTTCCTCCAGCATCTTGTTGAGTTCCTTGCGTTTGGCGAGTCCGTTGACGGGGGCGCTTCCTTCAATGTCCGCCATGTCTCCCACCTGGATGACCATGTCCACTTGGTGTTTCAGGATTTCCCCGTACAGGGTTTTGATGAAGTTGACGGCTACCCCTTCGCTTCCCGCCATGCGCTCGGGGGAGTCATGCGTGTCGCCGATGATGGCGATTCGCCATGGGGCCGGTTCCTTCCCCTGCACCGTTTGAAACAGAAAGATAAGAAATAGCGCAAGATATTTCATGGCACCCCGTTTTTACCGCCCGTTTGCTTTTCCTGCCAGCAAATTATGCCTGCGGCGTAAAAACACTGTGCGGAGCTTCTCTTTTTCTTTCCGGGGGATGGCAGTTTCCGGTCCGGCCCGGAAGAAGCCCGTGTTTGTTAAAGTAATTGGAGAAGTCCGCCGTTTACCGGAAGGAACACCATCCGCCCGTAAAAACTCGTTTGCGTTTCTTTTCCGTCAAAAAAAGAAACTTGGCGGCGCGGGAGAAGAAGGGAAAAGCCAGGCATTGAGTGTTTAATGCCTGGCTTTTGATGAAGTCTGCGGCTCCTGCCGGAGCCCGTTATCAGTGGACTTGCAGGGCTTTGGCCTGTTCTTCCGTAAGCTCCACGCACTGCCAGGGGAGGCCGCGCTTGTTGAGCTCGTCCATGAAGGGGTCCGGATCGTTCTGCTCCATGTTGAAGACGCCCGCGCCGGACCATTTGCCCGTGAGGATCATTTCCGCGCCAATCATGGCCGGAACCCCCGTGGTGTAGGAGATGGCCTGGGAGCCTACTTCTTCAAAGCATTTTTCGTGGTCGCAGATGTTGTAGATGTAGACGGCCTTGAATTTGCCGTCTTTTACGCCGGTGATGACGTTGCCGATGCAGGTTTTCCCCTTCGTCGTCTTGCCCAGGTCCCCGGGGTCCGGCAGAACGGCTTTCAGGAATTGCAGGGGGATGATTTCCACGCCGTTGTACATGACCGGGTCAATGCGGGTCATGCCCACGTTCTGGAGCACTTCCAGATGCTTGAGGTAGTTCGGGGAGAAGGACATCCAGAATTGCGCCCTGCGGATGGTGGGGATGTGCTTGACCAGGCTTTCCATTTCCTCATGGTACATGCGGTAGATTTCATAGGTGCCCACTTCCTGCGGGCACGTGAAGCTCTGGTGCATGCTCATGGGGGCGGTTTCCCGGAAGGCGCCGTTTTCCCAGTGGCGGCAGGGGGCCGTCACTTCCCGGATGTTGATTTCCGGGTTGAAGTTGGTGGCGAAGGCCTTGCCGTGGTTGCCGCCGTTCACGTCAATGATGTCCAGCGTATGGATTTCATCAAAGTGGTGCTTGAGCGCCCACGCCGTGAAGACGTTGGTGACGCCGGGGTCAAAGCCGGAGCCCAGCAGGGCGAAGAGCCCCGCCTTGCGGAATTTGTCCTGGTACGCCCACTGCCAGGAGTATTCGAATTTGGCTACGTCCCGGGGTTCATAGTTGGCGGTGTCCAGATAGTTGACGCCGGTTTCCAGGCAGGCGTCCATCAGGGTGAGGTCCTGGTAGGGAAGGGCCACATTGATCAGTAGTTGCGGCTTCACTTCCCGGATGAGGGCCACGGTGGAGGGCACGTCGTCCGCATCCACGGCGTGGGTGGTGATGCTGACGCCCGTTCTGGCGCGCACGTCTTCCGCAATGGCGTCACATTTGCTTTTTGTGCGGGAGGCCAGATGAATGTTCTGAAAGATTTTCGGCAGCTGGGCGCATTTGTTGGCTACCACATGTCCTACGCCGCCTGCTCCAATGATTAAAACCGTGTTCATGATATGCCCAGTACATAAGTGAAAACACGCTGAAAGGCAATCACGGATTTGGTACGGTAATGACACTGGCCGCCCAAGGTGCAGAGGATTTTTTCCTGGGGAGGCGCGCGCCGTTTTCCCTGTGAAGACGCGTCCTTTTGGAAATTTTCCAAAAATGATTGAACAGGAGATTGACGCGGGGTGTCCGACTCTTCAATATTAAATAGTAGATATGATTAGACAAATTCTGCCAATAGTTGTTGCCGCCTGCGTTGCTCCTTGTTTTGCCGCGGAAGGCTGGGTTACCGATATGGATGCCGCCAAGAAGCAGGCCGCCGAACAGAAGAAGGACCTCATGATCGAGTTCACCGGTTCGGACTGGTGCCCGCCCTGCATGCAGCTCCGCGCCAATGTGTTCAGCAAGCCTGATTTCCAGAAGGAAGCTTCCAAGGATTTCGTTCTGGTGGAACTGGATTATCCGCGTAACAAGGAACAGTCCAAGGAAATGAAAGCCGCCAATGACAAGCTGGCCCAGCAGTACGGCGTGCAGGGGTTCCCGACGATCGTGTATGCGGATGCCTCCGGCAAGCCGTTCGGCGGGTTTGTAGGCGGCCGTTCCAAGGAAGACGTGATGAAGTCCATGCAGGAGGCCTTGAAGAACAAGGAAGCCCTGCAGGCCGCCGAGGCAAATGTTGCCAAGGCCACCACGGATGAAGCCAAGGTTGCCGCCCTGATGGAAGTCCTCAAGCTGGCTCCCCAGGATTATGTGGATACTTTTTACGGCGATGTGAAGGCTGAAATCAAGAAGCTGGACAAGGATGACAAGTCCGGACTGAAAGCCGCGGACGCCCACGCCGACCAGCTCAAGAAGGAACAGAAGGATGTGCAGGATTATCTTGCCGGCAAGCTGACGGACAAGACCACGCCTGCGGAAGCCCTCCAGGTGGTGAAGGCCTACCCGGACCGCGACAAGCTTCTTCCGGAAACCCAGCAGGATTTGCTGATGATGGAGTTTGGTACCTACCTGAATTCCACCGGTGACGTGGACGGCGCCGTGCTGATTCTGGACAAGGTTGCCGAATTGAAGCCGGGTACGGAAGCCGGACAGCGGGCTCCCCGCATCAAGGCCGGCATCCTTGCCAACAAGGATCAGATCAAGGCCCAGATTGACGCCGCCAAGAAGGCGCAGAGCAAGTAATCATTACTTCCTTTCCCTTATTCCCTGATTAAGGAAAACGGCCCCGCTGCGGTTTCATGCCGCTGCGGGGTTTTAATTTGCCTGCGGCTCCGCTTGCAGGGAAGCATGCTTTCCAAGAGCCGGGAAACCGCGTTGCGGCTGGACGGAAAGGAGGGGCCATGCTTCGCATTCCGCCCAACCGGGCACGTCCGGTTTCCCGGCCTTCATGCTTTGCCCACCCTTTAACCTGGGGTATCCTTCACCTTTGAACCTGTTCCGGGGCGGGACGGGGACATTCTTTTACAAGGGCCGGATGCCCCGGTTTCCGGCAGTGCGGCTGTCAGGAGTTACGATGGTAGTGCTGTTTTCCGGAATAAAAAGCCGGGCCCGGCGTGATACCGGACCCGGCTTTCTGCATGCTCTCTCCAGACGGGAGAAAGAGGGTTACTGGAGTTTGATGACGGTGTCCAGGCTGTCCCAGGTTACGCCCGCGGGCAGCGTGATTTTATACTGGCCGTCTTCCTTTTCCAGCTTGGCGGCTTTCCCGTTGCCGTTTCCGTTCACGATGACGGCCGCTTTCGTGAATTTCTCCCCGAGGTCCTTGATGAACAGCGGTTCGGAGCCTTTCAGCGCTTTTCCGTTCTGGGCGATCAGCGGGCTGACGTGGAGATAGACGGTTTTTTTTCCATTGGCGTTTGTCTTGTAGCAGCTTCCGCCCCAGGGCTGTTCAACGTAGGGGCCGCCGCGGGTGTTGTAGATGGCTTCCCGGTAGGGGGCTATCCATTTACCCATGGACAGGAAGATGTTGGCCTGTTCCGGGTCAAAGGCGCCCAGCGGCGTAGGCCCGATGTTGTAAAGCAGGTTGCCGTCCTTGACCGTGTTGTTGATCAGGAATTTGATGGATTTTTCCAGGGGAACGGTTTTTGCCTTGGAGGTGTAGGACCAGTTTCCCGTCCAGTGGGTGCCGGGAATATTGGCCACCGTCATGCAGCTTTCCCACGGGGTTTTGCTGTTGAACGGCCCCAGCTTGCATTCGGGCGTCAGGAAGTCTCCCTTGAGTTCCTCCAGCAGGTCGCCTTTGTTGCCGCCGCCGCGCGTTCCGTTCATGCGGTTGTTGATCAGGATGTCCGGCTGGTACTGCTTGATGCGCCTCACCATGGTGCGCGGGTCCCACTGGTTGAGGGAGCTGTTGCCCAGGCTGTCAAACCAGATGACGTCCACCTGGCCGTAACGGGTGAGCAGTTCGCTGAGCTGGCCGAAGTAGTATTCCAGATAACGGTAGTGCTGGTTGGTCAGGTAATAGGGATTGAACCAGTCGCGCCCGGAATAGTAGAAGCCCACCTTGAGCCCGGCGGCACGGGCCGCCGCCGCAAACTGCCCCACGATGTCCTTTTTGTAAGGAGTGGCGGCAATCGTGTAAGTATCGTAGCCGGACGGGAAGTTGCTGAATCCGTCGTGGTGCTTGGTGGTCAGCACGGCATATTTCATGCCGCTTTTTTTGGCAATGGACATCCACTTGCGGGGATCGTACTGCCTGGGATTGAAGTTCCGGTAGGCGGAGTCATATTCAAAGTCCACGATGTTTTTGTGCCCACTGGCGCTGTCCCTGGGCCGGACCGCATTGCGTTCCCAGCTTATTTCCCGTTCCAGCAGGGAGGAGGGGTTCCAGTGCAGGAACATGCCGAATTTGGCGTTGCGGAACCACTGGAGCTGTTCCTCTCCGGCCTTGAAGTCAAAGAGCTGGTTCACCGCTTCATTGATCAGGTCGCGGTCCTTCACCGGGGAGAACACGTTTTTTTCCGGCGTGAGGATCACTAGGCCTTCCGCCATGGGCTGCATGCGGAAGTTGTCCACCGGGGCGCGGTTTTCGTCGCCCAGCCAGAGGTTGAGCTTGAGCGCCCTGGCTGCGTTGCCCAGTTCGTAGGCTTTCTGGCCTCCGGCTTCCTCCATGATTTCATCCGGCAGTTCCTTCTTGAAGACGGCCTGGATGAAGGGCTGGTTCAGGTAGATTTTTCCGTTTTCACGGAACGGGCGCAGGTTTTCCGGAATGGCTGTCCGTTCGTTGCGCACCATGGCGTAGGGGGAGGCGTGCAGATTCCCTGTTTCCACGGTGAAATAGACGGCGTCCTTGAGCTTTTCCTTCAGTTCGTTTTGAAGGTCCGCCACGTTTTCGTGATAGGGTTTGCCGGAGTCAAAGCGGTTGGTGATGCCTTCCGCCTGTTCTTCCGTCATGACGGGGCCTATCCAGGCGCTTTCAATGGCATCTTTCGTTCCCGCTCCCACAATGATGCGGAAGTATTTTCCGGCGTCCTTGTCCGTCAGGGTGTAGGATTCCGCGTCCGCCCCCTGCTGGACGAGCACGGGTTTCCCGTTTCTGGAATCGCTCTTTTCCCAGCGGATGATGGGGGACGGGGATTCATCTTCCGGGGCGGTGTAGCGGCTTTCCAGCGTGGAGCCTGTGATTTCCTCCCCCTCAATGTAAGCTCTGACCCAAGGCGCCGTGTTTCCTGCCAGGGATGGCGCTGCAAAGACGGCTGCCGCCAGCGTCAGAAGACAAAACAAGTGCTGCTTGAATTTAAACATGGCAGAGATATTATTTTTTCGTATCCCGAAAACCAGTTTCAAGTTCAGCGGCATGGCAAAAGACCAGAAGCCCGGCGTTTGCGCACTTCCATTTCTTTAAGGTGAAGCCTTGCACGGAGAACGGAAACCTGACAGAATCCGCCCATGCGCCTGTTCATGATGTTCTGTGTGATGCTTCTGCTCGCCGGATGCGACACGCGTACCAGCGTGGAACGGGCCCGGGAAGAAGGCGTTCTGATCGTGGGTAATAATACGGAGCCCCAGAGTTTCGACCCCCACATCGCCACCTCCGTTTCCGATTTCAAGATCATCAATTCCGTGATGGAAGGGCTGTTGCGGGGGGATTCCCGGGATGACGCCGTGTTCCATCCCGCCGTAGCGGAGTCCTGGACGCATAATCCGGAAGCGGACAAATGGCGGTTTTTCCTGAGGAAGGATGCCGTGTGGAGCGATGGCGCGCCGCTGACGGCTCATGATTTCGTTTATGCCTACCACCGCCTGCTGCATCCGGAGTTTGGCGGACGGTATGCGGACATGCTTTATCCGCTGAAGAATGCGGAGGCTTATAACAGGAACCGCCGCAGCCTGGTTTTATGCGGCCCGGGTTCCCGGTTTGCTGCGGAAAACGGGCTGGATGCCGCTCTGCTGGACCGGGTGGACTGGCGGAAGCTGGATGCCTTGGGAACTGCGGAGTGGGAGGAGTTGCAGCGCAACCCGTCCCGCATGGTCTGGCCGGAGGGCATGCCGGAAGCGGCCGTGCGGAAGATGGCTATCCTCATGCTGGAGGATGCCCGGTCCGGGCGCCCGGATTTATGGGATGCCGCGGGGGTGGGGGTACGCGCCGCGGACGACCATACGCTGGAGCTGACGATGCGCTCCCCCATGCCCCAGCTTCCCCTGCTGCTGCTTCACTGCACCTGGTTCCCGGTTCCCCGGCACGCGGTGGAAGCCCGCGGCGGGATGATGGACAGGACGGGCGCGTGGACGCGGCCCGGCGCCGCGGTGGGGAACGGCCCTTTTCTGATGGCGGAGCACCGTTTCAATGATTATGTGGAGGTGCGGCGCAATCCCCGCTACCGGAATGCCGGGGCCGTGCGCCTGAACGGCGTGCGTTTTCTTCCCACCGTGAACGGCTTCACGGAAACCCGCATGTTCTTCAACGGCAAGCTCCATGTGACCAATAACGTGCCTCCCGAGATGACGGCGTACGCTCAGGAGCGGGGAAAAGGCCAGTTCTGCCAGGATGATTATTACGTGACTATTTTTTACCGGCTGAATACCGGACGCGTGCCGCTGAATGACGCCCGCGTGCGGCAGGCTCTTTCCCTAGCGGTGGACCGGGAGGCCCTGGTGCGTGACGTGGTGTGCGGGGGCGGCCAGCCGTGCTTCGGATTTACGCCGGACGGCGCGGGCTACAAGACTCCGCACGGGGTGGAGTTTAATCCGGAGAAGGCGCGCGCCCTGATGGCCCAGGCCGGCTTTCCCGGCGGCAAGGGGTTTCCCCGGCTGGAGCTGATGACCACGTCCCGCGAGGTGCAGAAGACCATGGCGGAGGCCATCCAGGGCATGTGGAAGAGGCATCTGGGCATTCACGTGGACATCCGTTCCTGCGAGTGGACGGCCTACAAGTTTGCGCAGAACTCCATGCAGTATGATTTCAGCTCCTCCTCCTGGTCCGGGGATTATCTGGACCCGTCCAGTTTTCTGGATTTGTGGAGCGCCGCTTCCGGAAACAATAATACGGGCTGGTCCCATCCGGAGTATGAACGGCTGCTGGCGGAGAGCCGCGCCACGGGAGACCAGGGGAAGCGCATGGCCCTTCTGGCCCGCGCGGAAGCGCTGATGCTGGAGGAATCCCCGGTGATCCCCCTGTACTGGGCCAGGCGGTCCTACCTGAAGAGGCCGGAGGTGCAGGAGTGGCACCCCCTGCTGCTGGACAACCATTTGTTTGAAGACATGAGCCTGGGGGCGCCTCCGGCGCATGGGAAGGAGGCCGCGCCGTGACCAGGATGATTCTGAAGCGCCTGGGGCAGGGGCTCCTGGTTCTGCTGGTGCTGGAGACGGTGACGTTTTTCCTGATACGCCTGCTGCCGGGCCACCCCTTCATGGGGGAGAAGAAGCTGCCGGACCACGTCCTCCAGCAGCTTCAGGCCAGTTACGGGCTGGACCAGAGTTCCCTGGTGCAGTACGGGCGCTACTGGTGGAACATGCTGGTTCATGGCGACCTGGGACCGTCCCTGGTGAAGGAGGGCATCAGCGTGGCGGACATGATCGGGCAGTCGTTCCCGGTTTCCCTCCAGCTGGGCGTGATCGGCATGGTGATTTCCATTCTGGTGGGCATTCCCGCCGGAATCGTGGCCGCCCTGTACAAGAACCGGTGGATGGACTGGTGGGTGATGCTGGTTTCCATGGCGGGCATTTGCATTCCCGCCTTTGTAGTGGCTCCGCTGCTGGGCGTGGGCCTGGGCATGAATGTGCCCGGCCTGAGCGTGGCGGGGTGGGATTCCCCGGGCTGCGTGGTTCTGCCTGCGCTGACGCTGGGGCTGGTGAATGCCGCGTATCTGGCACGCCTGACGCGCGGCGGCATGCTTGAGGTGTTGGGGCAGGATTTTATCCGGACGGCCCGCGCCAAGGGGGCGGGGCCCTTCCGCATGGTCTGGAAGCACGCCCTGCGCGGGGGGCTGATTCCGGCCCTTTCCTACCTGGGGCCGGCTTTTGCGGCCATGATTACCGGCTCCTTTGTGGTGGAAACCTGTTTCCAGGTTCCGGGCATGGGCCAGCACTTCGTGAACGCCACCACGGACCGGGATTATTTCCTGATCCAGGGGCTTGTCCTGTTTTACGGCATCCTGATTGTCGCGGCCAATCTGGCCGTGGACCTGGTGCAGATGGCCGTCAACCCCAGATTGAGAACGGAGTCATGAAGAGCGGAAAATGGAACAGCGCGGAGGAGCAGGGCTCTTCCTTGTGGAAGGACGCCTTTCTGCGGCTTTCCCGGAACCGCGCGGCCATGTTCTCCCTGCTGGCGCTGGCGCTGATTGTGGCGGCCTGTTTCCTGGGCCCCCTCCTGCCGTGGCTGCCGCACCCGAATGTGCAGGATCTGGCGCGCATTGCGGAAAGCCCCTCCCGGGAGCACTGGTTCGGCACGGACCAGCTGGGGCGGGACCTGCTGGCCCGCGTGCTGTACGGAGGCCGCATTTCCCTGCTGGTGGGCGTGGTGGCCACGGGCGTTTCCCTGGTGATCGGCGTGACGTACGGGCTGGTTTCCGGCTATGCCGGGGGGCGGCTGGATTCCCTGATGATGCGCCTGGTGGATGTGCTTTTTGCCCTGCCTTTTATTGTTCTGGTCATTATTTTTTCCCTGTCCGTGGAGGAACCCGCCCAGCGGCTGACGCAGTGGGTTTCCGGCGTCACGGGCTGGTCCGTGGAAATGGTGAGTCCCATGACCGGGCTGATTCCCCTGTTCATCGCCATCGGCGCGTTGGGCTGGCTGACGCTGGCGCGCATCGTGCGCACGCAGACGCTGGAGCTGAAGGGGCAGGAGTTCGTGGAAGCGGCCCGCTCCCTGGGCATCGGCCACATGAAGATTTTATTCCGCCACATTGCGCCCAATCTCTTCGGCTCCGTGATCGTGTACACCACGCTGGCCGTTCCCGGCATCATGCTGCTGGAGGCCGTCCTGTCCTTCCTGGGGCTGGGGGTGAAGGCCCCCAATTCCTCCTGGGGCACGCTAATCAAGGAAGGGGCGGACCGCATGGAGGTTAGCCCGGAACTGCTCCTGTTCCCGGCGCTGCTGTTTTCCGCCACGCTGCTGGCGCTGAATTTCCTGGGGGACGGCCTGCGGGACGCCCTGGACCCCAAGTCCTCCAGGGATTGACGTTGTTGAATTAAGAAGAATGAAAGTAACTTTAGCCATTTTCATGCTGGTGGTCTCCAACGTCTTCATGACGTGGGCGTGGTACGGCCATTTGAAGAAAGGTTCCGCGGCGGATGACAAGCCGCTGCTGCTGATTATCCTGATGAGCTGGGGCGTGGCGTTTTTTGAATACTGCTTCATGATTCCCGCCAACCGCCTGGGCAACGCGGGCGGCCTGAACGTAGCCCAGCTCAAGATCATGCAGGAGGTCATCACCCTGTGCGTGTTCATCCCGTTTGCCCTGTTCTACATCGGGGAAAAATGGAAGTGGGACTACCTGTGGGCCTTCCTGTGCGTGCTGGGCGCCGTGTTCTTTGTCAACAGGGAGCGCATGCTGGGGTGACATGCGTGACAGACTTTTTTTGTTCGCATTCCTCTTTCCGGATGGTCTCATCATTCAGAAAGATGAATATGAAAATAATACCCATTCTTGCAGCAGCAACCGTCGCCGTCCTGGCCGCGGGGTGCCATCACCACGACAATGACTATTACCGGCCCGGTCCGTCAAACCATTACAACCATAATCATCATAATGGCTGGCATGGCAACCAGAATCGGCCCCAGCATCGCCCTCATTACGTCACCGCGAACGAAGCTTCCTATCCCCGGCTGTACCAGCTCATGTAGGTGAGCCTCCGCCGGGGGAAGGTTCCTTATGGACCCAGAGTTGGCGGAAAAAGGGCGTGAAGAAGGGCTGTGCTGGAATGCAGTTTCCCGGGCCTTCCTGATTCCATCCCCGGTGGCGCGCCGCCCGGTTTCAGGAACAGGGGGGGCGGGTTCTGCGGGACCCTTGCGCGGGCCTGGCTCTTCGCGCACAGGATATAAGCTTGAAAAGGCGCGGCGCCCCCGGCACTCTATGCGCCAGATCAATGACTATAGATGAGCAACTGGATATATTGATGGGCGGTACTGCCGTCGTGATCAGCCGTGAAGAGTTGAAGGAGCGTCTCAAGCTGGGGCGTCCCCTGCGCGTGAAGCTGGGCGTGGACCCCACCGCACCGGATATTCACCTGGGCCATACGGTGGCTATTGAAAAACTGCGCCAGTTCCAGGAACTGGGTCACCAGGCCATTTTGCTCATCGGGGATTTCACGGCCACCATCGGGGACCCCTCCGGCCGTTCCGTCACCCGTCCCCCGCTTTCCCGCGAACAGGTGCTGGCGAATGCGGAGACATACACCAAGCAGGCGTTCAAGATTCTGGACCGTGACAAGACGGAGATCGTCTATAACGGGGACTGGTTCCGCAAGATGACGTATGAGGAAGTGCTGAAGCTCAATTCCCGCGTCACCATGCAGCAGATGCTGGCCCGGGAGGATTTCAAGGCCCGCGTAGAGGGCGGCAAGGAAGTGCGCCTGCACGAGATGCAGTACCCGATCATGCAGGGCTGGGATTCCGTGGAGATCCGTGCGGACGTGGAGCTGGGCGGCACGGACCAGCTTTTCAACATCCTGGTGGGGCGCGACCTCCAGAAGGAGGAAGGCATGCCGCCCCAGATCGCCATGACCATGCCCCTGCTGGAAGGCCTGGACGGCGTGCGCAAGATGTCCAAATCCTACGGAAACTACGTGGGCGTGGATGAAGCGGCGGAAATGATGTTCGGCAAGATGATGAGCGCCAGCGACGAGCTGATGGACCGCTATTACCTGGTCCTGCTGGGTGAAAAGCGGGATATGGACCTGCACCCCATGGAAGCCAAGAAGCTGCTGGCCTGGAAGATTACGGCCCGTTACCACGATCCCGCCGCAGCGGATGCTGCCCGGGCGGACTGGGAGACCCGTTTTTCCAAGAGGGACCTGGCCGCCGCAGACCTGCCGGAAGTGGAGATTGCCTCCCTGCCTGCCGGCACGAACGCGCTGGCCCTGGCGGCCTTCCTGTTTGAGAACGTTTTCCAGGTGAAGAAGTCCAACGGCGTGCTGCGCAAGGAACATTTTACGCCCGGCGCCATTCAGTTGAATGACGTGAAGGTGACGGACCCCGCCGCCGTGCTGGAACTGGCTCCCGGCAGCGTTCTGCGCCTGAGCAAGAAACACGCCGTGCGCTTCAAGTAGGGAGCCGGAAACGGCGGTCACCTTCCTTCAATGCCTCCATGCCGGGATTCCTTTCCAAATTGGACCGTTTCACCGTCGGCCTCATCGTCAGCGTGAGCGCGGGGATTCTGCTCCCCTGTTCCGGCGTGTGGGATACGGTGTTCAGCCGCCTGAGTGATGCGGCCATCATCCTGCTCTTTTTCCTGTACGGGGCCAAGCTTTCCCGCCGCTCCGTGTGGGAGGGGTTGATGCACTGGCGGCTCCAAGGGCTGGTGGCCGCCAGCACCTTCGTGATTTTCCCCCTGCTGGGGATTTTAAGCATCCCCGTATGGAACAGCGTGCTGGGGCCGGACCTGTGCATGGGCATGCTGTACGTGTGCATGCTGCCCTCCACGGTGCAGTCCAGCATAGCCTTCACCTCCATGGCCGGGGGGAATGTGGCGGCGGCCATTTGTTCCGCTTCCGTCTCCAGCCTGCTGGGGGTGTTCCTCACGCCCCTGCTGGTGGGGTTGGTGTGGTCCCGCGGCGGAGAAGGGGGCGTGGATTTCTCCACCTTCCTGAACATCTGCTATATCATTCTGGTTCCCTTTGTTGCGGGACAGCTCGCCCAGCGCTGGATAGGCAAATGGGTGGTCACGCACCGGAACATCACTTCCTGGACGGACCACAGCACCATCTGGCTGGTGATTTACACGGCGTTCAGCCACGCCATGATCAACGGCGTGTGGAAAAACCTCCCCTGGCTTTCCCTGGTGGAGGTTCTGGCGTTCTGCGGCATTCTGCTGGCCGCGGTCCTGTGGCTGACGGCGTTCCTTTCCCGCAGGCTCCGTTTTTCCCGTGAGGACCGCATCGCGATCATTTTCTGCGGCTCCAAGAAGAGCCTGGCAACCGGAATCCCGATGATGAACGTGATCTTTGCCGGAGCGCCCATCGGCCTGCTGGTCATTCCCATCATGGTATTCCACCAGCTCCAGTTGATGGTGTGCTCCTTTCTGGCCCGGAAATGGGGGAAGGATGTGGGAAGGACGGAAGGGGACCGTTTGTAAATTGATTTTCCCTGCGCGCTGCGCCGGAGCAGGGTTCACATGAAGGCCGGAGGCCTCCATTCCCGGGTGGCCGCCTTCCGTTCAAGCCTTGGGAACAGCCCTTCGCCGTGCCTTTTGACAGCCGCACTAATAGGAATTCCTCCCTGCCTCCCCGGCTGAAATCATGCCCTGTCCGGGTCTGCCTCCCGGAACATCAGTTTTCCGTCAGCTTCAGGACGCCGTCACACTGCATGTCCCTGCCCGGCACAACGACGTAGTTTCCGTAGGAGGGGATTTTGGCCGTTACGGGCTTGTTGCGGAATTTGGACATGAACCGCTGGAAAGGTTCCATGTCTTCCGGAACGATTTTCACTTCCGTATAGGCGGGATTGGACTGCACATCCGTGATTTCCACCCGGAAGGAGCCCACGCCGTTGCCGTCCGGCGTATAGAATTCCAGGGATTCTTCCGGGGAGGAGGGGTGCATGAAGAACAGGAAAAGCATGACGCCCAGAGCCGCCAGGGTGACGACGGTCAGCGGAATGTTTTTTCTGAGTGGTCTGATGTGCATGCCTGCTTTTCCTTTCTTTCATAAGATTATGGGTTTTACTGGGACGTGTCAACACCTCCGGAAGGAAGCCATGACGCGGATGTTATCCATCTTCTTTTGGTGGAACGGCTTCCGGAGCGGATTGCGTGCAGGGAAAAGGGTTGCGTCCGGGGGGCAATGTGGTAGTTTGTGCGGACAAAGGGAGCCCTATGACCGTGCCCGTAAAGATACTGTCCGCGTTGGCCGGACTGAGCCTGGCCGGAAGCGTTCACGCGCGCATCTGGACCAATGACCGGGGCGCAACCGTGGTAGCCGTGCTGGTGGCCGTACGGGATGCGGAGGTGGACCTGAAGCTTCAGGACGGGCGCGTGGTGGCCGTTCCCAAGAACGTTTTTTCCGGCGCGGACCAGGCGTATATTCTGGAATGGGCGAAGTCCGGTGGCACGCTTCCGGATACGGATGTGGGGGCGGAGAATCCCCCCGCGCAGGGAAGCCCCGGCGCCCGTTACGTCCCTCTGGAACCGAACTGGGACACTCCCTGGCCCGCTGCGGCGTCGGCTCCCTCCTTCCTGCTGGTGAAGGCCGTGCAGGAGACGGATGAGCTGAGCGTGTATGAAACGGACCATTTCATGATTGAGTCTCCCGGAAAATTGTCGGAAGCGGAACGCATGGCCCTGGCGCGGAGGTTTGAGACCGTTTTGTCCGTTCTGGCGGGCCTACCCATGAATCTGACGGTGGCGCGCCGCCCCTCCCGCAAGTATCTGGTGCGGGTGTGCTTCCAGGAAGAGGATTTTAACCAGGCGCCGGGCCTCATGCATGGCAGGCTCAAGTTTTCCCCCACCAGTTTCACGGTTCTGCTGCTGCGGAACAAGAAAGGGAAACCGCTGAAGCTGGATGCCGTGGATCCGCGCTTTGCCGTCACGCACTGGGTGGCGCAGTCCATGGACCTGGAGCACTGGCTGGTGGACGGCTTTTCCGCGTACATGGCTTTCCTCCCCATGGTGAAGGAGGCCGCGGTGTTCCGGAAGCTTCCCGAAAGGCTGGCCTCCATGCTGCCGCGCGCCGTACGCATCGGAAAGGAGCCGCTGCCTGCGCTGGCGGACATGCTGGCGCGGGATTCCTCCCATTCCGCCTCAGGCCATGACAGCCCCTTGAAGGGAGACACGGCAGGGTACTGGGCCGGCCTGTTGTGGACGGTGTACTGGTTCCATCTGGAAGGGGAGGGAAAGGCGGCCCGCCTCCGGAGCTACCTGAAGGCCCGGGATGCGGAGGATGAGAGCAAGGCGCGGGGCATCCTGCTGAACGGGAAGCGTCCGGAAGAAGTGCAGCAGGAAATGGCGGCAGCCTGGAAAAAGCTGGGCGTGACGCTGAAGTTTGCGCCGCCGTCCCCTCCCGCTGCGGACAAGGCGGCGGAGTAGCGGAAGGGTATGTTCTTTCCCTGAGGAAAAGGGGGAACGCCGGGTCAGATGGTGCCGTTGAGCTTTCTGCCAACCCAGAAGAGGGTAAGGAGGAGAAGAAGGAGGCCGAGCGTGTACGGGCTGCACCAGAGCAGAATGCGCGTTTCCATGGGCGGCGGCACGGGGAGGTCCTTGATTTCCTTGATGAGCTGCTGGATTTCCTCCGCCTTTACCATGCGTCCGCGCGTGATGGACGTCATTTCCTCCATCAGGGCAGTATTGACGGGCTGGCCGATTTTTTCCAGCGTTTCATTCATGGTGATGACCGGAAGCGTGACGGATTTGTCCGGTTCCGCGGAGGAGGAGGCCGTGAGCTTCCACGTGCCGGGACGGTTGATTTTAACGGATGCGGTGAAGGAACCCCAGGTGTGGTCCATGTTGTCCATCTGCACGCGGCTGACGGTGCCTTCCGGAGCAGTGACGTCCAGGAAGACCTCCCCGTCCTGGAGGGGGGCTCCCAGCTTGTCGGAGACCATGGCGGTGACCGTCAGCGTATCCCCCAGGCGCGGGCGTTCCGGGTTGGGAATCAGGCGGATTCTTTCCCCGGCGGCCATGTTGCGCTGGTAGCTCATCCAGCGGGCCACCTGGCTCCAGAAGCGGTAATGGTACTTGTCCTCCACGCCGCGCCGCCAGCGCCAGGCGGAGTCCGTCCCCATGAAGAGGACTTTGCCGTTGCCGTAGGACTGGGTGACGATGAGGGGAATGCGTCCGTAGGCATTCTTGTCCGCCGCGTGTACGGCCAGCACGGTGGTGCCTGCCTTGGGCCGTTCCACGGGGGCGTACCAGTTGAAGCCCGGCAGGTTGCGCCACACCTCCTCGTTTTCACTTTCCGTGTCCGCCAGCATAGTGAGAAGGGAGCCGCGGCCCTCCGGCGTCAGGATGAGGGGGGAGGGGGCGGGCTGGGTAGTGCCTTCCGGCTTGGCGGTGAGGAAGGTGACGGGCATCAGGTCCCCCAGCTCGGATTTCAGGAGCTCCATCTGCCTGCCCTGGTAGCCGGGGAGGAAGACGATGCCGCTGGCCTGGTTTTTCACCATGCCCTTGAGCAGGGCGGCCTGTTCACTGGTCAGCCCCTTGGGCCCCAGTCCCACGTCTCCAATGAAGATGACGTCATACTGGGCCAGGTCTTCCATCCTGTCCGGGAATTTGAGCAGGTAGCCGGGGCCTTCCCCCATCTCCGCGATGTCCGGATGAATGAGCAGGGTGTGCACGTCCACGCCCGGGTCACGGTACAGGGCGTTCCGGATGAAGCGGTATTCCCAGCGCGGCAGCGTATCCACCACCAGCACCTTGATGGATTCCCGCCTGCCGGCGATGCTGAAGGAGGATGCGTTGTTGTTCTGCATCCGTTCCTGGGGCTGCACGGGTAGTTTGAGTTCCAGCGTTTCCGCCCCTTCCTTTTCTATTTTCCACAGGACGGCGCTGGACACTTCCCCCTGGGCCGGGATGGTGACGGTGCGCGTGACGGTTTTTCCCGTATCCCTGGAGGTCAGGGTGAGCGTGGTCCGGGTTTCCTTGCCCAGCGTGCTTTTAATGGTGAAGGGTATCTGCACCGTCTCCCCGATGATGCCGTAAGTGGGGGCTTTCACGTCCTGAAGGGCCAGGTCCGGCAGGGGGTAGGGACTGCCGGCGGGAATGATGAAGAGGGGGATGCCCCGCGTGCGCATGCGCTGGGCCTGCGTGAGCACGGAGGCGGGGGTGTTGTGGCCTCCGTCCGTGAACATGATGACGGCCCGGAGGTTGTCCGAGGAGTGCATGGCGTCTTCCAGCGGCTGGGCCAGGTCCGTGCCGGCCATGGCGTAGTCAGCGGAATCCGGGGGGGGAGGCGCGCCGAAGGCTGCGTTTTCCACCACATGCGTGTCTTTCAGTGATTCCGTGCTGTTGCCCTTGATAAGTTCCTGCACGTAGGCCGTGCGGGTGACGACGTGCAGGGGCGTCAGCTCCACGTCCTGCGTTTCCATGGAGCCGGAGCGGTCCTCCAGGATGGAGACCTTGGGTTTTTCCTGCGGGGCGGAGGTGATGACCCATTCCGGCTGGAAGAGCAGGAAGCAGATGCCCGCCAGAATCAGCAGGCGCAGCAGTTCCAGCTTAAAGGTGAGCGGACGGCGGTTGCGCTTGCAGGCGGTGCGGCTCATCCACACGCCGGCGCCCATGACCAGGACGGCCAGGATGATGCTTAACGCGGTAGGTTGAAGGCTCAGGCTCATGGGCGGGTGGCGGGGTTGGGACGTTTGGCCGTGTGCCGGGGCAGGCACAGGAAGGCTTCCAGAAGCAGGCAGGCAAGGGAGATGATGAGGAAGAGCTTCCAGGCCTCCTGCACCAGGGAGGGCGTTTCCGCCGTGCTCTGCATGGAGCTGATGGAGGCGCCCGGCAGAAGGAGGCGGACCTTCTCATCCGTAATCTGGTCCGGATTGTCTTCAGACCAGGGGCGGTTGACGGCGTAGGTCTGCGCCCCCAGGCGGTACACGCCCGCCGTATCCGCCGGAGAGCCGGAGGGGTGGGTGCCCTGGGCATTGTCCATGCGCACGGGGGCATCCGTGGCGGATTGCGGCAGGGCCGGGTCATTCACCCGGAGGGAGATGGCGGTGGAGAAGCGTTCCGCCCCCCGGTCTGCCATGCGGTGGAGCAGGGGGAGCAGCAGGTGGCCGTCCGCCAGGTTGGACCAGGAGTATCTGGGGAGGGTTCCCAGGAACAGGGCGGAGCCCGTTCCGTGCCGGACCTGGGCAACGGCGCAGGTGCCGTCGTCCCAAGAGGCCAGGGTGCGGTATTTGCCCAGCAGGGGCTTCCTCCGCACGGCGCGGAGCCTGTTGGCGGGGATGGCCGCCTGGCCGGAGCCGTCCCGCAGGAAGCCGCGTTCGCGGTCCCACGTTTCCAGACGGTAATATTCCTCCGGAGGTGCCGTTTCCATCGCGCCCCAGGAAACGCCCAGGAACGGATGGCGCGTGCCGTGGGCCGTGTCATCCGGAAGGAAGAGGACGAGGCCTCCTTCTTCAATGAAGGCCCGGAGCTTTTCTTCCATTTCCGCGCGCGGCGGCGGTCCGTACCAGACGACCATGGATTGGGAGGCCAGCTTGGTCTGCGCCGCCCGCGTGCTGCCGGGCGTGGTGGCTTTCCTGTTGGGCAGGCCGGGAGGGGCGGACATCAGGGAGAGGGTTTTCCCCACTTCCCCGGCGGGGCCGCAGACCAGGATGTTGGCCAGGGGCCTGGGGGCGAAGGTGAAGAAGGAGAGGTCATCCCGGGTGAAATCGTCATGGGGCAGGGAGACGAAGCCGAAACCGGATTCCTTGCCCTGCGGCAGCGGTATTTCCTTTCTGATGGTGGTGGTTTCCCCAGCCAGCTGGAGCGTGGCGGAGGCGGCGGCATTGTCCACGGAAAGGTGCACCGGAACGTTCTCCGGCTGGTTGGGGTTGAACCCCTGGCGCAGGACTTCCAGGTCCAGCACCAGCCTGCCGTTGTTCACCTGGGCCTGCCGCACCCGGATGCCCCGGTTGCTTTCCGGCCTGTCCCGGAGGGCCATGATGCGGATGGCCGGAGGAATGGCCAGGGCGTCCAGACGCTGGCGCACGCTGGACCAGAGGGGGGAGTCAGGCTTCCAGGAGGAGGCCTGCATGTCTGAGGCGATCCAGATTTCCGTCTTTCCGGAACCGGATTCCTCCAGGTAGGGGATGGCTTTTTGAAGCAGGGCCGGGATGTCCGCGCCGCCGTCCGTGGCCTTGCTCACGGTCAGGTCCGCCAGGGCTTCCGGAGCCGGTATCTGGGTAACGGCTGCGGTGGTGGAGTCAAGCAGGGAGAGGCGGCAGCTGCCCAGCTGCGCAAAGGTGGATTCCACCAGGGGCGGGATGGCGTCCCGCAGGGAATTGGTCTTGTCCGGACGGGCATCCATGGAGGCGGAGCGGTCCAGAACCAGGAGGACTTCATTCAGCCCGGAGCTTCCCCAGCCGAAGAAGCTGCTGAGCAGGGGCCGCGCGAAGGCCGTCACCAGGGCCGCCACGGCCAGGACGCGCAGAGCCAGAATCAGGTAATGCAGCAGTTTCTTCGTTCCGCGGGTTTCCCTGGCCGCGCGGAGCAGGAATTCCATGGCCGCCCAATGGACGGACCGGTGCCGCCACCGGTTGACCAGATGGATGATGATGGGAATGGAGGCTGCGAAGAGAGCCCAGAGCAGCCAGGGAGAGGTGAAGGACATGGGAGGGTAGGGGTAGTTGGGTATTCAGGCCTGCTGGTCAGGTGGAAGGCGGGCCGGGCAGCAGCTGGCGGAGGATATGCAGGGTCATTTCTCCTGTGTTTCTGAAAGATTTTTCTCCCAGAATGCCCATGTTATCCTTGGACGTGTGCCACCAGTTGCCGTCCTCAAAATCGTCAATGAGGTTCAGGGTGTCCATGCCGCGCTCCATGAAGGGGACGTGGTCATCCAGAATGGCGTAGCCGGATACCCCCCATTCCTCCGGTGAATAGCCCAGTTCACGGATGGCGCGGGAATAAACCTGGTACATGGATTGGGGCGTCATGGCCGGAATGCGTATCTTTTTCCCCTGGCGCCCCACCATGTCCAGGTTGAGCTGCCACCGGGGCAGCGGCGGCTGAAGGGCGGCGGCGTAATGCTTGGAGCCGTACAGGCCGTCCTCATTGTCCATGTGCTTGGCAAAGCTTTCTTCTCCGTCAAAAAACACCAGTTCCATTTCCCTGGCGCGGGCGGGCTCCCCGGACAGGATGCGGGCCGTCTCCAGGATGGCTGCGGCACCGGAAGCTCCGTCATTGGCTCCCGTGAACCCGGGGATGTCCGGCTTGGTATCAATATGGCAGGTCAGCAAACCCTGCACGGGGGCCCGGAAATCCGGTTCCGCGCCAAAGCGCGCCCGCAAGTTAGTGAACCGGATGCGGCCCTTGGGCGTTTCCTCCTCAAAGGATTGTTCCCGGCACGTCCAGCCGTGTCTGGCCAATTCCCCTTTCAGGTACTCCAATTGGCTACGGTAGCCGGGGGAGCCGGCGCTCCTGTCTCCCATCTCCGTTATCCGGGCGGCATGGAACATGGCGTTCCCGCCGTTGAAATGGTCCGTTTCCTGAAGCTGGGCGGGAATGGTTTCCGCATCCGCAGGGGGCGTTTCCACGGGTTTTCCGCACTGCGTCAGCAGGGCCGTGAGCAGAATAAGTCCGAGGCGGAGCGTCATGGAAGAGAAACGGGGTGGAAGGTTTTTACTTGGAATCAGACCATTCATCCTGTCCCAGGAGTTCAAGGATGCGGATAAAATCCGCCTTGCTGGAAAAGGTAATCTCAATGGAGCCCTTGGACCCCTGTCCGGAGATGTTGACGGGCGTGCCGAACTGTTTGGCGAGCACGCTGGAAATCTTCTTGTACTGCGGGGAGGAAGGCTTTCTGGCCGGGGCAGGTTCCGGAGGGTTGAGAATCTTCTGGATGGCCTTTTCCGTCTGGCGGACGGTGTACCCCTTGTTGACGATGTCGCGCCCGAGCTGGATCTGCTGGTCCCCGTTCCTGAGGGAAAGCAGGACTTTGGCGTGTCCCACGCTGATGAAGGCGTTCCCCAGCATGTCCTGAACCGCCTGGGGCAGGTCAAGCAGGCGCATGCTGTTGGCTACGGAGGCGCGGGATTTGCCCACGCGCTTGGCAATGTCCCCCTGCTTCATGCGGAATTCCGTTTTCAGGCGCATGTAGCCGGAGGCCTCTTCCAGCGGGCTGAGGTTTTCACGCTGGAGGTTTTCAATCAGCGCCAGTTCCAGTACATCCTTGTCGGAAGCTTCCCGGATGATGGCGGGCACGGTGGAAAGGCCCAGGATGCCGGACGCGCGCCAGCGCCTTTCCCCGGCGATCAGTTCATACTTGCCGCTCTCCGTTTTCCGGACGATCAGCGGCTGGATGATGCCGTGTTCCTTGATGGAATCCACCAGTTCCGCCAGTTGTTCCGGAGTAAAGATGGCGCGGGGCTGGAGGGAACTGGGGATGATGGAAGCGTGGGATAATTGATGCACAACGTCTCCCGCCTGGGGAGCCGCCAAGGATTCACGAGACAGATTTTGATTGATAAGGGCGTCAAAGCCTTTCCCCAGAGCCGGTTTTGCCATAGCAGAGAAGAAACTAGCATGAACCTGCTCCGTTTTCAACAGGGTATTTGTTATCTGAAGCGGAAATTCCCGCCCTCCCGCCCGGTTGGCGGTGCGGTGCGTGCGGCGGTGTTCCGTGTCCGGAAGACGGTTCTCAAAACGTGCCTCTTGAGCTTCCTTTCCGGTGGTTCAGGGGCGGCCGGCTTCGTTTTCCTTTCCCATGGACGCGTCAGGCGTGTTGCCGCGCCCCCTGCGGGCGGTTCAAAGATGGGCTTGCCCTGAAAGGTTCTGTGCGCAGGCCCTCCCAGGACAATGAACCAACAAATGAACAAGATGAACAGTAATTACCAGTTTAACGGCGTGGGGGGCTTTCCCCACCAACCCTCCACCCCTGTTGTCCGATGAAACTCAACCTGACGGAAGAACAGAAGAAGGCCGCCCTGGAGGCGGGGAAGCAGGGCATGAAGGATGCCTATGAGAAAAGCAAAACCAGAACCGGCCTGAAATGGTGGGAACGCCTCCTGTGGGTGGTCCTGGCGGGAGCGGTTTATGCGGCGGCCTCCCTGCTGGGCGGCTGCGGGCATACCGTTGACGTGACGGCGCAGCGGACGGAAATCTGCAAGGATGGTTCCTGCCTGGTGCTGGAGCCGGGCCGCCTCTCCTACTCCCAGGTTCAGCCGGAAGCGGACATGCCGCCCGTTATTCAGAGAATCCGGAAGAACAAGTGATTCCGGTTCCGTAGGAAAGGAGCATGGAATGAACGCTTTATCAGCCGCCGCCCGCTACTACCTGGCCGCGGGCAGGAGGGCGGAGGAGATGGAAGAAGACGGACGCCATCAGGACATATGCGTCCTTACTCCGGAACTTGTCCTGATGGCGCGCCGGGTGGACTCCCTCGCCCCCTTTCCCCGGATTGTTGACGTCCGCTGCCGGTTCAGGCCGGAACGGTGTGACGCCTGGCACCTCCATTTTCTGGCCGGGGAGGTGCGGAATCTGCTCTCCTATGAACGGGAGATTCTCTCCCTGCCGTGGATTCTGACCCAGCATGGCAAGCGCGGGGACGGCCGCCTGGCGAAGCTGTCTTCCGCCCGGTTCTGCCGCCTGCTGGCGGCGTCTGCGGAGGGGAAGACGGTTTCCCCGCCATGTGGATAAAACAAAAGCGTCCATGCGTATTCCCCGCATGGACGCTTTTTCTTGGGAAGTTCTCCTAGACCAGGGAGCGGGCGAACTGGTAGGCGGCTTCACTGCGGTTCAGCCATCCCTTTCCGAAGACGGGGAACTGCTTGCAGGAACGGTAAAACGCCTTGCGCTGCTCGTTGAGGCTGGCGATGAATTCCGCCTCTCCGGACCGGGCAAGAACGGCCTGCAATGTCTGCCGGGTCTGTTTTCCGGGAATGCCGTCTACCGTGAGGGAGGCCCCGTAGTCGTTAAGGGCGCGTTGAAGGATTTTTCCGGTATTCCTGCTGCCGGAATTGAAGTAATGGTCCCGCAGGATGAATTCCGTGGCTGGATGGGCGTCAGAGCCCATCCAGGAGCGTACGGCGGAGGTGTTGTCCAGCACGTATTGCAGGCATCCTTCCCAGGCTTCTTCCCGGTCCCCGGCGTCAAGCAGGTCTTTCAGGCGGCTGAATACGGCGGGTTCAATGCCGTCGCAAATGCCGCAAATCTCCCATTTGCCGCCCTTGTCGGCGGCAGGGAGGGGGGAAACGCGCAGGGAGTCCGATCCGGTTACGCGGGCATCTTCAAAGCGAAGAATAGTCTTAGCCATGCTTTGTTCTATAGCATTCATTGATCCAATGGTGGATGGTATCTCTTGGAACTGCAACCAGTGCATGTTCAAGAGGGGAAACGGCTTTCTGGCGGGTCCGTTGCTGTCCCCGGCGTCCGGGCGCGGACAAGTCGGCTTCGCCGGAAGCAGGGGGCATGCGTCTGTTCCGGACCGTATCCGGTGCTTTCCCTTGCGGTTCTCATTCCGTTCCCCTCGGCAGGAGATTGGAATCATGGGCGGTAAAAATCACCACGCCGGAAATTTGCAGGAACCCGTGAATGGCGTGGATTGATTCCGTTTTCCGGCGAAGGGGAGGAGGTTTGAAAACAGGGAGAGGGGGAGTACATGGAATGATGCGCTGCATCCGTTCCCGGACATCCCGCCTGTCTGTTTTTCCATGGAAAGGATGCGGGAAATTTCTCACGGATTTTCACGGTGTGAGAGTCCAGGGCATTAAGTGATTTTTTCCGTGCGGGGGAATTATTTGACCCGGGGAGGAAGATTAAGCCTTGCGTCCTGCCGGAAATGATGTAACTGTTAATGAACTTTACGTTAGGATACTTCGCCTCTCGGCCTTCGGGCCGGGGGGCTTTTTTAGCGCCTGGTTCCCCGGGCATGGGGGTATTCCGCCGGGAGTCCGGGGATGAAGGAAAAAGATTCCTGCATCCCTCGTCCCGCGCAGCCGACAATTCATGCTCCTATTCGTGGATAAGAACGGCTTCATTAAGTCCCGACGTTTCACACAGGATGATATTTACCAGGAAAATGAAGAAACTTTCAATGAAGTGGCATCATGCATTGCCGTTTTATCCGACGAATGGAAAGCGCTTCAAGTCTGGGCGCGGCTGAAACAAGTCATCGTCAACCCACACCCGGAGGAAGGGGAAGTATTCCCGGAATCCAGGGATGCGGTTGCGTTGACCGTAGAAGCAGTCAATGCCGGGGAGGGCGCAGGTTTTTCATCAGTCAGGATGATTCGGAGTTCACGATGGTGGACGGGGCGGCAGCGGCGTTGTTCAGCCACTTCGCGACAAATAATAACAATCATGAATAAAATTACTTCTATCAACGGCACTTTCATACCCTCTCTGAATGAATTGAAGGAGCATACGGAAAATGGAACTGTACATGTGACGGAGGATGAGCGCACCGCGTGGAACGCTAAAGCCGATGCTTCCGCTCTTTCTACAAAAGCCGACACATCTGTGTTTGACGCACACACGAATGATGCCGTGGCCCACATAACAGAGAAAGAGCGTGAAACATGGAACGGCAAGCAGGACAAGCTGACGGATGAAGAGGGCAATATGACTCTGACCGGCGGTTTGGCGGCACCTACCGCCACGATCAATGGGATATTCAATGTCCATAATTATTCCACTGATCCCCTTGACACAAATTATATCCATGGACGCACATGGTGCTATGGACAGGTGGAGTTAAGGGGAGGGGCTGTGCTCCGTAATGACTTGTGGGTAGAGGACGGAGTAATCAGGATTAACGGCGGAGGTAGAGCGTCGTTGCTTGCAAATGGAGCGGTGCATCTCAGGGGTGCAGTCGACGCCACAACCTGCATCAATGCTAACGGCGGGGTCAATATCCCGCTGTCTGCTCTCACATCCTTGTCCAACACTACCGCCCTCAATACTTACTGGGCGGCGGGATTAATGGGGTTGAGCGATATTTGGCAGCATGACGTGTTGGTTAACCGTTCAGGTAATGCCGTTTACGGAGATGGGGAACTGATAGATTGGCCTACCGAGGGACAGGGTGTTGCTGTGAAGGTGCCCAAGGGAGGATATTGCACTGCCGATATTGGATTTTCAACCTATCTTTCGGGCTCATCTTGGGGTAATTATAATGATTGTTCCGGGTTTTACTTACCTTTGGGAACATTGTTGCTAACCAATGCGTCTACGGGGATTTATGGAAAGGTTAAGTTTACATGGTCTACGCATGGAGAGAACCTCAATAGATTTGCTTATTGCCGGGACGCGTCCAACATGGATGAGTTTACGATTGCTCCGACAGGGTATGGCGGTGTTAACGCATCTGTGGTGGATGTGACAATCGAAGCAGTAGTATCCGGTAATGCGTCCGTAAGGGTGCGGGTGATTTATTACGACAAGGTTGTCGCGGCTTACCGTTTGATGACGGTGATGGCGAGTGTCCCCGGCCTTACCGGGTATGCTGAAAAGTGTCGTGGACTGGTGTATTGCCAAGATGAGAGCCAAGGTGGAGTCTGGCTGGTGGTAGGTAGCCGTGTGTGCAAGCTGGCAGAAGTCCCTAAATTGGATTTTTACGAGGTATCGGGACTGAATATCTTGCATGTTGATGTGTTTGGCGGGGACCTGGGATGGACGGATTTCAGTAAGATATGCTTTACACGGGCTAGGAATTTCAACCGGGTGGTCTTTGGAGGGGGACCTTGTTACGAAGTCATAGAGGCCATGGGTACTGATTGTCAGGTAAGTACGGAGACAGAGCCATGGAGCTCTGCAATTAGCTGATAGATAGACAATAATATGAACAACGCACAATTACAGATACAGTTTCCCATAACCTGCGTATAGGACAAATTCGTGTTGCCCCCTGGACGCAAGCTCGAGATACTGGCGCATGTCCATCTCATGCCATTCCTGGGGCCTCAACACAACATTTTCCACATTGACGTATGGCTGTATGTTGCCATGCAAGAAAAAGCAAGCCCCTCAAGCGTTAAACTTGAGGGGCTTATTGATGGAGCCGCTTGTCAGATTTGAACTGACGACCGTCCGCTTACAAGGCGGGTGCTCTACCACTGAGCTAAAGCGGCGTGGTAAATGAGGTGGCCCATATCTATCGGAGATGGGCCGTTGTGGCAAGCCGAAAATGGGGTGGCACGTTGAGCGCGCCCCATTTTAAATGCTTCAGGATTCAAACAGGGAGCCCTGTTCCAGCGTGGGGCCGGAGGGGGGCTCTTCCTGGTCCGGAGCCGGGGAGGCCTGCGGCGTTTCCGTGTCCGGCGCGGGCGTGCTTTCCGCCTGTGCTGCTCCGGGGGCGGGGGATTCTTCATCCGCTTCCTCATCCCCGGATTTGGCCGGAGGCATGATGCGGGAGACGCGTTCCACCGGATGCTTGGTGATGATGTTGCCCTGCGCGCCACGGTTTTTGATCCTTAGTTCCGAGAAGTGGAACGGTCTGACCAGGTTACGGAGTTTCAGTACGGCCTTCAGGTACACGTTCACGCTGATCTGGGCGCTGTTTTCCTCCGTTTCATGCACGGAGAAGTGGAAGATGCGCGTTCCCTTGGTTCCCAGCGTAAGAGGGTATTCCTTGTCCCGGGTGAAGCCGCCTATGTGGAAGCGTTTGGCGTACACCGGGCCGTCCCTGCCGTCCCGGTAGATCAGATTGAAGACGGGATCGTCATCCTTCTTGATTACGGAAATATAAAGGGGGTTTTTACCGGCAAAGAATTTGTCCTGGATGCGCACGATCTTGAGTATCCCCGTGCTGTCGATGACCAGCACGTCGTCCAGCGTGGAGCACTTGCAGACGGGGTTCCCCTTCTTGACGCCATAGCCGGCGAAGCCTTCTTCATCAATGTACAGCGTTTCATTGGCCACGGCCACCTGGGCCCGGTCCACGGAGCCGAAGGAGGAGATTTCCGTTTTCCGGGGATAGGCCGCGCCGTATTTCTTGCGCAGGGACTCAAACCAGCGGATGGTGAACTTGGTAAGCTGGCTGAGGTTCTTCTGCGTCTGTTCAATGTCCGCCTCAAGCTGCCGGATGTGCTGGTCCGCCTTGAACGCGTCAAACTTGGAGATGCGCTTGATCTTGATTTCCGTGAGCCGCACCAGGTCGTCCCTGGTGATGGGGCCGCGCAGTGAGGCGGCAAAGGGCTGCAATTCCCGGTCAATGGTGCCCAGCACTTCCTCCCATGTCTCGGAGTCTTCAATGGAAAGGTAGATGCGGTTTTCAATGAAGATCTTTTCCAGGCTTGCCTGGTGCCAGGCCTCGTTGAGTTCCTTGAGGCGCATTTCCTGCTCCTGGCGCAGGATTTCCCGGGTGGAGTCCGTGTTGTAGCGCAGGATGTCGCTCACGCACATGAACCTGGGCTTTTCCTCCACAATGACGCAGGCGTTCGGGGAGATGCTGACCTCGCAGGCGGAGAAGGCGAACAGCGCCTTCCTGGTCTGCTCCGGGTCCGCTCCGGCGGGCAGGTGCACCAGGATGTCCGCGTGCTGGGCCGTATTGTCCTCAATGCGGGCAATTTTAATTTTTCCCTTCTCCGCGGCGGAGACGATGGAGTCAATCAGTATTTCCGTAGTGACCCCGAACGGTATTTCCGTGATGCGGAGGAGCTTTTTGGATTCCGTGATGATGCGCGCCCGGATGCGCACGCGGCCCGTGCCGCGTTCCCCGTCCCGGTAATTGGTGGCGTCCATGACGCCTCCGGTGGGGAAGTCCGGCAGAAGCTGGAAGGGCTGCCCGCGCAGATGGGCGATGGAAGCGTCAATCAGCTCATTGAAATTGTGGGGAAGAATTTTGCTGGAAAGACCCACCGCAATACCTTCCGCCCCCTGGGCGAGAAGGAGGGGGAATTTGACGGGAAGGCTAACCGGTTCCTTGTTCCTGCCGTCATAGGAAAGCTGCCATTCCGTGACCTTGGGGCTGAAAACCACATCGTGGGCAAAGGGGGTGAAGCGCGCT
The DNA here is from genome assembly GCF_040616545.1 of Akkermansia muciniphila. Classification (NCBI taxonomy): domain Bacteria; kingdom Pseudomonadati; phylum Verrucomicrobiota; class Verrucomicrobiia; order Verrucomicrobiales; family Akkermansiaceae; genus Akkermansia; species Akkermansia muciniphila. The sequence goes on along the minus strand of NZ_CP156688.1, from coordinate 184,122 downwards.
TCAATGTACCGGGAGGCGGCCGCGGGGTCTCCCGTCAGGATGTTGCCCCAGTTCCCCTGCGTGTCGATAAGCAGTCCTTTCTGTCCCAGCCCCACCAGCGCGTCCGCAATGGAGCGGTCGCCGTGCGGGTGGAACTTCATCGTGTCGCCCACGATATTCGCCACTTTATTATAGCGCCCGTCATCCAGCCGGTCCATGGCGTGCAGGATGCGGCGCTGCACAGGTTTGAACCCGTCATTGATCTTTGGCACGGCCCGTTCCAGGATGACGTACGAGGCGTAATCCAGAAAGTAGTCGGCATACATGCCTTCCACGGACTGGCTCGCGGGAGCAATGTGGGCGGGTTGAGTCACGGGCGCAAATATTAAAGGAATTATTCCGGAGGGGCAAGTGTGATCTCCGGAAAGAGAATAACCGGCTTCCCGTTAAGAAAAGCCGGTTATCGGGAAAAGGAATGGAGACCTATAATCAGGCTTGCTTGGCCGTCAGCCTGTTTTTGAGTTCCTCTGCTTCGGCGCGGAGGGTGTCAAGCTTGGCTGTCTGGGCTTCAAGGTCAGCTATTTCTTCCAGCACGGCGGCCAGGCGGCGCAGGTCCGCGGGCTGGGCCGCAGCAAGGGGCTGCGCTTTGGGGGCGGCTGTGTTTTTGGTGCCGGGCTTGCGGCCGCGCTTGGCCTTGGTGGCCTTCATCCAGCTGGAGATGGTCACCGTGCTGATGCCGTAGCGTTCTGCGGCTTCTTTCTGGGCGCCCCTTTTGTTCTGGGTTTTTCGTTCAGCAATGAAATCAAGAACGGATTGTTTTTCTTCAGGCGTATAACGCCTCTTGTTTTTGGTGCTGTCGTTGGAATTCATGATAATTGACGAGTGGTTCTTTGTTTAATAAAAGACCTGGGGGGTAGCAAGAAAAAAGAGCGTGTATTTTGACATGATTTAAAAGACCGTTTAAATAACGGTCACATGTTCTTGATGTTCAGTTATGGTTTCATCTTTTATTCACGTTTTTTATCATTAAAAAATTGCATTGTTTAATAATTTGTGCAAGGCCCTTTACCGGATGTTTAAGCGCCTTTTCATTTCCCGCTCTGCATGAAGACTTTTTCCGGAATACCTTTGTTAAATCAGGGCTTCCGGGCGTTCCTCATCCCTTCGTCAGCCGGGATTTTGAGATTGCAGGGCCGCGGAGATCATGTAAAATCACCCCAATCTTCCAGCCATTTTATCATCATGACAGATCAGCCAGAAACCCCGTCTTCTCCAGAGGCTCCCAAATTACGCAGGCGTCTTGTAACGGCTGCCCCTCCCGCAGCGTCCAAGGTAAAGTTTGCTTCCCCTGCCGCAGAGGGCGTGGAAGTTGCCAAACCGCGTTTCCTCACTCCTGAATTGCAGGCCAAGCTGGTTCAGGAACAGGAAGAAGCCGCGCGCCGCGCCGCGGAGCAGGCGGAAGCGGACAGGATTGCCGCGGAAAAGGCCGCCGCCGAACAGGAGGCCGCCCGCATTGCCGCGGAAAAAGAGGCTGCCAGAATAGCTGCGGAGGAGGAAGCCGCCAGAATCAAAGCGGAGCAGGAGGCGGCGGAAGCCGCGCGGATCGCCGCGGAAAAGGAAGCGGCGCGCATGGCCGCGGAGGAGGAAAGGGCCCGTCTTGCCGCGGAACAGGAACAGAAGGAAGCTGCTTCCAAGCCCATGGCGGACCCCGCCGTGGATGCCCAGATCCAGGATGCCCTGGCTAAAATAGCGGAGGCTCAGAAAGCCCTGGCGGACGCTCAGGCCGCCGCTCTGGCGCAGGCCGCCGGCGTGGCGCCCGCGGCCGCCCAGGAACCGGCCCCCGCTGCTCCGGAACCAGCCCCGGCGCCCGCCGCTGGCACCGTTCCCAAATTGAAAGTTTTCAAGACGGCTTCCGCTCCCGCCCAGGCGGAGGAAGCACCTGCCGCTGCCCCGGATGAAAGCTCCGTGCCCCGGCTGAAGGTGCTGAAATCCCCCCTTGGCGCAGTTCCTGCGCCTTCTGTAGCGTCTGCCGCCTCTTCCCAGCCCGTTCCTGCCGCGGCTGCTTCCCCCACCGGCAGCATTCCCCTGCCGGGCACCGGCGGAATCCAGCCGCCTGCCGGAACGGAAACCGCCCGGGAAATGGTCGCCTCCGTGGATAAGTCCAAATCCCTGCTGAGGGGCGTGATTTACGGGGTATGCGTTCTGGTGCTTGCCGCCGGCGGCGTGGGGATTTACGCATGGCATACCAACAGCAAGAAAGACCAGGTGGAAGGGGAAAACGCGCGCTTGAACGCGCTGGTGGTGGAAGGCGGAAAGCTGGGCCGCAGCCGCCTGTTTGATTCCAAAAACCTTGGCCGTGTTCCGGACGTGAAAGTCGTGCCCAATGCGGAGGATGCCGCCCTGCTGCTCTCCAATATAAGGGGCGTCAAGGGGAACCGGGAAAACTGGCCCGGAGCCGCCCACCTGGTTTCCATCATGGCCCAGATGGATGACAACATTGCCCGCCAGGTAGTGGAAGACATGAAGAAAAACGTCGGCAAGTACAGCAAGGAAAAATACTCCATGATGGTGACGCTGCTGGCCAAATCCTCCAGCCCCGCCATGCGTGACCTGCTGAAGGACCTGTACGCTTCCATCAGCGAGAGCAAGAACAAGAAAATTCAGGACAAGCAGGCCGTGGTGCTCAAGTACATGCGCTTTGCGATGAAGCTGGACGACCTGGACGACATCATGAAGATTCTCCAGCAGAAGGATGCCTCTCCGGACCTCATTTCTTCTGCCTTCCGCACGGCCCGCTACCTGATTGACGAGGCTCCTCCTGCCAAGCGCACGGCCCTGTCTTCTAAGCTGTTGCAGTACCAGAAGAACATGCCGGAGGAAAACGTCAAGATTCTCTACAAGCTGCTGGCCCGCACCGGGGACCCCAAGGTGCTGGACATGATGGAAAAGAGCTACAAGGAAGACCCCAAGAAGGCCCTGGCCATCGTCACCGCCTGGGGGGACTGGAACACGGATGACGCCGTTCCGTACCTCTTCAAGGCCTGGAAGGATGAATCCCTGCATGAACGCGTGCGCTCCCAGGCCCATGATTCCATTCTCCGTGTGCTTTCCGTGGACCGTGACCGGGATGACAACGCCACCCTCAAGCTGTTTGAACCCCTCATTGCGGACGCCAAGACGAGCGAACGCCGCCAGTTCCTGGTGTCCGCCTTCAAGAGGCTGAGCAACCGCCCCTATGTGATCCGCCTGCTGGGCCGCATCAAGCAGACGGCGGAAGACCACAGGAATGAAGTGGAACCCAAGTTCCAGGCCGCGGAGGAAGCCCTGTTCAAGGCGGAAGACAAATTCAAGGCCAACCCGAACGATGCTGCCGCCAAGGCTGATTATGAAGCCAAGGAAAAGGTTTACAATGAACTTGCCAGTGAAAAGACTGGGGAAGACAAGGTAATTGCGGCGGTGGAAAAAGCCCTGGAAAAGGTTAAAAAGACGCCCGTTCCCACCAAAAAAGCCGCCTCCGGCGACGACAGGGAGGACGACGAGTCTTCCGTCATCAAGACCATTTAACCGGTTTTACCAACCGTATCCGGAAACCGGAGGGGGGCATCCCTCCGGTTTTTTGTGGGGAAGAACCGTATGGACCGCCGCAAGCCGTTGCGGCAGGTGAGAGGAAACCGGGAGTCAGAGAGGGAAGAATCCGGAAAGGGAGAAATCCGGTGGTTAAAAAAGAGCGGCTCCGTCCGTGTTTTTGTTCCGGAGCCGCAGAAGCCTGCGGCGCTCCATGAAGGACGGGAGGCCTTCATTCCCCGCTGGATGTGTTCCATTCAAACTGTGGGAAAACAGTCCTTTCACTGTGTCCCTTGATGGCCGTACTGCCGGGAGCGGGGGCTTCCCAGCCCTTGTAGAATCCCTCCGCAGGAAAAGGGTTGGATTCATTCGCCTTTCAGGCTCATTCACTCTGCGGGCTCCAAGCCTCCCTTTCCGTCCAGCCGCAACACGGTTTCCCGGTCCTTGCAGGAGAATTCCTTCTCTGCGCCTGGGCGGGTACTTCATACCGGAACATCAGATAGGTTCCGGTATCTTCCATGGCCGCATGCGTGCCGGGAAAGGGGCAACTTTCCTTTCTCCGGAAGCAATCCTCCCCTACAACAGCAATCCCGCCTGGTACACCAGCGTAGCCGTCAGAAAGCCCAGCAGCGTCAGACCTGCAAATTGGGCCAGCGCGAACCACCAGGTGCCTGCCTCCCGCTTGGCGACGGTGACGGTGCCGATGCAGGGCAGGGCGATGAGGCAGAACATCATGATGCTGATGCCTTGCAGCGGGGTGTAGCTGGCCTTGAGCCGGGCGTTCAGCGTCTGCTGGGCCGCGGGGCCGGAGTCCCCGTCCTGCACGGCAAAGAGGATGCCCATCTGGGTGACGAAGATTTCCTTGGCGGCAAAGGCGCCCAGCAGCGCGGAATTGATTTTCCAGTCAAATCCGGCCACTTGCGTGACGGGTTCCATCCAGTGGCCTATCTGCCCGGCGTAGGATTGCTCCATGGCCGCGGCGGCAGTCGGCGCGGCGCCTTCCTCCGGCCTGGGATAGGTATTCAGGAACCACAGGATAATGGAGGCCCCCAGGATGAAGGTTCCCGCCTTCCGGACGTACATAAAAGCCCGGGACCACATCAGATAGCCCACCTTCCGGAGGGAGGGGAGGCGCAGGCGTTTCATGTGGTGGGGGGAGTCCCGCTGCACGGTTTTGAAAAACGTATTTTTCAGGAGCCGGGCGCAGCAGAGGGCCAGCAGAACGCCGCTGGCGTAAATGCCAAACAGCACGGTAGCCTGCAACCGGGAGGGAAACAGGGCGGAGACGAACATCATGTAGATGGGCAGGCGCCCTGCGCAGCTCATCATGGGCAGTACGGCGATGGTGACCAGCCGGTCATTGCGCGCGCCAATCCTCCTGGTGGACAGGATGGCGGGAACCGAACAGCCGAAGCCCAGCAGGAGCGGGGCAAAGCTGCTGCCGTTCAGCCCCATGATTTTCATGATGCGGCCCATGAGGCGGGAGACGCGCATCATGTATCCGCTGTTTTCCAGCACGGTGATGGCCCCGAAGAGGAGAACCACATTCGGCAGGAAGGCCAGCACGCCTCCTACGCCGCCCACCACGCCTTCACCCAGCAGGGATTGCAGGCGCGGCCACGGTTCCAGCATGCGGCTGGCCCAGATGCTGAACATCTGCGTGCCCGTCTGGATCAGTTTGACCAGGGGGTCCCCGATGGCAAAGCTCAGGAAGAAGATGACGTAAACAATGCACAGGAAGATAAGAGTCCCCCATATCCTGTGCATCAGGACGGCGTCCAGCCTGGTTCTCCACCTGTTTTCCTGCGCCTCTGCCTCCCGTTCCATAAGTTACGGAGCATAAATTAGACCCTGCTAATTTGACAGGCAAGCTTAAAAATCACGGCTTTGCGGGAAGGCGTTTACGGATGCCGGCGGTCTGTTTTACGGGCTTGCGCCCGGTCCCTTTCCGTAGTTGCGCCCATAGTCTCCGGAAGTCCGGCTCCCGTTAGCGGCGCATGGCCGCAAGTCCCTGGATGAAAAGGATGGCCGCCGCGCAGCCGAAGATCATGGAGGGGAGCCACTGGAGCATGTACAGCGGGTCCGTGGAGTCGTTCCCGTAAGAGGGGAAGATAAAGGCCAGGATTAACGCGACCAGGGCCAGCCCCCACGCCAGCCAGGATACGGCGGGAACGGGGCTGCCGGTTGCCGTGTTCATGGGCTGCCTGAGGATTTCTTCCCTGGCTCCGCGGGCATCTGCGTCCCGCCCGGGGGAGGACGGCTGTTTTCTTTTAACGGGAGGGAGGGAAGGAGTTTTCTTCATGGCGTTTTCCTCCTCCTGCCCGGAGGGGGAAGAGGGGGCTTCCCCGAAGGGAAGCCCCGTTTTAACGTGAATCAGAACGCCGCACGACGCACAGCGCATGCCGGTTTTTGCATCCAGTTCAGCCGGGTAGGTGTACCCGTGCCCGCACTGGGAGCATGTGGCGGATTCTCTCATGATTCAGGTTGAATGGCTGTTGTTAGTCGTCCAGGGGAAGCAGGTCCACCAGGTCAGCCTTGGTTTCCGGCCTTTGGCGGATTTCCTGGAGCTTGGCCTTCATCTGTTCGCAAATGTCCGGATGCTGGGCGGCCACGTTGTTGAGTTCCTTGGGGTCCTTTTCCAGGTCAAACAGGCTGCCGCCTTCCGGGGACTTGCTCATCTTTGCTCCCAGTCCGCTAATCCCGTCGCGGATGGCTACGCCGGCGGGAATGAACTTCCACTTGCCGTGGCGGATGGCCAGCGCCTTGCCGGTGCTGTTGATGACGTGGTAGTCGCGGCCCTTGGCGGATTTGCCCAGCAGGGCGGGCATCACGTTTTCAGAGTCGCGGAAGGAGTTGGCCTTGCCGGGTTCCAGCAGTTGTTCCAGGGAGGCAGCCAGGTCCATCTGGTTGAACAGGGCCTTGCTGGTGGTTCCGGGCTTGACCACTCCGGGCCATTTGACGATGAACGGGATGCGGGAACCGCCTTCCAGAATGCTGTACTTGCCGGCGCGGAAGGGTCCGGCGGGGGAGTGGGTGGCATTGTCCCGCACGGCAAAATCCTTGTAGCCGTCGTCAAGCACGGGGCCGTTGTCGCTGGAGAAGATCACCAGGGTGTCCTTTTCCAGGCCGGCTTTTTGCAGGGCTTCCGTGATGCGCTGGACGCAGTCGTCCAGTTCCACGGTCACGTCGCCGCGCACGCCGTGCTGGCTCTTGCCCACAAAGCGTTTTTCCGGGCAGCGGGGCACGTGGATGTCATGCGTGGCGAACATCAGGAAGAACGGTTCCTTGGCCTTGGCGCTCTTCTGGATGTATTCAATGGCCTTTTTCGTGATCACGTCCGCGTTTTCCTCGTCCTTCCACAGGGCGCTCTTGCCGCCCTTCATGAAGCCGATGCGTCCGATGCCGTTGATGACGGCCTGGTTGTGGCCGTGGCTCCACATGAGCTTGAGCAGGTCCTTGTTATCCTTGCCGTTGGGCAGTCCCGGGAAGTTGCGCTGGTAGGACACTTCAATGGGGTCGTTCGGGTCCAGGTTGCGGACGTTGCCGTTTTCCAGAATCACGCAGGGAACGCGGTCGCCCGTGGCGGCAAAGATGAAACTTTCGTCAAAGCCTATTTCGTTCGGGCTGGGGGCGATGTGCTTGTTCCAGTCAATCTTCTTTCCCTTTTCCCCCAGGCCCAGGTGCCACTTGCCTACCATGTAGGTCTTGTAGCCGTGGGACTGGAGCATCTTGGGCAGTGTGGGCTTCTTGGTGTCAATAATCAGGGCGGCGTCCCCCGGCAGAATGCCCGTGCCTTCCTTGCGCCACGGATATTCCCCGGTAAACAGGGCATAGCGGGAGGGGGTGCAGACGGAGGTGGTGGAATAGGCATCCGTGAAGCGGACGCCCTGCTTGGCGAGCTTGTCAATGGAAGGGGTGGGAATCCCCTTGGCTCCATAACAGCCTACGTCCCCGTAGCCGAGGTCGTCAGCGTAAATCATGACGATGGCTTTGGGCGGCTTGACCTTGGGCGTGGTGGCGGCCGGGCAGGCCGCTGCCGCCGCCAGGGCCAGCATCAGGTGTAATGCGGTTTTGTTCATGTTGTCAGGTGTGTGTGGATGGTATTTGCTTGAGAAATGGAGGGCGGGATGCCGCGGTTTAACCGGGAGTGGGTTCTCCCGAACCTGGCGGGGGTGCTTCATGGGGCTCGTCCGGGGGAGGCAGGGGGTCCGTCATGGGGCGCATGCTGGCGTTCTGCCAGATGTACCGCTTGTAGAGAACCTTGATGGCGGCCGTCAGGGGGACGGCCAGCAGGGCGCCGATCAGGCCGCCCAGAATGAGCGTCCAGATCAGCACGGAAAACATGACCGTAAGCGGGTGGAGCTCCACAGAATCCCCCACGATCTTCGGCTGGATGATCCATCCGTCAAACTGGTTGACGGCCAGGAAAATGCCGGAAACGATCAGCACGTGCTGGAAGTCCCCCCACGTGAACCAGGCCAGCAGCACTGCGGGAATGAAGGCGGTGATGATGCCCAGGTACGGCACGATGCCCAGCACGCAGACCGCCGCGCCTATGGTGACGGCGTACGGAAGCCCAAGCAGTTTCAGGCAGATGGCGATCAGGATACCCTCAATGATGCTCACCAGCATCTGGCCGCGGAAGAAGGAAATCAGGTATCCGTTGATTTCCTCCATGGTGTCCACCACGTCCTTTCTGAATTTGGAGGCCTTCAGGGGCAGGATGCTGGGCCATTTCTCCCTGATCTTGTCTGCCTCCAGCAGGAAGTAGAAGGCAAAGATGGGGGTGATCAGGATGCTCACCATGATGCCTATGGTGCTGTACAGGGCCCTCCCGCCGGAAGTAAGCCAGCTCATGAGCTTGTCCTGGTAAAAGGAAGAATTGATGGTCATGTACGCCCCCAGTTTTTCCCGGGCGGTTTTGGCGTTTCTCAGGTCATGGAGTTCCGCCATGGAATAATGGCCCGCGTCCAGCTCCCGCAGGCTGGTGCTGTAAACGCTGTCGATGGTGCGGGAGATAAAGGGAATTTCAATGGTGGAGTCAATCAGCTCAGAGGTCTTGTCCCAGAGCTCCATCCGGTTGTCGATCAATTCATCCGTCTGCCGGATCAGCGGGGGCAGGATAGTGGCGCCGAAGCCCACCATGACGGCCAGCGCCGCGAACATGACCGTGACCACGGCCCAGGGGCGGGAAAATTTAAGGTGAACCAGCCAGGAGACGATCGGTTCCAGCAGGTAGGAGATGACGGCGGCAATCAGGATGGGCAGGAGGACCGGTTCCAGAAAGCCCAGGAGCTCCACTACTTCAAAAATGACGAAGGCCGCAATGCACAGCATCGCCAGGAAAGCGACTCCCGTCAGGGCGCACCAGCAGGTTTTTCTCTGGAAGAGTGAGGGAACGCCGCAGGCGTCAGGGCCGCCATGCGTATTCTGCTGCTGTGCGTTGTTCATACCGGTTGTAGAGAGATGGCTGAATGGGCGCGGATTCAGGCGGCTGAGCCTTTTTCCGGTTGATCTTCAGGGCCGGGGGAGGATTCTTCCGCCGGGCCCGCAGGCTGCTGTTCCCCGGCGCCGTCCCGGGCCTGGTCCTTTTCCTCCTGCTGCTTGACGTGGTTCTCAAACTCCTTCTCCGTAATGGCCTGGGGCGTGGGGTAATAATCCCCGGCGGGGGGCGCGGCCGGAACTTCCCATTGAATACGCACCAGTTTATTCCTGCGCTGGACCACAACGCTGGCCTGGGCCCCCCGCTGGGTGGTTACATATTCTACGAGATCCGGGTACGGATTCTTTCTCCCGTTGATGGAGACGAGCACGTCCCCCGTCCGGAGTCCGGCGTCCCAGGCGGGCGACCATTCGGCCACGTAGGCCTTCATGGGGCCGTTTCCGTTGCGGTCCTGGATGAAGGTCCCGCCCATCAGGTTGAAGGAGGCGGGGGCGGGCATGCGGTGGGTGGTGGAGCTGAAATAAAGGGCGTTCCCCGGTCCGTCCAGCCAGAACTGGCGGGCGGAAAGCGCGCCGTACCCCAGGATGATGTCAATGTCATTAGGAATGCCCATCACGTCCGGATTGGCGAAGCTCTCACAGAGCAGGATGTTTTTCAATTCCAGGGGGCCCAGCTGGAAGGAGCTCACGTGCATGCATTCATGCGCGTAAAACCCTCCCGCGGCGGGGCTGTAGCCGGAATAGACGCTGACAAACGCGTCCGGATAGGCCTGCTTGATGGCGCTCCAGCGCTTCTTGGAGATATAGACGGCATGGGGGGCCCCCGTATCCAGAATGATGCGGCGCCCGTGCTTGTCCGCAATCTGCGGGTAGTCGGAACCGGGGATCAGGGTCAGCTTGTGCCAGCTCTTGATTTTGGCGGGAAGCTTGTTGAAAAAACGGTGGGAGCGTTTGGGATAGTTGATGTTCCACACGTACTTGCGGATGCACTCCCAGCCCAGCAGGCCGTCATAGGGGGCCTGGTCCACCATCACCACGTCCTGCTTCCGGGAGATGGGCTCCCCGTCCTCCTTCAGGGAAATGGGTACATTGGCCGTGCGCATGACGCCCCTGCCGCGCAGGCGCGCGCCTATGGATTCCACCGCCGGGGAGAAAAGCAGGGAGGTTTGCACGGCGCCCGTATCCACGCCCATCATCAACTGCGTTCCGGAGCTCCAGGCCAGGGCCACGGGAGTGCCGTCCAGCGGGTTGGCCGCGTCAATGGGCGGCGAACTGCTGTCCTGGATGGGCCGGTGCGATACGCAGGAAGCGCACAGCACGGTTGCCAGAAGCAAAATGGAGAAACGGAACATAAAGCGTTCTATTCATAACAAACAGACCAGACGCTGGCAAGGTTTCCTTGCTGCCTGGGGGGCATTTTGACGGCATCTGATGGTAAAACTTGCCACGGCGGAAGGATCTGATAATGTAGGAGTATGATATTCAGGATATTGGCGTGTATTGTTTTTCTGGGGTCCGTGTCATGGGCAGGCATCCCTGCGCCTCCGGTTCCGGGCGTTTCCGCCCCTCCGGAACTGCGTCTGCTCCGGGCGGGCGCGGAAAAAAGCGGCGGCAATATCATGATTTCCCCCTTTTCCCTGTATGAAGTTCTCCGTTACCTGTTGCCGGGGGCGGCAGGGGAGACGAAAAACCAGATGGAGGCCGTTTTACCGGGGGACGGCGCCATCAGGAAGGAGTGGTCTTTTTTGTCACAGGATTTTTCCCGGTCATGGCGCTGTTATTCCGCCAGCCGCATTTTTGCGGACCGGTCCGTGAAATTGAAAGAAGACTATGAAAAGGCCGTGGGGGCGGACCGCGTGGTTCCGGCTCCGTTCCGGGAGAACAAGGCGGAAGCTGTCCGCCAGGTCAACGCCTGGGCGGCCAAAAACACGGGCGACCGGATCAGGAACCTTCTGAACCAGCAGGAAATAAGTGGCCGGACGGCGCTTGTGCTGGTCAATGCCGTGTATATGAGGGCATTCTGGGAGAGCAGGTTTGAAGGGAAGACGGAGGCGCAGGCGTTCTTCCGGGAGGACGGCTCTTCCTGCATCATGCCCATGATGAAGCAGCAGGTCTTCACGGAAGGAAACTCATGGCCCAGGCAGGGCGGCATGTATTATGAGAAGGGTGGAGTGCGCGCGGCCAGCCTGTTCTTTTCCGGGGGAAAGGGGGCTCCCGTGTTCATGGCCGTCCTGCCTCCGGAGGGGAAGAAGCTGAAACAATTCATTGCCGGCATGGCGGCGGAGGAATGGAACGGCATTCTCTCCGCCCTGTCCACCCGCGATGCCTCGGAGGAGACGCGCCAGCCCGGCAGAAAACCGCTGGAGCAATATTCCAGATACCATTTGCGTCTGCCCCGTTTCTCCCAGGCCTCTCCCACGCTCTCCCTGAAAGAAGCCCTGGAGGCCCTGGGAATGAAAGACGCGTTTACCGCCCGCGCGGATTTTTCACGCATGGGAAGTTGCGCGTCGGAACCCTTGAAAATCCATGACGTATACCAGAAATGCGCCATCCGGGTACGGGAGGACGGGCTGGAAGCCGTGGCCTCCACCGCTGATGACATGGAGCCTTTTGCCGGAACTCCTCCTCTTGGGAAAGGGCCGGAAATAAAATTCAACCGCCCTTTCCTGTGGCTCATTTACAGCCCGGTGGACCGGGCGGTGCTCTTTGCCGGAACCTTTGCCGGTCTGGAATACCCGGAAAAGGAACAGGCGGGCATGAACGTTGCGTGCTCCCAAAAACCTTGATTTTCCCAGGGGGGCTCTATAGGGTGGTGGTGCGCCGTTATGACCACCCCTACGTTTGAAGATGCCGTGAGCCGCATTGTGCAGAAAGACTCCCGTTTCTCGGAACGGGCGTATGCCTTTCTGAAAGATGCGCTGGATTTCACCATGCAGCGCATTGAAGAGCAGGAGGCGGGCTCCCAGCGCCATGTCAGCGGGCAGGAGCTGCTGGAAGGCTTCCGGGATTACGCCCTGGGCCAGTTCGGTCCCATGGCCTCCACCGTGCTGAAGGACTGGGGGCTGCGCAACGGCAAGAATGTGGGGGAGATGGTTTTTTTACTGATTGAGGAGGACGTGTTTTCCAAGCAGCCGGAAGATTCCCTGGATGACTTCAAGGGATTCATGAGTTTCCGCAAGGCGTTTGAGGAGCCTTACGAATTCCGGGATCAGCCCAGTTAACCGATCATACAGCCATGAGCAAGGAACCTGATGTACGCTGGCCCGCTGAATGGGAACCGCAGGACGCCGTCTGGCTTTCCTGGCCCCACCGCAGGGATCTGTGGCAGGGCGGCCTGGACGAACTCCGGCAGACTTACGGGCGCGTGGCCGCCGCCATTGCCCCGCATGCCCGCGTGTGCGTGAACGCCGCGGAAGTTCTTCATCCGGGCATCCGGCAGGCCATGCAGGATGCGGGGGTGCGGGAGGAACAGTACAGCCTGTTCAACCATCCCACCAACGACGTCTGGTGCCGGGACCACGGCCCCGTCTTTGTGCAGGACTTGAAGGACGGCTCCCTGATGCTGGCGGACTGGCAGTTTAACGCGTGGGGCGGCAAATTTGCTCCCTGGGACCTGGACAACGGCATTCCTGCCCTGATGGGCGCCGCGCTGGGGCTGCCCGTGCGCAGCTCCTCCATGATTCTGGAAGGTGGCGCCATTGAGGGGAATGGAGACGGCCTGCTGGTGACGACGGAGTCCGTGCTGCTGAATCCCAACCGCAATCCGGAATGGAGCCGCACCGCGATGGAGGAGGAACTGCGGCGCATGCTGGGCGTGAAGACCGTTTTCTGGCTTGGTTCCGGCATTGAGGGGGATGATACGGACGGCCATGTTGACGACATGGTGCGCTTTGTGCGCCGGGATGCCGTGGTCTCCATCGTGGAGCCGGACTCCTCCTCCCCCCATTACCGCGCCCTGGCGGAAAACAATGAACGGTTGCAGGATTTGAAGTGCGTGGACGGCTCCGGCGTGGAGGTAGTACCGCTACCCATGCCGGACCCGCTCCGCGCGGAGGACTGGCGGCTGGACCAGCTTCCGGCCAGTTACGCCAATTTCCTGATCGTGAATGACGCCGTCATTGTTCCCGTGTTCAACCAGCCCCGGAATGACGACCGCGCCCTGGGCATTCTGCGGGAATGCTTCAGCGGAAAACAGGTGGTGGGCGTGGATGCACGCAAGCTGGTGCTGGAGGGCGGAGCCATCCACTGCATCACCCAGCAGCAGCCCCGGCCGCGGAAGGAGGAGCCATGAGCGCGGAGGAAGGCGTAACGGTGGATGTGATTCTGCCGATGGAGAAGGCCGCGGACGAGCGCTCGCGCCGCGCCGCCGTGGCGGACAAGCTGGGCATTGCCCCCTCCCGCATCCGGGAACTGCGCCTGCTGAAGGAATCCATTGATTCCCGGCAGAAGAAAATTTTGTTTCAGCTCCGTTTTCTGGCGGGGGTGGATGAACCGCTGCCCCCGGAGCGCCTCCCCTCCCGGGATTATCCGCCCGTGAAACCCGGCGCCCCGGCGGCGCTGATTGTGGGATTCGGCCCGGCGGGGATGTTCGCCGCACTGCGCTGTCTGGAGCTGGGGATGAAGCCCGTGGTGCTGGAACGGGGGAAGGACGTCTCCTCCCGCCGTTTTGACCTGGCCCCCATTCTGCGGCAGGGCACGGTGATTGAGGATTCCAACTACTGCTTTGGAGAGGGCGGCGCGGGCACCTTCTCGGACGGCAAGCTGTATACGCGCGCCACCAAGCGCGGCCCGGTGAGGGAGGTTTATGAAATATTCGTCGCTCACGGCGCGCCGCGGGAAATCCTGACGGACGCCCATCCGCACATCGGCTCCAACCTGCTGCCGAACGTGGTGAAGGCCATCCGGGAATCCATCCTGCGCGCAGGCGGGGAAATCCATTTCAACGCCCGGGTGGTGCATCTGCTCCGTTCCGCGGACGGGCGGCGCATACGCGGCGTGGCCTGTGCGGATGGCCGGGAATTTGCGGCGGATGCCGTCCTGCTGGCTACCGGGCACAGCGCACGGGACGTGTACCGCATGATGCTGGCGGAGGGGCTGGCGCTGGAACAGAAACCTTTTGCCGTGGGGGTGCGCATTGAACATCCGCAGGCATTCGTGGACGCGCGGCAGTACCATCTGCGCCCGGACGGGAAACGCCCGGAACAGCTTCCGGCGGCGCGCTACTCCGTGACCACGACCATCCGTGACCGCGGCGTCCACTCCTTCTGCATGTGCCCCGGCGGCTTTATCGTGCCCGCCGCCACGGAAAATGACGAGGTGGTGGTCAACGGCATGTCCCTGGCCCGGCGTGACTCCCCCTTTGCCAATGCCGGGTTTGTGGTCAGCGTGCATCCGGAAGACACAGAAGCCTTCCGCAGGGAGCACGGCGTTCTGGCGGGCGTGGCTTACCAGAAGACGCTGGAAACCGCCTCCAGCCGGGCCGGAGGAGGCATGCAGAAAGCCCCCGCCCAGAAAGTGGAGGATTTTCTCAAGGGGCGCGTTTCCTCCTCCCTTCTTCCCACCAGCTACCACCCCGGCATTGCGTCCCATCCCCTGCATGAACTGTTTCCGCCGGAAATCGTGTGGCGCATGCGGGAAGGACTGCGGCAATTTGACCATAAGTGGCGCGGTTTTGCCGGGCCGTGCGCCCAGCTCATCGGCTGTGAGACTCGCACCAGCTCCCCCGTGCGCATTCCGCGGGACTCCGCCACGCTGGAGCATCCGGAACTGGAAGGCCTGTACCCCTGCGGGGAAGGAGCCGGGTATGCGGGCGGCATTGTTTCCGCCGCCCTGGACGGCCGCCGCTGTGCGGAAGCCATGGCACAGCAGGCGTCCCGTTAAAACGGTCTTGCGCGGCGGCCACCGGGGCTGCCGCAGGCTTCTACGGATAACGGGACGGAGGCGCTGCCAAAGGCGCACTCTTTTTTACCAATCCCGTGTTTCTCCCTTAATGTCATTGCCAGTTCTCCGGAGCCCGGCATTGTTTCAGTTGCCGCGGAGGCCTGCGATGCTCCATGAAGCTCTTTCCACGCTCCGCCGGACAAGGCCGCATCCCCGTCTGTTGACCTGTAAGAACAGCCTTTCGTTCCGGAAATAATTGGCGCATGCAAGCCGGAAGGGAAGAGGCCGGAGGAACGGTATTGCCGGAATGCATGTTTCTGGTATGGTGTTTTCATGGGGAAGATGGTTCGTTTTCTGCTCGTTTTAAGTATATCGGGAATGGCGGCCGCCCAGGATATTGCTCCTCCCGCCGTGCCGGACTTGAACCGGGATACGGAGGAGGGGAGGGTGCGTGAAAAGAATCGTGAAGGAATTCGGAACTTTCTTGCCCAGTTGTGCCTTGTCCGGAACCTCCCTGCCTTTGAAGTCATAATCAGGGGCGGCAACGGTCTGGCTACGGAATTTTACCAGGTGATCCTGGAGGAATTCCCGGAAAGCGCCCTGAAACGCTGTCCTGCGGATTTTCAGGAACTGATTGTTGCAAAAAAGCGGAAGATACAGGAATTCCTGGACGGAAAGGAAAAAAGCATTGTCTGGCCTTATGCGGCGGATGAAGAAGTCACTGCCTTGCTGTTCAAGTACGGCTTGAAGGATGAAGAAGACCGGATTGCCCGCTGGCTGGCTAAGAGGCTGGCCTTCAGGCAAAGCGATACCCCCGCGTTTAAAGCCCGGCGGATACATGAACTGAAAGAAGAGATGGAGGCAGGAAAAGTTGCAGTTCCCGGTGATGTGGGCGAGGCTGAAGAAATGGAGGGCCCGGAAATGCCGGAAGATGTATAAAAGAAGGAGTTATGGCGCGTCATGAACTGCCGTGCGCCGGAAATTGCTGCCTACTGGTGGAAAAGAGGAGGGCGGCGTCCGGGAAAAACGTTTTTTTCTGCGGTTTTCATTCCGGAAGGAGAGATTTTAAGTTTTTCCTGGTGAAACGGCCCGGAAAAGTAAAGTAGTGAAAGAACAGGAGATACCTACAGATTTCGAACGCTCGGGGGGCGCAGCTGTCCAAAATGAGCCATGAGAGCGTCCCGGATCTTCTTAATACTGTGCCCCGTGTGGTTCGCGCTGCCCGGCGCGGGCCAGGATGTGGGGGCTCCCGGCATGCCGAATGTGGACCTGGAAACTCCTTCCGGGCAGAAGCTGGCGAAGGAGAAGGCGGCCATCCGCAAGTTTTTCGTGCTGCTCTATTTGGCGGTAATCCTGCCCGCCATGGAAAACCAGAGCGATCTTTGCAGGGAGAAAGACCTGTATCCCCTCATGCTGGCCGCTTTTCCGGAGCAGGAACTGAAGGAATGCCCGCAGGGGCTCCAGCATTTGATGAATGCCAGGGTGCAGGAGCTGAAGGACGCCGTGGACGGGAAGAGGGAATTGCAAACCACCCCGTTTAATCCGGAAGACCGGGAACTTTTCATCTTCCTGGCTCAGTACGGCATGGAAGACGTGTGCCAGCAGGTCATGAACTGGATAAGCAGGGAAGTCAACACCCGCGGTGACATGGACCAGGAATCCTTTGCCCGGGAGTTCAGAAAATTCCGGGACAAGGTGCGTTCTGGGCATCTGGTGATGCCGGAAGCGGTGGAGGACTGAGCCCGGAGCCGGAGTTCTTCCGGAATGGCCCGGAACTATCCTTGGGGGCATGAGGAAAACTCATTGTTCCAGAATGGCCGTGTGCTATGGTGTTGGCATGTCCGGAGCGAGTCGTCTTTTATTGATTGGTGCATTGTTGGGCGGCATGTGCCCCCTTTCCTCCCGGGCGCAGGATATTGCGGCTCCCTCCATGGCGAATGTGGATTTGGAAACGGAGGAGGGGAAGGCGCTGGAGCGGGGCCGGGAAGCCATTGACAGGGTGGTCGTGCTGGGAAACATCATAAGCATGATAACGACTCTGGAAATGGAGGGCAGGGAGATGCGTGACGTCCTGATGGCCCTGTATGCCAACCATCAGGACGGGGTTCCTCCTCAAATGCTGGAGAAATGCCCGCCTGACTACAGAAGAACCTATGAGGCAGTGAGGGAGGAAACGGGAAAACTTCTGGACAGGGTGCGCAAGGAGAAGATGGATGATGTCCAGTTCCGCGCGGCTTTTAAGGAATTTTACATCCGGACCAATGAAATTAGCGCTCCCGTGGGAGAAAAATACCGTTTGAAAGAACGCAGCATCTCTCTTTTGGAGGCATTGAACCGCAAACTCCGGGTATTGGAGAAGGAGGAAAAAATAAAGCTGCTCCAACGGATGAAGGATGAGCTGATTGCCGGAAAAATGGAACTCCCCGGGTCGGCTGAAGAAGCGGATGATGAGGTCGGAGGATGCTTGAAGGTTTTTGTAAGGTAATGGGAATGCGGAAATGGATATTGGACGCCATTCACGCCTGCGGCCCGCCGCTTTTTTTGAAGGTTAAGTCTTGCCAGGGCAGGGGGCTTGGGGCCATAATCTGCAAGTTTCACAACCGCATACACAGCCATGAAAGTCATCGTCATCTACGGCAGCCCGAATGATAAGCCCTTTATGGAACCCGCCCGCGAGTATTTTACGCAGGAGAATGTTCCGTATGAAGAAACCGTCCTGTCCGCCCACCGCGACCTCCCGGAACTGATCAAGTTCCTGGGTGATCTGGAAGCCAGCGGAGAAAAGGCCGTGATTCTGGCCGTGGCCGGCCTGTCCGCCGCCCTGCCCGGCGTGGTGGTGATGAGCTGCTCTCTTCCGGTAATCGGCGTGCCTGTTCCCGGCGGCCCCCTGAACGGCATTGACGCCCTGCTGGCTATCGCCCAGTGCCCGGGCGGCGTGCCCTGCACCACGGTGGGCCTGCATAAGAAGACCCCCGTTAACGCCGCCATGGCCGCCCACCGTATTCTGAAGCTGGCCGGCCTGTAACCGTTCACTCCTTTACCTTCCGGCAGATGACTCCTCCCCCCTCACAGGAAATCGTGTTGGACGGCCCGGGGATTTCCCGTGCGCTGGAGCGCATGGCCCACGGCATTGTGGCCCGCTTCCCCGGGGAACCGCTCGCCATCGTGGGCCTGCTCAGCCAGGGGGACGTCATCGCCCGGAGGCTGGTGGACAAGGTGAAGGAACTGGGCGTGGAAGCCCAGTGCGGAGCCATTGACATTTCCCTGTACCGGGATGACATTTTCAAGCTGGAGGCCCGTCCCTCCCTCCGCTCCTCCAACCTCTCCTTTTCCACGGATGACATGAGGGTGGTGCTGGTGGACGACGTCCTTTATACGGGGCGCACCATCCGCGCGGCCCTGAACGCCCTCTTTGACTACGGGCGCCCGGCCCGCATAGAGCTGGCCTGCCTGATTGACCGCGGGGGGCGGGAGGTGCCCATCCAGCCGGACTATACGGGCCACGTGCTGGACCACGCCGGGGCCAAGGTCATCGTAAGCATGAAGGAGGCCGACGGCGAAGACCGTGTGGTCATCGCCGCCAATTAAACAGTTCTCAATCCATTACCCGTTTTTCATGAATCCCCGCAAGGATCTTCTCAACATCTCCTCGTTGACCGACGAGGAAATTCATACGCTGCTGGATTCGGCCGGTCCGATGAAGGAGCTCTTCACCAAAAGCGTCAAAAAGGTGCCTGCCCTGAAAGGGAAGTCCGTTTTGACGCTTTTTTATGAGCCCAGCACCCGCACCCGCTCCTCCTTTGAGGTGGCGGCGGAACGCCTGTCCGCAGACGTGACCAACTTTACGGTGTCCACCTCTTCCGTGGTGAAGGGGGAATCCGTGCAGGACACGATTGCCACGCTCCAGGCCATGAAGGTGGATTACGTGATTGTGCGCCATTACAACAGCGGCCTGCCGAACGTGATTGCGCGCCATACCTGCGCCAGCGTCATCAACGCCGGGGACGGGGCGCATGCCCATCCCTCCCAGGCCTTGCTGGATTCCTTCACCATCCGGGAGGTGTTCCCGGACGTGAGGGGAAAGCGCGTGCTGATTGTGGGGGACATCCTGCATTCCCGCGTGGCGCGCTCCACCTCCCTGCTGATGAAGAGGCTGGGGATGGAAGTGGCCTACCTGGGGCCCGGCTCCCTGGTGCCGCGCACGGAGCATTCCGGCATCCCCCGTTTTTCGGATTTCAACGAGGCGTTCGCGTGGAAGCCGGACGTCATTTACCTGCTGCGCGTGCAGAAGGAACGGCAGGACGCCCCTTTCTTCCCCAGCGCCCGGGAGTACAACAAGATTTACGGCGTCACGGAGGAACGGCTGGAGCGCATTTCCGGTGAAGGCCTGTACATCATGCATCCGGGCCCGGTCAACCGCGGCGTGGAAATCTGCGACCTGGCAATGGACTACGAGCGCTGCCTCATCAACCGCCAGGTGGAGAACGGCATCGCGTGCCGCATGTCCATCCTTTACCATCTCACCCCGCAAACCCAGCACTGATTGTTCATGAAAACTTCCGTACTTATTCGCAATGCCCGGCTGGCGGACGGTTCCGCTCCGGTGGATATTCTGGTTTCCGGAGGAGTAATCGCCTCCAAGGCGCCTGCCGGAACGCTGTCCGCGGATTCCGCGGAGAAGGTGCTGGACGCCTCCGGCAAGCTGGTGCTGCCCGGCCTGTTTGACCTTCATGCTCACCTGTGCCAGCCCGGACGGGAGGACAAGGAGCGCGTGGCTACGGCTACGGCTGCCGCGCTGCATGGCGGCGTAACCGGACTGATGGCCATGCCGGATACCGATCCCGTGATGGATAACGCCGCCCAGATCACCACCTTCATGGAAATCTGCCGCACGGATGCGCTGGTGGAGGTCATCCCCTCCGGCTGCCTGACCAAGGGGGACGGCGGTGAAGAGCAGGCCTCCTACGACTCCCTGCGCGCCAAGGGCGTGCGCTTCATCACGGACGGGGACCGCGCGCCGGACAACATGCTGCTGCTGTACCGCGCCATGCAGTACGCCAGCAACCTGAACCTCACCTTCGCCCTGCGCGGGGACGTGCCATCCCTGACGGCCAAGGCCACCATGCACCCGGGCACCACCTCCTACCGCCTGGGTCTCACGGGCTCCCCCTCCTGCGCGGAGGAAATAGGGATGGAAACCATCATCCGCCTTTCCGTGGAGACGGGCAACTCCCTGCACGTGCAGACCGTTTCCACCGCCGGCAGCGTGGACATCCTGCGCCGCTGCAAGCCGGAAACCGCCGGACTGAGCGCGGAAGCGGCCCTCCACCACCTCCTGTTCACACATGAGGACGTGGGCCGTTACGATACCAGTTACAAGACCCTGCCTCCCCTGCGGGACCGGTCTGACGTGGACGCTCTGATTGCCGCGGTGAATGACGGCACCATTGACTGCATCGTCTCCGACCACACGCCCTGCACGCCGTTCTCCAAGCTTCAGGACTTCGTCATCGCGCCGCAGGGCATGATTGCCCTGGATACGTTCCTTCCCGCCATTTACCAGTATCTGGTGGAACCCGGAAAAATGTCCTGGCAAACGGTGGCGCGCGCATGCAGCGACGCTCCCCGCAGGCTCATGGGCCTTCCCCCCGTCTCCCTGGAGGAAGGCGCCCCGGCCAACCTGGTGGTGTTTGACCCGGAGGGTGAAACGCCCGTCACGGATGAAACGCTCCGCAGCCGCGCCCGCAATACCCCCTTCCTGGGCAAGACCCTGAAGGGGAAGGTGGAAGCCGTAGTGCTCGGAGAACAGCTTCACTGCTTCTGATGAAAGCGTAATGAAGAAAGACCGGAAGCTATTAATTATTAACTATTAGCTATTAACTTCCTCTTGCACCCCGTCGCCCGCGTCAGCACGTGTTATCCGGACAAGTTCGGCGTGCCGCGCCAGAGCGGCCTGGTGCCGGGAGCACGGGCGCGGCTGGTGTTTGAACCGCCGTTCCGCAATTCGGACGCCGTCCGCGGCCTGGAGGGCTTTTCCCACGTGTGGTTGATCTGGGTGTTCAGTGAAAACCTGCGGGAAGGGTGGAGCCCCACCGTCCGGCCTCCGCGCCTGGGCGGGAATGTGCGCATGGGGGTATTCGCCACGCGCGCGCCGTTCCGGCCCAACCCCATCGGCCTGTCCGCCGTCAGGCTGGAACGGGTGGAACTGCACCCGCAGGACGGCCCGGTACTGCACCTTTCCGGCGTGGACCTGGTGGACGGCACGCCCATTCTGGACATCAAGCCTTATGTGCCCCTGGCGGACTGCATTCCGGAGGCCGCGGAGGGTTTCACCGCCTCCCCCTATGAGCGGCTGGACGTGGAAATACCCGCCGCTCTGGCGGAATCCATGCCGCCGGAGGAACTGGCGGCGCTGGAGGATACGCTGTCCCTGGACCCCCGCCCCCAGTACCAGGATGACCCGGAACGGATTTACGGCCTCCTGTTCTCCGGGTGGGAGGTGAAATTCAGGGTGGTGGAGGGACGCTTGTACGTGCTGTCTCTGGAGCCCTCCGGGCAACGCCCGAATACGGGAGACTAAAGATGAAAGCTTGAAATCCCGGTGTTTTTCCATCCGCCTGCGGTTATATTGGCCGTTGCCCTGGTCATCAGGCGCGGACCCTGGGCGGCCCGTCAGGACAGTGCGGGGGCTTGCTTTACGGGGCATGGGGAGGTAGCCTTCTCCCGGAATCCGGGAATGGAACCGGACTGTTTAAGGGAATGAACAATGACCGGCAGATAGCTGAAGCTTTTGAGAGGAACTTCCGTGATTACGGGGAACTGGGCGCATCCGTTTCCGTCTGGAAGGAGGGGAGGGAAATTGTTTCCCTGCATTCCGGTTTTGCCGTGGCGGATGAAATGCGCCCGTGGACGGACCGTTCCCTGGTGCCCGTTTACTCCGCCACCAAGGGGGCCGCTTCCGCCGCCCTGCTGCTGGCCCTGCACCGGCAGGGAGCCTCACCGCAGATGAGCATGGGGGAACTGTGGCCGGAATTCCCGTTGCCCTACGCATCCATCGCGCAAATGATGTCCCACCAGTGCGGCCTGGCTGCCTTCTCACGGCCTGCCAGCGTCTTTGACCATGAGGACTGCGTTCGCGCCCTGGAGGAAACCGTTCCGGCGTGGCAGCCACCGGAGCACGGCTACCATCCGCATACCTACGGCGTGATGCTGGATGAACTCATGTTGCGCCTGACCGGGGAGCGCCTCTGGCGTTACTGGGAGGAATACATCCGCACGCCGCTGGACCTGGACTTTTACATCCGCCTGCCGGAATCCGAATTCAGCCGGGTGGCGACCCTGTACCCCGGCAAGATGGACATGTCCAACATGGGCACGCCGTTTTATCTGGAATACATGAAGAAGGGAACGCCCGTGAACCGCGCGTTCAACACCCTGACCGGCCTGAACAGCGTCCGGCAGATGAACACGCCGGAAGCGTGGACGTCCGGCGCTCCGGCGTTCGGGGGTGTAGCTTCCGCCCGCGGCATGGCAAAATTCTACCAGGCGTGCCTGGGGCTGGATGAACTTCAGGTATTCCCGGCGGCGGTGCGCGGCTGGATGCGGGACATCGTCATTGACGGCCCGGACCTGACCCTGAAAACGCCCACCGCCTTTTCCTGCGGCTTTATGCATGACCCGGCGGACCCCGCCACGGGGCGCAAGCTGCGCCGCCTGTTCGGCTCCGGCGGCTTCGGGCACGCCGGGGCGGGCGGCTCCCACGCCTTTGCGGACCCGGCCCACGGCCTCTCCTTCGGTTACGCGATGAACCGCATGGACTTGAACGTGCTGCCCGGCGTGAAAACGCGCCTGCTCATTGACGCGGTGATGAAGGAAATTCAGGGGGCGCCGGAGGCGTGACCTTCCGGAAAGAACCGGAGGGCAGGAGAGTAAAAGCCGTTCTTCCGGAGTAAAAGGGAGATTTTCCGGATGCGCGGCCTGTTTTTAAGAGCGTCCGTTTTCCGCGGTCTGCGCCGCTTCATCTCCAATGGACTCATTGGGTATCCATCCCTCCTCCCGGTCGCTTATTCTCCGGACCCACGTCCACCCGTTCAGCGTCCTGATCTTGACGATTTCTTCCCCCGGGTCTACGTTCAATTCCTTGGCGCTGTAATCTTC
The DNA here is from genome assembly GCF_040616545.1 of Akkermansia muciniphila. Lineage (NCBI taxonomy): Bacteria > Pseudomonadati > Verrucomicrobiota > Verrucomicrobiia > Verrucomicrobiales > Akkermansiaceae > Akkermansia > Akkermansia muciniphila. The sequence goes on along the minus strand of NZ_CP156688.1, from coordinate 161,100 downwards.
CAGCACCGTTCCCTGCGCTCCGTCTTCCGGATGGTCAATCAGTTGAACGGGAACCCAGCCTCCATGGCCCCGGCTGTTTTCCGCCCAAATCCAGTCCTTCCAGTTTTCCTCCGGCGCTCTTTCTCCCAGCATAACGCGTTCCCCCTTTTCCAGCCTGATGGGATGTTCATATTCCGTCCGGTGTGAAGCAATTGTTTTAAAAATTTCCTGGGTATTCATTCTTGTATGTGTGTGATGAGCTTTTCCGTAGGGCAATAGAATCCTGTTCGTGCTTTAAGAGGGCGCTGCGTGATTGGCGGGAGCTTGTGTTCCTGGTGAGGTCTTGTCTGGTCAATCTTCATTTGCCGGAACCCATGCCAGTTTCCATTCCCGGCCCTTTCCGTCTTTGGCCCTTAGGGTGAGCGCCAGCTTCAAAGGGGATAATGATTTTTTGCCTATCTCTATGGAAAGAGAATTCTCTTCCATTTTAGTGGTAACGGAGTCGGGTGTCCAGAGAATGGAGAAGACAGGCGTATTTTTTATTTCCGCGGGAAGATGGGCAGTTTCATTGGGATTGATAAAATGTGTTTCCGTCTCGGCATATTCTCTATTTCCAGCGGATTGCCTGGATTGAGCTTTTTCAATAATCAGGGTTCCTCCTTCAGCGGAGAAGGAGTCCTGTGTTTCCCGGTTCCGGAAATAAAGATGGGGAAATTCGGAAGAAATATCCGGGACGAAATCGTCATCTCCATGGTCGCAGCGGCTGCTTTTTTCCTCTGTTCCCATCTTTTGAGAATCGCGGAGGATACCCTTTTCATACCAGATAATACACCCTTCAACGAGTGAGACGGCAGCGAGGAGAACAATGATGGTATTTGTAAGACGGCTGTTCATGCTCCTTCAACAGGGATGGGGTAATGAAAATTCCAATGCTGGGACTAGTGATTGTTTTCCGGAAGCGGAGGACTTACTATCTAGGATGAAGATAAGGCGCATGGTCTTTCATGCCTGTGGCGTTAGTTTTATTTCCCTGTGGAGCGTTAAGCCGTTTTTAGGGAAATAAGGGGCCTCAAATTCATGGAAGGTTCGGAAGCCGTGCTGGCTCCACAAGTATTTAAGTTCCGGCATTTCTAACTACTACCATATCTTTTTGCCCCGCCTCCGCAAGTGCCGAATCTTCCGTTTTTCGACAACACCCCCCTGATGCCTTACGGCAGATAAAAAAACTTCTCCCTGCGCCATCCGCCATGGAGGAGCGCAGGGAGAAGAAGTGATTTAAAGATGAAGAATGCGTCCGGCTCCGGAAAGCCGCCTTTTACCACCCTCCGCCTAGGGCGCGGGCAAGCTGGACGACGGCCTTGCGGATGTTTTGCTTCATGGTGACCAGGGATTCCTCGGAACTGAGCCAGGAGCGCTGGGCCGTGACGACGTTCAGAAAGTCCGTCTGTCCGTTGATGTACAGGGTGCGGGAGAGCAGGAAGGCCTCCTTGTTGGCATTGTTTTCCTTGTGAAGGTATTGCATTTGGGAGGTGTAGTTGCCGTAGGCGATCAGGGCTTCCTCCACCTCGGAGACGGCGGTAATGAGCGTCTTGCGGTAGGCTTCCGCGGCCTGTTCCGCTGCCGCTTTCTGGGCGCGCACCGTGGCTCTCAGGGCTCCGCCCCGGAACAGGGGCTGCACCAGGTTGCCGCCCAGGGACCAGACGTTGTTGTTTTCCCGGAAGAGCTGGCCGAAGTCCCCGCCGCGGCCGGAAAGGGAGCCCGTCAGGCTGAAGCGCGGGTAAAGGTCCGCCACGGCCACGCCCACGTTGGCCACAGCCACGTGCAGGTCCGCCTCCGCGGCGATGACGTCAGGCCTGCGCCGCAGGAGTTCGGAGGGGAGGCCCACCGGAACCACGGGAGTTTTTTCAAAGACGGAGGTTTTGGGAAGCGTCAGTTCCACGCGGGAATTGTACGTGCCCAGCAGCACGGAGAGCTGGTTTTTGGCGGAAGCCACTTGTGCTTCCAGCGCCGGAATACGGCTTTCCGTGGAGGCTACGGTGGAGGTGGCCTGTTCCACGTCCAGGCGGGGGGCGAATTCCGATTTGTAGCGTTTTTCCGCAATGGTGAGGGTGTTGCGCTGGATTTCCAGCTGTTCGCGGGCAATGCGGAGCTGTTCGCAGGCGGTGATCCAGTCAAAGTAGGCCGTGGCTACGTCCGCCAGCAGGGCTGTGCGCACGGCGCCCGCGGAAGCCTCCGTGGACATGAGGGAAGCGCGGTACGCCTCAATGGAACGGCGGTTGCCGCCAAAGAGGTCCAGCTCCCAGGAGGTGGAGGCCCCCAGGGTAAAGTCCTGGGAGGTGGAGCTGCGGAAGCCCCGGTCCGGAGACAGGCTCCAGCCCGCGCTCGCGTCCGCGGAGGGCAGCAGGGAGGCCTGGGAGACGCGCAGCCTTTCCCTGGCTTCCCGGATGCGGAGCAGGGCCGACTTCATGTCCGGATTGTTGTTCAGGGAGGCGGAGACCAGGCGGTTGAGCTGGGGATCCCCGAAGATGTTCCACCAGGAGCGCAGGTCCTTGTCGGAGCTGCGGGGGGGGCGGGACGTGGCCCAGGAGGAGGGCAGGTCATTGGCCGGCGGCCGGAAGTCAGGGCCTACCATGCAGGAACTCAGGCAGCAGGCGGCCAGCAGGGGGAGGTATTTGAACATGGATGACATGGAAAAGAAAAGAGTAAGGGGAGGTTATTCGTGGCGCAGGGCGTCGATGGGGTCCATTTTGGAAGCCTTCCAGGACGGATACCACCCGAAAGCCAGGCCGATGAACACGGAGACGCCCACGGCCAGGGCCATGGCTTCCGGGGAGGAGGCGGTGGCCCAGTTCATGGTGCGGCTGACGATGATGGAGATGGCCTTGCCGAGCATGATGCCCAGCGCGCCGCCCACCACGCAGAGCAGCACCGCTTCCAGCAGGAACTGGCGCATGATGTCCTGCGGACGGGCGCCCACGGCCATGCGCAGGCCGATTTCCTTGGTGCGTTCCGTGACGGAGACGAGCATGATGTTCATGATGCCCACGCCGCCCACGACCAGGGAGATCATGGCCACGATCATCAGCAGGTTGGTCATGACTTCCGTGGTGCTGCTCATGGCGCGGGACATTTCAGCCATGTCCCACACCCGGAAGTCGTCCAGCTGGCCGTCCTTCAGGTTGTGCTTGGCGCGGATGACTTCCGTAATCTGGTCGATCGCCTCGGAGGAGCGCTCCGGGTCCGCAATCTGCGCCATGATGGAGTCAATGTTGTTGAAGCGGCGCGGATGGGGGGCGTCCGTGTACGGCTGGTCCGTGGTTTCCGTGTAGTAATCCACGGAATTGGCGGTGTACTTGTCCGCCCGGTTGAAGGTGGTGGTGGATTTGCCGGAGGAGGAGGCGGACCCGCCACCCAGCCCCTGAAGGCGGTAGCGGATGCTCGTCCACGGCAGGATGATGGAGTCGTCCTGGTCGCGGCCCATCATGTTGGCCCCCTTCTTCTGGAGGATGCCGATGACCTTGAACATGACGTTCTTGATGCGGATGTCCTTGCCCAGCGGGTCTTCATCCCCGAAGAGTTCCCTGGCTACCGTCTGGCCGATGACGCACACGCGCCTGGCCTGCTCCACGTCTTCCTCGGAGAAGGGCTGGCCGCGTTCCATGTCATACCAGCTTTTGATTTTCAGGTATTCCACGGAACCGCCTTCCACGGTTTCCGGGCTCCAGTTCTTGTTGCCGTAAATGACCTGGCCGCTGGCGCGCACCACGGGCGTGGCGCGCAGGACCATGGTACAGTCTTTCATGATGGCTTCACAGTCCGCGTTGGTCAGGGAGGCCCTGCCGCCCGCGCCGGTGTTGACGCCGCTTTTGGAGATGGCGCCGGGGCGGATGTTCAGGGTGTCCGCCCCCATGGAGGCGATGGTGTTTTTAATCTGGAGCGTGGACCCCTGGCCTATTTCCACCATGGCGATCACCGCGGCAATGCCGATGATGATGCCCAGGATGGTGAGCGCGGCGCGCATGGGGTTGCGCACCAGGGCCTTGATGCAGGTTTTAAGGAGGGGAAGGAATTTCATACGTCGTCCTTGCTTAGCGTGTCGGAAATCCCTTCGCAGATGAGGCCGTCCGCCATGTTGATGGCCCGGTCCGTGAAGGCGGCTATTTTGGGGTCATGCGTCACCAGGATGACCGTGATCCCCTTCCGGCGGTTCAGGTCTCTGAACATGTGCAGCACTTCCTTGGAGGTGGTGGAGTCCAGGTTGCCCGTGGGCTCGTCCGCCAGCAGGATGCTGGGGTTGTTGATGAGGGAGCGGGCGATGGCTACGCGCTGCTGCTGGCCGCCGGAAAGCTGGGCCGGGGTGTGGTCCATGCGGTCGGAAAGGCCCACCAGGTTCAGCAGCTCCACGGAGCGCTCGCGCATGGCCTTCATGCTGAGGGTGGGGTGGGCGTACACGGCGGGCATCATCACGTTTTCCAGCGCGGTGGTGCGGGAGAGCAGGTTGAAGTTCTGGAAGACGAAGCCGATGCGCTTGTTCCGGAGCGTGGCGCGCTCTGCGGCGTTGAATTTGGCTACGTCCTCTCCGGCAATGTAGTAATGGCCGGAACTGGGGCGGTCCAGGCAGCCCAGGATGTTCATCAGGGTGGATTTTCCGGAGCCGGAGGCCCCCGTGAGGGAGACGAACTCCCCTTCCCTGATGTCCAGGGTGATGCCCTTGAGCACTTGAAGGTCTATTTCCCCCAGGTGGTACACCTTGGTTATGTCACGTAAGCGGATCACGTTGTTGTAATGCTTGATGCGGTAAAAAAATGGTTGAGCGGGCTGGTATGGCGTGGTCCCCGGATCAGGGAGGCGGGGGCGGGCCGCCATTGCCGGAGGCCGCCTTCGTATTGCCCGTGCTCGGCTTGCGGCGCGGAGGCATCTTGGGAGCGAACGGGTTTTCACCGCCGGCGGAGGCGGACGTTCCGTCCCCGGAGTTCTCGGAGCGGTTCAGGATCTGCGCCGTGGAGACAATTTCCATACCTTCCCGGAGCGTTTCCCCCTTGACGGCCGTCATCATGCCGTTGCTTTCCCCCCTGGTGACCAGGTGGGGGTAAAGAAGACTGTCCCGCAGTTCCCAGACCACGGCTTTTTTCTCCTGTCCCTTTTGTGCGGGAGCGGCCAGTTCGGGCTGCATCTGTTCAAGGGCTTTTTTCTGTTCGGCGCCGATGATGTCCGCTTCCGGCTGAAAGCGGAGCGCGGCATTGGAGACCAGGAAGGCATTCCGGATGTCCTCCACCACAAACTGGACGTTGGCCGTCAGGTAGGGGATGAGGAGCTTGTCCGGGTTGGGAACGTCAATGTCCACAATGTAGGTGACCACGTTGGAGGTCATGGTGGCGTCCAGGCGGATTTTGTCTACCGTTCCCTTGAATTTGCGGCCGGAAAAGGCGTCCACGGTAAAGATGACTTCCTGCCCCTGGCGGATGCTGCCGATGTCCGCCTCATTCACGGCGGCCCAGATTTTAAGCTTGGAAAGGTCCGTAGCGATGTAGAAGAGGCTGGAGGCGCTCATGCTGGAAACCACCGTCTGGCCGATGTTCACCAGGCGCTTGACCACCACGCCGTCCACGGGGGACTGGATGGTGGTGTATTCCAGGTTGCGCATTTCCTTTTTCAGCGCGGCTTCCGCCTGTTTCAGGGAGGCCTCCGCTTCCAGCAGGGAAGCTTCCGCCACGGCTACGTTGGCGCGTGCAGTCTCTTCATCCGCAATGTACTGGTCATAGCTGGACTTGGACAGGGCGTCCCCCGGTCCCAGCTTTTCCGCGCGTTCCCGGTCCAGCTTGGCCTGGTGGTGCTTGGCCTTGGCCTGCTGGATGTCCGCCCTGGCGCGGGCGATTCCGGCGGAGGCCTGCGCCTTGGAGGCTTCCGCACGCTGCACGTCCAGCTGTACGGGCAGCTTGTCGATCTCCGCGAGCATCTGCCCCGCCTTCACCGGGCTGGAGTAATCCACCACCTTGCCGTTCAGATCCTTGCCGAACTCCATGATGATGCCGCTGACCTGGGCGCCCACGTCCACCAGTTCATCAGGTTCCGTGACGCCGGTGGCATCAATGGTGATCATCAGATCCCCCTTTTCAAGAGGCTCTGTCTGGTACTCCACCTGGATGGCTTCATTCCCCTTCCACTGTTCCCAGGCGAACCAGGCGCCTGCGAGAACGACAATGACGATGATGAGTTTGATAAATCCCTTCACGACTATAATATACTTCGCAATAATGAAAAAGTTGCACAGATGTTAAAAACTTTTTCGCAACGGGGAGTGATCCTACCATGATTTCCGGAAATGTCTAAGGATTTATTTCATTCCATAACAGTTATGGAATATTAACTAATTATCTTACATAATCGTAATGCCCGTGCTCTTTTTTACGGAATTGTAAGGGGCTGGGGCAGGGCGCCCGGAGAGTGCTCCCGGCAATCAATTGATATCCATGCTTTTTCATTCAAAGGTAAAAACTGGCACGTTTCTTGCAAGGTAAAATGTGAAGGATCGCGTGATCCGGAAATAACCAGTAAACCATATGTACAAGAACGATTTATTTGATTTGATGTTCAGGCTGCTTCATTCCTTCTGCCGTTCCTCCCGGCCATGCAGGAACCGGAAGGAGAGGGAACGGAAGGCCCTGGAATATTTGAAGATCATGGCGGCCAACGCGCGGATGCGTTCCTTTTGAGCGCCCTCCGGGCTTCTGTATGGAAACCATGCAGGGCAGAAGCCGTAAAAACTGTTGGCGCCCATGCTCCGGCGGGCATGTGTTCAATTAGGCCGCCGGGCTCCCGGCTGCAAAGGGAGAGGAAAGACACCGCTGCACCGTCACTGGCAATGAGCCACGTTCCCGTGCCTCAATAGAGCGGGGACTTCCGCCGCTGTTTTGACTTATCCGGTATAGGACTTAGTCAGCCCTGCGTCGGGGCTGCCCCCATTAGGTATAATATCGGTTCGGGCCACTTTGCCAGGTGTTGACGAGTGCAGCAGCCAACACCTTATATACTGCACGGCGGGATATTATCCAAGGTGTTTTTGGAATCTTTTAAGACATGCGCGGAAGGGCCGCCGGGGAGTGATTGAACCTGAACGGGATGCCGTTCCGTCAGCAGGCACCCTCCAGCCATTCCTTTAAAATGGGGCGGTCTGCGGGCGCCCACGGCAGTTCCGCCAGCGTGCGGCGGGAGAAGAAGCCCAGGCTTTCATGCTCCAGGGGCCGGGGCAACGCTCCGGGTTCCAGGCGGCATAGGAAGGGGATGAGGCGGATGATGCGTTCCTTTTCCCCGTGCCGTACGGGAGTGAGCATGCGGACGGGATGGACGGCGCACCCCAGCTCTTCCCGGATTTCCCGGATGATGGCGTCCTGCGCGTTTTCTCCGGGTTCCAGTTTTCCGCCGGGAAATTCATAAAGCAGCCCGTTGGACTGTCCCGCGGCCTTTCTGGCGGCCAGGAGCAGGGTTCCCTGGGCGGCGGACAGCTCAATCAGGGCGCAGCAAACGTCCAGGGTGTTCATGATGCGCTTAAATCCACGGCGTGCAGGTTCATGATGCGGGAGTCCGTATCCAGAATGCCGAAGCCGATGCGCCCGGTTCTTCCCTGGAGTTCCCCCGGATTGGCAAGCAGGCAGTCTCCGTACATTTCCCGCACGGCCTGGTGGGTGTGGCCGTACAGGGCGGCGTCCACATTGCCGCTCCGTGCTTCCCGCATGGCGTATTTGGGATAATGGGAGAGGGAGAATTTCATGCCGTACCTGGTGATGACGGCGTGTTCCGGGTGCAGGCGCGCCGCCGGGGAGTTGGCCGCCATCCGGTGCATCAGGAGAAGATCGTAATCGTTATTGCCCGGCACGGCGTCCAGGGGCAGGCCGCCGGTCAGCTCCAATATGCGCAGGAAGCTTTCCGGGGTGGTGCAGTCTCCTAGGAAAAAGAAATGTCCGCAGCCCAGCAGGCGCATCTGGCGCATGGCGGGCTCCAGGTGGTCCGTGCGGTCGTGCAGGTCGGAAAAAATGCCTATCTTCATGTTCTTTCAGCGGGTCATGGCCTGGATGGGCCAGGCCAGCAGTTCGTCAGGCAGGGGAGGCAGGGGAGAGGATTCCCCGTCCCGGCGCAGCAGGCAGGTGAAGCCGCCCGCGCCCGCTCCGTGGAAAGGCATAAGACGGTAGCAGGCCTCCCGCGCCAGCGCGGAGCGGAAGGGCTCCAGCTCCGGCACGGGCACGGTGCACAGATACGGACAGCGTTTCAGCAGGTACAGGATGTTGCGCTCGTTCTCCTCCGGGGCGTAGGTGCAGGTGGTGTACAGCAGATGGCCTCCGGGCGCCAGGCAGCGGACCGCCGCCAGCAGGATGCCCCGCTGCCGCTTGGCGTTGCCCCCGGTCACGGAGGGGTTGAAGCAGCCGGGGTTGGGAATGCCCTTGGCCAGCAGGGACTGCCCGCTGCACGGGGCGTCCGCCAGAATGAGGTCAAAACTGCCGGGGGCGAGTTCCGCCCACTGGTCCGGCCGCAGGCGCTGGGTGTACAGGCCCGTGAAGCCGCAGCGCAGCAGGTTGTGGCGCAGGATGCCCAGGCGTTTGGGGTGCACCTCGTTGGAGACGTGCACCCGCGGGGCGACCCGCGTTTGCGCCAGAATGCTTTTCCCTCCGGGCGCGGCACACAGGTCCAGGCAGCGTTCCGGCCGGAGGGGCAGATGGGCCAGCGGGGCGGTCTCCCAGACGGAGGAGAGGTCCAGGGGGTAGTAATAGCCGCGTTCGTAATCCGGCAGGGAACCGGGCCGGGCCTCCGTTTCTCCCGCCGGGAGCGCCAGAATGGAAGGGTGCCCCCAGTCCCGCGGCGTTTCATCCGCAGGGAGGGGCGGAACGTAGCCTTCCGGAGCCTGCGGGGTGATGACCAGCGCGCTTCTGGCGCGGTCCCCGGCCTGCATGGCATCCAGAAAATCCTGCTCCTGTTCCGGAGCCAGCCCCAGCTTGGAGGCGAGCCTGAGTATTTGGATGGAGGACACGAGATCAGGCCCGGAACGTTTCGCCGAAGTGGGTGTTGAGCGCCAGATGGGCGGACCCCAGGATGCCCGCCTCCGTGCCGAACTGGGCGGGGAGGATTTCAAGCTCTTCCACCAGCGGGGCGGCAAGCTGGGCCCTCATGATTTCCTGGAGGGGCTGGAAGAGCAGGGTCTTGGCCTTCGCCACGCCGCCGCCGATGATGATGGCCTGCGGGTTCAGCAGGTAGCAGCAGTTCATCAGCGCGCAGGAAAGCTTCACGGCCAGGTCCCGCCATACCTGGGCGGCCACTTCATCCCCCGCCAGCGCGGCCCGTTCCAGGGCGATGGGGTTGCAGTCCACAATGGCCTTGTCCACGCCGTGGCTGGCGTACAGGGTGCGGGCGTCCGCCGCTATTTCCCGGTTGCCCACGTAATCCTCCAGGGCGCCGCGGTTGCCGTAATGGCCCAGCCGTCCCCGGTAGTCAATGCTCGTCTGTCCCAGCTCTCCGGCGGAGCAGGTGGCCCCGCGCACAAGGTCCCCGTTCACGATGAGGCCGCTGCCCACACCCGTGCCAAGGGTCAGGCAGACCAGGTGCCTTTTTCCTTTTCCTGCCCCCAGCTTCCATTCCGCGTAGGCCATGCAGTTGGCGTCGTTCTCCACATACACGGGCAGTCCGCAGGCGGCCTGGAGCATGTCCCGCACCGGAACGTTGTTCCATCCGGGCACGTTGGTGAGCGTGTAAACGGTTCCCTGGTAAAAATTGACGAAGCCGGGCATCCCCATGCCGATGGCCTGCACCTCCGGGTGGTTCAGCCGCAGCATGTTCACGAACTGGGCGATGGCTTCAATCAATTGATCCGGATTGCCGTATTCCTGGGTGGCGATGGAAGGCGCGTGCGCGATCACTTCCGTCCCTTTGACGACCCCCAGCTTGATGGAGGTGCCCCCGAAGTCAATGCCGATGGTGGGGATGGTTGAAGCTGTCATATGGTACCAATATAGAATTTTACGGGTCGATGGAAAGGTTAAATGAAGTACGTTTCCGTTAAAAAAACGGCCGGAAGGATGCCGCGGAAAATGACTTGTTTCATGGCTGAATTTTCTTGAATGAACATTTGGCCGCTTGTAGTGTCTCATAGTCTAGTCAGTTGGGCGGTCTCGCCCGCTGTTCGTGAAACATCGTCAACCTCAGCCCATAGAGACACCTCATATGCCTACTCCCAAGAAAACCGAAAGCAAGGCCGCCGCCAAAAAAGCTCCGGCTCCCAAGAAAAAGACCTGCGGGAAGACCGCCTGCAAGACCCCTGTAGAGCAAGAGGCTCCCGCTAAAAAGAAAAAGGCTGCGGAACCGAAAAAGGCCGTCAAGCCGGCTAAAAAAGCCGCCTCCCCTGCTGCCGCTGTGGAAAAGAAGCCGGAACCTAAGACGGCCAAAAAGGCCCCGGCCAGGAAAACCGCCGCTTCTCCCGCCGCTCCGGCGCCCGCTCCCGCCAGGAATGAGCTGACGGATGAACAGACGGAAGCCATTGCCGCCGCCAAGGCGCAACTGGCCGCGGACCCGGAATGGGAACCCTTTGTGCTGATGCAGCGCCAGCACCTGATGGACCTGCGCGACAGGGCGCTGGACAACATGAGCGGCGTGGCCCGCGACACCCTCCGGAACCATCCGGAAGGCAGTGAGGCCTCCGGCTCCGGTGAGCACCAGGCGGACGCCGGCAGCGACGCCTATGACCGTGACTTCGCCCTCAGCCTTCTTTCCAAGGAACAGGACGGCCTGTATGAAATTGAGCAGGCGCTTGCCCGCATTGACAACGGAACGTACGGCATTTGTGAAATGTCATACAAGGTCATTCCCATCCTGCGCCTGGAGGCCATCCCCTTCGCGCGCCTTACCGTGGAATGCCAGGCCCAGTGGGAAAAGGAAAAAGGGCAGAACGCCCGGTTCCGCCCCAGAGTGGCCCTGGGCTTTGCGGGAGGACAAAATGATGTTGATTTATCTGTTTCACTTGACGATGATGAAGAATAGTGTATAAATCCTCCCCCGTAACACATTTTCATCATGCCAAGAGACATCATCATCCTCGAATGCACTGAGGCCAAAGCCGAAGGAAAGCCTACGTCCCGCTACGTCACCACGCGCAACAAGAAGAGCCTGCGTACCCCCGGCCGCCTGGAAAAGGTTAAGTACAATCCTTTCCTGAAGCGCCGTACGCTTCATCGTGAAATGCGTTAATAACGGGCCAGCCTATATTCTTTATTATTATGTCCACTGAACCCAAGACTGTAGAACGTCGTATTCGTTTCCGCACGTGCAATCGCCAGATGCCGCGCCGCCGTCTCGACATCCCGATGGATCAGGTCGATCTGCTCAACCCCGATTTCCTGTCCAAGTTCACCTCTGAAACCGGCAAAATTCTTCCCCGCCGCGTGACCGGTCTGTCTGCCAAGATGCACCGCAAGGTGACCCGTGAAATCAAGCGGGCCCGTTCCATCAACCTTCTGCCGTAACAAGCGCCAAGGAAAATCTCTTTCGGTAGAAATTGTCTTTGCAGGCGGGAGTTTGTCCGGTAACAGGGCAGACTCCCGCTTTATTTCCAGCCATCATCCTCCCATGCAGGAACTGAAAGATACCCAGTCCGAGACGGATACGCGCAATATCTCCATTGACCGGGTGGGCGTCAAGGGGTTGCGCTTCCCCATCCAGATTCAGGACAAGCTCAACCGCATCCAGTCCACCGTGGCGACGGTTTCCCTGGCGGTGGACCTGCCGGAGGAATTCAAGGGCACGCACATGAGCCGCTTTGTGGAGGCCCTGCACCAGCACGGCCCCCTGCTGGACGTGCACACGGCCCTGGCCGTTCCCCGGGAACTGCTCCGCCGCCTGTCCGCGCGCCGCTCCCATGTGGAAATGGAATTCCCGTTCTTCCGCGCCAAGAATGCCCCCGTGACCGGAATAGAAGGGATGATGGATTACGTGGTCCGCTTTGAAATGGAGGCGGAAGCGGACAACAAGCTGGCGGACTTCAAGCTGACCGTGGTCGTCCCCGTGACGACGCTGTGCCCCTGTTCCAAGGCCATGAGCGCCTACGGGGCCCACAACCAGCGCGGGCTGGTCACTTATTCCGTGCGGTTTGCCTCCCGTCCCGTCTGGATTGAAGACCTGATTGACCTGGTGGAATCCTGCGCCAGCTGCTCCCTGTACAGCGTGCTGAAAAGGCCGGATGAAAAATGGGTGACGGAAAAGGCTTATGAAAACCCCGTCTTTGTGGAAGACCTGGTGCGGAACGTGGCGCTGAAAACGCAGAGCCATTCCGCCTTCAGCTGGTACCGGGTGGAGGCGGAAAACTTTGAATCCATCCACAACCACCAGGCGTACGCCGTCATTGAACGCGACCTGCGTTCCTGAACTTTTTCCCGTGCCGGAGTTATGAACGACAACTGGTGGGCCATCGCATCTCTCGTCCTCTCCCTGGCTTTCACGGGGCTGGGATGGCGCCTGCTGGCCTCCGGACGCCGTTTTTTATACGCCCACCTCTGGATGGCGTGCCTCTTTGCGCTCCAGACCGGGGCGCTCTGTGTCAAGGCGTACCAGACGGGGATGTGCCCCATCCGCGGCGCATCGGAAGTGCTCTTCTTCCTTTCCTGGACCATCAACCTCTTCTATCTTCTGCTGGGCCGCGCGTACCGCATGTCCGTGCTGGGCATTTTCACGGCTCCGGCCATTGCCCTGCTGACGGCGCTTTCCCTCCTGGTCAGCATATCCGGCGCGGATGTGCAGGGCACGCATGACTTCTGGGTGACGGCGCACGTGGGCGTGGCCATGATGTCTTACGGGGCCGGGGGCCTGGCCGCCGCCGCGGGCGTGGCGTTCTGCATGCAGAATGAATGCCTTAAAAGGCGCCAGATTCCCGGCACCTGCCGCCTTCTGCCCCCCATCCGCACGCTGGAAGCCAGCATGAAGCGCCTGATCCTGGTGGCGTTCATCCTGCTCCTGGCCGGGGAATGGCTGGGCTGGCAGCGGCACCTCCCCATCAACGGGGCCAAGACCGTTATTGTCATTCTGCTGACGCTGGGCTACGCCGCCCTGCTGTGGCGGACCTACCGCCGCGGAATGCCGGGCAGGGTTCTGGCCTACTGCTGTGTGGCCCTCTTTATGGCATCCATGAGCATTTTCCTGGTAAGCTGATGAGAATGGTTTGTTTAGGCTTGAATCACCGGACCGCTCCCGTGGAAATACGTGAGCGTTTTGCCGTGCCGTGCCACAGGCTCCAGGAAGAAGGGCGGCGCATCCGCTCCCTGCCGGACGTGGACCAGTGCGTGGTGCTTTCCACCTGCAACCGGATGGAAATCTACTACTGGTCGGACCGTCCTGAAAGCGCGCAGGAGCACATCCTGTCCCATTTCCTGGGGACCGGGCGCGGGAACGTGGACATGGGGGCCCACTTTTACAGCCACCTGGGCGCGGAGGCGCTGGAACACCTGTGCCGTGTGCTGAGCGGGCTGGACTCCATGGTGCTGGGTGAAACGGAAATCTTCGGCCAGGTGAAGACGGCCTACCAGATGGCGCTGGATGCCGGAGTGACCGCGGGCTGCGCCAATAAAACCTTCCAGAAAGCCTTCACCATCGGCAAGAGGGTGCGCACGGACAGCCAGATTCACGCCGGGGCCACCTCCGTGGGGTCCGTGGCCGTGGAGCTGGCGGAACAAATCTTCGGCGATCTTTCCGGCACGCGCGTCCTCATCCTGGGAGCCGGGGACATGAGCCGTGTGACGGGCCGCGCGCTGCGCGCCCGCGGGGCGGAGGGCATTTACGTGGCCAACCGCTCCTTTGACCGGGCCGTGGAACTGGCGGGCACCATCGGCGGCCAGGCCATCCGGTACGACGTGTGGGGGGATTACCTCAAGGACATTGACGTGGTGGTGGCCGCCACCGCCGCCCCCCACTGCATCATCACGCAGGAAACGCTGCTGCCCCTGCGCGCCGCCCGCAAGTACCGCTCCCTGTTCCTGATTGACATCTCCGTCCCGCGCAACATTTCACCGGACGTGGCGGACATTGACGAGGTGTATCTGTACGACATTGACACCCTTACCCAGCTGGCGGATGAGGCCAAGCGCAGCCGGGAGCAGGAAGTCTCCCGGTGCGAGGCCATCATCCAGGACAACATCTCCAAATACTTTCCGGACTCCGCTCTCTATGACCAGTAAAAACACCCTCATCATCGGCACCCGCGGGAGCGCCCTGGCGCTGGCCCAGGCGGACATGGTACAGGCCGCGCTGGCCGTCCGTCATCCCGGGCTGGACGTGCGCCGTGAAATCATCCATACCACCGGGGACCGCCGCACGGACGTGCCGCTGGCGGACGTGGCCCGCGTTTCCGGCATCGTGGACAAGGGAATCTTCATCAAGGAGCTGGAAGCCGCCCTGCAGGAAGGCCGCATTGACGTGGCGGTGCACAGCCTGAAGGACGTGCCCAGCGAGCTGGCGCCCGGCTTCACGCTGGCCTCCGTCCTTCCCCGCGCCGCTGTGGAGGACGTGCTGATTACGAAGGAACCGGACTGGAACGGAACGGGCACCCTGGCTACGGGAAGCGTGCGCCGCCGCCTCATGGCGCGTACGTACTGGGGCTCCGGCCTGCGGTTTGAGGACCTGCGGGGCAACGTGCCCACGCGCTTGGCGAAGCTGGCGCAGCACCCCGGCTGGGACGCCGTCATTCTGGCCAGGGCCGGACTGGACCGCCTGGGGCTGTATGCTCCGGAAACCGTGGCGGATGGAAGAAAACTTTACATGCGCCCCCTGCCGGTGGAAGCCTTCATTCCCGCCGTGGGGCAGGGCATTGTGGGGATGGAATGCCGCGCCGCGGACAAGGAGACGGCTGGCATTCTCAATAGCGTGAATGATCCGGAAGCCTATGGCTGCGCCCTGGCGGAACGTGCGTTCCTGGTGCGCCTGGGCGCCAGCTGTTCCACGCCCGTGGGGGTTTACGCCCGTTTGGAAGGTGAAGAAATGGTTCTGAGCGCGGCGTACTACGTGCCGGGCCGGGAAGAGCCTTTTGTCGTGGTGGTCCGGGGGGACCGGAAAGCTCCCCGGGACCTTGGCCTGCGGGCTTTTGAAGAACTGGGAGTGCGCTGACGGCGCGGTTCTCCCGCTTTTTTTCCGGATCAGGGAAAACAAAAAAAGGTCCCGGACTTTGTCCGGAACCTGAATTGAGCAGTGAGCGCACGGAAATTAGTGTTTTTCCTTGTGACTGTCCTTGGAGCTGGAGCTCTTTTCGGACATAAACTGCCCGGTTGAAGCATCACGCTTGACGCGCTGCCCGGTTTTATTGGTGGTGGTTTCAGAGCGCTTCTTTGAACCGCCTCTGTGATTTCCACCCATGTGGGAACTGGTTGCCATGTTATATTCACCTCCTTTCCATTTTCTTCACTTGTTCATGAACGAGAGAAGAAATCCGGCCATATCATAGGTCCCTGTGACAGCATTTGGGCCTTGCGGACGGCGCTTGTGCAAAATGTGCGCCTGGTTTATGAAGAAGACTGCTTCATCAGGTAATCCCTCAGCGCCGCGGCTTCGTTATGCTCCGTGTTTCTGGCGGAATACAGCAGCGTTATCTTTCCCTTGCGGGCCAGTTGGAGAAGGTGAGAAACCGCCTCCGTATTGTTGTCAAGCTCTTCAAAGTACCTCTGGCGGAACTCGTCCCATTTGGCATCGTCATGGTCAAACCACTGGCGCAGGCGTGTGGTGGGGGCTGCGTTCTTCTCCCATTCATCCCAGGAAGCCTTTTCCTTGGAAATGCCGCGCGGCCATAGCCGGTCCACCAGCACGCGGTACCCGTCTCCGGCGTCCTGGGGATCATAAATGCGTTTGATGGAAATATTCATTTAAAAAATAGTTTTATTACAGAAATAGAGCTTCCCGGGCATGCATCCGTTGAGCCGGAGAAGGTCATGCGGCCGTCCTGCGGCATGCGCGGCGCGGCGGCTGACGGGTAAAACAAAGGTGGAATCAGAAGAACGTCTCCGGGCCTGAAAGGCCCGGAGACGCTGGAAAAACAAGTGCCTGCGGATAGATAGAAGATAGCTGTTCCGGATTAGAATTCCAGCATGACACCCATTCTGCCGCTTTGGTCCAGATGGCCGTTGCCCGCCTCCAGACTGTAATCCAGCCCGGCGCTCCAGTTGCCGGATATGCTGATCTGGAATCCGGCGGAGGCCTGAAGGGCGGTGCGGCCCGGTTTGCTGCCGGGTGCCGTCCAGGAACGGGCAACGCCCTGGACCGCCACATGGGGCGTGCGGCGGTCCAGGTCGTGCGCCATGCCCGTGCGCACGTAGCCCAGAGCCGCTCTTCCCAGTGCGGAACCGTTCCGGTGGAATTCCACGCCCAGGCGTCCGCGCAGGGCATTCATGCGGCTGTCTTTCAGGCAGTAGGCGTAGCGTTCCCCCTGAAGGGTGGAGGCGTCCTGTGAGCTTTCCGCGTACTGGAGGCCGGAATAAAGGCCCAGCCGTGTTTTCCGGTTCAGCTCCCGCGTCCAGCTTCCCTGGAGGTCCAGCAGCCATGTCCTGTCCTTCCAGGAGCCTGACAGGCGGTCGCCCGCCAGGTCCGGGGAGGTGAAGCCCCCCTTGCTGCATGCGGAACCATAGCCGCCCTGAAGGCTGAGATGGAAGAAATCCTTCGTGCCCAGCTTCATGGACCGGGAAAGTTGCAGGAGGGCCATGACGGCGTCCTGGTCAAAGCTGCCCATGTCCCCGTTAACATCGTTCGTCCCGAAGCTCTGGCCGAAGGCGGCGCCCAGCGTCCACATGGGAGAAAGGTCATAAGCGCCTCCGCAGGAATACCCCCGGGAACGGAAGCGGTAACCCTGAGCCGCCGCCTGGGAGGACTGGGTGAAATAATCTCCCGTGGTCGTGATCCAGAAAGCCGTTCTTCCGTCCGGCTTCAGGCGCTGGCCCTCCCTGGTTCCCGCCGTGGCGGCAAAACTGCGCAGGCTGCGCATGGCCGTCCACTGGGAATTCCCCTGGACGGTGCCTACTCCCGCCGGGGCACGCCAGTCTCCCCCCTCTCCCTCCGGTGGAAGCAGGGCGCTGTGCTGCCCGGAAAGGTAATCGAAAAAGGAGCCGCCTACGCTGTAGCTCCATCCGTCGGCGTCCACCAGGCGCACGCTTTTGGCCCCGTTGACGCTGTCCATCAATTCCTTAGTCTGCCCTTCATGGGAAAAAATGAAGGGGCGCAGTTCTTCATAGGAAATGCCGAGCCGGCTGACGTCCAGCACAAACTCCAGGGAGCCTGCAAAGGCCGCCAGAGAAGAACCTTCCGTGAATGTTCATACGGGATTCTCCTCCGTGGCCGACGCCATGGAATCAGTCATCTGCACGAGCACGGTATGGGTGCTCCCCGGTTTTACGGCATGCACGCTGTACTGGCCGTCCATCGTCGTAAAGCCGTCAATGATGAGGCTGCTTCCCTGCCATGCGTCCAGCGCGCCGTGGATGGCCGTTCCCTCCCCCATGCCCAGGCTTCCCCGGTACAGTTCCGTATCAAGCCCGTCAATGGAGGCTCCGGCCTTGAAAAACACGGTTCCGTCCACGGGATAGCCTGCTGGATCGGGCTTGTTGATCGTCAAGACGCTCTCTCTGCCCTCTCCCCTGATGCCGTCGTAAAAAACCATGGAGCCGCCGTTCCCGGCGCAAAGGGCAATGTTGGCGTAATACTTGGAGTGAATGGCGTTGGAAACGCCTTCGCCGCCAAGTGCCGGAACCCGGTCCCTGTTGCCGCGGAAAATGCTGTCCCGCCCGTTGGCGATCACCCGGAGCCGCCCTTCGTTTGCGATGGCTCCCCCCTGCGCCAGGGACGGATCTGCGGAAGAGGCGTAATTACTGTAAAAGGAACAATTCACCAGCGTCAGCGTGCTGCCGGTAAAATTGTGAATGGCTCCCCCGCTGGAATCCGTCTCCGTCATGGAGGAAGCGTGATTGCCGTTAAAGACGCAGGAAACAAGCGTGCCCGAGGCTCCGGTTTCCAGGTTGAGCGCCCCTCCCCACGCACGCCCTGAGCTGATGGGGCCTGCGGTGCAGAAGGCGTAATTCCCGGTAAAGACGGCATTCCCCAGATTGATGGAGGCATTGTTATTCAAATCAATCCCGCCTCCGGAGGCTGCATAGCCCATGGTGTAATTCCCGTGGAACTCCAGGGCGTCTCCCTCCAGCCGTCCCCCGTACGTGGCCATGGAAACGGCGCCCCCCGCCGCCATGCTCATGCCATTGGCTCCGGCATTCAGGTAGGAGACGTAATTCCCGGAGAAGCGGCAGTTATTCAGCGTAACGGCGCCGACGCTGGAAATGGCTCCGCCATGCTGCTGGGGGCTGTTGAGGCACGGTTCATTGAAGGAAACGTAATTCCCGGTGAACTCGCACCCCTGGATACTCATCACGGAACCTGCCGCTCCGGCGAGCGCGCCGCCGCCTCCGGCTGTCTGGGAAACCATCCCGTTATTGGAAAAGGAACATCCGGAAAGGGCCAGCCTGGCGTTCTCTCCGTTGGAGATGGCTCCGCCGGAGGAATAGGAATACCAGCTCACGGCGGTATTGAAATTGCCGGTGATGGTGCAGTCGCTGATTTCCAATGTGCCGCGGTTGTCAAACGCCCGGCTGGTGAAGGTCTGGAGGCTCTGCGTGGTGGAGGACAAGGCGTGACGGCCTCCGTTCAGCGTCAGGGATGCGTCTTGAGCCACGGTGACGGCGGCGCCGTTGACGGCTGTTTCTGAAATGGAACCGTCCGCGCCCAGCTCAAGTACCGTTTCAGTGATGGAGCCGTCCTGCCAGCCCTGCACAAGATCATCCCAGGAGATGGGGCCGGAAGCGGAGGCATGGGGAACCGCCTGTGACAGGAGCAGGGCGGCAAGGAGGGGGAGAGGAAGTCTTGGAATCATTTATTTGGAGTTTGTCTTTGGATTAATGTTGCGGCTGTGTCCGCAAACTTCCCGGAGACTGGTGGATTTTCAATCCGCAAGGACATGGCGATTCCCTTGTATCCAAGGAGTTGTTCCGTTTTTTATCCTCTTCCTGTCATGCCTGCAAGAAGGGGGAGGGAGGCACCGGATAAGGCTCAAGTAATTTTGCCTTAAATGAATTATTATTGACAACGGATTGAAAATCCGATGAATACATTTATTTAATAAAAATGTAGCGGAAAGGAGGGCTGCTCATGCCCGTAATCACTACTTCCGCCAGGAGGAATCGGGCACCGCGCCGCGGGACTGCAGCGTCAGGATCAGCATCTTGAGCTCGCTGAGGCGCAGGTCATGTTCTTTCCTGACTTCGGGATTCAGGGCTCCGTAAAACAGCCACTGGTCCGTCTGGGCGGACATCAGCTCCTGCGCCGTCAGGGCCATGGACAGAGCCTGCCCCGGAGACCGGGAGGCGGTAACCGCACTCCAGGAATACAGCATGTTGGTGTAAATGGTGGTCCAGGCGAATATGCGGTCGTCAAACCTGCCGGGCTCCAGATACGGGCGCAGCAGTTGCTCCGCCTCCGTGTAGCGCCCCTGATGGATGTAAAGCAGGCTCTTGGCCGCTGCCATTCCATAATTGCCGGGGCTCAGAAGCTCCGCTTCTTCCTCCTGCCGTTCCAGCTCTCGGAGACGGGCCTGGTCCGGAGCCGGGGAATTGCCCAAGGCGTGCAGGATGCTGCGCCGTACCAGGTCCGGGTCCAGGCTGGCGGAGGCGGCTTCCTCCAGCATGGGGAGCCGTCCGTTGGAGGAAGGCGGGGCGGCGTGCAGGGAGGCCTTCCAGACCGGGAAGGCCAGGAACGCGAAACAAAGGGCAAGCGCCGCCAGCAGAAAGGCCGTGGAAGCCTGGGCCCAGCGTCCGGCGCGCCGGGATGCCTTCACTCTGGAAAGGGAGGCGGTGCAGGTAATGCCGCAGCACAGGGCGCTGGCGCCCAGCAGGGCCGGATTATGCCAGATAAACTCTCCGTAGGCATGGAAGGCGGCGATGCACAGCACGCAGAAGGCCGCGGGCCCCAGGGGATTGGTTCTCTGGTGCTCGCCCGCCAGCCGGAGCACGCTCCGGAACCCGGAGAAGAGGAACAGGGCCAGCAGGGCCAGCATCAGCACCAGGCCCGCATAGCCGTAATCACAGGCGGCCTGCGCATATTCATGGTGCGCAAAATTGGGGAGGTTGGAGCCGGAAAAAAATTCCGTGGAGAGATTGGTGAACATCCTGCTGCCGTGGCCGGTCCACGGCGCCAGGTCCGCCAGGGCCCACGCCAGCCTGGACAGGTCCAGCCTGCTGCCGAAGGAGAACGTATCCAGCAGGGAACCCAGCTTTCCGGCACCGTTCGCCAGGTCCAGCACGGCGTACGCGGCCCCGAAGAAGAGCAGGAGGATAAACAGGATGGCCGCCGCGTAAAATTTCCTGTTGTTGCGGAAAACGCTGGAGGTATAAATGAAGAAACAGAGGGTGACGCCTGCCAGGGCGTTCGGGAAGGCGGAACGGGAGCCGCAGGTGAAGGAAACGAGGATGAGCGCCAGTCCCGTGAACAGGGCGGCGCCCCATTTCCTGGCGGACGCCACGCTGTAGGCGCAAAGGAAAAAGCCCGTGACGGACAGGAAATGGGCGGAAAAATTCTTGTACCCGAAGAGGCCGATATTGCGCAGCTCCGTGCCGAAAAGGGAATAATCCGGCCTGAACCAGGAGGCCTCCGTCCCCGTCAGGTTCTGGTAACCCCACAGCAGCGCATTCAGCAACCCCAGGGCTGCCGCCAGCACGGGGAGAACACTCTTCTTCCCGTCGCCCGCTCCGGCATACGCCCCGGCCATGAACATGACCATGGCGGTGGCGATCAGGCCCAGGTCCGCCACGCTCTCATAATAAAACCAGGGGGAGAACCACGCGCGCAGGAAAAAATAACCGCCCCCCAGCCCCAGCGCGAGCCAGCCTGCCAGGCCGGGGCTGGGAATCTTGTCTCCCCGGATGATGCAGAAGCAGAACAGCAGAAGGGCCGCCGCCAGAAGGCAGGCGGGAAGAAAAAGAGTGTGCCATTCCCCCCCCGCGGCAGTCGTCGCCAGGGAAAAGTAAAAAAGAGCCAGAAGCGCTGCCAGAGCCTTTCCGGCAACGGTTTCAGCAATGCGCGGCGCGGGCGGTTTGCTGGGGATAGGGTCTGGCATGGCTGAACGTGGACTGGATGGCAGAAATGCAGGCAACAGTATAGACGCGGGGAACTCCGTTGCCAAGCGCAAGCTTCCGGGGGAGGCGGGATGTTTTTGGCGTCCTTGTGTAAAACCGGATACCTTGAGAAGGCAGGGGAAAAGAGGTTATGAGAGGCCTCACCCTGTTGTCGGGAAGCATCCGCCGGAAATGAACCAGCCGCCCTGCCATGAAACGCCGCAAGCTTGTTTTGCGGAAAACAGGGCCCCTCACGCCTGGATGCCGAATTTGCGCTTGATCTCCGGAACGGAATAATTAACCAGCGTAGGCTTGCCGCCCGGCGTGCAGTACGGCACCTCGCAGGCCAGCAGTTCTTTCAGGATGGCCGGGGCGCGGTGCGGGGAGATACGTTCCTTCCAGGCGGATTTTCTGGCAATTTCCCCGATGAAGGTTTCATAGGCCATGCGTTTGGCGTTTCGGCTGAACTCGGACTGCGTGAGGCGGTCTACCAGCTCCAGAAGGAACGCGCGGGCGTTGTCCAGCTCCAGCAGGGCGGGGAGGGATTCTATCCTGATGGTGTTCTGCCCGAAGGGAGTAACGGTCATTCCGGCCTGGTCAAAATGGGGGGCGACCTGCTGGATAACGGCAAAGTCCCGGGGGTCCAGGTCCAGCATGACCGGGTCCAGCAGCTGCTGGGACGGCATCGGCGCTTCCCGGTGGGCGCGCAGGCGTTCAAAGATGATGCGCTCCCGCGCCGCCCTGGGATGCATCAGCACCAGCCCTTCCGGCGTTTCAAACAGGGCGAATTGCTGGCGGAGGGTCCCCAGATAGGTGAATCCGGCGGAGGCGTCTTTCTCCATGGCTGCCTTTCCGCATGCGCTCCGCGGGGTGCCGCCCTCCGTCTTATTCTGAAAATCCAGCCGCCCCTGGGTGGCGGGAACCTGTTTCAGGGGAATGGGCCGGAGCGGGGGGGCGGGCGCGCTTCCGCGCGTCTGGCTGGTTCCGGAAAGGAGGGAAGCCATGCCGCCTTTTTCCGGGGAAGGCGGCAGTGGATGGTCCGCCCGGAGAGGTTTTTCCTCACGCGGTGCGGGGAAAGGAGCTTCCGGAAGACGCTTTTCCGTATCCGGCTCTGCGGCGGGAGCGTGGATTTCCTGGCGGGCGTGTTTCTGGAGGGTGTTGGAGATTGCCTCCACAATGGTGTTCACCACGTCCGCGGAACGGCGGAACCGCACTTCCTTCTTGGCGGGGTGCACGTTCACGTCCACCAGGGCGGGCTCCACCTCCATGTACAGGAACAGCGCGGGATGCAGTCCGGTGGGAAAGCCGCCGTAGCCGTCCCGGATGGCCCGGTTGATGAGCTGGTCTTCCACGGGCCGGGTGTTCATGAACACGTACTGCCCTTTTCTGGTGCGCCTGGCTTCGGAAAGCGGGAGCAGGAAGCCCGTGACGGAAATGCCGGGGCCGATGACCGGTTCTACCGGGATCAGGGCCGCCGCCGTGGCCGCATCCGTCAGGGCGGAAATGCGGACGCGCAGGTCTGCCGTGGCCGGCAGGTCAAAAATAAGCTGGTCATCCCGCTTGTAGGTAAAGCGCACCTGGGGGTAGGCCAGGGCATGCAGGCGGAGCTGGTGCTCCACATGGGAGGCCTCCGTCTCTGAGGACTTCAGGAACTTGCGCCGCGCCGGGGTATTGTAAAACAGGTCGGAAACCTCAATGGCGGTGCCGGGGGAGACGCCGGAGCTTCTCGGCTCATGCTCCTGGCCTCCGTCAATGCGTATTTCCCAGCCTTCCAGCGCTTGCGGCTGTCTGGTGCAGAGCTTGAAGCGGGATACGCTGGCGATGCTGGGAATGGCCTCGCCGCGGAACCCCAGGTGAGTGATTTCAAAAAGGTCCTCCAGGGAGGAAAGCTTGCTGGTGGCGTGGCGCTTGGCGCATAGTTGGGCATCTTCCCGGGACATGCCGCTGCCGTCGTCCGTCACCTTGATCAGGCCCACGCCTCCGCGGCGTATCTCCACCCGTATGGCTTTGGCTCCGGCGTCCAGGCTGTTTTCCACCAGCTCCTTCACGACGGAGGCGGGGCGTTCCACCACCTCGCCCGCCGCCACCTGGCTGGCAAGAGTGGAAGACATGACGTGAATGGAGGGCATGGCGGCAGCGGATTGGGAAAGAAGTATCGGAATCAGGGTACTAGCCGCCGGCGACGATGGAGACGATCTCCACCCGGTCTCCGGGAGCGACGGTCACCGCGGGAAAATCCTGCGGAAGGAGGGCGGAGCCATTGTGCTCCACCACCACGGGAGCTCCGTTCATGTTCAGGAGTTCCAGAAGCCGGGAAACGGAACAGGGTTCCGCCAGTCCATACGGGGCTCCGTTCAGCGTGATATCGTTTTGGGCTGTCATGGCGGAGCCAGTATACCACAACAGGGGGGAGAATCCAGAAACATACCTTGGGGATGGCGTAAAAAAGGCTCCGGTTCCAGGCGGGGGAAAAAGAAAAAAGCGGCATCATGGATGCCGCTGGTTTTCCATTTGCCGCCGTTGCCGGCGGCTGGAAGGCTGAAGGTGCACCAAGGAGCCGGACCCGGTTGGTGCCTGTTTATTGATATTTAACTCGCTATTTCAGCGGTGGGATATCAAAACTGTTTTTCCGGGGAACTCGTCATTGTTAAGCTGCTTGAATAATCTTGACCACGGCTGCCTGCCCGTAATGGTGGGCGACGAATGCCCATACCTCTCTGGCAGCTCCGGTGGTGTTGGACGCCAGCGTCAGAGTGACCTGGCCGCCGCCGGAAGGTATCTGTTCGGTAGACTGGGTGCACCACACGGCGGCGGAATCATGCCCGCACATGGTGTCGTTGACCACATATAGGTCCTCCACCAGCGTGGACGATACCGTCAGCGTTACCTCCCCTCCTTCCGCCGATACTTTCAGCGCCGATGCTGCCACTTCCGGCACGGGTTTGGCCGTTGCTCCGTCCATCACCACGCGCCCCATGATGGATCGTACATTGTTGACTCCCAGCGTGGGGATTGCGTCAATCCTCATACCTCCCATCCGCAGCCCTACTTGAAAGGTACTGCTTACCTCGTGCGCCTTGGCTTTTGCCGTGACGCAGGCTGTGTGACCAGACCCGCAGAACAAGGATGTCATCGGCATGACATATTTGCTGTCAATAAATAATTCCCATCTATTCATCGTGTTTTCGTGGTCGGCCACTGCACGGGGAGCCATTGCCACGGACACATAGGTTGTATTATACACGGATGGCGGCACCAGAGCCCACACATACTGCTGGTCGCCAAGGTCGCGCCCGTAATCCGTCCCCCGGATTAACATGGACTTCGTGCTGCCTAGATACCTGGTGCCGTATAACGTCACCTGCCAGGCGGGTGACATGTCTCGGTTGGTGTAATTATTGGTTGCGTTAAGCAACGGATATCTGTAATCCGCTTCGGCATGATTGAAATCTATCCAATGGATGGGATGAGCATAACAGGCCGCCGCCGGGATGGTTGATGATGAGTATCCCTGGGATGTGCTTCCCAACAGAATAGACGCCTTGTCAGAGCCGATAACCCGCCACACAACTGCGGAGGCATAATTACTGTTATAGTAATCGCCCAGGTAGGCAAATTTCCATGCGCCCGTAGATTTACCAATCAGGGAAATACCGGAGGCGGGCGTCATGGTAATCAGAAAATCGTGCAGATCGTTTTCAAAAATTCCTTCCTTTATGGACGCATTAGCCGTTCCCACATGATAAGACGTGGCCAGTTGAATCTGCCGCACCAATGTTGTCACCCATGACGGGATCATTGTATCTATGTAGCTATTCATCTGCCGCCAGTCATTAGCGGTCTGCTGCTCTATCAATGCCTCGTAAGACAGGGCTTCCTGTGCCGTGGAGGGCAGTGGCACGCGCACACCCCCGTTGGCATTGATAGTTTCCGTCGCAGTCAGCCCGCCGTCCAGTGTCATATTGCCCGCTTTATCCGTCAGCTTGTCCTGCTTGCCGTTCCATGTTTCACGCTCTTTCCCTGTTATGTGGACTGCAGCATCATTCTTGTGTGCGTCAAACACAGACGTATCGGCTTTTGTAGAAAGAGCGGAAGCATCGGCTTTAGCGTTCCACCCGGTACGCTCCTCCACCGTAACATGTACGGTTCCATTTTCCGTATGCTCCTTCAATTCATTCAAAGAGGCCAGGAGAGTTCCGTTGATAGAAGTAATTTTATTCATGATTGTTATTCTTTGTTATTGTTTGTCGTGAAGTGGTTGAAAAACGCCACTACCGCCCTGTCCACTATCGTGAACTCCGAATCATCCTGACTGGTGAAAAGCCTGCGTTCTCCCCGGCATTGACTGCTTCCACGGTCAACGCAACCGCATCCCTGAATTCCGGGAATACTTTCCCTCCCTCCGGGAGTGGGTTGACGATGGCCTGGCTCAGCCGCACCCAGACTTGAAGCGCTTTCCAATTGTCGAATAAAACGGCACGGTGTGATGCCACTTCATTGAAAGTTTCTGTCTGTTCCTAGGAAATATCATCCTGTGTGAAACGTCGGGACTTAATGAAGCCGTTCTTGTCCGCGAATACGGCTGTCAGGGTAAGCTTTCCCCAGTTGACGGATTCGGGAAACTGGGATTGTAATGGTACGCTATTCAAAAATTATTCCGTTGGTTATTCAGCTACGCTGATAGGGGGGCCAGCTCGTAGCACACGCAAGTATTGCTGCCGATGCCGTTAAGCACCGTCGGGGACTCCAACCGGAGCAAGCCCTCCTAATAGCGTATCAATGTACAAGACAGGTGCGGCATTTGCCTGATAGGTATCCTCCCTGATGTCCGCCAGCATAACAAACGTATCTGACTTACGGTAAATTGGGAAAGAACAAAATTACTTCGTTGGATACTTCCCCTTACTCAATAATCTTGAAATCCACAGGAACAACCAGCTTTGGGTCCAAATCAATCAATTTGGCCCCCGAACTGCCCGTGTAAGTCTTGGAAAGCGGGTTGAGAGGAATAAGCTCGTGGTCAACCGCCACGTTAAAAGCGCCGGATAGCGTGGATACGTACCGGATCATCGTGCCGGCGGAAACCCGTTCAAGTTCACGCTCCATAAAGTCCTTTGCCATTCCTTTGTTCACGGCGGTGAGCATCATGTTGCGCTCGTCCCCAGGAAGTCCAGGGAGTGATTCAAGCAGGAACTTTCCCGCGGACAATCCGTTGCGGCCAGCCTCCCACGCTGCCGCACCTTCACTGGAACTCTTTGCCATCCAGGGAGCGGACAGCGGTATCCATTTATTACCTTGGTTGATGATGCCTACTGTACTGTACAGTTTTTGAACCGTGTACAACATACGGCACAGTTATCTTTTTCCGGCCGCTTCCGGCGGTTCTCTCCAAAATAGAAAAAGCCTGATAAAATCAGGCTTTTTTCTTTCCACTTCTTCTTGGGAGTGGCATCGCGTACGGGACTCGAACCCGTGTTGCCCGCGTGAAAGGCGGGAGTCCTAGACCGCTAGACGAACGCGACTTGAACAGGTTTTACAGCATCTTGGAGGCGGGGGCGGGAATCGAACCCGCGAATAACGATTTTGCAGACCGTTGCCTTACCACTTGGCCACCCCGCCGCTGATGTTGTGCGCGGATACTAGGGGAAAGAAACGCGGGTGTCAATCTCGTTTTTGGAAAAGATGCCTTGTTTCTGCGGAAGGCTGCGGGAGAATCCGGCCAGCTTTCTCCGGGAAAATACGGATTAAAGCGGGATGATGGGAAGGCAGTCCCCGAAGGGCACGGCCGGGAGGTTTCAGAGAAGAACGTACAAAGGCCTGCGGCGCTTCCTGGCCTTTATTGAAAATCAACCCAAGCTCGGAGAAATGCCCTTTTCCGTCCCTGCTCAAGAGAGCAGTCAGCGGTTGGACAGCAGTTGCTTCATGTCCGGGAGACGGAAGTGCAAAGGGGGAAGTTCCGTTTCCAGGGCGGCTGCTTTTTCTTTCCTCAGGGTTTCCGCCCGTTCTTCCAGTTGGCGGGCTGAGGCCAGGATTTTGCGTATTTCCTGCCGCCCGCGGCCTATGTGGGAGGCGGCGCGGGCCGGGTCAGGAGTGAATTCCGGCCCTCCCTTGAGGTATTTTTCAAAGTATTGCTGGTAGCGTTCCGCCAGTTCCCGCCCCCTGGCAAAGAGCTGGCGGTCTTCCTCCACGTAGGCCACCACAGCGGGGTCCACGTCTTTCGTGCTCAGGTCCGCCAGTTCTTCATCCCGCTCCCGCAGCAGGTCCGCCGCGTCCTTGCTGCTTTCCGCCAGGCCCGGAAGGGTGGGGTTCTTTTTCAGTTTAAGGAGGCGCTGCACCAGCGCGTCGCTCTTTTCCGAGTATTCCGTATTGATGTCAGCCGCTTTTTTCCAGTAGGAAACGGTAGGGTCACCGCAGGAGGCCATCAGGAGGACGGCCACCACAGGGAGCATGCGGCGAAGGAAGGTAAGGGAAGTCATGCTGCCTTTGTAGCATTCCCAAGGATGGAAGCAAGGATGTTTTATGAATCCTTCTACGCGGATCGGGGTGGAAAATGCTGTCCGTCAGTTGGTTCCATTTCTGGAACGTTGCTTTTCCGCCGGAGGGGGCATTTCCACCACGCCAGTGCTGCCTCCGGGCGTCAGCAGTATTTCCACCTCCAGGGGCAGGGAGGTGTCCGCCAGCAGTCCTTCCGGGATGGAGATGCCGATGGGGGCGGAGCTTTTGCCGGGCAATACTTCCTGGGGGGAGATGATGTCCAGAATGAGGCGCCCGTGCTGGAGAATGTTGATCTTGCTGATGGAGAAGGCGTCTTTCATGCCTGTGTTATGCAGCGTGACGCCCTTGAGCTGGGCGGGGGCAAACGGTCCCGGAATGGTGAACCGCAGGATGGTGGATTCTCCTGAAGCGAGCGGCAGGGGGAGCCAGTACGCCGCAATGTCCGCCCTGGGGTTCAGGCTGTCCGTGAGGTAGCCGGAGCCGTTGAGGCGTTCCATCATGAGGCGGGAAAGTTCCGAGGAAGCGGGCACGCCCCACCCCTGCGAGTACATGAGGGAGAGCAGGTACATGGCCTCCTGGTCCCGGTACTGGACGGCCATTCTCAGGAACCGAGCCGCCTGGGCGTAATCCCGTGAGGCCAGCGGGGGCTGCTGGGGCAGGCGGGGGAAGTAGGAGGGGACGTCCATGAGCAGGATGCCCAGCTCCTTCATGGCCTCGTAGCATCCTCCGGTGGCGGAACGGTAGAGCCATTCCACGCCTTCTTCAGGCCGGGGGCCTCCGGGGCAGTCCGGAGACATGAGGGCTTTTCCCAGTACCTGCTGGGCAATGGGGTAGCCGGCTCTGGCCAGTTGCTCCAGGGCCGCCAGCGTGTCCGGTGTGGCGTCCGCATGGTTCAGGACGTCTCCGTGGCCCGGTGTTGGCGTAGTGACCGCCGCCACCAGCCCCTTGTAAACCGGGTCATGCAGCAGGGCAGGCTCCGGCGCAGGCGGCGCGGCAATGAAACGGATTTTGGGGAACGCCTCTTCCGTGCGTTCCGTCTCGCTTTTGAAACAGGCCATTTGCATGGGAACGGCCCTGTGCGTGGCGGTTTCAAAGGTGTACGTGTAAACACGGTCCGTGGACAGTTCCGGGAGGGACGGGAAGAAGAACGTGCTGGTGGACTGTCCCGGCACCGTGAAGGAGGGGACCGGGTTGACGGAGCGGTCCACGAGGGCGCCGTTGGAGTCCCGGATGGTGAGGTGAATTTCCTCGCCGCCGGAGGGCGGCGGCGTGATTTGAAGATAAATGCAGGAGATGCGCAGTTTTTCCGGCAGGATGGAGGGGAGGCCGGAGCGGGTGAGGATCGTATCATCAAGGCGCAGGTGGAATTCCTGGAGCGTTCGCGGTTCCAGCGCCGCGTCTTCCGTCATTTTAAGTTCCGGAATGCGGATGGACGCCAGGTCCCTGGGTGGGGCCGGCAGTTCCCGACCATTGGAATTGGCGGCGGGCTGCTGGATGGCTTCCTTGATGGTGTTGATGGTGGTGCCCATGGGGGCCTTTTTCAGGTAGTCCGTCAGGTAGACCGCTCCGGCGGCCAGCAGAAGGGTGCAGGCGCTGCCCACCATCAGGTACATCATGTGGCGGTTGCGGCGGAGGGTGCGTGCCGACAGCCTCCGGGAGGCGGAATGGAGGCCGCCCGGGCTGGCGGCGGGATTGTTGTTCCCGGATTTTTTTTCAGCGCAGGGGCGCGGCATCCCTTCCGGATGGATGTAGTGGATGTCTGCCGGGGACAGGTGGATGGTGGCGGAGGATTCCTCCCCGGAAATGGCGCAGATGTCGTGAATCCATTCCCGGGCGTTCTGGTAGCGGCAGTTGATCTGGGGGGAGAGCGCCTTGTCCAGGGACAGCAGGAACTGCCGGGAATAAAAGCGCGTGAGCACGGGATCACTGTGCAGGGGCTGCATGCCGTCTTCCGCCAGGCGCACTTCCGCCCGTTCCGGCGGGTGGCCCGTGAGCAGGGCGTAAAAG
Organism: Akkermansia muciniphila; assembly: GCF_040616545.1. Taxonomy (NCBI): domain Bacteria; kingdom Pseudomonadati; phylum Verrucomicrobiota; class Verrucomicrobiia; order Verrucomicrobiales; family Akkermansiaceae; genus Akkermansia; species Akkermansia muciniphila. The sequence continues at coordinate 131,464 of NZ_CP156688.1, read as the reverse complement.
GTGGCTCCCACGGAATAAAGGTCGCTCCAGGGGCCGATGTTCGTTTTTCCCAGAGCCTGTTCCGGGGAGGAATACCCCTGGGTGGTCAGGACGGTGGCGGCGTGCAGCTTCAGGGCGTGGCGCGCCGCGCCGAAGTCGATCAGCACGGGCGTGCCCTCCTCCGTCAGCAGGATGTTGCCGGGCTTGATGTCACGGTGGTAGATGTGCCGGGAATGGAGGTAGTCCAGAATACGGAGCAGGCGCGTCAGCAGCCCCTTGAGTTCATCCTCCGTGTAACGGTGGCCCGTGCTGTGGAGCTTTTCCCCCAGAAAGTCCAAGGAGAGCCCGGTGATGTGCTCCATGGCGAAGTAGGCTGTGCCGTTGGCTTCAAAGACGGACAGGATCCTGACGATGCCGGGATGGTTGAGTTCCGCCAGCGTCTGAGCCTCACTCAGGAAGCTTTTCAGGGCCCAGGTGTAATTTTCCAGGTCGTGTTCATTGTTGGGGCGGATGTGCCCGGTCAGCGGGTCCCGGTAGGAGCAGCTGGAGGGGAAGTTTTCCTTGATGACCACGTTGCGGTTCAGGAACAGGTCCTTGGCCAGATAAGTGATGCCGAAGCCTCCGCTGCCCAGGACGCGGATGATTTCATACTGTTCCAGGCGCGTGCCGGGCGCCAGCTCCCGCTGGTAGACGAAAAAGGCGCCTTTTTCTTCCGCATGGGGAAGAGGGGGGCGGCCGGGCAGAATCTGTTCCAGGCCTGTCGTCGGTGCGGGAGGCGGGACTTGCCCTGTCGTCCGGGGCTGGTCATCTGGATGGCCTTCTTCTGCTGGCATGAGGGAAAGTTCCTGAAGCGGAAGCTACGGGCATTCTCATATGCCGGGTGCGGCAAGTCAAGGTGAATGCCTGTTTTCCTGCGTTCAGGGCTGCCGGCTCCTGGAGGGGGGCCCGGAATGGCGCAAGTTAAGTGGACGGAACGGGCCTACGGGGCGGGGTGGAGGCTTCTTTCTGCCTTGTCCTTTCCGTTCGCCGCGTCCATGAAATCCATTTCTGTGTAAGCCGGCCCTTCACCTTTTCAGGACTTGTGGCGCCTGATGAATTCCCGGGCGGCCTTCAGATAGGCGTCCGCCGCCGTGCCGGAAGGATCATGTTCAAAGATGGTGTGGCCGAAGCTGGGCGCTTCCCCGAGCCGGATGGAGCGGGGAATAACCGTCTTGTACAGCATCTGGGGCAGGTGTTTTTCCACCTGGTCAATGACCTGGCGGGAGAGGTTGGTGCGGCCGTCATACATGGTCATCAGCACTCCTTCATGCCTGATGCGGGGATTGGCTCCGCTGGCGCAGATCTGCGCCGTCACGTGCAGGATTTTGGCCAGCCCTTCCAGCCCGAACCATTCGCATTGCAGGGGAGTCAGCACTTCGTCGCAGGCGGCTAGGGCAGAGGTCATCAGGACGCCCAGCGAGGGCGGCGTATCCATGATGCAGTAGTCGTACGCTTCCGACTCCCGCAGGGGGGCGAGCGTTTCCCGGAGCCTGGTCAGGTGGTTGCCGGACCGGGCCAGCTCTATTTCCACGCCAGCCAGGTCCATGGTGGAGGGAATGATGTTCAGCCGTTTTCTGCCGGAAGGCACAATGCACTCTTCCGCCGGAAGCTGGCCGAGCAGGGCCGGATACAGGCTGGGCATGTCTTTTCCGTCAATGCCCATGCCGCTGGTGGCATTGGCCTGCGGGTCCAGGTCAATGACAAGGATTTTCTTCTTCAGCTGGGCCAGGGCGGCGGCCAGGTTGATGGCCGTGGTGGTTTTTCCCACTCCCCCCTTCTGGTTGGCGATGGCGATGATTTTCATTCGGGAAAAGGGTGCAGGGAAAAGGTAGCATAACGGGAGGCCCTTTCAACCATTTTCCCGGAGAGGCCGGGCGGCCTGCCGGCTGCAGCGGGCCTTCCCCTTTCGGGAACGGCTTGTTGTGCGGAACGGAGGAGCAGGGGAAATCTGCTCCTGCGGAGGCGGCGCGCCCCGGCGTCAGGGGGCCGTGGGGGCGGCGGGACGGTCGGAAGACAGGATGAGGCGGAAGCCGAGCGCGTTATCCCGTGTATTTTCCGGCAGGGGGGTGCGGATGGAAGTAGTGAGCTGCTTGGGGCGGAAGGAGAGGTAGCTGCCTCCGCGGGCTACGCCGTAGTTGCGGATGGGGAGGGATTCCGGCCCTCCGTAGGAATCGTCCACCCATTCCATGACGTTCCCCTCCAGGTCATACAGGCCCAGGTGGTTGGGCGGGAAGGTCTTCACGGGCGCCGTATACGGCTGTCCGTCCTCATACCCCACGATGACGCGGGAGGAAGGAAGGTAAATCAGGGCGGACTGGTCCGCAAAATTGCCTGTTTTATCCGGCGGCGGCCATGAGTAACCCCACGGGAACACCTCCCGGGAGTTTTCATGAGGCAGCGTCTTTTCATAGGGGGAGGACCCCTTTTCATCCGTCAGGCGCACCCAGGAGCTCCATTCCTCGTCCGTAGGCAGGCGGTAGGAATCGTGCTGGTCAATCAGCCCCTGGGCCCGTTCCTTGTTGGTAAGCCATGTGGCAAAGGCGCGCGCGTCCTGCCTGCTGACGTTCACCACCGGGTGGTTCTCCCCCTGGGGGAAGCCGGGCCGGGCCGGGGCTTTCCTCCCCGTGGCTTTCAGGAACTGCTGGAAATCCTTCACGCGCACCTCATGGGACATGACCAGGGCGTTTCCCCCTACCGGGGCCATCTGCATGCCCAGGCTGTTGGTCCAGGGTGAGCCGAAGATCACGGATTTGTCCGGCTCCAGCTGGAGGGAAAGGTATAAATCCTGCGGGTCCAGCCCCCGGCGCCGCATGGTGGCATGCCCCGGCAGTTTGATTTCAATCACGTAGGGTACCTGGTTGACGTATTCCTCAATGGGCGTGCGGCCAATCAGCCTGTTGTTGAAAAAGACGCTGGCTCCCGGCGGATTGGTGGTGACGGTGATGGGGACCTGGAACACGCGGGTGACGTTCAGGACGTAGGCGCTGTGGCCGTCCGTGCCTCCGGATGTTTGCGGAAGAGGGTCCGCATTGATGGAGAATTCCTTGCCCAGCAGCCCCTCCCGTTCGCATTTCTTGTTCAGCCATGCCAGGTAGGCCGTGATGCCGTCCTGCGTGAGCAGGGCCACGTCCTTCTCCGGATGGCCCGGTTCCGTCTGTTCCCGTTTCATCTGGTAGTTCCCCTTCTGGCGGTCCTCCTTCAGGAACTTGTTGAACAGAGCGGCGGTGAGGGGGCCTTGCGCCACGTGGCGCGTTTCCGCGGGCAGGTACGTGACTCCCTCCGTGTCTTTCCACGGCTGGCTGTCCGTGGGGGGATGGTACTCCTTCAGCACGCCGCCCAGGGCCAGCGTGGAGCCGCCCTTGACGGTGCCCGCCTCCTCTTTGTCCGCGAAGCCCGATTTCTTGATGGTATAAGCCACGGAAGCGCCGGAGGGCAGCTCAATGGGGCCGTAGGGCGTTTCATCCAGGTAATTGCCGTCCGCATCATATACGGACGCTCCCGCCGGGGAGCTGGTCACCAGAACGTACCCGGTCCGGGATTCCTCCTCCGGGTTGGCGGCCTGGGGGTCCTGGCGGACGTCTGCGGCGGGTTCTTCCGGAAGATGCTGGCTGTTGTTGAGCCACAGGGCCCCCCAGTACGCGGTGAAAGCCCCGGCTACGGCCGCGGCCAGCAGCTGGAGGGTGCGCCTGAGCTTGCGGCGCTTCTTTTTCTTATGAAGGCGGAAGCGGGAAGGCACTTCATACCCCCGCAGGGCGTCTATCTTTTCCGCCAGCTCTTCCGCGGAATCAATGGTGCATTCCTCTACGCGGGGTTCCGCCGCCTGGCAGATGATCGTGTTGAACGCCTGCCACTTCTTGCGCACGGTGCCTTCCGGCAGGTCATCCGGAAGTTCGGGAAAATCCATGCGGTCCTTTCCCGTGCTGATCTCATATAAAACCTTGGCCAGGGCGTAAACGTCCGCCCGCCGGGTGCCGGGGCCGTCCGGGGGGATGAACCCCTCCGTGCCCACAAAGCTGCGCTGGTCCAGATGGGCCACCAGGCCGATGTCCGCCAGCTTGGGCCGCCCGTTGACGAAGATGACGTTCGCCGGCTTGATGTCCCGGTGCGTCAGGTTCTTGCTGTGCAGGTACAGCAGGGCGTGGGCCAATTGGCTGCCTACCTCCAGGCAGTAATCCAGCGGCAGGGGCTTGTTGCCGGAAAACTTCTTGTCCGTCTGGAGCGTGCGGGGAATATACTCGTCCGGCGTGATATGGACGCCCGTGCGGGCGTCGTCGCCCAGCTCCATGACGTAATAGTAAAACGGGGAATCCTGGTCGTGCCTCCCTACGTGCAGAATGTGGACCAGCCCCGGATGGTTGCGGGCGATGGGCTCATACTGCAGGATGCCCTCAAACTCCCGGTTGAAGGTGCGCTCGTCCTCAAAATCCTCCCTCCAGACGATTTTTACGGCGCGCCATGCCCCGGTCAGGGAGCGGGCCAGCCAGACTTCCCCGTAAGCGCCGCTGCCTATCTGGCGCACGACTTCATGGTCCGGGATGGAAGGAGTGGGACGCACCACCCGCTTGACGGGCAGCGTCGGCAGATTGCCGCCGGGCATGGGTGGTGCGTCCGAAGTCATGGAAAGTGCGGGAATCAGGAAATAACCCCCAGGCTCTTGCCCACCTTGCAGAAAGCTTCAATCGCCTTGTCCAGTTGTTCGCGCGTGTGGGCGGCGGAAATCTGCGTGCGGATGCGGGCCTGGCCCTTGGGAACGACGGGGTAGAAGAAGCCGACGGCGTATACGCCCTCGTCCAGAAGCTGGGCGGAGAATTTCTGGGACAGCACGGCGTCCCCCAGCATCACCGGGGAAATGGGGTGGTCCTTGCCGCCGATGGTGAAGCCGGCGGCCGTCATGGCGTCACGGAAATACCTGGTATTCGCTTCCACGCGGTCGCGAGCTTCCGTGGAACCTTCCAGCAGGTCCAGCACCTTGATGGAGGCGGCCACGATGGCCGGGGCCACGCTGTTGGAAAACAGGTACGGGCGCGCCTTCTGGCGCAGGATGTCCACCACTTCCTTCGGTCCGGAAACGTAGCCGCCGGAAGCGCCGCCCAGGGCTTTCCCCAGAGTGCCGGTGGTGATGTCTATGTTGCCGAACAGGCCGCAATGTTCGTGCGTGCCGCGGCCCCTCTTGCCCAGGAAGCCCGTGGCGTGGCAGTCGTCAAAGTGGACGATGGCGTTGTACTTGGCGGCCAGATCGTGAATCTTGTCCAGCTGGGCGATGATGCCGTCCATGGAAAACACGCCGTCCGTGGAAATCAGCTTCACGCGGGCTCCGGCGGCGTCCGCTTCCTGGAGCTTGGCTTCCAGGTCCGCCATGTCGTTGTTGGCGTAGCGGAAGCGCTTGGCCTTGCAGAGGCGCACGCCGTCAATGATGGAGGCGTGGTTCAGGGAATCGGAAATGATGGCGTCGTCCGCGGTCAGGAGGCCTTCAAACAGGCCGCCGTTGGCGTCAAAGCAGGAGGGGAACAGAATCGTGTCTTCCGTGCCCAGGAACCGGGAAAGACGTTCCTCCAGCTGGCGGTGCAGGGTCTGCGTGCCGCAGATGAACCGGACGGAAGCCATGCCGAAACCCCATTCGTCAATGGCTTTCTTGGCGGCCTCCATCACTTCCGGATTATTGGCCAGGCCCAGGTAATTATTGGCGCACATGTTGATGACGGAGCGCCCGTCCTTCAGCGTCACCTGGGAATACTGCTGGGAGGCGATGAAACGTTCTTCCTTGTACAGACCTTCCGCACGCAGTCCGTCCAGGGTGGAAGTGAGGATGTTTTTGAATTCAGGGGTATACATGTCGAATAATGGAATATGAATTGAAATAGCCAGCAAGTGAACGATCAAGGATCACACGGTTGCTCCCGCACCTTTATCATTATTGGCCCGTGAAGAAAAGCTTAAAGAACACAAATTGAAGGCCGGGAGAGGACGGAATGGAGAAGCGGAAAACCTCCGTTGACCGCGTGGTGACGGCGAAGACGGGAGCTGCCCGGGGAGGGGCGTGCCCTGAAAGAAAAAACGGGGAAAACATGAAAAACCCGCACCAGTACGGGATGCGCCTGGGACAGGCGGGAACGGGAAGGGAGGACTTCCCCGGACTCCGGGAAATACATTTGATACACAAAACGGGAGCCAGGGCGCGCTTGAAAAATGAAGGTCGGAGCCAGCCTCCGGCCATTGAACCCATCATACCCGACCATGAAACTATCCCGTATCTCCTTATGGAGCCTGGCCCTGGCAGGATGCCTTCCTGCCGTGCGCGCCGAATCCTGGAACCAGTTCCCGGAAAGCGGTCCGGAAACCACGCTGGACTCCATGTGGGTGTCCGCGGCCTATGTGCAGACGCTGGTGGAAGCCTCCTCAGCCCAGATAAATATCTCCCGTTTTCAGCAGAAAGGGCCTTCCAACCTGTGGGCGGGCGCGCTGGGCAGCTTTGGCGATGGCGGCGTCCGGAACAATCAGCCTTCTTTTGACTACACCGCCGCCGGCTACGCGCTGGGATATGACTATGGCGCGTATGGAGAAAAATCCGGTTCCATGCTGGGGCTGGCGTTCGGGCAATTGTTCGGGCACCAGAACATTCAGGAAATGCCGGACTATCCGGACGGCCCCATCGAGGGGGACCGCTTCCGGCAGTCTGCGTGGATGGCCAACCTGTACGGCGCCTACTTCCGGGAAACGGGGCCGCGGTCCAGCCTGCTTCTTGCCGCGAATGCGGCCTTCGGCAGTACGGAAAACAAATGCCGCCACAACGATGCGTGGGGAAACGCCTCCAGGTGGGACTCGGAAACGTTCCAGGCGGGTCTTTCCGCCTCCTGGCGCTATCAGGTGACGGACTCCTTCAGCGTTACCCCCTTTATGGGAGTGACGTATGTGCATGGAGCCAACAAGGTGAAAAGGGATGACCGGGGCGATTGCGGCGATTCCTCCTGGTGGGGGGATTGCTGGTGGGATGACGACGATTGGGATGATGGCTGGGATGACGATGATGATTACAACCAGAGGCGGGACAACCGGGGAACGTTTGACAATGTGTCCCTGGCGATGGGGGTGACGCTGGAACACGTCCTCCGTTTGTCCGGAAACACCATATGGATCAATGCCCTGTCCGGGAGCTACTGCCCGGACGTCTACAGAAACGATCCCCATTACACGTTCCGCGACGGCTGGTGGGAAGGGGATGAATACCGGGAATCCCGGTATAAGGGGAAGGGCTATTCTCCCGGAAAGCAGTCATTCAAGGTCAAACTGCTCTCCAGGATGGTCTTCAATGACAGATGCTCCGTCTTCGCCTCCTACCAGGCGCATTTCAGGGAATCCCTTCTGGAGCATCAGGCCGCTCTGGGCGTCTCCCTCTCCTTCTGAACACGGAGGCTTCCGGGGGAAGCCGGATGGACACGTGCGGCTTCTCCCCGGATGGCTCAGACGGAAGGGGTGGAAGCCTGTGTTTCCTTGCCGGAGCAGTCCCCGGTGGTCAGGCAGAATTCCAGCATCCGGTCACCTTCAAACGTGAAAAACGCCTCAAACTGTTTCCCGTCCAGCATGGCGGGAAGCCAGAACCGGTCGTCCTGCCACATGAGATCGTAGGGAATCTCGTCCACCGGGCACCAGAAAGGCTCTGCTTCCGGGGTTTCCGATGGAGCGCCATGGAAGGAAGAAGCCATGAACACATGGCAGCGGATTTCCGGAATGGTGCCGCACGTGAAGGAAAAATTCAGCACGCCCATTTCCCGGGCGTCCGCAATGTCAATGCAGAGTTCCTCACGGACCTCCCGCAGCACGCACTGGAGGGCCGTTTCCCCCGCCTCAAACTTTCCGCCGGGACCGTTGACCTTCCCCGCGCCAATCCCCCTCTTCTTGCGTATCAGGAGAATCCTTCCGTCCTGCACCACAAACATCAGGGTGGCGAGAATATCGGGGGTCCACTGGGCGGGCCATTGAAAGCCGCTGCTTCTCTCTTGCATGGGCGCATGTTACAGGATGGGAGGGAAATCATGAAGAAAAATGCGAAATAAACCTGGTTGCCGCCAGTTCCGGGACATGGTTTCGCGCCGATGAGGCAGGAAGGTTGAGATGAAGACTTGCCGGTTATGGAAAGGAAAATCCCTCTCAACTTCTCATGGAAGTTGAGAGGGATTACCGTCAGGAATTTTTCTCCTGCTGCGGAGGACCTATCCCGGGAATGGGCGGCAGTTTTTCCTTAATAAAAAGCATCCAGGTGAAAGCTTTTATTAAACCGGCCTTGGTAACAATGATCAATGGTCAGGAACGCCTCTTTGAGTTCTCCTGGCAGATCGGTCTTGCTGCCGCACTCCAGAACGAAGAAGTTGGGGTCAAAAATGTGCACCTTTCCCTTTTCGTTGTGAATGCCGATGGCATGTCCATTAGGTTCGGCTCCTCGAATGGCTAAAATCGTGTAGGTGACGTCCTGTTGTAAAATCTTGGAAATAGCGTAATCCATAAAATTATTTTGGAAGAAGTTTACTGGAACCATCTCGTTATGCAGCATCCGCATTCCCCCTTCAATAGCCATTTTTTCACGGCTACGGACAATGACATCCGCCATGTCGTTTTGTTCATGGAAAACGGAGGCTTTTGCCGCGTATCCCTCTCCATAAATAAGGGGAGCTTTTGAAATGGGCTGATTGCGGGGCGGACTGATGCTGTGTTCAATATCGGCCCAGAATTGATTTTCTTCATGACGATGGCATGCAATGAGCCAATAAGTGACCAGGCCCAGACATATTCCGGAAGGATAAATATTCCCTGTCTGGCTGATTAACTGCCCCTGGCTGAATGATTTTATTGTTTTCATGATTCTTCTTAATGAAATGGTTGAGGGCGCATCATTCCATGAAGAAGAGGCGGAGAACATGATGGTTTTCCCAGATGGAAAATCAACTTTCCGGAACATGGGACGGGCTGTTCCACCGGACCCGGCTTCTCCCCGGAAAAGGAATCAGTCCGTTCCTTCCAGCAAGTCCTCTTTCCTGACTCGGGAACCTGCAAGGGCGTAGGCAAGCATGACCAGTTCACAGAGGAAGACAAGCATCCATGACCAGCGCCAGCTTCCCAGCGCGTCCGTCAGAGCTCCCTGGAGGAAGGGGAAAACGGCGCCGCCGAACACGCCCATCATGAAAATGCCGGAAGCCTTGGCGGTATATTTTTTCAATCCCACGGTGGCGAGCGTGAAAATACAGCCCCACATGACGGAATGGAACAATCCTACGGAAACCAGCACCCACAGGTTATGGGTGTAAATGGCCACCAGCGTCAGAATGGCCGCCGCGGAGGTTGCCGCCGTCAACTGGACGCGGGGGGAGATATGGTTCAGCCAGCTGGAAACGATGCGCCCCACCATCAGGCCGCCCCAGTACAGGGAGGCCAGCAGGGCCGGAATGCCCAGGTCCACCCCCCACACCACCAGGTTGCTGGAACCCAGGAACAGCAGCGGTTCATCCGAATTGCTGAGTTCCAGGGCATGCAGGTTCACGTTGATGCCCACGGATACCTCCGCGCCCACATAAAAGAAAATGGCGATCACTCCCAGCGTCAAATGCCGGAAGGACCAGATGCTGCGTTCCAGCTTCTCACCTTCTCCGGCCGTGGTGTCCCGGATGTTGGGCAGGTAAAGCCGCTTCGTCATCAGGGTGACCAGCGCAATCAGGACGCCCAGGACAAGCAGGGGAAGCATCAGCTGCCGCACGTGGACGCTCTCCATGGGCAGCCCGGCAAACAGGATGCCGGTCACGAAAAACGGCGCGATCGTCGTTCCGAAGGAGTTTACGGCGCACACAATGTTGAGACGCTGGACGGGCTGGGTTCCCTTCAATTCATAGGACGTCACGTAGGGATTAATGACGACTTGCAAAACCGTGGCCGCGGTGCCCATGGCATAGGAACCCGCCAGGAAAATAAAATAGCCGTACGGGATGCTGGCCCCGGCGATTGTCGTGCGCAGGTCCCCGAACTGGACGGTGAACCATGCGGACAGGAAAAAGACGGCCAGCCCGAGCACCATGAACAGAAGGCCCCGTATCAGCGTGGTCTTGTAGCCGTAGCGGTTGATCCAGCGGGAAGCGATGTTCCCGTTCACCAGGTATGCCAGGAAAAAGAAAAAGGGAATCAGGGTGATGAACGTGTTTTTCAGGGTGCCGGCGTCCGACAGGAAGGCGCTTTGCAAAGGCCCCTGGAATTGGCCGTTCACGGTGGACAGGAACCCGACGAGAAAATAAATGAAGGTCAGGGCAACGAAGGGGCCCAGGCGTGAACGCGGTTGTGTTTCCATGAAAAGGGTGAGAGGTGAAAATGCAGAAAAAGGAAAAGGCCGGGAAGGTTCCTTCATGCCGCCCGGAACCGGGTGCGGACGGCATGAAGGATTGTATGACTACGGAAGAACCAATTGTTCCAGAACGGGGAGGACGCCGTCTTGTTCAAGTTTCTCCACCATCTCCAGATACTGGCCGGCGAACTTGTCCGCCGCCTTCAAATCCGTGCTCCGGAAGGGGGACAGGGCAAGGAAATCCAGCGGGTCGCCGCTGGCGATCAGTTTCCGGTCCTCTTTCGTCAGCCAGGGTTCGTTCACTTCGTAAGCCTGTCCCCGGTCATCCTTCCCGTGCTTCAGGTAATGGCGGTAGGCGGCTACGAAAAACGCCAGGCGTTCCAGGTCTGCGCCGTCCCTGATCATCTTCGTTAAAACGGGCATCACATACACGGGAATCTTGGAAACGCCGTCAAAGCACAAGCGGCTGATCTGGTCGCTCACCGCCTTGTTGCCGAAGCGTTCCAGCAGGGTCTTCTTATACAGCTCCAAATCCGTGCTCCCCGGCGGTGGAACGTAGGGGCCCGCGTCCCGGTCCATGAAAAGGCGCAGGTAGCGGGCAAACCGCTCATCCCCTACCGCCTCGTCCACCCGTCGGTACCCGGCTAGAAAGGCGGGGTAGGACAGCAGGGAGTGGGACGCGTTCAGCAGGCTGAGCTTCATGTTCTCATAAGCGGAAACGTCGTCCGTAAACTCAACGCCCACGGCTTCCCAGTCCGGCCGCCCGGCAATGAAATCATCTTCAATCACCCACTGGATGAAATCCTCCGAATAGACGGGGGCGGCGTCTTCCACGCCGCTCTGCGCGTCCAGCCGTTTGACGTCGTCCGGCGTGACGGCGGGCGTAATGCGGTCCACCATGCTGTTGGGGAACGTCACGTTCTTCTTCACCCACTGCGCCAGTTCGGGGTCCTGGGCTTCGATAAAGGAAGTAAACGCCTTCCGGGCCGTATCCCCGTTATGCTGGAGGTTGTCACAGGATAAAACGGTTACGGGGCCTGCGCCGTCCTTCCGCCTTTTCCGCAATCCGGCGGCCAGGAAGCCGAAAACCGTACGGGGATGATCCGGGTGTTCCAGGTCATGTTTCACGTCCTTGCTGCCGAGCATGAACTCTCCGGTCTCCTTATCCAGATTGTACCCCCCTTCCGTAATGGTCAGGGTGATGATTTTAGTCCGGGGGTCCGCAATCCTGTCGATGACCTTTTTGGGGTCCTCAGGCCCCCACGCCAGATCCACCAGGGAGCCTATTTCATAAAACTCGTCCCTGCCGTCGCGGCCGCAGACCGTCAGCGTGTAAAGGCCGTCCTGGCTCTTCAGAGCCTTGTAAAGGGGCTCGTCCTGCGGCAGCAGGGCCACACCGGAAATCCCCCATTCATCACGGCCGCCCATGCCCAGAAGCTGGTTCGTGTAAAACTCTTCATGCGCGCGGTGGAAATTGCCCACTCCTATGTGGACGATTCCCGGCTGAATGGTTGTCCTGTCATAGGGAACGGGAGCTCCCGGAATCTTCGCCTTGCCCTGTCGTTTCAGTTCCTTCTTCATCTTGAAATGGGGTATCAATATTTGCCGTCTCATTTAATGGGCATTTCCGGAGAGGCAGGTGTTAGGGATATGCCAGACTTTTTCCCCTACCCGGCGGGTTTATCACGCGCCGCAGGGAGCGTTTGCGGAAAAATCCCGGATTTTCTCTGGGGCGCGGCTTCCTCAGGAAAGGAAAAAATGCCGGAAATGCGCCCTTCCCGGCATGACTGGAATGAACCTCTTTTTCCTTTCCCGGAACAGGCGGCGCGTTCTATGCTTCACTATCTCTCCCGGCTTTCCTTTCCGCCGGAAGAACCACCTTCAACATTTGGAAAAGCATGTATGACGTCGTAGCTCTCGGAGAACTGCTGGTGGACTTCACCCCCTGCGGAGTGAGCGCCCAGGAACTGCCCGTTTACCAGGCCAATCCGGGGGGCGCCCCCTGCAATGTCCTCTCCATGCTGTCCCGGCTGGGGCGCAGGACCGCCTTCATCGGCAAGGTGGGGCATGACATGTTCGGGAAAATGCTCCGGCGCACGCTTCAGGAGGAAGGCATTGACGATTCCGGGCTGGTCTCTTCCCGGGAAGTCAACACCACCCTGGCCTTCGTCCAGATTGACGAACAGGGCGACCGTGATTTTTCCTTTTACCGCAATCCCGGCGCGGACATGAAACTGACCGCCGGGGAGGTGGACATGGCGCTGGTGGAAAACACGCGCGTCTTCCACTTCGGGACGATCTCCATGACGCACGGCGACGTGCGGCGCGCCACCCGGCATGCCGTCAGCCATGCCCGGGAAAAGGGGGCTCTCATCACCTTTGATCCCAATCTCCGGCCTCTCCTCTGGCCCAGTCTGGAGCTGGCCCGGGAACAAATGCTCTATGGCTGCGGCGCGTGCAGCGTCATGAAAATAGAAACGGAGGAACTTCTCTTCCTCACCGGCTGTTCCTCCATGAAGGAAGGACTGGATGCCCTGAAAAGGAAATTCGGCAATCTCCGCCTCATCCTCGTGACGGGGGGCAGGGAAGGCAGTTGGGCTTCCTATGGAGACAGGCTTGTTTACCAGCCTACATTCCTGAAGGTCAACACCATTGACACGACGGGAGCCGGAGACGCCTTTTTTGGTTCCTGCCTGGACTGGATTCTGGAAACGGGACTGGAAAACCTGACGGAAGGACAGTTGGCGGACATGCTTTTATTCGCCAACGCCGCCGCTTCCATCGTGACGACGCGCAAGGGAGCCATCCGCTCCATGCCGGCCCGTGAAGAAGTCCTGGCCCTGATGGCTGAAGGCGTTTAAGGTTTTTTCTCCGGATGCTTCTTCCTGTTCCGGGATTCCATCAAAATTGGCTATTGCTCCAGTCTTTGACGTTTCGGGCTCTCTTTTCCTTGTCAACAAGAAACCCTCTTCAAGCATTTTACTTAAAGAGGGTTATTGAATGGTGCTCGAGAGGGGACTCGAACCCCTACGTCTTATCGACACTAGATCCTTAGTCTAGCGCGTCTACCAATTCCGCCACCCGAGCATAGGTGCCTTAAGGCGGGAAGTTTTTAGCGCACAGGAGCGAATAGATCAAGCTTTTTTCTTCTTTTTATCCTGTTGCTTCCGTTTTTTGAAGGCAGCTTTTTTACCGGACCGGGAGGGAGGTTGCCACGGGCATGATGGCCGGACGCAGGGTGACGGCCTTGGTGTCATATTTTTCCGAGGGCTTGAAGAGCCAGCCGGGATTGGTGTTGATGGGTTCGAACCGGGTCGGCTTGAAGATGGGTAGCTTCAGATTGGAGTTGGGCTCGTAACCGTATTTGCCCGTGTATTTGCCGTACACCCTGTATTCATAGTTGTTGTCATAGGCGTAGCGCGGGCTCCCGGCGTATTCCGGCAGGCGGTCCGGAGTGCGGCAGGAGCTTTCATCCATGATGACGAGCTGGGCCGTTCTCCAGGTCTGGCCCGGCTGGCGCAGGTAGCCCCAGAAGCGGGTTGCCGGGACATGATAGCGGCGGCCGACAAAGTAGTTTCCCCTGGGTTCTCTGGCAATTTCCGCATTGCGGGCGTTGATGCCGGCGATGTCTTTTTCCAGGGAGTTGCACTGGGTCAGGGCGGGAAGAAGAATGGCCCCCAGTAGGGGAAGCAGGAGCTTGTTCATGGTTGCGGTGATGTTTGTTTTTTGTTTAAGAGCGTTTGAATGGCGGCGGAGGCCGCAAAGAAGCCGAAGGTGCCAGTGATGTGGGTGATAGAGCCGAACCCGGCGTCACAACCCATTTTCCCCTGGAATTCCGGGTCGCGCGTGCAGGAGGTTTCTCCGTCACAGGTAGGGTACACGGGAGTTTCCTGGGAGAAGACGCAGGGGATTTTCAGCTTGCGGGCTTTTTCCCCCAGCGGGAGGCCGTAGTCTTTTTTGAGTTTGTAGCGCAGGCTGGAGAGCAGGGGGTCTCCCTTGGTGCGGGAGAGGTCCGCTATTTCTATTTTAGCGGGGTTGACGCGTCCTCCCGCGCCGCCGCAGGTGACCAGGAGCTGCTTGCTGCGGTAACAGGAGGCGATGAGGTGCGCTTTGGGCGCCAGGGAGTCAATGGCGTCTATGATGACGTCCGGTTTCGCCGCCAGCAGTTTTTCTGCGTTGGAGGCCGTGTAGAAGCTGTTGATGGAGATGGTTTCCGCGTCCGGGTTGATTTCCCTGATGCGTGCGGCCATGGCTTCCGTCTTGGACTGGCCGACGGTGGACGCCAGCGCGTGAATTTGCCGGTTCGTGTTGGTGATGCAGAGGTCATCCAGGTCCATCAGGATGATGGTTCCTACTCCGGAGCGGGCCAATGCTTCCGCCGCCCAGGAGCCTACGCCGCCAATGCCGATGACGGCCATGCGGGAGTTCCGGAGAAGGTCCAGCCCGCTGGTTCCGTACAGACGGCCAATGCCGCCGAATCTGGCTTCATGGTCTGTGGCGTTGGGCATGGTCAGGAGGCCGGTTTTTCCACGGTTTGGCTGATGCGGGCAATGTTGAGGGCTTTGCCGGTGGCTTCATCCACCTGCACGACGGCTCCGCAGAGGCGGACGGGCCAGTTGGCCACAGGGAATTTGGCGGGCATGGAGGAGCGGAAGCGCTGGATAATGGGCTCTTTTTCGCGGCCCAGCACTCCCAGGGCAGGGCCGCACATGCCTGCGTCCGTCAGGTAGGCCGTGCCATGTTCCAGGATGGTTTCATCCGCGGTCTGCACATGGGTGTGGGTTCCGATGACGGCGGAAACCAGCCCGTCCAGATTGTACCCGGTGGAGATTTTTTCACTGGTGGTTTCCGCGTGCATGTCCACAAAGATGACGTTAACGCCTTCTTCCTCCCTGAGCCTTCTGGCTTCCGCCTCCGAGATGAGGAAGGGGTTTTCCAGCGGGGGCTGGATGAAGGACCGCCCCTGCACCTGCATGACGGCTATCTTCCCCCTGGGCGTTTCCACCACCACGCTTCCGTGCCCCGGCGTGCCCTGGGGATAGTTGAGGGGGCGCAGTACGCGCGGTTCGGAGTCCAGCCACGGCGCCAGTTCCGCCTGGTCCCAGACGTGGTCCCCGGTCGTGATGACGTCCACTCCGGCATGCAGCAGTTCCTGCGCCAGCCGGGGGGTGATGCCGCGTCCGGCAGCCGCGTTTTCTCCGTTGACGATGATGAAGTCCGCCCCGTGCTCCTTTTTGAGTTCCGGAAGCATGTGCTTCACGGCGGTGCGGCCGGGCTCGCCGACCACATCGCCTATAAAGAGTATGGTAATCATGAAATGGGACGGGTCTTGTGCGGATGGCGGCTTTTATTGTTCTTCCTTGGTGACGGGAACCACCAGCACGGGCACGGGGGATTTCCGCATGACGGAGCTGGCTACGCTGCCCAGGAAGACGGTGGAAAGGAAGCCGTGGTTGTGTTTGCCCACCACGATCATGTCGATGTGGTGTTTTTCAGCGTAGTTAATGACCGCCTCGCTGATTTCGAATTCGTCTTCCACGGCCTGGATGATGGTGGCGTCCGTCAGCCGGGAGAGTTTTTCCGCCGTCTTTTTCAGATGGTTTTTTGCGATGGAGATGACTTCGTTTTCCTCCGTCTGGTCCATGACGGGCACGGGAACTTCATCCGGCAGCACGCCGGAGACTTCATAACAGATACTGGGTTCCACAATGTGGAGCAGGTGGATGATGCTGTCATTGGGGCACGCCAGTTTGCCGATCTGATGAATGACGGCGTCCGTGGCGTTGGAGAAATCAATGGCTACCAGAATATTCTTCATATATTCCTGTATAACATTCCGTGCTTTTCCATGCCACTAAAAAACGTGTTTCACTCCGGGTTCTCCGGCATTTCAACCCCCGGTTCAGATCAGGCCCACGGCCCGGCGCACCCTGTCCAGCACCACGGAAGCCGTTTCCCGCGCCTTGCGCGCCCCGTCTTCCAGCACCTGGTGCACGTAGTCCTGGTTGGCTTCCAGTTCAGCCCTGCGCTCGCGCGCGGTGCGGAAGTATTCCCAGTACGCGTCAAAGAGGCGCTTTTTGAAGTCGCCATAGCCGCAGCCGCCGCTCCGGAAGTCATGGACCATGGTTTCATAGCCTTCCGCGGAGGCAAAGAGCTTGTAAAGCTGGAGGATGATGGAGCCTTCCGTGGACTTGGGTTCCTCCACGGGGGTGGAGTCCGTAGGGATTCTCATGATGAGCTTGCGGACGGCTTTTTCCTCGCCGAAGATGGGGAGGGTGTTGTTGTAGCTTTTGCTCATTTTCTGACCGTCCAGGCCGGGAACGATGGCCGTGCTTTCCGCAATGAGCGCATCCGGCAGCTTGCAGGTGCCTTCCCCGAATTGTTCGTTCATCTTGCCCGCCAGGTCCCGGGTGACTTCCAGGTGCTGCTTCTGGTCCTTGCCCACAGGCACCAGGTCGGAGTCATACATCAGGATGTCCGCCGCCATCAGCACGGGGTAGGTGAAGAGGGCGTTGCTGGGGGAAAAGCCCTTGGCGATCTTGTCCTTGTAGGAGTGGCAGCGTTCCAGCAGGCCCACCGGGCAGACGGTGCCGAGTATCCACGCCATTTCATTGACTTCCGGCACGGCGGACTGGCGGAAAAAGACGCATTTTTCAGGGTCCAGGCCCACGGCCAGAAAGTCTGTCGCCAGGTTTTTGCAGTTTTCCCGCAGGGCGGCCGCGTCATGGACGGTGCTCATGGCGTGGTAGTCCGCCAGAAAGTAGTAGGAGTCTCCGCGTTCCTGCATGCGGACGGCCGGTTCCATGGCTCCGAAGTAGTTGCCGACGTGGAGCTTGCCGCTGGGTTGAAGTCCTGTGATGATACGCATTGCGCGCAGGATTGTGCCCGTTCACGCCCGGCAAGTCAAGAAAGGGGAGAGTCAAAGACTGCCGGGACGGCCGCCCTGGCGCCACGCTTGCCCCGGCAGATGCCCGGCACATTGTTCCTCCCTTTCCTTCTTCTCCGGAAAGCCGCTTGGGACGTGGGGATGGAGGAGTCCCGCCGGGGTTTATTCTTCCAGCGCTTCCAGCACATTGTGCACGCCGTCCGCAAAGCTCGGGTAAAGCGGTTCCCAGCCCAGGGCCAGCAGGCGGGAACAGGAGATCCTCTGGTTGGAAAAGCCGCGGCGCGCCTCCTCCCGGAGCGGTTCGGGCTGTGGAGCGGGCCTGCCCAGGAGCCCGGAGAGATAAGAGTAAATTTCCCCAAGCTGCATGGGGGTGCGGTCCGTCAGGTTGTAGATGCCGGAGGGCGGTTCACGGAGCGTGCAGAGCAGGTGCAGGGCGCCCACGGCGTCATCCCGGTGGATGTAGTTGATCCACCTGTCCATGTCTCCGGGGAGGGCGGTGCCTTCCGTACAGTATTGGGAGACAAGCACGCAACGGTCCGGGCCGTACAGGGCCCCCAGCCGGACGACGGTGCCTCCGGCGGCAAGAACCGCCTGTTCCGCCTGAATGAGGAGGCCGCTTTTTCCCGAGGCGGGATAGACGTTGTGCTCTTCCGTAATCCAGCGGCCGTCCGTGATGCCGTAAACGGAGGTGCTGGAACAGAAGATGACCGGTTTTCCGGGGAAGGCTTCCAGCGTGTTTTGCGTTCCGCGGATGTAGAGGCTGCGGTAGGCATCCTCGCTTCCCCCGCGGGTGCTGGCGCACATGACGATGATGTCCGGGGAGGGAATGCGGGAGGCCAGGCTGCGCATGGAGTCTGCGTTTGTGACATCCGCTTCATAAATGGCCCGCTGTGCGTCTATGTCCGCCGTAAGGGCCGTGTGGCCGGCTTTCCGCAGGCTTTCCGCCAGGGCTTTTCCCAGATAGCCCGTTCCCAGGATAAGGACGGCGCGGGGGGGGGTACACAGGAGGCTGGTCATAGGGTATTGCGGCGGTGCTTGAGTTCCAGCAGAATTTCAGCGCAGGAAATGTCTTCCGGCCAGGTGATCTTGGGGTTGGGCCCATGGTTGTGCACCAGGCGGGTAGGGTGGCCGATGAGCTGCAGGGCGGTGACTTCATCAGTCACCTTCATGTTTCGTTCCGTGACTGCCGCGTAGGCGTCCAGGAGCAGTTGATATTGAAATACCTGTGGTGTTTCCATGCACCACAGTCCTTCCCGGTCCACCTGTTCCGGAAGCGTAAAACGTTCTTCATTGGCGCGTTTCAAGGTGTCCGTCACGGGGTGGGCTGAAGCGGCTGCTCCACATTCCCTGGCGGTCTGGATGCAGCGGGAGATTTGCTCCACCGTAATGAGGGGGCGCGCGCCGTCGTGCACGGCTACGAGCCCGGGCGTGTAAAGCAGGGCCGCCAGGCCGTTTTTTACGGATTCGTGCCGTTCGCTGCCGCCATCCACGCGGGTGACGGGCACTTCCGTCTCCATGTCCGCGGCGTTAATGGCGCGGAAGCGTTCTTCCGGGCAAACCACCACGATTTCTGTGATTTCCCGGGAGCCGGCAAACGCCCGGATACTGCGTTCCAGCACCTTGACTCCGTGCAGGGGCGCCAGGAGCTTGTCAAATCCGGCGCGCCGGGAAGACCCGGCCGCTACGATGATGGCGGCGCAGCCTTTCATGAGAGTCTGGCTGATACCATCCGGGCCAGTTCCTTGCCGTTGACCCTCCCGGCGGTGCGTTCCTGCATGAGTTTCATGACCTGGCCCATGTCCTTTTTGGTGGCGGCTCCCGTTTCCTTCATCACGTTTTCCAGAATGGACGCCGTCTCCTCCGCGGTGAGCTCCGCAGGCATGAATTGCTTGAGGACGATCATTTCCGCTTCCTCCTTGTCCGCCAGTTCCGGACGTCCGGCGGACCGGAATTGTTCCATAGAGTCTTCACGCTGCTTGATTTGCTTGCGGACCACGGCCAGTTCTTCCGCTTCCTCCAGAGGAGTGCCCAGGCCTCCTTTGGCGATGCCCGCGTTCGTCAGGGCCGTCTTGAGGGCGCGCAGGGTATTGAGAGTGACGGAGTCTTTTGCTCTCATGGCGGTTTTCATCCCTTCCATGATTTGGTCTGAAATCTTGCTCATATCTCCATTAACTAAACGCATCCCCGGTGCACTTCAAGCCGTAAATTGAAAAAGGCCGCCAGCGGGGGAGATGCCACTGGCGGACCGGGAGAGGGTGTAAAAACGGAATAGTTCCGGTTATTTTTTCCCGCCAATGGGCATGATGTGGATTTTCTTTTCCGTCATGCCCGGAGCCACGATCATGGAGTCATACAGGATGAAGTCCGCCGTGCCTTCAATGGGGCCGGTGGCCACCGGAGCGGAACGCCCCGTTTTCAGGTCCAGCCTGCGGATGGCTTCCGGTTTTTTGTCCTTGGACCAGTCGCTGTAATAAAGGGCGTTGTCCCGGTAGGCCAGGCCGTCATACTGTCCCCGTTCCTTGGAAAGTTCCGTGACTTCACGGGAGACGGGGTTGATGGAGAGCAGGCGGCCGCTGGGCTTGCCTTTTTCATCCGTGGCATATTCGCAGAGGTAGATGACTTTTCTTTCCGGATCCCAGGCCAGGCCGTTCGGCTTGTAAATGGGCTGCTTGGTGACCAGCTCCCCGTAGGAACTGGTGTTTGTGTCCACATAGAAGATCTGGTTGGTATCCGTGGAGGAGACCATGAGCCTGCCGTTAATGAACGCCAGGTCATTGAGGAATTTCATGCGGGAGGGGGACAAGTCCACATACCCTTCAATGGTGCCGGTTTTGGCGTCTATCTTGTAGACCATGTCCACATCCGTGCAGTACAGGAAGCCGTCCTGGTACAGAAGCCCCTTGGGAGCGTCCAGGGTGTCCACCTCCGTGATTTTCTTAGGTTCCGTGGAGCCGTGCGGGATAACGCCCAGGTAGCCGTCCTTGTCCTTTTCCGTGGGCGTCAGCTTGGCGCCGATGCAGGTGAAGTAAATGTTGCCTTCCGCATCAGCCGCCACGCTTTCCGGGTGGCCGTCAATGGAAATGGTGGCTTTTTCCAGCGGAGGGAGGGGATTGGCTGGCGCCGGCTGTTTTTTGGCGGGAGGCGCCGCCAGCACGCTGCCGGCCAGGCAAAGAAGAAGGAATGTTGCTTTCATGGGGTTGTACCGTGTAAAAGGTCATGAATTTATGGCACGGCGGCAGGGGAAAATCAAGCAATAGAAGTTGTCCTCCCCGCTGCCGTGCGGAGGTGCGCCCGGCCCGCATATGCGGGCCGGAGCGCCGGGATCAGATGGCGCCTGCGTCCAGATTGTTGGGCTGGGGCATGTTTTCCATGCGGATGGAGCGGTTGACCGCGTTCAGGTAGGCGCGGGCGGAGGCTTCAATGACGTCCGTGGAGGCTCCCTTGCCCACGATGGGTTTCGCCAGGCCGAAGTCCACGTGCACCGTGACTTCACCCAGGGCGTCCTTGCCTTCGGAGGCGGCGTTGACACTGTAGCCTTTCAGCGTGCCTTTACGTTTGGTAATGCGTTCAATGGCCTTGATGACGGCGTCCACCGCTCCGTTGCCCGTGGAGCTGTCCTCAAACTTTTTGCCTTCCTTGAGCAGTCCAACCGTAGCTGTAGGCCGGGCGTGGCTGCCTGCCACAAATTGCAGGAAGTCCAGTTCCCACAGGCCGGAGGAGGCATGCAGGGAGTCGTCCACAATGGCGGAAAGGTCGTCGTCATAAACGAATTTCTTGGAATCGCCCACTTTCTTGAAGCGTTCAAAGACGGTATTGACCTCCTCTTCCGTAAGCACGTGGCCCAGTTGTTCCAGCCTGGCCTTTACGGCGGCGCGGCCGGAGTGCTTGGTGAGCGGGAGTTCCGTAGCGCCCCAGCCGACTGCCTGCGGGTCCATGACTTCATAGGTTTCCCGGCAGTTGAGGATGCCGTGCTGGTGGATGCCGGAGGAGTGGGCGAAGGCGTTTTCCCCCACGATGGCCTTGGAGCGCTGCACCTGCATGCCGCTCATGCGAGCCACAATGCGGGAGGTGCGGACGATTTCACGCGTGTTGATGTTGTCCGTCACGTCGCCGAATTGTCCGGCGCGGGTGCGCAGGGCCATGATGACTTCCTCCAGGGCCACGTTTCCGGCGCGTTCGCCAATGCCATTGATGGTGCCTTCCACCTGGCGGGCTCCGGCGCGGATGGCGGCCAGGGAGTTGGCTACGGCCAGGCCCAGGTCATTGTGGCAGTGCACGGAGATGACGGCCTTGTCAATATTCGGGACGTTTTCCTTCAGGTGGCGGATGATGCGGTAGAATTCGTCCGGCGTGGTGTAGCCCACGGTGTCCGGAATGTTGACGGTGGTGGCTCCGGCGTCAATGACGGTCTCCACCACCCTGGTCAGAAAGTCCAGGTCTGTGCGGGAGGCGTCTTCCGGGGAGAATTCCACGTCCTGCACAAATTGTTTGGCGTAGGATACGCCTTCCGCGGCCATGCGCAGGATTTCCGTTTCCGCCTTTTTCAGCTTGAACTGCATGTGCAGCTTGCTGGTTGCCAGAAAGATGTGGATGCGCGCGCGGTCCCCGGCGGGTTCCAGGGCCCTGGCCGCCGCTTCAATGTCCGCCTTCACGCAGCGGGCCAGCCCGGCGATGCGGCATTTTTTGATTTCACCGGCAATGGTGTGCACGGCTTCAAAGTCGCCGTCGGAAATGCAGGGAAAGCCGGCCTCGATCACGTCCATGCCCAGCCGTTCCATCTGACGCGCCACTTCCAGTTTTTCGCGTAGGTTCATGGATGCTCCGGGGCATTGTTCTCCATCGCGCAGGGTAGTGTCAAAAAAGTAGATTTGGTCGGACATGAATTGATATGATTAAGTGCCCATATAATAGTGTTTTGCTCCGGCAAGGCAAGCCCTACGCGCTGCATTCCTCCACAGGGGGGCGGGAGGGCGGCGGAAGGCCGCCCCGGGTAAAGAATGACGGAACCGTTCTTTGCGCAAAAGGGGAAAAACTGTACAGTGAAAGGGTGAAAATAAGATTTTACCTGAATGACCAGGCGGAACGCATCATGGCCCTGTGGAGTGAAAGCCGTGGAGAATACCTGGTGGCGGATTCCGTGGTTGCGGAGGTGGATGCCTGCATTTGCGGGGAAACGGATTCCTGCGGGGAGGAGATGAAGCGCATAGCGGAGTTTCTGGACAATCCCGCCGCCAAGGCTGTGGACCCGGACTGGATGATTGATACCGCGCTGCCCTGTTCCCCCTCCAAGCTGGTGTGCCTGGGGAAGAGCTATGCGGCCCACGCGAAGGAGTTTGACGGCGATCCCGTGCAGGAGCCGGCTATTTTCCTGAAATCACCTTCCGCCATCACCTCTTGCAGTGACGTCGTTTTATATCCCCCCGGCTGCGATAAGCTGGATTATGAGATTGAACTGGCCGTAGTGATTAAAAATGTGCTGAAGAACGCTTCAACGGAAGAGGCCGCAAAGGCCATCAGCGGCTATACCCTGATGTGCGATTATTCCGAACGGGCCAATCAGTTGGAACACGGCGGCCAGTGGACCAAGGGGAAGAGCTATGACAGCTTTGCTCCCATGGGGCCCACGTTTATTTCCGTGGAGGAACTGGGGGACGGCTCCGGCATTCCGCTGGAATTGAAGGTGAACGGGGAAGTGCGCCAGCATGGCAATACGGCCGGCCTGATCTGGCCCGTGCCGGAGTTGCTTGCCTACATTTCCCGTTTCATGACCTTGTGGCCCGGGGATGTAGTCTCCACCGGAACGCCGGCAGGTGTGGGCATGGGGATGAATCCGCCGCAGTATTTGAAGCCGGGGGACGTGGTGGAGTGGGGCAGCCCCGCTTTCGGCTATGCTTCCCAGGCGGTGGTGATTGATGACGAAGCCTGAAAAAGTCTTGAGAGTTTTTTCTTGATTCCGCCGTTGCGGTTTAGTGAAGTGGAAACGTGAAAAACGTGGTTTTTTATGTGGTCATGGTGACCGGACTGACCGCCATTTTCGTATGGCTGAAGGGGCGTAATGCGGAACGCGTTCCTGCGGCTTCCTCCATGGTGGTGTCTCCGGACGCTGGAACCCCTCATGAAATTCTTCTGGTGGACGTCCGCACCCCGGAGGAGTACCGCACGGGCCACAAGGAGGGTGCCGTGAACATTCCGGTGGATGAACTGGAAGAGCTGGCGCCGCAACTGCTTCCGGATAAGAATGCCGTGATTCTGCTGTATTGCCGTACGGGCAAGCGGGCGGACAAGGCTGTGGAAACCCTCAGGAAAATGGGGTATTCCCATCTGGAAAACCTGCACCGGTTTGAAATGTAGCCCGCAGCTCCTTTTTAGTGCGGGGTTCTCCATGCGCGCGGTCACGCCGTGTCCCGGGCCGGAGCAGGTTGATGAGTATAATGTAAAAGAGGTGCGGAAGTGCGTCAATAGGCTGGCTGATCAATAAACAAGCTCCGGCCGTTTGTATAAAAACAGCCGGAGCTTGATGAAGATGAAACAGGGGGTTACGCCCGTCTGCGGCGCATCAGCAGAACGCCCAGGCCCAGCAGGCCGAGGCTGGCCGTGGCGGGTTCCGGAACGGAGGTGAGGGCCAGGGAATTGATGCTTCCGCTTCCGCCCTGGGACTGGATATTGAGCTGGGTTCCGTCGGCTGCCACATCGAACGTATAGGTAACCACCATCCAGTCTCCGGTATGCGTGTTGCCTGTGACGGTGGCGCCGTTCAGCGTAGCGCCGGAACCGGTGGAGTAGTTGTCCAGACTGGCGGAAATGTTGGAGATGCCGCTGCCGTCAATGCTGAAGGAAGAAGTGTTGCCCGTACCGTAGTTGTTTCCGCGCCCTACCAGCATGGTGAGCGTGTAAGTGCCGGCGGACAGGTTGTTCAGGGACATCGTGAAATTGGCGTTGGCGGAACCGCTGGTGTTAATAACGCCGCCCATGGGATTGCCCGTGGACATATCCTGGCCGAAAATATCGTAAAATTTATTGTCCAGGCCCAGCGCAGAGTCTTTGGCGGAGGAATCAGTCAAAACACCGCCGCTCCCGCAACAGACGCCGCCGGTTGTCAGGGTGATGCCGGTAGAGTCGCCGCCGCTGGTTACCAGTGTTCCGGAAGTATAGGAAGAGGAGCTTCCAGTAGAGATTTTATTCACTTTTTGGCCGGATTCTCCCAGATACGTACCGTCAACAACAGCGGTACCATTTCCCGAATTAATCCCGAATGAAATGAGAACGGTGGAAGCTTGGGCCGCAACCGCCGCTCCCGCCATGGCTGCCAGAATGAATAATGTCTTCTTCATACTATCAATGAGATATGTGATTGGAAATGTTAGAACACCCTTCCTAGGAATAAGAAAGTAGCGGATTTATAATCCGGAGTCAAGCTTCAGTTCTAAAAGCAAGTCACTTGTGTTAAACGTTCGTTTCATTATTAAAACTTCTCCCGGAAGGAAAAATTGTTTTGTTGGGAATAACCGTACCAGAAACGCGGCATGCCTCTGCGGCAACCGGAATTCACACGTCTGCCAGAACATACTGCTTTTGAGAAAGGGAAGTCCACTGACGCTCAAGTTCCTATTCAGTTGCCGCATAGGCCTGGGACGCTCCTGATGCTGCCGGGTATTTTCCGTTTTCCCATGGAATGCTTCCCTCATCATTGAAAGTGGATAGGAAGGATATGGCCGTCACCAGGATTTAATTCATAACGGATTATAAATCCGCGCCATTTAAAAAGCGGGAGCAGGGCTTGTTTGTGGCCCGGAGAGGTTTTTGTTCCGGTGTCAGGGGGAGGGGCGTTCCTTCCAAGAAGAAAACCCTCCGCATGGATTCATGCGGAGGGTTCCAGTTTAATGGTTGTCCGTAGGGTTATTCCGCCTTCGGCTTGCGGGGCGTCCTTTTACGGGGCGTCTTGGCTTTCGGAGACGCCTTGTCCTTGACGTGCAGGAAGGTGAGCGTTTCCGTTCCGTCCGTTTCCACGGCTTCAATCTTGTCGCCGGGTTTCACGTCTCCCCGCAGCAGGGCTTCCGCCAGCGGGTCTTCCAGCAGCCGTTCGATGGCGCGGCGCATGGGCCGTGCGCCGTACTGCGGATCATAGCCGTTTTTGATGATCAGGCTCAGGGCTTCCGGGCTCAGGGCCAGCGTGATGTTCTTGGTCTTGAGGCGGGAGATGAGCTTGTCCGCTTCCAGCCTCACGATGCGTTCCAGGTCATCCCGTTCCAGCATGCGGAAGACGGAGATGTCATCAAAGCGGTTCAGGAATTCCGGGCGGAAGTGCTTGCGCGCTTCCTCCAGGATTTTTTCCTTCATGGCCGCGTAATCCGCGCTGTCGGCAGACATGGCGCCGAAGCCCATGGTGCTCTGCCTCTTGGCGGAGGCGGCCCCCACGTTGGAGGTCAGGATGATGATGGTGTTGCGGAAGTTGATCTTGCGTCCCAGGGAGTCCGTCACGCTGCCTTCTTCCAGAATCTGGAGCAGCAGGTTCATGACGTCCGGGTGGGCTTTTTCCACTTCGTCAAAGAGGATGACGGAGTAGGGCCTGCGCCGGACGGCTTCCGTGAGCTGGCCGCCTTCGTCATGGCCTACGTAGCCGGGAGGCGAACCGATGAGGCGGGACGTGGTGTGTTTTTCCATGTACTCGCTCATGTCCACCTGGATCAGGGCGTCCGCGGTGCCGAACATGATTTCCGCCAGGTTGCGGGCCAGATAGGTCTTGCCCACCCCGGTGGGTCCCAGGAAGAGGAAGGAGCCGATCGGGCGGCGCGGGTCCTTGATGTCCGCGCGGCTGCGCCGCAGGGCGCGGGCGATGGCGGAGGCCGCCTCGTCCTGGCCGATGACCTTGCTTTTCAGTTCTTCCTCCATGCGCAGAAGCTTGGTGGTCTCCTTTTCCTCCATCCGGGCCAGCGGAATGCCGGTCCATTTGGCAAGCACGCTCATCACGTCTTCATCCGTCACGGGAACGTAATTGGTCTCATAGGAGTTCCGCCAGGTGTCCAACATGTTCTGGAGTTCCGCCTTGGCCTGCTTTTCCTCGTCGCGGAGGCGGGCGGCGTCCTCAAAGAGCTGGGCTTCCACGGCCTGGTCCTTGCGTTCCCTGATTTGCTCGATTCCGGCTTCCATCTCGCTGATGTGGTCCGGACGCGTCATCTGGGAGACGCGCTTGCGGGCCCCGGCTTCATCCAGGATGTCGATGGCCTTGTCCGGCAGGAAACGCCCCGTGAGGTAACGGTGGGAGAGCTTGGCTGAGGCTTCAATGGCTTCCTTCGTATAATGCACCTTGTGGTGTTCCTCATATTTGGGCTGGATGCCGGCCAGAATCTGGATGGTATCCTCCACGGAGGGTTCCCCCACCTGCACCTGCTGGAAGCGGCGTTCCAGGGCGGCGTCTTTCTCAATGTGTTTTCTGTACTCATTGAGCGTGGTGGCGCCTATGGCCTGGAGCTCCCCGCGGGAGAGGGCGGGCTTGATGATGTTGGAGGCGTCCATGGAGCCTTCCGCAGAGCCCGCGCCCACGATGGTGTGCATCTCGTCAATGAAGAGGATGACGTTGCCTTCCCGGCGTATTTCATCCATCACGGCCTTGAGCCGTTCTTCAAACTGGCCGCGGTACTTGGTGCCGGCCACCATCAGCGCCAGGTCCAGGGAGATGACCCTCTTGCTGCGCAGGAGTTCCGGAACGTGGCCCTGGGCTATTTCCTGGGCCAGCCCCTCTACGATGGCGGTTTTACCCACGCCGGCCTCACCCAGCAGGACGGGATTGTTCTTGTTCCTGCGGCACAGAATCTGGATCACGCGCTCAATTTCCGAGGCGCGGCCGATGACGGGGTCCAGCTTGCCGTCCTTGGCGAGCTGGGTCATGTCCCGGCCGAAGGCCTGGAGAGCGGGCGTCTTGGACTTCTGCTGCCTGGAAAAGGAGGGGGAGGAAGGCTCATCCGCCGGGATGGCGGGGGAGTCGTTTTCCTCCTCGTCGTCATCGTCGTCCGGGATGATGTTGTCTTCATCCGCGTCCATCTGGTACTTGGGCGTGAGTACATCCAGCAGCTCGCGGCGCGCCTGTTCCAGGTCCACGCCGAAGTGGCGCAGAATCTGCCCGGCCACGCCGTCTCCGTCCCGGATGAGGCCCAGGAGCAGGTGCTCCGTGCCCACGTACGTGTGGTTGAGTTCCTGGGCTTCCCGGTTGGCCATGGCCAGGACTTTGCGCACCCTGGGAGTGTAGGGGATGTTGCCCTCGGCCTGGGGTTCCGTGCCCCGGCCTATCTGTTCCTCCACCTGCCTGCGCACGGCGGTAAGCTCCACCCCCAGGTTTTCCAGGATGGTGACGGCTACGCCCTTGCCCAGCTTGAGCAGGCCAAGGAGCAGGTGTTCGGTTCCTATGTAATGATGATTGAAGCGGTCCGCTTCCCGGCGCGCATGCGCCAGCACTTGTTGCGCCCTAGGCGTAAAGTTGTTCATGTTTTATGAAGATGTTTTGTTGTTGCATTAATCTCCGGACAGTTCCTTCCGGATAATATCCGCACGGATCTGGTCCCTGTGTTCCGGGGTGGTTTGGTCCGTGGTGGACAGGCGGGCCAGGTGGGCCGGCTGAATGTTCAGTATGGTTTTATTGACGTTTTTTAATGCCTGGTGGGAAAAGATGTCCAGGGAGGCTCCCATCCGGAGGAAGGAGAGCAGCCCCAGGGCCTCCTGCGTGGAGAGCAGGGTGGCGTTGGTCAGGAGGCCGTAGGCGCGGGAAACGCGGTCTTTCACCTGGAGGGTGGAGGCCTGGAGAAGCCGCCTGCGTGCGTTCCATTCCTGATGGGCCAGGTCCGAGGTGAAGCGGGTCATGCGTTCCACGATCCGGTCCTCACTGTCTCCCAGCGTGGTCTGGTTGGAGATCTGGAACAGGTTGCCGGTGGCTTCCGTTCCTTCCCCGTACAGGCCGCGGACGGTGATGTTGAGCTGCACGGCCGCCTGGACGACCTGCTGCATCTGTTCGGAGATGACCAGGCCCGGCAGGTGCATCATGACGGAGGCCCTCATGCCCGTGCCCAGGTTGGTGGGGCAGGCGGTAAGGTACCCCAGCCGCGTGTTGTACGCGTACGGGAGCTTGGCCTCCAGCTCGGAATCTATTTTGGAGATGGCCCCCCATGCCTTTTTAAGCTGGATACCGGGCAGGATGTACTGCAGGCGCAGGTGGTCCTCCTCATTGAAGAGGATGCTGGCGTTCTGGCTGCGTGAGATGAGCACCGCGCAGCCTTCCGCGCGCGCGGCCAGTTCCCGGGAGATGAGGTGGCGTTCCACCAGCAGCTGCTTCTGCTGCTGGGTGAGTCCGGAGAGTTCCGCGTAGTAGCCGCCTTTCATGACGGGGATTTGGCGCGCTTCTCCGGAAGTAAGCTTCAGCGTGTCTTCCCTCTGCTGGCGCGTGGCCCAGCCGGGAAAGGGGGTGGCGGTCAGATTGCGTGCCAGGCGGATGCGGGAGGTCAGAACGATGTCGTGTTCATCCCGTGATTCCACCATCCATTTGGCGGGGTTGTTCAGTAAGTCGTCAAAGAGCATGTAGGTTAATTGGTCGGCGTGCGCAATTGCTTGATTTGATCGCGGAGCTTGGCCGCGCGTTCATAATCTTCTCTTGCTACTGCCAGGGATAGTTGTTGTTCCAGATCACTGATGGTGTGGGTTTCCGTTTCGCGCTTTTCCGCCCTTTCAGGCGTCTTTCCGTGATGGTGGGAATCAGGCTGAATCTGGGCCAGAAGAGGGAGAATCTCTTCTTCAAAGACGTTGTAGCATTCACTGCAGCCCAGGCGTCCTACATTTTTGTAATCCTGAAGGGTGAAGGAGCAGATCGGGCAGCTTGTGAGCGGGAGGGACTGGAGGGCCGGAATGGGGGCGGAGGGATCCGCTGCTCCTTCCTTGCCGAACTGCCCCTGAAGGTTCGGGAACAGTTTCTCCGCCAGATCAAAGGCGTCCGGGTCCAGCAGGCCCCGCTCCTGGGCGCATTTGGCGCAGAGGCAGAATTTGGTGGATTTCCCGTTGATGATCTGTGTCAGGAACACCGTTGCCGGTGCAGAGCATATCTCACATTTTTTCACAACCCGCATTATAATGGCAACCCCCACGGCGGACTAGTAGTCTGCGTGTCATGGATTGTCATGAAAACGGGCCTTGTTATTGTACGGAGGAAGAATTCTTTCTGCGCTGTTTCAAAAGCCCGCACCGTGATGAATACAAATAGGCTGCGCAGAAGATGGTTCCCAGCACCAGAATGATGGTTGCGCCCAGATGCCAGCCCAGCGGGAAGGACAGGTAGAAGGCCAGCAAAGAGCCCAGGCCGCCGATGATTCCGCCCCCCCAGAAGAGGTGGGAGGGCTTGTTGGTGAGCATGTACACCGTGGCGGCGGGACCGACAAGCAGGCCCAGCGTCAGGAAGGCGCCCACGGCCTGGAGGGAAGACACCAGCACCAGGATGATGAGGGTGAAGATGCCGTAACTGATGAGGCGGGAGGGGATGCCCAGCGTGGTGGCGATGTCTGGGTCAAACAGGTAGATTAGGATGGGGCGCCGGAAAAGCAGCAGGATCAGGACGCTGACGGAGCTGATGGCGAAGGCGATCCACAGGTCGGAGTCGGACAGGCTCATGATGGAGCCGAACAGCCAGTCGTCTATCTTCTGCTGAAGCCCCAGCCGCACCAGCACGATGAAGCCCGCGGCGAAGGCCGTGGTGTGCAGGATGGACAGAGCCGTGTCCTGGTTCAGCCGGGACGTGCGGGAGACGAAGAGGGACCCCAGCCCGACGAGCAGGGCCGCCACCACGGCGCCCGTCAGCAGGCTCCAGCGGGTGAGGCCGAAGAGCAGCACGGCCAGGGCAATGCCCGGCAGCAGGGCACAGGACAGCGTGCCGATCTGAAGGGCTGATTTTTTCAGGATAACCAGCCCGCTGACGAAGCCGTTGGCAAAGCCGATCATGACGCAGGCCAGCAGGGAGCGTTGGGCGATGGGCTCGCGGAGGAATTGAAGAAAATCGTCCATCATGAAAGCCGGGTCGCCGGTTGGGGTTCCATTCCATACGTCTCACTGATGCGCCGGGTGGTAAGCACTTCCCTGGCGGGGCCGAAGGCGACCAGTTCCCGGTTCATCAGCAGGACAGTGTCAAAAATATCCGCCGCCGTGTTCAGGTCGTGATGGGAGGCGATCACCAGGCGGCCTTCCGCCGCCAGGGAATCCAGCAGGTGCCCCAGGGACTGGCACGCGGGGGCGTCCAGCCCCGTGAAAGGCTCGTCCAGCAGGAGGACGTGGGCCTCCTGGGCCAGTGCCCGCGCCAGGAAGGCCCGCTGCTGCTGGCCGCCGGAAAGCTCGGAAATCTGGCGGTCCGCCAGGGACTCCATGCCCAGCACGTGCAGGGACTTCTCCACGATGTCCCGGTCATGCGGCCCGAACTTCTTCCACAGGCCCAGGGCCGGGTAGCGCCCCATCTCCACCAGGGCGCGTACGGTGATGGGGAAGGACCAGTCCACGTCGGAACGCTGAGGCAGGTAGGCTATTTCTCCCGGCGTATCATGCAGGGGGCGGCCATTCCACAGGATTTCTCCGGTATCAGGCCGGATCAGGCCGGCCAGGGCCTTGATCAGCGTGGATTTTCCCGCGCCGTTGGGGCCCATCAGGGCCAGCGTGTGCCCGCAGGTGATGGAAAAGCTGATGCCGTTCAGGGCAAGAAGCCTCCCGTAATACACGCTGAGGTTCCGCACCTCCAGCCGGTGGCGGTCCGGATGGCTGGCGTGGGCCCCCCAGCAGATGTGGTCCCGGGCGCAGTGAGGGTCTGGACTGTTTATTTCCATGAGAAGGAGTAGCTGTCGTTCAGGGAAGGGCCGAAGGACCACCGCGTGGCGGAGGCCGCCTCCCTCCCCTCCGGTTCCAGTTCCAGCGTGACGGGAGTGTCCGGCGTGTTCTCCGGCCACCGGGCGGAAACGGTGAGGGTGACGGAGCCGTTTGCCAGCGGAAGGCCGCATTCCACTTCTTCATGCAGTCCTGGCGCGGCGGACTGCCAGAGGAGGCGGCTTCCCTGGGAGATGGAAAGGAACTCCGGACGGTGCGCGCACCTGACCGTAATGACTGTGGGAACGACGTCCGCGGACTGCTCCGCGGGAGCCGGACGGGACGCTTCCTGCGCCGGAGGGGTCCCGGCCGTCATCCGGTAAAGGAACAGCCCCAGCAGGATGACGACCCCCAGGGCCGGGAGAAACTGTCGCAGGGGGGAGCTGGTCATGGTTTGGGTGACGGGGAAAGGGCTTCCTTGATGATGCCGACGTTCTGCTTGAACATGGTCTCAAAAGTGTGGCCGTCCGGAGCCAGCCCGTCGGTATTGATCGGCCTGGCGACGGGGATGTTCAGGGATTTGGCTATCTCCGTCAGGCTCTTGGGGTTGGAGGAATATTCCGGGAACAGGGCCTTTACCCCGGCGGCGCGCAGTTTCTTCAGCGTGGAGGCCAGCTGGGCGGAATTGCCCTCGTCTTCCCGGCTCACCCCCTGGATGCTGATGCTGCGGAAGCCGAACTCCTTGCAGAAATGGTTCATGGCCGCGTGCCCCGTTACCAGGATGCGGTCTGTTTCCGGAATGTCGGCAAGCTCCTTCCTGGCCCAGGAGGAAAGCTGGTCCATCTTCCTGTTCCACCGGGCCAGTCCCGCCTTGTATTCCTGTTCATGGGCCGGGTCCATTCGGGTGAGGGCGGCAGCCAGGGCGCGGGCGGCGCGTTTCATGTTGGCCGGGGTATGCCACCAGTGGGGGTCATTGGGGCCGTGGGCGCAGCAGTCATCCCCGTGGGCATGGTCATGGTCTGCGGTGTCCGCCGCCACGGGAACGTCCGGAATGGAGGCCCCCAGGTCCAGAATTTGCGCTTTTCCGCCCAGGGCGTCCTTCAGCTTGGGAAGGTACGGCTCCAGATTCTTGCCGGAGGCCAGCACCAAGCGCGCCTGCCCGGCGGCGGCGATGTCCTGCGGTGCGGGTTCAAAGCTGTGCAGGTTTCCGTTGGGGCGCAGCAGGTCCGCCACCTGCACATGGCTGCCGCCGATGGCGCGCGCCATATCTCCCAGGATGGGATGCAGGGCCGCTATTTTCAGGGCGGGGGCATCCTGGGCCTGAAGAGTACAGAACAGGCCCAGAAGACACAGAAAAGGAATCAGAACGCGCCGGAGCATGTTCCGCATTATGGACCGCCCGGCTGGTGATGCAATGGTCAAATTTGTCTTCTAAAGTAAGATGACGCTAACTTTTTGGCGCCTCCCCCCGGGGATTCTTTTTGTTCCGCAGCTTGATATTGAACTTCTGGTACAGGAAGGAGGAAATGAGCACGATGGCGGCCAGCCCCACGAGGGCTCCCACGCGGTAAAGCTGTCCGAGGCTGGAAATATCGTAACAGACGGCTTTCAGCAGGGTGATGCCCAGCAGGGCTAGCCCCGCCATGCGCACCCTGGAAGACCTGATGTCAAATCCCGTGGCGATCAGCCCCAGGGCAAAGAGGCTCCAGGCGATGGAGATGGTCAGGTCCTGCGCCACGCTGCTCCCGAACTGGATCATCAGCGGACGGTCTCCCGGCGCGGCGAAGCCGCAGGAAATCTCCGTGTTCATCCAGATGAAGAGCAGAATGGCTCCAAAGATATTCAGGATCGTGACCATGATGCGGAGACGGGATTTGTGGTTTTCCGGCAGCCGGGGCGCCACTTTTCTCTGCACCCACCAGGCTCCGGCCATGCAGCAGAAAACCATGGTGGCAAACATCGTGCGCAGGGCCGGCATTCCCGCCGGGTCAAGCAGGACAAAGGCCTGGGACAGCCCGTTGCGGACAAACAGGAAAGCCAGCAGGAGAAAACCCGTCCAGGCCAGCCTGGGCAGGAGGAATTTGGCGCACAGCAGCAGAAGGGCCAGCCCTTCCAGGGACCAGGCGACGGTCAGGGGGGCTCCGGTCCACTGGAGGCCGATGGCCAGGGTCACCATGCCGATTCCCGCCCCATAGTAGAAACTGAGCACGGAAGAACGTTTCAAAAGCGTTTCAGCGGGAAGCTTCTGCAAGTACAGGGCAGCCAGCAGGGGAGGAACCGCACAGGAGAGGGCGACGGCGGCCTCCCAGAAACGGGCGGACTCCGGAAAATGATCCATCCCGAAAAGCCGCCATGAAAGGTAAAACAGGGGAGCCGCCAGCGCGGAGGCGCTCCACGCCAGCAGGCCGCTGCGGAACCGCCGGACCAGCACAAGGGGAAGCAGGAGGACCGCCAGAAAAACGGCTGCGGAACCCACGGGATGAATTTGCTGGCAGGAGGCCGCCAGCGTGTACCCGGCTGCCGCCACCACCAGGGCCTGCCCCCTCTGGTGCCGGACGGCCATCACGCAGAATGCGGCGGCTGTCAGGAAAACGTATAATGGGGTGGAGGCGGACGGGGGCATGACCAGCAGCCACGCCAGAGCCGCCGTGGCGAAGCAGGAAATCCTGACGCCCGGCTGGAGTTCTGCCAGATAAGCTCCTCCGGAGGGCGTGCGTGCGGACAGCACCGTGTAGGACGCCGGAATCATGAACAGGCAGAACAGCCCCCGCAGCAGGGCGGGGAGCCAGAGGGGGGACTGGGTAAACCCCGCTGCGGAAGACTGGTAAAAAAAGAAGACGGTAAAAAGCCCCATGGGCAGGAAGCATCCCCAGTACGTGGCTCTGGCGCGTGCCAGGGGGAGCAGGGCTATCATGGGGAGCATGCCTGTCAGCAGGAGGAGCGCCTGGGAAGAAAAAGAAAGGAACCGGAAGCTGCACTCCGACTCCAGGCGGAAGGCCGCCAGGCAGGTCACGGCAATGGCGCAGAACGCCAGGAAGAAGGGCATTCCCTTTTTCTCAGGTTCAGGCTGCCGCTTGCCGGCATACAGGCCGTAGCCGCCGTACAGCAGCAGGGTGCACAGGGAGAGGACGGCCACGGCCGCAACATGGGAGGGGCCTCCGTATTCGTCAAACCAGCCCATCAGCAGGATGGTATAAGCCGCCAGTCCCGTGCCTCCGGCGGCCGTCCACCTGGTGGCGGCAACGACGGCGAGCAATCCGGCATTGAGGATGGTCATGTACAGGAACAGGGAAACCGTATGGTCCTGGCCGGTGGACAGGATGACCGGGGTAAGGAACCCGCCGATGATGCCCAGAAAGGCAATCACCCGGAACCGCAGCCGCACCGCCAGGACAAACGCGGCCGCCGTGGTGGCCGCCAGCAGGGCGGAGGCTATGGCAGGGGTGAAGAAGGGAAGCTCGTAAAACATGCGCCCGGCGCAGGTAGCCAGGTACAGCACCAGAATGCCCGTGGAGGTCAGCGTGCCGGAAAGGATGGGGTACTTCCTCCTCAGCCGTGACAGCCCGGCGCCCAGCAGGACGGCTGCCGCCAGGTACGTGAGGCCCACCCTCCATTCCGGAGAGATCAGGTCATTGTCAATACTGTACTTGACGAAGAAGCCGGTCCCCAGGAACAGGACGAATCCCCCTATCCAGGAGAGCAGCTTGGCGCCGATGAAGTATTCCCAGGAAAAGGAAGCAGGCAGGGCTGCGGCGGGTTTGATGTTCCGGACCGTATGCACGCTGTGCCGGGGAGAAAGGGCCTGGGCGGGTTCCCGGGCCGGAGCGGCAGGGGGAAGCGTGCGGACAGGCTGGGCCGCGCTTTCCGCAGGGGGCGGGAGGCTCTTCCTGGTCTCTGCGGGGACATGCCGGGGAGAGGAACGGGGATCCAAACGTTCTTTCAGCCGGGCGACTTCCGTCTCCAGGGTGTAGACTTTTTGTTCCAGAGAAGTGACCTGGCAGGCCTTCACAAAGGTGAAGACCATTCCGGAAAGCAGGCCGAGGACCAGCAGCAGAATGAAAAATTCCATGGGGAGGGAAGGGGGGTAGGGAAAATGTATTTTACACCGTAAGAACGGAACTGCAAGATGCAAAAGGGGACATGGGAGGGCCGGGCTGAATGCGCGGCCATCCCGTTGGGAGGGAAAACCATGGACGGGAGACGGAAGTTTAATCCATTCATCTTCCGGATTGTTCCGCCGTGGCGCCCTTAAGCTGCGTTTTCCGTCCATAGCGTGTATTGGAATTAAAAACCTCTTAACGTCAGGATTGGTTTGATTAAAAGGCCGGGGGAGAAAGGATTCATCCCGGGAATCTTTTCCATCCGCTGGCATCTTCCGGGCCTAGCTGCGTTTTCCTCCTGTTGACATATTGCAGTGTCTGAACAAAACGTTTTTTCTTGAGGTGGAAAGTCTTTTTTGATTCCATTATCGCGCATAATCATGAATGGCTTTCAACTTCTTCAATGTGGTTTGAGCGTGGCGGCCCTGCTGGGCGGTTCCGCTCTTGCGGTGGCGCCCGCCGTGTATCCGGCTCCCCAGCAGTCCAAACTCTCCTCCCAGACGGTCGCTTTTTCCGGAAAGCCTTCCGTGGTCATCCGCTCCGCCAAGACGGCCGGGAGCAAGCTGCTGAACGGGGTTCCGGAAAAATCGGGCGCCTACAAGCTGGTCATCTCCCCGCAGGGAAAAGTGGCCATAGGCGCCCATGACGAACGCGGCGCGTTTTACGCCATGCAGACGCTGCGGCAGCTGGGCACGAAAACCGGGGGTGAGGGCGTGACGCTGCCCGTGGGGGAAATCACGGACTGGCCGGACATTGAATTCCGCGGAACGGTGGAAGGCTTCTACGGCACCCCCTGGAGCCATGAAGCCCGTTTGAGCCAGCTGCGCTTTTACGGCCAGAACAAGATGAACACGTACATCTACGGGCCCAAGGACGATCCCTACCACTCCTCCCCCCATTGGCGGGATCCCTATCCCGCGGACCAGGCCGCCCAGATCAAGGAACTGGTGAAGGTAGCCAAGGAAAACCACGTGGACTTTGTCTGGGCCATCCACCCCGGCAAGGACATCAAGTGGACGGAAGAGGACATGAACAACGTCATCAAAAAGTTTGAGATGATGTACAAGCTGGGCGTCCGCTCCTTCGCCGTATTCTTTGACGACATCTTCGGCGAAGGCAAGAGGGGGGACATGCAGGCCCTCCTGCTGAACAAGATTAACAACGAATTCGTCAAGGTGAAGAAGGACGTCACCCCCCTGGTCATGTGTCCCACGGAGTACAACCGCGGCTGGGCTGATCCCAAGCCGGGAACCTACCTGGACATTCTGGGCGACCGTCTGGACCCCTCCATCCACGTCATGTGGACGGGAGATTCCGTATGCCATGACATCACGCTGGAAGGCCAGCAGTGGGTGAACAAAAGAATCAAGCGCCCCTCCTACGTCTGGTGGAACTTCCCGGTGACGGACTACTGCCGCTCCAACCTGTGCATGGGCCGCGTGTACGGCGTCGCCACGGAGCCGGGAGCCAAGGAATCCATGGGCGGTTTCGTCTCCAACCCCATGGACAAGCCGGAGGCGTCCAAGGTCTCCCTCTTCGGCCTTGCGGACTACACCTGGAACATCAACGGCTTTAAATCGGAGGAATCCTGGAAGGAAGGCGTCAAGCGCCTGTTCCCGCAGGCGGCGGAAGCCATGCAGGTCTTTGTGAACCACAACTCCGACCAGGGCCCCAACGGCCACGGCTACCGCCGCGAGGAATCCGTGGAAATAGAACCCGTGGTCAAGCGCGTGCTGGAAGCCGCCCGTGAAGGCAAGGTAGTGAAGGCGGATGCGGCCCTGCTCAAAAAGGAATTCGCGCGCATGGCCGCCGCCGCGCCCGTCATCCGGGCCAAGGCGGACAATCCCCGGCTGATGAAGGAAATCGGCGCGTGGGTGGACGCCTTTGAACAACTGGGCCGCGCCGGACAATGTGCCGTAGCGGCGCTGGAAGAAAACAACACGAAGGACGCCGTAACCCAG
The DNA here is from genome assembly GCF_040616545.1 of Akkermansia muciniphila. Taxonomy (NCBI): domain Bacteria; kingdom Pseudomonadati; phylum Verrucomicrobiota; class Verrucomicrobiia; order Verrucomicrobiales; family Akkermansiaceae; genus Akkermansia; species Akkermansia muciniphila. The sequence continues at coordinate 94,366 of NZ_CP156688.1, read as the reverse complement.
CTGGTGCAGGCCACGCAGGCCCTGGCAGCCATGGACGGCATCTCCCGCCGCCACAACCAGGAAGGCCAGCTTTACCGTTCCGTGGTGAAGACCGGTTCCCGCGTGATGACGCCCGCCGTCAATGAACTGGCGGACATCGTCTCCAAAAAAGCCTTCCCGGCCATTGCTGGCTCCCCGGCGCTTTCCCCCAAGCCGCTGGTCAAGGGCGGCAGCATGGACAAGGCGGAACTCTTCTGTGACGGGGACCGCGGCTCCTTCTGGCATTCCGGCGCCTACGGCGAGCCGGGAGACTGGTATGGCGTGGACTACGGCATGCAGATTCCCGTGCGGAGCGTGGAAGTGCTCATGGGCCGCAATGACAAGGACGGCGATTATGTGGCCAGGGGACAGCTTGAAGGCTCCCGGGACATGAAGACGTGGAAACCGCTGGGACCGGAAACCTCCGGCATGCAAGTGGTGTGGCAGGCTCCCAAGCCCGTCTCCCTCCGTGCCGTGCGCTACCGCATCATTGAACCGAAGAAAACGGACAACGGCCGCTCCGTCTGGACCGCCGTGCGGGAAATAGCCGTCAACACGCCTCCTGCAGCCATGGCCGCTTCCAATGTGGCGGGGCTGGAAGGGGTTTCCGTACAGAAATCCGACAAAATCGTGCGCATCAACCGCGTGATGGAAACGCACAAGATGAAGCCCGGCGAATTCATCTCCCTGCAACTGGAAGGCCCCACGGACGCCACCTGGCTGGAAGTCAACCTGGAACGGGATGACCTCAACTCCTGGGCTGAAGTTGAACTGGATGTGGAAGGCTCCGCCAAACCCGTGGTGCAGAAGCTGGACAAGCAGGGCAGAAACTTCATTGCCAAGGCGAACCAGCTCCCCAAGGGAATCAAGGGCATGAAACTGGTCAACAAAAGCGGCAAGGAACAGGACATCATCCTGAACATGTTCAAATTTGACGTTCCCCCCTCGGACCCCGGCACCAGCCTGGTCTCCCTGACTGACAGGAACCTGAAAACGGTCTACCGTGCCGACAAGCCTCTGGATGTGACCATTCCCAACCTGGATAACCCCAAGGCCTCCAAGGTAGTCGTCGTAGGGTCCGCCGCCTTTGCCATTCAGGCGCGCCGTGGCGAAGGCGCCTGGGTGCCTGTAGGCAAGAGGAACGCCGGTCCCGGAGCCTCTGAATTTGCCATTCCCGCCGGAACTTCCGCCGTGCGCCTGACGTACAAGGCACCCCAGCCGGACGCGATCATCAATGAGGTGATCTTCTCCTCTAAAAAATAACGGTATCAAGCGTGGGCGCCTGATATGACGGCCCCGTCCGGAGAAAATCCGGACGGGGCTTTTCCGTTCACGGGACATCCGGCATGAAGGCCGTTCCTTCCATATGGGAATGCGCATTATTCATTACGGCGTAAAGAACCCCTTTGTCCGGAGCAGGGGGCCTTCCTTTTTCTTCTGCTCTGACAGCCTGTTATGGAAACAACCTTGACCCTGTTGGGCGGCGGGATAAAATACTTCCATGACACCGGGCTTTCATTGGACTCTCCGCCCCTCCGTGAGGGAGGATGATCCGGTCTTGAAAGCGTTTCCCGCAGAACTGCCCCTGCTGGTCAAGCAGCTCCTGCTGCAGCGCGGATTTACCGGAGGCGTGGAAACGGACCTCTTTCTGGAACCCAGGCTTTCCCATCTGAGCGACCCCTTCCTGATGGGGGAAATGAGAGCCGCCGTGGACCGCATTTTCCAGGCTGTGGATGAAGGGGAAACCGTGTGCATTTACGGGGACTATGATGTGGACGGGGTCACCTCCGTGGCGCTCCTGCGGGCCATTCTGATGTCCTATGACCTGGACCCGCAGTACTTTATACCCGTCCGTTCCCGGGAAGGCTACGGGCTCAGTGAAGCGGGCATAGAGCGCTGCCTCTGCGAATGTGCGGAAAAACCCAGCCTGCTCATTACCGTGGACTGCGGCACCTCCTCCGTAAAGGAAGTGGACATGCTCAACGGCCTGGGAATAGACGTCATCATTCTGGACCACCATGAGGCGGGGCCGCTGGGCCGGCCGGATGCGGTGGCGGTGGTCAATGCCAAAATTGAGGAAGACAGCCCGTACACCTACCTGTGCAGCGCGGGCGTGGTCTTCAAGCTGGCCCATGCCCTGCTGAAGGAGCGGAAGCTGAAAACCTTTGACCTGAAACTTTATCTGGACCTGGTAGCCGTGGCTACCGTAGCGGACATTGTCCCGCTGGTGGATGAAAACAGGATTCTGGTGCGCCACGGCCTGGGAAGGCTGGCGCACAGCCGCCATACGGGCCTCAAAACCCTGACGGAAATAGCGGGCATCCGCCCTTCAGATTCCGCCAACCATGCGGGCTTCCTGAACGCCGCGCATGTGGGCTTCAGGATAGGCCCCCGCATCAATGCCGCCGGGCGCATGGACTCCCCCATGGACGCCCTGGAACTTCTCCTGACCATGGACAACAGGCGCGCCGTGCAGCTCGCCCAGATGCTGGACTCCCACAACCGCAAGCGGCAGGAGGAAGAGGAAGCCATCCGGACGGATGCGGTGGAAATGCTTCACAACTCCTTTGACCCGGAACGGGACAACGTCATCGTGCTCGGTTCCCGCGCGTGGCATCCCGGCGTGGTGGGCATCGTGGCCTCCCAGCTTATGAGGCGGTACCACAAGCCCACCTTCGTCATCGCCTTTGATGAAAGCGGCGTGGGGAAGGGCTCCGGCCGCTCCATCCCCGGCGTGTCCCTGGTGCAGGCCATCCACCACTGTGCGGATACGCTGGTTTCCGGCGGCGGCCATGACATGGCCGCGGGCCTGGTGATTGAGGAATCCCGCATGGACGACTTCCGTAAGGCCTTCAACCGGTACGTCTCTGAAACCACCACGGAGGAACAGCGCAGCCCCGTGCTCAACATTGACATGGAAGTCTCCTTCCAGGCGCTGACGCTGGACCTGCTGGACAGCTATGAAAAGCTGGAGCCCTTCGGCAACTCCAATCCCCAGCCCCTCTTCATGAGTTCCGACGTTTTCCCCACGGAACCGCCCAAGCGCGTGGGAACCAACCATTTGAAGCTCTTCATGCGGCAGGGCATGGTGGAGCGTGACGCCATCTTCTTCAACGGCGCGGAGCGGGAACTCCCCAATCCCCCCTGGGACATCGCCTTTACGATTGACCGCAACGTGTACCGCGGCCGCGCCTCCCTGTCCATCTCCATTCAGGAAATACGTTCTCATCAGGAGATATAGAGGATTAAGCCCGTAGAGCAAAGTGTAGAAAAACGGCCTATTGCCGTGAATAGCAATAAGCCGTTGAGTTGTGGATAATATCTCAATCTTAGTGTTGAGGCAACACTAAATAGATTGGTATTAGGCGTATTATCCAGTTCAGATTCATATACTTTTCTCCTCTAAAACTGTTTTCAGCAATGAGTTTCGGTTAATGGGGTTCTATGTTTATCCGTACAGTATAACCTTGTTTAACAAGATCATGCACAATATCCTTATTGTAGAATCCCTCATTCGGTACCGCAATGAAGTAAATTGTTACTATTGCCGGTATAAAACGTCGATAGATATAGTGTTTTTTAGCCATTCTAATAATATTGACCTCGCTTCCCGATTTGACATCCTCATCATGAACCTCTATAAGGTGGTTGCTAGACAGCAACTCTGATATCAACTTCTGTATGAGGCCGTGTTCAGGGAGAAAGGGTGAGGTATTGGGTGTACCTTGCCCTTTTCTGTCCTGGAACGCCCTTCTTAATAGTAAATTGGAATTTACTTGTCAAGCTGATTGCTAATTTCCCCTAATAGGAAATGATTTTTTTTGAAAGGATTGACAATCTTCAAGTTTCTAATCATAATCTTTCATCTAGGAGGGGTTCCTCCTTTCAATTGCACTTTTACGAGTGCATGGCTCAGATAATATCCATCTGTAGATGTTTACAGATGGAAAGTGTCGCATCCTTACGGATGCGTGGATTGAAACCTATTGGGGGATATTGGTAAAAAAGAATGCTCTGCCCAGCTGATACTAATACTAATGTCAGCTGGGCAGCTCTTTATGCGGAAAGTATATTGCTTTTCAATAGTCCAATTGATGAAGTAGGCTAACGAAGTCATAAACGTTTAGTGGTCTTGACAGGAATACATAGAAAGTGCATCGTCTGCCTTGTTCCCCCATTCAGGGCGGAGTTATGGTAAAAATAAGCAAGATGAACACCCTGTTCCTTCAAGGTCGTCTATTGCTACTTCTCGGACGGTAGTCCGTGAAGATATCTTGATATGCGCCGGTGAGCCGTTCCGGCGCGAGGGAAGTAAACGGCTGGTCTTGATTTGCGCCAAAGGAAGGATTCCGGAACAGGAACGTTTCCGTGCGCAGTTTCCGAAGGAACGAACCCTTAACATTTTTACTGTAATGAAAGAACACATACATATTTTTGATACGACGCTGAGAGACGGGGAACAGTGCCCCGGCGCGGCGATGACCGTGGAACAGAAAATACAGGTTGCCATGCAACTGGAAGCTCTGGGAGTGGACGTAATTGAGGCGGGCTTTCCCGTCATCTCGGACGGCGATTTCCAGGCCGTCCGCACCGTGGCGGAACGCACGGAAAAAAGCCGCGTCTGCGGACTGGCCCGCTGCGTGGAGAAGGACATCATTGCCGCCCATGAAGCGTTGAAAGCCGCCGGAGACCGGGAGCGCATCCATCTGGTGGTGGCCACCTCCCCCATCCACCGGAAATACAAGCTGGAAAAAAGCCGCAGGCAAATCAGGGAGATGGCCACTAGGGCCGTCGCCATGGCCTCCGGATTATGCGGGGAAGTGCAGTTTTCCGCGGAGGATGCTTCCCGGACGGAACCGGAATTCCTGGCGGAGATTGTGGAAGCCGTGATTGATGCGGGAGCCGCCGTCGTCAACATTCCGGATACGGTGGGGTACACAATGCCGGAGGAATACTACCACCTGATTTCCTACCTGAAATCCAACGTCCCCAACGTGAGCCGCGCCAGGCTTTCCGTCCACTGCCATGACGACATGGGAATGGCCGTAGCCAACTCCCTGGCGGCCGTCCGCGCCGGGGCGCAGCAGGTGGAGGGCACCATCAACGGCATCGGTGAACGGGCGGGCAACACGGCCCTGGAAGAAGTCATCATGGCGCTGCATTCCCGGCCGGACTTCTTTTCCGGCGTGCAGACCGGAGTGCGGACGAAGGAACTGGTGCGGACCAGCCGCATGGTGGCCGCCATGAGCGGCCTGTCCGTCTCGCGCTCCAAGGCCGTGGTGGGGGCGAACGCCTTTGCCCACGGTTCCGGCATTCACCAGGACGGCGTTTTGAAAAACCGGAGCACTTATGAAGTCATGGACCCGGAGGAAATCGGCTGGGGAGCTACGGAACTGCCCCTGACCAAGCATTCCGGCAGGCACGCCGTGAAGATGCGTCTGAACGCGCTGGGCTTTTCCGTTCCGGATACGGACATGCCGCGCCTGTTTGAATTGTTCAAACAGCGTAGAGACCAGTGCAAGTTCGTGTATGACGACGACTTGTCCGCCATGGTGCACGCCATTCATGTGTAAATCTCCGCCTCCGGGAATTCCGCGAAGAAAAAATTCCCGGAGGCGGTTCTGACAAAGAAGGAGTGAATTACGGAGGGAGTCTGGTTCACCGGTATTCAGAAGAAGACAACGACTTTTTTCTGCTGGGGATATTTCGTAGAATATCTTTCCCGATTTTTCCTTATGATAGCTTGGAGGGAAAATTGAATACGTGTGACATGAAGAGAAAACCAGGCTGCCAGGCGTATTGAATATGCCGGTGAGAGCATTTGTTTTATGATTTTTCAATATTTCAATTTACAATTTGGATATTCTAGTTTATAGATAAATATATGAATAGTATAACAAAATTACTGTTTGGTGTATTATTTTCAGCTACGTCATTTTATGCAACGTTGGAAGCGAAACAATTGAGATGTGATGTGTCTATAGAGGGTCTTAATGTAGAGGGTATACTGCAACCCCAGACTTTGCGTTCTTACAAAGTCAATACATCAGCCGTTTTTAGTTACATACATCATGATGGTAAGAATGGGCCCGAAGAAAATTATAATAAGCAGCTTGGACCGTATGTTGTAAAAGAATTATTCCCTCTTGGAAAAATAGAGGCTGAGATGGAAGCCACTGCTCAGGCTGTTAGAGAATCGTTTGTAAAATTGGGGGAGGAGTGCAGAACAAATGGTTGTAATTGTGCGGTTCACGGTTGTGCTTGTTTAGGCATAGGTTGCGATATTGCTGCTTTAGCTCTTACGACTGACCGTTCTTCTGAGGAGGGAAAATTTTTGCAGGAGAAGGAAATGAAGGAAAATATAGAGGCTTGTAAAAATCCTGTTGTATTGAAAAATATAAAAGATATAAAAGGGATCAAAGTTGCGCAAGATGCATATCTTTGTAAACATTATAAGGAAGAAATCCTTCATGGAATTATCAATATATATACCATTCGTGATAGCCGATACATTCACATCATTGGAATGCATGATGAGACCGGCCAAGTGAAGATGGTCTTCTTTGATATGACTGATACTTACAAAAAAATTGAGAAACGGGGCAACAAGTCAGCTAAGATGAATATCAAGGAATTAATGGCAAGACATGAACCCGTAAAGAAATGAAAGAGCTTGGTTAATAAATTTTATAAAAAACTCATTTATATTCTATAATAAAATTTATGAAATATATAAAAAGAATATTGTTTACATCGTTATTTGTGTTTGTACCTTTTGCCGGATATTCGAAAGGAGAAAAATCGATGGATCCGGTTGATGAGGGAGTTAAGAAGGAACTGGAATTCGCCCGGTCTGCGATGAAGCTGGTTCTTCTGGAACACATTGAAAGCGTTGAAGAGATCAAAGCGGCACAGGATGCCTACCTCGACGAGCACTTTAAAGGTTACGAATTTCGTGGAGGCCATGTGTACGGGATGCTGCGCGGGCTGTATCTTCACGGTATTACTGTCTTTAACAGAAAGGGGCCCGCCAAGACTGTATTTTTTGATATGACTGATATTTATAAGAAGCTTGAACAGTCAAGTGACGAAGAGACCAGGGCAAAGGTCAGGGAATTAATGAGAAGGCACGGGGATACGAAGAAATAAGCCAACAGGTTGTGAAATAAAAATTGCGGTTGGTTTAACGAATTAAGAAAATTGCCGTTGTTCCCAGCCTGTTTGAGGAAAGCGGTTATCCTGATGGGCAACAGGCTAAAGCCCGTGCCGTATAGCCGGATGGAGAAGCCATGTTGCCGGGGAAATATCCTAATTTGGCTCTGGATTTTTCTGAGGGGCATCATGCATCCATGAAGGGAGAATAGTAAATTGATTTATCTTTTTATAATCTCGTTAATATGTATTAAAATATTTAACATAGATATATTGGTGAAGCATTAACATCTTTAAAAATTACGTCCATGCAGATTGACCATCCCTGTTGGATGTGTTAATAGTCTTGCCGGTATTTTAGGGAAAAGTGGCAATGAAGGTAAAGATCGGGTTCATGGAAGGTGCCGAGGAATGGCAGATCAAGGTGTTTTTATACCGTTTCAGGAACATTGATCCCTCCATCTTTGAGTTTGACATTGATAAAGACAATGCGGATTTCCTTATTGCTTTTCCGTGGCTGTATAAATCCACCAGGGAGGTATTTCTTCAGTTTTTGCAGGACTCGGCAGGAAAAATTACGATCATGGATGTATTGGGAGAAGCCGTTGCCCCCAATTTGAACTTGTTTGACTACCACATTGGGTTCGATCCTTCCGGCCAGGACGGCCGCGTGCTGGAAGCTCCCTATCTTTTTTCGTACCGCGCTTCGCTGGACTGTATGTCTCCGGATCATTTATCCGATGCCCTGGACGGGAAAAGCGGATTCTGCAATTATATTTATTCCCATGGGGAAGGGCATCCGTACCGCATCCAGTTGTTTTCCCGTCTTTCTGCCTACAAGAAAGTGAATGCCATAGGAAAACATTTAAATAATACGCCCTGTGACCTTCCCAGGGAAGCCGATGATTGGATGAAAGGAAGCGTGCTGCTGAAAACCCCTTATAAATTTTCCATCTCCTGTGAGAATGCCTGGTACAGGGGCTACTCCACGGAAAAAATCATCACGAGCTTCCAGGCCCGCTCCATTCCTCTCTACTGGGGCAATCCATTGATTGAGGAGGAATATAATCCCAAGGCGTTTATTAATTGCCACCGTTTTTCCTCCCTGGATGAAGTAGTGGCGGAGATCAGGAAAATTGACGAGGATGACGACCTGTGGCGTTCCATGGTGGAGGAGCCCAAGCGCCTGCCCTGGCAGATCGAGCGCGCGCAGGAAAAGGAAGATAATCTGACCGCGGCGCTGTTGGAAATCTTTACTTCCCCCGCGGAGCAGGCGAGGAGAAGGGGAGACGGGCTGTGGCTGGATCATTACAGGAATTTTTTCATCCATCATTTGAGTAGCCGCAGAAAAACTCCCCGGGAAAAGCTGGAGGCGAAGTTGAAAAAGTGGAGTAAAAAACTCTTCCGTCATTCTTAAGAATTTTGATTTTTCCGCGCGGCTGTGCCGTTTATCCCCTGCCTGTGGAGGGAAAGCGGAGAAACTATCATTTCCATGACGGTGTTATACGGCCGGTTCGCCCAGCATTGTTGCCGGAAAAATATCCTAATTACAGGGTGAGAAAAGAAACGGCACTGGAAAAACAGTCCGGACGGCAACTACTTTTCTCCTGGTGTGCTCCATTGAAGGAATTTCTACACGGAAAAGATCTGTAGCCGATGATGTCCGTTTCTGCCGTGATGGCTTTAAAATGGACGAGCTGGTCCTTCTGGAGCATGGCGGAGTTCTTCAGCCCTGCTATTTTACAGGGTTATTCCTTGATTTCACGGTATCCGCAGGAATAAGGCCCGGCGGCGTAGGCAAGGGCGGTGTCCTTGGTATGGCCGTAGACCCGTACGGTATATTTTTCCGGCCGCGCCGGTTCCTGCTCAAATGGTTCCTTTTGCTTTTGCATCCCGGCAAGCTTTTCCCCTGCCGTTTTTTGCCGCGCTTTTTCTCTGGCGGATTCACGGACAACCATTTCCGGAATGATGCCCAGGGCCGTCCGCTGTGCCGGGGTCCATTTGGCGGCGGGAAGGCTTTTTGTTTGTTCATGGTGTTTGATTTTAATCAGGAAACCGCCTCGGCAGGAGATGACGGCGTTGGCATAGACATGGCCGCCAGGGCCAGTCTGGGGAAAGCTATTTTCCAGCAAGAGCGGGAAATGCCGCACCCAGGCACAGGAAAATGGGAAAATAAGGGATAGTCATGATTTTGTGATTCATGTCGGGATGCAGTTTGGCAAGAAAGGAAGAGCCAGAAGGCCTGAAAAGAGCCTGCACGGGCGTTGGCGGCGCCCAATGCAAGAATGGTGGAAGCGATGCCCGGTGAGGCTGCGGAAAAAGTTTCAAGACGCCGGGATTATGGCGCATTCCCGGAGCTTTTCAGGACGGAGCAACACGGCTGGCGGAGCATCAGGCTGTGCCCGGCCGGGCAACATGTTTTCACTTGCAGGATCAAAACGTTGAAAAACAATAGTTAATGTGGTAAGGTCATTTCCTGTTTTGGGATTATTGTATTATTGAACAGGCAAATTGTAAAAAAGAACAAAAGTGTATTTGTTCCCCATTTGCTGCGCTGATTTATTCCCTGACATAGTTTGTTGAAAGAATGTTTTCAGCTGAACAAACACGGTCGATTTCGGTCAGCACGAGTATGGGAATACCGCCATTCATCTGCGTTTACGGTTCCCGGCAGGCTGTGTCCGTGCCGGGCTGGCGCAGCATATGTCCGGATCCGGGAGAGCCTTCTCCCTCCTTTGGCGCTCCCGGCGGGAAAAGATGGCTTCGGCCGCTTTTCCGGCGCCCCTGCGGCAGATGTTCCTTTATTCCATTAAAGAAAGTTTTTTTTGTCCTGTGGCCGACTCTCCTCCATCGGCTTTGTTCGGTTGTGCTCCTTCCTCCCGGCACAAGGTTGGTTATGTCCGGTAAAACAACTTTAACGTGGAGAAAGGCGCCCCGGCTTTTGTAAATGGTAGAGTAGCATTTATTTCTACATTTGCGGATTCTTGAGTCCGGCTGCCCGTTCCAGGGCCTTTGACGTGAACGCATGCTGTTCTTCGGAACGCTCCGCATGCGCTCAAATCCGCGTACTGGCATTTGCTCCCGGCGAAGGCCGTTTCTCTCTCCCTGCTTTTAAAAATCCCCTATCCCATTTTAAACACATACCCCATTCCCCTTATGAAATTGAGATTGCCGCTTTTTCTTGCCTCATTGCTGCTGGCCGCCATGGCCGCGGCTTCCCGTGCCGATGAATTCACCTGGTCCTCCACTTCCTCCAGCGCTTCCTGGCAGGAGGCTTCCAACTGGAATCCCGCTGAAGCGCCGGGCCTGAATTACGCCCGGTATGATACCGTTGTTTTCAACAACGCGCTTTTGTCCGCCGCTACCACCATCACGTTGAACGGCAGCGTTTACCTGAACCAGCTGGTCAGCACGGCAGACGACCAGAAGATGCTGACGCTGACGGGGAGTGGGGCGAGAATTTACTTCGGCAAGGAAAATCCCGGCATGTCCCTGAACGGCAATATGACGCTGAACCTGAACGTTCCCGTTTCCACCGACCAGGATTTCACCATCATCTCCAAACGCTCCAACGTCATTTTCAACGGCACGTATTCCAACCTTTACCATAATCTGAACGTGGATGCGGACGCCGGCACCCGCGTGGAAATGCGCAAAGAGGCCTCGTATATCAATACGCTGACCAAAGACGGTGCAGGCACTCTCGCGCTGGCTGCGGACAACCGCTATATTGACCAGGTCCATGTCCGGGAAGGCTCCCTTCATCTGGGAAGCGACAAGTCCCTGGGCGGGGCTGTGTTGATTCTGGGCGACGAAGGTCTCCGCAACCAGGTCGTTTCCCTGCAGGCGCTTACGAAAGACCTGGTCCTGACCAACGATTTTTCCTGGCTGAACACCAATTTGAATATCACCGGGCAGCATGCCATTACGCTGGCTCCCCGCAACCAGGTGACCATTGATTTGAACGGCGACAGGAGCATTGATACCGAGCTGAATACCAGCCTCATATTCGGCAGCACCGTAGCCACGGCCGGGACGGGCGGATTCACCAAGTCCGGGTTGGGACGTTTTGAAATTCAGGGGACCGGCCATGCGTTCGGTTCCTTTTCCGTCCGGGACGGCGTCGCGGCCGTTACCGCCAGGGGGGCGGATTATGTGCTGGGCGGTCCTGCGGAGAACGGGGAAGCCCTGCCGCTGGGAACCGGAACCCTTTCCATCATCGGGGAGAACAGCAGGCTGGAACTTTCACCGGATGCCGGGCGTGACGTGTATGTCAGGGGAAGAATCCGCCTGGACCGCGGCGGCGTTTTTGAGCTGATGAACCGCGCCTTCGTGCACCTGGAAGAAGGCGCGGAACTGGACGGCGGAACTGACGGAACCACTCCCACCCTGTTCATCCTGCGGGGAGACGTGCATATTGACGGGGGGATTGCCTCCCATCTTCCCAACGTCCAGTTCGGTTCCTCCGCCACCCTGTACGGTTCCGGCCTGCAAGGCTCGTTTGGCGAGCTGACGTTCGGCTTCCAAGAGCTTTCCGGAGACTCCGTCACGCTGGATTCTTCCCTGGGCGGCCTGTTTGCCGCGAAAGCCTCCGTTTCCGACCATTCCACATTGATGCTGGGCGCGGATGGACAGCTGGGGGGAGAACCGTCTCTTTCCCTGGGGAAAACCTCCACACTGGACACGCGGGGATTTTCAGCCTCCTTTTCCGATTTGTCCTGGACTTCCAGCACCGTCTGGGCGGACAGGTCCACCATCGTGCTGAGCAACGGAACGGATTCGGGCGGCGGCATTCTGCACTTTACCGGCAACAGCCTTTCCGGAGGCGCCGGACACCTGGCGCTGGAAGGCTGGCAGGACGGGCACGACCAGCTTCTTTTCAACCATGACGTCAGCGGGGAATCCTGGTTTTCCCGGGTCCACTTCCTGGGCTACAATGATGAAATGGGGCTTGAGGTTGCCGCGCGGGGAGATGCGTATGAGCTGCGCCCCGCCTCCGTGAATACGGGGGGAGTTTATACATGGACCGGACAGGCCTACCTGGGGGAAGGCGTCAGCAAGTCCACCAATACGAATGCCCTTTTCGGCGGGAACTGGGACGCCAACCGCGCGCCTGCCGGAGCGGGGGCGGAGATGGTGTTTGCCAATCTTGATCCCCATTTGCGGGGCAAGGGAATTAAGCTGAACTCCCCGTCGGGACAGTTCGTAGTCGGCAAGATGACCATTGCGGACGACGTGGCCGGGTCCTTTTCCCTCAGCGGGAACGACGTTCTGTTTTTTGACAACAACGGGAGCCAGGCGGAACTGTACGTGGGAACTCAAAACAATACTTACAGCATTTCCAACAACATCCTGATCGGGGAAAACGGCCTGAAATTCATCGGCAAGAACGGCAAAATGCAGCTATTCGGCGCCCTGCAGGGGGACGGAGACCTGGTGATCACAGGGGAATCCGGCATTTTGGAAATCCGGAAGAAGGGTAACACGGAATACCGCGGGAACGTCATTCTGGAGTCCGGAACCCTGATGCTGACGGATAACGGCGTGCTGGGCACCGGTTCCCTGATCATCAAGGGCGGAGCACTGGGCCGCAACGGCAATTCCGCGGAACTCCGCAACCAGCTTGTCATCCAGAATGATTTTCGTCTTGCCCAGGGGATGGTAGCGTTCACCGCTTCCGGTAACTCCGTCAAGGATGTGGTCCATCTCGACCGCATGTTTACTATTTCAGGCGCCGGCAGCCTGTATTTCCGGGAAGGCCGCGACCTTCAGGGCGCAGGGGGACTGGTGCTGGGGCCGCCCACGGGAGGAGTGGTGAGCATTTACAATTTTTCCGGTAACAACAGTTTCAGCGGCGGCCTGACCCTGAACGGCAATACGCTGTACGCGGCGGACGCCACCGGCACGGACGGCGAGGGATTGAATTACATGGTGTTCGGGGAACGTGAGCAGAATGCCAATTACGCCGGCACGGGCGACATCACCTTTGCGGGCAGCGGCAATTTTTACATCCGGGGCGGTGAACAGACAATCGTGGATTTCCGGAACGGCGTCAACATTTCCGGAAACGGCGGCACCCTGTGGCTGCAAGGGAAGTCGCAGGAGGTCCGGCTGACCGACGTCAATTTTGGAGGTTCCGTGACTATCAATTCCTACGGCAGGCAGGTCTTGAAGATAGGGCAGGTTGACTTTCTCAACAGCGGGTCCTCCTCCCTGATCCTGAGCATGGACCGCCATGATTCGGGTTCCGTGGAAGGGGACGTCTCCGTCCGCTCCCTGAACGGCGGCGAAGCCAGTTTGGACGGTCTTTTAAGGTTGATGATCAACGGTACAGGGTACACCTCCACGTTGGAGGAAACGATCAGCCATGTCAGTGCCTCCAATGTAAGGCTTTCCAGCGGACGGCTCGCCCTGACACGGGACAACCAGATTCAGGGCCTCCGTGCAGGGGAATACTCCAGTCTGGATTTGTACGGGGGCTCCATCATCAGCTCGAAGGGAGTCAGCAATGCGTTCGGCACGCTGACCGTCAACGGCGCCGCGACCATGGAGCTGGGTTCAGGCGGGGAATTGACCTTCAGCAAGGTCGGCTACTGGGGTACCAACGGCGGACTGCCCTACCTGGTCAATATAGAAAACGCTTCCGGCACTTGGAATACGCCGGGCAGTCCGGACGTTTCATCGGAACATGTCTGGTTTTTGACGGCAAACGCCCTGACGGCGGACCAGCTTAACCAGGTGGCTTTTACCGGGTATACCCGCGGGGCGGAGCTTTATTACCATGAAGACTTGAAGAAATGGGAATTGCTTCCGAACGGGGACGCCGCTTTTGAATGGACCGGAGGCGGGGGGGCGGACAGCCGGTCCTGGTCGCTCACCGCCAACTGGTTCGGCGGCAAGGTGCCGGTCACCCGCGGCAACATCGCCATTTTCCGGGACCAGGATGCGGACCTGGACCAGAAGACGATTCTGCTGACAGAGGATATCACTCTTTCCCAGATTAATTTTGAAGGCGCCAAATCCACCAGTTTTTTCATTGATTCCTCTTCCGACGGTCAACGGGGGGTGCTGACATGGGAAGGCCAGGGGAACGCTCCCGCCAAGATTTTCATGGCCGGAGCCATGTCTCCCGACATCCGGGCCGATATGGTCATCTCCCCCGGCGGGCTGCTGGTCAGCCACAGCGCCTACAACCAGACGCTTGTGTTGAGCGGCCGCATCGGCAACGCGGCCGACGGCTCTTCCGGCGCCTTGATTCTGGAGGGGAGCGCTTCCAAGGGGACCTTGAACACCATCAGCCTCCAGGGGGACAACACGTTTACCGGGGGCGTCATCCAGAGGGGTGGAAGGCTGGAGATCACGCATGACCATGCGCTGGGGGCGGGGGCCTATACCGTGGACGGAGAAGGCCGCTTCGGAGGCAAGGACCTCACCGGCTATACCATCCGGACGGTAGGAAACGACCTCCATCTGAAAGCCACGAACGGCGATGACGGCAAGTCCTGGATTCTCATCGGCAACATCACGTTCAACGATGCCGACGCTTCCGATGTGGACGGCTTTCTGTACGGCCCGCGCCAGACGGTTTCCACCGATTCCGGCGCCACGCTGACCTTCGGGGAGAATTACACGGTTGCGGACGCGGACGGGAACGTCCCCTCCATGCTGGAGTTCAAAACCACGTCCACTACTTCCCTTACGGGCGTTTTCCTGGGGCAGAACACTTTTTCCGGCGGCATTACCGCGACGGGAGGCGGGACAGTCACGCTCAAGGTAGGTTCCAGCAGCATCCTGAATGATCCGGCCCATCCGGAAGCGGGCATCAAGTCCGGCCCCCTGGGCACGGGAACCATCTTTTTGGGCAACGGGCGGTACCACAGCCTGGGCGTTTATTCGCCTGAAACCAATACCGCCGTCCATTACGTCCTTCACAACAATATTGAACTGGGGTCCTCGGAAGAGTTGAGATTCATGGGCGGCAAGGGCTCCCTGACGCTGGATTCCGCCAACTCCCTGGATTTCGGCTCCACGGACAGGCTCCTGTACACGGGGCAGTATTACGCCGGGGGCCAGTACCCCACCATGCTGGTCGTCAATTCCCGCGTGGACGCCTCCCAGGCGGCCGTCGCGGTGCGGGGTACCGAGTTCGTCCGCTTCTCCAATCCGGACAACGTGTTCAAGGAATTCAACATCGGAGTAAAGGACTACGATTACAACAACCTGGAGGGGCGCGTGTCCGTCGGCGCCGACAACGTGCTCGGGGACCAGGCCATAGGCGTTTACGCGTGGACCAGCGCCACGGCGGCTTCACAGTCCTACCTTCAGGCTTACTCGGGGGAAGCGGGCCGGTCGGTGCGTACGCTCGGCAACCTGTTCCGTTTCCATGCAGGGCTGATCTTCTCCTCCCTGGTGGAGGAAGGAGGCGTTGCCGGAGCAGAACAGCCGGGAGGAGTAATCACCCTGAACCTGAACGGCGCGGGAGCCTCCGACCTGAACGCCGGGCTTTCCTACAACCAGCGGAAATTCACGGTCAACAGTACGGAAACCGCCTGGAACAGCAAGATTTACAACAGCGTGATCGTTTCCTTCGCGGAGACGCATGACCTGACCAACGGCGGCATTCTGGCGGACGGCAATTCCACCAATTACAAGGCATGGCTGGACGGCCAGGGAGGAGAACTGGAGCTGCTGGGCACCAAGACTTTTTCCGGTGATACGGATGACGGCCACGGCAGCCGCTTCCTCGGCACGGGCTATGATCCGGACAGCAGCCATTACGCGCTGGTCATCGGCAATTACGGCCTGGTCACTACCACGCTGGGTGACAAGGATATGGTCATCGGCGCCATGGCGGACGGCAGCCGCGTCACCCCCTTCGGCCAGGGGGAAATCCTGCTGGACGGCCTCAACGGGCTTCTGCTGGTGCGCACGGGCGGCCAGAAGAAGAACGTCTATCTGGAAGACGGCCTTTTTGAAATGGCGCGCGGCACGTTTGAAGTCACCGGCGGCGGCAGCCTCCTGCTGGGCCGCAAGGGAGACGGAACGGCCTTTGACCAGACCCTGGCAGGCAGGAACGGACAAGCCGGGCAAGGCATGATTTCCGCAAGCGGCGGCAGCCGGATCGTCGTCGACGCCGGTGACAGGAATGTCACGCTCAGGGCCTACATAGGCGGGAACGTCACGCTGCTTTCAGGCACGCTGAACCTGGCCCTGGAAAAGGCGCTGGGGTCCGTGACGGACATGACGTTCAACGGCGGAACGCTGGCCTTGAACAGGATGAGCCAGTCCCTGGGAACGGGGAGCACCCTGTCTCTGGGCAGTTCCTCCCTGTCCACGCTGGACTTCGGCGGCACGGCCGCCTCCGGCAACGTGGTGATGGAGGCGGGGCGCCTGGGCGCCTGGGATGAAAACGGCACGCTCATCATCAAGGGCTGGAAGGGCAACATCGCCGGCGGCGGGAGAAGTCAGTTCCTGCTGACCGGCTACGGCGCGGACAGCCCCAAGTACATCGGCAACATTTCCTTTGAAGGATACAGCACCGGGGCCCGGATTGTCTGGGTGGACGGGCATTACGAGATTCTGCCGTATGCCGCCACGTACGTCTGGACGGGCGCGCGGGGCAGTTCCTGGGACGACCAGGGGGACTGGAAGGACGGCCAGGTGCCGAACATCATCAACGCTTCCGTCACGTTCGGCAATGAAGCGCTTGATTCCAGCACCGTCGCCGTGCTGACGGCGGACCGGACCGTGGGCGACCTGAAATTCAGCGGCACGCGGAACCAGCAGTTTGAAATCAGGGGCGCCGCAGGCGGCATCACTCTGGTGCTGGCCCAGACGCCGGAATCCGGATTTGACGCCGGGATTGAAATGACGGGTAATTCAGACGCCCTTATTTCCACGAATGTCCGCCTGGACAGCCATTTGAAGATTTCCAACGAAGAGGGGGCGGACCTGGAGATCAACGGGACCGTTTTCCACGACAGTGATTCCACCTACAGGATCAGCAAGAACGGAGCCGGCGTCCTGACGCTGAGCGGCAACAGCACCTTCAGCGGGGGATTCCTCCTGAATGAGGGCACGCTGCGGATCAACCAGGACGAACGCCTGACCAACCAGAGCGTTTCTTCCGGAGCCGTAGGCACGGGCGTTCTGACGCTCCGCGGCGGCGCGCTGGAAGCCTGGCGGCAGGACCGGACGCTCAGCAATGAAATCGCCATGAGCGGAAACGTCGCCATCGAGGGCTCCCATTCGCTTTTGCTGGACCACCGCGGCGGCCATTCCAGCCGCATTGACGGAGACGTGGTGATCACGGTAGCTTCTTCAGCCTCGCTCATCATCGGCGACGGCCATCATTTCTCCTGTGACGGCAATATAACTAAGGGAGGGTTGGGACTCCTGGAATGGCGTAGCACACTGGACAATACGCTGTCCCGGGGAGTCCGCCTGAACAGCGGGACCTTGGTGCTGTCGGCAGACAACAACTACTCCGGGGGAACGGAAATGGCAGGAGGAATACTGGCCATTTCCCGGAATTCCTCCCTGGGTAATGCCGACAGCGCCATTGAGGTCCTGGGGGATTCCACCCTGCGGATTGACCGCAGCCTGACCGGAGTGCTGAACAATTTTTCCCTGTCCGCCGGAACGGCATTGACCGTTCAGACGGCGGACGGCGGTTCTTCCGCCACGGATGCCGTGCTGGCCGGCGTCATGTCCGGAGAGGGCAGGCTGGTCAAGACCGGAGGAGGCTCCCTGATCCTGACCGGACGGAACAGCTTTACCGGAGGGGCGGAGGTGAGGGAAGGCGTTCTGCAGCTGGGCAACGGCGGAACAGGGGTCGGTTTCGCGGCAGGCGCCAGCCTGGCAGAAGGAACGCAATTCGTATTCAATCACAGCGACCGCATGGATTATGCCGGAAGCGTCAGCGGACAGGGAACCCTCGTCAAGCGGGGAACGGGTAGGCTTGTCCTGTCCGGGAGCAGCGCTTTTACGGGCGGGAGCATCCTGGAAGAAGGAACGCTCACCTTGGCCCACGGCCAGGCCCTGGGAAGCGGCGCCCTGGCGATGAATGACGGCACTGTTCTGGATTACGGCCAGGGCATTGAGCTGGGGAATGACGTCTCCATCAACGGCAGCGGCCTGCTGAACGTGGACGAAGGAAAGGCGGCCGTCCAGCAGGGAATCATCAGCGGCGAAACTATGGAAAAAACGGGAGAAGGCACGCTGGTTCTTACCGGAGAGAATACCTACCGCGGCGGCACTTCCGTCCGGGAAGGGACGCTTCAGGTGGGGAACGGAGGCCGGACCGGCTCCATCCTGTCCATGGCTGATTCCTCCCTTTCACTCACCGTGGCTTCGGGAGCGGCCCTGGCCTTCAACCGCAGCGACGATGTCCATTACGAGGGAACGGCGGCAGGGGGAGGCAGCCTTATCCAGCGGGGAACCGGAACATTGCTGGTGACTGGCGCGCAGGAATATACCGGCGGCAGCGTCGTGGAAAACGGCACCCTTAAAATCACCGGAGAAGGGGCGCTGAACGGTTCCGTCCGCATCAACGGGGGGGCCATGTTCTACATCGGCAGCCAGGACGCCCCCTATACTCTTGCGAACGACATCCTGGGAGAAGGAACCCTGGTCATCGACCTTTCGGAAGACCGCCTCCCGGAAGATGGCAGTCCGCTGCAATTCTCCTTCGGTAGCCGTGCCGCAGACCTGGGAAAAGGATTCACCGGAACCGTGGAAATGCGGAGTACGGCCTATGTGGTTGACGAACAAATGGAATGGTTCATGAACGGGGACGGCGTCTCCCATCTGAAGACCGCCGCCGGGAGCGTGGGGTCCCTTCAGGCCGTAGCCCAGGCAGACCCGGCCCTGCGCGCCAGAACGCTGGAGGGAACCGTGAATTTTGCCGGAGGGGAAATGAACTGGACCCTGGATGCGGACAACGAAGCGTCCGCCTGGCTGCAGGCCGGCTCCATCACCCTGACGGGGAATACGGATTTTAACCTGAATCTCAGCGAACATGCCGTTTACGACGGAGGGAGGCTGTCCTTCTTTGACGGACCGGGCACCGTACTGCTTGCCGAAAGCGGAACTGCCGTCAGCGGAGCCGGGTTGTGGACCCTGTCCGGCGTGCGCCTGGGCGGGAAAACCCAGGCGGATCTCCAGGCGGTACGGCAGGGAATCGTGCAGGGCGGCGCGGAAATCGCCCGTGGCGTCACTGCATGGTCGGCGGGAACGGAGGATGGAACGCGCCTGGTGGCCTACCGGGAACTTTCCCGGGTGGAAATTTATGATGGACGCACCCTGTCGGTAGTGCTGAATGCGGACGACGCTTCCCGTGAACTGAGCGTTGCGCTGACGGATTATACCCTGGAATCCCTGCTGGCAGACGGGAATGACCCCGCCGGGGCGGACAGGGCGGGGTCCGGCCATGTCAGTTTCAAGGATGCCGCCGGAGGACGCGGCATCCTGCTGAGCGGGACCAACAGCTATACGGGAACGACGACGATCGAGGTTGGAACCAGGCTGGTCCTGGGCGGCGATTCCGCCCTGGGAGGCGCCGGACGTCACACTTCCCTGCTCATCGCGGATTCCGCGAATGCCGTGCTTGACCTGAACGGCCATGCGGCTTACACGGGAGGCGTCAGCATCGGCCACGGGGGCGGCATTTTCCTGGGAACTGCAAACGGCGGGGAAGGCATTCTGACCATCGGCGCGAATGCAGATGACGGCACGCCGTCCGTTGCCGGGGGCGGCAGCATCGCCGGGGACGGCGCGCTTGCCGGAGCCGGGACGCTTCATCTGAACCTGGGCACGCTGACCATTTCCGGGGCCAATGACTCCGTGCAGGCGGAGACGGCGGTAGGCCGGGATGCCACCCTCCTGCTGACCCATGCAAATGCCCTGGGCAAGGGGGATTCCGCCGGCGCCATTGCCGTGGAAGGGCTGCTGCAAGTCAATGCGGCCGGAACCCTGGACAACATGGTGGCCGGGTCCGCTGCCGGAACGTGGGAAAAGCTGGGACCGGGAAGGCTCGTCTCGGAACGTAACCACACGTTCGCAGGAACCGTTTCCGTTGTGGACGGAACGCTGGCGCTGCTGGGCGGCAACCATTTCTTCCGGCAGGTCAACCTGCATGACGGGGCCGTTCTGGAGCTGGGGCAGGACGCCTCCGCCGGGAACGCCCTGATCAGCATGGGAGGCCGTTCCGGGACCATCCGCGCGTTGAATGACCTCCAGTGGTCCAACGCCATTTCCCTGGGACGGGAGCAGGGCATTCTGGATACGAACGGCCGCACCGTTACGGCGGGCGGAACCATCAGCGGCCAGGGACTTCTGGCCGTCACCGGAGGAGGCACGCTGAACATCCGCCGGGAAAATACGTATGCGGGCGGTACCGTGATCACGGGTAGCGGGGCATTGCGCCGCGCTTCCGGCACCAGAGTGGTGCTTGGGGAGGGCGGGGAGCGCGGCCTGGGCGCCGGACTGGTGACCCTGCAGGACGGAAGCCTGCTGGAACTGGCCTTTTCCGACAAAACCTTTTTCAACCGCCTGGCCGGAACCGCTGCGGAAACGGTCCTGGTCAGCGGCCGCGGGGTAACGCTGGACGCGGACAACAGCGCGTTTGCGGGCACCTGGGAAATTACGGGCGAGGCCCTCGCCGCCGGCACGCTCCGGGACGCGGCTTCTCCGGACCATGTCCTCAACAATCTCGGCACGGGAAGCTCCATTTTCCTGAACGGAGGGGAGCTGACCCTTTCCGGAACGAATGCAGAGGACGCGGACCTGCTGTTTGCCAACAAGCTGTCCGGAAACGGCATTCTTCATGCCGTGCTGGGCACGCAGGAGAGCCGGTTCTTCTTTGATGCGGACCGTGTGCTGCCTGCGGGGGATTCCTTTACGGGAACACTGGACATGAAGAATGGGACGTACGTCTTTTCCACGGCAGACGCTTCCGGCCGGGGAGTCCTTCAACATGGAACGCTGGAACTTTCCACCTCCGGTTCGGGCCGGGGCTCCACCGTCATCGACGGCAATTACAGGATAGGCGGGTTGACTATGAACGGAGGCGTTCTGAAGGTGGGCACGGACGCCAAGGGCGCCCCGGCAGGCATGCTGACCGTGGATGACCTGAATGTGGACGGCGGCGGAACGGTTGCCATGCGCATTCCCCAGTCCATCCACATAACGGACGCCAAAGGCACTCTTTTTGACGACAACCACGACGCGGAGGCCTACCAGCACCAGGTGGTGCGGGCTGAAGGCACGGCTTTGCCCGTCCACGGCGCCCAGCTTTCCTTCACCAATGAGGACGGCAGCGTCACCGGGAATCCGGGCATCAGGCAATACGTGCAGCTGACCGACTCCGGCAGCCGGGAAGTGGCCGAAGCCGTGTATGACTACATCATGACGGTGAAGACGGACGCCGCCCCGAATTCCGGAGAAAACGGCATCTACCTGGGCTACGGCCTGAGCCGCATCAATTCCTACACGGCCGGAACGCTCTACCAGCTTGCCAACACCGCAGAAAGCAGCAACGTGATGGGCGCCCAGCTCACCAGCACCGCCAGGGGAGAGGAAGCCGGAGCGACCTCCGTGGGGGGAGGCTTTGAATTCCGCGCCTTTGACGACGGGGAGCACGGCATCGTCATCGCCAACGCCGCCAACAACTATACGGGCAAAACCCTGGTGAGCAGCGGAAAAGTCACCTACGGCGCCGACAACGCCTTCGGCAACACCAGCGAGCTGGAACTGGCCGCCGGAACGAAGGTAGACATGAACGGCAAGACTCAGACCGGGGACAGCCACTTCATCGGCGGCCTGACCATGACCGAAGCCGGGGCGGAACTCCTGATGAACGGGGGGCAGCTGGAAGTGCGCGGCTCCGCCGTCCTCTCCGGCAGTACGGTGGACCTGGGAAATGCTTCCGGCAGGCTTGTTCTCACGGGAGCCGCCGCGCTGGACAATGACGCCCTGATGAACCTTCAGGGCGGCCAGGCCGCGCTGGGCGGAACGGCGGCCGTGGACCACGGCAGCAGCATTCTGCTGGAAGGCGGCGCTCTGACCGTCGCTGGAGAAATGACTGTCGCCAACGGAAGCTCCCTGCACTTGGGAGAGACAGCGGACAGCGCTCTTACCCTGCTGGGAGGAGGTTCCCTGGAAGGGGAAAACGCTTTGGAGGGCCAGGGGCTCCTCACCCTGGGCGGTGACGGAACGACGACGGTTGTCCGCGGAGCCAACGGCCAGTTGAATGCCGCCGTGGACATCCAGGCGGGGAACGCCGCCCGGCTGACGGACTTCAAGGGATTGGGAACGGGCGCGATCCGGCTGGACGGGGAACTGTCCATCACGGGTGCCTCCTCCGGCGACCTGTCCAATACGGTCACCTTCGGTTCCGAGCCCGGCGGCGTCCTGGACCTGGTCAACAGCCGTGGCGCGCAGAGCGGAACGCTTCAAGGGGAAAGCGCGGCCATTCGTCTGACGAATTCGGAATGGACGCTGGCCGGAGACAACTCCCGGCTGGGGGCCGGTTCTTCCTTCACGATTGACGTGTCCTCCCGCCTCACGGCTGCCGGCTCCGGCACGCTGGGACAGGCTGCCGTAAGCATCGGCGGCGTTCTGGAGCTGGACGCCTCGGAAGGCACGGAATGGAACCTTTCCAACCGGTTGTCAGACGATGGAACGGACGCCGGGACACTCGTCAAGAAGGGAGAAGGAACGGTGGTTTTAAATGCGGAAAACAGCCGCACGGGCTCTACTTCCATCAAAGCCGGAGAAATCAGGCTGGAACACGTGCTGGGGCTGGGAACCGGGCACATTGCCGTGGAAACGGCCTCCGGCGTCCTGACGCTGGGGAAAAAGGCTACGGGAGAATTCGTCAACCGGATTGCCAACGGCGGAACAGTGAACGTGGCGGGCTCTTCCCTCAGCCTTTCCGGAGATATCAGCGGAACCGGAAGGGTGAACGTGCTCTCCGGAGCGGACGTGCTCCTTTCCGGGGACAATTCCGGATTTAACGGAGAAAACGGAGCCTTGTGGAACGTGGAGGCGGGAGCCGCCGTTTCCATTACCCGGGCGGCCAATCTGGGCGAGAGCGCGGACGTTCTGTTGAACGGAACCCTGACCCTTCACAGTGCCGTTCCGGCGGAAGGAAACGTTTATGTCTGGCGCAATGCGCTGGCGGGCTCCGGGAACCTGGTGGTCAACCTTTTCTCTGAAACAGAGGAATTCGCCTTCGGGGAATCCCATGCCGCCGACACGGGGCGGAACTTCACGGGCACCGTCACGCTGGGGGCGGCCACGTTCAGGCTGGACGGACCGGGCAGCGGCAACGTGCAGGCCCTTGCCCAAGCCACGCTGGAACTGGCGGACGGCAGCCACGCCGTCGTGGGACAGGGAAGCGGTCAAAACGCCCTGGGTGGGCTGACCCTCCGCGGGGGCGAGCTTGACTTCTCCTGCGTTCAGCACACGGGGGCCCATCCGGGACTATCCGCGGACCACGTTTCCCTGGTGGCTTCCAACGGCACGCTGACGGTGGCGGGCGGAACGGTAAAGGTGAATGCGGGCCTGCTGACCGGCATTGACACGACGGTGGACACGACGGCCAACCTGCTGACGCATGAAGACCCCTCCATGGCCTTTGACCCGGACGGCAGGGAGCTGGCTCCCGTCAAGCTGGTGGAAACCGCTGCGGGACAGGTGCAGGGGGGTACCGCTTCCCTGGAAGTGGTGGACAGCGATTCCGGCGCCGTGATGCCGATGGACGCCACCGAACAGACGGTTTCCCTGCGGCATGGCGACGAAGTCGTCGCGACGGGGCATTACAACTACGGCGTCAGCCTAGGCGCGGAGAGGGACGGCCTGTATGTGGGATACATCCTGACGCAGGTGGACATCCAGGACGGCAAAACCCTGGTGCTGGACAATGAAGACGCCACCGGCGCGGCGGCGGACCTCTCCGCGCACCTTGCCGGAACCGGCCATTTGACCGTTCACGCGTCCGGAAACATTAACAAGGTGATCTCCCTTTCCCACAGCGGCAATACCTTCACCGGCATCACCACCGTCACGGACGGGACCACGCTGCGGGCGGAGACCGCCACAGACCACATCATCGGGGAAAGCAGGCAGCTTGTCCTGGGCAGCGGATCGACGTTCGACATGAACGGCACCAACCAGAACGTCAACAGCCTCACGGGCGCCGGGCAGGTGCTCTTCAACGGAGAAGGCGTTCTCCGGCTCCGCAATGCGGCGGATGCGGACAGCACCTACCGCGGGGATATGCTGGGGGCCGGAACCATGGTGAAAACGGGCGCCGGGGAACTGACCCTCCAGGGCGGCCGCATCCTGCACGAGCAGGGGACTACGGTGGAAGAAGGCGTGCTGACCATGAACGGCGCTTCCGCCCATGCCAACAAGCCGCTCGTCACGATCAAGGGGGATTCCCGCGTCAACATGGACGGCGGCAACATCGGCAGCAGCGGAGACACCCTTTTTGCTGCGGAGGATGCCACTGGAGAACTCCATGTCCGGAACATGGCCGGCTACACGGTGGGCCGTGACGGCCAGCGCCTGCTGGACGCCAGGGGCAGCGGCTCCCTGAACGCCGTGTTCAGCAACGTGAAGGACGTGCGGGGCGACGTGCATGCCGCCCCGGAATCCGCGGTGAGCATGCGCCTGGCGGACGGCACCACCCTGACGGGCATGATTGACCCGGCCTCCCTGGCCGTGGACGGCACCAGCACCTGGAACATGACGGCTGATTCCACCCTGACGAACCTGCGGAGCAGCGGCGTCATCGACTTCATGGACGGCGGCGCGGACGGCTTCAAGACGCTGACCGTTACCGGAAACATGGACAACGACGGCGACATTCCCGGCTCTTTCCGGATGAACGTCAGCCTGGCCGCCATGAAAACGGACATGATCAAGGTGGGCGGGTCCGTCTCCGGCTCCTACCACATCATCATCAAGCGCGACGCGCTGACCGACCTGACGGACGCCCGGACCTTCTCCCTGAAGCTGGTGGACGTGGACGGAACGAACGCCGGGAACGCGGACGGAGAAACATCCTTCCACGGGAGCACGGACGTGCGCATGAGAAAGGCGGTGGTCCAGGCCGGGGACGCGGAAGGCAACCACAAGGAAGACTGGTTCCTGGTCTACGACTCTTCCAAGGACCCGTCCGGCGACGTCAACGACACCGGCAAGAGCATCCTGGGCATCTCGGACATCAGCCTGCTCTGGTTCACCCAGACGGATACGCTGACCCGGAGGATGGGGGAACTGCGCATGAATGGCCCCCTGAGCGGCAACTGGGTGGACAACTTCTGGATCCGCAGCTACGGCAGCCGGTACAACGTCGGTTCCGGAGCCACCGGCTCCAGCTACCGCGACTACGTTTACGGTTCCGACATCGGGGTGGACCGGGGCTGGCAGCTGGACCCGGCCAACCGCCTGTACACGGGGCTCTTTGCCGGGTACGGCGGCGCGCGCAAGGACTTCCGGGCGCCGGGAGCCAAGGGGGACACGGACAGCTTCTACTTCGGCGGCTACGGCACCTGGATCAACCGGCACGGCTACTACGTGGACCTGGTCATCAAGGCGCAGCACTTTTACCATGACTTCAGGGCCTACGATGAAAGCTTCAACCGCACCAGCGGGGACTACACCCAGTGGGCGGTAGGCTCCTCCATAGAAGCGGGCAAAATGTTCAGGTTCAGGAATGACTGGTTCATTGAACCGCAGCTCCAGCTTAATTACTTCCACGGGGAAGGAGCCGGCTACTGCACCACGGGAGCCAATCCCTTCCAGACGCAACTGGGCGGCACGGATGTCCTGAACTTCCGCTACGGAGTCAACCTGGGCCGCACCTTCAGTGTCAGGGAACATGGTGCGCTGCAGCCCTACGTGACGGCGGAGGGCATCCATCAGGCCAGCAGCGGGGGCCGAGTCAACACCGGGGACGGCCAATGGCGGCCCAACATGGACGGCTCCGTCTTCCGGTGCGGCGCCGGCGTCATCTGGCAGATGGATGCGCGCAACCAGCTGCACTTCAGCTATGACGCCGCTTTCGGTAAAAAATACACCATGCCCTGGGGAATCAATCTGGGTTACCGTTACCAGTTCTGACGGCAGCGGCCCGCGGTTTTTTCCGCTTGAGCATAACAATGGAAAACCCCTGCAAGCGTTTAACTTGCAGGGATTTGTTTTGGTAGGCCCGGTAGGGTTCGAACCTACGACCAAGGGATTATGAGTCCCCTGCTCTAACCGCTGAGCTACGAGCCCGTTGAAGAACAACGTGGACGAATGCTAGCAGAATTGGAAGGGAAAAGCAAAGTTTTTATCCTGCGGTAAACGTTTTGGATTTGCAAACGGAAGGGAGGACAGCGCAGGGCGGAAAAAGGCTCAGACCTGCAGTTTCGTCCAGCTCCGTCCCTTGACGATTTTGTAGAGAATGACGGACTGGACGGCCATTTCAAAGGCGAAGAGCAGCCAGATGCCCCAGAGGGTCATGGTTTCCGGGGCAAGCTTGAACCACACCCAGGTGCAGACGACGCGGAAGAAGCCCATGATGCCGTAGGAAATGAACATGACTCTCCGGGTGTCCCCTGCGCCGCGCAGGGACATTTTCATCACAATGCAGGCGGCGAAGAAAGGCTCCACCAGCAGCATGGTGCGCAGCACGGGTATGCCGGTGTCAATGAGGGTCATGTTCCCGTTGGAGAATATCTCCATGAAGAGGGCGGGGAAAACGCAAAAGAGCACCCCAAGCCCGGTCATGAAGATGATGGCGTACCGCATGCATTTCCAGATGGTGATGCGGGCCATGAGCGCGTTCCGGGCGCCCAGGTATTGTCCCACCAGGGTGGAGGCGGCCATGCCGATGGCGAATCCGGGAAGGAAGCTGAGCGATTCAATGCGGACGGCGATGTTGTGGACGCCCAGCACGCCCTTGATGGGCAGCTCGCTGATGATGGAGAGGCAGAACATCTGGATGCCCCACATGCCGAAGACTTCCACGGCCTGCGGCAGGCCGATTTTCAGGATGCGCTTTTGCATGCCCATGTCCGGCCACAGGTTGGAAAAGTTAAGGTACAGGGGCGGTGCGTAGTGCTCTCCGTTCTCCCTGACGAGTTCCTCCAGTGAGTCGTTTTGGCGTCCTGCAAATATTTTCTTCTTGCGCCTCAGCATGATGAGGATGAGCGCGCACATGCTGATGGCGTAGCCGCAAACCGTTCCCGCCGCAATGCCTCCGATGCGCCAGCCGCCCAGCGGAGCGTCCGCAAAGACGAAGGTGACGCTGAAGATGACGTTGAGAATGCCCACGCACATCATAATCCAGAAGGGCAGCCGGGTGTCTCCGGAGCCGCGCAGGGCGGCATTAATGGCAAAAACCACGCCGCTGAAGGGGGCGGCGAAGGCGGCCACATAGACATATTGCAGCGCGTAGGCCCGGGCGGCTTCATTCATGGTCAGCACATGGGTGACCAGGAAGCCGCTGCACGCGAAGAGCAGGCCGCAGGAGATGACGCCGGCAAGAAGCCCCAGCATGGCGGCCTGGTGCAGGCCGTGCTGCGCCTGGGGATAGTCTCTGGCTCCCGTCATGCGGGAGACGATGGCCGTGGCCCCCATCATGATGGACCCCTGGATGACGAAGCCGAACCACATGAGGAAGACGACGGCGCCCATGCCGTCGGAAATGTTGATGGTGTCCTGGGCGTCCACGCCTATTTTGGTGGCGATGAACAGGTCGGACGAGGTGACGAAGAAGCTCAGCAGTTGTTCCAGGAAAGGCCAGAAGGCAATGACGGCAATCTGGCGGGGCAGGGACAGTCCGGCAAGTTTGCCGCCCAGGCGGGCCCGCGACGCCTTGCCGCGTATGATGCCTTCTCTCGCGTCTCCCGCACTCATTTCTGGGCCGTGTAAATGCTGGCTATCCCTCCGTTCAGAGGTTCCGCCGTGATGTTGCGGTAGCCGCAGTCCCGGAGCAGATCCTTCATGGCCTGTCCGCTGGGGAAGGCTTCAATGCTGTCCGCCAGGTAATTGTAAGCCTCCCGGTGGCCGGTCATCCAGCCGGCGATGACTGGAAGAACACGGTGAAGGTAGAACCGGTAAGGGCTTTTCAACAGGTTTTCAGGCAGGGAGAAGTCCAGAATAAGCAGGTGGCCCCCCGGCCGCAGCATGCGGGCCATTTCCCGCAGGGCGTCTGGATAGCTGGCCATGTTCCGCAGGCCGAAGGCGACGGTGACCACATCATAGGAGGCGGAGGGGAAGGGCAGGTTCATGGCGTCTGCGCAGACCAGGTTGTCCAGCCCGCGTTTGGCCGCCACGTCCAGCATGGGCTGGCAGAAGTCGGAGCCGGTCAGGTGGATTTCCGGCATCGCGTTCAGGAGGGCCAGGGCCAGGTCTCCGGTTCCCGTCGCCAGGTCCAGCAGGCGTTCCGGCTTCCATTCGGAGACGAGCTGGACGACGCGCCGGCGCCACAGCAGGTCCACGCCCATGCTCAGCACATGGTTGGTGGCCACATAGCGCGGTGCAATGGCGGAAAAAGCGGCTTTGACGAATTCTGGATTGCGCATGTGTGACGGGGGCTGGATAGTAAAAAAGAGCACCTAGGTGCTCTTCTTTAGAAAGGAAAGGGGATGGGGTGTCGGACGGGGCTCGAACCCGCAACAACCAGAATCACAATCTGGGGCTCTACCATTGAACTACCGACACCATTTGATGTTGTGGTGCGGCAGACATTAGCCGCCCTCTTCCGTTTTGGCAAGAAGAAAATAAGTCTGGAGAGTTTTTTAGGAGGAATATTTTCTCGAAAGTAAGATATGGGCGCGTCCGGGTAATTATTTGTTTCCCATTTGGAAAGTAATGCGGGGCTGGACAGTTCTTCTATTGAGTTCGCCTGGATTTGATGTAAACTTTTTTATTGTGGGAATTGATGTAATATATGCCGCCTTTAGGTCCCACCCGGTAGATTCTCTTTTCTCCTGGCTGCAGGAGGCGGGAGGACGGTTCCCCGGGGACCGCTCCGGAGCACAGGGGAGTGTACTCCGGCAGAAGCGGTTTGCGGGTGCAGTGGGACAGGCAGCAGAGAACCGGGATGATGGCTGCCGGAATGAGAAAAGATTGCTTCATGAAGGCGTTATTATCTTTTTCAGGAGTCTGTTTTGTCAAGTTTCGTAATCCTCTGGGACGGTTTTTTATGAGAAGAATATGATTTTTTCTTCATTATTTGAAAACGAATGTTTGAATTTGTCTTATTTCCAATTATTATAACCACAGTAGACGGTATTTATGTGATACGTTAACCGGGTATTTATCCATTTTCAAGCCATGCATTTCTTCCCGCATATCCCCATGTTGTCCACTGTGTTCAGCAGTATCGGCTGTTATTTACTTCCTTTTGGTGTGGTTTTACTGTGGCTTCTGTATGAATCCAGAAAAATAAAGGCTGTTCTCCTGGCCGGGCTGGTGCTTCTGAGCATTGT
Organism: Akkermansia muciniphila; assembly: GCF_040616545.1. Taxonomy (NCBI): domain Bacteria; kingdom Pseudomonadati; phylum Verrucomicrobiota; class Verrucomicrobiia; order Verrucomicrobiales; family Akkermansiaceae; genus Akkermansia; species Akkermansia muciniphila. The sequence continues at coordinate 64,706 of NZ_CP156688.1, read as the reverse complement.
ATGCATGTTTCTTCATGAAGCCTGCTGCCCCAGCAGGGAGTATCCGTGGGACTGTATGGTGGAGCACATGTTTACAGGAGTGCTTCTGCCTTTCCTCTGCCTGTTGGGCTATATCCTGTACGTCATTCTTTGCGCATGCATTCCGGTTTACAGGAAGGTGTGGAAGGGAATAGGCTTTGTCGCTCTTGGAGGAATGAGTCTGACTTTTGAGTTCGTGAACGTTTCCTTTCCGGTGATGCTGCTGGCGGGCTACCTGTTCCGTTTCATCATCCGCCGCCAGTTTCCCGGCCGTGTCCCCTTTGCCAGGAAATGCCATGGGGTGCTTGCACTGGGGGTAGTGCCGGGAATTTGCCTGATCAGCGTAGTCGTCGCTGTTTTGTTTCCTCCACCGGAGAGTTTCATCTGTAAAACGATCAAGGAGGAGATGGCGTATGACATGGCCTTGTGGAACTATCAGGCGAACCTGGTGCTGCTGTCCTCCCGTTTTCTGAACGTGGAACGCGGGAAGGATTTCATTACCGTGAAGTATTATTGCGAGACCAACATGGGGCCTGCCGTCTACAAGGCTTTCTGCAATAATTACGGCGGTTATGTGAAGGCGGAGTGCTCCCTGCTGAATAAACAGGCTCCCTGACGCGTGAGAATTCCCGCTCGTCCGGCAGAGGGGGCGGTTCAGAGTTCAATGTCTCCGGTAAAGACAAGGTCCGCGGGACCGGTCAGGGTGACATGGGTAAAGTGGTCCCCCATGCGCTGGAAGCCTACTTTAAGCGTGTCGCCTCCAGCCACGTCCACCTGGATGGGGGAGGGGGCGTCCATCAATACGGCGTGCAGCAGTGCGCTGGCAGTCATTCCCGTTCCGCAGGCCAGCGTTTCATCCTCCACGCCCCGTTCATAGGTGCGTATGGCGATGTGCCCCGGAGACAGGATGGTGGCAAAATTGGCGTTGGTTCCTTTTGGAGCAAAGGCATCATGATAACGCAGGTAGGCGCCCAGCCGCGGAATGTCAAGACCGTCCAGCTTGTCCAGGAACGCTACGGCGTGCGGAACGCCAGTATTCAGGAAATGGACGTCTGCGCCCACGGTGGGATCAGCATTCAGGGAGAAAAGCTGCAGGGAGTGAGGGTCCGTCAGGTTGACGGTGACGTTTCCGTCCTTTTCAAAGGAGGCGGTCACGATACCGGCCATCGTTTCAAAGGGCAGGGGGGCGGATTTGTCATGCCGGAGCAGAGCTGCCGCAAAGTTGCCGAAGCAGCGTGCTCCGTTGCCGCACATCTCCGCTTCTCCGCCGTCGGCATTGTAATAGCGCATGCGCACGGCCCCTCCTTTTCCCTGGGAAGGCTCCACGGCAATCAGGCCGTCAGCGCCAATGCCGAAGCGGCGGTCGCATAGGGCTTCAATGGTTTCCCTGTCCAGCACGGAAGAAAGGACCAGGTCACGGTTGTCCACCATGATGAAGTCGTTGCCGGCCCCCGTCATTTTGTAAAAATGAAGCAGCATGATCGTAAATTGTGTTGTGCCGGAATTTTAATATCCCCGTCCGGCTTTGGCAAGGCGGCTTACATGAATGACATGGCGTCCACGTCAATCACGGCCGTCAGGTCATCCCCCAGTCCGGCTTCCTGAACCAGCTTCCGGAGCGTGCGTGACAGGATGCGTGCGGAGGGGCCCTTTACCGTAATCTGGAACCTGAACTGGCCGTGCGCGCGCGGGATGGGAGCCGGCATGGGGTCCGTCATCGTGGCGGGAGGGGACAGCATCCCGCGGAGCCGTCCGGCGAGCGTGCGCGTGGCGAATTCCGCCATGTTTTCATGCTGGGAGCGTATGGTCAGCACGGCGATGTGGGTGAAGGGGGGGAGATCAAAGGCGCGGCGCATTTCCAGCTCCTGGGCCGCGAAGCCGTCCGTATCATGATGCCGCGCATATTGCAGGGAGGGGGACTGGGGCGTGAAGGTCTGGATGATGACTTCTCCGGAGAGGTCGCCGCGTCCCGCGCGGCCCGCCACCTGGGTCAGAAGCTGGAAGGTGCGTTCTCCGGCCCGGGGGTCCGGAATGTAAAGCCCCAGGTCCGCGTTCAGCACGCCCACCAGCGTTACGTTGGGGAAATCCAGCCCCTTGGCGATCATCTGGGTGCCCAGGAGAATGTCTATCTTGTGGGAGCGGAACTGGTTCAGGATGGTTCTGACGGCGTTCTTCTTCCGCGCCACGTCCGCATCCACGCGCGTGATGCGCGCCGCGGGAAAAGTGCGGCGCAGGATTTCCTCCACCTTCTGGGTGCCGTACCCCTGGAGCAGGATATTGGCGGACCGGCACTCCGGGCAGGCGCGGGGGGGCAGGGCCTTGAACCCGCACAGGTGGCAGATGAGGCGGTCCTCCGTGCGGTGGTACGTCAGGGGGAGGGAACAATGCAGGCACGTGACCACATGGCCGCAGTCCGGACACTGGATGGAGCGCGCAAATCCGCGCCTGTTGAGCAGCAGGATAACCTGCTCCCCCTTTTCCAGCCTCCGGTCAATGGACATCCGGAGCCGTTCGGAAAGGACATTGGGGCCGGACTTGTTCTTTCCCTCCGTTTTCATGTCCAGAATGCGGATGAGGGGGAGCTGCTGGCCGTCCGCCCGTTCCGTCAGTTTCACCAGGGCGTATTTCCCGGTCAGGGCGTTGTGGGTGCTTTCCAGGGATGGAGTGGCGGAGCCCAGGACTACGGCGCAGTTTTCCACGTGCGCGCGCAGCACGGCCAGGTCCCGCCCGTGGTAGCGGGGGGAGCTTTCCTGCTTGTAGGACGCGTCATGCTCTTCATCCACAATCACCAGCCCCAGATTCTGCAAGGGGGCGAAGACGGCGGAGCGGGGGCCGATGACGATGCGGGCTTTTCCGGAGCGGATGGCGTGCCATTCGTCAAAGCGTTCTCCGTCAGACAGAAGGCTGTGCAGGACCGCCACGGAGGAGGGCAGTTCCGCAAAGCGGGATTTGAAACGCTGGACGGTCTGGGGGGTCAGGGAAATTTCCGGCACCATGATCAGGGCGGATTTCCCGGATTTTACCACGCTGGAAACGGCCTGCAGGTAAACCTCCGTCTTTCCGGAACCCGTGACCCCCTGCAGCAGCACCGGTTTTTTCTGTTCCGCCGCGCACATGGCCGTGATTTCTTCCAGCGCCTTTTCCTGCTGGGGGTTCAGTGTCATCGGCTGGCTGGGGACGAATTGTTCTCCCGTGCTGGGATCGCGGTGCACGGACTCTTCCCTCAGGGAAATAAAACCCTTGGCTTCCAGGCCGCGTGCAATATTCAGGGCTCCGGGGCCGAATCCCGCCAGCGGGGCTTCCAACTGTTCCATAGATGAAAAATAATCCAGTATCTGGGCCTGCCGCGGCGCCTTGCGGTACAGGGCGTCCAGTTCCTCACGAGACGGGCGTTTTTTCAGATGCACCACTTTGCGCATTTTCTCCGCCGTATTTTCCTGCCGGACGGTTTCCGGCAGGAGGCAGCGGATCATCTGGTCCAGCGCTACGGAATAATAATCCGCCGCCCAGGAGGCCAGACTCATCATGGCCGGGGAAATCAGGGGATCCGGGTCAATCAGTTTCAGAATGGGCTTGAGCTTGTCCCTCCAGGCCGGGTCCGGTTCGGACAGCGTAAGGACGGTGCCGGTGGCCGTCCTGTTGCGCAGGGGCACCCGGACGCGGCAGCCCGGTTTTACGTCTCCCGCTTCCGGCGGAATGCCGTAATCCAGCACCAGATCGCTCTGTCCGTCAACCAGGATACGCGCCGCCTGCATGGAGTGAGAGGGGAAAGTTAAAGTTTAACGATAGCCGAACGGAAAGCGGGCGATGCCGCTCATGTCTTTCAGCACTTCAATGTAATTGTAGCCGTAGCCGTCCATGATCTGCGTCACGGCAGGCGCCTGGTCATACCCTATTTCCAGCGCTACAAAACCGTTATCATTCAGGTAATCCCGTGCGCGGGCCAGGAAGCGTTCAATGATTTCCCAGCCTTTCGGGCCGCCGAACAGGGCCGTGTGCGGGTCTTTCATGACCTCCGGGGCAAGCTCCTCTCCGTCCGCAATGTAGGGAAGATTGGCCACGATGACGTCAAAGCGCGTTTCCTGTCCCGGACTGGTTTCTTCCTCTCCCGGGGCGGCCACGGTGGAATCCGTTTCCGCCGGGAGCGGGGCGGCTTTTTCCAGGGGGATGTTTTCAAACAGGTCCGTCTGTATGGTGGAGACCCTGGCTCCCAGGCGCATGGCGTTTTCCAGCGCCAGATCCAGCGCCTGCGGGGAAATGTCCGCCAGGACGACTTCCTTCGCGCGTTCCTTGAGTTCCAGGGCCAGCGTGACGCCGATAATGCCGGACCCAGTGCCCATATCCAGCACGCGTACCGGACGGGCGGGAATCTTCTTCAGCACCATTTCCACCAGTTCCTCCGTTTCCGGGCGCGGAATCAGCGCGCGCGCATCCGTCAGGAATTCCCGGCGGAAAAATTCCGTGGAGCCCAGCAGGTGTTGCAGCGGTTCTCCCGCCGCCCTGCGCTTCAGCAGCTCCCGCAGGGGCGCCAGCTCCGTTTCCTCAACAGGCCTGTCAAACTGGGAGTAGAGAGCCGTGCGGTTGCAGTGCAGGACATGGGCCATCAGGTGCTGCATGGTGGCGCGGGCTTCTTCGCACCCCTGGCGCGTCAGGTAGTCCGTGCCGGACTGAAGAACTTCCAGTAAGGTTTTCATAAAAAGAGCGGGGAAGGTTAGGACATGCCGGCTTCCGCCAGGCGTTCCTGCATTTCCGCATGCTGGAGAGCCATGATCAGGTCTTCCATCTGCCCCATCAGGATGCCGTCCAGATTGTGGGAGGTGTAGCCGATGCGGTGGTCCGTCAGGCGGTTTTGCGGGAAATTGTATGTCCGGATTTTTTCTTCACGGCCTCCGGACCCGATGAGGCTACGGCGTGCGGCGGAATATTTTTCCGCCTCTTCCCGCTTCTTGGCTTCAAAAAGCTTGGCGCGCAGAATCTTCATGCCTTTCTCACGGTTTTTCATCTGGCTGCGTTCTTCCTCACAACGGACATAGACGCCCGTGGGAATGTGCCAGATCTGCACGGCGGATTCCGTCTTGTTCACGTGCTGGCCCCCGGCTCCTCCGGAACGGCATACTTCAATGCGGAGGTCCTCCGGGCGGATTTCAATGTCCACTTCTTCCGCTTCCGGCATGACGGCTACGGTGGCGGTGGACGTGTGAATGCGCCCCTGCGTTTCCGTAGCGGGCACGCGCTGCACACGGTGCACGCCGCCCTCATATTTCAGGAAGCGGAAGACTTCATCCCCGGCAATGCGGCAGACGACTTCCTTGAAGCCGCCTACGTCGGAAGGGCTGCTTTCCAGGTGTTCGAAGCGCCAGCCGCGTTCTTCCGCAAAACGCTGGTACATCCGGAGAAGGTCCCCGGCGAACAGGGAGGCTTCATCCCCGCCCGTACCGGCGCGGATTTCAATAATGGCGTCCCGGTCTTCCGTCGTGTCGCGGGGAAGAAGGCTGTACTGAACGTCGCTGCGCAGTTTTTCCAGCGCCGTTTCCAGTTCCGGAATCTCCAGAGCGGCCAGCTCCGCCAGTTCCGGATCATCCGTCTTCGCCAGTTCCTGGTTGTCCGCCAATTGCTGTTCCGTGGCATTCAGGGCATCCCACGTTTCCATCAGTTCCTTCAGGCGGCGGTGCTCCCTCATGGTTTCCGAGGCCCTCTTCTGGTCATTGAAAAAATCCGGTTCGGCAATGACCGTTTCCAATTCTTCCAGGCGCTGGCGGCGTTTTTCAATGAGAGGTGTGTAATCCATGGCGTTTGCGTGTGAAAATTTTAAAAGATAACAGGGCTTTCTGGAAGTCAAATCCGGGGGATGTAAGACATGTTCCGGCATTTGACAGGGAAGGGGATACCCCTCCCTGCCGTCCCGGCTGCGCCTTCCGTATTCCGGCAGCACCGGACCAAAAGAAAACCGCAGCCATTACGTTTTTCCAATAGGCCTTTCCTGAGGAAGGAAAGCGGAAGCATCGTAACTGCTGCGGCGGTAAAGCTGGCATCGCGTACGGGACTCGAACCCGTGTTGCCCGCGTGAAAGGCGGGAGTCCTAGACCGCTAGACGAACGCGACTTTTAGGTTTGCAGGGACTGCGCGGCGAAGTAAATACCACCGGAGGCCGAAAGGCAAGAATTATTTGAATCTGAATTGAAAAAAATCGTTATTTGCCTTCCGGAATGTGGGATTCGTCATAATCGTCCAGCCTGTGCTGCCAAAGGTAGTACCGCGTTTGCTGGACAAGCACTCCGGAAAGGGCCAGCAGCGAAATGAGGTTGGGAAGGGCCATCAGGCCGTTGGCGCAGTCTGCAAAGACCCATACCAGGTCTATCTTGGAAACGCAGCCGGTGAAGACCGCCGCCACCCAGATGACGCGGTAAGGCGTGATCAGCCGGATGCCCCCCAGGTATTCCAGGGCTTTTTCACCAAAGTAGGACCAGCCCAGAATGGTGGAAACCACAAAGGTGACCAGGCTGACCGTCAGGAGAGGGGAGCCCACATAAGGGATTTTACTGAATGCCAGGGTAGTGAGCCGGGGACCATCACCGGACGAGATGTCCGGATGGGCCAGGATGCTGGTAGTCAGCACAATGCCCGTCAGGGCACAGATGACCACGGTATCCCAGAACGGGCCGCTGGAAGAAATGAGCGCCTGCCGTACGGGGTTGCGGTTCTGGGCGGCGGCAGAGGCAATGGCGGCGGAACCCAGCCCGGCTTCATTGGAAAAGAGGCCGCGGGCCACGCCGGTCCGCATGGCCGTCATGACGGCGGCGCCCACCACGCCCCCGGCGGCAGCTTCCCCGGTAAAGGCGCAGTCCAGAATGTAACGGATGGCCGGAAGAATGTAGTGGGACTGCACGGCCAGGATGTAGACGCAGCCTATGATGTAAATGACTGCCATGAACGGGACGAAGAAGGCGCATACCTTGGCAATGCTCCGGATGCCACCCAGCATCACCAGGGCCGTCAGGATGGTCAGCACCACAGCCGTTCCCCAGGAAGGAATGGCAAAAGCGTGGTGGAGCTGTTCCGCTGCCGCGTTCCCCTGCGTCAGGTTGCCGATGCCGAAGGCGGCAACGGCCGTGAATACGGCAAAGGCTACCCCGAGCCATTTGCATTTCATGCCGCGTTCCAGCACAAACATGGGGCCTCCGCTCATGTTGCCGTCCGGGTTTTCCACGCGGTACTTGATGGCGAGCAGCCCTTCCGAATACCGTGTAGCCATGCCAAGAACGCCCGTCAGCCAGCACCAGAAAATGGCCCCCGGCCCCCCGGCGGCAATCGCCACCCCCACGCCGATGATATTGCCCGCGCCGATGTTGGCGGCCAGGGCCACCATCAGGGAACTGAACGGGGAAATGTCTCCCTTGTCCGTATGGTCTTTCACAAAATACAGTTTCAGGGCCTTGAGCAGATAACGCTGCGGAAAACGCAGAATGATGGTCAGGTACAGGTGCGTGCCCAGCAGCATGATGAGCAGAGGCCATCCCCACAGGAAACTGCTGAAGGCGGACAGCCAGGACGTGAGTGTGTCCCCGGTCTGGAAAAAGGCGTTTTGCAGGGCTTCAAGCATACCGGAAAGACTCTAGGGAAAAATGTTGTGGTGGCAAGTCCTTAAAACACGGGAAGAGCGCGGGAAAACAACTCTGCGGCTACGGAAGAGGGGAGAAGGAAAGCTTTTTACCAGGGCGCGTGGTTAAGCTTCCATGAAGAAAAGTCCGGACTTGTCCGGGACCAACTGCCATTTGGCCGGCATGGAAGAGCGCCACAGGCGCCTCTGCCGCTCCTTGTGCTGTTAATGAAGCACAAGGAGCGGCACATAGTTGCTTGTCTCCGGGGCCTGTGGACTTTATCATGAGTCCCATGAGGAGAGCTGTAAATGGCATTGTCCATTGCCTGGACTGTGCTGGCCACTCACCCTGCAACCAAGCGGAAAGATGATTGTTTTTACGGAAGAAAAGAAGTTTACCCGGGAAAAAGTGCAGGAGCTGTTCCTGTCCGTGGGATGGATTTCCGGCCAGTATCCGGCACGGCTCTACAAGGCCCTGATGAATTCGTCCACCGTGTTTACCGCGTGGGACGGCGACCGCCTGGTCGGTCTTGTGCGACTGCTGGACGACAGCGAGATGGTGGCCTACATGCACTATGTCCTGGTGCACCCCGACTATCACGGCAGGGGAATTGCAGGAAAAATGATGGAAATGGTCAAGGAGAAGTACAAGGACTACCTCTATATTGAAATCATGCCTGAAGAGAGCAGGAACGCCGCTTTTTATGAAAGGCACGGTTTCCACGTTATGGAAGACGGCGTACCCATGCAGCTGTGCAACTTCTCAAACAGGATTTAATGTCTATGGCCCGGCAACCGGGTTCCGCCAGGCGCAGAAGGCACCGCCTTGCGTTATTTTCACATGGCCGGGATACAGTAAACCCGCGGGAATCCTTTCGGATCTTGGCTCCGCGGGTTTACCTTCTCATCCCGGATCAGCTCCGGAAAAGGTTCAAATTCAATTCTTTAATAATGGATTGAAGAGCCGCCTGGCCCTTGACGGTGTTGCCGGCGGGGTCCAAGGGCGGGGAGAAGGCCGCCATGGCCAGCTTGCCGGGGGCTACGGCCACCAGGCCGCCGCCTACGCCGGACTTGGCCGGAAGGCCGGCCTTGTACATCCAGTCCCCTGTGGAATCATAGAGGCCGGACATGCACATTTCCGCCAGAATGGGAGGAACGTTGACATCCTGAACCACCCGCTTCTTGCTGACGGGGTTGACGCCTCCGTTGGCATAGCAGGCGCCCATCAGCGCCAGCTGGGAGGTGGTGATGTTCAGGGAGCACATGCGGGTGTACAGGTCCACGATCATGGGCGGCGTATTGTAAAAATAGCCGTAGCTGTCAAGCAGCCACGCAATGCCGCGGTTGTGCTGGTTGGTGGCGCTTTCCGACTTGTAGATCTCCTGGTTCACGGTCAGGGCCGTGTTGGCGAAGTTGTTGAAATTATGAATCATGTTGGACCATATTTCATCGGAGTCTGAGCCGTTGACCAGGCTGACCGTCGCCATGGCCCCTGCGTTGACCAGGGGGTTGAGGGGCTTGCCGCCGTGCAGTTCAATCGCCATGACGGAGTTGAAGGGCTCCCCGGTGGGGTCTGCCCCGATCTTCGTGCGGAGCTCCTTCATTCCGATCAGGTCCATGACATAGGCCAGGTTGAAGGCCTTGGAGATGGATTCAATGGCAAAGGGCGTGTCTGCGGAACCTGCGGTCAGCAGGTCCCCGTTGACAGTGACCACGGCAATCGCCAGCAGGTCGGAAGGAACTTGAGCCAGAGCGGGAATGTAGGAGGCGTTTTTGCCTCCCTGGACGGTTTTGGCGTAGGCATACGCGTTGTCCAGAGCCGTCTGTATTTGTTCATTGGAAGGGACGTTACTCATGGGATATGGGATGGATTGGGGTTACTGTAGAATGGGTTCCATTGGTTTTTTCCCATCCGAAGGGTTCGAAGGCGTCTTCAGGATCCACAGGCCGCTTCCAGGAGGGCTTGGCCATGGCATGGATGATGAAAGGAATGCCGGCGAAGATGAAGGTGCCTACCACCAGAAGCATAATGTACATCGTATTGCTGCCCACGGTAATCTGGTTCGGCGGGATGAAGCTCACCAGGAAGGCCGCCAGGCTGGCCAGGAAGCCGAGGCCGCCGACAATCCACATGCCGAGGGTCTTGCCTCCGGGAATGCGGAAGGTGCGGGGCGTATTCGGTTCCCGGTAGCGCAGATAAATGCCGGAGGCGAACATCAGCATGTACATGATGAGGTACAGGATGATGGTAAGCTGGGAAATAATCTGGTAGGCGGACTGCACGGAAGGCATGATCACGAACATGATGGAAAGCAGGGTGACGATGCAACCCTGAATGAGCAGGATGCCCATCTGGACGTTGTTCTTGTTCCGCTTCTGCATGACGGGCGGCAGGTTGCCGGCCAGGCCTACCTGGTACAAGCCTTTGGAAGGACCTCCCACCCACGCCGTTACCTGGGCCAGAACGCCTACGGCCAGCGCAAGGGCCAGAATCCAGTTCATCCAGCCAAGGCCGAAGAAGCTGAAGTAACTGTCATAAGAAATCAGCAGGCTCTGCACCAGGTTGATCTGGGAGTTGGGAATGATGAAGCCGATGGCCAGCGTGCCCAGAACGAAAATGAGTACCGTAATGATGGCGGAAATCAGAATGGCCAGCGGATAGTTGCGGCCGGGGTCATTCACGTCCTTCACGTGTACGGCGGACATTTCCATCCCTGCATAGAACAGGAAGATGCTGGCGGCCAGAACGAGGTTGTTGAAATTGCTCATGTCCGGTATCAGCTTGTCCCAGCTCATGTCCAGCAGAATCGGGTTGCCTCCGGCCCAATAGCTCAGGCCCAGCAGAATCAGGATGGCGCCCGGAATGATGGTTCCGATGATGGTGCCCCATTTGGTGACGCCTGCGGAAGTCTTCATGCCGCGCAGGTTGAGCAGGGTAGCCGCCCAGTACACGCACAGCACCACGATGAGCACATACCACTTGTTGGCGGCAAGCGCTTCATCCCATCGCTGTCCGGGTCCCATGAAAGCCAGGGAGACGGCGGCGAAGGTCAGTACGGTCGGGAACCAGATGGTGCTCTCAATCCATTGCAGCCAGATGGCCAGGAACCCCCATTTCTTGCCGAAGGCTTCACCTACCCAACGGTAAACGCCGCCTTTCTGCGGCCATCCGGTAGTGAGTTCCGCGGCCACCAGGGAGACGGGCACCAGGAAAAAGACCGCTGCAAAAATATAGTAAAAGACGGAACTGAGTCCGTACGTGCTTTCCGCAGGCATGCCGCGCAAGCTGACAATGGCGGAAACGTTAATCATGGCGAGCGTAAATACCCCCATGCGAAGGACGGATTTTACCGCCGGAGCGTTATTGGTTGTAGCGGGACCTGTTGGAGAGGTCCCTGATTGAGTCGTATTGTTCATTGGTTTATTCCGGGTTGAGAATTGGGACGGCGTATCGAAATGCCGACACCGGCCTTATCTGAACGACCATCAGGAAGGCTCTTTCGTTGAAGGGATGGTGCAGATAGGGCTGCCGGAGTCTGTCTTAACGGCGGCTACCGCTTTCCGGACGGGATGGGAAAGCCGCACGCTTTTATTTTGGAGGGAGGCCTTTTTGGATAACAAAGTAGGAGTACATCAGCATCACGTGTCCGGATGGTTGCCGCCCGGGAAGAGAACGGGAATCATTAGAAGGAGATAGGAACTATTGCCATGTAAGGTATTCATCATGATGCCTTCCTACAAAATCAGTCACTTGGGGAAGAAAGATTTTCCTGTCATTCTTCTCTTCCCATTTTTTCCGGAAATTTCCATGGCAGCCGCCGGCCTTCCGGGCATTTTCAAAGGCGGCTGCACTATCATATCAAACAAATTAAATCAAAATCATGAATACCCCTGTTACTTTACTTGAAGCGGAATATCCCTTGGACAAATGGGAAGGTCAACTGAAAGGCGACCAGCCCCATTTGAATGTGGAAGCTCCCGCTCCCGAAAAGACGACCCTTTGGGACGGCTACATCAAAATTGAAACCGCAGGCTCCTATGAAATCAAAATCGGCGCGGACGATTATGGTTATTTTACGCTGGGAGGCCAGACTGCCAGCATTGCCGATCCGGGACAATACCGGGAATCCGATCCTGTCACCGTGGAACTGGAAGCGGGATGGCACCAGGCCTTCCTTTCCCACACCAACATTGACTACAAGCCGGAATCCGGCAACGTCTCGCGCTTCGACTCCTATCTGAACGGAGTCCAGGTGGAGCTCTACGACATCGTGCCCGCAGAAAACAAGCCGGTGGTGTGCAAGAAGGGATGTGACGGCAAGGAAGTTTGTGAGGACCCGGACGCCCCTAGCGGGGGAACCAGTCCCAGTTCCTCGCCGTCCTCCGCCCGCATGTCCTCCCGGCTGGCCCGCTCCACGGTGTCCGGCTCCTCCGCAGGAACGAACGTGGCGGCAGATGCCTCCCAGGAAAGCATGTACTGGCAGTGTAACTTCGGCCTGTTCCGGGGATTGCCCGGCGTACCCGGAAGCCAGATTGAAATCGTGGAGGAGGAATTTACGGAACGCCTCTGGTCCCCCTCCGCCCTGTTGTTCCGCCATGTGCTGCACAGCAAATTGCTCAAACCCACGGAAGGCTTGAGCAACAACTGCATGGTAGCCGTTCGGAAAGGTTCCCTGCTGGCCTATTACTTCATCACCCAGGGGGAAGAAGACAACGGCAGTGTGGGCAACATCGGCTACAACACGCGCCTGACCAACCGCGCCCGGATGCTGGGAGAAGATTTTACACCGGTCGTTTCCAATCCGGTTTACATTGAAGTGGCGGAAGCCAATGGCAGCAAGATGGTCTATTCCGTGGAAACGGGAGATCCCGTGCGTTTTACGGCATCCAGCGGCCTGCAGCTCACGAAAGAGGATTTTTATGCCTTCATGGATGTGGTGTATGCGGAAGATGGTTCCCTGCGGCAGGTAAGCAATATTTCAGACGGTCTTGCCAGCGTGCAGGACGTGACGGAAGCGGGCTATACGCTGGCCCTGTACCTTCCTTCCCAAGTAGGAGCCAAGGATGAGACGACGGGGCTTTATGCCGTGACGGGAGAGCCGTTCAAGCGCTTTGTTTTTGCCCGCAATGAAGAAGGGGACAAGGCGAGCGTGACGGAAAGAACGCCCGGAAGGAATGATTTTGTCACAACCTGGTGGAAGAATGGAGAGGTATGGTGCCTGGGCAAGGGCACGGGAGACTCCGCTATTCATACGGTCAGGACGCGCACGGAGGTCTCCGAAAAGGAATGGAACCTGCTGACGGAAGTGCGGATGGGGGAAGAAGGAATGGCGGTCTCCAGCCTGATGGAGAGCTACAAATCCACCCCGCAAGGCAATCTGCTGATGAGCAGAACGGAAGGCTACGGTTCCGGCATGGCCCGCACGACTTCTTATGAATATTCCGCCAACGGGGTTCTGACGAAAGAAACGCGTCCGGACGGTTCCGAAGTCAAGTACGAACAGGATCGTCTGGGCCGCCAGACTCTCATTTCCACTCCGTATAAAGGCTTTGCGGAAAAGAGAGTGAAGACGACCTACTGCGAAGCGAAGTTCAACGATCACGATCCCGCAGAAGTGACCACCATACTTCGGCAAAAGAACAAGGCGGACGTGCAGTTGAGCCAGACGCTTTATACCTATACGGAAGAAAACGATGTCAGGCGCGTGGAAGAAAGGACGACCGCGCTTGGGGCTGAAGGAACGCGGCTGGAAGTGACGGAAACATGGCTGGCCTCCGCGCCCAATCCGTATGCCAGGGGACGCCTCAAGATGCGCCAGGGTATTGACGGCGTACAGAGGGTTTATTCCTATGAACATGCAATCCGGCATGGAGCGGCCTATACCGTGACGGAGGAAATGCAAATCGGCGGAGCGCCCGTACCGGGGCAGAGCCGCCGAATGGTGTCCTTCATCTCGGCGGAGGGCAACACGGTCAGAACGGAGGAATACATCCTGCTGACGGATGGAACCTGGTCGCTGCTGGACAGCGCCGACTACGAGTTCGACCTTCAGAACCGCTGGACCAGGAAGACGCGCGGCAACGGACGAATAACGGAACGGGAACTGATGTGCGACGGGCGCGTTTTATGGCAGCGTGACGAAGACGGCATCCTGACCAGCTACGGCTATGACAGCGCAAGGCGGTTGGTAGAAATGATCCGCTCCGCGACGGAGACTGCCCCTGAAACCATCATCTCCTATACAAGGGATGCCCTGGGGCGTGCGGTTGAGGAGAGAAAGGACATCGGAGCCATGAGTACTGTGCGCCGGACGGCCTATGACGTGCTGGGGCGCGTCAGCTCCAAGACGGATGAACTGGGAAGGGTTACGTCCTATGCTTATAGCGACGACGGATTAACGACGGCGGCGACGCTTCCCCATGGAGCAACCTTGATTCGGACGACTGCCCCTGACGGTACTCTTCTCTATGAGGGAGGGACGGGCCAGAAGGAACTGTCCCACAGGATTGACATCATTGAGGATGGCATCCGGAAAGTCACGCTGGAAGCGCAGGCTGAAGGAGACCCGGCAGCAACGTTCCGGGAAATCACCAACGGCTATGGGGAAGTCATCCGTACGGCCACGGCCAACGCCCTGGGCAGTTTCTATTACAGCCGGTTCACGTATGATGAACGGGGGCATCTTGTCAAGACGGAGGTGGATGCGGGAACGCCTGCTACCGCCATGGCTCCAACCTTGAAGGAATACGACGCCTTTGGCAATATAACGAAGGAAACATGGAAGTTGGACGATCATCCCGATGCCACCAATTCCCGCATCACGATTTATTCCTATGCGGCTGAACAGGCGGATGACGGCATCTACCAGATCAAGACCACGACTATGAACAACAGCCGGGGAACAACCTATTCCCTTACGGGAAAGGCCTTGATTTCCTCCCTGTCCACGACATTGGAAAACAGGACGGTTTCTACTGACCCGAGAGGGCAGGAAACTGCTTCCTGGACGGAGTATGCCGGAGATGCCAAGCGAATCAGCAAGAACAAAATCCCGGGTTGTGAAACTGCGGAAAGCTCCCTGATTGTGGATGGTATGACTGTGTCCCGTACTGATTATGCTGGAGTAACGACAAGTATTGCCCGCAGCTACACGGAAACAGGCATTGTTCTCGTCTCCACGGATGCTCGTGGTAATGTGACAACGACTGTCCAGGACATCGCCGGGCGGACAGTCAGCGTAACGGATGCTGCGGGGAATGCCACTACTTACGCTTATGGGGAACCGATCGACTCTCCTACGGTCATCACGGACGCTCTGGGGCATTCCTCCTGTTATGCCTATGACATGAGGGGGAGAAAGATTGCAGAATGGGGAACGGCCCTTCAGCCAGCCTTTTTCTCTTATGACAATGCCGACCATCTCACCAGCATGCGCACGTTCCGGACAAATGGTGAAACTATTACGACCGATCCCAGGGAACGGACGGACGGGGACACGACCACCTGGACCTACCACAAGGCTGGCGGCCTGCTGATGCGCAAAACCTATCCGGATGGAACCCATGAAGATACGGCTTACAATATCCTGAACATGGTTGCCAACACCACGGATGCCCGTGGAGTGAGGACTACCTATGGATATGACTTGCCCAAGGGAGTGAACACGTCCGTCACGTTCAGTGACGGAACTCCTGGCATTGCCTATGCCTACAACCATCTGGCGCAGATGACCCGCGTGACGGACGATACCGGAACCCGGGAATTCTCCTACAACCAGTACAATGAACTGGAGACGGAAACAACGGCGGGACTGGCGCCGGGCATCTTGACGTACCGGAAGGACAGCCTGGGCAGGGACGGCGGTTACAGCCTGGACTACGGCAATGCTACTGTTCAGCAGACGGCGCTGGGTTACGATGATGCCGGAAGGCTCTCAACCGTTGCCCTCAATGAAGCCGCAACGCCGTTTACCTATGGCTACAATGCCAATAATGGTCTACTGGAGACGCTGAACTATCCCAATACGCTGAAGAGATGGTACACACGGGAAGAAAAGCGGGACCTGGTTATTAAAGTGGATTATCTGCGTCCGGGAGGTCAGAATTATCCGGCCAAGGTTGATTATACCTATGACGCCCTGGGACGTTCCGTGACAAAAAAGGATTATTTCAACACACCCAGTCCTGATTTGACACACGCCTACACGTATAATGACCGTGGCGAGCTGACTGCCGATGCCATGAGCCGTGGAGGAACCTACAGCTACGCCTATGACAATATCGGCAACCGGGAAATGTCCCGGGAAGGCGCGGCTGTTCCCAGTTCGTATGAAACCAATGAACTCAACCAGTATACTTCCATTGGGGAAGGAGAGCAGGCTGTGTTCGTTCCGGAACATGATGCTGCCGGGAACCAGACGAAAATCAGGACAGCTACAGGAGAATGGTCCGTTGTCTACAATGCCTTGAACCAGGCGGTGAGCTTTACGCAAGGTAACAAGCGTGTGGAATGCCGTTATGACTACTTGGGAAGGCGTGTGGAGAAATCCGTTTATGAAGGGGAAACCCTTGTTGCACGTAAACGTTTCCTGTACCGCAACTACCTGCAAATTGCGGAGCTGGATGCCACCGATACAACGGAGGAAGTAACACCTGTCCTGCAAAAGACCTACCTGTGGGACCCGATGGAATCTTCAGCAACACGCATTCTTATCATGAGCCTGTTTGATGAAGTAGGAACTTACCAGGAAGACCTGTACTACACGCATGACCTGTTGAAAAACACGACGGCGTTGTTTGGAATCCAGGTGGGAAGAAGGGGCTTGTACGAATACGGCCCTTATGGTAATGTAATCAAGATGGAGGGTAATGTTGCCGAACAGAATCCGTTCCGTTTCTCAAGCGAGTATGCTGATGATGAAATGGGATTGGTATATTACAATTATCGTTATCTCAATCCTGTGGATGGCAGGTGGATTAGTAGAGATCCCATTTCGGAAGAAGTAGGGTTAAACTTATATTTATTTTTTCCTTTTAAGAATGATAGGTTGGGACAATTAACTATTGATACTCTATCGGAAGGAGCTATTCAAGGTTTAGCTGGTGGTGAAATTGTAGCTGTTGCCAGAATGTTAGGATTTGCATCTGTTGCTGCTTTCTTAAAAGCTATGGATAAGAGTGGTTATAAATTAAGGTGTATGCCGTGCAAACCTCCTGTCGGAACACAGCGCCAACAATGTCACGATGTGGAAAAAGGAAATAAAAAACATTATAAATGGCCTAAACATTATCATGTATTTACAGTAAATCAATCTCCAGTTCGAGCGGGATGCAGGTGCTTTGACAAGCGCACTACTGTTGAAGAGGATCCCGGGTTTCCTCCTTATCAGGGGCGGCCGCGAGGAGGAGGGATTATCGCAACCAAGTAATTAAGTTAGAAACAGATATTAATTTATGAATGTTAAAAAATATTATTCTGGGGAAGAGATTAAAATTGGTGATCATATTACAACAGATAGTGGTGAGGATCACAACACTATCATGAAATTCATAGATAACGATAAAGATAGAGATGATTACGGTGTTGATTGTTTCGGCGCTTTGATGTCTAGTTCTCAAGCAGGAGGGATAATATTTGTTCCGTTTGATGAAATTGCTTCACAAGGCACTAAGCTTATTCATCGAAAAATAAGCTCTGATAAAATTATTAACCTATGAAAATAGTAAATAATGGAAAATTAGTTTTTATGGAGGCATAGATTTTTATTGTGTAATAATGAAAATAATTTGTTCTTTTATTTTCCTGTTTTGTATGCCAAAGGCAATTTGTGCACCCGAGATGTGGACGCCATTTCCTGTTATGGGACAGGTAGAAGGGAGTTGTATTTGGTATTATTCAAACATTCAAACAAGTACATCGGGAGCTCGAAAGCATCTTTGTGTTTTTGGATTTAAGAAAAAAACAGGTACGGAAGAACTGACTATTATACCTATACTGAAGTTGCCTGCTGTCAAAGGTGTCATCTATACTTGGAAGATAGAGGATCGAATTCTTATTATAAAAAGAAATGATCAGATTGTTGCTAAGTTGGAATTGAAACCTTTGGAGGAGTTGGCAAGACGCGATAAAAATCTCGAAACCTATCAGGATGAAGACATAAAACCTTCCGATATATACGTGGATTTGGATAAGACTTAAGTAAAACACTGAGGTAAGAAGTGGTTGGTTAGTCGATCAGTAAAAAACTCCCAATTCCTGTTTTGATGAGTTCTCCCTTTTTTGTGATCTGATATTATCAGGAGACCAAGTTTTTCTGGATGATTTTTCCAAAAGCGCCCAAAGACCTTATTAAGAATCCATATTTTATTGTAAGAGGCTCCCGGAGTATCCGGGAGCCTCTTTGTTTTTCCATTTTCCTGATGGATTTTTCGGGAAAGAAGCAGTAGATTGGGGGCTGTTTCCCTGTCTCTCCATGAATACGCCTATTCATTGCCTGCTTCTTCGGATTCCGGGAGAACTTTTGGAGGGAGAAGAAGATTTTCTCCGGCTTGGGGTATGCCGTGGAAGCCTTTCCTTCTTCACAGGACGCCTCCTGCCTTTAACGAGACAGAGGAGGCAACACCTATCCCTGCGCAAGACCTACCTGGGGGACCCGATGGAATCTTCAGCAACACGCATTCTTGCCATGAGCCTGTTTGATGAAGTAGGAACTTACCAGGAAGACCTGTACTACACGCATGACCTGTTGAAAAACACGACGGCGTTGTTTGGAATCCAGGCAGGGAGAAGGACCTTGTACGAATATGGCCCTTATGGTAATATAATCAAGATGGAGGGTAATGTTGCCGAACAGAATCCGTTCCGTTTCTCCAGCGAGTATTCCGATGACGAATGGGGACTGGTCTATTATAATTACAGATATTATCATGCCCTCTTAGGGCGATGGTTGACAAAAGACCCCATGGAAGAATATGGTACGTTGAATATGTACAGATTTCTCAATAATAATTTGGGAATTGATCAACTTGGATTAATCAGCGTGTCTCAACAACAGCCTTTGCCCGGCGGGCCTCCTCGTGTGGAAGGACCTCCCGAATTAGACTATAAAAGTATCTCAAAGAAAGCGGGTGAGTGTGGACACTTCCGCTGGGATATTCAATGGATTCTTAAGGGAAAAACGAACCCAGATGGAGTAATATATCAGGAATTCAAAATAGAGGGAGAAATTAAAAACTGTGATAAAGAAGATCCTAAATCTGTTCCTCTTTCGGCCTCAGAAAAAGAAAGCTGGAATGTGAGTGGAACGATGAAAGATACATGGTCATTTGCTAAACTGTTTTCTCACGAGGAACGGCCTACGGAAGGAACAGCTACCTTTGAGGGAACTGCTTACTATACATCGAAAAAACCTGGTATGGGAAAACCTCCTGTATGGACGTATGCAGGAGACGAGGCGGAACCTCTGTGTAAAGGAGGAGTTTGCCTTGCCGATACATCCCACAATGGACTTGGAAAAGAGCCGCCAGCCAACTCTAACAAAGTCACAAGAACCTTGAAAATATCGTGGTGCTGTTGTAAATCCAATAAAAAGACTAAATTTGAATCATGAGAATGTTACCCTCTGCCTGTTGTATTGGGTTCCTATGTACGTTGATTTCCTGTACTCACAAAAATATCGGACAAAACGATGTTGAGCATATTGAAATCATTCATGATCAATTTAATCCAAAAATAGATGATTTGTATTTACCTGGTTACAAACGTTATTCTTGGACGGATTATCCCTCCGACAGTATTCGGGAGATCAGGGAGAGAGCGAAACGCCTGAAACAAGGAATGGATGAACAACAAGTGATTGCCCTGATGCGTCCTTTAGTTATAAGTTCGTCTTTTTCTTTTCTGCTGGCAAAGTACAGGGATCCGGAGATTGTAAAAAAGGAGTTTCATTTTAATGAATCTTCAAAAGATTTGGTAAAGATCAATCAGTCATCTTACGATCCAAAACGTTCTGATAGATTCTACATCTTCATGGAAATTCCCTTTTCTGAGAAAACAGGGAAACTCCGGAAAGATGGACGGGAGCTTGAATTGGATGTAAAAAGAATTCGTCATGGGACGGATGCTTTGAAATTTGAGGGATATCGCCTGCCCGTTTCTGAAAAACGTCCGATGTATCGTTATAGATAACAGATGAAATGAGGTTTCCATGAGGATACATAAAGAGCCTCGAAATGTTTCGGGGCTCTTTTTTGCTCAATGGTAATTTACCTGTTTTCTTATCATGTGACTTTTGATGCCGAAGAATGACTTGAAATGAAAAACATGAAGTAGCCTTATGATAGCGTAATCAGGATGGAAGGTAATGCAGCCGAACAGAATCCGTTCCGCTTCTCAAGCGAGTATGCTGATGACGAAATGGGATTGGTCTATTACAATTACAGATATTATCATGCCCTCTCCGGGCGGTGGCTGACGAAAGACCCCATGGAAGAATATAGTACGTTGAATATGTACAGGTTTTTCAATAATAATTTGGGAATTGATCAACTTGGATTAATCAGCGTGTCTCAACAGGACTATTTCAATGCCCCCGATCTCGGCCTGATACACAACTACACGTACAATGACCGTGGAGAACTGGTGTCTGGCGCCATGAGCCGTGGAGGGACGTACAGCTATGGCTATGACAACATCGGTAACCGGGAACCTTCCCGGGAAGGCGCGACTGCTTCCACCAGCTATGAAGCCAATGGACTCAACCAGTATCTTTTTATTGAGGAGGGGAGAGCAGGAGGCATTCGTTCCGCAGCATGATGCTGCCGGGAATCAGACGAAGATCAGGACAGCTACAAGGGAATGGGATGTTGCCTACAATGCGCTGAACCAGGCGGAGACCACCGCCAAGCCGACAAGCACGCGGAATACCGTTACGATTACAAAGAAAGGCGAGTGGAGAAATCCATTTATGAGGAAGGAGCTCTCGTTTCACGCAAGCGCTTCCTTCTTTCCTGCCAGCTTCCCTTTGTAGTATGTCGATGCCTCTGAGCCATACTTTGGAATATTGTCCACTAGAGGGACAGTAATTTCCCAGTCAGGAAGACGTCTAAAGCTGTATAGAATTTTCTTGCATGAACTTTATGCATTATCCTAGCAATATCAAGGTTTGCGTAGGTTTTCTTACAGGAATTGTTGGAGCGGATGATGGGATTCGAACCCACGACATCAACCTTGGCAAGGTTGCGCTCTACCCCTGAGCTACATCCGCTTTGGATGACCGGAGCCTTGCGGCGTCCGTGTGGCAGAGAATATATAGGGCTATCCGGATTTGGCAAGATTTTTTTAGAGAAAAATTCATGTTTCACCGGAATAGGTACACGCTGCCATACCTCTTAAAGAGAACTGATGCTTCTGGGAAGGAGGGGGGATGGAAAGAGGTGAGGCTGCTTTTTCCGGGCGTTCCGGTTCGCCCTTGGGAGGGGCGGCTGGCTGCTGCTCTTTCAGTTCCGCGGCTGTTTTGGCCCCGTGTTCCAGCAGCAGTTTTTCCTGGGCGGTGTCATGGCGGTTCCTGGCGTGGTCCAGCATGGAAACCGTTCCCCCGCATATGGCGTTAACGTGGGCGCCGTGTTGAATGAGCAGGCTCGTAATTTCAGGTTTTCCCTTGATGCCGGTAGCGTGGTACAGGGGGACGAGGCCGTTCCGGTCCATTTCATTGGCGTCGGCTCCCTGTTCCAGATACGAATTGGATCTGTTTCGTATCGCCAGGGACAGGTTGGCAGCACCCGCCAACTAACCGCGGAGCCTTCGCGGACGCCTCGCTGCTCCGCGCGGATGGGCGGCCTAGAGAGAGTGGGAAGGGTGTCCCACATGGGACAAATGACACTTTCAGAATTTCAGGTTTCACCCTTTCTCAGGGAATTATGTGTGTAAATGCTCTCGTGACCCTTTCGTCTTCTCTCAACAGCTTAGTAATTTCAAGGCTTTTCAACCTTCTTCAACCAATTTCCACCCTTTTCAACTATTTATGCTTGGTCATATTGAACCGGAAGAGCATGTATTTATCCCTTATAACGGCGGGGCGGGGGCGGCGTCCGAAATGAAGAGGTTTTTACAGAAAGAATGCGGAAAATTATGAAGGGCTCCCTGTTTCCATAAAAAACGGGACTGTTCCGGAAAGGCGCGTTTTCCTTGCCTTGGAACAGTCCCGTGAAGAAAGGGTGTCAATGGGAGGATCAGTAGCTTCTGGCCCAGAGGACGCGGCGTTCCGTCATGCGGCCGGTGAGGATGCAGGGGGCGGGCTCCCCGCGGCCCAGCTCGCCGAGCGGGATGCAGCGGATGGAGATGCGCAGCCGTTTGGCGAGCTCCTCTTCCTCTTCCGGCGAACCGTCCCACGGCACCTGGAGCCAGTCGGCGTCGCCTTCTCCGGAGAAGTTTTCTTCCAGTTCCCGCAGGGTGGAGGCGGGGCGGATGTGGGCGTCCCGGAAGGCGATGGCCCGCTGGAGCAGGGCGTCCTGGATGTCCTGGAGAATGTCCGTAACGGTATCCACCAGTTCCGTTTCCGGGACGAAGGATTTTTCATTCACGGGCTGGTCGCGCCGCTGGACGCATACGGAGCCTTTTTCCAGGTCCCGGGGGCCTATTTCCAGACGCACGGGCACGCCCTTCTTCACCCATTCCCATTTCTTGGCTCCGCCGCCCAGGTCGCGCCTGTCCACCAGCACGCGGAGCGGCTGGCCATGGAAGGTCTTGGAGCGGAGGGTGCGCGCCAGTTCATCGCAGTGGTCCAGAATGGCCTGGCGGCTTTCTTCCTTGGGCGTAACGGGGATGATGACGACCTGCTGGGGAGCGACGCGGGGCGGGCAGACCAGGCCGTCGTCGTCGGAGTGCATCATGATGAGCGCCCCGATCATGCGGGTAGAGACGCCCCAGGAGCTCGTCCAGGCGAACTGCTGGGTGTTGTCACGCCCGGCAAAGCAGATGTTCTGGGATTTGGAGAAGTTCTGCCCCAGGAAGTGGGAGGTTCCGGCCTGGATGGCCTTGCGGTCCTGCACCATGGCTTCCACGGTGTAGGTCTGTTCCGCGCCGGGGAAGCGTTCCCCTTCCGTCTTTTCTCCAGGAATGGTCGGGATGGCGAGCACGTCCCTCTGGAAGTCCTCGTAAACCTTGTGCATGGTGAGGGTTTCCTCAATGGCTTCCTCGCGGGTTTCATGGGCCGTGTGGCCTTCCTGCCACAGGAATTCCGCCGTGCGCAGGAAGATGCGGGGCCTCATTTCCCAGCGCATCACGTTGCACCACTGGTTCACCTTCAGGGGCAGGTCGCGGTAGCTGGATGTCCAGCGGGCGAAGGCCGCGCCGATGACGGTTTCCGAGGTGGGGCGGATGACGAAGGGCTCCGTGAGCTCACCGGTGGGAATCATGCGGGTCTTGCCGGTGGCTTCATCCTTCTGTGCTTCCAGCCTGTGGTGGGTGACTACGGCGCATTCCGTGGCGAAGCCTTCGGCGTGTTCCGCTTCCTTTTCCAGATAGGAAATCGGAATCAGCAGGGGGAAATAGGCGTTCGTGTGGCCGGTGTCCTTGAAGCGCTGGTCCAGGTCCTTCTGAATGAGTTCCCAGATGGCGTAGCCCCACGGCTTGATGACCATGCAGCCGCGCACCTCGGAATTCTCCGCCATGTCGGCGGCCTTGATGACTTGCTGATACCACTCGGGAAAATCCTGGGCGCGGGTGGGCGTGATTGCAGTTTGTTGAGACATATTGGATGGTATGTTGAATGGAACGGGCGTAACCCGCGGAGAAAGCTTGGAATATTAAAAAGGGGCGTTCTTATATTCCCGGTAGTTGCTGAAGGCGAAGAGGGCCATGAAGATGGGAATGAAGTAGCCGTGGAAGAGCTGGAAGCTGAGCAGCCCGATCATGATGGCCGTGATGAACCCGGTCATGAACACCTTTTTGGGAGAGCGGATGAACTGGGCGATCAGCTGCCCGCCGTCCAGGGGATAGATGGGCAGCAGGTTCAGGATGGTCCACCATTCCCCGATCATGATGAGGCAGGAGAGGATGTAAAGCTGGGGGGAGATGGCCGCTGCCGTGAAGGGGCTGATGGCCAGGTCCCAGAAGGTCAGGTTGTGCGCGGTCATGACCGGGGCGACGATGTTCCAGGTAATCCACAGGCTGATGACGCCCAGCAGCAGGGTCATCATGGGGCCCGCCAGAATCATGAGGGCCCTTCCTCCGCGGGTCAGTTGCATGCCGTGGCTGCTCGTCAGGCCGCCGAAGAGTTCCAGAATGATCGTCTGCTGGCCCCCGCCCAGCCTGCGGCCCACCAGCGCGTGCCCCATTTCATGGGACAGGATGGCGACGAAGCCGGCAATGACGAACAGGGCCGGGTAAATGAGGCCTTCCACACTGTTGATGCTGAGAGCGCCGCCAAAGATGGCCAGCACCACCCAGAAGCTGGGGCGGATGTAAACAGGTATCCCGAACAGGGTGAAATGAATCATGCGCGAGAGGGTAAGGGCAGATTCCCCTTTTGCCAAGTCCGGAGAACGTGCATGCACCGTTTTGGCGTTGGTATGGCGCAGGAGATTGTGTTAAAAGGCCTTCATGAGGCTGTTTCCCATTATCCTGTGCTGCGCCGTGCAGGCCGTACAGGGGTATGACGGACCCCCGCCCCTGACGGAGGTGGACGGCCGTTCCCCCATCCGCATGGGGGGAGAATTGCTGGGCGGCTACCGTTCGGACTACATCCACCGCGGGGAGAAGCTGGGCCCCAATTCCGTGGAAGGCCAGATTTCCGGCGGGGCCTCCCTGTCGGACTCATGGGCGGTGAGCGGGGAACTCTTTGCCATCCGCAACTGGCAGGGGCGCAATTTCAGCCAGACCACCCTGCACGGGGAGCTTCAGTATTATCTGGCGGACGAATGCACGGCCGGCCTGTTCGTCAACGGGCAGTGGTATGATTCCTGCCCCTTGAAAAGCGGAACGGAGCCCGGCCTGTCCCTCAAGTGGAATCCCATGCCGTCCTGGTCGTTCAGCGGCTCCTTTCTGTATGACTCCGGGCAGGAGGGGGTGTACTCCCAGTGGGGCGTTACGTGGCAGCCCCTGCTGTGCGAATCCGTAGCCATGGTAAACACGGTTTCCCTGGGGTTTTCCCATGATTACCTGGGGAGAAACGGCTTGAAGGAGCTGATGGCGCGCACGGGCGTGCGGTGGGCCGTTTCCGGCAGTCTGCGGGTGGAGCCCTTCCTGGGGTGGTATTGCGGCTACGGGCGGGATGATTTCAAAAAAGTGGTGCTGGGCCTTTGGTGCTCTTACGTTTTTTAACGGGCGGATTTCTCCGGTTTTCCGGCATTTTCCAGTTGCCAAACGGGGAGGCTTGGTCATAATGGCCCGCGTATTATGAAGCCTACACTTCTTGTTTTAGCAGCTGGTATGGGTAGCCGTTACGGCGGTCTCAAGCAACTTGACCCGATGGGCCCCAACGGTGAAGTCGTTCTTGACTACTCTGTTTATGATGCCATCCGGGCCGGTTTCGGAAAGGTGGTATTCATTATCCGCCGTGACTTTGAAGACATTTTCAAGGAAAAGGTCGGCAGCCGCTTTGCCGGCAAGATTGAGGTGGATTACGCCTTCCAGTCCCTGGACGACCTGCCAGAAGGCTTTTCCGTGCCGGAAGGCCGCGAAAAACCCTGGGGCACCGCCCACGCCCTGCGCGCCGCCCGCAATGTGGTGAAAGAACCCTTTGCCGTGGTGAATGCAGATGACTTTTACGGCGCGGACGCCTTTGTGCAGGCCGCCAAGTTCCTGACCACCACCACGGATGAACCCGCAAAGGCCCATTACGGCATGATCGGCTATCCGCTGAAGAACACCCTCTCCGACAACGGGGACGTGAACCGCGGCATCTGCTCCATCAAGGAAGGCCTGCTGGACGGCGTGGAGGAATTCGTGAAAATCCAGGCTGATGAAGACGGCGTGGTGCGCGGCAACAACCTGAAGGGCGAACGCCTGCCCGTGGACCCCGGCGAACTGGTTTCCATGAACTTCTGGCTCTTCTCCCCCTCCTTCATTGAGCTGACGGAAGACCGTTTCATCGACTTCCTGAAGGAACACGGCCAGGAACCCAAGAGCGAATGCTTCATTCCCACCGTGGTGGACGCCCTGATTCATGAAGACCGCGCGGACTGCGCCGTTCTTCCCACCTCCTCCACCTGGTTCGGGATGAC
Organism: Akkermansia muciniphila; assembly: GCF_040616545.1. Lineage (NCBI taxonomy): Bacteria > Pseudomonadati > Verrucomicrobiota > Verrucomicrobiia > Verrucomicrobiales > Akkermansiaceae > Akkermansia > Akkermansia muciniphila. Next base: position 38,869 of record NZ_CP156688.1, on the reverse strand, counting down.
CTATCCCGGGGACAAGCCCATGGTCGTGGAAGGCATCAACAAACTCATCAAGCAGGGCGTGTACCCTGAAAAGCTCAACTAAGCCCCTTTTCCCATGCACGATCTCAAGGCTGTATCATCCCTGTTCGATCTCCGCGGCGACTTCGTCCACGGTTACTCCTACGGCAGCGGCCACATCAACGACACCTACTGCATCTGGGTGGACCAGGCGGGGCAGCGCATCCGCTACATCCTCCAGCGCGTGAACCATAACGTGTTCAAGCAGCCCATCCCCCTGATGGAAAACGTGAAGCGCGTGACGGACCACGCCCTGAAACGCCTGAAGGAGGAGCAGTGCCCGGAAGCCTACCGCCGCACCCTCACGCTGGTTCCCTCCGTGGACGGCAAGCCGTACGCCCTGGACGCGGACGGCAACTGCTGGCGCGTGTACCCGTTCATTGAACGCGCACGCACTTACGACCAGATTGAAACCACCAGGCAGTGCCAGGAAGCGGCGCGCGCCTTCGGCGAGTTCCAGAAGCTGACGGCAGACCTTCCCGGCGAACCCCTGTTTGAAACCATTCCCGATTTCCACAACACCACCTCCCGCCTGGCGGCTCTGAAAGAAGCCATCCAGTCCGACCCCCTGGGCCGCGTGAAGGAAGTGCAGAAGGAAATAGACTGGTACCTTTCCCGTGAGGCGGACTGCCATCTGGTGGTGGACTACCTGAAATCCGGAGAACTGCCCCTGCGCTGCACGCACAACGATACCAAGCTGAACAACGTGATGCTGGACGACGTGACCGGGGAGGGCATCTGCGTGATTGACCTGGACACCACGATGCCCGGCTCCGCCATCTATGACTTCGGGGACATGATCCGCACGGCCACGTCCCCCGCCGCGGAAGATGAAAAGGACACCTCCAAGGTCACCATGCGCATGTTCATGTTTGAGGCCCTGGTGCAGGGTTACCTGAGCTCCGCCAAAAGCTTCCTGACGCCTCTGGAAAAGAGCCTGCTGCCGTTCTCCGGCAAATTGCTCACGATGGAATGCGGCATCCGCTTCCTGACGGACTACCTGTCCGGCGACGTGTACTTCAAGATCCACCGCCCGGAACACAACCTGGACCGCTGCCGCACGCAGATGGCCCTGGTGGAATCCATCGAGGCGCAGATGGATGAAATGAAGGCCGTTGTGGACCGCTACTAATCAATACCTACCAACATCGGAAAAAACACATGAAGATTCTCGTAACCGGCGGCGCCGGATTCATCGGTTCCCACATTGTGGAACACTATCAGGACAAGGCGGAGGAAATCCGCGTGCTGGACAACCTGCGCACGGGCTACCTCAAGAACCTGGACGGTCTCAAGCACACCTTCATTGAAGGCTCCATCTGCGACCGGGAGCTGGTTCGCCAGGCGGTGCAGGGGGTGGACTACATCTTCCACATGGCCGCGCTCGTCTCCGTGCCGGAATCCATGAGCAAGATCGGCGAGTGCATTGACATCAACGTCAACGGCCTTCTGAACGTGCTGGAGGAAGCTTCCGCCGCCGGAGTCAAGAAAATCGTGCTGGCGTCTTCCGCCGCCATCTATGGGGACAACCCCACGGTGCCCAAGCTGGAAACCATGTACCCGGAACCCAAGAGCCCCTATGCCATCACCAAGCTGGACGGGGAATACTACCTCAACATGTTCCGGGCGGAAGGCAGGGTCAACACGGCCGCCGTGCGCTTCTTCAACGTCTTCGGCCCACGGCAGGACCCCAAGGGGGCCTATGCCGCCGCGGTGCCCATCTTCATTGAAAAAGCCGTCAAGGGAGAAGACATCACCGTGTACGGGGACGGCACCCAGACACGTGACTTCATTTACGTGAAGGACATCGTGGGAGCCCTCACCTTCGTGGCGGAACACCCGGAAGTCACCGGCGTGTTCAATGCCGGGTACGGCGGCCAGATCACCATTGAAGAACTGGCGCAGAACATCATCAAGGCCGCGGGTTCCTCCTCCAAGGTGCTCCATGCCCCGGAACGCGCCGGCGACGTGAAGCATTCCCGCGCCTGCGCGGACAAGCTCCGCAACGCCGGATGGCAGCCCAAGCACACCCTGCCGGAAGGCCTGGCGACAACGCTGGAATACTTCAAGGGCATCCTGGGCAAGTAACTTTCCGGAATTTCCGGTTTACCATTATTCAGGGACTGTCTCCGCTCCTGCGGCGGAGGCAGTCCTTTTTTGCCGGGAAAACGGCGCGTGTATGACAAATATGCCCGGAAGCCGTAAAGTGAATCACTCAAAAGGCTTTTTTCCGGAGCGGGAAAAGCGGGGGAAACGAATCGCCGGAAAAAATGGAAATTCATTCATCATGAAGCATGTTTTATGGAATGCGGCAGTACGTTGAAGTTACAGGAAGATGATTGGCGCAAGTTGATATTTCATGTTTGTTAGAGAACGGTATTTCCTACAGAAAGGACAGTCTCCGGCATTGAATATCATTGACAGGAGGGAGGGTTAATAATAGAGACCAAAAACGATATGAATCCCTACAGAAATTCTTCTGCCAACCAATTATCTGCGCTTGATGATCCCTATCTTGAACTGGTGATGGCCCGCCGGAAGGAGGAAGCCCGCTGGGGATGGATACCTTTTGCCGCATTCATTTCCTTTCTGCTCGTGTACCGCATCTTTGGCTTTCTGATGCCTACCAATGACACGGACGGTTCGGAACCCTGGCTCTTCTTGCTGGCGCTGGCGGGCTGGGGGCTTCTGGCGCTCATCCACATGATTATACTCCCCATCTGGATGCTGATAGCCTCCCTCCGCTATTGGGAGGTGAACCGCAGGGGACTGGCTGTGGCGGGGCTGATGTTCAGCGTGCTTGCCCCTGTCTGCATGGTCCTGATGCTCTCCTGCTGGTCCGTTTTTGGATAACATGGAACTCCCCTCCATACCCGGGCGGGAAACTTGCCGCATTCCGGGGATTGGCCTTTCCTCCGCTCCTGCGACCGGGTAAAGTGCCTTTGATGGATCTGTTCAGTTTACAGGAAGCGGAGGCGCGGGGAGGCTTTGAACCCGGAGCGGACGTCTCCGCCATGCCTCTTGCTGCGCGCATGCGCCCGCGCTCCCTGGATGAAGTGGCCGGGCAGAAGCACCTGCTGGCGCCGGGAAAGCTGCTGAGGCGCGCGATTGAAACGGACCGGTTCACCTCCCTGATTTTTTACGGCCCTCCCGGCTGCGGAAAGACCACCCTGGCCGCCGTCATCGCCCAGACGACGAACGCCCACTTCATGATGCTCAACGGGGTGGAATCCAACGTGGCGGACATCCGGGAAAAAATCGCCCAGGCGCAGATGAGGATGAGCATGCACGGGCGGAAAACCGTCCTCTTTGTGGATGAGCTGCACCGGTTCAACAAGGCGCAGCAGGACGTCCTGCTCCCCCATCTGGAAAAGGGAACGGTCAGGTTCATCGGCGCGACCACGGAAAACCCCTACTTTGCGATCAACTCCCCCCTGCTGTCCCGTTCCCAGGTCTTTCCGCTGGAACCGGTGCCGGAGGAGGAACTGGCCGCCCTGCTGAAACGCGCCCTGGCGGATGCGGAGCGCGGACTGGGAGCCTCCCGCGTGGACATGGAGGAGGAAGCGCTGAACCATCTGGCCGCCAAGGCGGACGGAGACGCCCGGAAGGCCATCACGGCCCTGGAGGTGGCCGTTCTGTCCACTCCTGCGGGGGAAGACGGCATTATTCATGTGAATCTCTCCGTGGCGGAGGAATCCATCCAGCGCAAGGCGATCAAGTACGACCGCCTGGGGGACTCCCACTACGACACGATTTCCGCCTTCATCAAATCCATGCGCGGCTCCGATCCGGACGCCGCCCTGTACTGGCTGGGCATGATGCTGGAAGCCGGGGAGGACATCCGCTTCATCGGCAGAAGGCTGGTCATCGCCGCGTCGGAAGACGTGGGGCTGGCGGACTCCAACGCCCTGCGCGTGGCGCTGGATGCGGCGCGCGCGGCGGAAATGGTCGGCATGCCGGAGGCCCGCATTCCGCTGGCGCACGCTACCGTGTACCTGGCGACGGCCCCCAAGAGCAATTCCGCCTACATGGGCATCAACGCCGCCATGGAGGACGTGCGCAACGGAAAAACGCTGGCGGTGCCGGAACACCTCCGGACGCCCACGCGCAAGAAGCTGGCCGCCGCCGGCGGTGCGGACGCCGCCAGGCTGGAATACCTGTATTCCCATGATTACCCGGAACATTACGTCCCCCAGGCCTACCTGCCGGAAGGCCGCGTTTACTACACCCCCACCGGAAACGGCCTGGAGCTGCGCATCAGGGAACGCATGGAATACCGCCGCAAGCTGGCGGAGGAAGCGCAAGAAGGCGGAAAGAAGAGCTGAACAGGACAGTTCCCTTCCGTTTTCCGCCGGAAGAAGAAGGCAGGAATTCCCGTGGGAATATCCTGCCTTGCTGAAGGTTCCGATAGGGGGCATTTTGTACGTCTGCCGCTTTCCGGAAGGAATCAGGATTCCTTGGTCACGATGATGTCGCAGTCCGCCTCAAACCAGCCCTGGCCCTGGCAGTCGAAGACCAGGTCCGGCTTTTCCGAGCCGGAGAAGCGCAGGGTGAATTCCCGCCCGTTTTTGTCCTGCTGGTCCTTGGGAAGTTCACTGACCACGCGGCTGCCCCGCATGAAGCGGGGGTTGCGGATATTGCAGCCGCCGCTGTTCATCTTGAAGGTGATCTTGTAGTTTCCGGGGCCGTTGAGCATGCTGCCGATGTTGACGCGGGTGGGCGTAAATTCCGGGCGGAGGTCATAGCCCGTGAAGTGCGGCTCCTTCAGGGTGACGGGTTCCGTCAGGAAGCGGTAGTAGTTCTGCGCGCCTGTACCCATGAGGGTCTTGGGTGAGATTTTGGCGATGTCCGCCAGGGTTTTCAGCGCCTGGTCCTTTTTCCCCTCATTGCGGTAGAGCCAGAATCTGACCGCCATGACCTGCTGTTTTTGCAGGGGAGTCAGGCCGGGGATTTTGAGCTGCCTGTCCACATAGGCATGGGCGGCCTTGTAGTCTTTCTGCCCGCCGTTTTTGCCGGAGTCTTCCACCATCCGCTGTACCTTTTCAATGTAGGGCAGGTGCTTGAAGGTGTATTTGAAGTGCATGCCCTTGGTGTCTTCCGGGTCCGCCTTCTTGATTTTTTCCAGAATGTCCTTCCGGGCGGAGGCCGCGTACGGGGGAAGCTGCTGGAGGCCTTCCCCGTAAAGAAGGGCCGCGGCCGCACCGGAAGAGGCGTCCGCCTTTTCCCACAGGGCATTGGCCTTCTCCTGCTGCTTCACGGCTTCCAGCGCCTGCTTCATGACGGCGGGCAGCGTTTCCTTGGAAACGCCTTCCGACAGGAAGACCATGCCGCCGGCGGGGGAAACCACCTGGATGGCCGGGATATTCCAGATTTCACCGGGAGGCCTGGGCAGTTTCTTTTCCTCTTCCGTCATTTCCTCCCGTTCGTCCTGGATGCACCAGAGGACGGGTTCCGGGGAGTCCTTGGCCAGGTGCTCCACGGCTCGGGTGACTTCCCTTGACTTGGGGGACCAGTCCGTTCCGGCCCACACGACGATCATGTATTTGTTGACGGTTTTGGCCTCATCCTTGACGGTGTTGTAGGCCGGAAGGGCCGCCTGGAGGGGTGCGCCCAGGAACAGGGCGGCGGCCAGCAGGCAGGGAATGGTATTGAGATGATGAAACATGGCGTTAATGGAAAGGGTGCTGGGGGTTATTTTTCGTAAACGAGGATGTGGCGCAGGTGCATGAATTCCGGCTGGGCGTTCTTGGCCTCCACCTTGATCCACTTGGCCTTGGTGCCTTCCGGAGCGGTGATGACCCATTCCTTGGGCATGTTTTCCGTGGCGGCCAGCGGGAACCAGGTAGCTCCGTCCGTGGAGGTGGAAACCTCCATTTTCTTCATGCGGTCTTCATTGCCGTTCCGCTTGGTGACCACCAGTCCGGCCAGGTTCACGCCGTTTTTCAGTTCCACAATGACGTTCGGATTAGCTTCCTTGTCCGTATGCTGGGAGCCGCCGCAGGGGCGCAGCAGGTTGATGTGGTCCCACGGGCTGTCCCACTGGCAGGTGGTGGAGCACCGGACCATGCCGTCCGCGGGCACCAGCTTCCAGCCCTGGGGGATGGCGGCATTGACCGTGTTGGCCGACGTGTCGGCGTCAGAGAAGGAGGCGGCCGCCTTGCTCAAGGTCTGGAAGGCCGGAATGGAGCGGGCCATTTCCGTGGCATAGATGGCTTTGCCGTAAGCTTCCTTCAGCTTCTTGGGATCGGGGGCTTTTCCGGTGGTTCCGGTTTCTCCCATTTGCTGGGCTACCTTGGCAAAGGCGTTGGAGAAGACGTCCGCCTGTCCGTTTTCCACAAAGGTTTTAACGGCCCATTCCAGCGCCTGGCCAAAGTTGGTGCCGTCCCCCGTTTTCAGATGGGTGGAGAGGACTGTTTCCAGATAGGCCGCCTTTTCCTGCGGGTTGGTCAGGAAGGCGGACTGGGAGTCCAGCACGGGCTGGAATTTCACCGCCCAGGACGTGGGTGTGGTGGCGATGGTTTCATGCAGGTCCCGGAACCAGGCGATCCGGTCTTCCGACGGGATGTCCATCAGGAACTTGTTCTGCACGTCTTTCAGGATGTCGAACGCGGCAAAGCCGTTCCCCTTGTAGTGGGAGAGGGCGTCTTTGGCGTAAACGTACCAGTCGATGGGCTGCATGCCTTCCTTTTCCAGCAGCAGGCGCTGGAGCTCCGCCCGGAAGAACGGGTGCAGGGGCGTCTGTTTCAGAGCTTCCCCCCAGGCCTGGATGGCCTTGTCCTTGTTGCCTGCGGCTTCGTCCAGCCGGGCCTGCGCGGCCCACAGGTAGGCCTGGTCCGCCCTGGCGTTGTCCGCAAAGACGGTTTCCATCAGCAGGTAGGAGGTGGGGGCCTGCCCGCCGAAGATGTGGTTGTGCATGCCTCCGTCCGGTCCGCCGAAGCCGCCTTTCCATTCCCCGCGCTTCACGCGCACCGCATAGGCGCAGTGGCCGGGCTGCCCCACCGGGTAGGCGGGAATGCCGTGGGCCTGGGCCGCCATGGTGCCGAAGTAGGAGAGGCCGCCGCACACGCCGCCGATGACTTGCGTGTTTTCCGCGGAGGTGTTGACGTCGCGCCACGGCACGTAGAAAAGGGGGCCCTGGATGGTGTCTCCGAAGAAGTTGTTGCCCGTATAGGGAGCGGCCCAGCAGGCGTCCGTATACCGCCGCCAGGGGAGGTTGACATGCTCATTGCTCCATTCGTAGGATTTGTCGTCCCACGTGTGGCCCACGACGAAGCGCATTTCCCACGGGCGCAGCTTGATGAAGCCGGGATGCAGCTTGTTTTCCTGATGCAGTTTTTTGAAGATCTGGTAGCGGCGCACCGGGTTGCTGCTGGCGGCATTGGTTTTCAGCTTTCCCGCCATGGGGCCTGTGGAGAAGACGGAGGCCAGCCCCGTGGCGAGGGACTGGTAGTCCCGGAAGTCCGCGCTTCTGCCGTCCGCCTTCCAGATATCGGAAAGGATTTGAAGGCCTTCCGGAGAGTTTTCCGGAATCAGGCCCGCTCCCAGGTAGAGTTCCACCCACGCGGGGTCCTGTAAAAAGGCCTTGATGAAGGCCGCATCCTGCGGGCTTTTGGAGAAAACGGCCTTTACGTTGTCCGGCCCCGTGACGCGCAGGAGTTCGTGAATGTCCAGCAGGTGGCGGTATTGTTTATCCTGAAGCAGTTTTTGTCCGGATTTGGTTTGTTCTCCAGCCTTCAGGAGGGAGGAGCGGAGTTCCGTTTGCAGCCCGGCAAAGTCGCCTGCGGCTATTTTCTGCGCCAGGGGGGCCGGAAGCTGGCTGATGGCGGACGGCGCTTCAGTTTCAGGTTCCGTCAAATCCTGAGCCATGCAGACGGGCGCGGCGAGCAGGGAGGTGCAGAGAAGAAGGTGTGAAATATTCATGTGGAAAAGCTTGTTTAAGGATAGCGGAAAAAAGGGGCCGGAGCCAGTTTGTTTTCCGACTTACTACGATGCCGGAAAGGGGGTTTTATCATTCGCCGCGGGGCATTTTTCAGCACAGGTGGTCGCAGAGCATTTTAACGCCCAGGCCGATGAGGATGAGCCCGGCTCCGGCTTCCAGGTGGAACGTGGGGAAGCGGTGCAGCCGCCGGGTCAGGAAGAAGCCTGCCGCCGTGCACAGGAAGGTGGTGAGGCCGATGACGGCGGCGGGGAGGAGCACGGCGTGGAGAGTGGGGGCGGGTCCGCACTGGGCGGAAGAAAGGTAGATGCTGATGCCCGCCACCAGGGCGTCTATGCTGGTGGCAATCCCCACGGCCAGGAGGGTGGGCAGCGTCAGGCTGGTGACTTGGGGCATGTGTTCCTCCTCATTGCGGTGGTTCCAGCCTTCCCGGATGACGTTGACTCCCAGAAACGTGAACACGGCAAAGCCGAGCCAGTGGTCCCAGGCGGCAATGTACTGGTGGACGGACCCCGTGAGCAGGAAGCCCAGCACGGGCATCAGGAATTGTCCCGCCCCGGTGGACACGGAAAGCTTGATGCCGTTGACCAAGCGTTTTTGCTTGATGAGCAAGCCGTAGGAGAACGCCACGACAAAGGCGTCTACGGACAGGGCGAAGGCCAGGAATAACAAGTCGGCAAGCGGCATGCTCATGCGGAGAAAAACTCTAGGGCATCCCCGGTAAAAAGCAATTTTTTTGTTCCACGCGGTTTTTCCAGGTTCCGGGGGCATGGGAGAGAGAAGAACCGGAACGTTCCCCCCATGAGGGACTGCCCAAATGCGCGGAGGTCTGTTGTAGAGAGACTTTTCCGTTTTTCGTCAGGAGATTCGCCTATGTAATATCACTCTTTTCAAATGCAAAAACTGTTGGATAACGGCCTTTGTGTGATTGGGGGATCAGTTAAGTTGGCGTTGGCGGTTTCTTTTACGCCCAGGTGCAGCAATTCAACGGAATAGCGATTGTCATGAAGAAGATAATGAGAATGGGAAAATTCGTGGTGTTCTCTGTTTTTAGAATTTCCCCTTGAGAGACATAAAATTTTGTTTGATCATTAATTTACTCACCGTCAATATTTTAGATCACTTGCATGTTTTCTTGCTTAAAAAAATGAATGAGACGGTAAAAAACACCGCGGCAATGAATGAAAATATAATAGAAAATGTGCTGTGGAACCATTCATCAAAACACAGTTCCCTAAGTCCGGAACATACACATAATGCGTTGAAGATAGCTACACTAACGAGAATAAATTTCATTTTCAAAGGGTATTAGGCAAAATGATTTAATCCTGAGGAGTGAAATTCTCAAGCATAAAAGCCTGAAAATGTTTCCGCAGGAGCCGTAAATTTCCCCCAATGATATTTCCGGCGCTACGGCTCCATAAGCTGAATGCTGGAAGAGGGACATTTCTTCCGTCCGTCATGCGGTGAAGAAGAAAGGTGAGGATTACTTGCAGTATTTTTTCATGTAGGGCAGCACGGCGTCCGCCCAGATGGCATAACCCTTTTCCGTGAAGTGCAGGTTGTCCCTGCTGATGCCGGGCAGGAGCTTGCCTGCGGGGTCCAGAAAGCGCTTGTTGATATTGGCGTAGGTGGTGCGGGGCAGTTTGCACTGGGCCAGGATGGCATTGATTTTGTCATTGTGCTGGCGCAGCTTGTCCTGGGGCCCCGTGCCGCGCGGGAAGATGCCCAGCAGGAGAACGTGGGTGTCCGGGAACCTGACCAGCAGGTGCTCCACGGCGCCCAGAATGCCCATGGCCGTTTTTTCCGGAGCTTCTCCTCCCTTGAAATGGCCGGTGTTGTTGGTGCCGATCATCACAATGCAGAGCCTGGGTTCCGTCCGTGCCGGAATGCCGGAGTCCGTGATGCGGTAAATCAGGTTGGTGGTCTGGTCCCCGGAGATGCCGAAGTTGCAGGGATGGTAGGGTTTGAACTCCTTTTCCCATACCTGCTTTCCTTCTCTTTTCCAATAATCCGTGATGGAATCTCCCAGGAAGAGCACGCCGCAGGGGTTGTTTTTTACCTGCTCCACCTGTTGTTCATACTGTTGCCTCCACCATTGGGGCTGTTCCCGCGGCACTGGGAGCAGGGGGGACGGCATGGCGGCCGCCATCGCCATGGGGAAGGAGGTAAGCAGGGAGAAGGCAAGTGCGAGCAGCGTTTTCATTTGTTCTATTATACGGATGTTTTTCAAAAACGTTACATGAAAGTTGTGGTCTTTTTCCGCCTTTGCCGTGCGCTGGCAGCTCTTGCAGCGGGGTGTTCCCCCTTGCCAGATTCCGGGGGGTGGTGTAGCTTGTGACGGTATGAGTGAGGTATCCCTGCAGCATGGAATGGCGCGCCAGATGGCCGCCTCCCAGTCCATGCAGGCCGGGATGCAGATTCTCCAGGCCTCCTCACTGGAATTGAAGCAGCTTCTCCGCCACGCGCTGGAGACCAATCCCATGCTTGAGGAACTGCCGGACGCCTCTCCGGAAGCCCTGGAGGACGGCCCGGACGGAGACGCCTGGAATGAGCGGGAAGACGGCTGGAACGAGTTTACGCCGGAAGGCCGTCCATCCGCGGAGGCCGCCGCCCGCCGCGATTTCATGTATGAGTCCGTGGTGGCTCCGGAATCCCTGAAAACCCATTTGACGGACCAGGCGCAGCATTCCGCGCTGACCGGGCGTGCCCGGGACGCCCTGTTCCTGCTGATTGACGCCCTGGACGACCGCGGCTTCCTGACGGAGTCCCCGGAGGAGCTGGAAGAACGGGAGTGCTTCAGCATGCGGGACATGGAGGAAGCCTTGGCCGTACTGAGGGGGATGGACCCTCCCGGCGTGGGCGCGGCGGATTTGAGGGATTCCCTGTTGATCCAGCTTGAGCAGCGCGGCTTGAAGCGTTCGCTCGCCTTCCGCCTGGTCAAGCGCTGCTGGCGGGAGCTGGCGGCTCACAAGTATGAGGAGGCCGCGCGCCTGCTGGACGTGGAGCCACAAGCCGTGGCGGAGGCGCTGGAAGTGATCCGCAGCCTGACGCCGGACCCCGGCTGCTCCTATGCTCCCGGCGGCAACCCCCATTTGCTGCCTGACGTCGTTGTGGAGGAGGGGCCTGGCGGGACGCTGGAGGCAGTGCTCACCTCCGAGTACCTGCCGCGCCTGTCCATGAATGAACGGTACATGGAGCTGATGGCGGAGAGCTCCGGAAGCCGGGAGCTCAGGCAGTATCTCCGCAAGGCGTTCCGGGAGGGACAGGAGCTGCTGCGCGCCCTGGACATGAGGCAGGAGACCGTGCTGCGCCTGGCCCGCGCCATTGTGCGGCGGCAGGAGGATTTTTTCAGGTTCGGCCCGTCCCGGCTGAAGGCCATGGGCATGGAGGAGGTGGCGGAGGAGATGGGCGTGCATGTCTCAACGGTTTCCCGGGCATGCCGGGACAAGTACCTGCTGTGCAAGTGGGGGATGAAGGAGCTGAGGGCCTTTTTCAGCGCGGGCGTTCCGGCGGAGGGGGGCGCTTTCCCGGATGGAGCGGGCGCGGAGGCCGTAGCGTCCGGCGCGGTTCAGGAGCTGATGCGGCGGTTGATTGCGGAGGAAGATTCTTCCAGACCCCTCAGTGACGCCAGGCTGGCCGCCGCGCTTCAGGAAAAGGGGGTGAACATTGCCCGCCGTACGGTGGCGAAGTACCGGGAGCAGATGAAGATTCTGCCCGCCTCCCTGCGCAGGGGAATATGACAGTTCACTATATTTTTAAATAGTTTATTGATGATTTATTATCAATAATTTGTGTGGTGTATTGAGGGAATGCTTCCCTTGTTTTTATTGCCGGCGGAAGAGGCGGTTGACTGCTGCGGCTTTGGTGCTATAGTCCCCGCTTTATCGTGATGCGTACATTTACCTGGCCCATTGCCCTGCTTCTGCTGGGGCTTCTCTTTCAGACGGTGGCGTTTGCTGTTCTGAATACGGTAGTTCCGCTGTGGATGGAACAGTCTGACGCCGCCACCTGGGAAGCCGGGCTGGTGGGGGCTTTTTTCTTTCTGGGGAACCTGGCGGGCACGCTGATGGCCGGCGGAGTGATCCGCAAGGCCGGCTTCAAGGGGAGCTACCAGTACGCGTGCGTTTTATGTGCGGCGTCCACCCTGCTGCTACTTGTGTTTCCCGGCGCGCTGGCCTGGAGCGGCCTCCGGATGCTGACGGGGATAAGCTGCGCCCTGGTCTGGGTAGTGGTGGAAAGCGCCCTGCTGAGGGCTGGAACGCTGAAAACCCGCGGCATTCTTCTGGCCTCCTACCTGGTGGTCTATTATCTGGGAACGGTGCTGGGCCAGCTTCTTCTGGGCTGGTTCCCCAGTGACATGTCCCTGGTGGTGACGGAAGTATGCGTTCTGTCCGCGGTGGGCATGATTCCCCTGCTGTTTGCCCGCCTGGAATCTGATTCCGCGGGCGCCCTGTCTTCCACCCATGTGGAGGTACGGACGCTGCTGAAACGCCGCAGCGTGTTTCTGGGCGTGGTGGGGTGCGTGATTTCCGGAGTGGTGCTGGGTACCATTTACTGCCTGATGCCCCTGTTCCTGAAGCACCAGGGCATGGACCATTCCTCCGTGGGGTACTGGATGGCCCTGCTGATTGCCGCGGCCATCCTGGGCCAGTGGCCCATGGGCAGGCTGGCGGACAAATACGGGCGAGCCTTCGTCATGAAATGCCAGTCTTTGCTGGTGGTGGCCGCATGCGCGGGGCTGGTGCTGAAAGGCGGCCTGATGGCTCCTTCCCTCATCGCGCTGGGGCTGGCGGGTTTCTCCCTGTACCCCGTCGCGATGGCCTGGGGATGTGAAGACGCCTCCCGTGACGAGCTGGTAACCATGAACCAGCTTCTGCTGCTGAGTTATTCCATCGGCACGCTGGCTGGTCCTTCCCTCACCTCCTTCCTGATGCAGCGGTATTCCGACAACTGGATGCCGATGGTCATTGCGCTGGTGGCGCTTTCCTTCATGCCCGTGCTGATGCTGGACGGCCGTAGAAGGAGGAGACTGTCCCGGTAAGGGCATGGGAAACGGCGTCAGGATTTTTTCGGCTCCGGCGCGGCGGTTTTCTCCGGCTGGGGAGTGTCATTGTCCGCCACCTGGTGAATCATGTCCGTCAGGGCGCGCACGTAATCTTCCGTGTGGGAATCCGTGACGGGGTATTTGCACAGGCAGGAGACCGTGGGAATGTTCAGGGCCGCGTAATGGCGGTCATTCCCGGCAATGGCCGAAGGCTCCCGGTGGAACGTGGGGGGCGCCTGCTCCCAGGATTTGGTGAAAGGGGCGGCGCACTGGCCCGCGAATTCCTTCCCGCGGGGAGTGGTCATGAACAGGACGGCCTCCTGCGGGGCCGGCGGTTCCTGCTGTTTTTTCTCCCCGGCGGGGGCCAGTTCCTGAGGTTCCAGATTGATCATGCCCAGGATGTTGGCCGCGCCGATGCTGCCGCTCAGGGCTTTGGCATGCACGTAAGCTCCGGAAGAGGAAGACCGCCCCGCGGGGCCTGCTCCGTTCGCGTACGCGACAAAATAAATATTGTGGTTGGTGGGGATGTCCTTGAGGTCCCGGGCCGTTTCCAGCAGCAGGGCGGTGCCGCTGCCGTTGTTGAGCTGTTCGCCGGAGTCGTAATTGGCACCCACCACAATGCTCTGGTTGTTGGAGTACAGGCCGGGCTTGTACACCAGGACGTTGTAAATGGCCGTGCCCTTTTTCGCGTCGCCTCCGGCTACGGGCTGGAGGGTGACGGCATAGCCCATGTCGGAAAAGTTCCCGGCGATGTATTTGGCGGCGGCTTCCATGGACTTGGGCTTTCGGGCGTTCCGTACTCCTATGTCTTTCTGCAGGACGTTCGCATGCTTTTCCATGCGTGCGCCCAGGGTCCGCGGCGTTTCCGGACCGCCGTGGGAAGAAGAGGGGAGGAGGGTGCAGGAGGAAAGGGCGGAAGCTATCAGCAGGCCTCCGGCAGCCAGGGCGGCGTGTGTGTGAAGGCGGGTCATGTCTTTACAGGGTTTCAACGTAGTGCAGTTCACGGGCAATCTGGGAGGCCAGCGGAATTTTCAGGTGGTCCGGCAGTACGCTCCAGGTGTAGGTTTCCACCTCCAGGTGCGGATTCAGGCCCGGGCGGCTGCGGAGAAAGTCATGCGTCTTGATGATGAACTCCTCCGTGCCGTGCAGGGGCGGTTCCGGGGAAGCGTACAGGGGGATATGGTAATGAATGCGCCACTGGGAATGGAGCGTTTCCTCCGCATAATCACGGCCGTAGGCCAGGGCGTTCGGCAGGTCGGGAAAAAGCATGGTGCGGTCCCGGTTGCGGATGCTGGTCTGGTGGAAATAAACGCCCTCGTCAAACTGGCGCAGGCGTTCCAGGTCTTCCGCCCCGTGTATGCGGCATTCCAGCGCATTAGAGTATTGAACCTTGCAGAGGGAGATGTTGTTCTCCTCCCAGGCGGAAAGAGTGGCTTCCGGCTCCTCCCGCAGAATGGCGAAGTGGCAGGTATCATACGTCAGCCCCAGGTGGCGTTCAATGAGTTCGGGGCGGCGCGAGTGGTTGCGCAGCCCGTTGAAGAAACGGATGGCCCCCTCCGTATCATGAAAATGGCCGAAGGGCTCCGGCTCCAGCCCCAGCTGCATCAGGCGGCCGGTCTGCCTGCTCAGCACGTCCAGAAATCCGCTCATGGCGTCCAGGCGGGAGAATATGCGATCCTCATCCGCGTGGAACCAGCTGTGGGACGCGGGGAGCGTGCTGACGGTCAGCCTGTCCGCCCGTTCATCCCCGAGGCGGGCCAGAATGCGGAACAGGTTGCAGGTGTATTCAAAGCGTTCCGGCGTGGTCCAGTCCGGCTGGAAAACGTTCTCCTTCACGCGCTGGCCGTGGAAGTTCCCGTACGGGAAACCGTTCATGGTCTCCACGCGCGCGCCGTGTTCATTTAGCCATGCTTTCAGGCCGTCCACGGCATCCGGCGTTTCCAGCAGTTCCCCGGCTGCCCGGGCGGACAGGCGCAGGCCGATGCCCAGGGGGCGGTCCTTCAGGGGGGAATTCAGTGCGGAAAGTTCCTGCCTGATGCGGGGAACGTGCGTATAGAGGGCTTCCCGGGTTTCCGCCCAGGATTCAGCGGGATGGATGTTGGTGCAGTAGGAAAGCATGGCGGGGCAGCATTTGCAGTGTGGGAGGAACGGCGTTCCGCTCCGGGGGAAAATGGCGGATGATGCATGTGCATAAGACGTTCCTCAAGCCTACATACGGTCCTCCCGAGAGAAAAAATTTCATGGAATTCCTCTTTTTGGCGTCATCTGGAACAGGCGTTCGCCGCAGAAAAAATGGCTTTGAAGGGACTCCGCATATATGGTAGTACCTTTCCGTTATGCGTCCGTTCTTTTTTCTTCTTCTTGGTTTTCTGTTCCATGGAAGCGTTCTGGCCGCGGCGGAGGAGCCTGCCGCCTGGAAATCCTCCCGCTTCTGGTTCAGCCGTCCGGCGGAGTGGAAGGAGCAGCGGCCCCAGAAGGGAACGGGGGACAATTCCTGGGCGAAGGACGCCACCCCGGTGGGCAACGGAAGGATAGGCGCGCTCATTTACGGGGGCGTGGAAAAGGACCGGCTGGAGCTGACGGAAATCAGCATGTGGTCCGGGGGATTTTGCTGTGCGGAAGCCAAGGACAAGGGGCCGGATTCCGTTAAATTCGGCTCTTACCAGCCGTTTGGCACGCTGGAAATAACGTATCCCGCCGCAGAGGGCGTCAGGGATTACAGGAGGATGCTGGATGTGGCGGAGGCGCTTGCCTCCGTATCCTATAATTCCGGGGGCGTCCGTTACCGGAGGGAATACTTTGCCAGCATCCCGCACCAGGTGATTTCCATGACGGTGCAGGGGGACAGGCCCCGTTCCGTGGAGGCCTCCTTCCGCCTGGCGACATTGCATCCGCAGGACCGGATCACGGCCACGGCCGGAGGGGGGAGGGGAATGATTCTGATGCAGGGTTCCCTGAAAAACGGGCTGGCTTATGAGGCGCGCATTGCCATTCTTCCCAGGGGCGGGAGCGTTACGGCGGACGGCGGCTCCGTCACCGTGCGGCAGGCTGATTCCTGCCGCGTGCTGGTTTCCCTGGCTACGGATTACGTGCTGGACGCTTCCCGGAACTGGAAGGGGGAGCCGCCCCGCAAAAGGAATGAAACCGTTCTGGCCCGTGCGCTCAAGACCACCCCGGAGCAGATGAAGAGCGCCCATCAGGCCGCCTACGGCAGGCTTTACAACCGGGTTTCCCTGGACCTGGGGGAGACGGAAGACGCCACGGCGCAACTCCCCGTCAACGAGCGGCTGAAAAAGTACAGGCGGGCGGTGGATGCGGGAACGGCCCCGGGAGACCCCGATCTGGAAGAACTGGTGTTCAACTTCGGCCGCTATGTGATCATCTCCTCCTCCCAGCCGGGCAATTTGCCCGCCAACCTTCAGGGCCTGTGGAATTACAGCCTCATTCCGCCGTGGGATTCCGACTACCACAACAATATCAACATCCAGATGTGCTACTGGGGCGTTCTGCCCGCCGGCCTCACGGAGTGCTATGGCCCGCTGGTGGATTACATCCGGGAAATGGCCCCTGCCGCGCGAAAAATCACCCGGGAGACGGCAGAGTTCAAAACGGCTGCCGGAAAGCCTGCCCCGGGCTGGACGTCCCGGACCGCCCAGAATATTTACGGCGGCCAGGGGTTCAAATGGAACAAGCCGGCTTCCGCCTGGTACGCCCTGCACCTGTGGGAGCGCTACCTGTTCACGCTGGACCGGGAATACCTGAAAACGACGGCCTATCCCATGATGAAGGAAATCTGCCGCTTCTGGGAAAGCCAGTTGAAAACCCTGCACGCGGGCGGAAGCAATTTCCGGACGGAGGACAGGAAGGTGACGCCGGACGTGGCCGCGCGCGATTTGAAGGACGTGAAGGAAGGAACGCTGGTGGCCCCCCTGGGCTGGTCTCCGGAGCACGGCCCCAGGGAGGACGGCTGCGCGCATGACCAGCAGATCGTGTGGGAACTGTTTAATGATACCGTACAGGCCGCGGAAATCCTGGGCGTGGACGCCGCCTGGAGGAAGGAACTGGCCGCCAAAAGGGACCTGCTGGCCGGCCCCAGGGTGGGGGAGGAAGGCTTGCTGCTGGAATGGATGATCGCGCGCAAGACGGGGGCTTCCTGGGATCCGCGCCACAGGCACACCTCACATTTGTTTGCCGTTTATCCCGGCAGCCAGATCAGCCCGGAAAAAACGCCGGAATGGGCGGAGGCCGCCCGCAAATCCCTGCTGGCACGCGGAACCACGGGAGATTCACGGCGCTCCTGGACCTGGGCGTGGCGCGCCAGCCTGTGGGCGCGTTTTCTGGACGGAAACAAGGCGTATGAGATGCTTCAGGGCATGATGCGCCACAGCATGATGGACAGCCTGTTCACCACGCATCCGCCCATGCAGGTGGACGGAACCATGGGCATCGTGGCCGGATTTGCCGAGATGCTGCTCCAGTCCCACACGGGCCGTCTGCATCTTCTGCCCGCGCTGCCGGAAGCATGGAAAAACGGGAGCGTGCGCGGGCTGAAAGCCCGCGGCAACATCACCGTGGACATAGACTGGAAGGACGGCAGGGTGACTCAGTTCCGCCTTTCCTCCCCGGTGGCGCAATCCGTGCGGGTGGCCGTCAACGGCAGGGAAAAAACGTACGCGCTGACGCCGGGTACGCCTGTCAGGGGCAGTTGAGGAATTCCCCCCTGACATTCGGGCCGGCCTCCGTGAAATCCGGAATCCCTCCGCGCCGTTACAGTGGTTTTGCTCCCTGCGCAACCGTTATTCGCGCCAATAAAAAACAGGCGCGCCTTGCAGCGGCCTGTTTTCTGAACGGGAAATCCTCTCCGGCCTGAAAACCCGCTGTAAGGGCGGGGGGACCCAGGCCGGGGAGGGAAGGGGTTTTTTACTGGACGATGCCCAGAGGAGCGGTCGTTTTCCAGTCTCCGCGGGTGAAGTCCGGGAACACCTGCGGGATGCCGCCCTGGGCTACGGAGTATTCGGAAAGCTCGGAGACGGAGGACCAGAAGGCGCCTTCATAAACGTTCTGGTCCATCGGTTCCCCATTGCGGAGGCATTCAATGATGCGGAAGAGCATCACAAAGTCCATGCCGCCGTGGCCGCCCATCTTCAGGGCCAGCGGGCCTACCCGCTTCCAGAGCGGGTGATCGTACTTTTCATAAATGGGGGCGAGTTTTTCAGCGCCTTCAATCCATTCATGGTAATTGCCGTTGCCCAGCTTTTCACCGGCCACGCGGGTCGGGAAGCCGGCCAATGTGCCCAGCGTGCCCTGAATGAGGTTCAGGCGGGAATACGGGCGCGGGCTGGTTTCATCCCATTCCACCAGGATGGTGCGGCCCATGGTGGTCTTGATGATGGAGGTGTTCATGTCGCCGCAGGCGAAGTCCAGCTTGTTCCACTTGTGGTCTGCCGGGAAATTCTTCTTGGCGTACGCGGCGCGGCCCAGGGCCGGGCTGGAGAAGGAAACGAGCCTGCCGAAGCAGTCTTCCGTGCGGGCCAGGCTCATGTCCTGGGCGATGGGGCCGAGGCCGTGCGTGGGGTACACGTTGCCGTTGCGCTTGGCGTAGTGGTAGGTTCTCCAGGAGCCGGTGCCGCGGTCCACCTGCTTCATTTGGCCGCGCAGCTCGTGGATGTAGGCGGCTTCCCCGTACAGCAGGTCGCCGATGACGCCCTGGCGCACCATGTTCAGGTACATGAGCTCTTCACGCCCGTAGTTGACGTTTTCCATCATCATGCAGTGCTTTTGGGTTTCCTCGGAGGTGTTCACGATTTCCCAGAGTTCCTTGATGGAGACGGCCATGGGCACTTCCACAAAGGCGTGGGCGCCCATTTTCATCACGTCGCAGGTGACGCGGCAGTGCCATTCCCAGCTGGGACACACGATGACGGCGTCCGGCTTGATTTCCTTCATCATGCGCTTGTAGTCTTCCGGGCCGTCCGTGAAAATGGGGGGGCGCTTGCCCGTCTTCTTTTCCACCAGCGCGGCATTGCGTTCCGCCCAGTCTTTGTACACGTCACAGATGGCGACGACTTCCGCGCCCTCAATCACGGCCATCTGGCCCACGTGCATGGAACCGCGTTCACCCACGCCGACGAAGGCTACGCGGACCTTGTCCAGCTTGGGGGCCTTGAAGCCGCCCATGTAGATGGCGCCGGGCTTGCGCGGGGGCCACGTGGTCATGGGGCCGATGATGTTCGGGTCCGGCACGGTGATCTTCCGGGGAGCCAGAGGAGCCACTTCCTGGGCGTTGGCAAAGGGACCGGCAGCCAGGGCTCCGGTAGCGAGGCCCAGGGTCTGAAGGAAACGACGGCGTGATGATGAATTATCCATGGATGGTAAATGTAGGGAAGGATTTGAATCCTTAGTTTGCCATAGATACCGGGGCTTGAGAATCTTTCTTTCACGGATGGTGTAAAAAATATATTCCCATGCGGGGAAGATATTTCCCATGCCGGAGGGGGAAAAAGGAGTAGCGTTTCAGGACGCGCGGGCACGAAAAAGGCCCCATTCCTGCCGCAGTGCGGGAAGGACGGGGCCTGTGGGGTGCATTCTCCGGTTGTGCCGATGTTGCATGCCGTTGCCTGGGATTGAAATGGGGTGAGCGTATCGCTGCACCGCGTTCCGAAGCATCGGCCCTGCATCGGAGGACATCCGGAGGGGGTTGCGTGGTGTCGCCGGCGGCGGTGTTGTTTCCGTTCCTGGCGACGGGGAAGATCATTCCGTTTCTTGCGGCTTCATATTCAGGGTACCTTGACGGGGTCCGCGTGCCGTAGAATCGGGATCATCTTCCCGGTCGTCCGTAGATGGTCCGGTTACTTTGCCACCTCAGCGGCGGGAAGTGTTGGCGCGGCAAGCCTGGCGTAAGCTTCATTAAGCGCCTTGCCCAGCTTGGGGCGGAAAACGGTGGTGGTAGGCAGTTGCGTGCCTTCCATGTCACAGGAACGGAGGATTTCCGGAATGGACGAGCCTAATGCATGCTTCATGATGTTCATGCAGTCTTCCAGGTCCACTCCGTACTTCTCCTCCATCAGGTTTTCTATACGGTCCGCCATCTGCTCCATCCTCTCAATCTGTTTTTTGGTCAGAATCGGCTGAATGGTCGCGTTCGGGTCGGGGACGTAGCTGGTCAGCATTTCAATGGCCCGTTTCAGGTCTTCCGGCAGATCAGTTGTATTGCCGCTGTTGAGGACCTGAGCCAGAACCTGGTAGCTGCTGGTGGCGTTTTCGTCATAATCATGAATGCCTGAGGCCAGCGCCACGCCTGCGATGCTCTGCACGTAACGGGCTACTTCCGGGGAATAGTTACCTTCCACGAAGGTGGAGGGAACGTCATCCGCGTAAGCCTGCATGGCGGCCTGGCAGGCGAGGGAACCGATGGTACCCACGCACAGTGTCTTGATGATGGACGAGACGATTTTCATGATTGAAACTCCTGTTGAAGCTTCCCGACTGGAACGGTCCGGTGAACCGTTTGTAGCAAGTGAGACTCCGCAGCCCCTGATTTTGTTCAAAAGATTTTTTGAATGATTAAAATCAGGCGCCCATGCGGCTTCCGTGTCTTCCGGCGGTATTCCGCCTTCCGTAACCTTTCCGCGGCCCTCTGCGGGATGCGGAGCGGTTTTCCTGCATGGAGTTTTGCCTTTCCCTGTGCGTGCCGGGAACCGCCTGCAATTCAGACGGTACGGCGGCGCTGGACGCGTGTACGGGAAGGAGGCGTCCCAGCAGCTTGTGCACGTCCCTGGCTTTCCTGATTTCATCCGGGGAGCAGAGGGCGATGGCTTGCCCGGCGGCTCCGGCGCGTGCCGTGCGGCCGATGCGGTGCACATAGACTTCCGGTTCTTCCGGCAGATCGTAGTTGATGACGAGCTGCACGTCTTTCACGTCAATGCCGCGGGCGGCGATGTCCGTGGCGACGAGAATGGGCGTTTCCCCGGAACGGAATTCCCGCAGCATGCGTTCGCGCGTGCCCTGGCTTTTGTCGCCGTGGATGGCGGAGGCCGGGTGGTCCTTTCCGGTCAGGAAGGAGGCCAGGCGGTTTGCGCCGTGCTTGGTCCGGGTGAAGATGAGCGTGCGTCCCGGCTGTTCCTGCTGTTCCAGCAGGTCCAGGGTAAGGGGCCTTTTCTCCGCCTGGGAGCCAACCATGCAGAGGGACTGTTCCACCCTGTCCGCCGTGGCGGCCGGGGGGGTGACCATGACCGTTTCCGGTTCCTGAAGCAGGGACTGGGCCAATTGCAGAATGTTGTCCGGCATCGTGGCGGAGAACATCTGGGTATGGCGTTTCTTCGGGATTTTGGCGACGATTTTTTTCAGGGCCGGAGCGAATCCCATGTCCAGCATGTGGTCCGCTTCGTCCAGAATCAGGGTTTCCACACCGCCCAGGCTGACGGTCTGGCGTTCCAGATGGTCAATCAGCCTGCCGGGCGTGGCTACCAGAATATCCAGGCCGCCGGCCAGCTTCTTGAACTGGGGGCCGTACCCCACGCCGCCGAAGATGACGGCGGTGGACAGGTTCAGCCCTTTGGCGTAGGCGCAGATGTTGTCATGAATCTGCGCGGCCAGTTCCCGGGTGGGGCTCAGGATGAGCGCCCTGACCTGGCGGGCAAGCGGCTTTCTGGGTTGTTCTGAAAATTGTTGAATGAGGGGCAGGGCGAACGCGGCCGTTTTTCCGGTTCCGGTCTGCGCCAGTCCCATCAGGTCCTTGTTCTGCAGCAGCAGGGGGATGCAGGCTGCCTGGATGGGGGTGGGGGTCTTGTACTCCAGTTTCTCCAATTGGCGGAGAATGGGAGCCGACAAGCCAAGCTCCCTGAATGTGGTGGATACCATGTCTATTGATGTGTCTGTGAATGCGCCTCGGCTGCAATGAACTGACGGAATCACGACAATCGCGGAACAAAAAGAAGTCCGCAGGAGCGATACTGAAAGGATCAATACGGAGACGCCCGTATTCCGCCAACCGCAAATGACTATCAAAATCAACAACCAAGCACCATTCGGCGGGAACAGGGCCATAAAAACACGGCGAAGGCCAGACGTCAAGAGAAATAAAAACGTCCCGCACGTCATGAATCCTTTTCCGGCGGTTCCGGAGGACGCGGAAGGGAGGTTGAAAGGTGGAACCCGGCTGATGGAAATCAGGAAGAAGTGGCCGGGCGGGCAGGACGCGCCGGAAGAGCTTGCTGTAACTGAATATCAGCTTGAGCGTCAGCAGATTTCTTTTAAAAGCCCGTACCTTGTGCGGAGCGCCGGGCCAGCCGGAGGGATGTATTTCAGCGCTGGAGGAATTTGCGCGCTCCCACGCAATAAACGGCTCCGGAATAAACGGTCAGGATGATGGAACCCCACAGCGTGAACTGGTACAGGAAATTGGAAGCTCCGGATCCGTACCACAGGCAGAGCGCCGCAAGCTGGTCCAGGAAGGAGGGCAGGTATTCCGGCGTGTGCATCCAGGTCAGGGCCAGCAGGGAGGCGATGCAGAAAGCCAGCTGGAAGGCGGTTTTCCATTTCCCGGACGTGCCCGCGGGGATGATGACGCCGTGGTCCTGAGCGATCTGGCGCAGGCCCGTGACCAGGAATTCCCGGCTGATGATGAGGATAGTTACCCAGACCGGGCACAGCCCCACGCCTGTCAGGTAAATGAACGCGGCGGAAACCGCAATCTTGTCCGCCAGGGGGTCAATCAGCTTGCCGAAGGTGGTGACCTGGTTCAGGCGGCGGGCCAGGTACCCGTCCAGCCAGTCCGTGCAGGCCGCCAGGATGAAGGTGACCAGCGCGGCCAGGTATCCCCAGGAATGCTGGTCCGCTATGCTGACCGCTGCCGTGAAGACGACTACCAGGGCAATCCGTGTCAGGGTAATGGCGTTAGGCAGGTTCAGCATACGCGGTTATTAGGGGGGAGATGACGCCCCGTAGCAAGCTTTTTTGCAGGATTCCGGAATTAAATTCCCGGCAGGCAGCGCACGGAAAAAAGCAGGCGGGACAGGGGACGGGAAAGGGTGGAGGATGTACTTTAATCCGCGATCAGCTTGTTGAAATCTTCCTCGGAAATGACGGGCACGCCCAGCTTGACGGCCTTGTCCCGTTTGGAGCCACCGCCGCTGCCTGCCAGAAGGTAGGAGGTGGATTTGGAAATGGCTCCGGTGGCCTTCCCCCCGTGCGCGGCAATGAGGTCTTCAAAGTAGTCCCGCGGATGGCTCAGCGTTCCGGTGATGACGAAGGTCTTGCCGGACAGGGCCCCCGTCGGAGCTTCCAGAAGGTTGGCCCGGTAGGACTGGGACTGGGGATTGATGCCCAGCCCGCGCAGGACTTCCAGCGTATGGTTCCCCGCTGCGGAGGTGAAAAAGCTCTGGAGGGATTTGGCCGCGGCCACGCCTGTTTCCGAGCCGTAGCTGAGCTTGCCCGTGTTTTTGCGCAGATAGCCTGTTTCCAGATAGGGAGCGGTCACGCGGTCGATTTCCTCCGTCAGCTCCCGGTAGCGTTCCTGCGCCGCCTCCGCGGAAAGCGCGCCTTCCTTCACCGCCTTCCTGTTTTCCCGGGTGTTGGGGTTGGCCTTGGCGGCCTGTTCCATCAGTTCATCCAGGCGTATGATGTCCCGCAGGTACGGGGAATGCGCCACATGCTCCAGGTCCGGATGCGTATCCGCCAGAGTCTTGGCCACCACTTCCCCGACCAGCGGAATGCCGAAGGCCACGAGCCAGCGTTCCAGGGGAAGCTCCCGGGCGTATTGCAGGGCGTCCAGCGCTTTCTGGGCATTCTTTTCCCCATAACGGCGCGGTTCCTCCGGTGTGCCCAGGTTCAGGTTGGCAAGCTGGTCCAGTTTCAGGAAGAAAAGGTCCAGGGGGGAAGAGGCCAGCCCGGAATTTCTCAATGCTTCCGCCACGGAAGAGCCGATGCTTTCCACGTCAAGGGCGGCGCGGGAGCAGAAATGGGTGATGCCTGATACGGCCTGGGCGGGGCACGTGAAGTTGGTGCACCGCCAGGCCACTTTCCCCTCCTCCTTCATAATGGGGTTGCCGCAGGCGGGGCAGAGACCTCCGGTGGCTTCCAGGATGCTGTAGGGCCTGGCGTCCGCCGGGCGTTTGGAAAGGATCACTTTCAGGACGGCGGGGATGATTTCTCCTGCCTTTTCCACCAGCACGGTGTCGCCGATGCGGACGTCCTTCCGGTCGATTTCATCCTGGTTGTGGAGGGTGGCCCGGGATACGGTGGAGCCGGAAAGCAGCACGGGCTTGAGTTCCGCCACGGGCGTCAGGGTGCCGGTGCGTCCCACCTGCACGGTGATGTCCAGCAGGGGAGTCTCCTTCTGTTCCGGGGGGAATTTGTATGCGGCGGACCAGCGGGGCGCGCGCGCCGTGGCGCCCAGAACTTCCCGCGTGGCCATGGAGCTGATTTTAATGACGGCGCCGTCCGTGCCGTAGGGGAGCGTGTGGCGTAGCTGGTCAATATCCCGCACCGCCTGGCGGGTGGCTTCCAGGGTATCCGTATAATACACCGGTTCATTGGCGGGAATGCCGCAGCGGTGCAGCATGTCCCAGAAGTCCTTGACGTTCTTCAGTTCCGATCCTTCATACGCGCCCAGCCCGTGTGCCAGGAAGGCAAGGGGCCGGGCGGCCACCTGCCGGGAGTCCAATTGCTTGAGGGTTCCGGCAGTGGCGTTGCGCGGATTGGCGAAGGCGGGGAGCCCTTCCGCGTCCCGCTCGTCATTCAGTTTGGCAAAAGCCTCATTGGGCATGAAAACCTCTCCGCGCACCTCCAGCACGGGAGGGGCTCCCGCAGGCAGGGTGAGCGGAATGCTGCGGATGGTGCGGACATTGGCCGTCACGTCATCCCCCACGTCTCCGTCCCCGCGCGTGGCCGCATAAGCCAGCCGCCCGCCGCGGTACATGATGGTCACCGCCACCCCGTCAATCTTGGGTTCCACGGAGACGGGCACATGCTCCGTTTTCAGCGTCTTGACCAGCTTGTTATAAAACTCCACCAGCTCCTCATCCGGAACGGGAGCGTCCCTCTGCTCAAAAATGTCGTCAATGGACAGCATGGGGACCGTGTGCCTGATCTGGTTGAACCCCTGGAGGGGGGCGCCCCCTACGCGGCGCGTGGGTGAATCCGGGTCAGCCAGTTCAGGATGGGCCTGTTCCAGCTTTTCAAGCTCCAGGAACAGGGCGTCATACTCCGCATCGGAAATCTCCGGTTCCGCCTGTTCATAATACAGCCGGTTATGGCGGCGCAGCTCGGAACGCAGATGGTCCGCGCGGCGGCGCACGGCTTCCTCCGCCTGGTCCGGCCGGGCGGGAGCGGCGCTTTCCTGCGGCGTTCCGGCGCCGGCGGCCGCGTCATCCCCCGCCTGCTGTGGTGCCTGCTTGCCGGACGCCAGGGAAAAAAGGTCTTCCTCCATAAGGAAAATGAGTGAAAAAGAGGGCTATTTGCTCAGTTTAATGACGGAACAAGGCGTTTTGGAATGTTCGTGCGCCTTGAACAGGACCGTGCCGTTGACGACGGGAAGGGCGGTGTTGTCCCCCAGCAAAACGGCTCTGGAATATCCTGTGGGCAGGGTGATGGTCGTGCCCTCGTCCTCCTCGTACCCGGTGGAATCCAGGGGCTGCATGCGGGCGTACTCCGCGCCTTCCGTCAGTTCCTTCATGGTCCCTTCACTGGGTGGCTGGGCCGGGCCCTTGTCCGGCGGAGGAGTCAGGAACACGAAGATGTCCCCGTTCCGGTTGATGGAGGCGGGCTGGTCCAGTTCCGTGAAGGCCCGCGTGCCATACACGGCCTCTCCGTTAATCTTGAGCCACTGGCCCACGCCGCGCATGGTGGCGGCCACCTTTTCCGGAATGGTGCCGTCCGCCATCGGGTTCACGTTCAGCAGGAGGTTGCCGCCCTTGGTGACGCATTCCACCAGTTTTTCAATGACGGTTTCCGGAGACTTGACGTTGGTGTCATACCGGTTGTAGCCCCACTTGTCGCTCACCGTCATGCAGGATTCCCAGTCCACGCCGGGATAGCCGCGGCGGGGGATGAAGCGTTCCGGGGTGATGTAATCCCCGCAGCGCAGGTCCAGCGTGCCGGCCTGGTCCCTGTTCAACCCGGAATAGGCGTACAGGCGGTTGTTCATGATGACGCCGGGATTGATGGAGCGCACCATGTCCATCAGTTCCGGGGCTTTCCAGCCTTTGGCGCCCTCCATGGCTCCCTGGGAGTAATCCCACCACATGATGTCAATGGGCGCGTAACGGGTCATGAGCTCCCTGACCTGCGCGTGCAGGTACTTCTGGTAGGCGGCGTGGTCCCGCAGGATGTTCTTCTTTTTAAGCATCTCCGCCTGTCCGGCGGGGTAGCAGAGGTCCGGGCAGATGGTGTTGTCATAGGACGGGTGGTGCCAGTCAATGACGGAGTGGTAAAGGCCCGCCTTCAAGCCGCGCTTGCGGCAGGAATCCACATACTCCCGGATGATGTCCCGGTTGATGGCGCTTTTGGCGTCGTAATCCGTCTGGGCGCTGTCAAACAGGCCGAATCCTTCATGGTGCTTGCTGGTCAGCACTACGTAGCGGCATCCTGCGTCCTGCGCTAGCTGGGCCCATTCTTCCGTCAGGCCCTCCCTGGGCTTGAACAGGGGGAGGGCTTCCGCGGCGTAGGAATCCGTATCCGCCTCCACGTTCTTCTGAATCCATTCGGACCCGCCGGGCTTGCCCTTCCATTCCCCCGCCAGCCCGGAGTACAGGCCGTAATGGATGAACATGCCGAATTTGGCGTCCCGCCACCACTCCATGCGCCGGTTGCGTTCTTCCGCCGTTTCCTTCACGGCGGCGTGGTTGGCGTCCGCGGGCAGGGGGAGGACGGGGGCGGGCGCGGAAAATACCGCGGGAACCGGGGCGGGCGCATCGGGCGCCGTATTTCCGCTGCGCAGCCGGGCTGCGAATGCTTCATCCAGGGCCAGGGCGGGCCGGCCGTCCTCAGTAACGATTTTAGTGGCGCCCTGCTGGGAGAAAGCGGGAAGCCCCAGGGCTGCGGCCAGGGCGGCAATCGTGGCGATATTCATGATCTTTCGGAATGGTGTGGGGGTAAGGAAAGGCCGGACCGGTCAAACGATGTCCGTATCCGCGTAACTGCCCAGGATTTTCAGCATGGAGCAGTGCTGTTCCAGCTCCGGAAGGGTCTCCCGGAGGGGGGATTCCTGGATGTGGCCCACGGCGTCTATGTAAAACACGTACTCCCAGTTGATGGACTTGGAGGGGCGGGATTCAATGCGGATGAGGTTGTTGTTATGCCTCTGGAAGCAGTTGATGACTTCCGCCAGGGTGCCGGGCTTGTGCTGGATGCGGATGAGCAGGGACGTGCGGTCCCTGCCGCTGGGCTGCGTGTCCTGGCGGCCAATGACGACAAAGCGGGTGGTGTTGCCGGGCTGGTCCTGGATGTCCTCTTCCAGAATGTTCAGCCCGAACAGTTCTGCGGCCAGGGGGCACCCCAGGGAGGCGCCGCCCATGGACGCGTTCTCCTTGGCAAGAATGCTGGCCTTGGTGGTGGAAGACGTTTCCACGACTTCCGCGTTCGGGAAGTGCCGCAGAATCCAGTTCCGCGTCTGGCCGAGGGCCTGCGGATGAGAATACAGGATGCGGATGTGCTCCCGCGGAACGTCCGCCATCAGGGCATAACGGATGTTCAGGTTGATCTGGGCGCAGATTTTCAGGGAGGAAGTGGCGAAGAGGTCCATGACGGGGGAGACGGCCCCTTCCGAGGAATTTTCCACGGGCACCACGCCGTACTGCGCCTTTCCCAGGTCAACCATGTCAAATACATCCTTGAAGCTCTGGCAGGCGATCAGCTTGCAGCTTTTTCCGAACTGCTTGAGCGCGGCCTGATGGCTCCAGGTTCCTTTGGGGCCCAGGTAGGCAATGGTAAGGCCGCCTTCCAGGAAAAAGGAGCAGGAAATGATTTCACGGTAAATGGCCTGGAGGGAAGCCTCCGGAAGCACGCCCGCGTTCAGGCTGTTCAGCTTGTTGAGCAGAGCCGTTTCCCGTTCCGGAACGAAGATGGGGGAATCATGTACCTTTTTAATGCGCCCGACTTCATGCACCCAGCGGGCGCGGCGTTTCAGCAGCTCCACGATCTGGGCGTCCACCTCGTCAATGGCCAGGCGCGCCTTCGTCAGGGCGATGGTCTGTTCATCCGGATTTCCGCTTTTCTGCTGCCGGGGGGGAATGTCCGGAGAGGTTTCCTCTCCGTGGTTGGTGTTCTCCATGTCTCTGTGAAAGCTGAATGTTTAAGGCCGCGTCAGGGTAGCGGTTCCGGGGGGGCAAATCAAGATTAAAGGGGCGTTGCCGCCATGGCGGATTCTTCTTGCATGCACGGAAGATGCAAGGTAAGTTCATTCCTACTCAACATGATGAAAAAACCGTTGTTACTGACTGCCGTGGCGTGCTGTGCGTGCGCCGTTTCCCATGTGGCCCGTGCCCAGGAGGCGGAGCCCGTGAACGTTTATGTCTCCGGCGTCTCCGTGTCCTTTCCTGATCCTGACGGTGTGGATGACATGTTCAATAAAAATAATAAAGCCGTGGAGGTGGTGCTGGGGTTTGTTGCCCCCAAGGGCTGTAAATTCGTTAGCGGCGGTGAGGATTCGCAGCTTGAAGTTACGGATGCCCGCGGCGTCAGGACAAAAGCCAAATTCGACAATTTCTTTACCCGCATTGCTGATTCCGGAGCATTTGCCAAGCATTCCCTGGGGCTGGAACAGAGACCCGTGTTTCCCCTGAAGCTGGCCGGAGTGGTTAAAATGAAGGTCTCCGAGGGAACCGTGACTTTGCCCGGCCAGGAATTTGACGCGCGGAAGGGTGCCAAATTCAAGGTGGAAGGCATGGAGATCACCGTAAAGGCTGCCAAGGACCACGGCAAGGCTTCCGGTGAAGTGGAGCTGGAATTCAAAGATACGCTCAATGTGGAGGAAATAACGCTGACTGACGCGAAGGGCGGCAAGCTGGATGTCATGGACGTCTCCAAAAGTTCGTTCAGCTTCGGTTCCGTTCCATCCTGCACTTATACGTACCAGGTAAAGAACATGCCCGCTAAAATGAAAGCCGTGGTGGCGGTGAACAAGGGCGTCAAAACCATGGATATTCCCGTGAAGGTGGCCGTGGATCTGAATGCTCCCGCCAGGTAGACGGGGGGATCAAGGGACCATCGTTCCGACCGCTGCTGAATTTTTTACAGGGCCGGGAAGCCGTCCAGTCGTCTGACGGTGTCCCGGTCCCCAACAGATGAAAAACAGGCGGAAAACTTCCGTTCCTCCATTCAGCTTTTTTCCCGGCGCCTTGAAAGCCGCCCTTCCTCCCCAGCCTTCTCCTTTCCGGAATGCACCCCGTCAAACAATCTTGCTTGACTGGTATTCCATTCATTGATAATGATGATGATATGAAAAAATCTATCAAACTGTGCTCTGTCATGTTCACGCTTGCCGGATGCAGTGCCGGCGGAATTTTCTCCGCCTGTGCGGATGTTCCCGCCTCCCAGGGGGCGGAGGCGGCTGTTTCTCCTGTGGGAAAGGCGCTGGAAAAAGCTGATTTTTTAACCAAGGACAGGCCGAACCCGAAGGCCAAATATTACCTTTTCCTTTATTCCGCCAGCTGGTGCGGCCCCTGCTGCCGGGAAATGCCCCATGTGGTGCGGACTTACCGCAAGGTGCGCCAGACGGATGATGTGGAACTGGTGCTGTTTTCCTGTGACAAGACGGAGGAGGCCGCCAAGGCATGGGCCAAGGAGGAGCGGATGAAGTTCCCCATCGTCAAGCCGAAGAAAGGGAACGGGATTCCCGGCTACAAGCCGGGAGGCGCTATTCCGCGGCTGGGCATTGTGGACAGTACGGGCAAGGTCATCATTACGGGGCATCCGGCCACGCTGCTGAAAGACTGGCGCAAGTATTGCAAGCCGGAGGCTGGGAAAAAATAGGGGAGCCGGGGAGGAGCTTCTTCCTGGCCCTGGAACAGGAACGCTTCAGCTTTGTTCTCCCTCTTTCTCCTTGGGGCGGGGCTCCGGAATGGCTCCGTAGAGCCCGTTGGGGAAGAGCTGGAGCCACGGCGTATATTCCGGCGGAATGGGGGCTTCAAACTCCATGCGCCTTCCCGTGCGCGGGTGGTCGAAGCCCAGGCGCCACGCGTGGAGCATGAGCCTGCCGGGTTTTGCCTTCTGCCGGGCGGGTTTGGCGTAAATGGGGTCCCCGATGAGCGGATGGCCCAGGTGCAGCATGTGCACGCGTATCTGGTGCGTTCTGCCCGTGTGCAGTGTGCACAGGACCAGGGAGGAATCCGTAGCGGGATCTGCGCACAGCAGGTCGTAATCCGTAATGGCGGCTTTCCCGGAGCCCGGATTGACCACCGCCATTTTCAGGCGGTTGACGGGGTGGCGGCCGATGTGGGTGAAAACCGTGCCGGAACTCTGGGAGGGAATGCCCTGGACGACGGCCAGGTACCGTTTTTCCGTGCTGCGGGCCGCAAACTGCGCCGTCAGGGACTGGTGGGCGCCGTCATTCTTGGCGATGACCAGGCAGCCGGACGTGTCCTTGTCCAGGCGGTGGACGATGCCGGGGCGTTCCACGCCGCCGATGCCGGAAAGATCCCCGCAATGATGGAGCAGGGCGTTCACGATGGTGCCGTCCGGGTTGCCGGCTGCGGGATGCACGACCATGCCGCTTTCCTTGTTGATGACCACTACGTCTTCATCCTCATACAGGATGTCCAGCGGGATGTCCTGCGGCCGGGCTTCCGCCGGTTCCGGCTCCGGAATGCTGACGGTGATGGAATCCCCGCGGCCAACGGGGCTTTTGGGCTTGGCCGGGGAGCCGTTGACCAGCACGTCCCCGCTTTTGATCAGGCTCTGGATTCTGGAACGGGAAAGTTCCGGAAGGTGGGCGGCAAGGTATTGGTCCAGGCGGATTTTTCCGTCGGCATCGTCCGTGGTCAGATTCATGCTCCGTAGCGTTTGGTCAGTGGCTGTAGGCGGAGGGCGGCAAATCAATGAACGTGCAGTCCAGTCCGTAAACGTCCTTGAGAAGAAGCCCCAGGGCCTTCACGCCGAACGTCTCCGTGAAGTAGTGGCCGCCGAAGACCAGGTTGATGCCCAGCTCCCGGGCCATGGGGATGTTCCAGTGGGAGCCTTCCCCGGTAACGTAGGTCCGGCAGCCAAGGGCCGCGGCCTGGGCCAGGTCATCCCCGGCCCCTCCGGAACAGATGAAAACGTCTCCGGCCGGGGCATCCGGGGGAGCCGCCCAGAAAGCCTGCACGGGAGCGCCCAGGACGGCTTCCAGCCGCTGCGCCAGTTCCCTGCACGTGCCGGGGAATTCCCCGTGCGTACCCAGGGAAACGCCGTGGTAGTCCAGCCCTTCATTGGAGCATGGCCGGATTCCGCAGGCCTTGGCCAGCAGGGCGTTGTTGCCGTACACGGGGTGGACGTCCAGCGGAAGATGGGCGGCGTAAATCGCCAGGTTCCCGTTCATGGCGGCTTTCAGCTTCCGGTACGCGATGCCGGTAACGGGCTGCATGGACTGCCAGAAAATGCCGTGGTGCAGGAGGAGCAGGTCCGCCCCCATGTCCAGCGCCGCATGAATGGCCTGTTCCGAGCCGTCCACGGCGGCGGCCACCCTGGAAACAGTGCCGCTGTTTTCCAGTTGAAGGCCGTTCAGGGCGCGGGGGGCGTCCGGAATGGAATCCACGGAGAGGATTCCATCCAGAAAAGTGGTCACGGTGTGCAGCTCAATACTCATGCGGGAGGAATGGTTAATTGTCTTCCGAGAGGCTGGCGCCCAGCAGGCGCACGGCGTCCATATTCAGGATAAAGTAATTCGGGGAGGTATTCACCCTGCCGTAATAAAACCTGCTGTATCCGGCCTCTCCTGCCGGGGCTATTTCCAGCGTGACGACTTTTTCCTCCATTTCCGGTTCCGCGGCGAAGGTGACCTCGCCGGAGCCGTCATGGGCCTGGACGGGAGCTGCCTCCTTGTAAACCTGGAGGAGCAGTTTCAGGCGGAAAACGGGATTCTTCAGCGCCTCGTGCGCTCTGGCGTCGGTATAGGGCAGCCAGGTGCTTACCTCCATCTTTTCCAGTTCGTCCAGGTAGCGGTTGGCCCGGTTCGGGTTGATGTTCAGGGTTTCATCCTTCCCGTCCTTGGAAGCCGTCCAGGAATCGTCCAGACGGTCGAATTTCAGGACGAGCGGGCCGCCGGAACCGATGCGTTCCAGGTGCATTTCCTTAAGGTCAAACCTGCTGAAAGAGAACAGTTTTTTCTTCTTCCAGGCCAGGGCGTCCGTCAGCAGGTCCTTCATGTACGCATTATCCAGCATGGCGACGGTGGGCTTTCCGGCCTGGCGGCCATACCAGGAACCGTCCGTTCCCTTGGAGAAGAAGACCGTCACCGGGGCGCGGGGCTCTTCACCGGGCTTGGGCAGCAGGGACATGGTGAGCGTCATCCTGGGATTGTCCAGTCCGTACACGGAAAGGTCCGTGGCCTTGTCTGACGCGAAGCCCGCCACTTTCCCCAGTTTCACGGTTTTCAGGAGAGAGATGAGGTGCTCCGGATTGGCCTCCTGGTAGCTGGAGCCTTCCGCCGTGTACAGCCAGGTGGGCTTGATGCCCTTCTTCTCATCTCCCTGAATGAAACGGGCGATGGTGGGGTAATCCTGAAAACTCTTGCGGATGGAAAGTCCGGTGATTTTGTAATCCCCGATGTCCGTGAGCTGCTTGGAGCGCAGAAGGCCCAGGTCCAGCGGAATGTTGCGCACGCCGGGCACTTCCTTGTTGGCCTCTGTGGTTTGCGCCAGTTCAAACACGGCCTTGCGGTCGGAAACGGTGGCCTTCACCAGTTCGGACATGCTCCCGTTGTCGGAAGGGGGGTAAATGCGGAGTGTGACGGGATTTTCCTCTTTTTCCAGCGACTTTCCGTCTTCCGTGCGGCGCCCGGTGAAATTCCTGATGGAGACGGAGGTGATCTGGTCATTCGTCATGTCCGGCACGCTGGTTTCCTCCGGATTGTACACTCGTACGGCGGTCAGCTTCTGGAGGGTGCCCAGCAGCACATCCATCATGGCCGGGTCCGTATCCAGGGAAAGGGGGTAGGTGATTTTCCAGGGGCCTCCGGGAACCTTCCGTTCCAGGGCGATGCGCTGGCCGTGGTTATTGATTTCAATGGAGGCGGGCAGGGCCGGGTGCAGGAGCAGGGGGCGGTGGTCCCGGAGCTGGCGGATGCCGGACTTGAACAGGGGCAGGATGTTGCCGGTGCCCACCAGGATGCGGGTATCCCGCCCGTAAAAATCCGTCTGCATGTACGTGGTGTCATCCGTGGTCTTGTTCTCCGGATCATCCACCAGCCAGGGCGCGAGGGAACCCAGCGTGTAGCGGGCCACGGTGGAGGAGCGCTTGCCGTCGTCGCTCATCTCCTTCAGGGTGATGGTGACGGGCGTGGTCTTTACGCCGAACTCCTTCAGGGAGGCGGAATCAATCTTGTGCAGGGGCAGCGCGTCCACGATGCTGGTGGAGTATGTATACTGGAGGATGGCCGCCGCGGCGCGGGGGTCCATGCGGTCGTCCCACGGTTTTTCACACCACCACACGCCGTTGGGCCTGCGGCGGAACTCCGCCACGTCCCCCACGCAGTTGATGCGCATCCAGGAAACCTCGTTCATTTCCTCCCGGGTGTAGGGGAAAAGCCGTTCCCCGGAACTGAAGGCGGTGCGCCCGATGATGCGGGACAGGTTGCCGTCAACGGTCAGGAGCACCGCCGCGCCGATGGCGGCGAGGGTGACGAGGATAAGAAGGATGAAGCGGAATGTGCGCATGTGCTTCCGGTGATGGGCGTGGTGGAGTTAATGGCGGCGCGTGTTCCAGATAATCAGGGCAATCAGCAGCGCCAGCAGGGGAAGGCCGATGTTCGTCAGGAGTTCCAGAATGCCCAGGGCGTTGCGGTCCAGGTTCAGCTTGACGGTCAGGTCATGGCGGGAGCCGAGGCCGCGCAGTTCCTCACGGTCCGTCATCCAGCCGACCAGCGTGCGCATGAAGTCCCGTTGTTCCGGCTTGATCTGCCTGGGCTGGAGCAGGTCCGTATTGCCCAGCAGCACCAGGCGCCCGGTGGTTTTATTCTGGTTCACGTCCCCGGCGTTGCCGCGGATGAGGGCCGCTCCGATCATCAGGGGGCCGGGATTGTCTTCCCGCGGGTCAAACTTGGCGGGGAACTGGTTGTACTTGGTTTCCCCGTAATAATCCTCCGTCGTAACCAGGAGGGGATACGGCGTGATGCGCTTCTGCTCCATGGCCGCGTTATCGGAATCCAGGATAAGGGAAATGCTTTCTCCTTCCAGCCCGGTGCTGGAATTCCAGAACTCGCGCGTGCAGTTCAGGGAGGGCGCGAAAATGGCGTTAATCTCAAATACGGAGCGGTTGTTCCTGTTGCGGAGCATCACGCGGTCATTCTGCGGGCGCAGACCTTGTTCACGAAGGAAGCGGTACAGCTGCTTGGGCGTATCCTGGAGGGGGTCCAGCATCACGAGCACGGCGGCGTTCGGGCGCGCCCAGTACCGTTGCAGCACCTCCGCCTCCTGCGGGGACAGGTCATACTTGGAGCCGATGATCATGAAGCCCGCGGCGTCCTCCGGAATCTCCTTCAGGCCGCTCATGCGGATGGGGACGAGCTGAAGGTTGACGGAACGGCAGATTTTGGCCAGGGTGGTGAAGATGCTCTCCTCCTGGTTGTTGCTCAGGGCCTCGTTGAAATTGCTCTTGTCCGCTGCGATGTACATCTTGCGGGGTTCCCCGTTGGCCGCCCCGTAAATGCCGGCGGTCATCATGTCTTCAATCTGGAGGGCTACCGCCTTCATGCTCTTGCCGTCCGGGCTGGGAGCGTACACCACGAAGGAATCACCGGGGAGGATGCGCACGTGGGCGGCGTCCGCCTGGGTGCCTTCAAACGTCTTGAGCGCTTTTTCCGTATCTTCCCGGGCGTCAATGATGACCAGGTTCTTCTTGAACTCAATCCCGTAAATGTTCGCAATCTCCCGGGCCTTGTTCGGCTGGCGGAGCGGGTCCACGTACTCCACCTTCACCTTTCCGTTGGAGTAGCGTTCATACTCCTCCAGCAGGGAGCGCATGCGGGTGTAGTTCTGCGTGGTGCGCAGGAAGGCGAACGTGACCTTGACGGGCGTCTTGCGGTCCTGGATTTCAGGAGACTTGAGCATGTTGATGCTCTGCTGGGAAATCTCGTAACGCTGGTCTTCCGTCAGGTCCCGGCGGTAATACTCATGGCAGCCCACGTAATTCAGGCACACGACGATGAGGAACAGCAGGAAAAGCTTGATCCAGGTCATCCAGGGGCGTTTGACCTTGCGGGCGGGGGGCTGGGGGGCTTCCGTGGCCGCGGCGTGGTTATCTGGTGCTTCGCTCATAGATAAAAATAAAAAAGGGTGAAAGGGGAGGGGGAATCAATGCTTCCAGCGGCGGTGGTCAATGATGCGGATGGTGACGGCCAGCGTCAGGACGGTCATGGTCAGGTAAAACACGATGGGGCGCGTATCAATCAGCCCCGCTGAAAAGCGGTCCAGATGTTCCGAGCAGGACATGTAGTGGAAAATTCCCGCTGCGGGGAATTCCCCCCATACCACGGGAATCAGCCCCATGAAGAAAATCAGCACCAGCAGACCGATGGTGATAATGCCGGAGATAATCTGGCTGCCTGTCAGGGATGAGGCGAAAATGCCGATGGCCGTGAACCAGGCGCCCACCAGGAGCAGGATGGCGTACGCCCCGGCCCAGTCCGCCAGGCGGTAGGAAAGGACCATGCCCGCGTCATAACCGTAAATCCACTGCACGATCAGGTTGGACCAGTCCGCCAGCAGGGGGTACAGCAGCATGGGCAGCCACAGGATGATGTAAAAGGCGTATGCGGAGAAATACTTGCCCAGGACCACCTGCCAGGTCTTGATGGGCGTGGTCAGCAGGGATTCCAGCGTTCCCGTCTTCTCCTCCTCCGCCAGGGAGCGCATGGTGAGCAGCGGGAAAATGAACAGGAAGTAAAACCAGAACATGGGGGAATGCAGGATGAAGAACAGAATGCCTTCTTTCTGCGGGGCCAGTTGGAACGCCTTCAGCGTGCCGGACAGGGAAACGCTCTGCAACGCCATGACGAAGGCCAGGATGACCCAGCCGTACGGGGTCGTCAGGTAGCTTCTGAGTTCTTTTCTGAAAATGGTGAGTACCGGAGACATGGGGAGAAAAGGAAAAATGAGGGGTGGTGAATGGGGAGGGAACGGGCGGTTAATCTTTACGGGTCATTTCCACGAACACCTCTTCCAGGGTGGGGGTGTGGCGGTAAATATGGCGCAGGGGGCAGCACTGTTCCGCAAGGAGGCGCGCGGCCTTCTCGCGGGTATCCGTTCCGGCCTCCGCACGTACGGTCAGCGTATGCCAGCCGTCGGCGTCCGTGCCTTCGTGGATCACCTTCTTCACGTGTTCCAGGGCTTCCAGCTTTTCCGTGATCTGGGCCAGGTCCCCGCGGAACTCCAGCGTGATCTTGCCGGCGGCGCGGAGGTTGGCTGTCAGGTTGGAGGGAGTATCCGCGGCCTTGATCGTCCCCTGGTCAATAATGATGACCTTGTTGCAGATCATCTCAACCTCACTGAGAATGTGGGTGGAAAGAATAATGGTGTGGTTGGCGGCAAGGCCCTTGATTAACTCCCGTATCTGGCGTATCTGGTTGGGGTCCAGTCCGTTGGTGGGTTCGTCCAGAATCAGCAGGTCCGGCTCGCCCAGCAGGGCGTCCGCCAGGCCCACACGCTGGCGGTAGCCTTTGGAAAGGGTGCGGATCATCTTGCGGCGCACGGGTTCCAGACCGCACTGCTCCACGACCTTGGAGACGGCAGGCCAGATCTGCTTGGAACCGATGCCTTTAAGCCTGGCGCGGAACTTCAGGTACTCCGTCACGCGCTGGTCGTCGTAAAGGGGGACGTGCTCCGGCAGGTAGCCCAGGTGCTTGCGCGCCTCCAGGGGATTCTTGACGATGTCGAACCCTGCAATCGTGGCGGTGCCGGAAGTGGGTGGCAGGTAGCCGGTCAGCATGCGTAAAGTCGTGGTCTTGCCTGCGCCGTTCGGCCCCAGGAACCCTACGATCTCCCCCTTTTCAATCTGGAAGGAGGCATTCTTTACCGCTTGAAAGCGGCCAAACTCTTTGGAAAGCTGGTCGGCGTGAATCATGGAATCAATGGGAACAGGGTGATTCTAATCCAAACCGCTCCGGCCTCAAGCTAATTCTCCCCCGCATCTCCCCTGTGTCGCGGAGGCATTCCCGCCGCTTGAAAAGCAATGCATGCTGAAACGGAACCGGGGCTGTTCCGGCACGGCAGGCATGGATGCGGAGGGGGAGGGAATCAATCCTTCAAATCCTCTTCCAGCCGCAGAACGATGTCCCGCACGCGCACATCCTCCTCCATGCGGGAGGCAACCAGCTTATTGGCGTGAATGACGGTGCCGTGGTCACGGCCGCCGAAAGCCTGGCCGATGTCCTTCAGGGAGCACTCCGTCAGGCGGCGGCTCAGGTACATGGCGATCTGGCGGGGGAAGGCGATGCTGTTCGGGCGGCGCTTGCCGGTCAGGTCGCTCACCTTGAGCTCATAAAAATCCGCCACGCGCTTCTGGATGGAATCCACGGTCAGGATGCGGCTGTTTTCCTCCCGCAGGATGTCGCGCAGAAGCTGTTCGATCTTGGCGATGTCCGGCATGTCCCCGGAGAGGGACGTAAAAGTGGCTACGCGGAGCAGGGCCCCTTCCAGGCGGCGCACGCTCTTCTGGATGCGGCTGGCCAGGAACTCCAGAATCTCGTCTGAAACATTCATGCCGGCGCGGTCGCGCTTGCTGCGCAGGATTTCCAGGCGCGCTTCGTCGTCCGGAAGGTTCAGTTCCACCGTAAGGCCGGATTCCAGACGGGCGGCCAGGCGGGAATCCAGATTGGAAATATCGCAGGCGGCGGCGTCCGCGCAGATCACGATCGTCTTATGGGCGTGAAACAGCTCGTCAAACGTATGGAGGAACTCCTCCACCGTCTTCTCCTTGCCGGAAATAAACTGCACGTCGTCCACCAGCAGGACGTCCGCCTTCCGGTACTTGCGGCGCAGCTTGGCGAAGCTCTGTCCGTTCTGGGTACGGGAAGCGTCAATAAACTCGTTGGCGAACTGCTCTCCGGTAACGTACACCACATTGGCGGAGGAATCCTGGTGAAGCACCTCATGGCCGATGGCCTGGAGCAGGTGCGTTTTTCCCACGCCGGACTTCCCGTACAGGAACAGGGGATTGAACAGGGCGCGTTCCGACTGGGCGATGGACAGGCCTGCCTTGTAGGCAAAGCGGCTGTCTTCGTAAACCACGAAGGAATCGAACGTGTACAAATCATTCAGGGATGCCCGTGCCCCCGGGGTGCGCGGTTTTCTGGCCGGGGCCGCAGGGGAATCCTGGACCTGGGGCGTTTTAGTGCGGGACGAAGGTTTTTGCGGCTGGCCTTCGGAAGACGTCATGGACGCAACCTCGTCCGCGCAGATGAACTTCACCTGGCGTTCCGTGCCCAGGGCCAGCATGGCGGCCTGCTTCAGTTCCGGGGTGTAGCTGTTCTCCACCCAGAGGGCGGCCATGGGATCGTCACACACCAGCGTCAGCGTCTTGCCGGAATCCTCCAGGAGGGAAAACTTGGGAAACCACAATCCATACACCTCCGGGGACATGATTGTTTGCAGGGCTCCTGTGATCCTGGACCACGTGGCTGACAATTCTGATGGCGGCGTCAT